>NZ_JAFEUW010000001.1 GCF_025028335.1 Brachybacterium sillae
ATGAGCACTCCCGATCGCCCGACCCTGCACCCGGCGACCGTCCCGGCCCTGCTCGGGTTCCTGATCCTCGGGTTCGTGCTCGGGTACGGCCTGGGCCCGTGGGGTGTGATCGGGGTTCTGCTGCTCGGGGTGCTCGGCGCGGTCGTCGCGGCGCAGCGCCCTGACCTGCGCGAGCCCGTCCTCGCGGCGGGGCTCGGGCTGCTGCTGGGGTTCGGCGGGGTGATGATCCTCGCTGCGCTGTACTACGTGGCGGGCTGACCCGCGGTGGCCGGACCCATCTGGTCGGTCCCAGCATGACCACGCTCCCACCCATTCCCGGACTCCGGCGAGTACATTGGACAGCACATCCGCTGCGATGCGTATCCGATGTCGACAGGAGGACCCATGACCAGCACCGCCCCCGCCGAGCAGACGGCGGCCCACGGCGTCACGCTCACCCCGGTCGCGGTCGAGAAGGTCGCCTCCCTGCTGCAGCAGGAGGGCCGCGACGACCTGCGTCTGCGCCTTGCCGTGCAGCCCGGGGGCTGCTCGGGGCTGATCTACCAGCTCTACTTCGACGAGCGCCTCATGGAGGACGACCTGACCGTCGACTTCAGTGGTGTCGAGGTGGTCGTCGACAAGATGAGCGCCCCCTACCTCTCGGGAGCCACCATCGACTTCTCCGACACCATCGAGAAGCAGGGCTTCACCATCGACAACCCGAACGCCCAGTCGTCCTGCGCCTGCGGCGACTCCTTCAGCTGAGCGTCCGTCGAGCCGGTCACCCGCGGCCGTCAGACGATGCCGCCGCGGGATGCTCGCCGGCCCCGGCCGACCGGTTCGTCCGACGGGCCCGCCCCGATGATCCGGGGGCGGGCCCGTCGTGCGTCCGCGCACGCCGCCGCCCCCCGGACGGTGGCGCCGACACCCCGGTCGCGACGTGCGGGAGGGCCCGGGGGACCGCGTATGATGACGGCGCGACACCTCGCCTGTGTGCGCCCCTGTCCGGCGCGCTGTGGTGAGCAGGCGCCCCCGGTCTGACCGGGGATCCCGAGTCCCCCGCGGCGCAGGGGAGCATCCGCTCCCCGCCGCAGAAGCAGAGCGGAAGGTCATCCTCGTGATCCTCAACTCCTCGACCCGCTCCGGGCGCCCCCTGCGCCGGATGAGCGCCCTCGCCGTGGGTGTGCTCGTCCTGGCCGGGTGCACCGCCGAGCAGAAGCGCGGCTTCCTCCCCGGATACGAGGGTGAGCAGGTCACGAACCACACCGAGCGGATCACGAACCTGTGGAACGGCTCGTGGATCACCCTGATGCTGGTCGGTCTGCTGGTGTGGGGTCTTGCGATCTGGTGCGCCATCGCGTACCGCCGCCGCAAGGGGGACACCGGCTACCCGGTGCAGCTGCGCTACCACGTGCCGCTCGAAATGATCTTCACCCTCCTGCCGGTGATCATGATCATGAGCCTCTTCTACTTCACGCAGCGCGACGTGAACGTCATCGAGGCCCACTCGGGGGAGCCGGACCTGACGGTGAACGTCGTCGCCAAGCAGTGGAGCTGGGACTTCAACTACGTCGAGCCGAACGTCCACGAGCCGGCCGGCATCCAGTCGTTCAACACCGGTGTGCCCGGGGCGGCCGAGCAGCTGCCCACGCTGTACCTGCCGGTGAACCAGACCGTCGAGTTCCGCCTCGACTCTCGCGACGTCATCCACTCCTTCTGGGTCGTGGACTTCCTGTACAAGAAGGACATGTTCCCGGGCCACACCAACTCCTTCGAGGTGACGCCCACCCGTGAGGGCACCTACCGGGGCAAGTGCGCCGAGCTGTGCGGCGAGTACCACTCCGACATGCTCTTCAACGTCGAGGTCGTCTCCCAGGAGGAGTTCGATCAGCACATGCAGGAGCTCGAGCAGCAGGGCAACACCGGCCAGCTCGGCGTCGATCTGAACCGCAACCAGGAGGACTGGCAGATGCGCGAGCTCGATGACCAGGTCAAGGGCCGCACCGATTCCGCGGAGGGACAGCAGTGACCACGTACGCCACCAGTCCGACGGCCACCCGGCAGAGTTTCCAGAAGACTCGGCCGACCAGCCTCGGCAAGCAGTTCTTCCGGGTGATCACCTCCACCGATCACAAGGTGATCGGCATCCTCTACATGGTGATGGCCTTCGTCTTCTTCTGCATCGGCGGCGTCATGGCGCTGATGATCCGTGCGGAGCTGTGGGAGCCCGGCCTGCAGGTCGTGGTCTCCAAGGACCAGTACAACCAGCTGTTCACCATGCACGGCACGATCATGCTGCTGATGTTCGGCACGCCGCTGTTCAACGGTTTCGCGAACTACCTGGTGCCGTTGCAGATCGGCGCGGTCGACATGGCCTTCCCGCGGCTGAACATGTTCGCGTTCTGGATCACCCTGTTCGGCTCCCTGATCGCGGTGGCCGGCTTCCTCACCCCGCAGGGTGCGGCCTCCTTCGGCTGGTTCGCCTACGCGCCGCTGTCGAACACCACGTTCAGCCCCGGCCTCGGTGGTGATCTGTGGGTCTTCGGGCTCGGGTTGTCGGGCTTCGGCACGATCCTCGGCTCGGTCAACTTCATCACCACGATCATCTGCATGCGCATGCCCGGCATGACGATGTTCCGCATGCCGGTGTTCACCTGGAACATCCTCATCACCGCCGTGCTGGTGCTGATGGCGTTCCCCCCGCTGGCCGCCGCGCTCTTCGCCCTCGGCGCCGACCGCCGTTTCGACGCCCAGATCTTCAACCCGGAGAACGGTGGTGCGGTGCTGTGGCAGCACCTGTTCTGGTTCTTCGGCCACCCCGAGGTGTACGTGCTCGCGCTGCCGTTCTTCGGCATCGCCTCTGAGATCATCCCGGCCTTCAGCCGCAAGCCGATCTTCGGATACAAGACCCTGATCTACGCGACCATCACCATCGCTGCGCTGTCGGTGACCGTGTGGGCGCACCACATGTACACCACCGGTGCGATCATGCTGAACTTCTTCAGCTTCATGACGATGCTGATCGCAGTCCCGACCGGCGTGAAGTTCTTCAACTGGATCGGCACCATGTGGCGCGGTTCGGTGACGTTCGAGACGCCGTTGCTGTACACCCTCGGCTTCCTCACCACCTTCCTCTTCGGCGGTCTGACCGGCGTCATCCTCTCCTCGCCGGTGCTGGACTTCCACCTCTCCGACACCTACTTCGTGGTGGCCCACTTCCACTACGTCATCTTCGGCACCATCGCCTTCGAGATGTTCGCCGGGTTCTTCTTCTGGTGGCCGAAGATGTTCGGTTACAAGCTGGATGAGCGTCTGGGCAAGATCCAGTTCTGGCTGCTGTTGATCGGTTTCCACACCACCTTCCTGATCCAGCACTGGCTGGGCGTGATGGGTGCGCCGCGCCGCTACGTCGGCTACCTGGCGGAGGACAACTTCGACTGGATGAACCAGGTCTCCACTGTGGGTGCCTTCATCCTGGCGCTGTCCACCCTGCCGTTCTTCCTCAACGTGTTCCTCAGCCACACCCGCGCCGAGCGGGTCACGGTCGATGACCCGTGGGGTTACGGCGCCTCCCTGGAGTGGGCGACCTCCTGCCCGCCGCCGCGCCACAACTTCCACTCCCTGCCGCGCGTGCGTTCCGAGCGCCCCGCCTTCGACCTCCATCACCCCGAGGTGGCCGCCGTGGACCACGTCCTCGACGCGGAGCCCGTGAAGAACGAGACGAGCAACTGACCCATGAAGACCTTCGCGCGCATCTTCCTGATCCTCTCGCTGTTCTTCCTCATGTTGGGCACCATCTACGGTGTCCTGTCGTGGGCGGTCGCGCCGCACGGCATCGAGCCCGTCGGCACCCCGGCGATCCTCGCCCTCGGCGTGATGGCCGCGATGATCGCCGCCGTGGCGGGCCTGACCGCCAAGCGCTTCGGCGATCGTCCGGAGGAGGACCTCGAGGCCGAGCCGTCCGACGAGGCCGGCTTCCAGGGAGTGTTCTCCCCGTACAGCTGGTGGCCGTTCTGGACCGCCATCGGTGCCTCCCTGGCCTTCCTCGGTGTCGCCGCCGGTTGGTGGATCACCGTCCTCGGCCTGGTTCCCGCTCTGATCGGTCTCATCGGCTGGGTCTCGGAGTACTCCCGCGGGTACCACGAGCACTGATCCCCACCCCGAGCATGGGGTGAGGCACTGACCGCGTCCGGCGGACGCTTCACCTCGGGCCCCGGCGAGAGCCCCTCCCGATCACGGGAGGGGCTCTTGCCGTCTGGGGAGCGCTGCGGTCTGCGGTGTGTCCCCTCGGTGTCGGAGTCCACGGGAAGAACCCGTCGATCGCCGTGGACACGGAGGTGTAGCAGCCCCTGCGGCCTTGGCACCGTGTCGATGCTCGCCCGAGGTCGCGGTCGCGACCCCGGGCCCACCAGCCGCGGACGCCGTGCTGAGGTGTGAGCTCGGGGATTATCCTGCGGCCGGACCGCGTCCATGTCCGGCGCCGACACCCCACATGGCGCAGCAGAGTTCGTCGTCTCCCGCGCGTCAGTCGGCACATGGGCCAGCCGCTGGCGCAGAGCTTCGGCCCGGCAACCGCTGGATCCGCAGGGCCACCATCTAGTCTGGCCCCAGCAACGGACGGGAGGACCCCATGATCAACCGCGGTACCCGCTGGCAGGACGAGGGTGATCGACGACTGTTCGGCGTGTTCCCCTCCGAGGAGGCGCGCCGCACCGCCCTCGCCTGGGCCCGTGACATCCTCACCGAGAGGCGCGTGGATCCCCGAACCCGTCCCGTCCAAGCCATCCGCGAGCTGCGGCGGCGTGAGCCCCTGCTCGATCTGATCGCGGCCCGCCGCCTCGTCGAGCTGGTGGCTGAGGACGCGGGGACGGACGCTGGGGAATGGTCTGCAGCCACCGCGGTCGGTGGGCAGGACGAACCTTCGCCGGGCCATGATCCCGCCCGCGCAGTGCGGAGCCGGGAACGACGCCGCCGCGTGCGCGACATCGTGCGGCGCAACGGCCTCCTGCGCTGATGACGAGCGCCGGCTCGAGCGCTCACCCGGCAGCCCCCGGTCAGCTGCCGAGCGTGAGGAGCATCTTCGCGGCCGCGACGATGAGCACGGCCGCCAGCAGGCGATAGATCGTCCGTCGGTCGGTGGCCCGCGAACCGATACGGGAACCGATCAGCCCGCCGAGTACCGCCGCCGGGACCCACCACACGAGTGCGCCCCACGGCACGTCGTGCAGGGCAGACAGCTGACCCGCGAGACCCGCGACGGAGTTCACGAGGATGAACGCCGCAGCGACGCCGGAGATGGTCTTCACCGGCGCCCATCCGCGGAAGAGAAGGACCGGGCTGAGGAAGATCCCACCGCCGACACCGGTCACCCCGGCGAGGAGACCGATGAGCGCCCCCGCGGGCAGGGCGATCGCGAGCGGTGGGCGGCGATCAGCGTCAGTGACCTCCGGGACGGGCGGCCGCCGACGCACGAGCTGTACAGCGGAGAACAACAGTACCGCTGCCAACAGGGGTTTATGGATGATGCCGGGGACGTGGAGGGTGCCGCCGACATAGGCGAGGGGGATCGCGGTGACGGCGAAGGGCCAGAACACCCTCCAGGAGAAGTTCCCGTGACGGGCGAAGGTCACCAGTGCGATCGAGGCCACCACGATGTTCAGTACCAGTGCTGAGGGGCGCATGACCGTCGCGGGGAGCGCGAACAGAGCCATGATCGCCAGGTACCCGGATCCGCCGCCGTGGCCCACGGAGGAGTACAGGGCCGCAGAGGCGCCGATCAGGACGGCGATCGTGAGGATGATCGGAACGGTCACGGAGGTCCTTCACAGTGGGACGTGGGGGAGGGGGAATGGGGAAGGAGCCCCGGACCGTCATGTGGTCCGGGGCCCCTCGGTGCGACAGCCCTGCCCGCCGGTGCGGGCGGGAGTCGGTGTCAGTGGCGTCCCGCGGTGTGCAGCTCGCGAGCCTCGCCGCGAGCCAGCATCTCGTCGATGCGGTGACGCTCGTGGGCGGCATGCTCCTGGGCCTCACGCAGCTCAGCCGGAGTGATCGGCTCGATGCGGTCCTTGAAGAAGAAGGACGACATCTTCGCCCGCAGCGAGGAGACCCCGTTGCCGGCGGCCAGCGGCCGGTGATCGTCGCGGCTGACCAGGGTCCAGCGGTCGTACTCGTTGAGCGGCTCGTGCACCTCGAGCATCTCGCCATCGGGCATCCGCACGACCTTCGAGGTCTCGACGCCGTGCAGCACCAGATCGCGCTTGTGACGCTGGATCGACAGACAGATGCGCTTCGTGATGAAGAAGACCAGCACCGGAACCACGAAGAAGCTGATCCGGTAGATCCAGGTGAGGTCGTTGATCGACAGGTTCAGTGCGATCGCGACGAGGTCGTTGGTGGCCGCGAGGCACAGGATCAGGTACTGGGAGATCCACGCGACGCCGAAGGCGGTGCGCACCGGCGTGTTGTAGGGGAGGTCCAGAACGTGATGCTCGCGGTCGTCACCGGTCACCCAGGCCTCGAGGAACGGCCACAGCGCCAGGGCACCCAGGAAGACTCCGTAGTACATGAGCGGGATCAGCATGTTCAGCGAGATCACGTACCCGAAGATCGTGAACTCCCAGCCCGGGATGAGGCGCAGGCCGCCATCGGTGAAGAGCATGTACCAGTCGGGCTGCGAACCGGCCGACACCGGGGAGGGGTCGTACGGGCCGTAAATCCACACCGGGTTGATCGCTGTGGTGGCGGAGATCAGCGTGATGATGCCGAAGACCAGGAAGAAGAAGCCACCGGCCTTCGCGGTGTACACCGGGAACAGCGGGAAGCCGACCACGTTCCGGTCGGTGCGACCCGGACCCGGGTAGTGCGTGTGCTTGTGCGCCACCAGCATCGTCAGGTGCAGGGCGATCAGGCCCAGGATCAGCGCCGGGATGATCAGGATGTGGATCGTGAACAGGCGCGGGATGATGTCGGTGCCGGGGAACTCGCCTCCGAAGAGGAAGAACGAGAGGTAGGTGCCCACCAGCGGGATCGACTTCATGAGGCCGTCGGCGATGCGCAGACCGTTGCCGGAGAGCACGTCATCCGGGAGGGAGTACCCGGAGAAGCCGGCCACCATGCCGAGGATCATCAGGGCGAAGCCGACGAGCCAGTTCAGCTCTCGCGGCTTGCGGAACGCACCGGTGAAGAACACGCGGAACATGTGCACGAAGATCG
The DNA here is from genome assembly GCF_025028335.1 of Brachybacterium sillae. Lineage (NCBI taxonomy): Bacteria > Bacillati > Actinomycetota > Actinomycetes > Micrococcales > Dermabacteraceae > Brachybacterium > Brachybacterium sillae. The sequence continues at coordinate 7,192 of NZ_JAFEUW010000001.1, forward strand.
ACACCATGAAGACCAGCGCCGCCCAGTGGTGCATCTGGCGGAACAGCAGACCGCCCTTCACCTCGAACGATAGGTCGAGGGTGGAGGCGTAGGCCCGCGACATGTGCACGCCGTGCATCGGCTCGTACATCCCGGCGTACTCCACCTCGTCCATGGAGGGGACGAAGAACATCGTCAGGAACGCGCCAGAGATCAGCAGGATCACGAAGCTGTACAGCGCGACCTCGCCGAACATGAAGGACCAGTGGTCCGGGAAGATCTTCCGCGCGAAGTGGCGCACCAGACTTGCGCCGCCGACACGGGAGTCCAGCCAGTCCCCGCCGACGGTCCCGAGACGGACGGCGCGGCTGCCCGTGGGGCGCTGCGCCACCGCGTCGGTGGTGGCGGGCCGGGTGGTGGAGGAGTGGGTCGTCATGCGCGGATCACTTCTCCTTGTGGATGTCCCAGAAGCTGGGACCGATCGGGGAGAGGAAGTCGCCGCGGGCCACCAGGTAGCCCTCGTCGTCGACCTCGATGGGCAGCTGCGGGAGCGGGCGGTGCGCCGGGCCGAAGATCACCTTCGCGCCGTCGGTGACGTCGAAGGTCGACTGGTGGCACGGGCACAGCAAGTGGTGGGTCTGCTGCTCGTACAGGGCCACCGGGCAGCCCACGTGGGTGCAGATTTTCGAGAAGGCCAGGATGCCCTCGTACCCGTTGTCGAGACTCTCGGCGTTCTTCCCGAGCTTCGGGTCGATGCGCACGATCACCGCGGCCGCCTTGGCGCGCTCCTCGAGGTAGTGCTCCGTCTCCGGGGTGAGGTCCTCCGGCATGACGTGGAAGATCGAGTTCATGGCCACATCCGCCGCGCGGATCGGGGTGCCGTCCACGTCACGCGCCAGGCGCATGCCCTGCTTCCAGAAGGTGTGGTGGAGCTTGTTCCCCGGCAGCGGGCCGAGCGTCGACAGCGGGGCGAGCACGGCCACCGGCAAGGCGGCCAGGGCCGCGATCATCGAGCCGACGATCAGCGGGCGACGCCCGATGCCGGACTCCTTCAGCCCATCGGTGATGATCCGACCGGCGGCGCGCTTGCCCTCCTCATCGGACTCGAGGGAGTGGCGCTCCTCGACCATCTCCTCGTCGGGCATGAGGGTCTTGGCCCAGTGCACGGCGGCCGCACCGATGAAGAACACGGAGATCGCCAGGCCCAGACCCGTGAACAGGTTGGACCACTTCACGGCCGCCAGAGTGCCGGAGGGCGCGAACAGGTTGCGGCCCAGGGGCGTGACGAGGAAGTACGAGGCGATGAACAGGATCGTGCCCAGCAGGGAGAGCAGGAACATCGCGGCGACGATCCGCTCGGCGCGCTTGGCGGCACGCGGGTCGTGATCGGCCTGACGGTGCTCGTGCGGGGGCAGACCTGGGTTGGGGAAGCCACCGCCCTCGGGCGCCTGGATGGTGCTCACACCGCGGCGCGGGGCGCTGCCGTCCAGGTTGCGGTGGTGCTGCTGACGCTGAGTGCTCACTTGGCCTTCGCCCCCAGCCAGAACGCGGTCCCCATGAGAAGGGTCAGGATGATGGTCCAGGCGTACAGGCCCTCGGTGACCGGGCCCAGGGAGCCCAGCGACAGACCACCGGGGGAGCCGTTCTCCTCCAGCGAGTTCAGGTAGGCGATCACGTCGCGCTTGTCCTCCGGGGAGAGATTGGAATCGTCGAACACCGGCATGTTCTGCGGGCCGGTCACCATCGCCTCGTACACGTGCCTGGGCTCGAGGCCCACGACCGGCGGCGCGTACTTGCCGCGGGTCAGGGCGCCACCGGCACCGGCGGCGTTGTGGCACATGGCGCAGTTGACGCGGAAGATCTCGCCTCCCTTGGCGGGATCACCGCCGGAGAGGTACTCCTCGGCCGGGACGCTCGGGCCGGGGGCCAGGGAGGCCACGTAGGCGGCGAGCTGGCGGGTCTGCTCCTCGTTCATCTGCGGGGGCTTCCGCGCGGCCTGCGCGCCGGAGGCCTGCATCGGCATACGACCGGTGCCGACCTGGAAGTCGACGGCGGCGGCACCCACGCCGACCAGGGACGGGCCGATCGTGTTGCCGTCGGAGTCCCGCAGACCCGTGGCCTCGGTGCCGTGGCACGTGGCGCAGTTGGCCAGGAACAGGGCGCGGCCGGCCTCGACGTCCTGCGCCGAGTACTCCTCGGCCTGGGCGGGCCGCGGCTGGAACGCCGCATACAGGCCGCCCGTGGCCACCAGGGCGATCAACAGGATCACCAGGTAGGCCATCGGGTGATGGCGGTGAGCGGACAGTGCCTTCACGGGTCGGACCTCGATTCGTGGAGGGAGGAGGACGGGGGTGAGAGAGCGGCGCCGGGACCGGGGATCAGAAGATCGCCCAGTTCATCGGAGCGCCCTTGAAGACGGGATCCATCAGATAGACGACGAAGAACAGCACGATCCACACCACATCGACGAAGTGCCAGTAGTAGGAGATGCAGATCGCCGCGACCTGCTCATGCTGCGTGAAGCGCTGCGCCGAGAACGCACGGGCGAGCACGAACAGGAAGGCGATGAGGCCGCCGAGCACGTGCAGGCCGTGGAAGCCGGTGGAGAGGTAGAAGATCGAGCCGAAGGGCGAGGACGACATCGTCACGCCCGCGTGCACCAGCTCGGTGTACTCCGTGGCCTGGCCGGCGACGAACACCGCGCCCATGAGGAAGGTCAGGGTGTACCACTCGACCATGCCCCAGCCTGCGATGTTGAAGATGCTGCCGGTGCGGGACTTGCGCGGTGCGATGTGGCCGGTCCACGGGAAGTGCCCCTCCGCGGCCCACACACCCATCTGGCAGGTGAAGGAGCTGAGCACCAGGATCACGGTGTTCAGCAGGGCGAAGCCGTGGCGGAAATGCGAACCGCCCTCGAGGAACACGTCCGGCACCATCGAGTGCAGCGTGAAGAACATCGCGAACAGCGCGCCGAAGAACATCAGCTCGCTGGACAACCAGACCAGCGTGCCGATCTGCGTGGCGTTGGGGCGGCCGACGGCGGGAGCGGAGCTCTGGGGCAGGGTCGCAGTAGTCACGTCACCATTATGTCGTGTGATCAGGGGCGGTGCCCCGGCGCACGACACTGTCGGGGCACCGCCGGGCACTGCCCGGCGGACCGGGCCAGCATATCCCCCCTGACGCCGCGTCACGAACCGGGACACGGCCGCCACCGGGAGCGCCCCGAGCGACCCGGCCGAGTTTCCGGACGGGCCCGCCCCCGCCCTCCCGTCGCCCCTGCCGAGCGGCGACAGAGGGGTGATGCGGCGACAGAGGGGTGACGACGCGTTCGTCCTGTGCACTCCGGGTGGGCGGCGCGGCGCGGGACCTCCGCACAGTGCGATGATCGGGATATGACTGAGCGTCCCCGGTCCTTCCCGTCCCTGACCGCCTCGTTGCTGGCGGGTCGTGATCTCACCGCCGAGGAGGCCGCCTGGGCCATGGAAGAGGTGATGGACGGTGCGGCGCCGTCGATCGCTCTGGCCGGATTCCTCGTGGCACTCAGCGCCAAGGGCGTCGTCCCGCGGGAGCTCGCTGCCTTCGCGGACGCGATGATCGGCCATGCCCGCCGGTTGCCCGTCGATCGTCATGCCGTCGACATCGTCGGCACCGGTGGGGACATGGCCCAGACCGTCAACATCTCCACCATGGCCTCGCTGGTGATCGCCGCGACCGGCCGCCGGGTGGTCAAGCACGGCAACCGGGCCTCGAGTTCGAAGTCCGGTTCGGCGGATGTGCTGGAGGCTCTCGGGGTGCGCCTGGATCTCGAGGTCGACGCCGTCGCCCGCATGGTCGAGCAGGTGGGCATCACCTTCGCCTTCGCCCAGGTGTTCCACCCGTCCATGCGGTTCGCGGCGGAGGCCCGCAAGGGACTCGGTGTGCCCACGGTGTTCAACGTGCTCGGTCCGATCACCAACCCGGGACGGCCCCGCGCCGGTGCCGTCGGTGTGGCCGCCGCGCCGCTGGCGCCGATCGTGGCGGAGGTCTTCGCCTCCCGTGGCACCTCCGCGCTGGTGTTCCGCGGGCAGGACGGCCTCGACGAGTTGAGTGTGGCCGCGGCCAGCGACGTGTGGGAGGTCCGCGGAGGGACGGTGAGCCACACCGTGCTCGACCCCGAGACGGACCTGGGGCTGCAGCGCAGCCCCCTGGAGGCGCTGCGCGGAGGGACCGCTGAGGAGAACGCTCAGGTCGTCCGGGATCTGCTGGCCGGCCGGACCGGAGCGGTGCGCGATGCCGTGCTGCTCAACGCCGCCGCCGGTATCGTCGCGCACGACGGCATCGCCTCTCAGGAGGCGGCTGAGGGCGGGCTCCCCTCGAGCGCTGAGGTCCCGTCTCTGGTGGAGCGGCTGCGGGGCGCTGTCGCCGAGGGGGCTGCGGCGATCGACTCCGGTGCCGGGGACCGCCTGCTCACCCGCTGGATCGAGGCCTCCTCGCAGGCCTGAGAAGCGGCGGGCCGGGCGGGATCAGGAGTCGTTGCCGAGGTCGAAGGCGACGTCGAGATCCTGGGACGAGTACGTCTTGAAGGCGATGTTCGTGGTGGTGTCGAGGATGCCCTCGACCTTGCTGAGCCGGTCGGCGATCACCTCGGCGAGATCCTCGTGGCGGCGGACCTCCGCCACCGCGATCAGATCGACATCACCCGTCACGGACCACACCCGGGAGATCCCCGGCAGATCCACCACCGCCGCGGCGACCTCCGGGATACGGGAGGGCTCGACCTGGATGGAGACGATGGCGGTGATCATGGGGCGACCTCCTGAGTCGGGCGGGATGACCCCAGCCTACTGCCCGCGTTCCCACGGGCCCTGCCCCCGCTCATAGGCCCGCTGCAGCGCCTCCACGGTGAACTGCGCGTGCCGCGGCACCGCCCACTCCCCATCGACGACGACCAGCCGCACGCCCTCCGATCCGAGCCACTCCAGGAGGATCTCGCTCTCCTGGTGGTGTCCCTGGCACAGGGGAGCGGGTGCGGCCGCCGAGGCCTCGCTCTCCCGGGCCAGGGCGCGGGCGGCCGCGACCGGATCGGCAGTGCGGTGCACCACATGGGTTCCGGCGAACAGGCCGTGACGGATCGCCAGCAGTTCCCAGCCGGGCAGGCCCCCGATCAGGCGGGCGGGCCGCGCTGCCACCAGCAGCGGGACCGCCGCCAGGGCGCGTAGACGCGAGGCCCGGTGGGCGGCGCGCAGGAACATCTCGACACGGTCGCGCAGGGCGGACGCGTCCTCGTAGCGGCCGGCCTCCGCGAGAGCGCGCAGACGGGAGGCGCTCGTGCGCAGCAGGGGAGTGGGGTCCTCCACCATGATCCGGCGCAGCGCCTGCCGGTGGTCCCCACCGGCGCGGGCGCGGTCGGCGAGCACCGCGTCCATCAACAGTCCCCGCAGCGGCTCGACCTCATGCCGGGACCGCAGCGGGCCGATGTGGGCGGAACCGTCGGACTCATCGCGGGCCAGGCGCACCGCGCGCAGTCCTTCTCCGCGCGGCCCCAGACGCAGCCACAGAGCCTTCTCCGGTCGCAGCCCGTGGCGGTTCGCCGGGGGTTGCTCTTCGGCGATGATCCTCAGCTCCCGCACCGCGGCCTCGGTGGCGGTCTCGCACACGATGGTGCGGATCTCCTCGGCGCGGGGCAGCATGTCGAGGACCTTGCGGCGGGTCTCGGCGGCAGTGAAGTAGGTGCGCACCCGGGAGCGCAGATCACGGCTGGTGCCGACGTACAGCACCGACCCGCCGGCATCGAGGAACTGGTACACCCCCGGGGCAGAGGGCACCGACGCCGCCAGATGTTTCTTGCGCAGCTGCACCGGTGCCACCCGGCGATGGGCCGAGGCGAGGTCCTCGACCGTGGCGGCCGCCGGACCCAGCCGTTCGATGAGTGCGTGGAGCACATCGACGGTGGCGCGGGCGTCGGCCAGGGCCCGATGCTCCGGAGAGGTGGTGGCGCCGACATGCGCGGCGAGGGTGCCCAGGCGGTGGTCGCGCACCTCCCCCCGGGGGAAGGCCCGACGGGCGAGGGCGAGGGTGTCGATCACCTCGGCACGGGGCCACGGTTCGTCCAGACGCGCCGCCGCGGCCCGCAGGAACCCCATGTCGAAGCGGGCGTTGTGAGCGACGAACGCGGCACCGCGCGCGAAGTCGAGGAACATCGGCAGGGCGACGTCGATGCGGGGGGCGTCGCGCACCGTGGCGTCGCTGATGCCCGTGAGCAACGCGATGTATGCCGGGATCGGCCGCTGCGGATCGACGAAGGTGCGGAACTCCCCGATCACCTCACCGCCGCGCACCCGCACCGCACCGATCTCGGTGATCGCATCGGCCTGCGGATCCGTGCCGGTCGTCTCGAGGTCCACCACCACCAGGTCAGCTTCGGCGAGAGGCGTGCCGAGGTCCTCGAAGGACAGCTGCGGGCGTCGAGCGGTGGTCACCGCGCCAGGGTAGGCACGGGGGCTGACATCCGAAGCGTGTGGCCGTTCACCGCTCCACGACGCTGACCTGCGGCACCGATCACCGCTGGGCGGGGGACGTGGAGTAGATCTCCTCGATGACGTCCGCGTAATCCTTCACCACGACATTCCGCTTCAGCTTCATCGAGGGGGTGAGGTACCCGTTCTCCTCGGTGAAGTCGTCCTCGATGATCACGAACTTGCGGATCGACTCCGCGCGGGACACCGAGGTGTTCGCGGCATCGACGGCCTCCTGGACCGCTGCGATGACCTTCTCATCGTGGGCGGCCTGCGCCACATCCATGGCCGGCAGGCCGCGGTTCGACAGCCACGTCGGAAGCATCTCCGGATCGAGGGTGACGATCGCGGCGACGAAGGGACGCTGATCACCGACCACCATGCACTGGCCCACCAGCGGGTGGGCGCGCAGCTGGTCCTCCAACTGGGCGGGGGAGACGTTCTTGCCACCGGCGGTGACGATCAGCTCCTTGGAGCGCCCGGTGATGCGCAGATAGCCGTCGTCGTCGAGGGAACCGACATCTCCGGTGCGGAACCACCCGTCACGCAGCGCCTCCGCCGTGGCCTCCGGGTTGCCGTGGTAGCCGGAGAACACGTTCACGCCCTTGACCAGGATCTCCCCGGTCTCGTCGATCGCGACCGTGACGCCCGGCAACGGCGGGCCGACGGTGCCGATCTTCACCTTGCCGGGGATGTTCACACACACTGGGGCGGTGGTCTCCGTGAGCCCGTATCCCTCGAGGATGGTCACCCCCACCCCGCGGAAGAAGTGCGCCAGGCGCGATCCGAGCGGAGCCCCGCCGGAGACGGCCCAGGTGACCTGACCGCCCATGGTGGCGCGCAGCTTCGCGTAGACGAGGCGGTCGAAGAGGGCGTGCTGCAGTCGCAGCGCCAGGGGGATCCGGTCATCGTCGAGCGCCTCCGAATACCGGATGGCGGTCTCCGCGGCGCGCGCGAAGATCTTGCCCTTGCCACCGGCCTCGGCCTTCTGCTCGGCGGCGTTGTACACCTTCTCGAACACCCGTGGCACGGCGAGGAGGAAGGTGGGGTGGAAGCTCTGCAGGTCCTCCACCAGGTTCTTCGTATCGGGGGTGAAGGCGGTGGTCACCCCGGCCGAGAACGTCAGCACGGTGATCATGCGGGCGAACACGTGCGCCAGCGGCAGGAACATCAGCCCGCGGGAGCCCGGCGGGATGACCCGGGGGACCAGCTCCTCCCCGGCGGAGCGGATGGTGCGCACGAAGTTCGAGTGCGTGAGCTCCGCCCCCTTGGGGCGGCCCGTGGTGCCGGAGGTGTAGATGATGGTGGCGACATCCTCCAGACGACGAGAGGTCCGCGCCCGCTCGAGCGTCTCATCGTCGATGTCGCGGCCTGCCTCGCGCAGGGTGTCGAGGTCCCCACCGTCGATTTCCCAGATGGTCTCCAGTGCCGGGGTCTCGTCCTTCACCGAGGCGAGATCCTCGGCATGGCGGCGGGTCTCGACCACGGCGAAGCGGGCGCCGCTGTCGGAGGCGATCCACGCCATCTGGGAGGGCGAGCTGGTCTCGTAGATCGGTACGGAGATGCCGCCCGCGAACCACACCGCCCAGTCGACCAGCGCCCACTCGTAGCGGGTGCGGGACATGATCGCCAGTACGTCACCGCTGCGCAGGCCCGAGGCGATCAGACCCTTCGCCAGGGCGCGCACCTGATCCAGGAACTCCTCGGAGCTGACCGCCGTCCAGTCGGTCGGGGAGGAGCCGCGCAGCTCGACCAGGGGGATGTCGGGGTGAGCGCGGTGACGATCCAGCAGCAGGTCGGTGGTGTTCTCGTGCGGCGCGGCGGTGTGGCGGGCGGGCGTCCCGAACAGTTTCACGCGATCTCCTTCGACCTGATTCCGGGTGGCCCGGGGCGGGCCGGTGGTCCGCCGTGGCCGTGGCGGAGCGGTCTCGTCGATCCTACGGGAGGACCGCCCGTAGAGTGGGGCGCGGCACCCCGGTGGCGTGGGGTGACCGGGCAGGAGAAGGGACGAACATGCTCGCGATCGGTGTGGACATCGGCGGGACGAAGATCGCTGCGGGCCTGGTGGACGAGGACGGCCGACTGCTCGCGCGTGCGCAACGCACCACCCCGGCGACCGATCCGGAGCTGATCGAGGCCGCCGTGGCCGATGCCGTCACCGAACTGCGGCAGGGCCGCGTCGTCGGAGCCATCGGCGTGGGGGCCGCCGGATTCGTCGATGCCCGCCGTCGGACCGTGGTGTTCGCGGCGAACCTCGCCTGGCGCCACCGGCCCCTGGCGGATGAACTCGAGGCCCTCACCGGTCTGCCCGTGGTGGTGGAGAACGACGCCAATGCCGCCGGCTGGGCCGAGTTCCGTTTCGGTGCCGCCCGTGAGGCCGACCATATGCTCATGCTCACCGTCGGCACCGGCCTCGGCGGCGCAGTGGTCCATGACGGTCGTCTGCTGCGCGGTTCCGGCGGATTCGCGGCGGAGGTCGCGCATGTGACCGCCGTCCCGGACGGCCAGTGGTGCGGATGCGGCAACCGCGGCTGCCTGGAGCAGTACACCTCCGGTCGGGCACTGGTGAAGGCTGCCCGCCGTCGACTGCGCGCGGGAGATCCGACCCTCGAGGCGCTCCGCTCCGAGGCGGGCGGGGACCCCTCCGGTGTGGACGGCCCGCTCGTCACCCGCCTCGCTCAGCAGGGTGATGCCGGATGCATCAGCCTGCTGGCCGACCTCGGCCACTGGCTGGGGGTGGGCACCGCCAGCCTCGCCGCGGTGCTCGACCCCGAGGTGATCGTCGTCGGTGGCGGGGTGAGCGCGGCGGGGGAGCTGTTGCTGCAACCCGCCCGGGACAGCTTCGCCACCCACGTCACCGCCCGGCTGCACCGGCAGATGCCGCGCTTCGTTCTCGCGAGCACCGGGAACGACGCCGGCATGATCGGCGCCGCGGACCTCGCCCGCACACCCGCCTGACCGGCATCGCGGGGGACGCCCCGGGGAGGCGCGCCTCGGCTCCGTGGGCCCTCAGCCCGGTGCGGTGTCGGATCGGTGCGCGATCAGACCTGAGCACCGTCGTCGTCCGGGTCGACCCGCCGCCGGGGGACCTGCCACAGCGCCCCGACGAGCCCCGCCAGCGCCGCGAACCCGCCCAGCACCCCGAGCCAACCGGGCAGCGTCGGGACCACCAGGACCAGCAGACCCACCAGCAGCCCGATGATCAGCGCTCCCCAGGACCAGGCGAGAGGACCCTCCAGCGACGGCATCGGCGGATCCGGTGGCACGAAGTCCCCGGGAAGGGCGTCCTCGTCCGCGGTGTCCCCGGGCACAGGATCACGCCGATCCCCCGGGGCGTGACCGTGCCCGTCCCCGGGCCGGTCCACGCCGGTCACCGTGAGCCCCCGTCTGAGCCCGTGTCACCGGAGACCTCGAGGTAGCGGGCGAGGTGCCGGTCGGTGGCCTGCGCGATGAGGTCGGCATCCTCATCGAGAGTGGCGACGTGGTAGCTGCGAGTGAGCGGCAGCCGCTCGACCGGGCCGCGCACCCGGGAGGCGATCAGATCGCTGCTGCGCACCGGCACCACATGGTCCACGGTGGAGGTGGCCAGCAGCAGCGGTGCGGTGACCTCACCGAGGTGGGCGAGTGTGTGCCGCTGCAGACGGTGGAGCTGTCCCACGGCTCGCAGAGGGGTGCGCGCATATGCCTCCTCCCGCAGCCCGGGGCGGCCGATGTCGCCGGCGATCGCGGGCAGGGAGACCGGCAGCAGCGCGAGGGCCGGGGCCAGGGCGTCCTGCCACCGGTGCATGAGAGCGACGGCGGGATTCACCAGGGCCAGCGCTCCGATCCGTGGGGCGAGGTCGGCGTCCGCAGCGCAGGCCAGCGCCAGTGCACCCCCCATCGACAGGCCACCGAGCCCGACCGTCCCGTGGCGCTGGGCGGCGGTGGAGACGGCCTCACGGGCGGTCTCGAACCATGCCGTCCATGCGGTGCGAGCCATGTCGCGCTCGTCGGTGGCGTGCCCCGGTAACAGCGGCACGGTGACGTCCCAGCCGCGGGCGTCCAGGGCTTCGGCCCAGGGGCGGACGCTCTGCGGGCTTGCGGTGAACCCGTGGAGGAGGACGACGGCGCCCCGTGGGCTAGGGTGGGCGGCGCCTCGCCAGGGACGGGAGAGTTCGCTGAAGGTCATGGCTCTCATGGTCGCACCCGGGTGGGAGACCCGGTCACTCCGTCGTCAACGAGGAGCCATGCTCTACGAGATCGCCAAGCCCGTCGTCCGCACTGTGCTGCAGGTGGTGTGGCGGCCTCGGATCGAGGGCGCCGGGAAACTCCCGCGCACCGGCGCCGTGATCGTCGCCAGCAACCACCTGGGGATCGCCGACACCGTGGTGATGCCGGCGCTCGTGGGCCGCAGCGTGCACTTCCTGGCGAAGGCGGAGATGTTCTCCGGGGGCTCCCTCGCCAACCGTGCGCTGGGCATGCTCTTGCGCTCCCTGCGGGTGATGCCGGTGGAACGCTCCGGCGGCTCCGCCTCCCAGGCGGCGATCGAGACGGGACTGGCGATCCTGCGGAAAGGGCAGGTGCTGGGCATCTATCCGGAGGGCACCCGCAGTCCCGATGGTCGCCTGTACCGGGGGAAGACCGGAGTGGCACGGCTGGCGCTCGCGGTGGACTGCCCGATCGTCCCCGTCGGCATGGTCGGCACCTTCGAGGCGCATCGCGGTGGCCGCGTGATCCCGCGGCTCTCCCCGCGCATCCAGGTGCGGGTGGGTGATCCCGTCCGGGCGCGGGACCTGGTGCCCGGGTTGGCGCAGCTGCCGGAGGCGCAGCAGTACCGCGCTGTGACCGACGCCCTGATGGGGCGGATCGCGGCGCTCTCCGGGCAGGAGCAGGTCGATCGGTTCGCCGCCGACGCCAAACGTGAGCTCGCCCAGCGGCAGACGGGTCCCCAGCAGCCGTCCACGTGATCCGCGCCGCCTCCCCCCTCCCGCACGGCGGACCCGACCGTCCCCCGCGCCTCGGATTCCGTAATCTGGAGGGGTGACTGTCCACAGCCCCGGTGCGCCCGCTCGCGCCCACGAGTTCGCCCTCTCGTCGTCCAACGCCGGCCTGGAGGCCCTGTCCTCCTGGCGGGAGCTGCCGCGTGTGCAGCAGCCCACGTGGCCCGACGAACAGGAGCGGGCCCGGGTGTTCTCCGAACTGCGCACCGCCCCGCCCCTGGTGTTCGCCGGTGAGGTCGACGTGCTACGCGAGCGTCTGGCGGCGGCAGCGCGCGGCGAGGCGTTCCTGCTCCAGGGCGGCGACTGCGCCGAGACCTTCGCGGATTCCACCGCCGACCGGATCCGCAACAAGATCCGCACCATCCTGCAGATGGCGGCGGTGCTCACCTACGGTGCGTCGTTGCCGGTGATCAAGATGGGTCGTATGGCGGGCCAGTTCGCCAAGCCACGGTCCTCCGACACCGAGACCCGCGACGGCCTCACCCTGCCGACGTACCGCGGGGACGGCGTCAACGGATTCGCGTTCACCGAGGAGGCCCGCCGCCCCGATCCCGAGCGGTTGTGGCGGATGTACACCACCAGCGCACAGACCCTCAATCTGCTGCGGGCCTTCACCAGCGGTGGCTTCGCGGACCTGCGCGAGGTCCACGCCTGGAACAAGGGATTCATCTCCGGCCCCGGTTACGACCGGTACGAGCAGCTCGCCGGTCAGATCGACAAGGCGCTGCGGTTCATGGACGCCTGCGGGGCGGACTTCGATGCCATCCGGGTGGTGGAGTTCTACGCGGCGCATGAGGCGCTGCTGCTCGACTACGAGGAGGCGCTGTCGCGGATCGACTCGCGCACCGGGGAGATCTACGACTGCTCGGGGCATTTCCTGTGGATCGGCGAGCGCACCCGCCAGCTCGACGGGGCGCACGTGGAGTTCCTGTCGCAGGTGCGCAACCCCATCGGTGTGAAGCTCGGCCCGTCGGCCACGGTCGACGATGCGCTGCGGCTCATCGACCGGCTCGACCCGGACCGCGAACCGGGCCGGCTCACCTTCATCACGCGGATGGGGGCGGAGCGGATCCGCGACCGCCTGCCGGCGCTCGTCGAGGGCGTGCGCGATGCCGGGGCGCAGGTCGCCTGGGTGACCGACCCGATGCACGGCAACACCATCACCGCCTCCAACGGGTACAAGACCCGCCGCTTCACCGACATCCTCGATGAGGTCCGCGGGTTCTTCGAGGTGCACCGGGAGCTGGGCACCGTGCCAGCGGGCCTGCACATGGAGATGACCGGGGATGACGTCACCGAGGTGCTCGGCGGCACCGGGGAGATCGACGAGGCCGCCCTGGAGCAGCGGTACGAGACGTTGGTGGATCCGCGTCTGAACCACCAGCAGTCGCTGGAACTCGCGTTCCTGGTGGCGGAGGCGCTGGACCAGCACTGAGGTCCGGGCCGGCGGTGAGGCGGCGGGTGACCCGTCGGCCTCAGAACACGTGCAGAAGGACAGTGCTGCCCTTGGGCACGCTGGTCCCTCCGGCGGTGTCCTGCTGGTAGACCAGGCCGAAGGCCGGGGTGCCCTTGTCGTGCACCACCTTCGGAGTGAGCCCGGCGTTCTTCAGCGCCGCCACCGCCTCGGCCTCCGGTTTCTGGAACACGTTCGGCACGGTCACCATCTCCGGCCCCAGGGAGACGACGATCCTCACCGTGTCCCCTCGGTGGAGGGTGCCGGAGGTCGGCTTCTGTGAGGCGACGGCACCCTTCGGGGTGGAGGCGCTGTGCGCCTCGACCACTTCGGCCCTGAGGCCCTGCTTCTCGATCAGGGCGATGGCCTGCCCGCGGGTGCGCCCGCGCGTGTCGGGCACGTCGAGGGCCACGCGTCCGCGGGAGAGGACGACGTGGACCTCCCCTCCGGAGGGGAGGCGTTCAGCGGCGGCCTCCTGGCGGATGACCTCACCCTCGGGCACGGTCTCGGAGAACTCCGGGTCGTCCTCGACCAGTGTCAACCCGGCCTCGGCCACGCGCGCGCGGGCGTCCTCCAGGGACGCCCCGGTCACGTCCGGCACGGGGAAGGTCTCCACCCCGCGGGAGACCACCAGCAGCACCGGGGTGTCCTTCTTGACGGTGGAGCCGGGGGCGGGGGAGACGCTGACGACATGGCCGGCGGGGACGGTGGAGCTGAACCGCTCCTCGGTGCGGGCGGTGAGGTCCTGGGAGGAGAGGGCGGCCTCGGCATCGTCCAGGGTGGTGCCGGCGAGCACCGGCACGGTGCGATCGGCACCGGGCCCGACGCCGAGGTACCAGTCGGCGCCCTGGGCGGCACCGGTCCCGGTGAGAGCCAGCACGGCGGCGACCGCGGCGCCGCGCATCCACGGGGAGGAGGAACGGCGACGCTTCCCATGGCGCGCCCGCGGAGCCCGGGGAACGGCCATCGCCACGGTGCGGGCACTGGTGCCCGGATCCTCGCGGTCCTCGTCAGCGACCGTGCGCGGGGTCGGGGTGAGGAACCGGCGCGGGGGACGGGGCGCGGCGGCCTCTGTCGGGGTGGCGGGGGGATCGTCCGAGGCGCGGGCGGGGTCGACGTCGAGCAGGGCAGTGACGCGGGGGACGTCCTGGGTGTCGGCGTCGGTGCGGGGTGCAGGGATCGCGTCCAGCACCCGGGCGGGGAGGTCGGCCAGCTGTTCCCGTACCGCCGACAGCAGTGCCTCCGCTGACACGGGGCGGGAATCCGGACGGCGGGCCGCGGCCCAGGTGACCAGCGCATCGACGCCGGCGGGGATGGTGGAGATGCGCGAGGACGGCGCCGGGATGTCCTCGTGCACGTGCTGGAAGGCCACATGCACGGGCTGCTCGCCGACGAAGGGCTGGGTGCCGGTGAGCATCTCGAACAGCACCACGCCCAGGGAGTACAGGTCGCTGCGTTCGTCGGTGGAGCCGCGGGTGATGGTCTCCGGGCTGACGTAGGCGACGGTGCCGAGCAGCGTCCCGGTGGAGGACGCGGTCGCCGCGCCGATCGCGCGAGCGAGGCCGAAGTCGGCGACCTTCGCGCCGGGGGTGCGGTCCAGCGGGCCGGCGCCGGTGTGCTCCAGCAGGACGTTTTCGGGTTTCACATCCCGGTGGATGATGCCGGCGCGGTGCGCGGCGCCGAGGGCCTCCAGGATCTGCGCGGCCAGTTCCAGGGAGGTGCGGATCGTGAGGGGCGCACGCTCCCGCAGGAGGTCACGCAGGGTCCCGCCCTCGATCAGCTGCATCGCCAGGTACACCTGGCCGCCGTCCTCTCCCTGGTCGTACACCGGCACGACGTGGGGGTGCGCGAGGCGGGCCGCACTGTGGGCCTCCCGGAAGAAGCGGGTGCGGAAGGACTCGTCGTCGGCGAGGTGCGGGTGCATGATCTTCAGCGCCACGGGCCGGCCGAGACGCTCGTCGACGCCACGATGCACTGACGCCATGCCGCCGCGCGCGATCAGCTCCTCGACCCGATAGCGGTGGTCGAGGAGCTGGCCCACGGCGGGGGAAGTCGTCGCCGAGCTCACCCTCCGGAGGCTACGCAGACAGGCGCGCCCAGGGTGGCAGCGACACGCCCGGCGCGGCGCATCGTCCCCGAACGGTCAGGCCGCGCGGTCGAGTGGCCCCCGCGGCGCGGGCCGTGCCACTCTGGTGCCGTGGACCGACTCGACGCACTGATCACCGACTGGTTGACCCTCCCCGACGCGGCGGAGCGGCTGAACGTTGACGCCTCGCGGGTGCGGCGTCTGATCGACGAGGGGCAACTGGTGGCGGTGCGCCGCGGGGACCCCGTCGTCCGATCGATCCCCGCGGAGTTCCTCGCCGACGGCGAGATCATCCCGCATCTGGCGGGCACCATCACCGTGCTGCGCGACGGCGGGTTCGACGACGTGGAACTGCTCGAATGGCTGTTCACCGAGGACGAGACCCTTCCGGGGCGGCCGGTGGACCAGCTGCGACAGGGGCAGCGCGGCGAAGTGCGGCGACGCGCGCAGGCGCTGGCTCTCTGAGTCGTCCCGCTGTCCGATCCTGCGCGGCACCGTTCCGCGCGGCCTGTCCGACCAGACCTGCGGTGACCCCGCGGTGACTCAGCGCGCCCGCGCGAATCCCACGTCGGTCGCGCGGTCGATCAGAGCCAGCAGACCCTCCCGGCCCTCGGCGCGCACCGCGTCGGAGGCGTACAGCCGATCCCGGGCCCGCTGAGCGTGGCTCTCGACCTCGGCGACGACCTCGGCGACCGCTCCGGTCGCCCGCAGGACGGCCAGGGCGTCCTGCACCTGCCCGGGTGTCGCGTCCTGGCGACCGACGGCGGCCTCGAGCGCCGTCCTCTGACGCTCATCGGCACGGGTGCGCGCCAGTTCCAGCACCACGGTGCGCTTGCCCTCCGTCACATCCCCGCCCACGGGTTTGCCGGTGTCCGCCGGGTCCCCGACCACCGAGAGCAGATCGTCGCGCAGCTGGAAGGCGGTGCCGACGGGCACGGCGACCTCATCGAGCAGCTGCAGCAGCTCATCGTCGGCACCGGCCAGGCGCGCCCCGATCCGCAGCGGCCGATGCACGGTGTAGGAGACGGTCTTCCAGCGGATGACGGTGCGGGCCGCGTCCACCGGGTCGGCGGGGGAGAGGAAACCCCCGGCCTGGTGGAGCATGTCAAGGTGCTGACCGGCCATGACCTCGGTGCGCAGGGCGTCGAACTCGGGGCGCGCTGCCGGATGCTCGGCCAGCACCGGGGCTGCCAGCTGCTCGGCCCAGCTCAGAGCGAGGTCGCCCAGGATGATCGCCACCGCTTCCCCGAAGCGCACCGGGTCGCCGGACAGCCCCGCTCGACGATGCTGCTGCGCGGCCGCGACGTGCACCGCCGGGCGACCGCGCCGCATGGGCGAGTTGTCGATGACGTCGTCATGGAGCAGCGCCGCCGCCTGCACCAGCTCCACCGCGGCCCCCGCCGTCGCCACGGAGGTGAGCAGGGCCTCGTCGACAGACCGAGCGCACTCGGCCGCCCACAGCACGAAACGGGGGCGCAGCAGTTTGCCGCCCTCGAGGTAGGCCGCCAGGATCCGCGGCAGTTCCGCGGATTCCGGGGCGAGTCGTTCCAGCTCCATCCGGCGCCGGTCGAGTGCCGCGTCCAGCACGCGGGGCAGAAGGTCCAGGAGACGACGGTCGGGGTCACCGGCGATGGGCGCGGAGGGGGTCACGTGCACTCCTGACGGTCGGGGCGTGTCAGCCGATCGTCCCACGGACGCACGGAGGTTTCCTCCCCAGGTCGGGGTTCTCCACTGCAGCGGATCAGCAGCCCCGCGGCGGCCCCGATCCCGGGAGGCTCGGGGCATGACCTCGACAACACCGTCTCGTTCCGGTTCCCCGTCCACCTTCTGCCCTCACGATCCCGCGGAGATGCTCGCCCTGGCGCGGCTGATGCTGCAGGACGTCCCGCGGGACTCCCTCATGCTCATCGGCCACCGCGGCCGGCGCGAAGTGATCGTCTCGGCTCGGATCGACCTCGTTGACACCCTGGACGACCCTGAGGGCACCGGCATGGACCGGTTGCTCTGGTCCCTGCGGGACAACGGGTGCGATGGTGCGTTCGGCCTCGTCCTGCTGGGCGACGGGGAGGCCCCGATCGTCGATGACCCGATCACCCACGCGCCGGAGGCCGCTGCGCCGGATGGCGGGGTGCGGGCCCCTGAGGGTCCGGTGGGTCCAGTGCCTACGCCCGACGACGGAGTGCTCGGGGGGCATGCGCTCGTGGAGGAGGCCGGTCTCGCCGCGGCTGCGCGCGTGCACATGGCCGCCCTCGCCCAGGTGCCCGAGCCCTTCGATGTGCCCACCGTGTGGGTGGTCTCCGGGGGACGCGCCCGCGAGGTGCTCGCCGATCCCGTCGACGGTGTCGTCGGGGAGATCGACCTGGCCGTCGGCCCGCTGGTGGCCCTCGCCGACCTCGACACCACCCGTGTCATGGCCCAGGCCGTCACTCGCGGGGACCCGATCCCGCGCGCCGACGGTGCCGCCCGGCAGCGCCTGCGGGACCGGGTGCGCCGCGCCCTGAGCTGTCAGCCGCCCCAGCCGCTGCCTCCGGTGGAGCAGTGCTGGGATCGGGCGCGCGCGGCGATCGCCGTCCTGGGAGCGAACGGCCGCTCCGAGGAACAGCTCATGACGGCGTGTGAACACCTCGCCGAACTGTGGTGGAGTCTGTCCGATCCGGAGGCACCGGACCTGCTGCTGCGGCGCCTCATGAGCGGCCGCTCCACCGGCCGACCCGTCGCCGTCGCCGGCACCGGCAAGGCTCTGACCCGTCGCCCTTCCCGCAGCATCCGCCCTGGTGGCGAGTGGTTCCGGGCACTCGAGGCGATGGTTCGGGCCGTCGACCCCGCGGACCTCGGCGAGGTCCCCGTGGAGGTGGGGACCGGATGGGTCGAGAGCGCCGCCGTGTTGGCGATGCTGGAGTGGTGGAACCACCGATTCCACCGCTGTCACGAGCTCGTCACCCAGGTGCTGGCTGTGGACCCGCTGCACCCTCTGGCACTCTGTCTCGCACAGCTCACGGCCGTGCAGATCGCGCCACCGTGGACCCCTGAGGGCCGCGCCGTCCGGCGGAGAGGAGACAGTCGATGACAGCCCTGGTGGCAGCACCCGACCTCCTGCCCGCGAGCGGGGCCTGGACCCCCGCACGGGGGATCGGGCGCCGCCGCTTCGCGGACCTCGGACCGCAGCACCTCGACAGTGGGGAGCACCTGCCGGCGGTGTGCCTGGCCTACGAGACCTGGGGACGGCCCACCCCCTCCGGGGACAACGCGATCCTGGTGTTGCATGCGCTGACCGGTGACTCCCACGTCGCAGGGGAGGCGACGGCGGAGCACCCGACTCCCGGATGGTGGGAGCACCTGGTCGGGCCAGGCCGCCCCCTCGACACCGACCGCTGGTTCATCGTCGCCCCTAACGTCCTCGGGGGCTGCCAGGGCAGCACCGGCCCGTCCAGCGACGCGCCGGACGGCCGCCCCTGGGGATCCCGGTTCCCGCGACTCACCGTCCGCGATCAGGTCCGCGCCGAGCAGGCGCTGCAGTCGCGGTTGGGGATCCGCCGCTGGGCGCTCGTCATCGGCGGATCCATGGGAGGGATGCGTGCCCTGGAATGGGCGATCACCGCGCCGCAACAGGTTGAGCGCCTTGCCGTGATCGCCTCCGGCGCGGCTGCCACCGCCGACCAGATCGCGTGGAACAGCGCCCAGCTGGCCGCCATCCGCACCGATCCGGGATTCCTCGACGGCGACTACTACGCCCGACCGGACGGACAGGGCCCGCACCGGGGCCTCGGACTGGCCCGCCGCATCGCCCACACCACCTACCGCACCGCCGCCGAACTCGAATCCCGTTTCGGTCATGCCGCCCAGGACCCCACCGACGACCCGCTGCGCGGGGGACGGCATCAGGTCACCAGCTACCTGGATCATCACGCCCACAAACTGGCCGCGCGCTTCGACGCCAACTCCTACGTGCGCCTGGTGGAGGCGATGAGCACCCACGACGTGGGCCGTGACCGCGGCGGCGCGGACCGGGCCCTGGCGCGCATCTCCGCCCGCACCCTCGCCGTCGGCATCGACACCGACCGGTTGTTCCCCGCCGCGGGGATGCAGCGGATCGCGCGCGCGATCCCCGGCGCTCTCTACCGGGAGGTCCACGCCCCCTGCGGACACGACGCGTTCCTGCTGCCCGGCACCGGGATCGAACAGTGGGTCACGGACCTTCTGCGCCAGTAGGATGACCGGCGGGATCGTGGACAGGTCGAGACCGCGCGATCGATCCGCGGATCGTCCGCCGCGCAGAGTCCACGGGAAGGAGCAGCGGTGACCATCGTCGTCGGCTGGTCCCCTCCGAGCAGGGGGATGCGGCGCTCGCCGCTGCCATCCGTGAGAGCCGTCGCCGTCGGGCGCAGCTGGTCATCGCCTCACACGCTCACATGGATTCCTCCGGCATCTCGCGCACCGGTTCCGAGGAGGAGGCCCGGGCAGCGCTCGCCGCTGCAGGAGCCGCCGAGGCCCCCACGGCGGCTCCGCGGGTGGGAGAGTCGACCCGGAGCCGCGGATCGTGGTCGGCCGCGGACAGGACGTCGGCGACCTGCTGCTGGGGATCGCCACCCAGGAGCAGGCCGAGCTGCTCATCATCGGTCTGCGGCGCAAGTCCCCCATCGGCAATCTGAACCTCGGTGCCTCTGCGCGTCGACTGGTGCTGGCCGCTCCCTGCCCGGTGCTGGCCGTGAAGGTCGGCCCCCGGGCCGCGAACGCCGCGCCGATGCGCTGATCCCGGGCCGCGATCCTGCACGGCCCGGCGGACGCCCGGGAATATCCCATGGCACTGCGCGGTTATAATGTCAAGGCCCACCGCGCCAGAGACGTGTGACGGGTACCCCGGGCATGAGCCTGCAGCGGGTGCCCCGGTCCGCGCGGAGCGCCGAGACCACCCACCGTCGACCCGCCGCCTCCTCACCGAGTCAGCGGCCGGAAGAAGGCACCTCGTGACCCAGTCCCGCACCTCGTCCACGGCCAAGACCACGACCGCGTCGAAGAAGTCCGCGTCGAAGAAGGCCTCGTCTGCGGAGCCCGCTGACAGCGCGGAGAAGACCTCCGCGTCGTCCACCACCTCCCACGCCACGACGACGAGCGGCGGGAGCCGCAGCCGTTCGGCGTCGAAGGGGGCCGCCGCGGCGAGCACGAAGGATGAGGTCGCGGAGGACGCGACGACGAGTACCTCCTCGAAGAGGTCGTCCACCAAGAGCTCGTCCACCAAGGGCCGCGCGTCCAAGAGCTCCAGCACCACGAGCTCCAGCACCAAGAGCTCCACCAGCCGGCGCACCTCCTCCGCCTCGAAGGCTGCGGCCGCGGCAGGGTCCGAGGAGGACACGACGGACACCGCCGAGACGACGGACTCCGGCGTCGACGAGGCCGCGTCCCCCTCCCGTCGCTCCTCGGGCACCAAGGGCGCCTCGCGCACCTCGACCTCCAAGCGGTCCAGCAGCAAGCGCACGACCGCCAAGGCCAAGGCGGCCGCTGATGCCGCCGATGAGGATGACGAGGCGCAGGACCTCCCCGAGGATGTCGAGCTGGAGGATGCGGACGACACCGAGGCGGACGTGGCCGACGGTGACGAGGGTGATGCCGACAACGGTGACGCCGACGGGGACGGCGACAGCGCCGAGACCGAGAACGGCGAGGGGAGTTCCTCGTCCGGCAGCAGCTCCTCGGACGGCGATGACGACTCCGGCGGGTTCGTGTTCTCCGCCACCGACGATGACGCCCCGGCACAGCAGGTCGTCACCGCCGGAGCCACGGCCGACCCGGTGAAGGACTACCTCAAGCAGATCGGCAAGGTGGCTCTGCTGAACGCCGCACAGGAGGTCGAGCTCGCCGAACGCATCGAGGCCGGCCTCTACGCCGAGCACAAGCTGAAGCAGGACCCGGATCTCCTCAAGACCAAGGCCGGCCGTGAACTGCGGGTCATCGCCGATGATGGTCGCGCCGCGAAGGATCACCTGCTCGAGGCGAACCTGCGTCTGGTGGTGTCCCTCGCCAAGCGCTACACCGGCCGCGGGATGCTGTTCCTGGATCTCATCCAGGAGGGCAACCTCGGTCTGATCCGGGCGGTCGAGAAGTTCGACTACACCAAGGGCTACAAGTTCTCGACCTACGCGACCTGGTGGATCCGTCAGGCCATCACCCGCGCCATGGCGGACCAGGCCCGAACCATCCGCATCCCGGTGCACATGGTGGAGGTCATCAACAAGCTCGCCCGCGTGCAGCGCCAGATGCTCCAGGACCTCGGCCGCGAACCCACCCCGGAGGAGCTGGCCAAGGAGCTCGACATGACCCCGGAGAAGGTCGTCGAGGTGCAGAAGTACGGCCGCGAGCCGATCTCCCTGCACACCCCGCTGGGTGAGGACGGCGACAGCGAGTTCGGTGACCTCATCGAGGACTCCGAGGCTGTGGTGCCGGCCGACGCCGTCAGCTTCACGCTGCTGCAGGAGCAGCTGCGATCCGTGCTCGACACCCTCTCCGAGCGGGAGGCCGGCGTCGTCGCCATGCGCTTCGGCCTGGAGGACGGGCAGCCGAAGACCCTCGACGAGATCGGCAAGGTGTACGGGGTGACCCGTGAGCGCATCCGCCAGATCGAGTCGAAGACCATGTCGAAGCTCCGCCACCCCTCGCGCTCGCAGGTCCTGCGGGACTACCTCGACTGATCACGAGCGCCGGGACTGGCACCGTGCCGGTGACGATCCACCGGATGGGCCCGGACGACTGGAGGGCCCACCGCGAGCTGCGCCTGGCCATGCTGCGGGATGCTCCGGACGCGTTCTGGACCACGCTGGCGGATGTCGCCGACCGCAGCGAGGAGCAGTGGCGTGAGGACCTCACCGGGTCCCGCATCCTGCTGCAGGCCCGCCGTGGCGAGGAGATTCTCGGGGGAGTGGGCGTGCTGCCCGGTCCGTACGACCGGGAGCCGATGCCGCCGGACACGGTCAACATCGTGTCGATGTACGTCCGGCCAGACGCCCGCGGCACCGGCGTGTCGCGTCTGCTGCTCTCCGCTGCCGCCCAGGTCGCCCGGGACCTCGGCCGCCCGATGCTGCAGCTCGCGGTGCTCTCCGACGCCGCCCGCGCCCGCGGCCTCTACGAGAGCATCGGCCTGCGCCCGACCGGTCTCGAGGACCCGCATCCGCGGCGCGCCGATGCGACCTTCGTCGAATACCGCGCCCACGCCGACGAGCTGACCCTGCCCGAGGCGCCGACGCTGCACGGGTGACGCCCCGGCGGGGGCCGACCCCGCCCACCCCGACAACGAGAATGGCCCCGCCGGGTACCCGGCGGGGCCATCGCACAGTTCGGGGTGGGATCAGTCCGCAGCGCCGACCGGCTGCGGCTCGAGACGTCCGGTCTCGTCGATCCATTCGGCGGCGAGGGAACGCAGGGCATCCTCATTCGCCCGGGCGTGGTGCGCGCAGAACATCAGCTCACCGCCGCCCTGCAGCACCACCTTCACATAGGCCTGCGCGCCGCAACGGTCGCAGCGATCGTGCGCGGTCAGGCGAGGGGCTTCTAGCGTGGTGTTCATGCTCGCCATTGAACCACCCGCGACAGACACGTGAGGGGCTGGGGTGACCGGATTCGCTGACCGCGGAACCCGCTGTGACGCACACCCCGTCACGCCCCGGCGGTCGTCTGTCGTCCCGGCCCGATGACCTGCCCCGTTGTCGTCGACGCGACCCGTGCGGAGCGTCGCCATCGGGGTGTCCGGCCCGACCAGTAGGATCGCCAGGGTGTCCACCAGCTCCCCCTATGACGCCCGCCATCTGCAGGTCCTCGAGGGTCTCGAGGCCGTGCGCAAGCGCCCCGGCATGTACATCGGGTCCACCGATTCCCGCGGCCTCATGCACTGCCTGTGGGAGATCCTCGACAACTCGGTCGACGAGGCCCTCGGTGG
Organism: Brachybacterium sillae; assembly: GCF_025028335.1. Lineage (NCBI taxonomy): Bacteria > Bacillati > Actinomycetota > Actinomycetes > Micrococcales > Dermabacteraceae > Brachybacterium > Brachybacterium sillae. The sequence goes on from NZ_JAFEUW010000001.1 coordinate 30,107, forward strand.
CAACGGGGACACCATCGAGGTCGAGCTGCATCCCGATGGTTCCGTCGAGGTCCGCGACCGCGGCCGCGGCGTCCCTGTCGACGTCGAACCCCGCACCGGTCTCACCGGCGTCGAGGTGGTCTACACCAAGCTCCATGCGGGCGGGAAGTTCGGCGGCGGCTCCTATGCGGCCTCCGGCGGCCTCCACGGCGTCGGCGCCTCCGTGGTCAACGCCCTGTCGGCCCGTCTCGACGTCGAAGTCGATCGCGGCGGGAAGACCTACGCCATGTCCTTCCGGCGCGGTGTGCCCGGCGTGTTCGCCGACCCCGCTGACGGCCCCGACCCGGAGGCGCCGTTCGAGGCGGTGACCCAGGGCGCCGCCGAGCTGCGCGTGATCGGGAAGGCCAAGCGCGGAGTCACGGGCACCCGGGTGCGCTACTGGGCGGATCCTCAGATCTTCATCAAGGGCTCCCACTTCTCCACCGAGGAACTCTCCCGCCGAGCCCGCCAGACCGCCTTCCTGGTGCCGGGGCTGGGCATCACGATCGTCGACCGTCGCCCCGAACGCAGCCCCGAGCAGCCCGAACAGCGCACCTTCCGCTATGACGGCGGCATCAGCGAGTTCGTCGAATACCTGGCGCAGGACGAGAAGATCACCGACGTGATCCGGCTGCAGGGAACCGGTGACTACTCCGAGACCGTCCCGGTGCTGGACCGCAACGGGCAGATGGTCTCGCGCGAGGTGCAGCGCACCTGCGAGGTCGACATCGCCCTGCGCTGGGGCGCCGACTACGAGACGACGGTGCGGTCCTTCGTGAACATCGTCGCGACCCCGAAGGGCGGCACCCATGTCACCGGTTTCGAACAGGCCCTGGTCAAGACACTGCGCAAGCAGGTCGAGGCCCAGGCCCGCCGCGTGAAGTTCAACGCCAAGAACGAGAAGATCGAGAAGGACGACACCCTCGCCGGTCTCACCGCCGTCATCACCGTGCGTCTGGAGGAGCCGCAGTTCGAGGGTCAGACCAAGGAGGTGCTCGGCACCCCCGCGGTGCGTCAGATCGTCGCGAAGGTGGTGGAGGACCGCCTCACCGACGTCCTCACCTCCACCGCGAAGGGCGAGAAGGAACAGGCCGCCCTGGTCATCGACAAGGTGGTCTCCGAGATGCGCGCCCGTATCGCCGCGCGCATGCACAAGGAGGTCTCCCGCCGCAAGAATGCGCTGGAGTCCTCCACCATGCCGACGAAGCTCGCCGACTGCCGCACCACCGACGTGCAGCGCTCCGAACTGTTCATCGTCGAGGGCGACTCCGCCCTCGGAACCGCGAAGAACGCCCGCAACTCCGAGTTCCAGGCGCTGCTGCCGATCCGCGGGAAGATCCTCAACGTGCAGAAGGCGTCGATCACCGACATGCTGAAGAACGCCGAATGCGCTGCGATCATCCAGGTGATCGGCGCCGGCAGCGGACGCACCTTCGACCTGGAGGCCGCCCGCTACGGCAAGATCATCATGATGACCGACGCCGACGTCGACGGCGCCCACATCCGCACGCTGCTGCTGACCCTGTTCCACCGGTACATGCGACCGCTGGTGGAGGAGGGCCGGGTGTATGCAGCCGTGCCGCCGCTGCACCGGGTGGAGATCATCCACGGCGGCCGCCGGAAGAACGAGTACGTGTACACCTACTCCGAGGCGGAGCTGATGCGTCTGCTGAAAAAGCTGGAGCGTTCCGGCAAGCGGTACAAGGAACCGATCCAGCGGTACAAGGGCCTGGGTGAGATGGACGCGGATCAGCTGGCGGACACCACCATGGATCCGCAGCATCGCACCCTGCGACGGGTGCGTATCGAGGATGCCGAGGCCGCGGCCGAGATGTTCGAACTTCTCATGGGGTCCGAGGTCGCGCCGCGCAAGCAGTTCATCATCGAGGGTGCGGAGGACCTGGATCGCGAGAGGATCGACGCATGAGTGTCGCTGTTCGCGTGATCCCCTGCCTGGACGTCGACGACGGCCGCGTCGTCAAAGGCGTCAACTTCCGTGACCTGCGAGACGCCGGGGACCCGGTGGAGCTCGCCGCCCGCTACGGGGCCGAGGGCGCCGACGAGGTGACGTTCCTGGATGTCACCGCCTCCAGCAGCGGACGCTCCACCATGCTGGACGTCGTCCGCCGCACCGCCGAGCAGGTGTTCGTGCCGTTGACGGTCGGCGGGGGAGTCCGCAGCGTCGAGGATGTCGACCAGCTGCTGCGCGCCGGCGCCGACAAGTGCGCGGTGAACACCGCCGCGATCGCCGACCCCACCCTCATCCGCCGCATCGCCGAACGCTTCGGCAACCAGGTGCTGGTGCTGTCGATCGACGCGCGCCGGGTCACCGACGACACTCCCGAGGGGCCCGCCCGCAGCGGCTCCGGCATCGAGGTCACCACCCACGGCGGCCGCCGCGGCACCGGCCTCGACGCGCTCGAGTGGATCGCGCAGGCGACCGAGCTCGGGGCCGGGGAGTTCCTGCTGAACTCCATGGATGCCGACGGCACCGGCACCGGATTCGACCTGGAGCTGCTCCGCGGGGCCCGTGCCGTGACCACGCGTCCGCTGATCGCCTCCGGTGGCGCCGGCCGGGTGGAGGACTTCGCCCCGGCGGTCGAGGCCGGAGCCGATGCCGTGCTGGCCGCCAGTGTGTTCCACTTCGGGACCCTGTCGATCCGTGAGGTGAAGGACTCGCTCGCCGGCGCTGGGCACGAGGTGCGGTGACCAGGCGCCGCGATCAGTCGGCGATGACCTCGTAGGTGGCACCGAGGGTGTGCGAGGCTCCCGGTGCCAATGCCACGAACCCGTCCTTCGCCACCGCCGTCTCCACACACACGAAATCGGTCCACGCATCGGGCGGGACATCGACCATCGCGGCCGCGCCCTCGGCCCACGGGTTCCACACCACGGTGCGGGAGGACGCCCGCGAGTGCGCCCGAAGGGTGCGACCCAGCAGCGGGTCGTGCACCTCCACCGGCCCGGAGGCTTCGTAGACGCGGTCGGTGGGTCCCTCCAGCCGCAGGGTCGGCTCGTCCTGCCGCAGCCGGGCCAGGTCGCGGGTGTTGTCCAGGTAGGAGGCGCCGCCCAGGCCCTCGACCGCGATCTTGCGGACGTCACCGACGGCCAGGTACGTGTGCAGGGCGGTCTCCAGCTCCAGCGGCGTGCTGCCCGCAGTCACCGTGAGGTCCACGGCCAGGTCCGCGCCGATGTGGAACTCCACCGCAGCAGTGATACCCGACCCCGACGGGTCGGCGCTGTCGAGGACCAGCCGCAGCTGCACGCCGCCGCCGGCGATCTCCTCGGCCTCGCGCAGCTCCCACCGGTGGGTGCGCAGCCAGCCGTGCTTGGGGGTGGTGCGGCCGTCGCGGCCGGGGCCGAACCACGGGCCGATCAGCGGGATCCCGCCGCGCAGGGAGCGGCCGGGACCCGCCAGCGAGGTGGGGCTGGTCCACAGCACGTCGCGTGCCCCCTGCGGCACCCAGCTCGAGATCTGCGCCCCGTCCAGGTGCACCACGGCGGAGGCGGCGGGGGTGTCGATCCGCAGGATCGGTGCGTCGTCCCGGTCCTCGCGGTGCACGGACGGCGGCAGGGGGAGCTCGGCGGGGGCGGCGGATGCGGTGCTCATGCCCCCATCGTGCCATCGTCGGTCCGGGCCCGCGCCGGGTCCGTGGTCGCGGAACCGGCGGGGGAGAGGTGCCGTGGGGTGGCGTTCGAGGCTGTTAGGGGGGCCGCTGAGGGGGCCTGCACCTGCTGCGCCGCCGCGGTGACGGTGCGGATGAACAGCAGCAGCCACGCGAAGACGGTCACTCCGGCGGCCATCTCGAAGGCTGTGGTGTTCAGGTAGCCGACGCCCTCCCACAGCCACAGCGCCACCGCGATGGTCAGCAGCGTCGCCATGGTCACCACCAGGAAGCTGCGTGCCAAGCGACGGAACAGCACGGGGAACCCCAGCAGGGCGACCACGAACACCAGGATGAGCGCGTGGGCGGCGCCGTCATGCCAGGCTTTCGCCCGGTCCACGGTGATCAGCCCCACGGCGACGATGAGCACCCCGAGCAGCAGCAGCGTCCAGCGCACCACATGGACCTTCCATCGCCGCTCGCCGGTGGCGTCGGCCCACACGGCGAGGTCATGCGCGAGGAACTCGCCGACGGTGACCAACACCAGGCCGGTCAGCAGCAGCGTCAGGTTGAACGCCACCCGGGAACCGCCGGTGCCGGTGCCCAGGATCGAGAAGTACGACTCCCACCAGCGAGGATCCGGGGCCAGCAGCGCCGCGGCGAGCGCCCCGGTCACGGCGAACATCACCAGCAGGGAGGACAGGGAGCGGGTGGTCATCTCGGCGGCGCTGGAGGCGGTGAGGTACGCCGCTGCGGCGGAGGCCGCCGCCACCCAGAACGTGCTGGCCATCGGATCCAGGGCAACCCCGCGGAACGCCTGCTGGAACACCGCGAACAGTGCGGAGGTGACCATCAGGGCGAGCGCCGCGTGCAGCACCGCCAGTCCGAACACCGTCCACCCCCGGTGCAGCGGGTGCAGACGACGCAGCCACGGTTGGGTGCGCGGCGTCAGCACCCACAGCACCCCGGCCGCGACCAGCAGCGAGGTCCCCGCGGCGGACAGAGCAGCGGCCTGCCCGATCGATCCCTCCCCGAACAGCGGGGAGGTGCCGCGCAGCGTCAGCAGCCCGACGACGACACCGGCGGCGGCGCCGACCCCCGCGAGAGCGAGGGCGGTGTCTTCGGTGCGTGCCGTCGTGAGGGGCTGCACACGGACGGAGGGGCTCATCCCACGGCCGCGATCGGGACGGCCACGGGGGTGCCCGAGCCGTCACGCCGCCCCACCGGGGGTGGCAGGTCCACGGGCTGACCGGCGGCGGAGCAGGCCCGCGCCGGTGACGCCACCGTCCAGGCGCCGATCAGCACGTCCTCGCCGCGCAGGAAGCGGTGGCAGCGCACCCCCTGGCTGGCGCGGCCCTTGGCCGGGTACTCCGTGAGGGCGGTCACCTTCAGGGATCCGGTCTGCGCCAGCGGCAGGGCCCCGGAGGATCCGGCGATGGTGACGACCTCCGCCGGGCGGGTGACGTCGAGGGCGGCGAGGCTGAGGACGTGGGCGCCGTCGGCGAGTTTCACACCCGCCACGCCGCCGGCGCCGCGCCCCTGGGGTCGCACCCCGGCGGCCGGGAAGTGCAGCAGCTGGGCGTCGGTGGTGATGAGCACCAGGTCGACGTCGCCGCTGTCGGCGTCGATCCGTTCCGGGTCGAGGTCGACCGCTCCGATCACCTCATCGTCGTCCTTGAGGGCGATCACCTCGAAGCCGTCGGTGCGGGGATAGTCGGGGGTGACGCGCTTGACGACGCCGCGGCGGGTGGCCAGGGCCAGGGTTCCGCCGCGTTCCAGGTCCGTGGGGGCGACGCGGACCATGCCGATCACCCGTTCGTCCTTCTCCAGGGTGAGCAGGTCGTCGAGACGGGCACCGCCCGCCAGAGACGGCGGTTCGGCGGTCGGGGCGAGAGCGGGCAGGTCGACCACCGGCAGGTGCAGCATCCGGCCGCGCGAGGTGACGATTCCGACCGTGGAGCGGGTGCGGGTGAGGACCTCCGCCACCACCACGTCGTGGGCGGAGCGGCCCCCTTCGCGTGCCAGCGCGTCGTCCCCGGCGGCGCGCGCCACCAGGCGGGTGCCGGTGAGCAGCACCCGGCAGGGTTCGTCGGGGATCTCCGCCCCCTGGGTGACGGGTGCGGGTGCGGCCCCGGCCTCCAGCAGCACAGTGCGCCGGGGGGTGCCATGGGCGGCGGCGACATCGGCGAGCTCGTCGGAGACGACCTGCCGCAGCACCTCGTCGGAGCCGAGGATCTCCTCGAGCCGTTCGATCTCCCGCCGCAGGTCGTCCCGCTCGCCCTCCAGTTCCAGGCGGGAGAACTTCGTCAGGCGCCGCAGCCGCAGTTCCAGGATGTACTCGGCCTGCGTCTGGCTCAGGTCGAAGGCGCTCATCAGGGCGGTGCGGGCGCGTTCGGCGTCGTCCGCGTTGCGGATGATCTGGATGACCTCGTCGATGTCGAGGATCGCGATCAGCAGTCCCTCGACCAGGTGGAGGCGGTCACGGCGGGTGCGCAGACGATGCTCGGTGCGGCGCCGCACCACCTCCAGGCGGTGCCGGACGAACACCTCCAGCAGCTGCTTGAGGCCGAGGGTGCGGGGCTGGCCGTCCACCAGCGCCACGTTGTTGATCCCGAAGGACTCCTCCATCGGGGTGTGTCGGTACAGCTGCTCCAGCACCGCCTCCGGCTGGAACCCGGACTTCACCGTCATCACCAGGCGCAGGCCGTGGTGGCGGTCGGTGAGGTCCTGGTAGTCGCTGATGCCCTGCACCTTCTTGGCCTGCACGGCGTCGCGCAGCTTCTCGGCCACCTTCTCCGGCCCCACCAGGTACGGCAGCTCCGTCACGACGATGCCCTTGCGGCGGCTGGTGATGTTCTCGATCCGGGCGGTGGCGCGGATGCGGAACGACCCGCGACCGGTGCGGTAGGCGTCACGCACCCCGTCGAGGCCGACGATCCGGCCGCCGGTGGGCAGGTCCGGCCCGGGGACCAACCGCATGAGGTCCTCGAGATCCGCCTCGGGGTGGGTGATGAGGTGACGGGCGGCGGCGATGACCTCCACCAGATTGTGCGGCGGCATGTTGGTGGCCATGCCCACGGCGATGCCGCTGGCGCCGTTGACCAGCAGGTTCGGGAACTGCGCGGGCAGCACGTCGGGCTGCAGCAGCTGGTTGTCGTAGTTCGGGACCATCTCGACGACGTCCTCCTCGAGGGAGTCCGTCATGAGGGTGGCCGCCGGGGCGGGCCGCGCCTCGGTGTATCGGGCGGCGGCGGGCCCGTTGTCGAGCGACCCGAAGTTGCCGTGCCCGTCCACCAGTGGCAGCCGCATGGAGAAGTCCTGCGCCATGCGCACCAGGGCGTCGTAGATGGCGGAGTCACCGTGGGGGTGGAGCTTGCCCATCACCTCGCCGACGACCCGCTGGCTCTTCACGTGCCCGCGGTCGGGTCGCAGACCCATGTCGTCCATCATGTAGAGGATCCGCCGTTGCACCGGCTTGAGGCCGTCGCGTGCATCCGGCAGGGCCCGCGAGTAGATCACCGAGTAGGCGTACTCGAGGAACGAGCTCACCATCTCGCTGGTGACGTCGACGTCGACGACGGTGCCGTCGTGATGCTCCTGCGGCGCTCCGTCGGAGGGCGTGCTCGTGCTGCGGGATCGGGCCATGTCCGCCATCCTGCCGTATCCCCGGCCCCGCCTGCGGTATCACGGCGCGGGCGGGGTTGCGGCGTCGCCCACCCGGCCGGGGCGCCCCCGGTGGCGGCTGCGGAGGTGCGGACCGGGCTTCGGGCTAGGCTTCGGACATGGCAGAGCGCACGGAGCCCTCTCGGACGGCCCCGCCGTACCCGGCCCACTGGGAGGCCGACATCGGCCTGGCCGATGGCACCGCTGCGCATGTGCGGCCGATCCGCCCCTCTGACGCCGATGCTCTGCAGGCCTTCCACGTCGCGCAATCCGAGCAGTCCCGGTACCTGCGGTTCTTCGCCCCGATGCCGCGACTGTCGGAGCGGGAGCTCACTCGTTTCACCCACGTCGACCACGATCGCAGGGTGGCGCTGGTCGCGCTGATCGGCGACGCCATCGTCGGTGTCGCCCGCTATGACGCCGTCGGCGAGGACGAGGCGGAGGTCGCCTTCAACGTCTCCGATCACCACCAGGGCAAGGGCCTGGGGTCGATCCTGCTGGAGCACCTGGCCGCCGCCGCTCGTGAACGCGGTATCCACGTCTTCACCGCGGAGGTCCTGCCGCAGAACACCCGGATGCTGAACACCTTCACCGAGGCGGGGTACGACGTGCGCCGTGCCTACGACGATGGTGTGGTGATGGTCGAATTCCGCATTGACCCCACCCAGCGGTCCCGCGCGGTGATGGCAGAGCGGGAGCACCGGGCGGAAGCCCGCGCTGTGGAACGGCTGCTGCAGCCCCGCTCCGTGCTGGTCGTCGGCGGTTCCATCCGGGACGGGTCCCTCGCCCATCGTCTGCTGCGCTCCCTCGTCGACTCCGCCTATGACGGCGCTGTGCATGTCGTCGCCCGCGACGACCTGGAGGTGATGGGGCTGAACACCTACGGCCGCATCAGCGACGTGCCCGGGCCGGTGGATGTGGCGGTGTTGGCGCTCGCCCCGGCACGGTGCGTGCATGCGGTCGAGGACTGCGGCCGCGCCGGCGTGGGCGCGCTGATCGTCCCCACCGACGGCTTCGCCGACGCGGGGGAGGACGGCATCGCGTTGCAGCGGGAGCTCACCACCCGCGCCCGACGGTGGGGCATGCGACTGCTGGGGCCCGCTTCCTTCGGGGTGCTGCGCACCGGTGAGGATCCTCTGAACCTGTCGCTCTCTCCGCGGATGCCGCGGCCGGCGCCGATCGCCCTGGCCGTGCAGTCGACCCCCCTGGCGGCGATGGCCCTGGCCGCCGCCGACGCCCGCGGCCTCGGGGTGCGGGAGATGGTCGCCAGCGGCAACCGCGCCGACGTGTCCGTCAACGACTGCCTGCAACGGTGGATCGATGCCGATGACCTCGACGTGGTCGGTGCCGTCCTGGAATCCCTCGGCAACCCCCGCAAGTTCGCGCGGATCGCCCGCCGGATGGTGGCGCAGAGGCCCCTCGTGGTGCTGCGGCCCCCGAGCCTCGGCTCCGCCGCGCCGCCCGGGCACACGGTGAGGACCTCCGACCTTCCCCGCCGCGCCATGGACCAGGTGCTCGACGCCGCCGGGGTGGTGCGCACCGGGGACATCGACGAGTTCACCGATGTGCTGGAGATGATCGCCCGGCAGGGGGTGCCGACCGGCCCCCGGGTGGGTCTGCTGTCGAACTCCCCGGCTCTGGGGGCTTCGCTGCGCGGTGCCGCGGAGGTCCACGGCCTGCAGGTCGTGAAGGAACGTCGCGATGTGCCGCTGGCGGGGGAGCCCCGCCTGGTGGAGCGGGCGTTCACCGGCCTTGCCGCCACCGGTGACGTGGATCTGGTGGTGGTCGGGGTCCTCGATCCGCTGGGGGAGGACCTGGAGGCGATGGTCCGCAGCATCGGCCGGATCGCCCGCGGCTCCGGCGTCCCGGTGGTGATCGCCCTGGTGACGGACCTCGGATCGCGGGCCCCGGTGCTTCAGACCGTCCGGGATGACCTGCAGCTGCCGCCGGTGCACGCGACCCCGGCGCGTGCGGTGCGGGCGGCTGCGGGGGCGCTGCGTGCCCGCCGCCGACCCGACGATGGTGATGATCCCGCCTCCCGCGAGGACACGGACCTGCGGGGCGCCCGGCGGCTGGTCGAGCAGGCCCTGGACCGCAGCCACGGCCGACCGGTCGAGATGGGCGAGGAGGAGCTCACGACGCTGCTGGCGGCCGTGGGGCTGGAGCTCGTGGTCTCCCGCCCGGCGGGCGACATCGAGCAGGCTCTCGCCGGGGCGTCAGAGATCGGATACCCGGTGGCGCTCAAGAGCACCGACCCGGTGCTGCGGCATCGGGCGGACCTCGGTGGGGTACGGCTGGGCATCCCCGATGCGGTGCAGCTGCGGCACGCCGTCGAGGCCATGCAGCGGGATCTCGCGTTCTCGGACGCCCCGTTCACGGTGCAGCGGATGGCTCCCCCCGGGGTGCCGGTGGTGGTGCGTTCCACCGAGGATCCGTCCCTCGGTCCGGTGATCGCGTTCTCCGTGGCGGGGGATGCGACGGAACTGCTCGACGACATCGCCTACGCGACCCCGCCGCTGACCGAACAGCAGGCCGCCCGTCTGGTGCGCGAACCGCGCTCCTCCCGCCGTCTCGAGGGGGTGCGGGGCCTGCCCCCGGCCGATGTCGAGGCCCTGAGGGATCTGGTGATCCGGGTGGGGCTGCTCGCCGACGCGGTGCCGGAGTTGGCCCTGCTGGAGCTGTATCCCGTGGTGGTGGCGACCACCGGGGTGCATGTGGTGGGGGCGCGGGCCCGCCTTGCCCCGGCCCCGAACCGCAGCGACGGGGTGCGGCGCACACTCGGCGCCTGACACGGCGCCCCGTCGCGCGGGTGACCGGGCGTGTCACCCGCTGAGAGATCGGGGGTGTGCCCGGGCGTCCGACCCCTGGGGGAGAGCATCGACAGGGGGTTTCGCCCTGCGCGAAGGCCCGGTGGGCGACCTCCCCGTCACCCGGGCCCGTGGGACACTGGCCCCATGACCAGCGACTCCTCCGGTGCCGACCGACGCACCCTCGACGGCGCGCTGCCGCCGGACCTGATGGCGGACCTGGAACACGCCGGGTACTTCCCCCAGACCGCCGCAGCGAGCCTCACCCAGTCCCTGCGGGGCGCTCGGGTGCTGGCCCACCTGGTGCGGCCGGAGGCGACCTTCGACGGCGACCAACTGCGCCGGCACCTGACCGTGCTGGTGCTCACCGACCGCCACCTGATCATGTCCCACCTGGACGATGAGCTCGCCGACGAACTCAACCCCAGCCAGGTGGTGGCCACCACCGACCGGGTGCGCCTCTCCCGCGTGGACATGGTGGGCCTGTCGCAGGTGTTCGACACCGACGGACAACGGGTGCGCGGCACCGAGGCGGAGGTGACACTCGGCATCTCCTGGCGGGGCGCCCGCCGCATCGACATGGAACGGGCCTACTGCGACGACCCGCAGTGCCAGGCCGACCACGGATACACCGGCACCTCCACCCCGGCGGACCTCGCCCTGCGCATCAGCGCCCGGGCCGATGGCGACGAGGCCGTGCGCAACGCCCTCGCCTTCCACGCGCGCCTGTCCGATGCGCTCGAGGAGTTCGAGGGCTGAGTCCGGTGACCCGTCCCGTGACCCATCCCGAGCCCGTGCCGCACCCCGCCCTGGATCCCGCCACCGACGACCTGGACCTGCTGCTTCCCCCGTCACCCCCGGGAGACCGGGCGGAGGACCCCCGGGCCCTCTGGTCGGCGACGACGCGCCCGGGGGTCGCAGACCTGCTGACGCCGCTGCTGCCTCCCCGCGACGTCGCGGCAGCCGCAGGGGAGCCGTCCGTGACCGGCCGCGACGTGGTGGTGCTGGTCGACGGTCTGGGGGCACGGCTGCTGCAGGAGCACCGTTCCCTCACCCCGACGCTGCGACGCCTCACCGACGAGTCCACCGCCGTCACCACCACGGCCCCAGCGACCACCGCCTCCGCCATGGCCACGCTGCTGACCGGCCGCAGCCCGCTCGAGCACGGCGTGCTCGGTTACACCGGCCTGCACCCGCACGAGGACCGGGCGGTCTCACAGCTGACCGGTGCCGACGACGTCGACCCCGACACCTGGATCCCGGTGTCCGGCCTCGCGGAACGCTCTGCCCGCCGCGCCGTCCACGTCGGGCCGCGTCGCCACGACGGCAGCCATTTCACCCGCGCCGCCTACCGCGGGTGGGACATCGTCACGCACCGCCGCCCGGACCAGGTGCTGGACGCGGTGCGCACGGCGGTCCGCCACGCCGGCGATGACGGGCTGCTGCTGGTGCACCTGACGGAGGTCGACCACGCCGGACACGGGCACGGCGTCGCCTCCCGTCAGTGGCGCGAAGCCCTCGAAGGGGCCGACTCGACCCTCGCCGCGCTGCTGCGGGTCCTGCCCACCGGCACCCGCGTCACCATCACCGCCGACCACGGCATGGTCGACGCCCGTGACGATCAGCGGGTGGACCTCGCCACCTGGCCGGAGCTCGACGGACGCCTCCGCGCGGTCGCCGGGGATCCCCGGGCGCTCGGGCTGCGACTGCAGCATCCGCAGGAGGCCGCAGCGATCGGCGCCCGCATCGAGGAACGCACCCAGGGCCTGCTACGGGCCGTGCCGCGCCCCCAGCTGCTCCGGATGGGACTCTACGGACCCAGCGGGACGTCGATGACCCCCGAGCTCACGGCGCGCGTCCCGGACCTGCTGCTGCTGGGGACACGCCACGCCACGGTGGCGCACAGCCGCCTCGCCCCGCGCACCGCACCCCCGGAGATCGGCGTGCACGGTGCACCGACGGCCCGGGAACTCGCGATCCCCCTCGTCCGCACCGTCGTCTGACCCCGGGGCGCCCAGGCGCCCGGGTCACGCAGGCTCGGACCAGCGCCGCCGAGGGGCGGAGCCGAGGACCCGGGCGTGATGGGCGTCAGTCGTGGCGCGAGCCGAAGACGATCTCGTCCCAGCTGGGCACGCTCGCGCGCTTGGAGCCCTTGCTGCGGGTGCTGCGACCGTCCTTGCCGCCGCGGCGGCCGCGCGTCGGCTGCTGCGCCGCAGGGCGGTCCGTCCCGGAGTCCTGGTCGCTGCCGTCCTCACCGTCCTGCGCCGCGGCCGAACCCGAGCGCTCCTCGTCGAACCCGGGCAGCGGCGTCAGCTCGATGGTGTCCTCCGCGGAGGGGAGGGGATCCTCGGGCCGACGCGGCCCGGGAACGGTCCGCAGACGCGGCGATCGTTCCCCGTCGCGCTGCGGCGCGCCATGGCCGCCGTCGATGTCATCCGTCGCCACCGCGGCGTCGCCGACGGCGTCCGGGTCATCCTCGTCAGCGGACTCGCCCTCGACGTACCCCTCGTCGCGGTACCGGTCGTCCCGCTCGTCCGCCGTGCGCTCGTCGGCCAGCTCGGCGGGGTCCCGGTCGGGATCCACGAGCTCCGGGTCGTCCTCCTCCGCGGCGAGGTCCTCGCAGTCGTGCTCGCGCAGAGCCTCCTCATCCGCCGAACCGCTCGCGGAGCCGCCTGCCGGGTCGTCCCCGGCCGTCGCCCCCGACCGCCCGGTGAGCTCGTCCGCGGTGTCCTCGAGGCTCTCCCACACCGGCTCGTCCGGGTCGTCCTCGGTCGGTGTCACCGGGACGGGGCGCAGACCGCGCCGAGCATTGAGAGCGTCCAGGTCCTCCTCCCCGAAGGTGGACGGATGCTGCGCGGAGCGTTGCCCTCGGTCCGCGCGGGGAGCGGAGCCACCCACATCGGCGGGGCGACGACCGCGCCCGTCCGGAGCGGCGGCGCCCAGGCCCCGACGCTGCCCCTCGATGTCACCGTCGGCCTCGACGTCATACACGGCGGACTTCACCGCCGACAGGCGCCCCCGCGCGCGGTGCGGCTGCGGCAGCGGCTCGTCATCGTCGATCAGCCAGCGGCCCTCGTCATCGGACGCCGCGACGCTCTGCAACGGCGGGTCGACCCGCCAGTGCGCCTCGCGCTCCCGGCCGCCGGCCGCGAAGCGCAGCTGCACCGTCCAGGTGCCGTCGTCATGCCGCCACGCATCCCACTGCACGTCGGGGTCCGCCTGGCGGGCCCGCAGACGTTCCGTGACGATCTGCCCCAGGGTCGGGCCCCCGCCGCGACCCACCGCGAAACGCTGTGCCCGTTCGGCCAGGAACCGTCGCTCCGCGAGAACGGGCCCCTCATAGCGGCGGATGTGCTCGATGTCGATCTCGCGGGCTGCGGCGATCTCCTCGGCGGTGTGGCCGGAGCGCAGCATCGCCTGGATCTCACGGGGCCGCAGCGGCCCGGCGGACTCGGCGCGCAGAGCCCCCAGCGCCGGGCGGTCACGACGTACGGCGGCGCGCAGGGCCTCATCGATCCGCAGCGCGTAGGTCTCGCCGTCGGAGTCCCGCAGAATGACGTGGTCCCCGTCGTCGTGGATCCCCTCGAGCTCGAGCTCTCGCATTCGCTGTCCCTCCCTGGGCGTCCGGTGGGCGAACGGATCGATCATAGTGGGGGGCCGTGGATGCGCCCTGGGCGAACACCCCGGTAGACCGCTTGGCCGCCGGCTGGGGGCAGTGCAATAATCTCGCCGCATTCCGCCCAGGAGACCGTTGCGCAGCAGGGGAACGGCATTCCCTGGGGCACGACGAGGATGGAGAACGGACGCCCTTCATGGCCACTGACTACGACGCCCCGCGCAAGAACGACGACGACACCTCCGAGGACTCCATCGAGGAGCTCAAGGGTCGGCGGAACGAGGCGGCGAACCCGACCGTCGACGAGGATGAGGCAGAGGCCGCCGACGGGTTCGAGCTCCCGGGTGCCGATCTGTCCAACGAGGAGCTGTCGGTGCGGGTGCTTCCGCGACAGGCCGACGAGTTCACCTGTGGTTCCTGCTTCCTGGTGAAGCACCGCAGCCAGATCGACCACGTCGAGGGCAACCTCATCATCTGCAAGGAGTGCGCCGCCTGAGCGCACCGCACCCCCGATCCCTCACACAGCGCCGCCCCGGAACCGGGGCGGCGCTGTGTCGTTCCGGGGCGGCCTCAGGCGGTGGAGGCGTCGTCCTCGGTGCTCAGCGCCCGCGCCAACCGGTCCGGGTGGCGGCTGGAGACCACCCAGGCGGGATGTGGGTCGCGGGGATCCTCGAGCGGTACGCGAATGCCGCCGCGGATCCACCCGCGCGTGCAGTGGAACTCCCTCGGCGCGAACCCGGGTCCCATGGCCAGGTCCCAGTCCGCACCCTCGAGGGTCTGCGGAGCACCCAGCAGGCCACGGTCGATCTGTGCCCGCCCCACCCGCCAGCGCTCATCCGTCACCTCCACCACAGGGCTGGTGGCCACGAGAGCAGCAGGGACCAGCACCGCACCCAGCAGCGCCACGATCCCTGCCGCCACCGCCGACAGCGGCACCAGCAGCACCCCCAGGGAGGCCCCGAAGAACGCCGCCACCAGTAGCGCGAACGCACCGGGGGACAGGCGCTCCCGGTAGACGGCGGAGGCGGTGCGGTCACGGGCGGTGTCGGTCATGAGGCCATCGTCCCACGTAGCACCCAGGCCGCCCGCCGCTGATGGCCCTAGGGTGGAGCGCATGCACAGTGATGACCACAGCGTGGACACCGCCGTCCGGCCACCGCGCCCCGCGGCCGTCGTCGAACTGCCCGTCGTCCTCGAGGACGGCGCGGTGATGCCGTCCCGCGCGCATGCCGATGACGCCGGACTGGATCTCACCAGCTCCGAGGATGTGGAGCTCCCTCCCGGCGGTCGGGCCCTGGTGGGCACGGGCGTGCGGGTGGCCCTGCCGGAGGGCACCGTCGGTTTGGTGTGCCCCCGATCGGGTCTCGCTGCCCGACACGGTGTGACCGTGCTGAACGGCCCCGGGGTGGTGGATGCCGGATACCGCGGAGAGCTGAGGGTCGCCCTGATCAACACGGACCAGCGGGTCGGCGCGACGATCCGTCGCGGGGACAGGATCGCCCAGTTGCTGGTGATGCCGGTGCTGTTGCCGCAGCCGACAGCGGTGGCCGAACTCACCGAGACCACGCGCGCCGCAGCCGGCTTCGGCTCCACCGGCACACTCGCCGCGACGGAGGTGCACTGATGGGACTGTTCTCGCGACGTCGTCCCGAGACCGACGGCACCACTGACCCCGACCCCACTCCCACGACGTCCTCGACCACGCCGTCGCCCGCGGTGGACACGGTGGCCTCAGAGCCCGCGCCCACCGCGCCCGTCGAGGGCGGCGACCCGACCGCGGGTCTGCGCGCTGCGGCCGTGGACCTCTCCCAGGCCGGCGAGGGCCCGTACGATGAGGCCGACGCCCCCGACCGGGACCGCATCGACCTCGGCGGCCTGCAGGTGCCGCTCGTCGACGGTCTGGAACTGCGGCTCGAGATGGACCAGCGCAGCCGCACCGTCACCGGGGCGAACCTGATCATGGACGGCTCGGCCCTGCAGGTGCAGGCCTTCGCCGCCCCCCGCAGCCGGGGGCTGTGGGAGGAGGTGCGCCGCACCCTCGCACAGAGCATCCGGGAGCAGGGTGGCACCGCGGAGCAGCGCGAGGGTGCCTATGGGCAGGAGCTCCTCGCCCGTCTGCCCGCGCATCGTCCGGACGGCCGCGCCGGGTACCGGCCCGCGCGGATCCTCGGCGTCGACGGGCCGCGCTGGTTGCTGCGTGCGGTGCTCACGGGTCCTGCCGTGCAGGACGCCGACGCGGCGGCGCGTTTCGAGAACCTGATCTCCCATCTCGTGGTGGTGCGCGGCCGGGAGGCCATGGCCCCGCAGGAGCTGATCCCGCTGCACCTGCCCGGTGCGCGGCCCGGTCTGGTGCAGCGTGAGGGCGTCGGCCCCCTGGACCCCCTGGCTCGTGGCCCCGAGATCACGGAGATCGGATGACGCGCTCCACCGCCCCGGGGGCGCATCGTCTGCTGGACCGGTTGCGCCACGCCTTCGCCTCCAGCGACGTGCTGGACGCCGAACAGGCACGTGAGGAGGCCCGACGCCACGGGTACGACGTCGTCACCGACGTGCGCGATCGGCGCAAGGTGCGACTGCTGGGATTCGTCAGCTCCCAGGTGGTCCAGCCCGCCGGGGCGCCGCCCTCGGTGGAGATCGACCTCACCGACGGCACCGGCACCATCACGGTGGTGTGGTTGGGACGCGAACGCATCACCGGGCTGGGGCCCGGTTCCCGCATCGCCGTGGAGGGCTTCGCCGCCCTGCGCGGTCACTCCCGCGTGATGTACAACCCGCGCTACGAGATCCTCGGGGTGCCGGGCGAGGAGGAGCGATGAGCGCCCTTCCTCCGTCGCCCTCCCGGGGCCACCAGACGGACCGGCCCGAGGGGCGCGGCCCCGGCAGGGGCCACGGGCTCGGCGCCGCCGTCGAGGATGACCGGTTCTCCGTCGCCGCCGCTGTCGGCGGGTGGCAGGGCGTGGCCGAATCGGTGCTGCCCACGCTGATCTTCGTGGTGCTGTTCCTGATCACCGGCACGATCACGGTGCCCGCGATCGCCGCCGGGGCTGTGGTGCTGCTGGCTCTCATCATCCGGGCGGTCCGCCGCGAACCCCTCGGTTCCGCGATCGGTGGTCTGCTCGGGGTGGCGCTCGGCGCCGTGTGGGCGCTGCGCTCCGGGCAGGGCACCGACTTCTACGCCCCCGGTCTGGTGATCAACGCGGTCACCCTGGCCATCCTGCTGATCTCGGTCGCGGTGCGACGCCCCCTGGTCGCGCTGGTGATCGCGGTGCTGGACCCGCGGGTGGCGGACTGGGCCGAGGATCCGGAGGCGCGGCGCACCTACACCCGCGCCACCCTGGTGATGGCCGGTCTGTACGCGCTCAAACTCGCCGTGCAGCTGCCCCTGTATCTGTCGGGCAGTGTGGCGGCACTCGGCACCGCGAAGCTCGCGATGGGGCTGCCCCTCTTCGCACTGGTGGTGTGGATCATCTGGATGATGCACCGCACCCTGCTGCTGCGCCGCGGCGACCGGCAGCCCTGACGCTCCCGCACCTGGGTCTCACGCCACCGGTTCGGGCGGCTCCTCGATCTCGCTGCGCCGCAGCACCGGAAGAGCATCCGTGCTGGCCTCCACCTCCTCCGGCACCAGCAACCGCTCCAGCCGGGTGGTGTCATCCACCGTCGCCAGGAACAGCAGCTCGTCGTCGGCCTCCAGCACATCGTGCCGGGTCGGCGCCTGCGGCTGCCCGTCGCGGATGATCCCCACCAGCACGCAGCGGGAGGGCCAGGGCACCGAGCCCACGGTCCGGCCGACCATCGGGCTCGCATCGGGGAGAGTGATCTCCAGCATGCGCGTGCTCGACCCGGCGAAGGAGAACAGCGGGACAGCCCGCCCCACCGACACGGCCTCCTCCACCAGGGCCGTCATGATCCTGGGTGTCGACACCGCGACGTCCACACCCCAGGTGCTGTCGTACATCCATTCGTTCGCGGGATGGTTCACGCGGGCCACCGTGCGCGGCACCCCGAACTCGGTGCGCGCCAGCAGGCTCACCACCAGGTTCACCTTGTCGTCGCCGGTCGCGGCGACCATCACCTCGGCGGTCTCCAACCGGGCGTCGGCGAGCACATGCAGCTCGGCGGCATCCCCCCGGAACCACTCCGCCTCCGGCACCTTCGCCCGCCGCGCCTCATCGGCGTCGCGATCCACGAGGGCCACCCGATGGCCCTTGGCCAGCAGTTCCCGCGCCACCGAGCGTCCCACGGCGCCCGCCCCGATCACCACGATCCTCACAGCGTCTCCTCCGCCTGGTCCTCCCGCGGGTGACTGAGCATCGACTCGACGCGTGAGAGGTCCTCCGTGGCGGCCGCGACATGCAACAGGTCACCGTCCTGCACCCGTGAATCCGCCGTCGGCAGGCGGCCCTCCCCGTCGCGGGTCAGATGCACCAGACGCGCCCCTGTCCGACGTTCCAACTCCGCCACCGGCACCCCCACCCAGGAGGGCTCGGGAGCGATCGAGACCATCGTCACCAGCCCCGAGACATCCTGGTACTCACGGTTGGGGCGACCGGGCAGCAGACGGCTCATGACCTGCGCCGTCGTCCACCGCACCGTCGCGACGGTGGCGATCCCCAATCGCTCGTACACCTCGGCGCGCCGTGGGTCATAGATCCGGGCGACCACATGCCGCACCTCGTACTGCTCCCGCGCGATCCGCGCGGCGATGATGTTGGTGTTGTCACCGCTGGAGACCGCCGCGAACCCTGCAGCCTCCCGCAGCCGCGCCCGGTCCAGGGTGTCGCGGTCGAAACCGATGCCGACCACCGTCGACCCGCGGAAGTCGTCCCCCAGCCGTTCGAAGGCATCCGGATCCTGGTCGATCACCGCCACGGAGTGCCCCTCGGCATCGACCCTCCGCGCCAGCAGGGATCCCACCCGGCCACAGCCGAGGATCACGAAGTGCACCGGGGTCTCCTTCCGATGGGCACCGCGCACGGAACCAGACGCAACGCATCCGACGCGCACCCGCGCAGGCAGCGGGCGCTCCCACCCTAGTCCGACCCCCGGCCCGCGCGCCCTAGGCTAGGGGCGTGCCCGATGTCGCCCCCGCCCTGAAGCGCGTGGTGCTCGGCCGCAAGTACTCCAGTGCTCAGCTGGCCCGGGAGCGTCTCCCGGTGCGCATCGCACTGCCGACCTTCGCCGCCGACGCCCTCAGCTCCGTCGCCTACGCCCCGGACGAGATCCTCGTGACCCTTGCCCTCGCGGGGGTGGCGGCGTACGCCGTCAGCCCCTGGGTGGCGCTCGCCGTGGTGGTGGTGCTGGCCGTCGTGGTCGCCACCAACACCAACATCATCCGGGAGTATCCCGGCGGGGGCGGGGAGTACGCCGTCGTGCGCCGCAACCTCGGCGGGGGAGCGGCCCGCGTGGTCGGGTCCGCGCTGCTGGTCGACTACATCCTCACCGTCGCCGTGTCGATCTCCCAGGCCAGCGCCTACGCCGCCGGTGCCCTGCCCCTCGTCGAGCAGCATCAGGTGCCCACCGCCCTGGTGCTGCTGGCGGTGCTCACCGTCCTGAACCTGCGCGGTGTGAAGCAGTCCGGCCGCCTGCTGGCCGTGCCGGTGTATGTGTTCATGGGCGTCGTGGGCCTGACCCTGGTGGTCGGTGCCGTGCAGTCCATGCTCGGCACCCTCGACACCGCCCCCAGCGCCGCCTACGAGATCGTCCCCAGCCCGGAGCTCGACACGGGACTCACGGCGCTCGGGGGCGCGCTGCTGGTGCTGCGGGCCTTCACCAGTGGCTGCGCGGCCCTCGCCGGAGTGGAGGCCATCTCCAACGGGGTCCCGAGTTTCCGCCCGCCGAAGATCCGTAACGCCTCGCTCACCCTGCTGCTGCTGGGGACGCTCTCCTCCGCCCTCATGCTCGGCATCGTGCTGCTCGCGCGCGCGACCGGTGTGCAGCTGGTCGCGGATCCCGCCACCCAGCTGCGGATCGACGGGGCCCCCGCCACCGGCCTGGTGCAGGTCCCCGTCATCGCGCAGATCGCCCAGGCCGTGTACACACCCACCGGGCCGATGTTCTTCCTGGTCTCCGCCGTCACCGGTGTGGTGCTGTTCCTCGCCGCCCACACCGCCTTCAACGGTTTCCCGAACCTCGCCAGTGTCCTCGCCCGCGCCGGATATCTACCGCGGCAGCTGAGGGTGCGCGGTGACCGCCTCGCCTACTCGAACGGCATCGTCCTGCTGGCCGTCGCCTCCGCCCTGTTCATCTGGGCCACCGGTGCCAGCGTCACCCTGCTGGTGCAGATGTACATCGTCGGCGTGTTCCTGTCTTTCTCCCTCTCACAGCTGGGCATGGTCCGTCATTACCAGCGGCGTCTGCGCCTGTCGGTGCGAGCGGGGGAGCGTCGGGCCCTCGCGGCCGGGCGTGTCACCAGCGCCGTCGGTTTCGTCCTCGTCACCGCCGTGCTGGTGACGGTGCTGGTCACCAAGCTGCTGCAGGGCGCCTGGGTGGCGCTCGCGGTGATGGCGCTGCTGTTCGTGCTGATGACACTGGTGCACCGCCACTATCGTGCCGTCGACGAGGAGCTCAGCCTGGGGGACGACTTCGACGCCGCCGGCGCCCACCCCTCCCGCTCGCACGCCCTGGTGGTGGTCGCCTCCCTCGACCAGCCGGTGATGCGTGCCCTCGCCGTCGCCTCCGCCGCCCGGCACTCCTCGCTGCAGGCCGTCGCCGTGCACGATGACACCGACCCCGAGGCTCTCGCCGAACGCTGGCGGACGGTCGGGGTGCAGATCCCCCTGCGGATCGTCCATTCGCCGTACCGGGAGTTCGCCCGGCCCGTCCTCGCCTATGTGAGCACCCTGCTGGCTCGCAATCCGCGCGACGTCGTCGTCGTGTATATCCCCGAGTTCATCGTGGGACACTGGTGGGAGGCCGCCCTGCACAACCATGCGGCGCGCCGTCTGGCCGACCGGCTGACGCATCTGCCCCGCGTGGTGGTCACGAGCGTCCCCTGGCAGCTCGGCAGCGCGCAGGACGTCGTGGGGCGAACGCGCACCCAGTCGCGCACATCCGTCCCCACCACGAAGGAGGTCCCCCGGTGAGTTCCCCCCAGGACGTCGCCGACGCCGCGGCCGCGGGCCGCCTCCTCACCCTCACCGTCGGTGCGCCCGCCGCGGGGGGCACCTTCGTGGCCCGCCACGAGGGCCGGGTCGTGTTCGTGCGGGGCGCCGCCCCCGGGGAGACCGTCATCGCGCGTCTGTTGGAGGACCCCCGGGACGCCGCCGATGCCCGGTTCTGGCGCGCCGAGACCGTCGAGGTGCTCGAGGCGAGCGTCGACCGTGTCCCCTCCGTGTGGCCCGAGGCCGGATTCGGTGGTGTCGGAGCGGCCGAGTGGGCGCACATCGCCCTGCCCGCCCAGCGGCGGCTGGCCACCGAGGTGCTCCAGGACCTGCTGCGCCGCGCCGGCGTGCACAGTGTCGAGATCGACGATGTCCAGGTGGAACCGGCCCCCGGTGACCACGACGGCCTGGGCACCCGCACCCGCGAACGCTTCGCCGTCGACAGCCACGGCCGCGTCGGCATGCGGGGGTGGCGCTCCCACGAGGTCCGCCCCGTCGGTGGGACGCCGCTGTCGGCCCCGGCGATCAGTGCCCTCACGCTGGGGGAGTGGACCGGCCCGGGCGGGGTCGAGGCCATCGACGTCGCGGCCCCGAGCGACAGTCCCGTCTCCCTGGTGCTGGTGGGGCGGGAGCTGGCTCCCCACGGCCTCGACATCCCGCGCGACTGGGACGGCGCGGATGTCAGTGTGCAGACCGCGAAGGGTCTCGTCCCCCTGCGCGGTGACGGCATGGTCCGCGAACGCGTGGGGGAGCGCGGCTTCCGGGTCGCCGCCACCGGGTTCTGGCAGGTCCACCGTGCCGCGGCCGGCTTCCTCGGCGACCACGTGCGCACCGTGCTCGGCGCGCAGGACGGCGACCGCGTGTGGGATCTCTTCGGCGGCGTCGGCTTGTTCGCCGCGCTGGTGGCCGATCAGGTGGGCACCGCCGGCCGGGTCCTCACCGTCGAGGGCAACCGGCGGGCCTCCGCGCTCGCCGCCGAGAACCTGCAGGACCTCGCGACCGCCGAGGCCGCCCACGGTGATGCCACCGCCTGGGCCCGCGCCCAGGCCGAAGCGCCCGACCGGGTGGTGCTGGACCCCCCGCGGGCCGGGGCTGGGAGGGAACTGATGGAGGTGCTCACCGACCTGGTGCGGGATCGCATCGTGTACGTCTCCTGCGAACCGAGCACCCTGGTGCGGGACCTCGTCACCGCCGAGCAGCGCGGCTGGCGGGTGACGGATCTGCGGGCCGTCGACCTGTTCCCGCACACCCACCACCTGGAGACGGTGACCGTGCTGGAGCGCACCTCC
This sequence comes from Brachybacterium sillae, assembly GCF_025028335.1. Lineage (NCBI taxonomy): Bacteria > Bacillati > Actinomycetota > Actinomycetes > Micrococcales > Dermabacteraceae > Brachybacterium > Brachybacterium sillae. Next base: position 52,208 of record NZ_JAFEUW010000001.1, read on the forward strand.
CACTGAGCACGCCCTGGCCGGACGTGCCGTGCACCGGGCACGCCCTGCACCGGGCACGCCGTGCGCCGGGCACGCCCTGGACCTGGCACGCCGTGATATCTTGATATCAAGAGATCCGGGGCGCGGGGTGGCGCGGAGCGTGAGCCTGCACGGTGACCCCGGCCACAGCGACCTACGATGGATGCATCCCCGACCGAAGGAGACCCCGTGAGCACGGTCAACTCGTTCGGCGCCCAGCAGCAGCTGCGCGTCGGTGACACCGAGTACGAGATCTACGCCCTCGACGCCGTCGAGGGCCACGAGAAGCTTCCCTACAGCCTCAAGGTGCTGCTGGAGAACCTGCTGCGCACCGAGGACGGTGCCAACATCACCGCCGATCACGTGCGTGCGCTCGGCTCCTGGGACCCGTCGGCCGAACCCGACACGGAGATCCAGTTCACCCCCGCCCGCGTGATCATGCAGGACTTCACCGGTGTGCCGTGCGTGGTGGACCTGGCGACCATGCGCGAGGCGATGGAGGAGCTTGGTGGGGACCCGAACCGCATCAACCCCCTGGCCCCCGCGGAGATGGTCATCGATCATTCCGTGATGATCGACGTCGCGGGTCGGCTGGACGCGCTCGAGCGCAACATGGAGCTCGAGTACGAGCGCAACCAGGAGCGCTACCAGTTCCTGCGGTGGGGCCAGAGCGCCTTCGACGACTTCAAGGTCGTCCCCCCGGGCACCGGCATCGTCCACCAGGTCAACATCGAGTACCTGGCTCGCGCCGTCATGACCCGTGAGGTCGACGGTGTGCTGCGCGCCTACCCCGACTCCTGTGTCGGCACCGACTCCCACACCACCATGGTCAACGGCCTGGGGGTGCTCGGCTGGGGTGTCGGTGGCATCGAGGCCGAGGCCGCGATGCTCGGTCAGCCGGTGTCGATGCTCATCCCGCGTGTGGTCGGCTTCAAGCTCACCGGGGAGATCCCCGCCGCCGCCACCGCCACCGACGTGGTGCTCACCATCACCGAGATGCTGCGCCGGCACGGCGTGGTGGGGAAGTTCGTCGAGTTCTACGGCGACGGCGTGGCCCAGGTGCCGCTCGCGAACCGCGCCACCATCGGCAACATGAGCCCGGAGTTCGGCTCCACCTGCGCGATCTTCCCGATCGATGACGTGACCGTCGACTACCTGCGCCTCACCGGACGCGACGAGCAGCAGCTGGCGCTGGTGGAGGCCTACGCCAAGCGACAGGGCCTGTGGCACGACCCCTCCCGCGAGGCGCGGTACTCCGAGTACCTGGAGCTGGACCTGTCGACGGTGGTGCCGTCGATCGCCGGCCCCAAGCGCCCGCAGGACCGCATCGTCCTCAGCGAGGCGAAGGAGTCCTTCCGCAAGGTCCTGCCGACCTATGCCGCCGGTGAGGACCACGCCGACGAGGCGCCCGTCGGTGCCGAGGAGGGCAGCTTCCCCGCCTCCGATCCCGCCGCCCCGGAGTCCGACAACTCCAGCGGCGGTGAGGCCCCCGTGGAGATGCCCGCCGCGACGGCGGGACAGCTCGGCCGCGCCTCGAAGCCGACCGCGGTCGCGGGCCACGACTTCACGATCGACCACGGCATCGTCGCGATCGCCTCGATCACCTCGTGCACCAACACCTCGAACCCGTCGGTGATGATGGCCGCCGGTCTGCTGGCCCGCAACGCCGTGGCCAAGGGCCTGAGCGCCAAGCCGTGGGTGAAGACCTCCATGGCCCCGGGCTCGCAGGTCGTCACCGACTACTACGAGAAGGCGGGCCTGTGGCCCGATCTGGAGGCCCTCGGGTTCCATCTCGTCGGTTACGGCTGCACCACCTGCATCGGCAACTCCGGCCCGCTGGCCCCGGAGATCTCCGAGGCCATCGCCGAAGGCGACCTCGCCGTCACCGCGGTGCTCTCGGGCAACCGCAACTTCGAGGGTCGCATCAACCCGGACGTCAAGATGAACTACCTGGCGTCCCCGCCGCTGGTCATCGCCTACGCCCTGGCCGGGACCATGGACTTCGACTTCGAGACCGACCCGCTGGGCACCGACGCCGACGGCAACGAGGTGTTCCTGAAGGACATCTGGCCCACCCCGGAGGAGGTCGAGCGGACCATCGCCGAGAACATCACCCAGGAGATGTTCCAGAAGGACTACGCCGACGTCTTCGCCGGGGACGAGCGCTGGCGCAGCCTCGACACCCCCGAGGGGGCGACCTTCGCGTGGGATGGGGAGTCGACCTACGTGCGCAAGCCCCCGTACTTCGAGGGCATGGGGATGGAACCGGAGCCGGTCTCCGACATCGAGGGCGCCCGGGTGCTGCTGAAGCTCGGTGATTCCACCACCACCGACCACATCTCGCCCGCGGGGTCCATCAAGGCTGATTCCCCGGCCGGACAGTACCTGCGTGAGCATGGTGTGGAGCGCAAGGACTTCAATTCCTATGGCTCCCGCCGCGGCAACCACGAGGTGATGATCCGCGGCACCTTCGCGAACATCCGCATCCGCAACCAGCTCCTCGACGGAGTCGAGGGCGGTTACACCCGGAATTTCCTGACCGGGGAGCAGGAGTTTGTGTACGACGCCGCCCAGGCGTACGCCGAGGCGGGTGTGCCGCTCGTGGTGCTGGCCGGCAAGGAGTACGGCACCGGTTCCTCCCGCGACTGGGCCGCCAAGGGCACCAAGCTGCTGGGTGTGCGCGCCGTCATCGCCGAGAGCTATGAGCGCATCCACCGGTCGAACCTCATCGGCATGGGCGTTCTGCCGCTGCAGTACCCCGAGGGCCAGAACGCCGAATCGCTCGGCCTGGACGGCACAGAGACCTTCGCTGTGCGCGGGGTGACGACGCTGAACGAGGGGAGCACGCCGAAGACCGTGACCGTCACGGCCACGAAGGACAACGGCGAGACGGTGGAGTTCGACGCCGTGGTGCGCATCGACACCCCCGGTGAGGCAGACTACTTCCGCAACGGCGGCATCTTGCAGTACGTGCTGCGGTCGCTCGCACGGGCCTGACCCGCTGAAGCGCCCGAGGGCCCGGCCACAGGGAATTGTGGCCGGGCCCTCGGGCGTCTGTCGGCGTCACGGGCGTCTGCCGGCGTGGTGGAGGGGTGCGGCCCACCGGAGGTCCGGCCTCGGGCTCGGAGCCTCGAGGCCGGAAGGGTGCCGCCGGATCCCTCAGGCGTGGGCGGGAAGCTGATCCGGCTCCTGGGCCGCGGTCGGCAGAATCCCGCCGCGGAAGGAGTCTGAGCCCGGATCCGCAGGGCGAGGCGGCGGGGCGGAGGTGTGGGAATACACCGCACTGACCATGACGCCCGAGAGCATCTTGTCCGGCACGGACACACTGAGGTTCAGGATCAGGACCGTCAGGGCATCGGGCAGGGTGACGTTCCGCATCAGCCCCTGCAGGTACACCAGCGGACGGTTCTGGATGCCATCCAGGAGCAGGAGGATCATCGGGACCGCGATCGCCGTGGAGATCAGGGCCACCAGCAGATGCAGGGGCCAGAGGTTCTCGCTGCCACGCCGGCGCAGCCACCGGGCGCCGTAGCCCCACACCAGGGCGCCGGCGATGCTCACCGCGGTAAACGGCAGCGAACCGATCCCGAAGACGGCAGCATTGACCAGGTGGGTCGCCACCGCGACCGCGATCCCGGCCAGGGGCCCCAGGGTGACCGCGGCGACTCCGGTGCCGACCATGTCCAGGTGCAGCGGCACCCCGGTGAACCGGGTGAAGAAGAGTCCGACCAGATTCAGGAGCACCGACGCGAGCAGGAGCAGTCCGCTGCCGGGCCAGCGCAGAAGGGCTGCCGGGTCACGCCGTCCGTTCCGGGCGTCACGCTCGGCCGGGAGGTCGGACGGGGGTTCGGGTGCAGGAGCGACGGGTGCCGGGGTGACGGGTGCCGGGGTCTCGGGCGGCAGGGGAGCGCTGTCGGACGGCTCAGTCGGGTCGAGTGCCTCGGTCGATACGGATCCCGGGGACGACACTCCCTCCTGGCGCATAGCCTGCAGCTCACGCCGTTCCAGGATCCGTACGCACCGGCGATACCACTGCTGTGGATCCTCCGCACCGAGCGCCCCGGCGATATCCCGCACCAGTTCGGGGTTCATACGGGCCCGTCCCGGCCGGAAGACGTCGTACACCGTGCTCTTGGAGGGAGTGGAGGCGTAGGCGGCGATACCGCTGCTGCGCCGCAGTTGTCCCACGCGCAGGGCGATCTCGGCGTAGGAGGGCTGGCCCGCCAGGCCGCGGAGCTGACGCAGGTCCTCGACCAGCGCGTCGAAGGTGGCGTCGTGTTCGACCGGGGTGCTGTGGGGGTCGGCGGGGATCGGCTCGGAGGGAGTGCCCGCTGGGGGCGGAGAGCTGGCGTCCGAGGGGGAGCTCTGACCGGTGTCGTCACCGGCGGGACGATCAGTCGTCACGAACCCCGGCTCCCTTCTCCCACGAGGATGTCCACGGGGACACCCGCGTTCCTCGGGCGCTGCCCGGGATCGCGCCCCTCCAGGGCGATGGTACAAGCGGTCGGAGCCGGGCGACGGTCGGTCCGCGGCGGTGCCGCGTGTGCAGTGCGCGACATGACGCGGTCGCGGTCGTGGTGACAGCAGGAACCGCCCCTCCTTCCGGAGAGGGGCCCACGGTGATCACGATCCCGATCGTTCGATGAAATCGTTCGGGGTCGTCCGAACTCATGCGTTCGTCCTGGTCTGAGCGAGGTGCGGCGGCAGCCCGGGTGTTGGGTTGACCCGGGTGGGGTGCGGAGTCGAGGCCGACGGCATGGGCGCCGGGCCTCTTCGCCCCGGTGCCCCGTTCTCCGTCCGAAGCGCGGGGTGCCGGGGCGACCGCATGCACCATTGCGCGGACACTGTGCACTGCGGTGCAGATGGGGCGGGTGAGGGGTAAAGGCCCCGTGAAGATCTGCACAGATGTGACCATCCTTCGCGTCTCCACAGGTCAGGGCGCCGTAGTCTGATCGCGTCCCGCCATCGAGACCGAGGAGGCTCCCGCGCGTGCGCACTGTCCCGGAGAACGCCCCGGTGCCCTCGGAGGCTCTGGACGACGAACCCGTTCCCACCGATCCTGCCGCCCTGCGCGCCCTCCCGGCGGATCGTCTCCCGGCGCTCGCGCGGACCCTCCGTCGCCGCCTCGTGCAGGTGTGTGCCGTCCACGGGGGGCACCTCGGGCCGAACCTCGGTGCAGTGGAGCTGACGATCGCCCTGCACCGCGAGCTCGACTCGCCCCGGGAAGCGATGATCTTCGACACCGGCCACCAGGCCTACGTGCACAAGATGCTCACCGGGCGGGCGGATCTCGAGGGGTTGCGCACCGCAGGGGGCGTGTCCGGATATCCCGACCGCGGGGAGTCCGAGCACGATGTGGTCGAGAACTCCCATGCCTCCGGGTCCCTCGCCTGGGCGCACGGCCGTGACCGCGCCCTGCGCGCGACCGGCCGCCCCGGTGTCACCGCCGCGGTGATCGGCGATGGCGCCCTCACCGGTGGGGTGGCGCTGGAGGCGCTGAACGACCTGGCCGGGGATCCCGCGAGCCGCGTGCTGGTGGTGCTCAACGACAACACCCGCTCCTACGCCCCGACCATCGGCGGGATGTCCCAGCACCTGCAGGCCCTCTCCCGCGGGGAGGTGCCCCCCGGTGACGATGCCTTCACGGACTGGGGTCTGACCTACCTCGGCCCCGTCGATGGCCACGACCTCACCGCCCTGGCGGAGGTCCTCGCCGAGGCCCGCCGGGTCGCTGAGGACCCGGATCGCGGTGTGCCGGTGGTGCACGCCCTCACCCGCAAGGGGATGGGGTTCGCGAGGGCGGAGGACGACGTGCTCGACCACTGGCACGCCACCGGCCCCTTCAGCCTTGACCTCGAACCGGAGGCCGACACCACCCCTCCGACCGCCGCACCCACTCCCGCCCGCACCTGGACCTCCTGCCTGGGGCAGGCTGTGCTGGAGGCCGCCCGCGCCGATGAGCGCCTGCTCGCCGTCAGCGCGGCGATGATCGACCCCGTGGGTCTCACCCCGATGCAGCAGGAGATGCCGGAGCGGGTGATCGACGTCGGCATCGCCGAACAGGCGGCGCTGGCCACCGCGGCGGGCCTCGCCCAGGGTGGTGCGCGACCGCTGGTGGCGCTGTATGCGACCTTCCTCAATCGAGCCTTCGACCAGCTGCTGCTGGACATCGCCCTGCACGGTGAGGACGTGACGATCACCCTCGACCGCGCCGGGATCACCGGAGATGACGGGCCCAGCCACCACGGCATGTGGGATCTGGGGGTCGCCGCGCAGATCCCGGGTCTGAGCCTGTGGGCGCCGCGCGACGGCATGCGCCTGGCCGAGGCGGTGCCCGCGGCACTCGCGACCCCCGGACCCAGCATCGTGCGCTTCCCCAAGGGTGCGTGCCCGCCGGACCTGCCGGCCCTCGCGCGGATCCCCGCCGGTGACGTTCTGGCCGGAGATGCGCCCGCCGAGGGCGACGCGCAGGGCCCGGACGTGGTGCTGGTGAGCATCGGCGCCCTGGCCGATCAGGTGGTGGAGGCCGCGCAGACCCTGAGCGACCTCGGGAACGTGCTCGTCGTCGACCCGCTGGCCATCCTCCCGGTGCCCACGGCGCTGCGGGATCTGGCGTTGCGCAGCGGCGCGGTCGTCACCATCGAGGACGGGGTGGCCTCCCGCGGCGTCGGGGCGGCCCTCGCCCAGGAGATCCTTGCGGCCTCCAGCCGCCGCAGGCCGGCCCCGCCGATCCGCACCCTCGGGGTGCCGCAGACCTTCATCCCGCATGCGAAGCGCGGGGCGATCCTGCAGCAGGCGGGCCTGGACGCGGCCGGCATCGCGCGCAGCGTCCGCAGGCTCCTCGCCTGAGTCACCTCCTCGGCTGAGTCCGGCGGAGTCGGCGCCCCACCCGGGCCGCCGGATGATCGTGGCTGAGCGGGCGCACGGCCCGTGGCGTGAGCCCCCGCCGCTGCTGGACGTCAGGGCAGGGAGCTGCGCGGGGAGGGGTCGTCGGCCCGGGCGGTGAGGACGATCGGATCACCGTCGGTGATGAACAGTGTGTGTTCGGCGTGGGCGCCGCGGGAGCCGTCGTCGGAGACCACGGTCCAGCCGTCCCTCTCATCGATATGCAGGGCATCCGTGGTGGGCATGAGGAACGGCTCCACCGTGAGCAGCATCCCCGCCTCCAGGACGGCACCCGCACCCGGGGTCCCGGCATTCGGCACGAAGGGCGCCTCATGCATGGTGCGTCCCACACCATGTCCGCCGAACTGGCGGTTCATGACGTACCCGCGTCGGCGCGCCTCGTTCTCCACCGCATGGCCGATGTCGCCGACGGTGCGGCCGGCGCGCGCCTGGTCGATGCCCGCCCACATCACGGCCTCGGTGTCACGGATCAGCTGCAGATCCTCCTCGGCCGCCGTGCCGAGGGCGACGGTGAGGGAGGAATCCGCCACCCAGCCGTCCAGCTGCACCGCGAGGTCGAACGAGACGAGGTCGCCGTCGCGCAGGACCCGGTCGTAGGGGCGGCCGTGCAGCACGGCCTCGTTGACGCTGGTGCAGATGACACGCCCGAACGGGTAGGCGCCGAACCGCGGGTGGTAGTCGATGTAGCAGCTGGTGGCACCGGCCTCGTCGATGAGCCGACGTACCTCGGCGTCGACGTCCAGCAGGTTCCAGCCCGGGCCCACGACTCGCCGCAGATGGGACAGGACGGCGGCGACGAACTCGCCGGCGGGCCGTGCGGCGTCGACGTGGGGTGGACGTTCCCCGGTTCCGGTGCTCACCGCGCGTCCGTCTCGTCGGGTGCGCCGGCGGGCAGGGCCGCCGGGTCGGCGGCGTCACGCACGGCCGGATCCAGGTCCGTCGCCCGGTTCCAGGTCCACCCGGTGGCCACCACCCAGGTGACCGTCGCGGTGAACAGTGCTGCGCCTGCCAGGTGGAGACCGACCAGCAGCTCCGGCAGATCGGTGAAGTACTGGGTGTAGCCGAGGATCGCCTGCAGCACGGTCACCAGCAGCAGGATGCGGGCTGCGCGGCGGGCCGCCACCGGCGCCACCACCAGGTGCACCGCCACCAGCACCCCGATCAACAGACCGCAGAACAGCATCACCGCGTCGGCGTGCAGCCACGACATCATCCGGGGGTCCAGTGGCAACCGGACCGGGTTCTCCGCATCCCCGGAGTGCGGGCCGGAGCCGGTCACGACGGTCCCCAGCAGCAGCACGACGGCCGCCACCGCGGCGAGCGCCCACAGCAGTGGCACCAGGGCCCGCGGCACGGCCCGTCGCCGCCGCTCATCACCGTCGTACAGCCGCACCAGCAGCACCACGGAGATCGCGATCAGCGCCACGGATCCCAGGAAGTGCGGCCCGACCACCCCGGGATGCAGGTCCATCCACACGGTGATCCCCCCGAGCACCGCCTGGACGAGGGTCAGCACCAGCGGCCACACGGAGAGGGCCACGAAGCCGCGGCCCTTACCGCGCAGCCAGCGCAGCGTCACCAGCAGTACGGCGAGGGCGAAGACGGTCAGCACACCGGTGAGCGTGCGGTTGCCGAACTCGATGAAGGGGTGGATGCCCATCGCGGGGGTGTACTGCGGGGTGAACTGCCCCGGTTCGCAGTTCGGCCAGGTAGAGCACCCCAGCCCCGATCCCGTCAGACGCACCACACCGCCGGTGACGATGATGCCCATCTGGCACAGCAGGTTGCCCCAGAACGCGATCTGCACCAGGCGTCGGACGCCGGGGGAGAGGTCGGCGAGTACCGGGGAACCGGGTGCGGCTGGCGGGGACGTGGGCGGGCCGGACACAGCGGACGAGGCGGCGACCGCCGGGGCGGCAGTGGACTCAGGGGCGCTCGCGGACGAGCCGGCGGGCGCGGCAGGGGAGGCGGAGGTCATGGTGACTCGAGTCTAGACGTCGGCAGGCGCGTGACCCCGTCCAGGCGGTCCCGCCACGCGCGCTCCTGACCCGCGCGAGAGTGGAGGTTGTCGTGGGGAATCCGGCGCGGATTCCCCACGACAACCTCCATAGACGGGGCGTTATGGGGGCGCGGGGGTGTGGGTGCTGTGGGCGGGCCTCACACGTCCTGCCACCGGAACCAGCGCATCACCGCGAGGCTGGCCCCGATGGCCCAGACGGTCAGCACGCCGAACGCACCCCAGGGGAACGGACCGGCCTGCGCCAGGGTAGCTCGCAGCAGCTCACCGAGGGCGCCGGAAGGCAGCAGGTCCACCAGGGACCGCAGCACGCCGGGGTAATGGTCGACCGGCACCACCGCGCCGCCGACTGCCACGACCAGGACGAACACCACATTGGCCACGGCCAGCACGGCCTCCGCGCGCAGGGTGCCCGCGATGAGCAGCCCCAGGGCACCGAAGGCGATGGTCCCGAGCAGCCACACCGGCACGGCGGCGAGCAGGCCGCCGATCCCGGGCCGCCAGCCCATCGCCAGGCCGATCCCACCCAGCAGGACGAGCTGCAGCACCTGAAGGCCCAGCGTGGCGAGGATCTTCCCTGCGAGGTAACCGTCGCGGCCCAGGGGAGTGGTGGCGACCCATCGCAGGACCCCGGCGCGGCGATCGAAACCGGTCTGAATGGCCTGGGAGGTGAAGGCGGTGGAGATCAGCGCCGTCGCGAGGGCACCGGCCACCGCGGTCGCGATCGTCGGGACCCCGTCCAGCCGCCCCACCGGCAGCAGGCGCAGGCCCAGCAGCACCAGGGCGGGCATGAGGATCGCGACCATCAGCTGCTCGCCGTTGGACAGCAGCACGCGGGCCTCGAAGGCGGCGTGGGACAGCACCCGCTGGGACGCGGGCGCCGCCTGGGCGGTATGCGAGGGCATCAGGGGGTCTCCTCGTCGCGGGTGAGGTCGATGAGCACCGACTCGAGGTCCGCCGCACCTGTGGTGACCTCGAGGTCCACACCGTGTCGGCGACCGACGATGCGCAGCTCCGCCGCCAGGGCTTCGGCGCGTTCGGCTTCGATGCCGTCAGCCCGGGCCGCCAGGTGCACGCGTCCGTCGCGGGAGTGATGCGACGAGAGGATCTCCGCCACCGATCCGGTGGTGACCACGCGGCCGCGGGCCATCACCACCACGTGGTCGGCGAGGTCCTCCACATCGGCCATCAGGTGGGTGGTCAGCACGACCGCGGTGCCCGTGCGGGCGAGGGACCGGATCAGATGCCGCACGGTGCGGCGGATGGACGGGTCCATGCCGGCGGTCGGTTCGTCCAGGAACACCAGTTCCGGCCGACCGATGATCGCTAATGCCAGGGCCAGGCGCTGGCGCTGGCCCCCGGAGAGCCGCCGCACCAGGGTGGAACCGAACTCGTCGATGCCCAGATGCTCGGCCACCTCGTCGACGTCCAGGGGCTTCTCGTGCAACGACGCGCCATAGCGCAACAGCTGCAGGGCCCGGGCCCCACTGGCGAGACCGCCGTCCTGGATCATCACCCCCACGCGTGCGCGCAGATCCGGGTAGGCCCGCCACGGGTCGGACCCGAGCACCCGCACGGTGCCCGAGTCCGGCCGCAGCAGACCGGTGGCGCAGTGGATGGTGGTCGACTTCCCGGCCCCGTTGGGGCCGAGGATCGCGGTGACCTGCCCGTGGCGGGCACTGAAGGTGGCACCGTCGACGGCGGCGACCCCGCCGAAGCTGCGGCGCAGGTCAGTGACGACGAGGGCGGGGGCGCGGGTGTCCATGGCGCCCCCATCGTAGGGGCGGGGGAGCCTCAGCGCCCTGTGAGGTGCAGCGGCGTGTGGTCGGGGTCCACGACCTCCTCCGCCTTCGGCGGCTCGGGGGCGGTGCCACCGGGGCCCCAGGTGTCGGTGTCGAACCGGTCGCGATCATGGGGTTCCATGAAGCGCTCCAGGTCGGGGCCCCTCGGCACCACCTGGGTGGGGTTGATGTCGGTCTGCACCACGTAGTAATGCTGCTTGATCTGCTCGAAGTCGACGGTGTCACCGAAGCCGGGGGTCTGGAACAGATCCTTCGTGTAGTTCCAGAGGTTCGGCATGGTGAACAGCGGCTGTCGGTTGCACTTGAAGTGCGAGTAGTACACGGCGTCGAACCGCACCAGGGTCGGGAACAGGCGCACATCGGACTCCGTCAGGCGCGACCCGAACAGGTACCGCTGGGTGGACAGGCGCTCCTCGAGCACATCCAGGGCCGACCACAGGGCGTCGTACGCCTTCTCGTACCCGGCCTGGGTGCCGGCGAAGCCCGTCTTGTACACGCCGTTGTTGACCTCGTGCAGCATCCAGCGGTTCAGCTCGTCGATCTGGCCGCGCAGCTCCTCCGGGTACAGGTCGGGGGCACCGGGGCGGTGGAACTCGGTCCACTCGGTGGCGAAGTCCAGGGTGATGGTCTGGAAGTCGTTGGTCACCACGGCCTTGGAGGGCACGTCGACGATTGCCGGCACGGTGATGCCCCGCGGGTAGTCGGGGTAGCGGGCGAAGTAGGCCTGCTGCAGACGCTCGTAGCCGAGCACCGGATCCTTGCCGTCGGGGTCGAGGTCGAAGGTCCAGGAGCGCTTGTCATGGGTGGGGCCGGGCATGCCCACCGAGAGGACGTCCTCCAGGCCGTGCAGACGGCGGGAGATCAGAGTGCGGTTCGCCCAGGGGCACGCCCGGGCGGCGATCAGACGGTAGCGGCCGGCCTCCACCGGCCACCCGTCGCGGCCGTCCCGGGTGATCCGGTCGGCGATGTAGTTCATGTCGCGCTGGTAGTCCTCGCCCTTGTGGACGTAGCTGCCCTTCTGGTCGTACTGCGTGTCCTGCTGCCCCTCAGGCGTGGTCGGGCTGCTGTCGGCGGGGGTGGGCGACGATGCGGTCATGGCTGCCTCCTCGGCATATCGGTCCAGAGGCGCTTGCGAGGGGACGGCGCCGGATGCGTTCGAGCCTACTGAGGAGGCCCGAGAGCCGACGACGCCCGTGGTACCGGTCACGGTCGGGCCGCCGATCCGGCAAACCTCCTGTTTTCGCAAGCGCGAGCTTGTAAAATCGATGGGGGTTCGATGGTCGACGACCGCGGTTCCCCGGTGGACACACCCCCGAGGTGGAGACACCGCGGTGCCGCATCGCTCCGGCCCGTACGACCCGCCGCGACAGCTCAGCCGCCGGAGAGGAGAGTGTGTGGACGCCACCGATCGGCCGTCGACCGTCACCGATCCGCGCACCCCGCGAGAGGCCCGATCCCAGGGCGACACCCGCCAGCGGTTGCTGGAGGCGATCTCCGCGCACGGCCCCATCACCGCCGGGGAACTGGCCGAACGCTTCGGGCTCACAGGCGCCGCCGTGCGGCGCCACCTCGCGGCGTTGGAGGCGGATGGGGAGATCATCGAGCATGAGCGGCCGACGGGTGCACGGGGACGTGGCCGACCCAGCAAGGCCTTCGTGCTCTCCCCCCTGGCGCATCTGGGAGCGGACGGGGAGGTCGACCATCTGATGGAGATCGCCCTGCAGCAGCTCGAGCAGCTCGGAGGGCCCGAGGCCGTCGCCCGGGTCGCCACCGCCCGCGTCCAGGAGTGGCGCCAGGAACTCGAGGCCCGCCTGCGCGACACCCCCCGCGCAGCCCGCGATCGCGCCTGCGTGGTGCAGGAGATCGCCGCCCTGCTCACCGACCGCGGCTATGCAGCGACCGTGCGTCCGGTGCGGGTGGCCCTGCCCTCGCCGCGACCGGGACTGCGCGGCCGCACCCTGGAGACCGCCCAGCTGGTCCAGGGCCACTGCCCGGTGCGGGAGGTCGCCGAGCGGCACCCCGTGCTGTGCGAGGTCGAGACCCGCGCCCTCGCCGCCATGACCGGCGCCCCCGTCCAGCGTCTGGCGACGCTGGCCGGTGGTGCACACGCCTGCACGACTCACATTCCACTCACCGAGGGAAGGACACCATGACGAGCGCACCCGAGCAGCTCAGCCAGGACGAGATCATCTCGTCCATCGGCAACTACGCCTACGGCTGGCATGACAGCGACACCGCGGGCGCCACGGCGCGCCGCGGTCTGAACGAGGACGTGGTGCGGGAGATCTCCCGCCTGAAGAACGAGCCCGAGTGGATGCTGGAGCGTCGCCTGAAGGCGCTGAAGCTCTTCGAGAAGAAGCCGATCCCCACCTGGGGCCCGGACCTGTCCGGCATCGACTTCGACACCATCAAGTACTTCGTCCGCTCCACGGAGAAGCAGGCCACCACCTGGGATGAGCTCCCGGAGGACATCAAGGCCACCTACGACCGCCTGGGCATCCCGGAGGCCGAGAAGCAGCGTCTCGTCGCCGGTGTGGCCGCGCAGTACGAGTCGGAGGTGGTGTATCACCAGATCCGCGAGGACCTCGAGGCCCAGGGCGTGATCTTCGTGGACACCGACACCGGTCTGCGCGAGTACCCGGAGATCTTCGAGGAGTACTTCGGCTCCGTGATCCCCGCCGGGGACAACAAGTTCTCCGCGCTGAACACGGCGGTGTGGTCCGGCGGTTCCTTCGTGTACGTCCCCAAGGGCGTGCACGTGGAGATCCCGCTGCAGGCCTACTTCCGCATCAACACCGAGAACATGGGCCAGTTCGAGCGGACGCTGATCATCGCCGACGAGGGCTCCTACGTGCACTACGTCGAGGGCTGCACCGCCCCGATCTACAAGTCCGACTCGCTGCACTCCGCCGTGGTGGAGATCGTGGTGAAGAAGGACGCGCGCGTGCGCTACACGACCATCCAGAACTGGTCGAACAACGTGTACAACCTGGTCACCAAGCGCACCACGGTGGAGCAGGGCGGCACCATGGAGTGGGTCGACGGCAACATCGGCTCGAAGGTCACCATGAAGTACCCGGCCGTGTGGCTGATGGGGGAGCACGCCCGCGGTGAGACCCTGTCGATCGCCTTCGCCGGCGAGGGGCAGCACCAGGACACCGGCTCCAAGATGGTGCACATGGCGCCGCACACCTCGAGCTCCATCGTCTCGAAGTCTGTCTCCCGCGGCGGTGGCCGCTCCAGCTACCGCGGTCTGGTGCAGGTGATGCCGGGCGCCGAGCATGCCGCCTCGACCGTGCTGTGCGACGCGCTGCTGGTGGACACGATCTCCCGCACCGACACCTATCCGTACGTGGACGTGCGCGTCGATGACGTCCAGATGGGCCACGAGGCCACCGTCTCCAAGGTCTCCGAGGAGCAGCTGTTCTACCTCATGAGCCGCGGCATGGAGGAGTCCGAGGCGATGGCGATGATCGTGCGCGGCTTCATCGAGCCGATCGCGCGCGAGCTTCCCATGGAGTACGCCCTGGAACTGAACCGCCTGATCGAGCTGCAGATGGAAGGAGCAGTCGGCTGATGACCACCATCGATGTGACCGGTGCCGAGAGCGCAGGGGACCCCGGGGCCAACGAGGCCGTCGGCGGGGCCGCTGGCGCCGCCCCGGTGCTGGCGCAGGAGGCCCTCGCGGACGCCGAGCCCACGACCCCGGAGCTCGAGGACGAGGGCATCGTCATCGCCGGCCAGGGCGGGGGCGCCGCCACCAGCGCCACCCGGGCGCAGCGCCACCGCTCCTTCGAGGTGTCCGCCCACGAGGCCCCCACCTCGAAGCAGGAGGAGTGGCGCTTCACCCCGCTGCGCCGCTTCGCCCCGCTGTTCGAGGACGTCGCCGGGGATGACCGGGATGGCGACCGGGCAGTGGCCGTGCAGGTGCAGCTGCCGAGCGGAGTCGAAGCGGTGGCGACCCTCGCCGCCGGCCAGGCCCCGCGTGGCACCGCCCTGGTGCCGGAGGACCTCCCGTCCGCGATCGCCTCGGCCCGCACCGAGCAGGCCCGGCACCTGGTCGCCCCCCGCAACGCCGAGCTGAACGAGCCCTTCCGGGTGGAGGTCCGCGGGAACGGCGCCGAGCGCCTGGCCCACGACCACCTGGTGCTCGAGACGCAGGAGTCGTCGTCGGCGACCTTCGTGCTGAACCACACCGGCACCGCCCGGTACGCGCAGAACGTCGAGCTCGTCGTCGGGGACAACTCCCGCATGACCGTCATCTCCCTCCAGGACTGGGACGACGACGCCGTGCACCTGGCCACCCACCACGCCCGCATCGGCCGCGACGCCACGCTCAAGCACATCGTGGTCTCCCTCGGCGGCCACGCGGTGCGCGTCAACGCCATCAGCGAGTTCACCGCGCCCGGCGGCGAGGTCGAGAAGCTCGGCCTGTACTTCTCCGACGAGGACCAGTACCTCGAGCACCGTCTGTTCGTGGACCACGCGGCCCCGAACTGCCGCTCCAACTCCACCTACAAGGGGGCCCTGCAGGGGAAGAACGCCCGCAGCGTGTGGGTGGGGGACGTCCTCATCCGCAAGGAGGCCGAGGGCACCGACACCTACGAGCTCAACCGCAACCTGGTGCTCACCGAGGGTGCCCGGGCTGATTCGGTGCCGAACCTGGAGATCGAGACCGGGGAGATCGAGGGCGCCGGCCATGCCGCCGCCACCGGTCGCTTCGACGATGAGCAGCTGTTCTACCTTCAGGCCCGCGGCATCCCCGAGATCGAGGCGCGCCGACTGGTGGTGCGGGGCTTCTTCGCCGAACTGATCCAGCAGATCGACGTGGAGGAGATCCGTGACCACCTGTACACCTCGATCGAGAACGAGCTCGCCCGGAGCATGAACTGACCCGCTGATGAGCAGCTACGTCACCGTCGCCACCCTCGCCGAACTCCCCGCGGGCACCGTGCTCGCGGTGGAGGCCGGCGGGGTGGAGATCGCGCTCGCGCGAGACGAGGACGGCGATGTGCATGCTCTGCTCGATCGGTGCTCCCACGGAGACGTCGCCCTCTCCGACGGTGACGTCGAGGGATGCACCCTCGAGTGCTGGAAGCACGGCAGCCAGTTCGATCTGCGCACCGGTCGGCCGCGGCAGCTTCCCGCGGTGCTGCCGGTGCCGGTGTACCCGGTACGGGTCGAGCCCGACGGGTCGGTCCAGGTGGATCCGACCCGGACCCTCGATCCCTGAACCGCCCCCGACCCCCACGCCGACCCTTCACGGCCCCGGCCGCCCACCCCTGAGACCCCACAGACCACAAGGAGAACGTCATGTCCGTCCTGGAAATCAAGGACCTCCACGCCACCGTCGAGACCCCCGAGGGGACCAAGGAGATCCTCAAGGGCGTCGACCTCACCATCCGCTCCGGTGAGACCCACGCGATCATGGGCCCCAACGGCTCCGGCAAGTCCACCCTGGCCTACTCCCTCGCCGGCCACCCGAAGTACGAGATCACCGGCGGCAGCGTGCTGCTCGACGGTGAGGATCTGCTCGAGATGTCCGTCGACGAGCGCGCCCGCGCGGGCCTGTTCCTGGCCATGCAGTACCCGGTGGAGGTGCCGGGCGTGACGGTGTCGAACTTCCTGCGCACCGCGAAGACGGCGATCGATGGCGAGGCCCCGGCCCTGCGCACCTGGATGAAGGACGTCAAGGGTGCCATGGACAACCTGCGCATGGACCACGCCTTCGCCGAGCGCAACGTCAACGAGGGGTTCTCCGGCGGTGAGAAGAAGCGACACGAGATCCTGCAGATGGAGCTGCTCAAGCCCTCCATCGCGCTCCTCGACGAGACCGACTCCGGTCTCGACGTCGATGCCCTGCGGATCGTCGCCGAGGGGGTCAACCGGGCCAAGGAGACCACCGATGTGGGCATCATGCTGATCACCCACTACACGCGCATCCTCAACTACATCCGCCCGGACTACGTGCACGTGTTCGTCAACGGTAGCGTGGCCGAGCAGGGCGGCCCGGAGCTCGCCGAGCGCCTCGAGAACGAGGGCTACGACCGCTTCCTCGCCGCGCAGTGAGCCCTGCGGGCCCGGTGCAGCGGCACCGGGCCCGCCCCTCCCGCCCCGGCGCGTCGCCGGGCCCCATCCGCACTTCCAGGAGGTCCCATGACCGAGCAGCAGAGCGCCCCCCGGGCGCACGTGACCAAGGACGAGGTGCTCGAGGCGCTCAAGGACGTCATCGACCCCGAGCTGGGCATCAACGTGGTGGACCTCGGTCTCGTCTACGGGGTGACCGTGGAGGAGGGCGATGTGGTGGTCGACATGACCCTCACCTCCGCCGCCTGCCCGCTGACGGATCTGCTCGAGGAGCAGACCTTCGCGGTGCTCGACCCGATCACCGAGACCCACCGCATCAACTGGGTGTGGATGCCGCCGTGGGGCATGGAGCGCATCACCGACGACGGGCGCGAGCAGCTGCGCGCCATCGGTTTCAACCTGTGAGCGGGGACGACGACACCGCCGTCGCGCCGGGGCCCGCACCCGGCGCGATGGTGCGGGCCGAGGAGTCGGATCTCGAGGGGATCGCGGCCCTGCTCACCGAGGCGCGCGGTGACGACCTCACCGAGCAGGAGCGGGCCGAGCAGGGGTTCGTCCAGGGCAGTCTGCGGGACGCCCCGTCCCTGCGCCGGGTCCTCGGGGCCCCGGTCTGCGGGTGATCCGCGGTGACGAGGGCGCGATCCGCTCCGCCGTCGTGCTGTCGAGCCTGGGCACCTGGAGCGAGCATCCCGGACCGCCCGGGGCGACGGCCCGCTGGGCCCTGGAGCAGGGCGCGACCCCCGAGGACTGGATGTTCGGCCCTGCCGCCGTGAGCCGTGCCCACCAGGGCCAGGGCCTCTACCGCCACCTCGTCGAGGCGGTGACGGCGGAGGCCCGCGCGGCCGACCGGCGGATGGTCGCCTTCATCGACTGCCGCAACCAGCGCTCCCGGGCTGTCCACCGGGCTCTGGGCCTCACGGAGGGTGACATCCTCGAGGTCGGCGACCAGCAGCTGGGGATGCTGAGAATGGCCTGACCCTCCCCGAGCGGGGACGGGTCGGTGAGATCGCCCCGACGAGGACCGGGGCGAGGACAGGACGACGAGACGCGGGAGCGCCCCGGGAGGATCGATCCTCCCGGGGCGCTCCCGCGGGTGTGGAGCCGACACAGGCTCCACCGGGGTCACACCCCGGCGAGCACCTCGTCGACGCCCACGAACTCCATCTCATGAGCCTCGGCCACGCCCTCGTTGGTGATCCGCCCGGCGTGGGTGGTCAGACCCTTCGCCAGGGAGGCGTCGTGGCGCAGGGCGTCGGCCCAGCCCTCGCGAGCCAGACGCAGCACGTACGGCATGGTCGCGTTGGTCAGAGCCGCGGTGGAGGTCACCGGCACCGAACCCGGCATGTTCGCCACGCAGTAGTAGACGGTGTCGTGCACCCCGAAGGTCGGATCGGCGTGGGTGGTGGGGCGGGAGTGCTCGAAGCAGCCGCCCTGGTCGATCGCGACGTCCACCAGCACGGAGCCCTTCTTCATGGTGCGCACCATGTCGTCGGTGACGAGCTTCGGGGCCTTCTTGCCGGGGATCAGCACGGAACCGATCACCACATCGGCCTGCGCGACCTGCTCGGCCAGGTCCAGGCGGGTCGAGTAGCGGGTGAGGATGTTGCCGTCGTGGACGGTGGCGATCTGCGCCAGGCGGGAGAGGTTCACGTCCATCACGGTGACGTTCGCGTGCAGGCCGCGCGCCATCAGCGCCGCCTGCTCGCCGACCACACCGCCGCCGATGACCAGCACCCGGGCTTCACCGGTGCCGGGCACGCCACCCATCAGCACCCCAGAGCCGCCCAGCGGCGCCATCAGGTGGTACGCGGCGACCTGCGAGGCCAGGCGACCGGCGATGGCGCTCATGGGCGCCAGCAGCGGCAGGGAACGGTCCGGCATCTGCACCGTCTCGTAGGCGATGGAGGTGGTGCCGGAGGAGACCAGAGCGTCGGTGAGGGGACGGTCCGCCGCCGCGTGCAGGTAGGTGAACAGCACCAGATCCTCACGCAGGTAGCCGTACTCGGCGGCCACCGGCTCCTTCACCTTCACCACCATGTCGGCGCGGCTCCAGACCTCCTCCGTGGTGGTGGCGATCCGGGCGCCCGCGGCGCGGTAGTCATCGTCGCTGATACCAGCGCCACGGCCCGCATCCTGCTCGATGAGCACGTCATGGCCCGAGTGGACCAGCTCGTGCACACCGGCGGGGGTGAGGCCCACCCGGTACTCGTGGTTCTTGATCTCGCGGGGGACTGCGATGAGCATCGTCGCTCTCCTGGGATGACGTCGGTCGGACCATCTCGGTGCCGCGGACGGTGGCCGCGGGGGCACGGCGGGGCCGCTCCCGGGAAGAATCCTGGCACGCGAGCAGGCCGCGGGCGACTCCCCAGCACGCCGGTGTGAACCGCCCCGCGTCATCGTCCGTCCGGCACGCCGGAGGGCGGCCCCACTAGACTCGCCTGTCGGCCCGACACCGCACGGGCCGGGGCGCCGACGGACCCGCGCGCGCCCACCACCGGCGGAGGAGGAGCGAGTGATCAGCGTCTCGGGGCTCGAGGTCCGGGTGGGGGCGCGTCTGCTCATGAGCGACGTGTCCTTCCAGGTGCGCGACGGGGACCGGGTCGGCCTCGTCGGGCGCAACGGGGCCGGCAAGACCACCCTCACGAAGGTGCTCTCCGGTACCCTGCAGCCCGCCGCCGGGACGGTCGAGGTGCGCGGCGAACTCGGCTACCTCCCGCAGGACACCCACACCGGAGACCCGCAGGAACTGGTGCTGCGCAGGATCCTCTCCGCCCGCGGGCTCGACGAGGTCTTCGCCCGGCTGCGCCGCGCTGAGCAGGAAATGGGGGATGAGTCCCTCTCCGGTGACCTGCGCGAGAAGGCCATGAACCGGTACGTGCGGCTCAACGACGAACTGGAGACCCGCGGCGGATACGCCGCCGAGGCCGAGGCCAAACGGATGGCGGCGAACCTCGGCCTGCCCGAGCGCCTGCTGGAGCAGCAGCTGGAGACGCTCTCCGGTGGCCAGCGCCGCCGCGTCGAACTCGCCCGCATCCTGTTCTCCCAGGCCACGACGATGATCCTGGATGAGCCGACGAACCACCTCGACCACGACTCGGTGCAGTGGCTGCGGGAGTACCTCATGAGCTACCGCGGGGGCCTGGTGATCATCAGCCACGACGTGCAGCTCGTCGAGCAGGTGGTCACCAAGGTGTTCTACCTCGACGCCAACCGGCAGGTCATCGACATCTACAACATGGGCTGGCGCCAGTACCTGCGCCAGCGCGAGGACGACGAGAAGCGCCGCAAGCGGGAACGCGCCAACGCCGAGAAGAAGGCATCCGCCCTCACCGCCCAGGCGGAGAAGATGCGCGCCAAGGCCACCAAGGCCGTGGCCGCGCAGAACATGCTGCGTCGGGCCGAACGTCTCATGGCCCACACCGAGGGGGAGCGGCAGCAGGACCGGGTGGCGAGCCTGCGATTCCCCACCCCCGCTCCCTGTGGGAAGACCCCACTGATGGGGCGCGGCCTCAGCAAGTCCTACGGCAGCCTCGAGATCTTCACCGACGTGGACCTCGCGATCGACCGCGGCAGTCGCGTGGTGATCCTGGGTCTGAACGGTGCCGGCAAGACCACCCTGCTGCGGATCCTCGCCGGGGTGGACCAGCCCGACACCGGTGAGGTGGTGCCCGGGCACGGTCTGCGGATCGGCTATTACGCCCAGGAGCACGACACCCTCGACCCCGATCGCTCGGTGCTCGAGAACATGATGAGTGCGTCCCTGGACCTGCCCGAACTCGAGGCCCGCAAGATCCTCGGCTCCTTCCTGTTCAGTGGCGACGACGTCCACAAGCCCGCCGGGGTGCTCTCCGGTGGCGAGAAGACGCGGCTGGCGCTCGCCACGCTCGTCGTGTCCAGTGCCAACGTGCTGCTGCTCGACGAGCCCACCAACAACCTCGATCCCGCCAGCCGGGAGGAGATCCTCGGGGCGCTGCACGCCTTCGAGGGTGCGGTCGTTCTCGTCTCGCACGACCCGGGCGCCGTGAGGGCCCTCGCCCCGGAACGGGTGCTGGTGATGCCCGACGCCGTCGAGGACCTGTGGAACGCGGAGTACGAGGAGCTCATCGAACTCGCCTGAGACGCCGCGGCGCAGCCGGGTGCCCGCGCACGCGGTGCGCGGCCGCAGTCCCGCGCATGCGGTGGAGGGGCAGCCCACCCCCGCAGAACAGATGAATCAATCTGTCATCCGGTCTACGCGCGAAATCCCCTGATCTCGCAGAGGTGTCGGTTAGGGTGCCGGCATGTTCGTGCTGCTGTTCACGCCGCCCCGCCGCACCGCCCGCGCCGGGGAGGACCCCGTGCCCGAGCTGTTGCGGACCCTCGCGCCGCTGGGCCTGCGCGGCGGCCCGGAACGCACCACCGGCCGGGAGGTGATCGCGGTGGCCGACCGGGCCGGCGTCGCCCTCGACGCCCTGCGGGCCGCTCGCGAGGAGGGGCAGTGGCGGGTCGGTCTCGGCATCGGTGAGGTCCCGCTGCCGCTGCCCCAGGACCTGCGAGCGGTCGAGGGCCCGGCCGCGAAGGCCGCCCGGGACGCCCTGCATGAAGCCGCCACCACCTCCCAGGTGCCGGTCGCGATCCGGGCCGCCGACCCCCGGCAGGCCGGCACCGCCGCTGACGCCCAGGCGGTTCTGCGGCTGGTCGGATGGATGATCGCCACCCGCAACCGCGGCCAGTGGCGGGTCGCCCGCGCTGTGCGGGACCATCCGGAGTGGACCCAGCAGCAGCTCGCCGCGCACCTCGGCATCACCCAGCAGACCGTCTCGCGCTCCCTGCAGACCTCCGGGTGGCGCGAGGAGAGCGCCGTCCACCCGCTGCTGGAACGACTGCTCGCCATGATCGACCTCACGTCCGCCTCCTCCCGACGCCCGTGAGCACCGGGTGCCCCGGGCGCGGGCGCTAGACTGGATTGGCGCGCCCTCGGCCCTGCCCGGGCGCGCTCCTGTGCGGGCCCGCTCCGCCGCCTCGCGCAGAGCATGCGACCAGCATCCCGTCGGCCGCCGACGCCGCGGGACCAGATCCTCCGAGGAGACCCATGGCGACGACGAACGACCTGAAGAACGGAATGGTGCTGAACCTCGAGGGCCAGCTGTGGAGTGTGGTCGAGTTCCAGCACGTCAAGCCCGGCAAGGGCCCGGCGTTCGTCCGCACCAAGCTGAAGAACGTCCTGTCCGGCAAGACCGTCGACAAGACCTTCAACGCCGGCATCAAGGTCGAGACCGCGAACGTCGACAAGCGTGACATGCAGTACTCCTACATGGACGGCGACATGTTCGTGTTCATGGACACCACCACCTGGGAGCAGACCAACGTCTCCGGCGACGTCGTCGGCGACGCCAAGGACTTCATGCTCGAGGGCCAGGACGTGATCGTCGCCTTCCACGACGGCACCCCGCTGTACGTCGAGCTGCCCGCCAGCGTCGTCCTCGAGATCACCTTCACCGAGCCGGGCCTGCAGGGTGACCGTTCCTCCGGCGGCACCAAGCCCGCCACCCTTGAGACCGGCCGCGAGATCCAGGTGCCGCTGTTCCTCGAGCAGGGCACCAAGGTCAAGGTCGACACCCGCAACGGCGAGTACCTCGGGCGCGCCTGAGGTGGCGTCCCGAGAACCGCGTCCGGCCCGCCGCCCCGACGACCTGCTGCCGCAGGGCTACGGGGACGGCGATCTGGAGCTCGTCCGCACGGAGGACGCCGACACCCGTCGCTTCTCCAGCCGCACCAAGGACCGCGTGCGTGCCCTCGACGTCCTGTTCGAGGCCGACGCCCGGCAGCTCCCGGTGCTGGAGGTGCTGGAGCAGCGGCGGGTCCGCACCGCCGCCCAGACGCCTCTGCCGCCCCGGTCGCAGGAGCTGGTGCAGCGGTACGCCGAGCACGCCGCCGAGGCCGACGAGCAGATCTCCACGCACAGCCGCGGCTGGTCGCTGGAGCGGATGCCCGCCGTGGACCGCGCGATCCTGAGGCTCGGTGCCGTCGAGGTGATGGTCCTCGCCTCCGCGGAGGAGACCGGCGCCGTGATCGGCGAGTACGTGCGGATCGCCCAGGCGCTGTCCACCGACGATTCGCCGCGATTCGTCAACGGACTGCTGCAGCGGCTCGCGGACCTGCGGGGGATGCTGGGCTGAGACACCCCGCCGCGCCGCCCGGGGCCTACACTGGCGGCGTCCCCACCCTTTAACGAGCGTCCCGTGAGGCGCGGAAGGGAGTGACCATGTCCACCACGACGACCGTGCTCGGCCCGGACGATGTGGGCCGGGCGCTGCGGCGCATCGCCCACGAGATCATCGAGTCCGCCCACGGCAGCGCCGACCTCGTCCTGCTCGGCATCCCCCATCGTGGGGTACCGCTGGCCCGCCGCATCGCCGACGTGATCGTCGACGTCGAGGGCGCCGGGCGTGACGCGGCCGAGATCTGCGGCGCCCTGGACGTCACCATGTACCGCGACGACCTGCGCCGCCGCGCACCGCGCACTCCGGAGCCCACCCGCATCCCGGCCGCCGGCATCGACGGCCGCACCGTGGTTCTCGTCGACGACGTGCTCTCCACCGGCCGCACCGTCCGCGCCGCCCTCGATGCGCTCTCCGCCGTCGGCCGACCCGCCGCGGTCCGACTGGCGGTGCTGGTGGACCGCGGTCACCGGGAACTTCCGATCCGCGCCGACCATGTCGGCAAGAACCTGCCGACCGCGCACGCCGAGCGCGTCCGCGTCCGCCTGACGGAGACCGACGGCAGCGACGGTGTCGACATCGAGCGCCCCGCCGACGACCACCGGGAGGCCCGCCGATGAGGCACCTCATCTCGATCCGCGACCTCGACCGCGCTCAGGCCGTCGCTCTGCTCGACACCGCCGAGCAGATGGCCGTCACCCAGGCGCGGGCCATCCGCAAGCTGCCCACCCTGCAGGGCACCACCGTGGTGAATCTCTTCCTCGAGGACTCCACCCGCACCCGGCTGAGCTTCGAGACCGCCGCGAAGCGTCTCTCCGCGGATGTGTTGAACTTCAGTGCCAAGGGCTCCAGCCTCTCCAAGGGGGAATCCCTCAAGGACACCGCCCTCACCCTGGAGGCGATGGGCGCCGACGCCGTCGTGGTGCGCTCGTCGTCCTCGGGCGCCGCCCACCTCCTGGCCCACGCCGGGTGGATCCACCAGCCCGTCATCAACGCCGGCGACGGCCGCCACGAGCACCCCACCCAGGCGCTGCTCGACGCCCTCACCCTGCGCCGTCACCTGGTCGGCCAGGAGGAGGGCCTCGGCCGCGGCCTCGACGGACTGCGGGTGGTGGTGGTCGGCGATGTGCTGCACTCCCGCGTCGCCCGGTCCAACACCCTGCTGCTGACTCTCCTCGGCGCCGAGGTGACCCTGGTCGCGCCGCCCTCGCTGGTGCCTGTCGGCGCTGCCGGCTCGTGGCCCGCGCGGATCCTTCTGGACCTGGATGAGGCCCTCGCCACCGGCCCCGATGCGGTGATGATGCTGCGCGTGCAGCGCGAGCGCATGATCGGCGGCGGGTTCTTCCCCACCGAGCGGGAGTACTCCCGCCGCTACGGCCTCACCGAGGCGCGCGCCGCGCGTCTGCCCGACCACGCGATCGTGCTGCACCCCGGCCCCATGAACCGCGGTTTCGAGATCGCCAGCGCCGTCGCCGACGGCCCCCGCTCCGTGATCGTCGAGCAGGTCACCGCCGGGGTGGCCGTGCGCATGTCCGTCCTGTACCACCTGCTCGCCGCCGACACCCGGGAGGTGCCCGCATGACCGCCCTGCTGCTGCGTTCGGTCCGCCCCTACGGGGAGGACACCGTCGACGTCCTCATCCGGGACGAGAGGATCGCCGCCCTCGGGACCGACCTGGAGGCCCCCGCCGACGCCGAGGTGATCGAGGGCGACGGCGCCGTGCTGCTCCCCGGCCTCGTCGACCTCCACACCCACCTGCGGGAGCCCGGAGGGGAGGACGCCGAGACCATCGAGACCGGCACCCGCGCCGCCGCCCGCGGAGGCTTCACCGCCGTGCACGCCATGGCGAACACCTCCCCGGTGGCCGACACCGCCGGGATCGTGGAGATGGTGCGCCGTCGCGGCCAGGACGCCGCCTGGTGCGAGGTGTTCCCCATCGGTGCCGTCACCGTGGGACTCGCGGGGGAGCGGCTGGCGGAGCTCGACGCCATGGCGAACTCCGCCGCCGCCGTGCGCGTGTTCAGTGACGACGGCAAGTGCGTTCACGACCCGGTGCTCATGCGCCGTGCGCTGGAGTACGTCAAGGTGTTCGACGGGGTCGTCGCCCAGCACGCGCAGGACCCGCGCCTCACCGAGGGCGCCCAGATGCACGAGGGCGTGGTCTCCGCCGAGCTGGGCCTGGCCGGATGGCCCGCCGTGGCGGAGGAGTCGATCGTCGCGCGCGATGTGCTGCTGGCCGAACACGTCGGCTCCCGCCTCCACGTGTGCCACCTGTCGACCGCCGGCAGCGTGGAGATCGTGCGTTGGGCCAAGCAGCGCGGGGTCGACGTCACCGCCGAGGTCACCCCGCACCATCTGCTGCTGACCGACGAGCTCGTGCGCGGTTTCGACGCCACCTACAAGGTGAACCCGCCGTTGCGCACCCAGGCCGACGTCGACGCCGTCCGCGCGGGCCTGGCCGACGGCACCATCGACATCGTCGCCACCGACCACGCCCCGCATCCCCGCGACGCCAAGGATCGTGAATGGGACGTGGCCGCCATGGGCATGACCGGTCTGGAGACCGCCCTCGCGGTGGTGCAGCAGACCATGGTCGACACCGGGTCCCTCACCTGGCGGGACGTCGCCCGGGTGCTGTCCGAGGCCCCCGCCCGGATCGCCCGCGACCCCGACCAGGGGCGTCCCCTCGCCGCCGGGGAGGTCGCGAACCTGCTGCTGTGGGATCCCGCCCCGCGCACCGTCGTCAACCCGGCCGAGCACGCCTCCCGCAGCCGCAACGCGTCCATGCGGGGCCGCGAGCTGCCGGGGCGCAACCGCCTGACCCTGCTGCGGGGCCGCCCCACCGTCCGCGACGGCGCCCTGGTGGAGCGCTGAGCGCCGCATGGGCCGCACCGACGCCGTTCTGCTCCTCATCCTCCTGTTCGCCGCGCTCGTGGGTCTGATGGCCCTCGGCTGGCATGCCCGCGGCCGCTCGCAGGCCTTCCTGCCGCCTCCCGCACCCGACGAGGACCTCACCGAGGTCGCCGGCGGGGTCGCGGTGGGGCCCTTCCCCGGGGTGTACGTCTCCACCGTCCTCGCCGGTCAGCCGTTCGAAAGGGTCGTGGCGCACGGCCTCGGCAGCCGCTCGCCCGTCGTGGTCACTCGCGGCGTGGACGGCAGCTGGCGGCTGCAGCGCACCGGCGCCCCGTCCTTCACCATCCCCGGCGATCGGGTGCAGCAGGTCGGCACCGCCCCCGGCATGGCCGGGAAGGTCGTCGGCGGGGACGGACTGCTGGTGATCCGCTGGACCCACGGCCCCGACGACACCGCCCTCGACACCGGCCTGCGCCTGGACGACCCCGCCCACCGGGCACTGCTGGTGGACACCTCCGATCGCCACGACCCCACCGTCCCCACCGCGCCCGCCCCCGGCGCGACCACCCGCCCGCTCCCCCCGAAGGAGACCGCATGACGCCCCGCCCCGCCCCTGACCCCGCCGTGCTCGTGCTCGAGGACGGCACCGTGCTGCGCGGTGACGCCTACGGAGCACGCGGCGCCCGCCTGGGGGAGGTCGTCTTCGCCACCGGCATGACCGGATACCAGGAGACCCTCACCGACCCCTCGTACGCCGGGCAGATCGTGGTGCAGACCGCACCGCACATCGGCAACACCGGCGCCAACGCCGAGGACATGGAGTCCCGCCGCGTGTGGGTGCGCGGGTACGCCGTGCGGGAAGCCAGCCGCATCGCCTCCAACTGGCGCTCCGAGCAGACCCTCGACGAGCTGTTGGAGAGCAGCGAGGTGGTGGGCATCAGCGGCATCGACACCCGCATGCTCACCCGCCTGCTGCGGGAGCGCGGCGCCCTGCGCGGCGGCATCTTCTCCGGCAGTGCCCTGGCCGAGCACGACGAGGCGCAGCTGCTGGAGCAGGTCCGCAGCGCCCCCGGCATGGAGGGCGCCAGCTTCGTCGACGAGGTCACCCTCGCCCAGCCCGTCACGCTCGAACCCGACGGCGAGGTGATCGGCACCGTCGCCGCCGTCGACCTCGGCATCAAGGGCGCCACCCCCCGCGCCATGCTGGAGCGCGGCCTGCGCGTCCATCTGCTGCCCGCCGACACCCCCTTCGAGGAGCTCGCCGCGCTGCAGCCCGACGCGGTGTTCTTCTCCAACGGCCCCGGCGACCCCGCCTCCGCCGACGCGCAGGTGGCGCTGCTGCGTCAGGTGCTGGATGCGGGCCTGCCGTACTTCGGGATCTGCTTCGGCAACCAGCTGCTCGGCCGCGCCCTCGGCTTCGGCACCTACAAACTGAAGTACGGGCACCGCGGCATCAACCAGCCGGTGCTCGACCGCGCCACCGGCCGCGTGGAGATCACCGCCCACAACCACGGTTTCGCGGTCGACATCCCCCTCGAGGGGGAGCACACCGCCCCGCACGACGGGGGGCGCTACGGCCGCGTGGTCGTGTCCCACGTCGGCCTCAACGACGACGTGGTGGAGGGGATCCGCTGCCTCGACATCCCCGCCTTCTCCGTCCAGTACCACCCGGAGGCGGCCGCCGGCCCCCACGACGCCTCCTACCTGTTCGACCGGCTCGTCGACCTTGTGCGCGAGCGGAAGGAGTCCTGATGCCCCGCCGTGACGACATCCGGTCCGTCCTCGTCATCGGCTCCGGCCCGATCGTCATCGGGCAGGCCGCCGAGTTCGACTACTCCGGGACTCAGGCCTGCCGTGTGCTGCGCGAGGAGGGCCTGCGGGTGATCCTCGTGAACTCGAACCCGGCGACGATCATGACCGACCCCGACATCGCCGATGCCACCTACGTCGAGCCGATCGACCCGGACGTCATCCGCTCGATCATCGCCGCGGAGCGTCCGGATGCGGTGCTGCCGACCCTCGGTGGTCAGACCGCGCTCAACGCCGCCCTGGCCCTGGAGGAGCGCGGCATCCTCGACGAGTTCGGTGTGGAGATGATCGGCGCCAGCATCGACGCCATCCAGAAGGCCGAGGACCGGCAGCGCTTCAAGGAGGTCGTCGAGCGCGTCGGTGGCGAATCCGCCCGCTCCCGCATCTGCCACAGCATGGATGAATGCCTCGAGGCGGCCGAGGAGCTCGGCTACCCGATGGTGGTGCGTCCCAGCTTCACCATGGGCGGACTCGGCTCCGGCATGGCCTACGACGAGGCGGACCTGCGGCGCATCGCGGGGGACGGCCTGCACTACTCGCCCACCACCGAGGTCCTGCTCGAGGAGTCGATCCTCGGGTGGAAAGAGTTCGAGCTGGAGCTGATGCGCGACCGCGCCGACAACTGCGTGGTCGTCTGCTCGATCGAGAACGTCGACCCGGTGGGCGTCCACACCGGGGATTCGGTGACCGTCGCCCCCGCCCTCACCCTCACCGACGTCGAGATGCAGCGCCTGCGTGACCTCGGCATCGGCATCATCCGCGAGGTCGGTGTCGACACCGGTGGTTGCAACGTGCAGTTCGCCGTCCACCCGGAGACCGGGCGCGTGGTCGTCATCGAGATGAACCCGCGCGTCTCCCGCTCCTCGGCGCTGGCCTCGAAGGCCACCGGATTCCCCATCGCGAAGATCGCCGCGCGTCTGGCCATCGGTTACACCCTCGACGAGATCCGCAACGACATCACCGGCACCACCCCGGCGAGCTTCGAGCCGACGCTCGACTACGTGGTGGTGAAGGTCCCGCGGTTCGCCTTCGAGAAGTTCCCGGCGGCCGATCCGACCCTCACCACCACCATGAAGTCGGTGGGGGAGGCCATGGCGCTGGGGCGGTCCTTCACCGAGGCGCTCGGCAAGGCCCAGCGCTCCCTGGACGTCCCCCACGCGACCGTCGACTACGCGCTGCCGGTGCCCACCGCCTCCGAGGTCTCCGATCTCATCGACGAGGCCCGCACCCCGCGCGACGGCCGCCTGGTGACGATCTCCCGCGCCCTGCGGGCCGTCGCCGCCGGGGCCGTCGACCGGACGGAGACCCTGGAGCGGCTGCATGAGGCCACCGGTATCGACCCGTGGTTCCTGGACCAGCTGCTGCTGGTGGAGGAGATCGCCCAGGAGGTCGCGGACGCCGAGGTCCTCGATGCCACCGTGCTGCGCCGCGCCAAGCGGCACGGCCTGTCGGATGCGCAGATCGGCCAGCTGCGCGGCAGCTCCGCCGCGGTGGTGCACGGCGTGCGGCGCGCCCTCGGCGTGGTGCCGGTGTTCAAGACCGTCGACACCTGTGCTGCCGAGTTCGCCTCCCGCACCCCGTACCACTACTCCAGCTATGACCAGGAGACCGAGGTCGAGCCGCGGGATCGTCCCGCCGTGTTGATCCTCGGATCGGGCCCCAACCGCATCGGGCAGGGCATCGAGTTCGACTACTCCTGTGTCCACGCGGCCTTCGCCCTGGCCGCTGACCACGAGACCGTGATGATCAACTGCAACCCGGAGACGGTCTCCACCGACTACGACGTCGCCGATCGGCTGTACTTCGAGCCGTTGACGGTGGAGGACGTGATCGAGGTGTACGAGGCCGAGCGCGCCGCCGGTCCCGTCGCCGGGGTGATCGTCCAGTTCGGCGGCCAGACCCCGCTGCGGATCGCCCGTCAGCTGGAGCAGGCCGGTCTGCCGATCATCGGCACCAGCCCCGAAGCCATCGATCTGGCGGAGGACCGCGGCCGCTTCGGCCGGGTGCTCGCGGAGGCCGACCTCCCCGCCCCGCCGTACGGCACCGCCTGGGCGTTGCAGGACGCCCTCGAGGTGGCCCGTCACGTCGGCTACCCGGTGCTGGTGCGACCCAGCTACGTGCTGGGCGGTCGGGGCATGGAGATCGTCTACGACGACGAGGGGCTGCGCGACTATGTCGGCCGGAACCTCCCCGCCGGGGGCCGTGCCGAGGCGCCGATACTCATCGACCGCTTCCTCGACACCGCCATCGAGATCGACGTCGACGCCCTCCACGACGGGGAGGAACTCTTCGTCGGCGGCATCATGGAGCACATCGAGGAGGCCGGGATCCACTCCGGCGACTCCGCCTGCACCCTGCCGCCGGTGTCGCTCTCGGCCGCGATGCAGGAGCGCATCCGCCGCTCCACCCACGCCATCGCCGAGGGCGTGGGCGTGCGTGGCCTGTTGAACATCCAGTACGCCCTCTCCCAGGGTGTGCTTTACGTGCTCGAGGCCAACCCGCGCGCCTCACGCACGGTGCCGTTCGTCTCCAAGGCCACCGGGGTGCAGCTCGCGCAGGCAGCCTCCCGCGTGATGGCGGGGGAGAGCATCGCGCAGCTGCGCGAGAGCGGGATGCTGCCCGCGCGGGGCGACGGCGTGGATCAGCCGCTCGACGCCCCGATCGCCGTCAAGGAGGCGGTGCTGCCGTTCAAGCGGTTCCGCACCACCCTGGGGCGCGCCGTGGACTCCCTGCTGGGGCCGGAGATGCGCTCCACCGGTGAGGTCATGGGTCTGGATGCCACCTTCCCGCTGGCGTTCGCGAAGTCGCAGCTGGCGATCGCCGGACAGGGGCTGCCCACAGCGGGCCGCCTGTTCGTCTCCGTGGCCGATCGCGACAAGCGCGGGATCGTCATGCCGGTGGCGCGCCTGGCGGCGCTCGGTTTCGAGATCCTCGCGACGGAGGGTACTGCGTCGGTGCTGCGCCGCTCCGGGATCGCCTGCACGGTGCTGCGCAAGGCCAGTGAGGCCCGCGACGGCGACAGCGTCATCGAACTCATCGAGCGTGGGGAGATCGCCCTGGTGATCAACACGCCGTCCGGGTCGAACGCCCGCGCCGACGGGTATGCCATCCGGGCTGCGGCGACCAGTGTGGATGTCCCGATCATCACCACCCTGCAGGAGTTCAGCGCGGCGGTGCAGGCCATCGAGGCACTGCCCAGCGGCCCGTTCGCGGTGACCAGCCTGCAGCAGCATGTGGAGCGCCGCCGGGCGGTGACGGCATGACCGCCGCTGTTCCCTTCGGCGCCCGCCTGGCACGAGCGATGGGTGAGCACGGCCCGATCGTCGCCGGGATCGACCCCCATGCGCCGCTGTTGCAGACCTGGGGGCTGCCGGACACCGCCGACGGCGTGCGGCACTTCTCGGCCGCGGTGCTGGAGGCGGTCACCGGGCAGGTCGCGGCGATCAAGCCGCAGGCGGCCTTCTTCGAACGCCACGGCAGCGCCGGTGTCGCCGCCCTCGAGGAGCTGCTGGCGGCGGCCCGTGACCGCGGGGTGCTGACGATCCTCGACGCGAAACGCGGGGACATCGGCTCCACCATGGCCGCGTACGTCGAGGCGACCCTGGTCCCGGGAGCCCCGCTGGAGGCCGACGCGCTCACCGTCAGCCCGTACCTCGGGCCGGGCTCTCTGGACCCGGCGCTCGATGCTGTCCAGCAGCACGGCAAGGGCCTGTTCGTCCTGGCGCTGACCTCCAACCCCGACGGGCCGACGATCCAGCATGCCCGCACCGATCAGGGGGAGCCCGTCGCCGCCGTCATGGCCCGGTGGGCCGAGCAGCAGCACCGCGAGCTGCCCCTGCCCGGTGAGAACGGGGGAGGGGCCGGCACACGGGCCGAGCTCGGATCCGTCGGCCTGGTGATCGGTGCGACCGTCGGCTCCGCCGCCCGGGACCTCGGCCTGGATCTGGCCGGATCGCACTGGCCGATCCTCGCTCCCGGCTTCGGGGCACAGGGCGCCGGTCCCGCCGAGCTCACGAGCGTCTTCGGGCCGGCCCGTGACCGGGTGCTGGTCTCCGTCTCCCGCAGTCTGCTGCGGCACGGACCGTCCGTCGACGGCCTGCGCCGTGCCGCCCGGGATCTGCGTGCGGAGTACACCGGGGCGGCCTGATCCGGCCCGGGCGGGTCGCCGTGGGATCGGGCATCCCCCGGGAGTTCGCTGCGACCTGCCCGAGGACTTGCCGAGAATGTGCTCTGCACTGCACGATCAGGGTTAGGCTCATGCCCAACCACACCAGGTCGGATCCGAGGGGATCCGCACCGCACCCGATGCACCCGAGAGAACACGAGGTATCACCGTGGCCCTCCCCCCTCTTTCCCCGGAGCAGCGCGCTGAGGCGCTGAAGAAGGCGGCCGAGGCACGCCGCGAGCGCGCGGCCATCAAGGCCCGGCTCAAAGACAGCACCGGCCGTCGCGGCGAGGAGATCGCCAAGGTGCTCAAGGAGGCCGAGACCAACGAGGTCATCGGGCGTCTGCGCGTGTCCGCGCTGCTGGAGTCCCTTCCCGGCGTGGGCAAGGTGAAGGCGCAGCAGATCATGGAGGAGATCGGCATCTCCCCGTCCCGCAAGCTCCGCGGCCTCGGCTCCCACCAGGCCGAGAAGCTCGTCGCGCACTTCTCGGAGTGAGTCATCCCGTCGCGGGCGGCCCGGGGGATCGGGCCGCCCGCGTCACGGTTCTGGCCGGGCCCACCGCGGTGGGAAAGGGCACGGTCAGCGCTGCCGTGCGACGGAACCACCCGGAGATCTGGGTGTCCGTCTCCGCGACCACCCGGCCTCCGCGCCCGGGGGAGGTCGACGGAGTCCACTACCACTTCGTGAGCCCCGAGCAGTTCGATGACTTCGTCGCCTCGGGAGACATGCTCGAGTGGGCGGTCGTCCACGGGGTCCACCGCTACGGCACCCTCAGAGGACCGGTCCAGCGGGCTGTCGCCGAGGGCCTCCCGGTGCTGCTCGAGGTCGACCTCGCCGGGGCGCGGCAGATCCGGCAGGCGTTGCCGGAGGCTCAGTTGGTGTTCCTCGCGCCCCCTGATTGGGACACCCTCGTCGAACGCCTCGTCGGCCGGGGGACCGAGGACGCCGAGGAGCGTGCCCGTCGACTGGAGACCGCGAAGGTGGAACTCGCCGCGGAACCCGAGTTCGACGTCACCGTGGTGAACGATGAGGTGGAGCGCGCCGCCGCCGAGCTCGCGCGCCTCATGGGCATACCCTCGGCCGGGCAGCGGTCCTGACCCGAGACTCCCGGTGCTGCCCGGGGCGCCAGGCCCTCTGCCGCACTCCGCTCCCGGCCGCGGTGCCGCAGCTCACGTCGCCCGATCCCGTGGCCCCTGGCCGCCCGGCCGCCCCGGGGCGTATCCTGAACAGTCGCACCCCGTCCAGCAGTGAAAGGGTCCTCCGTGTCCGGAACCGTCGCCCAGCCCGAGGGCATCACGAACCCGCCGATCGACGACCTGC
Source organism: Brachybacterium sillae (assembly GCF_025028335.1). Taxonomy (NCBI): domain Bacteria; kingdom Bacillati; phylum Actinomycetota; class Actinomycetes; order Micrococcales; family Dermabacteraceae; genus Brachybacterium; species Brachybacterium sillae. Next base: position 85,386 of record NZ_JAFEUW010000001.1, read on the forward strand.
TCGAGCACGTCGACTCCAAGTACGCGCTGGTGCTGTACGCGGCCAAGCGCGCCCGCCAGATCAACGCCTACTACGCGCAGCTCTCCGAGGGCCTGCCCGAGAACGTCGGGCCGCTGGTGGATGTCGACTCGCAGGAGAAGTCCCTCTCCATCGCGCTGCGGGAGATCGACGAGGAGCTGCTGGTGTCCCGTGAGGTCACCGAGGAGGAGCTCGCTCAGAAGGCGGCCTCCGCCCCCGCTCCGCTGGAGCTCGGGGACGACGCCCCGCTGCCCCCGGACGTCGGCTTCGGCACCTACTGAGCCACCTCCACGCCGCGACCGCCATGGCCTCCGACGACCTGCCTTGCGCTGCCGCCGGATCCGCCCGCTCGCACGCTGAGCGGGTGCGGGGCCTGGACGGCGCCCGCGTCCTCGTCGGCGTCTGTGGCGGCATCGCCGCCTACAAGGCCGCGCACCTGGTGCGCGGCCTCGTCGCGTCCGGGGCACAGGTGCATGTGGTGCCCACCCCCGCCTCCCTGCAGTTCGTGGGCGCCGCCACCTGGGAGGCCCTCAGCCACCATCCCGTGCGCACCTCCGTGTTCGAGGACGTCGACCAGGTCGCCCATGTGCGCCTCGGACAGGAGGCCGACCTGGTGGTGGTCGCCCCCGCCACCGCGGATCTGCTGGCCCGGGTGCGGATGGGGCGCGCCGATGATCTCCTCGCCGCCGGTCTGCTGGTCACCCGCGCCCCGGTGATCATGGCCCCCGCCATGCACACCGAGATGTGGGAGCACCCCGCCACCCGCGAGAACGTGGAGGTGCTGCGGCGCCGCGGCGTGCACGTGATGGACCCCGCCGTCGGTCGTCTCACCGGTGCGGACTCCGGGCCCGGTCGGCTGCCCGAGCCCGAGTCGATCCTCGACCGGGTGCGGGCCGTCGCCGAGGCCCCCCGGGACGCCGAGGGACGGGTGCGGCAGGACCTCGCCGGGCAGCGCGTCCTCATCAGCGCCGGCGGGACCCGAGAGGACCTCGACCCGGTGCGCTACCTCACCAATGCCTCCTCCGGGAAACAGGGGTGGGCCCTCGCCGAGGCCGCCCTCGCCCGCGGGGCCCAGGTGACCCTGCTCGCCGCCACCGTGGACCGGGAGACACCCTCCGGGGCCCGCCGCCGGGATGTGCGCTCCGCCGAGGACCTCGCGGCGGCAGTCGCCGAGGAACGCGGACAGCACGACGTGCTCATCATGGCCGCCGCCGTGGCGGATTTCACGCCGACCACCCGGGGCGCCGCGAAGATCAAGAAGGACGACTCCGGCGGAGTGCCGGAACTGCCGCTGCGCCGCACCCCGGACATCCTGGCCGAGAGCGTGCAGGCGCGGCACGACGGCGCCCCGTCCCCGAGGGTGATCGTCGGTTTCGCCGCGGAGACCGGCGACGATGCCGCCACGGCTCTCGAGCACGCCCGTCAGAAGGCCCGCCGCAAGGGCGCCGATCTGCTGGTCGTCAACGACGTCAGCGGGGATGTGTTCGGCAGCGACCGCAACGCCGTGCACATGCTCGACGCAACGGGGGAGGAGCTCTCCCGCGCGGAGGGCTCGAAGACCGCCGTCGCCCACGCGGTGCTCGACGCGGTGGTCGAGTGTGCGGCGGAGGCCCTGGATCGTCGGGGTGGGGACGTACCCTGAAGGGTATGATGTCCCAGGACCTGCGATCCTTCACCTCGGAATCCGTGACCGAGGGCCACCCGGACAAGATCTGCGACCAGATCTCCGACGCCATCCTCGACGACCTCCTGCGCCAGGACATCGGCTCCCGCGTCGCGGTGGAGACCCTCGTGACCACCGGCCTCGTCCACGTGGCCGGGGAGGTCCGCACCGAGGGTTACAGCGACGTCGCGCGGGTCGTGAGGGATGTGATCCGGGAGATCGGCTACGACTCCTCCGCCAAGGGCTTCGACGCCGACTCCTGCGGCATCGAGGTGTCGATCGGTGCCCAGTCCTCCGACATCGCCCTCGGGGTCGACGAATCCTCCGAGCGGCGCGACGGCTCCACCGAGCGTTTCGCCGAGCTCGGGGCCGGCGATCAGGGCCTGATGTTCGGCTACGCCTGCTCCGACACCCCCGAGCTGATGCCGCTGCCGATCCACGCCGCTCACCGCCTCTCACAGAACCTCTCCCGCGCCCGGCGCGACGAGGTGCTGCCGTACCTGCGCCCCGATGGCAAGACCCAGGTCACCATCGGGTACGACGACGACGGCGTGGCACGGTCCGTCGAGGCCGTCGTGGTCTCCACCCAGCACGCCGACGAGGTCGACCTCATGGCGCAGCTTTCGCCCGCGATCCAGCGGGTGGTCATCGCGCCCGTCCTCGAGGATCTCGCCGCCCAGGGCCTCGACATCAGCGGCACCCGTCTGCACGTGAACCCCACCGGGCGTTTCGTCATCGGTGGCCCCAAGGGTGACGCCGGGCTCACCGGCCGCAAGATCATCGTCGACACCTACGGAGGCATGGCCCGCCACGGTGGCGGCGCCTTCTCCGGCAAGGACCCCTCGAAGGTGGACCGCTCCGCCGCCTACGCCATGCGGTGGGTGGCGAAGAACGTCGTCGCGGCGGGTCTGGCCCAGCGCTGCGAGGTGCAGGTGGCGTACGCCATCGGCCGGGCGGAGCCTGTCGGCCTGTACGTGGAGACCTTCGGCACCGGTGTGCGGCCCGATCGGGAGCTCGCCGCCGCCATCCGTAAGGTGTTCGATCTGCGGCCCGCGGCGATCATCGAGGCGCTCGACCTGCTGCGGCCGATCTACTCTCTGACCTCCGTCCACGGCCACTTCGGGCGGGAGCTGCCGGAGTTCACCTGGGAACGGACCGACCGTGCCGAGGAGCTGGAGCGAGCCCTGTGAGCGGGGGGCCCGCCCCCGAGGGCCCGGCCGGTCTCGACCCGGAGCTCGCAGCCCGGATCCGCCGCGACCCGCAGGGCCTGATCCCCGCCGTGATCCAGGACGCCACCAGCCGGGACGTGCTGATGGTCGGGTGGATGAGCGACGAGGCCCTGCACCGCACGCTCACGGAGGGTCGCGTGACATTCTGGTCGCGCTCCCGCCGGGAGCTGTGGCGCAAGGGTGACACCAGCGGCCACGTCCAGTGGGTGCGCTCGGTGGCCCTCGACTGCGACGCCGACACCCTGCTCGTGACCGTCGACCAGGTCGGCCCGGCCTGCCACCGCGGCACCCGTACCTGCTTCGACGGCGGGGACCTGGCCGTGCACGTCCTCGATCCCGCCGACCGTGAGGAGACCCTCCCGTGATCGACCCGGCCCCCACCCCCGACCGCTCCGCCAGCACGGACGGGTCTGCCGCCGCGGTCCCTGCCGCCTCGGATGCCTACCCCGAACTCGTCGCGGGACGGGAGGGGGAGGACCTCGGCCGAGTACGACCCGACCGCGAGGGCTTCCGCGCCCTCGCCGCCCGCCAGCGCATCGTTCCCGTCACCATGCGCGTGCTCGCCGATGAGGACACCCCCATCAGCCTGTACCGGAGGGTCGTCGGCGACGGCGACGCCCGCGGCACCTTCCTGCTGGAATCGGCGGGGGAGGGCCAGGACTCCCGCTGGTCGATCATCGGGGCCCCCGCCCGGGCGGTCCTCACCGAGACCGAGGGGCGCACTCGCTGGTTCGGCGATGTCCCGGCCGGCGTCCCCACGGACGGCAGCCCCCTGGAGACTCTGCGCGCCGTCGCGGGGGCCTTCCGCAGCGCCCGCATCCCCGGTCTGCCGCCGTTCACCGGGGGACTGGTCGGGATGATCTCCTACGACGCCGTGCGCGAATGGGAGACGCTGCCCGATGCCCCGCCCGATGAGATCGGGGTGCCGGAGATCTCCGTCCTGCTGGCGCAGGATGTCCTGGTGCACGACGCCGTCGACGGCAGTGTGCTGCTGGTCGCCAACGCGCTGAACCTCAACGGCACCGACGAGGGAGTGGACGCCGCCTACGACGACGCCCTGCGCCGCCTGGAAGACCTGCGGGAGGCGCTGCGCCGGCCGGTGCGCTCCGCCCCGGTCGTGCACGACAGCCCCGGAGCCCCCGAGCCGGTCGCCCGCACCGCCCCGGAGGACTATCAGAGGGCCGTGGAGGACGCCGTCCGCGACATCGTCGACGGGGAGATCTTCCAAGTGGTGCCCTCGCAGCGCTTCTCCCTGCCGACCTCCGCCGACCCGCTGGCGGTGTACCGGGTGCTGCGACGCATGAACCCCAGCCCGTACATGTACCTGCTGCGGACCGTCGACGGGCAGGGGGAGCCGCTGGACATCGTCGGTGCCAGCCCCGAATCCCTGGTGACGGTGCGCCGGCGCACCGCCACCACCCATCCGATCGCCGGCTCCCGGCCCCGCGGCGCCACTCCCGAGGAGGACGCCCGCATCGCCGAGGAGCTGCTGGCCGATCCGAAGGAGCGCTCCGAGCATCTGATGCTGGTGGACCTCGCCCGCAACGACCTGCAGAAGGTCTGTGACCCCGGCAGTGTCGTGGTGCGGGACATGATGCACATCGAGCGGTACTCCCACATCCAGCACATCGTCTCCACCGTCACCGGCACCCTGCGTGAGGGGCAGGGGGCGTACGAGACCCTGCGGGCGACCTTCCCGGCGGGCACGCTCTCCGGGGCCCCGAAGCCCAGCGCCATGCGGATCATCGACCGACTGGAGCCGGTGCGCCGCGGCGTCTACGGCGGCACCGTCGGGTACATCGACTTCGTCGGCGACATGGACATGGCCATCGCCATCCGCACCGCCGTGCTGAAGAACGGCACCGCGCACGTCCAGGCCGGGGGTGGGGTGGTCGCCGACTCGGTGCCGGTGATGGAGCACCGCGAGTCCCAGACCAAGGCCGCCGCCGCCCTGCGGGCCGTCGCCGCCGCGAGCACCCTGCGGGAGATTTGACCCGTGCTGTCACGTCGTGCCCTCGTCCTGACCGAGCTCGCCGTGTCGGTGCTGCTGCTGGGCCTGTCCCGCGCCACCTGGGTGCGGGCCCTCGGCTCGACGCTCGCCGGTGCCCGGACCGAGGTGGAGGTGATCGGCTCCGCCGCCGCCCCCGCGGTCGTCGCGCTCGGAGTGGTCGGGGCCGCTGCGGCCCTCGCCACCACGCTGTCCTCGCCCCGGGTGCGGTGGGTGACCGGCCCGGTGACCGCCCTCGCCGGCGCCGGGATCGTCGCGGCCTCGGCCCTGGTGCTCGCCGATCCGGCCCAGGCAGCCGTCGCCGGGGTCGCGGACGCGACCGGGGTGCGCGGTGCGCAGATCGAGGCGAGCGCCACCTTCTGGCCGATCGTCGCTCTGGTGCTCGGCGGACTGCTGGCCGCCCTCGGTGTCCTCACCCTGGTGGCCGGGCGCGGATGGAACACACGGCGCACCCGGTCGCGGTACCAGCGGGCCGACGCCGCCGGGGCCGTGCCCCCACCGGATGACGAGCTCGACCACGCCGGTGGCCCGGCCGCCACCGCCACCACAGCGACCGGGGTCGCTCCGGTCGGAGGCCCCTCCGGCAGCGAGGCCTCGGACGACCCCGCGGGGGACTGGGACGCCCTCAGCCGCGGTGAGGACCCCACCGCCTGAGCCCAGCCCCGGGCAGCAGCGCGCGACCCGGGACGGGACCGGTCCGCCGTGGTCCGACGTGGCAGAATGGGCGGGGCCTGGCACCCCACCGGCCCCGTGTCGCTCCCCGATGGAAGGCAGCCCATGTCCAAGACCTACGTCGTCCCGCCCGCCCCGCCGCACAACGAGGGCAAGACCCTCGCCGCCTGGGTGATGTTCGCGGGCGTCGTGCTCGGTTCCGCCGTCGCTGCGATCGGTCTTGGCATGCTGAACTGGCTGATCGTCGCCGTCGGCGCGGCCATCGTCCTGGCCACGATCGTCGCGAGCGTCGGCCTGCGCGCTGCCGGCCACGGCCAGGTCGCGCGTCGCCGCTGAGATGGCCTCGGGGACCGTTCTCGACGAGATCATCGCAGGGGTCCGGGAGGACCTCGCCGTCCGCCGCGCCGCCACACCGCCGCCGGCCCTCGAGGAGCGTCTCGCCGAGCGGGCCCCCGCGCGGGACGCCCTCGCGTCGCTGCGGGGGGACGGCCGCACCCTCGGTCTGATCGCCGAGGTCAAACGCCGCAGCCCCTCCAAGGGTGATCTCGCGGCGATCCCCGACCCCGCCGCTCTCGCCGCCGTCTATGCGCAGGCCGGGGCGAGCGCCGTCTCCGTCCTCACCGAGCAGCGTCGCTTCGGAGGATCGCTCGCGGACCTCGACGCCGTCCGTGCGCGGGTCGACGCCCCGGTGCTGCGCAAGGACTTCGTCGTCGACCCGTACCAGGTGCTCGAGGCCCGCGCCCACGGTGCCGACCTCGTGCTGCTGATCGTCGCGGCCCTCTCCCCGGCGCAGCTGCAGGAGCTCCACGCACAGATCACCGAGCTCGGCATGACCGCGCTGGTCGAGACCCATGACCTCGCCGAGCTGGAGACCGCCCTCGCCCTCGATGCCGCCGCCCCCGGGGGCAGCCCGCTGATCGGCGTCAACGCCCGCGATCTGCGCACTCTCGAGGTGGACCTCGCCCGCGCCGCCGACGTCCTGCGCCACATGCCCTCTCACGTCCTCGCGGTCGGCGAATCCGCCGTCGTCGGGGTGGAGGACGTCGAGTCCTACGCCGTGGCCGGCGCCGATGCCGTCCTGGTGGGGGAGGCCCTGGTCCGTCAGGGTGACCCCTCCGCCTCCGTCCGCGCCTTCCGCGCCGTCGCCCGACGCGGCCGCCCGACCATCCCCACCCGGGAGGAACACGCATGAGCACCGAGACCCCGCGTCACGACACCGCCGAGCTGCCGCTGCGCGAGCACTCCGGCCCGTACTTCGGGCGTTTCGGCGGGGCCTTCCTGCCGGAGGCTCTGGTGCCCGCCCTGCAGGAGCTCACCGAAGCCGCCGACAAGGCCCTGGTCGATCCCGAGTTCCTCGCCGACCTCGATCGCCTGGGCCGTGAGTTCACCGGACGCCCCAGCCTGCTCACCGAGGCCCCCCGCTTCTCCCGTCTCGCCGACGGTGCCCGGATCCTGCTCAAGCGGGAGGACCTGAACCACACCGGCAGCCACAAGGTCAACAACGTGCTGGGGCAGGCACTGCTAACGGTGCGGATGGGCAAGAAGCGGGTGATCGCGGAGACCGGCGCCGGGCAGCACGGCGTCGCCACCGCCACCGCCGCCGCCCTGTTCGGACTGGACTGCACCATCTACATGGGCGCCGAGGACACCCGCCGCCAGGCCCTGAACGTCGCCCGCATGAGGCTTCTCGGGGCCGAGGTGGTGCCCGTCGAACACGGCTCCCGGACCCTCAAGGACGCCATCAACGAGGCCTTCCGGGACTGGGTGACGAACGTCGAGACGACCAACTACGTCTTCGGCACCGTCGCCGGGCCGCACCCGTTCCCGACCCTGGTGCGGAACTTCCAGAAGATCATCGGTGAGGAGGCCCGCGAGCAGACTCTGGAGCGCGTCGGACGCCTGCCCGATGCGGTCGTCGCCTGCGTCGGCGGCGGCTCCAACGCCATGGGCATCTTCCACGCCTTCCTCGACGACCCCGAGGTGCGGCTGATCGGCTGCGAGGCCGCCGGCGACGGCATGGACACCGACCGTCACGCCGCCACCATCTCGAAGGGCCGCCCCGGGGTGCTGCACGGCGCGCGCAGCTTCCTGCTGCAGGACGAGGACGGGCAGACGATCGAGTCCCACTCCATCTCCGCCGGCCTCGACTACCCGGGTGTCGGGCCCGAGCATTCATGGCTGGCGGACATCGGCCGCGCCGAGTACCGGGGGATCTCCGACGCCGAGGCGATGGACGCCTTCGCCCTGCTGTCCATGACCGAGGGCATCATGCCCGCCATCGAATCGGCGCACGCCCTCGCCGGGGCCCTCGCCCTCGGCCGGGAGCTCGGCCCGCAGGCCGTGATCGTGGTGAGCCTCTCCGGTCGCGGTGACAAGGACGTCGACTCCGCCTCGACCTGGTTCGGCCTCGGCGGCGGCGACGTCGATCCGGCGTCCGCCCGCGGCGACCTCGCCGCCCTCAAGACCCTGGCCCGCACCACCCTCGACGGACCCGGCACCGTGCCGGACCAGCTGTCCGCGAACCCCCAGGAGGAACAGCGATGAGCGCCACCGGACCGCGCGCCGCACAGATCCTCGACCGCACCCGCGACGAGGGCCGTCCCGCGCTCATCGGGTACCTCCCGGCCGGGTTCCCCGACGTCCGCCGGTGCATCGACGCCGCGAAGGTTCTGGTCGACGAGGGCGTGGACATCCTCGAGATCGGTCTGCCGTACTCGGACCCGGTGATGGACGGCCCGGTGATCCAGGCCGCCACCGAGCAGTCCCTCGCCCAGGGCTTCCGCACCCGCCAGGTGTTCGACATCCTCGAAGCCCTCGCCGACACCGGCGCCGCCCTGCTGGTCATGACCTACTGGAACCTGGTCGAGGCGCAGGGGGTGGAGGACTTCGCGCGGCGCCTGGCGGACTCCGGCGGCGCCGGCCTCATCACCCCCGACCTCATCCCCGAGGAGGCGGGGGAGTGGATCGCCGCCTCCGACGCCCACGACCTCGACCGCGTGTTCCTGGTGGCGCCGTCGTCCCCGCGCGAGCGACTCGAACACGTGGTGCGGCACAGCCGCGGTTTCGTCTATGCCGCCAGCACCATGGGAGTCACCGGCACCCGCAGCAGCGTGAGCTCCGCCGCGGAGGGCCTGGTCGAGCGCACCCGCGCCGCCGGCGCCCCCCACGTCGCGGTCGGGCTCGGCGTCTCCACCGCCGACCAGGCCGCCGAGGTCGGGGCCTACGCCGACGGTGTCATCGTGGGTTCCGCCTTCGTGCGGGCCCTCGCCGACGGGAACGGCGACACCGCCGATCTCGCGCGCACCGCCCGCGATCTGCGCAGCGGCATCGACCGGGCGCGGGGTCGTTGATGCTGCGCGCCGAGATCCCCAGCTCGCCGATCTCGGCGATCTCCTTGGGGCCACTGACGATCCACTTCTACGCCCTGTGCATCCTCACCGGCATCGCCGTCGCCATCTGGTGGGCCACCCGCCGGTGGGAGGAGCGCGGCGGCAACGGTGATGATCTCTTCGATATCGCCTTCGTGGCAGTCATCGCGGGCATCATCGGTGCTCGTGTCTGGCATGTGCTGACCTCCCCGGCGCCGTTCTTCGGACCCGGTGGCAACCCGATCGCCGTGCTGTACATCTGGCAGGGCGGTCTCGCGATCTATGGCGCTGTCGCCGCCGGTGCCCTGGCCGTGTGGTGGATGGCCCGCCGCAAGCGGGTCTCCTTCGCGGCCCTCGCCGACACCATCGCGCCGACCCTTATGGTGGCGCAGGCCATCGGGCGCTTCGGCAACTGGTTCAACCAGGAGCTCTACGGCCCGCCGCTGGACGCCTGGTGGGCGTGGCGCATCCCCTGCGTCACCAACGGGGAGCAGATCGCCGGGTGCGTGCCCGGCACCTACCATCCGACGTTCCTGTACGAACAGCTGTGGAACCTCGTCGGCGTGCTGGTGCTGCTGTGGGCGGCACGCCGCTGGCAGCTCGCCGGCGGCCGCATCTTCTGGCTGTACGTGGCGATCTACTCCACCGGCCGGGCCTGGATCGACGCCATGCGCAGCGAACCGGTGATGATGATCGGCCCCCTCCGGATCCACACCGTCGTCGCCCTGGTGATGGTGGTCGTGGCCGTCGCGATGCTCGCCTGGCTCACCCGGCGGGCGCACCGGCGCGGGGCCGAGGCCTGGGCGGCGGACGGGTCTCCCCGCCCCCTCGACGGTGTCTCGGATCACGGACCTGAGATCTCAGTGGCGCAGCAGGGCTCCTAGACTCACGCGACGGTGTCACCGGAGCGCCGCGGGAGACCCTGCACGGCGCCCCGCGGAGGTGCGGCGAGCACCGGGCCCGTGTTCGCTCCCAGGAAGAGGTGCCCATGCGTCCGCTGTCCTCCCGCTTCTCGGCGCTCCCCGCGGATCAGGGGCTCTACCGCTCCGCCGATGAGCACGACGCCTGCGGCGTGGCGATGGTCGCCACCACCCGCGGCACCCCCGGGCACGACATCGTCTCCCTCGCGATCACGGCGCTGGAGAACCTGGACCATCGCGGTGCCGTCGGAGCCGAGGAGAACACCGGTGACGGCGCCGGCATCCTGCTGCAGCTCCCGGATCGTTTCCTGCGGGCCGTGATCGACGCCGAGCTGCCCGCCCCCGGCGAGTACGCCGCCGGCCTGGCTTTCCTCCCGCAGGACGACGAGGAGCGGGAGAGCACCCTGCGGAGGATCGAGACGATCGCCGTCGAGGAGGGCCTGTGTTGCGCCCCGGGTCTGATGCAGGCTTCGTTGTCTGTCACCGTGCCCGGGTGAGCTCGGCGGGCTGATCGTAGCGCGTGGTCCGGTACGCCTCCTCGACCTCGGCTGGGGAGCGTTGGGCGAGCTCGCCGTGGACGCGACGGTGGTTGTACCAGTCGATGTACTCGGCGACGGCGATCTCCACGTCGTTGATCGACTGCCAGCCGCGTCCGCGTTTGAGTGGGTTGTGGATCAATTCGCCCTTGAATAGCGAGTTGAACGCCTCGGCCATCGCATTGTCGTACGAATCGCCTCGCGATCCCACGGAGGCGACCGCCTCGGCTTCAGCAAGCCGCTCGGTGTAGCGCACCGCACGGTATTGCACTCCGCGATCGGAATGATGGACTAGGCCGGAGATATCTTGGCCGGCTCGCTTCCTCGCCCAGATTCCCATTTCCAGGGCATCGAGCGCCAGGTTGGTGTGCAGCGAGGTAGATACTTGCCAGCCGACGATCCTGCGAGAGAAGGCATCGAGCACGAATGCGGCATACACCCATCCCGAGAAGGTACGGATATAGGTGATATCTGCGACCCAGAGGCAGTTGGGTGCCTTGGCGCGAAACGTCCGCCCCACCAAGTCACCCACACCGGGCCCCTGGTTGTCGCTGATCGTGGTCCTGGGGCGCTTGCCGCGCCGTAGGCCCTGCAGGCCCATCTGGCGCATCAAACGCTCCACCGTGCACCGGGCGACCGCGGTGCCCTCGCGGCGCAGCTGGGCGTGGACCTTGCGTGCCCCGTAGACCCCGTAGTTCTCCAGATACACGCGACTGATTTCCTCCTTCAACTCCTCATCGCGAACAGCGCGCGGCGACGGCACACGATTTTTGGCGGCGTAATGGGGCTCTTCCCAGATGAGGGTGTAGCGCACGTCGTGCGGCGGGCCGGCGCGTCGGTGGCCGGATAGAGGTCGAGGTCTCCCGAGGATGAGAGCTCCTACACACTCAGCCCGAAAGACCTCGACGTGCACGACGCTACCGTCGGCGGGCGCGCTGATGCGTTCGCCAGCCCCGACCTGACTGCCTTCTGCCGCCTCGACGAACTCGGCCTCGTTGTCACCGGGCAGCGACTCGAGCTGGATCGTGCCGTATTGGCCTGCCAGGTGGTCGAGCCCGACCAGTGGTGCCGGCGCTGCGGCTGCGAAGGGAGACCACGTGACACCGTGGTCCGACGGCTTGCCCACGAACCACTGGGCTGGCGGCCCACGACGCTGGAGGTCGTCGTGCGCCGTTACCGCTGCAGCGGCTGCGGGTATGTGTGGCGCCAGGACACCACCGCCGCGGCCGAGCCCCGGACCACGTTGTCTCGGCGCGCTCTGCGGTGGGCGCTGGAAGGGATCGTGGTCCAGCACCTGACCGTGGCTCGGGTCGCCGAGGGGCTCGGGGTGGCCTGGGACACCGCCAACGACGCCGTTCTGGCCGAGGGCAAGCGGGTGCTGATCGACGAGGAGCACCGCTTAGAGGGGGTGAAGGCCGTCGGGGTCGATGAGCACGTGTGGAGGCACACCCGTCGCGGCGACAGGTACGTCACCGTGATCATCGACCTCACCCCAGTGCGAGATGGCACCGGCCCGGCACGGCGGCTGGACATGGTCGAAGGACGCTCCAAGCAGGCGTTCAAGACCTGGCTGGCCGACCGCCCGCAGGAGTGGCGCGACGGCGTGGAGGTGGTCGCGATGGACGGCTTCACCGGGTTCAAGACCGCCGCCGTCGAGGAACTGCCCGACGTGGTGACCGTGCTAGATCCCTTCCACGTCACGCGCCTCGCTGGCGAGGCGCTCGATGAGTGCCGACGGCGAGTTCAGCAGGCCATCTGTGTGCACCGCGGCCGCAAGGGCGACCCGCTCTATGCCGCCCGCCGGACCCTGTCCACCGGCGCCGACCTGCTCAACGACAAGCAGAAGGACCGACTGGACACCCTGTTCGCCGACGACGCCCACGTCGAGGTCGAGGTCACCTGGAGCGTCTACCAGCGCATGATCGCCGTCTACCGCCACGAGAACCGGCGCCACGGCCGCGAGCTGATGGCCCGGCTCATCGACTCGATCAGCACCGGCGTCCCCAAAGCCCTGGTCGAGATCACCAAGCTCGGCAGGACGCTGAAGAAGCGCGCCACCGACGTCCTGGCCTACTTCGACCGGCCCAGCACCTCCAACGGGCCCACCGAGGCGATCCACGGCAGGCTCGAGCACCTGCGCGGCTCGGCGCTGGGGTTCCGCAACCTGACCAACTACATCGCCAGATCCCTGCTCGAGACCGGCGGGTTCAGACCCCGACTACACCCTGGATTCGGATGAGCCGGATACCTCGTACCCGTCTTCCGATACCCAGCGGTCAAGCGCGGCCGCGCCGGTCTCCGGTTGATGCCTAACATCGACCACACCGAGGAGCACATCGCTGGCTTCGCGGCGACGTTGCGGGGCCTACGCGATTCGGTCGGGTTCTGATGCGCCCAGAACGTGGCCCTGGCGATGCACCCTTCGCCGGGGCCGCTTCCATGTGCGCCTACTGCGAGGACGAGGCGTACGAGGCGAACACGGCCGCGAACTGGTCCAGGCTTCGCCGGGCGATCGCCCCGTCTCCATGAGCAAGCCACGCGGTCGTCACCCCCGAAAGCGCGGCAAGGATCAACTCGGCAAGATCGTCGGCGGGGATGGTGAACTCGACGCCGAGCTGCGTCTGGAACCGCTGGAGATGGTGGGCGATCTTATCGCGGTAGGCACCGTGCTCCCACTGCGGCAGATCTCGTAGATCCTCGTCGCGCAAGGCGTAGTTCGTCAGCTCTGAGAGCACGAGCTGATGCCCGGCGTCCTTCTCCAGGCTGGTCCAGTACTCGGCGAACAGGTCGCGGAACCCGTCCTTGGGATCGGTGGTTGGGCCGAGCTTGCCCCATGCCGCCTCCAGGGGGGCGTTGAAGTCGGCCTCAATGAGAGCTGTGAAAAGCTCGTGCTTGGAGCGGAAGCAGTAGTGGAACACGCCATGGGCCATCCCCGCTTCCTGGCAGATCGCGCGCGTCGATGCGGCGGCAATCCCCTCGCGTTTCATGACCGTCATCGCCGCGTCCATGAGCAGGCGCCTGCGCACATCTGCGCTGATCTGCGGCCTCGGCTGTTTCTCCTCAGGCATGGGGCAAAACTATCACACATGCCTTGGGCGCTTGCCTTGGGCAGTTGTCCAACCTATGATCGGAGGCACCGTTCCCGATGAGAGGAGACCCTGTGTCCACCGGTCCGAACACTGCTCCGCCCCGTGCGACACCCCGGTCCTGGGTGGCGCTCGGGCTGCTGACGATGCCCGTGCTCCTGATGAGCATCGACCTCACGGTCCTCGCCGTGGCCGTCCCAGAACTCAGCGAAGATTTGGCCCCGTCAGCAAGTCAGCTGCTGTGGATCGTCGACATCTACGGCATCTTCCTTGCCGGGCTGCTCATCCTGATGGGCTCGCTCGGGGACCGCATCGGCAGGCGACGGCTTCTCCTGATCGGATCACTGCTGTTCGGTGCCGCTTCGGCGATCGCAGCGTTCTCCACCAGCCCTGAGATGCTCATTGCTGCTCGCGCGTTACTCGGTATCGGCGGTGCGACGCTCATGCCCTCGACCCTGTCGTTGATCCGCAACATCTTCGCTGATCCTGATCAGCGCAGGCGGGCGATCTCGGTGTGGGCAGCAGCGTTCGCCGGAGGTGCCGGGCTCGGCCCGGTCGTGGGTGGAGCCATCCTGGAGCACTTCGAATGGGGGGCAGTGTTCCTCATCAACGTGCCGCTGATGATCGTGCTCCTCATTGCCGGTCCATTTCTGATTCCGGAGTCCAAGGACTCACGGCCTGGCCGGTTCGATCTCGCATCGGCTGCACTGCTGATCGTCTCCGTGCTCGCGTTCGTCTACGGACTCAAGCACGCCGCCGAGTACGAATGGGGCTGGTCCGCCATCGCGTTCCTGGCTATCGGCATCTTAGGCGGCACCTGGTTCACGTTCCGGCAGCGACGTCTGGCCAACCCCCTGGTCGACGTCACGCTCTTTCGCTCACTGCCCTTCTCCGTGGCGGTACTGGCCAACATTGCCGGCGTGTTCGCGTTGGTCACCGTGCTGTACTTCTTCCCCCAGTACATCCAACTCGTCCTCGAAAAGACTCCTCTGCAAGCGGGTCTCTGGGCTCTGCCCATCGCATTCGGCGCGATCCTCGGCGCGATCCTCGCCCCGATTCTCGCTCGCAAGATCCCAATCGGCTGGCTCATCGGCATCGGCCTATTCATCGCCGCAGCCGGTTACGCGGTGCTGGCAGGCCTCGGGGTCGACGAGATGATGGCCCTGGCGTTTACCGGTGGAGCCCTGATCGGTGGCGGAGTCGGCCTGACCGACACGCTCACCAACGATGTCATCATCGCGACCGCGCCGCCCAATCGTGCCGCTGCCGCCGCAGGAATCAGCGAGACCGCATACGAGCTCGGTGGCGCTATGGGCATCGCGATCCTCGGCAGCTTCGGCACCTCCATCTACCGCGACAGGGTCGAATCCTCCGCAGTCGGCCTTCCCGAGGAAGCGGTCGATGCCGCGAAGGAGACACTCGGGGGCGCCCACATGGTTGCCGGGGAACTGCCCGGCGAGGCCGCGCGAGGGTTCATCGCGATGGTCAACGATGCCTTCACCACGGCCATGACCGACACCTTCATCGTCGGCAGCGCGATCCTGGCCGTCACCGCGATCACCGCTGTCCTCGTGCTGCGCACCCGGCGCGCCCGGAAGGACGCACCATGAGCACCCAGCGGCCAGACACTATCCCCGTCGTGCTGGTCACGGGTGCCACCGGGGGTCTCGGTGCCGCATTCGCCGAGTACTTCGCGAGCCGGGGATGGTCGATCGTCCTGTCCGCCCGCAACTGTGAGGCGCTGGAACGCTTCGCGCAAAAGCTCACGGCTGACCATGGTGCACGAGTCGAGGTCCTGGCGGCGGATCTCACCACGAGCGACGGGATCGCGACGCTCACGGGCTATTGCACAACCCATCGAGTCGACGCGGTGGTCAACAATGCGGGCGCGGCCCATACGCGGCCGTTCGCCGCCTTGCCACGTGAGGTCATTGAGCAGGAGATCGTGCTCGACTGTTGCGCCCCGGGTTCGGTGCAGGCTCTGATTCCAGGAAGGATGAGGGGCTATGGCAGCACCGAGGAAGTACATCGAGGAGTTGCGGGAGCGGGCCACCCGGATGGCGCTGGAGGCGATCGCTGACCCGGCCACGAAGCATGGGGCGATACGGCGGATCGCGGCCCAGCTCGATGTCCATCCCGAGGCGCTGCGCACCTGGGTGCGCACCGCAGAGGTCGATGCCGGCAAGCGTCCGGGAGTACCTACCGATGTGAATGAGCGCCTGGCGCAACTGGAGCGGGAGAACCGTGAGTTGCGCCGCGCCAATGAAATACTCCGCACCTCAGCTGCTTTTTTCGCCGCAGCGGAGCTCGACCGCAAGATCAAGTAGCCACTCACGACCAAGCCTCGAAGCGTGAGGTGCCGGTGGCGGTGGTCATCGACTACATCGATCACTTCCGCGACCGTGTCGTTGAGGGCAAGTAGCTCGGAGTCGAGCCGATCTGCCGGGTATTGAACCAGGCCGGTGTTCAGATCGCTCCGAGGACCTATTACGCCGCCAAAAATCGTGTGCCGTCGGCGCGCGCTGTTCGCGATGAGGAGTTGAAGGAGGAAATCAGTCGCGTGTATCTGGCCTGACTTGGACCTCTTTAGTGTGTCACTCGCTGAAGGACGTGTCGGGCGTCGTCGGTGAGTTCGGGGCTCGCGGTGATCTTTTGCCCGGCGATGGTGATAGTGACGTCCTGGAGGGGACGGAGTGTCCGGATGATCCGGCGGATGCTGAACCCGGTCGCTGCTTGGAGGTGTCTGGCGATCGCCAGGGCCGTGAACACGATGGCGAGGTGGGCTTCGATCGCGTCACGGGTGCGGTGGAACACGGGCCTGGCCTGCAGGTCAGTCTTGCTCATCCGGAATGACTGCTCGACATGCCAGAGGTCGTGATAGCTGGAGACCACCTCCGCCGCCGGCATCGTGGCGGCAGGAATGTTCGTGACGTAGCCCTTCAGCCCGACCAGACTTCGTGCCCGCTCGAGCGAGGCCGTATCGAGGGATCGGCCGCTCGCGGTGGTCTTCACGAATCTGGTCGACTTCACCGACGCGTCCCCGTCGATCACGGCTCGGGCCCGGTTCTCCTGCGCGGTGAGGGTGTGATTGTCGCGGGTGGCACGCTTGGTGCGGTAGCTCCAGATGGCACGCCAGTGCCCGGGATGCTCCTGTGCGTCCCAGACCGGCTCCTTGCGGCGCTTCGTCGTGGAGGGTTTCGTGTTCCCGTGGCGGGGCGTGATGGTGTCGATCAGCTGCCCGTCCGTGAACGCGTCCCCGTTCCAATGGAAGTGATTGGCCAGGTCACCCGGGGCTTTCGCCTGTCGTGAGCCGACGATGAACTTCAGGTCCGCTTCGTCGAGCTCGCGCAGGTTGGCCGCCGAGAGCATCCCGGCGTCCGCGACCACGACCATGTCAGCGAGGTCGTTCCGGGCCTGGAACTGGCGGATGATCGGGACGATCGTGCGGGTCTCAGCATGGTTCCCCTCGAAGCAGCCGATCTCCAGCGGGAACCCGCCCCGGTCCACGAGCAGGCCGACCACGATCTGCGGATCCACGCGGCGTTCCTTCGAGTAGCCGGCCTTCCTCAGCGCATCCTCGTTCTCCGCCTCGAAATAGAGCGTCGTAACGTCGTAGAGCACCAGCGAGATGTCGCCGCTGGTCGCGGCATGCTCGAAGCACCTCGTCGCGATCTGGCCGCGGTAGTCGTTCGTGGCGATCCGGGCCAGGCAGCGCTTCATCGTCGAGCGATGCACCGGGTCGATCCCGACCTCCGCCAGCACTCTGGCGGAGTCGCTCATCGAGGTCGGCT
This sequence comes from Brachybacterium sillae, assembly GCF_025028335.1. NCBI lineage: Bacteria > Bacillati > Actinomycetota > Actinomycetes > Micrococcales > Dermabacteraceae > Brachybacterium > Brachybacterium sillae. Next base: position 102,677 of record NZ_JAFEUW010000001.1, read on the forward strand.
CGATCAGGCGTGCGGCGACGAGCTGGAAGAATGCCTCATCACCGATCGCCGTGAACCCCAGCGCCGCCCACGCGGACTGCAGCGTCTCCAGCAGCAGCCGGGACTGCTTCGACGTGATCGTCGCGGGGCTCGTCGACGTTGCTGTCCCCAGGTCGAGGACGCCCTGACCAGCGTTGATCTTCTCCCGACCCGCCTCCATCAGGCCGGCGAGCTCGGCTTCGGTATGAGCCGACCCGAGATGCTCCAGGACCACATCCCGACGGTTCCGCCGCTCAGCAATCTGCACAGCCGTCGCCCCCGACGCCGTCCTACCTTCCGCAGGAACACCACCCGCTTAGTGTGTCACTCCAGGCAGGCGCGAAGCGCTCACCAGCACCGATACACCCAAAACCCGCGTCGATACCCCAGAGAGGTCCAAGTCAGGTCCGAGGTCAAGGGACAGTCAGCGCGCATGCTGGCGCTGAGCCATCCCCCTCGGGCATTTTGTGCCAATAGGTGCCCTCCCGCCTGTTCGGCGGAAGCTGCAGCGCTCGGTCACAGACCCCCAGCCGGCTGGGGCGGAATCCTAGCTGTTCTTCCCCGTGAGGTTGTGAACGCGTTCGGCGGGGGTGGAGCCTCCGAGCCCGGTGTGGGGTCTGTGGTGGTTGTAGTGATGGAGTCAGTTGTCGTAGGTGGCTGCGCGGTCAGCGTCTGACTGGTAGGTCTGCGCGTAGGCCCACTCGGTGGCGAGGGTGCGGTTGAAGCGCTCGACTTTCCCGTTCGTCTGGGGTCGGTAGGGGCGGGTGCGGCGATGCTTCACCCCGGCACCGAGCGCGTCGGTGAACGCGTGCGAGCGATAGCAGGCCCGGTTCTTCTTCGACGGGTAGCCCTTGTCCGCGAGCACCCGATCCGGCCTCGTGCCCACAGGCCCTCGGCCGGGGATGTGGATCTCGTCGAGTACGCAGGTGAACATGCTCGTGTCTGCGACCTGCCCGCCAGTGAGGACGAACGCCAGCGCCCGGGCCTTCCCGTCGCAGACGAGATGGATCTTCGTCGTCAAACCACCCCGTGACCGGCCGATCGCGTGGTCAGGAGGCTCCGGCCCCGACTTCTTGTCGTTCGATGGATCCCCCTGTGACCCGGGGCAAGGTCGCGCCATGCTGATGGACACGCGCGATCGAGGAATCCACCGACACGACCCAGTCGATCTCACCCTGAAGCGACGCCCGCTTCTGCACATGGGTGAGCAGGTCCTCCCAGACGCCGTCGCTCGCCCACCGCCGGAAGTTCTTGTAGATCGTGTTCCAGCTCCCGAACCGATCGGGCAGGTCTCGCCACGCCGATCCCGTGCGGAACCGCCACGCGGTCGCCTCGACCACCGTGCGCCGATCCACCGGAGGACGGCCCCGTGTCCTCACCGGCGGGAACACGTCCCGGATCAGCTCCCAGACCTCGTCCGTGATGACATCTCGAGACACGCCTCAAGGATCACCCGAAGGCCCCGAACCAGCATTTAGCAACACGGCCTAAGCCGCGTCGGAGGTGGTGAGGGGGCCGCCGGCGGCCGTGTGGGATGGTGGCCCTGGCCCGGGGCTCAGCCGTGCGGGGTGCCCAGTGCTTTCTCGTCATAGGCCTGACGAGCTTCAAGGACGTCATCGAAGTGCTCGGCCGCCCAATCGACCAGCGCCCCAAGTGGATGCTCCAAGGTCGAGCCGAGTGGCGTGAGGCCGTAGTCGACGTGGCGGGGCACTGTGCCGTGATCGATCCGCTCGACGATCCCGTCGCGCTCCAGGTCGCGGAGAGTGTCCACCAGAACCTTCTTGCTGATGCCGTCGACGGCCGCCTGGAGCTCGCCGAAGCGCAGACGCCGATGCTGGAGCGCGATGACGATCAATGCGGTCCACTTGTTGGCGATCCGCGCGAGAGAGGTGCGCGACGGGCAGGTCGCGAGCAGGGGATTCCATGAACGTTCGGTGACCATCAGGTGAACTCCTTCCGTGGTTACGTTGAAGTCACCACAACAGCATCGGCCACCCTCAGAGGGCGGTGATCCTGCTGCGGATCGAACGAAGGAGAACTGACCATGACTGCCACACCCCCCGTTGAGACCGTCGAAACCTACTTCACCCATCTGGCCCAGGGCAACGTCGAGCAGGCCATGGCCGTGCTCGACCCGGACGTCGCGTGGCACCAGCCTGGCGACAACCGCTTCTCGGGCGTGCACCGCGGCCCGGATGCCATCCGTGCCCTGATCGGCGGCATGATGGAGGCCACCGGCGGGACATTCGCGGTGGCCCCGACCGGCCCCCTCATGGCGAACGAGGACGTGGTGGCCGCCCCGGTGCGCTTCACGGGTCACCGAGATGGGCGAGAGCTGGACCAGCCCGGGGTGGATCTTCTCACTGTCCGGGACGGCCGGATCGTCGAGGTCCGGCTCTTCTCCTCAGACGGCCCCGCCGAGGACCAGTTCTGGGGGAAGGCGTAAGACGACGGCCAGGTTGCTCAGCAACCTGGCCGTCGTCGTTGCGGCATGTGCGCGACGTACCGATCAGCGACCATCAGGAAGGTTGACATGAACTCCAAGCAGTACGCCCCAGAGCATCGTGAAGTCCTCATCGTAGGCGCCGGCTTCAGCGGCCTGGCCAATCTCCACCTGCTGCGCCGTGCAGGGATCGACGCCGCGATTGTCGAAGCAAGTGACGACGTCGGTGGCACTTGGCATGCGAACCGATACCCGGGGGTCCGAACAGACAGCGAATCGCACTATTACTGCTTGTCCTTTGCCCAGGAAGTCACCGTGAATCGGCTGTAAGTCTCTGAAGTGGCTGGCCTGGGGTCGGCTGGCAGGGTGGGTGCTGGTGCTCCGTCTGGTCGTGACTCTTGAATCGCCTGGCCTCCCGCTTCGGCGGGGTGCCTTTCCCAGGATCTGTCCGGCCGGGTGGGTGCCGGCGCCGACCCTGCCCACTCCGATGGCTTGATCAGAAGCTTGCCCGACCGTTCACGGCGGTCGTGGCCCATTACAGGCCTGCCTCGAAGTGACCATTCCCGGGTCGACGCCAGCAGTGACGTCAACCCAGTGGAGAGGATCACGGTCACCATGACCATCGTCGCAAACACGTTCGCGTATGTCATCGGCGCGGACACCCATTCCAGAACACACACTCTCGCCGTGCTCGACGCGCGCACTGGCGCCAGAGTGGACACTCGGACCTTCCCGACGACGCCGGCGGGATTATCACGCGCGGTCGCGTGGATCGCTCGGCGCACCAGCGGGCTGGCCGATGTGCTCGTAACGATCGAGGGCGTCGGCTCGTATGGCGCCCGGCTCGCGAGAGCATGCCAGGACGCCGGCTACCGGGTCGTGGAGTCGTTCCCGACAGCGGCACGTGAACGTCGCGGACGAGGCAAGAGCGACGAGATCGACGCGGAACTGATCGCCCGCTCCGTGCTCGGCGTCGATGCCGACAACCTCCGTGATCCGCGTCAGGACGCGGGAGTCCGCGCGGCGCTGCGGGTGCTGATCGGCGCCCGCGACCTCATCAACCTCGAACGCACCAGGTCGATCAACGCCTTGACCGCGCTGCTTCGAACGGTCGACCTCGGCATCGACGCCCGCGCCTCGCTCACCAAGAAGCAGCTCGCGGCGATGGAGTCCTGGCGCACGCGACAGGAGGACCTCGCGACCGCGACAGCCCGCCGGGAAGCGATCCGGCTGGCCCGACGGGTTGCCGTCTGCGATCAGGACCTCGCTGCTAACCGTGACGAGATCACCGCGCTGGTCGCCGCCAGCGACGCCGCAATCCTGCTCGACGAGCCCGGGATCGGCGCGATCAACGCGGCCGTGATCATCGCCGCCTGGTCACACCCCGGCCGGGTCCGCTCCGAAGCAGCGTTCGCCGTGCTCGCCGGCGTCAGTCCCGTGCCCGCCTCGAGCGGAAACACCACCCGTCATCGCCTCAACCGAGGAGGCGACAGGCGTCTGAACAGAGCCTTATCGTCGATCGCGCTGACCCGAATGTCGCACCACCCGCCGACCCGCGCCTACGTCGAACGCCGACGAGCCGAAGGACGCACCACCAAGGAAATCCGCCGCTCACTCAAGCGATACATAGCCCGCCAGCTCTACCGCCGCCTCAGCGAGCAGAGCGGACTTGACAACACATAGAAGCATCCTGGGTTTCGTTCCGTTCTTGAAGCAAGGATGGAACACGATGAACCAGAAGTACTCTCCCGAGATGCGCGAGCGCGCGCTGCGGATGCTCGATGACCCGAGTTTTATCAATTTAGTGAGCACTGCGTGACGGTGGCCGGTGGATGCGGTCGAGCGCGTCGCGGAGCTCGTCGGGGATAGGGTCGGCGGCGGTGATGTTGTGGTCGCCGGCGCGGATCGTGACGGTCTTGTAGCGCCGGGCGGTGGTGACGAACTTCTTCAGTGACCAGCCGGTGAGGTGCTCGAGGCGGCGGGCGACGGCGAGGGCGGCGAAGACGATGCTCAGGTGGGCCTCGATGGAGTCCTGCAGGCGGTGGTAGATCGGCCGGGCGGCGAGGTCGTGCTTGGACATCCGGAAGGACTTCTCGATCTGCCAGAGGCGGTGGTAGGCGCCGATGACGAACTCCGCCGACGCCTGCTCGGGCAACAGGTTGGTCAGGTAGCCCTTGATCCCGGCCAGGGCCCGGGCCTTGGCCTCTAACTCACGGTTGACGGCCCGTTCCTCGCCGGTGACGGTCAGGAACCGGTTGCGCTTGACCGGGGCCTTGCCGGCGGCGGCCTGTTCGGCCTTGGCGACCTGCTGATCGATCCCCCGCAACGTCCGCCGCGCCCGGGCGGCCCGGTACTGGTAGTAGATTCGCCCCTCACGGCGGTTGCCGGCCGGGCCGGTGAAGGTCTTGGCGGTGAAGATCTGCCCGTCCTCCGGCCCCTGCCCGGGGTGCTCGGCCAGCCACTTCTCGATCACGTACGGGACCTCGGCGATCCGCGCGCCGAGGATGTAGGACAACCCGGCGGCCTCGATCGCGTCCCGGTTGTCGTGGCTGAGCATCCCGGCATCGGCCACCACGGTGAGGTTGTAGGTGGCCTTGAACGCCTCGATCACCGGCAGCATCGTCTTCGTCTCGGCCTTGTTGCCCTCAAAGGCGTTGACCATCAACGGAAACCCGGCGGCATCGGTCAGCAACCCGATGGTGATCTGCGGATCGATCCGCCGCTCCTTGGAGTACCCCGGCTCCCGGAAACCGTCACCCTCGTCGGCCTCGAAATACAACGTCGAGACGTCGTAGAGCACCAACGCCGCTGGCCCCAGCTCTGCCGTCGCGGCCAGGGCGGCCGCCAACGCCTGACGGAAGGCCGGCTTGGCGTAGCGCGGCAGGCGCCGGTTAACGGTCGGGTAGGACACCGGGGCCAGGCCGGTCTCCTCGATCACCCGCAGCGAGTCCAGCTTGCTCGTCGGCTCCACCAGGCGGGCCAGCACCAGGTGAAAGAAGACCTCATCTCCCTGCGCCGCGGCCTGAAGGCCCAGATCGACGTAGACACGCTCGATCGCACCGATCAGGTGCTCCATCCGGGTGGTGGTAATCGGCAACGGCCCACCCGAGCCGGGCCTGCCGAGCCCGAGATCGAGCTCGTCTTGCCCCGCTGCCAGCCGCTGCCGCGCCGCGGCCTTGAGGGCTTCGATCTCGGCATCGGAGTGCGCTGAGCCGATGTGCTCGATGTCCTTCGACCCGCGCCGCGTAGAGTGAACGATCTGCACCGCCCGCGCCCCAGAGGCGGTCTTCACCGTGCGGATGTAGGCCACCGCCGCACTCTACAACCCCCGGTTAACCTCGAGATTTCACGGGGGTGTGGTCTCGACCGGCGGAATGAATGGCGAAAGGTGCTCCTGGCCTGGGATGATACGAGGTGTTGAGACCCGTACCCATCCGCTGGAAGGAGCACCTTTCAGGTGTCCCACCCTACCTTGTTCTTCTACCCCCGTCCGCGGGTGGACGTCGCTGAGGTCCCGGCCCTCTCGCATGCGGGCGCGGTGCTGCTGACCGACACGATCCACGCCACCGGCCTCGCCTCTTCGCTGCGGGAAGCACTGGCTCCGTGGACGAAACCGCTGGCCGAGCACCACGCGGCGAAGGTCCTGCTGGACCTCGCACTCACTCTCGCAATCGGCGGCGAGCATGCTTCGGATACTGATCTGCTGCGTTGCGAGCCGGGCCTGTTCGGTGATGTCGCCTCGGCCCCCACGATCTCCCGCACGCTCACCACCCTCGCCCAGGACGCGCCCACCGTGATCGAGGCGATCTCGAAAGCCCGCCGCGCCGCGCGTGAAAGAGCCTGGGCCCTCGCCGGAGACCATTCCCCGGCTGCGGGGGTCAGTGCGAAGAACCCGCTGGTCATCGACCTCGATGCCACCCTGATCAACGTCCACAGTGAGAAGGAGCAGGCCGCACCGACGTTCAAACGCGGGTTCGGCTATCACCCGCTGTGTGCGTTCCTGGACCACGGCAGCGAAGGGACCGGGGAACCACTGGCGATCCAGCTGCGCCCCGGCAACGCCGGCTCGAACACCGCCGCTGATCACATCACCGTCACCCGGCAGGCTCTCGCGCAGCTGCCTGCGGGCCTGCTGGCCCGGGGCGGGCGGGGGTCGAAGAAGATCCTGATCCGCACCGACGGAGCCGGCGGCACCAAGGACTTCCTGGCCTGGCTCCAGCGGCAGCGTCTGGCCTACTCAGTGGGGTTCACCCTCCCCGCGAACACCCCTGACCTGCTGAAACGCCTCGACGAGGCGGAGGCGTGGACCCCCGCCTACGACACCGATACCGACGGGATCCGCGACGGGGCGTGGGTGGCGGAGCTGACCGGACTGCTGGACCTGTCCGGGTGGCCTGCCGGGATGCGGGTGATCGTGCGGAAGGAACGTCCTCATCCTGGGGCGCAGCTGCGGATCACCGATCACGAAGGGATGCGCATCACCGCGTTCGCCACCAACTCCCCGCGCGGCCAGCTCCCCGTCCTGGAGCTGCGTCACCGTCGCCGTGCACGCTGCGAAGACCGGATCCGTAACGCCAAGGACATGGGCCTTGAGAAGTTCCCGTTGCAGCGCTTCGCGCAGAATCAGCTCTGGTGCCAGATCATCCAGATCGCCAGCGAGCTCGTCGCCTGGATGCAGACCATAGCTCTGACCGGCCATGATGCGCGGAAGTGGGAGCCCAAACGGCTCCGCGCGCGGTTGTTCGAGATCCCCGCGACCCTCGTGCGCCGCGCCCGGCACAACCTCCTCCACCTCGCCGAACATGCACCCGAAGCCGTGAGGGTCCTGACCGGCGTCAACCGGCTCCGCACCGCCGTCGCACAGACCTAACCCGGCGAGACCACCCGCCCCTACGACCAGCAGCTCCTCTTCTCGGGAGTGGAACCCGACCGCCCGCAACGGACACTGCGACGATCTGTCATACCCGAATGCCAGAATCAGCAGCTCAACACCGGCAACGACGCCGACCCACCCCGCTCACCAGCCCGATGAAACATCGAGGTTAGTGTGTCACTCCAGGCACGCGCGAAGCGCTCACCAGCACCGATACACCCAAAACCCGCGTCGATACCCCAGAGAGGTCCAAGTCAGGAGGAAATCAGTCGCGTGTATCTGGAGAACTACGGGGTCTACGGGGCACGCAAGGTCCACGCCCAGCTGCGCCGCGAGGGCACCGCGGTCGCCCGGTGCACGGTGGAGCGTTTGATGCGCCAGATGGGCCTGCAGGGCCTACGGCGCGGCAAGCGCCCCAGGACCACGATCAGCGACAACCAGGGGCCCGATGTGGGTGACTTGGTGGGGCGGACGTTTCGCGCCAAGGCACCCAACTGCCTCTGGGTCGCCGATATCACCTATTTCCGTACCTTCTCGGGATGGGTGTATGCCGCATTCGTGCTCGATGTCTTCTCTCGCAGGATCGTCGGCTGGCAAGTATCTACCTCGCTGCACACCAACCTGGCGCTCGATGCCCTGGAAATGGGAATCTGGGCGAGGAAGCGAGCCGGCCAAGATATCTCCGGCCTAGTCCATCATTCCGATCGCGGAGTGCAATACCGTGCGGTGCGCTACACCGAGCGGCTTGCTGAAGCCGAGGCGGTCGCCTCCGTGGGATCGCGAGGCGATTCGTACGACAATGCGATGGCCGAGGCGTTCAACTCGCTATTCAAGGGCGAATTGATCCACAACCCACTCAAACGCGGACGCGGCTGGCAGTCGATCAACGACGTGGAGATCGCCGTCGCCGAGTACATCGACTGGTACAACCACCGCCGCGTCCACGGCGAGCTCGCCCAACGCTCCCCAGCCGAGGTCGGGGAGGCGTACCGGACCACGCGCTACGATCAGCCCGCCGAGCTCACCCGGGCACGGTGACAGACAACGAAGCCTGCATCAGACCCGGGGCGCAACAGGCATCTCCACGGTGTCCTCCTACCGCGACAGCCAGATCTTCGAGGCCGTCGGTCTCGGCCAGGAGCTCGTCGACCGGTACTTCCCCGGCACCACCAGTCGGCTGGGAGGCATCGGCCTCGACGTCATCGCCGCGGAGGTCGCCGCCCGGCACCACCGCGCCTACCCGCCGGAGGGGCAGGCCCTCGCCCACCGGCGCCTGGAGGTCGGCGGGGAGTACCAGTGGCGCCGCGAGGGTGAACCCCACCTGTTCACGCCGGAGACGGTGTTCCGTCTGCAGCACTCCACCCGCACCCGCCAGTACGAGGAGTTCCGCCGGTACACCGACATGGTCGATGACCAGTCGGAGCGGCTCATGACCCTGCGCGGCCTGTTCCGACTGCGCACCGAGGACGTCGAACCGGTGCCGCTGGAGGAGGTGGAGCCGGTCTCCGCCATCGTCAGGCGTTTCATGACCGGCGCCATGAGCTACGGCTCCATCTCGCAGGAGGCCCACGAGACCCTCGCGATCGCCATGAACCGCCTGGGCGGGATGTCGAACTCCGGAGAGGGCGGTGAGGACCCGGAGCGTCTGCATGACCCGGAGCGCTCCAGCGCCATCAAGCAGATCGCCTCCGGCCGCTTCGGCGTGACCAGCGAATACCTCACCTTCGCCCGTGACATCCAGATCAAGATGGCGCAGGGGGCGAAACCGGGGGAGGGCGGGCAGCTGCCGCCGCAGAAGGTGTACCCGTGGATCGCCCGCACCCGGCACTCCACCCCCGGGATCGGTCTGATCTCCCCGCCGCCGCACCACGACATCTACTCCATCGAGGATCTGGCCCAGCTGATCCACGATGCGAAGTCCGCCAACCCGCAGGCCCGCGTCCACGTGAAGCTGGTGTCCCGCTTCGGGGTCGGCACCGTCGCGACAGGTGTGTCGAAGGCCCATGCCGATGTGGTGCTGATCTCCGGACATGACGGCGGCACCGGTGCCAGCCCGCTGAACTCCCTCAAGCACGCCGGCACCCCGTGGGAGCTGGGCCTGGCCGAGGCCCAGCAGACGCTTCTGCTGAACGGTCTGCGCGACCGCATCACGGTGCAGGTCGACGGGCAGATGAAGACCGGCCGTGACGTCATCATCGCCGCCCTCCTGGGCGCCGAGGAATACGGTTTCGCGACCGCCCCGCTGGTGGTGTCCGGCTGCATCATGATGCGCGTGTGCCACCTGGACACCTGCCCGGTCGGCGTCGCCACCCAGAACCCGGAGCTGCGGTCCCGGTTCACCGGCAGCCCCGACGTCGTCGTCACCTTCTTCGAGTTCATCGCCGAGCAGGTGCGCGAACATCTGGCGCAGCTGGGCCTGCGCTCCCTGGATGAGGCCATCGGTCGGATCGACCTGCTCGATGTCGACGAGGCGCGCCGCCACTACAAGCAGGAGGGTCTCGACCTCCGCCCGGTGCTGGCCCGCCCCCAGATCATGGAGGGTGACCACGTGCGCCGCCGGCGCGCGCAGGAGCACGGTCTGGAGCACGCGGCGGACGTCCCGTGGATCGAACAGGCACGGCCCGCCCTCGAGGAGGGGCGGCCGGTGGTGATCCGCGACCGGGTGCGCAACACCCAGCGGACCGTCGGCACCCTGCTCGGCCACCAAGTCACCGTCCGTCACCGCGGGGAGGGACTGCCCGATGACACCATCCGGGTGGAGCTCGAGGGCACCGGAGGGCAGTCCTTCGGGGCCTTCCTGCCGCGCGGTGTGACGCTCGAGCTGCGCGGCGACGTCAACGACTACACCGCCAAGGGACTCTCCGGCGGGATCGTCGCCGTCGGACCCACCCGCCCCGGTGCCGGCGCTCCGGACGCCCCCGCGAGCACCGCCGGGGGATCATCGCAGGATGCGGCGCCCGCCCCCGCCGTGATCGCGGGGAACACCTGCGCCTACGGCGCCACCAGCGGGGAGCTGTACCTCGCAGGCAGCGCGGGGGAACGCTTCGGGGTGCGCAACTCCGGCGCCACACTGGTGGTCGAGGGCATCGGCGACCACGGCGCGGAGTACATGACCGGCGGCGCCGTCGTGGTGCTGGGGCCGACCGGGCGCAACCTCGGTGCCGGGATGAGCGGCGGCACCCTGTTCGTGCTGGACCTCGACCGGGAGCGGCTGAACCCGGCCGACGCGGCGACCTTCGAGATCGGCCCGGTCACCCCGGAGCACCGCGGGTTCGTGCGCGCGGTGCTCTCCGAGCACGTGCGCCGTACCGGCTCCGAGAGGGCCCGGGCGCTGCTGGCCGATGAGGACGCGCTGTTCGCGCGGATGACGGAGATCGCCCCGCGGGCCTTCCTGCGGGTGATGCGCATCCGGGAGGACGCCGTCGAGCGGGGCGTCGACCCGGACGCCCCGGAGGTGTGGAACGAGATCCTGGAGGCTTCCCATGGCTGATCCCCGCGGCTTCCTCACAACCCGCTCGCGTGAGCTGCCCGTCGCGCGGCCCGTCCCGGTGCGCCTGATGGACTGGCGTGAGGTGTACGAGGCCCGGGAGAAGGGCGAGCTGGGAGTCGTCTCCCGCCAGGCCGGTCGCTGCATGGACTGCGGCATCCCGTTCTGCCACCAGGGGTGCCCGCTGGGGAACCTGATCCCCGAGTGGAACGAGCTGGTGTACCGGGAGGACTGGCGCGACGCCGTCGAACGACTCCACGCCACCAACAACTTCCCCGAGTTCACCGGGCGCGCCTGCCCCGCGCCGTGCGAATCCTCGTGCGTGCTGGGCATCAACCAGCCGCCGGTGACGATCAAGAGCATCGAGGTCTCGATCATCGACCGGGCCTTCGAGGAGGGCTGGGTGCAGCCGGTGGAGCCGACCCGCCAGACGGGACGCACCGTCGCCGTCGTCGGCTCCGGACCCGCCGGGCTCGCGGCCGCCCAGCAGCTCACTCGGGCCGGGCACACCGTGGTGGTGCTGGAGCGCGACGACCGTCTCGGCGGGCTGCTGCGCTACGGCATCCCCGAGTTCAAGCTCGAGAAGCGGCACCTGGACCGGCGCCTGGAGCAGATGCGGGCCGAGGGCACCCGGTTCCGCACCGGCGTCACCGTCGGCGGTGACGGCGAGGGGGATCTGTTGGTCGAGGAGCTGCGCCGCCGCTTCGACGCGGTGATCCTCGCCACCGGCGCGGGGGTGGCCCGCGACCTGCCGGTGCCCGGGCGGGAGGCCACGGGCATCCACGTCGCGATGGACTACCTCACCCAGGCCAATCGCGCCGTCGAGGGCGACTTCGTCCCCGACCAGATCACCGCCGCGGGCAAGGATGTGATCATCATCGGCGGCGGGGACACCGGTGCCGACTGTCTGGGCACGGCCCTGCGGCAGGGCGCCCGCTCCGTCACGACCCTCGCGATCGGTGTGCAGCCGCCGGAGGAACGCGACGAGGATCACCCCTGGCCCACGCATCCCGTGCTGTTCGAGGTCAGCGGCTCCCACGAGGAGGGTGGCGAACGCAGCTACCTCGCCTCCACCACCGGCTTCGAGATGGGGGAGGACGGCAGCGTGCAGGGCATCCGCGTGGCGCGCACCCGCTTTGAGGGCGGGCGCCGGGTCCCGACGCCGGGCACCGAACAGGTGCTTCCCGCCCAGCTGGTGCTGCTGGCCATGGGATTCACCGGGCCGCGGCGGGACGATGTCGTGGCTGGTCTCGGGGCGGAGCTGGACCAGCGGGGCCGTATCGCGCACAGCGACACCTGGCAGACCTCCGTTCCCGGGGTGTTCACCGCCGGTGACTGCGCCCGCGGTCAGTCGCTCATCGTGTGGGCGATCGCCGAGGGCCGTTCCTGCGCCGCTGCCGTCGACGCCCACCTGATGGGCGCCACGGATCTGCCCGCTCCCGTCCGGCCGGGGGATGCGCCCATTACACTGTGATGAGGATCCCGGCGCCGCGACCTGTTCCCCCGGCGCCCCTTCGGCCCGGCGGCCGCGGGTCCGCGGGCCTTCGCCCACAACAGATCGGAAGCCATGCGCAAAGCGAAGATCGTCTGCACGCTCGGTCCGGCGACGAACTCCTACGAGCAGATCCGCACGCTGATCGATGCGGGGATGAACGTGGCGCGGATGAACCTCAGCCACGGCACCCACGCCGACCACGAGCAGGTGTACGAGAACATCCGTCGGGCCGCTGCCGACCTGCAGCGCAATGTCGCCGTGCTGGTCGACCTGCAGGGCCCGAAGATCCGCCTGGGGAAGTTCACCGACGGCCCGCACGAGCTGAACGTCGGGGACACCTTCGTCATCACCACCGACGATGTCGAGGGCACCCGTGACCGCGTCTCCACCACCTTCAAGGGTCTGCCCGGTGACTGCCGCCCCGGGGACGTCCTGCTGATCGATGACGGCAAGGTGACCGTGCGCGTCACCGACGTCACCGACACCGACGTCACCACCGTGGTGGAGGTGCCCGGCCCGGTCTCCGACAACAAGGGCATCAACCTGCCCGGTGTCGCCGTCTCCGTGCCCGCCATGAGCGACAAGGACGTCGATGACCTCCGCTGGGGTCTGCGTCTGGGCTGCGACCTGGTGGCGCTGTCGTTCGTGCGTGACGCCCACGACGTCGATGACGTGCTGCGCATCATGCACGAGGAGGGGCGCCGCGTCCCCGTCGTCGCGAAGATCGAGAAGCCGCAGGCGGTGCGTGCGCTGCGTCAGATCGTCAGCGCCTTCGACGGCATCATGGTCGCCCGCGGTGACCTCGGCGTGGAGCTGCCGCTGGAGCAGGTGCCGCTGGTGCAGAAGCGTGCCATCGAGCTGGCCCGTCGCAACGCCAAGCCGGTCATCGTCGCCACCCAGGTGCTCGAGTCGATGATCACCAACCCGCGGCCCACGCGCGCAGAGGCCTCCGACTGCGCCAACGCGATCCTCGACGGCGCCGACGCGCTGATGCTCTCGGGCGAGACCAGCGTGGGGCAGTACCCCTTCGAGGCGGTCCGCACCATGGCCCGGATCGTCACCAACACGGAGAAGAACGGCGCCGACCGGATCATGCCGCTGGGCACCATCCCGCACACCCGCGGCGGCGCCATCACCCGGGCTGCCGCGGAGATCGGCGACCAGCTCTCCGCCCAGTACCTGGTCACCTTCACCGAGTCCGGTGACACCGCCCGCCGTCTGGCGCGTCTGCGGCCGACGATCCCCCTGCTGGCCCTGACGCCGTACGAGACGGTGCGCAACCAGCTGTCGCTGTCGTGGGGCGTGGAGGCTCAGCTGGTGCCGATGCAGCCCGACACCGACGCGATGGTGCGGTTCGTCGACGAGCTGCTGCGCGAGGAGAAGGGTCTGCAGCCCGGCGACCTCGTCGTCATCGCGGCCGGGTCCCCGCCCGGGGTGCATGGCTCCACGAACACGCTGCGGGTGCACCGCATCGGTGACCTCGACGGCACCGAGTCCGCCCGGATCGAGGCCGACGCCATCGCCTACCGGCACGATCACTGACCGGGTCGGCCCCGATCCGGCTCTCGCGGGACGGCCCCGAGCGGATCGGGGTCCCCACGGGCCCGGCAGTGCACTGCGGCGCCGCCCCCGAGCGAACGGGGACGGCGCCGCAGTGCTGTGGTGCCGGGTGCGGGACTCGAACCCGCACGCCCTCACGGACAACGCATTTTGAGTGCGCCGCGTCTACCGATTCCGCCAACCCGGCCCAGTCGCGAGGACGGAACACGCCCAGGCGACCGCACTAGGATACGAGGTGCTGTGCCCGTGGACGAACCCGTGCGCTTTCCACCCCATCCCCCACCCACCTCCGAGGAACCATGAACGTCGAGAACACCAGCAGCCGTCCGGCCGGCCGACGCGCCGTCGTCGCGGAGGACGAGAGCCTCATCCGGCTGGACATCGTGGAGACCCTCACCGAGGCCGGGTACGAGGTCGTCGCGGCCGTGGGCGACGGCCAGAGCGCCATCGACAAGACCCGCGAGCTGCGCCCCGACGTGGTGGTGATGGACGTGAAGATGCCGCAGGTCGACGGTGTCACCGCCGCCGAGCGGATCGGCGAGGAGAACCTCGCTCCGGTGGTGATGCTCACCGCGTTCTCGCAGGCCGAGCTGGTCGAGCGTGCCCGTGACGCCGGTGCCATGGCGTACGTGGTCAAGCCCTTCACCCCGGCCGATCTGCTGCCGGCGATCGAGCTGGCGGTGTCGCGGTACGCGCAGATCCAGGCGCTGTCCACCGAGATCCAGGATCTCGAGGAGCGCTTCGAGACCCGCAAGCGCGTGGACCGTGCCAAGGGCCTGCTGCAGAGCAGCATGGGACTGTCCGAGCCGGAGGCGTTCCGCTGGATCCAGAAGACCTCCATGGATCGTCGCCTCACGATGCGTGAGGTCGCCGACGCGGTCATCGACCAGCTCACCACCGGTCGCGACTGACCGCCACCACCCGAGGACTCCCCGTTCCGTGAGCGACCCCCGGACCCATCTCGGATCGTCGAGTGCCACCTCGATGCGGTCGAGTCCGATGCACGTCCGCGGGTCGCGGCGCCACCTGCTGCGCGCCCTCGGGATAGGGGCGTTGGGGGCTGCCGGACTGTCCGGCTGCGACCTGTCCGGACTGCCGCGCCCCGGGCAGGAGGACACCGCCCCGTCATCGACGGCGCCACCGCCGGCGCTGCGCATCGCGCAGATCGGCACCGCCGTGGGTCTGGAGGCGGCGCACGACTCCGTCGTCGATCTCGCGATCAACGAGGCGCGCATCGACGTCGACCTGTACGGCCGGGTGTTCGACCAGAAGCTCGACATCCTCCAGCGGCATGTCGTGCAGGACCTCTCGGAGGACCTCAGCGCCTATGCGCAGGAGCTGGCGGCCGCGTCGACGGCGGTCGCGATCGTCCACGTGCCCGACGAGATGCTGGAGCGGGCGCTGCCCGCCTTCGTCGATGCGGGGATTCTGGTGGTATCGGTGAACTCCTCCGCCGTCGACCTGCGTGCCGGCTCGGTGGATTCCCGCGGACTGCTCGCCCGCCTGGTCGCCTCCGACACCGTCCTCGCCCAGCAGTGGACCGCCCAGGCGATCGGGTCCGGCGGCCGGGGGGAGGACCAGGGAGAGCCCGGCACGATCGCCCTGGTCGCCCCCCGGGGCATGCGCGGAGCCAGTCTGGAATCCGCCCTGACGAGCGTCGCCGGTCCGCAGGGCGGCCGCCTCGTACACCGCACCCTCCACGCTGCCGATGACCTCGGCGACGCCGACGAGATCGCGCGCGCCATCGTGGCGACGCGCCCGGCCCTGGTGGTGCTCGGCGGCGGACCGGAGGAGGTGCCCCTGATCCCGGCGCTGCGCCGCGCCGTGCTCGGCCCCGACGGTCGCCCGACCCTGCGCCTGCCCATCGCCGTCGGCCCGTACCTCAGCCACGACCACGACCCCGACACCCTGGGCGAGGAGGGCACCGAGAACCTCACAGGGGTGCAGGCCGGCGGGGAACTGAACCGGGATCTGCAGTACAAGCTGCTGGCCCGCGATCATTCCCTGACCGACTTCTCCTTCGCCCATCAGGCGTATGACGCGGTGGTGATGGTCGCCCTCGCGGCGCTGATCGCCGGCCGTGCCACCGGTACCGACATCGCCCAGCAGCTGGCAGGTCTCCTCGAGGGCACGGAGGAGTGCACGACCTTCGAGGAGTGCCGACCCGCCGCCGCCGACGGGGACGAGATCGCCTACCGTCCGCGCAGCGGGGAACTGCGGTTCGACGAGACCCTGGAACTGGTCAAAGGGTCCCTGCGCACCGTGACGTGGAGCGCCGACGGGCGCATCGAGAAGCTGTCCCCCACGACGTTCGGCGACTGATCGTCACCGCAGGGCCCGGGTCGTCTCCACACCGCCCGGGTGTCCGCTCATCGGGGCGGCAGCAGCATGGTGTCGACCAGCACCGTCGAGAGCAGCGTCCCTTCGGCGTCCCGGACCTCCACCAGGTAGCTGGCGACCTGTCGTCCCAGGTGCCGAGCCGTGCACTGGGCGGTCACCCTCCCGCTGCGTCCCGAACGGTGGTGGGTCGCGGAGACATGCGTGCCCACCGCGGCCGCGCCCTCCCCGTGCACCTCGCGGGCCCGCACCACCGCTGCGAAGGAGGCGATCGACTCGGCCAGGGCGATCGTCGCCCCGCCGTGCAGCAGACCCGCCGGTTGGGTGTTGCCCTCCACGGGCATGGTCATCACCCCGCCGGACCCCGACAGGCTCTCCAGGTTCATGCCCATTCGTTCGCACAGGGTGCCGGCGAGCATGCGGCGCCCCTGGTCGAGGGTGATCTGATCCACGTCGGCATCGGGGGAGGACGTCATGGCGTCAGGGTGCCACAGCCGAGCCGCCCGGGGCAGGCGCGGTGCCCCCGCGTTGCGCACCACCGCCCGGCAGGGTGAGACTGCACCCCATGACGCCCGAGCCCGCGCAGGATGCCCCCACGCCCACGACCGAGGGTTTCGGCCCGGGGACACGACTGCTGCTGATCGACGGACACGCCATGGCCTTCCGGGCCTTCTTCGCGTTGCCCGCCGACAGTTTCACCGATGGCCGCGGCCAGTCCACCAACGCCGTCTACGGGTTCGCCCGCATGATCTTCAACGTGGTCGTCGCGGAGGAGCCCACGCATGTGGCGGTCGCCTTCGACCTGCCCGGTGGCACTTTCCGTGACCGCATCTACGACCAGTACAAGGCCGGCCGGGAGGAGACCCCGAAGGAGTTCCACGGGCAGGTCGGCCTGATCCAGCAGGTCCTCGACGCCCTCGGGGTGCGCTGGCTGACCGTGGAGGGCTACGAGGCCGATGACATCATCGCCACCCTCGCCACCCGCACGGAGGCGGCCGGGGGAGAGGCCCTGATCGTCTCCAGCGACCGTGACGCCCTCCAACTGGTCTCCGAGCGGGTGACCCTGCTGCAGCCGGTGAAGGGTGTCACCGAGCTGCGGCGCATGACCCCCGAGGCGGTCGAGGAGAAGTACCAGGTGCCGCCCGTCCGCTACCCGGACCTCGCGGCGATGGTGGGGGAGAGCGCCGACAACCTCCCGGGTGTGCCCGGCGTCGGCCCGAAGACCGCTGCGAAGTGGCTGGGGAAGTACGGCGACCTCGAGGGCGTGCTCGCGCACGCCGACGAGATCACCGGCAAGGCCGGGCAGAACCTGCGCGACCATGTCGAGGACGTGCGCCGCAACCGCCGCATGAACGCGGCGGTCACGGGTCTCGACCTGCCGGAGGACCCGGCCGACTACGCCCTCGGCCGCGGAGACGGGCCCACCCTCATGGCGGTCTTCGATGATCTCTCCTTCGGCCCGACGATCCGCCGGGATGTGCCGGAGGTGCTGCTGGGCCACGAGGGCCTGGGTGCCGAGCAGCCGGCCGCCCCCTCCGGCCGTGACCTGTCCGCGCTGCAGCGGCCGATCGGCGAGCAGGTCGCCGCGCTGCTCCAGGGGCCGCTCGCCGACGGCGCGGCGCTCGTGGTGGACGGCACCTGGGACGGGGGCCAGGGGGATGCGCAGCGCCTCGCCCTCGCCGCGGGCGACACCCTCGCCGTCATCGATCTGACGGCGCTGGACGATGCCGCCGAACGCGCCCTGGCGCAGTGGCTCGCCGATCCCGAGGTGCCGCTCACCGCGCACGACACGAAACTCGCCACCCATCAGCTGCGTGGTCGCGGGTTCGACCCCGCCGGGTGGCGTCTGGACCTGTCGCTGGCGGAGTTCCTCTGCCGACCCGATCAGCGCCCGACGGACCTGGCGGGCCTCGCCCTGCGCCACCTGCAGGAGGATCTGCAGGTCACGACGGCCGGCGCCCAGCAGGAGCTCGACCTCGGCGGCACCGACGGGGAGGACGCCGAGCAGGAAGCCGCGGTGCGGCTGGCCCGGCAGGTCGACGCTGTCGACAGGCTCGCTCCGATCCTGCGCCGGCAGATGGACGAGCACAGCGCGACCTCCCTGCACGATGACCTGGAACTGCCCCTGGCGATCGTCATCGCCCCGATGGAGGAGGCCGGCATCGCCGTCGACGACGCGGTGCTCGCCGAGCTCGACGCCCAGCACGCCCAGCAGCAGACGGCGGTGGCGGAGTCGGCGTACGGCCACCTCGGCGGGGAGCGCATCAACCTGGGTTCCCCGAAGCAGCTGCAGGAGGTGCTGTTCGAGCGCCTGGGGATGCCGAAGACGCGGCGCACCAAGACCGGGTACACCACGGATGCGGAGGCCCTCGCCGACCTCTACGCCCGCACCGAGCATCCCTTCCTCGCGGACCTGCTCACGCACCGTGACGTGACGAAGATGCGGCAGATCATCGACACCCTGCGGCGGGCGATCGCCGACGACGGCCGGATCCACACCACCTTCCACCAGAACGTCGCCGCCACCGGGCGCCTCTCCAGCAACACCCCGAACCTGCAGAACATCCCGGCGCGCACCGAGGAGGGGCGGAGGATCCGCTCGGCCTTCCACTGCGGACCCGGGTACGAGGCGCTGCTGACCGCCGACTACTCGCAGATCGAGATGCGCATCATGGCGCACCTGTCGGAGGACCAGGGCCTCATCGAGGCCTTCCGCTCCGGGGAGGACCTGCACCGGTTCGTCGCCTCCCGGGTGTTCGACGTGGCCCCCGAGGACGTCGACCCGGCCATGCGCTCGAAGACCAAGGCCGTCAGCTACGGCCTCGCCTACGGGTTGTCGGCCTTCGGTCTGTCGCGGCAGCTGCAGATCAGCCAGTCGGAGGCGACGGCCCTGCGGGACGGGTACTTCGAGCGCTTCGGCGGGGTGCGGGACTACCTGCGCGAGAGCGTCGAGAGGGCCCGCGCCACCGGGTACACCGAGACGATCCTGGGGCGCCGCCGCTACCTGCCGGATCTCACCGCCGACAACCGGCAGCGCCGCGAGAACGCCGAGCGGGTGGCGCTGAACTCGCCCATCCAGGGCAGCGCCGCCGACATCATCAAGCTTGCCATGCTGCGGGTGGAGGAGGGTCTGCGCCGGGAGGGCCTCGCCTCGCGGATCCTGCTCCAGGTGCACGACGAGCTCGTGGTCGAGGTCGCCGAGGGGGAGACCGACGCCGCTCGGACGGTGATCGTGGAGGGCATGAGCGCCGCCTATGAGCTGTCGGTGCCCCTGGAGGTCGGGGTCGGTGTCGGCCGCGACTGGCTGGAGGCCGCCCACTGAGCCGGCGGGCACCGCGGCGCACCGCACGTGCCCCGTCGCACGTCCGGAGGGCGTGCCGACCACTGTCCGAGCTGGTACTCTGGTGAAGTCTGTGCGCGATCGCTCACGCCTGTGCGTCGGGAGTGCGCGGACAGCAGTTCCCTGTACCGACTCGATTCCCTGTTCCGACGGAGTTCCGACCTTCATGACCGACACTTCCACCCCGCAGATCGCCGTCAATGACATCGGCAGCGCCGATGACCTCATGGCCGCCATCGACTCCACCATCAAGTACTTCAACGATGGTGACATCGTCGAGGGCACGGTGGTGAAGGTCGATCGCGACGAGGTGCTCCTCGACATCGGCTACAAGACCGAGGGCGTCATCCCCTCCCGTGAGCTGTCCATCAAGCACGACGTCGATCCGTCGGAGATCGTCGAGGTCGGCGACGAGGTCGAGGCCCTGGTCCTCCAGAAGGAGGACAAGGAGGGTCGCCTGATCCTGTCCAAGAAGCGCGCCCAGTACGAGCGCGCCTGGGGCACGATCGAGCAGATCAAGGAGGACGACGGCGTCGTCACCGGTACCGTCATCGAGGTCGTCAAGGGCGGCCTGATCGTCGACATCGGCCTGCGCGGCTTCCTCCCCGCCTCCCTCGTCGAGATGCGTCGTGTCCGCGACCTGCAGCCGTATGTCGGCCAGGAGATCGAGGCCAAGATCATCGAGCTGGACAAGAACCGCAACAACGTGGTGCTGTCCCGCCGCGCCTACCTCGAGCAGACCCAGTCGGCCGTGCGCTCCGACTTCCTGCAGACCCTGCAGAAGGGCCAGGTCCGCGAGGGTGTCGTGTCCTCCATCGTCAACTTCGGTGCGTTCGTGGACCTCGGCGGTGTCGACGGTCTGGTGCACGTCTCCGAGCTGTCCTGGAAGCACATCGACCACCCGAGCGAGGTCGTCGAGGTCGGTACCCCGGTCAAGGTCGAGGTCCTGGACGTCGACATGGACCGCGAGCGCGTCTCCCTGTCGCTGAAGGCGACCCAGGAGGACCCGTGGCAGCTGTTCGCCCGCACTCACGCCATCGGCGAGGTCGTGCCGGGCAAGGTCACCAAGCTCGTCCCCTTCGGTGCGTTCGTGCGTGTCGAGGACGGCATCGAGGGCCTGGTGCACATCTCCGAGCTGGCCCAGCGCCACGTGGACCTGCCCGAGCAGGTCGTCACCGTCGACCAGGACGTCTTCGTCAAGGTCATCGACATCGACCTGGAGCGTCGCCGCATCTCGCTGTCGCTCAAGCAGGCCAACGAGGGTGTGGATCCGGAGGGCGACGACTCGACCTTCGATCCGGCGCTGTACGGCATGGCCGCGGAGTACGACGAGAACGGCGAGTACAAGTACCCCGAGGGCTTCGATCCGGAGACCAACGAGTGGCTCGAGGGCTACGAGAAGCAGCGCGAGGAGTGGGAGTCCCAGTACGCGGCCGCCTACGAGCGCTGGACCGCCCACAAGGCGCAGGTCGCCGAGGCCCTCAAGGCCGACGAGGAGTCCGCAGTGGCCGGTGGCGACGACACCGTCGCCCCCACCGCGACCTCCTACCGGTCGTCCAGCTCGGATGAGGGCACCCTGGCCTCCGAGGAGGCCCTCGCCGCTCTGCGCGCCAAGCTGACCGGCAACTGATCCCTCGCCCGGCCCGTCACGGCCGGATGCGAGATCACCGCACGACGGGCGGGCACCCCACGGGGTGCCCGCCCGTCGGGCATACGGGCCCGCTCCGGGACCTCCATGGGAGAATCGACCCCATGCTGCGCTGGACCACGGCCGGGGAATCCCACGGCCCCTCCCTCATCGCCCTCATCGACGGACTGCCCGCCGGCCTCGAGCTGACGAGCGAGGACCTCGTCGCCGCCCTCGCCCGGCGTCGGCTGGGCCACGGACGCGGCGCCCGGCAGCGATTCGAGCAGGACGTGGTGCGAGTGCTCAGCGGTCTGCGGCATGGCCGCACCCTCGGGTCGCCTCTCGCGGTGGAGATCGGAAACGCCGAGTGGCCGAAGTGGGAGAAGGTCATGGCCGCCGACCCCGTCGACCCGGCGGATCTGCTGGTCGACGCCGGCACCGGCGATGAACGGGAAATCGCCCGCAACCGCCCGCTGACCCGTCCCCGGCCCGGCCACGCGGATCTGGCGGGGATGATCAAGTACGGCTTCGATGAGGCCCGGCCCGTGCTGGAACGCGCCAGCGCCCGCGAGACCGCCGCCCGGGTGGCCGCCGGCGCCGTCGCCGCACGGCTGCTGGAGCAGGCCGCCGGCATCCGTCTGGTCTCCCACGCCCTCGCCGTCGGATCTGTCCGTGTCCCGGAGGACGCCCCTCTGCCCGGCCCCGGTGACGTCACAGCCCTCGACGCGGATCCGCTGCGCTGCTTCCACCCGGAGACCTCCGCCGCGATGGTCGCGGAGGTCGACGCCGCGAAGGCCGCGGGCGACACCCTCGGCGGTGTCGTCGAGGTCCTCGCCTATGGGGTGCCGGTGGGTCTGGGAAGTCACACCCAGTGGGACCGCCGTCTGGACGGGCGCCTCGCTCAGGCGATCATGTCGATCCAGGCGATGAAGGGCGTGGAGATCGGGGACGGGTTCGCGGTGGCCGCCTCTCGCGGCAGCGATGCCCAGGACGAGATCCTCCCCGGCGGCGTCGGCGCTGCCGGCACCCACCGTGCCGCGAACCGGGCCGGCGGCACCGAGGGCGGCATCAGCAACGGCGAGGTGATCCGTGTGCGCGGGGCGCTCAAGCCGATCTCCACCGTGCCGCGGGCACTGCGGACCGTGGACCTCGCCACCGGTGGGGAGGCTCGCGCCAACCATCAGCGCTCCGATGTGTGTGCTGTCGCCCCCGCCGCGGTGATCTCGGAGGCCATGGTGGCGCTGATCCTCGCCGATGCCCTGCTGGAGAAGACCGGCGGCGACAGCGTGCCCGAGATCCGGGCGCACCTGCAGGCCACCCGAGCGCTGCAGCAGCGCCGCGGGGCGGGCGCGTGAGCTCGTCGGAGGACCTCGCCCCCTGCGCGATCCTCATCGGCCCGATGGGCGCCGGGAAGTCCACCGTGGGGCGGGAGCTCGCCGGGCTGCTGCACGTCCCCTTCGCCGACCTCGACCACCTGGTGGAGGACGCCGCAGGCTGCAGCATCCCGCAGCTGTTCGCCGATCACGGGGAGTCCGCCTTCAGGGACCTCGAACTCGACACGCTGCGCAGCGCCCTGCGGGAGCATCGAGGGGTGCTGGCCCTCGGCGGTGGTGCCCCGGTGCGCGAGGAGGCCCAGGACCTGCTGCGCGGCGGCCCCGTCGTGCTGCTGACGGTCACCGCGCAGGACGTCGCCCGGCGCCTGCACGGCGGGGCCGGCCGCCCGCTGCTGTCCGGGGACGATGACCCCCTCGCGACCTGGGAGGCACTGGCCGCCGCACGGGAACCGATCTACCGGGACCTCGCCCGGGTGGTGGTGCCCTCCGGGGAGAACCCGCCCGGGGCGACCGCCCGCCGGGTGCGCGACGCCCTGGGTCTCGGCCACGGGGTGGCGGCACCCGGTGGGGGTCCCCAGACGGCTCCCGCGCGGTCCCGTCCCGATCCGTCCCGTCCCGATCCGTCCCGTCCTGACCCGTCCCCCGGAAGGAGATCGCGTGACCACCACCATCCCCGTCACCACCCCGGACGGCGACTACCCGGTCCTGCTCGGCCGGGGGTCCGCGCCGACCTCCCGACCCATCTTCCGGAGCGAGCGCGCCGCGCCCTCATCGTCCACCAACCGAGTGTCCGCGAGCTGGCGGAGGACCTGCGCGAACTGATCGCCGCGAGCGGCCGCGAGGCGTTCCTCGCGGAGATCCCCGACGGGGAGGAGGCGAAGACCGCGCAGGTGGCGGGCTTCCTGTGGACCGTGCTGGGCCAGGCCGAGATCTCTCGCAGTGACGTGGTGGTGGGCCTCGGAGGCGGCGCGGCCACCGACCTCGC
Source organism: Brachybacterium sillae (assembly GCF_025028335.1). NCBI lineage: Bacteria > Bacillati > Actinomycetota > Actinomycetes > Micrococcales > Dermabacteraceae > Brachybacterium > Brachybacterium sillae. Next base: position 126,176 of record NZ_JAFEUW010000001.1, read on the forward strand.
CGGGTTCGTCGCCGCCACCTGGCTGCGGGGCATCGCGGTGGTGCAGGTGCCGACCACCGTCGCCGCCATCGTCGACGCCGCCGTCGGCGGGAAGACCGGCATCAACACCAGCGAGGGCAAGAACCTGGTGGGGGCCTTCCACCAGCCGCGGGCTGTGCTCTCCGACCTCGACGTGCTGGCGGGGCTGGGAGGGCATGATGTCGCGGCCGGACTGGCCGAGGCCGTGAAGTGCGGGTTCATCGCCGATCAGCGGATCCTCGAGATCGTCGAGATCGATCCCCGGGCCGTCCTGGACACCGGCAGCGACGCCTTCGCCGAGGTCGTCGAGCGGGCCGTCCGGGTGAAGGCCCAGGTGGTCGGTGCCGATCCCCGCGAATCCGACCAGAGGGAGATCCTCAACTACGGTCACACCCTCGCCCACGCCATCGAACGCAATGAGCGCTATCTGTGGCGCCACGGCGCCGCGGTGAGCATCGGCATGGTGTTCGCCGCCGAACTGTCGCATCTGGCGGGGCGCCTGTCCGAGGCCGAGGTCGATCGGCACCGCCGGATCCTCACCTCCCTCGGCCTGCCGGTGACCTACCGTGGGCAGCAGTGGCCCCGCCTGGAGGACGCCATGCGACGCGACAAGAAGTCCCGCTCCGGGATGCTGCGCTTCGTGGTGCTCGACCGGGTCGGTCGCCCCTCCCGCTTGGAGGGCCCGGACCCGGCGCTGCTGCTCGCGGCCTACGCGGCGATCACCGCCGATGCCTGAGCGACGCGCTGTGGAGGCGTCTGGCCGCACGCGGGGCATCGTGCCCGGTCACGTCCGGATCATCGTGCCCACTCTCGCGGCCGACGCCGAGGCGATGCGGCGTGCCGGTCTCCGGTTCGCGGCCAGTGATGCGGATGTTCTGGAGTGGCGCGCCGACGCGGCCGTCGCCGCCGGGGTCGATCCCGTCGCCCTGCTACCGCATGCCCGGTGTGCCGCCGGGCAGGCGCCGCTGCTGGTGACGCTGCGCAGCACCGGGCAGGGTGGGCTCGCGGACCTGCCCGCGCCGGACCTCGCGGCCCTGCAGCAGCGGCTGCTCGAGGCCGGGGGCCTCGATCTGCTGGATGTGGAGATGGGCGCGGTGGGGAGCGATGACGTGGCGAGGGTGATCGCCCGAGCGCACGCCGCCGGCGTCACCGTCGTCGGCTCCCACCACGACTTCACCCGCACCCCGCCCGCCGGCCGGCTGGTCGACCGGTTGGAGCAGATGGCGCAGGCGGGTGCGGACATCGCGAAGATCGCCGTCATGCCGCGGCGGCCCCAGGATGTGGTGGACCTGCTGCAGGCCACCGTCACCGCCGCGGAGCGTCTGCAGCCCCGCGGCGTCCCGGTGATCACCATGAGCATGGGCGAGCTCGGGGCGGGCAGCCGCCTCACCGGCTGCACCCTCGGCTCGGCGGCGACGTTCGCGGTGCTCGACGAGGTGTCCGCCCCCGGCCAGCTGCCGGTCGAGGTCGTCGCGCGGGCCCTCGACGCTCTCGGGGTGCGACCTCAGCGGTCGGCCGACGGGGAGGCCGCGTCGACCTGATCGGCCGCCGCCTCCTCGGCCACCATCTCCCTCGCCTGCCGGGCGAGCTTCCGTCGCTCCGCCCACCGCGCCCGCTTGATGAGCGTCGCCACCTGGGCGGGGGAGAGCGTCACCAAGGAGTCGGCACGGCCGGGAAGGGTCCACCGCCGCCATGCCGAGACCAGGGCGAGTGCCGTCCCGAGCGCGGCGGCGGCGATCACCCATGCCGGGTCCAGACGCAGCGCCGCGACCGCCCAGGTGGCGACGCTCGCCACCAGGGCGCTGGTCGCGTACAGCGGGCCGCCGCCGAAGATCACCGGGATCCGCCCGACCATGACGTCGCGGATCGCCCCGCCGCCCACCGCCGAGAGCACCCCGAGTAACAGGGCGGGCAGCATGTCGAGCCCCGTCGCGAGGGACTTCGCGGTGCCGGTCGCCGCCCACAATCCCAGAGCGATCGCATCGAGCACCACCATCAGATGGTTCAGGGCCCGCCCCTCCGAGGTGATGAGGAAGGCGAAGCCCGCCCCCAGCAGGGAACAGACGAAGTACCAGGGGCCGTCGAAGGCGGCGGGGATGCCGCGGTCGAGGATCACGTCGCGCAGGATCCCCCCTCCGAGCCCGGAGACGATGCCGACGACGGCGAATCCGACCGGATCGAAGTTCAGCCGGGCCGCGATGCCGCCACCGGTGATGCCCATGACGACCACGCCGAGCAGGTCGAGCGCACGGACCAGATCGTTCGAGGTGAGGAGGTCTGCGGGGGTCACCGCTCAAGGGTAGGGGAGGCGACCACCCGGGACACCGTCGCAGGGGCCTTGCTGGGTAGGGTGCGGGGCATGACACAGCAGGTGTGGCGGATCGGCCTGACCGGTGGGATCGCGTCCGGGAAGTCGACGGTGGCGGCTCTGTGGCGCGCCGAGGGGCTGACCGTGATCGACCTCGACGCCCACTCCCGGCGGGTGCTGGACGAACCGGGGGAGGCTGTCGACGAGACGGTCGCCCGTTTCGGTGAGGCGATCCTCCGGGCCGACGGCTCCATCGACCGCGGTGCCCTGGCCCGGATCGTCTTCGCCGATGCCGATGCCCGTGCCGATCTCGAACGGATCGTTCTGCGCCGGGTCGACGAGGCGGTGCGGCAGGAGGAACAGCGGCTGCGGGAGTCGGGCGTGGAGTGGTGGGCCCACGATTCCCCGCTGCTGCTGGAGAAGCACCAGGACGATCGGTACGACGTGATCGTGGTGGTCACCGCCCCGCGGGAGGAACGCATCCGCCGCATCATGGAGGACCGCGGCAAGGACCGTGAGTACGCCGAGTCCGTGATGGCCGCGCAGGTCGACGATGCGGAACGCGAGCGTCGGGCGGACGTGCTGTTGCGCAATGACGGTGACCGCGCGACCCTGGAGGCTCGGGCCCGGGAGGTCCTGGCCCGGCTGTCAGTCGGCCGCCGTAGGCTCTGACCCCATGCGTCCCGTCACCGATCTCACCCGAGCCGTCCATCCCTTCCAGGTCGTCTCGGAGTACGCCCCCGCCGGTGACCAGCCGCAGGCGATCGACGAGCTCGCCCGGCGCATCGAGGCGGGGGAGCAGGACGTGGTGCTGCTGGGCGCCACCGGCACCGGCAAGAGCGCCACCACCGCCTGGCTGATCGAGCGACTGCAGAGGCCCACCCTGGTGATGGCGCACAACAAGACCCTCGCCGCACAGCTGGCCAGCGAGTTCCGGGAGCTGCTGCCGAACAACGCCGTCGAGTACTTCGTCTCGTACTACGACTACTACCAGCCCGAGGCCTACGTCCCGCAGTCCGACACCTACATCGAGAAGGACTCGTCGATCAACGCCGAGGTCGAGCGTCTACGGCACTCCGCCACCAACTCGCTGCTCACACGACGCGACGTCGTGGTGGTCAGTTCCGTCTCCTGCATCTACGGTCTGGGCACCCCGCAGGAGTACGTCGACCGGATGGTGCGGCTGCGCCGTGGGGAGGAGATCGACCGCGACGTGCTGCTGCGCCGCTTCGTCGACATGCAGTACGACCGCAACGACACCAGCTTCGTGCGCGGCACCTTCCGGGTGCGCGGTGACACGGTCGAGATCATCCCGATGTACGAGGAGCTCGCGATCCGCATCGAGTTCTTCGGGGACGAGATCGACGCCATCCATACTCTCCATCCGCTGACCGGCGAGATCATCCGCGAGGAGGACGAGATCCACGTCTTCCCCGCTTCCCATTACGTGGCCGGGCCGGAGCGCCTGGCCCGCGCCATCGACTCCATCGAGGTGGAGCTCGCCCAGCGGCTGGAGGAACTCGAGGGGCAGAACAAGCTGCTGGAGGCGCAACGTCTGCGGATGCGCACCACGCACGACCTGGAGATGCTGCGCCAGATGGGCACCACCAACGGCGTGGAGAACTACTCACGCCATCTGGACGGCCGCGGCCCCGGCACTCCGCCGAACACCCTGCTGGACTATTTCCCGGAGGATTTCCTCCTGGTGATCGACGAGTCCCACGTGACCGTGCCGCAGATCGGCGCGATGTACGAGGGCGACCGCTCCCGCAAACGCACCCTGGTCGACTTCGGGTTCCGTCTGCCCAGCGCGCTCGACAACCGCCCCCTGACCTTCGAGGAGTTCAAGGAGCGCACAGGGCAGACGGTGTACCTCTCGGCCACGCCCGCCGAGTACGAGCTGCAGCGCAGCGACGGCGTCGTGGAGCAGATCATCCGCCCCACGGGACTGGTGGACCCGGAGATCATCGTGAAGCCCGTGAAGGGGCAGATCGACGACCTCCGTGCGGAGATCGAGAAGCGGGTGGAGGCCGACGAACGCGTGCTCGTCACCACCCTCACCAAGCGCATGGCGGAGGACCTCACCGACTACCTGCTGGAGCACGGGGTGCGGGTGCAGTACCTCCACTCCGACGTCGACACCCTGCGGCGCGTGGAACTGCTGCGCTCCCTGCGGCTGGGCGAGTTCGACGTGCTGGTCGGCATCAACCTGCTGCGCGAGGGCCTGGACCTGCCGGAGGTGTCGCTGGTGGCGATCCTCGATGCCGACAAGGAGGGGTTCCTGCGCTCGCGAACGTCCCTGATCCAGACCATCGGGCGTGCCGCCCGCAATGTCTCCGGGCAGGTGCACATGTATGCCGACACCGTCACCGACTCCATGCGCGAGGCGATCGACGAGACCAACCGTCGCCGGGAGAAGCAGATCGCGTACAACACCGAGCACGGCATCGACCCGCAGCCGCTGCGCAAACGCATCGCGGATGTCACTGACATGCTGGCCCGGGAGGACATCGACACCGACACCCTGCTGTCGAGCGACTACCGCGCCGGCAAGGAACGGGTGCGGCGGGACCGCGCCCGGGCGGGGGAGATCGACGCCTCCTCGGCCCGCACCGTCGACCTGGGCGATGATCCGGTCGGTGCACTCAGCAGCATGATCGACGAGCTCACCGCCCAGATGCACCGGGCCGCCGAGTCGCTGCAGTTCGAGGTGGCGGCGCGGCTGCGCGACGAGGTCGCCGAGCTCAAGAAGGAGTTGCGGACGGTCCAGGGCGTGCGCTGACGGGCCCGGGCCGGCGGGATCCGGCGTGCGGCCGCGGCGGCCTCCTCAGTGCCGCCCGCGCCACCCTGAACAGTGAGCCGTTGAGCGCAGCGAGCCGGCCGACGCTTCACCAGCCGCGCTCGCGCCACTCCTGCAGGTGGGGCCGTTCCACACCGAGGGTGGTGTCGTCGCCGTGCCCCGGATACACCCAGGTGGCGTCCGGGAGGCGGTCGAAGATCCGCGTCTGCACATCCCCGAGCAGCAGGTCGAAACGACGGCGATCCCCGTGGGTCGCCCCGACGCCCCCGGGGAACAGCGAGTCCCCGGTGAAGAGGTGGTCGCCATCCGTGCCGCCGCGCCACAGCAGCGCGATCGACCCGGGCGTGTGGCCACGCAGGTGGATCACCTCCAGGTCATGCACCCCCACCCGGATCACATCGCCGTGGGTCAGCTCCCGGTCGACCTGTACCGGCATCGCCGGGGCGTCCTCGGCCCCCGCCGCGGTGCGCGCCCCGGTGGCCCGCACCATCGCCGCAAGGGCCTGCACATGGTCGTGATGGCTGTGGGTGGTCACGATCGTGTCGAGGCGGGAGGTGGGGGAGCCCTCCCGCACCAGTCGCTGCAGTCGCGCAGCGTCATCGGCGGCGTCGATGAGCAGCTGCGCCCCCGAGACCCGGCAGGTGAGTAGGTAGGCGTTGTTGTCCATCGGCCCCACCGCGGCCTTGCGGATCAGCAGGCTCGAGGTGGCCCGCAGGTCGGTCGGTCCGCCGACCGTGACGGCGCCGGTGTAGGTGTCGCGAGGCGTCTCACTCATGCCCTCAGTCTGTCGCACCCCGCCCGTAGGATGTCGCGGTGACCGATTCCCTCGTCGTGCGCGGTGCCCGCGAGCACAACCTGCGCAACATCGATCTCGAGATCCCCCGCGACAAGCTGGTCGTCTTCTCGGGTCTGTCCGGTTCCGGCAAGTCCTCGCTGGCCTTCGACACGATCTTCGCCGAGGGGCAGCGCCGCTACGTCGAGTCCCTCTCGGCGTACGCCCGGCAGTTCCTGGGGCAGATGGACAAGCCCGCCGTCGACTTCATCGAGGGTCTGTCCCCGGCCGTCTCGATCGACCAGATGTCGACGAACCGCAACCCCCGCTCCACCGTCGGCACCATCACCGAGGTGTACGACTATCTGAGGCTGCTGTTCTCCCGCACCGGCGTGCAGCACTGTCCGGTGTGCGGCGCGGAGGTCGCCAGCTCTTCCCCGCAGCAGATCGTCGACATGCTGCTCGAGGAGGAGACCGGGACCCGCTTCCAGGTCCTCGCGCCGGTGGTGCGCGGCCGCAAGGGCGAACACGCCGATCTGCTCTCCTCCCTGCGCTCGCAGGGGTATGCGCGCGCCCGGATCGACGGGCGGGTGCAGCGGCTCGACGAGGAGATCGAGCTCGACAAGAAGTACAAGCACACCATCGAGGTGGTCGTGGACCGCCTCTCCGCGAAGCCCGAGATGCGCCGGCGCCTCACCGATTCGGTGGAGACCGCTCTGCGACTGGCCGAGGGCCTGCTGGTGGTGGAGTTCGTCGACCGCGACGCCGAGGATCCGCAGCGGGAGCGCCGCTTCTCCGAGAAGCGCGCCTGCCCCAACGGCCACCCCCTCGCGCTCGACGACATCGAACCGCGGTCCTTCTCCTTCAACGCCCCCTATGGGGCGTGCCCCGAGTGCACCGGCATCGGCATGCGCCTGGAGGTCGACCCGGACCTCGTGGTCCCCGACGAGGACCTCACCCTCGCTGAGGGCGCCATCGCCCCGTGGACCATGGGCGGCGCCGACCACCATCAGCAGATGATGGCGGGTCTCGCCTCCGAGCTCTCCTTCTCCATGGACACCCCGTGGCGGGCCCTTCCCCAGCGCGCCAAGGACGCCCTGCTCCACGGGAAGGACTATCAGGTCCATGTGAAGTACCGAAACCGCTTCGGCCGGGAGCGCCGTTACTCCACCGGTTTCGAGGGCGTGATGACGTTCCTCACGCGGCGCCACGACGACACCGAATCGGACTCGGCGAAGGAGAAGTACGAGCAGTTCATGCGGGAGGTGCCGTGCCCCGCGTGCCGCGGCGCCCGCCTGCGTCCGGAGGTCCTCGCCGTCACCGTCGGCGGTCTCTCCATCGCGGAGGTCTGCGACATGCCGATCTCCGAGTCGGCGCGTTTCCTCTCCGACCTCACCCTCACCGAGCGGCAGGCACAGATCGCCTCCGAGGTGCTGCGGGAGATCCGCGCCCGCCTCGGCTTCCTGCTGGACGTCGGCCTGGACTACCTGACGCTCTCGCGCGCCGCCGGGACCCTCTCCGGCGGAGAGGCGCAGCGCATCCGCCTGGCCACGCAGATCGGTGCGGGACTGGTGGGTGTGCTGTACGTGCTCGACGAGCCGTCGATCGGTCTGCACCAGCGGGACAACGAACGCCTCATCGGGACCCTCACCCGGCTGCGAGACCTGGGGAACACGCTGATCGTCGTCGAGCACGACGAGGACACTCTCCACGCCGCCGACTGGGTGGTCGACATCGGCCCCCTCGCCGGGGAGCACGGCGGCCGGGTGGTGCACTCCGGCACCGTCGAGTCCCTCATGGCTAACCCGGAGTCCCTCACCGGGCGCTACCTGTCGGGGGAGCTGGCGGTGCCGGTGCCGCCGGTGCGCCGCCCCGTCGACCCGGAACGGCAGCTGAGAATCGTCGGCCCCCGCGAGAACAACCTGCAGGGCATGGACGTGACGGTCCCGCTCGGCACCCTCACCGCGGTCACCGGGGTCTCCGGCTCCGGCAAGTCCACGCTGGTCAACGAGATCCTCTACAAGGTCCTCGCCAAGGAGCTGAACCGCGCCCGCGTGGTGCCGGGGCGGCACAAGCGCGTCACCGGTCTGGAGCATCTCGACAAGGTGGTGCATGTCGACCAGTCGCCCATCGGCCGCACCCCCCGGTCGAATCCGGCGACCTATACGGGCGTGTGGGACCGCATCCGCACCCTGTTCGCCCAGACCACCGAGGCGAAGGTCCGCGGCTACGGCCCCGGGCGGTTCTCCTTCAACGTCAAGGGCGGTCGCTGTGAGGCCTGCTCGGGTGACGGCACGTTGAAGATCGAGATGAACTTCCTGCCCGATGTCTATGTGCAGTGCGAGGTCTGCCACGGATCGCGGTACAACCGGGAGACCCTCGAGGTGCACTTCAAGGGGAAGAACGTCGCCGAGGTGCTCGACATGCCGATCTCCGAGGCGCTGGAGTTCTTCGAGGCCATCCCGGCCATCCGCCGCCAGCTGCAGACCCTGGTCGACGTCGGTCTCGGGTACGTACGGCTCGGGCAGAGCGCCACCACCCTCTCCGGGGGTGAGGCGCAGCGCGTGAAACTCGCCTCCGAACTGCACAAGCGCTCCAGCGCCCGCACCGTGTACGTGCTGGACGAGCCCACCACCGGCCTGCACTTCGAGGATGTGCGCAAGCTTCTCGAGGTGCTGCAAGATCTCGTCGACAAGGGAAGCACCGTGATCGTCATCGAGCACAACCTCGATGTCATCAAGTGCGCCGACCACGTCATCGACCTCGGTCCCGAGGGGGGCTCAGGTGGCGGCCGGGTCGTCGCCAGCGGCACCCCCGAGCAGATCGCCCGGGTCGAGGCCTCCCACACCGGTCGCTTCCTGGGGCCGGTCCTGGCGCGGGGTTGAGGCGGCCGTGGCCGATCCCGCGACCTACCGCCCCCGCACCTCCGACATCCCCACCTCCCCGGGGGTGTACCGCTTCCGTGACGCCGACCGCCGCGTCATCTACGTGGGCAAGGCGAAGAACCTCCGGCAGCGGCTGACGAACTACTTCCAGGACCTGTCGGTGCTGCATCCGCGCACCCGCCGGATGGTCACCACCGCCGCGTCCGTGGAGTGGACGGTGGTCTCCAGCGAGGTCGAGGCCCTCACCCTCGAATACACCTGGATCAAGGAGTTCGACCCCCGGTTCAACGTCAAGTTCCGCGACGACAAGTCGTACCCGTTCCTGGCGGTGACCATGGGGGAGAGGTACCCCCGGGCACACGTGACCCGCCGCCCCCGCGCCCGCACCGACCGTGCCTTCGGCCCCTACACCCATGCGTGGGCGATCCGCGAGACCCTCGACCTGCTGCTGCGGGTGTTCCCCATCCGCACCTGCTCCGCCGGGGTGTTCCGCCGGGCCGAGCGCAGCGGCCGCCCCTGCCTGCTCGGGTTCATCGACAAGTGCTCCGCCCCCTGCGTCGGACGCGTCAGTGCCGAGGAGCATCGGGCGCTCGCCGAGGATTTCTGCGACTTCATGTCCGGCAACACCCGCACCTATGTGCGCCGCCTCGAACAGCGGATGAAGGAGGCCGCCGCGGCCCTCGACTATGAGACCGCCGCGCGGGTGCGTGATGACCTCCAGGCCCTGCAGAAGGTGATGGAGAAGAACTCGGTGGTGCTGGCCGACGACACCGACGCCGATCTGATCGGCCTGGCCCATGACGACCTCGAGGCCGCCGTCCAGGTGTTCCATGTGCGCGGAGGCAGGATCCGCGGCCAGCGCGGCTGGGTGGCGGAGATCCTCGACGAATCCTCCCCGGCCGACATCATCGAACGTGCCCTGACCACCCTGTATGCCGAAGGTGGTGCCCCCCACGAGGTGCTGGTACCGGTGCTCCCCCCGGACGTCGAGGATGTGCGCCGCCTGCTGGGGCCGTCGGTGGAGCTGCGGGTACCGCGCCGGGGGGAGAAGAAGGATCTGCTGGAGACCGTCACCCGCAACGCCGAGGACGCTCTGCGTCTGCAACGTCTGCGCCGCACCGGTGACCTCACCGCCCGCACCAAGGCGCTCGAGGACCTCGGGGAGGCCCTGGACCTCGCCGAACCGCCCCTGCGGATCGAATGCTTCGACATCTCCCATTCGCAGGGCACGAACGTCGTCGGCTCCATGGTGGTGTTCGAGGACGGGCTGCCGCGCAAGAGCGAATACCGGCGGTACTCCGTCACCGGTGCGGCCGCCCGCGACGACACCGCCTCGATGCACGATGTGATCCGCCGCCGCCTCCAGCGTCACCTCAGCAGCGAGCCCGACCCGGACCGCGACGAGAAGCGTTTCGCGTACCCCCCGTCGCTCATGCTGGTCGACGGCGGCCCCGCCCAGGTCGCGGCCGCGCAGCGCGCCTTCGACGAGCTCGGGGTCACCGATGTCGCCCTGGCCGGGATCGCCAAGCGCCTGGAGGAGCTGTGGCTGCCGGGGGAGGAGCACCCGGTGATCCTGCCCCGCACCAGTGAGGCCCTGTTCCTGGTGCAGCGGCTGCGCGATGAGGCCCATCGTTTCGCCATCTCCTACCACCGCTCCAAACGCGGCCGGGCGATGCAGGAGAGTGTGCTCGACGGGGTGGAGGGACTCGGCCCGGCGCGCCGCCGCGCCCTGCTGGACCGTTACGTCACGGTCGACGCGATCCGGGAGGCCGGGGTCGAGGGACTGCAGGAGGTACCCGGGATCGGCCCCGCCCTCGCCGCGCGGATCCTCGCCGCACTAGACTCCGAGACACCCGGGCCGGCGGTCGACATGGCCACCGGTGAGATCCTCGACCCGGCCGAGGCCAGGAGGAAGCGTCAGTCGTGACAGCGTCGATCAGCCCCGAGACCCCCGAGGACGCCACCGGTCCGGAGCGGCCCGTCGAGGACGGCGCGATGGCCCCTGAGGCCGGGGAGATCGTCATCATCACCGGCCTCGCCGGGGCCGGCCGCGAGACCGCCGCGCACGCGCTGGAGGATCTCGGCTGGTACGTGGTGCTGAACATCGCCCCGCAGCTGATCCCCGAGCTGTACGAGCTGCAGGCCACCGCCGTGGGTCGTGACCCCCGCTTCGCCGTCGTCGTCGATCCCCGCTCGGGCCCCTTCTTCTCCGAACTGTCGGAGGTGGTCGAACGGCTGCGGGCCTCCGGGGCGCGTTTCCGGCTGCTGTTCCTCACCGCCGATGAGGACACTCTGGTGCGGCGCTTCGATTCGGTGCGTCGCCCCCACCCGTTGCAGGGCGATGAGGGTGTCCTGGAGGGCATCCGCCGTGAGCGGGAACTGCTGGCCCCGTACCGGCGCCTCGCCGATGTCGTGCTCGACACCACCCTGCTAAACGTCCACCAGCTGACCATGCGGATGCGGGAGACCTTCGGCACCAGTGAGGAACGCTCCCTCACCGTGAACGTCATGTCCTTCGGCTTCAAATACGGCATCCCGATCGAGGCCGATCACGTCAGCGACGTCCGCTTCATCCCGAACCCGTACTGGGTGCCGGAGCTGCGCGACCAGCGGGGCACCGACGAGCCGGTCGCCGCCTTCGTGCTGTCCAACGACAACGCCCGGGAGTTCGTCGAGCGGTATCCCGATGTCATCGCCCCGGTGCTGCGCGGATACCAGCAGGAGAACAAACACTTCACGACGATCGCCTTCGGCTGCACCGGCGGCAAGCACCGCTCGGTGGCGATCTCGGAGCGCATCGCGGAGGAACTGCGACGCGACGGGTACGCGGTGCGTGTGCGCCACCGGGACCTGGGGCGCGAATGACCACCCCGGCACGCCGACGCCCGATCGTCCCCTCCCGGCTCGACGCCCGCCGTGGCGCGCGGGGCACCCGCGTGGTGGCCCTCGGCGGCGGGCACGGTCTGGCTGCGAACCTTCGGGCCCTGCGCCGCCTGGTGGAGCACGTCACCGCGGTGGTGACGGTGGCGGACAACGGCGGATCCAGCGGGCGCATCCGCACTGAACTGCCGGTCCTGCCGCCCGGGGATCTGCGCATGGCCCTCGCCGCGCTCTGCGAGGACTCCGACTGGGGGTCCCTCTGGCGCGATGTCGTACAGCACCGTTTCCGCACCCACGGGGATCTCGACGGTCATGCCCTGGGGAACCTGTTGATCGTGGCGCTGTGGCAGATCCTCGACGATCCCATCGCCGGGCTGGACCAGGTGGGGGAGCTGCTGGGGGTGCGGGGCCGCGTGCTGCCCATGGCCCTGGAGCCGTTGGACATCGAGGCCCGGGTGACGGCACCCGATGGCAGCAGCCGCCTGGTGCGGGGGCAGGCCGAGGTGGCGGTCGCCGACGGCCGGGTCGAGGACGTCCACCTTCTGCCGGCGGAACCGGTGGTGTCCCAGGAGGTCATCGAGGCCATCCATGAGGCCGACTGGGTGGTCGTCGGGCCCGGTTCCTGGTACACCTCCGTGCTGCCGCACCTGTTGATCCCGGAGATCGCGGAGGCGCTGCGCACCACCCGGGCGCACCGCTGCGTCACCATGAACCTCTCCGCAGGGGGCAGCCGCACCGAGACCGCCGGCATGGCCAGTCGGGAGCTGCTCGATGTGCTGCTCGAGACCGCCCCGGGCGTGAGGTTCGACGCACTCGTCGCTGATCCGACCGCTCTGGAGGACGCTGCCGAGCTCGCCGAGCACGCCCGCCGCGCCGGGATGCGCACTCTGCTGCGGCAGGTGAGCGTCGGTCCCGGGATCCCCGAGCACGATCCGGTGCGGCTCGCGGCCGCGTATCGTGACGTGTTCGACGGCGTGTATGGGGATGTCGACGCCCCGCTCGACGACCCGGATGCCCCCGACCGCCCCGGGACCCGCTGAGACGACTACCGCCCCACGCCTCGACCACCGTCATCGATCGGACCCCTTGGTCGGATCCACGCCCATCAACCGGAGGGAAGCGCCCCGATGTCACTGACCGCCGAGGTCAAGGACGAACTCGCCCGGGTGGAGGTGCCGCGCCCCTCCGCCCGCAAGGCCGAGGCCGCCGCCCTGCTGCGTTTCGCGGGAGGTCTGCACCTCGTCGGCGGCCGCATCGTGGTGGAGGCGGACCTCGACACCGCCGTCGTCGCCCGCCGACTGCGCACCACCCTGCTCGACGTGTACGGGCAGCCGAGCGAGATCGCCGTGCTCGCACCGTCCGGGATCCGCCGCAGCACCCGCTACCTGCTGCGCGTCACCGATGACGGCGGGGCACTGGCCCGGCAGACCGGTCTGCTCGACGCCCGCGGCCGCCCCGTCCGCGGGCTGCCCCCGGCCGTGGTCGGCGGGGCCGTCGCGGATGCCGCCGCCGCCTGGCGCGGAGCGTTCCTGGCCCGCGGCTCCCTCACCGAGCCGGGTCGCAGCGCGGCCCTGGAGCTCACCTGCCCCGGACCGGAGGTGGCGCTGGCGATGGTCGGTGCGGCCCGCCGGCTCGGGGTGCCGTCGAAGGCCAGGGAGGCCCGCGGCGCGGACCGGGTGGTGCTGCGCGACGGTGATGCGATCTCCGCTCTGCTCACCCACATGGGCGCCCACCAGGCGGTGCTGGTGTGGGAGGAGCGCCGCACCCGCCGGGAGGTGCGCGCCAGCGCTCATCGTCTGGCGAACTTCGATGACGCCAACCTGAGGCGCTCCGCCCGTGCCGCCGTCGCCGCCGGCCAGCGCGTCCAGCGGGCCCTGGAGATCCTCGGTGATGACGTGCCCGATCATCTGCGGGTGGCCGGTGAGCTGCGTCTGGAGCACCGGCAGGCCAGCCTCGAGGAGCTCGGCCGGCGCGCTGACCCGCCGCTGACCAAGGACGCCGTCGCCGGGCGCATCCGGCGCCTGCTCGCCATGGCCGACCGCCGGGCGGAGGAGCTCGGCATCCCACCCACCGACGCCGGTCTCACGGAGGCCGAGGAGGACTGACGACGACTGCGCCGGCCACGGGGGACGGAAGTCCTTCCAGGAAGCGGTGGGCCCGTTGGTAGACTGTCCGTGGCCCCGGTCACCGAGGGCCGTCCGAGCGTACGACGGAGTGCGCGCCACCCCACGTGGCGCTCATCGGCGCCGCATCGCTAGGAGGACACCGTGACCATCAAGGTCGGTATCAACGGATTCGGTCGTATCGGGCGCAACTTCCTGCGCGCTGCCATCGCGCAGGGCGCAGACATCGAGATCGTCGGCGTCAACGACCTGACCGACAACAAGACCCTCGCCCACCTGTTCAAGTACGACTCCGTGCTCGGCCGTTTCCCGGGTGAGGTCTCCTACACCGAGGACACCATCACCGTCGACGGCGACACCTTCACCGTGTCGGAGGAGCGGGACCCGGCGAACCTCAAGTGGGGCGAGCTCGGCGCGGACATCGTCATCGAGTCCACCGGTCTGTTCACCGATGCCGCGAAGGCCAAGGCCCACCTCGACGCCGGCGCCAAGAAGGTCATCATCTCCGCGCCCGCGAAGGGTGAGGACGCCACCTTCGTCATCGGCGTGAACGAGAAGGACTACGACCCGGCGAACCACAACATCATCTCGAACGCGTCCTGCACCACCAACTGCCTGGCGCCGCTGGCCAAGGTGCTGAACGACGAGTTCGGCATCGTCAAGGGCCTGATGACCACCGTGCACGCCTACACCTCCGACCAGCGCCTGCTGGACGCGCCGCACTCCGACCTGCGTCGCGCCCGCGCCGCCGCGCTGAGCATCATCCCCACCAAGACCGGTGCCGCGAAGGCCGTCGCCCTGGTGCTGCCGGAGCTGGCCGGCAAGTTCGACGGCTACGCCCTGCGCGTGCCGACCCCGACCGGCTCCGTCACCGACCTCACCTTCGAGGCCTCCCGCGAGGTCACCGTGGAGGAGGTCAACGCCGCGGTGAAGAAGGCTGCCGAGGGTCCGCTCAAGGGCATCCTCGACTACACCGAGGACCCGATCGTCTCGAAGGACATCGAGACCGACCCGCACTCCTCGATCTTCGACGCCGGCTGCACCAAGGTGATCGGCAACCAGGTCAAGGTCGTGTCGTGGTACGACAACGAGTGGGGTTACTCGAACCGCCTCGTCGACCTCACGAAGCTGGTCGGCGAGAAGCTCTGAGCCGCCGCACCCGCGGAGCACTCCCATGCTGGACGAGCCCGTCCCGCGCCGTCACGGCGCCGGGCGGGCTCGTCCCGCACCGGCCCCCTCTCACTCTGACAGGAGCAACGCCATGCTGAAGACCCTCGAGTCCCTCGGTGATCTGCGCGGCCAGCGCGTGATCGTCCGCAGCGACCTCAACGTGCCGCTGGACGGCACCACCATCACCGACGACGGTCGCATCCGCGCCGCCGTCCCCACCATCTCGACCCTGCTGGAGCAGGGGGCGCGGGTCATCGTCATCTCCCACCTGGGTCGTCCGAAGGGCGCCCCGGAGGAGAAGTACTCCCTGCGCCCGGTCGTCGCGCGTCTCGGGGAGCTGCTGGGCCGCGAGGTCGCCTTCGCCACCGACACCGTCGGTGAGTCCGCGCGCAGCACCGTCGAGAGCCTCGGTGACGGCGAGGTCGCCCTGCTGGAGAACCTCCGGTTCAACCCGGGGGAGACCAGCAAGGATGAGGCGGAGCGGCGCGAGTTCGCGCAGAAGCTGGCCGCCTTCGGTGATGCTTTCGTGTCGGACGGCTTCGGGGTCGTCCATCGCAAGCAGGCCTCGGTGTACGACCTGGCGCAGCTGCTGCCGTCCGCGGCCGGCTCCCTGGTGGTCAACGAGGTCGAGTCCCTGCGGAAGGTCACCGATGAACCGGAGCGCCCGTTCGTGGTGATCCTCGGTGGCGCGAAGATCGCCGACAAGCTCGGGGTCATCGAGAACCTGCTGGACAAGGCCGACCGCCTCCTCATCGGCGGCGGCATGGCCTTCACCTTCCACAAGGCGCAGGGCGGGGAGATCGGCACGTCGCTGCTCGACGAGGAGCGCGTGCCGACGGTGCGTGAGTACCTGGAGCGCGCCGAGGCCAACGGTGTCGAGATCGTGCTGCCGGTCGACTCGGTCGTGGCCAAGGAGTTTTCCGCCGACGCCGAGAGCACCGTGGTCGAGGCCGACAAGATCCCCGCCGACCAGGAGGGTCTCGACATCGGTCCGAAGACCGTCGAGCTGTTCCGCGAGAAGCTGGCCGACGCCCACACCGTCTTCTGGAACGGCCCCATGGGCGTGTTCGAGTTCGAGCGCTTCGCTGCGGGCACCAAGGCCGTGGCGGAGGCGCTGGCCGAGTCCGAGGCCTTCACCGTGATCGGCGGTGGCGATTCCGCCGCCGCGATCCGCACCCTGGGGCTCGACGAGTCCCGCTACTCGCACATCTCCACCGGCGGCGGTGCGAGCCTCGAACTGATCGAGGGCAAGGAGCTGCCGGGCATCGCGATCCTCGAGGAGGACACCAAGTGACCACCCGCACCCCGCTGATGGTGGGCAACTGGAAGATGAATCTCGACTGGACCCAGGCTCAGGCCCTGGTGGAGGAGCTCGGGGACCTGCTGAAGGGCCACGACTCCTCGAGCGTCGAGGTCGCTGTGCTGCCGCCGTTCGTGGACCTGCGCACCGTGCAGGTGGTCGTGGACGCCGGCAAGCTGCCGATCGCCTACGGCGCCCAGGACATCTCGCAGCACGAGTCCGGTGCGTACACCGGGGAGATCTCCGGGGCGATGCTCACCGCCCTCGGCTGCACCTTCGTGGCCGTCGGTCACTCCGAGCGCCGCCAGTACCACGGTGAGGACGAGACCATCACCAACGCCAAGGTGAAGGCGGCCCTCGCCGCCGGTCTCACCCCGATCCTGTGTGTCGGCGAACCGCTGGAGGAGCGCAAGGCCGGCAACCAGGTCGAGTACACCCTCGCGCAGCTGAAGGGCGGCCTGCAGGGTCTGTCCCCGGAGGAGGCCGCGAAGGTCGTCGTCGCCTACGAGCCCGTGTGGGCCATCGGCACCGGTGAGGTCGCCACCCCGGAGGACGCCCAGGAGGTCTGCGGGGCGATCCGCGAGACCCTCGGGTCGGAGTTCTCCGCGGAGGTCGCCGACTCCGTGCGGGTGCTGTACGGCGGCTCGGTGAAGTCCTCGAACGTCGCCGAGATCATGGCGAAGCCCGATGTGGACGGTGCCCTGGTGGGCGGCGCCTCGCTGAAGGCCGACGAGTTCGCGAAGATCGTCGAGGGTGCGCGCTGAACGCGTGACCTGTGACGCGCTGATCGGGCGCGGCCGGGGCGGATCCTCCCGTCCCCGGCCGCGCCCGCGCTACGCTGAGGTGTCGCCCCCGACCGTGGAAGGACCCCTGTGGACCTCGGAATCGTGAAGATCGCCCTGCAGGTGCTGCTCGTCGTCACCGGGCTGCTGTGCGTGCTGCTCGTCCTGCTGCACAAGGGCCGGGGCGGTGGCCTGTCCGACATGTTCGGCGGGGGCATCTCCTCCAGTGCCAGTTCCTCCGGCGTGGCCGAGCGGAACCTCAACCGGCTCACCGTGACGATGGCCGTGATCTGGGCGCTGTGCGCTGTGGCGCTGGGTGTGCTGGCCCGCTTCGGCATCTGACATGCTCTGACACGCTCCCGTAGAGACTGCCGGGCCCCGACTGATCCTGAGGATCGGCCGGGGCCCGTCGTCTGCGCGGGGACGGCTCAGTCCGAGGGCAGCTGCGAGGCGGCTCCGCGGTCGAGGTACCAGGTCGTCGAGTCCAAGCCCCTGACCGCCGAGGCGGGGGTGGTCCACGGTTCCGGGTCGCCGAGCGATCGAGCGACGGCCCCGGCCTTCTCCTCCCCGGAGACCAGCAGCAGTACTCGGCGGGCGGAGTTCAGGGCCGGCCACGAGAGACTGATCCTCTCCGCTGGCGGTTTGGGGGAGCGGCGCACCGGCACTGCGGTCGCGGAGATGTCCTTCTGGTCTGGGTGTTCCGGGAACAGCGACGCCACGTGAGCGTCGGGGCCCACTCCCAGCAGCAGGACGTCGAAGAACGCCTCCCCGCGGGTGTGGAACGGGGCGTCACCACCGCTGCGATCGAGCACGGAGCCGTACCAGGCGGCGGCCTCGTCGAGGGACATGCCGCTGTCGCTGGAGGGCATCCGATGCACGTTGCCGCCGGGGATCGCGGCATCCCGTAGCAGGGCATCGAGCACGGGGGTGTCGTTGCGCTCCTCGGAGCCGTCGTGGACGAACCGCTCATCCCCCCACCACACGTGCAGCCGGGAGGTGTCGACCTCGGCGCGACGCAGTGCCTCCGGCAGCGCCTGCACCAGGCGCGTGCCGAGCCCGCCGCCGGTGACGACGAGGTGCGCGGTGTCGCGGGTGGCGATGGCCCCCGCCACGGTGGCGGCGGTGTCGGAGGCCGCCCGCTCCACCAGGGCGTCGGCGGAGTCCAGGACCACGGTGGTCGGTTCCGGTTTGCCGGAGGCGAAGGCCGCCGGGTCGTCGATCCCGGTGAAGGCGTGGGCGAGCACCTCGCCGTACACCTCATCCGGGTCGAGGCGTCGCAGTTCCTCCGCCAGCAGCTCATCGAGGGTGCGCACCGGCACCGGCACCTGTTGGGCCGCCTGCTCCTCCCCGGGGAGGGTGACCTCGAGGGCGTCCTCGCTGATGCGGTGCAGACGGATGGTGCCGTCCTCCCGGACGATCTCCACGCTCTGCGGCCCGTCCGCACCGGCCACCCCCGCGGGGGCGTCCTCGAGGGCGACCTCGATCCCGAGCTTCTCCTCCAGCCAGGAGGCGAGCAGTACCACAGCGGCGGAATCCTTCGGACCGGTGACGGTCGCACCGGTGGGGGCGCTCACCGGCGGCGTCTCCACCGCGGTGGCGAGCAGACCGCGCCAGCGGGTCAGGCGCGACCACGCCATGTCGGAGTCACCGCTGGCGTAGCCACGGCGCAGTCGCTTCAGGCTCGCCAGGGGGTCGGCGCAGGCGGCGACATCGGTGATGCGCCGCTGCGCCATGCGTCCCAGCACGTCGTGCACGGGGGAGGAGGGCGCATGGTCGGGCCACCAGGTCACGATCGGGGCATCGGGCAGCAGCAGCGGCATCACCAGGGTGTCGAGGCTGTCCATGGTGCGGCCCTTGGCCCGCAGGATGATGATCTCCCCGGCGCCGGCGTCACGCCCCAGGCGGATCTCCGCGTCCAGACCGGACTCCGGGTTCTCCTCATCGGCGTCGACCACGATCACGCGGCAGGGATGCTCGTGGCTGGCGTGGCTGGCGGCCTCCACCGGCACGTCGATCTCCTCACCGGTGGCGACGATGATCAACGTGAGCACCCGGCCGATGGCGTTGGCGCCGAAGGTCTCCCGCATCTGCGCCATCTTCTTGTCGACGGCGCTGGCGGTGGTGTCGGTGAGGGTGGTGATCACGGTCGCCTCCAGGTGCGCCCGTCACGGGCGAGCATCTTGTGTGCGGAATCGGGGCCCCAGGTGCCCGCGCGGTACGGCTCCGGCGGCATGTGCTCCGCCCAGAACGCGGTGATCGGGTCGAGGATCTGCCAGGACAGCTCGACCTCCCGCTGGCGCGGGAACAGCGGCGGGTCACCCAGCAGCATGTCGAGGATCAGCCGCTCGTACGCCTCGGGCGACTCCTCGGTGAACGACGCCCCGTAGGCGAAGTCCATGGTGACGTCACGCACCTCCATCTGCGTGCCCGGCACCTTGGAACCGAAGCGCATGGTCACGCCCTCGTCGGGCTGCACCCGGATCACGATGGCGTTCTGCCCGAGGTCCGCGGTGTCGGTGGAGCGGAACGGCAGGAACGGTGCCCGGCGGAACACCACCGCGATCTCCGTGACGCGGCGCCCCAGCCGCTTGCCGGCCCGCAGGTAGAACGGCACTCCGGCCCAGCGGCGGGTGGCGATGTCCAGCCGCATCGCGGCGAAGGTCTCCGTGGTGGAGCCGGCGGGGATGCCCTCCTCCTCCAGGTAGCCCTTGACCTGCTCGCCGCCCTGCCACCCGCCGACGTACTGGCCGCGGGCGGTGTGGGCGGCGAGGTCCGTCGGCAGTTCGACCGCCGCGAGGACCTTCTCCTTCTCCGCCCGCAGCTCGGCGGCGTCGAAGGAGATCGGTTCTTCCATCGCCGTGAGCGCGAGCAGCTGCAGCAGATGGTTCTGGATGACGTCGCGGGCGGTGCCGATGCCGTCGTAGTACCCGGCGCGGGAGCCGATGCCGATGTCCTCGGCCATCGTGATCTGCACGTGGTCCACGTAGTGGGCGTTCCAGATCGGCTCGAACATGGCGTTCGCGAAACGGAACGCCAGGAGGTTCTGCACCGTCTCCTTGCCCAGGTAGTGGTCGATGCGGAAGACGTCCTCCGGACGGAAGACCTTCTCCACCACATCGTTGAGTTCGCGGGCCGAGGCGAGGTCGTGCCCGAAGGGCTTCTCGATCACGACGCGGCGCCACGACCCGTCCTGCGGGGTGTTCAGCCCCGAGTTCGCCAGCTGCTCACACACCTGCGGGAAGGCGCTCGGTGGGATCGACAGGTAGAAGGCGTGGTTGCCGCCGGTGCCGCGGGTGCGGTCGAGCTCACCCACCACCTCGGTGAGCTCCTCGAACGCCGCCGGATCATCGAACTCGCCGGTGACGAACCGCAGGCCCCCGCGCAGCTGCTCGAAGGTGGTCTCCACGAAGGGGGTGCGGGCGTGCGCCTCGACGCTCTCACGCACGTACTGGGCGAAGTCGTCGTGGCTCCAGTCGCGTCGACCGAAACCGACCAGCCCGAAGCTCGGCGGCAGCAGACCCCGGTTCGCGAGGTCATAGATCGCCGGCAGCAGTTTCTTCTTCGCCAGGTCACCGGTGACGCCGAACATCACCATCGAGCTGGGCCCCGCGATCAGCGGCAGGCGCCGATCGCGGGCGTCGCGCAGTGGGTTGCCGCGCTCTGTCAGCTGGGTGTCGCGCTCCGGGCTGACACTCACGCCTGCCCCTTCGCCATCTGCTCCTTCACGGTGGCCAGCAGCTCGGTCCAGGCGGTCTCGAACTTCTCCAGCCCCTCGGCCTCGAGCACCTCCCACACCTCGTCGAGGTCCACCCCGGCATCGGCGACGCGCTGCAGCGTCTCCTCGGCACGAGCGGCATCCTCGGCGGTGATCGCGGGCTGCGGATCGCCGTGGTCGGCGACGGCCTCGAGGGTCTTCTCCGGCATGGTGTTGACGCTCGGGTCGGCCACCAGCTGGTCGACGTACAGGGTGTCCGGGTAGTCGGGGTTCTTCACTCCGGTGGAGGCCCACAGCGGCCGTTGCACGTTCGCGCCCTTCTGCTGCAGCAGGGCGAAGCGCTCCGAGGAGAACGCCTCCAGGTAGGCGCCGAAGGCTGCGCGGGCGTTGGCCACACCGGCCTGGCCACGCAGCTCCAGGGCGTCGCCGCCGAGGGCCTCGAGGCGCTTGTCGATCTCGGTGTCCACCCGGGAGACGAAGAACGAGGCGACGGAGTGGATGCGGGAGAGGTCCCGGCCGGCCTCGGCGGCCTGCTCGAGGCCGGTGAGGTAGGCGTCGATGACAGCGCGGTAGCGCTCCACCGAGAAGATCAGGGTGACGTTCACGCTGGTCCCGGCGGCGATGGCGCGCGTGATGGCGGGCAGACCCTCCACGGTCGCGGGGATCTTGATCATGACGTTGTCGCGGTCCACCAGATCGTGCAGGCGGGTGGCCTGCTCCGCAGTGCCCTCGGTGTCGCGGGCGCGCCGCGGATCCACCTCGATGGAGACGAAACCGTCGTACCCACCGGTGCGGTCATGGATCGGCGCGAAGAGGTCGGCCGCGGAGCGGACGTCGTCGGTGGTGAGCACCTCCACGACCTCCTCCTCGGTCTTCCCCTCGGCGGCGAGGCGGGCGACGTCCTCGTCGTAGTCGTGGGCGCCGGAGATCGCCGCCTGGAAGATCGACGGGTTGGTGGTCACGCCCACGACGTCGAGCTCGTCGATGAGCTTCTGCAGCCCCCCGGAGGTCAGACGCAGTCGGGAGAGATCGTCGAGCCAGATGGAGACACCGGCCTCGGAGAGGCGGCGGGTGCGGTCGTTGCCGGTCATGGAAGGTCCTTCCCCTGCGGGTGGCGGATGGGATGACGGATCAGGTCGGGACGAGACGGGTGGGAGGGGCGGGCAGGTGCGCGGGCACTCGCCCGCCCCTCCGGGGGATCACTTCCCGGCGGCGAGCGAGGCCTTCGCGGCCTCGACGACGGCCTCGGGGGTGAAACCGAACTTCTCGAACAGGGTGGCGGCGTCGGCGGAGGCGCCGTAGGTCTCCAGCGACACGGCCCGGCCCTGGAACCCGAGGTAACGGAACCACGGCTGGGCGATGCCGGCCTCCACGCTCACGCGGGCGGTGACGGTGGACGGCAGTACCTGCTCGCGGTACTCCTCGCTCTGCTGCTCGAACCACTCCATCGACGGCATGGACACCAGGCGGGTGGCGATGCCCTCCGACTCCAGGCGCTTCTGCGCCTCCACGGCGTACTGCACCTCGGACCCGGTGGCCATCAGGATCACCTGGGGAGTGCCGGAGGAGGCCTCCTTCATGATGTAGGCGCCACGGGCGACGTCCGGCGCCGCGAACTCCTCGCGGTCGAAGGTCGGCACGGCCTGGCGGGTCAGGACCAGACCGATCGGACCATCCCGGTGCTCGAGGGCCGCGCGCCACGCCGCCACGGTTTCGTTCGCATCCGCGGGGCGGACGATCGTGAGGTCGGGGATGGCGCGGTAGGCCGCGAGGTGCTCCACCGGCTGGTGGGTGGGGCCGTCCTCGCCCAGGCCGATGGAGTCATGCGTCCACACGTAGATGTTGGGGACGCGCATGAGGGACGCGAGGCGCACCGCGCCGCGCATGTAGTCGGCGAACTGGAAGAAGGTGCCGCCGTACGCGCGGGTGAGCCCGTTGAGGGTGATCCCGGAGAGGATCGCGCCCATGGCGTGCTCGCGCACACCGAAGTGGAGGGTGCGGCCATAGGGGTTGCCCTGAGCCTCGTCGGTCTGACGGTCCTCCGGCAGGAACGACGGCTCCCCCTTCATGGAGGTGTTGTTCGAGCCCGCGAGGTCGGCCGAGCCACCCCACAGTTCCGGCATCACCGGGGCGAGGGCGTTCAGCACCGCGCCGGAGGCGGCGCGGGTGGCGACGCCCTTCGGGTCGGCGTCGAAGCTCGGCAGGGCGTCGTCGAGGCCCTCCGGCAGCTCATGGGCGCGCATGCGGCGCAGCAGCGCGGCACGCTCCGGGTTCGCCGCCTCCCAGGCGTCGAAGCCCTTCTGCCATTCCTCGTGGGCGGCGCGGCCGCGCTCGATCAAGTTGCGGGTGTGGGCCACGACCTCGTCGGGCACATCGAACAACGCCTCGGGGTCCAGGCCGAGGACCTTCTTCAGGCCCTTCACAGCCTCGTCGCCGATCGCATTGCCGTGCACCTTGTGGGTGCCCATCAGCTCCGGGATCGGCCAGCCGATGATCGTCCGCAGACGGATGAACGACGGCTTGCCGGTCTCCGCCTTGGCGGCCTCGAGGGCCTCCTTGAGGGCGCGGACGTCCTCGACGTACGACTCGCCGCCGCGCCAGTCGACGGTCTGCGTGTGCCAGCCGAGAGCCTCGTAGCGGCCGACGGTGTCCTCGGAGTACGCGGCCTCGGTCCCACCCTCGAGCTGGATCTCGTTGTCGTCCCACACCACCACGAGGTTGCCCAGGCGCTGGGTGCCCGCGAGGGAGGAGGCCTCATGGGCGACGCCCTCCTGCATATCGCCGTCGGAGGCGATCACCCACACGGTGTGGTCGAAGGGGCTGGTGCCGGGGGCGGCGTCCGGGTCGAGCAGGCCGCGCACGCGGCGCTGCGCCATCGCCATGCCGACGGCGGAGGCGAGCCCCTGCCCGAGCGGGCCGGTGGTGATCTCCACGCCCTTGGTGTGGTGGTACTCGGGGTGGCCGGGGGTCTTCGACTCCCAGGTGCGCAGCGCCTCGATGTCGGACAGCTCCAGGCCGAAACCGCCGAGGTACAGCTGGATGTACTGGGTCAGGCTCGAGTGCCCGGCGGAGAGGACGAAGCGGTCACGGCCCAGCCAGTCGGTGTCCGACGGGTCGTGGCGCATGACGTCCTGGTACAGCAGGTACGCGAGCGGGGCGAGGGAGACCGCCGTGCCGGGATGGCCGTTGCCGACCTTCTCGACCGCGTCGACGGCGAGCACCCGGACGGTGTCGATCGCGCGGTGGTCGAGGTCGGTCCAGCCCTCGGGGGCGATAAAGGAGTCGGTCACAGGGTGTCCTTCCGGTCCAGGGCGGGCGGATGGGGCATCCACCCGGGTCAGAGGGGCCGATCCACGGGGGAGCAGCCGATACCGTCCACTCTAGACGTGGGGTCTGATATCGCCTGCGCGTCTCCCGACAGTCGGTGGAACCGTGGGAAGGGACGGCGGCTGAGGGATCGGGCACCTTCGTCGCGGCACCCTTCCGCGACAGGGGTCGGCCGGTAGACTCCGAGGTCGAACCGCGCGGAGCACTGCACCCCCGCACTGCCGCCGCGCCTGCGAGGCGCCTCTCCCGGCGCGGAAGGACGGTGTGCGTGAGCACGACGGGCAGCACCGCGAGCACGGTGGACGCGACACATCAGGGCACGACCCCGGTCGATGCCCCCGTCGCGGCCCCCACCGATGGTGGGCGCCCGGCACCGCGCCGCAGCGTCGGACGGGTGATGCGTAACTACGTCGCGCTCACCAAGCCGCGGATCATCGAGCTGCTGCTCATCACCACCGTGCCGGTCATGTTCCTCGCGGCCCAGGGATTCCCCGGGTTGGGGCTGCTGCTGGCGACCGTCATCGGCGGGTATCTCGCCGCCGGCGGAGCCAACGCCCTGAACATGTACCTCGACCGTGACATCGACGCGCAGATGAAGCGCACCCGCAACCGGCCGATCGTCACCGGGGAGGTGTCCCCGCGGGCCGCTCTGATCTTCGGGATCGCGCTGTCGATCATCTCCGCGGTGTGGCTGGGGCTGCTGGTGAACGTCATCTCCGCGGCCCTCGCCGTCGGTGCGATCCTGCTGTACGTCGTCTTCTACACGATGATCCTCAAGCGCCGCACCAGCCAGAACATCGTGTGGGGCGGGATCGCCGGGTGCATGCCCGTGCTCATCGGCTGGTCCTCGGTGACCGGCACCGTCTCCTGGACCGCCTTCTTCCTCTTCCTCGTGGTGTTCTTCTGGACGCCGCCGCACTACTGGCCGCTGGCGGAGAAGTTCACCCGCGACTACGAGACCGCCGGGGTGCCGATGCTGCCGGTCGTCTCCTCCCGCACCTCCGTGGCGCACCAGATGATCCTGCACACCGTGCTGATGGTCGCCTCCAGCCTCGCGATCATCCCGCTGGGGCACACCGGTTGGGTGTACGGCGCCACCGCCGTCGCGGCGGGGGCATGGTTCCTGTACCTGGTGATCCGGTACGCGGTGCGCACCCACCGTGGTCTCAGCGGCAAAGCGCTGGCACCCATGACGGTGTTCCACGCCTCCATCACCTACCTGACCCTGCTGTTCGTGGCCCTTGCGCTCGACCCCTTCATCCGCCTCTGAGCCCGCACCGCCGGGGAACCCCACTCCCGATCCGGCGGACACCCCCGCGCTGCGGCCCGCCGACGCGCGCTGGCTGGAGCAGTACCTGGCGCACCTGCGCGTCGAACGGGGACTGTCGGCGAACACCCTGCGCGCCTACCGTCGCGACCTCGAACGCTATCTGCGCGACCTGGGGCGGGAGGGCGTCGACCTCGAGGCCGTCACCCCCGACCGCATCAGCAGCTGGCTGCGGACCCTCCGCTCCGGCGCCGACGGAGGCAGGCCCCTGGCCGCCTCCTCCGCCGCGCGGGCCCTCGCGGCCATCCGCGGTCTCCACGCCTTTCTCGACCAGGAACAGGACAGCCGCACCGGGGACCCCGCCCGAGCGGTCCCGCCGCCGGCGCGGCCCGACCGCCTGCCCCACCCCCTGAGCATCGCGCAGGTGGAGGCGCTCCTCGCGGCGGCCGGTCGGCCCGGAACCGGCCGGCTCGCCACCGAGAGGGCGCTGCGCGACCGTGCCCTGCTGGAGCTGCTGTACGGGCTGGGGGCACGCATCTCCGAGGCCATCGGCCTCGACCTCGATGACCTCGACCTCTCCAGCCGCACCGCCGTGCTGCACGGCAAGGGCGACAAGCAGCGGGCGGTGCCGGTGGGCACCTACGCCGCCGAGGCCGTGGAGGCGTACCTCACCCGTGCCCGCCCCGCCCTGGCCGCGCGGGGGCGGGGCACCCCCGCCCTGCTGTTGGGCATCCGCGGCACTCGGCTCACGCGGCAGGCCGCCTGGCAGGTGGTGCGCACCGCCGCCGAGACCGCCGGGATCACTGAGGAGGTGAGCCCGCACACGCTGCGGCACTCCTTCGCGACCCATCTGCTGCTCGGCGGCGCCGACGTGCGCAGCGTGCAGGAGCTGCTGGGGCACGCCTCCGTGACCACCACCCAGCTGTACACGCAGGTGACCGTCGACTCCCTGCGGGAGGCCCACGCCGGCGCCCATCCCCGGGCCCGAGACGGGGCATAGACTGCTCCGGTGCCCCGCGCGGGTGCCCTTCCCACCCCGAACCGCCCTCTTCTCACGACAGGACCATGACGTGAACGACAAGGCCCAGACGCTCGACCTCGACCTCGGACCCACGGGGCGTCCGATGCCCGAGTTCCCCGAGCCGCCGGCGCTCGACGGACACGGCCCGGCCCGGATCATCTCGATGGTGAACCAGAAGGGCGGGGTGGGGAAGACCACCAGCGTGATCAACCTCGGTGCGGCCCTCGCGGAGCTCGGCCGCCGCGTGCTGCTGGTGGACTTCGACCCGCAGGGCGCCCTCTCCGCCGGTCTCGGCGTCCCCTCCAACGAGCTCGATGTCACCGTCTACAACCTGCTGATGGACCGCAGCCACGACGTGCGTGACGTCATCCAGGAGACCGACACCGACAACCTCGATGTGCTGCCCGCGAACATCGACCTCTCCGCCGCCGAGGTGCAGCTGGTCAACGAGGTGGCGCGGGAGATGGCCCTGGCGCGGGTGCTGCGCCCGATCACCGACGAGTACGACGTCATCCTCATCGACTGCCAGCCGTCCCTGGGTCTGCTTACTGTGAACGCCCTCGCCGCCAGCCACGGCGTGATCATCCCGCTGGTGGCGGAGTACTTCCCGCTGCGCGGTGTGGCGCTGCTGAAAGAGACCATCGAGAAGGTGCAGGACCGCATCAACCCGCGCCTGGACATCGACGGCATCCTCATCACCATGTTCGACCCGCGCACGCTGCACGCCCGCGAGGTCAGCCAGCGCGTCATCGAGGCCTTCCCGGACCTGGTGCTGCACACCACCATCAACCGCACCGTGAAGTTCCCCGACGCCTCCGTGGCGGCCGAGCCGATCACCAGCTTCGCCTCCTCCACCAAGGGTGCGGAGTCGTACCGTCAGTTGGCCCGCGAGCTGATCGCACGCGGCGCCGCGGCCTGATGACCCGCGGCTCCGGTGGGGCCGGGCGCCGACGCCGCAGCGCCTTCACCCCGCCCCGGCAGGTACGGCTGCGGGACAGCGACGGGCGGCGCCGGACACCGACGAACCGCAGCGCCGTCGCCGAGCGCAGCATGCACACCGACCGGGTATCGCCCGCCGAGGAGCGGGCGGCCAAGGGTCCCGCGGCCAGTGGCCCGGCGACTCCTGGCCCGGTGGCGGGGGAGCAGTCAGCCCAGGGGGAGCGCCTGCAGAAGGTCCTTGCCCGGGCGGGGCTCGGCTCCCGCCGCGCCTGCGAGGCCCTCATCGCGCAGGGGCGCGTCAGCGTCGACGGGGAGACCGTCACCGAACAGGGGGTGCGGATCGACCCCGCCCGGCAGGTGGTGCACGTCGACGGGCGACGGCTGCAGCTGGACGAGGAGAAACTCACCGTCGTGCTGAACAAGCCCCGCCGGGTGGTCTCCGCGCTGCATGACCCGGAGGGACGCCGCGACCTCACCGAGTTCACAGCCCGGTACGACCAGCGGCTCTACCACGTGGGGCGGCTCGACTACGAGACCGAGGGCCTGCTGCTGCTGACGAACGACGGGGAGCTCGCGCACCGTCTCACCCACCCCAGCTTCCACATCGAGAAGACCTACGTGTGTCGCTTCGACGCGCCCGGCAGCGCGCCCCGGGGTCTGCTGCGGACCCTGCGCGAGGGAGTCGAGTTGGAGGACGGTCCCGCCCGGGCCGACGCCGCTCGTCTCATCGCCCACGACGGTCGGGAGGCCTTGGTGGAGGTGACGCTTCACGAGGGGCGCAACCGGATCGTCCGCCGCATGTTCGCCAGCCAGGGATACGAGCTGACGGCGCTGGTGCGCACCCGCATCGGCCCGGTGCTGCTCGGTGACCTCCGCCCCGGCGCCACCCGGAAGCTCACCGAGAGGGAACTCGGCACCCTGATGGCGGAGGTCGGCCTGTGAGCGGCCCCAGTGCCCTGGTGCCGTCCCCGGTGCGGATCATCGGCACCGGGCTGATCGGTGGATCCCTCGGTCTGGCGTTGCGCGGCGCCGGCGTCGAGGTGCAGGTGGTCGATGCGTCCCCCGGGGCCGAGGCTCTTGCGGTGGAGCTCGGCGTCGGCTCCGTCCCGGCCGCCGATGCCGCAGATCCGGCGCTGGTGATCATCGCTGCCCCACCGGATGTCACCCCCGCGCTCGTGGTGCGCGAGCTGCAGCGCCAGCCGCAGGCCGTCGTCACCGACGTCGCGAGCGTCAAGGGCCGGGTCCTCGCCGGGGTGCTCGCCGCCCGGGAGAGCGGGGAGATCACCGAGGCCGACGCCGCCCGGTACGTCGGCGTGCACCCCATGGCCGGGCGGGAGGTCAGCGGTGTCATCGCCGCCCAGGCCGACCTGTTCCGTGGCCGCCCCTTCGTGGTGGTGCCGCACCCCGGCAGCAGCCCCGCCGCGGTGAGCATCGTGCGGGCGCTCGGGCTGGAGCTCGGCGCGGTGCCGCTGAGCCTGGCTGCCGACGCCCACGACGACGCCGTCGCCCGTGTCTCCCACGCCCCGCAGGTGGTGGCGAGCCTGCTCGGCGCCACGCTCCAGCAGGCCGGGGACGACGCCCTGAGCCTGTCCGGGCAGGGTCTTCGGGACACCACGAGGATCGCCGCCAGCGACCCCCGTCTGTGGGTGGAGATCCTCGGCGCGAACGCCGCCGCGCTCACCCCCGTGCTCGCGGGACTGCGGGACCACCTCGCGGAGATCCTCGACGCCCTGGACGCCCTGGAACGGGGCGAAGGGCCGGAGCGCGGCGCACGACGCCGCCTAGCCGACCTCATCGCCTCCGGGAACGCCGGCGTCGCCCGCATCCCCGGCAAACACGGTGGTGCCCGTGACCGGTTCGCCCAGCTGGTGGTGCTGGTGCCCGACAGGCCCGGGGAACTCGCGCGGTTGCTCACCGAGATCGGTCAGGTCGGGGTGAACCTCGAGGATCTGCGCCTCGAACACAGCATGGGCAAGAGTGCGGGCCTGGCCCATCTGTCGGTGCAGGCCGGGCGTGAGGGCCTGCTCACCACCGAGCTCGGGGCGCGCGGCTGGACCGTCGTCGACGGCTGAGCCCTCGTATCCTGGTGCGATGCAGCCCGTGACCATCGCCATCGACGGCCCCGCCGGCTCCGGCAAGTCCACCGTCTCCCGCCGCGTCGCGGCCGCCCTGGACGGCGGCTTCCTCGACACCGGGGCGATGTACCGGGCGATCGCCTGGGCCTGCCTCGAAGACGGCATCGACCTCACCGACCGGGAGGCCGTCGCCTGCATCGCCGAGGATCTCGATCTTCAGCTGGGCACCGATCCCGCCGGGGCGCGGGTGGTGGTGCGCGGGCAGGACATCACCGCCGAGATCCGCACCGAGCGGATAAGCGCCCGCGTCAGCGCTGTCGCCACCAACACCCTGGTGCGGCCGATCTTGCAGCAGCGTCAGCGGCGCATCCTCCACGCCACTGCCGCCGAGCGCGGCGCCTGCGTCGCCGAGGGCCGCGACATCACCACCGTCGTCGCCCCCGACGCCGACGTGCGGGTGCTGCTCACTGCCAGCGACGAGGCCCGCATGGCCCGCCGCTCCCGGGAACTCGGCCTGGAGGACACCGAAGAGACCCGCGCGCGGATGCGCGACCAGGTGCTGCGACGCGACGAGGACGACTCCGCCGTCTCCGAGTTCCGTACTGCTGCCGAGGGCGTGACCGTCATCGACACCACCGACCTCGACATCGATGAGGTGGTGCTGGAGGTGCTGCGGCTGGTCGACACGGTGCGCGGCGACGCGGAAGACGACGACCAGGACGTCGACGCGGCCCCGGCGCAGGACGACGACGCGGCCGGTGGGGCAGACCCCGACGACGGGGTGGACGTCGCCACCGCCTGGCGCGCCGGCCTCGACGACTACGAGCTCGACGAGGAGGACCTGGCGCTCCTCTCCGGCGAGATCGAGGAGGAGCAGTTCGCCGCCCCGGCTCGGAACCTGCCGGTGCTGGCCGTCGTCGGCCGCCCGAACGTCGGGAAGTCGACGCTCGTCAACCGCATCCTCGGCCGCCGCGAGGCCGTGGTGGAGGACGTCCCCGGGGTGACCCGCGACCGCGTGTTCTACCAGGCCGAATGGGCGGGCCGGGACTTCTGGCTGGTCGACACCGGTGGCTGGGAGGACAGGGTCCAGGGCATCGCCTACCGCGTCGCCGAACAGGCCGAGATCGCGGTGGAGCTCGCCGATGCGGTCCTGTTCGTGGTCGATGCGACCGTCGGCGTCACCGCGACCGATGAGCAGCTGCTGAAGGTATTGCGCCGTGCCAAGCGCCCGATCGTCCTGGCGGCCAACAAGGTCGACGACGACCGTGGCGAGCTCGAGGCCGCCGCCCTGTGGAACCTCGGTCTCGGCCAGCCGTACCCGGTCTCCGCCATCCACGGCCGAGGGTCCGGGGATCTGCTCGATGCCGTCCTCGCGGTCCTGCCGGAGGAGGGCCGCGGCGCCGCCGTCGACCACGGTCCGCGGCGGGTGGCGCTCGTCGGCCGCCCGAACGTCGGCAAGTCCTCCCTGTTGAACCGCCTCGCGGGGGAGAACCGGGTGGTGGTCGACGACCTCGCCGGCACCACCCGCGACCCGGTCGACGAGAAGATCGAACTCGGTGGACAGGTGTGGACCTTCGTCGACACCGCCGGGATCCGCCGCCGCGTGCTGCAGAGCCAGGGCGCTGACTTCTACGCCAGCCTGCGCACCCGCAGCGCCCTGGACCGCGCGGAGGTCGCGGTGGTGCTGCTGGAGGCGAACGAACCGATCTCCACCCAGGACCTCAAGATCATCGACATGGTGCTGGAATCCGGACGGGCCCTGGTGCTGGCCTTCAACAAGTGGGATCTGCTGGACGAGGAGCGCCGCGCCCAGCTGGAGTGGGAGATCGAGAAGGACCTCGCGCACGTGGCGTGGGCGCCGCGGGTGAACCTCTCGGCCCGCACCGGACGCCACACCGACAAACTGGTGCCAGCCCTGGAGCGGGCCCTGGAATCGTGGGACACCCGCATCCCCACCGGGCGTCTCAACGCGTTCCTCGGCACCCTTGTCGCCGCACACCCGCATCCGCTGCGCGGCGGCAAGCAGCCGCGCATCCTCTTCGCCACGCAGGCCCGCACCCGGCCACCACGGATCGTCATCTTCGCCTCCGGGTTCCTCGAGCACGGCTACCGCCGGTTCATCGAGCGCCGCCTGCGGGAGGACTTCGAGTTCACCGGCACCCCGATCGGCATCGGTGTGCGGGTGCGGGAGAAGCGGAAGCGGAGCCGCTGAACCATGGCCATCCCCGAGTTCATCCAGGAGCTCCGCCGCCACGTGGGGCACAGCCCGCTGTGGCTCACCGGGGTGAGCGCCTACGTGTTCGACGCCGACGGCACCCACCTTCTGGTGGTGCGGCGCGCCGACACCGGGGCGTGGACGCCGGTGACCGGGATCATCGACCCGGGGGAGGAGCCGGCCCGCGCCGCCGCCCGCGAGGTGCTGGAGGAGGCAGGGATCCGCGCCCGGGTGGAGCGGCTCGCCGACGTGCGCGTGCTGCCGGAGATCATCTACGACAACGGTGATCGCGCCCGCTACCTCGACCTGGCGTTCGTGCTGCGACACGAGGCCGGGGAGCCGTATCCCGCGGACGGGGAGAACACCGCCGCGCGCTGGGCCCGGCTCGATGACCTGCCGCCGATGGGCCCGCGGTTCCGCGACCAGTTGCGCATCGTGCAGGAGGACCACTGCGCGGCGCAGTTCGTGCGATGACCGCGACCAGGCACACGCGGGGCAGCATCCGGCCCCCGGTGGGCGCCGTGCTGCGCCTGCCGCTGACACACCATGCCGACGACCACGCCGAGGTCCGGGTGCTGGTCGATCTGCGGCGGCTGCCCGTCGACCTGCCGCCCGCCCCCGTCGACCTGTTCGGCCTCATGCCCGGCGGGATGCTCGTCGACGTGCGGGTGCGCGGGCGGGTGGTGATCCCTGGTGCCTGGGCCGATGGTGCCTCCCTCGCTGCGCTCGAGGTGACCGGGGAACACGCGGTCCGCCCCGCGGACCTGCGGCTCCCGGCCGTGGTGCTGGAGACCCCGCGTGGCCGCGCCCTCGCCTGGGGCGAGACCCTGTGGCCGCTGCCGCTCGCCGCGGACGTCCTGATCCCCGATTCCTGTCGGCCCGGGGTGCACTCCGCCGCGGAGCTGCGGCGCCTGGCGATGGTCGCCGCCGGACGCACCGCAGAGCTCGGCCTCACCCTGTGGCAGAGTCGCGACTTCGACGTCCCCTGGCATGACGTGCGCCTGGTGCCCCGCGCCGCCTGGTGGTTCGACCTGGCTCAGGTGCCGCCCGGCATGCGCTACGCCGACGCCGCCGCCTCTCAACAGGTGCCGGTCACGCGGCTGCTTCCCGCCGACACCTCCGCCTGAGCCGCCCGCTCCGCACGGGCAGGTCGGAACCCACGCGGGGGCGGGAAGCGACGCGGGGGCGGGATGCGACGCGGGGGCGTGAACCGGCGGGCGCACGGCACGCGACCGCGGGGTGCCGCCGGGCCGGGACCTTCGGCCGCCGACCTGACCCCCGCTGCTCCTACGGTGGGGGACGGACGCAGCGCGGCGTCCGTCGGAGCGCGATGAGGCGCACCGGCCCACCCTCCCCGGTGCGCGGCCGGAGGAAGGATCCGAGATGACCACCTACGTGCAGATGTTCTCCGAGGGCGGCAAAGACCAGAAGGACCTGCTGGGCGGCAAGGGCGCAAACCTCGCCGAGATGACCCGGCTCGGGCTGCCCGTCCCGCCCGGTTTCACCATCACCACCGACGCCTGCCGCTGGTACATGACCCACGGTGCGCCGCCGGAGGAGCTTGAGGCGCAGGTCGACGCCGCGATGGCGACGGTGGAGACGGGCCTGGGCCGACGTTTCGGCGATCCGGAGAACCCGCTGCTGGTGGCCGTCCGCTCCGGCGCGAAGATGTCCATGCCCGGGATGATGGAGACGGTGCTGAACGTCGGCCTCAACGACCGCACCGTCGAGGGGCTCGCCGCCGTCTCCGGCTCCCCGCGGTTCGCTGTGGACTCCTATCGGCGTCTGCTGCAGATGTTCGGCCGCACTGTGCTCGACATCGACGCCGCGCTCTTCGAGCACGTGCTGGACGAGGCGCGCGCCGCGAAGGGCGTGCGCAGCGACACCGAGCTCGACGAAGCGGATCTGCGGGCTGTCGTCGCCCGCTTCCAGGAGATCATTCGCGAGCAGACCGGACACGAGTTCCCGCAGGACCCGCGCGAGCAGCTGCGCGCCTCCATCCGCGCGGTGTTCGACTCCTGGAACGGGCCGCGCGCCGTGGTCTACCGCAACACCGAGCGCATCCCGCACGACCTCGGCACCGCTGTGAACATCTGCTCCATGGTCTTCGGCAACCTTGATGACCGTTCCGCCTCCGGGGTGGCGTTCACCCGCGATCCCGCCACCGGCGCCCCCGGTGTCTACGGCGATTTCCTCGTCAACGCCCAGGGGGAGGACGTCGTCGCCGGCATCCGCAACACCCGCTCCCTGCCGGAGCTGCAGCAGCTGATGCCCGAGGTGTACGACGAGCTGATGGCGATCATGGCCCGCCTCGAGCGGCACTACCGGGACCTGTGCGACATCGAGTTCACGGTGGAATCGGGCCGGCTGTGGATGCTGCAGACCCGCGTGGGCAAGCGCACCGCCGAGGCCGCCTTCCGCATCGCCGCGACCCTGGTGGACGAGGCCGTCATCGACGAGGACGAGGCCCTCACCCGTGTGACCGGGGCACAGCTGTCGCGCCTGATGTTCCCCCGTTTCGCCACCGGCGGGGATCGGGAGCTCCTGGCCCGCGGCATGGATGCCTCCCCGGGCGCCGCCGTCGGCCGCATCGCCTTCACCAGCGCCGATGTCCTGGAGCTGCAGCGACGCGGGGAGGACGCGATCCTGGTGCGGCGCGAGACCAACCCCGATGACCTCGACGGCATGCTCGCCGCCGTCGGGATCCTCACCTCCCGCGGCGGGCGCACCTCCCACGCCGCCGTGGTCGCCCGCGGCCTCGGCCGCACCGCGGTGTGCGGCGTGGAGGAGTTCGAGGTCGACGAGGCCGCCGGGGAGATCCGCCGCGGCGGCGAGGTCGTGGCCCGCGCCGGGGATGTGCTCTCCATCGACGGGTCCACCGGTGAGGTGTTCCGCGGCTCGGTGCCGGTCGAACCCAGCGCCGTCGTGCGCTCCCTACTCGGGGACGGAGACGGGGACACGGACGCGGACGACCCGTTGGTGCAGGCGGTGCACCGGATGTTGGAGGTGGCCGACCGGCGCCGGCACCTGCGGGTGCGCGCGAACGCCGACACCCCGGAGGATGCCGCCCGCGCCCGGGCACTGGGCGCGGAGGGCATCGGCCTGGTCCGCACCGAGCACATGTTCCTGGGGGAGCGGCGCCACCTGGTCGAGGACCTGGTCCTCGCCGCCGACGCGGACGAGCGCCAGCGGGCCCTCTCCGCCCTGCTCCCGCTGCAGCGGGAGGACTTCCTCGGGATCCTGCGGGCGATGGACGGACGCCATGTGACCGTGCGTCTGCTGGACCCGCCGCTGCACGAGTTCCTGCCCGACCTCACCGAGCTGTCGGTGAAGCTCGCCCGGCAGGAGGCCGAGGGAGTCGAGCGCGACGCCCATGAGCAGAAGATGCTGCAGGCGGTACGTGCACTGCACGAGCAGAACCCCATGCTGGGGCTGCGCGGCGTGCGGCTCGCGCTGACCATCCCCGGCCTGTACGGGATGCAGACCCGGGCGATCCTCGAGGCCGCCGCCCAGCTGCGGGAGCAGGGCCTCGACCCGCAGGTCGAGATCATGATCCCGCTGGTGTCCTCCGTGCGGGAGCTGCGGGAGATCACCCCGGAGATCCGTGCCGTCCAGGAGGAGGTCGCCCAGCGCACCGGCCAGGACCTCGACACCCACATCGGCACCATGATCGAACTGCCGCGCGCCGCCCTGCGGGCCGACGAGATCGCCGAGGAGGCCGACTTCTTCTCCTTCGGCACCAACGACCTCACGCAGACCACGTGGGGCTTCTCGCGGGACGACGTCGAGGCCGGGTTCTTCTTCACCTACCGGGACCGCGGCATCCTGCTGACCAGCCCCTTCGAGTCGATCGACCAGTTCGGTGTCGGCGAGCTGGTGCGCATCGGCGCCGAGCGGGGCCGCTCCACCCGAGCGGAACTGTCGCTCGGTGTGTGCGGGGAGCACGGCGGCGACCCCGCCTCGATCGCCTTCTTCCACCACGTGGGTCTCGACTACGTCTCCTGCTCGCCGTTCCGCGTGCCGGTGGCGCGCCTTGAGGCCGGCCGCGCGGCGCTGCTGGAGAAGGAGTTCGAGCTGCAGCACTGAGTGGTCAGGAGCATTACGACCTCTGGACGGGCGAGATGCGTGCGCGCCGCGCACGGCATCTCGGGCGTGTCGAGTCGGACGATAGTGGCGGAATTCGCCCCGAATAACGCCACTCCCGTCCGACTCGACAGAGGTGCCGCGCGGGGAGATTCCCCCGGGAACGCGACGAAGCCGCCTCCCTGCTCGTGAGCAGGTGAGGCGGCGTCGTCATCTGTGTCGGGCTGCTGCGAAACTACTGCCAACAAGGGCGGAGAACCGCGGAACTGGCCGAACTCCTGGCCACTGCGCGAGGCTCGACGCGGGAAGCGGATGACCGACCACTCCCCCAGCAAAACGCACTGCATCGATCGGTCGTGAGGCTCATCATCGATGACTATGAGGCCGGAGCATCCACGTATGAGCTTGCCAAGCGGTACAACGTGCGCCGCAACACCGTCCGCGACACGCTCCGGCGCGCCGGGTTCGACCTCACCGCCAAGTCGAAGCGCGCAGCCCTGAGCGAGGAGCAGAAGGCCGAGGCTCGGCGTCTGTTCGCCAGCGGGGCGACCCGACGCGAGCTGATGGAGATGTACGGAGTGAGCGAATCCACGATCAGACGGGTACTGCGTCCTCGTCGATGAACGGCACCTACTCCTCTTCGGAGGGCCCCGCCGTCACGAAGCCCTCCTTCGCCATGATGCGCCGTCGTCGCGAGTACATGCGCTCCAGAAGCGGTACGTACATGTCGCGGTAGTCATGAACGGTGGCGGGGAGGTGACTGGCATCATGCCCGCGGGTGATGCGTCCGATCTGCTGGATCACTCGCCCCTTGAAGGAGACCGGAACTCCCAGGAACAGCGTGTTGAGCGCCGGGAGATCGAGCCCTTCGCCGGCGACCTTGTCGATGGCGAGGAGCACGTATGGCTGCTGCCGTGCTTCCATCTCGTTGAGAGACGCTCTAATGCTTCGGCGTTCCGCGGTGGGGAGGCGCCCATGGAGCCCGACCACTGGCGCCGCGCATCCCTTCAATGCATCTGCGAGCGCGTCGAGATGCTCGAGCCTGTTCGTCAGGACGAGGCACGTCCGCCCCTGGGCGACCGCTTCATTGACGTGCCGGGCGATCATCGCGTTGCGTTCGGGATCGGCGGCGAGCTCCGAGTAGATCGCTTGGATAGACGGCCCGTCTGTCCCGGGCTCGTCCGTGCGGAAGGTCGTCTCGTGGACGATCAGCTTGCGCTCCGCTCGCTCCTGAGAGTCGAGCACGTGCCGCACCGGCCCGCACTGCATCGTGATCAGGCCGTTCAACTGATCGGCACGGTAGGGGGTCGCTGTCAGCCCGACCCAGTAGCGTGCGCTGACATTGCGCAGGGCGGCCTCGGTCGCGGGAGCGGCGACGGCATGGCACTCGTCGACGATGATCTGCCCGTACTCTTCCAGCACCGCAGGGTCGGCGTTCCGGTGCGAGACGGACTGCATCATGATCAGGTCCACGACACCTCGCCGCTTCCGACGCCCGGCTCCCAGCTGTCCGATCTGCTTGTCGGTGAGGCCGAGGAACTGCTGAAGACGCTCACGCCACTGTGTGAGCAGTTCGGCCCGGTTCACGAGGATCGCCGTCGGCCTGGCGCGCTCGGCGATGAGCGCGCAGGCCATGACCGTCTTGCCCGCCCCGGGCGGTGCAACGAGCACTCCGGTGTCATGTGCGAGGAGCGCGTCGACGGCTTCCTGTTGCTTCTCTCGCAGCTGCCCCGTGAATGTCAGCACCAGACGTGTCTGCGCCGTCGCTGTTGCCTCGATCGCTGCCTGGAATCCCGCATCCGCGAGGAGCGCCACGGTTTCGTCGGTAAGCCCCCGTGGTAGCCGCAGCTCGTGCTCGTCGTGCTCGAAGCTGGTGACCAGGCGTGGCGTCCCGAAGGTGCTGAACCGCTGTGCTTGCCTGCGATAGAACTCGGGGTTGGGCACCGATGCCATGTGCTTGAGCTCGGTGATCACGATGCCCGGAAGGTGTGCCGTCGGGACGTGCAACAGAGCATCGCGGCGAAGCTTCAGCGACCTATGCGCGGTTCCGCGCGCGGCCGCTCGAATGCTCGCTCGCCGTGGCCTGGCGCCCAACGACTCGGCGGGCCCCACGCGCGCCTCTGCGTGGCTCGTCGCTCCAAGTTCCCTGATTCGTTCTGCGGAGACGGGCGTCGTCGACGCGAGTGCCGCGAATTGGTCCTCGTGCGGACGCCATGTGTCGGGGTCGACGAACACGGTCGTCCCGCGTCGGCGGCAGTCGCCTTGCAAGGGCAACGCGATGAGGTTGCCCAGGCGCGCCCGCCCTGAGGATCGTTCGGGCAGCGTGTCCTGCGAGGGAAAGAAGCGGTCGTAGCTGCGGAAGTCCATCGCCGGCCTGCGGGTCATCGCAGCGCGCAGGAGCCGCATCCCCGCTGCGCGAGCCGTCATGGCGGGGAGCACATCCTCGAAGAAGATCCAGACATGCGCGCCTTCGCCGGAACGGGAGACCTCGGTGAGCGCGTGGATCCCAACCTGCTCGCACTCTGCGACGAAGGCCGCGGCGTCGTGCCGCCACTCTGCGTCGTCGAAATCGCAGACGAGAAGCCGGCACTGGTCGCCTTCGAGCATCGGGTAGAGACCGATATGGAACTCGCGCTCCCCAGGAGCAGCCGCGCCCCGCAGATGCCGTTCGATCGTGCGCTCATCGAGTGGCAGGTAGTCAGCAGCGGTCTCGGAGCCTGTGTAGAAGCCGCCGCGCACGGCAGGACTCCAGCCGGACTTCCCCGTGCGCGCGCTGGTCCAGCGTGTTGCGTAGACGTCGTTCCTGCCGGTGAAGCGCGCTCGGAACAAGGCGAGCTTCTCGGCGCTCGACGAGGCCGCCGTGACGGTAGGAAGCAGATCGGAGCGAGGGCGCGCGCCGACCGGCTCCTCTCGCTGAAGCTCCCTCAGCTGTTCGCGGGCTTCTGCAAGTTCCCGCTCCAGTCTCGCGATCCGTGTCCGCAGGGCATCGATCTCAGCGGTGGTCTCCGGACGGCGCACGGCTCCCATGCTACCGAGCGCCCCCCGGACCGTCGGTGATGCGCAAAGAAAAGACCCGGCGCCAGAGGCGCCGGGTGGTATGACCCCATGCTAGCACTCGTCACCATGGTGCGGGCTTCGTGATCCGGGACGAGATCACGTTCGGGAGCTGATGCGCGTAGAGGTCATCGGGCTCAAGACGGTACCACCACTGGTTGCCTGCGCCTTCGGTCGGCGTCCCTGCGAGCTTGCCCGCGCGGACCCCTTTCGTCGGGTTGATCAGGCCGACGGGAACGTGCTCGCGCGCGACGCCGATCGGGTAGGCGAGGTCGCTGTCATTGCTGATGACGACGGCCGCATCCACCCTACGGGTGAGCACGTCGATCAGCAGATGGGAGGCGATGTTCACGTCGCTGCCCTTCTCCTCGCGCCGGGCGACGGAGGCCATGAACGTCGCGCCCGGGACGTCCTGGCCGCTGTGGTCCTGGATCATGATCGGCCAGTCCGGTTCGACGAGAAGAGGTTTGCTGTTGCGTCCTTTGACGGCCAGCGGCGCCGTCGACACGCGCGCGACGTACGTTCCGAAGCTGATCCTCGTCGCCGAGCCCGTGTGCGCCAGAGCCCGCAGGTACACGTCCTGCTCCCGCTGCCCCTCGGGGTTGCTCGCACCGCTGATCCGGGCCGTGCAGTAGGTGACGTTCTCGATCGTCACCTCTCCCCAGTGCGAACGGGTGGCGATCACACTCTCGACCATGCCTCGCAGATCCAGCCAGCGCCATCCCGGCGTCGACCGCCCGCAGAGCCCGCGCGCACCGTAGTACAGGTTGTACCCGTCGATGTAGACGCCGACCCTCACACGGACGAGCATAGAAGCGACCACTGACGTCGAGACGCGAACCGGTGCGACACGCCACACTCAGGCCTCCTGGGCCACGCACTACCAAACGAAGAAGAAAGGAGCCGCCCACATGGGCGACTCCCTCACTTCGTTGACCCTGGAAGCTCCTCCAAACCCGGCCCACAGGGTCGGTGTTTGCAGTAAGCCTCACCTGGTCGGGCTGACAGGATTTGAACCTGCGACCCCTTGACCCCCAGTCAAGTGCGCTACCAAGCTGCGCCACAGCCCGTCCGGCCCGCCGTGGAGCGGACCGTCGTCCATAGTAGCGACTCCGGAGTCGGCCGCGCGAATCGACGACGCCGTTACCTGCGGCACGTCCACCGAGCACGCGGGGCCGCACCCCGCCGCCGCGCCCCACCGTCGCGCGTCGCCCCCGAGGTCGTGGGAGCGGCCGGTAGCGTGGCGGCACCACACGTCCACGGCGCCGGCCAGGTCCGCGCCGCGAGGAGAAGGAGGAGCCCCGTGTCGGACACCTCGTCGACCACCCCTCACGACACCGCCGCCCCCGGAACGGATGCCGCCGGGGACGCCCGCAGCCTCGAGGTGATGGTGCGCAACCTCGCCCGCACGGCCCACGCGGTGCTGGACCTGAGCGCGGAACCCGCTGCGCTGCTCCGGGCTTTGGGGGAGGACATTCCGGCGGAGGCCGTCGCTGCGGTGTCCCCCTCGGCCGAGGACGGTGCCGCGGCGGACCTGGAGTCCCGGGGCATCCGCCCCGTCGCCCACGATCCGTCCCGCCCCGGGGCCTCCCTGCCCTTCGCCGAGGACCGTTTCGACCTGGTCGTCTCCCGGGGCCGTGACGTCGATCCGGAGCAGGTGGCGCGGATCCTCACCCCCGGAGGCCACGTGCTGATCCACCGGACGATCACTGAGGATGCCGCCGACGCGGACCCGGTCGACCATCTCCAGAACTGCGAACGTGGCCTGGTCCAGGCCGGGTTGCGGATCGTCCGCGCGGAGACCCACCACGAGGAGACCACCGACGGGGGCCGTGAAGCCCGCTTCGTGGTCCTGGCCCGCGCTCCCGAGGCCGACACCCCCGCCGGGCTCGACCGCAGTGCCTGGGCGCAGGACGCCCCCGCCGTCCCCGAGGTCTGAGAGTGCGGGGAACGGACCCGTCGCGACGCCTCACCCCGCACGGGGAGACGCGGTACTCGCCGTCGTCACTGCTGAGGGCCCTGTCCTCCGACCCCCTCGGTGTGAACGACGTCGACGGTCACGACGCCGAGGCCGAGCACATCACCCCGCCCGAGACCCCGGGCCGCCGGATCGTCACCGCGCTCCTGGCCGTGGCCCTGGGTGTCGTGGTCTCGACGTCAGTGCTGCAGCTGCGCGACCTGAACTCCGCGGACAGCAGCCCCCGTGCCGCCCTGGTCGCGGAGGTCATCACCTACCGGGAACGGGCCGAGACGCTCGTGCGGGACAACGAGCGTCGACAGGCGGAGCTCACCGCCCTGCAGCAGGAGGTCTGGGAACAGGGAGAGCCCGATCTCGCCGCGGAGCAGACGCGGCTGCAGATCCTCTCAGGAAGCGTCCCCGTCAGCGGCCCTGCCGTGGTGCTCACCGTCGACGACTCCCTGCCGCTGCCCACGGTCTCCGGGGACCAGCAGGGCGTCGTGAACCGGGTGAGCGACACCGACCTGCAGATCCTCGTCAACGGACTGTGGGCTGCCGGGGCGGAGGCCATCACCGTCAACGACCAACGGATCACCCCCACGTCCGCGATCCGCACCGCCGGCGGAGCGGTGCTGGTCGATTTCCGCGCCCTCTCCCCGCCCTATCGGATCGTGGCGGTCGGTGATCCCACCGCGCTTCGCGGCTCCGTGGAATCGGGGGAGGCGGGGACCTATCTGCAGGAGATCACCACCCGGTACGCGCTGCGGGCGAGCTGGGGGGAGGAGACCTCGGCCCACCTGCCGGCTCACCCTTCCGGTCCGCTGCAGGAGGCCCGTCCTGCCGGTGGCTGAGGCGTACAGGGACGGGTCCCCGGGAGGACCACGGCTCGGTGGTACCGTGCCCGGGTCACGCCCTCGGCTCCCGGCGGGGGCGTCTCCCCTCGGACGCACGGAACATGAGGAGCTGCCCGGATGATCGCCGTCATCGGACTCGCCCTGGGAGTGATCCTGGGGTTGGTGCTGCAGCCCGATGTGCCCGTCGCCCTGCAGCCGTACCTGCCGATCGCCGTGGTCGCCGCCCTCGACACCCTCGCCGGCGGTCTGCGCGCCGCCCTGGATGCGGTCTTCGACGCCCACGTGTTCATCACGTCGTTCCTGTTCAACGTGCTGCTCGCGTCCTTCATCGTGTTCCTCGGCGACCAGCTGGGGGTGGGCAGCCAGCTCTCCACTGCCGTCGTCGTGGTGCTGGGGATCCGCATCTTCGCCAACGCCGCGGCCATCCGGCGCCGCCTGTTCCGCGCATGACGAGCACGCCCCCTGAACCCGCGGACTCCCCGGTCGACGATGCCGCCCACGTCGACCGAGTGCCGTCGCGCCGCACCGCCTGGA
This sequence comes from Brachybacterium sillae, assembly GCF_025028335.1. Lineage (NCBI taxonomy): Bacteria > Bacillati > Actinomycetota > Actinomycetes > Micrococcales > Dermabacteraceae > Brachybacterium > Brachybacterium sillae. The sequence continues at coordinate 168,255 of NZ_JAFEUW010000001.1, forward strand.
GGCGGTTGCGCAACATCCTGCGCCCCCGACACCGGCTCAGCCAGTACGTGGTGGGCACGCTGTGCGCGCTGCTGGGGCTGTCGCTGGTGATGCAGGTGCAGCGCACCGACCAGGACGAGTACGGCGGGCTGTCGCAGCAGGAACTGCTGCGGATGCTCGACGAATCCGACCGCCAGACCGAGCAGCTGCAGCAGGAGGGGCGGGACCTCGACCGCTCCCTGCAGGACCTGCGCCAGGGGCGCGCCGATTCGGAGGCTGCGCGCCAGGCCGCGGAGGACCAGCTGACCACCCTGCGGATCCTCGCCGGCACCGCCCCGGCGGTCGGCCGAGGAGTGGTGATCCAGGTGAGCGCCCCGCCCGGCACCCTGCGGGCCCCGACACTGCTGGGCATCATCCAGGAACTGCGCAACGCCGGAGCGGAGGTCATCCAGATCGATGACGTGCGGGTGGTGGCCTCCACGGCGGTGACCACCGGACCCGACGGCACCCTGCTCGTCGACGGGCAGCCCCTCGACTCCAGCGTGGAGATCCGTGCGATCGGCGACCCCGCCGTCATGGAACCGGCCCTGAAGATCCCCGGCGGGGCCGCCGACGACACCACCGCCGACGGCGCGACGCTCACGGTGCGTCGCGCCGATGAGGTGACCGTCGACGCCGTCGTCGACCCCCCAGAGCCTACCTACGCGAACGAGGTCAAATGATCGTCAAGTTCTCGTCGGATGGGTTCGCGGGCCGGTCCGTGCGCCGTCACCCGTGCGAGGATGGACCCGCCGGGGGGCCGTCGGTCCACCGATCGACCGGCACCGGCACAGGACGTACGCAGGGGGTGGAACCGTGACGGACAGCGGGGACAAGCATCGGCTCGACGAGACCTCGACTCTTCAGGCCCTGTCGATCCCGGAGGACTTCGAGGACCAGGCCGCGAGCCTGGGGCCGCAGGACACCGCGGCCATCGCCGCCCTGCCGCAGGGCAGCGCGCTGCTGATCGTCCGCAAGGGCCCGAACGTGGGTGCGCGTTTCCTGCTGGACGCCGACCGCACCGTCGCCGGGCGTCACCCGCAGAGCGAGATCTTCCTCGACGACGTCACCGTCTCCCGCAAGCACGCCGCCTTCGTGCGCGACGGGGACGGCTTCCTGGTCCGCGATCTCGGCTCCCTGAACGGCACCTACGTGGGTCGGGAGCGCGTCGATGAGGCGCATCTCGAGGCCGGCCAGGAGGTCCAGATCGGGAAGTACCGCCTGACCTACCACCCCTTCACGCGGGGCTGATCGGTGGCGGCCTCCGCATCGCGCAGGCCGAGCCCCACGGGTGATGCGCGTCTGAGCATCGGCCAGGTGCTCGAGCAGCTGCGCGACGAGTTCCCAGACCTGTCCCACTCCAAGCTGCACTACCTCGAGGCCGAGGAGCTGATCTCCCCGCAGCGCACCCCCAGCGGGTACCGCAAGTACTCCCGGGACGACGTCGACCGACTGGTGTTCATCCTGCGCGCACAGCGGGACCGCTTCTGGCCGTTGAAGGTCATCAAGGAGCATCTGCTCGAGCACGGCCTCGACGGCGGTGAGGTCACCTCCATCGCCTCCCGGCCAGGACCCTCCGCCCAGCTGCACCCCGTGCGGATGGACCGCCGTCAGCTGCGGCGGGAGGCGCGGGTCGAGGAGGAGTTCCTGCAGGAGCTCGAACAGTTCGGGATGCTCGATGCCTCCGCCACCGAATACGGCAGCACGGACCTCGACGTGGTGCGGTCCGCGCAGGCTCTCGCGGAACACGGGCTGCATCCACGGCATCTGGGCCTGCTGCGCACCAGCGTGCAGCGCCAGGCGCACATGATCCGCTCCGTCGCGATGCCCCACAGCCGGCCGGCCGATTCCGCCGCCCGTGGGGGAGCGGAGGACCTCGCACGCTCCCTCGGCGAGGAGATGAACACCCTCCACGACGCCCTGCTGCGCACCGCGCTGCGGCGACTGTGACGGGACGGGTGTCGGGAGCGAGCCCGGCGTGTCGCACCGCTTCGACCGGTACACCCGCAACCTCGGGGTAGGCTGAGCGCACGTGCCCTCGCTCCTTCCCCTCGGAGGGCGCCCCCACTGGAGGCTGATGTGACCACTGATCGACCGGCGGATCGCGCTGCGCAGTCGACCGTGCCCGCGGAGTCCGCGCAGGGAGTCCTGTTCGACGACGTCGTCGACACCCCCGGCGAGCTCGGCTACCGCGGCCCCGCCGCATGCAAGGCCGCGGGCATCACGTACCGGCAGCTCGACTACTGGGCCCGTACCGGGCTGGTCGAGCCGAGCGTCCGCGGTGCCTCCGGTTCCGGGTCGCAGCGTCTGTACGGCTTCCGCGACATCCTGGTCCTGAAGGTCGTCAAGCGTCTGCTCGACACCGGTGTGTCCCTGCAGCAGATCCGGGTGGCCGTGGCCGCGCTGCGCGAGCGCGGTGTCGAGGACCTCGCCCAGATCACCCTGATGAGCGACGGCGCCTCCGTGTACGAGTGCACCTCCGCCCAGGATGTCTTCGACCTGGTCCAGGGCGGGCAGGGCGTGTTCGGCATCGCCGTCGGCCGCGTGTGGCGAGAGGTCGAGAACGATCTCGCCGTTCTCCCGAGCGTCGACCCCGCCGACGAAGCCGCCCTGTCGATGCACGACGAGCTCGCGGCCCGGCGCCGCGCCCGCCAGGCCGGCTGAACCCCGAGCCGGAGACTCCGGGCGGAGACCCCACGCGCCAGCGGCTCTCGCGCCGCGTCCTCGGCGGCCACGCGATCGGCCCCGGTCCACCACTGCGGTGGACCGGGGCCGATCTCAGTGCGGAAGGCGCGCCGGGCAGATGCGGTCGATCAGCCCTGCGGGCGAGCCGCGAGGACCGTCTGCAGCAGGGCGTCGAAGTCCGCCGTCAGGCGCGGGCCGCTCGCGCCCTCGTACTCGTGCAACGGCACCGCACCACCCTGGGCCTGCTGCAGGCCCACGCGCTCCTCGATGACGGGGGAGAGCACCAGGTCACCGAACAGGTCGCGCAGCTCCGCCAGACGGTACTGATGCTCCACCGACCGGGGGCGGTAGCGGTTGACGACGATCCCCAGCGGCTCCAGATCGGGAGCCAGGCCGTCCTCGCGCATCTCGCGGGTGAGCTTCAGCGCGCGATCCGCGGCGGTGACCGCGAAGAATCCCGGCTCGGAGACCACCAGGGAGCGGTGGGAGGCGGCCAGGGCCATCTGCGTGAGCCCGTTGAGCGAGGGCGGGCAGTCGATCAGCACGAGGTCGTACTCGTAGGTGCGGCGCCCCAGGGCCTCCCGCAGCCGCCGCAGCTCCTTCGCCGCGGGAGCGGGGGAGTCGACCATGCTGGAGCGGTGCGAACCGGGCAGGACGTCGAGGTGGGAGGACGCCGAGGCGGACCACGGGGTGGGGCGAATCGCACGATCCACGGTCTCAGTGCGCGGGGAGGCGATCACGTCGGCGACATCGGGGGAGGCCCCCGGTTCACCGAGCAGCCCCAGGGTCGAATCCCCCTGCGGGTCAAGATCGATGACGAGCATGTTCACCCCCTGGTGCAGGGCGGCGGACGCCAGACCGAGGGTGACGGACGTCTTGCCGACACCGCCCTTGAGGGAACACACGCTCACAGTGAACACCCGGTCATCCTATCGAGCGCGCGGTGACCGGGACTGCGCCGCTACTCTCACGGGGGCGCAGGCGTGAAGGAGGTCGCATGGCGGAGCACGACAGCTCGGAGACGAAACGGGACGAGGCACGGGGCGGGGCGTCGTCCGAAGTGCTGCTGGAGGTGCTCGAGGGCTGCAGGGAGGACGCCGCCCGGGAGGCCTCCGCCCTGGGAGCCGTCCAGGTGCTGTCCCCGACGGAACTGCGCCTGCACACCGATGACCTCGCCGGCTGCCGGACCCTCCGCCGGGTCGTCACCGCCTCCCTGGTGAGCGCCCATCCGGCCCGTCGCCCCCGGGAGCTGCTGGCCACCCCGGTGCAGCAGCAGCTGGACACGCAGCTGCAGCGGATCCTCACCCTGCGGCCCCGCGTCCGGTTCAGCGGGGTGCGGATCGAAGCGGCCGGGGCCGACAGCCCGGACATGCGCCGCCTCGCCGAGGCGATCGGCGACCTCACCGGGCTGCCGGTCGTCGAGGACGGCGACCTGAGAGTGCGGGTGCGTCCGAGGCCGGGGGAGCACGGCCGCTGGGAGATGCTGCTGCGGCTCACCCCGCGGCCGCTGTCGGCGCGGGCCTGGCGCACGATCGACTACCCCGGGGCCGTGAACGCCACCATCGCCGCGAGCGTGCTCGACCGCCTGCAGGTGGGGGCGGATGACGTACTGCTCGACCCCACCTGCGGCTCGGGCACCTTCCTCATCGAACAGCTGCACGATGTCGCACCGCGCCGCACCGTCGGCGTGGATCTGTCGGCCACGGCGATCGACGCGGCCCAGCAGCATCAGCGGGCGGCCCGCCGCCGCGGACGCATCGACTGGATCGTCGGCGACGCCCGGGAGGTGACACTGGAGAACGGTGTCAGCCGCGTGGTGATGAACCCGCCGTGGGGCATGCTCCACGGGGAGCACGGGGAGACCGAGGCGCTGTACCGGGATCTGCTGGAGCGGATGGCGCAGCTGTGTGTGCCCGGGGCGCGCCTGGCCCTGCTCACCCAGGAGGTGCGCCGCACCCGGGCGCTGATCGACGACGCCCCAGCAGGATGGCGGATGCTCTCGGAACACCGGTACTTCCAGAAGGGGCACCGCCCGGCGCTGTTCCTGCTGGAGCGCTGAGGATCCGTCACCGGCGGCAGCGCGCCCCCGTGAACTGCCCGGCGGCCCTGCCGGTCTCAGACGCCGCGCCGGCCCCGCTGCAGCGCCGCCAGGGTGTCCTCGTCTCCGATCACCTCGACCTGGGTGACCTCATCGCGACCGAAGATCCACAGCAGCAGCTCTGAGGCGGGGCCGTGCACCCGGACGGTCCCCTCAGGGTGGCGCGTCCGCACCCTCACCCCGCCGTGCGGGGAGACCAGCGTGACGTCGACCGGCACCCGCACCAGGACCCGTGCGGCGCGGCGCACGAGCGCCCACAGTTCCCGCTCGGCCTCGGCCCCGAGGGGGCGGGGCTCCCAGCCCGGCTGGGCGCGCAGCAGATCCTCGTGGTGGACGAGATACTCACCGGTGTTCACGAGCTGGTCGATCGGCCTCAGGGGCGACAGCCGTGCCGGGCCTGAGCGGAACTCCTCGACACGGCGGGTCCACGAGGTCTCCCGGCGGCGCTCCAGGGCACGGCGGGTGCGCTCCGCGACGGGAGGCACCGGCACCGCCTCCCCGAGGGCGAGGTCGGGCCGGGTCTCCCGCACGATGAGGTGCTCCAGGAGATCCTCGGCGTCCCATCCGGGCAGGATCGTCGGGGCGTCGGGTCCGAGTCGGTCGAAGTCGTCGGCGAGCGCCCGGCGCTCGCGCTGGACCAGGGACTGATGCTGACCGGTGTCCATGGGGGCACCGTAGCGCGGGCAGCCGAGCATGCCCTGGTCGAGGCCGGGCAGAAGCGCGTGACGTGGAGGTGGGGCGCCCGGGAGCCCGGGCGGTCCGGTCGGTCGGGCAGAGGGTCGCCTCCGACAGGCGGGGGATGGCGCCGGTGGTACGAGAGTCCGCGACCGATGTCGCAGACTGGACGCGTGGATCAACAGCGTCATCTGTATGCCCGTCTGGGAGCCCGCGTCGCCGAGGGCACCTCGGTCGCCCTCCTGATCGCCGTCTCCGCCAGCACCCCGGTGGGGGAGGAGCGCTTCGAGGCCCGTCTGAACGGCGAGGACGTCCCGGTGGAGGAGACCACCGACCCCTTCGGGAACCGACTGCACATCCTGCGGGATCTGCCGGCGGGGGACCTCGACGTCGAGTACGAGGCGCAACGGGCCGGCCAGGCGGCCCCGGCGCCCGTCGAGGCGGGGGACGACGCCGTGTATCTGCGCCCCTCGCGCTACTGCGAGGTCGACAAGTTCGCCGCGCCGGCTGCGGAGATCGTCGGGGGCCGTGAGGGTCAGGCGGCGGTGGATGCCGTGGTCGCGTGGGTGTACGAGCACCTGTCGTATGTGCCGGGCTCCAGTACCATCACCGATTCCGCGCGCAGCACGTGGCTGTCACGCAAGGGTGTATGCCGCGATTACGCGCACGTGACCGCGACGCTACTGCGTGCCGCCGGCATCCCCGCCCGCTGCGTGTCGGTGTACGCGCCGGGGCTGTCGCCGATGGACTTCCACCTGGTGGTGGAGGCGCTGGTCGACGGGGCCTGGCAGGTGGTGGATGCGACGCATATGGCGCCGCGGGAGTCGATGGTGCGGATCGCCACCGGCTTCGACGCCGCCGACACCGCCTTCTCGACCACCCTGCACGGAGACCTGCGGCTGACCTCGCTGCGGGTGCTCGCCACGGTCGATCCGGAACTGCCCCGCGAGGTGTGGGCGCAGGCGGTGCCTCTGCGCTGACGGCTTAGTCCTCGTCGGTGTCGGTCCCGCGCTCATCGGTGTCGGGCTCGTCGCGGCCGCCCTCGTCGTCGCCGAGTCCCGCCAGGTACTGCTCGACCTCTGCGGCGAGTTCCTCGGCGCTGGGCATGTCGCTCTCGTCGAACCCGGGACCGGCGGTGAGCGTGCGGTCGTGGTTCTCCTCGAGCCCGGCCACCAGCTGCTGGAGCTGCGGGGCCTGCGCCACTTGCTGGTCGATGTTCTCCCGGACGGCCTGAGCGGCCTGCTCCAGCGCCCCGACGGGGATGTCGGGGCCGCCCTCCTCGCCGAGGGCCCGCAGCAGCGCGATCGCGGCGTCGGGGTAGGCGATGTCGGCCAGGTACTGCGGGACGTGGGCGAGGACGCCGACCACGTCATGGCCCGCTTCGGCCAGACGCATGGTCAGGACGGCGTTGAAGCTGCTGCGCAGGCGGAAATCCGTGGGCATGGGGCGGTGCACGACGATGTCGGCGGGATCGCCGGCCCAGCGGGTCACGTGCAGGTCGCGGGTGTGCGGCACGGGGGCGGGGAACGCGCTCACCAGCAGGGTGCGGCGGATGCCGATCTGCTCGGTGACGATCCGCATCGCGGAGGCGATGCGCTCCCACTGGAAGGACGGCTCGGGGCCGGTGAGCAGGAAGAAGGGCTGGCCATCGGGAGCGGTCACCTCGTGCAGCAGCACCTCCGGCTTCTCGTAGTCGGTGAAGCGGTCCCTGGCGAGCACCACCTGCGGCCGGTGACCGGTGTAGTCGAACACCTGGTCCATGTCGAGGCGGCCCACCACCCGGTTCGGCAGGGTGTTCAGGACGTGATCATCCAGCAGGGCGCGTGCGGCGCCGGTGTCGCCGAAGGCCCCGAGGGTCACGACGAGGGTCTCACCGCGCAGGGTGCGGGAGTCCACGTGCTTCTCGTAGCTGAAGAGGGTGGTGGGATCGGTCATGTCTCCTCCTGGGTCGTCACCGCCGTCCCTCGGGCGGGCCTTCCGCAGGGGTCAACCGCCCGAGGCCCCCGATTATTCCGGGTAGGTCCGCGACCGCGCCGCAGGCACGGACCGGGAGTCGTCGGATCGCGGTCAGGCGCGCCAGGGGGCGAGGCCGTCGGGCAGCAGGGCGGCGGAGTCGGCCGCGAGACGCAGCGCCAGCACCGCCACCACCACGAGGAACACCGTGCGCACGAACCCAGAGCCGAGACGCAGGGCCAGGCGCGCACCGAGCAGACCACCGGTGATGTTGGCGGCGGCGAGCAGAGCGCCGAGCAGCCACAGGATCTCGCCGGATACACCGAAGACGGCCAACGCGGCGAGGTTCGTGGTGAGGTTCGCGAGTTTCGCGTGGACGCTGGCCTCGAGGAACCCGAACCCGAGCAGCGCCACCATCGCCAGGATGAGGAAACTGCCGGTGCCGGGACCGAGCGCCCCGTCATACAGGCCGACGCCGCCGCCGATCGCCGCGGCCCGGAGGGCGGCCTCGCGGCCGTGGACGCTCGGGGCGTGCACCAGACCGAGGGCGGGGCGACGCAGCGTGTACGCGCCGACCCCGATCAGCACCACCAGCACCACCGGGGACATGGCGGCGCGGGGGATGAGGCTCGCAAGGGCCGCCCCGGCCGCGCTGCCGACGCCCGCGCAGATCACCAGGGGGATCGCGACCACGGCGACGGGCCGCACCCGCCGCAGGTAGGAGACGGTCGCGACGCTGGTGCCGGCGGCGCTGGCGAGCTTGTTGGTGCCGAGTACCGCAGCGGTCGACGCCTGCGCGGGAAGGCCCATGAGCAGCGCGGGGAGCTGCACCAGACCTCCGCCTCCGACCACCGCATCGACCCAACCGGCGACGAGGGTCGCGAGCAGCAGCAGTGCCAGCGTGCCCGGTCCGACGGAGGAGAGCAGGTCGAGCAGAGGGGAGGGGAGTGGGGGCACCGCACCAGTGAACACGATGTGCGGGCGGTGGCGCGGCAGGCTCCTCCGCCCACCGCATGGGGACCGGACGACACCCCACCACCTTGCTAACAAAACATAACAAGACTTAGAGTGGGGGCATGGCCGCTGCCCGACGCCCCGCATCCACCGGGAACGACCGCGCTCCGCGCTCGACCGACCCGGCGGAGCTGAACCCCTTTACCCCGGGTTTCGGTCAGACGCCGCTGGTGGTCGCGGTTGCGGGGACCCCGGTGGAGGACTTCGAGCGCGCCCTGCGGGAGGGTCGGACGGGGGACCGCGTGGTGCTCATCTCCGGGGCCCGCGGCACCGGCAAGACGGTGCTGCTCAACCAGCTCGCGGCCGTCGCGGAGGACCTCGGCTGGCTGACGATCCCGCTGTACACCAGCTCGCAGTCCTTCACCGATGAGCTGCGCGACCGGCTGGTGGGGGAGCTGCGCTCCCTGGATCCCTCGGCGACCGTCGGCCGGATCACGGGCGCCGGCGGCACCGTCGGCCCGGTCGGGGTGAACGCCCGTCGGGATGTCATCGACCGTTACCCCTGGTCGGACGAACCCTGGGGGGTGCTGCTCGACCGCGCCGCCCAGCTGCTCACCGAGGCGGGACGGGGACTGCTGCTGGTCGCCGATGAGATCCAGGCCGTCTCCGCCCCGCAGCTGTATGAGCTCGCGCAGCGCCTGCAGCATCAGATCTCCCGTGGGCGTCACGTCGCGTTCGCGGCGGCGGGGCTGTCCAAGGGCATCGATGCGCTGCTGCAGGACGACGGCACCACCTTCCTGCGGCGCGCTCGCCGCAACGAACTGCACAGTGTGGATGTCGGCGCCGCCAGTGAGGTGATCCGCGAGACCGTCGCCTCCACCTCCCGCACCATCTCCCCGGAGGCCGCCGTGGCGGCGGGGGAGATCTCCCAGGGCTACCCGTACCTGATCCAGCTCGTCGGGGCCCGCGCCTGGGACCACGCCGGAACGGAACAGGAGATCGCCCTCGAGGACGTCACCGCCGTGCGTGACGAGGTGATCGCGGAGATGGGACGCAACGTCCACGCCCCGGTGCTTCGGGGCATCGTCGGGCTCAAGCGCGCGTACCTGCGCGCCATGGCCGAGGACGACGGACCCAGTCAGGTCTCCGACATCGCCCAGCGCATCGGGGTGGACGGCAACAACCAGGGCGTCCACCGCGATCGCCTGATCCGGGAGGGCGTGATCCGCCCCGCCGGACGTGGTTACGTCGAGTTCGCCATGCCGTACCTGCGGGAGGCCGTGATCGCGCAGGACGAGGGTGCCGTGGCCGTGCAGGATCCGGAGGCGACGACCGCGCGCGTCACCCGAGTGCGGCGGCCGCGCCGCTGATCGTCGCAGGCCACAGGCCCCATGGACGCACTCGGCGGCGGGTGGAAGAGTGGCCCCATGACGACGCTCTCCGGACAGGCACTGCGTGAGGCCCTCGACCGCGCCGGACTCGACCACTGGCGTGGTGCCCCCACCGGGCTGCACGCCCGCTTCCGCACCCGCACCTTCCGCCGCGGCCTCGACCTGGTCGACGCCATCGGCGAGATCGCCGAGGAGATGAACCACCACCCGGACATCACCCTCACCTTCACCCACGTGGGCGTCACGCTCATCAGCCATGACGCCGGTGGGGTGACCGAGCGCGACCTGCGGGCCGCAGAGCGCATCAGCGAGCTGGCGCGGGAGAGGGACGTGAGTGCGCAGCCGGACCAGGTGCGCACCGTCGAGCTGTCCCTCGACACCCACGACCAGGACGCCATCGCCCCCTTCTGGGCCGCCGTGCTCACCGGTGATGCCGGTGCCATCGACGGGGACCAGATCGTCGACCCCACCGGGCAGCTGCCGACGCTGTGGTTCCAGCCCAGCGAGGACAAGGGCGTCCCACCGCAGCGCTTCCACCTGGATCTGTGGCTCGGCCCGCAGGAGGTCCCCGAGCGGATCCGCGCCGCCGTGGCCGCCGGTGGCACGATCGAGGACGACTCCTCCGCACCGAGCTTCACCGTGCTCGCGGACGCGCAGGGCAATCGGGTGTGCCTCTGCACCGTCGCCGAGCCCGACTGACGGCCCACCACCGGCAGGGCTGACGACGACATGACGATCGCGACATGGTGAACCGGGAGCTGGCGCGCACACGCCTCGTCGCCCAGGGGCTGGTGGACCGGCCCTTCCGCACCCCGCTGGAGGTGGCGCGGGCGTTCGGGGCGTCACAGGGACAGGACCTGCCCGGGGTGATCGCCTCACTCGCCCTGCGGTGCTCCCTGGAGAGCGGGGAGCCGGCGGACGGTGGGGTCGGCGCCGTCGTGGAGGAGTTCGCCGCCGGGCGAATCGTGCGCGGCTACCCGATGCGCGGCACCGTGTTCGTGGTCGCCGCAGAGGACCTCGCCTGGATGACGCAGCTGTGCGCGGACGGGCCGATCCGGGCGGCGATCGCCCGCCGCCCCGGCCTCGGTCTCACCGACGAGCATGTGCACCGCGCCCGGGAGATCCTGGAGACAGCACTGACCGGTGAGCCGGCCCGCGAGAGGGAGACGCAGGGGAGTGGCGCCGGGGTGATCTCCCGCACCGACCTGTTCGCCGCCTGGGAGGAGGGCGGTGTGCCCGTGGCCGGTGGATGCGGGTACCACCTGCTGGTCCACCTCATCTCCACCGGCGTCGCCGCGTACGGGCCGACCGATGGCCGCGATCACCATGTGGTCCTCGCCGCGCAGTGGCTGCCCACCGGCAGCGACCTCGAGGGGCGGTTCGACGGGGACCGCACCGCCGCCGCGGCGGAGCTGCTGCGCCGGTACCTTCTCAGCCGCGGCCCCGCGACCCTGCGTGATGCGGCATGGTTCACGAAACTGCCGCTCACGCTGCTGCGGCGGGCGTTCTCGCTGATCCGCGATGACGTCGAGGACGCCGGGCCGGATGCAGCGGGGGAGATGCGTTTCCAGGCGCCGGGTCTCACGCAGCGGGTGCAGCAGCTCGGCAGCCAGGCGGACCGTCTGTTCCTGCTGCCGGGTTTCGATGAGTTCGTGCTCGGCTACCGCGACCGCACCGATCATGTGCAGGCGGAGCATCATCCGCTGCTGGTGCCCGGGAACAACGGGGTGTTCCAGCGCAGCATCGTGCGACGCGGTGAGATCGTCGGCCGCTGGAACCGCGCCGGATCCACCGGAAGACGCCGACTGGTCGTGGAACCGTTCGGGCGGTGGCCCGCCGTCGCGCAGCGCGACGCCGACCGAGCCTTCGCGCGATTCCCGTTCGCCACGGCGTGACGTGCGACGGGCCGAGGTGAGGAACTGCCGGGCCCGCATGGCGTGGATCTGTGACTCCGCACCGACCGGGGTCGTCGGCGACCAGGAGCCGGGGGATCGTGGGGGCGGCGGGTGAGCGTGTCCCGCGCGCCGCTCCCTCCGGTATACTTGACATAACGTACATTATCGGCGCTACGGGGGTGGTGCCGGGTCAGCCGCGGCTCGACCGCCGACCCGTGCCCGGACCACGCAGTGTGGGTTGCGCGGCGTGTCCGGGGTGATCGACGGTGGAGCCATGTGGATCACGCGTGTTCGTCCTTGGGGTCAGGAGTCGGTGGATCTGCGGCTCGACGGCGAGTGCATCGCAGAGGTTCTCGCGCACGATCCAGCCCGCCAGATCGGCTCCGAGGATCTCGACGGCGAGGATCGCCTGCTGATCCCCGCGTTCTCCGACGTGCACGTCCACCTGGATTCCACACGTCTCGGACTGCCGTTCCGTGAGCACACGGGCCGCCCGGGCGTCTGGGGCATGATGCTGAACGACCGCGAGAACTGGCGCGACGCCGGGAATCCGATCGCCGAGCGGGTCGATCACACCTCTCGCTGATGATCGCCCGCGGCACCACCCGCGTGCGCTCCTTCGCCCAGGTGGATGTGGATGCCCGGTGGGAGCGCTTCGAGGCGGTACTCGCCGCCCGCGAGAATCACCGTGACCAGTGCGACCTGCAGATCGTCGCGTTCCCGTAGGCCGGGCTCCTGCGGGAGGACGGCTCCCCCGCCATCCTGGAGCAGGCGATCCGCGGCGGCGCCGACGTCGTCGGCGGGATCGACCCGTGCGCCCTGGATCGCGATCCTGTCCGCCACCTCGACATCGTGTTCGGCCTGGCCGAGAAATACTACCGGCCGATCGACATCCCCCTGCATGAACCCGGAGATCTCGGGCGCTTCTCCGCCGAGCTGATCATCGAACGCACGAAAGCTCTGGGAATGCAGGGACAGGTGGTGATCTCCCACGGATATGGACTGTGGGACGGCACGGCGGTCCAGACCTCCGCGGTGATCGAGAAGATGGCGGAGGCCGACATCGCCACCGCCACCGTCGCCCCCGGCGGACGGCAGACGTTGCCGCTGGAGGAGATGGCACAGGCGGGGATCCGCGTCGGCCTCGGCGAGGACGGCCAGCGGGACTACTGGTCCCCCTACGGCAACGCCGATCTGCTGGATCGCACCTGGCAGCTCGCCTTCACCCATGGGTATCGAGCCGATGAGCTGATCGCCCACTGCCTGGCGATCGCCACGCGGGGCGGCGCGAGCATCATGGACCGTGGGCTGGAGCGGCTTCGGGGCACCTCGGACCGACCGGGCCTCTCCCCCGGTGATCGCGCCGACCTGGTGCTGATCGGTGCGGAGCACCTCACGGCCGCCGTGATGGACCGCCCCGAGGATCGCATCGTGCTGCATCGAGGACGTGTGGTGGCGCGCGACCTGCGGCTGCTGGAGGCGGGGGCCGCCTGAGGGGGTCGGTGCGACGGGTCGCCGGAGCGTAGAGGTGCGGTGGGTCAGGCCGTGGCCGCCGGCGCCGGTGTGCCACTCCCCTGCTGCTCGGCCAGGCGCCGCTGGTAGCTGGGATCCAGACGCTTGAGGACACGGATGACGGTGGCCGTCACCGGGATCGCGAGGTACTGCACGGCCACCTTCCACACGAAGCCCAACAGGGTGTAGGTGAGCCAGCCGCCGACCGTGGTGATGCCGATGACGGGTGCGGCGATGGTGCAGAAGATCGCGGTGTCGACGAATTCGCCGAGGCCGCTGGAGGTGAACAGGCGGGCGATCAGGCCGCGCTCCCCGCGGCGCTCCTTCATCCGGGCCAGGACGGTGGAGTTCAGAAACTGACCCACGAGGTAGGCGACGACGCCGGCGAGGACGATCTGCCACAGCGGGCCGACGGCGAGTTCGAGTGCCGACTGCTTGGCGCGGCCGAAGTCGTCATCCAGCCCGGGCAGGGCGATGACGACCCAGTACACGACGACAGCCAGCACGCTCATGACGAAGCCGGTGAGCACGGCGCGGCGGGCGGCACGGGGCCCGTACAGCTCGGTGATGATGTCGCCGAGGATGTAGGCCAGGGGGAAGAGGAAGAACGCGCCGTCGGTGAGCAGGTGGATCCCGGTGCCGGGGATGGTGCCGAAATCGACGGCCTTGCCGCCGCCGATCCCCGAGAGGATCACGACGACCGACAACAGCGCGGTGAGGATGTCCAGGTTCGAGTGCCCCCGGTCGGCGTAGACGGCGCCGACCGGGCGTCCAGACCCGGGCGCGGGGACGGAAGGGGCAGGGTGGTGCATGGTCATGCCCGAACCCTAACGGACAGTAACGGACCTCAGATGCCGACGGCGCCGTAGTCGACCTCACCGACGAACCGCTCGAACTGCTCCTCAGTGCCGAAGAAGACGTTCGAATCGCCGGCGAAGGGACCGCGGTCGGAGTACTGCCACAGTTCCCAGCCCCACCAGGTGCCCGGCAGCGCCGTGGGCTCGCGCCGACTGTAGGCGGCGAGGAACAGCGGGGAGTTCTTCAGGGTCCACTCCCCCACGCAGTCGGCCCACCAGTACCGGTTGGTGTACAGCACCGGGCGGCGATGCGTCTGGGAGCGGTAGCGCTCGGAGAAGTCCGCGATCCACTGCCGCATCTCCTGACGGCTGAGACCGTAATTCGCGGGCAGGCCCGGGAAGGCCTCGAGGTCCACAACGCCGGGCAGGGTCCGGCCGTCGGGCTCCCATCCCCCGCTGACCTCGAGGAAATGGTCGGCCTGCGCGACGGGATCGCCGGAATCGGGCCGAGCGAAGTGGTAGGCGCCGCGGACGAGACCGGCGCGGCCGGCTCCCCGGTACTGCTCCCGGAAGGCGTCGGAGACCCAGGTGCGTCCCTCGGTCGCCTTGACATACGCGAACCGGGAACCCTTATCCACCTCGGCCCGCCAGTCAACCGAACCCTGCCAGCCGGAGACGTCCTGACCGTGGATGCGGCCATCGCGCGGACCGACCGTCGGATGGACCGGGGCGGGGGTCGCCTGCGCGGCCGAGGCGGCGAGGGTCGCGCCGAGACCGAGTGCGACCGTCGTGGCGGCGGCACCGGTGCGGAAGAGATGACGACGGCGGGGGTCGGGAAGCGAGGGGGCGGGGGCGAGATGCCGGGGGGCGTAGCGGGGCATACGGGCTCCTGGGGAAGGGGAAGACGCGCGGGGAGCCTTGCGCGCCCTCAGGATAGTGGTGCCCGTCACTCCCCTGCCGGTGCAGCGGTGCCCTCGGCGTGTCGGGTGCAGGGCCCGGGGCCGTCGACGAAGGCCCGCAGGCTCCCGAGGATCAGCTCCGGGGCGATGTCGGTGACGTCCTCGCCCTGCAGGTGCTCGCGCACCATCAGATCCACGTAGATGCCGATGACGAGCTCGGCGAGCGACGGCAGCGGAATGAGTGGGCGGTCCCCTGTTGCCGCCATGCCGCGCTCCAGGGTGTGCGCGATCTCCGCCTGCAGGCGACCGCGTTGCGCCGCCAGGCGCTCGCGGGCGCTGTCGGAACGCAGCGCATGGGAGACGGCCTCGGAATACAGCAGGTACCACTGCCGGCCGAAGGGGCGGATGGCGGCGAAGACATCGACCATCGGTTGGTCGGCCCGCAGCCCCGACGGCTGATCGGACAGGCCGCGCGGCTCCTGCGGCACACTGTCGCGCACCAGAGCGCAGACCTCGTCGGTGACGGTCTCGAACAGGGCGTCGAACAGCTCCTCCTTGGAGGAGAAGTTCGAGTAGAAAGCGCCCCGTGTGAACCCGGCGGCGGAGACGAGGTCATCGATCGTCGCGGCATCCAGGCCCTTCTCCACGAACACCGGCAGGGACGCGCGGACCAACCGCATCCGGGTGGCGGCCCGACCCCGCGGGCTCTCCTGCCCCGCCGCCTCGAAGATGTCGGTCACGGCTCTCTCCTCACATCCCAGCAGACCCCTCGATACAGGACTGCATCGTAGGATACATTCGTGCATCGGCGATGCGGGAATGCATCGACCCGGTGAGCCGGACTCGTCCCTGGAGGCCCGACCTCCGGTCCGGCTGCACCGGTTACGACCACGAAGGGGAAGCATGTCCTCCACCCTGTACCGGCTCGGACGCGCCGCCGCCGCGCGGCCATGGCGGGTGATCGGCGTCTGGACACTGATCGCCCTGATCCTCGGCGCGCTGGCCCTGGGGCTCGGTGGTCGGTTCGAGGAGGCCCTGGAGATCCCCGGCACGGAGGCACAGCAGGGTCTGGACACCCTCGCCGTGCGTCTGCCGGAGATGAGCGGCACCAGCGGCCAGATGGTGCTGACCACCACGGACGGCAGTCCCATCGCGGATCACGCCGAGGAGGTCGGCGCGATCATGGGCCGCGCCGCGGAGGTCGAGGGCGTGGTCGCCGCCCCCGATCCCTTCGATGACCTCACCCCCGGCACCGTCTCCTCCGACGGCACAGCGATCATCGCGAACGTGCAGCTGGAGGGCGGCCTCGGGGAGTTCCCCACCACCACCGTGCCGCAGCTCGAGGAGATCGTCGACGGCGTCGACGCCCCGCTCCAGGCCCATCTCGGGGGGCAGCTGCTGCAGGCGACCACGTTGCCGTTCAGCATCGCCGAGGTGATCGGTCTGATCGCCGCGATCGTCATCCTCACCGTGACCTTCCGCGCGATCCTTCCCGCCGCGCTGCCGGTGGTCACCGCCCTCACCGGCATCGTCGTGGCGATGAGCGCGGTGCTGGCCCTCGCCGCCGGGGTGGCGATCCCCTCGGTGACCACCACCCTCGCGATCATGCTCGGCCTCGCCGTCGGCATCGACTACGCCATGTTCCTCGTCACCCGCCACCGCGACGGGCTGGGTGACGGTCTGGAACCGCAGGAGGCCGCCGCCCGCGCCGTCGCCACCAGCGGCAGCGCCGTCATCTTCGCCGGCCTCACGGTGATCATCGCGCTGGTGGGTCTGTTTCTCACCGGCATCCCCTTCCTGACCGTGATGGGTCTGGCCTCCGCCTTCACCGTGGCCGTGGCCGTGGCCCTGGCGGTCACGCTGCTGCCGGCGCTCTTCGGGCTGGCCGGCAAGCGGATGCGCCCGCGCGCCCGCCGCACCCACGCCGCGTCCCCCGATCCGGGCCGGCGCGGCCTCGCCTCCCGCTGGGTGCGGCTCGTCACCGCGGTGCCGACCCTCACCATCGTCCTGGTGCTGGTGGGGCTCGGTGCCCTCGCCGTGCCGGCGAAGGATCTGCGTCTGGCCCTGCCCGACAACGGCACCGAACGGCCCGACACCCGCGCCCGCCAGACCTACGACCTCATCACCGAGCGCTTCGGGGCCGGATACAACGGGCCGCTCCTGGTCACCGCGGACATCATCACCTCCACCGACCCCCTCGGCACCGTCGACGATCTGTCCTCCCGCCTGGAGGCCCTGGATGGAGTCCAGGAGGTGCAGTTGGCCACCCCCAACCGCGGCGCCGACATGGCGGTGGTCGTCGTGATCCCCACGACCGGTCCGAACGACCCCGCCACCACGCAGCTGGTCGACCGGATCCGCGCCGACCGCCCCGCCTGGGAGGAGGAGCTCGGCGTCACTGACCTCACCGTCACCGGGCAGGCCGCCGCCGGCATCGACATCACGCAGAAGCTGACGGCGGCGATGCTGCCGTTCGTGCTGTTCGTGGTCGGGCTGTCGCTGGTGCTGCTGACGATCGTGTTCCGGTCTCTGTGGGTGCCGCTGAAGGCCACCCTCGGTTTCCTGCTGTCCCTCGGGGCGGCCTTCGGTGCCGTCAGCCTGGTGTTCCTCCACGGCTGGGGCAACGAGACCCTGAACGTCCACGTGATCGGCCCGGTCATCGCGTTCATGCCGATCATCACCATGGGTGTGCTCTTCGGTCTCGCCATGGACTACGAGGTGTTCCTCGTGACCCGCATGCGCGAGGAGTACGTGCACGGGGCCGGTGCCCGCGAGGCGGTGGAGAAGGGCTTCACCGCCAGTGCCTCCGTGGTGGTGGCCGCGGCCCTGATCATGATCTCGGTGTTCACCTCGTTCATCCCCGAGAGCACCTTCATGATCCAGCCGATCGCGCTGGCGCTCGCCGTCGGCATCGCGGTCGACGCCTTCGTCGTGCGCATGACCCTGGTGCCGGCGGTCCTGGCGCTGCTGGGCGACCGCGCCTGGCACATGCCGCGCGCCCTGGATCGGGTGCTGCCGTCTGTGGACGTGGAGGGTGAGGGTCTCGTCGGGCTGCTGGAGCACGACCGGTGGCGGCGGGAGAACCCGGGCGTCGGCATCCGCCTCGAGGGGGTGCGCGCCCCCGGCCTCGCGCCCCTGGACGCCCGGGTCGATGAGGGCACCGTCCTGGTGCTCACCGGGGACGACGTCTCCGCGCGCCGCACCGCCCTGGGACTGCTCGCCGGCCGCGTGCTCCCGCAGGGCGGCATGGTGGCCGTGGCCGACCGCCTCTCCCCCGTCGACGCGAACCGCCTGCGCGCCCGCACCCACTGGGTCAGTGACCCCACCGCGGCCCAGCTGGAGCGGTTGCGGCCGGCGCAGCTGCGCGGCCGCACGGTCCTCC
Source organism: Brachybacterium sillae (assembly GCF_025028335.1). NCBI lineage: Bacteria > Bacillati > Actinomycetota > Actinomycetes > Micrococcales > Dermabacteraceae > Brachybacterium > Brachybacterium sillae. The sequence continues at coordinate 186,514 of NZ_JAFEUW010000001.1, forward strand.
TCACCGGCCCCGGAGACAGTGCGCAGGCACCGGAACTCGCCGCCGCGCTGCAGCGCGCCCTCGACCATGGCGCGACGGTCGTCGTCGGCGGTGACACGGGATCCGCCGCGGCGCTTGTCGATGCCCTGCGGGAGCTGCGGATCCCGGTGCAGACCCTCCCGGTGCTCCGCCACCGGCCCGCTGATGCCTCCTCCCCCATCCCGATCGCCTCTGCAGAAGGAGTCCGCGCATGAACCGCCTGCGGTCCCCGCTGGTCATCCTCGCCGCTCTGGTCCCGCTGCTCGTCGCCGGGATCGGGGTGTGGGGCCTGTCCGGCCGTGCCGACGCCCTCGACCGGGTTCCCGCCGCCGTGGTGAACCTCGACCGCGGCACCACCCTCACCACCCCCGACGGCGAGGAGCAGTTCGTGCCGTTCGGTCGTCTGCTCACCGCCGGGCTCACCCGCCCCGCCGACGCCTCCGCGATGACGGCCGGCACCTCCGGGGCCTCCGACGCCGGCGGGGCCTCCGACGCGGGCGGACGTGACGGCGACGCCGGGCAGGACCTCGAGGAGCAGGTCGCCGACGGTGAGACCGCCGGTTTCGACTGGACGCTCACCGATGAGACGGAGGCCCGTGCCGGTCTGCGCTCGGGTCGATACGCCGCGGTGATCATCATCCCCGCCGACTTCAGCGACCGCCTCGGCACCCTCGGCACCCCCGATGCCCGCCAGGCCCGTATCGAGGTCCTCACCGACGACTCCTCCGGCGCCCTCGACGGGGTGATCGGCACGGTGATCGCCGAGGCCGCCACCCGCACCCTCGGCACCGGTCTCACCGAGCAGTATCTCGACGGGGTGTACGTCGGGTTCAACGACATCCAGGCCGGATACCAGCAGGCCGCCGACGGCGCCGACGACCTCACCGGCGGCGCGGATGACCTCTCCCAGGGGGCCCGGCAGTCCGCTGATGGAGCGCAGGATCTCGCCGACGGCGTCGGCCAGTACGCCGAGGGTGCGGACCAGTACGCCGACGGCGTGGACCAGTACGCCGATGGTGCCGACCAGTACGCGGACGGCATGCGCCGGTTCGACGACGGGGTGCAGCAGACCGCCGACGGTACCGGCCAGCTCGCCGGTGGCCTCGACCAGCTCGCCGACGGTGGTGACGAGCTCGCCACCGGGACCCGTGACCTCTCCGGGGGTCTCGCTGCGGTGGCCGGCGGCGCCGACCAGGTCGCCGGTGGTGCGGGCGGTCTCGCCGACGGCACCGCCCGCCTGCGGACCGGAGCCTCCGACCTGGCCACCGGCGCCGACCAGCTCGCGACCGGTCTCGATCAGCTGTCGACCGGGGCCGACCAGGTCGCCTCCGGGACCGCCGAGGTGCGCGACGGCCTCAGCGGCACCGAGGACCAGCCGGGCCTGGTGCCCGGTGCCCAGCAGCTCGCCGAGGGTGTCGCCGGGGACGGCACCGCCCAGAACCCCGGCCTGGTGGCCGGCGCCGACCAGCTCGCCACCGGGGCTGAGCAGTTGCGTGACGGGATCGCCGCCGTCGATCAGCAGATCGTCAGCGGTGACGGGGCCGGGGAGAACCCCGGCCTGGTCGCCACCTCCGGGCAGGTCGCCGATGGTCTCCACCAGGTCGACGGCCTGGTGCACGGTGACGGCACCGCCCTGAACCCGGGCCTCGCCCCCCTGGCGGAACAGCTGGCCGCCACGTGCGCCACCAGCGGCGCCGACCCGGCCTACTGCGCGCAGGTGCAGGCTCTGACCCAGTACACGGGTGGGCTGGAGACGGCGCTGGGCAGCGCGGATCAACCCGGGCTGATCGCCGGTGCCGACGGCACCGCCGCCTACGCCCAGGGGCTCGATCAGGCCCTGAACGGCGGCGGGGACACCCCAGGGTTGGTCGAGGGGTCCGAGCAGCTCGCCACCGGGGCACGCGCCAGCGCGGAAGCCGCCCCGCAGCTGGTCGACGGCATCACCGGCCTGCGGGACGGCCTGGTGGCCCTGGAGCAGGGCGCGGGTCCCCTCGCGGACGGCGCCCAGCAGCTCGCCGACGGCACCTCCCAGTCGGCCGACGGTGCCCGCCAGCTCGCGGGTGGTGCCAGGCAGCTGTCCGGGGGCGTCGTCCAACTCGATGACGGCGCCCAGCAGCTCGCGGGCGGTGCCCGAGACCTCGCCCAGGGGGCCGACGACGCCGCCACCGGAGCCGGGCAGCTCGCCACGGGTGCCGATCAGCTCGCGCAGGGCACCCGTGCCTCCGCCGACGGGGCGGACCGTCTCGCCGAGGGCACCGACCAGCTCGCCGCCGGCAGCGGTGAACTGACCACCGGGGCGGAGGGCCTGGCCGACGGCGCAGATCAGCTGGTGGACGGTTCCGACCAGCTGGCGGACGGCTCCGATCAGCTGGCAGAGGGATCGCAGCAGCTGGCCGACGGCGGCCAGCAGCTCGCCGATGGCACCGACGAGTTGGCCGATGGTGCCGGTCAGCTCGCCGACGGACTCCATCAGGGTGCCGACCAGGTGCCCACGGCGGATGCCGCCGAACGGGAACGCATGGCGCAGATGGCCGCCCGTCCCGTCACGACCCTGTCGAGCAGGGCGAACGCCGTCGAGGGCCCGGCCACCGGGATCTTCGCTGCGGTGGCGCCTCTGGCGCTGTGGGTCGGCGCGTTCACGACGTTCCTGCTGCTGCCGGCGCTGGCCCGGCGTGACCTCGACACGGCGGTGTCGGCGCCCATGGCGGCGCTGCGGTCTTTGGCTCCCGCAGCACTCCTGGGCCTGGTCCAGGCCGCCCTCGCGGTGGCCGTGCTCAGCGCCGTGGATGTGCGCCCGTCCTCTGTGGCGGCGACGCTACTGGTCGCCATGGCCGGGGCGGTGATGCTCACTGCCCTGCACCAGGCGATGTTGGTGGTGGCCGGGGCCCGGTTGGGCCGAATCCTCGCCTTGCTGTTGCTCATGCTGCAGCTGGTGACCCTCGTGGGGGTGCTGCCGGTGGAGACGGCCCCCGCGGCGCTGCGGGTGGTGGCGGATCTGCTGCCGTTGTCCGTGGTGGCGCGCGGTCTGGGCCACGGCCTGCTCGGTGGGGCGTCGGTGCCGCTGGTGCCGGTCCTGCTGGGCATGGCGGCGTGGGGCCTGGGAGCATTCCTCGCGACGAGCATGATGGTCTCGCGTCGGCGGATGCTGCCGGCCGATGTGGGAGTCGGCGAGCCCGCGGTGGCATGAGACGATGATCGGCCCCGGTGAACGCGCCGGGGCCGGTCTCGGCCGTGGTTGTCCACAGAGCACCTTCGGCCGATGTGCCGGGGGTCAGGTCTGGCTAGGCTGCTGAGCGGACCCGTCGCCGATCTCGAGGACTTCGTGATGCCCCCGCTGAGCGTTGAAACGACCATGGCCGCTGTCTCTGCCCAGGAGACGCCTCTCCCGACGTGGGCCGACCGGCGTCGGCAGGGTGGGGTGCGCCGTCTGGGGGCTGTTGCGCTGGCGGGGGTCGTGATGCTGGGTGTTGCGGCCTGTGGTGGGGAGAGCTCGAGGGACGCTGCCACGTTTCCCCCGACGGTGGTCTCGGACTTCCCCGCCACCTCTGACGGCGACGTAGAGACGACCCCGGGCGCACCGAGCGATAGCGGCGGCACTACCAGCGGTGGTGCATCCGATGGCGGCGGAACCGTCGTCGCGAACATCCCCAAGCCCGACCCCAAGGACTACCCGGGCATGGACCAACACACCCAGGAAGGCGCGGAGCAGGTTTCGAAGTACTACTGGGACCTGATCCTCTGGGGCTACCAGACCGGCCAGACCGAGGATGCTGAAGCACTGGCGCTGGAGTCATGTCTGAATTGTGCGGGTGTGTTTCAGGACATCGAGAAGACCAGGGGGGCAGACGAGCTCTGGCGGGCCGTCGAAATCCGACCAATCTCTAGTGATATCGGCGAACCTACGCGCGACATCGACGATTTTCAGGCGACATACGTGGTAGAAATTGTGCACCTCGCCTCGGAGCCCAACCCTGGGAGTGAGGCAACGCGAGAGGAATATACGTTCCTCACTGCCTTGAAGTGGGTGGATGGGTCCTGGATGGTGTCGGGTGGAGGTGCCGAGGTGCGCGATCTATGACCACTCGATGTTTCCTGTTGCCACGGCTGGCATTGATCACCGCCACCCTTCTCTGTGCGACGCCTTATCTGGCGGTATCAGGTTACTTACCTTGGGCTTCCGCTGCCCCTAGGCCAGCAATCAACCCCTTTGGCGTAGAATCTGTTCCGAGCGATCTTCGTGAATCCGGAACAGGATCAAGCGGGATCTCATCCCACATCGATGGGCGGCGGGTTGCAGTCAACGTTTATCAGGACATCGACCTGCAGAAGCCTTCCTCGGCGCCAGCACATAGTGAACGATCCGACTCGGCGTCGGCGTCCACCGCGGCGCGTCGTCCTCCGGCGTTTACGACGTGGTGGGAGCGTGAGGAGGCGGTGACTCCGGAGTGTTCGGAGGCCGGGGAGTGTGGGTTCGCGCCGGGGAGTTGTGAGGCGCAGGGCCAGGCCCGGTGGCGGCTGACCGGCACCGATGTCGTGGGCATCCCGCAGCCCGGTGCCTCGGGGGCCGCGGCGGATGCGTATTCGCAAAGGGGGACGCGGACGGAGGTCGCGACTGGCGCGACCAGTGACCTGGGGTTTCGGTGTGTCACCCCCGGACAACCCGGCAGCACTGGCGGTGTGGCGGGGGCGGGGGCGCCGGTGGTGATCACGGTGACACAGGAGGACTTCGCTCGCCTGCCCGTCGAACCGTTGGTGCCGCATGCGGGCCCGGAGGCCGGGTGGATCCCGGTCAACTCCCCCACCGTCCTGTACGTCGAACCCACCGATCAGATTCTCGACACCACGCTGCTGGGCACTCCCGTCCAGGTCCGAGCGATCCCCGTCTCCTACACCTGGTCGATGGGTGATGGCGCCACCATCACCACCACCAAACGCGGCAAGCCCTACCCGTCTGAAGAGGTCGCCTACTACTACGAGACCGAGGGCTGGTATGACATCACCCTGACCACCACGTTCGCCGGACAGTACTCCGTCAACGGTGGCCCCTGGCAGGACATCGACGGCACCATCACCATCGACTCCACCCCCGTCCCCCTCTACTCCAACTCCCTCGAATCCCGGCTCGTGAACCCGAACTCCACCGAGCCCCCCGAACCCATCGTCCCCGACCGCACCCCCGACACCGAAGGCCACCCCAACCCCCGAGCCGGACACGAAACCCGCTGACGCCGTACGAGGTGTGGCGGGCGTCCGACGTGGTCAGCAGAAGTCACGGGAGGTGGAGGCGACGTCGAGGGGCTGCACCTGCACGCCGTCGGCCACCAGGTTCACCGCGCCCGTGCTGTTCTCCACCACGCCGCGCAGCACCACCGCGCGAGCGGTGCGCAGCACGGCGCGGTGGCGGGACCAGAAACCCTTCGAGCACACCACGTTGAGCATCCCGGTCTCATCCTCCAGGCCCAGGAAGGTGATGCCACTGGCGGTCGCGGGCCGCTGACGGTGGGTGATCACCCCAGCCGCCTGGTGTCGGGTGCCGTCCTCCACGTCACGCAGGGCGCTGATCGGCAGCACGCCCCGCTCCCCCAGCTGCGCCCGCAGCAGCGACAGCGGATGATCCCCGGGGGTGATGCCGGTGGCCCAGGCGTCGGCCGCCGCGAGCTCCGCGTCGCTCATGCCCGGCAGCATCGGGGCTCGCGCCCCCACCGCCAGGTGCGGGAGGGTGTCGGGGGATTCCTGCGCCGCCGCCCCGGCCGCCCACAGGGCCTGCCGGCGCGACCCCGCGAGAGCATCGAGCGCCCCACTGGTGGCAAGGGCCTCGAGCTGCCGGGCCGTCAGACGCACCCGCCGGGCGAGGTCCGGGACCGACCGATACGCACCGCCGCGTTCCCGTTCGGCGACGATCCGTTCGGCGGCCTCCTCCCCGACCCCCCGCACCTGGGTCAGGCCCAGGCGGATCGCCGGCCCGGCGGCGGCTCGCTCCCCCTGCACCTGGGTGCGCGCGGGCAGCTGCTCGGCCCGGATCTGCTCATCAGTGGGGACGGTGTACGGGCGGTGCTCGGGATCCAGCTCCAGGGTGGTCTCCACGTCGCTGTGCAGGATGTCCACCCCGCGGGTGAGGACCCCGTGACGGCGGGCATCGGCCACCAGCGACTGCGGGGAGTAGAACCCCATCGGTTGGGAGCGCAGCAGCGCCGCGGTGAACGCCGCCGGGTAGTGGCATTTCAGGTAGGCGCTGGCGTACACCAGGTACGCGAAGGAGTAGGCGTGGGACTCCGGGAAGCCGTAGTTCGCGAACGCCAGCAGTTTGCGGTGGATCAGTTGGGCGTCCTCCCCCACGATCCCGTGCCGGGCCATCCCGGAGAACAGCTCGTCCGACAGCGCCAGCATCTTCTCCGTGGAGCGTTTGGCGCCCATCGCCCGCCGCAGCTGGTCGGCCTGGGCGGGGGTGAAGTCGGCGACGTCCACCACCATCTGCATCAGCTGCTCCTGGAACAGCGGCACCCCGAGGGTGCGGCCCAGGGACTTCTCCAGCAGCGGGTGGATGTAGGTGACGGGTTCCTCCCCGTTGCGGCGGCGGATGTACGGGTGGACGCTGCCGCCCTGGATCGGGCCGGGACGGATCAGCGCCACCTCCACCACCAGGTCGTAGAAGCAGCGCGGCTTGAGCCGCGGCAGGGTGGAGATCTGCGCTCGGGACTCCACCTGGAACACCCCGACGCTGTCGGCGGCGCACAGCATGTCGTACACGGCGGTGTCCTCCTGCGGCAGGGAGTGCAGCGCGAACTCCTGCCCGTGGAACTCCTCGACCAGCCGCAGGCAGTGATCCAGGGCGGTGAGCATCCCCAGCCCCAGCAGATCGAACTTCACCAGCCCGGCGTCGGCACAGTCGTCCTTGTCCCACTGCAGCACGGTGCGGCCGGGCATGGCGGCCCACTGCACCGGGCACACCTCGATCACCGGCCGGTCGCACAGCACCATGCCCCCGGAGTGGATGCCCAGGTGGCGCGGGGCATCCCGCAGTTGGTGGGCCAGCTGCACCACGTCCTCGGGGATACCGGTGGCGTCCTGCAGCGAGGTGAAGGAACGCTCGATCTGCCGGGAGAAGGCATCCTGCGCCCCCACGTCATACCCGAGGGCGCGGGCGGCGTCCCGCACCGCCAGGCGTGCCCGGTAGGTGATGACGTTGGCGACCTGCGCAGCGCACTCCCGCCCATGCCGCTCGTACACGTACTGGATGACCTCCTCGCGGCGATCGGAGGCGATGTCGAGGTCGATATCCGGCGGGCCGTCGCGTTCCGGGGCGAGGAAGCGTTCGAACAGCAGGTGGTGTCCCACCGGTTCCACGGCGGTGATGCCCAGGGCGTAGCACACGGCGCTGTTGGCGGCGGAGCCGCGGCCCTGGCACAGGATGCCCTCACGGCGGCAGAAGGCCACCAGGTCATGCACCACCAGGAAGTAACCGGGGAAATGCAGGTCGATGATGACCTGCAGCTCCCTGTCGATCTGCGCCCACGCCCCCGGCACCCGTTCGGTGCCGTCGGCGGGGGCGTCGGCGCTGCCGGGGCGGGGTCCGTACCGCTCCCGGGCACCGCGCTCGGTGAGCTCCCGCAGCCACGAGGCCTCGTCATGCCCGGCGGGCACCGGGTACGGCGGCAGGTCCGGCGCCAGCAGGCTGAGGTCCAGGGCGCACTCCTGCCCCAGGCGGGCGGCGGTCGCCACCGCCTGCGGGTAGCGCGGCAGCAGGGCCCGCATCTCCTCGCCGCTGCGCAGATGCGCCAGACGTCCCGCGAGATACGGGTCGGCCTCGGACAGGCTGAGTCCGGCGCGCAGGGCGGCGTGGGTGTCCGCCAGGCGTTTGTGCCCGGGGTGGGCGTAGTGGGCGCCGGTGGTGGCGAGCACCGGCAGGGTCCGCTCGTCCAGGCCGTGGCGCTCCCGCACCAGGCGGGCGCCCTGCACCAGGGCGTCGTGGATCTCGTCGTCCAGCAGATCCCCGGTGGTCTGCAGCTCCACCGCGACGTTGCCGCGTCCGAACAGGTCCAGCAGACGCTCGATCCCGGTGGCGGCGGCCTCGGCGGCCTCCTGGAGGAGACCCTGGGCGATCAGAGGCCGCACCGCCGCCGGCACCGCTCCCTTCCGGCACCCGGTGAGGATCAGCCAGTGGCCCTCGCGGGCGGCGCGGGAGAGGTCCCGCAGGCGGTACCGGGGGCGTCCCTTCTCCTCACTGTCCAGGTGGGCGCGGGCGATCGCGGCGGACAGGGCGCGGTACCCGTCGACGTCCCGCACCAGCACCACCAGGTGCTCCCCCACCGGGTCCGGCACCTGGGTGCGGGGCGCCGACCGCACCGGTGTGGCCGACGCCTGCTGCGCCCCGGGTTCCAGCCCCAGGGTGAGCTCCGCCCCGAAGACGGTGGCGACCCCGTGCTCCCGCCCCGCCCGGGCGAAGCGCACCGCCCCGGGCAGGCCGTCGTGGTCCACCAGGGCGAGGGCCCGCAGCCCCAGTCGTGCTGCCTGCTCGACCATGTCCTCCGGGCTGGAGGCGCCGTCGAGGAAGCTGAAGTGGGAGTGGGCATGCAGCTCCGCGTAGGGGACGTCCCGGTCCGGCCGGTAGGGGTCCTGGGTCTCCGGCACCCCGGTGCGGTGGACGTGCACGGGTGCGGCCACGGTCACCGGCCGGTCCGACAACACCGCCTCGAGGTCCGACCAGGCGGCGGGCCCCAGGAACCAGCGGCTCATCGTGGCCCCCGATCGTGTGGGCCCCGGGCGCGCCGTTCCCGCGGGAGCGTGCACGGCTCAGTCATACATCCCCTCCACCGCCCAGCGGCCCCCGTCGGACAGCAGCACCAGGGCGAGGCTGTGCGCGGCGGTGCGCGCCACCAGCTGCAGTCGGGCTCCCCGCCGGGCCTGCGGCGACCACCAGCGCACATCCAGCACGGTGGGGGCGCTGTGGGCGCTGACCGTCAGCTCCCCGGGGGAGACCGCCCCGTCGTGGGCGTGCAGGGCCCGGGCGCTGTCGGCGGACAGTCGCAGCACCTGCGGCACCCCCGACAGCAACCCCCGCGCGGTGACCACCACCGGCTCCCCCTGCCCGGTCAGCAGCTCCACCGGCGGCGGAGTGCGGAACACCGTCGCGGGCAGCGGCTGCGGCAGGGCGCCGGGCCACGGACCGGGACGCGGGGCGGGCCGTTCCGAGCGCCACGGCACCAGCTCCACCTGCTCCCCCAGCAGCCGCCCGCCGACGGGCGCGGGCACCAGCACGGCGTCCTCCCCACCCAGGCCCTGCGCTCGGGCGAGTGCCCGGGCCGCGCGCCGGGCGCTCTCCCCGGCGCTGCCCCACAGCGCCGGGGCCCACTCCCCCGCCGGCATCAGCTGCACCGGGTGCAGACCCAACGCGACGATCGCCCCGCCCTGCCCCTGCCCGAGCCGGGACGCGGTGATCCAGCCGTCGCACTGCCAGCGGATACGGTCGACCACATCCGCCACCGACAGGGCGCCGTCGTGCCGCCAGGTGCGTTCCTTCTCGGTGCCGTCCTCGCAGCGGGCGACGATCCGCAGTCGCGTGCACACCAGACCGCGGGAGGTCAGCTGCTCCTGTAGGGATTCCGCCAGGGGGCGGGCGACGAAGGCCGCCTGGTCGGTGCGCACCAGCGGTGTCTCCAGCACCTGCACCGCCTCCACCGGCTGCGGCGGGTGGTGCGCCGCCGGTGGGGACGCCTCCAGGCCCCGGCACAGCAGATGCACCGCGGCGACGTCCGGGCCGAACCGGTCCGCCACCACCCCCGGGTCCAGGGCGGCGAAATCCCCCAGAGTGGCCAGACCCAACCGGCCCAGCAACAGGGCCACCTCCTGCAGATCGGTGCGCTGACGCCGGGGCGCATGGACGGCAGCCGGCTGGTCGCGATGCCCCCATCCCTCCCCCACCGGGGCGTGGACCAGCGCGGCGATCGGATGCGGAGCGAGGTAGCGGGCACTGTCCCCGGGGTGCACGATCCGGCCGCTGCGCGCGGCCAGCAGGGCCGCGAAGGGACCATCGGCCACCCCCACCGAGCAATCCCAGCCGGTGAGGTCGGCGACGGCGTCGACGATCCTCTCCGCCAGGCGGGCTTCCCCACCGGCATGGCGGGCGGGCCCACGCGCCGCGAACAGCAGCACCCCCGGGCGCAGCACATCCACACCCGAGGCGACGGTGTCGACCGCCGCGGCGACCAGCTCGAAGGTGCTGCGCACGTACTCGGCATCGGCCTCCAGCACGAGGGCCTCGGGGCAGGCGGCCCGGGCCGCCCGGCGGCGCATCCCCGGGACGATCCCGGCGGCTCGCGCCGCGGCATCGGCATGCGTGACCCGATGCTGCTCCAGCAGGATCATCGGCCCCGCGGGGAGCGCCTGCCCGGCGGCCTCGGCGCGGCGCTCCTCCCGATCCCGCGCCGCCAGCAGCGGCCAGTCGGGCACCACCACGGCGGCGGTGCGGGTGGCGCTCATCCGGCCCTCCGCACCACGTGCAGAGACCTCGCCGCCGCGTCGAGACCGGATGCCGCGGCAGAAGAGATCCCCGCCGGATCGGTCCGGGAGGCATCGGCCTGCAGCAGCCCCTGCACCTGCGGCAGCAGCACCGAGGCGCGACGCCGACCGGCGATGCCGCGGCCGGTGGCCTCCACCTCCAGGTGGCGCCGCCGCAGCCGCCCGCTGCCGCTGCCCAGCCCCTCCCACTGCCCGGCGGCGGTGCTCAGATGCAGATCCGCCCGCCCCGGCGGGGTCGCGGCCAGCACCAGCGAATCCTGGGCGCGGGCACGGGAGGTCAGGGACCGCCACAGCGCCGGGGGCAGCTGCAGCCGGGGGCCGAGCACCACCACCCCCACCCCGTCGACCACCGCGGAGAGCACCTGCGGCAGCTGCGGCCGCTCCTCCACCGAGCAACCGGTGATCAGCGCCAGACGAGTCGGATCCAGACCGGCGTCGAGGGCCGCGCGCAGCCCCAGATCCGGCAGACCCGCGATCGCGCACCAGGCGTCCTCCCCGGCCGCGGCCACCGCCAGCGCCAGCAGCAGGGATGTCGAGGCCTCCCCGCTCACGGCCACGGTGCTGCCCGCGCGCAGGCTGCCGTGCGGCACCAGCGCCGCGAGGGCGGAGGGCACGGGCAGGCGCGTCCCGTCCCCCGGGTCGGGAGCGGAGGTGGTGGCCCCGTCCTCCCGCCCGGGGGTGGGGACGAGGCTCAGCGGCGCACCGGATCCCCCCGCAGGGCGCAGGGCCGTGCGGTCGATCCGGCCGCCGTGGCGGGCGGCGCGGCGCTCCGCAGCATCGAGCACCGCCCGGGCGTGGGCGAGCCGGTCCTGCGGAGTCTGCGCCTGCTGCGCGGTCGTCATGGCTTCCCCTCCGTTCCGACCTGCACAGCCGGGCACCGGAGCACCCAGCAGACTCGAACAGATGTTCGAACTCTACGCCTAGGTGTTCCGAGGCCGTCAAGGTGTGCCGGTCATGCTCTCGAACACGTGTTCCCCATCGTGGAGGAGGGGTCCGACAAACGAAGCGTGCGGGGCCCTCAGTCGCGTCCGCGCAGGGAGACCGCCGTGATCACCGCGCCCAGCACCATCAGGGCCGCGCACACCAGCATCGCCCGGGTGAAACCCTGTGCGACCAGGGCGGCGTCCCGGTAGTCATCGCCACCGAGCCCCACCAGCGGCGGCAGCGCCGCCACCGCCAGCAGCCCGGCGGTGCGGGAGACCGCATTGTTCACACCGCTGGCCACCCCGGAGCGGGACTCCGGTGCCGCGGCGAGCACCGTCCCGGTCAGTGGTGCCACCAGCATCGCCATCCCCAGCCCCTGCAGCACGATCCACGGCAGCAGCCGCGTCAGGTAGGAGCCGTCCGCCGGGGCGAGCGCCATCATCGCGAACGCCACCGCGACCAGCAGCATGCCCCCGGACATCGGAAGCAGCGGGCCGCGACGCGTGGCCACCGCCCCGAACCGTGAGGACAGCAGCAGCATCACCAGGGATACCGGCACCGTCGCCGCCCCCGCCGCCAGCGGAGACCACCCCTGCGCCACCTGCAGGAACAGCGTGAGGAACAGCATCGAACCGGGGAATGCCGCATACACCACGAGCGTGGCCAGATTGATCCCGGTGAAGACCCGGTCGGCGAACAGTGACGGCGGCACCATCGGCGCCGCCGAGCGCCGCTCCACCACCACCAGCGCGGCCAGGGCCAGCAGACCCACCGCCGCGGCGACCAGCCCACCGGCCCGCACCCCCACCGTCAGGGCCCAGGTGAGACCGGCCAGCGCCACCGGTGTCAGCACGATCGCCGGGACATCCCAGGTCCGGGCGGCCTCCGGGTCGGAGGACTCCGGCGCCGCACGCAGCAGCCACAGCACCAGCGCCCCCAGAGGCAGGTTCACCCAGAACCCGATGCGCCAGTCGAGGCCGACCAGGAATCCGCCGACGATCGGCCCCGCCGCGGTGGCCACCCCCAGTGTCCCGCTCCACGCGCCGATCGCCCGCATCCGATCCTCCGCGACGAACGACGCCTGCAGCAGCGCCAGACTGCCGGGGGTGAGCAGCGCCGCCGTGCAGCCCTGCAGCACCCGGGCCGCGATCAGCAACGGCATGGTGGGCGCGATGGCCACGAACACCGAGGTGAGGGTGAAGGCCGCCACCCCCCAGGTCATCACCCGACGGCGCCCCAGCCGATCCCCGACGGACCCGCCGACCAGCAGGAACGAGGCGAGCGAGAGGGCATAGCCGTTGATCACCCACTGCAGCTCCGCCAGGGAGGCATCGAGGTCCTCCCCCAGGCGGGGCAGCGCCACGTTCGCGATGGTCCCGTCGAGGAACACCATCCCCGAGGCCAGCACGGCCGTCACCAGCAGACGCCGCCCAGCGGCGGTGCCCAGGCGCAGCGCCGGGGCGGGCATCGGCGTCACCGTGGCGCGGCGGCCGCCCCGGCCCCGCCCAGCATCAGGCGCCGCTGCCAGAACACGACGGCGCTCGCCGCCGCCACGTTCAGGGAGTCCACGCCCCCGGCCATGGGGATGATGACGTGCTGATCGGCGGCCCTCAACGTGGCGGGGGTCAGGCCGTGCCCCTCGGCGCCGAGCACCAGTGCGACCTTCCGATCCGGCCCCAGATCCGCCGCATCCAGCGCCACCGCCCCCGGCGTGAGCGCGAGGGCGAGCACATCGAACCCGGCCTCATGCAGCAGCTCCACCCCGTCGACCGGTGCCGGTTCCCCGGGAGCGTGCGGCGCGTGCGGCCAGGCCCCCAGGCGCGCCCACGGCACCTGGAACACGGTGCCCATCGACACCCGGATCGACCGCCGGTACAGCGGGTCCGCGCACCGTGGCGTCACCAGCACCGCATCCACCCCGAGCGCCGCCGCCGAGCGGAACATGGCCCCCACGTTCGTGTGGTCGACGATGTCCTCCAGCACCGCCACGGTGCGGGCGCGCTCCAGCAGCGTGCGGGGGTCGGGCAGCTCCGGTCGCTGCATCGCCGCGAGGGCCCCGCGATGCAGATGGAACCCGGTGAGCTCCTCCAGCAGCCCCTCCTCCCCGACGTACACGGGGACCTCGGGGAAGCGGTCCACCAGCGGCGCGAAACGCTCCACCCACTTCGGCGCCATGAGGAACGACAGCGGCCGCATGCCCGCGTCGAGCGCTCGGGAGATCACCTCGTAGCTCTCCGCCATGAACACCCCGCGCTCCGGCTCCAGGCGGGAGCGCAGGCGCACGTCGGTCATGCGCAGATAGTCGTCGAGTCGGGGATCCTCGACGGAGTCGATCGGGACCAGTGGCACCGGTGGGGACCGCCGCTCAGCCCAGACGCACGGCGCGAGCCGTGAATCGCCCGTCGTGCCGCTCCACCACCAGCGGCAGCCCGAAGGTGCGGGTGAGGTTCTGCGAGGTGAGGGTCTGCTCGATCGGACCGGCGGCCACCACCGTGCCGCGGCGCAGCAGCAGGGCGTGGGTGTACCCCGGCGGGATCTCCTCCACATGGTGAGTCACCAGCACGGTCACCGGGGTCGCCGGGTCCGACGCGAGCTGGCCGAGGGTCCGCACAAGCTCCTCGCGGCCGCCGAGATCCAGACCGGAGGCCGGTTCATCCAGCAGCAGAAGCTCCGGGTCGGTCATGAGGGCCCGGGCGGAGAGCACCCGCTTGCGCTCGCCGGTGGAGAGGGTGCCGAACATGCGGTCCGCGAGGTCGCCGACACCGAAAGCCGCCAGCAGCTCCCGGGCGCGATCCTCGTCCTGCGGGTCATAGTCCTCGGCCCAGCGACCCACCCGTGAGTACCCGGCGGTGACGACCACATCCAGGGCGGTCTCCTCCACCGGCACGGTCTCGGCGAGCTCCTGGCTGGCCAGGCCGATCAGGGGTCGCAGCTCGAACACATCAGTGCGGCCCAGGCGCTCACCGAGCACATCGACCTGCCCGGACGTCGGGTGCAGACGGGTGGCGAGCAGCCGCACCAGGGTGGACTTCCCGGCACCGTTGGGGCCGAGGACCACCCACCGCTCCCCCTCGCCGATCGTCAGCGACACGGAATCCAGCAGGTTCTTCCCGGAACGGCGCACGACCACATCGTGCAGGGCGGCGGCAGGGGCGGCAGCGGCTTCGACCATGCTCCGAGCCTAGCGCCGGGAGGCGTCCGCGAGGGTCGCGGCCGGCCGCACTGCGGCGGCTCGTAGACTGGCGCGCGCCGACGACGCCGCCGCAGGAGGTCACCGTGCCGCACCGTCCCGTCCATCTCGCACCCGACGCCGGGTCCCTCACCGCCGACCGGATCCGCGCGGAGATCGACACCCTGGTGGCCGACTCCGGCATCCCCGTGGAGTTCCCGCCGGAGGTCCTCGCCGCCGCCGAGGAGGCTGCCGGACAGGACCCCCACGCCGAGGCCGACCGGGCCGACCTCACCGACATCCCCTTCGTCACCCTCGACCCGGCCTCCTCCACCGACCTCGACCAGGCGATGCACCTGGAGCGCGTCGCCGATGGCTACCGGGTGCGGTACGCCATCGCCGATGTGCCCTTCGTCGTCGACCACGACGGCCCCGTGGATCATGAGGCCCGCCGCCGCGGCGCCACGGTCTACCTTCCCGACCGGCGCATCCCCCTGCATCCCGAAGTGCTCTCCGAGGGGGCCGTCAGCCTGTTGCCCGGGAAGGGCACCCCCGCCTTCGTGTGGACCATCGCCCTCGACGCGCGCGGGGAGGCCTCCGAGGTGCAGCTGGAACGGGCGGTGGTCCGGTCGGTGGCGAAACTCGCCTATGACCAGGCGCAGGACGAGCTCGATGCCGGGGGCGGCCATGAGCAGATGCACCTGCTGCTGGAGATCGGACGTCTGCGGGCCGCCCTGGAGGCGGAACGCGGTGGCGCCAGCCTGAACGTTCCGGAGCAGGAGATCGTCACCGAGGACGACCGGGTGCGACTGACCTGGCGCACGCCCCGCCCGATCGAGGACGCCAACGCCCAGATCTCCCTGCTCACCGGGATGCAGGCGGCCCGGATCATGCTCGATGACGGTGCCGGGATCCTGCGCACCATGCCTCCGGCCGAGGATCGCGCCGTGGAGCGGTTCCGCCGCCAGGCCCGCGCGCTCGGCGCCCCCTGGGAGGACGGCGTGCCCTATGGCGAGTTCCTGCGCTCCCTGACCTGGGAGGACCCCCGGCACCTGGCGCTGCTGAACCAGGCCACGGCGCTCTTCCGCGGCGCCGGTTATGCGGCGTTCACCCGTCCGGAGGAGGCCCCCGAGGATCCGCGTCAGGCCGCGATCGCCGCTCCGTACGCTCACACCACCGCCCCGCTGCGCCGACTGGTCGACCGGTTCGTGCTGCTCACCTGCTGGCATCTGGTGCGCGGGCAGGAGCTGCCGGGGCCCCTGCGGGAGGTGCTGCCGGCCGTGCCGACGATGATGGACAGCGCCGCCGGTGCCGCCGGGAAGCTCGAGCGCGCGGCCCTGGAGCTGGTGGAGATCGCCGCCCTGGTGGGTCGGGAGGGCGAGGAGTTCGACGCCGTCGCGATCGATGTGCGGGAGGCGTCAGCGGCCGCGGAGGGCCGTGAGGCCCGCCCGGCGCGGGTGGAGGTGCAGCTGCAGGAGCCGCCGATCACCGCCTGGGCCGAGGGTGTCGCGGAGCTCGGCACGGCGCTGCGGGTGCGCCTGACGCGGGCCGACCTCGAGCGGCGCCGCGTGCGCTTCGAGATCGTCGCCGGCTGACCCGGACACGCGCCGGACGTCGCGCCGATCCCCACCGGCGGTCCCCACCGGCGGTCCCCACTGCGGGGGTGGCACGCCCCCGATCAGGGACGACCGGCCTCCAGCACCGTCCGGTACACCTCGAGGGTGCGTTCGCCGATGGACTCCCAGGAGAAGTGCTCGGCGGCGTGGCGGCGGGAGGCCTCCCCCATCCGCCGGGCGCGCTCCGGGTCGGCCACCATCCGCGTCAGGGCGGCGGCCAGATCGCGCACGAAGGTGTCCGGGTCGCGGGGCGTCCCGGTGCCGTCCTGCTCCTGATCCAGGTGCACCAGGTCCCCGGTCTCGCCGTCGACCACGACCTCCGGGATGCCGCCGGTGGCGGTGGCGACCACCGGGATCCCACAGGCCATCGCCTCGAGGTTCACGATGCCCAGCGGCTCGTAGACGCTCGGGCACACGAAGGTGGTGGCGTGCGAGAGCACCTGGGTGAGTTCATGCCGCGGCAGATGCTCGGAGATCAGATGCACCCCGGTGCGGGTGCTCTGGAGCTCCCGCACCAGGGAATCGACCTCGGCGGCGATCTCCGGGGTGTCGGGGGCGCCCGCGCACAGCACCACCTGCACCCCGGCGGGCAGTTCCCGGGCGGCGCGCAGGAAGTAGGGCAGTCCCTTCTGGCGGGTGATGCGGCCGACGAACACCACCGTCGGGGCCTCCGGGTCGATACCACGGGCGGTGAGGGCATCGGTGGCGGGGTTCGGCGCCCAGTCGTCGACATCGATGCCGTTGTGCACCACATGCACCCGCTGCGGGTCGACCTGCGGGTAGGAGCGCAGGATGTCCTCGCGCATGCCGGCCGACACCGCGATCAGACCGGCCGCCCCCTCATAGGCGGTGCGTTCGGCGTAGGAGCTCAGGGCGTACCCGCCGCCGAGCTGCTCCGCCTTCCACGGACGCAGCGGCTCCAGCGAGTGGGCCGAGAGCACGTGCGGGGCGCCGTGCAGCAGCGACCCCAGGTGCCCCGCGAGGTTCGCGTACCAGGTGTGCGAGTGGAGCAGGTCGGCACCGGCGCAGTCGGCGGCGATGGCGAGGTCCGTGCCGAAGGTCCGCAGAGCGGCGTTGGCGTCGGCCAGCTCCGCGGGCTCGGGGTAGGCGGTGGTGCCGTCCTCGTCGCGGGGGCCGCCGAAGCAGCGCACCTGCACGTCGATGTGGCGACGCAGCACGCGGGTCAGCTCCGCCACGTGCACCCCGGCGCCGCCGTACACCTCCGGCGGGTACTCCTTGGTCAGCAGGTCCACGCGCATGGTCATCCCTTCGGTCGGTGTCCGGTGTTCACTGTCCGGTGCTCGGTCTCACGTGGTCGGCGTGCTGGCCCGGGAGTGACTGCTCGCTGCGGCCGACCAACCCGGTGGACCGGGTGTGAGCCGGTCCACATGCAGGCATTATGCTCCATACATGGTCTCGAAGAAGGTCCTCGCGATCGTCCTCGCCGGTGGCGAGGGCAAACGCCTCATGCCCCTCACCCTGGATCGTGCGAAGCCCGCCGTGCCCTTCGGTGGCATCTACCGACTCATCGACTTCGCCCTGTCCAACATCGTCAACTCCGGATACCTCCGGATCGTGGTGCTGACGCAGTACAAGTCGCACTCGTTGGACAAGCACATCGCCCAGACCTGGCGGATGAGCTCCCTGCTGGGGAACTACGTCGCGCCCGTGCCCGCGCAGCAGCGCAAGGGCAAGCACTGGTACCTCGGCTCCGCCGATGCGATCTACCAGTCGCTGAACCTCATCGAGGAGGAGAAGCCCGACTACGTGGTCGTCGTCGGCGCCGATCACGTGTACCGCATGGACTTCTCCCAGATGGTGGAGGCGCACATCGAATCCGGCGCCGAGTGCACCGTCGCCGCGATCCGGCAGCCGATCGAGCTGTCCGACCAGTTCGGCGTCATCGAGACCACGCCGGAGGACCCCACCACCATCGCCCGTTTCGTGGAGAAGCCGAAGCACACCGAGGGTCTGGCCGACGATCCCTCGCAGGTGCTCGCCTCCATGGGCAACTACGTCTTCACCGCGGACGCGCTCGTCGACGCCGTCACCCGCGACGCCGAGCGGGAGGACTCCGCGCACGACATGGGTGGCGACATCGTCCCCTGGTTCGTCGACCGCGGCGCCGCCGGGGTGTACGACTTCATCCGCAATGACGTCCCCGGGTCCACCAACCGCGACCGCGACTACTGGCGCGACGTCGGCACGCTCGATGCGTTCTACGACGCGAACATGGACCTCATCTCCGTCCACCCGGTGTTCAACCTCTACAACATCAAGTGGCCGGTGTTCGCGGGTGTGCGGAACGTGCCGCCGGCGAAGTTCGTGCACGCCGCCGACGGCCGGATGGGTTCGGCCGTCAACTCGATCGTCTCGCCCGGGGTGGTCGTTTCCGGGGCTTCGGTGTCGAACTCGATCCTGTCCCCCGGTGTCGGCCTGCACTCGTGGAGCAGTGTCTCGGAGTCGGTGCTGATGGACGGGGTGCAGGTGGGCCGCCACTGCCACATCCATCGGGCGATCATCGACAAGTCCGTGATCGTGCCGCCGCGCACCCAGATCGGGCTGGACCCTGAGTTCGACCGTGCCCGCGGGTTCACCGTGACCGACTCCGGCATCACCGTGCTCGGCAAGGGAACGGTGATCGAGCCGTCATGAGCGATCCCCGGGCCCTGCTGGTCAGTGATGTCGATTCCACCTTCATCCGTCAGGAGGTGATCGAACTGGTCGCCGACCATGCCGGGACCCGGGAGCGGGTGGAGGAGATCACCGACCGTGCCATGCGCGGGGAGCTCGACTTCGCCCATTCCCTGCGGGAGCGGGTGCGCACCCTCGCCGGGGTGCCGGTCGCGGCGCTGCAGGAGGTGACGGCGCAGCTGGAACCGACCCCCGGGGCCCTGGAACTGGTGGAGCGCTGCCGTGCCGCGGGTGTGCGCACCGCCCTGGTCTCCGGCGGCTTCCACGAGGTCGTCGACCCGCTCGCGCAGAGGGCCGGGGTGGACCACGTGGTGGCCAACCGTTTCGGCGTGCAGGACGGCCTGCTCACCGGCGAGCTCGACGGGCCGATCGTGGATGCGGAGGGCAAAGCCGCGGCACTGCGGGAGCTCGCCGCGCGGTATGGGCTGCCGCTGGCCCGGACGGTGGCCGTCGGTGACGGCGCCAATGATGTGCTGATGATCCGCGCCGCCGGTCGAGGTGTCGGCTTCCGTCCGAAGCCGGCGCTGCGCGCCGAGGCGGATGCCGTCATCGACGGGGACTCCCTGGTGGAGGTCTGGCCCCAGATCGAGGCGGTCCTGGGCGCGGAGAGCGTCTGACACCGGGCCCGTCACGCCGGGCGCCGGAGACCCCCGCCCGGGCTCAGGGGCGCACGACCGTGTGCAGGGTGAGACACTCCTCGCGCAGATCGGACCATTGCTCGAGGGGACCGGACAGGACGCTCATCGCGCCGGTCGGCAGACCGATGCGCGCCTGCGCGAGGGACCCGGAATCGGACTCCTCCCCCGCCAGCAGCGTCGACAGCATCGACATGGTGGGCTCGTGGCCGATCACCATCACCACGTGGTGCTTGTCCTTGCGGGTCCGCAGCAGATCCAGCACCGGCTGCGGGCCGCTCTCGTACAGGTCGTCGTGGAAGGTGACGCGGCCGTCGAAACCCGGCATGGACGACAGCACCGCCTCCCAGGTGGCGCGGGTGCGCGCCGCGGTGGAGACCAGCACCCTCGTCGGCCGCACCCCCTGTGACTCGAGGTACTCGCCGATCAGCCGGGCCTGGTTGCGGCCCTTGTCGGTGAGTTCCCGCTCGTGGTCCTGCTCCGCGGCGCTCTCGGCCTTGCCGTGGCGCATGAGGAGCAGGAGGCGACTGTCAGGGTCGGAAGCGGTCATGGCGCCGGGGTCACACCTTCATGGAGCTCGAGCTGTGGGGATGCAGGGGCGCCCCGCACGGGGCGTCCGTGCTCAGTGTCCCATGCCGAGACCGCCGTCGACAGGGATGACGGCGCCGCTGATGTAGGAGGCGTCCTCGCCGGCGAGGAACGCCACCACGCGGGCGACCTCCGCGGGGTCGGCGAACCGGCCCGCCGGGATGGCCTTGCGGTAGGAGTCCTTGAGGTCGTCGGGCAGCGACGCGGTCATGTCGGTGTCGATGTACCCGGGGGCGACAACGTTGGCGGTGATGCCGCGCGAACCCAGCTCGCGGGTGACGGAACGGGCGATACCGACCAGGCCCGCCTTGGAGGCGGCGTAGTTCACCTGACCCGGCGACCCGTACAGGCCGACCACCGAGGAGATCAGGACGATGCGGCCGCGGCGGGCGCGGATCATGCTCTTGATGACGCGGCGGACGCTGCGGAAGGCGCCGGTGAGGTTGGTGTCGACGACCGACTCGAAGGACTCGTCACTCATGCGCAGCAGCAGCTGATCGTCGGTGATGCCGGCGTTCGCCACCAGCACAGTGATGGGGCCGTGCGCCGCCTCGACCTCGGCGATGGCGGCGTCGAGGGAGGCGCCGTCGGTGATGTCGGCGGCGACCGTCAGGGCACCCTCGGGGCCGCCCTGCCCGGAGCGGGAGGTCACGGCGACCTTGTCGCCCCGACGCAGGAACTCCTCGGCGATGGCGCGGCCGATGCCGCGGTTGCCTCCGGTGACGAGGACGCTGCGGGGCTCGGTGGCGGGGGCATCGGTCATGGTGGGCGCTCCTGGGATGCGGCGTTCGGCGGTGGTCGGGACGGTGCGCGGGGCCGACGATGCCCCAGGTCGGCACCAGTCCGGTGATCTACGATACGGGGCGACCGGGCGCCCGCGCCGCGGGCGCCCCAGCCGACCACTCCGGAGGGGAACTCACCATGGCGTATCGCTTCAACCCGCCGCCGAACTGGCCGGTCGAGCCGGGCTTCACCCCGCCGCCGGG
The DNA here is from genome assembly GCF_025028335.1 of Brachybacterium sillae. Classification (NCBI taxonomy): domain Bacteria; kingdom Bacillati; phylum Actinomycetota; class Actinomycetes; order Micrococcales; family Dermabacteraceae; genus Brachybacterium; species Brachybacterium sillae. The sequence goes on from NZ_JAFEUW010000001.1 coordinate 207,659, forward strand.
ATGGCAGCCGGATCCGGAGTGGGGCCCTGCCCCCGACGGGTGGAGCTTCTGGGCACGCGACGACGAGACCGTGACGTCGCCCGCGTCGGCCTCGTCCGACCAGCCGACGGTGCAGACCAACGAGCCGGTCCGTGAGCCCGAGCCCGTGCGGGAACCGCAGCCGGTGCGCCCGGAGGAACCGGTCCGTGAGCCGGAGCCCGTGCGTGAGCCGGAGCCGGTGCGCCCGGAGGAACCGGTCCGTGAGCCGGGGCCGGTGCGGGATGCCGAGCCGATCCACGGGACGCAGCCAGTCCGTGAGTCCGTGCTCGGGCCTGAGACGACCCGCGAGGCGCCGGTCCCCACGGAGCCTGCGCCCGTGCACGAGAGCGGCCCCACCCATCGGGCGGAGCCCGTCGGGGTTCAGGGTGACCGTGTCGATCTGCGCGACGACCGCCGGACCGTCGACGATGCGTCGCGGGATCGCGTGCACGTCGAGGATCGGCGGGCCGATCAGTCCCACCCCGCTGTCTCGCGCGAGGACCGCGTGCACGTGGAGGATCATCGCGAGGCGGGCATCGCCGCGGAGCCGGGTGTGCGCACCGATGAGCGGACCACCCAGACCCCGGCGCCCGCTCCCGGCCCGGCGCCCGCTCCCGGCCCGGCGCCCGCTCCCGGCCCGGCGCCCGCTGCCAGCCCGGCGCCCGCTGCCAGCCCGGCGCCCGCTCCCAGCCCGGCGCCGCGCGGACACGACTCGGGTATGAACCGCTACTGGTGGGTCGGCTGCCTGGTGCTCGGTGGTCTGCTGCTCGCGCTGATGGCCCTGGCCGGACTGTTCCTCGGCGGTTCCGAAGGTGCGGCCTCCTCCCTCGGCGTGGTCCTCGAGTCCGCCGCCATCCCGGGCGTCGCGTCGGTGTGACCGGGACGTTCAACCCGCCGCCGCACTGGCCCGAGCCGCCGGCCGACGATTGGGAACCCCCCGAGGGCTGGCGGCCGGATCGTGCCTGGGGGGACGTCCCCGCCGGGTGGCGCCTGTACGCGCGCCCCGGGGACGTCGTGGGCGCTGAGGAGGGCCCGCTGCGGGATTCCGCAGAAGTTCCGGCCAGCGGTGCCCGTCCGGAGCCCCGACCGGAGTCGTACCCGGTGGCGGTCACCGCGCCCGGCAGCTGGGAGGACACCCCCGCGCCGCCCGAGGACCACGGTTTCGGTCCCGCCCCGGAAGAGCGGCGACGTCCCCGGTTGCGCCTCGCCGTCTCCATCGCCGTCCTCGTGCTCGCGGCTCTCGTGGTCACCGCGACCGTGCTGGGCTTCCGCGCGCTCTACCGGTACGGCACCGGGGAGACCCCGAGCAGTGCCTCCGCCGCCGCGGTCGCTCCCCTGCCGGGAACTGACCCCCTGTGATGGCCGAGACCCCCCGCCGAGCCCACGAGCCGGTGCCTCCCGACGATGCCGCCCGTTCCTCTGGCGCCGCCCGCCCCGCCGGCCGGTTCGCGGCGGGTCCCCTCGCACTGATCGTCGTGGCAGTGATCGCCTGCCTGCTGCTGGGTATGTGGCAGTGGGGCCGGTTCCAGGACCGCCTGGCCGAGGCCCGGCAGCTGGAGACCATGGCCCGCGCCGCGCCCGTGCCGCTGGACCGGATCGCCGCTCCCCTGCCCACGGACCAGGCGTGGCGGCCCGTGGCGGTGCGTGGCACCTACTGCGCGAGCGCCGACTGTGTGCTGTATGTGCGTGGTCGGGTGGAGCAGGGCGACGTCGGCCTGTGGCAACTGGTGCCGTTGCGCACCGAGCAGGGCACCACCGTGCTGGTGGTGCGCGGCTGGGTTCCGGAGGGCCCCGACGGGTCCATCCCCTCCGACCCGCCGCCGATCCCCGGCGGCGAGGTCACCGTTACGGCACGGATCCGCCCGGCCGAACCCACCCTGCCGTCCCGTTCCGACCCTCCCGGTCAGGCGCAGACCGTCACACCCCCGGTCATCGCCTCCCGGCTCTCCCTGCCTGGTCCCGTCCGCGAGGACGCCTATCTGGTGGCCGAGGCGGAATCGCCGCAGCCGGCTTCCCGGCCGCGCCCGATCGCCCTGCCCGAGCCCTCGCTGGGCCCGCATCTCGCCTACGCCGTGCAGTGGTGGCTGTTCGCTCTCGCCATCCCCGTCGGGGTGGTCGTCACACGCCGCCGCAACGCCCGTGACCGGGAGGACGCCCCCACCTCCGCAGCCCACCGCGACCGAGCCCCGAGCCGGCGCGCCCCGACCCGTCGAACCCCCAGTGACGAGGAGGCTGAGGATGCCCTTCTCGACGGCCGCTGATACCGACGGCACCCGCACGCCCCGGTCGCGGTTCGGCCCGGGACCGCGCCCGCGGGTGATCGCCCACCGGGGCCTCGCCCTCGACGGCGCCGAGAACACCCTGCGGGCCTTCTCCGACGCCCTCGCCGCCGGCGCCGACATGCTGGAGACCGACACCCGGGCCAGCTCCGACGGCACCGCGTACGCCCTGCATGACGAGACCATGCGGCGGGTGGCGGGTGATCCGCGGCCCGTCGCCGCTCTCACCGCCGCGCAGCTGTCGCGGATGCGGATCGCCGGGGCCGAACCTCCGGCCGCGCTCGCTGATGTGCTCGGTTCCTTCCGTGACGTCATCGTGAACATCGATGTCAAGGACGCTCGCTCGGTGCTCCCCGCCGCCCAGGCGATCGCCCGCACGGGGGCTGTCGACAGGGTGTGCGTCACGTCCTTCGATGATCGGGTGGCGCTGCGGGCCGTGGCGCAGATCCGACGGCTCACCGGCCGCACGCCGCGGCGCAGCCCCTCGCGGGGTGGGATCGCCCTGGCTCTCGCCCTGTGGTCGGTCGAGGCACCGGAGGTGGTGCTGCGGCGTGCCCTGCGGCCGTATCAGGCGCTGCAGGTGCCGATGCGGCACGGTCGGTGGCGGATCGTCACGCCCCGGTCCGTCGCGGCGGCGCACCGCGCCGGCTGTGAGGTGCACGTGTGGACGATCGACACCCCGGCCGGCATGCGGGAGGTCCTGGCGTTGGGGGTGGATGGTATCGTCACCAACCGGGCTGATCTGCTCGCCGGGTTTCTGGCGCGGCGGTGACGTCCCCGCTCTGAACGTCCGCCGAGCAGCCGCCCCTCCCTGCGGGAATGCCCGGGCCGCTCGCCGCGTTGAACCGTTGAGCCCGTCGTCGACCTCAGGAGGTCCGCACCGATGAACAGCCGCAGCCTGCGTGGAACGCGCCTCGGCTCCCTCAGCATGGAGACCGATGAGGGTGTGCTCGCCGCGCCCCGTCAGGACGCCGTCTATGACTGCCCCAACGGGCACACCTTCTCGCTGCCCTTCTCCATCGAGGCCGATGTCCCGGCCGTGTGGGAGTGCCGCTGCGGCGCGACCGCCCTGCTACGCGATGCCGAGAAGCCCGAGGAGAAGCCGCAGAAGCCGCAGCGCACCCACTGGGACATGCTGCTGGAGCGCCGCAGTGAGGAGGAACTGCAGGTGCTGCTCGATCAGCGTCTGGAGCTGCTGCGCGCCGGGAAGCTGCACAGCACCCGCGGCTGACCCGCACCCCCGAACCGCACGACGCCCCACCCGGGATCCCGGGTGGGGCGTCGTGCTTCTGCCGCGGGTGCCACCCCGAGGGTGTCCCGGAGCGCGGCACCGCCGGCGGTCGCAGGCGGTCGGGGCTGCGGGTCCGGATCAGGGGCGCAGCTGCGGTGGCGTCTCCGGGGAGGAGGCGGCGCCGGACGGATCAGAGGGGTCGTCGGTGCGGCGCACCACGATCTCCCCGTCGATGGTGCCGGGGCCGCGGAACAGCATCCGCCGGGCACCCGGAACACCCGTCGGCACCGCGATCCGGGAGACGGTGCGTTTCTGGACCGGGGTCAACAGCAGCACGAGGCCGGCCACGTCCGTGAGCAGACCGGGGAACGCGAAGAGGGCCGCGGCGAGCAGGGTGAACGCAGGTCGGCTGAGGTGGTCCTGCACCCGTCCGCGTCCACGCACCGCGCGGATCAGAGATCGCACGCGCGAGTACGACTGCTGTCCGGCCGCGACCACCAGGGCGACGGCGATGATCAGCCCCAGGGCGACCGCGAGCAGCGCCCAGGCCACACCGGCCCATCGTCCCAGCAGCACCAGGCCCGCCAGCTCCACCAGGCCCACCAGCAGCACCAGCAACGGCCAGGCCCACCCGGGCAGGCGGCGCCGCCGACGGGGTCCGCTCGGCGACGGGGGGATCGGGGGGATCGTGGTGCTCATCGGATGCTCCTTCCGCGCCTGCGGCGCAGGCTCTCACGCAGCTGCCGGGAGCGGTCCTGCACGCCCCAGACGGCGACGTCGACCAGGGCCTCCCGCACGATCCTGCCGGTCATCTTGCTGGCTCCCTCGGTGCGCTCGTCGAAGTCGATCGGCACCTCGACGATCCGGGCGCCCGCCCGGCGGGCGCGGCGCGTCATATCGATCTGGAAGCAGTACCCCTGGCTGGCGACGTCCTGCTCCAGCAGACGCTCCAGCAGCGCCGCCCGATAGGCACGGAACCCCGCGGTGGAATCGGCCACCGGCAACCCGGTGAGCAGACGCACGTACAGGTTCGCCCCGCGGGAGAGCAGTTCGCGGCGGCGGGACCAGTCGTGGACGTCCCCACCGGGGACGTACCGGGAGCCGATCACCAGCTCGGGGCCGTCCTGATCCAGCGGCCCGGCAGCGGTCAGCAGCCGCGGCAGCTGCTCGGGGCGATGGGAGGCATCCGCATCCATCTCCACCAGCAATCCGGCGCCGCGCTCCAGGCCCCAGCGGAACCCGGCGCGGTAGGCGGGTCCGAGGCCCTCCTTTGCGGTGCGGCGCATCAGGTGGATGTGGTCATCACGGCGGCCCAGCTCGGCCGCCAGATCGGCGGTCCCGTCCGGGGAGCCGTCGTCGACGACCAGCACCTGCGCGGCGGGCACCGCCGCGCGCAGCCGCGCCAGGGTGCCCGGCAGGGTCTGCGCCTCGTTGTAGGTGGGCACGATCACGAGCACATCCATCGGGGCCGACCCCGGCGTCTCGCTCGGGGTGATGTCGTGCCCGGTCATCCTCGTGTGCCTCTCCCCGTCGTGCGTCGTGGGCCGATGCCGCCTCGTCCGTCCGCGGCGGCGGACGCTCCGCGTGTGCTGCCGGCGCCGCTGCGCGGCACGGGCCGCCGCAGGAGCGTGGCCGCCAGCGCGGCCATCGCCCCCACCACGATACCCAGCGGGATCAGGCGATCCGCGAGCATCGCGGGGGTGTGACCGCTCATGAGCGGGACGTCCGCGGCCACCGCCCCGGCCTCCCAGTGGTCCACGAAGGCCAGCTGCCGACCGTCGGGGGTGTAGATCGCGGATTCCCCGACGGTGGAGACGTGCACGATGCTGCGTCCGCTGACGACCGCCATCACCCGCGCCTGCGCCAGCTGTTGGATCGACTCGTACGAATCACCGAACAGAGCATTGTTGGACTGCACGACGATCACCTCGGCGCCACCGTCGACGAGGTCCTGCACCAGCTCCTCGTAGGCGATCTCGAAGCAGATCAGCACGCCGATGGTCCGCCCCCGCACCTGCATCAGCCCGGGCTCACTGCCGGCGCTCATGTCCACCGGCACCAGTTCCACCTTGTCGCTCAGGCGCCGGAAGACATCCCGTGCCGGGATGTACTCCCCGAACGGCACCGGATGGCGTTTGGCGTAGGAGTCGACGACGCGGCCGTCCGCGTCGTACTGCAGGGCGAGATTCCAGCGACGCTCCTGCGCATCGAGGGACTGGGTGCCGACGATCAACGGAGCGCCGGCATCCCGCGCCCGCTGTGCGAGGGCGTCTCCCCGCGCGGTGTCCTGCCGGGGATCCCAGCCGACGGAGTCCTCCGGCCACACGATCAGATCCAGCGGCTCTCGGGCGTCGCGCGCCTCAGCGATCACCTGGTCGGTGACGTCGAGGTGGTGGGAGAAGGTGGTCTCCGGCATCACCAGCTGCTGCGGCTCGATGGGATCCACGTTGCCCTGCACCCCGGCGATCCGCAGGCTCCCGGTGCGCTCCAGCGACGGATGCGGCACCAGCAGGCAGGCGAGCACCACAGCGATCACCGCCGACACCGGCCACAGTCCCCGCAACCGGTCGCCGCCCCGGACTCGCCCCAGCAGCGCGAACAGACCGAGCCCGAGCAGTTGACCGAGCAGGGCGACCACCACTCCGAGGCCGAAGACGCCCGTCCACGGGCCGAGGTTCAGCAACGGTGAGGCGGACTGTGAGAACGCGGCGATGCCCCAGGACAGGCCGCCCCACGGCACCGTGGAACGGAGCACCTCGACTGCGCCCCACAGCAGTGCCAGCATCAGCGCACTGACCAGACCAGGGCCGCGCCGGCGCAGCACCAGGTGGGCCAGGGCGGCGTACACCACCAGGTACAGGGCCTCGAACACCGCGAGGGCCACCCACGGGGTGGCCCCGGCGTACATGTTCGCCCACTCCGTGAGCGGCAGGAAGAACGCCAGACCGGCGACCACCCCGGCCGCCAGCGCGACCGGGGCGGTGCGAGTGTGCACGGCGAGGGTCAGCAGGGCGAGTCCGACGGGGAACAGCGCCCACAGCCCGTACGGGGGGAACGCCAGCAGCAGGCACAGCCCGGCGGCGAGGGCCGCCAGCAGTGCCGGCCCCGCCGGGGTCGTGGCGAAGCGGCCGCCCGGCGTGGGGGCAGGACGCTGCTCACGATGACGGCTGCGGGCATCCCGGCCGGTGACGCGGGAGGTCATCCGCGCTGTCCGGGGGTCGTCGCGTCCGGGCCGCCTGTCGACTCCGGCTGGGCATCGCTGCCGAGCAGGTCGTGCACGACGCGGCCGCGCACGACGGTGCGCAGCGCCGCCGGGGCGCCCTCGGTGAGGTCCGGCAGCATCGGGGTGCGGGATCGAGGGTCGGTGGACCAGGTCTGGATGCGCTCATCCTGCCCGCGGACGGTGAGATCCCAGGGCTCCCACACCACGAACGTCGCCTCGACCCCCGGCAGCAGCGAGCCCGGGTGGGCGCGGCCGCGCAGGCGCTGACCGGCGCGGCTGGCCGCGAGGAACGCGGCGCGGTCGCTCAGGCGCTGGTCGGGATCCCCCTCGTGAGCGACGGCCCGCACCCACTCCCAGGGGCTGCGGGCGAGGTCCCCGCCAGAGCCCAGGGCGATCGGGACCCCCTGCCCGGCGAGGTCGAGGTAGGGCACGGGCTCACCCTGCAGAGGGGCGACCACCCGCATGCCCTCGTGGGTGCCGGGCTCCCACGGCAACCGGGCGATGATCCCGAGGCGGGCGTCCTCCGGCGTCGGATCCTCGGTGGTGACGCCTCCGGCGGTGCCGGCGCAGGCGTCGACGAACCCGGGGGTCACAAGGCTGCCGGTCGCCTCCACCCGCGGCACCTCGGGGAACAGCACCGCGGCGGAGTCCTCGGGGCCGATCCACACGATGGTGCCGTCCTCCACCACCACGGCGGAGGCCTCCGGGTCCTGCGTGGAGTACAGCACCACGCCGGTGTAGAGGACGGCCCCCGACCCCTCGGCGTCCCCGCCCGAACGGCCGCCCCCGGTGCCCGGCGCCTGCTGCGGCTGGTGCGGTCCCTGGGCGTGCGGGGTGCTGGTCACGGTGCTGGTCCTCTCCCTGGGGTGGTGACGGTCGGATGGGTTGTGACGCGGTGAGGCGATGCCTAGCGGTCGATGTCCTGGGCGACGATACCGCGGCGCACCGCTTGCACGGCCTCCCGCGCGGCCGGGCCGATGTCCGGCAGTGCGGTGAGCTGTTCGAGCAGGTCGATCACCTGGCGGCAGTGACGCACGAAGTCCCCGGCGGGCAGGTCGCTGTCCCCGAGGGCCGCCGCGACGTGCAGGCCGCGGGCCCAACGGTGGATGATCGCTGACAGTCCCGGGTCGGGCGGATCGGTCGGCTCCAGGCCGTGCCGCACCTCGGCGGCGTGCAGGGCCTCAGCCCGCTGCAGGGTGCGATCCAGGGCCCGGGCGACGGCCGGGTCGGGCGGCAGCTCGGCGGCGCCGCGTTCGTCACGGCGGGGTTCGTGGATGGCGGCGGACACCACGGCGGCCAGCCCCGGGGCATCGAGGCCGGCCCAGTCGCCGTGCTCCAGGCACTCGGAGATCAGCAGGTCGCGTTCGGAGAACAGATGCCGCAGCCGCAGTCCGCGCTCGGTCGGCACCAGGTCCTCCCCCTCCCGCTGCAGGTGGCCGAGCTCGACGAGCAGGCCGCACAGCCGGTCGAAGCGCCGCGCCAGACTGGAGGTGCGCCCCTCGATGCGGTGCTGCAGGTGCCGCAGCTCCTTGCGGGTGGATTCCTCGCGGCGGATCCACCGCAGGTGCTGCTCCAGGTCCGGGCAGGAATGCACGGGGTGCTCCCGCAGGGCGGCCCGCAGCTGCTGCAGCTCCGGGTCCTCCGCAGCGGTCGAGGGGGTTCGCTCGGCGCGGCGCCGCACCTCGCGGCGGGGGTCGTCGTCATGCCCCGCGAGGCGCTGCCGCAGAGCGGAGGCGGTGTCGCGGCGGACCTTGGCGCTGCCCAACCGATCCGGCCGTGGCAGCCGCATCTGGTCGATGACCGCCGGCGGGGAGGGGACGTCCGCGGGCATCACGGTCCGCAGTCGTCCCTGCACGTCGAGCAGCGTGACCCGTGGCCCGTGCAGCACCGCCTTGTCGACGTCGATCACCACGCCGTACCCCTGACGCTTCCCCCCGGGCAGGGCCACGATCTCGCCGCGACGCAGGGATCGCAGGGCGGCGCCGGTGCGGTCGCGGTCCTGCTGGGCGCGGCGGCGCGACAGTTCCTTCTCCCGCTGGGCGATGCGGTCCCGTAGCTGCGCGTACTCGTGGGCGTCACCGCGGTCGCAGTGCACGGCGGAGGCATAGTCAGCGGCGGTGTCCTCTAGCTCCCGGGCACGGCGGGCGAGCCCCACCACGGAGCGGTCCGACTGGAACTGCGCGAAGCTCATCTCGAGGATCTCCCGGGCGCGGGAGGCGTCGACGCGGCCCAGCAGATTGACGGCCATATTGGCGGTGGGCCGGAAGGCGGAGCGCAGCGGGTAGGTGCGCCTCGAGGCAAGGGACGCGACCGCCTCCGGATCGAACCCGGGGCCGGCGACGACCACCGCATGCCCCTCGGTGTCGATGCCGCGGCGACCGGCCCGGCCCGTCAGCTGCGTGTACTCCCCGGGGGTGAGGTCCGCGTGCTCGACGCCGTTGAACTTCACGAGCCGCTCGAGCACCACGGACCGGGCCGGCATGTTGATGCCCAGGGCGAGGGTCTCGGTGGCGAACACGGCCTTGATCAGGCCCTCGGCGAACAGCTCCTCCACCACGCTCTTCAGCAGCGGCAGCATGCCGGCGTGGTGGGCGGCCAGCCCCGCCATGGCGGAGGCGCGGAAGGCGGGGATCCCGAGGACGTCCTCGTCCTCGACGCCGATCACCGCCAGGCGTTCATCGAGCACCGCCCGGATGGTCCGACGCTCCTGCGGGGTGGTCAGTTCCAGGCGGGCCTGGCGGCACTGCGCGACGGCCTTCTCGCACCCACTGCGGGAGAAGATGAACACGATCGCCGGGAGCAGCGCCTCACGGTCCAGGTGGCGCAGCAGGTCGGTGCGGCGCACCGGGCGGATCGCGCCGGCTCCCCCGCCGGATCGGTATCCGCCGTGGCCCCCGCGGTGGGAATCCCGGTGCCCGCCATGCCGACCGGGGTCCGGTGCTCGGTGGCCGCCGCGGGGCCGATGCGCGCCTCCGGTGCCGGAGCGGTCACGGCGGCCACGTCCGCGGCCCCGGGGGCCGTGCGAGGACGGGACGGTGTCGAGGGCGGCCCGGCGTCGGTCCAGCAGCACCGGGTTGATCTCCCGGTCCCCGCGGGATCCGGGGCCGTGCAGCACGACCGGGTCACCGTCCTCGTCGACGAACAGGTCGAGGATCTCGTCGTCGATCGCGACGTGCTGCCACAGGGGCACCGGGCGGGTCTCGGAGACGATGGTGTCGGTCTCGCCACGGACCTCCTGCAGCCAGGCCCCGAACTCCTCGGCGTTGGAGACCGTCGCCGACAGCGCCACCAGGCGCACCTCCGGAGGCAGATGCAGGATGACCTCCTCCCACACCGGCCCGCGCAGCCGGTCGGCGAGGTAGTGGACCTCGTCCATCACCACGTGGCCGAGGCCCTCGAGGGTGTCGGACCCGGCGTACAGCATGTTCCGCAGCACCTCGGTGGTCATCACCACCACGGGGGCGTCGGGACGCACCGAGAGGTCACCGGTGAGCAGCCCCACCTGCTCCGCACCCAGCCAGCGGCTGAGTTCGGCGTGCTTCTGGTTCGACAGGGCCTTGATCGGTGCCGTGTAGAACACCTTCTTCCCGGCCGTCAGCGCCAGGTGCACGGCGAACTCCCCGACCACCGTCTTCCCGGCGCCGGTGGGGGCCGCGACCAGCACCGACCGGCCCTCCTGCAGGGCCTCGCAGGCCCGCAGCTGGAAGGGGTCGAGCTCGAAGGGGAACCGCTGTCGGAAGGACGCCAGCGGGGTGCCGGCGCGGCGCTTCTCCCGCTGCCAGGCGGCGTAGGCCTCCGACGGTGAGGTCATCGGTCGTTCGCTCCCATGCTCGGGGCCAGGGTCAGCACCCGCACCACCCCCGGCAGCACCCGCACCTGCACCGGCAGCAGGGCCCGGCCCTCACCGTCGGAGTGGGCGCGCAGCATGCGGGTGTCCCGCAGCTCCACGGTGAGCTCGTGGACAGGCTCGACGTGGAACCCCTCCACCCCGGTGTGGGCGCCCCGGAAGACCCGTCGCAGGTTGCGGGCGAGGACGCGTTTGCGGGCGGTGGTGACGGTGACCAGTTCGGCCACCCCGTCATCGGGCCGGGACTGCGGGGACAGTCGCATGCCCCCACCGAACATGCCGGTGTTGGTGACGGTCAGGACGGTCGCATCGACATCCCGGGGTTCCTGGCCGTCGACGGTGAGGCGGAACGGGATCGGCGTGAAGTGCGGCAGCTCCCGCAGCGCGGCGACGGCGTAGCGGGTGCGGGGGCCGCGTCGGGAGGCGTTCGCCCGGGCGTTGACCATGGCGTCGAACCCGAGGGCCACACTGCCGAGGGCGAGCGACCGGTGCGGCGGGACGTCCTCGTCGAGGGAGGTCATCTCCAGGGCGTCGACGGTGACCACCGGACGCGACAGGGAGCGCAGCAGATGCTTCACCGCCGCCTCGGGCGAGTCCGTCGGGATGCCGAGGGCGCGGGCGAAATCGTTGCCGGAACCGGCGGGGACGACACCCAGCCGCACCGGGGTTCCCGCGACCAGTTCGGCGCCGAGGGAGACGGTGCCGTCACCGCCGACGACGACCAGTGCGGTGAGGGTGTCGAGCACCTGCTGGGCCCGGGCCCGGGCCACGTGCACGCTGGAACCGGAGACCTCGACCACGGAGATGCCCGCGAGGCGCAGCAGATGCGCCACCTGTCGGCCGGTGCGTTGGGCGCTCCCGCGCGCTGCGGAGGGATTGACGAGCAGGCCGACGCGAAGTCGGCTCACCGCTCCTCCGCCCGGTCCCGCAGGTCGCGATCCAGGGCATCGCCGCGGAGGCTGTCGAGACGTTCCGGGGCGTCGATGGCCTCGGGGGCGTCATCGATCACGCTGGCCTCGTCGTCGTCGAGGTCCTCGCCCTCGCGGATGCCGCGGCGGCGATCGTTCCAGATCGAGATGCCGACGGCGATGAAGTACAGGGCCACCATCGGGATCGTCATGAAAATCATGGTGAACGGGTCGGGCGTCGGCACCATGATCGCGGTGAACAGGAAGCAGACGAAGACCACCCAGCGCCACGCCTTCAGCATGGATCGACCCGTGATGAGCCCGAGGAAGTTCAGCAGCACCAGCACCACGGGCATCACGAAGGCGATGCCGAAGGCCAGCATGGTCTTCACGAACAGCTGCAGGTACTTGTTGATGTCGATGTTCTGGACGGTCTGCCCGTCGGGTGCGAAACCGAGCAGCAACGGCACGGCCTTGTCCATCACCCAGTACCCGGCCAGCAGGCCGACGATGAACAGGAACACCGCCGGGAAGAAGAAGCCGAGCGCGTAGCGCCGTTCGTGCTTGTGCAGGCCGGGCATGATGAACGCCCAGGCCTGGTAGAGGATGATCGGCGCCGCGAGGATCAGCCCGACGTAGGCGGAGACCCGCAGCTGGACGTCGAGCGGGGAGCCGACGGTGCCGAGGTTGATGTAGGCGGTGACGCCGTCGGCACGGGCCCGCTGGAAGGGCTGGTCGATGAACGCGAAGATCTGGTCGTAGAACACCCAGCCGACGATGCTCATCAGCAGCACCGAGAGGGCACAGATGAGCATGCGGTTGCGCAGCTCCACCAGGTGCTCGCCCAGGGACATACGGCCCTCGGGGTCCTTCACCTTCTTCGGCTTCTTCTCACGCGCCACGTGCGCCCTCACCCTTCGTGCGCGAGGGCCCGGACGATCTCGCCCGGACCCTCGCCTCCCGTCAGTTCTGTCGACGCGGCCCAGCGGCCGCTCCCCCGGGCACCGTCACCCGCTGCGGGGACCTGTGCTCGGGGACCGTGCCGTCAGTCGCGGCGGTAGCCGTCGTCCTCGCGCACCCGCGCGGGCTCGCGGTACGTCTCGCGCTCGCGCACCTCGTAGCTGCGGTCCCGCAGATCCTCGTCACGGTCCCGCACGTCGTACTCGCGGTCGCGGCGGTCGCGCACGTCGTATTCGCGGGTCCGCACGACATCGCGCTCATCGACGTCGCGGTCGCGGCGGCGCGGGCGCTCGTCGCGGTAGTCGGCCTCGTCGTCCTCGTCGCGGCGGCGGTCGTCAGCACGCAGCTCCTCGACCTCGCTCTTGAAGATGCGCATCGACTTGCCCAGGTTCCGGGCGAGACTCGGCAGCTTGCCCGCGCCGAAGAGCAGCAGCACCACCAGCACGAGAACGACCCAGTGCCACGGCTTCATCGCACCCATGTGCAGGTCCTTTCCTCAGGGCCGCCGTTCGCGGCCGGTCCATCGTCCCATAATCCGGGTCGGCGTCCGATGAGAACATGCGGAGCCGGACCTGATCAGCACGGTGGGCCGATCGGATCGGGTGCGTCCAGGGTACCGCCCGACCCCTCGCGGTGACGCCCGGCTGCGGCGCGCGCCACGGTCACGATCCTGTCTCTGAATCCGGCCGGGGCCAGCACCTCCGCGGCACCCCCCGCTTCCAGCACCGCGTCGAGCAGCGCCTGCGGCACCGGGTCGACCAGTCGGGCGTGCAGTCCGCCCCCGGGCAGCTCGGCGGTCTCGGGGTCGTCGAAGACGTCGGCGATCCATGCGCCTGCGGCGTCGAGCAGGAGGTCGACCGGGCCGAGCGGGGCGCGGTCGGGAGCGCTCTGGGGTTCGGGTTCGCTCTCCCCGGGGGGCAGATCGTCGAGGACCTCGACGATGCGATCCAGGCGGAAGGAGCGCTCCTGGTCGGCGGCGACCCAGTGCGCCCGCAGGTACCAGCGGTCGCCCTTCGAGGTGATCTCCCGCGGCAGCACCCGACGCACCGAGGTACCCGGCCGGTCGGGGGGCGAGTACCGCACGACCACCGATCGGTCCTCGGCGACGGCACTGCGCAGGGCCGCCACCAGGGCGGTGTCGAACCGGGTGGCGGGGTCGCCGGCGTCCTCGACCGGAGCGGTGAGTATCGTCCCGGTCCGGCCCCCGGCAGATGCCGCCCCGAGGGGGGTCGACGCTGCGTCGGGAGCCGTCGTCGACGGGTCGGCGGCGGTTTCGGCGCCTCCGGTGTCGTTGGCGGTGTCGTTGTCGGTGTCGGTGGTGCGGGCGGAGGCGCGCAGGCTGCGTTCCAGTTTGGTGCGCACCGCGTCGACCAGGTTCTGCTCGGCCGGCTCGACGGGCCCGAGGGCGGCCAGGCCCGCCAGCAGCGCGGTGGCCTCGGCGGCGCTGAGCCGCAGCGGCTGGCGCAGCGGGGCGGCATTGCGCACCCGCACGATGCCGCCCTCCCATTCGGCCTCGATGAGGTCCTCCCAGCCGGAGCCGAGGTCTCCGCACAGGAACAGGACCTGCAGGTCGGCGATGAGCTCGCGGGTGGTGATCCCGAACTCCTGGGCCATGTCGTCCACGGGCACCTCGCCGCGGCGCATGACGTACGCGGCCTCGGTGATGAGGCGGGAGAGCCGGTCGGCCCCGCTGCTGGCGTTGCGGATCCGGGCGCGCTCCCGCGGCGGCGCGGTGCGTCGCAGCTGCTCGGGGTCGGCCGACGGGGCGCCGTCGTGGCGGTCGGCGATCCGTTCCAGGACGCTGGCGAGTTCGGTGCGCCAGGTCTCGGGCTCACGCAGGGTGACCCAGGCCGCGGCGGAGAGCACCTCTCGCAGGGCGTCCGTGCGGCGCATCCGCGGGATCCGCACCTCCCGCTGTTGCGCGTCGGCGCCGACACGACGGCGCAGACCGAGCGCCTTGTACGGCTCGATCTGCAGCAGCACGGGCTGCTCCTCGCGGCCGCTCGTGTCGGTCTCCAGCATCTCCGCGAGCCGCAGCTGCGCCGGGCGTTCGGCGACGGCCGCACCGGTCACCCGGGGGTAGGACTCCAGGCGGGAGGCGCGGAACACTCGGGGGGCGTCGCGGTCCCGGTCGTATCCGCCCACGTACCAGGCGCCGCGGTGCACGCCCACGATCCACGGTTCCACGTGGCGCTCCCCCACCCTGCCGCTCGCGGTGCGGTAGCTGAAGGAGACGGCCCTGCCGGAGGTGACGGCCTCCAGCAACGGGCTCAGCACCGGCAGGGACTCCAGGGCGGCACGGGGGGTGCGCCGCGCGAGGTCGGGGTCGGCCTCCTGGCCCAGGCCCAGCAGCTTCGCGCGCAGGCGGCGGGCGGTGCCCCCGGCGGTGTCGTCCCACGCGCGGGAGGCCGCGAGCGCCACCGTGTACTCCTGCGGGGTGAGATCCAAGGCGGTACGGCGGCCGAGCTCGGCGTCGATCCGGTACTGCACCACCGTGTCGTCGAAGGGGTCGACCTCGGACACCAGCGGGATACCCAGCTCGATGATCGCGGCCTTGTCCCGTTCGAACATCCGCTCCGCGGCACCGGGGCTGGTGGCGTTGCGGTATTCGGGGATCACCGCGAACAGGGCCGACCGGTCGATCCGACGGCGGGAGCCGACCGTCATGATGACGTTGAGGAGACGCTCGACCGATTCACGGGTGCTCACCGGGCCAGCGTAGGCACCGCGCGGCCCGGACCGTGGCAACGGCACGGCCCGTAGGCTGACGGGCATGGTCAGGTGGGAACGGGGCACGGTGCGGCGGGTCCTCGAGCGGCGGCGCGGAATCGTGCGCGTCGAGGTGGAGATGGCGGCGGCGAAGACTCCTCCCCCGGAGCCACCGGTCGCGGAGGAGGACATCCCGGCGGCGGAGCTCGAGCGCGTGAGCGCCCTTGCGTACACCGATCTGGTCGGTGAGCCGGCCGAGGGTGAGGTCGTGCTGCTGAACACCAATGCGCTGCGGCGCGGACTCGGCACCGGTGGTGACGCGCTGGTGGTGGCGCGGCCCGATGCGGACCCGGAGCCTCCGACCGCCGCCGGGCATCTGGTGAAGGCCCGCTACTCCCCACTGCAGGTGATGGTCGACGCGGTGGATGAACCCGGCACCGACGCCCACGAGGTGCTCACCCGGCAAGAGTCACTGGAGGGCATGCCGGTGGTGGTGGCCGACCTGCACTCCGCCCTGCCGGCGGTGGTGGCGGGGATTCTCGCGACGTCCCCGGGGGCGCGGATCGTGCACCTGCACACCGATGCCGCGGCCCTGCCCGGTGCCTACTCCCGGACCGCCGCGCAGCTGCGGGATGCCGGTCTGATGGCGGCGACGGTGACCGTCGGGCAGTCCTTCGGGGGCGATGCGGAGGCGGTGACCATCCACTCCGGTCTGCTCGCCGCGCGGCATGTGCTCCGGGCCGATGTGGTGGTGGCGGTGCAGGGGCCGGGGAATCTGGGCAGCGGCACCCCGTGGGGGTTCTCCGGGATGCAGGCGGCGGAGTGTCTCCATGCGGCCGCGGCCCTTGGCGGCCGGTCGATCGCCGCACTGCGGGTGTCCCAGGCGGATCCGCGGGAGCGGCACCGTGGGCTCTCCCACCACAGCGCGACGGTGCTGGGGCGTGCGGTGTTCTGCCCCGTGGACATCCCGCTGCCCACCGCGGGGGCGGGGTCCGTGTCGGGCGACGCGGCGGAGCGCCCCCAGTCCCGCGACACCTCTGGCCCTCGACCCGGTAACGCCGTTTTTCGGGCGTTGATCCGTGAACAGGTGAATAGTGCTGTTGTCGCGGTAGCGGCGGGACGGGGAGTCGACCATCGCGTCCACGACGTGGGGGACGACGGATTGCTCGCGGCCCTGGAGGCGCTGCCGGTACGACTGTCGACGATGGGGCGCGGGCTCGCGCAGGAACCCGAGTCGTTCGTGACGGCGGCAGCCGCCGGGCGCTTCGCGGCGCGGCACCTCGTGCCCTCGGGGGCGGCGACGATCGCGTGATCCGCGGCGCGCACAGCCGCGCCCCGGGTTGTGTCCGCTCAGGAGTCGACGGCGGCGGTGCCGCGCTCCTGCACCAGGCGCGCCAGACGTCGCGCCTGGGTGATACCGAGGTCCCCGTCGGTGCGCTGCAGGGCCATGGTGGAGAGGGTCTCGCCGTCGGCGAGGTCGAGATGCGCCCACGGATCCCCGGCGGGGAAGCTCACACCCACCACCTGCGCCCATGCCAGGCGCCGGGTGGTGAACAGGTTGCGCACCACCAGCTCGTCGGGTCGGGCGGTGACCGCGACGGAGGCCTCGCGGTGGCAGAACCAGAAGATCGCGGCACCGAACAGCACGTACAGGACCCGGTTGGGCGCGCTGACGGGGCCGCCGGAGACCACCAGCGCCATCACGATCGAGGCGAGCAGCACCAGAGTGCCGATCGTGTACCCCGCGATCCGGGCGAGACGCGGTCGCAGCACCACGGTCTGCTCCGTGGGTGCCGGGTCCTCAGGGGTGGGGCCGCCGGGGGTTGATGGGCCGGGCGCCGGGTTGCCGGGGGTCGGGCCACCGGGCGTGCCCGGTGCCTCCCCGGGCGGGTTCTCCGGCATGTCGTCGGGCGTGTTCCGGGAGCGCATCAGATCCGGCAGGCCTGGATCGCGGTGACGAGGATGGCGCGGGCCCCCACCTCGTACAGCTCGTCCATCACCCGGTTCATCTGGGAGCGCTCCACCATCGAGCGCACCGCCGACCAGGTGCCGCCGTGCAGCGGGGAGATCGTCGGTGCCTCGAATCCGGGGGTGATCGCCACGGCCGCCTCCAGTTTCTCGGCGGGGATGTCGTAGTCCAGCAGCACGTACTGGCGGGCCACCAGCACTCCCCGCAGGCGCCGGATCAGCACCTCGAGGGTGTGGGTGGCCCCCGCGTCGAGCTCCAGTCCCGGGCGCGAGAACAGCACCGCCTGGCTGGTCATGATCGGCTCGCCGAAGGTCGCCAGGCCCGCCTGCCGCAGGGTGGTGCCGGTTTCGACCACATCGGCGATCACATCGGCGACACCCAGACGGATGGCGCTCTCCACCGCGCCGTCCAGGTGCACCACGGTCGCGGACACGCCGTGCTGCGCCAGATGATCGGTGACGAGGTTCTCGTAGCTGGTGGCGATGCGGCTGCCCTGCAGGGAGGCGAGGTCGCGCTGCTGCTCGGCCGCGGCGGCGTAGCGGAAGGTGGAACGGGCGAAGCCGAGCTCCAGCAGCACATCGGCGGGGGTACGGGAGTCCAGCAGCATGTCCTGCCCGGTGATGCCGACATCGACGGTGCCGGAGCCGACGTACACCGCGATGTCGCGGGGGCGCAGGAAGAACAGCTCGACGCCGTTCTCCTCATCGACCAGCACGAGTTCCTTGGCGGTGCCGCGGCGGCGGTACCCGGCCTCCTGCAGCAGTTCGGCGGCGGGTTCGGACAGGGCGCCCTTGTTGGGGACGGCGATTCGCAGCATGGGGAGTCCTCGGTGGCCGGGGGGATGACAGGGTGGGATCGGAGGGGGCGGGGGTGTCCTCAGGGTCGGGCGCCGCGGGGCTCCCGGGGCGTCGTCCGGCGCCCGTGGGAGACGGGCAGCGACGCCTCAGAGGCGGCGGTAAACATCCTCCAGGGTGATGCCCTTGACCAGCATCATCACCTGCAGGTGGTACAGCAGCTGGGAGATCTCGAGGGCGGCGTCGTCATGCGACTCGTGCTCGCAGGCCATCCACACCTCGGCGGCCTCCTCCACGATCTTCTTCCCGATCGCGTGGACACCGGCATCGGCCTCCGCCACCGTGCCCGACCCCTCGGGGCGGGTGCGCAGCTTCTCGGACAGCTCTGCGTACAGCGCTTCGAAATCCTTCACCCCGCCAGCCTACGCGGCAGCGCGGAGAGGGCGGGTGAGTGTCCGCAGCGAGGGCGTGGACGAGCGCGGCGTGCTCAGCGGCGGCTGATGGTGGGGTCCAGGTGGGCGGTCTCCACCGCGACATGCTCGCCGTCCTGGCGCCACCGGGCCCGCCACCACACGAAGAACCCCGTGAGGGTGAACGCCCCGTAGAACACGTACATGAAGGCGCTGGCCCAGTATCCGGCGGAGATCAGCAACGGCACCCCGACCAGGTCCACCGCCACCCAGATCAACCAGAACTCCACCCAGCCCTTGGCCATGCCGTAGGTGGCCAGCAGCGACCCCATGAAGATCCACGCGTCGGCCCACACCGGCGGGAAGGAACCCAGCGCGGAGAACAGCGGGGTGAGCAGCGCGGTGCCGGCGACCATCGCGACCACCAACAGGGCGCGGGTGCCCCAGCTCGCCCACTGCGGCTCCACCGCGGTGCCGCCCTCGTGCTGGGCGCGGCTCCAGCGGTACCAGCCGTAGATGCTGGTGAGGATGAACATGACCTGCCGCCCCGCCTGGCCGAGCAGGTTCACAGGGTTCGGGGACCCGAACACGGTGCCGAGGAACACCGTCAGCAGCAGCAGGTTCCCCAGGATCCCGACGGGCCACGCCCACACCTTGCGCCGCATGCCCCCGAGGGCGCTGAGCAGCCCGAACAGGTTGCCGAGCACCTCCCGCCACAGCAGGAACTGGCCGTTGCCGAACTCGAGGCGAGCATCGAAGAGCCACTGCAACCAGGGCATCGGAGGTCCTTACCGGGGGGGGATGGGAGGGGGAAGCAGATCAGGCCGCTCAGTGGCGGTGGGCGGCGGCGAGGTCGCGCAGGGCGGTGATCTCGGCGGCGGCGTCGTCGGCCCGATACACCGCGGATCCCGCGACGAAGCAGTCGGCCCCGGCCTCGGCGGCGCGGGCGATGGTCTCGCGGCTGACGCCGCCGTCCACCTGCACGCTGAGGTCGACGTCGGCGCTGGCGGCGGCCTGCCGCACCCGCTGGATCTTCGGCAGCATCCCCTCCAGGAAGCTCTGCCCGCCGAAGCCCGGCTCCACGGTCATCACCAGCACCATGTCGAACTCGCCGAGGATGTCCAGCAGCGGTTCGACCGGGGTGGCGGGGCGCAGCGCCACGCCGACACGGGTGCCGAGCCGGTGCAGCTCCCGGGCAAGGCGGATCGGGGCGGCGGCGGCCTCCAGGTGGAACGTCACCGAGGCGGCCCCGGCCTCGGCGTAGGCGGGAGCCTCCCGGTCGGCGTTCTCGATCATGAGGTGGGCATCGACGGGCAGGGTTCCCTGGCGGGCGATCTGCTCCACCATCGTGGCGCCGAAGGTCAGGTTCGGCACGAAGTGGTTGTCCATCACGTCGACGTGCACGGCGTCGGCACCGGCGATGCGTTCGACCTCGGCGCCGATGCGCAGGAAATCGGCGTTGAGGATGCTCGGGTGGATGGTGACGGGGCGGGTGGTGCTCATCGCGGACCGGTCTCCTCGGTGGGGGTGGCAGATGCCTCGGCGGGGCGGCGGCGCAGCAGCGCCAGGAACATGGCGTCGGTGCCGTGCACATGGGGCCACAGCTGCACGCTCGGTCCGTCCCCCAGGTCGGTGTCGACGGCTTCGGGGCGCAGCCCGGCGCGGACGGCGTCGCGGGCGTCGAGCTGCTCGACATCGTCGCGACGACGCAGCACGTCCTTGACCACCAGCAGGGTCTCGGCGACATGCGGGGAGCACGTCACGTAGGCGAGGACGCCACCGGGGGCGGTGGCATCCAGGGCGCTGTGCAGCAGCTGCCGCTGCAGGTCACCGAGCTGTCCGACGTCGGCGGGGCTGCGGCGCCAGCGGGATTCGGGCCGTCGGCGCAGCGCCCCGAGCCCGGTGCAGGGCACATCGGCGAGGATGCGGGAGAAGGTGTCGGGCATCTCACGGCCGATGTCGCGGCCGTCGCCGGTGCGCAGCTCCACCTCGGCGCCGGCGTCCACGAGGGACGCCACGGCCCGCTCCACCAGGCGGGTGCGATGCTCCTGCACCTCGTTGGCGAGCAGCTCGGCGTCATGGTCGATGGTCAGTCCCGCCAGCAGGGCGGTCTTCCCGCCGGGCCCGGCGCACAGGTCCAGCCAGCGGCCGTTCTCGTCCTGCACCAGGTCGTCGGCGCCGAGGCCCAGGGCGAGGGCCATGAGTTGGCTGCCCTCGTCCTGCACGGCGGCGCGACCCTCGCGCACCGGGTCGGCGCCGCCGGGGTCCCCGGAGGGCCACGACGCGGCGAACACCGACAGGTGCCCCTCGGTGGCCCCGGCGTCGATCATCTCGTCGAGGTCCGTCAGGCCCGGTCGCATTACCAGCGACACCGCCGGCGGGGTGTTCTGGGCCGCCAGCAGGTCATCGAGCTCGGCCCGGTCACGTCCGTGGGCGACGAGAGCATCCCCCAGGGCCCGCACCACCCAGTGCGGGTGGGAGTGGACGACCGCGAGGTGACCGACCTCGTCGCTCTCGCGGGACGGGGCGATCTCCTGCAGCCACTCCTTAAGGCTCCGCTCCCCGACGCGGCGCAGCACGGCGTTGACGAAGCCGCCGGCGCCAGAACCGAGACGCTGACGGGCCAGCGCCACGGTCTCGCTGGTCGCGGCGTGTGGGGCGACGGCCATGTCCAGCAGCTGGTAGGCGCCCAGGCGCAGCACGTCGAGCGCGGCCGGGTCGATCTTCTCCAACGGCCGGTCCACGCAGGCGGCGAGCACCGCGTCGAGGCGGCCGCGGGCCCGCAGGGACCCGTAGAAGAGTTCGGTGGCGAAGGCGGCGTCGCGCGGTGCCAGGCGGTGGCGGCGCAGCACCTGCGGCAGCACCAGGTTCGCGTAGGCGTCGTCCTCCCGCACCGCCTCGAGCGCCTCGAAGGCGACGGCGCGGCTGGAGGTGGTGGTGCGGCGACGCTCCGAGGGGCGCTGGGAGGACCAGCCGCGGCGCTGCTCTCCGCGGCCGCGGGACCCCGAGCGCTCATGGCCCGAGGCGCCCCGGCGGCGGTCGCCGCCCTCGGAGCGGCGGCGATCGTCGCCCTCGCCCCGGCGGCGGTCGCCGCCGTCGGACCGGCGACGCTCGGACCCGCCCTCGGACCGGCGATGGTCGTCGCCGCGGCGGGAATGATGCTCGCTCATCGGGTCTCCTCCGGGAGGGTCAGGGTGGCGTCGGGGCCGAGGGAGGCGCCGCGGGCCCAGTCGGCGGCGGGCATCGGCCGTTTCCCGGCGGGGGCGATGGTGCCCAGCGCGATCGGGGTGGTGCCGGTGCCCAGCAGCAGAGCCCGCCGGGTGGCGTGCAGTGCCCCGGGCGGCAGGTCGTCGGGGGCGTCGGTCGGCAGTGGTGCGACACCGAGGATCTTGATCCGCTGCCCGTCCAACAGCGCCCACGCGCCGGGGCGGGGGCTCATGCCCCGGATGTGGGCAGAGACCTCTCCGGCGGGGCGACGGGGGTCCAAGGCGGCGCCGGCGGTGGTCAGCTTCGGGGCGGCGGTGGCGGCCGCATCATCCTGGGGCCGTGGATCGGCGGTGCCGTCCTCCAGCCGGGCCAGGGCCGTCAGCAGCGTTCCGGCGCCGTGCTCGGCCAGGCGCTCCAAGAGGTCCCCGCTGGTCTCGAACGGGCCGATCGGCGTCTCCTCCTGCACCAGCACGTCTCCGGTGTCGAGTCCTTCGGCGAGCTGGAACACGCTCACCCCGGTGTGGTCCTGGCCGGCGAGGACGGCGTGCTGCACGGGGGCGGCCCCACGCCACTGCGGCAGCAGCGAGAAGTGCAGGTTCACCCAGCCCAGCGGCAGGGCGGTCAGCAGCGGCGCCGGCACCAGCGCCCCGTAGGCGACCACGACGGCGACCTGGGCGTCGCGCTCGCGGATCCACTCGACGGTCTGCTCGTCGCGCAGGCTGGTGGGGGTCAGCATTGGCAGGCCGAGCTCCTCGGCGACGACGCGCACGGGGCTCGGCGTGAGGCGGCGGCCGCGGCCGGTGGGGGCGTCGGGGCGGGTGAGGACGCCGACGATGTCGTGGCCGCCCGCATGGAGGGCGCGCAGGGAGGGGACGGCGGTGTCGGGGGTGCCGGCGAAGATCACGCGCATGGTGACCGATTCTAGGCGGGGGCGCGGTCCCGCGGCCCGTCAGAGCACCCCCGAGGGGTCGATCCTCACGCGCACACTGCCGGGGCGTTTGCGGGCGGTGCGGGTGGCGGTGGCGCCGCGCAGGGTGCGCGCGAGGTCGCGGGCCTGCTCGGGTGCGACGCGCAGCACGGCCCGGACCAGGTCAGCGTCCTCGCCGGGCACCTCCACCGGTCCGTACACATGGGTGGCGGGCGGAAGCTGCAGCTCCCCGAGCATCTCCTGCACGGCGCCGCGCGGCCCGGTCAGGTCGGCGGCTCGGGTGAACGGCGGCAGGTCCAGGGCGCGGCGGTCGGCGAGCACGTGATCGATGAGCACCCGGGAGCGGTGCATCACCAGGTCTCGGATCGCCGGCAGCCGCGCGTCGCCGACGACGAGCACCCGGCCGCCGTGCTCCTGGGTGCGGACCAGGGCGATGGCGTTGCGCCAGCGCCGCACGGCCTCCATGTCGGCATCGAAGGCGGCCCGGCCCAGCAGCCCTTCGGCGTCGAGGAGCACCGCTGCGGCGTACCCGCCGGCGGGGGCGGGCTCGGCACCGGGGGTGGAGACGACGATCGCCTCGCCGGGCACGTCGTCGTCGGCGACGGGCCCCTGGGCTCCCCCGGCGACCAGCAGCGGGACCTGCGGGAACGCCCGGCGCAGTTCCTCGGCGGTGCGGGTGGAGCCGATCACCACGGCCCGCACGCCGGTGCGGTCGCATTCGGGGCAGCGGTAGGCGTCCTCCCGGCGCCCGCACACGGGGCATTGCAGGGCGGAGCCGCCGCGCGGGACGGTGAGGGCCGAGGCGCATTCGGGGCAGCGGCAGCGGGTGCCGCAGAAGGTGCACACCAGCGCCGGCACGTATCCGGTGCGCGGCACCTGCACCAGCACCGGGCCGCGGGTCACCCCGTCGCGGATCACCCGCAGGGCGTGGCCGGGAAGGCGGGAGCGGCCCGAGGGCCCTTCGCGTTCGCGCAGGTGCTCGTCCATCGCCTCCACCAGGGGGCGCACCTGCGCCGACGGGGCGGGCACCGGCTCCAGCAGGCGCAGATACCCCTGGGCGGCGAGGGTCTCGACGGTGGTGCTGCGGGAGGCCGACAGTAGCAGCAGTGCGGCGCGTTCCTCCCAGGAGCGGCACTGCAGGACGGTGCGGGAGTGCGGGTAGGGGGCGCGGGGTTCCTCGTGGAGGTCGTCGGCCTCGTCCCACAGCACGATCAGGGCGAGGTTCTGCACGGGGGCGAAGCAGGCGGAGCGGGTGCCGATCACCACCCGGGAGGCGCCCCTCAGGATTCGGAGGAACGCCCGGTAGCGCTTCTCCGGTCCGTCGGCGGCGAGCAGCACCTCATGGTCGATGCCACGGGAGGTCAACTCGCGGCCGAGCCGTTCCACGTCCCGCTGATCCGGGGCGATCACCAGGGCGCCGCGATCCGGGGCGAGACCGCTGATGGCCTCGGCGGACACGGCTGTCCACGGGTCGACCGGGTCGAGCACCACGGCGGCACGCGGCACCGGGCCCTCTCCCCCGGCCCGCTCGACCAGGGCCGGCAGACCCGGGTACCGGTCCAGATGGACGGGGGCTCGGCGGCCGCGTCCGCGGCTCCTGCCTCTGCCGAGTGCGCGTCCCCGCCTGCTGCCCCGACAGCTGCCGCCTCCGCAGCGGCCTTCTCCTGGTCGGCACGTTCGGCGCGGGCGTGGCGCGGCGGCAGTGCCAACCGCAGCACGTCGCCCACGGTCCCGGCGCAGCGCTCGGCAACCTCCGCGCAGACCCGCAGCATCTGCGGGGTGATGACCACCTGTTCGGAGACCAGACGGTGCAGCGGGGCGAGGGGCCGGTCGGTGCTGGGGGTGGCACAACGCTCCAGCACGATCCCGTCGGTCTCCCGCCCGGCCAGGCGCACCTTCACCCGCATCCCGGGCGCGGCCGCCGCGGTGTCGGCGGTGACGGCGTAGTCGAAGGGCCGATCCAGGTGCGGGAGGGCACCGATCAGCTGCACCCGCGCCACCGGGTCGGTGGGCGCGAGGTCGAACCCGGCGGTGGTGCGCACGGCGCGAGCCGACGACGAGGCACCGTGCGGCCCGACCTCCGCCTGAGGCGCGGTCTGCGGGGACGGCTGCGGGGCCGCGAACAGTCCGTGCTGTTCGGGCCCCGCCGCCGGTGTGCTGGTGCTCAGCGTCGATGCACCGCGACGAGGTCGCACACGAAGATCAGGGTCTCCCCCGGGGCGATGACGGGCGGGGCGCCCTGGTCGCCGTAGCCGAGGTGCGGTGGGATCTCCAGGCGGCGACGACCGCCGACCTTCATCCCCTGCACGCCTTCGTCCCAGCCGCGGATGACCTGGCCGACCCCCAGCTGGAAGCTCAGCGGCTCGCCGCGGTTCCAGGAGGCGTCGAACTCCTCACCGGTGGAGTGGGAGACGCCGACGTAGTGGACATCCACCACGTCACCGGCGCGGGCCTCGTCCCCGTCGCCGACGATCTCGTCGCTGATGACGAGCTCGGTGGGCGGCTCGGTGCCGGGGAAATCGATCTCGGGCTTGGTGCGATCCATGGGTTCTGCTCCGTGGGTCGGATGCCCGGGAGGATTCCCGGGCGCGGGTTGGACAGGGATGGTCTGGGTCAGGAGGTGCGCGGCGCGGAGGCGTGGAGGATGTCGGCGACGAACACCAGCGTCTCGTTCTCCAGTTCGTTGCCGGACCCGGCGTAGGCGTCCTTCGGGGGGATCACGAGCTCCACCTGGCTGCCCACCGGCAGCCCCACCAGCTGCGCATCCCAGCCGGTGATGACCTGCTGCTGGCCGAGCACGAAGCTGAACGGGGCACCGCGCTCCCAGGAGGAGTCGAAGGTGCTGCCGTCGGACCACTTCCACCCGGTGTAGTGCATGTACAGGGTGTCACCGGCGGCGGTCGGTCGGCCCGTGCCCTGGATCAGCACGGAGCGCTGTGTCTCGGTGGGTGGGTTCCCCGTCGGCGGGGCCTCGAGGCTCGGGGCGCCGTTGTCGGCCAGCGTCACCGCCGGCAGGGCCGGGTCCGGGGTCTGCGGGGTGCCGCTGGCCCGAGCCGCGATGGCCTCCACCAGGTCGGCGACCTGCACCAGCGCGAAGGTGCTGCCGTCCTGGCTGCGCTGCCACCCGGTCATCGCCACGCGGGAGCCGAGCGGAACCCCGGTGAGGAACTGCGCGGCCGGCTCCCCGATCATCTCCGGCACCACCGAGAGCACCGACTCGGGCGCCCCCTTCCAGTACGACTGCAGCACCGTGCCGTCGGCGGCGTTGACATACACGGAGCGGGTGATCACCGACTGCCCCGCAGTCAGCGGTTCCCCGCTGCCCGTCGTCACGACCTTCCCCTCCGGCCGGGTGATCGACAGCGGCGCGCTGAAGCTCACCGTCGGTTCACCGTCGGCAGGACCGCCGATCGTCACACCGGCCAGGGCGCTCGCATCACTGCCACCCGCATCGGAGGCACCGGAGCCGCCGCCACCCCCGCCGGCATCGTCCTGCCCCTGGCAGGCGGCGAGGGCCAGGGCCCCGGCGCCCCCCAGGGCGGCGGTCAGCACACTGCGGCGACGGATCACAGGTCACTCCTCGGTCTCGACGACGGCCGTGGCGCTCGGCCCGGCCTGCGCCCCAGGGTATCGGGGACGCCCGACAGACGACGGGGAGCAGCCCGGCGACCCGACACCCGCGGCCACCCCACGGGAAGAGCGGCGGGGTTAGAGAGCGGGCGGGGTGGCGGCGGCGCCGCCGACCTGCTCGATCCTCTGCAGCAGGGCGTCGACCTCATCGGACTGCGTGGTGAACGGATCCATCAGAGTCACCGGCAGCTCCCCGGGCCGGCCCAGACGCATGGTGGTCCAGTCCACCGCCACATCGACCCCGCCGGCTCGGGCCGCGGTCACGACCTGCCCGCGCAGGTGCGCCCGGGTGGTGGCGGGCGCCACATGACGGGCCCTTTCGAGTCGCTCGGCGGGCAGCACGCTGGGCGCCAGTCCACGCTGCTGCAGTCGCGGGAACAACCCGCGACCGGGGGCGATGTCGTGGTAGGCGAGATCCAGCCGCTCCAGCATCGGATCACCCAGATCGGTCAGGCCGCGCCGCTCGGCGGTGCCCATCAGCAGCTTCTGCTTGATCGCCCAGTCGAGGGTGCGTTCGGCCCAGCTGAGGTCCCCGCTGCGCAGGGCGTCGAGGGCCCTCTGCCAGGTCTCCAGCACCTCACGGTCACCGTCCTCGCCCACGGAGGTGACGGCGTCGAGGTACCGCTGCTGCAGGTCCAGGGCACTCGCAGTGCCCCCGTCGGCCAGCGGCAGTTGCTCGGAGCCGCGCAGATCGCGGGCGACCACCCGGATGGCGGTGATGTCATCAGCCAGGGACAGATCCGGCAGGGAGCGGCCGCTCTCGATGAGCCGCAGCACCAGGTCGGTGGTGGCGAACCGCAGCCAGGTGGACACCTCCGACATGGTGGAGTCACCGGAGATGACGTGCAGGCGGCGGAACCGGGAGGCGTCCCCGTGGGGCTCGTCACGGGTGTTGATGATGGGGCGGGTACGGGTGGTGGCCGAGGACACCGCCTCCCACATGTGGTCACTGCGGCGGGAGAACACGTACCGGGCGGTGCCGTCCTCCTCACGCACCACTCCCCCGGCGCCGGTGACGATCTGCCGGGTCACCAGGAACGGCACCAGGTGCTGCGGCAGGCGGGTGAACTCCCCGCGCCGGTCCACCAGGTAGTTCTCGTGGCTGCCGAAGGAGTTCCCGGCGGAGTCGACGTTGTTCTTGAACAGGTGCAGCTGCACGTCCTCGTCACGCTCGGCGAAAGCGGCATCGGCGGTGCCCACCAGCTCGGCGAGGGTCGCCTCCCCCGCCTTGTCCTGCGCGACCAGGTCCCACCAGTCGTCGCATTCGGCGGTGGCGACCTCGGGGTGGCTGCCGACGTCGAGGTACAGGCGGCTGCCGTTGTCGAGGAAGACGTTGCTGGAGCGGCCCATCGCCACAACCGGCCGGAACAGCTCCCGGGCGGCGGCCTCCGGTTCGAGGGCGCGGGTGCCGTCGGCCCGCACCGCCACCAGGCCGTATTCGGTCTCGAGCCCGCCGACGCGCCGCTTCACCGGGCACCTCCCGTGCTCGGCGCGCCGAGCTGGGGGCTCACTGACCGCCCTTCTGCACGAAGGACCGCACGAAGGTCTCGGCGTTCGACTCCAGCACAGCGTCGATCTCGTCCAGGATGTCCTCGCTGGCGCTCACGGACGCGAAGGTCTGACCGCCGCCGATGGCCTCGCCGCCGGGGGTGTCGTCGTCGCCGTGGCCGGGACCGTTCAGGGACTGCTGGGTCATGTCTCCTCCTCGGAGGCGAGAGGTCGAGATGTGTGAGGTCGTGATGTGGACGGTCGAGGGCTCGGGCCGGTCAGGGGCCGGTGAGGGCCGACCGCAGGGCGGTGTGGATCGCGGCGGTCGGGGCCGAGGGGTCCACCCCATTGTGCGCGCACCAGGCGGCCGAGCCGACCTCCGGGTCCACGGTGCGGATCCGCACCGCCGAGGCGTCACCGTCGGCGAGGGTGATCACGTCCCAGCCGGCGGAGACGACGTCGCTGCGGTGCTCCGCGATGAGGCGTCCGCGCAGGTGGGCGCGGGTGCTCGCGGGAGGTGTGGTCACCGCCTGACGTGCTTCCGCCTCCTCGACGAGGGTGCGCACGGCGCCGCGGGAGCGCAGCGACTGGTACAGGCCCTTGCCGGGCCGCAGGTCGTGGAACTGCAGGTCGATGGCGAGCAGCCGCGGGTCGTCCCAGGTGAGGCCGTGGCGGGCCCGGTAGCCCTCGAGCAGCTGCAGCTTCGCCACCCACTCCACGCGGTCGGCGGCGCGGTCACGATCGGTCTCCAGCAGGTCCAGCAGCTCCAGCCACTGGGTGAGGACGTCCGCGGTCTCCGCATCGTCGAGGTCGGCCTCCGCCTGCAGGGCCTCGGCGTAGGCGCGCTGCACCTGCAGGGCGGTGACGTCCCCGCCGTCGACGGTCGGCTGGGCCACCTGCAGCTGCGGGTCGTGGCTGAAGGCGTGGACGGCGGCGACCGGATCGGCCAGGGTGATGCGCGGCAGGATCGACCGCTGCTCTCGCTGCTCCGCCTCCAGGGCCGCCAGCACCAGGCTGGTCATCCCGAGTTTGAGGTAGGTGGCGGTCTCCACCTGGGTGGCGTCGCCGATGATGACGTGCAGGCGGCGGTGCCGGGACCGGTCGGCGTGCGGCTCGTCGCGGGAGTTCACGATCGGCCGGTTCAGGGTGGTCTCCAGGCCGACGATCGCCTCGAAGAAATCGGCGCGGGAGCTGATCTGGAAACCGGGAGTCATGCCCCGGGTGCCGAGTCCCACGCGGCCGGCGCCGGTGAGCACCGCCCGGGTGGCGAAGAACGGGGTGAGGGCCTCCACCACCCGCTCGAAGGGGATGTCGCGGTCCAGCAGGTAGTTCTCGTGGGTGCCGTACGAGGCGCCCTTGCCGTCGGTGTTGTTCTTGTACAGCGTCACGCCGGGGGCGCCCGGCACCCGGTCGAGGATCTCCATGGCGCGCTGAGCGATGATCTCCCCGGCGCGGTCGAACAGCAGACCCTCCCGGGCGGTCATGACCTCCGGGGAGGAGTACTCCGGGTGGGCGTGGTCGACGTACAGGCGGGCGCCGTTGACCAGCACCGCGTTGGAGATCGAGCGCTGCAGCGCCCAGGCGAGGATCTCGGCGTCCGCGGCGGGCTGACCGTCCGGGCCGACGGGCGGCACCTCCGGCGCCTGCAGCGGCTGGTCGAGGTCGATGCTCGGGGCGGCATCGGCCACGGCGTCGGTGAGCTGCGTGGGATGGGCCGCGGCCCGCTGCAGCTCGAAACCGCGGGCGTCCCGCAGCGGGGTCTCATCGCCGTAGTCCCAGCGCACGCGGCGGCCGCGTTCCCCTTCCTCGGGGGCCAGCAGGGCGTACGCGTCCACGATCAGGTGGGACAGCTGGATGGCGCTGCTCGCCCCGGAGCGAGCGCGCTCCTCGGTGTCGCGGTGGAGCACCCCGAACTCGGTCTCGATGCCCATGGGGCGGCGGGTGCGCAGCCGGGCGGTCATCGCGAGCTCCCTTCCCCGGGTCGGCGGCCGACTCCGCGCTGTCGTCGCTCTCGGAGCGGCGCTGCAGCGGGATCACCCGGTCGACCCGCCGTCCGCGGCGACCGGAGATGCGGGCCCAGTCGTCGGCATGGGCGCCGGAGGGCAGATCCTCGTTCTCGGCGAACTCGTCACGCACCGCCTGCAGCAGATGCTCGAGGGAGATCCCGGCGGCGCCGGTGGCGATCTGCTCCTTCACCGCGGCCTTCTTGGCCCGGTCGGCGATGTTGCGCAGCATCGCCCCGGAGACGAAATCCCGGAAGTGCAGGGTCTCCTCGGCGCCGTCGCTGTAGACCAGGCGGACGAAGGCGGTGGCGTCCCCGGTGGCGTAGACGGCGTCGACGGTGCGGTCCAGCAGCAGGTCGCGATCCTCCCGCAGCGGCACCCCGGCCTCGAGGTTCAGGGCCAGGATCTCTCGGGCCCCGGCCCGGTCGGGCCGTTGCACCCGGATCTTCACGTCCAGGCGGCCGGGCCGCAGGATCGCCGGGTCGATCATGTCCTCCCGGTTGGTGGCGCCGATGACGATGACGTTCTCCAGCGCCTCCACGCCGTCGATCTCCGCCAGCAGCTGCGGCACCACGGTGTTCTCCATGTCGGAGGAGACACCGGTGCCGCGGGTGCGGAACAGCGATTCCATCTCGTCGAAGAACACCACCACCGGGTTGCCGGAGCCGGCACGTTCCCGGGCCTTCTCGAACACCAGGCGGATGGAGCGTTCGGTTTCGCCGACGTACTTGTTCAGCAGCTCCGGCCCCTTGACGTTGAGGAAGCTGGAGCTGGACAGCGCCTCGTCGACGCTGACCCCGCGCCGCTGGGCGCTGCGCACCGCGAGCTCATGGGCCACGGCCTTCGCGATCATCGTCTTGCCGCAACCGGGAGGGCCGTACAGCAGCACACCCTGTGGGGGCCGCAGCCCGTACTCGCGGAACAGGTCCTGCTGCAGGAACGGCAGTTCCACGGCGTCGCGGATCGCCTCGATCTGGTCGGCCAAGCCGCCGATCTCCTCGAAGGAGGTCTCCGGCACCTGTTCCAGCACCAGGCTGGTGATCTCCGCCCGTTCGATGGTCTCCAGCGCCAGCTGCGCCTTGAGATCCACCAGCACATGATCGCCGGGGTGCAGCACGTCCTCGCGCACGTCGGCGCCGCGGCGCAGCACCCGCACATCATCGGGGGCCACCTGCACCAGCACACGCCCGTCGGGCATCTGCTCCAGCACGGTGACGACGGTGCCGGAGTCCTGCACGGGCACCGCCTCGACGGCTGCGAGGGCCTCGTTCAACCGCAGTTCGGTGCCGGGCACCAGGGCGTCGAGGTCGAGGTCGGCGCTGGTGGCGATGCGCATGCGGCGGCCGTTGTGCAGCACGTCCACGGTGGTGCCCTCGGTGCGGCGCAGGAAGGTCGCGTAGGAGTTCGGCGGGTCGCCGACGCGCTCGAGGTCGGCCTTGAGGTCGAGGATCTGCTCGCGGGCCTGCTTCAGCGCCGCCGCGAGCCTCTCGTTCTGCTTGGCGTACCGCTCCAGATCGGTGGTGAGCTCCTGGTAGGTGCGCAGTCCGCTCATGGTGCCTCCTCTCAGCGGTCGCGGCCCTGGCGGATGTCCCGCAGTGCCCGCTTGATCTTCCGCGGCGCCACGCCGCGCTCCCCCAGGTCCTGGGCGGTCCACTCGCTGGTGCTGCCACCGAAACCGTCGTTGTCGGGGTGCTCGAGTTCGGCGGCGTCGTGGGAGCCGGGGGCGGGCCGACGCACCCGTGAGAGCGCCTGCGTGCCGTGGGCCATGCGGCGGCTGGTCAGCAGGAACCCGGTGTGGGCGTTCATGCGGTGCTCGGGACGCACCGCCAGTCCCTCCAGATGCCAGGGCCGCACGAAGGACTCCCAGGCGTAGGGCTCGGAGAACTCGCCGTGGTCGCGCAGGGCCTCGACGGTGCGGGACAGCTGCGTGACGGTCGCTACGTAGGCGAGGAAGACACCACCGGGGACGAGGGCGCGGGCGGCCGCGTCGATGCACTCCCACGGGGCGAGCATGTCCAGCACCACGCGGTCGGCGACGGGGCCGTCGGCGGCGAGCTCCAGCGCGACGTCCTGGAAGTCCCCCAGGGTGAGGGACCACGCCGGGTGCTCCCCGCCGAAGTAGGTGGCGACGTTCTCCCGCGCCACCTGCGCGAAGTCCTCGCGGCGCTCGATGGAGTGGACGCTGCCCTCGGGGCCGACGGCGCGCAGCAGGGCGGTGGTCAGTCCGCCGGAGCCGACGCCGGCCTCGAGCACCCGGGCGCCGGGGAAGATGTCGCCCCACATGAGGATCTGCGCGGAGTCCTTCGGGTAGACGATGGCGGCGCCGCGCGGCATGGAGAGCATGAAGTCGGAGTACAGCGGACGCAGGGCCTGGTACTGGGTGCCCTGGGAGTCCTGGACGACGGTGCCGTCGTCGGCACCGATCAGCAGGTCGTGCCGCAGCACGCCGCGGTGGGAGTGGAACTCGCCACCGGGGCGGAGGGTGATGGTGTGCAGGCGCCCGCGGGTGTCGGACAGCTGGACCTTGTCGCCGGCGACGAACGGACCGGTGCGGTCGAGACCCGGGGACGGCGGGAGCTGCGGGGGGACCCCGTCGACGGAGGGGGTGTCGGCCGATGACATACGTTCCAGTCTAGGCGCCGGACCGGCGGCGGCCGGTGCCGGTCCGGGGCCGGGTGAGCAGGGCCTCCCAGTCCGCGGGGGTGAGGAGACCGATGATGTGCGGAGCGGCCGGCTGGGAGGTGGCGGGTCTGAGCGCCGGCCGCTCGTGCGGGCCCGCGGCAGTGATGAGCCCGATCGCCCCTGGCTGATCGGCGAGAGCTGTGAGGCCTTGCGCGGGGGTGAGGGCGCCGGATAACACCAGGGCGGGCACCGCCGGATGCGCGACAGCGTCCCACGGCACGCGGTCGCGGTGTGCCGGCGGGACAGACGCCACCGCCTGCGCATCCACCAGGCGGATTGTCCCGGGGCCGGCGATCACCAGGTCGACGGGGGCGGAGGCGGTGCTGTTGCCCGACCCGGCGGCGTCGGGGTTGGTGTCGGCGCTGGATTCCAGGGTCTCCTCGGGCCGGTGCATCCGCACCGGGCGGGCCACCTCCTGCAGGGTGATATCGCGTAGTCCCTGCCACTGGCGGGCCTCCCGCAGTGCGCGTGAGGATCCCTGCCACACGCTGAGTGCCACGAGCATCATGCATAGCGCCGTGACCAGTGAGGCGGGGCCACCGACCCTCCCCCACCACAGGCCCGCGGCCACGCAGGCGACGGCGAGGGCCCGGCCGCACCATCCGGCGACGACGGTGCCGCGGGTGGGATCGCGCAGCAGGCTGCCCAGCAGACCCTCGAGGGCACGTCCGCCGTCGAGCGGCAGACCGGGCAGCAGGTTGAACACGGCGAGCCCCACGTTCAGCAGGGCCAGCAGGCGCAGCACCTCCAAGGGCGCGGACCCGCCACTCGGGCCGGTGAGTGTGAGGAGCAGTGACGGGGCGAGAGCGAGCACGGGGATCAGGGCGAGGTTCACCGCCGGGCCGGCGAGGGACACCAGGGCGGAACGTCCGGGACCGAGGTGCCCGGCCCGGTACTGGGTGTGACCGCCCAGCACGGTGAGGGTGATCTGCAGGTCGCGAGCACCGAAGGCACGGGCGGTGAGCGCATGCCCGAGTTCATGCAGCAGCACGATCAGCAGGAGACCGAGCCCCGTGATCACGCTGAGCCCGATCGCGACGGCGGGGGTGCGTCCGGGCACTGCGGACAGAGCCGGATGCACCACCACCGCCAGCAGCAGCACCGTCAGCAGCGTCCCGGCCTCCAGGCGCAGGCGGGGGCGGTGGCGTGTCGGGCGGGTGGCGCGGTCCACGGGCATGGGCGTCATCGTCCCATGAGCGGCAGGGGTGCCCCGGGGCGGGGTCACGGATCCGTTCCGCACGGCCCTCCTGCCGATCCGTGCAGGTCGCCGCCGCCTATGATGAGCGGATGGGACGCATCGCGATCTGCGCCTTCGGGGGCTGGAACGACGCCGGTGAGGCCGCCACCGCAGCAGTGCAGCACCTGCGAGACCTGTGGGGCGATGAGCTCCTCGCGGAGGTCCCCGCTGAGGACTTCGTCGACCTCCAGGTGCACCGCCCCCAGGTGATCATCTCCGATGCCGGGTACCGGGAGATCATTTGGCCGGATACAGCGGTGCGCCTGGCGACGCCCCCGGACGGCCAGGAACTGGTGCTGGTGTACGGACCGGAGCCGTCGGTGCACTGGCGGTCCTACTGTGCGCGGCTCGTGTCGCTCTTCCACCGCCATGACGTCACCACTGTGCTCGTCCTCGGGGCGCTGCTCGCGGACGTCCCCCACACGCGTCCGTTGCGGGTCACCCGCCGCTCCGGGAGTGCCGCCGACCACCCCGTCGACCCGAAGCAGGACCACTACGAAGGGCCGATCGGGATCCCGGCGGTGCTGGTCGAGGCGGCGACGGATGCCGACCTGGACACGGTCTCCCTGTGGGTGCAGGTGCCGCACTACGTGGCGCAGAACCCCTCCCCGAAGGCCCAGCTGGCGCTGTTGCGGGCGATCGAGAAGGAGATCCGCCGCACGATCCCCCTGGCGGAGGTCGAGGAGGACGCCGCGGCGTGGGAGCGTGGGGTCGATGAGCTGGCCCGCACCGATCCGGACGTCGCCGACTATGTGGCCCGGTTGGAGCGCAGCCAGGACGCCGCGGATCTGCCGGAGGCCAGCGGTGACGCCATCGCCCGGGAGTTCGAGCAGTTCCTGCGTCGCCGCCGGGATGAGTGACACCGACGACCGACCCTGCGGGTGGCCACGCGAGTGAGTGACCCGTGCGGGCGTCAGCGGCTGCCGACCCCCAGGTCGATACCGAGGAGGGCGTCGAGAGCCAGGGCGACGTCGTCCGGTCGATCGCCGTCGTGCGCCGGGTCGACAGAGGCGTCGGCATCGGAGGCGGCCGCCCACCCATCGAGGATCTCGAGAGCCCGGGGGGTGTCGAGGTCATCGCGTAGGGCGGAGCGCAGCTGCTCCACCACGGCGGCGTCACGGCGCCCGGCCGCGGCCCGGTAGGCCGCCAGACGTTCGGTGCCGCGCTCGAGCTCGGCGTCGGTCCACTCCCAGTCGCTGCGGTAGTGGTGAGCCAGCAGCGCCAGACGGATCGCGGCGGGTTCGGCCCCGCCCTGCAGCAGCCGGGAGACGAACACCAGGTTCCCCAGCGACTTGCTCATCTTCGTGCCCTCGTAGGCCACGAGCCCGACATGCGGGTAGTGGCTGGCCTGGGCGGTGCCGAGGGCGACGGCGTGGGCGTTGCCGAGGTCGTGGTGGGGGAAGACGAGGTCACGGCCTCCGGTCTGGATGTCCACCGGCAGACCGAGGGCGTCCTCGGCGACGTGCAGGCACTCCACATGCCAGCCGGGGCGTCCCGGCCCGAGGGACCCTCCGGGCCAGGAGGGCTCGCCCTCGCGGGCCGCGCGCCACAGCAGCGGGTCGAAGCGGCCGCGTTTCCCGGGCCGCTCGGGGTCGCCGCCGCGCTCGGCGAACACGTCCATCATCTCGTCCTCGGTCCAGCCGCACACCGCACCGAGGGCACCGTCTTGCGAGAGGTCGAGGTACCAGTCCTGTCCGTCACCCGGGGCGTCGGGGGTCGGCACCTGGTAGGTGCGGCCGGCCGCGCGCAGCCGCTCGATGAAATCGATGATGCCGTCCATGGCCTCGCTGACGCTGCGGTACGTCTGCGGGGGGATCACTCGCAGGGCCTCCATGTCGGAGGCGAACAGGGCGGCCTGATCGGCGGCGAGGTCCTGCCAGCCGACACCATCGCGCTCGGCGCGCTCCAGCAGCGGGTCGTCGACGTCGGTGATGTTCTGCGCCACCTCGACCTCCACACCGGCGTCGAGCAGGATGCGGCGCATGAGATCCGCCGCATGGTAGGTGGCAGCGTGGCCGAGGTGGGTGGAGTCGTACGGGGTGATCCCGCAGACGTAGATCCGCGCCCTCCCGGGCTGCGCGAGCGTCACGGGCCGGATGCGGCCGGTGCGGGAGTCGTGCAGCGAGGGCAGGACACCCGAGGGCGCAAGGGCCGCCGGGCGCGGGGGGTTCCAGGAACGCATTGCCCCATGGTAGGGCGGCGTGGCGCGGCGGCGGGCCCCGCCGTCAGCTGCCGGCGAGGGGATCGATCACACCGAGGGCCAGCAGCACCAGCAGCAGCACGCCGATCACCACGCGGTACACCACGAACACCAGGTACGAGCGGTGCTCGATGAGCTTCATGAACCACACGATCACCGCGTAGCCGATCACGAACGCGATGAGGGTGGCGACGATGATCGCGGCGAGGGTCGGCTCACCGGCGGCCGCAGCGGTCTGGCGATTCTCGGCGGTCAGCAGCGGCGGCACCGCCTCCAGCGCCTTGTACAGGCCGGAGGCGAACACGGCGGGGACGGCCAGCAGGAAGGCGTAGCGGGCGGCGGCCTGACGGGTGTACCCCATGAGCAGCCCGGCGGTGATGGTGCCGCCGGAGCGGGAGACCCCGGGGATCAGTGCGAGGGCCTGGGCGAGGCCAAAGATGATGCCGTCGCGGAAGGTGAGCTTCTCCAGCGACTTGCGCTGCGGAGCGAACCGGTCGGCCACCCCGAGCAGCAGACCGAAGAGGATCAGCATCGCCGCGGTGATGTACAGGTTCCGCAGGGTGGAGTCGATGGCGTTCTCGAACAGCAGACCGAGCACACCGATCGGGATGGAGC
Organism: Brachybacterium sillae; assembly: GCF_025028335.1. Lineage (NCBI taxonomy): Bacteria > Bacillati > Actinomycetota > Actinomycetes > Micrococcales > Dermabacteraceae > Brachybacterium > Brachybacterium sillae. The sequence goes on from NZ_JAFEUW010000001.1 coordinate 243,997, forward strand.
CGATGATCACCAACCAGCCCATGCGCACGTCGGGGTCGGACTGCGGCCCCTTCCCGGCGAGGGCCCGGAACCACTTGCCGATGATGCGGGTGATGTCCCGCCAGAAGTAGATGAGCACCGCGGTCTCGGTGCCCAACTGCACGACGGCGGTGAAGGCGGCGCCCGGTTCCTTCCCCGGCATCAGCAGCTCACCGATGATGCGCAGGTGGGCGCTGGAGGAGATCGGCAGGAACTCGGTGAGGCCCTGGACGATGCCGAGGATGATCGCGTCGAGCAGGTTCACGGGGGCTCCTGGGCGGTGGGGACTGGCGGGGACGCCTCACCCTACGATCGGGGCGCGCTCAGCGGGCGGCATCCCGGCCGCGTCTGCGCCGATGTGGGGCAGGTGACAGCACAACCTCTCCACATCCGCGCAGGCTCAGCGGCGAGGTGAGCGGCGACGGTCAGTCGCGGTCGTCGTCCTCGTCGTCGTCCTCGAAGTCCTCGTCGAGGTCGTCATCCTCGTCGTCGTAGTCCTCGAAGTCGTCGAAGTCCTCGTCGTCGTCTTCGTCGAGGTCCTCGTCGTCGCCGTCGAACACCACGAACGGGGTGGCCACGTCGAAGGCCTCGAACAGGGCCTCGTCGTAGTCGTCGAAGGCGGAGGTGAGCGCGTCGGTGGCGGCGTCCAGGGCGGGGTCATCCTCGCCCCGCGAGGAGGCGCTGGCCTCGTAGTGACGCTCCAGGGCGGAGATGAGGGCGGTGAGGGCCGTGCGCGGATCCGTGCTCATGCGACGAACTTACCCCGGCGGGGCCACTCCTGAACAGCGCACCACGAGCCCGGTCCGGCAGCGCTACCCTGGCGCTTCGATGTGGCGCGGTCCTGCGCCGCCGACGAGCCGTGATCCGTGACGGAAGGAGCCCCATGCCCGCCCCCGCCCCGCACATCACGTTCATGGCGCTGGATCCCCGTCGCGCCGATGCGGACCTGCCCATTGAGGATGGCCGCACCGCCCTCGATTACGAGTTCCGGGTGGCGGTGGTGCCGCGGCGCACCTCCCTGAAGGCGCTGCGCACCGCCCTCACGGAGCAGGCGGAGTACGGCCGCTGGGAGCTGGCGCGCACCCGCCTGTATCTGGGTGGGGAGAAGAAGGTCTGGCTGCGGCGGCGGATCATCCGCGTGCGCTCCACGCTCGGCGAGACGTACTGAGGGGCGCCCCCGAGGGTCGCGGCCGCACCGGTTGTCCACATTCCCTGCGCCCGCGCCGCTATCGAGCGGCCCAAGGTGGTGGGATGACCGCATGGGAGCGGACGGGACGACGGTGCTGTGGTCGGGAAGTGTGCTGGCCTGTGCGCTGCTGCCGTGGGCGATCCTGCTGACCCTGCACGACGTGCGCAGCCACCGCCTGCCGAACCCCCTGGTCGCGGGGGCTACCCTCGCGGTGTTCGGCACCGCCGCCCTGTGCTGGCTGGCGCTGCCGGGCGACCGGGAGGTGCTGGCGTGGAGCGTCGGCATCGGCCTGGCCGTGGGTGCCGCGGCGGTCGTGCTGGCGCTCCTCTCCCCCGCCCTGCTCGGCATGGGCGATGCGAAACTCCTCGGTCCCGTCGCGGTGGTGGCCGTGGCCGCCGGGCCGGTGGCGCTGCTGGGCAGCATGGTGGTCGGGCTGGTGGTGGCGTGCTGCTGGGCCATCGCTGCCGCGCTCCGCGCCGGCACGCTGCGCACCCGCTTCCCGGCCGGGCCGGCGATCCTCGTGGCGCCGTACGGCGGGTTGCTGGTGGGGGCGCTCGGGGTCGGGTGAGGCTGCTCCGGATCGGTCAGGGAATCCGGCGCACCCTCTCAGCACTACCTTGACCCTGCGGCCGTATCGGCGCTTGCGATGCAGACGGGACCTCGGGTGAGCGCTGGCCGGAGTCCGTCCTCAGGATCGATCTGTCCGTCTCCGTTCGATCTCCTTCTCCCAGGTCCGCAGAACGTTCAGCATGCGCTCCCCATGGTCGTGCATCCGCTTGCGTGTCCAGCCTCCGACCTCGACATCCAGCGTCTTGGAGGCCTTGGCCAGCGCTGCCATGAGGGAGAACTTCAGGCTTTGGTCCTCAGCCGTGAACTGCCCGACCTTGGGGAGGGGCATGAGGTTGTTTCGCCGGGAGTTCTCCGTGCGGGTCATCACGCACAGGTTCCCGAAGTGGTCGGCCTGCTCGATGGGCAGTCTCTCGTGGCCCGGGGACGGCTGCACCGGGTAGAAGTGCTCCACCGACGTTCGGTACCGGAACCGGAATTTCGGCGCGCCTTGGTCGAGCGCCGTCCGCTCCTCCTGGGCCAGCAGATTCAGGATCCGGTCGGCGGCGGACTTCCGGTGCGCACTCCACTGGATGGCGGACTCCAGGTGCGCACTCCACAGGATGTAGTCGAGAACGTTGAACAGGAAGTTCGGCACGCTCGTGCCCGCGTGGGCCACGGCGTCGAAGTCGTACTGGGAGAGACGTTCCGCGCCAAGGGATTCGAGCATGTCAGACATCTCTTCCGGGTCACCCCCTTGCTCGTCCAGCCACCGCAGGATCCGGAACAGGAAGTACTTGAAAGTGCGCCGTGTGTCCGTGACCTGGAACATCGCCTGCAGGGCGCGGACCCGGTCCGCGTCGTCCCGGGCGAAGCTGGCGCGCGTGGAGAGTCGACGGGTGCGACCCCTCCCGTTGCCCTGGCGGTACGCCTGCTCCAGCACCCAGTTCTCCTCGTCCGGGGTGCCGGCCAGCGTGGCCCGTGTCCGGATCACGTAGGTGTCGAACAGCAGCCGGAGCTTGAGGAGCCGGAAGGCGAAGCGCCGAGAGAACTCTGCAGCGTCGCATCCGCCGCACTCGGCGCGTTTTCGGGCCTCGGCGAACTGCCGCAGCAGGTCCTTGTCGTCCAGCCGGACGGGATCGGTGTCCTCGCCCCACCGCTGGCGGGGACGCTCGTCCTGGTCGTTGACGGACATGACCTTGAGGACGTGCAGCAGGAAGTTCGGGAAGTCGATGATGCTGCCGTAGGTGCCGTCGTCGTCCTCGTCCGTGCTGGTCTGCACAGCCGCGGACTCGGCACGGACATCGCCGGCCAGCACGTCCGCCAAGGTCCTCGCACGCGAACCTCCCGTGCCGCCGCCGTCCCCTTCTTCCGTCCCGTGGGTCAACAGGGTGTGGAGGCCAGCGAAGTCCTCGCACTGCAGCTCGCACCAGTCACGCCCGAAAAGCCGATCTCGTTCACGCGTGGTGAACTGCAGCTGCAGGTGGCGGTCCAGGACGGCACTGGCGTCCCACACCCGGGCGAAGGTCGAGTGCTCCTCCCGGGGCAGCTCCGCCATCAGCTGCGCCTTGAGCACCTCATGCTTGGCGAGCTGTTCGCCGCGGGTGTTCATGATCTCGAAGTAGTGGTTGAGGTCCGTCCTTGGCGGCAGGGCCGTGCGCAGCAACCGGACACGGGTGAGCAGGTGGCGCAGGTCCTCCGTCTCGAAGACGACCTCCCCTTGCTCCTCAGGGTTCGGCCCCTTCTCCTTCGGGTTCGCTCCGAGCCCGCGCACGAGCGCGGCGTGCATGCGCGTGGCGGCGCTCCGAATGCCGGCCACGGAGAGTCCCTCGATCACATCGGTGAGCCGACTGCGGGCGAGACCGACGCCGTCGTCTCCTGCCGCCAGGAGGGCGCGGAGATCTTCCTCCGCCTGCGGCCGCCCCTCGAACCGCAGACGGGGAACGGGCAGGTCTGAGACGGACATGCCGGCGGACGGCCCCACCTCCCGTAGCGCCGCCCGGGCCACCGCGAAGAGGATCGTCAGGGTGGTGAGCCGCTGCTGACCATCCACCACCTCGTGGATCCGGTCGTCGGCGTCACCGCCGGTGTCCACGACCAGCGAGCCGATGTAATAGTCCGTGTCCGGGGTCAGACGGGAGAGACGGACGTCCGCGAGCAGGGTGTCGATCTCCGCCTCGGTCCAGGCGTAGGCCCGCTGGTAGAGGGGGACGACGTACCGCTCGCCGTCGAAGATCTCGACGATGGTGAGCACCTCCGGCGCGGGCGACGCGGTCATGGGCGCACCTCCTGGTCCGTGGCGGTCGCGGTGCGGGTGGGGGGGACAGGATCTCCCTGACAGGAGCATCCGGTTTGAGGTGGTCCGGGCCCTTCACGTCATCGATCGTCGCCCGGTCCCGGCGCAGCAGCTCTACCGGGTCGTGGGCCTGTGCGAGCAGGGCGAAGAGGTTCTGGCGGTGCCGTTCGGGGATCGACGTGTGCTTGCCGAGGGCGTGCTTCTCGACCGAGCTGCGCTGCACGCGCCGCAGACTCGCCCGCAGCAGGAAGGCGTGGCGTGCCAACACGTCTGAGGCCTCTGCGAGGTCGTCCTCCCCGAAGCGATCGGCGTAGGCGAGCAGGAGACAGCCGAACAGCAGACGTACGTAGTGGGCACCGGTGCCGGTGTCCGCCCGGCGGACGGCGTCCAGCACCGCGTGCTCCTCCGGGTCTCGTTCGGCGCGCTGACGGTCCTCCGTCTCACGCACCGCCGGCTCCGCCTCCGCCACACCGAGGCGCCGGGTGAGACGGACGTAGTGCTCCACCATCCGGAAGAACATCTCCCCGTCGATGACCGGCAGGGTGAGCTGGAAGGGGTAGGGCAGGGCGGGGATCAGGCCCTGGTCGATCAGCCGCCGGTGGCGGGTCTCGAACTCCTCGACGTAGGCCTGCGCCATGAGCACCGGATGAGCCCACCGCCGGGCGCGCTCCGGCGCGGAGGGGCGGACGCCCTTGAAGGCACCGATGTCCGCGGCCGCGAATCCGCCCGGCGGCAGGGTTTCTCCGGAGGTCCAGCGCAGCGTCGGGAAGAGCAGATCGCCGAAGAGGTGGCTGATCTCCGCCGGCGGGATGGCCTCCCACCGGGTGACCGCCGCGAGGAGATCCTCGGTGGATGTCCGGGTGCTCGCGAACTCCCGCAGATGGTAGGCCTTGAGAAGGTCGGTGGGGTCCAGGGCGCGGCCGCGAGTGTTCTGGGAGTCGAACATTTGGAAGGCCTCGTCGAGCGTGGGGACCTCCAGCTGGATCACGGAGCAGCGGTGGAGGAAGAACTTCGCGAACGCCTCCAGACGCGCGACGGTCCACGCGCTGAAGATGCCGTCGAGCCGCCGTTTGTTCTCCCGCAGCCTCTGATCGGTCCGTCCGTCCCACCGTTCGGGCAGGAGGATGCCGGAGACCAGACTCGTGACGACCTCGCTCTGCTCCGATTCCTTCGGCAGTGCGGTCGCCAGAGCGGCTGCGACCAGCCCGAAGGTGAGGTAACGCTGCTGCCCGTCGACGATGTCTAGGGTGTCGCCATCCCGGTGCACGATGATCGACCCCAGCCGGTAGGCGCCGGATGGACGGAATGTCTCGATATCGTCGACCAGCTGACTGACCTGGACCGCTCCCCAGGAGTAGGGCCGCTGATACGCCGGGATCCGGAGTCTCCCGTCCTTGAGCAGCGTGCCGACGGTGACCACGGAGGCGGTGAGCCCCTGATGACCGGGGTCGTCGCCGGTGTTCGGTGCTGGAGGCACGGGGTCCATGGTGGGCACTTTAGGCGAGGCCGGGCGGGAAGTGATTGCGGCACGAGCCCCTCGATCGTGACCATGCGGCAGCTCGACCCGGACGCCGTCCGCGACGCCGTGGCGGACGGATCGATGGCCGGGCCGTCACGCCAAGGGCAGTTCCCCCGCCTGGATCCGACGAAGCACCTCGGCCTGAGCCGCGGCCGTGTACTTCACGTTGACGTAGGGGCCGCTGTTGCTCTGGCCCTCATAACGCACGATCCCCACATGGGCGCCTTCCGGAGATGGCTCCCATCCCTCCGGCACCTTCTGCAGCAGCCCTGCATCACGCAACGCCGGGTTGAGCGTCTTCGCAGCCACCGTCACGCCTTCCGGCAGCATCCCCTGTTCCTGCCAGGCTCGGATCATGACGGAGGCGACCACCGCTTCGTCAGCACCCTCAGTTTCTGCAGGATCCCCGTCAGCCGGCGACGCCGGTGCCGTCACGGGCGGGTCCGCCGGTTCTGGGATGTCTGTCGGTGAACCGCTCACGAGGACGCCCGAATACTTTGCAGCCCTCTTGCGGACCAGGGAGAACACGGGCCCGGAGTCCTTCCACCGTGCGGAGGCCCCGAACACGATGAAGAGGTCCTTTGCGCGGGACACCGCCACGTTCATGAGCTCCAGGGTGCCGTCGATGAAGCTCGCCTTGCCGGAGTTCTCTCCATACACGGAGGAGAACAGCACAATGCTTCGCTCTGCCCCCTGGAGGGTGTGAGCCGTGCCCACGGTCACGAGCGAGGCTCGGGGCCCCATGGTCGTGCGCAGCTCGTTCTGGATCAACCGTGCCTGCGCAGCGAACGGCGTGACGACGCCGAAGACAGCCTTCTCCTTCTCCGGGTTCCCCCCTGCGTCATAGATCGTCGTGAAGTGGTCGAAGTGCTCATCGAGCCAGGTGGCGATGGCTTCTGCTTCCATCGGGTTCACCCGGCTGGAGCCCCGCCGCTGGTCTTCGGCACCGGGCACCTCGCGGAACAGGAACGGCGCGGGCACGTGACCCTCAAGTCGGTACCCCGTCGTCGGTCGCGACGGGATGAGCTGACCCTTGTAGAGGAGCTCGTTGCAGTACTCGATGATCTCCGCGTGACACCGGAAGTGCTCGGCCAGGAAGAGGCCCTCGTCGTTGTCCGGCCCATAACACCATCGGCTCGCACCGGCGGCCGCGCGCATCACGGACGACGGCTGGGAGGCTGTCAGTCCCCGACTCTCCATGACGGGCCACTCTGCCTCGAGCCCCTGAGCAAGGCCCATCTCCCGGTCGCTCTCCGGATCGATGCTCCACACGGGCGCCAGCTGTTGGACATCGCCCACCACCAGGGCGCGACGGGCCAGGCTGAACACGGAGGCGGCCAGGGAGATGTCCACCTGGCCGGCCTCATCGACGATCAACAGATCGATGCGCCCGAGGTCGTATGACACCGGTTCACCGTCCCGCGCCCACAGCGCGAAATGCTTGGGCACCTGGAACGCCGTCATCACGAGGCAGGGCGTGAGAGAGGTCAGCTGAGACCAGTACCGCTCCATGTAGCGCACCGACGTGCGGTTGCGCTCGGCAGGCGGAATGAGGTCCTCACTCCCGGCGGTGATCAGCCACTGAGCCTCATACAGGTGTACGGCCAGCCAGAACTGGGCGTGACGCACGGTCACGTCGAGGGCCTGGTCCAGGGCGAGCAGACTGGAGGCACCAGAGAGCCGCGCTGCCCGGTCCTCATCGAGCAGGCAGAGCTGCCGCAGCTCGTCCACGGCGCCGGTGACGGCGGCGGTGTACTCGCTGGTGGCACGTACCCTCGCTTCCTCTCGGGCGGCACGGTCCCGCGCGGCGCGCTCCACCAGGGCTGCCAGCTCCACAACCCGGCGAGAGTAGAACTCCACGAACGCCGCCACATCACCGAGGTCTTCGGCCGGCTCGTCCTCGTCGTAGGCCAGAGAGGCCTGCAGAGCACTGCCCGGTCCTGTCTCCCCCAGGTGGCGCCAGACGGCGAGGCGTTCGGCGTGGCGGTCCAGCTCACCGGTCAGGCGGGCCTGCTCCTCAGCCTGGGCGGAGCCTTCGTCGATCCGGTGGCGACGGTCCGTGGCGTGGCGCTGCCGCAGGAGAATCTGCCGCCGGTCCTCACTCATCCGGAGGACTTTGGCCAGCAGCTTCTTCGCCGCGGGAAGGTCCTTCGGCTCCGGCAGGCCGAGGGCGCCGGCGTAGACGCGGACAGCGTCGAGGAATCTCGCTGTTGCGGCGACCACGTAGTCAGGGGTGGAGTAGTCCGTGTAGACGCCGCCCTTCCTGTTGTCGGCCAGCAGATACCCCTTGGCTCGAGCCTCCGCTGTCTTGGCCCCCGAGGGGGCGTAGGCGGCGAGACCGCGCAGGAGGCCTTCCCCGGCACCTGACTCGACCGCAATGGGCAGCCAGCGGCAGGCGAGGGGGCCGGCATCGTCTTTGGCCACCGAGCTGAAGGAATCGATGACGTTGGTGACGGCCTGGTTATTCGTCGATGTGCCGACGATCAGCGGTGCCGAGCGGTCCTCGAGGGCATGGGTCACCAGCAAAGTGGCGACGACAGCCTGCAGCATGGTCGTCTTGCCCGTCCCGGGCGGGCCGCTCACCGCCGTCACGTCACCCTCCCCGTCGTGCAGGAACGCGTGCACGGCACGCCGCTGGGACGGCGTGAGGGGAAAACCGTCGCTCATGCTGCCCGTGGCCTTCAGAGCACTGGCGAGCAGGAGGTCCAGGTCCTCGTCGATCCCATCCTCGCTTCGCTGGGACTGCTCTCCCAGACGGAGCAGGGCATCGTAGAGAGGTGCGGCAGGGTTCTGCTCGGCGAGGTGCCTGTAGAGGTCCAGAATGGCGCCATTCGCGGTGATGACCTTGCCCGGGGTGATCCAACAGTCCTGATGCTCGGTCCCCGGTCGGTGGATGACAGCACCGACCCCGTCGGCTGCGCTGTGCAGTTCGGAGAGGTCGCAGACCCCTTCGATCATCGCCCGCACATACTCCACAACGTCGTCCCAGTCCTCCGCCCGGGACACCCGCGCCTCCCCCTCGGAAAGCCGCCACTTCCAGAAGTCTCGGAGGGTGCCCACCATGACCTCGCGGTCCCGGATGCCGGGGCCGCGGAGTCGGCTCGCCGGTATCCAGGGAAGCTGACTGGCCAGATCCGCCGAGAGCGTGCCCTCTGCATCCAGAGATGCGGGCAGCAGAACGAGACCGTCCGATGCACCTCGTCCGCTCCCGGTGACGACGGAGATGATCACGTCCAGAGGTTTGGAACGGGGCTGCCGTGCGGCCGTGAACAGTTCTTCCGTGGCCGATTCGTCCAGAATCCCGCGCTCGATCACAGCGAACGGGATGATCAGGTGAGGGCTTTTGGCATCGAAGCGCCGGTCCTCGAGGTTCACCTGGGTCTGGATCGCGCGGAAATAGTGGGTGAGAGTCTGGCTGGCGGCGTCCATGGCAATCCGTTCGGCAGGTGGCGCGTCTCATAGTGGAGACGCCCTGATTATTCTAGGCCACTCCCCGAAGGTGAACGGTCGGACCTCCGCACCGCAGCAGGCAGCAGCCCTCATCACCGGCGTCATGGTGACGAAGCGGCAGCTCGACCCCAACGCCGTCCGGGACGCCGTGGCGGACGGATCGATGGCCGGGTTCGTGCGTCTCCTCAGCTGACGGCGGCGCGCCGGCTCAGCGCACCGCACCTTCCGAATCCGCCACGGGAGCGCCGGCCACCTCGCCCCGCGCCGCCAACCACACCGCCCGCGCGAAATCGGCGAGCATCGCCCGCTGCTGTTCGCCGTCGCGGCTGAGGAACTCCCCCATCTCCTCGTGGGACTTCACCAGGTCCCACAGCGCCAGGGTGATCGCCGAGCCCACGTCCCCGGCACCGACGAACTGCGCCTGCGTGTTGTCGAGGGCCTGCTGCCGGATGTCCTCGCGGGCGATGACTCGTTCGACGGTGCGGCGGCTGAGGGAGTCGGCGTCGGCCAGGTCGAATCCGGCCCCGGCCCACGCCTCGTTGAGCCGTTGGATCACCTCATCCAGGGGCCCCATCTTCTTCTGGCGGACCATCGCGCTGCCTGCCCCCTCGCTGGGCTTCAGCGTCTCGGTGCGGTCGATCCGCAGGTCCGCGGTCCCGATCTCGTCCTGCCGGATGCCCACCAGGCGCACGTCGGAGATGTCCACCACCTCGGCCCGCTCCCCCACGGAGGGCAGGTAGCGGTCCAGGGCCCGCAGGTAGTACGCGTGCCGCAGGTACTGCGTCCCGTGGAACCGGTACACCTGGGAGAGGAAGTCGTAGAGCTTCAGGTAGGTGCGCACGTCCTTGCGCTGGATGCGCAATTCCTCCAGACGCGGGCCGTCCTCACGCTGCTGCGCATCAGCGACCTCGGCCAGGAACCGGGCGACCACCGGGTTCAGCAGCCCCTTGAGCCGCTGCTCCCCCTCGCCGGCCACCATCGCCGACACGAACGCGTCCATCTCCTCGGGCGTGTACAGCCCGGAGCCGTCCAGCTTGACCATCACCTCGGCCAGCCGGGCCGGGTCGGTCACCTTCTCCAGTTCGGCGCCCTCGTAGTACGGGCGGAACGCGGCGAGGATGTCCTCCTCGTTGTTGACGAAGTCCAGCACGAAGGTCTTGTGCTTGCCCGGCATGGTGCGGTTGAGCCGGCTGAGGGTCTGCACCGCCAGGACGCCGTCGAGCTTCTTGTCCACATAGAGGGCGGACAGCTTGGGCTGGTCGAAGCCGGTCTGATACTTGTTCGCCACGATCATCACGGCGTAGTCATCCGTGTCCAGGGCGGCGGCCAGGTCCGCGGGCGCGCCGGGGTTGGCGCGGGCCTCGGTGACGGGGTCGGCCCCGGGCATCTCCGGGTCCTGCACCTCACCAGAGAACGCCACCAGGGTGCCGTAACCCAGCTCGGGCCGGCCGGCCAGGTAGGTGTCCATGGCGGTCTTGTACCGCAGGGCGGCCAGGCGGGAGTCGGTGACCACCATCGCCTTGGCCTGCCCACCGAGCAGGTGGGCGACGTTCGCGTGGAAGTGCTCCACGATGATCTCGACCTTCTGCGCGATCGTCTCCGGGTGCAGCTTCACCCAGCGGCGCAGCTGGCTGGCGGCGGCCTCCTGATCCACTTCCTCACCGGCCATGCCCTCGGGGAGACGGCCGCGGGCGTCGAACTCATCGAGTCGCCCGGTCTCGCTGAGCCGGGCGAGCTGGAAGGCGGTCTGGTAGGTGGTGTAGTTCTGCAGCACGTCCAGGATGAAGCCCTCCTGGATGGCCTGCTTCATGGGGTAGCGGTGGAAGGAGACGGGGATCAGCTCCCCGTTCTCGTCCCGCTGCTCTCCCGGCCGCCCGAACAGCTCCAGCGTCTTGGGTTTCGGGGTGGCGGTGAAAGCCAGGTAGCTGATGTTCGGGGTCGGGCCGGTGGCCTCCACCTCGGCGGAGAGCACAGCCTCCACGCCCACCTCACCGCCGTCGTCCAGGTCGGCCTGCTCGGCGGGGCTGAGGACGCGGCGCAGCTTCGCGGCAGCAGTGCCGGTCTGGGAGGAGTGGGCCTCGTCGGCCACGACGGCGTAACGGCGCCCGGCCAACGCGGGCTCGTCCTGCAACGCCTGCAGCACGGACGGGAACGTCTGCAAGGTGACCACCAGGATGCGGTTGCCGCGCTGCAGGGTGTCCGTCACCAGCTGGGACTTGGAGGTGTGGCCGGCGGCGTGGACGGTGCGGTCGTTGACGGCGACGACGGTGCCCGGCGTGGTCTCGATGGCCAGGATGGCGCGCTGGAGCTGGTCGTCCAGGACGGTGCGGTCGGTGACGACGATGACCGAGTCGAACTCCTTGACCCCGTCCCGGTGCAGGCGCAGCAGCTGGTGGGCGGTCCAGGCGATGGTGTTGGTCTTCCCGGAGCCAGCGGAGTGCTCGATCAGGTACTTCTGCCCGGCCCCGTGCTCGGCGGCGTCCTCGAGCACGGCCGTCACGGCCTCCCACTGGTGGTAGCGGGGGAAGATGATCCGGCGGCTCACGGTGCGCTTGCCGGTGGTCGCGTCCGTGCGGGTCTTCTCCTCGGCGAACACGAACTTCTGGAGGATGCCGAGCCAGGCGTCCTTGTCCAGAACGCGCTGCCACAGGTAGGCGGTGTCCGAGCCGTCCGGGTTCGGCGGGTTGCCGGCGCCGCCGTCGTGGCCCAGGTTGAAGGGCAAGAACGCGGTGGCCTGCCCGTTCAACTGGGTGGTCATCATGACCTCGCGGTCCGAGACGGCGAAGTGCACCACGGCCCGGGTGCCGTGCCCGAACAACGGCGTGGCCCGGTGGTTGCGGTCCCGGTACTGCTTCACCGCGTCCTGGACGGTCTGGGTCAGGTCCGTCTTGAGCTCGAGGGTGGCGACGGGGATGCCGTTGACGAACAGCACCAGGTCCACGGACTCGCCGGAGGTGGGGTGGAAGTGCACCTGCTGCATGACGCGCACCCGCATGGCCGCGTACTGGCGGGCAGCCTCCGGGTTCTTGGCCGTGACCGGCTTCGGGTAGGCCAGGCGCACGGTGCCGCGCACCGGGTCCGTCAGACCCCGACGCAGGGTGGTGATGGAGCCCCCGACCTTCGGGTTCGGGTTGTCCAGCTGCGTGGTGAGGGTGCGCAGCAGGCGCTCGCGCTGGTTCTGCTGGGTGGCCGACGACGCCGTCGCGTCCACCAGCTGGGCCCACACCTCGGGCTGGGACTCGGCGAGGAAGTCGAACAGGTCCGGCGGGTAGAGGGCGCGGACCCTGTCATAGCCCTCGTCATGGGGCGAGTGGAGCCAGCCGTGGTCGGCGAGGTGCTCGCAGATGGTCCGTTCGAAGGCGGCTTCCGGGGGCAGGTGCTGCGTGCTCATGCGGCGGACTCCTCTGCGGGGATCTCCAACTGGCCGGTGACGGCGGCGGTGATGAGCGCGGCCCGGCGCTCCTGCGCGAGCTCGATGAACCGCTCGGCCTTGGCGATGAGGGTGTCGATCTTCGCGGTCTCGCGGTCCAGGCGGTCCGCGATGGCGCGCTGTTCGTTGAGGGGTGGGACGGGAATCAAAGTCTGGCGCAGAGCTCTTTCGTTCAGAGACGGGACCGCTCCCGGTTGCACCAGAGCCTCGAGGGACAGCCCTTGAAGTGCGTAGAAAGCGTAACGCGGCCAGAGTTTCCCACTGGGCGTGAGCGCGAGCATATTGTTATCAACAAGGGAGGGGCGATCAACAATGCGGATCCGCCCCAGCAGAAGAGCCGCCCCGATTTTTGCCATAACAAGGGTCCCCCCGGGAAGTACTGCGGCCCCAAGATCGTTCGCCGTCTCAGCGCTCACCGTGTCTTCGGGCTCCGTCAGAACGCCATCGGATCCGGCCCTCCCTAGCGCCTTTACCTTATAGAATGCAATCTCTTCATCCTTAATTCCCTGGAGCGCTGGTGGGAAACCCGTTCCCCCTCGGGTTTTAAAGAGGCGACGCATGGCAATCCCGGGGGAAGGGTTGTCATCCCGGACTGCTCGACGGACCATCGCAATCCGACGCTCCGTCAGCCCCTGAACCAGCCCCAGCTGCTTCTCGATCAGGGCGTCGATCGTGGCGGTCTCGCGGTCAAGGTAGTCCGCGATGCGCTGCTGCTCCTCGGGATCAGTGACAGGCACCTCCAGGGAAGCAAGATCGGCCGCCGTCACTGCAGTGAAAGTCGATCCGGTCGCCTTAGCATTAAGAAGGTCCGAACTGGAAGAGACGAACCAGTATAGGTAATCAGGATCCGCACGCCACGCCCGAATCGCCGCCACGCCGCGACCGATTCCCAATGGCATCGTAGCCATGTTCGTTGCGCCGACCGGGGCCCGGACGGAAACGAGGACATCCCCCGGAAGCGCCACCTTCGGTGCAACATCACACTGCCACTTCGGAGTCGGGGTCCGCGCCCCGAACTCGGCATTGCCTTGAATGAACGGCAGCCCCTCACCAAGCTCACTGACGTCATCCGAAGCCGGAGACTGCCCCGCAATGACCGTTGCCAGACGTTTCAGTGGCACGCTCACCGCTCCGACACCTCCTGCAGCAGCTCCATGATCTCGGCGGTCAGCTGTTTGAGCTCGGCGTCGATCTCCTCGAGCGGGCGCGGGGGCTCGTACGTGTAGAACAGTCGGGTGAACGGGATCTCGTAGCCGATCTTCGTCTTGGACTCGTCGATCCACGCGCCCGGCACGTGCGGGGCCACCTCGGTCTGGAAGTACTCGTCGACGCTCCGCTCGAACGGCACCAGCTCGGTGTCCCGCAGGGCCGGGTCCGGCATCGGGCGGCCCTTGGCGTCCGTCACCACCACGGCCTCGGGATCATGCACGCCGATCGCTCCGATCAGTGCTTTCACCAGCGGCGCTCCGGCCGGGGCATCATGCTCGCGCAGGGCCTTTTTCAGGTCCAGGGAGAACGTGGCCTGTCGGTCCCAGACCTGGCCTCGCAGGGACGCGAGGGCGTCGGTGAGTGCCGCCCGTGCGTCGTCGTCCAGCTTCTGCGCTGCCTTGGTCGCCAGGGCTGCCGCCTCCGTGGCCTCGTCCACCTCGAAGCGCAGCTGCAGCGGCCGCTCCACGGTGATCTCCTGGTACCCGAACGCGTCCGGGGTGAGGACCTTGGAGAACGGGGCGTCCTCCTCGGTCTGCTGGTCGAATGCGGCGTGGATGCGCAGGATCCGCTCCCGGTCCGCGTCCGAGACCTCCTTGTTCTTGGAGCCCACGTTGCGGCGCAGCTTCGTGAAGAACGTCCGCGCGTCGATCAGCTGGACCTTCCCGCGGCGGCGGGCGGCCTTGTTGTTGTCCAGGATCCACATGTACGTGGCGATGCCCGTATTCATGAACATGTCCGTGGGCAGCGCGACGATCGCCTCCACCAGGTCCGACTCCAGCAGCCAGCGGCGGATCTCCGAGGGGCCCGAACCCGCCCCACCCGTGAACAGCGGGGAGCCATTGAGCACGATGCCCGCCCGTCCCCCGCCCTGCGAGGGCAGGCGCAGCTTCGAGGCCACCAGCTGCAGGAACAGCATCTGCCCGTCGCTGATGGCCGGTGCCCCGCCCGGGAAACGGTTGGCGGCCCCGCCGCGGGCGATCTCCTCCATCACCGCCTTCTGCGAGGCCTTCCAGTCGCCGCCGTAGGGCGGGTTGGAGAGCACGTAGTCGAAGCGGTGGCCGGCGTGGTGGTCGTCCTTGAGGGTGTCCCCGCGGGCGATGTTCTCCGCGTTCTTCCCGCGGCCGATCAGGTCCGACTTGCAGATGGCGTAGGACTGGTCATTCAGCTCCTGGCCGTACAACTCGGTGCGGGCGTTCGGGAAGCGCGAGGTGAGGCGGTCCTCCAGGATGGAGAGCATGCCGCCGGTGCCGGCCGTGGGGTCGTAGACGTGCCGGATGGCGTGGCGGCCGGCGTCGAGCTCCTCCGTGCGCTCGGCCAGCAGCAGATCCACCAGCAGGGCGACCGCGTCCCGCGGGGTGAAGTGCTCGCCGGCGGTCTCGTTGGAGGCGGCGGCGAATTGGCGGATCAGGTCCTCGAACATGGTGCCCATGTCCGCGTTGGACAGGGCCTCAGGCCCGAGGTCCATGGCCGCGAAGGCCTGGAGCACGAGCAGCAGGCGGCCGTGGTCCTCCAGCTTGTCCACGGTCTTCTCGAACTCGTAGTGCTGGAACAGGTCCGCGACGTTGCGGGAGAACCCGGTGACGTACGCGCGCAGGTTCTGGGCGGCGGCGTCCGGGTCCTCGAGGATGCCCTGCAGGTCATAGGGCGAGGTGTTGTGGAACATCAGGCCCGTGCGGTCCCGGACGAGGCTCGGCAGGATCGCCGGCGGCGTCGACGTCGCGAGGTCCCGCATGGTCTGCCGGTGCGGGGCCATGAGCTGCTCCATGCGCCGCAGGATGGTCAGCGGGAGCACGACCATGCCGTACTGGTTGGGCTTGTACACCCCGCGCAACTGATCCGCGATCCCCCAGATGAACGAGGCCAGGGCCTGCGGTGTGGTGCGATCAGGGGTGGACATGCGGCCTCCCGGGATGTCGTGCGGAGCGTGACGAAGAGCATTGTCGCAGGCGCACGCACGGGGTGGCGGGAGGAGGCGACGCATGCAGTGCCGGCTGGGGTCGGCCGTGGACATGGGGGCGGTGATGCGCGAGCACATCTCGTCGGCTGGGGCTCGCTGGACTGCCTGATGTGCAACGGGCTCGGCACGGCAGCCGCACCCCCGCGTGCTGCCGCCCAGAGCGCGCCTCATGGCTAAGCGGTGAGGATGCGCTGTGTGAACGGTCGGCGTCCTCAGACCCTTAGCCCCTCATGCACACACGTCCACCTTCTTGTCTATCTAGGGCGTGTTGTCAAACTTTGCTGGTCAGCCAGTGGAGGGTCGCGGCGAGCGAGATGGCCGCGGCGTAGCTGCGGGCGGTCTTGCAGGTGCGCATCGCGATGCCGCGCCATTGCTTGAGCTTGGCGAAGCACCGCTCGATCACGTTGCGTCCACGGTAGACCTCGGGGTCGAAAGCGGGCGGGCGTCCGCCGGCTGAGCCGCGTCGGCGCCGGTGCGCGGCCTGGTCTTGCCGGTCGGGGATGGTGATCGAGTCGATGAGCCGGGCCATCAGCTCGCGGCCGTGGCGCCGGTTCTCGTGGCGGTAGACGGCGATCATGCGCTGGTAGACGCTCCAGGTGACCTCGACCTCGACGTGGGCGTCGTCGGCGAACAGGGTGTCCAGTCGGTCCTTCTGCTTGTCGTTGAGCAGGTCGACGCCGGTGGACAGGGTCCGGCGGGCGGCATAGAGCGGGTCGCCCTTGCGGCCGCGGTGCACACAGATGGCCTGCTGAACTCGCCGTCGGCACTCATCGAGCGCCTCGCCAGCGAGGCGCGTGACGTGGAAGGGATCTAGCACGGTCACCACGTCGGGCAGTTCCTCGACGGCGGCGGTCTTGAACCCGGTGAAGCCGTCCATCGCGACCACCTCCACGCCGTCGCGCCACTCCTGCGGGCGGTCGGCCAGCCAGGTCTTGAACGCCTGCTTGGAGCGTCCTTCGACCATGTCCAGCCGCCGTGCCGGGCCGGTGCCATCTCGCACTGGGGTGAGGTCGATGATCACGGTGACGTACCTGTCGCCGCGACGGGTGTGCCTCCACACGTGCTCATCGACCCCGACGGCCTTCACCCCCTCGAAGCGGTGCTCCTCGTCGATCAGCACCCGCTTGCCCTCGGCCAGAACGGCGTCGTTGGCGGTGTCCCAGGCCACCCCGAGCCCCTCGGCGACCCGAGCCACGGTCAGGTGCTGGACCACGATCCCTTCCAGCGCCCACCGCAGAGCGCGCCGAGACAACGTGGCCCGGGGCTCGGCCGCGGCGGTGGTGTCCTGGCGCCACACATACCCGCAGCCGCTGCAGCGGTAACGGCGCACGACGACCTCCAGCGTCGTGGGCCGCCAGCCCAGTGGTTCGTGGGCAAGCCGTCGGACCACGGTGTCACGTGGTCTCCCTTCGCAGCCGCAGCGCCGGCACCACTGGTCGGGCTCGACCACCTGGCAGGCCAATACGGCACGATCCGGCTCGAGTCGCTGCCCGGTGACAACGAGGCCGAGTTCGTCGAGGCGGCAGAAGGCAGTCAGGTCGGGGCTGGCGAACGCATCAGCGCGCCCGCCGACGGTAGCGTCGTGCACGTCGAGGTCTTTCGGGCTGAGTGTGTAGGAGCTCTCATCCTCGGGAGACCTCGACCTCTATCCGGCCACCGACGCGCCGGCCCGCCGCACGACGTGCGCTACACCCTCATCTGGGAAGAGCCGCGAAACGCTTCAACCCTCGTGGCGGGGTCTTGACGAGCCTCCAAAGTCAGCCTCGTCGCGCGTTCGCGGAGCCCGTAGGGATACTTCCGTGGCGCTGGCATGCTCTGCATCCTTCCGTTAGATCAGAGCCTCCACCAAACCCGGGATGCTTCAGGGTGTGATTACGCAGCCGTCGGCAGCGTAGCGGTGTTGCCGGTCTCGTAGAGGACCGGCGGGACGTAGCGGCACCACGAATGGCGTCGCTTGGTGTTGTAGCGGACGGGCCACCTGAAGACCTGCCCGCGGCAGACCAGTTCGTTGCTCCAGCAGGCGGCGTCTTGGAGAACCTCGCGCTTCATGGTGGCGTTGAACGACTCGGCCAACGCGTTGTCCGCGCTGGACCCGACGGCGCCCATGGACTGGGTGACGCCGAGCTTGCGGCAGAGCTTGGCGTAGTCCTTCGAGCAGTAGACCGACCCGTGGTCGCTGTGAAATACGCTGCCCTTGAGGGTGCCCCGGGTTGCGGCGGCGGCCTTCAACGCGTCCTCGACGAGCTCGGTACGCATGTGGTCAGCGATGGCCCACCCGACAAGCCGACGGCTGTAGCAGTCGATCACGGTCGCCAGGTAGAGGTTCGTGCCGTCGGCGATCGGCAGGTAGGTGATCTCGCCGACGTAGCGCAGCCCTGGCGCCGGGGCGGTGAAGTCGCGCTTGAGCAGGTCGGGGTACTTCTGGCCAGACGGTTCGGGGATCGTGGTCCCCTGTGCGTCAGGATGGGGTGAGACACCAGCACTGCTGACCTTCGCACTGCACGGGGCGAGAACGGACCAATACTGAGATGACGATGACGGTTGCTGACGTCGGCACCGATGATGGGGCTATGGCTCCTCGTGCTGACCGGCCCAAGAGGCGGACGTTCACCGCCGAGTTCAAAGCGGCGATCCTGGCCGAGTACGACGCCGCGGACCGCTCTGGGCGTGGGGAGATCCTGCGCCGGGAGGGCCTGTACACCTCCCACATCATCGAGTGGCGCAAGGCCGCGGCCGCCGGCTCGCTGTCCGGGCTGGGCAGCAAGCCGCGGGACCGGCGCGAGCGGGAGCTGCAGGCGCTACGGGCCCGGGTGGAGAAGGCCGAGGCCGAGCTGGCCAAGACCAGGGCGGCGCTGGACCTGATGGGAAAAGCACACGCGCTCTTGGAGACGCTCTCCGAGAGCGCGGACAAGCCGCCGCGGTCGCCGCGGTGATCAACCCGGCCGTCGACGGGCTGGCCGAGCACGTCGGCACCGCGGCTGCGTGCGCGCTGCTGGGTCGCTCCCGCGCCAGTCACTACCGGGCCAAGAACCCGCCACCGCCACGTCCACGGACACCGCGGCCGGCACCGGCGAACAAGCTGTCCGCCGCCGAGCGAACCCACGTGCTGGCCGTGTTGACCAGCCAGCGGTTCGCGGACAAGTCGGTCGCCCAGGTCTGGGCCACGCTGCTGGACGAGGGCACCTACCTGTGCTCGATGTCCACGATGCACCGGATCCTGCGCGAGCACGACATGGCCGGGGAACGGCGCCGGCAGGCGAGCCACCCGCCCCGGACCCGGCCCGAGCTCGTCGCGACGGCGCCGCCATGGAGTCCTTCTTCGCCCTCCTGCAGAAGAACGTCCTGGACCGTCGCCGACGGGCCATCAGGCAGGACCTGCGCATCAGCATCGTCACCTGGCTCGAGCGCACCTACCACCGCCGCCGGCGCCAGGACCGCCTCGGTCGGTTGACGCCCATCGAGTACGAGGCCACCATGGCCACAGTCGCCCCCCAGGCGGCCTGACCCAACCTGTCACTTACCCGTGCAGCAGTCCCGTGAGCAAATGTGGAGGGTAGAAATTACAACGACGGCCGCACCGTCGCCGAGCTGGCACCTCTCCCTAAAGCTCTTCGTAAACAGACGAGTTAAAGACTCTAGATTCGAAGTCTGCGTGTCCTGCTGCTCTCAGCGCCTCTAGGACATGGGGCTTCATCCGAAAAGCAAAATTAGGTTGATTGAGCAGGCAGCGGATGTCGTCGGTGTCGCTGGTTGAGGTGGCAGCAAAACTCCACCAGCCGGTCAAGACATCACCGTTCTTGAGCCGAAGTTCGGTTTCTTTTGCTACCCAACCTGTCGCCCTGATTGATCGCAGCGTTTCGATAAACCCAGTCGAAGCCACGATTGATGGGCCGGTCGTCCAGACCAGATCACGAAGTTTCATACCGCTGCCGCTTTGCTTGTACCAGAACTGGACATCGACTTCTTCGAATCTGCCGTCAGCGATCAGGTCGTTGATCCCACCGTCATGCCACGGAGACTGTCTGCCTCTCGGTGAGTCTGGATCGATGCCCTCCCAGTCCCGGGAGCCATAACCTTGCCACTCCAGCAATGCCCAGAGATTGGAGGAACCGGAATAAGCCTGTACCTCAAACCACTTGATGTCTGCTGCTAGCTTCTTTGACATAATTATCCTAGATTATACCAAAGCTGCATCTAGCAGCCGTAGAAATTCTTGTACTTGTTATGCATCTGCTTCTGTTTAGCTCGAATCTTGACTTTACTTGGATTCCGGTTGGCTTTGAGCCAGTTCTCCCAGTCTTTGTTGTACTGCCTGGCCATGCTCTGGTGGTTGTTCTTACGTCCCTTAGTCGAGTTCCACCACACCAAGTACTTAACCGGCTCTTCACGAACGAGGGTGTAGTCGGTTGAGCGCGTCGGTGGCCGGGTAGGTGTCGAGGTCTCCCGGATGATGGAAGTTCTTCACGCTCGCCATCCCGAAAGACCTCGACGTGCTCCACCCTACTTTCGCGGCTCTTCACGGTTCGTGGTGATGGAGAGCGTCGCGTCGCTGGCGTAGAGCGGCTCGTGGTCCTGCTGTGATGGGTGTTGTCAAGACATCCATATCTCAGAGGACCACGAGCCTGTGTATGAGAGTACTGGTCCGCAGCGTGATGCTGCGAGCACGATCTTCAACCTGCCCGACTACCGCGTCGTTGACGCGATCGACCTGTCCGACGGAGGGCGTCAAGTGGTGATCGCCTCGAGCGTCCCACCCGGGTGCCCGTCGTGCGGGGTGATCGCGACGAAGGTCCACTCCCGCCGGTCCCAGCACGTCCGGGACGTCCCCGTGGCCGGGACGGTTCAGGTGGTGTGGGCCAAGCGGCGCTGGTTCTGCCTCGAGCCGGCCTGCGCCCGGCGCACGTTCTGGGAAGCCACCGACCAGGTCCCCCGATACGCACGCTCGACCACCCGGCTGCGCGATCAGGTCGTCTCTGCGGTGATCACCTCGGGCCGGGCGGCCTCGGAAGTCGCTCAGGCCCATGGCGTCTCGTGGTGGCTGGTCCAGGCCGCGCTGGCGGCTGCCGCCGTGGCCCTGCCTGCCGTTGACGAGGTGCCGGTGACGCGCCTGGGCATCGATGAGCACCGCTACCGGTCGGTGCGCTGGTTCCGCACCGACGACGGTGTCTGGAGACGGTTCGAGCCCTGGATGACGACCCTGGTCGACCTGACCACTGGGCAGGTCCTCGGTATCGTCGACGGCCGGGACTCCACCGCCGTCGGTACCTGGCTCGCCCAACGCTCCGAGCTCTGGCGGGAGCGGATCGAGGTCGTCGCCATCGATCCCTCAGCGGCGTTCCGCAAAGCACTGCGGACCTACCTGCCCCGCGCTGCGGTATCGGTCGACAAGTTCCACCTCGTCAAGCTGGGAAACGACACGGTCACCACTGTCAGGCAGCGCCTGGCCCGCACCCACCACGATCGTCGCGGTCGCAAGGACGATCCGGCCTGGGCGCACCGGATGCTGCTGCTGCGAGGCGCTGACACCCTCACCCCGCACGCCTGGGAGCGGCTCGAGGACGTGTTTGGCACCGATGACCCCACCGACGAGCTCTCCGCCGCCTGGGGCATCAAGGAGCAGCTCCGCCGCCTGCTGGCCACCGACACCCTGGCCCAGGCCTGGAACGAACGGATGCGGATGGGCTACTTCGTCCAGATCGCGAACATTCCCGAGGCGACCAAGCTCTACGACACCATCGTGACCTGGTGGGACGCGATCGAGGTCCTCATCCTCACCGGCAAGACCACCGCCCGGGTCGAGGCAGCGAACACGGGCATCAAGAACATCAAACGCACCGGCCGCGGCTTCCGCAACGCCGAGAACTACCGGATGCGTATCCTGCTGACCAGCGCCGCGAGAACCGCAGCGTGAATACCCGCCACAGCAGACCCATTCACCACGAACCACGAAGAGCCTGATTCCTGGATCATCTCGCTTCCCCAGCAGGTGCTGGATTCAGCGTGTCCAAGAACCGGGGTCAAGCCCCCCTGTGCCCAGCCCCGCGGTACGTCGGCGCAATGTGAAAGGACCTCCCCATGGTGTCCCACGAACGAGGTCAGGTGCTGGCCCTGCTGGGCATCTTCGCCCTGCATAACGTGGAAGAGATCATCCACCTGCCGCGGGACCGCGCCCCACTGCCCGTCTGGGCCGTACGGCGCGGCCCGTGGGCGGACACACCCTCCTACGCGGTGGCCACCGGGCTCTTAACAGTGGCAGTCAGTGCCGCATCCATCGCCGGGATCCGAGCGCACGGCCTTCGCCGCGGCGTCCTCCTGGGAGGACCCTCCGCGGCACTGCTGGGGAATGCCGCCTCGCACATGGCGCGGGCACTCCTACAGCGCCACTACAACGGTGGTCTTGCGACGGCGCCGGCGATGGCTCTGCTCGCCGGGAGGGTCTTTGCCTCAGGAACGCGCTCGATCGGCCCGTCCGCTCATAGGTGCACTTTCATCGCGGCAAATCTGGCGGCCGTCCCCGCAATCATCGGCGCCCTCCTCGCCGGGCGCGTTCTGACACGCATGAATGCATAAAACGCCCCCGTTCGTCTGAACGGGGGCGCCATGAGTGTCTGTGGTGTCCGAGGGGGGACTTGAACCCCCACGCCCTAATACGGGCACTAGCACCTCAAGCTAGCGCGTCTGCCAATTCCGCCACCCGGACGAGTGGCCGCGTGATGCGACGGATAGACCCTAGCACGGCCCGGCCGCCGCCGGGACGTTTCCGCAGGACATCCGCGGGCTTCGTGAGCACCATCACCCGCGGCGCCGCCCGCGGGCGGCACCGGTCACCGCGGCCTGCGGCGCCGGGAGACCAGCCGCGGGCGGCGGGCATCGGCGGCCGCCAGCAGATGGAGCACCGAGAGGATCTGCTGACGCAACCCCACCACCGGCATCTCGTCACCCTTCCCGACCGAAGCGGCCCGCGGCAGGCTCGCCTCCAGATCCTGCAGGCAGGCGGCGGCCAGGCCCCGCAGCGCCGGGTCCACACCGGCCAGCTGACCGCTCGGCACCGTCGCGAGCCGCGTCAGCACCTCGCTGAGGTCCCGCTCCGCCGGGCGCCGCCGCGGGGTGCGCAGCAGCAGTTCCGCCCGGGCGGCCTGCGCCAGTGCCGTGCACCGGCGCAGCTCCTCCCGCAGCTGTGGGTCCGCCGGACCCACCAGGCGCAGCTCCCCCGCCGCGCCGTTCAGGCGCGTCACCGCACCCCACCCCTGGTCTCGCATCGCACCCGGTGTCGACATCGTCGTCGATCCTCCCGGACGCGGGGTCTGAACCGTGGACATCTCTCCTCCTGCGCCCCTCCGATGCACCGCACCATCACCTCCGGTGGCCACCTCGAAGCGTCCCCCTGATTTTACGTTTTCTTTGCCGTGAGGGCCAGTAAGACGCGCCTACGATCCCGAGCGGTCGGCGCCAGGACCCTCCGCCCCGCACTCCGGCTGCCGGGCCACCTCGCACGCCCCGCCCGGCCACCGCCCCGGGGGTGGGAGGATGCCAGGCATGTTCCATCTCGTCCTGCACGAGCCGCGCATCGCCGGCAACACCGGCAACGCCATCCGCCTGGCCGCGGTCACCGGCGTGCGGCTGCACCTCGTCGAGCCCCTCGGTTTCGACTTCGAGGACGCGAAGCTGCGTCGCGCCGGCCTCGACTACCACGACCTCGCCACCACCACCGTGCACCCCGACCTCACGCACCTGTGGCAGGAACTGCCCACCCAGCGGGTGTTCGCCTTCACCGCCCACACCAGCGTCGACTTCCAGGACATCGCCTACCGTCCCGGGGACGTGCTGCTGTTCGGCGCCGAACCCACCGGGCTGCCCGACGAGGTGCTGCACCACGAGCGCGTCACCGCCCGGGTGCGGATCCCGATGCTCCCGGCGCGGCGCTCCCTGAACCTCGCCAACGCCGCCTCGATCGCCGTGTATGAGGCGTGGCGGCAGAACGGCTTCGCCCACTCCGCCCTCGGTGAAGACCTGCCCGTCTGAGCGTCCTCCCCCGCGCCTGCTCCTGGACATGACGACGGGCGCCCCTCCCGCAGGAGGAGCGCCCGTCGTGCCCGATCACCTCACCGGGGCGGGGCTCACTTCACCCGGCCGGTCTTGCCTGTCTGCACCGTGAACTGCGGCGAGGTCCAGGTCTCCCAATGTTCCGGGTTGGACTCGTCACCCTGCGCCTTCAGCGCCCGCAGCTGCAGCACATAGGTGCCGTCGCCGGCGGCGTTGACGGTGCCGTTGGGCTTGGTCACCCCGCCGTCCCACTGGTAGACGGCGACGTCCCCGTTGCGGCCCAGGCTCGCGGCGCCGTCAATCACCTCGGCCCGCGGGTGCACCGCCTTCAGGCGACCGTTCGGCATCACCCGGTAGGCCCGCACCTCCAGGCGCTGCACCGGATACGCCAGGTAGTAGGTGATCGTCGGCACATCACCGTCGCGCAGGGTGTAGGTGTGGCCGTCCTCGCCGATCAGCTCCAGCTGACCGTCGGGCGTCACCGCCGCCAGCGACGGCAGCCCCATCCCGGCGTCCGCCAGTGCCGTCAGCGCCTGGTAGTCGCCCGAGAGGCCACCGAACGGCACCACCAGGTCCTCGGTGTCATTGGTGAAGGTCAGCCAGCCGCCGTAGATGACGCCGTCGACGCCCAGCTCCTCCCCCAGCGTGACATCCACGCTCGCGGTGCCGCGTGCGGGCACGGTGATCGTCTCGGCCGACGGGCGGGCGATGCCCTGCGCGGTGGAGAACTCCGGGTCGTAGGTCGGCTCACCGGTCGCCACCCCATGGCGCACCCCCACCGCGTAGGTGACGGGCGCATCGGAGGTGTTCTGGACCGTCACGGTGACCGTGCGCAGACCCTGCTCACCCTCCCCCAGCGAGATGCTCACCGGCTCGATCCGGGAGGTGGTGTGCACCGCCTCAACCGCATCCAGCAGGCCGGCACCCTGGCGGTGCACCGGCTCCAGGAGACCCTGGCCCGGCAGCAGCGAGAAATCCAGCGGATCGGCGGTGTTCATGAACGCCGCCTTCACCTGCGCCGGGGTGCGGTCCGGGTGGGCCTGCAGCAGCAGCGCCGCCGCGCCCGCCACATGCGGGGCGGCCATGGACGTACCCGAGAGGTTCGCGTGCCCGCCCCTCTCCAGCGGGTAGGTGGACCAGATCTGCCCACCGGGCGCCGCGAGATCCGGCTTCAGCGCCAGATCCGCCGCCAGACCGTAGGAGGAGAAATCCGACACCAGCCCGGCGCCCTGGTTCTCCACGATCGTGGTGCCCTCCTGCCACTGCAGGGTCAGGGCCTCACCCGCCGCCAGCCGCTCCTGCGCGGCCAGACCGTCGGCCTGGGAGATCATCACCACCGGGATCGAGATCGCCGGGTCCCCGGCGACGGTCGGCGAGAGCATGCCGGGGCTGTTGTTGTACAGCACCACCGCGTCATAGCCGGCCTGCTGCGCCGCCAGGGCCTTCTCCCGGAAGGTGCAGGAGCCGCGTTCGATCAGCAGGGCGGTGGCCTCGGCCGGGGCGGGGGCCAGCGCCGACGGGTCGCAGGCCTGCGCGGCCGGTGTGCCGGGGGCACCGGCGGAGACGAGGGCGAGGCTGCCGCTGGTCGGTGGCTCCGCGGCACCCTCGGCCGGGGCGATCGGGGCATCGACCCCGCCGATCGTGGCGTAGGCGGTGCGGGCGTGGGTGTTCTCCACCGACGCCACCGTGATCACGTCGTGCGCGACACCGGGGGCACCCCCGGAGAAGGTGCCGACGGCCCCTTCGTTGCCGGCGGAGACCACCATCACCACGCCGCGCCCAGTCAGCTCGTTCGCCAGCTGCGCGGTCGGGTAGTCCGACCACGTCAGCAGCGGGACGCCGAGGGACATGTTGATCACGTCGGCGCCGTCGGCGGCGGCCCGTTCCATCGCCTGCAGGATCACGTCGGTGTCGCTGGTGCCCTCGCAGCCGAAGATGCGGTACGACAGCAGCTGGGCGTCCGGGGCGGCGCCGGTCACCTCCCCGTCGGCGCCGATGATGCCGGCCACGTGGGTGCCGTGGCCGCCGCGGTCATCGGGGAAGGCGTCGGGCGTCGCGGCGAACTGCGGATCGGGGAACTCCGAGTTGTAGTCGTCACCCACGAAGTCGTAGCCGCCGACCACGCGGCTGTTGGGGAAGTCGCGGCGCTCGTCGTTCACGCCGCTACCACCGAGGTCCGGGTTGTTGTAGTCGGTACCGGAGTCGATCACCGCGACCTTCACACCCTTGCCGGTGAGGCCGTCGACCCGCTGCACGGTGTCGACGCCGGTCAGGGCGTTCTGGTACTCGTCCTGCGGCTGGGCACCACCGGTGGGCGTCGGCGCGTCCACGCGGTACACCGGGTACACGGCCTCCACCCCCGGCAGGGCGCGCAGGGCCGCGGCGGAGCGGGCATCGGCGCGGACGCTGAGACCGTTCCACGCCGTCGAATGGCGGGCGGTGACGGAGACGTCGATGCCCTGGGTGCGGGCGGCATCCTCCACGCGCTTGTGGTCACGCTGGATGGTGGCGGCCTTGCCGCCGCGCATCGTGGACGGACCGGCGACCTTCACCAGCCACTTGCCCGCCACCTGGTCCTGGGCGGTGACGCCCTTCGGAGGGCGGGCTGGTGCACCGGGGCACCGAGCTCGGAGGCCGAGCCCAGCGCATCCCCCGGGCCCTCGGCGAGGGCCGGCGCAGAGGTGAGCATGGCCGCGGCGAGCACCGCGGCCGCTCCCCCGGCGCCGAGACGGCGGGCCAGGACGGATCGGGAACGACGGGGAGTGGACGACATCGTCTGCTTCTCCTCAGGGTCAGGGACGGGACGGCCTCGCGGGACGCCGGCGTCCGCGGCGAGGGTGGGCCTATTCCACCACACACTCTGTGCCGTGCGTCACGTCGTTCCGGCGGCGTGTCCGGCGCGCGCCTGCAGTTCCGCCAGCGCGGCCGCCCGCATGGCCGTGAGTGGTGCCGGTCCGTGGCCGGTCATCCGCTCCACCTGGCGGCCAGCCTGGTGCAGCAGCATCTCCAGGCCGCTGATCACCTGCACCCCCTGATGCGCCGCATGGGCGGCCAGCGGGGTGGGCCACGGGTGGTACAGCACGTCGAACAGCACAGGCGCAGGAAGCAGCCACCCCCCCGGCACCCCGTCGAGGATCCCCAGCAGGGCCTGCGCCCCGGGGGCGGCCAGGGCGCTGACCACCACGTCGACCTCACCCGGCGGCAGGGGGGCCGACCACGGCACGCCGCGGGCGTCGACACCGTCTCGCTGAGCCCCGGCGATGACCTCCGCGGCGCGTTCGGGGGAGCGAGCCCCCACCCACAGCTGCGTCACCCCCAGCTCGAGCAGCGCGGCGACGGCGCTGTGGGCGGTGGCCCCGGAACCCCACAGCAGGGCGCTGCGCGGCGTCGTGACCCCGCCCTCGGTGAGGGCCGTGACGATCCCCGCCACATCATGGTTCTCCGCCCGCCACGGCTCTCCCGGCGCCGGCCGCAGCAGGGTGTTCGCCACGCCCAGGCGGCGTGAGAGCTCATCGGCCTCGGCCGCCAGCGCCAGTGCCTCCGCCTTCAGCGGCATGGTGACACTGACCCCGGTGAGTTCCGCCCCCGGCCCGCCGGGAGCAAGAGCCTCCGCGAGAGCACCGGCCGGGACGCGCAGCGCGTCGTACCGTCCCTCGACACCGAGCTGCCGGTATGCGGCGCGGTGCATCACGGGGGACAGCGAATGCGCGATCGGGTCTCCGACCACCGCGCAGCGCAGGGCGGGCTTCATCCGCGTTCGGAGGCCCGGCGGCGCCACTCGGCGACGTTCTTGTCGTGCTCCGACTTCGTCGCGGCGAACTTCGTCTCCCCGGTCTGCGTGTCCACGGTGACCCAGTACAGCCAGTTGCCCTCCGGCGGATCCAGCACCGCGTCGATGGTGGCGGCTCCCGGGTTGGAGATCGGGCCGATCGGCAGACCGTCGACCTGGTACGTGTTATACGGCGACTGGCGGGCGCGATCGGCCGGGGTGGTGCTGACCTCCTTCTTGCCCGTCATGTACGCGACGGTGGAGTCCAGCTGGAGACGCATGGGATGACCGCCGGCCTCCCCGACACCCTCCAGGCGGTTCTCGATGGTGCGCGCCACCCGGCCGTAGTCCTCCGGGGTGCGGGCCTCCTTCTCGGCGATCGAGGCGATGGTGAGCACCCGGTGCTGGTCCTCCGCCGTGACGCCGCGATTCTCCATCTGGGCCTGCATCTGCGCGGCCATGGTGGTCAGCACGTCCTGCGCGGTGGCGTCCTCCGGGAAGTCGTAGCGGCCGGGCCACAGGTAACCCTCGGCGCTGTTCGCCGGGTTCTCCGGGATGCCCAGGGAGCGGTAGTCCTCCACCGCGGTCTCGAAGTCCTCGACGGGGATACCCGTCTCCTTGGCCAGGAACGGCAACAGCTCGGTCAGACGCATGCCCTCCGGGACGGCCACCCGCACCCCCGCGACACTCGCGGGGTCCATGAGGGCGTCGAGCGCGTCCTGGGAACTCATCTGCTTCTTCAGGCGGTAGGCGCCCGGGGAGATGCCGCCGGCCTCCGGCGTGTTCGCGAAGAGGGTCACGAACGGGCCGGTGCTGAGGATGACGTCGTTCTCCTTCAGGGTGGAGGCGATGTCGGCACCGGTGTCGCCCGGCTCCACCGTCACCACGACCTCCCCGGTGCCGGGGCCCGGATAGTCGGTGGGGGTCTGCTCCGCCACCTGCACGTTGCCCGTCACCCAGCGGTAGCCGTACAGGCCACCGGCCAGCAGTGCCCCCACCACGGCCAGCACCAGCAGCGCCGGGAGCAGGGTGCGCAGGGGGTTGCTGCGACGGCGTTCACCGCGTCGTCGGCCCCGGCCGGAGCGGTCGGCGTCACGGCGACGATCCTCCTGGTCGGCGGCCAGCTCGTCGAAGGCGCTCGGGCCGTCGTGGTGGGGGTCGGTCATGAGGTCTCCTGTTCGGATGCGCCGGGGGCCTCGAGCGTCCCGGTCCCGTCCACGAGCTCCCCGGTCGGTCGTCCGGTGGATCGCTCCTGGTCGAGGGCCTGCTGAAGGATCATCACCGCGGCCACCTGATCCACGACCGAACGGTGCTTGCGGCCCGCCCGGCCCGCGCCATGCAGGGCCCGATGGGCCGACACCGTGGTCAGGCGCTCATCGACGAGCCGGACCTGGGCCGCGGAGCCGACCCCGCGCAGATGCCCGAGAAGCTCCGTGCAGAACGCGCGTGCCTTCTGCGCCGCCGCACCTTCCGTTCCGTTCATCGAGCGCGGCAGCCCGACCATGATGACATGCACGTCCTCGTCCGCCGCCACCCTGGCGACCGACTGAGCGGCGGTGTCGCGCGGCAGGGTCTCCACCGGGGTGGCGAGCAGACCATCGAGGTCACTGCGCGCCAGGCCCACGCGGACGTCACCGACGTCCACCCCCAACCGGGTGTGACGGGCGGGGAGCTGCGGGCCGTCGGGGTCGCTGCTCATGCGCCCGTGGTCTGGCGCAGACCGGTGGCGACGGCCTCGAGGGCGGCTCCGGTGCGGGCGGCGTCACCGCCGCCGCCCTGCGCCATATCGTCCTTGCCGCCGCCGCGGCCGCCCATCGCCTCCGCGCCTGCCTTCAGCAGGACGCCGGCGCGCAGACCCTTCTCCCGGGCCGCGGCGTTGGTGGCGACGATCAGCGTGGCACGGCCGTCGACCGACCCGGTGAGCGCGACCACCGCGGGGGTGTCCTCCCCCAGGCGGCCGCGGAGGTCCTGGGCGAGGGTGCGCAGGTCCCCGCCGTCGATGCCGTCACCGGCGTCGTGGGCCACCAGCCGCACCCCGCCGACAGTGGTGGCGGACTCCAGCAGGCTCCCGGCCTGCGCGTGCATCTGCGCGGCCCGCAGGGTCGCGATCTGCTTCTCCATGTCCTTGACGCGGGCGGCGAGGGCCTGCACGCGACCGGGCACGTCATCGGCGGTGGTGCGGAGGATCTCCGCCAGCTGCGAGACCACCGCGTGATCCTTCGCCTGCTGCCGGTACGCGGACAGGCCCACCAGGGCGTCGACGCGCCGCACCCCGGAGCCGATGGACGATTCACCCATCAGCTGCACGGAACCGATCAGGCCGGTGGTCGGCACGTGGGTGCCGCCGCACAGCTCCCGCGACCAGTCCCCACCGATCGACACCACGCGCACTACGTCGCCGTACTTCTCACCGAACAGCGCCATCGCGCCGAGGGCCTTCGCGTCCTCCAGGCTCATCTGCTGATCGGTGACGTCCAGGCCCTCCTGCAGCAGCGAGTTCACCCGGCCCTCGACCTGCTCCAGGGAGGACTTCGGGACAGCCTGCCCGTAGCGGAAGTCGAAGCGCATCCGGCCCGGTGAGTTCTCCGATCCGGCCTGGGTGGCCTGTTCGCCGAGCTCCTCCCGCAGTGCCTGGTGGACCATGTGGGTGGCGGTGTGGGCGCGGGCGATGGCACCACGACGCTCCAGGTCGATCGCCGCGACGGCGCTGGTGTGCGGCGCGAGCTCCCCCTCGACCAGGCGGCCGCGGTGCACGATCAGGCCCTTCACCGGGGTCTGCACGTCATCGACCTGCATCACGGCACCGGAGGCGGTGGTGATGGTGCCCTGGTCGGCGAGCTGGCCGCCCATCTCGGCGTAGAACGGGGTGGCGGCGAGCACCACCTCGACGTCGGCCGGGGCGGTGACGCTGTCCACCAGGGCCCCGTCCACCAGCACCGATTCGACGGTGGTGGCGGTGGTCGACTCGTCGTACCCGAGGAACGGCACCGCGCCGCCGCGCTCCCCCAGCAACCGGTTGTACACGGCGGTGTCGGTGTGGCCGGTCTTCTTCGCGGCGGCATCGGCACGGGCGCGTTCGCGCTGCTCCTGCATGGCCGCGCGGAAACCCTGCTCGTCGACGCCGAGGCCGACCTCCTGCGCCATCTCCAGAGTCAGGTCGATGGGGAAACCGTAGGTGTCGTGCAGTCGGAAGGCATCGGCGCCGGAGACGCTGCGGCGGCCCTCCGCGCGGGCGGTGCCCACGACCTGGTCGAAGATGGTGGTGCCGGATTCGAGGGTGCGCCGGAAGGCGTCCTCCTCGGTCAGCACGATGTCGGCGATGCGCTCGTAGCGCTCGGCGATCTCCGGGTAGGACTCCGCCATGAGGTCCCGGGAGACCGGAAGCAGCTGCTCCATCGCCGGATCAGCGAAACCGAGCAGACGCATGGACCGCACCGCGCGGCGGATCAGACGGCGCATCACGTAGCCGCGCCCCTCGTTGCCGGGGCGCACGCCGTCACCGGCGAGCATCAGCGCACTGCGGACGTGGTCGGCGACCACGCGCAGACGCACATCGTCCTCCCCCGCCGCGCCGTAGCGCCTGCCGGTCAGTTCCTC
Source organism: Brachybacterium sillae (assembly GCF_025028335.1). NCBI lineage: Bacteria > Bacillati > Actinomycetota > Actinomycetes > Micrococcales > Dermabacteraceae > Brachybacterium > Brachybacterium sillae. The sequence continues at coordinate 275,020 of NZ_JAFEUW010000001.1, forward strand.
CGCCCGCTGGATCACGGGGAAGACCTGATCGGTCTCGTACATGTTCTGCTTGCCCTGCAGCAGGTAGGCGAGACGCTCCACGCCCAGGCCGGTGTCGATGGCCGTCTGGTCCAGGGTGCCCAGCAGCGGGTAGTCCTTGCCCTCTCCCTCACCGCGCAGGAACTCGTCGAACACCAGGTTCCAGATCTCGAGGTAGCGGTCGCCGCCCGGATCGACGGTGCCGCCCACGGCCTCCGGCCCGAACTCAGGGCCGCGGTCGTAGTGCCACTCCCCGCAGCCGCCGGCGGGGCCGGGCTGACCGGTGGACCAGAAGTTCTCCTCCTTGGGCAGCTTCACGATGTGCCCGGGATCCAGGCCGATCACGCGGGTGAGGTGGTCGTAGGAGACGTCGTCCTGCTCCCACAGCGTCACCCAGAGGCGGTCCCCGTCCAGCCCGAAGCCGCCATCGGCCTGCGAGCTGGTCAGCAGCTCCCAGGCGAGGTCGATCGCACCCTCCTTGAAGTAGTCCCCGAAGGAGAAGTTCCCCGCCATCTGGAAGAAGGTGCCGTGCCGGGTGGTGCGGCCGACGTTCTCGATGTCGTTGGTGCGGATGCACTTCTGCACGCTCGCGGCGCGCGGCCATGGCGCCTTCTCGGTGCCGACGATGTACGGGATGAAGGGCACCATGCCGGCCACCGTGAACAGGATCGACGGATCCGAGGAGACGAGCGAGGCGCTGGGGACGATCTCGTGCCCCTTCTTCGCGAAGAAGTCGAGCCAGCGGCTGCGGATCTCGGAGGTGCGCATGGGCGGGAGTCCTTCCTGGACCGTCACGGGGCGACGGTTCGGTGATCACGGGGCAGGGCGCCGGCCACAGGGCCGGAGCGACCTGGTCAGGGTACGCGAGGGCGGCGCCTGCACAGCACACCACCCCCATAACGACACTCGCCGCGCCCGGTGGAACCGGACGCGGCGAGAGCGAGAGGCAAAGAGATCAGCGAGCGTAGTACTCGACGACCAGCTGGACCTCGCAGGAGACGGGCACGTCGGCCCGCTTCGGACGGGAGACCAGCTTCGACTTCAGCTCGGACAGCTCGACCGACAGGTACGAGGGGACGGAGGCCTGCACATCGGCGTGGGCACCCTCGGCGGCGAGCTGGAAGGGCTCCAGGGCCTGGCTCTTCGGCTTGATCTGGATGGTCTGGCCCGGCTTCACACGGAAGGAGGGGCGGTCCACCAGCTTGCCGTCGACCAGCACGTGGCGGTGCACCACGACCTGGCGGGCCTGCAGGATGGTGCGGGCGAAACCGGAGCGCAGGACCAGGGCGTCCAGACGCATCTCCAGCAGCTCGACCATGCTCTCACCGGTCAGACCGGACTCCTTGCGGGCGTCCAGGTAGATCCGGTGGAGCTGCTTCTCGCGCAGCGCGTACTGGGCGCGCAGACGCTGCTTCTCGCGCAGACGCACCGCGTAGTCGGACTCGGTGCGGCGACGCGCGCGGCCGTGCTGGCCCGGCGCGTAGGGGCGCTTCTCGAAGTACTTGACCGACTTCGGGGTGAGCGGGAGCCCGAGGGCTCGAGACAGACGCGCCTGACGGCGCGCACGGGTGACGTTGGTCACGGAAGATACCTCTTGATCAGTGGTGCGAATCCAGAAAGGCAGCCGCGGATTCGGCCGATCAGATTACCGGAGGGCGCCGCGCCCGGGCAATGAACGATGCCGCAGGTCATGCGCCTGTCGCTGTGGTGTCGGTCACGGCGCGGGGGCGGCGGTGGGGCAGCACCCACCGAGGGGTCGTCGCCGGAGGCGTGTCAGGTAGGCCGGTCACCGCGCAGCAGGCGCCGCAGCACCTCTACGCGCCTGGCGAGCGGTCCCTCCGCCCCGTGGGAGGTCGGGTGGTAATAGGTGACGCCCTTCAGGTCATCGGGGGCGTACTGCTGGGCGGCGACGGCGTGGGGTGCATCGTGGGCGTACTGGTAGCCCTCGCCGTGGCCGAGCCCCTTCGCCCCGGAGTAGTGGGAGTCCCGCAGGGCCGGCGGCACCGGTCCCCCGCGCCCGGCCTTCACATCCGCGATGGCGGCGTTGATCGCGAGGTACGACGCATTCGACTTGGGGGCGGTGGCGATGTGCACCACGGCCTGCGCCAGCGGGATCCGGCCCTCCGGCATGCCCAGCTGCTGCACCGCCTGGGCGGCGGCCACCGCCACCTGCAGGGCCGAGGGGTCCGCCATGCCGACCTCCTCACTGGCGGCGATCACCACCCGGCGGGCGATGAACCGTGGGTCCTCCCCCGCCTCGATCATCCGCGCCAGATAGTGCAGGGAGGCGTCGACGTCACTGCCGCGCATCGACTTGATGAAGGCGCTGGTGACGTCATAGTGCTGGTCTCCGTCGCGGTCGTAGCGCAGGGCCGCGCGGTTGACGGCCTGGGCGACGGTGTCGGCGTCGATCCGGTCGGTGCCCTTCTGCAGGGCCGCCGCGGCCGCCGCCTCCAGGGAGGTGAGGATTCGGCGGGCATCCCCGCCTCCCAGCCGCAGTAGGGCCTCGCGGGCGTCGTCCTCCAGCTGCACCGCGCCGCCGAGCCCGCGCTCCTCGGTGAGGGCGCGATCCACGAGGGTGCCGAGGTCCTCCCGCGACAGCGGCTCGAGGGTCACCAGGATGGAGCGCGACAGCAACGGCGAGATCACCGAGAAATGCGGGTTCTCGGTGGTGGCGGCGATCAGCGTGACCCAGCGGTTCTCCACGCTCGGCAACAGTGCATCCTGCTGCGACTTCGAGAAACGGTGCACCTCATCGACGAACAGCACGGTCTCCCGGCCGGTGGTCCGGAGACGCCGGCGGGCGGCATCGACCACATCGCGCACATCCTTCACCCCGGCGAGCACCGCGCTGAGCTCCACGAACTCCCGGTCACCGCTGGTCGCGACCGCATAGGCCAGGGTGGTCTTGCCGGTGCCGGGCGGTCCCCACAGGATCACCGAGGCGGGGGCGGTGCGGGAGTCGTCGGCCGCGACCAGACGCCGCAGCGGGCTGCCGGGCGCGAGGGCGGCGGACTGCCCGACGACCTCCTCCAGGGAACGCGGCCGCATCCGCACCGCCAGCGGCGCGCGATGGTCCCGGTTGTCCTCGGAGAGCGTGCGCGGGGTCGGGGCATCACCCCCGCGGGAGAAGAGGTCGTCGTCCACCGGGGCAGGCTACGCCGCGGTCCCGACACGCGAGTGGCGCAGGGCGCGCGCCAGGCGGCCGGGCCAGCCCGGGCCCTCGTAGATGAAAGAGGTGTAGACCTGCACCAGGTCGGCGCCGTCTCGCAGACGGGCAGCGGCCTCCTCGGCTGAGTCGATCCCGCCGGCGCTGATGATCACCGGTGTCGGGCCGAGGCGCTCACGCAGCAGCAACAGCACCTGGCGCGAGCGTTCGGCGAGGATCGGCCCCGACAGGCCGCCCGCTCCGATCGCCTCGACCTCGGCGCGCGGGGTGCGCAGATTCTCCGGGCGGGCGATGGTGGTGTTGGTGGCGATCACGCCGGCGAGTCCCAGGTCGAGCACCAGGTCGGCGACGGCGAGCACATCCTCGTCATGCAGATCGGGCGCGATCTTCACCAGCACCGGGACGCAGCGGCCGGTGTGCCGCTGCGCCTCGCGGGCCTCGGCGCTGACGGCCTCGAGGATGGGGCGCAGGGAGTCGACGCTCTGCAGGTCCCGCAGACCGGGCGTGTTCGGTGAGGACACGTTGACGGCGAGGTAGCTCGCGTAGGGGGCGAGCAGGCGCGCGCTGGTGCGGTAGTCCGCGGCGGCGTCCTCCAGCGGGGTGGTCTTCGTCTTGCCGATGTTCACGCCGATGTTGGCGTACCGGCCACGGTCGGTGGCGCGCACGCGGGCGAGCTCGCGGGCGGCGGCCTCGGCTCCACGGTTGTTGAAACCCATGCGGTTGATGAGGGCGCGGTCCGCCACCAGACGGAAGGCGCGGGGCCGGGGGTTGCCCTGCTGGCCGCGGGCGGTGAGGGTACCGACCTCCACATGTCCGAAGCCGAGGTCCAGTAGCGCGAGAGGCAGGTGAGCGTGCTTGTCCATCCCCGCGGCGAGGCCCACCGGGGAGGCGGGCGTGAGCCCCAGCGGACCGCGGTTCGCGGGCTCGGTGGTGACAGGCGCCGGCGTGCCGGTCAGGCGGCGCAGCAGGGTGGGGACGCCGGGAAGTCGGTGCGCGAGAGCGAGGCCGTCGAGGGCCAGTACATGCGCCTTCTCGGGGTCGAGGTGGCGCAGCACGGTGGAGAACAGGAGCCGGTACAGCACGGGCCTCACGCTACGTCATGGGGTGCGGTCGCACGGTCCACCTCGGGGCGCGATCCCTGCGTGCGACGACGGCGCCGGTGCAGCAGATACGCGATCGCCACCATCGGCAGCACCAGCGGCACGTACCCGTACCCACTGCCGAAGCGCGACCAGACGGTGTCATCGGGGAACAGCGCCGGATCCAGCACCGTGAGCAGACCGACGCCCACCACTCCGGCGAGTTCGACGCTGCACAGCACCAGCGCCGCCGGGGAATCCTCCCCGCCGCGGCGGGCCAAAAGGACCGCTGCCGCGATGTAGGTGAGTGCCGCGACCAGTGACAGCAGGTACGCGACGGGGGCAGCGGAGAAGTCCCGCAGGATCTGCACCAGGGAGCGGGCGGTCGCCGACAGGGCGAAGATCCCGTAGACCACCACCAGCACGGTGACGAACCCGCGGGACCGGGTGGCGCGGGGTGTGTTCATGCGAAGCCTCCGGCCCAGATCTGCGGCAGACGCATCTGCAGCACCGCCATCGTCACCGCGACGATCAGCACCGCCGCGCTGCCGAAGCGGCTGCGCTCCCACAGGCCCACCCAGACCCCGGCCACGGCGAGCATCACGCCGGTGAGGAGGTAGCCGTAGAGGGTGACGGGATCGGGGTCGACACCGCCACCGAGATCACGGCCGAGGAGCACCAGGCCCTCGAGGGTCCACACCACGCCGAGGAGGGCGCAGCCTCCGAGGAGGACGAGGTCGGCGGAGAGGTTGCGGATCACGGCGTACAGGCCGAGCACGGCGACCATGGTGCTGACCGCATACACCGCGATCACCAGCGCTCCCACTGTCGCCGCCTCCTCGACTCCACGCCCCTCGGTGAGGCGTCGGACCTGCGCCGACGACCTCCGGCCGTCCGGTCGTCGGACGACTCGCCTACGATACGGGGCATGCCTGATATGACCCTCACCACGTCCGCTGTGTCCGAGGTCGACGTCGACCTGCTCATCCTGCCCGTCCTCACCGGTGCCGCCGAGGGCGCCGACCCGGTGGTGCTCGGCGTCGAGTCGCTCTCCGCCGCTGCCGCGGCCGTCGGTGTGACCGGTGCCCGCGGTGAGCAGCAGCTGATCCCCGGTGGGTCGGAGGTCCGCGCCCGGGCGATCGCATTGGTGGGCCTGGGCGCCTCGGACCTCGCCTCCGTCGAGCTGGAGGACATCCGCCACGCCGTCGGTGGTGCCGCGCGGACCGCCGCCGGCCGTCCGGATGTCGCCGTGGTCCTGCCCGGTGGCACCGCCCTGCAGCTCGCCGCTGCGGCCGAGGGGGCCGCCCTCGGTGCGTACGCCGTCACCGCCCACCGCACCACCGGTGCGAAGCCGGCCGTCGAGCGCATCCAGCTCGTGCTCTCCAAGGGTCAGGACAAGAAGGCCGCGGCCGCCTCCATCGAGCGGGCCCGCATCCTCGCAGACACCGTGAACATCACCCGCGACCTGGTGAACACCCCGCCGAACCTGCTGTACCCGGCGGAGTTCGCCCGCCGCGCCCAGGAACTCGCCACCGGCCGTGCGCTCTCCGTCACGGTGCTGGACGAGAAGCAGCTGCAGGCCGGCGGGTACGGAGGCATCGTCGGCGTGGGGCAGGGCTCCGCGCGCCCGCCGCGTCTGGTGACCGTCGACTACACCCCGAAGAAGGCCCGCGGCCACGTGGCGCTGGTCGGCAAGGGCATCACCTTCGACACCGGCGGCATCTCCCTCAAGCCGCCGGCCGGGATGGACGAGATGACCTCCGACATGACCGGCGCCGCGACGGTGCTCGCCGCAGTCATCGGTGCCGCCCGCATGAAACTGCCGATCCGCGTGACGGCCCTCCTGGCGCTGGCCGAGAACATGCCCGGCGGGGGTGCGCAGCGACCCGGGGACGTGGTCACCATGCGCAACGGCCGCACCGTGGAGGTGCTCAACACCGACGCCGAGGGGCGCCTGGTGATGGCCGATGCCCTGGTGGACGCCGCGGCGCTCGAGCCCGATCTGCTGCTCGACGTCGCCACTCTCACCGGCGCGGCCACCGTGGCGCTCGGCAAGCGGGTGGCCGCCGTGATGGGACACGACGAGCCCCGCGCCGAGGTCGTCGCCGCCGCCGAGGCCACCGGTGAGCCGTTCTGGCCGATGCCGCTCCCGCAGGACCTCGAGAAGGAGATCAAGGGTCGCATCGCGGACCTGAAGAACGTGGGCGAACGCTGGGGTGGCGCGCTCACCGCGGGCCTGTTCCTGCGCGAGTTCGTCGGTGACACCCCCTGGGCGCACCTCGACATCGCCGGCCCCGCGTTCTCCACCTCCGCCCACGGCTACCTGCCCGCCGGTGGCACCGGGATGAGCGTGCGCACGCTGCTGGAGATCATCGAGAAGCGCGCCGCCTGAGACGCCCCTGCCGCACCGGCCGCCCGCCCCGGCGCCGTCGCGGCGGTGTCGCACCGGCGCGGATCCTGGGCCGGGCGCTGAGCCCCGGCCCAGCCCCGTGACCTAAGCTGGACGCACATGCGGCGCGGTCGGGCACCGCCCGGCCGCGCCTCCCCAGACCACACACCTTCCGAAGGAGAACCGCGGTGTCCGATACGTCTGACCAGTCCTACGACCTCGTGATCCTGGGCGGTGGCAGCGGTGGGTACGCCGCCGCTCTCCGCGCCGCGCAGCTGGACATGAAGGTCGCCCTCATCGAGAAGGATAAGCTCGGCGGCACCTGCCTCCACCGCGGATGCGTCCCCACCAAGACGCTGCTGCACGTGGCCGAGATGGCCGATGCCCCGCATGAGGCCTCCAGCTTCGGCGTGGACCTCAGCCTCAACTCCATCGACACGGAGAAGGTCGCCTCCTTCAAGGAGAAGATCATCGGCCGTCTCTACAAGGGCCTGCAGGGCCTGGTGAAGGCCTCCGCCATCGACTACATCGAGGGCTACGGCAAGCTCACCGGCACCCACACCGTCACCGTGGAGACCTCCGAGGGCTCCCGCGAGGTCACCGGCAAGAACGTGCTGCTGGCCTCCGGCTCCTACTCCAAGACCCTTCCGGGCCTGGAGCTCGGCGGCCGGATCCTGGATTCCGAGGCCGCCCTGCAGCTCCCGGAGATCCCGAAGAACCCGATCATCCTCGGCGGCGGCGTCATCGGCGTCGAGTTCGCCTCGCTGTGGAAGTCCTTCGGCGCCGAGTCCGTCACCATCATCGAGGGCCTGCCCCACCTGGTCGCCAACGAGGACGAGTCCCTCTCCAAGGCCCTCGAGCGCGCCTTCAAGAAGCGCAAGATCGCCTTCTCCCTCGGCACCTTCTTCGAGAAGGCCGAGCAGACCGACTCCGGTGTCAAGGTCACCCTGGCTGACGGCAAGGAGTTCGAGGGTGACTACCTGCTCGTGGCCGTCGGCCGTGGCCCGAACACCCAGGGCCTCGGGTACGAGGAGCAGGGCATCGAGATGGATCGCGGTTTCGTGATCGTCAACAAGGAGACCCTGGAGACCAACGTCAAGGGCGTCTACGCCGCCGGTGACATCGTCCCCGGTCTGCAGCTGGCCCACCGCGGGTTCCAGCAGGGCATCTTCGTCGCCGAGCAGATCGCCGGCCTCAACCCGCGTCCGATCGTCGAGTCCGGGATCCCGCGCGTCACCTACTGCGAGCCGAACATCGGCTCCGTGGGCCTGACCGAGAAGCAGGCCGCCGAGCAGTTCGGTGAGGACGGCTACTCCACCTACGAGTACAACCTCGGGGGCAACGGCAAGTCCCAGGTGCTGGGCACCAGCGGCTTCGTGAAGCTGATCCGCGAGAAGGACGGCCCGGTCGTCGGCATCCACATGATCGGCTCGCGCATGTCCGAGCAGATCGGTGAGGCCCAGCTGATCGTCAACTGGGAGGCCCACCCGGAGGACGTCGCCGCGCTGATCCACGCGCACCCGACCCAGAACGAGGCCATGGGCGAGGCGCACCTCGCTCTGGCCGGCAAGCCGCTGCACTCGCACGCCTGACATCCCCCGCTGGAGGAGAAGAGAACATGTCCGAGACTGTGAAGATGCCGGCCCTCGGTGAGTCCGTCACCGAAGGCACCGTCACCCGCTGGCTGAAGTCCGTGGGGGACACCGTCGAGGTCGACGAGCCGCTGCTGGAGGTCTCCACCGACAAGGTCGACACCGAGATCCCCTCCCCCGTCGCCGGCACCCTGGAGAAGATCCTGGTGCAGGAGGACGAGGATGCCGAGGTGGGTGCTGACCTCGCCGTGATCGGCGACGGCTCCGGCGCCGAGGGCGGTTCCGACGAGGGCGCGGGTGAGCAGTCCGCCGCCGACTCGTCCGGTGCCTCCGAGGATCCGGCCCCCGCCCCCGGTGAGGGCGAGAACCTTGCCGACGATCCCACCACCGCCCCGTCCACCGAGAAGGAGCCGCAGGAGCAGCCGGCCGACGGCGGTTCCGAGAAGGAGTCGATCTCCGAGGCGTCCTCGTCCGAGGGTTCGTCGGGCGGCTCCGCTTCCGGCCAGGAGGTGACGCTGCCCGAGCTCGGGGAGTCCGTCACCGAGGGCACCGTCACCCGCTGGCTGAAGTCCGTCGGGGACACCGTCGAGGTCGACGAGCCGCTGCTGGAGGTCTCCACCGACAAGGTGGACACCGAGATCCCCTCCCCGGTCGCGGGTACCCTGCTCGAGATCCGGGTGCAGGAGGACGAGGAGGCCGCAGTCGGCTCCGTCCTGGCGATCGTCGGCGACGCCGCGGCGGCCGGGTCCGCCGGTGGCGACTCCGAGGGTTCGGCCGAGAAGGCTGAGGAGACGTCCCAGGACGAGCCCGCTGCGACGCCGGCCGAGAAGCCCGCTGAGGCCTCGGACGAGAAGGCTGAGGAGAAGGCCGAGTCGAAGCCAGCCGAGACGACGGAGACGAAGGCGGACGCGAAGCCCGCGTCGGCTCCGGCCCCGTCGGCCTCGCAGTCGGTCTCCGGTTCGCAGGGCGGCAGCGGTTACGTCACGCCGATCATCCGTCGTCTCGCCGCGGAGCTCGAGGTGGATCTGTCGACCGTCACCGGCTCCGGCCTGGGCGGGCGCATCCGCAAGCAGGACGTGGAGAAGGCCGCCGAGGAGGCGAAGGCCGCCCAGGCGCAGCAGTCGGCCCAGCCGGCCGCTGCCCCGTCGGCGTCCACCCCGGCCGCGGCGACGTCCCCGGCGAAGGTCGAGGTCTCCCCGCTGCGCGGCACCGAGCAGAAGATGTCGCGTCTGCGCAAGATCGTCGCCCAGCGGATGGTGGAGTCCCTGCAGACGCAGGCCCAGCTCACCACCGCGGTCGAGGTCGACATGACCCGCATCGCCAAGCTCCGCGCCGCCGCCAAGGACTCCTTCGCCCAGCGCGAGGGCGCGAAGCTGACCTTCCTGCCGTTCATCATGCAGGCGGCCGTCGAGGGCCTGAAGACCTACCCGGTCATCAACGCCGAGATCGACGGTGACGTGGTCAAGTACCACGGCGTGGAGAACATCGGTATGGCTGCCGACACCGAGCGTGGTCTGGTCGTGCCGGTGATCAAGAACGCCGGCGACCTGAACCTGGCGGGCCTGGCCCGGCAGATCGGCGACCTGGGGCAGCGCGCCAAGGCGAACAAGCTGGGTCCGGACGACCTGCAGGGCGCCACCTTCACGATCACCAACACCGGCTCGGGCGGGGCCCTGTGGGACACCCCCATCGTCCCGAACCCGCAGGTCGCCATCCTCGGCACCGGCACGATCGTGAAGCGCCCCGCCGTGATCACGACCGAGCAGGGTGACGAGGTCATCGCGATCCGCTCGATCATGAACCTGTTCCTCTCCTACGACCATCGCCTGGTCGACGGCGCCGACGCGGCTCGCTTCCTCACCTTCATGAAGAAGCGGCTCGAGGAGGCGGCCTTCGAGAGCGAGCTCGGGCTCTGATGACCCCTGAGGTCCATCGTCTCTGAGGTCCAGCGCCTCTGAGGCCCCGGGCCTCAGAGGTCACGCACCGGGGCCGTCCCGCCACTGGCGGGACGGCCCCGGCCGCGTCTGCGGGACGGCACCGGCGGCGTGAGGGACGCCCGACCCGTCGGGCGGGTGCTCAGTCCCCGGGGCGCACCTGGCTCACTCGCCACTGCGCCCCGTCATGCACCAGCAGCAGGCGCACCTCGTGCGCGGGAACCGCCTCGCGCCGCTCCCGACGCTCCCCGATTGTCACCGTGTGAGCGGTCTCCGTGAGCACTGCCGCAACCTCCGCCCGGCCCGGCTGTGCTGTGAGGACCCGCACCGACTCCACGTCCGTGCGCCACCCCTCGACCTGAGCGTCGCGATACACCTCCCGGAGGGTGCGGTCCTCCGCCTCGGCCTCACTGCCCGGCAGGGCGGCACCGGTCTCCGACTCCCCGAGGAGGTACCGCTTCCGGTCCGCCACCAACCCGCTGACGACAGCGGGTGCCTCCTCCTGGGTGAGCTGCGGGCCGGTCGTGGCCTGTGACTCCTGGGCCGCGGGGGAGGCGGTCGCGGAGGGTGCGGCGGTCATGGCCTCCACCGGAGCTTCCCGCAGTCCCGGCACCACCACGGCGGCGGCCATCACCACCGCCCCCAGTGCGGCGAGGGCCGCCCCGGCCCGACGCGCCCGGGCCACCGCACGTCGACGCGGATCCTCGCCTGGCCGCGCCGCGCGCGGCAGCGCGTCCTGCAGCTCCTCCGACGCTGCCGCGCGCTCCCCCGCGGGCTGCACCGCTGCGGTCGTCTCCACCGGGGGCCACAGCGGGGAGGCGGACCCACCGACAAGGGGCACGCCAGCACCCGCACCCGCACCCGCACGAGAGAACCCCTCCGAACCTGCGAGGTCGCGCCTGCGGGTCGCCGTCTCCTGGAAGAGTTCGTCGAGCGGGTCGGTCCCCCCACTCGACGGTGCCTCGTCGAGCGGCTGCAGCATTCGTCGGCGCAGGGTGTGCCCGGGGTCCCCGCAGGTCTGATCGATCCAGCGGTGATCGGCGGCCTGAGCGGAGGGGTCGTCCGTGCGGCGCAGCCCCGCCAGATCCGCCAGGATCGCCGTGCCGTCGGGCCGCGCCGCCAATCCGCTGCCCGAGGGCTGGCCGAGCACCCAGCCCTCGGCGTGCAGGGCATCGATCAGTGTGGTGAGTTCCTCGCGCAGATCGCGGATCGCCAGGCGCTCGGCCGTCGCGGGATCTGCCATCCCTCCATCCGCGGGCTCGGCACGGCGCCGCCCGGCTCCGGGCCGTGACGGCGGTGTCGGACGCCCGGCCTCCACCCGCAGCCAGCCGTCACCCTCCGCGAGCACCTGCGGCGCCACCGCGCAGCCGCGTCCCCGCAGCCGCTGCACCAGCGCGCCCAGCGCTGCCAAACGTTCCACGTCGGTCGCGGAGTGCGCCCGCAGTGTCACCACCGGGGTGCCGTCCGGCAGCACCGTCCGCTCCGGCGCGTCCCACGAGGGACGGTGGCCGGTGGGAGCGGTCGTATCTGGGGTCATGACACCACTGAACACCGTGTGCGCGGCGCCACCCTCCGCCCATCCACAATCCGCAGGTCGGCCTACACTGACGGCATGCTCGACATCATCCGACTCGGCTTCTCGGAGCCCGTTCCCGGCGGCGATCGGCATGAGGAGTTCGGGCTGCCTCCGGGCCCTGTCGAGTACCGCCGCGGCTGGGATCTCCAGCGTGAGATCCATGCGGACGTCCTCGCCGGTCGCCGGCCCGACACCTTCCTGCTGCTGGAACATCAGGCGGTGTACACGGCGGGGAAGATGACGAAGGACCACGAGCGACCCCGGGACCACGCCCCGGTGGTGGACGTCGACCGTGGCGGGAAGATCACCTGGCACGGCCCGCAGCAGCTGGTCGGCTACCCCATCGTGCGGCTGCCCGCGCCGGTGAACGTGGTCGGGTTCGTGCGCGCTCTCGAGCGGACCCTGATCGAGGTGTGCGCCCGGTTCGGTGTGCCGAGCGAGCCGGTGGAGGGCCGCAGCGGGGTGTGGGTGCGACGACCCGGTGAGGAGGACCGCAAGATCGCCGCGATCGGCATGCGGGTCTCCAAGCGCACGACGATGCACGGTTTCGCTCTGAACTGCGCCAACGACCTCTCGTGGGCGCAGAACGTGATCCCCTGCGGCATCGACGACGCCGGTGTGACGAGCCTCAGTTCTGAGACCGGCCGCGACATCCGCGTGGCCGATGTGCTCGAGGTGATCGACGAGCCGCTGCGCCGGCTGGTGGCCGACCGCACTGCCGGGCGTGATGAGCAGGATGCCGCAGCACGCGGCGCCGGTCACGCCGCCTGACCGATCCGACGGGTCCGTCGATAGACTGACCCCCGACCCCGACGCAAGGAGGCTGGAGGCGTGACGATCGCCCCGGAGGGACGCCGGATGCTGCGCGTGGAGGCGCGCAACGCCGAGACCCCGATCGAGCGCAAGCCGGACTGGATCCGCACGCGCGCCGTCATGGGCAGTGAGTACACCGCGATGAAGAAGCGCGTGCACTCCCAGGGCCTGCACACCGTGTGCGAGGAGGCGGGCTGTCCCAACATCTACGAGTGTTGGGAGGACCGCGAGGCCACCTTCCTCATCGGCGGTAACACCTGCACCCGGCGCTGCGACTTCTGCGACATCGCCACCGGCAAGCCCATGCCGCTGGACCCGCTGGAGCCGATGAAGGTCGCCAAGAACGTGCAGGAGATGGGTCTGCGCTACTCCACCGTGACCGGTGTGGCCCGTGACGACCTTCCCGACGGCGCCGCCTGGTTGTTCGCGGAGACCTGCCGCCAGATCCACGCGGTGAACCCCGGCACCGGGGTGGAGCTGCTGATCGATGACATCAAGGGCAACGCCAACGCCCTGCAGCAGGTGTTCGAGGCCCAGCCCGAGGTGTTCGCCCACAACCTCGAGACCGTGCCGCGGATCTTCAAGCAGATCCGCCCGGCCTTCCGGTACGAGCGGTCTCTCGACGTGATCCGCATGGCCAAGGACGCCGGCATGATCACCAAGTCGAACCTGATCCTGGGCATGGGCGAGCGCGACGACGAGGTGCTGGAGTCGCTGCAAGCCCTGCACGATGCCGGCTGCGACATCATCACCATCACCCAGTACCTGCGGCCCTCGAAGCTGCACCATCCGATCGACCGCTGGGTCAAGCCCGAGCAGTTCCTCGAGTTCTCCCACGCCGCCGAGGAGATCGGCTTCCTCGGGGTCATGGCCGGCCCGATGGTGCGCTCCTCGTACCGTGCCGGGCGCCTGTGGGCGCAGGCGATGAAGAAGCTGGGGCGGGAGATCCCCGAGAACCTGCGCCATCTCGATCAGGATCAGCCCGCCCACCAGGAGGCCGCCAGCGTCGTGGCACGCCGCGCCGCCGCCGCAGCCTCCTGACCCGGCCGCGGCGCCCTGCGGCGTCACGGCCCACCCCGATCCGCGTCCCGGTCGGGCCCCTCGCCGGGCCCGACCGTTCGCGCACCACCCGACCACCCTCCCCCGCAACGAAGAAGAGACATGGCCCGCAAGGACTCCTCTGCCCGCCCCACCGATCGGACCGGCCGCGCCGCCCGCCCCACCGATCGGACCGGCCGCGCCGCCCGCCCCACCGATCGGACCGGCCGCGCCGCCCGCCCCACCGATCGGACGGGTCGCTCCCGCGCCGGCAGCACCGCCGCGCCGACCGTCGCCCCCAAGGGCCGCATCCGTAAGATGATCGAGGTGTACAAGTTCACCCAGGCCACCGAACCGTCCACCCTGCCGTGGATGGTCGGCGCGTTCCTGATCCCGGTGATCGTCCTGACCCTGCTGACACTGCTGATCTTCGACAGCCTCTGGTACGGGTTGCTGGTCGGCATCATGATCGGTCTGCTCGCGGCCCTCACGGCGCTGGCCCGGCGCGCGGAACGCGCGGCGTACTCCCGGATCGCCGGCCAGAAGGGCGCCGCCCTCGCGGCCATGCAGTCCATCCGCCGTGGCTGGAACGTGGAGCAAGAGCCCGCACAGATCGATCCGCGCAGCCAGGACATGATCTTCCGTGCCTCCGGCCGGGCGGGTGTGGCCCTGGTCGGTGAGGGCAGTTCCGCCCGCACTCTCAAGCTGCTCGACAAGGAGCGCTCCCGCGTCGCACGGCTGCTGCCGAACGTGCCGATCCACCAGATCCTGGTGGGCGACGGCCCCGATGAGATCCCCGTGCACAAGCTGGCCGGCTACATGACACGTATGAAGCCGACCCTGACCAAGCATGAGGCCGGGGAGGTGGCGCGGCGTCTGCAGGCCATGCCCAACCCGATCCGTCAGGCGATCCCCAAGGGCATCGACCCGCAGCGGGCCCGTCCGAGCCGCCGGGCCCTGCGCGGCCGCTGATCAGCCACCGCCCGCGGCTGATCCATCGCGCCACCCCCACGGCACACCCCACGGGCCGTCCTCCCCCGGGAGGGCGGCCCGTGTCATGGTCCCCCATCCCGGCCGTGATCATTCCGTGACCATCGTGACCTTTTCGTGACCTTCGAGGGGTGTGCAGGTCAGCCCCGCCCTCCTCTCTCGGACGGACACCCCGGGCGAGCCCTCAGCCCGGGCCCGGCAGCGGCTTTCTAGACTGGTGCCGCGGCCCATGAGCTGGACGGGTCGCACCCCCAGCCACCCACCGACCACGACGCGCACCAGCGCTCGGAGGAGGACTCGTGTTCAGCAGCCCCAGTGAGGTCGTGAAGTACATCGAGGAGGAGGACGTCGAGTTCGTCGACATCCGCTTCTGCGATCTTCCCGGCGTGATGCAGCACTTCAACATCCCGGCGAGAACCTTCACGGAGGAGGCGATCGCCGAGGGGCAGCTCTTCGACGGGTCCTCGATCCGCGGCTTCCAGGCGATCCACGAGTCCGATATGAAGCTGGTGCCGGACCTGCACACCGCCTACCTGGATCCGTTCCGCGAGCGCAAGACGCTGGTCATCAACTTCTCCATCGTCGACCCGTTCACCGACGAGCCCTACTCCCGCGATCCGCGCACCGTCGCCGCGAAGGCCGAGGAATACCTGAAGTCCACCGGCATCGCCGACACCGCGTTCTTCGCCGCGGAGGCCGAGTTCTACATCTTCGACGACATCCGCTTCAAGACGGACGTCAACTCCAGCTTCTACCGGATCGATTCCGACGAGGCCGTGTGGAACAGCGACCGCGACGAGAGCGAGTACGGCGGCAACCAGGGCTACAAGACCCGCCTCAAGGGCGGTTACTTCCCCGTCTCCCCCAACGACCAGATGGCCGATCTGCGCGACGACATCTGCGCCTACCTCGACCAGGTGGGCCTCGAGGTCGAGCGCGCCCACCACGAGGTCGGCACCGCCGGTCAGCAGGAGATCAACTACCGCTTCTCCACGCTGCTGCAGGCCAGCGACGACGTCATGAAGTTCAAGTACGTCGTCAAGAACGCGGTGTGGCAGGCCGGCAAGACCGTCACCTTCATGCCGAAGCCGCTGTTCGGTGACAACGGTTCGGGCATGCACACCCACCAGTCGCTGTGGAAGGACGGCGAACCGCTGTTCTACGACGAGCGCGGCTACGGCGGCCTGTCGGACATCGCCCGCTGGTACATCGGCGGCATCATCGAGCACTCCGCCTCGCTGGTGGCGTTCACCAACCCGACGGTGAACTCCTACAAGCGCCTGGTGCCGGGCTTCGAGGCCCCGGTGAACATGGTGTACTCGGCCCGCAACCGCTCCGCCTGCATCCGCATCCCGGTGACGGGCACCTCCCCCAAGGCCAAGCGCATCGAGTTCCGTGCGCCGGACCCGTCGGCGAACCCGTACCTGGCCTTCGCCGCCCAGCTGATGGCCGGCATCGACGGTATCCGCAACCGCATCGAGCCGCCCGAGCCGATCGACAAGGACCTCTACGAGCTGCCGCCGGAGGAGCACGCGCTCATCAAGCAGCTACCGGAGTCCCTCGGCGCCGCCCTGGACGCCCTCGAGGCCGATCACGACTACCTCACCGAGGGTGACGTGTTCCCCGAGGACCTGATCCAGACCTGGATCGACTACAAGCGCAAGCACGAGATCGATCCGTTCCGCTTCCGCCCCCACCCGCACGAGTTCGAGCTGTACTACGACATCTGAGATTCAGCGTTCACACGCGGCTCTGACCAGCGGTTTCGCCGATCCAGCCGCGCCGGATGATCCGGCGCGGCTGGAGGCGTCCCTGCGGTGGATGGTGCACGGGCTGCTGTACGCCCTGGTCGCGCTGACCGCCGTGCGCACGCTCCTGGCGGGTCCGCCGCTGCGCGCGGGGTCGGTGATCGGACTGCTCGCCGTCGCGGTGAGCGTGTACTCGGTGGGTGCCCGCCGCACCGCCCGCCGTCAGGGCCCGGACGGCACCTGGTCGGCTCTGCCCCACCTGGCGGTCACCGTGGCGCTGTGGGCCGGAACGTTCCTGCTCGGGCCGGACGCCGTGTGGGTGGCCTTCGGTCTGGATTTCGCGGTGCTCCAGGCGCTGCCGCTGCCCGGCGGGGTGGTGGCCCTGGCCATGGTGACGGTGATCGCGATCGTCGGGTATGCCGGTGGCACACCCCAGGCCGGAGTCGCGGAGGTGCTGGGCCCGGTGATCGGCGCTCTCGTGGCTCTGGCGGTGGTGCAGGCCGTGCGGGCGCTGCAGCGGGAGGTCGCCGAACGCACCCGCCTGGCGCGGGAGCTGCTGGCCGCGCAGGCCCGGATCCGAGCCCAGGAGCGCGAGGCCGCAGCGGCGCAGGAACGCGAGCGCATCGCCCGGGAACTGCACGACACGGTGGCTCAGTCGGCGCTGTCGATCCAGATGCTGCTGGAGGCCTCCGCCAGCGCCCTCGAGCGCGATGACCCCGCGGCGGCGCGGGTGCCCGAGCGGGTGGCCCGCACCGTGCTGCGTCTGGCGCAGTCGCTGCTCGCGAACGCGGTGCAACACGCGGACGCCTCCCGCATCGTCGTCTCCGTGGAGGCCGCCGAGGAGGAGCTGATCCTCGATGTGGTCGATGACGGTGTCGGGTTCAGCCCCGGCACCGCGGAGGGGTTCGGTCTGCGTGCCGCCCGGGCCCGCGCCCTGGCGCAGGGCGGCCGACTCGAAGTGGAGAGCACGCCCGGCAGCGGCACCGCCATCCACGTCGAGCTGCCTCTGCCTGCCCAGGATGAGACGGAACGAGAGGAGACCCCCGTTGGTCGATGAGGTCGAGGATCCCCGGGTCATCTCGTCTGACGATGGTGCCGTCCCGGTGTCGCCGCCGGTGCGGGTCCTGCTCAGCGACGACCACGAGATCGTCCGGCGCGGGCTCGCGGCGGTGCTCGCCGCCGAACCGGGGCTCGAGGTGGTCGGTGAGGTCGCCCGGCCGGAGGATGCTGTGCTGCGGACCCGCTCCGGCGATGTCGACGTGGTGCTCCTGGATCTGCAGTACACCACCAGCACCCTGCGCGGCACCGACGTGGTGGCGCAGCTGCGGGAGGCGCCCGGCTCCCCCGCGGTGCTCGTGCTCACCACCTACGACAACGATCAGGACGTCACCCAGGCGATCGAGGCCGGTGCCCAGGGGTACCTGCTGAAGGACACCCCGCCGGGGCAGATCGCCGCGGCGGTGCGTCGCCTCGCCGGTGGCGGCCGGAGCGTCGATCAGAGGGTGGCGCGACGGCTGGAGCGCAGCCAGGCCGCCATCGCCCTGTCGGAGCGGGAACGGGAGGTGCTCGCCCAGGTGGCGGCCGGGCGCACCAATGCGCAGATCGCCGCCGAGCTGTTCCTCTCCCAGGCCACCGTGAAGACCCACCTGGTTCACATCTTCGGGAAGCTCGGGGTCACCTCGCGCACGAGTGCGGTGGCGCGGGCGCGGGAACTGGGGATCCTGCGGCCGGACTCCTGAACCGGGCGCGCGGCGCCGCTGCTCGTCATCCCCGGTGGCTGGTCTCAGCGCAGCGCGTCGAGGCCGCCCTTGGCGCGCAGCACCGTGAGCAGCAGGTCCTTCGGGGTGCCGGCGGGGTCGAGCGCGCAGTCCTCGGGCTGGAACATCCAGGCCTGCTTCAGCGCCCGGAAGGTGGCGAACTCGGCGTCGCCCGTGCGCAGCGGCACCGCCGCATACCCGCCGTCCTCCGGCAGATGCACGATGAACGCGCCGGTCATCTCGGGGGCGGGCCGGGTGGTGCCGTCGTCGTCGAGCAGTTCCTCCGCCCGGACCACCGCCACACCCTGCAGGGCGTAGTCCCCGCGCACCTTCTTGCTGGTCTTGATGTCGGCCGAGAGGATCGTCCCGCCGACCCGCACGATCGCATCCGTGGTGCCGGCATACCCCACCTCGTGGTTCACCACGGTCTGTTCGACCTCCAGGAACTCCGGCTGGAAGTCGTCGAGGAACGCACCATAGCCATCGAGCCGCAGCCCGACGCGTCGCAGCAGGGCGGCGGGGTCGCGGTCCGCCGCGAACGACCCGTCGCGCTCGCGCTGCGCCTGCATCGTCTCCTCCGCGTCGGCGGCGGTGGGCCGGCTGCCGCTGCGCGCCCACTGCTCGCACAGGGCATGCACCAGGGTTCCGAGGTCGGCGGCGGCGCGGGTGTGCTCCTCGGCGGCGGCGGCGATGCGCTTCTGCGTCTGCCAGCGGTTGCGGGTGACGCGGGAGATCTCCGCGGGGGCGCGCTGCGGGTTGCGGTCGAGCCAGTCGTACATCTCCAGGGCCCGCTTGGACGCCATGGTCGCGTACCAGCCCTGCAGGTGGTCCTTCGCACGCATGCCCGCGACGGTGGTGATCGACGGGTACACCAACGGCCCGTCGGGTTCCAGGCGGTACATCCGCCCACGCGGGGTGTCGGCGCTCAGACGCGGTGTGGTCATCGTTCCTCGGGGTCTGCAGGGGTGGCGGCCCGATGGGCCGGACCCACCCTACGCGCCGGGGCGGGCCGGGAAGAGGATCTCCTCGGCGTGAGAGCGGGCACGGCGGCTCAGGCGCAGCCACCGCTCCTCCAGCTCGGCCGCGGTGCCGTCGTCACCGTCGAGCAACCGCGCCACGGCCCGCAGTTCTCCTCGGTCCGAGGGCAGCACCGCCCCCTCCTTCCCCTTCCACAGGAACAGGGCGCGGCGCAGCGCCCAGGCCAGGCGCCACGCCTCGGCGAGCTCCCGGGCGGCGGAGGCGCCGAGCAGCTGCTCCTCGGAGGCGGCCTCCAACACCGCCAGAGTGGTGGTGCGCTGCAGCGCCGGGTGGTCGTGAGCGTGGTCCAGGGTGAGCAGCTGCGCCACCCATTCGACGTCGGTCATGCCGCCGCGGCCCAGTTTCAGGTGGCGGGTGGGGTCGGCGCCGCGCGGCAGACGCTCCGACTCGACGCGGGCCTTCATCCGGGCGATCTCCCGCCGCTGGGCGGGGGCGAGTCCGCCGCTCGGGTAGCGGTGGCGGTCGAGCTCGGCGGTGATCTCCTCGGCGAGCTCGGGGGAGGCGGAGACGACACGGGCGCGGGTGAGGGCCTGTTTCTCCCACAGCTGGGCGTCGCGGCGGTAGTAGTCACGCCAACCGTCGAGGCTGCGGGCGAGCAGACCCTGCCGTCCCTCGGGGCGCAGGTCGGAGTTCAGACGCATGTCGGCACCGGCCGAGGGGGCGTTGAGGATCTTCTGCAGGACGGTCGCGAGGGCCACGCCGATCTCCCCGGTGGCCTCCCCGGCGCCGCGGTCGGCCACCACGAACTGGACGTCGGCGTCGGAGGAGTACCCCATCTCCCCCGCCCCGAAGCTGCCGAGGGCCAGCACCGCCATCTCCACGCCGAGGGCGCGGGCCGGATCGGTGCGCTCACGGCGCATCTGCTCGCGGCTGACCTCCTCCACGGTGACGGCGTCCTCGGCGACGACCTCCCGGTCCCGCGCCACCTGGTGATAGGCGACGAGCAGACCCCCCTCGACGACGGCCTCGGCGAGTTCTGTGAGGCCGCGCGCGACGGTGGGGGCATCCACCACTCCGGTGAGGTGCGCCAGGGCGATCCGCAGCAGTTCACGACGGCGGGTGCGGCGCAGCACCTGCTGGGCCTCGTCGACGGTCCACACGCGGCGGATCACCGCCGCGAACTCATCGTGCAGGGCGTCCCGGCCCAGCGGCTGCAGCGCCCGGTCATCGCTGAGCCAGCGCACCGCCTCGGGGATCTGCTCCAACTGTTCGCCGACGAAGCGGGAGCTGGAGAGGACCCGGGCCAGGCGCTGCGCGGCGACGCCGCTGTCCCGCAGCATCGCCAGGTACCAGTGGAAGCGACCGGCGGTCTCCGACAGGCGACGGAACGACAGCAGGGCGAGGTCGGGGTCGATGCCCTGCGCGAACCACTCCAACAGGGCGGGCAGCAACTGACGCTGGATCGCGGCGCTGCGGGAGACGCCGTCGGTGAGGGCCTCGATGTGCGCGAGCGCACGGCGGGGGTCGCGGTAACCAATCGCGGCCAGCCGCGACTGGGCGGCCTCGGGTGACAGCCGCACCTCGCCGTCGCTGAGCCGGGAGGCGGTCACCAACAACGGCCGGTAGAAGATCTCCTCGTGCAGCTGACGCACACGGCGGCGTGTGCGCTCGATGGTGCGGGGGAAGGTCTCCGGGTCCTGGCCGACGCTGCGGGCGAGGCGGCGCAGGTCCTTCTCCGCGGTCGGCATCACCTGGGTGCGGCGCATACGGTGCAGCTGCAGGCGGTGCTCGACAGTGCGCAGCAGACGATAGGCGGCGTCGAGCTCGGCGAGATGGTCGCGGGAGATGTATCCGCCGGCGCTGAGCCGCTCCAGTGCGGGCAGGGTGCCGCGCACGTGCAGGGTGTCGTCGGTGCGGCCGTGGACCATCTGCAGCAGCTGCACGGTGAACTCGACGTCGCGCAGCCCGCCGGGGCCGAGTTTGAGGTTGCGCTCGGCCTCACCCCGGGGGATGTGGGCGACGACGCGGCGACGCATCGACTGGGTGTCCTCCACGAATCCGTCCCGCGTGGAGGCCTGCCAGATCCACGGCTTGACCAGGCGTTCGAAATCCTCGCCGAGGGCGCGATCACCGGCGACGGCGCGGGCCTTCAGCAGCGCCTGGAACTCCCAGGAGTGCGCCCAGGTGGTGTAGTAGCGGCGGAACGATGCGAGGGACCGCACCAGGGGGCCATCCTTGCCCTCGGGGCGGAGGTTCGGGTCGACCTGCCACAGGGAGCCCTCCGAGGTGCGGTCGGAGCACACGCGCGCCAGTTCCCGGCACAGCGCCGAGCCGATGCCGATGAGCTCCGGAGGATCGTCGTCCGCGCGACGCTCGCCCTCCCGTCCCGAACCGCCGGTGCCCCCGGCGCCGTCGTCCTGCGCCTCCTCCTGCGTCACGGCCACGCCGCCCTCAGCGGGCTCGACCACATAGACGACGTCGACATCCGAGATGTAGTTGAGCTCCTGGGCCCCGGTCTTGCCCATGGCGATCACCGCGAGCCGCACATGCTCGTGGCCGTCCACCGCTGCCCGCGCGACGGCGAGGGCGGCGTCCAGGGCGGCACCGGCGAGGTCCGACAGCGCCAGCGACACCCGCGGCTGCAGCTCCTCCGGATGATCGGCCGCGACGTCCGCGAGGGCGATGTGCACCAGACGCTCGTGGTAGGCGATGCGCAGACCATCGCGGGCGGTGCGCCCGTCCAGCGTCGCCACCGGCACCTCGGCCTCGGGGTCGGCCCCGACGGACCGCAGCAGCCGCTGCCGCACCTGGTCGGCGGGCACCTCCAGGGCATCCGGCCCGGACGGCAGATCCGCCAGCAACTCGGGGTGCCGGGTGAGCACATCCCCCAGTGCCACCGACACACCGAGCAACCGGATCAACCGGTGCCCGGTGCTGCCGGGCACGGTGACCTCTGCGAGCAGGCGGTCGAGTACGCGGCCCTGGCCCGCGGCCCGCGCTGCCTCCGCCAGACGCAGCAGCGCCAGCAGGGCCTCATCGGGATCGGCGGTGCGGCCGAGTGCGGTGGGAGCCTCGGCGGGCAGACCCTTCAGGGCGGCATCGGCGAGGAACCCGGCCGCACGCTCGGTGCGGGCGAAGCCGGCTCGCGCCAGATCGGAGGGGCTGGGTGCGGTGTTCACGACGGCCTCAGATCCGCGAGAACGTCGAGGCGATCTCCACCTCGGTGACCTGCTCGCGATAACGGTGCCATTCGGCGCGCTTGTCCCGCAGGAAGAACTCGAACACCTGCTCCCCGAGGGTCGCGGCCATCAGCTCCGACTCCTCGAAGCGCTCCAGCGCCCGGAACAGGTCACTGGGCAGCGGCTCGTAACCGAGGGCCTGGCGCTCCCGCTCCGTCAGCTCCCACACGGTGTCCTCAGCCCCCTCGGGCAGGTCGTATTCGCCCTCCACGCCGGCCAGGCCCGCGGCCAGCAGCGCCGCGAACGCGAGGTAGGGGTTGGCGGCGGAATCCGCGCCGCGGAACTCGATGCGGGAACTCGTGCCCTTGGTGGGCTTGTGGTACGGGACCCGCACGAGGGCGGAGCGGTTGTTGTGACCCCAGGTGACGTAGCTCGGGGCCTCCTGTGCCCCCCACAACCGCTTGTAGGAGTTCACGAACTGGTTCGTCACAGCGCAGTACTCCGGCGCGTGGCGCAACAGCCCGGCGATGAACTGTCGGCCCATACGGGAGAGCCCGTACTCCGCACCGGGTTCGTGGAACGCATTGCGGCCGCCCTGGAACAGCGACAGATGGGTGTGCATGCCGCTGCCGGGGTGCTCGATCATCGGCTTCGGCATGAACGTGGCGACCTGGCCCATCGACAGCGCCACCTCCTTCACCACCGTACGGAAGGTGAGGATGTTGTCGGCCGTGGTGAGGGCGTCGGCGTACCGCAGATCGATCTCGTTCTGCCCCGGCCCGTTCTCGTGGTGGGAGTACTCCACCAGGATGTTCATCGACTCCAGGTGCTGGATCACGGTGCGGCGGAAGTCCTGACCGGCGGCGCGATGCACATGATCGAAGTACCCGGCCTGGTCGACGGGCCGCAGCGGTTCCCCCGGAGCGGGCGGCTGCTGCATCAGGTAGAACTCGATCTCGGGGTGGGTGAAGAACTCCAGCCCCTGGGCCTCCGCCCGGGCGAGGGCGTCTTTGAGCACGCGGCGCGGATCGGAGGCGGCGGGTTCGCCGTCGGGGGTGAGGATGTCGCACATCATGCGGGCGGTGCCGTCGGCTTCGCCACGCCACGGCATGATCTGGAAGGTCGCAGGGTCCGGCCGCAGAAGCATGTCGGATTCGTACGCGCGGGTGAGGCCCTCGATCGCGGAGCCGTCGATCCCGATGCCCTCGGAGAAGGCGATCTCGAGGTCCGCCGGGGAGATGGCCACCGACTTCAGCGTGCCGAGGATGTCGGAGAACCACAGGCGGACGAAGCGGATGTCGCGCTCCTCGACGGTGCGCAGGACGGCATCTTGGGGACGTTCCATGGCATCAGTGTGCCGGAGATCCCCGACGAACGACCCCCGGCACCTCGGGGAGGTGCCGGGGGGTCGAGCCTCAGTGTCGTGCCCTGAGCGACAGACGAGTCCGGCGGGGAGGTCGGCTCACCGCCCTCGCGTCAGCGATCCGCCGTCAGGGGGCGGGGTCACATGGAGCCGCTGTCGAGGTACATCTGCCCGTCGGGGCCCTTGCGCAGCTTCACGGGGAACTCCTGGCCGCCGACGGACACGGTGGCGGTGCCGTCACCGTTGTCCTCGGCGTCCATCATCGAGGTGTCGAGGGAGTCGAAGGTGCCCGGCTGGAGATCGGAGCCGACCTCCGCCTTCGCCCCGGCGGCGCACCCCGCCAGTTCTGCGTCGCTCAGCGTCCTGCCTTCCGGAGTCATCATCATCTGGCAGGCCTGCTCCCACTCCCCGTCGTCGGCGGTCTGCAGGAACTCCAGCAGGCGGGTCTTCGCCGCCTCGAGGTCCTGGTCGCTGAGGGGCTCGGCCTGGGCGGAGGAGCTGTCGCTCTCGGCGGGGGTCGAGGAGGAGTCGCTCTCGGCGGGAGCAGGCGAGGACTCGCTCTCGCTGGGGGCGGCGGCGGTGCTGGAGGACTCCTGCGGCTGCGCGGACCCGATCGGGGTCACCTCAGGGGCAGCTCCACCCCCGCCGCAGGCGGCCAGAAGGGCGATCGAGACGGTTCCGAGGGCGGCGGCTCCGGTGCGGCGCAGGCGGGTCAGGGGCAACACCATGGGACTTCCTCCAAGGGCTTCAGATCGTCGGGGTCGCTGCCACTATGTCACCCCGCTCCCGCCGACGCGGAGCGGGCCAGTAGTCTGGGCGGACGTCGAGCGCCCGTGACCGGCGCGGCCTGACCGATTCCCTGTCGGTGATCCCGCCTCGGTCCCACCTCGCCGCGATATCCCGCCATCGAGCCTCTCCCGCCCCGATCTGCAAGGAGCCGCCCCGTGCCGACCTCCTCCCCCGCCGACTCCGCCCGCCCCTCGAAGGTGCGCCTGCGCCACGTGCTGGAGGCCAAGCAGTCCGGTCGGCGCCTGGCCATGCTCACCTCGTACGACCAGTTCACCGCGAAGGCCTTCGAGGCCGCCGGCATCGACCTGCTGCTGGTCGGGGATTCGGTGGGCACCACTGTGCTGGGTCACGCGTCCACGACGTCCACCACCCACCAGGACATGCTGACGTTCACCGCGGCGGTCGCCCGCTCGGTGACCCGGCCGCTGATCGTCGCGGACCTCGCTTTCGGCACGTATCAGACCTCGCCCGCGGACGCGGTGCGCCATGCCGCGGAGCTCGTGCGGGCGGGCGCGGAAGCTGTGAAGCTCGAGGGCGGGCACGCGATGATCCCGCAGGTGCGGGCGATCGTCGAGGCCGGCATCCCGGTGATGGGGCACCTCGGCTTCACCCCGCAGTCGGTCAATGCGCTCTCGGGCCACCGGGTGCAGGGTCGGGACCACGCAGCGGCCGACCGGCTCGCCGAGGATGCCATCGCCCTGCAGGAGGCCGGCGTGTTCGCCGTGGTGCTGGAACTGGTGCCGGCGTCGGTGGCGGCGCGGATCACCGAGGTGCTGCAGGTGCCGACCATCGGCATCGGT
Organism: Brachybacterium sillae; assembly: GCF_025028335.1. Taxonomy (NCBI): domain Bacteria; kingdom Bacillati; phylum Actinomycetota; class Actinomycetes; order Micrococcales; family Dermabacteraceae; genus Brachybacterium; species Brachybacterium sillae. The sequence goes on from NZ_JAFEUW010000001.1 coordinate 300,232, forward strand.
GCCGGGCCCGACTGCGACGGTCAGGTGCTTGTATGGCAGGACATGGCCGGTCTGTCGGACTTCCAGGGCGCCTTCGTGCGACGTTTCGCCCAGCTGCGTGACGAGCTGGAGCGGGCCGCGGGTGAGTACCGTGCAGCGGTGGAGGGGCGGGTCTACCCGACCTCCGAGCACTCCTTCGAGTGACCGGCCGCCGCGTGGCGCTCGACCCGCCACGGGGTGTGCAGCCACCCGCGGCGGGTCGTCGGCTCCGCGCGCAGCGGCCCGCGGCTCAGGCCTGGGAATCGCCCTCCCAGGCGGCGTCCTCGGCATCCCAGGACTCATTGCGCTTCTCGGCCGTGGCCAGCGCCTGCTGCGCCTCCTCGCGGGTGGCATACGGCCCCATGAGGTCGGGGCCCTGGGACTGACGCCCCTCCTCCACCTGGCCGGTGCGGAGGTTGTAGAAGAACTCGGTCACGGTCGGGCTCCTTCACGAAAGGTGGAACACTGGCGGGCATGACTCTAGACCAGCGGTGGATCCGTCCCGACGGCCGCGCCCCTCTCGTCCCCGGTGAGCTCTCCCCCCGCCGCGCTGTTCCGGCGCGCATCGCCCGACCGGAGTACGTGGACCTCGATGAGGCGGTGTCGGATTCGGGTCCGCTGGTGCAGACCCCCGACGTGATCGAGCGGATGCGGGAGGCCTCTCGCGTGGCCGCCCTCGCCCTGCAGGCCGCCGGTGAGGCCGTGCGGCCCGGCGTGACCACCGACGCCCTCGATGCGATCGTCCACGAGGTGATCGTCGATCACGGCGCGTACCCCTCGACCCTCGGGTACCTGGGGTTCCCGAAGTCCTGCTGCACCAGCCTCAATGAGGTCGTCTGCCACGGCATCCCCGATTCCACGGTGATGCAGGAGGGTGACATCGTGAACATCGACGTCACCGCCTACCTGGACGGGGTGCACGGTGACACCAACGCCACGTTCACCGTGGGGGAGGTCGACCCCCGTCTCACGGAGCTGATCGACCGCACGCACGAGGCGATGATGCGCGGGATCCGCGCCGGCCGTCCCGGCCGCGAGGTCAATGTCATCGGCCGGGTGATCGAGAAGTACGTCGGGCGCTTCGGCTACGAATCGGTGCGGGACTTCACCGGCCACGGCATCGCCGAGGGCTTCCACAACGGCCTGATCGTCCCCCACTACGACGCGGCGCCGCTGTACGACGACGTGATCGAGCCCGGCATGACCTTCACGGTGGAGCCGATGATCACCCTCGGGTCGCAGGCGTGGGAGATGTGGGACGACGGGTGGACGGTCGTCACCCGCGACCGCTCGATCTCCGCTCAGTTCGAGCACACGCTGCTGGTCACCGACGAGGGCTTCGAGCTGCTCACCGAGCTCTGAGAGCTCAGGGACGCCCGGACCCGCCGCCCGCCGTCCCCGTGATTCCCCGCCTGTCAGACACCTCTGGGAGACTGACGGGCAGCACGGCCCCGGCCGCGTCCGGCGCTCACCCGCCCGCGGCCCAGGTCGGCATCGACCCCGCGCTCCCCCGGAGCGCCCCACCCCCGAGGAGGAACCTGTGACCATCGAGGCCTTCGGCATCGACATCGGCGGCAGCGGCATCAAGGGCGCGCCGGTCGACCTGGACCGCGGCGAGCTCGCCCACGACCGCCTGCGCATCCCCACCCCGCAGCCGTCCATTCCCGACGCCGTCGCGGACACCGTCGCCGAGCTGCTCGACGCCTTCCAGGTGGCCGAGGGCCTGCCCGTCGGCGTCACCTTCCCCGCCGTGATCCAGCACGGGGTGGCGAAGACCGCCTCGAACGTCGACAAGGCGTGGATCGACACCGACGTGGACGCCCTGCTCACCGAGCGCACCGGCCATGACGTGTTCGTGGTCAACGATGCCGACGCCGCGGGCATCGCGGAGATCACCTACGGCGCCGGCAAGGGCGTGCCCGGCATGGTGCTGGTGACCACCCTCGGCACCGGCGTCGGGACCGCCCTGTTCCAGGACGGACACCTGGTGCCGAACACCGAGCTCGGCCACATCCCGCTGCACGGTGCGGCGGCCGAGAAGTACATGGCCGATTCCGCGCGGGAGCGCGACGACCTCGGCTGGGGAGAGTGGGCCGAGCGCCTGCAGGAGTACTACTCCCTGCTGGAGTTCCTGCTCTCCCCCGACCTGTTCATCGTCGGCGGCGGCGTCTCGAAGAAGCACGAGAAGTTCCTGCCGAAGCTCGACCTGCGCACCCCGATCGTGCCGGCGCAGCTGCGCAACGAGGCCGGCATCATCGGCGCGGCCGCCCTCGCCCACCGCAACGGCGAGCAGGCGGCGTCGGCCTCCCGCAAGGAGTCGACGGCCGCGGAGAAGGCGGCCCGGTCCGCGGAGGACGAGGCGCGCACCTCCGGCGTGAAGACCTCCTCGAAGGGCTCCGGCACGGGCAAGGACAGCGGCACACGCGGTGCCACGAAGGGCGGGAAGACGTCCAAGGGGTCCGCGAAGCGCAAGTGACCCGCCAGACCCGGGTCATGCGCCGGGGCGGGCTCGCCGTGATGGCGGCCCGCCCCGGCGTGAGGGCCAGTCGGCCTGTAAGCCGGGTTCTGTGATCGGCAGTCATCCCTCTCGGGTCGCCGTTGCCGACGACCTCCAGCGGTCCACCCGGGGACTCGGACCGGCGCCCTCGAACGTCCCCTGTCTGACCTTGCTCCCGGTGGGGTTTACCGTGCCGACCCCGTCACCGGGGCCGCGGTGGTCTCTTACACCACCCTTTCACCCTTACCGGCGTCGAGACGCCGGCGGTCTGCTCTCTGTGGCACTGTCCCGCGGATCACTCCGGGTGGGCGTTACCCACCACCGTGCCGGATGGAGCCCGGACTTTCCTCGGCTTCGCTGAGCGAAGACGCGACTGCCCGGCCGACTGGCCCCCGTATCCTACGTCCTCCCCGTCCCACCTGCCCCTGTCGAGGTGACTCGTGTTCCTGCTGCTGCCCCCGTCCGAGACGAAGACCCGGCCAACCGAAGGCGATCCGCTCGACCTCGACACCCTCACCCATCCGGAGCTCACCACAGCCCGCCGCACCGTGCTGCGGGCGGCGGAGCGCACCGCCTGCGGACGGGACGCCGCCGAGCGGCTCAAGGCGCCCGCCTCCGCCCCGGACCTCGTGGAGCGGATGCGTCAGCTCACGGCCGAACCCGCGGCGCCTGCTCTGCAGGTGTACTCGGGGTGCTGTTCGACGCGCTCGGTGAGGCGACCGCCACCGATGACCGGCAGGTGCTCATCACCTCGGCGCTGCTGGGTGTCGTCGCGGCCGGCGACCGCATCCCCGCCTACCGGCTGTCCGCGGGGTCGGATCTCCACCGGCTGGGGCAGGTCGGGCCGTGGTGGCGGCCGCATCTGGCGCCGCTCGGGGCGCAGATCTCCGCCTCGGGACGTCTGGTGGTCGATGCCCGCTCGGGGGCCTATCGCTCGATGATGCCGGTGGCGGGGGCGATCCGGGTGGATGCGGTGGTGGAACGCGGCGGCCGGCGGCAGGTCGTCTCCCACGACGCCAAGCGCTACCGGGGGCTGCTGGGGCGCGCCCTGCTCACCGCGGAGACGGCACCGACCACGCCCACACAGCTGCGGCAGCTCGCGGCGGATCTGCTGGGGCCGGGGTTGGAGGCGGAGCTCGACGGCCAGGTCCTGGTGCTGGTGGACCGCCGGGACTGAGCACGACGGCCTGCGGTCAGGGCCGTCCCGGCGCCGGGTCAGGCGGGGTGGGTGCCCTCGGCGCCGGTCCACACGTCGGTGCGATGCTCGTCGATCCGCACCTGCAGGTCCCAGTCGCGCAGCGCCGCCTGCGCCAAGAGCAGCTCGCGCAGCGGGACGAGCCACAGGCTCTCCGAGGCGTAGTGCGGCAGATCCAGCAGCGCGGGCACGGCGGCCGGATCCGCGGCGGCCTCGATGTGTTCCAGGGCCGGATGGTGCCGCAGGTCGGAGGTGACGATCACGTCGGCACCGGCGCGGGTGGCGGCCTCCAGGAAGGAATCCCCGGCGCCCGGGCACGCGACCACGCGCTGCACCTGGCGGTCGGGATCACCGGTGAACCGCACCCCCTGCACGGTGGCGGGCACCGCGGCGGCCAGACGGCGGGCGAGCTCGCGCACGCTCAGCGGGGCCTCGAGGACGCCGATCACCCCGGCGCCGAACAACCCGTCCTCGGTCTGGCGCGGCGGCTCCAGCGGTTCCCGGCCGGTCAGGCCGAGGGCGTCGGCGAGGGCGACACCGGTGCCGGTGAGCGCCCGGTCAGCGTTGGTGTGCCCGCACCACAGGGCGGTGCCGGAGCGGATCAGCGAGGTGACCACCGCACCCTTGCCGGTGTCGGTCGGCAGAGCGTGGACGCCGCGCAGCAGCAGCGGATGGTGCGTGATGAGCAGGTCGTCGTCGGCGGCGGCGCGGGCCACCGCGAGCGTCGGGTCGACCGCCAGGGCGATGCGCCTCACGGGCGCGTCGGCCTCCCCTACGATCAGGCCCACGCGGTCCCAGTCCTCCGCCCAGTGCAGCGGATAGGTCTCCTCCAGCAGCGTGCGTACCTGCGCGAGCGTCGGCGTGGTGCTCATGCGCGGCCTCCACTCGCCTGGGCCTCCAGCAGGGCGGCGCGGAACGCCTTCCACGGCAGCAGCACACATTTCACGCGGGCGGGGAATTTCGAGGCCCCCAGCAGCGCGACGGCGTCACCGAGGAGCTCCTCATTGCCGGGGTCCTTGCCGCGGGAGGCCATGGACATCTCGAAGGAGTCGACCACGTCGACGGCCTGCGCGACGCTCAGGCCCGTCAGCTGGTCGGCGAGCATGGAGGCGGAGGCGCGGGACATGGCGCAGCCGATCGCGTCGTAGGAGACGTCGCGGACGGTGCCGTCGTCGTCGGGGCGGTCGACATCGAGCCGCAGCGTGATCTCATCACCACAGGTGGGGTTCACGTGGTGGACCTGTGCGGCGTACGGCTCCCGCAGGCCCGCACGATGGGGCCGGCGGTCATGCTCGATGATCAGCCCGGTGTAGAGGCTGGACAGGTCGCTCATGCGAACCTCCCGAAGAAGTCGACGGTCGCGGCGACGCCCTCCACCAGGGCGTCGATGTCCTCCGCGGTGGTGTAGGGACCGACGCTCGCGCGAGTGCTCGCCGCCAGCCCGTACCGGCGGTGCAGTGGCCAGGCGCAGTGATGCCCGGTGCGGACCATCACTTCGCGGGAGTCCAGCACCTGCCCGACGTCATGGGCGTGGATGCCGTCGAGGGTGAACGCCACCGCCCCGGCGCGCTGCGGCTGGGGGCCCGGACCGAGGATCCGCACCCCGTCGATGCCCTGCAGACCCTCCAGTGCCCGCACCGTGAGAGCGGATTCGTGGGCATGGATCGCCTCCCGGCCGAGCCCGTCGAGGTAGTCGCAGGCGGCCGCGAGGCCCACCGCCTGCGAGACCGGCGGGGTGCCGGCCTCGAACCGGGCGGGCGGCTCGGCGTACGTGGACATCTCCATCGTCACCAGCTCGATCATCGACCCACCGGTGAGGAACGGCGGCAGCTGCGTCAGCAGGTCGTACCGCCCCCACAGCACCCCGATACCTGTGGGGCCGAGCATCTTGTGGCCCGAGAAGGCGAGCATGTCGACGTCGAGGTCGGCCAGCCGCACCGGCAGATGCGGCACCGATTGGCAGGCATCCAGCACCACCAGGGCTCCGACGGCGCGGGCGGCGGCGCTCAACCGGGCGATGTCGTTGACGGTGCCGAGCACGTTCGACTGGTGGGTGAGGGCGAGGACCTTCGTGCGCTCGGTGAGCAGGGAGTCAAGGTCGGTGAGATCGAGGGTGTAGTCGTCGGCCAGGGGGATCCACCGGAGGGTGGCGCCGGTGCGGCGGCACAGTTCCTGCCACGGCACCAGGTTCGCGTGATGCTCCATCTCGGTGACCAGCACCTCGTCCCCCTCGCGCACCCGCAGGGCGTCGGGGACCTCCGTGCCACCCTGCCCGAGGGCGTAGGCGACGAGGTTCAGCGACTCGGTGGCGTTCTTCGTGAACACCACCTCACGCGGGTCGGTGGCGCCGAGGAACGCCGCCACGCGTTCCCGGGCACCTTCATAGGCGTCGGTGGCCTCCTCCGCCAGGGTGTTCGATCCGCGCTTGACAGCGGCGTTGTGGCGGGTGAGGAAGTCCTGCTCCGCAGTGAGCACCGGCAGCGGCCGCTGACTGGTGGCACCACTGTCGAGGTACACCATCGGGCGCCCGTCCACGTCGGTGCGCTGCAGCAGGGGAAAGTCGGCGCGCACGGCGTACGGGTCGAGGGCGCGCGGGGCGGTGGTCACGGGGGTCTCCCTGGAGTACGACGGAACCGGGATGTGCGTTGGGTCGCGCGGAGCCCGGAGGCACGCGGCACCCATCGAGTATAGGGAGCGACCTGCGGATAGGGTCGGGTCGATCCCCCCGCCGGAACCGGGGTGCGTCACGGCGCGCGGCTCCGGTGCCGTGCCCTGCAGGAGGTCCGTGTGCACCGCTGGATGAGCATCCAGTTCTTCCTCTTCTTCTTCACCTGGACCACGTTCCTGGCGTACTGGGGTGTGATCTTCGACGAGCGCGGGTTCGCGGCCTCCGAGATCGGTCTGTCGATCACGGTGTCGCTGGTGACACGCGCGGTGGCGATCGCGGTGCTGTTCCCAATGCTGAACCGGGTGTGGCCGCTGGGCCGGGTGGTGCGTGTCCTGCCGTGGGCGAGCCTGGCGGTGGCGCTGCTGTTCCTGCCGTCGACGGGCGTGACCGGGCTGGTGGTGCTCTCGGGGATCTTCGGGCTGCTGTATCCGACGCTGATGCCCGTGCTCGAGACGACCGCGGCTCTCGGTGTGCAGCGGCAGGTGCTCGACTACGGGCGCGCTCGCGGCTGGGGTTCCATCGGGTTCGTGGCGGGCGCCGCGGTGAACGGGGTGGTCGCCCAACTGGTGGGCAATGCGCCGCTGTGGTGGGTGTTTCTGCTCGGTCTGCTGGCGCTGGCGGTGACGGCGAGCCGTCCCCTCGGGGAGGAGCATGTCGAGGCGCAGCGCTCCGACGGTTTCGGCGGGTGGGCTCCGCTGCTGCGGTCACCGGTGTTCGTGCCGGCACTGGCGATCACGGTGGTGCTGCAGAGCTCCCACGCGGCGTACTACGCCTTCGGGTCACTGCACCTGGTGCGCCTGGGGGCGGCGGCCTGGGTGGTGGCGACGTTCCTGGTGATCGCGCCGCTGGCGGAGATGCTGCTGTTCCGTGTCACCGGTCCCATCGCGCAGCGGGCGAGCCTCGCGGCGATGCTGGGGATCTCCACCGCCGGGGCGCTGCTGCGCTGGGGCGTGTGGGCGCTCGACCCGGGGGTCGCGGTGCTCCTGGGCACCCAGGTGCTGCACGCCCTCACCTTCGGTCTGATGCAGGTGACGTTCATCCAGACCCTGAACCGCCACGTGCCGGCGGCGCTGGTGGCACCCGCTCAGGGCCTGTACATGGCGCTCGGCACCGGCGCCGGGACCGCAGTGATGACGGCGGTGGCGGGAGCACTGTTCGACCTCTCCCCGGCGCTCACCTTCGCCGCGATGGCCCTCAGTGTTCTGCTCGCGGTGCCTCTGCTGCTGCTTCTACGTCGGCGGGAGCTGGGGCGGCACCGGGAGCCGGACGCCGCAGTGACGCCCTGACCGCCATCACGTTCGCCCCGGAGATCAGCAGCAGCCCGGCGACGTCCACCGGCGAGAGCCGCTCCCCCAGCACCAGCGCTCCCGCCAGAGCCGCGCACGCCGGGTGCACACTCATCAGCAGCGACACCAGCCCCAGCGGCAGGATGCGCAGCACGATCACATCCAGGGCGTACGGCACGGCGGAGGTCAACAGGCCCGCCGCGACGGCGAAACCCACAGCAGATGCCGTCACGCGGGTGGCATCCAGGGTGAGCAGCACGATCGGCGTGAGCACCAGCACCGAGGTCAGGGCCGCCACCGCCGACGGGGCCAGCCCGGTGAGGCGCCGTCCGGCGGCGCGGGAGAGCGCCAGGTAGGCGGCCCAGCTGCTCGCGGCGAGCAGCGCGAAGCCGGTGCCCAGCCAGGTGGCCGAACCGGAGGGGCCGGTGACGCACAGCATGCCGACCAGACCCATCAGGGCACATACGAGGCCGAGCCGGGAGCGGGTGGCGAGCACCGACAGAGCCAGCGGCCCCAGGAACTCCACGGTGACAGCGAGGCCGACGCCCATCTCCCGGATCGCCGCATAGATCGCGGCGTTCATTGCCATCAGCGGCACCGCGAGGGCCACACCCCACAGCGGGTCGCGCGTGCCCGCGGCACGCAGCGACCGATGAGCCAACGGAACATGGATCACGGCCATGACCAGTTGCCGCACGAGGACCACGGCGGCGATCCCGAGGGCCGGCAGGGCGAGCGCCGCGAAGGAGGCACCGAGCTGGGCTGTCGCCGCTCCGATCGTCACCAGCGAGATCCCGAGAGCACTCTGGCGCGCGGTGAGTTCGGAGGAGGCGTTCGGGGGCACGGCCTTACCCTAGGGGGACCGTCCCCCATGCGAGGAGTCCGTCCGTGAACACCCTGCTGATGACCCTGTTCGCCGTGTCCCTGGTCGGCTCGGTGGCGATGGTGATCCTGATGATGGTCCGCGGCGGATGGAACCGGGGCGAGGACGGCCTGGCGCCCGACGGTACGACGCTGCCGCCCGACCACAACCGTCGCATGGCCATGAACTGGGCGCTCGCCGGAGTGATCCTGGTGACCGTGGTGCTGGGGCTGGGTCTGCTGTTCCTGTGAACCAGGAGCCCATGCCCGCATCGTGGATGCGGCTGCCGGAGATCCGCACAGACGGCACATCGCCGCAGGTCACATCCTCTGCGAAGGGTGGGTCGTGAGGGGCTCGAACCCCCGACCTCCTGGGTGTAAACCAGGCGCTCTGACCAACTGAGCTAACGACCCGTGGCCCACCGCGGCACGGTCCGATCGGCGGACGGTGCGGCAGGTGGTGCGGTGACTGGGCGTGATGCCGCTCAGCCGTTGCGGGCGGCCAGGCGCGTGCCCGACCAGGTGCCCGGCAGGCTCACCGTCGTGGTGGTGCGCATGCCCGCGAGGCTCGCCGCCTCCTGGATCTCCGCAGGATCCACGTGGCCGTCACGGCCGGCCTTCGGGGTGAGCAACCACACCTGGCCGCCCTCCACCAGTGTGGTGAGGGAGTCGACGAGGGCGTCGGTCAGATCACCATCACCCTCGCGCCACCACAGCAGCACGGCGTCGACGATCCCCTGAAAGTCCTCGTCCTCGAGGTCAGCGTCGAGCGCATCCTCGATGGCGTCCCGCAGGTCCAGATCGACGTCGTCGTCGTAGCCGATCTCCAGCACCGTCTGACCGGTTCGGAAGCCCAGCGCATCCGCAGGGCCCTGCGAGACCGATTCCGTGGTCGACGCCACGCGTGCACTCCTTCTCCGTGGGGGGTGGGTCCGACGGCAGTTTATCCACCCGTGTCGGGCGTGTCACACGCACAGGGACGACCCCGGAGACCCCCCTCTCGTGTGTCGGATGGCGGCGGTAGGCTGAGCCGCGCCACGCGCACACGCATCTGCCGTCGGGCCGCCTCGTCGACCCGCGCACGCGGTGCCGCGGCGTCCGACAGCTCCCACCTGAGAGAAGGACAACGTGACCGCCTCCGACACCCCGCGTCCGATCGGCATCAACCTGCCCAGCTATGCGCAGGATCCCGATCCCGAGGAGACCCGCGAGTGGCTCGATTCGTTCGATGCCCTCCTGGAGAACCGCGGTGAGGAACGCGCGACCGAGATCGTCCAGAGCGTGCTGCAGCAGGCCCGCCGCCGTCATCTCGAGCTTCCGGACTCGCTGACCACCGATTACGTCAACACCATCCCGGTGGAGGACCAGCCCGAGTACCCGGGCGACCTCGCCCTGGAGAAGGAGATCCGCAACGCGATCCGCTGGAACGCCGCGATGCTGGTGCACCGCGCGCAGCGTCCCGGTGTCGGCGTCGGCGGGCACCTCTCCAGTTATGCCTCGATCGCCTCGATGTACGAGGTCGGCTTCAACCACTTCTTCCGCGGCCGCGACCACGCCGGCGGCGGTGACCACGTCTTCTTCCAGGGCCACGCCTCCCCCGGCATCTACGCCCGCGCCTTCCTGCTGGGGCGTCTGACCCAGGAGGACCTCGACGGCTTCCGTCAGGAGGTCTCCAGCGAGAACGGCATGCCGTCCTACCCGCATCCGCGCTCCATGCCGGACTTCTGGGAGTTCCCGACGGTGTCCATGGGCATCGGCCCGGTCAACGCGATCGAGCAGGCCAGCTTCGACCGCTACCTGCTCAACCGTGGCCTGAAGGACACCTCCCAGCAGCACACCTGGGCGTTCCTCGGCGACGGTGAGATGGACGAGGTCGAGTCCCGCGGCGCACTGCACATCGCCGCGAAGGAGCACCTGGACAACCTCACCTTCGTCGTGAACTGCAACCTGCAGCGTCTGGACGGCCCGGTGCGCGGCAACGGCAAGATCATCCAGGAGCTGGAGGCGCAGTTCCGCGGCGCCGGCTGGAACGTCATCAAGGTGATCTGGGGCGGGGGCTGGGATCCGCTGTTCGCGAAGGACGACGAGGGTGCCCTGGTCGACCTCATGAACGCCACCCCCGACGGCGACTTCCAGACCTACCGCGCCGAGGACGGCGGCTTCATCCGGGACAACTTCTTCGGCCGTGATCCGCGGACCAAGGCGATGGTCGAAGACATGTCCGACGACGACATCTGGTGGAAGCTCAACCGCGGTGGCCACGACACCCGGAAGATCTACGCGGCCTACAAGGCGGCGATGGAGCACAAGGGCCGCCCCACCGTGATCCTGGTGCAGACCATCAAGGGCTACCGCCTGGGGAAGAACTTCGCCGGTCGCAACGCGACCCACCAGATGAAGAAGTTCACCCTCGACGACATCAAGGCCCTGCGCGACACGCTGCAGATCCCGATCTCCGACGAGCAGCTCGACAGCCTGGACAGCGTCTACGACGCGCCGCTGTACGTGCCGGATGAGAACTCCGAGGCGATGAAGTACTTCCGGGCCCGCCGCGAGGAGCTCGGCGGCCCGGTGCCCAGCCGCCACCCGGATCGGGCGCAGGCCCTCGAGCTGCCCGACGAGAAGGCCTACGCGATCGCGAAGAAGGGCTCCGGCAAGCAGGAGATCGCCACCACCATGGCGCTCGTGCGGCTGCTGAAGGACCTCATGCGGGACAAGAACATCGGCAAGCACTGGGTGCCGATCATCCCCGACGAGGCCCGCACCTTCGGCATGGACTCCCTGTTCCCGACGCTGAAGATCTACAACCCCGACGGGCAGAACTATCTGTCGGTGGACCGCGACCTGCTGCTGGCGTACAAGGAGTCGCAGCAGGGGCAGATCAAGCACATGGGCATCAACGAGATCAGCTCGACCTCCGCGTTCACCGCGGCGGGCACCTCGTACGCCACCCACGGCCTGCCGATGATCCCGCTGTACATCTTCTACTCGATGTTCGGGTTCCAGCGCACCGGTGACTTCTTCTGGGCCGCCGGTGACCAGCTCGCCCGCGGTTTCGTGATCGGTGCGACCGCCGGCAAGACCACGCTCGCCGGTGAGGGCCTGCAGCACATGGACGGGCACTCCCCCGTCCTGGCCGCCACCAACCCGGCCGCCGTGATCTACGACCCGGCCTACGGGTACGAGATCGGGCACATCATGCGCGATGGTCTGCAGCGGATGTACGGCCAGAACGAGAGCCGCGACCAGAACGTCTTCTACTACCTCACCGTCTACAACGAGCCGATCGTGCAGCCCGCCGAACCGGAGGGTCTGGACGTCGACGGTCTGCTCAAGGGCATGTACGTGGTGGATGAGGCCCCGGAGGGTGAGGGTCCCGAGGTGCAGCTGATGGCCTCCGGTGTGGGCGTGCCGTGGGCGCGCCACGCCCGGGAGATCCTGCAGGAGGACTGGGGGGTGCGCGCCACCGTGTGGTCCGTGACCTCCTGGAACGAGCTGCGCAAGGAGGCCGTCGCGGTGGAGGACCACAACATGCTCCACCCCGACGAGCAGCGCACCCCGTGGATCTCCGAGCGCCTGGCCGGCACCAGCGGTCCGTTCGTCGCCTCAAGCGACTACGACCACCTGGTTCCGGAGATGATCCGCCCGTGGATCCCCGGCCAGTACGGGGTGCTCGGTGCCGACGGCTGGGGTTTCTCCGACACCCGCCCGGCCGCCCGCCGCTTCCTGAAGATCGACGCCCATTCGATGGTCGTCAAGGCGCTGCAGCTGCTCGCCCGCGAGGGGAAGGTCGACGCCGGTGCTCCGGCCAAGGCCATCCGCCGCTACGACCTGCTGAACGTCAACGCCGGCCAGTCGGGTTCCTTCGGCGGTGAGTCCTGAGCGCGGAGCCCGCGGCGCCCGAGGCGCCGCGCTCCGTGCTCACGGGCATCGTCACCATCAACCGGCATGCGGAACTGCCGCCCGTGCGGCAGATCCACGAGGCGATCGCCCGGGCCGCGCAGGACGGCACCCTGCCGCCGGGCACCCGCCTGCCCACCGTCCGTGCACTGGCCGATGAGCTCGGCATCGCCGTGATCACCGCCGCGAAGGCGTACCGCACCCTGCGGGAGGCCGACATCGTCCTCACCCGCGGCCGTGCGGGGACCGTCATCGCCCCGCAGGACCGGGTCTCCTCCCGCCTGGAGGAGGCCGCGCGGGGGTACGCGGCCCTCGCCCGGGACCTCGGGGCCGATGACGAGTCGGTGGTCGCCGCCCTGCGGGCCGCACTCACCGCCTCCCGCGCCTGAGCCGGCGAGAGCCCGGCCCCAGGTTCCCGGCGGCGCAAGCAGCCGCCCCCTCAGCACCCTTCCACCGTCCACACTCACCCCCGGAGGTCCCATGCTCGCGATCGTCAGCCCCGGTCAGGGGGCCCAGAAGCCCGGTTTCCTCGCGCCCTGGCTGGACCTGCCCGGGGTGCGGGAGTCTCTGCAGCGCCTCTCGGACGCGGCCGAGGTCGACCTCATCCGTCACGGCACCGCCTCCGATGCGGAGACGATCAAGGACACCGCCGTCGCGCAGCCTCTGCTCGTGGCCGCGGGCATCCTCACGGCCGACGCCCTCGCCGGCGGTGAGGGTTTCGCGCGCGACGGCCGGGCCGATCTGCTGGCCGGGCACAGCGTCGGTGAGGTCACCACGGCGGCCCTGGCCGGAGTGCTCAGTGCCGAGGACGCCATGCGGCTGGTGGGTGTGCGATCCCGGGCGATGGCGGAGGCCGCGGCCGCGACGCCGACCGGCATGGCGGCCGTCGTCGGTGGTCAGCGCGACGAGGTGATGGAGGCGATCCGCCGGAACGACCTGCAGCCGGCGAACATCAACTCCTCCGGGCAGGTCGTCGCCGCCGGTCCGACGGAGCGCATCGCGGCCCTCGTCGCCGAGCCCCCCACCCGCGCCCGCGTGATGCCGCTGCAGGTGGCCGGGGCCTTCCACACCGACTTCATGGCCTCCGCCCGCACGGCGCTGTCCGAGTTCGCCCCCTCGCTGACGCCCTCGGATCCCCCGTCGGATCGTCCACTGATCTCCAACGCCGGTGGGGAGATCGTCACCGACGGCGCCCGGTACCTCGAGCTCATCGTGAGCCAGGTGGCGTCCCCGGTCGACTGGGAGGCCTGCATGCGCGTCTTCGCCGAGAAGGAGGTCACCGGCATCCTGGAGCTGGCCCCTGCCGGCACCCTCACCGGTCTGGCGAAGAGGGAGCTGAAGGGTGTGGCGCTGATGAACCTCAACACGCCCGAGGACCTCGACGCCGCTCGCGCCTTCGTGCAGGAGCACGCCGGGGCGACGCGCTCCGAGTCCGGACAGGAGATCTGAGATGGCCATCTCGCTCACGCCCCGGCCGACGGTGGCCGGATCCCGCATCGTGTCGCTGGGCGCCGCCCGCGGCGACCTGACCGTGCCCAACGACGACCTGGTCGAGCCGATCAACTCCTCCGACGAGTGGATCCGTCAGCGCACCGGCATCATCACCCGTCGCCGCGCCAGCGCCGAGGTCGGCGTCGCGGACATGGCCCAGCAGGCCGCCGACGAGGCGATCAGCGGCGCCGGACTCCAGCCCGGGGACATCGACGCGATCCTGTGCGCCACCATCACCTTCCCGTACCAGCAGCCGTCGATGGCGGCCCACCTCGCCGGCCGCCTGGGCCTCGGCGACGTCATCGCCTACGACATCTCCGCCGCCTGCGCCGGGTTCTGCTACGGCATCGGACAGGCCGACGGACTGATCCGCTCCGGCTCCGCCCGCAACGTGCTGGTCATCGGCGCGGAGAAACTCTCCGACTTCGTCTCCCCCACCGACCGCTCCATCTCCTTCCTGCTCGGAGACGGCGCCGGTGCCGCGGTGGTCTCCGCCTCCGACGAGCCGCGCATCGGCCCGACCGTCTGGGGCAGTGACGGCTCCCACTGGGATGCCGTGCGGATGACCGGATCCAGCATCGACTTCCGCGAGGGCCGTATCCCGTGGCCGACCCTGGAGCAGGACGGCCGCACCGTGTTCCGTTGGGCCGTGTGGCACAGCGCCGAGAAGATCCGCGAGATGCTCGAGCAGTCGGGTCTCACACCGGAGGACGTCGACGTGTTCGTGCCGCACCAGGCGAACATGCGGATCGTCGACGAGCTGGTGAATCAGCTGAAGCTGCCCGAGGACGTCGTCGTGGCCCGGGACATCGCGGAGACCGGCAACACCTCCGCCGCCTCGGTGCCGCTGGCTCTGCACCGCCTGGTCGCCGAGGGGCAGGCGTCGTCCGGGGACGTCGCGGTGCTGTTCGGCTTCGGCGGCGGACTCGCCTACGCGGGGCAGATCGTCATCCTGCCCTGAGCGTCCGACCCCTGATCCCCAGCCCTCGGCCCTGATCGGCTACTGACCGGTCATCCATGGACACGCGCCCTCCCGCACGGCGTGACCGGCTGGTGCGGGTAGGCTTGCCCCGCCCAGCGTTTTCGAGACATGAAGGAGAGCCCCCGTGGCCTACACCGACAATGAGATCCTCGCCGGCCTCGCTGAGATCGTGAACGAGGAGACCGGCGTCGCGGTCGAGGACGTCCAGCCCGAGAAGTCCTTCACCGACGACCTCGACATCGACTCCATCTCGATGATGACCATCGTCGTGAACGCCGAGGAGAAGTTCGGCGTGCGCATCCCCGACGAGGAGGTCAAGAACCTGACCACCGTCGGCGACGCCGTCTCCTTCATCTCCGGCGCCCAGGCCTGAGTCCGTCGGAGCGCCCGGGGCATCGTCCCCGGGCGCTTCCTCGTTCATCCCCCAGTTCCCACCCGGAGGTCCGGTCATGAAGTTGAACCCCACCCGCGTCGCCGTCACCGGTCTCGGCACGGTGAACCCGCTCGGTGCGGACGTCGCCAGCACCTGGGAGGCGGCCCTGAAGGGCACCTCGACGGCCCGGACCCTGGAGAATGACTGGAAGGAGCGGTACGGCCTGTCGGTCGACTTCGCCTGCACCGTTCCGATCGACCCCTATGAGGTGCTCTCCCGCCCGGAGGCGAAGAAGCTCGACCCCGTCGGGCAGTACTCGCTGATCGCCGCCCGGGAGGCGTGGAAGGACGCCGGTACCCCCGTGGTCGACCCTGTCCGCCTCGGCGTGGTGGTCGGCACCGGCATCGGCGGCGTGTGGACGATCCTCGACCAGTGGGACCTGGTCAAGGAGAAGGGCGCCCGGCGCGTCAACCCCTTCACGGTGCCGATGCTGATGGCGAACTCCTCCAGCGCCCACATCGAACTCGAACTGGGCGCCCAGGCCGGCGCCCACACCCCCGTCTCCGCCTGCGCCTCCGGCGCCGAGGCCGTCGCCCAGGCCTTCGACATGATCCGCCTGGGTCGTGCCGACGTGGTCGTGGCCGGGGGCTCCGAGGCCTGCGTGCATCCGCTGCCGCTGGCCGGGTTCGCGAACATCCGCGCGCTGTCGACGCGCGTGGACGATCCCGCGACCGCCTCGCGCCCGTACGACCGGGACCGTGACGGTTTCGTGCTCGGTGAGGGTGCGGCCATCCTGGTGCTGGAGTCCGAGGAGCATGCGAAGGCCCGTGGCGCGCGTATCTACGGATATGTCTCCGGTCGGGGCATGGCGTCCGACGCCCACCACATCTCCGCCCCCTCCCAGGACGGGCAGGCTCGGGCGATCCGCGAGGCCGTGACCGATGCCGGTCTGAGCGCCACCGACGTGGTGCACGTCAACGCCCACGGCACCTCCACTCCGCTCGGGGACATCGGTGAGCTGAAGGCCGTCGCGCAGGCCCTGGACGGTCAGACCGACCAGCTCGTGGTCTCCTCCACCAAATCGATGACGGGCCACCTGCTCGGTGGCGCCGGGGCCCTGGAGTCGGTCTTCGCGGTCCTCGCGGCCCACCACCGGGTGGCGCCGCCGTCGATCAACATCGAGAACCTCGACCCCGAGGTCCCTCTGGACATCGCTGTGAACGCTCCGCGGGACCTGCCCGCCGGGGACATCGCCGTGCTGAACAACGCCTTCGGGTTCGGCGGCCACGACGTCGCGGTGGTCGCCACCAACGCCTGACCCGGTCCACCACCGGCTGGACGCGCCGACGGGGCCGCGGCCCCGTCGGCCGTGTCGTCAGACGACGCGCTGGAGCCAGCGCATCGGCACTCCCTCGGCGGCGTGCCGGTACAGCTCGAGTTCCTCATCCCACGGCTCGCCGAGGGCGATACCGATCTCCCGCTGCAGGGCGCGGGCGTCGGACCCCGCACGCTCCATGCAGCCCCGCAGATGGTCCTCGGTGAGCACGATGTTCCCGGCATGGTCGGTGACCGCGTGATGGATGCCGAGATCAGGGGTGCACGACCAGCGGGCGCCGTCCGCGTGGGCGGTGGCCTCCTGGGTGACCTCGAACCGCACCTCGGGCATGCCGCGCAGCGCGCTCACCAGGCGGGCGCCGGTGTCCTCCCGGCCGCGCCAGGTCATCTCACTGCGCAGCAGGCCCTTCTCCAACGGCTGGACCTCCCAGCGCAGGTGTGAGGGCACGCCGAGGACTCCGCTCGCGGCCCAATCGATATGCGGTGCGAGGGCTCGCGGGGCGGAGTGGATGTACAGCACTCCCTGCGTCATGGAACGACGTCCCTTCCTGTCCGATACGTCTTCCCCACGGATCGGTGCAGGTGCGGGGCGGCAGGGCCCCGAGGGTCATCGGCGCATGACGCCGGACTAGCGGTCAGCCTAGAGCGTGCGTCGGATGTCCCGCAACGCCTGCTTGCGGACGCTACGCTCGAGACCGTCGATGTAGAGCTCGGCATCGAGGTGCGCGCACTCGTGCTGGATGAGGCGTGCGGTGAGGCCCTCACCCTCCAACACGATCGGCCGGCCCTCGACGTCGATGCCCTCGCAGCGCGCGTAGGCGGCGCGGGTGCGCGGGTACCACAGGTCGGGCACGGAGAGGCAACCCTCCTCGCCGTCCTGCGTCTCCTCCGACAGCTCCACGATGCGGGGGTTGAGGATGCAGCCGATGCCGTGGTCCTCGAGATTCCAGGAGAACGCCCGCAGCGTCACGCCGATCTGGTTGGCCGCGACACCGGCGCGGCCCTCGGCGTCCACCGTGTCCATGAGGTCGCGGACGAGGGTGCGCACCCCGTCGGTGATCGTGGTGATCTCGTCGCACACCGTGCGCAGGACCGGGTCGCCGACGATGCGGATCTCGCGCATGGTCATCAGCGGGCCGCCTCGCTGTCGGCGGCGCCGCCACCGAGCCGGCCGATGCCGACGATGGTGTGGCTGACGGGGGTGCCCGGGGCGACGGTGCGCTCGACGGTGCAGCCGCGCTCGATGGCCTTGTTCACGACGGTCTGCAGCTGTGCGAGGTCCTCCGCGCTGAGACCGTCGAGGTCCAGCAGCATCTCCTCGTCGAGGGCGAGGTAGCGGTTGGTCGCGGGGTCGGATTCACCGTGCACGAACAGGCGCATGCGGAAGTCCTCCCCGAGACGTCGACCGATCGACAGATCAGCACTCATGCCGGCGCAGCCGATCAGGGCGAGCTTCAACAGTTCCCCCGGGGAGATCTGCCCCTCCCCCTTGCCGATGGGGATCTCCACGCCACGCTGGTTGCGCCCCACGAATTGCCGTTCGCCGACCCGATCGGCCCACACGGAGCCGGCATCGAAGCCGTCCGGCAGGGGGAACGAGTCATCGGGAAGCGTGGCCATCGGGACTCCTCCATCGCCAGCCCTGGGGCGCGGCACGGAGCGGCGGCACCCCCGAGGGACACATCAGATCGGGGTGGAAACCAGATCAGCCCCGGTGGGCACCGGGGCTGATCTGCTGTATGGGCTCCCGCGACTGGACTTGAACCAGTAACCGTTCGATTAACAGTCGAATGCTCTGCCGATTGAGCTACGCGGGATCGACCTCGGATACGTTACCAGCTCTGCGGCCCACCTCGGGCCGCCAGGGCGCCCCACGCGCGAGATATGACGGATGCCACGCCGCGACGCCCCACCGACGCATTCGGCCGGCGCACCCGGGCTCGCGGCCACCGCCCGGGCGGAGGCGGCCGGATCAACTCCTCCCCTCTCACGCAATCCCACACAGTTCCACACGCGCCGTCGTGAGCGTGCCCTCGGGCCCGGACAGCCGCGATGCGCCCCCTTGACGTGCGGCGCGACTCGGTCTACGCTCCCACATATACCCACACACTCCCACATGTGGAGTGGCGGCCCCCGCTCCCGGCACCCGGGAGGGAGAGCGCGGCGGGATCCCCGCCGCCGGGGTCGAGTCTCCCGTGAGGGGGGCCGGAGCGAGAGGTGGACGGTGATGTTCCAGGACGAGCGACGACGCGTGATCCTCGACGAGCTCACGCAGACGCGCCGCGTGAGCGTGACCGACCTCGCCGCCCGCTTCGCCGTGGCCGGGGAGACGATCCGCCGGGATCTCGACGCCCTCGCCGCCGACGGCGCCCTGACCCGCGTGCACGGTGGCGCCCTCGCCGTCGACTCCGGACCGGTCGAGACGGACCTGCCCACCCGCCGGACGGAACACGTCAGTGCGAAGCAGGCCATCGCCCGAGCCGCCCACGACCTGCTGCCCGCCCCCGGGGGCAGTGTCCTGGTCGATGCCGGGACCACCACCGCAGCTCTCGTCCCGGCCCTCGCGGAGCGCGGGCTCGTGCTGTTCACGCACTCCCCGGAGATCGCCCAGGACCTCGCGGCCGCCGGCGCCCAGGAGGTCCACGTGCTGCCCGGGCGTCTGCGTCCCACCACCCGCGCGGCCGTCGGCTCCGCCACCCTCGCCGCCCTCGGATCGCTGAGGGTCGACCTCGCCCTGGTCGGGGGGAACGGTGTGGACGGTGAGGGGTTCAGCACCCCCGATCCGGAGGAGGCCGCGGTGAAACGGGCCCTGCTGGCGCGGGCCGCTCTGGGGGCCGTCCTGGTCGACGCCTCGAAGATGCACCGCCGCTCCCTCGTGACCTTCGCGGGCTGGACGGCCGTGGACGTGCTGGTCACCGACAACCCGCTCCCGGGCGACCTCGCCGAGGTCGCCGACCGCTCCGGCCTGGAGGTCCTGCTGCCGTGATCCTCACCCTGACCGCCAATCCCTCCCTCGACCGCACCGTCACGCTCGGGTCGGCCCTCGTCCCCGGGCAGGTGCACCGCATCAGCCAGGACGTCACCCAGCCCGGAGGCAAGGGGGTGAACGTCGCCCTGGGCGTGCATCGCGGGGGCGCGGAGGTGACCGCCCTGCTGCCTGCCTCCCCCGAGGATCCCCTCGTGGGCCTGCTCACCGAGGCCGAGCTGCCGTTCCGGCTGTCACCGCTCACGGGCCGGGTGCGCACCAACCTCACCGTCGTCGGGTCCGACGGGGTGACCACGAAGATCAACGAACCGGGCCCGCAGCTGGGTGGTGAGGAGGGCGCCGCGCTGGAGGACCTCGTCTCCGGTGCGCTGTCCGCGGGGGATCTGCTCATGCTGTCGGGTTCCCTCGCCCCGGGTCTGCCGCAGGACCTGTATGCGCGGCTGGTGCACCGGGCTCGGAGCGTCGGCGCGTGGGTCGGTATCGACACCTCCGACGCCGCTCTGGCCCGGGTGGTGGAGCAGCTCGGCACCACCGCCCCGGACATGCTCAAGCCCAATGCCCATGAGCTCGGCCAGATCCTGGGCGTTGACGGTGATGCTCTGGAACGCAGCGCTGCCGCCGGGGATCTCGGACCCGTGCAGCGCGCCGCCACCCGCCTCCATGCACTCGGCGTGCGGGAGGTGCTGGTCACCCTCGGATCCGCCGGTGCCGTGCTGGTGACCGCTGAGGGTGCCTGGTGGGCGCGCACCGCCGACGTCCCCGTCCGTTCGACCGTCGGTGCCGGGGACTCCGCCACCGCCGGGTATCTGCTGGCGCGCTCCCGGGGGTCCGACCCCTCCGAGCGCCTGGCCCTCGCGACCTCGTACGGGGCTGCGGCCGTGACCCTGCAGGGCACGACCATCCCCGATCCCGACCAGGCCGCCGCGCATCCCGCGCAGGTGCAGCCGCTCCCGTCGTCGGCGTTCTGAGCCGGCACCCCCGTTCAGCACCCCGCCCACCGGGCTCCGGCCCCGTCAGAAATGAGGACACCTATGTCGGACCTTCTCACCCCCCAGCTCGTGGAGCTGGACGTCTCCCCCGGCAGCGACACGTCGGCGGTGATCGCTGCCATGGCCGCGCTGATCGGCGCCAGCGGGCGTGCCGATGCCGCCGGGCTGGAGCGCGCGATGCTCGACCGCGAGGCACAGATGCCGACCGGCATGCCCGGGGGTTTCGCGATCCCCCACTGCAAGGCGGACGCGGTGCGGGAGCCGTCGCTCGGCTTCCTGCGGCTGGCCGAGCCCGTGGATTTCGGCGGCCCGGACGGTCCCGCCGACATCATCATCGGGATCTGTGCACCCGACGGCGCCGCCTCCACCCATCTGGACCTGCTCGCACGGCTCGCGCGGTCCCTGGTGCGCCCGGAGTTCCTGGCGGCTCTGCGCGGCGCCGCGTCCCGGGAGGAGGTCGCGCGGCTGGTGATGGAGGCTGTCGAGCCGGAGGGCGGTGCCTCCGGCTCCGTCGCCGCGTCCTCCGACGCCGCCCCTGCGGCCGCAGCTCCTGCAGCGGAGGCCGACCGGGCAGCGATCACCGCCCCCGCGCCGACGGGATCCGCACCCCGAGCGACCGAGGCGACACCCGCCCCCGACCGCACCGACACCACCGTGCCGACCGCGGACAGCAGCCGCACCATTCTGGCGATCACCTCCTGCCCCACGGGCATCGCCCATACCTACATGGCCGCGGAGGCCCTCGAGAACGCGGGCCGCGCCAAGGGTGTCACCGTCCTGGTGGAGCCGCAGGGCTCGGGTGGTTTCACCCCGTTCACGCCGGAGCAGATTCGTGAGGCCGATGCCCTGATCATCGCCGCCGACGTGAACATCACCGGGCGGGAGCGGTTCGCCGGCCTGCCGGTCGTCGAGTCGTCCGTGAAGCGGCCGATATCCGACGGCCCCACGCTGATCGACGAGGCCCTCGCCGCGATCGACGATCCGCGGGCCACCCGGGTGTCGGGGACGGCGGATGCGGCCGCGGCGACGTCGGCATCCGAGACCCGCCCGTCGTGGCCCCGGCGCATCCAGGCGGCCGTGATGACCGGGGTGAGCTACATGATCCCGTTCGTCGCGGCTGGTGGTCTGCTGATCGCCCTCGGATTCCTGCTCGGCGGCTACGACGTGGCGTTCGTCGCGAACCAGGTGGCGCTGGAGAACTCGCTGTGGCAGCTGCCGGGGCAGGTCGCCTATGACGCGAACGGGGTGGAGACGCTGACGGAGAAGTCCGGTCTGCCGCTGTACCTGGGGGCGGTGCTGGTCGCCCTCGGCGGCGCCGGCATGGGCTTCCTGGTCGCCGCCCTTTCTGGGTACATCGCCTTCGGTCTCGCCGGACGGCCGGGCATCGCCCCCGGCTTCATCGGCGGCGCCATCTCCGTGATGGTCGGCGCCGGGTTCATCGGTGGCCTGGTCACTGGTATCCTCGCCGGTCTGATCGCCGCGGCTCTCGCGGGGCTGAAGCCGCCGCGGTGGCTCGCGGGCCTCATGCCGGTGGTGATCATCCCGCTGGTCACCACGCTGGTGGTGGGCGCGGCGATGCTGATGGTGCTGGGTCGGCCCCTGGCGGCGCTGATGACCGGGCTGCAGGAGAGTCTGCAGGGCATGAGCGGATCCAGCGCGATCCTGCTGGGCGTGATCCTGGGCCTCATGATGTGCTTCGACCTGGGCGGCCCGGTGAACAAGGCGGCGTACCTGTTCGCCACCGCCGGCCTGTCCCAGGGCACGGAGGCGTCATTCCAGATCATGGCCGCGGTGATGGCGGCGGGTATGGTGCCGCCGCTGGCGATGGCCCTCTCGACGGTGGTGCGCAAGCACCTGTACACCCCGGTGGAGCGGGAGAACGGCGCCACCGCATGGCTGCTCGGCGCCGCGTTCATCTCCGAGGGTGCGATCCCCTTCGCCGCGGCGGACCCGCTGCGCGTGATCCCCTCGATGATGGCCGGTGGCGCCGTCACCGGTGCGCTGAGCATGGCGATGGGTGTCGGTTCCCAGGCCCCGCACGGCGGCATCTTCGTGGCTTTCGCGATCTCGCCGATCCTCGGGTACGTGGTGGCGATCGTGGTGGGCACCCTCGTCGCGGCGACGCTGGTGACGGTGCTCAAGGAGCTGCGGTTACATCGCCAGCAGGCGCAGCTGGCGACCGCGGGTGATGGGGCGGCGGGCCAGGCCGCCCACAGCAGCGCGGGTGGCGCGACGGCCTGATGCTCGGCCCGAGCACCTGACACGTTCGCCCGATCCTGTCGGCGCGGCGCGGACCCGATCCCCGGGTCCGCGCCGCGATCTCATCGGTCGCCACCGGGGCGGAACAATCGATCCGCCGCGCTCCGTGAACCAGGATCGACCAGTAGCCCAGGCGGGGCTTGAACCCGCGACCAACGGATTATGAGTCCGGTGCTCTAACCGGCTGAGCTACTGGGCCACGTCGGCCAGACGCCGACCGGGCGAGACTAGCACCCACCACCCCGCCTCAGGTCGCATCGGGCCGCCGACCACGAGCTCCACCGCCGCGCCCCACCCGGCCGGCCGTCTCAGGTCTCGTCGCGGCGCAGTGCCCGCCGCCGCACCTGCAGCTCCGCGAGCTGACCCATCAGACGCTGGTACGCCTCGGGGTCGGTACGGGCGTCGGTGCGCTGCAGACGCTGCTTCAGCACGGAGTACTCGCGGGTCACCGCGAGTTCGGTGAGACGGGTCATGAGCGAGGCCCCGAGGCGCGCCAGCGCCGCCTCATCCCGCGCCGGCAGCGGCATGGTCGCGATCTCCACCACCAGCGGTCGCACCGTCTCCCCCGCGATCTCCAGCACCTCCTCGAGGTAGCGGGCGGGCGCGAGGGTTCCCTCGACGGCATCCAGCAGCGTGCCGGCAGCGAGCATCACGTCCCACACCCCCTGCAGAGCGGGCACGTGGAAGGAATCATCGGGCAGGGCCCCAACCACCTCCGCGTCGAGCATCTGCGGCGCCTGCAGCATCACCGCCAGGGACTGGACCTCCACCTGCCCGACGGGGTCGCGGGGGCTCACCACGTCCAGGAGCCGCGGTCCGCGAGCCAGGGGCTGCTCCTCGCCGGGCCTCTCGCCGCCCGCGCCACGCCCGCGGACAGCCTCTTCGCCGGTCGCCGCCGTCCCCTGGCCACCGTGATCTCCGGGTCCGCCTGGCGCACCCTCCTCCGGACGGTGCGCATGGCGCCCCACCTGGGTGGTGCTGCGGGCGGCGTCCTGCACAGCCCGGCGCACCGTCAGCTCGTCCATACCGAGCCACCCCGCCAGACGCCGCGCATACTCCGGGCGCATGGCGCGGTCACGGATCCCCGCCACCACAGGGGCCGCCATCCGCAGACCCGTCACCTGCCCCTCCACGGTCTCGAGGTCCACCTGGTCGAGCACCGAGCGGATCGCGAACTCGAACAGCGGGCGTCGGGTCTCGACCAGTTCCCGCACGGCCTCGTCTCCGCGGACGATGCGCAGCTCGCACGGGTCCATGCCGTGCGGTTCCACCGCGACGAAGGTCTGCGCCACGAACTTCTGGTCCTCCGCGAAGGCCCGCAGAGCGGCCTTCTGGCCGGCGGCGTCCCCGTCGAAGGTGAAGATGACCTCGCCGGACAGGCCCTTGCTCTCCGAGCCGAGCCGCAGGGCCGCGGTGGCGTTGGTGTCCCCCATCACCCGCCGCACGATCTGCACGTGCTCGCTGCCGAAGGCGGTGCCGCAGGTCGCCACGGCCTGCGGCACCCCGGCCAGGTGCGCAGCCATCACGTCGGTGTAACCCTCGACGACGACCACCCGGTGGGCGGCGGCGATCTGTTTGCGCGCCAGGTCCAGCCCGTACAGCACCTGCGACTTGCGATAGATCGGGGTCTCCGGGGTGTTGAGGTACTTCGGGCCCTGGTCGGACTCCAACAGACGCCGCGCCCCGAAGCCGATGGTCTTGCCGGTGATGTCGCGGATCGGCCAGACCAGGCGGCCACGGAACCGGTCGTAGACGCCGCGCTGCCCCTGCGAGACGAGCCCACTGGCCTGCAGCTCGGGTTCGGTGAAGCCGCGCCCGCGCAGGTGTTTCAGCAGGCCGTCCCAGCCTTCGGGCGCCCAGCCGACGCCGAACATCTCCGCGTCCGCTCGGCTGAATCCGCGCTCGGCGAGGAACCGGCGCCCCACCCCGGCCCCCTCGGTCATCAGCTGCTCGCGGAAGAACTCCTCCGCCACGGCGTGGGCGTCGAGCAGCCGCTGCCGGGTGCCGAAGTCGGTGCGCTCCCCCCGCTGGCCTCCGGGAGTCTCCTCGTAGTGCAGCTGCACGCCGTACCGGCCGGCGAGCATCTCCACCGCCTCGACGAAGCTGAGGTGGTCGATCTTCTGCACGAAGGAGATGACATCCCCGCCCTCACCGCAGCCGAAGCAGTGCCAGTGCCCCAGCTGCGGGCGGATGTGGAACGACGGAGTCTTCTCGTCGTGGAAGGGGCACAGGCCCTTCATGGAGCCGATGCCGGCGCTGCGCAGGGTCACGTGCTCGCCGACGATCTCGTCGAGCCGGGCGCGTTCGCGCACCAGGTCGACGTCCTCCCGGCGGATGCGGCCCTGGTTCACAGGTCCACCCCCAGTCCCGGCAGCGGCCGGTCGGCCGCGGTCATGTGGCTGTCCCCGGCCTCATACAGTTCCTCGTGCAGACGGCGGGCGCTGACATCGGTGAAGGACGCGATCTGGTCGATGACCACCCGGCGTCGGGCGTCATCGTCGGCGGCCTGCTCCCACAGCTCGCGGAACAGCGGTGTCAGATGCGAGGGACCGGTGCGCCACAGCGCCGCGTACAGGTCGCGGATGATCTGCTCCTGTTCGGCGTAGACCGGCTGCTGCGCCTCGGCGCTCATCACGTAGGCGGCGGCGAGGCCCTTCAGCACCGCGATCTCGAGACGGGTGGTCTCGGGCAGTAACACCTCGGCGCGATGTCGGCCGCCTTCGACGGCGCCGGGGCGCTCCCCGTGGGCCTCCCGGGTGGCATCGACCGCGGCGTGGGTGAACCGGCCGATGAGCTGGCTGGTCATGTCCTTCAACGCGGCGGAGGAGCGAAGATCCCCGGTGAAGGACAGCACCCACCATGGCTGGGCCTCGAGCCGCGACAACGCCTCGTCGAGTGCGGCCAGGTCGTCGTCGGGCGTGTACCAGTCCTGCACCACGTACAGGGCGGCATGCCGCTCCAGCGGATCGGACAGCCGGCCGAGGTCCAGGGTGCCGCCGGTGACGGCGTCCTCCACGTCGTGCACGGAGTAGGCGATGTCGTCGGCGAGGTCCATGACCTGCGCCTCGAGGCACTTGCGCAGCTCCGGTGCACCCTGCCGGGCCCAGTCGAAGATCGGTCGATCGTCGGCGTAGGCGCCGAACTTCGGACTGGCGGGGTTCGGCCCCTCCCCGCGCGCCCACGGGTATTTGATGCAGGCGTCGAGCACCGCACGGGTGAGGTTCAGCCCGTAGGGGCGGTCGACACCGACGATCTTCGGTTCCAGCCGGGTGAGCAGTCGCAGTGTCTGGGCATTGCCCTCGAAGCCCCCGAACCCGGTGGCGAGGTCGTTCAGCACCCGCTCCCCGTTGTGTCCGAAGGGCGGGTGACCGAGGTCGTGGGAGAGGCAGGCGGCGTCGACCACATCCGGGTCGCAGCCCAGTTCCGCTCCAATGTCCCGCCCCACCTGCGCCACCTCGAGGGAATGGGTCAGGCGGGTGCGGACGAAGTCGTTGGAGCCGGCGCCGAGCACCTGGGTCTTCGCGCCGAGGCGCCGCAGCGCACTGGAGTGCAGGATCCGGGCTCGATCCCGTTGGAACGGGGTGCGGGCCGCGGACTTCGGCGGTTCCGGCGCGTAGCGTTCGATATCCGCTTCGGTGTACGCCGCCGACAGGGCGATGGCACCTGTGGTGGACGGTGCAGGACCGGTGGTGGGGGTGCGCATCTCAGCCTCCC
This sequence comes from Brachybacterium sillae, assembly GCF_025028335.1. Lineage (NCBI taxonomy): Bacteria > Bacillati > Actinomycetota > Actinomycetes > Micrococcales > Dermabacteraceae > Brachybacterium > Brachybacterium sillae. Next base: position 326,786 of record NZ_JAFEUW010000001.1, read on the forward strand.
GAGGTGTCCAGCTCGGCTTCGTGCAGACGCTGCTGATGCTCCGCACTGAGCTCCCGGGACTCCATCCAGCCCTCCGGCACCACGGCCCGTTTCGGGGTCCCGGCACGTCCGCGCGGCCCCTCCACCGCCTCCCCCGGGTAGGGCGAGTCGAGGTCGAGCTCCGCGAGCTTCGTGTCCAGATCGGCGAGGGATTCCATGGTGGCCAGGCGGTGCCGCATGCGACCGCCGACCGGGTAGCCCTTGAAGTACCAGGCGACATGTTTGCGCAGGTCCCGCACGCCTCGGCCCTCGTCCTCGAAGAAGTCGACCAGCAGTTCGGCGTGGCGCCGCACGACGGCCGCCACCTCGCCGAGGCTCGGCTGCACACGATCGGGACGGCCGGCGAACCCGGCCGCGAGGTCGGCGAACAGCCACGGGCGGCCCTGGCATCCGCGGCCGACGACGACTCCGTCACATCCGGTCTGCTCGACCATCCGCAGGGCGTCCTCGGCAGACCAGATGTCTCCGTTGCCCAGCACGGGGATGCCGGTGATCAGCTGTTTCAGGTCGGCGATGGCCTCCCACTGGGCGTCCCCGCTGTAGTGCTGCACCACGGTGCGGCCGTGCAGGGCGATGGCCGCGGCCCCGACCTCCTGGGCGATCAGCCCGGCGTCGCGGTAGGTGAGGTGGTCCTCGTCGATGCCCATGCGGGTCTTCACCGTGACGGGCACGTCTCCGGCGGCCTCGACCGCGGCGCGGACGATCCGCGTGAACAGCTCGGTCTTCCATGGCAGCACGCCCCCGCCACCGCGCCGGGTGACCTTCGGAACGGGGCAGCCGAAGTTCAGGTCGATGTGGTCGGCCATGTCGCGTTCGAGGATCATCTCCACGGCGCGGCGGACGGTCGTCGGATCCACCCCGTACAGCTGGACCGATCGCGGGGTCTCCCGTGGCGCCATCCGCAGCAGCCGCCACGATTCGCGGTGGCCCTCGACCAGGGCGCGGGTGGTGACCATCTCGGAGACGAAGAACCCGCCATCATCGTCGCTGTGGAGCGCGCCGAACTCCCGGCAGAGCAGTCGGAACGCCGTGTTGGTGATGCCCGCCATCGGTGCCAGCACCACGGGGGTGTCGACGGTGTGCGGTCCGATGGTGAGCGACCGCCGGGCAGGGGCCGGTCGGTCGGCGTCGGTCCGGGGGGCGGGGGCGGGCAGCGCGGTCATCGTCCGCCGATTGTCCCAGGTTCCGCGGCCCGGCGGCACCGGGTGTGGACCACCTCGCAGGTTCTGCGGGTCGGCGGCGGCTGCGGACCACCTCGCAGTCCCGGCCCGGTCCTGGCAGAGTGGGACGTGACGGCCGCGCGCCCGGGAGCCTCCGGCCGACACCGACCCTGTCAGCCCGCGAGGAGGAGCCATGACCAGCAGCGATGATCGGACCCCCGACGCCCTCCCCCACCCCGCCGCGACGCCGGATCCGTCGCGCACGCCGCTGCGGATCGGCATCCTCGCCACCGCCGGTCACGACGGGGTGTCCGAGCGCGGCGGCACCGTCCGCTCCCAGGGCATCGAGGACGCCCTCACCCTCATCGATCTCGCTGACGAACTCGGCCTCGACGCCGCCTACGTGCGCACCCGTCACCTGCAGGAATGGCTGTCCGCCCCGCTGCCCTTCCTCGCGGCCGCGGCGCAGCGCGCGCTGCGCATCGACCTCGGCACACAGGTCATCCCGCTGCGGTTCGAGAACGCCGCGCGCCTCGCGGAGGACCTCGCCACCACCGATCTCCTCACCGGTGGGCGGCTGCGGATCGGTGTGGCCCCGGGGTATTCCTCCCATGACGGTGTCTATGCCCGCGCCTTCGGCAGTCTCGCCGAGGATCAGCGCACCCACGTCGACCGACTTCTCACCGACCTGCTCAACTTCCTCGACGGTGAGGTGGTGGCGATGGCCGATGAGCACATCGAGGGCGTCGAGCCGGGCACACCGCTGCGGATCCGACCGCAGTCGCCGACGCTGCGCTCCCGTCTCGCCTACGGGGCGGCGAGCATCGAGCGGGCGGAGGATGCCGCTCGGCGCGGTCTGGGCCTGCAGTTGGCGACTCTGCATCCCGACGACGGCTCCGGCCGTTCCCTCGAGGAGATGCAGGTGGAGGTGATCGCCGCCTACCGGGAGGCCCGCCGGGCACACGACGACTCGGACGGCTTCGTCTCGGTGGGTCGCCAGGTGATCCCGGTGGCCGATGAGGCCACACTCGAACTGTTCCCCTCCTTGCCGCCGCGGGAGCGCGCGGCATCGCTGGGCGGGACCGCGGCGGCGCACACCGGCACGGAGATCGGCGGGCGCGCGGCCGTGTTCGGCACCGTCCACCTGGAGGTGGCCGAGACCGTGGCGGAGGCCCTGCTGCAGGACCCGGCAGTCCTCGCGGCCGATGAACTCGTCGTGCATCTGCCGGCGGGCATCCCCCAGGACGCGCAACGCGGCATCGTGCGGGTGCTCGCCGAGCGCGTCGCGCCGATCCTGCGGGAGGCCACCGGCTCCCGCTGACCGGCGGCCCGCTCCGGGGGCCGGCCGACCGTGCCCGCGCAGCACGACGGCCCTGCTCCACCCGAGCAGGGCCGTCGTGTCGGAGCGGCCGGGCCCCGGCTGGCGACTGTCACACCGACCGGCACGGCACCCGGCCACGTCCTTCCCGACCGGTGCGCGATCGGGAGCCCTTACCCGGTGGCTCACGATGACTGCGGTGCGGTGCGCCGCACACCCAGTCTCCCGTGCTGACACGACCCCTTCTCGGGCGCTTGGTCCCGGGAAGGGGTCGTCGTCATGGGGCGGATCGGCGCTCTCGCCCAGCGGTGGCGCGGCTGCGCCGTCGTCGATCAGGCGCCGTGCAGCCGCTCCCGCAGGTAGGAGGCGACCTGCGTGAGCGCCACCCGCTCCTGCTGCATGGTGTCGCGGTCGCGGATCGTGACGGCCTGGTCCTGCGCGGTGTCGAAGTCGACGGTGAGGCAGAACGGGGTGCCGATCTCGTCCTGGCGCCGGTACCGGCGGCCGATCGCCTGGGTGGAGTCGACCTCCACGTTCCATTCGCGGCGCAGCTCACGGGCGAGTTCCTGGGCGCGGGGCACCAGGTCCTCGCTCTTGGACAGCGGCAGCACCGCGGCCTTCACCGGCGCCAGGCGCGGGTCCAGCTTCAGCACGGTGCGCACGTCCACCCCGCCCTTGGTGTTGGGCGCCTCGTCCTCGGCGTAGGCGTCGATGAGGAAGGCCATCATCGACCGGGTGAGACCGAAGCTCGGCTCGATGACATACGGGGTGTAGCGCTCGTTCGCGGCCTGGTCGAAGTACTGCATCTTCGTGCCGGAGGCCTCGGTGTGGCTGGAGAGGTCGAAGTCGGTGCGGTTCGCCACGCCCATCAGCTCGCCCCATTCCGAGCCCTGGAAGCCGAAGCGGTACTCGAGGTCGATGGTGCCTGCGCTGTAGTGCGCGCGCTCCTCCTCCGGAACCTCGAATCGGCGCATGTTGTCGGGGTCGATGCCGAGGTCGACGAACCAGTTCCAGCAGTCCTCGACCCAGGCGCGGAAGTGCTCCTCGGCGTCCTCCGGGCGGGTGAAGTACTCGATCTCCATCTGTTCGAACTCGCGGGTGCGGAAGATGAAGTTGCCCGGGGTGATCTCGTTGCGGAACGCCTTGCCCACCTGACCGATGCCGAACGGCGGCTTCATGCGGGAAGCGTTCACGACGTTGAGGAAGTTGACGAAGATGCCCTGCGCGGTCTCGGGGCGCAGGTAGTGCAACCCGGCCTCGGACTGCACCGGGCCGAGGTAGGTCTTCATCAGACCGCTGAACTGCTGCGGCTCGGTGAACTCACCGCGGGCACCGCAGTTCGGGCACGGCACCTCGGCGAGGCCGCCCTCGGGGGCGCGCCCCTTGCGCTCGGTGAACTCCTCGATGAGGTGGTCCTCACGGAAACGCTGGTGGCACTGCTTGCACTCCACCAGCGGATCGGTGAACGTCGCGACGTGCCCGGAGGCCTCCCACACCTTGGAGGGCAGGATGATCGAGGAGTCGAGGCCGACCATGTCCTCCCGGCCGCGGACGAAGGTGTTCCACCACTCCCGCTTGACGTTCTCCTTCAGCTCGACACCGAGGGGTCCGTAGTCCCACGCGGACCGGGTTCCTCCGTAGATCTCACCGGCCGGGAACACGAAGCCCCGCTTCTTGGCGAGGGCGATGACGTTGTCCAACGTGCTGGCGGGCGGCTTGGCCACGGAGATCTCCTGCGGACGGGGGCGGATGGACGGTGCGCTGCGGGCCGTCGCCACGGCGACTGTCCTGGTCCCCGCGCGCGAGGCCAGCATATCGACGCGCCCCGGCAGGACGTGAGCACGACCACCCGGACCCCGCACCGACTTGCCCCTGACCCGCCCTTCAATGAGAATGACTCTCATGCACTTCTCCCGCCTCACCGACGTCCGTCCCTCCCCCACCCGCGGCGCATCCGTGGGCCCCGACCGCTCCCCCCGTCTCGCTCGGCCCGCCGCCGAGGCGATCCCGCCCCGCGGGATCTCCCGTCGCGCCCTCGTCTCGACCGGCCTGATCGGCGGTGGCGCACTGGCGCTCAGCGCCTGCGGGAGCACGGGCGCGGGCGCCGGGGCCGGCGGGCGTCCGCAGGTCATCACCGGCACCTACGCCCTCACCTACCTGGTGCAGGCCATCGGTGGGGACGCCGTGGAGGTGATCGACCTCGCCGCCGGGGGCGGAGATCCCCACGGGCTCGAACTGTCGATGGCGAAGGTCGCGCAGGTCACGGAGGCTGCCCTGGTCACCGTGATCCCGGGGTACCAGCCCGCTCTCGACGACGCCCTCACGCGCCGCACCGAGGGGCCGGTGCTCGACGTGAGCCAGGTGGTGGAGCTGCTGCCGGCCTCCGCTGCGGAGGAGCACGACCACGGCGACCACGCGCACGGGGAGGAGAGCGCCGCCTCCGATGCAGGGGGCGATCCCTCCGATGACGACCACGCCGACCACGACCATGAGGAGGCTGAGGACCACACGGAGAAGACCGCGGACGAGCACGCGGGAGAGGCCCACACCGAGGGCGACGGCCACGATCACGGCTCCACGGATCCGCACTTCTGGCATGATCCGCAGCGCATGGCGACCCTGGCCGGTGCCCTCGGGGAGCAGCTCGCATCCGTCGCCCCTCAGGCCGCCGCAGCGATCCGTGAGCGCACCGACCGCGTCGTCGCCGATCTCACCGCTCTGGATGAGGAGCTCACCGGCACGTTCAGCGAGGTGGCGGGTCCCAAGCCCTTCGTCACCAGCCACGCCGCCTTCACCTATCTGGCCGAGCGTTACGGTCTTGACCAGATCGGGATCAGCGGCATCGACCCGGAGACCGAACCCAGCCCGCAGCGTCTGCTGGAACTGGAGCGGACGATCACCGAGGAGAACGTGACCACCGTGTTCTTCGAGGCCACCGCCAGTCCGAAGGTCGCCACCACCCTCGCCGAGCGCGTCGGCGTCACCACTGCGCAGCTCGACAACCTGGAGACCCAGCAGTCACCGGAGGCCGACTACCCTGCCGTCATGCGCTCGAACGCCGCCGCCCTCACCCAGAGCTGGGCATGACCCCGTCGCCCGCCCCGGATCCGGCCGTGTCGGCCGTGGTCCCCTCCCCGTCGCCCCTGCCGCCCCGTGCGGAGGTGGTCCTCGAGGTGCGCGATGCGCATCTGGCCTACGGTCCCCGGACGGTGCTCGACGGTGTGTCCGTCGCGGTGCGGCGCGGGGAGATGGTGGGTCTGCTCGGGGCCAACGGGTCGGGGAAGTCGACTCTGTTGCGCGCCCTGGTGGGTGCGCAGGCTCTCGACAGCGGGCAGGCGGAGATCATCGGGACGCCGGTGCGGGACGGACGCGCGCATCGCGTGCTCGGCTATGTTCCGCAGCACACCGCCGACGCCGGGAACATCCCCGCCACGGCCGCGGAGACCGTCGCCACGGGTCTGCTCGGGCCGTCGGCGTGGTTCGCCCGCAGCCGTGATCCGAGGGTCCGGGCGGCCCTGGACCTCGTCGGCCTGTCCGCCTTGGCGCGGCGGCCGATCAGCGAGATGTCCGGTGGTCAGCGTCAGAGGGTGATGCTCGCCCGGGCGCTGGTCAAGCGCCCCGACCTGCTGGTGCTCGACGAGCCCTTCACCGGGGTGGACATCCCGGGGCAGGAGCTCCTCGCCGGCATTCTGCGCGAGCTTGTCGCCGGCGGCACCACCGTCCTGGTGGTGCTGCATGACCTCGGTCCCCTCGCCGACGATCTCAGTCGTGTCGTCGTCCTCGACGCCGGCCGGGTGGTGCATGACGGCGCCCCCGCTGACCGTCCCCTTCTCGACCCCGGGCACGAGCACCCGGTCGATGCCGCCCAGTGTCTGGGACAGGAGCTGCTGCACCCGTGAGCCCCCTTGACCTGCTGACCAGCGACATCATGCGGTTCCCGCTGATCATCGCGATCCTCATCGGCCTCACCGCCCCGATCGTCGGCACCTACCTGGTGCAGAAGCGTCTGTCCCTGCTGGGCGACGGCCTCGGGCACGTGGCCCTCACCGGTATCGCCGTGGGCTGGCTGGTCGCCGCCTGGACCGGCGCCGCACTGCCGCAGACCCTGGCCATCCCGGGGGCACTCATCGCCGCCGTGCTCGGGGCGATCGCGATCGAACTGGTGCGGGAGGTCGGGCACACCAGCCGGGACGTCGCCCTCGCCATCCTGTTCTACGGCGGCATCGCCGGCGGTGTGGTGCTGATCCAGGCCGCGGGAGGCACCTCGCAGAACCTCATGGCCTACCTGTTCGGATCGATCGCCACGGTCAGTTCCGCCGACCTGTGGACCGCGCTGGTGCTCGCGGTGGTGGTGATCGGCGTCGGGGTGGGGTTGCGGCGCATGCTGTTCGCGGTCACCAGTGACGAGGAGTTCGCGCGCGCCGCCGGGCTTCCGGTGCGCGCCCTGAACATTCTGCTGGCGGTGATCGCCGCCCTCACGGTCACCTTGGCCATGCGGGTGGTCGGCGCCCTGATGGTCAGCGCCCTGATGATCGTGCCGGTGGCAGCAGCCCGCACCGTCGTCAGCGGTTTCGCCCGGACGATGCTCACGGCCTCCGTCATCGGCGTGCTGTGCGCCATCGTGGGCCTGGTGATCACCGCGTACGTCGACCTGCCGCCCGGTGGCGTGATCGTACTGCTCGCGATCGCGGTCTATGTCGTGGGGCTGATCGCGGGGACCGCGCTGCCGCGAGCCGCGAGCCGACGCACCGCGCAGTGACCCGGCGGGCCGCGCACTGAGACGACCCGCTGGGCGGTGACGCGGGGAACGTCCGCTCCACCCCAGGGTGCCGCATCCCGTACAGTCCTGAGCATCACCCGATCCCGATCCCGGAGGCTCCCGCCGTGCAGCGCACCACAAAGCAGCGCACCGCCATCCTGGCCGCCCTCGGCCGTCAGGAGGACTTCCGGACCGCTCAGCAGATCCATGAGGATCTGCGCGCGGCCGGGGATCCCGTCGCGCTCGCCACGGTGTACCGCAACCTGCAGGCCCTGGCGTCCGCCGGGGACGTCGACGTGCTGACCACCGACGACGGCGAAGCGATCTATCGGCAGTGCGAGCAGGCTGCGCACCATCATCACCTGGTGTGCCGCGAGTGCGGCCGCACCGTCGAGTTCCAGGCCCCGCAGATGGAGCAGTGGGCCGAACAGATCGCCGCCGAGCACGGGTTCACCGATATCGACCACACGATGGAGGTCTTCGGCCTGTGCCCGGAGCACTCCGCCCGGTGACCGGGTCGTCATGATCGACTGGCTGCGGTCCCTGCCGATCGTCGAGGCGGTCGCGTTTCTCTACGTGGTGGTCCTGGGCCGCGCCGGCGCGACCTACGCCCTGGGGCGCATGGCCCACCGCCTGGCACGACGCGGCCGGATGGCGCAGGTGCTCGACTCCCCCCGGGTCGAAGCAGCGATGGAGCTGGTCGCCCGGCGCGGAGCGCCGGTGGTGGCGCTCAGTTTCCTCACCGTCGGGTTCCAGACCGCCGCGAACGCCGCCGCAGGGATCACCCGCATGCCGTTGCGCCACTACCTGCCCGCCCTGGCCGTCGGCGGCCTCGCGTGGGCGTTGATCTACGCGCTGGTGGGGATCAGCGCGGTGGCGCTGTGGCTGGAGCTGTTCCTGCGCTCACCGTGGGCCGCAGTGGCCGTGCTGGTGGCAGTGGTGGCGCTGCTGATCGCGCTCATCCTTCGGCCTCGGCGTGAGGGCGATCGATCGCCCCTCCGAAACGACGATCCCGCCGCGCGTAATCGGTGATCGCACGCCACAGCACGGTCCGGTCCACATCGGGCCACAGCTCGGGGACGAACACCAGCTCGGCGTAGGCGGCGTGCCAGAGCAGGAAGTTCGAGGTGCGCTGCTCCCCGCTGGTGCGCAGGAACAAGTCGACGTCGGGCATGTCGGGGTCCCCCAGATGTCTGGCGAAGGACGCCTCGGTGATGCCGCGGCCACGGATCCGACCGGCGCGGGCCTGCTCGGCGATCTCCCGCACCGCGTCGACGATCTCCGCCCGGCCCCCATGGTTCACGCACATGTACAGGGTCATGCGGGTGTTGTGGCGGGTGAGTTCCTCGGCCTCCTTCAGCTCGCGGATCACCGAGGACCACAGCCGCTGCTCGCGGCCGATCCACACGATCCGCACCCCCCACGAGTTCAGTGTGTCGCGCTGACGTCGCAGCACCTGGCGGGAGAAGCCCATGAGGAAACGGACCTCATCGGGTGACCGTTTCCAGTTCTCCGTCGAGAACGCGTACGCCGACAGGTGCGTGACTCCGATCTGCAGCGCGCCCGCCACCACATCCAGCAGGGCGGCCTCCCCCGCCTCGTGCCCCGCCGTGCGGGGCAGTCCACGCTGGTTCGCCCACCGGCCGTTGCCGTCCATCACGATCGCCACATGCCGGGGGATCACCGCCGACGGCAGCTGGGGAGGCTGGGCGCCGCTGGGATGTTCGAAGGGCTCGACGACGGCGGGGGGACGGCTCATGGCTCCGATTCTCGCAGGTCGGGAGAGCTCACCGCTCGACGTACGCGAGGGCACGCACCCCACGCTCCAGGTGCCAGGTGACGATGTCGGCGATGACACGGCTCGCCTCGAGGGCGACGGTCGCATCCGCGGCGTCGACCTGCTGCCAGTCCCCGGCGAGCAGGAAGATCATGTGATCGATCGCGGCCTGCCGCACCGCCACCGCCCCGGGCCGACGGCAGGCCGTGCACACCAGTCCCCCGGCGGAGACGTCGAGGGCATGGTGCGGCCCCTGCGTCCCGCAGGAGGCGCACACCCGCAGCTCCGGCGCCCACCCGGACAGCGCCAGGGTGCGCAACAGGAACGCATCGAGCACCCGCGAGGATTCGTGCGCCCCCGAGGCCAAAGAGCGCAGGGCCCCGACGAGCAGCAGGAACTGCCGCGCGGAGGGGTCGACCACGTCGTCGGTCAGTCGGTCCGCGGTCTCCAGGATCGCTGAGCCGGCGGTGAAGCGCGGGTAATCGGTGCAGATCGGCTGGGCGAAGGTCTCGATCGTCTCCACCTGCGTCACCGTGTGCAGGGACCGCCCCGCATGCAGCTGCAGATCCACCAGGGTGAACGGCTCCAGTCGCGCGCCGAACCGGCTCCCGGTGCGCCGCACCCCTTTGGCCACGGCGCGCACCTTCCCGTGACGCCGCGTGAGCAGCGTGATGATGCGGTCCGCCTCTCCGAGAGGGTGGGTTCGCAGCACCAGGGCGTGGTCGCGGTACAGCTTCTGCATGATGCCCGCACTCTAGACGCTGGCACCGACACCGGAGGGACGACGTGATCGGCCCGGCCGCACGCGGAGCACTGTGGTGGGTCTGTGCTCCGCGCGCCGGCGCCGGTCAGCGCTCGACGCGCTGCGCCCGGTTCAGGGCCGAGATGATCGCCTGCATGGAGGCGCGGGTGATGGAACCGTCGATGCCCACGCCCCAGAAGATCGCGTCCTCGATCTCGCATTCCACGTAGGCCGCCGCCAGCGAATCATCCCCCTCGGTGAGCGCATGCTCGGCATAGTCCAGGATCCTCAGGTGCACGCCCCGGGAGGCCAGGGCCTTCACGAAGGCGTCCAGCGGCCCGTTGCCGAGGCCCTGCACGGTCCGCTCCTCGCCGTCGACACGCAGCTGCACCGTGATCGCGTCGGCCCCCTCAGGCCCCGATTCGATGCTGACGCCGCCGAATCCGAAGCGGCCCCAGGCCCGAGCCGGATCGGGCGAGGGCAGGTATTCGTCGGTGAAGGCCTCCCACAGCGCCTCTGGGGAGATCTCCCCGCCCTGGCTGTCGGTTATGCGCTGCACGATGCCGCTGAACTCGATCTGGAGGCGACGCGGCAGATCCAGCCCGTGCTCGGTGCGCAGCAGATAGGCCATGCCGCCCTTGCCGGACTGCGAGTTCACGCGGATCACGGCCTCGTAGGAGCGTCCGATGTCCTTCGGGTCGATCGGCAGGTACGGCACCCGCCACACCAGATCGTCGATCTGCTTCCCGGCTGCGGCCGCGTCGGACTCCATCCGCTCGAAGCCCTTCTTGATGGCGTCCTGGTGGGAGCCGGAGAAGGCGGTGAACACCAGGTCGCCACCGTACGGGGACCGCTCGGGCACGCGCATCTGGTTGCAGTGCTCGACGGTGCGGCGGATCTCGTCGAGGTCCGAGAAGTCGATCTGCGGGTCGATGCCCTGGCTGAACAGATTCAGCCCGAGGGTGACCAGGTCGACGTTGCCGGTGCGCTCCCCGTTGCCGAAGAGGCAGCCCTCGATGCGGTCGGCCCCCGCCAGGTACCCCAGCTCCGCGGCCGCGACCCCGGTGCCGCGATCGTTGTGCGGGTGCAGCGACAGCACGAGGCTGTCGCGGCGGTCCAGGTGCCTGTGCATCCACTCCACGGAGTCGGCGTACACGTTGGGGGTGGCCATCTCCACCGTCGCGGGGAGGTTCACGATCATCTTCCGTTCCGGGGTCGGCTGGAAGACGTCGATCACGGCGTTGCACACCCGCACCGCGTACTCCAGCTCGGTGCCGGTGAACGACTCCGGGGAGTACTCGTAGGTGATGGTGGTGTCGGGAACCGTCTCCTCGTACTTGCGGCACAACAGGGCACCCTGCACGGCGATGTCCAGGATGCCGGCCTCGTCAGAGCGGAAGACGACGTCGCGCTGGACGATGCTCGTGGAGTTGTACAGGTGCACCACCGCCTGCCGGGCGCCGGAGATGGCCTGGTAGGTGCGCTCGATGAGGTGTTCGCGAGCCTGGGTCAGCACCTGGATGGTGACGTCCTCGGGGATGCGCTCCTCCTCGATGAGGGTGCGCACGAAGTCGTAGTCGGTCTGGCTGGCGGAGGGGAAGCCGACCTCGATCTCTTTGTAGCCCATCCTCACCAGCAGCTCGAACATCCGCAGCTTGCGCTCGGTGTTCATGGGGTCGATGAGGGCCTGGTTGCCGTCTCGCAGATCGACGGCGCACCAGCGCGGTGCCCGGGTGATCTCGCGGGTGGGCCATTGACGGTCGGGCAGATCCACGCGGATCTGCTGGCTGAACGGCACATATTTGTGGGTGGGCATGCCGGACGGCTGCTGCGGGGAGGTGCCGTCGGAGCCGACGACGGGCAGCGTGGGGTCAGCGGTGGCGGCCACGGGGGCGGCGCTGGGGATCATGGGGTGAGCTCTCCTTCGGGACGTCACGGGTCGCCGGGCGTGAGAGGTCTGCCGCGGCGGGGTCCCGGCGGGTCAGGCCCCGACGCGGCGGCGAAGCAGTCGTCGGCGTCGTCGCGTGCTCATGGCAGGAACGCTAACAGTGTCCGGACCGTGAGGCGTCGTGTGTCACATGATGGACGGACGGGGGTTCTCCGGGCGTCCGGGGCCGCGCCCGGTGGTCAGAACCCGAGACGACCCAGCTGTTTGGGATCGCGCTGCCAGTCCTTGGCGACCTTGACCCGCAGATCCAGGTGCACGCGGCGGCCCAGCAGCTGGTTGATCTCAGCGCGGGCGCGGGACCCGACCTCCTTCAGGCGCGACCCGCCGCGACCGATGATGATGCCCTTCTGGCTGTCGCGTTCGACGAACACGCTCGCCCGCACGACGAGCCGGCCGGAGCCGGGTTCGACCTCGGCGAAGGCGTCACCGTCCGGGCTCTCCTCGACGATCTCCTCGACGACCACGGCGATCGAGTGCGGCAGCTCATCGCGCACCCCCTCGAGGGCGGCCTCCCGGATCAGTTCGGCGATGCGATCGGCGTCGCTCTCCTCGGTGAGGACCTCGTCGGGGTACAGCTGTGGCCCCTCCGGCAGCTGTCCGGCGATGACGTCGACCAGGACATCGACCTGGCGTCCGGTGGCTGCGCTGATCGGCACGATCTCGTCGGGGTCCAGCAGCTCGTGGACGGCCAGCAGGTGCTCGGCCACCCGTTCGGGGCCCACCAGATCAGTCTTCGTCACCACGGCCACCAGGCGGGGGCCGCGGCGGCCCTGTCGCATCTCGGCGAGGTCCTGGGCGATGTAACGGTCCCCGGGGCCGATCTTCTGGTCCGCCGGAAGGCAGAACGCCACCACGTCGACCTCGGTGAGGGTCTCCCGCACCAGGTCGTTCAGACGCTGGCCGAGCAACGTGCGAGGACGGTGCACCCCGGGGGTGTCGACCAGAACGATCTGGGCGTCGGGCCGGGTGAGGATGCCACGGATGGCCCGGCGGGTGGTCTGGGGTTTGGAGCTGGTGATGGCGACCTTCTCCCCCACCAACGCGTTGGTGAGGGTGGATTTGCCGACGTTGGGCCGTCCGACGATCGCGACGAAGCCTGCGCGGTGCGGCGTGCTCATGCGTCCTCCTCCGCCCCCAGGGTGCGGTCTGCACGGCGGCTGCCCTCGGCGCGCAGTGCGATGCGGCTCTCGGTGTGCCCGTCACGGTGGGACTCGTGACGGTCCTCGTGGTCCTCGGGTCCGGAGACCTCCTCGCGGCGGTCCTCGCGGCGCTCTTCTCGACGGTCCTCGTGGCGGCCGCTGTCGTCCTCCGCGGTCTCCTCGGTGCGCGGGGTCCGGGTGACCAGCAGGGTCGAGACCCGCTTGCGGCGCCCGGAGGTCTTCTCCGCGACCATGTGCAGACCGTGGGCGTCGGCCTCGGCACCGACCACCGGGACCTTTCCCAGGGCTTTGGCGAGCAGCCCGCCGACGGTGTCGACGTCGTCGTCCTCGATCTCCAGGCCGAACAGCTCGCCGACGGTGCTGACGGTCTCCCTCGAGGGGACCCGGAACGCGCCCTCCCCCAGGTCCTCGATCTCGGGTTCGGTGCGGTCATGCTCGTCGGCGATGTCCCCGACGATCTCCTCCAGCACGTCCTCGATGGTCACGATGCCGCTGACGCCGCCGTATTCGTCGACGATGATCGCGACGTGCACGCGGCTGGTCTGCATCATCCGCAGCACATCGTCGGCGCCGACGAATTCGGGAACGAACTGCGCCGGGCGCATCACCTCGGTGACCGGGATCGCGGGGCGTGGATCCCACGGGGAGTGGACCGCGCGCATGACGTCCTTGACGTACAGCATGCCGAGCAGGTCGTCGACGCTGTCACCGATGACGGGAATGCGGGAGTGACCGGAGCGGACGAACAGGCGGATCGCCTTCTCGGCTGACGCGTCCGCGCTGATGGTGACCATGTCGGTGCGGGGCACCATGAGCTCACGGATGTGGGTGCCCCCCAGGTCGAACACACCGCGGATCATGTCGCGTTCATCGTGCTCGAGCTCGTCGTTCTCGGTGGCGCGGTCCACGAAGTGCCGCAGCTCGGCTTCGGTCGCGTACGGGCCGCCGTGGACCTTGCCACCAGGGGTGAAGGCGGAACCGATGTGGATCAGCAGACCCGACGGGAGGCCCAGCAGCTGCCGGGTCACCGAGATCAGACCGGACAGGCGCACGGCGACCTTCTCCGGTTCGCGGCGGCCGAGGGTGCGCGGCGAGACGGACACACCGAGGAAGGCGACCGTGACCGACACGAGCAGCGCCACGAGCGTCGCGACCAGATCACGGTCGATGAGCGCGAAGATCATGCCGGTGATGCCGACGACGAGCAGCACTTCCGACGCGATCCGGCCCAGGGTGATGGAGGCGAAGGTGCGCGGTGCATCGTCGTACTGGCGCAGGGCGCGGCGGCGGATCCGCTCGGGACGGTCGTCGAGCTCGCGGTCCAGGCGCGCGCGGTTGGTGGCCAGCAGGGCGGCATCGGCGGCCGACAGCAGCGCGCCGAGCACCAGGCCGAGCAGCGCGAGCGGCAGCAGGACGGGGATCAGAGGGGTCATGTGTCGGAGTACTCCCGCTCAGTTCTGGCGGCCGCGGCCGGCGAGGAAGGTGAGCAGCAGACGGCGCTGCAGGTCGAACATGACCCGACGCTCCTCCTCCTCGGCGTGATCGAACCCGAGCAGATGCAGGATGCCGTGGGTGGTGAGAAGCAGCATCTCCTCCACGGCCGAGTGACCGGACTCCTTCGCCTGCCGGGCGGCGACGCTGGGGCAGATGACGATGTCACCCAGCAGTCCCTCTTCCGCGGGGTCATCCTCGGATCCGGGGCGCAGCTCGTCCATCGGGAAGCTCAGCACGTCGGTCGGCCCCGGCTCATCCATCCACCGCACGTGCAGGTCTGTCATGGCCGTCTCGTCCACGAACAGCAGGGACAGCTCGGTGGCCGGGTGCAGGTGCATCGCGGACATGACGAACTCCGCGAGGTGGATGAACTCCTGTTCATCGATCCGCGTGGTGGTCTCGTTGTTGACCTCGACGGTCATCGGGAGGCTCCCTTCGAGGAGGTCGTATGGGGTCGGGCGGGGTCGCCGTGGCGGCGCTCGGCGCGGTTGCCGGAGCCGACCTCCCAGCGGCCGTAGGCCTCGACGATGTCGCTGACGAGCCGGTGGCGGAGCACATCCCGCGGGGTGAGGCGACAGAAGGAGATGTCGTCGATCCCGGCGAGGACCTTCTCCACCACACGCAGGCCGCTGGTCTGGGAACCGGGCAGATCCACCTGCGTGATGTCGCCGGTGACCACCATCGTGGAGTTGAACCCCAGGCGGGTGAGGAACATCTTCATCTGTTCCGGGGTGGTGTTCTGCGCCTCGTCGAGGATGATGAACGCGTCGTTGAGGGTGCGCCCGCGCATGTACGCCAGCGGCGCGACCTCGATGGTGCCGGCACCCATCAATCGCGGGATCGAATCGGGGTCGAGCATGTCGTGCAGCGCGTCGTACAGAGGCCGCAGGTACGGGTCGATCTTCTCGTTCAGACTTCCGGGGAGGAATCCGAGACGCTCGCCGGCCTCCACTGCGGGGCGGGTCAGGATGATCCGGTTGATCTCCTTGTTCAGCAGCTTCCGCACCGCCATCGCCACGGCCAGATAGGTCTTTCCGGTGCCGGCAGGGCCGATGCCGAAGGTGATGGTGGAGGTCTCGATCGCGTCGATGTACTGCTTCTGGCCGAGGGTCTTCGGCCGGATGGTGCGGCCGCGCGCGGACAGCACCGTGCGGGCGAGGACCTCATCGATCCGCTCCCCCGCGCGGCGGTCATCGCCGTAGAGGGCCGCGGCCCGCTCGACGGCTTCCGCGGTGACCGGCTGCCCGGAGGTCGCCATCTCGATCAGCGACCGGACGATGTGCTCGGCCCGGGAGACCGCCTGCTCGAGGCCGCGCAGGGTCACCTGGTGGCCGCGCACATGAACGTCGGTCTCGGGGACGACGTCCGCGAGAGCGGCGAGGGCCTGGTCGCTCTCTCCGAGGATCTGGAAGGGACTGAGGTGGTCGGGGATCGCCAGCCGGCGTTCGATCACCTGGGGGGCAGGGCCGGGTGCCTCGGCTGAGGTCACAGCTCTCCTTCTCACTGGCGGCTTCCCGCCAGGACGTGGGCGTGGACGTGGAAGACGGTCTGACCGGCTGCCTCACCGGTGTTGAACACCAGGCGGAACTGCCCGTCGGCCTCCTGCTCGGCGACGCGACCGGCGACCTCCACGACGTGGGCGAGAAGATCGGGGTGCAGAGCGAGGGCGGTGACGTCACGGCGGTGGACGCGAGGCACCACCAACACGTGCACGGGAGCCTGCGGATGGAGGTCTCGGAAGGCGATCACGGACTCGTCCTCGTAGACGCGATCCGCAGGAATCTCCTCGGCGACGATCCGGCAGAAGACGCAGTCGGGCTCGACGGCGGGCTCGGCGTTCTGGGCGGTGGTGGTCATGCGTCCGATCCTACGGCGGGCCGCCGACGAACGACCCTCGTGGTCGGGTGGGCAGCGGAAGTCGAGCACGGTCGGCACCCGCCGGCACCGTTATCCACACGGCACCTTCGGCCGATGTGCCGGGGGTCACGTCTGGTTAGGGTGCTGGGCGGACCCGTCGCCGATCTCGAGGACTCCGTGATGCCCCCGCTGAGCGTTGAAACGACCACCGCCGCTGTCTCTGCCCAGGAGACGCCTCTCCCGACGCGGGCCGACTGGCGTCGGCCCGGTGGGGGGCGCCGTCTGGGGGCTGTTGCGCTGGCGGGGGTCGTGATGCTGGGTGTTGCGGCCTGTGGTGGGGAGAGTTCGAGAGACGCAGCCACATTTCCCCCGACGGTGGTCTCAGACTTCCCCGCCACCTCTGACGGCGGCGGAGAGACGACCCCGGGCGCACCGAGCGACGCCGGCGGCACTACCGACGGTGGCGCCTCCGACGGCGGCGGAACCGTCGTCGCGAACATCCCCAAGCCCGACCCCAAGGACTACCCGGGCATGGACCAACACACCCAGGAAGGCGCAGAACAGGCGTTCGCGTATTACTGGGACCTGGTGCTCTGGGGGTACCAGACCGGCGACCCTGAACCGGCCATGGCGATGGCCACAGAAAATTGCCGGAATTGCCAATCCCTGGCGATTCAAATCGCAGACTACCGCCAGAACGGCGGACTCTGGCAGAATGCGAAGATTGAGCGCGGAGAAGTCGAGTCGCGGACAAGTGAGTACGACGGAGCAGAGTATGACGCTCGACGCCAGGTACGAGTGGCCTTCCATGACAACGAGAACAACCCCGCCGAAGAGACGTCGGTAGTCTTCTACGTCCTTGGAAGCAACATTGCTTGGAAAGACGGGGAGTGGAAAATGGAAGGCGGAGCCACCGATACCCGGAGGGAGGAGGGGTGATCGCGCACGGCCTACTCACGCCTAGGGATTTTGTCCGTGCAGGCGTATTTGCGCTTGCACTTACGATCACACCGACCACCTTCGCATATGCTGACGGCAATGACCTCGGTGGGGTTGCCGACAATAATGAGTTCCAGGCATGGGTAAAAGGGGGTTGGAGCTCGAAAGCGACAAGGAATATACCCCACAGCTCAAATCAACCCGATCACACTTCCGCTAATACTCCCGCGCGTCGTCCTCCGGCGTTTACGACGTGGTGGGAGCGTGAGGAGGCGGTGACTCCGGAGTGTTCGGAGGCGGGTGAGTGTGGGTTCGCGGTGGGGAGTTGTGAGGCGCAGGGTCAGGCCCGGTGGCGGCTGACCGGGTCGGATGTCGTGGGTATCCCGCAGCCTGGTGCCTCGGGGGCTGAGGCTGGTGCGTATTCACAAAGGGGGACGCGGACGGAGGTCGCGACTGGTGCGACCAGTGACCTGGGGTTCCGGTGTGTCACCCCCGGGCAGCCCGGCAGCACTGGCGGTGTGGCGGGGGCGGGGGCTCCGGTGGTGATCACGGTGACGCGGGAGGACTTCGCTCGCCTGCCCGTCGAACCGTTGGTGCCGCATGCGGGCCCGGAGGCCGGGTGGATCCCGGTCAACTCCCCCACCGTCCTGTATGTCGAGCCCACCGATCAGATTCTCGACACCACGCTGCTGGGCACCCCCGTCCAGGTCCGAGCGATCCCCGTCTCCTACACCTGGTCGATGGGTGATGGCGGCACGATCACCACCACCAAACGCGGCAAGCCGTATCCGTCTGAAGAGGTCGCCTACTACTACGAGACCGAGGGCTGGTATGACATCACCCTGACCACCACGTTCGCCGGACAGTTCTCCGTCAACGGTGGCCCCTGGCAGGACATCGACGGCACCATCACCATCGACTCCACCCCCGTCCCCCTCTACTCCAACTCCCTCGAATCCCGCCTCGTGAACCCCGACTCCACCGAGCCCCCCGAACCCATCGTTCCTGACCGCACCCCCGACACCGAAGGCCACCCCAACCCCCGAGCCGGACACGAAACCCGATAACCACACCGACCCCACCCACAGTCCTAGGGGGGCATCCACCAACGCCGCGAGACCTCCGACCCGCCCCCTGAGTTCGGCACCATGTCGGGCCTCACCCCAGGTGGCCGAGCACCTCGAGCAGATGTTCGATGACCGCGTCGGCATCCACGTCTCGGAGCACCTCGACGGTCGGCGGTCGTCCCCAACGTCCGAGCGGGTCTCCGACGGTCTGCCCGCGCGTGAGGGTTCCGACCAGTTCCACATCGACCGCCAAGGGGCTGGTGCTGGCGAATCTCTGCGCCCCCGCGGAATCGAGGTGGCTCTCGACGGCATGGGCGGTGACGAAGGGATCGTGGACGTGGCAGATGCGGCCGAAACCGTCGGCCTCATGAAAGTCGACGTACCAGCGCAGCGCATCACCGAGGATCGGCACCACCGGGTGGTCACCGAGAGCCGCGACAGACGCGACCGTCTGCTCGGTGAAGACGATCTGCTCGGTGGCATCGAGGGGCCCGAGGACGGGAAGCTGGGGGGCGCTGGCGAAGGCTGCGAGCACCTGCTGGGCGGCCTCCGGATCCACGGCGATGTTCCATTCGCTGGTGGGACCGGTGTTCCCGCGATGATGGATCGCCCCGCCCATGATGTGCAGGCGACGCAGCAGCCGCGGCAATTCCGGTTCGAGGGTGAGGGCCCGCGCGAGGTTGGTGTGGGGTCCGAGAACGATTCCGACCAGCTGGCCTGGATGGGCGCGGGCGAGCTCGACCCATAGCCGGGCGCCGTCCCAGCCGTCGGGATCGCCACCGCCTGGACGTCCGAGGCCGCTGCCACGTGCCTCGGAGTCTGCGCCCCCGTCACTGGCGGTCCGTGGAGACTCCGGCAGTCGGGCGTATCCGAGGCCGCCGGGCCCGTGGGTGTCGTCGGCATACATCGGGGGTTCGACCAGCGGTGCATCGGCGCCACGTGCGACCGGCACGCCACCCAGGCCGAGGAGCCTGCAGAGCACGCGGTTGTTGCGGTGAACCACATCGACCGGCACGTTGCCGCCGGTGGAGACGACACCGAGCAGCTCCACCTCCCGGCGGCATGCCAGGTAAGTCAGGGCGAGTGCATCGTCGATGCCGGTGTCACAGTCGAGCAGCACCGGAAGACGCGAGGCGGCGGTCGTCGCGCGGAGCACGTCAGTCCCAGCGCCCCAGGGCCAGGCTCAGCGCGGCGATGGCCGCCGGCCCGGCGGTGGAGGAGCGCAGCACCTCCGGGCCGAGCAGCACGGACCGGGAGCCTGCCTCCCGGAAGGCGGTGAGCTCATCCTCGGTGATGCCTCCCTCGGGACCGACGACGACGGTCACCTCCGGCAGGTCTGCGGCATCGACCCGCTCCCGCAGCTGCGGCAGGACGGTGCTGATCCGGGCGGACTCCTGTTCGTGGAGCACCAGCACGACACCGCCGTCGGAGACCCGCGCGGCGATCTCCTCGGCGAGTGCCCGGCTGGTGAGGGCCTCGTCCACGGCGGGGATACCGGGCCTGCGGCACTGCTTCACCGCGGCGTGCACGGTGGCGCGCCACTTGGCACGGCCCTTGGCGAGCTTCTCTCCCTTCCACACCGACACGGACCGATCGGCGATCCACGGCGTCACCCGGTCGACCCCGAGCTCGGTCGCGGCTTCCACGGCCTGCTCATCACGACCCCCGGTGGCGAGGGCCTGCACGAGGGCGAGGCGCGGTCGCCGCCGCAGCGGCTCACTCGGGTCGGACAGCAATCGCAGCTGCAGGTGCTCCTTCCCGGTGGCCTCCACCTGGCAGCGCACCTGGCTCCCATCGGCGTCGGTCAACAGCACCTGCTCCCCGGTGCCGATCCGGGCGACCTTCGCGGCATGCCGGCCCTCGTCTCCGCGCAGCTCCACCACGGAGCCCTCGCGCAGGTCCCGGAGGGATCCCTCGAGCAGGAGGAACTGCGGCGGGGTGGTGGGCACGGGGTCTCCTGGCCGGTCGACGGACAGAGGTGTCGGGGAGCGGTCAGCCGCGGAAGGCGTCGCGCAGGCGCCCGAAGACACCCTGCGAGCCCTGCCGCACCTGTCCGTGCTTCTCCTCGGGGCGCGCCTCGGCGAACCGCTCGAGGATCTGCCGCTGTTCCTCGGAGAGCTTGGTGGGCACCACGACATCGACGATCACCCGCAGATCTCCGCGCTTCTCCCGGCGCAGGGGCGTCACGCCGAGACCCTTGAGGGTGAGCTGCTCACCCGGCTGGACACCGGGCTCGAGCTCCAGGTCACGCTCCCCATCGAAGGTGGTCAGCGGAATCGTGGTGCCGAGGGCGGCGCTGGTCATGGGGATGCGCACGCGGGTGACGAGGTCGTCGCCGTCGCGCACGAAGTGCGGATCGTCCGCGACGGACAGCTCCACGAAGAGGTCACCGGACGGACCACCGGCCTCCCCGACCTCGCCCTGGGAGCGCAGCTGGATGCGGGTGCCGTTCTCGACGCCGGCGGGGATCTTCACCGTCAGGGTGCGCTCCTCGATCACGCGACCGTGGCCGGAGCACGTGGTGCAGGGGGAGTCGATGACGTCGCCGTGGCCCTCACAGACGGGACAGGGGGACATGGTGACCATCTGCCCCAGCAGCGACTGGGTCACCCGCTGCACGTGACCGGTGCCCTGGCACTGGGTGCACCGGGTGGGGGACGTGCCGGGGGCGCAGCAGCTTCCCTGGCAGGTGCCGCAGAGCACCGCGGTGGTGTACGAGATCTGCTTCTCGGCGCCGAACACGACGTCGCGCAGCTCGATGCGCAGCTGCTGCAACTGGTCACCGCCGCGCCGCTGCCGCGGCACCGGGCCCTGGGCGCGCCCGCGCATTCCCCCGGTGAACATGTCGAAGATGTCCCCGAAGTCGAAGCCGGCGGCGCCCCCGCCGAAGCCGCCCATCCCACCCATGTCGGGGCCGCCACCCATGTCGTACATGCGGCGCTTCTCCGGGTTGGTGAGCGTCTCGTAGGCGGCGGAGACCTTCTTGTACTCCTCGGCCGCCTCCGCGGACGGGTTCACATCGGGGTGCAGTGAGCGGGCCTTCTTGCGGTACGCCTTCTTGATCTCCTCGGTGGAGGCGTCACGGGAGACGCCGAGAAGCTCGTAGTAGTCGTCGGTCACGACGGGTCGGTTCCTTGTCGTCGAGGGATGGGGGCGGAGTGCAGTGGGGCGGGCCGCGCCGGGCCGCCGCCGAGGCTATTCGAGGAAGCGGGCCGCATACCGGGCGACCGCCTGCACGGTGCTGATACCGGTGACGTAGTCCATACGGGTGGGGCCGAGGATCGCGATCTGCGAACCGGCTCCGTATCCCGCTCCGACCAGCGCCGCCTGGGCGAGGGAGGCATCGGGGATCTCCTGGCCGATGCGCACCTCCACGGTGCCGGGCTCGCCGTTCAGCTCCGACAGCAGCCGCAGGATGACGATCTGTTCCTCCAGCACGTCCAGCAGCGGTTGCACGTCCCGGGAGAAGTCCTCGGCGCTGCGGGCGAGATTTCCGGTGCCCGCGACGACGAACCTTTCCTCGGCGCGAGCCTCCACGAGGGCGCGCACGGCATCCAGCACCTCGTCGACGGCAGCACGGTCGGCAGGCTCGTGCTCGGCGGGCAGGTCCGCCAGGCGCGGCGCGAGGTCGGTGACCTGCTCCCCCACCGAACCGGCGTTGAGGCGGTCGCGCAGGGACTCGTAGAACTCTGCCGGTCGGGGATGCAGCAGCGGGATGGTGCGCTGGTCCACCCGTCCGGCCTCGGTGATGAGGACGACCAGCAGCATCGTCTCGGCGACCTTCACCAGCTCCACATGGCGCACCCGTGCCTGACGGCGCACCGGATACTGCACCAGCGCCACCTGGTGGGTGAGCTGGGCGAGCAGCCGCACGGTGCGCCCGAGAAGATCGTCGAGATCCCCCGCCTGTTCCAGGAAGGACTGGATGGCGCGGCGTTCCGGGGCGGAGAGCGGCTTCACGCGGGCGACATGATCGACGAAGGTGCGGTAGCCCTTGTCAGTGGGGACGCGCCCGGCCGAGGTGTGGGGCTGGGCGATCAGGCCCTCCTCCTCCAGCACCGACATGTCGTTGCGGACGGTCGCGGCGGAGACCCCCAGGTTGTGGCGCTCCAGCAGGGATTTCGAGCCGACGGGCGCCCTGGTGGCGACGTAATCCTCGACGATGGCGCCGAGGATCTGCAGCTTCCGGGCGTCCACGGTTCACCTCCCGAGGCCTGGCACTCCGAGCTTGCGAGTGCCAAGTCTAGCGAGGTGACGCCGACGCGGACGGACCGACGCGTTCACTGTGAGGGAGGAGGCCCGGCTCCGGAGCTCTCGGCCCCGGAGCTCGCGGACGCAGCGGCCCGGAACACACCATGCCCGTCGCCCCGCGCCGTGACGGCGGAAGCGACGGGCATGGCGGCCTGTCAGTGGCGAATGATCGCGACTGCGGACATCAGCCGACGGGGCGGAGGTATCCGAGCAGATCGCTCTTGGTGATGGTGGTGATCTTGGTGGCGCCGGGGTTCTGGCTCAGGACCTTGATGCTGGAGCCGTTGTCCGCCAGGACGATCGCCACGTGACCGTACTTGGGGCTGTTCCACTCGGCGCCTCGCCACACCGCGACGTCACCCTTGCGCGGAGTGCTGCCGGCGGAGACGCGGGTGAACTTCGAGGTGTCGTAGTGGGTCCAGTAGTCCTGGGCGCCGCCGGTGACCGGCGAGGAGAACCGGGAGGCCCCCACGACCTCGCGGGCGTACTGCTGCGCGAGGTCCGCACACTGGGCCCCGTAGTACCCGTCGAAGTCGACGTACTTGCCGTTGTACTTCGCCACGAAGGCGTCGACCTTCGCCGACAGGGTGGTCGAGGGCGCCGGAGTGGAAGAACCACCGGTCACCGTCCAGGAGCAGGTCTCGCCGGTGCAGGAGCCCGCCCAGGTGGTGCCGTTGATGCTGATGACGCCGGTGAACTTGGTCGGGTACGGCGCGAAGGACTGCATCGAGTAGGCGTAGCCGCCCTTGTCGATCTCCATCTGGGTGTACTTGCCCGTCCCGGAGTCGTACCCGCGCTTGTACGTGGTCTGGGCGATCCCGCGGTACTCGATCCAGTTGGTGCCGCACACGTTCGAGCGCTTGATGGTGGCGGTGCCGCCGCTGACGGTCTTGGTGGCGATGACGCGGGCGCTGTCGGCGCATCCGGTCGCGTAGGGGTCGGTGTTGTAGTGGGAGGCGGCCGCCTGCGAGGCGGAGGCCCCGCCCACGGCGAGGGACGCGGCGATCAGGCCACCACCCACGAAGGCGGCGGCGCGGCGGGAGACGGAGGACAGCGACAGGGCCATGGTTCTCTCCTGAGAATGGGACGGGATCGGCTCGGGACGAGCTCGCACCGGGGTTCGGCGCGCACAGTGTGTCCCAGGGCACGTCCCGCGTGCGATGGTGAGAAGTCCCCATGGACGGGGAACCCCCGGCATGTGTGTCGGTCGGATCGGGCAGGGCCGGGGTGCGCTACGTTCCCACGGGTGACCCCTCCGAGCTTCCCCGACCGTTACGGGCACGACGTCCTCAGCTCCGCTCCCCCGGCCCATCACCGTCGACGCCCCGCCGCGACCGAGGTGCCGGTGGCCCGGGACCTCGTCGTCGAGGACGCGAGCACCGGGTTCTGCGGGGCGGTGGTGCGGTTGGAGAAGTCCCCCGGTGGTGTGCTGGTGGAGCTCGAGGACGGCCGTGGTCGCCGACGCAGCTTCCCCCTCGGCCCTGGGTTCCTCATCGACGGCAAGCCGGTGGTGCTGGTGCCGCCCCGCCGCGCCGCCACGCGCCCGGTGGCGAAGCGCAGCGCCAGCGGCAGCGTGTATGTGGAGGGCGCCCGGGCCCGCACCGCGCGGGCGTCCCGCATCTGGGTGGAGGGCCGCCACGATGCCGAGCTGGTGCAGAAGGTGTGGGGCCACGATCTGCGCATCGAGGGCGTGGTGGTGGAGATGCTCGACGGTGCCGACAACCTCCCCGAACGGGTGCAGGATTTCGCGCCCGGGCCCGGCCGGCGCCTGGGGATCCTGGTGGACCATCTGGTGGCCGGATCGAAGGAGACCCGACTGGCGCAACAGGCGATGGCGGTGCCCGGCGCCCGCGGGAACGTGCTGGTGCTCGGACATCCCTACGTGGATGTGTGGCAGGCCGTGCGACCGGCACGGGTGGGTCTGGAGCAGTGGCCTCACGTCCCCAAGGGCCAGGACATCAAGGTCGGGACGCTGCGGGCGCTGGGCTGGCCGCACGCCGGTCAGGCCGACATCGCCGAGGGGTGGCAGCGGATCCTCAGCACGGTCCGGTCCTACGCCGACGTGGAGCCCTCCTTGTCGGGCCGGATCGAGGAGCTGATCGATTTCGTCACCGCCCCGGAGGGGTGACACGCCGCGTCCTCGCGTTCCCGCTCGGCGGGTGCGCCCGTCCACCCCTCGGTGGAGACGGCCATCGACTGTGGACGGAGGCGCGCCCTGGGTGCGGGACCGTAGGCTCGACGTGTCCACACCGGTCGTCGCCGACGGCCCTCGAAGGGAGCAGACCATGACCGACACGCCCTCCTCCGCGCCCGAGCCGCCCCGCGGACCGCTCGCGGAAGGCTCCACGCCGTTCTCGCCCGTCCCCGACCAGTCACAGTCCCAGAGCGCTGGGGGCTCGACGCAGTTCCAGAGCGATGGGGCCCAGTGGCAATCCCAGTCCGGCAGTGGTCACCAGCAGCAGAGCAGCGCCGGGTACGGGCAGCAGCAGAACGGGTACGGGCAGCAGTCGTACGATCAGCCGTCCTACGGGTCAGCCCAGGACCCCTACGGCCAGCAGTCCTCAGGCCAGGCGCAGAACGCCTATGGTCAGCAACCGTTCGGCCAGCAGCAGTCCGCGTACGGACAGTCGCAGTACGGTGCGCAGGGCTCCGGCCAGCAGGGTTACTCCGCTCCGTTCGGCGGACAGGCCACGGACGGTCAGACCCCGTTCGGTGGGCAGGCCGGTTCCTGGTCCGACACGCCGCCGCCCGGGACCGCCGGTGTCTACACCGGTCCGATCACCGGTCAGTCCGTCTCCGACTCGGACGCGACCATGTGGGCGCTGTTCGCGCATCTCTCGGTCGTGATCGGGGCTCTGATCAGTTTCGGGACGCTGCAGTGGCTGGGCCCGCTGATCATCTTCCTCATGTACAAGGACCGCAACCGTTTCGTGCGGTTCAATGCGGCCGAGGCCCTGTCCAGCTCGATCGCCACCGCGGCCCTCACCTTCGTGGCCATCATCGCCACCGGCATCTTCTCGGTGGTGACGCTCGGCCTGGGCACGCCCGCGATGATGCTGGTCGGGGTGATCCCGCTGGTGCAGGTGATCTTCGCGATCATCGGTGCGGTGAAGGCGAACAACCGCGAGTGGTGGCCCTACCCGGTGAACCTGCGGTTGTTCCGCTGACACCATCGGTCCGCCCGACCCCTCGACCTGCCGGACCCCGGCCGCCCCCTCGGGTGGCCGGGGTTCGCTCGTCGGGGTCAGGCGAGCAGGTCCCGCACAACGGCGTCGGCCAGCAAGCGGCCGGAGCGGGTGAGCACCAGGCGTCCGTCGGCGAGGGCCGCGGGTTCCAGGTGGCCCCGCTCCCGGTGCAGCTCGATCGCGGCGCGGCCCTGTTCGGGGACGTCCTCCACGGGGAGCCCGTCGACGATCCGCAGTCCGAGCATCACCCGTTCGGTGCGCTGTTCCTCCGCGGTGGTGTGCTCCTCGTCCTGCCTCGGGAGCTGCCCCGCGGCGATCCGCTGGGCGTAGCGGCTGGGATGTTTCACGTTCCAGGCGCGCAGGCCGCGTCGATGCCGGTGCGCACCCGGCCCGATCCCCCACCAGTCGGTTCCCCGCCAGTAGGCGAGGTTGTGCCGGGAGCGGTGTCGTTCCCCGCGCGCCCAGTTGGACACCTCGTACCAGCTCAGTCCGTCCGCCGCGGCGAGATCGTCGATGAGCTCGTAGGCATCGGCCATGACGTCCGGATCGGGTTCGGCGATCTCCCCGCGCCGCAGCTGCCGGGCCATGGCGGTGTTGCCCTCGATGATCAGGGAATAGGCGGAGAGGTGGTCGATGCCGCAGGCCAGGGCCGCTCGCACCGATCGCTCTACATCGGCGAGGGTCTCCCCCGGGGTGCCGTAGATGAGGTCGAGGGACACGTCGAGACCGGCGTCCTTTGCCCACTGGACGACCTGCGGCACCCGCTCGGGATCATGGGTGCGGTCCAGCGTGCGCAGTACCGACGGCACCGCCGACTGCATACCGAAGGAGACCCGCGTGATGCCGCCCGCGGCGAGCTCCTCGAGGGAGGCACGGGTCACCGAGTCCGGGTTCGCCTCGGTCGTCACTTCGGCGTCATCCGCCCACGGGATCAGGGACCGCAGGTGCCTCAGCATCGCCACCAGCTCCCCGGCGGGCAGCAGGGTCGGGGTGCCGCCGCCGAAGAACACGGTGGAGACGCGCTCATACGCGACGCCATGGGCGGCGTCGTCGGCGAGGGTCAGGTCCATCTCGCGCATCGCGTGGGCGGGGTACTCGGCCTGGGAGCCACCACCGCCGAGCTCCGTGGCGGTGTACGTGTTGAAGTCGCAGTACCCGCATCGCACGGCACAGAACGGGACGTGGATGTAGACGGCCAGATCGGGGCGGTCCGCGGGAGTCGGCGACGTCGGTCTCACCGTCCGGTGCTCCGCAGGGCGGCGGGGAAGGTGGTCGGCTGGCCCTGTCGATCCAGAATCGTCAGGCAGCTGCGCACCTGGGACTCATACAACACCGTCGTAGTCTCGACCGCCCAGTCGAGGAGAGCTCGCGCCTGGTGAGCCTGCAGCCCGCGGAACGTCTGCCCGATGCTCACTCCGTGGTCGGGAACTGTGAGGACCTCAATCGGGTCCCCGGCCTGTACCGACCCCGGCTCGATGACTCGGAAATAGGCCCCGCTGCGCCCGCCCGACCGGAAGCGACGCGGCCACCCGGGATCGCCCATCCAGTCGGCGAAGGTCTGACACGGATCGCGGCGACACGTCGCCTCCAGCACGGCACCGCCCACACGCCACCGCTGTCCGACGAGCACCTCGTCGGTATCAATCCCGACGGTCACGAGATTCTCCCCGAACGCACCGTCCGGAAGGGTACGGCCCTCCTGACGAGCGATGTCCTCGCGCATCTCTCGCGATACGCAGTACACCGCCTTGAATAGGCCTCCGTGGTGGGAGGTATCGCCTTGATAGTCGCCCTGCAGGCCCAGGCGACCGATCTCGACGCGGCCGCAGACCGGCCGCTTGTCGATGCCCGAGCGAATCCCGGTGGTCTGCGCCATGAACACTGACGAGGGAAGGCACACTGCCGCGACGACCGGACGGGTCACTTCTTCTTGCCGTCCCTGGCGCCGGAATCGTCGGAGGAGAGCGCCGCGATGAAGGCTTCCTGCGGCACCTCGACGGAGCCGATCGCCTTCATGCGCTTCTTGCCCTCCTTCTGCTTCTCCAGCAGTTTCCGCTTGCGGGAGATGTCGCCGCCGTAGCACTTGGACAGCACGTCCTTGCGGATCGCGCGGATGTTCTCGCGGGCGATGATCCGCGACCCGATCGCCGCCTGGATCGGCACCTCGAACTGCTGGCGCGGGATGAGGTTCTTCAGCTTCCCGGCCATCTCGACGCCGTAGGTGTACGCCTTGTCGCGGTGCACGATCGCACTGAAGGCGTCCACCGGCTCACCCTGCAGCAGCATGTCGACCTTCACCAGGTCAGCCGCCTGCTCACCCTGCACGTCGTAGTCGAGCGAGGCGTATCCCTTGGTGCGGGACTTCAGCTGGTCGAAGAAGTCGAACACGATCTCCGCCAGCGGCAGCGTGTACCGCAGCTCGACGCGGTCCTCGGAGAGGTAGTCCATGCCGAGCAACTGCCCGCGCTTGGTCTGACACAGCTCCATGACCGTGCCCACGTAGTCGCTGGGCACGAGGATGGTGGCGCGGGAGACGGGTTCGCGGATCTCACGGACCTTCCCCTCGGGGAAGTCCGAGGGGTTGAGCACCTCGATCTCGGTGCCGTCCTCCATCGTCACCTGATACACCACCGACGGGGCGGTGGCGATCAGATCGAGGTTGAACTCCCGCTCCAGACGCTCGCGCACGATCTCCAGATGCAGCAGCCCCAGGAAGCCGACGCGGAACCCGAACCCGAGCGCGGTGGACGTCTCCGGCTCATAGTTCAGGGCGGCGTCGTTCAGCTTCAGCTTGTCCAGCGCGTCCCGCAGATCCGGGTAGTCCGAACCATCGATGGGGAACAGGCCGGAGAACACCATCGGCTTCGGATCCGAGTACCCGGCGAGCGGAGCCGTGGCACCGCGCAGGGCGGTGGTGACGGTGTCACCAACCTTCGACTGGCGGACATCCTTCACCCCGGTGATGAGGTACCCGACCTCCCCGACGCCGAGGCCCTGCGTGGGGCTCGGTTCCGGGGAGATCACACCGATCTCCAGCAGGTCATGCTGGGCACCGGTGGACATCATCTGGATGCGCTCACGCGGGTTGAGCTTCCCGTCGACGACGCGGACATACGTGACGACACCCCGATACGTGTCGTAGACGGAGTCGAAGATCATGGCGCGGCAGGGGGCATCCGCCTCCCCGTGCGGGGCGGGCAGGGTGCGCACCACATGGTCGAGCAGCTCCGGCACTCCGACACCGGTCTTGCCGGAGACCCGCAGCACCTCGGAGGGGTCGACGCCGACGAGCTGGCCGATCTCCGCGGCGTACTTCTCGGGGTCCGCGGCCGGCAGGTCGATCTTGTTGAGCACCGGGATGATGGTGAGGTCGTTCTCCATCGCCAGGTACAGGTTCGCCAGGGTCTGCGCCTCGATGCCCTGGGCGGCGTCCACCAGCAGGATCGCGCCCTCGCAGGCGGCGAGGGAGCGGGAGACCTCGTAGGTGAAGTCGACGTGGCCCGGGGTGTCGATCATGTCCAGCGCGTAGTTCACGCCGTCGACCTGCCAGGGCATGCGCACCGCCTGGCTCTTGACGGTGATGCCGCGTTCGCGCTCGATGTCCATGCGGTCGAGGTACTGGGCGCGCATGGCCCGCTCATCCACGACCCCGGTGAGCTGCAGCATCCGGTCGGCGAGGGTCGACTTGCCGTGGTCGATGTGCGCGATGATGCAGAAATTGCGCAGGCGGTCGACGGGGGT
Source organism: Brachybacterium sillae (assembly GCF_025028335.1). NCBI lineage: Bacteria > Bacillati > Actinomycetota > Actinomycetes > Micrococcales > Dermabacteraceae > Brachybacterium > Brachybacterium sillae. Next base: position 356,223 of record NZ_JAFEUW010000001.1, read on the forward strand.
GGACGCCGGCTGGATGTCCAGCGCGTCCGCAGCGGCGATCCTCGGCACCGGTCGGGATCCTTTCCTCACGGGGTCGCGCCGCGCGGGTGCGCACGGCGTCCCCCATCGTCTCACGCGCCGGTGCCGGGCATCGCCTCCGACAGGGGCCGGGTGGGGCTCATCCCCCCTGCTGCGGGGAGAAGTACTGGGTGTCGAGGGCGCCGGAGATCCACCGCATGGCGGTCTGCAGGTGCTCCATCTCGTCCTGCAGGTTGCCCGTGACCTCCCCCAGGCGCCGGTAGCGCAGGCTCGCCAGGGCGGCGCCGACGGCGCGCCGCGCCGGGTCCTCGGTGCCGAGCCGGTCGAAGGCGGTGCCGTGCAGCCGGGCGAGGGTCTCCAGGGCGGTCTCCAGTTCCGCCAGGCAGTGCGCGATGGAGCGGGGGAACAGGGAGTCCAGCAGCAGGAACTCGGTGGCCCGGGCGGCGCTGACCTGCCCGCGGTAGGCGCGGATGAAGGCCTCATGGGCGCTGCAGGTGCGCAGCAGCACGGCGACCGCGCCGTCGTCGGTGTCCTCCAGGTCGTGGGCCTGCAGGATGCGGGAGATCATGTCGATCCGTTCGATGAGCTGCCCGATCCGCAGGAACAGCCACGCCTCATCGCGGACCATCGACGCCTCCACCAGGCCGTTGATCACGGCGCAGCGGTCCTTCGACCAGCGGAAGAACGCGTGCATCCGCGAGGGGTGGACGGTGCGCGGCAGCTCCAGGCGCGTGGTGTTCAGGGCCTCCCACACCTCGGTGGAGAGGACCTCGCGGGCACCGCGGGCGTTCTCCCGCGCCACCAGCAGCGACCCGGCGACCGACGACGGGTTGGAGCGGTCGGTGGCCAACAGGTCGAGGGTCCGCTGGGCGGTGAGGTCCTCCGCTGCCGCCGCGGGGCGGCCGAACATGCGGTGGATCTCCTGCAGCCGGTCCTCGGCGGGACGGGTGGCGTCCTCCGCGAGCACCTGCAGGTCGACGTCGAGGATGCGGGCGGTCTGGTCGGCCCGCTCGACGTACCGGCCGATCCAGTACAGCGAGTCGGCGATCCGGGACAGCATCAGCGGGCCTCCTCGTCGGTGGGGTGCGGGTCGGTGGCGTGCTGGTCGGTGGCGCCGTCGACCGGCTGCTCCACCACGATCATGGGGATCGCGGCGGTGATGGGTGCGGGTTCAGCGAGACGCTCGTCGTCGCGGTCCATGTCGCCATCCTCGAGCTGCTCATCGGTGCCGGCGGCATCGACGCGCGAGATCACCCCGGTGGGGGTCGGCACCTGCACCAGCGTGGGCCGCTCCCCCGCCAGCACCCAGGTGTCCTTCGACCCGCCGCCGCGGGAGGAGTTCACGATCATCTCGCCGCGCGGCAGCGCCACCCGCGTCAGTCCCCCGGGCAGCACCCACACGTCCTCCCCGTCGTTCAGCGCGAAGGGCCGCAGGTCCACATGACGGGGTTCGGGCCCGTCCTCCACCAGGGTGGGGATGGTGGACAGCTGCACGATCGGCTTGGCGATCCAGCCGCGCGGATCGGCCACCAACCGGGCCCGCAGCTCGTCGAGTTCGGCGCGGGTGGCGCGGGGGCCGATGACGATGCCCTTGCCGCCGGAGCCGTCGACCGGCTTCACGACCAGTTCCTCGAGGCGGTCGAGGACCTCCTCGCGGGCATGGTCCTCCTCCAGGCGCCAGGTGTCGACGTTCGGCAGCACCGGTTCCTCCCGCAGGTAGTAGCGGATGAGGTCCGGCACGTAGGTGTAGGTGAGCTTGTCGTCGGCGATGCCGTTGCCCACGGCGTTGGCGAGCACCACGGTCCCGGCGAGCACCGCCCGGATCAGGCCCGGCACCCCGAGCATGGAGTCGGGCCGGAACACCTCCGGGTCGAGGAAGTCGTCGTCGGTGCGCTTGTAGATCACGTCGACGCGCTGCAGACCGGCGGTGGTGCGCATGTAGACGCGGTCGTTGCGGACCACCAGGTCGCTGCCCTCGACCAGTTCGACGCCCATGGTGCGGGCCAGGAGGGAGTGCTCGAAGTAGGCGCTGTTGTAGCGGCCGGGGGTGAGCACCACGACCGTCGGGTCCCCTCCGGCGCTCTCCGGGGCGGCGGCCTCCAGCGCCCGCAGCAGCCGGCCCGGGTATTCGTCGACCCGGCGGACGCTGTAGCGGGCGAACAGCTCCGGGAAGGTCTGCGTCATGGCGCGGCGGTTCGACAGCACGTAACTGACGCCGCTGGGGGTGCGCACGTTGTCCTCCAGCACCCGGAAACCGCCGGAGCCGTCGCGCACCAGGTCGATCCCGGAGATGTGGATGCGCACACCGTTCGGCGGCCGGTAGCCGCGCATCGCCTCGACCACATAGGTGGAGGAACTCACGAGTTCCGCGGGGACGACGCCGTCGCCGATGGCCCTCTGCTCGGTGTAGAGGTCGTCCAGGAACGCCTCGAGTGCCCTCACCCGCTGCGCGATGCCGACCGACACCCGTGCCCATTCCTCGGGGGCGATCACCCGCGGTACTGCGTCGATCGGGAACGGCCGTTCCTCCCCGGCGTAGTCGAAGGTCACGCCCTGCGCGAGGTAGGAGCGGGCGAGCGATTCCGAGCGGGCCCCGAACTCCTCGACGCCGAGGTCGGTGAGACCGGCGTGGAGGCCGGCGTAGGTCTCACGCACGGTGCCGTCGGCGGCGATCATCTCGTCGCCGTCACCACCGGGCTCATATCCGCTGAACAGTGACGCGCCTGACATGCCCCCCAATCTAAGCGCATCCCCCGTCGCGGGCTCACCGGACCACGGCGTCCAGGCACGCTCGGGCAGGATGGGAGGGTCCGACGATCGACCCGGAGGTGCACATGCCGAACCGATCCGTCCTCGTCCGCCTGGCGCGGACCGTTCTGCAGAACCCGAACGTGCAGCGCGGTGCCCGCCGACTCGCCGATTCCGCCATGCGTGCCGCGCAGCGTCGCCTGCTCGAGGCGCAGCGGGGCGGCACAGAGCCGCTCGGCGGTGACCAGAGTGCTCCCCACGGTGGCGGCCCGCACCGCGGCGGCCAGAGTGCCCGATCGACCGGGAGCGCCGGCACGGGACGTGCCTCGTCGGGAACCGCCGATGCGGTGGTCCACCGGGTGCTCGCCGACCGTGACGCGCGGGTCCCGGTGCGGTTGGAGTACGCGCCGCATGATGATGCGGCCGCGGACCCCGGGGAGATCGTGTGGTCGTGGGTGCCCTTCGAGGAGGATCCCGGCCGGGGCAAGGATCGCCCGGTGCTGGTGCTCGCCCGTGAGGAGGCGCGGCTCGGAGGCAGCGACGGCAGCGGTCAGGTGCTCGTGGCGCTGATGCTCACCAGCCGCGACCGCGGCAGCGGCGATCATGTCGACGAGCACGGGCACCGCTGGGTGGATATCGGCACCGGGGCATGGGACCGCCAGCGGCGCCCCTCGGAGGTGCGGATCGACCGGTTGTTGCGTCTGCCGGTGGAGGCCGTGCGGCGGGAGGGGGACCGGCTGGACCGCGCCCGGTACGAGCGCGTGGCGCGCGCCCTCATCCAGGAGCATGGCTGGCGGGTCTGACCGTGGGCCCGGATGGGACGCAGACCACCCCTGGTCACCGCGGGGCAGCCGGAGCTGTTCTGGTAGCCTGACCTGCTGTATGCGTGCATACCGACCGGTGTGCGCACTGGGCGGCTCCCTTCCGTGTCCGGGAGACCGCGTCCGGTGCGACCCGGGCGCGTGATCGGGGCGGCGACCCGGTCCCGACGTCTCCAGGCGAACCCCACCGCCGGTCCCCGTCGGGTCCCGCACCTCGGCCCCTCGACGACCCATCGACGCAGGACGGAAAGAGTTCCACGTGGCAAACATCAAGTCCCAGATCAAGCGGATCAAGACCAACGAGAAGGCCCGCCAGCGCAACAAGGCGTACAAGAGCGAGCTGAAGACCTACGTCCGCAAGGTCCGCACCGCCGTGGCCGCCGGTGACACCGCCGCCGCCGAGGAGTCGCTGAAGGCCGCCTCCCGCAAGCTGGACAAGGCCGTCTCCAAGGGCGTGATCCACAAGAACCAGGCCGCGAACCGCAAGTCCGGTCTCGCGAAGCTGGTCGCCAAGGCCAAGGCCTGATCCTCGACCTCTGCTCGGGCATCTGACCCGGCCCCGACAGCGCCCCGCACGGTTCACCGTGCGGGGCGCTGTCGCATGTGGTGACGTTCAGCGAGTGCGTCGGGAGCGCACGATCCGCTGGATCATCCGTTGCAGTGACCAGGCAGGATCCCGGCCCGCGCCCTTGATCTCATGGTCGGTCTGCGCGACGGCCTCCAGGGCGAGGGCGAGCCCCCGGTCGGACCAGGCGCGGGCATCGCGCTGCAGGTTGCGCACCATCCAGTCGGGCATGCCGAGGGTTGCGGCATTAGCCCCGGGGGCCCTGACCTTCGCCACGCCCCGCACTTTGGAGGCGACCGCCGCGACCAGCGGCACCGGGTCGACGCCGCCCAGGAGTGCCTGCTGCAGCAGCCGGGTGGCGTCGGACTCCCGCCCGGCGAGGGCGGCGTCGGCCACCGCGAAGGCGGTGGTCTCGACTCGCCCGGCGGTGACCGTACGGACGTCGTCGAGGTCGAGCGGCGGCGGAGTGGACCCGTCCTCGGGGGTGGTGTCCTCGAGCAGCTGCCGGGCGGTGGCGGCGAGCTCCGAGAGGTCGGAGCCGAAGGCGTCGACCAGGGCCGCAGCGGCCTCGGGCCGGATGCGCCGTGCCTGCCGGGTGAACTCCGCCATGACGAAGGTCTGTTTGTCAGCGGGGCGTTTCATCGGGTTGCACGGCACCCGGGGGATAGTCCGGTCCTTGCGCAGTGCGTCGAGGAGTTTCTTGGCGCGGTTGCCGCCGCGGTGGATCAGCACCAGGGTGACGTCGGGTTCCGGCGCGCTGCGGTAGGCGTCGATCTCAGTGATCAGCGGCTCGGGGGCGCTCTGCAGATCCGGGACGACGACGAACCGGGCCTCACCGAAGAGCGAGGGGCTGGTGACCGCGCTGAGCGCCCCTGCGGTGGCTCCCTCGGAGGTGATCTCGTGGAACGCGACCTCGGGGTCGCGGGTGCGGGCCAGCTCCTTCAGCCGTTCCAGGGCGCGCTGGGCCAGCAGCGACTCGCTGCCGTGCAGCAGCACGATCGGCGCCGGCGTCACGCTGTGCCATTCGACGTCGCTCATGCCCTCCCTCTCCTCAGTCCCCGCGGACCGCGCCGATCCTATCGGGGAGCGGTGACAGACCGAGGGGCCAGCAGATCCCCGCGCGGCAGCACCACGGTGCCGTGCTCGTCGGTGCGCACCACCCCGGCGCCGCTGCTGCGCAGCAGATCCAGGGTATGCGCGGTCGGGTGGCCGAAGCTGTTGTCCCGGCCGACACCGATCAGGGCGAGCCGCGGGGACAGCTGCCGGTAGAGCCCGGCATCCTGGCGTCGGGATCCGTGGTGGGCCACCTTCACCACGGCGGCGGGGCCGGGCTGCAGCTCGGCCAGGCGTCGCTGCGCCACGGGTTCGAGGTCCCCGAGGGCGACGATCCGCGGGCCGCCGTGCAGGCGGACATCCAGGACGACGGAGCAGTCGTTGGCGTCATCATCCTCTCCCCCACCTGTCTCGGCGGCGGACGCCGCCCGGGCCTGGGAGGCATCCGGGGGCCACAGCACCTCCACGGTCGCCTGTCCGAGGCGGGTGGCGTCCCCGCGCTGCACCGCCCGCACCGGCACCCCGGGCACGACGGCGCTGCGGGCCTCCGGCAGGGGGCAGACCCACTGTGCGGCAGGGATGCGTCCCCCGGTGAGGGCCGGGATCCCGCCGGTGTGGTCGGCGTGGGGGTGGGTGAGGACCAGCAGGTCGATGTTTTCCACCCGCAGGTGGTCCAGGCAGCGGCGCAGATTCTCCGGATCAGGTCCGGTGTCGATGAGGACGGTCGTGGTCGGTGCCGGGCGGATGAGCAGGGCGTCGCCCTGCCCGACGTCGCACAGTGCCACCTGCCAGTCCGGGGTGGGCCCCCAGGGGGTGCGCTGCAGCACCGGCACCGTCAGCTGGGCGACGAGCACGGCGGCGAGGAGCCACCTCACCGGCCGGCGGTGCCGCAGGGCCGCGGCGACGGCCAGGGCGAGAAGGACCCCGGTGGCGAGGAGGGCTCCGCGGGGCCCGTCGGGCAGGGGGATCCGGGCACCGGGGAGCTCTGCGGCCGCTCGGGCGATTCGGACGATCATCTCCGCGGCGCCCCCGGCGACCGTCGCGCAGCACCGCGCCGCGGCCGGCCACCAGGGCCCGAGCAGCACCGCCGCGACACCACCGAGGGTGGCGGGCAGCACCAGCGGTGCAACCAGAAGGTTCACCAGCACTGACCAGGCGGACATCTCCGGCGCCAGCAGCACCAGGACGGGGGTGCAGACCATCTGCGCCACCAGCGGCACCGCCACCGTGGCCGCGACCGAGCCGGGCAGGTGACTGCCGGTGAGATCACGCAGAAGACGTGCGGCCGGAGGCACGAGAAGCAGGATCGACGCCGTGGCGAGGGCGGACAGCACGAAACCGATGCCGGCGGCGGTGCCCGGATCGTGCAGGGCCCAGATCAGCACGGTCAGGGCGAGGCAGGCGGTGGCGTGGGCGCGGTGGCCGAGCGCCCGGGCCAGCAGGAGCGGTGCGGCCATGGTGGCGGCCCGTAGCACGCTCGGTTCCGGCCCGACGAGCACCACGTATCCGGTGACGGCGAGGGCACCGACCGCCAGTCGCGTCCGCCGCGGCACTCCGAGCAGAAGGAGCGGGCCCACGACGGCTCCGAGGATCAGGGCGATGTTCGCTCCGGAGACGGCCACGAGGTGGGAGATCCCGGAGCGGCGCATCGCCTCCTCGGTGTCCTGGCTCAGGCCGCGGGTGTCGCCGATGCTCATGCCTCTCACCAGGGCGGCGACGTCCGGCGGGAGATGCGCGGTGCTGCGCAGGGCATGGGCGCGCAGCACCGCACGGGGACCCGTCTCCCGCTGCACCGTCCGGGCCGAGCTGATCCGCAGTTCGCGGTAGGTGCCGTCGATGCGCAGGCTGCCGCGCACCTCGAGCACGTCCCCGGCGCGGGCTGCACCCAGGGGCATCCCGTCCGTGTCCCGCAGGATCACCCGGGTGCCCCGCGGCAGCATGACCTCGCGGGAGCCGATCCGCACGGGACCGCCTTCCAGCCGGGCGGTGGCGAGACGCCCTGCGGGGGCGGCCGCATCCTCCGTGGCCCATGCCGGGGGTGTGGCCGTTCGTGGTTCGCCCAGCAGTCGCACCTGCCCGGTGAGGATCGCCCCACGAGCGCCGGCGCCCTCGAGGGTCACGCGGGTCGCCGTCGTCGTCTGCACGGACGGCAGCAGCGGCACCGTGAGCACGAGCAGCAGGGCACCGTGGCGCAGGAGGGCCCGTCGCAGGCCACGATCGGGCACCAGCAGGCCGATGATCCCGGCGGTGGCGAGGACCGCCGCGATCACCGCTGCGGCACCCCGCACCCCGGTGTGGGATCCGGTGATGGCCGCCGCCCACACCACGCCCGCCGCGGGCAGCAGTCGCAGCTCCGGACCCCGTCGACGGGTGTCCCTCCCCGCGGTGGTGGCCGGGCCGGTCACACCGTGACCCGGTCCCGCAGGTCGGCGAGGATCGCCGGCCCGATGCCGGAGACCTCATCGAGCTGGTCCACGGAGGTGAAGGGCCCGTTGGTGGTGCGGTGGTCGATGATGCGCTGCGCCAGGGCGGGGCCGATGCCCGGCAGTTCCTCCAACGCGGCGGCATCGGCCGTGTTGACGTTCACCCGTGACGATCCCGAGCCGTCCACCTCCCCGCCGCCGGTGCCCGACTCCGGTGACGTGCCGACATCGTGGCCGGTCCCCGCGCCCGGTGCGGAGCTCGGCCCGGCGGGCCCGGAGGCCGTGAGGGGAGGCTCCTCCCCCGGCCGCGGCACGTGCACCTGCTCCCCGTCGACGACCGGCCGGGCCAGGTTCACCTGCTGCAGGTCCGCCTCCGTCGTGGTGCCCCCGGCGGCGTCGACCGCGTCAGCGACCCGCGCCCCGGGACTGAGACGGACGATGCCCGGGGTGGCTACGGCCCCGGTGACGTGCACGATCAGCGGACCCGGCGCCGGTTCCGTCGCACCGGGGTCGGCGGGGACGGGCACGGGGGGTGCCGGCGGTGCGGACGCTCCCGGTGGCGATGTTCCCGCGGGCGCCGCCTCCGAGGAGGACGGCGTCACCGCCCCGCCGGCGATCTCCTCAGCGCGGGCGCTCTCCGTGGCCGCGGCCGATGGCGGCTGGTCCAGACCGAGGTCGGCCGGCGGCAGGGCGGTCCCGGCGGTCGCCAGGTGCACGGCACCGCCCGCGACGACCAGCAGCACGGCCACGCCGCCGATGCTCCCGGCGCTGGGGCGGGGGATGTCCTGCCACCACGGTCTGCGCACGGTCTCCCGGTGATCGCGCACCTCCACCAGGGGTTCCGCCTCCGGGGCGGGTGCCGTGTCCACGGCGGCGCGGTGGCGTGGCCCGACGCGACGGCCGGGGGGAACGGGGCTGAGTCGACTCATGCCCCGGACGCTAGGCGCCTCCCGCACCACGCGCGCGGCCCCGTCGTCGCGCTGGGGATACCCGGCCCCTGGGGAGGAAACGCAGCGGGAGTCGGGCTCGGATCAGTGGATCAGAGCATTCCCCACCAGGCGAGGAAACGTCGGCCGAAGATCACGGCGATCACCAGGATCACCAGCAGGTACCACAGCAGGGTGCACACCACCCAGTGCCGCAGCACGCGGGCCACCGGGGCGGGTAGGCGCAGCTGCCCGTCCTCGATCGCGTGGGCGAGATTCACGAAGAACATCGGGGCGGTGGCGGTCCACACCACCATGCACCAGAGGCAGAGCTTGCCCAGGATGAAGATCGCGTTGATCGCGAGCCAGTGCACGAAGGCGAAGGCGAACGTGGTGCCCCCCAGGGACGCCCAGCGGAACCAGCGCGGCAACACCGCCCGGGACAGCAGCAGCGAGCCCACCGCACCCATGATCGCGAAACCGCCGAGGCCCACCGCCATGTTCGGGATGTAGAAGGTGTTCGCCTGCCAGGACTGCATCACGCCGCCGCAGGAGACGAACGGGCTGATGTCGCAACTGAGTTTCGCCCCGGGGTTCGCCGCCAGGAACAGCCGCTCCATGAACAGGATGACGGAGGCGATCCAGCCGACCAGCGACCCGATCACCAGCACCGCTCCGGTCAGCCGGTCGGGGGCGCGGCGGCGGGCGCGACGCTCCGCGGCGAGCTCGGCGTCAATCTCGGCGCGCAGAGCCTCCTCCTCAGCGGGGTCGAGAACATCGACCTCATCCACGGCGACGGCTCCGCCGCCCGGTCCAGCGGGGGCTCCCGACGGGTCGACAGCGGCAGTGGTCCGCACCGGGCTGTCCGGGTCGCGGGGATCGGGGCTCATGGTCTGCTCCTCGGAGCGCAGTGACGGGGGGTGGTGGCGGCAGGGCCGGATCCCGGTCCGCGCCGCATCCCAGTATCACAGGTCACGGGGCCCGGTGGGGGCTCCGAGAGTCCTCACCCTCGCGAGGAGACCGGGTGGGCACGGTACCAGTCGGCCACCCGGGCGAATCCTTCGTCGAGGCTGACCGCAGGGGTCCACTGCAGCCGCTCCCGGGTGGTGCGCTGGTCGAACCAGTGGGCGGTCGACAGCTGCTCGGCGAGGAACTCCGTCATCGGTGGTTCCTTCTCCCCAGGCAGGGCGGCGACGACGTTCTCGATCACCCGCCCGGCCAGGCGGGCGACCGACCCGGGGACCTTCCACCGGGGGCGCGGCACCCCGGCGGCATCGCACCAGCCTCCGAGCACGTCCCGGACGGTCCGGGGCTCACCGTTGGTCACCACGAAGCTCTCCCCGTGGACCTCGTCGAGGCGGTCGAGCGCGGCGACGATGGCGTCGGCCGCGTTGGTGACGTAGGTGGTGTCGATGAGGGCGAGTCCGTCGTCGAGCAGTGGCAGGCGCCCGGCGGCGGAGCGTTCCACGATCCGCCCGACGAGCTGCGTGTCACCCGGTCCCCACACCACGTGGGGGCGGATGGAGGTGACGAGCAGTCCGTGCTGACCGTCGGCCGCCATGGCCAGCTGTTCCGCGGCGGCCTTGGTGCGGGCGTAGGGGCCGCGGGCGCGCTGCGGGTCAGGCGGCGTGGCACCGAGGCCGACGATGGCGCGGCCCAGGTGCGCCACCGAGGGGGAGGAGATGTTCACCAGCCGGCCGCCGCCCTGCGCCTGCAGGGCCTCCACCAGGGTGCGGGTGCCGTCGATGTTGACGCGGGCGAAGTCCGCCTCGGTGCCGGCGATCCCGACCTTCGCCGCGAGGTGGATGACCGCGTCGGCCCCCTCGACCGCGCGGCGCACCGCCGCGGGGTCGGTGAGGGAGCCGGTGATGTCGCGCGTGCCGGGGATGCCGGCAGGTCGGCGCTGGAACGTCAGCACCTGCTCGCCACGGTCCCTCAGGGTCTCCGCGACGGTGCGTCCGAGCATCCCGGAGGCGCCGGTCACCAGCACGGTCACAGCGGCACCACCCGCCCGGCGAGGCTGTCCTCGGCCCAGCGTGACAGGCGCGCCCGGTCGATCTTCGAGTTGTGACGCACGTCGGTGGGCAGGGTGCGGGTGGTGAACACGGCGACGACGTCATGACCGGTCGCCTCCCGCACCGCCCGCCGGACGGCCTCCTGCAGGGCGGTCGAGGCGGCTCGCGGCCGCGTCGGGGTCCCGGGCCGTGCCTCCTCGACGGTCTCGACGACGACCACCAGCTGCTGGGTGCCGCGGGGGCCCACCGCGGCGGCTCCGGCCCGGCGCACCGTCGGCACGCTCTCGGCGGCCGATTCGACCCGCACCGGGGTGAGCAGCCCGTCGGCAGCGGCGATCACGTGGGCCACGCGGCCCTCCACCCACAGGCGGCCATCGGCATCGAGGTGCCCGACGTCCCCGGTGGCATGCCATCCCGGCACCCGGGACGATTCGCGGGTGGTGCCCCACAGCATGAGGTAGCGGTCACGCACGTGTGGCGCCTGCACCAGGATCTCGCCGACCACGCCGGGGCGGTCGGTGGGCTCCCCCGCGGGGCGTCCGCTGTCGTCCAGGGGCTGGATCGCCACCCGCACGCGCGGCACCGGCCGCCCGACGACGACGCCGTCGCCCTCCCCGGCGGCGCGGATGCCGTCGAGGTCGATGGCGGTCACCGCGAGGCACTCCGTCATCCCATACGGAGTGAGGGCCCGGGCGTTCGGCAGGACATCCCGCAGCTCCTCCAACAGGTGCGCGGGAATCGGCGCCCCGGCGGAGAAGAAGCTCGGAACCCGGGCGAGGACCTCCCGCTGGTGGTCGCTGAGCGGACCGGCGGTGGCGATGATGTTGCGCAGCGCCGCGGGGGCGGTGAACACCGCGGGCGCACCCAGGGTCTCGACGGCGTCGGCCAGGGCCGCGGCGGTGAGCTCCCCGGGCCGGGTGACATCCATGTCGGGCACCACCGACGGCGCGCCGAGGGCCGGGCCGAGCAGCGCGAAGGGCGCGAACCCGGCGACGAGCCCGCGTTCCGGCTGCAGCCCGAGGGTGTCACCGACAGCGGCGAACATGGCCCCCATCTGGCGGTGGGTGTACACGGCGCCCTTCGCCGGCCCGGTCGAGCCGGAGGTGAACAGCACGGCGGCATCGGCGTCCTGATCTGGCCAGGGCTGGTCGAGCGGGGCCCCGAGCTCCCGCATGCGGCGACCCTCCGCGGCGAGCTGCGCGATGCTGGTGTCGACGCCGAGGACGCGCCGGTCGATCGTCGGCAGCTGCGCGACGGAGATCCGTCGGCCCGGCCAGCCGAGGGTCCGGGCCGCGGCCAGCGCCTTCGGGATGCCGATGATGTGGTCGGGGTGGGAGCCGATGACGGCGCGGGTGAGTCCCTCGACGCCGAGGCCGGCGTCGGCGATCACCGCGACCGCACCGATCCGCAGGCTGGCGTACAGCACGGCGGTGAGGTCCGCCCCCGGCGGCACGAGGATGCTGAGACGCTGGCCGGGGCGGATGCCGTGGGCGAGCATCCCGGCGGCGAGATCCTCGACGCGGGTGGCCAGCTGGCCCCAGCTGATGGTGCGTCCGGGACCGGTGCCGGTCATCTCCACCACGGCGGGTTCATGGCGGTGCAGCGGATCCGCGGCGTGGCGGATGATCGCCTCCCCCAGGTGCATCGGCGGGGCCTGCTCGGCGGCGTCGGACACCGCACGATGCTGCGGTCGCTCGGCGTGCTGCGGGTCCTCCCCGAAGGTGTCGCGCAGCCAGTCGGCGACCAGGGCGGCGACGGGCCGGTCCTCCCACACCAGGTGGGAGGCGCCCTCGTAGCGGTGCACGTCGGCATGCGGCACCCGGTCCAGCAGGTCGCGCAGGAAACGATCGGAGAAGGTGACGTCCTTCGGCCCCCACACCATGAGGGTCGGCACGTCCAGGCCGCGCAGGTCCTCGGCCACGCGGTCCATGGTGGCGCGGCTGGGGTGGTCGGCGGCGGCGGGGATGTCCGCCACGAAGGCCTCGATGCCGCGGCGACGTGCCCGGACGCGATACGGCGCCAGGTACGCCTCCCGCACCTCCGGGGTGAGCTGCGGGTGCAGTGCGAGGGTGGTGCGCAGGAATGCGTCGCTGATCGACGTGGTGGCGGGCAGCACCGCGGGGCTCGTCGCCAGCTGCAGGGCGGCGGGGAGCTTCTGGTCGAGCTCCTGGTGCACCCCCGTGTTGGTGAGGACCATGCCGACGACGTCGTGGCGGTTGTCCAGCGCCCAGCCGACGGAGACCAGACCGCCCCAGTCATGACCGATGGTCACGATCGGCCCGTGCAGGGAGAGGGCGTCGGTGAGCATCGACAGGTCGGTGATGCGGTCCTGCAGGCGGCGGGTGATACCGGTGCGCTCCGACCAGCCCATCTCCAGCTGGTCCACGGCGATGACCCGCCACGGCAGATCCTGCGTGAACAGGGAGCGGAACAGGAACGAGAACGTCGGGTTGCCATGCACCGCGAGGATCGTGCCGACCGGCCGGATGCCGCGCTCCGCGAGCAGCGGGGCGGAGTCCAGCAGGTGCCAGCGGCGGCGCTCACCGGTGTGGTCGCGCACCTCGATCCGTCGCGAGAGCCTCGGGTCGACCCCCGGCAGCGCAGGGACCTCGGTGCCGTCGTCGGAGCGGCGATTCACCACGTGACCTCCATGAAGGCGGTGTTGAGTCCGGAACCGACACCCAGCAGCAGCACCCGGTCGCCGCGCTGGATGTTCGGCTGATGCTTGGCGAGGGTCATGGGCACGGCCTCCGCGGCGACGTTCCCCCAGTCGGGGAAGGTCACCGGGATCTTCTCCATGCCCACACCGCTGATCTTCGCGAAGTTGCGGGTGTACACCATGGAGACCTGGTGGGGGATGCAGTGGTCGACGGAGCGCAGATCGGCGCCGCCCTCGTTCGCGGCCCGCCAGGTGTCCATGATCAGGGAGATGCCGTTCTCCAGCAGCCCCTCGGAGTCGGTGCGCATGTCGTGCATGTTGCCGATGCACAGCTCGTGGTGCTCTGTGCCGGCACGGGCATGGGTGCGCACCAGGCGGTGGCCCTCGGGGTGGCGGTCGGCGGGGCCGAGCACCGCCGCGGCGGCACCGGAGCCGAGGGTGAGGGAGGCGAACTGGTTGTTGAAATCGGCCCGGGTGGCGCCCTTGGAGTTGAGACGCTCGATAGTGCCGCGCTGCACGCGCTCGACGTCCTCGGCACCGACGACCAGGGCGTACTCGATCTGCCCGGTGTCGATCATGCCGGCGGCCATCGTCATGGCGTTGACGAAGCCGAGGCAGGCGTTGGTGATGTCGAAGTCCATCGCGGAGATCGGCAGCCCGAGCGCATGGTGGACGCTGGTGGCGACGGCCGGTTCGAGGTTCTGCCGCGACACCGAGGCGTTGATGATCAGGCCCACCTGGTCGCGGGTGATCCCGGCGTGGGCGAGGGCCCGCTCGGCGGCCAGGACGATGCCCTGGCGCCAACCGTTCTCCGGGTCACGCCACCAGCGCCGCTCGTACACCCCCGCCACGCGCTGCAGCACGCCCTTGGGCAGACGCAGCCGACGCCGCGCGGGGGCGAGCATCTCGTCGATCTCGTCGGAGGTCACGGGAACCTGCGCCTCGGTGGCCTCGACGGCGAGCAGCGCCGTGTTGCGATGCTGGATGGTGGTGTTGCCGTTCACGCCTCGCCTCGTCCGTCCTTCTGTGGGCGTAGTGATGTCTCCCCGGGCACGGGGGTCCCATTGTCCCACCGGTCACCTGACCGATGCCCGAGCAGGTGGTGGCCGCCACGCCGGTGCGCCCCCCGACTCGGCTCGCCATCCGGCCCCGGGGCGCCTCTCGGCGCGCGCGGTCACCGGGCCTCGGGGATCTCCAGGTGGTGCCCGAGGTGGTGGCGGGCGAAGAGCAGGCACTGGCGCAGGGTCTCCCGCCGCTTCTCCTCGGAGCCGCTGGTGCTCACCTCCAGCAGCACGGAGCCGCCCCAGCCGCGGTTCGCGAGCCGACGCAGCACCTCCGCGCAGGGCTGGTTCCCCTCCCCCGGCGGCAGGTGTTCGTCCTTGGTGGTGGTACCGCTGCCGTCGGCCAGATGCAGGTGGGTGAGCCGGTCCCCCAGGCGGTCGATCATCGCGAGGGCGTCATCCCCGGCGGTGGCCGCATGGGAGAGGTCCACGGTCACGTGGGCGTAGTCCTCGTCGGTGGGGTCATGATCGGGCAGGTAGATCATCGCCTCGCGCACCCCCAGCCGCCATGGGTACATGTTCTCCACGGCGATCGCCACACCGCTCTCCCGTTCAAGCCGCGCGACGCCGTCGACGAACTCACGGGCGTAGCTGCCCTGCCAGCGGAACGGCGGATGCGCCACGACCGTCGGGACGCCGAGCTCCTGAGCCAGCTCCACGGTGCGGGTGATCTTCGGCCACGGCGACAGGCCCCACACGCTCTGCAGGAAGAACAGCGTGGGGGCGTGCAGAGACAGGATCGGCTGCTCGTAGCGCTGGGAATACTCCCGCAGGGTGGCGGCGTCGCGGGTGTCCTTCGGCACCGACACCATCACCTCGACACCGTCGTACCCGAGCTCCGCGCTGATCCGGAAGCAGTGCTCGAGCCCGAGGGGGAAGACGGAGGAGGAGCTGAGGCCGACGGGGATGCGACGCGTCGGTTCCTGATCGCTGCGGGGATCGCCCGCGGCCAGGCGCCGGCTGAGGGCCTCCCGCCCGCTGCGGTGAGCGCTGCTGGGTCGGGTCAGGGGCTTGCGCTGCCCGCTCGGGCGGGCGCCGTCACCCGACGGAGAACTCACGGCACCTCCAGGGCCTCGGGGATGCGCCCAGTATCCACCGCCCGTCTGGATCGCTGACGCCCCGCCCCGACCCCGTCAGCCTCGTAGACTGCAGGGCGCTCCCGGCCGCGCCAGTCGGCGCCCGGCCGGACCATTCCGCTGCTGACCCGGAGGACCTGCGTGGCCAAGCTGCACTTCAAGTACGGGGCGATGAACTCCGGGAAGTCCGACACCCTGATCAAGACCGCGTACAACTACGCCGAGCGGGGACTCGCGACGATCACCGTGAAACCCGCCCTGGACACCAAGGGGGAGGACTGGGTGGTGGCACGCGGGGGTGCGCGCCGCCGCGTCGATGTGCTCATCGGCGCCGAGGAGGATCTGCGCGAGGCGATCCGGGTGGAGGCCGACCGGCGGGGTCTGCGCCCGCTGCACTGCGTGCTGGTGGATGAGTCGCAGTTCCTCCGGCCCGAGCAGATCGACCAGCTGTTCCTGGTCGCGAAGGTCGATGACATCTCCGTGATCTGCTACGGCCTGCGCACCGACTTCCTCACCCGCCAGTTCCCGGGGTCGAGCCGTCTGTTCCAGTTGGCCGACAACTTCGAGAAGCTCCCGACGATGTGCCGTTGCGGCCGCCAGGCGGAGTTCAACTGCCGCGTGGTGGACGGGCGTCACGTGTTCCATGGGGACCAGGTGGCGATCGACGGCGCGGGCAGTGTGACGTACGAGTCGCTGTGCGGGCAGTGCTTCATGCAGGAGCAGAGCGCGGCGGGTGCCGCGGTCATCGGACCACCACACCCGCCGCGAGCGTCCGCCTGACCGGCGGACGGAAAGGGGATCGGGCGCGCTGCGGCGCGCGCCGCCGGATCAGGCGCCGAGCGGCTTGTCCCCCACCTGGGCGTCGCCGCCGGCCACGCCGTCGACGTCACCGGTGGGCAGGTCCGCACCGGTGGAGGTGTCGGAGGAGCCGCCGGAGACCTTGTCCTTGACGGCGGAGGTGCCCTGGGCCACGGTGGCCTTCACCTGATCGGCGACGCCGGGGGCCTTCTCCTTGGCGGTGGCAGCGGCGTCCTGCGCCAGCTGCGTGGCCTTCTGCTTGGCCTCGTCGGCCTTGGCGCGGACGGTCGGGTCCTCGGCGACACCGCGGACGGCGGACTCGATCTTCTCGTAGGGTTCACGGCCCATCTTCGAGCCGAGCACGAACCCGACGGCGAGACCGATGAACAGGATGACCTTCTTCATGGTGGTGTCCTTCCCAGGGATGAGAGGGGGCTGGACCGAGGGCCGACCGGGCCCCGGCCCCGCAGATGCACGTCGATCGTGTCACATCGGGACTGGGGCTGTCTCGGATCACGCACGGAAGGCGAGGCCCCGCGGCCGTTCGATGGGGTCGATCGCCACCTCCGGTCCCATCCGATACCCGGTGGTCTCCGCCGCGGACGTAGTGTGATCGAGATCGGGCCCACGGGCCCGGTCGTGGGCTCCGGCCGACTCATAGGATGAGCGCCGTCCCACCGGACGACCCCACCGCGCGCCGGGACCCCCGTCGCGCCCACTGTCGAAGGAGACACCCTTGACGCAGGCACAGCCGGCCCTGGCCACCACCGTCACCCCGGAACAGGTCACGGAGCAGGTGCGCACCTGGGTGCAGGCCGCATCCCACCGCCCCACGCCCGCCGCGGCGACGATGCTGGCGGAGCTGCTGAAGGACCCGAAGGGCCTGGAGTTCACCGTGGCGTTCGTGGATCGCGTGATCCGCACGGAGGACCCCCGCGCCGCCGCCGCGGAGCTGCGCCGCCTCGCCGCCGATCCGCCGTCGTTCCTGCCCGCGCCCCTGCGCCGCATCGTCGGTCTCGGCGGTACCGCCTCCCACGTCGCCCCCGACGTGGTGGTCCGCACCGCCGCCGCGGTCATGCGCGGCATGGTCGGCCACCTGGTGCTGGACTCCCGAGACCCCATGCTGGCCCGCTCGATCGCCCGTCTGCGCGCCCAGGGCACCGAGCTGAACATCAACCTGCTCGGCGAGGCCGTCCTCGGCGCCCGCGAGGCGAACCGTCGCCTGGAGGGTGTGCGCACCCTGGTGCAGCGCGAGGACGTCGACTACGTCTCCATCAAGGTCTCCTCGATCGTTGACCACCTGTCGCTGTGGGGGGCGCAGGAGACCGTCGACCACATCGTCGAGACGCTGCTGCCGCTGTACCTCGACGCGGCCCGCACCTCCCCCACCACGTTCATCAACATGGACATGGAGGAGTACCGCGATCTGGAGCTGACTCTCGAGGTGTTCGAGAAGCTGCTGGATCGTCCGGAGCTGATGTCCCTGCCCGCCGGCATCGTGCTGCAGGCGTACCTGCCGGACTCCTCCGCCGCGATGGCGCGTCTGCTGCGTTTCGCGCAGGACCGCGTGGCCCGCGGCGGCGCCCCGATCAAGGTGCGCGTGGTGAAGGGCGCCAACCTCGCCATGGAGCGTGTCGATGCGTCCCTGAAGGGTCTGCCGCTGGCGACCTTCGGCTCCAAGGAGGAGTCCGACGCCCAGTACAAGCGGGTGCTGCTGGACGCCATCGACCCGGAGAAGCTGAAGGCCGTGCACCTGGGCATCGCCGGGCACAACCTGTTCGACGCCGCCTTCGCCTACCTGCTCATGACGGAGCGGGGCATCGCGCCGACCCCGGACAGCGGCATCGAGTTCGAGATGCTCGCCGGGATGGCTCCCGGCCAGCAGGCCGTGGTCCGCGAGACCGTCGGCTCCATGCGCCTGTATGTGCCGGTGGTCTCCCCCGCGAGTTCGACGTCGCCGTGTCGTACCTGGTGCGGCGCCTGGAGGAGAACGCCTCCCCGGAGAACTTCATGTCGGCGGTGTTCGAACTCGACTCCAGCGAGGAGCTGTTCCGCCGCGAGGAGGGTCGTTTCCGCCGCGCGCTGGAGCGGGCGCTGACCGAGACCGCGGAGCCGACGCACCGCGTGCAGAACCGTGCGGAGGAGCGGGCGGCCGGTCTGCCGGAGCTGGGTTCCGCCGCGCTGCCGGCGCGCCCGGGCGCGTTCCGCTCCACCCCCGACACCGACATGTCCGTGGCCGCGAACCAGCAGTGGGGTGAGCAGATCACGCGTCGGATCCGCACCTCCACCCTCGGTACCGCCACCATCGACGCAGCGCGCATCGAGCGAACCGACGAGGTCGAGGCCGTGTTCCAGCGGGCGATCGAGGCGCAGCGCCGCTGGGGCGCCCTGTCGGCGTCCGAGCGGGCGGCGGCGGTGCGCCGGGTCGGGCAGGTGCTCGCGCATCGGCGGGCCGAGCTGCTGGAGGTCATGGCCTCTGAGACCGGCAAGACCCTGGAGCAGGGCGACCCGGAGGTCAGTGAGGCCATCGACTTCGCCCTGTACTACGCGGAGCAGGCGGAGCGCCTCGCCGCGGAACCGGGCCTGAGCATCACTCCGCGCCGGATCACCCTGGTGACGCCGCCGTGGAACTTCCCGATCGCGATCCCCGTCGGCGGTGTGCTGTCGGCGGCGGTCACCGGCAGCGCCGTCATCATGAAGCCTGCCCCGCAGGCGCGGCGATGCGGCGGCATGATCGCCGACATCCTCGCTGAGGCCGGTCTGCCGGCGGACGTGGTGCAGATCGTGGACGTGCCGGAGAACGAGGTCGGCCGGGCGCTGATCTCCGACGAGCGCGTGGATCAGCTGATCCTCACCGGCGCCTACGACACGGCGGCGCTGTTCGCGTCGTGGCGGCCGCAGCTGCGCATCAAGGCGGAGACCAGCGGCAAGAACGCGATCGTGGTGACCCCGCATGCGGACCTCGACCTGGCCGCGAAGGATGTCGCCTACAGCGCCTTCGGCCACGCCGGCCAGAAGTGCTCGGCGGCGAGCCTCGTGATCACCGTCGGGTCCGTGTCACGGTCGCGGCGCTTCCAGGCGCAGCTCGCCGATGCGGTGCTGTCGCTGCACGTGGGCATGCCCACCGATCCGACCGCGACGGTCGGCCCGATCATCGAACCGGCCGCCGGAAAGCTCGGCTCGGGCCTGACGACGCTCGGTCCGGGTGAGACCTGGTTGGCGCGGCCCCGGCAGCTGGATGACTCCGGTCGCCTGTGGTCCCCGGGTGTGCGCGACGGTGTCACGGAGGGGTCGGAGTACCACCAGACGGAGTACTTCGGACCGATCCTCGGCATCATGCATGCGGACACCCTGGAGGAGGCGCTGGAGCTGCAGAACGGCACCAGCTACGGACTCACCGCGGGTCTGCACTCCCTGGACCCGGCGGAGATCGCCCAGTGGGTGCAGGGGGTCGAGGCCGGCAACCTGTACGTGAACCGCGGCATCACCGGGGCGATCGTGGAGCGTCAGCCGTTCGGCGGGTGGAAGCGCTCGGCGATCGGGCAGACCGCCAAGGCCGGTGGACCGAACTACCTGGTGCACCTGGTGGACATCACCGACGAGGACACCTCCCGGGACGAGGCGACGTGGCTGGCCGATGCCCGCCACAGCGACCGTGAGCACCTGGCGACGACCTTCGCGCCGCGCGACGTGCAGGCCCTCCACGGGGAGATCAACGTGCTGCGGTACCTGCCGATCCCGACGGTGGTGCGGGCCGCCGCCGGCACCACCCCGGTGCAGCTGGAGCGTGTGCTGTCCGCCGCTGCGCTCGTGGGTGCGGACGTCGAGGTGTCCGTGCACGACGCCGCGCTGACCGAGGTCGTGGGCCGCTCCGGGGTCGGCGAGGTCACGGTGCAGGTCGAGACCGCGGAGCAGTTCGCGGCGCGAGTGGGCACCCTCACCCGACTGCGGGTGCGTCTGCTCGGCGAGGCCGACGACGCCCTGCTGCGGGCGATCGCCCAGCGACCCGAGGTGGCGCTGTTCACCGGTGGTCCGACCGCCAGCGGCCGCGTGGAGCTGCTGGCGTTCCTGCACGAGCAGGCGGTGTCGGCGACGAACCACCGGTACGGAAACCCGCTGCCGGAGGCGCTGGACGTCACCGGCGGTCAGGGGTACGCCCTCGGTCGGGAGTGACCTGAGCTGAGAGAAGGCGGGGCGGGGCCGGTGATGGCCCCGCCCCGCCTCGTCGTCGGGGTCGTCGTCGCGCCGGGGGTCGAGCTCGCGGGCACTCCGGCGTGAGAGCGCCGACGGTCTCGGGTCAGCTCTCGACGACGGTCCCGTCGGGCACGGTCCCGCCCTCCTCGCCGAGGACGGCGTCGCCGCGCACGGTGACGTCGGCCCCGAAGGTCCAGTCGCCCCGGATGTCGAGCGAGCGGGCCTCACGCAGCGACGGAACACCCTGCGGGAAGCGGCGGTCGAAGTCACCCACCAGCTTGTACGGCTCGGAGGCCAGGGTGATCAGCGGCGCGGCCTCGACGTCCCGCACGAGGGCGAAGTCGTCGGTGAGGCGGTAGGCGTCGGACCGCACGAGCATCAGGTCGCTGGTGGCCTTCACCGGGAGGAACCGGGAGCGGTCGACGACGATCGCGCTCGCTCCCTCGAACACCTCGATCGCGGCGCCCATCGCGGATTCGATCTGGTACACCGGCGTGGAGGTCTTGTCGGAGGGATCGACCGTTTTCTCGTTGCGGATGAGCGGGAGCCCGAGCACCCCATCGCGTTCCTCGAGCACCCGGGCGAGCTGCTCGAGGTCGAACCACAGGTTGTTGGTGTGGAAGTACGGGTGGCGGTGCTCGTCGGTGAAGAAGTCCATCTCGTCCGCGGGCGTCTGTGCAGTGTCCCGCAGGATCAGCCGGCCGTCTGCCTTGCGGATCGCGAGGTGACCGCCCTTGCGGTCGGCGGCGGTGCGGCGGCACAGCTCGGCGGCGTACGGGGCGCCGCTGGAGGCGAACCAACCGGCGATCTCCGGGCTGGGGACAGTCCCGAGGTTGTCGGAGTTGGAGACGCTGGCGTAGCGGAAGCCCGCGTCGAGCAGCTTCTGCAGCACCCCGGAGGCGAGCAGAGCGGTGTAGATGTCGCCGTGGCCGGGCGGACACCACTCCAGGTCGGGATCGGCAGGCCATTCGACGGGGGTGAGGTCGTCGGTGCGGAGCTTCGGCTCCTTGTTCTGCAGGAAGTCCAACGGCAGGTCGCCGACGGGCAGGTCGGGATACTTCGCAAGCACCTCGAGGGTGTCGGCCTGGGTGCGGAACGAGTTCATGAACAGCAGCGGCAGCCGGGCCCCGGTGGCCCGGCGCGCGGCGAGAACCTGCTCGACGATGATGTCGAGGAAGCTCTTGCCGTCCCGGACGGGAAGCAGGGACTTCGCGGCGTCGAGACCCATCGAGGTGCCGAGACCGCCGTTGAGGTTGATGACCACGAGCTTGTCGAAGGCGTCCTGCGCGACCTGCGGGTCGACGGTCAGGTCGGCGAGCTTCGGCGGATCGAGGTACGGCTCGATGGTGTCCTCCGGGATCGTGCCGGTGACGCCGTCGGCGAGCTGGCCGTAGTAGTGCGTGAACGTGTTGATCGCGGCGTCGGCGACGCCTGCGGCGCGCATCTTCTGCTGGGCAGCGGTCAGACCATCTGTGCTCATGCCGCCAGCCTAGTGGTGCTCCCCACGCAGACCTCTCCGCGCCCGCCGGCCGCCACGGCCGTGATCGTCGCTCGACCGCGAACCGGGCTCCCTCGCCGCGTGACCTACCGCCCTGCGGCGTACCCCTGGGCACCCCGGGGGTTGGCCGTCGCCTGCAGGATCCCGGTGTCGGGGTCGCGTGTGACCACGCTGAGCCGCCCGAGGGACCAGTCACCGGCCCGGGTCACGCGGTGGCCGCGTGCCTCCAGCTCCGCGATGACCTCCTCCCCGAGTCGGTTCTCCACGACGACGCCGTACGGTTCCTGCTGCCGGGGTGCGAAGGAGCCGACGCACGCGGTGGTGTGGAGCATCGGGGCGTCGATCGCCTGCTGAGGTGGCACGCCCTGCACGAGCAGGCGCAGCAGCAGCGGCAGCTGCCACTGGTCCTGTTGGTCACCCCCGGGGGTGCCCATCGCTATGATGGTGCGGCCGTCGCGCTGCACCAGAGTGGGGCTGAGCGTGGTGCGGGGCCGGGCGCCCGGCCGCAGCGCCGAGGGGGACGCCTCATCGAGCCAGCACATCTGCAGGCGCGTCCCCAGGCAGAACCCCAGACCCGGGATCGTCGGAGAGGACTGCAGCCATCCCCCGGAGGGCGTGATCGCCACGACGTTCCCCCACCGATCCACGACATCCAGATGGCAGGTGTCGCCCCGTTCCGCCCGCGGCATCGGCGGCTCGGGAGCGTCGGTCGGGACTGCCCGGCTCTCGGCCGTCGCCGGCGTCGGGGGTTCGGGGGTGTCGGCGGTGCGGGATACCCCACCGGGCGTGCCGTCTGCGCGGGACACCCGCACGGTCGGTTCTCCCGACAGCGGGGCGGATGACTCCGCCGCCCGGATCGTCGGCGTCCACGGCGCGCGCCCCGCCGCATCGCCCGGTTCCCCACCGGCCCGGGCGGTCCGTCCGATCAGCTGCCGGCGCTCCTCGATCCGCTGGGTCTCCAGGAGTACCGACGCGTCGGGCCCGTCCTCGCCGTACCAGGCGTCGCGGTCGGCGAGAGCGAGTTTCAGAGCTTCGAGGACATGGTGGGCGCCGTCGGCGGTGGGCGGGTCGAGGTGATCATCCGGCAGCGGGTCGAGCAGTGCGAGAGCCTCCAGCAGCACCGGACCCTGCGTCCAGGTGCCGGCTTTGAGGATCTCCACGTCGCGGAAACGGCCCCGCACGGGGGCCTCGAACCTCGCGACCGGGGCGGCCAGATCCTCGACGGTCAGCACACCCGCGTGGTCGCGGCCGTCGCCGTGCCGGTGCGGGCGGGTCACGAACCGAGCGATCTCCTGGGCGACGCGCCCGGTGCGCCAGCAGACGCGGGCCGCCTCGATCCGCGCCACCCTCTCCGGAGTCGTCGCCGCCTCCCCCGCTGCCACGAGTTCCCGCAGCACCTGGGCGTACTCCGGATTCCGGATCAGCTCGCCCGGGCGCGGCACCTGCCCCTGGGGGCACCACAGCGCCTCGCTGCTGGGCCAGTGCTCGTGGAAGTACGCCGCCATCGCCTCGATCGTGGTGCACACGCGCTCCAGCACCGGGTGCCCGTTCTCCGCGAGGTCGATCGCGTACTCGAGGACGTCGGCGAGGTCCCAGGTGCCGTGCTGCGCGAGCAGCAGCAGCCAGGCGTCGACCGCTCCCGGCACGGCGGCCGCCAGCGCGCCGGAGCCGGGGATGTCGACCAGGCCCTCCTCGTCGCGGTACCGGGTGATCGTCGCCCGGTGCGGCGCCGGACCCTGCCCCATCAGCACCCGCGCCCCTTCGGGGTCACCGGCCATGTGCACCAGGCCGACCAGGTCGCCCCCGGGGCCGTTCAGGTGGGGCTCCACCACGTGCAGGACGAACCCCGCCGCCACCGCGGCGTCGGCCGCGTTGCCTCCGCGTTCCAGCACCGACTGGGCGGTGGCGGTCGCCAGCCAGTGCGTCGAGGCGCTCATCCCGAAGCGTCCCTGCAGCGTGGGCCGGGTGGGCTGCGTGGGCCGGGGAGCGGCAGGGCCGCCCGTCACGTGCGGCTGTCGATCCGAGGGCATGTCCGACCTCCTCATGGTCGGTGGGCAGATGCTCGGCACTCCGAGGTGTCGCACGGGAGCGGTGCGGGCATCGCGCCGGTGCGGTGCGACACGCGGTGACACCGGGGTGCCGGATCGCCAGGCTATCGGGCGGGCCCGCTCAGGAGGCTGAGGCCCACCGTGACCCTGACGAGTGGCGGACACCCCGTGTCCTCATCGACCGGTCCCGCCACCCGCAATCCGGGCAGGGAATGCCCGCCATTCGCGAGTCTCCACACCGCGCGGTCCGAAGCCGCCGACGGTGCCCGCGCGCACGACATCCCCTGTGCCACACCCCTGCGCCACCGCCACCCTCGCGCGTCCGTAGACTTGGTCGACATGAGCACTGTGCTGTCCGCGGTCGCCTGGCCGTATGCCAATGGTCCCCGCCACATCGGTCACGTCGCCGGCTTCGGCGTCCCCTCCGACGTCTTCTCCCGGTACATGCGCATGGCCGGGCACGACGTGCTCATGGTCTCCGGCACTGACGAGCACGGCACACCGATCCTGGTGGCCGCCGACGCCGAGGGCATCACCGCCAAGGAGCTCGCCGACCGCAACAACCGCCTGATCGTCGAGGACCTCGTCGCCCTCGGCCTGTCGTACGACCTGTTCACCCGCACCACCACCCGCAACCACTACGACGTGGTGCAGCGCATGTTCGTGGCGGTCCGGGACAACGGGTACCTGGTGCAGCAGACCACCATGGCGGCGATCTCCCCCTCCACCGGTCGCACCCTGCCCGACCGGTACATCGAGGGCACCTGCCCGATCTGCGGCACCCCCGGCGCCCGCGGTGACCAGTGCGACGCCTGCGGCAACCAGCTCGATCCGACGGATCTCATCGACCCCGTCTCCCGCATCAACGGCGAGATCCCGAAGTTTGTCGAGACCACCCACTGGTTCCTGGACCTGCCCTCCCTCGCCTCGGAGCTCGGCCGCTGGCTCGACGAGCGTGAGGCCACCGGTCTGTGGCGCCCGAACGTGATCCGCTTCAGCCAGAACATCCTCGAGGACATCAAGCCCCGCGCGATGACCCGTGACATCGACTGGGGCATCCCCGTGCCCGGCTGGGAGGACCAGCCCACCAAGCGCCTCTACGTCTGGTTCGACGCCGTCATCGGCTACCTGTCGGCGTCCATCGAGTGGGCGCGCCGACTGGGCGATCCGGACCGCTGGCGCCGCTGGTGGAACGACCCCGAGGCCCTCAGCTACTACTTCATGGGCAAGGACAACATCGTCTTCCACTCCCAGATCTGGCCGGCCGAGCTGCTGGCCCAGAACGGTGCGGGCGATCACGGCGGCACCCCCGGAGAGTTCGGGCAGCTCAACCTGCCCACCGAGGTCGTCTCCAGTGAGTTCCTGACCATGGAGGGCAAGAAGTTCTCCTCCTCCAAGGGCGTCGTGATCTACGTGCGCGATGTGCTGGAGCGGTACCAGGCCGATGCGCTGAGGTACTTCATCTCCGCTGCCGGCCCCGAGAACCAGGACGCCGACTTCACCTGGTCAGAGTTCGTCTCCCGGACCAACAACGAGCTGGTGGCGGGTTGGGGGAACCTGGTCAACCGCACCGCCGCGATGATCGCCAAGAACGTCGGTGAGATCCCCGCCGCCGGGGAGTTCGAGCAGATCGACCGTGACCTCCTCGACCAGATCGAGGCCGGTTTCGTCACTGTCGGCGGTCTCATCGAGGCTCACCGCCAGCGCGCCGCGATCGCCGAGATCATGCGCCTGGTCGGCGAGGCCAACCGGTACGTCTCCGAGACCGAGCCGTTCAAGATGACGACCGAGGACCAGCGGCCGCGCCTGCTGACTGTGCTGCACGTCCTCGCGCAGACCGTTACCGACCTCAACACGATGCTGGCGCCGTTCCTGCCGCACTCCGCCAATGAGGTGGAGAAGGCTCTGGGTGGCAGCCTCGTCATCGCGCCGATGCCGCAGATGCAGGAGGTCGAGGACCTCGACGGCGGTGACCCCTACCCGATCATCACCGGCGAGTACTCCGACACCCCCGCCTGGGCGCACCGCGAGGTGCAGGTCGGGGCCCCGGTCGCGAAGCCGACCCCGATCTTCCAGAAGCTCGATCCGAGCATCATCGAGGAGGAGCTCGCCCGCCTGGGCGCTGAGCCTGCGGAGGCCTGACGGGTGGTGGCCCGCGCTCGCCCGCCTGGGCGCTGAGGCCGCGCGGGCCCGCCGCCCTTACTTCCACTTTCCACGCAAGTGAAAGTACAGGGCGGTCATGGTTCCACGTCCTCCACCGGAGGCCACAGCCATCACCCTCCCGGTGCCTCCGGTGGGAGGGTGAATCGGGCGATGGACCGTCCCGGACGACGGGGTGGCCTCGCGGTCAGCGCGTCGCGGCGACCGCCTGCTCCAGGTCCGCCCGCAGGTCGGACTCATCCTCCAGCCCGATCGACAGCCGCACCGTGGCGGGGCCGACCCCGGCGGCGCGCTGTTGCTCCGGTGTCAGATGCGAGTGGGTGGTCGAGGCGGGATGCACCACCAGTGAGCGCACATCGCCGAGGTTCACCGCGAGGGTGAACAGCCGCAGGGCGTCACAGAACCGTGCCGCGGCACTCTCCCCCGTCGGGTCGTCGGCGGTGGGGGCGAGGTCGATCGCGAACACGCCGCCGCAGCCGGCCGGGAAGTCCCGCGTCAGCAGCTCGGCGTCGGGGCGACCGGGACTGGACGGGTGATGCACCGCCGCGACCCCGGGCAGGCCCCGCAGATGGGCGGCGAGCGCCGCAGCGGTGCGGGAGATGCGCTCCATGCGCAGGTCGAGGGTCTCGATGCCAAGCAGCACGGTGTGGGCGGACTGCGCCGGCAGGGTGGCGCCGAAGTCGGTCATGAGTTTCGCCCGTGCGAAGGCGAGCAGGCCGGAGCCGCCGCGGGCGTACTCGTCGGCGAAGGTCACACCGAAGCGACGGTTCGGCGTGGTCAGACGCTCCCAGCGCTCGGGGTGGCGGCGGGGGTCGAAGCGACCGGTGTCGACGATCAGCCCGGCGAGGGTGGTGCCGTGGCCGGCGAGGTACTTGGTGGCGGAGTGGACGACGACGTCGGCGCCATGCTCCCCCGGCCGGTACAGCGCCGGGGAAGCGAGGGTCGAGTCGACGACGACGGGCACGTCAGCGCCGTGCGCGATACGGCTGATGGCGTCGAGGTCGACCAGGTGCGCCCCGGGGTTCGCCACGGATTCCACGAGGATCGCACGCGTGGTCGGCCGTAGCGCGTCCCGCCAGGCGCCGAGATCCCACGGGGAGACATAGGTGGTGGTGACACCGAGGTCGACGAGGGTGTCGTCGAGGAACTCCCGGGTGCCGCCGTACAGCAGCTCGGAGGCGACGAGGTGGGTACCGGGCGCCAGCAGGGCGGTGAGGGCGATGGTGGTCGCGGCCTGGCCGGAGGCGACGGCGATCGCCCCGATGCCGCCCTCCAGGGCGGTGATGCGCCGTTCGAGCACAGCGGTGGTGGGGTTGCCGGAGCGGGCGTAGGCGAAGCCCTCGCGGCGGCGGGCGAAGAGGTCGGCGAGGGAGGCGTGATCCGGGTGGGCGTACGCGCTGGTGGCGTAGATGGGGGCGACGACGGCCCCGTGCGGGTCGTCACTGGGGCGATGTCCCGCGTGGATCTGGGCGGTTCCCATGGCACCTCCTCGGTTCGGATGCCTCCCAGGGTCGGGCCGGTGACCCGTCGGTCGCGAGGGGTGTGACGGTGTGTGTCAGGCGGGGGCGCCGTCGGGCTGCCAGAGGCCGGAGCATCCGCGCCGGTGGGAGCCGACCAGGTGGGTGTCGATGATCCCGATCGCCTCCATCAGCGCGAACATCGTCGTCGGCCCGACGAAGCGGAACCCGCGGGCCTTCAGTTCCCCCGCCAGAGCGTGGGACTCCGGGCTCGTGGTGGGGATCTCCGCCGCAGAGTGCGGCGAGGGGGTGCGGGCGGGCCGGTAGGACCACACGAGGTCGGCGAGGGTGCTGCCGACGGGCAGGTCGCCGGTGGCACCGAGTCCGGCGGTGGTGCGCAGCGTCACGGTGGCGCGGGCGTTGGTGAGGGTCGCGGTGATCTTGCCGCGGTGGCGGATGATCCGCTCATCGTGCAGGAGCGCCTCCACCTGTGTCTCTCCCCAGGTGGCGAGGGTGTCGGGGTCGAATCCGGCGAAGGCGGCCCGGAATCCGTCGCGGCGGCGCAGGATCGTCGCCCACGACAGGCCCGATTGGAAGCCCTCCAGGCAGACGCGTTCCAGGACGCCCCGCTCGTCGGTGACGGGCATGCCCCATTCGGTGTCGTAGTAGCGGCGCAGGTCGGGGTGGCTGCTCGCCCAGGCGGGGCGGGCGAGTCCGTCGGTGCCGACGATGAGGCCCGTGTCGGGGGTGCTCACCCGGGCACCTCGTGCAGCGTGTCGACGGTCGGCGGCAGCGCGGGGTCGTCCTCCCGCTGCTCATCGCCCTGCCGGAGGTGACGCAGAAGGGTGCGGACGGCGCGCCGCCCGGCACGATTCGCACCGATGGTGGAGGCACTGGGTCCGTAGCCGACGAGGTGGATGCGCGGGTCCGCCGCCACCTGGGTGCCGTCCATGCGGATGCCGCCACCGGGGGTGCGCAGGTGCAGCGGCGCCAGGTGGTCCAGGGCCGCGCGGAACCCGGTGGCCCACAGGATCACGTCCACCGGGGTGACTGTTCCGTCGGCTTCCACCAGGCCCTCCGGGACGATGTTGGTGGGCATGGGTCGGCGCTGCAGGGCGCCGCGGTCGCGGGCGGCACGCAGCTCGGGGGTCCAGCGCAGCCCGGTCACCGACACCACGGATTCGGGCGGCAGTCCCCGGGCGATACGCTGTTCGACGCGGGCGACAGCCGCCCGTCCCTGCACCTCCGGCTCGAACGGGCCGTCGCGGAACACGGGGGTGCGGCGGGTGTACCAGACGGTGTCGACCCCGGCGGCGGACAGCTCGGCGAGGAACCCGGTGGCGCTGATCCCGGCGTCGACGACGGCGACCCTCCGTCCGCGCAGCTCTTCGGGACCGCGGTAGTCGACAGTGCGCATCTGGCGACCCCGGAAGCTGTGGATGCCGGGCACGAAGGGGACGTGGGGACGGGTCCAGGTGCCGGTGGCGTTGATCAGAGCACGGGTGCGGATGGTGGGCAGGGGGGTGCCGTCCGGTCGCGCGACCCGGACCAGGAGCGGGGAGTCGGTACCGGCGTGGGGGTCCTCATTCTCGACCCGCAGCACCCGCACGGGTCGTTCGATCGGCAGTGCGCGACGCTGCTCGAACTCCGCGAAGTAGGCGGGGACGGCCTCCCGGGCCGGGGTCTGCGGGGGAATGTCCCGCAGCGGCATGTCGGGCAGGTCGGCGATGCGGTTGACGGTCGCCATGGTCAGGGAGGGCCAGCGGTGACGCCACGCCCCGCCGGGCCCGTCCTCGGCGTCGAGGAGGATCACGCGGCGGGCCGGTCCGATGAGCTCATGGCGGCGCGCGGTCGGGGTGCCGTGCGGTCGCGACGGCGGGGTGGCGGCATGGGCGAGATCGTCGGCGGGCACGGCACCCAGGCGCAGCAGGTGGTGGGCGGCGGAGATCCCGGCCTGTCCCCCGCCGATCACCAGCACATCGGTCTCCCGCAGCGGGCTGCCCGGAGCCGGGGATTCCCGCAGCGGGCTGCCCGGAGCCGGGGATTCCCGCAGCGGGCTGCCCGGGTTCGCGGTCTCCCCCCTCGAGGGGGCCGTGTCGGAGAACCGTGGTGGGGTGGTCACGGGAGGTGAACGCCGCTGGCCGCAGGGGGATTCCCCCGTCCCCGCAGGGGCCTCACCAGCAGTTCGATGACCCCTTCGACGGGGCCACGGCGCCACGGCGAGCGCGGCGCGGTGACGCGACGGGTGATCTCAGCCCACACGATCGGTACCCCGAGGCCGATCACCAACAGCAGCGCGAGCATCCCCCAGGAGTCATCGCGGGCGCCGCCGGTGACGATGCCGTGGACGTGCAGCACCAGGATCTGCAGGCAGTAGGCGGTCAGGGCCGTCGCCCCGGGGGTGGCGAGCACGCGCAGGGCTGTGCCGACCCCGCCGGTCCGGGGAAGCAGCGTTGTCGCAGTCCAGCAGGCGAGCACCACCGCCGTGGCACCGGCGAGGTCACCAAGGGTCTCCGACCAGGTGCCGTCGTAGGCATGGACCTCCCACAGACCCAGCAGGTTCGGCGCGATGAGCAACCCGCCCATCACCGCCGCAGCCCCCACACCGGCCAGGCCGGTGAGAGCTGGCGAGGGGCGGCCCCGCAGCCACCGCACCAGCAGGATCCCGGCGATGGCGTACAGCGTGAACGCGGAGAGACGGTAGGGCCCGGCACCGCCCATCAGGGCGACCAGCTGGGTGAGAAGCGGCCGCGGCGGTTCAGCGGTGCGCAGACCCGGCATCACCAGGGGCAGAGTCATGGCGAGAGCGGCGACCGGCACAGCGAGAGCTCCGAGCCACGCGGTGCGCGTCCTCACCAGGGCTTCGGACACGAGCATGAGCACTCCGAGCGGTACCAGCACGATCACCACCTGGGCGCGGCTGAGGGCGAGCAGCATCCCGAGAGCGATGACACACACCGCCCGCACGGCGGTGACCAGCACATGCCGGGGTCCGGGGCGCGGTCGTGCGCCAGCTGCGCGGCGGCACCGACGAGCAAGGCGAACAGCGGGGCGGTGAGGAATTCCGTGGCGAGGAGGATGCGGGCGGGCCCGTCGGACGGGGCGACGTGCGCGGTGAACATCATCGCGATCGCGAGGGTGCGGGCGAGGTCGATGGAGACCAAGCGGGCGGTGTCGGTGGAGCGCGACGTCACGGTGTCAGTCTTCAGCGGGGGTCTCTTCCGGGGAGGTCTGGGAGCGTCGGCGGAGTGTCGGCACACGGAGGTGTTCCAGCGGCAGGAACGCCGCCCAGCACACGACGGTGGGCAGGAAGTGGATGCCGAGGGTGAGGAGGGTGCCGAGATGGAACAGCAGCACGATCCCGATCAGGGTGTACAGGGCACGGCCGCGCAGCACCAGCGCGAGGACGGTGCCCAGTTCCATCAGGAGCACCGCCCATTGTGCGGGGACGAACAGCCAGGGCAGCTGGAGCGTCCACTCCACCCACGGGGCGCCGCGGCGGATGAACGCCCAGGTGAAGATGGCGCTGTTCGCCCACGCCGCGGGCGAGCCGGAGTAGAGGGTCTTCGCCAGCACCGACAGCACGTAGGTGGCGACCACGGCCAGCTGGATGCTGCGCAGAGCCCACCCGGCGGCGCGACTGACCCTCTCGGATCTGCTGGTGAGGGCGGGGACGGTCGGCAGCACGGCGACGGCGACCATCAGCGCCATCTGGTCGTGGGAGACGTACCCGTAGCTCTGCGACCACAGCATCCACACCCAGAACGACACCGCCAGGACCGCGCCGGCGATGCGCTGGGTGCGCCCCGCGATGACCATCGCCGCGGCGGTGAGGATCACCACGAGGAGGATCCCGGCGAGGGTCGGGGTGACGGCCGGGAGGTGCAGCAGCCGGGCCAGCAGCAGGGGCCGGTAGAACTCGGGGCTGCGGGCGTGGGCCGGCACATCATCGGCGAACAGCAGGACGTCGAGCACCACGACCACGGCGACCAGACGGTGCAGTCGGGCGGCGCGGGCGACGGGCAGCGGCGGCATCAGCCAGCGCAGCACCGGCAGGTCGGCGGCATCGGCCCGGGTGGCGGTCACGGCGCCTCCCACACCGCGACGGTCACCCGCTGCGGCGGCCCGGCGGGGGCGCCGTCGTGCAGGGTCGTGACCTCTTCGCACAGTTCGAGCCGGGTGAGGGGGTCCTCCGGGTGCGCTCGCGCATAGGCGGCGGCCAGCGGGGCGAGCTGCTCCGGTCCCGTGCCGCCGGCACGCAGTCGCCGCTCCACGTCGGCGCGCTCCGTCCCGACCTGCCGGCCGAAGGGGATCTCGAACGGCAACGGGCGGCTGGCGGTGACCCCGAGCAGGCAGGCCTCGCGCACCTCACCGTTCGGATCGATGCCCTTCGCGTACTGCTCCAGCACCCCGAAGGGGAAGGGATCGTTGGTCAGTCGCAGGTTCGCTCCGACCAGCACCGTCACGCACAGGAGCACCGCGGCCAGCCGCCACAGCGTCCCGAGGGGCCGCAGACCGTCGCCGGTCGCGGGTGCTGGTCGTGACGTCATGCGGGGAACCTCCTGACCCGAGTATCCCCGGGGTGCGGGCCGTGCCGCGAACCGGCGCGTCCCCGTCACCGGGTGTCCCTCCCGGGCTCCGTAGACTCACCGGGTGGACACCGCCCCTGAACCGTCGACGTCGACCCCGCTCGCCGTGCCCGCGGGCACTCCGGAAGCGCACGCTCCCCAGGCCGCTGCCGCCTCACCCTCCCCCGGAGGCACCGCCCCCGAGGCTGGCTGCGAGGACGCCCTTGCACCCACCGACGCTGTCATCGTCGGTTCCGGCCCGAACGGTCTGGCCGCGGCGGTGACTCTCGCCCGGGCGGGCTTGCAGGTGACCGTCCTGGAGGCAGAGGACACCCTCGGCGGCGGGGCGCGCACCCTGGATCTGGGGCTGGTACCGGGCCTCGCCCACGACGTGTGCTCGGCGGTGCATCCGATGGCCCTCGCGAGCCCCTTCCTGCGGGAGTTCGACCTCGCGGCCCGAGGTGTCGACCTGCGGGTGCCGGAGGTCTCCTATGCGCAAGCTCTCGAGGGCCGACCCGCTGCGATCGCCTGGCGCGACCTGGAGCGGACGGTGGACGGCCTCGGGCCCGACGGTGCCACGTGGCGCCGCCTGTTCGGGCCGCTCGTCGCCCACTGGCCCGACCTGGTGGAGCTGATCCTCTCCGACAAACGCAGCCTCCCCCGGACGGCCCGCACCCGGGAGGGGATGGTCCTCGCCGCGCGACTGGTCGCCGCGGTCGCCCGCCACGGCACGGCCCTGTGGGATCGCCCGTGGAAGTCGGAAGCCGCCCCCGCACTGCTCACGGGTGTCGCGGCACATGCGATCGTCGATCTCCCCAGCCCGGCCGCCGCCGGAACGGTGATGCTGCTGGGAACCCTTGCCCACGCCGGAGGGTGGCCGATCCCCGTCGGCGGATCCCAGGCGATCGTCGACGCCCTCGTGACGGACCTGCACACCCATGGGGCGCGGCTGGTCACCGGCCACCCGGTACACGGACACGCGGACCTGCCGCCCGCCCGAGCGGTGCTGCTGGACACCGACGCCGCCCAGGCAGCCCGGATCCTCGGTGACCGGATCCCTGCGCGCACCCATCGGGCGCTGCGGCGCTACCCGCATGGGGACGGGGCCGCGACCGTGGACTTCGTACTGTCGGGCCCGGTGCCGTGGCGTGACGGTGACGTGGGGCGCGCCGGAACCGTGCACATCGGGGGCAGCCGCGCTGAGATTGCCGCGGCCGAGCATGCCGTGTCACGGGGGCGGATGCCGCAGCGGCCGGTGGTGCTCGCCTCGGATCCGACGATCCTCGACCCGTCGCGGGCGGTCGGGGCGCTGCGGCCCCTGTGGACGTATGCGCACGTCCCGGCGGGGGAACCGCGGGACCCGTCGGACGCGGTGATCGCGCAGATCGAGCGCTTCGCGCCGGGGTTCCGCGACGTCATCGTCGCCGCCCATGCGGTGCCGGCGGCGCGCCTGCACGAGCACAACCGCAACCTGGTCGCGGGGGACATCGCCCTGGGCCGGGTGAGTCTGGCACGGATGATCGCGCGCCCGAGCGCCGCGCCCGATCCGTTCCATCTGGGCGGCGGGGCCTATCTGTGCTCGGCGGCCACACCCCCGGGACCGGGGGTGCATGGGCTCAGCGGATGGTATGCGGCGCGGCGTGCTCTTGCCCGCGAGTTCGGGATCCACCGCGCGCCGTCACTCCGGCCAGAGCTGTAGGAGGCGCGGCGTCATCTTGCGGTGTCGACGCTGACGCGGCCACCCGCACCGTACCCTTGGCGCCGCCGCCCACTCACCGGGTGCTGACGCCCCGCTGGCAGAGGGCTCGGCTCAGGCGACCAGCAACGGGCTGATCTCCCGGGCCCACGCGGCGACAGCCGGAAGGTCGCGGAAGTCACCGAGTGGTGTCCGCAGCGTGCGCATGAGCGCGCGCTCGTGCAGGGCCATCTTGTCGAGGATGACCCACCCGGGGAAGTTCCTGACGGCCACGGGGGTGAAGCCCGCGCGGGCCAGGAAATGATCGGTGCCCTTCTGTTTGCCCTCCTTGCGGGGATCCGCGGCGGACCCGGAGCAGGTGAACAGCGCGACGGGGCGGCCGGCGAGCTGCTCCCGGTGCTGATCGGCCCATGCGATGGCGCTCTTCTCGAGAGCGTCCATGCGGATACCGGAGCCCAGGATGACGGCCTCATGAGCACCGGGGTCGGGGTCGTTGGCGATGTCCGCGAGTGCCACTTCGCAGCCCTGCGCAGTGAGCGTCTCGGCGATGGTCTCGGCGAGGGTGCGGGTGGCACCGGTGTGCGTGGCATAGGCGACGAGGATGCTCATGCTCCCAGTCTCGTCGGCTCCGTAGCCGGTCGGCCGGGACCGTCGGCCCCCGCCCCGGCAACCGCCCTTCCCGCAACGCCACCATCCGCCCCGCGGCACAATCGACATCATGCGCATCGCCGTCATCGGGTCGAGCATGGTCGACCTCATCACGTACATCGACCGCATGCCGGTCGAGGGCGAGACCCTCGAGGCACCGGATTTCGCCCTGGGTTGCGGAGGCAAGGGGGCGAATCAGGCGGTGGCGGCGTCACGGTGCGGAGCCGAGGTGGTGATGGTCGCGCGGGTCGGTGACGATGCCTTCGCGGACATGACCCTCGCCAACTTCCGTGACCAGGGCATCGACACCACCCACGTGCTGCGCACCGACGGCGCGAGCTCCGGGGTCGCCCCGATCTTCGTCGATCCGCAGTCACGCAACTCGATCCTCATCGTGAAGGGTGCGAACGCCCACCTCTCCCCCGAGGACGTCCTCGCCGCGCGAAAGCGGATCACCACCTGCGACCTGATCGTCCTGCAGCTGGAGATCCCCCTCGCCACAGTGCACGCCGCCATCCGCCTCGGCAGCGAGCTCGGCATCCCCGTGCTGCTCAATCCCGCTCCGGCCGACCCCCACCTCGACGTCTCGCAGCTGCGAGGGGTGGAGTTCCTGGTGCCGAACGAAACCGAACTGGCGCTGCTCACCGGCCGTGACGTCGCCGACCTCTCCACGATCGACCAGGTCACCGAGGCCGCGTCCGAGGTGCTGTCAGAGGGCGTCGCTCAGATGATCGTGACACTCGGCGCCCGCGGGGCGCTGTGGGTGCATCCGTCGGGCTCCGAACTCATCGAGGCGCCGCGGGTCACGCCGGTCGACACCACCGGAGCGGGCGACGCGTTCATCGGAGCCTTCGCCGAGCACTGGACGCGCACCCGCGACATCCGGGCCGCGATCACCGCGGGGGTGCACTACGCCGCCGATTCCGTCACGCGACGCGGAACCCAGACCTCGTACGCCACCAACACCCCGCGCACCGACCAGTCCACACACTTCTCCGACGCGGGCCTCGATCCTCAGGGGGCAGAGAAACCTCCCCTGGACGTGGTGGCTGCTGTCATCGTCGACCCTGCGGCCCACCCCTCGCGGGTCTTCGCCGCACGCCGCGCCCCCGAGCGGTCCGCCGGTGGCCTGTGGGAGTTTCCCGGCGGGAAGGTGGAACCCGGGGAGACCCCGCAGCAGGCGCTGCAGCGGGAACTGCGTGAGGAGCTCGGCGTGCAGGTGCGTATCGGGGAGCATGTGGCGACCTCCCGCACCGAGCAGAACGGTCGGACCATCCGCCTCGCCTGCTACCTCGCGACGCTCACCGGGCCCGCGCCGACCGGGAGCACCGACCACGACGCCCTCGAATGGATCCCCACAGAGTCCTTCGAGGACTACGCGTGGGCACCCGGTGATGTGCCCGTGCTGAACGCGATTTGCACTCGCCTGCAGCACAATCCAAGAGGTTGACCGAAGCCAGGTATATACCGATACCCCGAAAGAACAAAGCGAGAGAAGCAAGCGAATGTACGACCTCGGATTTTACATACCGGGAGAAAACGTCGACGTGGCACTTTCAGATGTGGTCACACGCATTCACGAGATAGATCCGGATGGATTGCGCACCGCGCGGACGTTTCGTGCAACCTTCGACCAACTTTATGATGGACAACGTACGGGCCGCTATCGAGTAGACCAACTATTTAAGACGGAAAAAACCCATTTTGGCACTCTGATTGAAATCAACCTTCAGCGAGAATTCAATTTCGAGAGTGGAACACTCCTAGACTACCGAATCGCGGGACACGAGGTGGACTGCAAGTTTTCCTTGACGTCCGCCTGGATGCTCCCACCAGAGTCGTTCGAGCAACTAGTCCTCGTCTGCACGGCCGATGACTCAACGTCAAGATGGAGCATGGGCATAGTGCGAGTTCGCAAAGAGTTCAGGCGAACGGGGGCAAATCGCGACCGAAAGACCGGACTCAACAAAGAAGGTCGCGACAACATCACATGGATATTTCGCAACAACTCAATGCCCCCAAACATTCTACTCCAACTCCCGGACCAGACCACGAGAGCAATCTTGTCACACGGCAGCGGACAGAAGCGAGTCAATGAACTGTTCCGCAGGGCTCTGAATCGACGTATCACCCGCAATGTCGTTGCGACAGTTGCTCGACAAGAGGATTACATGAAACGAGTCCGAAACAACGGCGGAGCACGGAGTACCCTGAGAAGTGAGGGGATTATTATCCTCTCGGGCGACTATTCGTATCAGGTAAAGCTCGCCGAGTCCCTAAGGGCGCAAGTTCCTCGACCCGGCGAGTTCGTGAGCATCAGGGTATCCCCCAGTTCAGAGTCGGAGGGCGTTCAGATCGACGGGTCTTACTGGAAAATGGAAAATGCAACGGACGCATCCCCCGTTATGGCACCGTTGATTAGAGGGCAATAGGAGCGTATCCAGCTGCCCCCGTGCGCCCTAAAGGCGTTCGTTCATTCATCGAGGGGTGGATCATAGCGTCAGAGCTGGAATACGATCTGCTCACTTGTGCCGCCAGAAACGAGGACCGCGTTCTGCGCGCGCCCACTGGTCCGAGCTGCCCGAACGGTCGACGAATTTGCATTCCGATCTGTCGCCTCAAATGCCATCCTGATAGCTCGACCCACCGCCTCAGCCACCGGTGGCGGGAACGCATTGCCGACCTGCCTATAGGCAGAAGTCTTCCGCCCAACAAAAGACCAGCTGTCAGGAAAGCCTTGAATTCGTGCGGCCATGCGGACGGTTAGGCGCGGCGATCCCTCAAAACCCTGCGCTGGGGCTTCGTTAGCAACACCTCGGGCGTCAACCCCCAATGCCTCCCAGGCTTTTTTAGCGCGCGTCGGGCCAAGGTCTGGACCGCCATGCTTCTTGCTTCCGCCGACGAGAGTGGGCGCGATCCGATCAGCGCCCATCGCCCAGCTACTTGCACCTTCCCAACCGTTGGACGCCATGAGATCGATAAGTGCTCCACCTACGGTCGTTGGCTCCCCGCCCCCCGCGGGCCATTGAAAATTGGCAAAATCCTGCGATTGGAGTGCAATCAAAATGGAACGTGGTCGCAGTTGCGGTACGCCATAGTCAGACGCGTTCAGCAAACGCCATTCGGCCACGTAGCCCGCTCCCTCCAGGCGGGACATTATCTTCTGGCGGTAGGCATCAAACTTAGGGTCCAGAAGCCCGCGAACGTTTTCAATCATGACCCCTCTTGGGCTCACGGTTTCCACGATTTCCAGTGCGCGATCAAAAAGATTGCGTTCGTCCGCTTCGCCCAGTTGGAGCCCGGCATGCGAAAATGGAGGGCACGGAACTCCACCGGCCAGCAAATCTACACCCTTCAAATCGCAAGGCGCCTCCCATGTGAAGAGGTCGGCCTGAATCACTTTCCACTCGGGACGATTCAGACGAAGAGTCTGGACGGCATGTTCGTCAAGTTCCACTAGCGCCGAATGCTCGAAGCCGGCCTCCTCGAGCCCCAGCGCCTGCCCACCTGCCCCGGCGCATAGCTCCAGCGAGTTGTAGGTCATGAGCGGCCTCCAATCAGACAAGACATGATGCCTCAAGCGCACCCTCCAAGGCGCGCTCGGCAGCCGTGGCGTCCGTGACATCGGACCCACGGCGCGCCAGATCGACTCCCGTTGAGCCTAGGAGGAGGGTCCGACAGACGAACCATGTCCGAGCGCTAGGTCAGCAGCCCTCACCCCTGGGAGTCGCAGAGCACCACCTCGGTGGACAGCCCCACCGGTCGTCGCTATCGCGAGCATCGCCTGCGCGGCAGTCAGGTGGTGCTGTTCGTCCGCCGCGCCAAGAACGGGGACCTCGGCACCGAGCCGTTCACCTGCCTGGGAACCGCCAGCTTCGTGAACGCCGAGGGGTCCCGTCCGATGCGGATCGTGTGGGAGCTCGATCGACCTATGCCCGCCGATCTGATGGTGGATGCACGCGCAGCCGCCTGAGAGCTATCGCGTCGGGCCGCGCCCGCCGGATCGAACGGTCAGTCATCGTCCGGGGAGGTGACGTACGTTCAGGGCCGCCACACAATGGTGGCGACGGACCGGCTCACCGGTGATGCGGCCTCGCGCCGCGACACTCCGGGCCGACCGCCTCAGCGAAGGAGAGACGCATGGCGCACGAGCACGACCGCACGGACAACCTCGGCCTGACCGACGACGGCATCACCCACGACGGCGGTTCGCTGACCGTCCACGAGGAGCACCTGCGTGTCGGCACCGAGCGTGTCGTCTCCGGACGCGTCCGCGTCCGCAAGCGCATCGTCGAGGAGGAGCGCACCCTGCAGGTGACGGTCCGCCGCGAGGAGATCGAGATCATCGAGGAGGACGCCGACGGCGTCGTCGGCGACACCCCGGCCCCCACCGCCACCGCCGATTCGGCCGAGGGTCGTGGGGAGCGCGGCGGCCTCGGCGGCGACATCATCGATGCCCAGGACGACGACACCCTCGAGATCGTCCTGTCGGAGGAGCGCCCGGTGGTGACCATGGAGGTGGTCCCGGTGGAGCGCGTGATCGTGCGCAAGGTGAGGAAGACCGGCACCCAGATCGTCTCCGGCGAGGTGCAGCGGGAGGTCGTCGAGGTCATCGACGAGTCCGGCACGGCCATCCGCGACACCGATCGGGATGGCGACCGCGGGGTTCGCTGACCCGGCTGGCGCTGGCAGACTCCTGCCATGCCCCGCCTCATCCCGCCGATCCCGGACTTCATCACCGACTCCGAGCGCACCGTCTGGGAGCACCTACGCTCCCAGCTGCCCGCGAACGCGACGCTGATCGCCGGTCAACGGCTCACCGACGGCACCGACGAGGTGGAGATCGACCTGCTGGTCCTGTGGCCGGGGGTCGGGGTCGCCGTGATCGAGGTGAAGGGCGGGGCCGTTACGGTGCGCGCGGGCGAGTGGGAGCTGTCCGCGCAGGGCACCACCCGCGTTCTGCGCCCGTCACCGCCGGATCAGGCCCAGACGGCCAAACACACCCTCCTGCGGTGGGTGAACCACCGGTCCTCCCGGCCCCTCGGCCGGATCGTGCACCTGGTGGCGGTGCCGTTCTCCACTCTGCCGGGTGGATGGTCCGTACCGAACGCCCCGCGGTCGATCATGCTCGACTCCTCAGATCTCCCGCGCCTGGCAGGTCGGATCACGCGGGCGCTGACCCTGCACGGGTCCGACCACCACGACCCGCTCGACGAGGCGCAGGCCGACGCCGTGGTGAAGATGCTGCGCGGCACGCACCGCGCTGTCGAGAACCACCGGGTGCTGTCGCAGCGGATCGAAGCGGTCGGCAATGACCTCACCCGCGAGCAGGAACGAATGATCGCCCTGCTGCGCTACCAGAACCGAGCGCAGATCGTCGGCGGCGCCGGCTCGGGGAAGACGCACCTGGCGATGATCAAGGCGCGGCATCTGACGCGGGAGGGTCACCGGACCGCACTGTTGTGCTACTCCCGCGGGCTCGCTCGTCACTTCCAACTGCTGGCGGCGCAGTGGCCCCTGAATGAACGACCCGCCTACGTCGGCCTGTTCCACGACCTCCCGGTGCATTGGGGCGCGGACGACGAGCAGGCCCACCTGCTGGCCCGGGGTGGGGACGCGCTCTCACCCCAGGAACAGCGGGAGACGATCGCCGCCTTCTACGAGGAGCATCTGCCGCGGGCGCTGCCGGAGGTGGCGGCCGCCCAGCCCCCGGAGGAGCTGTTCGACGCGATCGTGGTGGACGAGGCTCAGGACTTCGCGGACCTGTGGTGGGACGGGCTGCGTGTGTGCCTGCGGGATCCGGACGAGGGAGTGCTGTTCGTGTTCACCGACGCGCACCAGACGGTGTTCGATCGGACGGGTAGCGCCCCGATCACCCTCAGCCCCTTCCCCCTGGACGAGAACCTCCGCTCCACCGCGACCATCGCCCGGGCGTTCGCCCCACTGGCGGGAGCCCCTCAGACCCCCCGCCTGGACGAGGGATCCCCGGTGCGGTTCATCGCCTGTCCGACAGAGTCTGCGGTCTCCACCGCGGATGACTGCGTGGACCTGCTGATCGAGGACGGATGGGAACCCGGAGAAATCGCGCTATTGACGACGGGACGTCGCCACCCGGAGCAGCGCGCCGCCGTGGAGCTGATGGGGTATGACGGCTACTGGGATGACTTCTTCGCCAACGAGGACGTGTTCTACGGTCACGTCCTGAACTTCAAAGGCCTGGAGCGCAGCGTCGTGGTGCTGGCGGTCAACGGTTTCCAGAGTCCGGAACGAGCGGCGCACATGCTGTATGTGGGGCTCTCGCGGGCCCGATCCCTCCTGGTCGTCGTGGGTGACCCGCAGGAGATCGCCCGCGCCGCCGGCGCTGCCGCGCCCGAGGTCCTGAAGGGCCTGGGGGTCGACGGGGCCTGACGCAGGGCTCTGCGGTTCCCAGCCGAAGCCGACGGGGGCGCGAGAACCGGAGCGGCGCGGAACGCGCCGCAGGGTGACGCCACACCGGGGTGGGCCGTGGTTGTCCACAGGGCACCTTCGACCGATGTGCCGGGGGTCACGTCTGGCTAGGGTGCTGAGCGGACCCGTCGCCGATCTCGAGGACTTCGTGATGCCCCCGCTGAGCGTTGAAACGACCACCGCCGCTGTCTCTGCCCAGGAGACGCCTCTCCCGACGTGGGCCGACCGACGTCGGCCCGGTGGGGTGCGCCGTCTGGGGGCTGTTGCCCTGGCGGGGGTCGTGATGCTGGGTGTCGCGGCCTGTGG
Organism: Brachybacterium sillae; assembly: GCF_025028335.1. Classification (NCBI taxonomy): domain Bacteria; kingdom Bacillati; phylum Actinomycetota; class Actinomycetes; order Micrococcales; family Dermabacteraceae; genus Brachybacterium; species Brachybacterium sillae. The sequence continues at coordinate 397,408 of NZ_JAFEUW010000001.1, forward strand.
TGGGGAGGGCTCGAGGGACGCAGCCACGTTTCCCCCGACGGTGGTCTCGGACTTCCCGGTCACCTCTGACGGCGGCGGGGAGACGACCCCGGGCGCACCGAGCGATGGCGGCGGCACTACCGACGGTGGCGCATCCGATGGCGGCGGAACCGTGGTCGCGAACATCCCCAAGCCCGACCCCAAGGACTACCCGGGCATGGACCAACACACTCAGGAAGGCGCGGAACAGGCGTTCAGGTTCTACGTCGACGCCATGTCGTGGACCCGACGTACCGGGGATGGTTCTCTAATGCGAGACATGTCAGCCGCCGACTGCACCGGATGCCATGACCTCATTGAGCGTTTTGAATCGATGAGAAGTGAGGCGGCGGTCAGCGCAACCGTCGACCTAGAGGTGGTCAACGTCGATACTCAAGAGAGTGACGTCGCTGAGTACATTGTTTCGGGCACCCTACGGCCGAAAGAAGGTGCCGATTCGGCAACCTCTGGGAGCGCGGACGATGACAGCTCAGAGGCGGCCGCTGCTCTTGAATGGATCGACGGCGAGTGGGTCGTCGGCGAGTTGGGAATCCAGAGCAACGATCCACTTCAGGGGGACTGACCTCATGGCACTCAAAGTCTGCTCAGGGCATTCGAGACTTCACCCTCCGGCCCCTGCTCTATGTTTGGTCTGGATCGTACTCTTCGGAGCAATCTTCAGCGTCTACGCCGATGAAAGTCGGGCGTTGGATCCGACTGCCTCTCACTCGTCGAATCTTTCCCTGGCCCCGTGGGTCGCTCTCGAGAATCTAGCCCCTCTCTCTCCCGGCGACTCAACGATTGGAGAGTACGACACGACGCCCACCGGAGACCCTGACAAGAGGAACGCGATTCTGGTTACTCTGCGAGACAGGGCGACAGCAAATAGGGAAGGCAAAAAGCCGGGTAGTGGTGATTCCACGGTGCGGCCAGCATCCGCGGGCGGCGCTTCTCGTCGTCTTCCGGCGTTTACGACGTGGTGGGAGCGTGAGGAGGCGGTGACTCCGGAGTGTTCGGAGGCCGGTGAGTGTGGTTTCGCGGCGGGGAGTTGTGAGGCGCAGGGTCAGGCCCGGTGGCGGCTGACCGGGTCGGATGTCGTGGGTATCCCGCAGCCTGGTGCCTCGGGGGCCGCGGCCGATGCCTACTCGCAGCGTGGGACGCGGACGGAGGTCGCGACCGGCGCGACCAGCGACCTGGGGTTCCGGTGTGTCACCCCCGGACAACCCGGCAGCACTGGCGGTGTGGCGGGGGCGGGGGCGCCGGTGGTGATCACGGTGACACGGGAGGACTTCGCTCGCCTGCCCGTCGAACCGTTGGTGCCGCATGCGGGCCCGGAGGCCGGGTGGATCCCGGTCAACTCCCCCACCGTCCTGTATGTCGAGCCCACCGATCAGATTCTCGACACCACGCTGCTGGGCACTCCCGTCCAGGTCCGAGCGATCCCGGTCTCCTACACCTGGTCGATGGGTGATGGCGCCACCATCACCACCACCAAACGCGGCAAGCCGTATCCGTCTGAAGAGGTCGCTTACTACTACGAGACCGAGGGCTGGTATGACATCACCCTGACCACCACGTTCGCCGGACAGTTCTCCGTCAACGGTGGCCCCTGGCAGGACATCGACGGCACCATCACCATCGACTCCGACCCCGTGCCGCTGTACTCCAATTCCCTCGAATCCCGCTTGGTGAACCCGAACTCCACCCAGCCCCCCGAACCCATCGTTCCTGACCGCACCCCCGACACCGAAGGCCACCCCAACCCCCGAGCCGGACACGAAACCCGATAACCACACCGACCCCACGCACACCGCCCGGCAGCGATCGATGAACAGAACGGGCCGCCGACCCCGATCCGTGGATCCGGGCCGGCGGCCGTCCATACGTGGCCGACATGTGCTTCGGCAGCTTTGACCGGTCAGGCTTTGGCGGCAGCCTTCGCCTGAGCCTCCTGGGAGGCCATGAGGTTCTTGTAGTCCGGAATGTGGTCCGCGAACAGCTGGCCAAGTCCCTCGGCGTCACGGCGCCAGTCGCGGTGCAGTTCGCTCGCGGCGGCGAACCAGGTCATGAGCTGGACTCCGGCGGCGCTCATGCGCTCCCAGGCCGCGTCGCGGGTGATCTGGTTGAACGTCCCGGACGCGTCGGCGATGACGAACACGTCGTATCCCGCCTCGATCGCCGACAGAGCGGGGAAGGCGACGCGCACCTCCGTGACGATGCCGGCGATGATCAGCTGCTTCTTGCCGGTGGCTTCGATGGCCTTGACGAAGTCCTCGTTGTCCCAGGCATTGATCTGCCCCGGTCGGGCGATGTACGGCGCGTTCGGGAACTTCTCCACGATCTCCGGCAGGAGCGGGCCGTTCGGGCCCTCCTCGAAGGATGTCGTGAGAATGGTGGGGAGCTCGAAGTAGTCGGCGAGATCCGCGAGGGCCAGCACGTTGTTCTTGAACTGGTCGGGCTGCTGATCCTTCACCAGCGAGAACAGCCCGGTCTGATGATCCACCAGCAGGACGGCGGCGTTGTCCCGATCCAGACGCGTGTACTCGGCAGCCATGAGGATTCCTCCTTGGTCTCGGACCGAGGGCCTCTCCCCCGGGTCCGCTCCAGGCGTGTGTCTGCACGCTAACCACCCTCCCCTGGTAGTTGCCATATCAACTATCGGGGAGTGTGAGGCACGGATCCTCGGTCGCTCCCCCGGCGTGGCCGCGCAACCCGCCCTACTCGCCGGTCCCCCGGGAGTCCCGGCCGACGCCGATTAGGCTGGTCATACCCGTCCGCACCGAAGGAGGACCGCATGTCCACGGATGTCGTCGTCAACCACAACCCGCAGGAGCACCGCTTCGAGGCGCATGTCGCCGGGGAGCTCGCGGGGTTCACGGAGACCACACCGCAGGGTGAGGACCTGATCGTCATGGCCCACACCGTGGTCGATCCCGAGTACGGAGGTCGCGGCATCGCCTCCACCCTGGTGCGGACGGCCCTCGATGCCATCCGCGAGGCGGGCAAGACCGTCGACCCGCAGTGCAGCTACGTCCGCAACTGGATCGACAAGCATCCTGACTATCAGGACCTCGTCACCCAGTAGCCTCGAGTTTTCATAGCGGTGTGGTCTCGATGGGTGGAAGGCATAGAGAAAGGTGCTCCTGGCCTGGGATGATACGGGGTGTTGAGTCTCGTAGCCATCCGCTGGAAGGAGCACCTTTCAGGTGTCCCACCCTACCTTGTTCTTCTACCCCCGTCCGCGCGTGGACATCGCTGAGGTCCCCGCGGTCTCACACGCCGGCGCGGTGCTGCTGACCGACACGATCCACGCCACCGGCCTCGCCTCTTCGCTGCGTGAAGCACTGGCTCCTTGGACGAAACCGCTGGCCGAGCACCACGCGGCGAAGGTCCTGCTGGACCTCGCACTCACTCTCGCAATCGGCGGCGAGCACGCTTCGGATACTGATCTGCTGCGTTGCGAGCCGGGCCTGTTCGGTGATGTCGCCTCGACCCCCACGATCTCCCGCACGCTCACCACCCTCGCCCAGGACGCGCCCACCGTGATCGAGGCGATCTCGAAAGCCCGCCGGGCCGCGCGGGAAAGAGCCTGGACCCTCGCCGGAGCGCATTCCCCGGCTGCGGGGGTCAGTGCGAAGAACCCGCTGGTCATCGACCTCGATGCCACCCTGATCAACGTCCACAGTGAGAAGGAGCAGGCCGCACCGACGTTCAAACGCGGGTTCGGATACCACCCGCTGTGTGCGTTCCTGGACCACGGCAGCGAAGGGACCGGGGAACCACTGGCGATCCAGCTGCGCCCCGGCAACGCCGGCTCGAACACCGCCGCTGATCACATCACCGTCACCCGGCAGGCTCTCGCGCAGCTGCCTGCGGGCCTGCTGGCCCGGGGCGGGCGGGGGTCGAAGAAGATCCTGATCCGCACCGACGGGGCCGGCGGCACCAAGGACTTCCTGGCCTGGCTCCAGCGGCAGCGTCTGGCCTACTCAGTCGGGTTCACCCTCCCCGCAAACACTCCCGACCTGCTGAAACGCCTCGACGAGGCGGAGGCGTGGACTCCCGCCTACGACACCGAGGACGAGGGGATCCGCGACGGGGCGTGGGTGGCGGAGCTGACCGGACTGCTGGACCTGTCCGGGTGGCCTGCCGGGATGCGGGTGATCGTGCGGAAGGAACGTCCTCATCCTGGGGCGCAGCTGCGGATCACCGATCACGAGGGGATGCGCATCACCGCGTTCGCCACCAACTCCCCGCGCGGCCAGCTCCCGGTCTTGGAGCTGCGTCACCGTCGCCGTGCACGCTGCGAAGACCGGATCCGCAACGCCAAGGACCTGGGCTTGATGAAGTTCCCGCTGCAGGGCTTCGCGCAGAACCAGATCTGGTGCCAGATCATCCAACTCGCCCCCGAGCTCGTCGCCTGGATGCAGACCATCGCGCTGACCGGCCATGACGCGAGGAAGTGGGAACCCAAACGGCTCCGCGCACGCTTGTTCGAGATCCCCGCGACTCTCGTGCGCCGCGCCCGGCACAACCTCCTCCACCTCGCCGAACATGCACCCGAAGCCGTGAGGGTCCTGACCGGCGTCAACCGGCTCCGCACCGCCGTCGCGCAGACCTGACCAGGCGGCTCCACCCGCCCCACCGACCAGCAGCATCTCTTCTCGGGAGTGGAACCCGACCGCCCGCAACGGACACTGCGACGATCTGTCACACCCGAATGCCAGAATCAGCAGCTGAACACCGGCAACGACGCCGACCCACCCCGCTCACCAGCCCCATGAAACATCGAGGCTAGCGCCTTCTGCTTGTCCTGCGCTGCCGGATATAACCCCTCGTGGAGGTGTTTCTCGAACTCGCTGTCCCGAACCCGATTGACCATGTCAGTATATCCCGCTTCTTCAGCTGTTAACACCTTCCCGGAGCGCGGGAACTTGATTTCGCGCATGATGCTGGCCTTCTCTTCGGACTTTTGCTACGACGCAGTCGCGAGGTTCACAAACTCCTGCTTGAGGGCATCAATCTTTGCTTGTTCAACTAGCCCGGACTCGAGGTTGTAGAGCACATACTGCGGCTTCCGACTCGACTCGGGCTGTTTCCTGGGGAGCGGAACGATGCCAAGTTCAGTTTCGAGGTCTTGTGCGAACCGAGTGATCCGCTTCGTAAACGTAGTCTTTGCCTCGCTGATGGCCTCCGTAACCTCGGTGTCGTGAGCGCTGCCATTGTCACCGTCGTAGAGCACCGAGTGATCAATGCCGAAGGCACTCAAAATCGCGACAAAGCGGTGGATATTGAACTTGCCCATGCAGTCGATGACAGCGAGACCGCGAACCGGCGGCTCCATGTGCCCGCGCGTCGTGAGATACCTGTAGAGCGCAGTCTCGCTCGGCCCCTCGACAAGGATGACCCGCTGACTGAAGAATGCGGTGGTCCGAGTCGACTGCATCCAAAGTTCGGTCTTCAACGACGCCATCATCGCCGCCTTGTTGACACCGACTGCACTATTGCCGTGCGGCACGATGCTATCGTCAGCGACGAGTGCGTCGGCAAAGAGCTGATCAAGTTGTGACTGGGATAGCTGATACGAGGTGGTCACACCTGCATCTCGACGGAGACGGATCAGCCTCGTCAAGTCGTCCATCGATTGGCTCACGAACCGTGAACTATGCGTCGTTAGCAACACCTGCGTTTTGCCGTCCTGTACGAGCTTCAGCAGGCTGTCGTGCAGTACTTCTTCCTGCGACGGGTGCAGAAAGGCTTCCGGTTCCTCAAAGAGAATCCAGGTGAGCTGCGGCGTGAACTCCTTCTTCTCGCTGGACGACGCCTTCGGCGGGTTTGCGTGCTTCGCGGCTAGCTTGATGAGCGTGTAGATCAGATGCCGCTGGAACCCCGCGCCGAATCCCGACTGATCAATTTCTCCGCCGTGCGTCTCATCAATGAGCTGGGGCTTGATCAGGGTCTTCAGGATTTCTTCAGGCTGAATACTCTGAACTGCCAACGAGAACGAGGCTTCCCAGCTCGATATCTCATCAGTTATTTCCTCCTCGAGCGACTCGAGAGACCGACCATCAGCGCTTGCCTGCGTCTTAATTGAGCCCTCGAAGGTGCCGAATGCTTCCGTCAGGTGCTTGTATGCGGGGCTGTCGGCCACAACCTTGTTGAGCACTTCGGCTACAAGCTCACGCAGCGCTGACAGGCCGGTCAGCTTGGTGTTCTCATCGATCTTGCTCACCGCAGGGATGTAAACGATGTGACCAACTTTGCCGGAGCCGACGTTCTTCGCGCCGTAGAAGAGGTTGTTAGAGAGGTTGCCGTTTTCGTAGGCGTAGTAGCCCGAGCGGGCTTTTCCGTCGGCGCCCGTTGACGGACTGACGTAGTTGCGAACCCGGAATGTGCCGTCGGCACTCTTGTAGTCATCCTTCAGTTGCGCCAGTTCATCTTCGGTCGGCTTGAACTCCACCTCAACCCATGCCTCGGGGTCGCCCGAGGCAACCTTCGGTTTGTCGCGAGCGTCATCCCACTTCAGGTCGCCATAGAACAAGCGGATCGCATCAATCATGTTGCTCTTGCCCGCATTGTTGGCACCGGCGATCAGTGAGAGCGGCTCGAGCCGAATCCTCGCATCGTGGATACTGCGGAAGTTGTGGATCTGGACTTCAACTGCACGCATTAGAGGTTCCATTTCTCCGGTACTGCCCGCGCGTAGTCGTCGATGCCGATGGCTTCGAAGTGGCGCTTGGCGGACTTGATCTTGGCGAGCTCTGTCGGGCGGAGCTTCGAGTCGTCGAGCGTGCTCTTCGTCTCTCGGATCATGTAGATCCGGTCCTCGCCGTCCTCCTGCTTGATGATCGCCCAGTCGGGGTTGTACGGGCCGACCGGGGTGTCGATCTTGAACTTGGCGGGCAGCTTCATGAACAGCTTGATGTCCTCGCGGGAATCGAGCAGCTCCGCGAACTGGCGCTCCACGTCCGAGTCAAAGACGACGTAGTCGAAGTCGGTCTTCTGAGTGTGCTGCACCTTGTACATCTGGTCGAGGAAGCGCTCCTTCTCCTCCTCACCGTCCTTCTGCAGCTCGCGCAGCTCGTATACCGAGCCCGCGATCCGCTCGTACTGGACGCCATCGACAAGGAGCGCGCCGAGTTCCGCTTTGAGCACGCGCTTGACCATCGTGATGAAGTCGTTCGGGTTGCTGATGAACTCGCCCAGCCGGCCGCTGCCGATCAGGATGTCGACGATGGTCTTGCGGGTGAGGGAGGTGGCTTCCTGAAGCTCCGTGATGATGTCTGGCAGGTCGTAGCTGCCCTTGAGATCGGCCGAGCGGGTGCCGAGTTCTTCGCCCTTGGCACCGCCTCGCAACACCTTGACTCCGGCGCGGGTGACCTGGATGCGCAGCGCGTCGATCTTCGGCGCTTCACGGATCGCCTGGATGGCGTTCTCAATCAGCTGCTTACGCTCGACCTTGACGCGGTAGGTGGTCTTCTGGCTGATCGTCTCCCAGAACTCCTCGAACTCCGGTGTCGAGTAGAGCTGCTTGTTGAGCACGCGTGGCTGACGCTTGCTGACCGGCTTGACGTACTTGCCGATGTTCGCGCGCTCGACCAGCTCGATGATGATCGGCTCAGCCCAGACGAAGTCGACGGGCAGGCCGAGGTCGAAGCCGAGTTGGTTCGGCTGGAACTTCGGAGTGACAACGCCGTCCTTGTCGATGAAGCCCTTGTCTTTGAGGTGCTCCCAGACGAGGACGGAGCGCTGGTAGCCGAACTGGTCGTCGGTGAGCGTACCGTTCTCGTCCTGCAGCGGGATCTTCGAGAACTCGGCCCGGCGCACCCGCCCGATCTCGACACCGGCGTCCTTGTACTCGCGCTGGAGCGCGTCTGCGAACTTCGTGTACGACTCGTTCGCCACGACCGTCAGCGTCGCAACACCACGGTCAGCAACACGGGTGTAGCCGTCAGCGGTCTTGGCGACGGGGAGGCGCAGGCCACGTCCGAGCGTCTGGCGGCGTTCAACTTCTTTGCCCATTTCACGCAGGGTGCAGATCTGGAAGACGTTCGGGTTGTCCCAGCCCTCGCGCAGGGCAGAGTGGCTGAAGATGAACCGCACGGGCTCGTTCTCGTCGAGCAGCCGCTGCTTGTCTTGCATGATCAGTTCATAGGCGTCGTCATCGGCCTTAGTGGTGCCGGACGAGTCCTGGAAGGTGGTCGTCTTGCCGCGTTTGATCTGGGAGAAGTAGGCCCGGCGCAGTTCGCTCGGCGCCTGCGGCAGCAGCTCCTGGTAGCGCGCGGACTTCGCGCGTTCCTCGACGAAGACCTCGTCGAACCACTGCACGAAGTCGCCGTTGGCATCGTCGTTGTTCGTGCCGTCGCCCAGGTAGCTGGCGACCTTGTCGACGAAGAAGAGGCTGAGCACCTTGATGCCCTTGGCTCGCAGCTTCGATTCCTTGCGCAGGTGCTCACGGACGGTCTCGCGGATCATCTCCTTGTAGATCGCGCCGGCCGAGGCGCCGATGCTCTCGCCCTCGTAGAGGAAGCCGTGGGTGGTGAGGTCGACGTAGGCAGGCTCGATGCTCATCTCGTTGATGCGCCAGCCCTCGTAGATCGGGTTGTTCGTCAGGCGTGCATCCGACAGCTCCTGGTGCTGCCTCACGCTCACGACCCGGCGCTCAAGCGAGCCATCGGCCTTGCGGCAGGACAGCTCCAGCCGGGCCGACCACGACGGCTCACGCCGCACCTCAACCAGCTTGATATACGGCGTCGCATCGGCACCCTGCTGGGCGACCTCTGCCACAACGATCTGCTTCACCAGCCCGAGATCGTGGGCGTCGACGGGATCGAGGCGGTAGACGACGTTGCGCTGCTTCTTGTGCGTCGCGCTGTAGCGCAGTGTGAAGACGGGATCGAGTTCGCCGACCGCCGACTGTGAGAGCTGTGACTCCATGTTCTGCGGCTCGTCCATGATCACGACCGGGTGGGTCGCCTTCAGGTAGTCGATCGGGCGCAGGCCGTTCAGCTTGTCGCGCGTCTGGTGGATGATGCGCGTGTTCGCGTTGCCACGGATCGAGTCGATCGTCATGATCAGGATCTGCACGTTCGTGGACGTCGCGAATGACTGCACCTCCTCGGCGCTCTTGCCGCTATAGATGGAGGCATCGAAGGTGATGCCGTGCGGCTTGTAGAGGTTCTCGAAGTGCTCGCGCATGAGCCGGATGCTCGTGCTGACGCCCTCGCGGATCGCCACGCTGGGCACGAGGATCACGAACTTCGTGAAGTTGTACCGGACGGCCAGATCAAAGATCGTGCGCAGGTAGACGTAGGTCTTACCCGTACCGGTCTCCATCTCGATATCGAAGTCGAGCGCGTCGCCCGCGAGCGACGGCGCGACCTCGAGGCCGTTGCGATCCTGCACACGTTGCAGGTTCGCGAGGATCAGGTCGCGGTCGAGCACGAGGCTGTTACCGACCGCACCGACCTCCTGCGTGAGATCGATATCGAGTGCGGCCTGATCCGAGTCGGGCAGTACCGCTGCACCACGCAGGGTGGTGACCAGCTTCTCTGCGTCCTTCGGCTGCCCGTCGAACAGGTCGACCACGGACGCGATTGCATCCAGCTGATACGGCTGACTGGCGTCGAACTTGAACCCGCTGCTCATCACGCCGTCCAGAGCTCAATGCCCTTGCTCTTGCAGAGCTGGGCCAGGTTGGTCTTGAGTTCGTCATCGCCCTGGAATGCGTCCTCGAGCACGATGATCCGCGTCGGAGACTCATCAACAAGCGCACGGAGCTGCTCGAGCGTCGGCTTCACGTGCTCGTTCAGGTACGCCAGCACGGCGACATCTCCGTCACGGTCACGCACAAGCCGGACGTCTAGGCCACCGACCTCAGCAGGCGAGATGTCCTCGGACAGCGAGTAGCCCTGCTTGAGCAGGATCTCAGTGAGCAGCTCATCGGCCGACGCATCGTCAGTCGCACTGTCACGAAGACTGAGCAGGTGCTGCTGAAGCGCGTCTTCCTCGACATCGCTCGAGAGCCTCCACTTCGAGAAGTTCGTATCGGCCAGACGAAACGCGCGGAATCCAGTATCGAGTGCCTCATCGCGCGCCTTGATGTACAGCGCGAAGTCCTTCGCGACCTTCTCTCCCGCCAGTTCGATTCGTCGCCTGGAGATTGCTGCGATGGAGTCGAAGCCCGCACCGCGCGCCTCCGACCCAACGGGCGTGGGCTCGGGCAGCTGTACCTGAATGAAACGGCGAGAACCACCGTCGCGAGCGTTTTGCTCCATCACTGCGTGTGCGCTTGTCCCCGAGCCCGCAAAGAAGTCAAGAACGATCGAGTCCTTAGAGGTCGTCCCGATCTGAACGAGGTCAGCCAGGAAAGGAACCGGCTTGGGGCCATCGAAGTAGCGGCCGCCGAGAAGCTCCTTGAGTTGCTTAGTCGCAGTGCTCGTGCTGTAAGCAGGCTTGAAGAAGATGGACTTCGGCTTGCTGCTGGGGAGATCGCCAAGATCAGGGCGCTGCTTCTTATAGAACTGCCAGCCGTTACTTGTGTGCTTCAGGATCAGGTTGTGCTTCTCAGCATTCAGCTTGGCCTTGCTCCAGTACCAGCTGAGTTCATCGCCCGCCGGGTTAAGTGGCCACAAAGTGTCGTGTGCCGGGTCCTTCGGCTCATCGTCTTCAGTGACGTAGAAGTCACCGGTCTCCGGATCGATGAAAATCGGGTACCAGAGCTTCGGCCGCTTGCTTCGCGGAGCGTTGACGCCAGTGGCGCGAAGGTTGTCTGCTTCCTTGAACAGGCCGTGATCGTCCTCTTGCCACTCAGCGAGGACCTTCTCCTCGTCGACGGGGAACTTGTTCAGCACACAGGCCGCCTTGTTGCGAGCGCATGCGATGACGAACTCATGGGTTTCAGCGAAGCCGAAGGCATCCTGATTGCCCTTGAGATTCATGATCACGGGGAAGGCGCCGAGGACATTGTCGGACCCGAAGATCTCCTCGCAGAGACGGACGAGGTGGGCGAGTTCGTTCTCGTCGATCGAGATGAACATGATACCGTCCTGTGTCAGTAGGTTCCGCGCGAGCTTCAGGCGCGGGTACATCATGTTGAGCCAGTTGGAGTGGTAGCGGCCCTCGGTCTCGGCGTTCGTCGTGACCTTCTTGCCCTCCTCGTTGACCTGACGTGTCCACTCGAGGTAGGTGTCGAGACCTTCCTTGTAGTTGTCCGGGTAGACGAAGTCCTTGCCGGTGTTGTACGGAGGGTCGATGTAGATCATCTTGATCTTCGCGTGGTAGTGCTTCTGCAGAATCTTGAGCACTTCGAGGTTGTCACCCTCGATGAAGACGTTCTTCGTCGTGTCCCAGTCCTTCGAGTTCTCGAAGTCCGGCTTCAGCGTCGCCGTGGTCGGCTCCTGCGCTGCTCGCAGGGCGCGCTTCTTGCCGGGCCAGAACAGTCCGAAACGCTCGGTGCTATCGGCTACGTCGCCGTCGAGCAGTTCCTTGAGTTTCTCGACATCCACCTTGCCGTCGGCGATAGCCTCGGGAATCAGATCGGCAAGCTGCGCCGCCAGCTCGGTCCGGAAGTTCGGAGTAGTGGATGGTGTTTCGTAGATCTCGTCAGTCATTCGGGTGATTCTCTTTCATGATTTTAACAATTTGCGTCGGGTTTGTGAATGATCCGTGGTCTATGTGACAACCCGCCAGCGAATCGTGAACAGGTGCTCGGTCTCCTGGGTGCCCTGGAGAGCCTGCTCGATCAGCTCGAGGTATTTGTCGGCCTCGGCGCGGAGCTTCTTGCGCGCGTCCCGGAAGTCCTCGTCGGCCTCCTCGGCACGCTGCTCCCACTTCCGGGCCTCTTTCTTGAGTCGTAGCTGCTCCATCGGGTCGTCGGCCTGCCGGGCGAGCTTGCGGGCTTCCTTCTCCTTGGCCCGGTACTCACGGATCTTGCCTTCGTGCTCGGCCTTGCGATCCTGCTGATTGCGGTAGAGCAGTTCCTCCTGCTGGTCGTAGTAGCGGGAGTTGCGGCCCTGGACTTCCTTCTCCAGCTCCGCCCGTCGAGTGTCCAGGTGCGGCGTGAAGCGTGCCGCGTCGATCGCCACCGGCTGCGTCCCAACATCAATACAGGCCAGGTCGAGGATGTCTGCGACGTATTCCTCGTCGAGCCACCGGCCGTCGTCGGTCAGCGCGCCGGCGAGCATGTAGGACTCGGAGATGTCCTCATCGCGTGCCTTCATGCGGAAGGTCGCAACGCTCACCGTCAGCTCACCGCTCGCGCCCTCCAGCGCCCGGATCGCGCTGCTCACACGCTCCGACTGGCTCAGCGAGAACGTCAGCTCCCGCGCTGGCGTGTCATGGGTCTTCGAGGCCTCGTTCACGTGCTGGGCCAGCGGGCTCGCGTAGCGGTACTGGTGGGCGTTCTCCAGCGGCTGTGACTTGAAGAAGTAGCGCCCGGTCGGCGCGTCCTTCACCGGCGAATGGTTCAACACGAAGGTGCGCCCATCGCCCTCGAAGGTCGCGTACTCGTCCAGCTCGTGCCGGGTCACCGCGAGCAGGAGGCGCTCGAACTTGTTGAGCACCTCGCCGGACTGTGTGTCATACGCCTTGAGGCGATCCTGGACATGGGGGTCGAGGTTGTCGAAGACCTTCGCCTTGGCGCTGGCCATCTCACGTGAGATCTCGCCCGCGTACTGTTCCTCCAGCTCCCTGAACGCCGAGTCCAACTCCTCGGCGGTCCTGCAGCGGGTGAGGATGTCGCTGATCGTCTTCTCGAAGTCCAGGCCATCCTCGATCGCTCCGAGCACCTCGTCGCTCGCGCCGAAGACGCTGGAGAACAGCTGGAACTTGTTCGTCAGCAACTCCAGGATGCGCTGCTCGGCGATGTTGCCCTTGTTCGAGAAGTTCACGACGACGACGTTGTGCTTCTGTCCGAAGCGGTGCACGCGTCCGATGCGCTGCTCAACCCGCTGCGGGTTCCAGGGCAGGTCATAGTTGACGAGCATCGAGCAGAACTGCAGGTTGATGCCCTCCGCCGCCGCCTCGGTCGCAATCATGATCGTGCCCTCGGTGCGGAAGTAATCCACGAGCGCCTTGCGGCGATCCACTGCGGCGATGCCGGTGATCAGGTCACCGTCCTTGTTCTTCTCCAGCCACGCCTGGTAGATCGCAGTCTGCTCAGGCCCGTTATTCGAGCCGTTGAACAAGACGAGTCCCTCGCCACGACCGGCTTCACGCAACGAGCGGGCGATGTACTCCTGCGTCTTGGTCGAGTCCGTGAAGATGATGGCCTTCTCAGGAGCACCCAGCTCACGCAGCCGCTCGAAGCCAAGGTCGAGCGCCTCACCAAGCTTGACCGCCTTCTGGTTCTCCGTGATCGAACGAGCAAGCGCCGCGTACTCGCGCAGCTCGGCAACCTCAGCACGCATCGCCTCCAGCAGCGACGCGTCCAGCGGCAACGACGACGAGCGGGAACCGTTGGCGGTGCCGTCGATCTCCTCGGCTTCCTCCAACTCCTCGCTGGTGATCTCATCGTCGACGGCGAAGTCGGCTGCCACGAGGCCACCGCGACCATCGCGGCGCCGCCCGGCCGCAACCTCGTCCGCCAGGCGGTTCGCAATGTTCTCCAGCGTGCTCGCGACCGCATAGGTCGACGATCCGAGGCGCTTACGGATGATCAGGGCAGAGAGGTGACGCTGGCTGCCCGCGAAGGCGAACAGCTCGTCGCGCTGCAGGTAGTCGTTCACCAGGTCGTAGAGCCGCACCTCATCCGGCGACGGGGTGAACTCGACCGTCAGCGGCAGGCGCTTGGTGAAGTGGATGTACTTGTCGACGTCACGCCGCAGCGTGCGCTTCGAAACCGCCGCGACCCGCTCCACCAGGTCGTCGTCACCGCCAAGGTCGCGATTCTTGACATACCGCTCACGGAACGCATCAAGCGAGTAAAAGTAGTCCGGGTCAAAGATCGACACCAGCCCGTACAGCTCCTCGAGCTTGTTCTGCAGCGGCGTCGCCGTCAGCAGCACCGTCTTGTGGGCGCCCTTGACGATGTGCGCCACCGCCTCGGCAGCCTTCGTCTTACCCGTCCAGTAGTTCCGTAGCCTGTGTGCTTCGTCCGCGACTACGAGATCCCATGCCTTGAGCAGTGAGGTCTCGTGCCGGAGCGCGAACTCGTAGGAGCAGATCAGCACCTGCGCCGAGCGACCGCCCGCAGCAGCAAGCAGCGCGTCCTTCGACTTCGGGTCGAGGATGGCAGACGGGATCAGGAACTTCTCGTACAGCTCCTGCTGCCACTGCTGCCGCAGGCTCGACGGGGCAACGATCAGGAGGCTGCGGCGGCGCTCGGCCCAGTACTGCGATATGACGATGCCCGCCTCGATCGTCTTACCGAGACCCACCTCGTCAGCGAGGATCACGCCCGGCAGGAACGGTGTCTGCAACGCGAACAACGCCGCATCGATCTGATGCGGCTTCGGCTCCACCTGGGCATCGAACAGCAGGCCGGCGAGCTTGCCGACGTGATCGTTCGCGTAGCTGCGCTGCAGCTCGTGGGCGTAGTACTTCGCCTGGTAGTCAGTCAGCTGGGAGGTCATCAGCGTGCCCTCCGAGCAGGCCTTCGCGAGCGCAACGAAACCGCGGCGGCTCGGTGGCAGCCGCAGCGGGATGGTCGTGCCACTCTGCGCTTCATCGGGTTGTGCTCCTCCGCGCCGAGGGCGCGTCTGAAGTTGTGCTCATAGTGCCGTGTCCTACGCTACTGGCGGTCACTGACAGATCAAGCGAGAGCTCGAGGGCGCTACCGCCGACCACGACAGCGTCCTGACCAACCTCTCCGACGCACTCACCCTGGCGGAGGACTGCGACCAGCTCTACAAGTCAGCACCAGAGCACATCAAGCGACAGCTCAACCAGGTCTTCTACGAGGTCGTGCGCATCAACCCCGACGAGCACGGACAGCTCCGCACCCAGGGCGAACTGGCCGAGCCGTTCAACCAGCTCCTCAACCCCGCACTGCGCCTCCACGCCGCACATGCCGCCAGCCAGCGCACCATTCCCGCCAACGCGAAGAGGCCCGCCCCGAAGGGCGAGCCTCTCGCTCACGAACCCGAGAACCGGGAGCCAACCCTCACCGGCATTTTCCATGCCAGAGGTTTCACTCCGGGATCAATGGTGGAGCTAAGGGGATTCGAACCCCTGACCTCTTCCATGCCATGGAAGCGCGCTACCAACTGCGCCATAGCCCCGTGGGTGTTGCCTCGGTCCGGAGACTCGCTCCTCGCCGCGGCGACCGTTCAAGCTTAGCGCCGATCCGCCGTCACGCGAAATCGGGAGCTTGGTTGTGTGACAGCAGCCTCATCAGGCGGCCTTCGGGGTCCCGCTGCAGCCACTCCAGCTCGCTGCGATGGCAGTTGCCCAGGCCCGAGAGCCCGCGGAACGCGTACGGGTCCAGTCCCAGCAGGTCCACGATCCCCAGTGTGATCGCGGCACCGTGCGCCACCACCAGGATCCGACGGCCGGGGTGCTCACCCAGCAACTGTCGGCACCGCTCCCCCACGCGTCGCGCCACCGCGGGGCGGTCCTCGATGCCCAGCTGCGGCAACTGCACGGCATCGTCCTCGCGCCAGGAGGCATATTCCTCGGGCCACCGCTGATCGATCTCGTCGTAGGTCAGGCCCTCCCACTGGCCGAAGCCCCGTTCCAAGAACGCGGCGTCCACCTGCACGGGTGCTCCGGTGGCGTCGCCCACCGCCTGCGCGGTCTCCTGGGCCCGCCCCAGCGGACTCGTGATGATCAGATCGGGGGGCGCCGCAGCCAGGCTGCGGCCGAGTGCCACCGCCTGCTCACGTCCGCGCGCGTTGAGCGGAATGTCGATCTGTCCCTGCAGGCGCCGCGCCACATTGTGATCCGTCTGCCCGTGCCGGGCGAGGATCAGCAGGCTGCGGCCCGCGCTCTCGGGGCCGGGTGCGACACCCGTGCCGGCGGAGGGGGCGGGCCCGCGTCCCGTCACGCGGGCTGTCCGGTGTCGAGCTGCAGGTCGATCACGGGCGCGTCGCGCCACAGCCGCTCGAGGGCGTAGAAGGCCCGGTCCTCGGCGTGCTGCACATGCACCACGATGTCGGTGTAGTCCAGCAGCACCCAGCGTGCATCCCGCTCCCCCTCGCGGCGCACGGGCTTGCGGCGCAGCGTCTTCAGCAGCTCCTCCTCGATGCCGTCGACGATGGCGTTGACCTGGCGCTCACTGGAGCCGGAGCACACCAGGAAGATGTCGGTGATGACGAGCTGCTCGGAGACGTCGAGAGCGATGACCTCGGTGGCGAGCTTGTCGGCGGCGGCCTGGCCGGCGACGCGGGCGAGGTCGATGGACTCCTGGGGGGCGGTCACTGCGTGGGAACCTCTTCGATCATCGGGGTCAGGATGGCCTGGGCGAGGGCCTCGGCGGAGGTCTGGGACCCGCCGAGCACACCGGTCAGCAGCAGCACGATGAGGGCGAGCACCGCCAACGCGACGAGCGCCCACACGATCCACAGCATCGAGCGGCCGCCGGCGGACTCCGGGCGGTGCAGCACGCGCCCGTCGAACCGGGGTGAGGGCTTCGGGCTCGGGGCCTCGGACCCGCTCAGCTCGCCGAGCTCCACCCCGTCCTCATCGCGCGCGATCTGCACGGGCGGTTCAGCCGTCGCGGTCGCGGTGGACACCGCCGTCACCGGTTCGGCCGACACGGTCGGGGACACAGTCGGCGCCGACGCCTCCGGTGCGCCCGTCGTGGCCGCATCAGAGTGGGGACCGGCGGAGGTGTCGGCACCAGCGGCGTGATGCTCCGCTTCCGGCTCCCCCGTCACCACGGTCTCGGCAGCATGTCGGTCCTCGGGACGCGGCTCCTCGTCGATCTCGATGACGCGCGCACGGCGGCCGCTGCGCCGGACGGTCGGCAGCGGGGTGTCGGACGTCGGCGGCGCGACGACCCCGCGCAGGCTGATCGTTTCCGTGGCGGTGCCGGGCTCCGCCGCGGCGTCCTTCTCGGCGGCGAGCAGCTCGTCCCGTCGCGCCTGCTCCTCCGGGGTCAGGGCGCGGGCGCGGCGGCCGTGGCGGCGGGGCGTGCCCGTCTCCGTGGTGGGGTCAGAGGTCACGATGGCTCTCCCCGCTTCCTGTGTAGAGGTGGTACTTGGTGATGTACTGCACGACGCCGTCGGGCACGAGGTACCAGACCGGCGCGCCACTGGCGACGCGCTCCCGGCACGCCGTCGAGCTGATCGCCATGGCCGGCACCTCGATGAGGGTCACCCGGTCGGCGGGCAGGCCGCCCGTGTCGAGCTCGTGCCCGGGCCGGGTGACACCCACGAAATGGGCCATCTCGAACATCTCCTGGCTGTCCTTCCACGTGAGGATGGACTGCAGGGCGTCGGCACCGGTGATGAAGAACAGGTCGGCGTCGGGATGCTGACGGGTGAGGTCGCGCAGCGTGTCGATGGTGTACGTGGCGCCGGGTCGGTCGACGTCCACGCGGGACACGGTGAACACCGGGTTCGCAGCGGTCGCGATCACCGTCATCAGGTACCGATGCTCGGGGTCGGAGATCGCACGCCCCTCCTTCTGCCACGGGCGTCCCGTGGGCACGAAGATCACCTCATCCAGACCGAAGACGCTCTGGACCTCACTGGCGGCGACGAGGTGCCCGTGATGGATCGGGTCGAAGGTGCCGCCCATCACGCCGATGCGGCGCCGCTGGGACTCCATCCGTGTCAGTGACGGGGGGTCAGTGACGCGGACCCTGGTCGGCAACGCCGGGGATGCGCTCGTGCTCGGAACGGGCGGTCGGGGCGGTGGAACCGGAACCGCGGCGGGTCTGGTTCAGGCCGCTGAACAGGTAGGTGATGCCCAGCAGGCACAGCAGGACGACCAGCATCGCCAGCCCCACGAGGTAGGGGTTGATCCCTCCGGCCTCATGGGAGCCGGCCTCGGCGAGGATCACGATGTTCTCGAGCATGGTGCACCTTTCACACGTCGGAAGCGGCCCCATCATCCCACAGGGCGTCCCCACCTCGCCCTCAGGCGCGCACGTGCCCCTGGCCGATGACGATCCACTTCGTGGTGGTCAGCTCGGGCAGGCCCATCGGCCCGCGGGCGTGGAGCTTCTGGGTGGAGATACCGATCTCCGCGCCGAAGCCGAACTCGCCGCCGTCGCTGAACCGGGTGGACGCGTTGGCCATCACCACCGCGGAATCCACCTCCGCCAGGAACCGCCGCTCGGAAGTCAGGTCCCGGGTGAGGATCGACTCGGTGTGGCCGGAGGAATGCGCACGGATGTGCTCCAGCGCGGCATCGAGGTCGTCCACCACGGCCACCGCCAGATCGAGGTCCAGGTATTCGGTGTCCCAGTCGGACTCCTGCGCCGGGACCACCCGCAGCGACGTCGCTCCCGCCTGACCGTCGGTCCCCGACGTGAGCACCGCGCGGGCGGCCTCATCGGCGTGCAGTGTCACCCCGTGCGGGGCGAGACGCCGGGCGATCCGCGGCAGCGCCCGCGCCGCCACATCGCGATGCACGAGGAGAGTCTCCAGGGCGTTGCACACGCCGATGCGCTGTGTCTTCGCGTTCTCGATGATCGCCTCGGCCTGGTCGAGGTCCGCGCTCGCGTCGACGAAGACGTGGGTGTTGCCGGTGCCGGTCTCGATCACGGGGACCGTCGAGTTCTCCACCACCCGGCGGATGAGCCCGGCGCCGCCGCGCGGGATGAGCACGTCCACCAGGCCGCGGGCCCGCATGAGCACGTCCACGCCGTCGCGACCGAAGGCGTCGATGCCGACGATCAGATCCTCCGGCAGGCCCTGCTCCCCGAGCACCCGCCGCAGCACACCGATGAGGGCGGTGTTGGAGTGCACCGCCGCGGAACCGCCGCGCAGGACCACCGCGTTCCCGGACTTCAGCGCCAGACCGGCGGCGTCCACCGTGACATTCGGTCGCGCTTCGTAGACCATGCCGACCACGCCGAGCGGCACCCGCACCTGCCGCAGCTCCAACCCGTTGGCGAGGACGGAACCGCGCACCACCTCTCCGACGGGGTCCGGCAGCGCGGCGGCGTCCCGCAGCTGTTGGGCGATGGCGGTGACCCGCTGCGGGTCCAGTGCCAGGCGGTCCCGCAGCCCCGCCTCTATCCCGGAGCGGTCCGCCGCCTCGAGGTCTTCGGCGTTGGCCGTGACGATCTCGTGGGCAGCCTCCACCAGGGCGTCGGCCATGGCCCGCAGCACCTGGTCCTTACGGTCCCGGTGCAGACGCGCAAGGGCCGGTTGGGCGGCCCGAGCGGACCGGGCGGCGGCGAGCACTCCCTCGCGGGTGGCGTCGGCGGAGTCGGCCGCGGGCGAGGGGTCCGGACTGGGGGTGGTGTTCATGCGCCCACCCTACGGTGGTGTCGCCGCGTCAGCGGCGCTCGTCCACGGGGTGCGGCTCGTCGGACTCGGAGGGGTTGCCGGCCTCGTCGGCCGACTGTTCCTGCGCCTCCTCCTGCGTCTGCACCGGCACGTCGATGGTCAGCGGAGCGAGGGCCCGCTGCAGCTGTGCCAGGTCGGTGAGCATCCGCTCGGTGCCCGCCGCCTGCTGATCGGTGGGCTCGAAACGCCCGTCGACGATCTGCGCGTGGACCATGGGCACGACCAGTGCCTCGGCAGAGACCACCATCCGCAGGAACACCGCGGTGAGCTTCAGCTGCGCCACCGCCCGCAGGCCCCCGGAGATGCCGCCGTAGGAGGCGAAACCCAGCGGCTTGTAGGCCCATTCGCGACCCAGGCTGTCCAGGGCGAGCTTCAGCTGCGCCGGGTACCCGTGGTTGTACTCGGGGGTGACGATGATGATCGCGTCGAGTCGGTTCACCCGGCGGCTCCACCGCTTGGTGTGCTCCTGCGTGTAGTTCCCGGCCATGGGGGACTTCGGCTCTCCGGTCTGCAGTGGCAGATCCACCTCAGCCAGGTCGATGAGGTCGACCTCCCACTCCCCCGTGGAGTCAGCGAGCTCCGCGATCCAGCGGGCGACCTTGTCGCCCACGCGCTGCGGGCGGATGCTGGCGATGATGATGCCGAGAACGGGACGTGGCATGAAGAGAACTCCCCGGTGGTGGATGGAGAGGGAACCGGTGAGCCCGGCCCCCAGGGGTCACAGCAGCACCAGGTCGTCCCGGTGCAGGACGGGGCGGGCGTAGCCCTCCCCCATCTCGCGGCGCAGCTGGGCGGTGCTGCGGCCGCACATGGATCGCAGGTCATCACTGCCGTAGGCGACGAGTCCCCGGGCGATCGGGGAGCCGTCGGCGGAGATCACGTCCACCGGGACCCCGGGCCCGAAGACGCCCTCGACGCCGGTGACGCCGACAGCCAGCAGGGAGCGGCGTCCGCTGCGCAGCGCCTCGGCGGCGCCCGCATCGACGTGCAGCAGCCCGGCTCCGCGCGCCGCGAACCGCAGCCACATCAGCCGGGAGCGGCGCCGGCCCTCCTGCGCCGGGAAGAAGGTGCCCACGTCCTCACCCGCGGCGGCCTCGGCGAACCTCTGCGCGGCGGTGAGAAGGGTGGCGGTTCCGGTGCTGACGGCGTGCTGCGCCGCAGCGAGCTTCGTGACCATGCCACCGGTGCCGACGCGGGACCCGACGGATCCGATCTCCACCCCCTGCAGAGCGTGGGGATCCTCCACCGTCGCGAGGCGCCGCGCCCCGGGTCTGCTCGGCGGGGCGGTGTACAGGGCGTCGACGTCGGTGAGCAGCACCAGCAGGTCGGCTCCGATCAGCTGCGCGACCAGCGCCGCCAGGCGGTCGTTGTCCCCGAACCGGACTTCATGCGTGGCGGTGGTGTCGTTCTCGTTGATGATCGGCACCACCCCGAGCCGCAGCATCTCCTCCAGGGCGGTGCGGACGTGGCGGTACGTCACCGGGCGGATCACATCGCTCTCGGTGAGCAGCACCTGCCCGGTCACCACTCCGTGCCGGACGAAGGCCTGGGACCAGGCGGTGGCGAGGATCGACTGTCCAACCGCGGCGGCGGCCTGCTGGGCACCGATCTCGGAGGGCCGGTGCTCCAGCCCGAGCACCCCGAGGGCCGCGGCGATCGCCCCCGAGGACACCAGCAGCACCTCGGTGCCTCGCGCCCGCCAGGCCGCCGCCGTGTCCGTCAGCTCCTGCACGCGCGCCGCATCGAGATGCCCGGTGGCATCGGTGAGGCTGGAGGAGCCGATCTTCACCACCACGCGACGGGCACCACCGACGTCACCGCGGCCACGCAATCGCGCGGGTTGGCGCGTGTCGGCGGGGGCGTGGATCTCGGGGTCACGACGCGGCACGGGTCAGCCCTCGCGCCCCTCGAGTCCGGTCGGGTCGTCGACGCGGGAGGGATCGGACCAGTGGCCAGCCCGACGTTCCTCCTCCATCGCAGCGATCCGCTCCATGCGGGCTGCGGTGCGGGCCTTCTGCTCGGCGCGCTTGGCCTCTCGGGTGGGTCGCGAACGATCCTCCAGCCGCACGTCGGTCCCGCGGGCGCCGAGCAGCTCGGCCCCGCCGACCATCGTCGGCTCCCAGTCGAAGACGACCGCGTCCTCCCCGGGGCCGATCACCACGGTGTCCCCGGCGCGGGCGCCGACCTCGTACAGCTTCTCCTCCACCCCGAGCTTCGCGAGGCGATCCGCGAGGTAGCCGACGGCCTCGTCGTTGCGGAAGTCGGTCTGCCGCACCCAGCGCTCCGGCTTGTCGCCGATCACGCGGTACGCGACGTCCCCCTCGTACTGCTCCTTCTCCACCCGGAACGGCACCTCGTCCACGGCACGGGGAGTGAGCACGATCGGGGCGCGGGTCGGTTCGGGCAGGGCGGCGCGGGCCTGCTCCACCAACCGCCCCAGGGTGAACGACAGCTCCCGCAGGCCCTTGTGGGAGACAGCGCTGACCTCGAGCACCGGCACCCCGCGGTCGGCCAGATGATCGCGGACCATCTCGGCCATGTCGGCGCCGTCGGGCAGGTCGGTCTTGTTGAGCACGACCACGGTCGGCCGTTCCATCAGTGGCATGCGCGCGGTGCCCACCGGGTCATCCCCCGCGCGGACCTCCGCGTCGAGCCGCTCCGCATAGGCCGCCAGCTCCCCCTCGATGACCTCGAGATCGTGCAGCGGGTCGCGGTCCGACTCGGGGGTGGCGGCGTCGAGCACATGCACGATCACGTGGCAGCGCTCGATGTGCCGCAGGAAGTCCAGACCCAGGCCCTTGCCCTGGCTGGCACCGGGAATGAGGCCGGGGACGTCGGCGATGGTGTAGCGGTACTCCCCCGCCTCGACCACCCCGAGGTTCGGCACCAGGGTGGTGAAGGGGTAGTCGGCGATCTTCGGACGGGCGGCGCTCATCGCGGCGATGAGGGAGCTCTTCCCGGCGCTGGGGTAGCCGACGAGGGCGACGTCCGCGACGGACTTGAGCTCCAGCACCAGGCTGCGCTCCTCACCGGGCTCACCGAGCAGGGCGAAACCGGGAGCCTTGCGCTTCGGGGAGGCGAGGGCGGCGTTGCCGAGGCCGCCCTGCCCGCCGCGAGCGGCGACGAAGCGGGTACCGACGCCGACCATGTCCGCGAGGACACGACCGTCCTGGGTGGTCACGACAGTGCCGTCGGGCACCGGCAGCACCAGGTCCTCGCCGTTGGCGCCGGCGCGCATGTCCCCCTTGCCGAAGTCCCCGGAGGTGGCGCGCTGGTGCGGCTTGTGGTGGTACGCCAGCAGGGTGGTCGTGGAGGGGTCGACCTCGAGGATCACGTCCCCACCGCGGCCGCCGTTGGCGCCGTCGGGCCCCGCCAGGGGCTTGAACTTCTCACGGCGGATGGAGGCGGCACCGTGTCCGCCATTGCCGCCGGCGACGTGCAGCACCACGCGATCGACGAAGGTGGCCATGGGTGTTCCTTCCACGGGAAGCCTGCTCGGGGCGGGCGGCGCGGGTGACGAGGTGGGGAGGGACGACGAGGGGCGGAGCTGCTCGCTCCGCCCCTCTTCAGGTCATGGGGTCCGGGCAGTGCGCCCGGGCCGGGATCACGCGTCGGCGACGACACTGACCACCTTGCGGTCACGCTTGCGACCGAACTCGACGGTGCCCGCCACGAGGGCGAACAGGGTGTCGTCGGAGCCACGGCCCACGCCGTCACCCGGGTGGATGCTGGTGCCGCGCTGACGCACAAGGATCTCGCCCGCGCCGACGACCTGGCCGCCGAAACGCTTCACGCCGAGACGCTGCGCGTTCGAGTCGCGACCGTTCTTCGAGGAGCTCGCGCCCTTCTTATGTGCCATGTCGAACCTTCTCTCGTTCTGGTCCCGTAGCCTCGCCGCTCAGGCGATGCCGGTGATCTTCAGGCGGGTGAGCTCCTGGCGATGGCCCTGGCGCCGCTTGTAACCCGTCTTGTTCTTGTACTTGAGGATGCGGATCTTCGGACCGCGCAGGTCCTCGACCTTCTCCGCGGAGACCGTCACCTTGGCGAGGTCGTCCTTGCCGGAGGTGACCTTGTCGCCGTCGACGACCAGCACCGGGGTGAGCTCGACGCTCGCGCCCGCCTCGCCGGCCACGCGGTTGATCACGATGGTGTCGCCGACCGACACCTTCTCCTGACGACCGCCTGCGCGGACGATTGCGTACACCACGTCACTGCTCCATCTTCATCGGAAACCTGTTGCGATCCCGCCGTGGTCGTCGCCGACCGTCGACCGTCGAACCGCACCCCCTCACGGCATCCACCGTTCGGGTTCCTGGCGCAGGACGCGCGGTCGCGCGAAACCCTGAGGGCGGGCACGACTCGGCGCGGAAAAGCGCCAGGGGATAGCTTACGGCGGCGGTTCCGCTCAGGTCAACCATGAACCGGCCCGCGACCTGCACGGATACCGCCCGTCAGCTGTGGAACTGGTCACCCTTCGGGCGAGTGCTCCTGCTCACCGGTCGAGGGTTCCGCCGACGTCGCAGCCTGCGAAGCGTCGGCAGTCGACTCCTCCGGGCTCTCGGCGCGGGACTCCTCCGAGGTGTCGGAGTCCGACACCTGCGCGTCATCGACCCTGACCACCTCGCCGTCGACCACGACCTCCGGCGCGGACCGCGCGGTGGTGGTGGCCCGGGCGATCGAGGCGATGGTCGCGCGCGCCAGCTCGCGGGACTTCTCGTCCTGCTCCAGCCGGTGCACGTCGGCGCTGCGGCCCTCGAGCAGGTCGTTCACCGCGTCCTTGGCAGACCCGTTGGTGGACTTCCCGCGGTTCTTGCCCCGCCGACGACGGGAGCCGCCGGAGGACTCCTCGTCCGTGCCGTGGGAGTGCTCCACCGGGGTGCCGTCGAGGTCGATCACCAGACCGCGGCCGTTGCAGGTCTCGCACCTGTGGGAGAAGGTCTCCACCAGCCCCTGGCCGACGCGCTTACGGGTCATCTGCACCAGACCCAGCGAGGTCACCTCCGCCACCTGATGCTTGGTGCGGTCGCGGCCGAGGCACTCGACCAGTCGCCGCAGCACCAGGTCGCGGTTGGACTCGAGCACCATGTCGATGAAGTCGATGACGATGATGCCGCCGATGTCGCGCAGTCGCAGCTGGCGGACGATCTCCTCCGCCGCCTCGAGGTTGTTGCGGGTGACCGTCTCCTCGAGCGACCCGCCGGAACCGGTGAACTTGCCGGTGTTGACGTCGATGACGGTCATGGCTTCGGTGCGGTCGATCACCAGCGAGCCGCCGGAGGGCAGATACACCTTGCGGTCCATCGCCTTGAGCAGCTGCTCGTCGATCCGGTGCTTGGCGAACACGTCCTTGTCACCCACGTGGCGGGTGACCCGCTCCAGCAGGTCCGGCGCGACGGCGGAGACGTACTCGTGGACGTCCTGGTAGACGCCCTCCCCCTCGACGATCAGCGAGGTGAAGTCCTCGTTGAAGACGTCACGCACCACCTTGATGGCGATGTCGGGCTCCTGGGAGAGCGCCACCGGGGCGCTCTTGGACTTCTGGGCCTTCTGGATCTTCTCCCACTGCGCCTGCAGACGCTCGACATCCCGCGCCAGCTCCTCCTCACTGGCGCCCTCCGCGGCGGTGCGCACGATGACACCGGCGTCCTCGGGGATCACCTGCCGCATGATCTTCTTCAGGCGATTGCGCTCGGTATCGGGCAGCTTGCGGGAGATGCCGGTCATGGATCCGCCCGGCACATACACCAGGTAACGACCCGGCAGAGAGATCTGGCTGGTCAGGCGGGCGCCCTTGTGGCCGATGGGGTCCTTGGTGACCTGCACCAGGACGGAGTCGCCGCTCTTGAGCGCCAGCTCGATGCGACGCGGCTGGCCGTCGAGACCCGTAGCATCCCAGTTGACCTCGCCGGCGTAGAGCACGGCGTTGCGGCCCTTCCCGATGTCGACGAAGGCCGCCTCCATGCTGGGCAGCACGTTCTGCACCTTGCCCAGGTACACGTTGCCGACCATCGAGGTCTGGGTCTTCTGCGCGACGTAGTGCTCGACGAGCACATCGTCCTCGAGCACCGCGATCTGGGTACGCCCGGTCATCTCGCGCACCACCATGGAGCGTTTGACGCTCTCACGGCGGGCGAGGAACTCGGCCTCGGTGATGACGCTGCGGCGGCGGCCCGACTCGCGGCCCTCCCGGCGGCGCTGCTTCTTGGCCTCCAGGCGGGTGGAGCCCTTGACGGCCTTGACCTCGTCGCGGCCCTCGCGGACCTTCACGACGGTGTTCGGCGGATCATCCGGCGAGGCGTCCTCCCCCTGGGAGGAGCCGGAGCGGCGGCGCCGACGCCGACGCCGGGAGCTGGAGGAGCCACCTGAACCCTCCCCGCCGGAGGAATCCTCACCGGTGGTGTCGTCCTCGGAGACCTCGCGGCCCTCCCCCTCGGACTCACCGTCCTCGGGATCCCGGTCCGCTCGGTCCGCGTCCCGGCCCTCACCGGAAGCATCATCGGAGGCGGAATCGTCCTCGGAGGTGGCGGCGTCCTCCCCACGGCCACGGCCGCGACGGCCACGCCCCCCGCGGCGTCGGCGGCGACGGCCACCGCCCTCCCCGGAACGCTCATCCTGGTCGGTGGCGGTGTCGGTCTCCCCCTCGGCCTCCCCTTCAGTCGAGGTCTCCGTCGAGGTCTCCGTCGAGGTCTCATCAAAGGCGGCGTTCCGGTCGTCCTCGTCCTGCGGATCGCCCTCACTGCGCGGTGCACCAGCGGGGGCACCTGCCCGGCGGGAGTGGCGACGCGACCGGCGCGCTCCCTCCCCGGAGTCGAAGGCGACCTCGGTGGTCGGGGTCTCATCCGCGGCAGCGTCGTCCTCGTCGCCCGTCCCGGTGTCGTCACCCGCAGCGCGGGCGGTCGGCGCGACGGGCGCCTGGAAGAGAAGCGAAGCGAAGTCCATCTGCGCCTGCTCCCGCTCGGCAGCGGTGCGGGCCGGAGCCTCCGGGCTCGGATGCGAGGCCGCCAGGGCGCGCAGATCATCGGCGATGCCACCCGGCGTCGGCGTGGGAGCCTCCTCCTGAGGGGACTGCGGAGCCTCGACCTGCTCCATCGCATCGACCCGGTCCGCGCCCTCCACCGTCTCGGGCGCCTCGGGGACCTCCACCGTCTCGGGCGCCTCGGGGACCTCCACCGTCTCGGGCGTCTCGGGGGCCGCGGGGGCGTCGGCGGACTCCACCGACGCGGTCCCCTCGACCGACGTCGCGGTCTCCGCCGGGATCACCGGTGCCCCGGCCGGGGATCCGGCGCGCCGACGCGGGCGACGAGCGCGGGGCGCCGACTCGGTGCTCTCCGCGGCCGCATGCTGCTCGGGAACGCTGGTGCGCCGCGTCGGGGCCTGGCCCTCGGAGCCGGCCGGGGCCTCCGGGACCGTCACGGTCGGCGCCCCGGCGGGCGCTCCGGCGCGTCGCCGACGGCGCGGTGCGGAGGCGGTGGAGGATTCGGGCGTCGAGTCCGACGAGTCCGAGGGCGTGCGGTCGGTATCGGCCATGGGAAGGCTCCTCACGGGTCACCAGCGCACCCTGGGCCCTGCGTGTCATCGTCCCGGAGGACGGAAGTCGTGTCTCCTCGCCGTCGCGCAGCTCGACAGAGCGCAGCGATGTCGATCGACGATGCATCACGGTCGCGAGCTCTCGCGGACCCGGTGCGGCGGATCGACGCCGGGAGGCCGCCCTCACCCGGTACGGGGCGACGACGGATCCGAGCCAGTATGGCACAGAGCGGTGGCACGACCGGGGAGAACCCTGGTCGCGCCGCCGCCGTAGGACCATCGGCCGGCCGGGCCGGTGACCGGTCTCAGGACTCGATCGCGTCGGCCGGTCGGGTCCCGGCCTTCAGGGCCTTGAGGCGCTCATCGACATCCACCCGACGCGCTTCGACCTCGAGTGCCTCGAACTGGTTGTCGATGCTGCTGGCGGCGAGCTCCTCGCGGCCGATGACGCGCGCCTCCTCGCGGCGCACCTTCTCCTCGAAGCGGGAGAGTTCACTGGTGGGATCGAGCACGTCGATGGCGCCCATGGCGTCGGCCATGCGGTTCTGCGCCTGCGCCGCGCGGGAGCGGGCCACCAGCTGATCCCGACGCGAACGCAGCTCGTTGAGCTTGCCGTGCATGATGTCCAGCCCGGACTTCAGCTTGCCCACGACCTCGTTCTGTGAGTCGATCGACGGCTGCACCGCCCGGATCTCCTCCTCGGCCTGCATCTGACGCTCGATGGCGACGCGGGCGAGCGCGTCGAAACGGTCAGCCTCCGAGGTGTTCCCCTGGGCGCGCAGCTCATCACCGCGCTGGGAGGCCACGAGCGCCTTGCGCCCCCACTCCTCGGCGGCGCGGCGATCCTCCTCCTGGTCCTGCTCCATGAGACGCAGGTTCCCGATGGTCTGCGCGACCGCGGTCTCGGCCTCTCGGATGGAATCGGTGTAGTCACGGATCATCTGATCCAGCATCTTCTCCGGATCCCCGGCCTGGTCCAACAGGGCGTGGATGTTGGCTCGGGTCAGCTGGGCGATGCGGCCGAGGATGGACTGCTTGGCGGTCATGGTTCCTCCAGTCGGCGGGGACGGTCGGACCCGACGGGTCGCTGTCCCGGCGAGTCTACGGGGAGAGATCCGCGTCACCTGAGTCCCCTCTCACGGTCAGGCGGCACGCTGGGGGACCATCGTCCCGGTGCACGCGCGCGTACGCGGGAGTAGGTTAAGAGCGCACTACCCCATCCCTGTTCCCGGAGACACCATGGACGCCCTCGATCTGGCCCGATGGCAGTTCGGCATCACGACCGTCTACCACTTCATCTTCGTGCCGCTCACGATCGGTCTGTCGCTGCTCGTGGCGATCATGCAGACGATCGCCCACACCTCCCGTGACGCGGTCCGCCGCGACGCCTGGACCCGCCTGACGAAGTTCTTCGGGTCGATGCTCATCGTCAACTTCGGCATCGGAATCGCCACCGGCATCGTGCAGGAGTTCCAGTTCGGCATGAACTGGTCGGAGTACTCCCGCTTCGTCGGTGACATCTTCGGCGCCCCGCTGGCCCTCGAGGGCCTCGCCGCCTTCTTCCTCGAGTCCGTGTTCCTGGGCCTGTGGATCTTCGGCTGGAACCGCCTGCCGGAGAAGCTGCACCTGCTCACCATCTGGTGCGTCGCCATCGGCACCATGCTCTCGGCGTACTTCATCCTCGCCGCGAACTCCTTCATGCAGCACCCGGTCGGCGCCCACTTCAACCCGGAGACCGGTCGCGCCGAACTCGATCCGGCCCAGGGCGGGATCATCTCCGTCCTCACCAACGTCACCACCCTGGTGGCCTTCCCCCATGTGATCTCGGGGGCCTGGCTCACCGCCGGTGCGTTCGTCACCGGTGTCGCGGCGTGGCACATGGTCCGTCATCACCGGATGGCCGAGGCGGCCCCGGTCGGCTCACGCGAGGCCGAGAGCCACTGGCACATGGCGCGGGAGATCTTCCGCCCCGCCACCCGTTTCGGTGTCATCGTCATGCTGATCTCCGCCGTCGTCCTCGTCGTCTCCGGTGATGCGCAGGCGAAGATCATGTTCCAGCAGCAGCCGATGAAGATGGCCTCGGCCGAGGCGCTGTGCGAGACGCAGGAGGGTGCCCCCTTCTCCATCCTCACCATCGGCGGGCCGGACGCGTTCACGGCCGACTGCTCGAGCGTGACCCACCTGATCGAGATCCCGAACCTCACCTCGTTCCTCGCCACCAACGATCCGAACGCTGAGCTGAAGGGCGTGGACGCCCTGCAGGAGGAGTACGCCGCCCAGTTCGGCGCCACCGCCACCGACATCGAGGGCACCGAGCAGGCCGTCGACTACCGGCCGAACCTGTTCGTGACCTACTGGAGCTTCCGCCTCATGATCGGCCTGGCCGCGTTCAGCGGCATCCTGGCCCTCTGGGCACTGCTGGCCACCCGCGGCAAGGGCGAGGCCGCCCGCACCACCGGCTCCCAGGCCTTCGCCTGGTTCGCGGTGCTCGCGATCGCCATGCCGTTCCTGGCCAACACCGCCGGCTGGGTGTTCACCGAGATGGGCCGCCAGCCGTGGGTCGTCGCGCCCAACCCGATGGGTGACCCGACCATCAGCCTGCTGACCATGCAGGGTGTCTCCAACCATCCGGCCTGGATGGTCGTGACCTCCCTGGCCGTCTTCACCCTCCTGTACGGGGTGCTCGCGGTGGTGTGGTTCCACCTGATGCGCAGCACCGCGCGCAAGGGCATCCCCACCCCGCGTCGTGAACGCTCCACGGGCGAGGTCGACACCCCCGTGCTGTCCTTCGGCTACTGAGAGGAACGGTCTCGATCATGGACACCACCGCGCTCCAGACCCTCTGGTTCATCCTGCTGACGGTCCTGTTCCTGGGCTACTTCGTGCTCGAGGGCTTCGACTTCGGCGTCGGCATGAACGTCGCCGCCATCGGCAAGGGTGACGACACCCGCACCCGCCAGGTGCTGCGGACCATCGCCCCGGTGTGGGACGGCAACCAGGTGTGGCTGATCGTCGCCGGCGGCGCGATGTTCGCCGCCTTCCCGGAGATGTACGCGACGCTCTTCTCGGGCTTCTACCTGGCCCTGCTGCTGATCCTCGTGGCACTGATCGTGCGCGTGTGCGCCTTCAAGTACCGCGACAAGATCGACAACCCGACCTGGCACCGCACCTGGGACATCATGCACGTCATCGGCGGGCTGCTCCCGGCGCTGCTGTGGGGCGTGGCCTTCGCCAACATCGTCCAGGGCGTCGGCATCGACGAGAACCGCTGGATCACCACCTCGCTGCTCGGGCTGCTCAACCCCTTCGGCCTGCTCGGCGGTCTGGTCTTCGTGCTGCTGTTCTGGCTGCACGGCACCCTGTACCTGGCACTGCGCACCACCGGCGAGGTTCGCGAGCGGGCACACTCTCTGGCCGGGAAGCTGATCATCCCCACCATCGTGGGTGGCGCGATCTTCCTCATCTGGGCCCAGCTGGCCTACTCCCGCAGCGTGCTGACCTGGCTTCCGCTGCTGGTGGCGGCCCTCGCCTTGGTGGCGGTGATCCCGCTGAACCGGGCCCGCAAGGAGGGCCTCGCCTTCGCGGCGAGCAGCCTGGCGATCGCCGCGGCGACGATCCAGCTGTTCGGCGGCCTGTTCCCCTACCTGCTGCCGGCCCGCGGTGACGACGCGCTCTCCCTGACCGTGGCGAACGCCTCCAGCTCGGAGCACACCCTGATGGTCATGACCATTGCCACTGTGATCCTGCTGCCGATCGTCCTGGCCTACCAGGTGTGGACCTACTGGGTGTTCCGCCGTCGCGTGACGGAGGACGAGGTCGAGACCCCCGCCGGCGGCATGTGGGCCATGGTCCGCTCCCGCTACCGCGAGGCCTTCGATCAGGGCTGACGCCCGCTCCACCACCGCATGACCGACACCCCCGTCACGAGCCGCGGTCGACGGCGCCCCGCGCCGATCGATCCGCGGCTCGTGCGGCATGTCCGGGCGGCCCGTGGGCACCTCGCACTGACCGTCGGTCTCGGACTGCTGCAGGCGGTGTGCGTGATCCTCACCGCCGTGCTGCTCGCTCGGATCGGTGCGGATCTGCTGGTCGACGGTGTGCTCCCGAGCGCGCAGCCAGCTGTGCTGCTGGCCCTGCTGGGGGTGCTGATGGTGCGCGCCGGCGCGGTGTTCCTCCAGCAGCGCACGGGGCATCGGGCCGCCACCGCGGCCGTCGCCGAGCTGCGCCGTGATGTGGTGGAGCATGCCGCGCTGCTCGGCCCTCGCGCTGGGGCCGGGCGCGGCGGTGACCTGGCGACCCTCGCCACCACCGGCCTGGAGCTGCTGCGTCCCTACCTGGTGGGGTATGTGCCGCAGCTGGTGCTCGCCGCGACCGTGACCCCGCTGGCCCTCGTGGCGATCACCCTGCTGGATCTCACCAGCGGGCTCATCGTCCTGGGCACCCTTCCCCTGGTGCCGATCTTCATGATCCTCATCGGCCTGCTCACCCAGGGTCGTTCCGAGCGGCTGCTGGCGGATCAGCGCCGTCTGTGGGCACAGACCCTCGACCTGGTCGACGGTCTGCCGACGCTGCGAGCCCTGGGACGCGAACGCGGCCCGGAGCGCACCGTCCACGACCTCGGGGACCGGCACCGCCGCTCCACGATGGACACCTTGAGGGTGGCGTTCCTGTCCTCGACCGTGTTGGAACTCCTGGCGACGCTGTGCGTGGCTCTGGTGGCGGTCGCCATCGGCATGCGCCTGGTGTACGGGCAGATGGAGCTGTTCCCGGCCCTCGCGGTGTTGGTGCTCGCCCCCGAGGCGTACCTGCCGCTGCGGCAGGTCGGGCAGCAGTTCCATGCCTCCACCGACGGTCTCGCCGCGCTCGATGCCGTCTTCACCGTCCTGGAGGAACCCGCCCCCGCCGACGGAACCCTCCCCGCCCCGGACCTGCGCCGGTGCACCCTGCGGTTGCGGGGCGTGGGGGTCCGCTCGCGCGATGGGGGCCACGCACCCGACCGGCTCGACCTCGAGGTGCCTCCCGGCCACAGCCTCGCGCTGATCGGCCCCAGTGGCGCGGGGAAGACCACCGCCGTCCACGTGCTCCTGGGGCTGCTGCAGCCCGACGAGGGTCACGCCGAGGTGATCCCCGCCGGCGGGGACGCCGTGGACGTGACCGCCCTGCAGCGCCGGACGTACTGGGATCAGATCGTGCACCTGCCGCAGCGTCCGGTGCTGCCCCCCGGGCCCCTGCGCGACGTCCTGCGAGAGGCCCGGCCCGAGGCCTCCGACGCCGAGCTGGACGAGGCACTGTCCGCGGTCGGTCTGGACACGATGCTGGCCGCTCGCGAGGAGGAACCCGTGCTGGGCCGGGACGGATCCGGGGCCTCCCTCGGGGAGCGACAGCGCCTGGCTCTGGCGCGAGCCGTGCTGAGCTCCGCCCCGGTAGTGATCCTGGATGAGCCGACAGCGCACCTGGACGGCGCCAGTGAGGAGCTGGTCGTCGGGCTGATGCGGCGATGGTCCGCCGAGGGTCGGACGGTGCTCGTCGTCACCCACCGTGGCCGCACCGCCGCTGCCGCCCGGACGATCGTGGAGGTGACCCGATGAGCCGCCGCGCGTCCCACGCTCTCGCCCGGGTGATGCCCCTGCTGCAGCTGGAGCGTCCGCGACTGCTCGCAGCCATCGGCGCGGGCTCCGCGACCCTCGGGGCCGCCTTCGCCCTGGCCGCGGTCTCCGCCCATCTGGTGACCCGCGCCTGGACGATGCCACCGGTGCTCGATCTCACCGTCGCGGTCGTGGCGGTGCGCGCCCTCGGGGTGTCCCGCGGTGCCTTCCGCTGGCTGGAGCGGATGCTCACCCATGATGTGGCGCTGCGCGGGGTGGTGGATCTCCGGGCGAACCTCTTCGCACGGGTGGCGGCCCACGGCACCCCGCTCGCCCGCGTGCGTCGCGGTGAGCTGCTGGCCCGATTCGGCGATGACGCCCAGGAGCTCGGGGATCATGTGATCCGGGCCGTGGTGCCGGCTGCCGTCGCCGTGGTGCTGGGGGTCGCGGCCCTCGTCACCTTCGCCGCGATCTCCCTGCCGGCGACGCTGGCGGTCGGGGCCTCCCTGCTGCTGGCCTACGTGGTCGCTCCCTGGGCGGCACTGCGCGCCGCCGAGGCACCCGGGCAGGAGATGGTCACTGCCCGCGGCGCCGTGACCGCCGGGGTGCTGCACGTGCTGGATGATGCCTCCGCCCTGCGCCTGGAGGACCGCCTCGACGCCGCCCTGGACCGTCTGGACGAGGATCAGCGCACCCAGGATCGTGCCGTCGATGCCGCCGCGCTCCCCAGTGCCGTCGCGGCCGCGGCCTCTCCCGCCGCGATGGTCCTGGCAGTCGCCGGGTCGCTGCTCGCCGCCGGACCCGCCTGGGCCGGTGGCACCGCGAGCGCCGGGGTGATCGGCATGCTGGTGCTGCTGCCGCTGTCGTCCTTCGAGGCGGCGCAGACCCTTCCCGCGGCGGCGACCCAATACGCCCGCTCCCGAGCTGCCGCTCGCCGCCTCGCGGAAGTGATGGAGACGGACGGGCCTTCCGCTGCGACGTCCGACGCCACGAGCTCGGGGTCCGACGCCACGGGCACGGAGTCCGACGCCACGGGCACGGGCGCGCCGGCCGCTCCCCCGCACCCCTCGCCGGTCCCCGTCCCCGCCGCCCGCCTGACAGCCCACGCGCTGCGGGTCGGCTGGATTCGGGGCCGCCCCCTCACGGAGCCGGTGCACCTCGACCTCCCCTCGGGGTCACGGCTGGCGATCGTCGGCCCCTCCGGGGCGGGGAAGTCGACGCTGCTGCAGACCCTCGCCGGTCTGCTGCCGCCGCTCGACGGAGAGGTTCTCCTCGACGGCCGCCCGGTGGGTGATCTGTCCGCGACGGAGGTGCGCAGCACGATCGTCTGCTACGCGGAGGACGCCCATGTCTTCGGGACGACCGTGCGGGAGAACCTTCGGGTGGCGCGGGGTGATGCCTCCGACGAGGAGATCCTCGCTGCACTCACCGACGTGGAGCTCGACGACTGGGTGCGGTCGCTTCCCGAGGGTCTGGACACCCTGCTCGGCGCGGCCGGGACCACTGTCTCCGGTGGGGAGCGGCGGCGTCTGCTGCTGGCGCGCGCGGTGCTGCGCCGCAGCCCCCTCACCCTGCTGGACGAGCCGACGGAGCACCTCGATCCGGAGCGCGCCCGGCGCCTGCTGCACCGGATCCTCGATCCCGGCCCCGACGGCCTCTTTCCTCCGGAGGGCACCGTCGTGGTGGTCACGCACCAGCGTGACGCCCTGCCGGCGGCCGTGCCGCTCCTGCCGTTGCGGCCCCTGCCGATGCCGGCGCACCCCGGTGCCACCCCGCCTCTCCCCCCGTCCCCGTCTCCCGAACCGGAGGTCCCCTCATGAGTCGGCGCCCCTCGATGAGTGAGCTGCTCGACGCCGTCCTGGCCAGTGATGATCTCGAAGAGGTGCTCGGGCGACTGGTGGCGATGGCGTCGGCGGAATCCGGGCCCCACACCACCGTGGCCCTGGTGCTGCCGCTGGGGCCCGGCTGCTGGACGGTGGAACTGGCCGATGGTCCGGCCAGCGCGGATCTGCTGGGACAGGAGCTGCACGAGAACCAGATCCTGTGCGCCGCCATCCACAGCGGGGAGACCGCGCGTCTGTCGGCCCTGAACGGCCGCACCGACGCCGTCCCTGGTACCGACCTCCCCCTGCGGCGCCAGTCCGGCCTGCGCGGTCCCGACGGCCCCGGGGCGCTGCTGGTGGTCGCGGAGAGCGAACCCTGGATCACGGCCGACCGGGTCGACGGCATCGCCGCGCTGGTCTCCCTCGCCCTGCGCGACGTCACCCATCAGCCGGCTCAGGATGCCGAGGACGAACGCGCGCGGATCGCCCGCGATCTGCATGACCTGGCGATCCAGGAACTGTTCGCGGTCGGGATGGAACTCGAATCACTGGTGGCGGAGGCCGAATCAGGAGCCTCCACGCCGCAGACGGTCGTCCGCCGCCTGGGATCCAGCACCCGCGGCGTGGAGAACGCCGTCGCGCAGATCCGTCAGATCGTGCAGTCCCTGCGACGCGTCCGCCCCGAGGCGACGCTGACGGAGCGGCTGCGCCATGAGGCCGGGCTGGCGACCGCCGGGCTGGGTTTCGCCCCGAGCCTGCGTCTGCCGTCACCGCCGGAGTCGCTGGACCGAGAGATCCCGGAGGACATCGCGGAGGACGTCGTCGCGGTGGTCCGGGAATGTCTGGCCAATGCCGCACGGCACGCGCACGCCAGCGCGGTGGCGGTCGCGATCGGGGTGATCGATGAGGGCGTGGACCGGGTGGTGCAGGTGAACGTGTCGGACAACGGCCGCGGGATCGACCCGTCGGTGACGCGCCGCAGCGGCCTGGCGAACATGGCCAGCCGCGCCCGCCGTCACTCCGGCTGGGTCGACGCGATCCCGTTGGATCCCGGCACGATGATCTCCTGGCGGGTCACACTGCCGCCGGTGTGAGCGGGGCGGCCGCGCGGGATCAGCGCCAGTCGGCCCGACGCCGCGCCGCCTCCCGGGCCGCCACCTGCGTGCGGCGCTGCAGACCGAGGGTGTGCAGGATGGAGGTGAGACGGTTCTTCACGGTCTTCTCGGCGATGCCGAGCTCCTCGGCGATCTCCCGATTGGAGAGCCCGTCGCCGATGAGCGAGACGATCCGCTGATCGGTCTCCGGCAGCTCCGGCTCGTCGTGCGCGGCCTGGGCGGGCCAGATCTCCTCACCACGCGCCACAGACCGCACCGCCTGCACGATCTCGAGGGACCGGGAGGACTTCAGCAGCAGTCCGCGGGCACCGGCGGCCTTGGACTCACGCAGTGCCGCGTCATCGTCGAAGGAGGTGAGCACCAGCATCACCTGCTCGGGATCCAGATCACGTGCGGCCTTCATGACGTCGATGCCGGTGCCGTCGGGCAGCTGAAGGTCGACGACCAGGACCTGGGGCCGCACCGCCGGGAGGCGGCGCAGCGCCTCGGTCACCGATCCCGCCTCCCCGACCACCTCGAGGTCCCGGGCCGCGTCGATCACACCGATGATGCCTCGTCGCACGATCTCGTGGTCGTCGACGATCATCACGCGCAGGGTCGACTCCTCGGACACGGTTCTCCTCACTCAGCAGATGGTCTCAACGGGTCAAGGCTACTGTCCCCCGGGCCGGATCCCGTCCACCGGGGTCCAGAGGTGTCATCGCCCCGACGCCGCCACCCGTGCCGCACCGCCCGATGAACGCAGTCGTTGACAGCGCGGGCACAGGTGGCTGGAGCGCTGCGCGACCACCGTGCGCACCAGCGGTGTCCCGCACCGCCGGCACGGTTCTCCCTCCCGGCCGTAGGCATCGAGGGAGCGCGCGAAGTACCCCGAGCGACCATCGACGTTGACGTACAGCGCGTCGAAACTGGTACCCCCGACCTCGAGAGCCCGTTGCATCACCTCGCGGCCGGTGCGGAGAATCCGCAGCGCTCGGATCTGCGACAGGTCCCGACCGGGCTGGGCGGGATGCGCCCGGGCCGCCCACAGGGCCTCGTCGGCGTAGATGTTGCCGATGCCCGAGACGATCTGCTGAGACAGCAGCAGGCTCTTCACGCCGGCACTGCGTCCCCGCAGGACGCGGGCGATGCCCGGGAGGTCGGCGTGCTCATCGAGCAGGTCCCGGGCGATGTGGGAGGCGTCCACGGGCAGCTGCTCATCGGTGCTGCCCCATCCGGCGGGGAGACCATCGGGGGCGGCGACCAGCGGGGAGAGCCACAGTCCACCGAAGAGTCGCTGGTCGAGGAAGTCGACGGTGACACCGCCTTCCAGGGTGAGGCGCACCCGGAGGTGCCGCACCGGATCGGACGCGGGTCCCTCCTGCGCCACCGTTTCCTGCGCCACAGGTTCCTGCGCCACCGGCTCCTGCGCCGTGCCGTCGGCGCCACCTCGCACTCTCAACTGGCCGCTCATCCCCAGGTGCACCATGAGCGCGTCCGCACACGGTCGCCCGGTCCGGGCGTCGGCCAGCCGCCACCAGAGGAACTTCCCGCGCCGGGCCAGAGCGGTGACGCGCGTGCCGGGCAGGCGGTCGAGGAGCTCCCGGGGACCCCCACTCTGGCGGCGCACGGACCGTTCGTCGCCGATGCGCACCGCGGTGATCTCCCGGCCGAGCACATGCGGCAGCAGACCGCGTCGCACCACCTCGACCTCGGGCAGCTCGGGCATCGTCGATCAGGCCCGGGGGAACAGCGACTCGCCGCGTTCCGTGAGCACCGCGCGGACGGCTTGCTGCGCGGCGGCGAGCTCGGCCTCCTTCTTGGAGGGACCGGTGCCCTCCGCAGTCACCACTCCCTGCACGGTCGCGACCGCGGTGAACACCGGGGAGTGCTCCGGGCCGGATCCGGTGACGGTGTAGACGGGAACCGTACCGACCTCGGCGGCGATCTCCTGCAGACGGGTCTTGAAGTCGAACCCGGCCTCGAGCATCTCGTCGGAGTCGAGCAGCGGGGCCAGCACCTCCAGCACGACGCGGCGTGAGACGTCGGGACCGCAGGCCAGGTGGACCGCTCCGAACACCGCCTCCAGGGTGTCTGCGAGGATCGACGGCTTCTCCCGTCCGCCCGAGAGGTCCTCCCCGCGGCCCAGGCGCACGTAGTCCCCGAGGTGCAGGCGGCGGGCGAGGATCGCGAGCGCCCGCATCGACACGATCGCGGCGCGCCGCTTCGCCAGGACTCCCTCGGGGACGGTCGGGTAGGTCGTGTAGAGGTGCTCGGTGGTGGCGAGTCCGAGCACGGAATCGCCGAGGAACTCGAGGCGCTCGTTGTGCGGGGTGGCCTCGTGCTCGAAGGCGTAGGACCGGTGGGTCAGCGCCAGCTCCAACAGGCCGGATTCGCGCAGGTCGGCGGCCTGGGCGCCATCGAGCGGGAGTGCCTGCACCAGCCCCTCGGGATCCGCCGCGGGGCGCAGCTTCCGGGCTCGGGCCATCAGTGGGCGGCCCCCTCAGGGCCGCGGTCGCCGCGCTCATCCCCCTCGTCGAGCAGCTGCTGCAGGAGGGCGAACCGGGGGTCGATCACCTCATGGTGGTGGTCGGGGTCATCCTCCAGGCGCAGACCGCACTGGGCGCACAGCCCCGGGCAGTCGGGCCGGCACAGCGGGCGGTCGTCGGCGGCGACGGCCAGGGCGTCATGCACCAGTGGCGCCAGGTCGACGGCATCGCCCTCGAGGATCACGACTTCGTCGGGGTCGACGTCGGAGGGCACCTTCTCGGGGTAGCTGAACAGCTCATCGAGGCGGGCGTCGATGTGCTGCTCGACCGGGTCCAGGCACCGGGAGCACTCCCCTGTGAGACGGGCCTCGACGGTCCCGCTGACGAAGATGCCCTCGACCACGGATTCCAGGTGCGCCTGGACGTGCAGGGGGTCACCGACGGGAACCCGCATGGCCAACCCGCCCTCGGTGTCGTCCGTGGCGCGGACGGTCGCCTCCACGTGCCGGTGGGCGCCCGGGCGGGAGATGAGGTCGACGACGTCGAAGCGCAGGTCACCTGGGGTGGTCGGGCTGGTCACGGTGTCTCCTCGGTGCGCTGATGCAGGTGCCCGCAGCGGTGGCCGCGGGCGTCGTCCAGGATACGGCGGACCGCCTGGATGCGGCCCCCGGGTGGCTCCGTGTCAGCGGAGGGCGATCAGACGCGACGCAGCGCCTCCACGGACGCGGAGGGGAGCATGTCCTCCACCGGACCGCCGAGGGCGTGCACCTCCCGCACCAGGCTGGAGGAGATGTGGGCGAGGCTCTGGTCGGTGAGGAGGAAGACGGTGTCGACCTGCGCCAGGTGGGCGTTCATCCGTGCCATGGGCTCCTCATAGGACAGGTCGAGCTGTGAGCGCAGGCCACGGACCACGGCGCGGGCGCCGATGCGGCGGCAGAAGTCCACCAGCAGGCCGGCGGGCAGGTCCTCCACCCGCACCCGCGGAGCCAGGCCCTCCGCCTGCAGGGTCTCCTCGATCGCTCTGCGGCGCTGCTCCAGACTGAGCAGACCCGCTTTCGAGGGGTTGTGGGAGACGGCGATGACCACCTCATCAGCCAGGGCGGCGGCGCGACGTGCGAGGTCGAGGTGGCCGAGGGTGAAGGGATCGAAGGATCCCGGCAGCACGAGGGTGGTCATGCCGCCACTGTAGGCCCGCCGTAGTGCACGACGGTCTCCCCGTACCGTTTCGCGCCGTCGTCGGCATATCCCTGGGGCCACTGCAGTTCCTGCCCGCGGGCGGAGCGCTCCACCACCACGACGGCGTCCGGGGTGAGCGCGGGCAGGAGCCGCTGCAGCAGATCCTCGATCTGCACGGTCGCCACGTCGTAGGGCGGATCCAGGAACACCAGGTCGAGGCTGCCCGGGGCGAGGGCGTCGACGGACTGTTCGGCGCGGCCGTGGCGCACCTCCGTGACGTCGGCGAGCCCGAGTGCCCGGGTGGCGCGGCGCAGCGTGGAAGCAGTGGGCCCGTGGGCCTCGACCACGAGGGCGTGGGCGGCCCCCCGGGAGAGGGCCTCGAGAGCGAGCGCCCCGGTGCCGGCGTAGAGATCGGCCACCCGCGCGCCGTCGAGGGCATCCCAGCCGTCGAGCCGGGAGAACACGGCCTCTCGTACCCGGTCGGAGGTGGGACGGGTGCCGGGCCCGACGGAGCCGGGGATGGGACGGCCTCCGAGGCGTCCGGCGATGATGCGGGGCACGTCAGCTCCTCTCCACGTCGGGATCGACATCCCGCAGGCGGCGGTCGATCGCGGCGGCCAGCCCCGGGTGGGCCGACAGCTGGGGATCGTGCGCCACGAGCTGCTGGGCGTCGGTCCGGGCGGACTCCACCACGGCCCGGTCCCGCAACGGGTCGAGGAACCGAAGGGTGCGGCCGAGGCCGGACTGTTCCGTCCCCACGAGGTCCCCGATGCCGCGACGGCCGAGGTCGAGCTCCGCCAGGGCGAATCCGTCGAGGGTCCCCGCGACGGCCCGCAGGTGCTCTGCGGTGTCGGAGTCCCCGGGGGCGCGGGTCTCGAAGAAGGCGATGCCGGGGGCGCTGCCGCGGCCCACGCGGCCGCGCAGCTGGTGCAGCTGGGAGACGCCGAACCGTTCGGCATCCAGCACGATCATCACGGTGGCCTCGGGCACGTCCACGCCGACCTCCACCACCGTGGTGGCGACGAGAAGGTCGACCTCCCCGGAGGCGAGCTGCTCCATCGCCTGCCGTTTCTCCTCTGCCCCCATGCGGCCGTGGAGCATACCGATGCGGACCCCGTCGAGAGCCGGCAACCGGGACAGACGGGCGGCGGTCTGCACCACCCCGCGGGGCACCCGCCCATCCTCCCCGGCCGTGGTGTCCTCCGTCTCGTCGATCCGGGGGCACACCACGAAGGCGCGATGCCCGGCCGCGATCTCCTCGGCGGTGCGTTCCCACATGCGGCGCAACCAGGCCGGGTTGCCCTCCTCCACCACGAAACTGCTCATGCCGGCTCGGCGGCCGGGGGCCTCACGCAGGGACAGCACATCGAGGTCGCCGACGGTGGCGAGGGCGGCGGTGCGCGGGATCGGCGTGGCGGTCATGACGATCACATGGGGGCTGAGGTCCGCCTCTCCCTTGGAGCGCAGTCGGCGCCGGTGATCGACGCCGAAGCGGTGCTGCTCATCGATCACGACCAGGCCCAGCGAGGCGAACTCCACGGTGTCGGTGAGCAGTGCGTGGGTGCCGATCACCAGCCCGGCCTCCCCGGAGAGGATGTCCGCGAGGGTTTGCCGACGCTGCGACTGCGGCAGCGAACCGGTCAGCAGGCGCACGGCGGTCGCGTCGGGCGCGGCATCCAGCCTCCCCCCGAGCCCGAGATCCCCCAGCAATTCCATGATCGTGCGGTGATGCTGCGCGGCGAGCACCTCCGTGGGGGCGAGCAGCACCGCCTGCCGGCCGGAGTCGACGGCCCGCAGCATCGCGCGCAGTGCCACCACGGTCTTGCCGGAGCCGACATCCCCCTGCAGCAGCACGCTGGTGGGATGCGGCTGGGCGAGGAGAGCATCGATCTGCGCCCCGACCTCCTGCTGCCCGGCGGTGAGGGTGAACGGCAGACGCTGCTCGACCAGCGGGCGCAGCGGCCCGTCGGCCGTCATCGACGGGGCCGTGAGGGAGGCATCGAGGGCGCGACGCCGGGCGAAAATCGTCTGCAGGACGAAGGCCTCCTCCGCGGCCAGACGCCGCAGTGCCACGGGGGGATCGGCGAGGCTGTGGGGCGCGTGCAGCAGGCGCAGCGCCTCGGCCAGGGGAGGCAGCTGCTGGGAGCGCAGCACCGCCTCCGGCAGGGGATCCGTCAGCTCTCCCGCGTGCTCCAGGGCGGTCGCGAACAGGCGCCGCATGCCCGCCTGGTTCATCCGCTCTCGCAACGGGTACACCGGCTGGGGCCGGCGCAGCTCGGCGGCGTCGGCGGCGGCCGGGTCGTACCCCTCGTACTCGGGGTGGACGATCTGCGGGGATCCGTCGCGGGAACGCTCCACGGTGCCGCGCACCAGAATCGTCCGCCCTTCGGTCAGCTGGCCCCGGTGCCACGCCACCTGGTGCTTCTTGCGCAGGAAGAAGGT
The DNA here is from genome assembly GCF_025028335.1 of Brachybacterium sillae. Lineage (NCBI taxonomy): Bacteria > Bacillati > Actinomycetota > Actinomycetes > Micrococcales > Dermabacteraceae > Brachybacterium > Brachybacterium sillae. The sequence goes on from NZ_JAFEUW010000001.1 coordinate 438,962, forward strand.
GAGGTCGAGGGCCCCGCCGTCGTCACCGACCCGGACCTGCAGCAGGTGCCCGGGACGGTTGCGCATCGGCCGGTCGCTGACGCGGCGCACCTGCACGATGACGGAGACCTCCTCCCCGTCGCGGACATCGTCCAACGCGCGCAGCGGCCCGGGCACCACATACCGCAGCGGCGTGACCCGCAGGAGCTCGTCGAGGTCCTCCACCCCGAGCGCCTGGATCGCGCGCAGCTCCTTGGGCGTGAACAGGCGGTGCAGCGTCGCCGTGGGATCCTCCACCTCGGCTCCTCTCCCCATGCTCGTCCGCTCGCACTCTTCGGCCCGCTCTCACGCGATGGCATCGCATCATCCCGGTCGGCATCATGGTGCCATCGGCCGCCGACATCCGAGGGTTCCGCCTCCCCGGTCTCCGGCCGCCCCGAGTCTCCGGCCACCCCGGGCCTGTGGCAGGTTCCACAACCTGGACTGCCCCACCCCCCTGCGGCGAAGGGGCCGGGTCGGTTATGCTGCCGGGGTTGCCCTGTGCACCGGCGCTCGCCCGTCGGCACCCTCGGCCCGCCCCCTTCGGGATGCGGCCCTGCTCGGTGCCGGGACCGCCGAGGTGGGGGCACCCACCTGCGAACCGATTTCTTCAGGAGACGAACCGTGGCTTCTACGTGTGACCTCTGCGCCAAGGGCCCGAGCTTCGGCAAGAGCGTGTCCCACTCGCACCGCCGCACCTCGCGCCGCTGGAACCCGAACATCCAGACCGTGCGCGCCGTGATCAAGGGCACCCCCCGCCGTCTGAACGTGTGCACCTCCTGCATCAAGGCGGGCAAGGTCGAGAAGCTCTCCGCCTGAGCCTCTTCCCCGCGCACTCGTGAGCCCCCGTCCTTCCGGACGGGGGCTCACGTCGTTCCGGCGGCCGGCGATCAGGCCACCGGCGCGTCCTCGAAGGTGGCGGTGTCGATGACGACGCGGAACTTCACGTCGCCCTCCACGACCCGGTCATAGGCGGCGTCGACCTCATCCACGCCGATCTTCTCGATGCGCGCGGCCAGGCCGTGCTCGGCGCAGAAGTCCAGCATCTCCTGGGTCTCGCGGATGCCGCCGATGTTCGACCCGGCGAGAGCCTTGCCCCCGCTGATGACGCTGCCGAAGCTCATCGGCTGCTGCTCCGGAGGCAGGCCGACGACGACCATGGTCCCGTACGGCGCGAGCAGGCCGAGGTACTTGTCGACGGGGATATCGGCGCTGATGGTGTTGAGGATCAGGTCGAACTCGCCCTTGTGCTCCTCGAAGAAGCCGTCCTCGGAGGTGGCGAGCACCCGGGTGGCGCCGAGCTCCTTGGCCTCCGCCTCCTTGCGCAGGGTACGGGTGAGCACGGTGACCTCGGCTCCCATGGCCGCGGCGATCTGCACACCCATGTGGCCGAGCCCGCCGAGGCCGAGCACCGCGACCTTCCGGCCCTCACCGGCGCCCCAGCGGGCCAGGGGCGAGTAGGTGGTGATGCCGGCGCACAGCAGCGGCGCGGCGACGTCGAACTCGAGCGCGTCGGGGATGGTCAGCACGAAGCGCTCGTCGACGACGACCTTCTGGCTGTACCCGCCCTGGGTGATCGTGCCGTCGACGTCCTCGCTGTTGTAGGTGCCGACGGCGCCGTTCAGGCAGTTCTGCTCGTTGCCGGCGCGGCACTGCTCGCACTCGCCGCAGGAGTCCACGAGGCAGCCGACGCCGACGCGGTCACCGACCTTGACGCGGGTGACCTCATCGCCGACGGCCTCCACGACCCCGGCGATCTCGTGGCCGACGGTGAGGGGGAAATGCGCCTCACCCCACTCGTTGCGGATGGTGTGGATGTCACTGTGGCAGATGCCGGCGGCCTTGATGTCGATGACGACGTCCGTGGGCCGCGGGTCGCGCCGCTCGATCTCGGCGACACGGAACGGCTGGTCCGGTCCGGTCTTCTGCAGGGCCTTCACGGTCTGAGGCATGGGGGCGGTCCTCCTGCTCCATGCTGGTGACGCGTCGTGGGATGGTCGTCGACCACCTTACGCCGCAGGTCCTGGGGGATTTCTCGGTGCTCTGGCGCCGTGTGCCCTCTCACCCGCTGAAGTGGTCGAAGGGGGCACCGGGCACCGGGTCACCGTCCAGGAGAACCTGGGGCGCGTCGCCATCCTCCGGTTCCTGCACCCGGCCGATCGCACGGAAACCCTCCGGCAGCGCACCGGCGGGGAAACAGGCGAGCAGGGCGTGTTCCTCACCGCCGTGAAGCACCCACTCCCGTGCCCTGTGGAGGGCACCGCCGGGGGCTCCCGCAGCGGCTCCGGCGGGAGCCCCGTCGGATGCCGCCTCCACCTCGTCCAGCAGGCGCCGCGCCACCGGTGACAGGGCCGCCACGTCCGCGGCGAAGGCCGTACCGTCGAGGTCGAGGTCGACCCCGCTGCTGCGAGCGATCCGTAGGCCATCGCGGACGGGCCCATCGGACAGGTCGAGCATTGCGTGAACCCCGTTCTCAGCGGCGATCAACCCCCGTCGCAGGTCCGGGTCCGGGGCGTTATGCCAGGCCAGGAGCTCCTCTTCACGGTCATCGCGACACCGGCCGGGGCGCCGCCCGCTGAGCACCAGCGCCAGGCCCGCGGCGGAGCGTCCCAGCCGCCCCGCGCTGACCGCGAGGATGTCCCCCGGTCGGGCGCCGCTCCGGAGCACGGGCGCGCGCCCATCGGGCAGCACCCCGAGGGCCGTGACGGTCAGTGACAAAGCCTCGGCTCGTCCCAGATCGCCGCCGACGACGATCGCGCCGCTGCGGGCCGCCCGCGCCGACAGCGCGGTCATGATCTCCTCGATCGCCTCGGCGGGGGCACCTCCCGGGGCGCTGAGGCTCACCACCAGGGCGAGGGGCCGGGCTCCCATCGCGATGACATCCGCGAGGTTCTGCACTGCCGCCTTCGCCCCGATCCATGCTGGTCGCGTCGCATCCGGCAGGAAGTCCTGGCCCTCGGTGAGGGTGTCGGTCGTGACGACCAGGCGCGGCGAGGAAAGCTGCAGCACCGCGGCGTCATCCCCCGGGCCGACCAGGACGCTCCCGAGAGCGTCCCGGGTGCGGGGATCGGCGGCCGCGACCCCGGCCATGGCCGGGACGATCCGCTCCAGGATCCCGTCTTCGCTGAGCTGGTCGAGACGCATGCCCCCAGTGTGCCCGAGGCCCACGCGGACCGACGGGCGGGCAGGTGCCCCCACGCCCGATAGGCTCGGACCGTGCTCCCCCACTCCGGACTCCCCCGCTCGCCGCGCGCCCTGGCCCGCATCGGTGCTGCCCTGCTGCTCGTCGTGACGGCGAGTTCCTGCGGCGTGCGGGTCCCTCCCGGGCCGGAGGCCGCCGACCCCCGCTGCGCCGATCTGGTGGTCGGTGCCCCGGGGGAGATGGAGGGGCTGCCGCGGTCCGAGACCACGAGTCAGGGCACTGTCGCCTGGGGCAGCGGTGCGGACACGATCGTCCTGCGCTGCGGGGTCGTGCCGCCGGGCCCCACCACCGACCAATGCACCAGGTTGGAGGACCAGAACGGGGTGAGCGTCGACTGGCTGGTGGAGGAGGGTGACGACGGCATCGTGCACTTCACCACCTACGGGCGCCTGCCGGCGATCGACGTCACGGTGCCCCGCAGCGTGGCGCCGGATCAGCCCTCCGCCGTGCCGTTGGCCCTCGCGCCGCTGGTGGCGCCCCTTCCGGTGGACCGGCAGTGCGTCGGCCCGGAGGACCTGACCTGATCGTGCAGGTCTCGACGCGGCGGTGCCCCTGGGTCAGCGCGGCCCGACGGGCCGGGATCGCGCCAGCTCGATGAGTTCCGCGACGAGGTCCGAGTACGTCAGGCCCATGTTCTCCCAGAGCACAGGGAACATGGAGAACGGCGTGAAACCGGGCATGGTGTTGACCTCGTTGACCACGACCTCACCCTGCCGGGTGACGAACACGTCGACCCGGGCGAGTCCCTCGAGCCGCAGCGCGGTGAAGGCCTCGGCGGCGACCTGCCGCACCCGGTCGCTCTGCTCCGGTGTGAGCTCGGCGGGCACCTGGATGGTGACGGTGCCCTTGCCGAAGTACTTCGATTCGTAGTCGTAGAAGTCGAGATCGTCCCCGAGGATCACCTCACCGGGCGCCGTGGTGCGCGGCGCCTCGCCGTCGCGTCCCTCCAGCACACCGCATTCGATCTCGCGGCCCTCGACCTCGGTCTCGACCAGCACGCGCGGGTCCTCGGCGACGGCGATCCGCATCGCCTCCTCCAGACCGTCGGGCGTGTGCACACGGGTGACACCCATGCTGGAGCCGGCACGGGTGGGCTTGACGAACCACGGCAGGGGCAGCGTCTCGAGGCGCGTGCGCACGGCGTCCGGGTCGGTGACCCACTGGGCGGCGGTCACGAGCTCCCCGGGTGCCACGGCGATCCCGGCGGCCTGCAGGGCCTGCTTGGTGGCGGCCTTGTCCATGCACAGGGCGGAGGCCAGCACCCCGGAGCCGACGTACGGGATGTCCGCGAGGTCCAGCAGGCCCTGGACGGTGCCGTCCTCCCCGAAAGGGCCGTGGAGCAGCGGGAACACCACGTCGACGTCCGCCAGGTGCTCCACACGACCGTCGCGCACCACGCGCAGTTCGGTACGTCCGCCGTGGGGCACGGCCTCGAGGGGCAGGAGCACCTCGTCACCGTCCACGGGGACCTCGGGGGCGCGGCCGTCGCGGATCTGCCAGTGCTCCGGGTCGGAGGACACCTCGACGCAGCGGCCCTGGCGGGTGACACCCACGGCCACCACGTCGAACCGGGCGGGGTCGAGAGCCGAGAGGACACCGCCGGCCGTGACGCAGGAGATGCCGTGCTCGCTGCTGCGACCGCCGAAGAGCAGGGCGACGGTGGTGCGCGGGCTCATGGGGGCCTCCTGGGCGGTCACGAACGGTCGGAGGATGCCGACGGAGGCAACAACCGGGCGGCGGCGCGGGGCAGACGGAGCCCGCCCCCGGGCCCGGTCGTGAGCTCGCCTCGGGCACGAGCCCGGCGTCGGACGGTCGCCGGCGCGCGCCGGGCCAGGGTGTGCACCGCCGCGGCATGCATGAGGCGACGGGGTGCGAAGGCGAGACGCCCGCGCAGCGTGCGGTACTGCACGGCGGTGGTGACCTGCAGCAGGGTGCCACCGGGCAGCAACGCCACAGCGATGCGTACCCGCAGATCGGGGGTGTCGTCGACGATCAGTGCCTCGCTGCCGCGGACCTCGTTGGTGACGTAGGTCCTCTCCGGCGGCGGCACCATGTCGAGGAGCCGAACGGCCTCATCGCGCAGCGCCCGCAGACCGCGGGCACCGAGCGTGCTGTTCTCATGCGCGAAGATCGCCTCGGCCCACACCCGCGGGTCGGGCTCGTCCACGCCCCGGGTCGGCACGATCACGACATCGCAGTAGTCCGGTGCCGGGATGTCACGCAGGGCCAGGGACCCGGCCGCACCGGTCGGGGTGATGGCGTCCGAGGAGTCGAGCGGCCGTTCCTGCATGGGGTCAGTCCTCCCAGTATTCGGCCCCGAGGGCGGTCAGCTTGGAGCGGAAGCTCTCATAGCCGCGGTCGATGAGGTCGATGCCGTGGATCCGGGAGACCCCCTCCGCGCCCAGGGCCGCGATGAGGTAGCTGAAGCCGCCGCGCAGGTCCGGCACGGTGATCTCCGCGCCGTGGAGGGGCTTCGGGCCGGAGATCACGGCGGAATGGTTGAAGTTGCGGCGTCCGAAACGGCAGCTGGAGCTACCGAGGCATTCGCGGTACACCTGGATCTGCGCACCCATGTCGTTCAGCGCGCTGGTGAATCCGAGGCGGTTCTCATACACCGTCTCGTGGACGATGGAGATGCCCTCGGCCTGGGTCAGAGCGACCACCAGCGGCTGCTGCCAGTCGGTCATGAAACCGGGGTGGACGTCGGTCTCCACCGCGATGGAACGGAGCGGTCCGCCGGGGTGGAAGAACCGGATGCCCTCCGGGGTGATGTCCATCCCGCCGCCGATCTTGCGGAACATGTTGAGGAAGGTGCTCATCGGCTTCTGCTGGGCACCGCGGACGAACACGTCACCGCGGGTGACCAGGGCGGCGCAGGCCCAGCTGGCGGCCTCGATACGGTCGGGCAGGGCCACGTGCTCGTAGCCGCCCAGACGCTCGACACCCTCGATGGTGATGGTGCGGTCGGTCTGCAGGGAGATGATCGCGCCCATCTTCTGCAGCACGGCGATGAGGTCCTCGATCTCCGGCTCCACCGCGGCGTTGGTGAGCTCGGTGATGCCCTCGGCCCGCACGGCGGTCAACAGCACCTGCTCGGTGGCTCCGACGCTCGGGTATTCGAGGTGGATCTTCGCACCCCGCAGGCCGTTCGGCGCGGTGATGGAGATGCCCATCTCGCGTTTGTCGACCACGGCCCCGAAGTTGCGCAGCACGTCGAGGTGGTAGTTGATCGGCCGGTTGCCGATGCGGCAGCCGCCGAGGTCCGGGATGATCGCCTCCCCGAGGCGGTGCAGGAGCGGTCCGCAGAACAGGATCGGGATGCGGGAGGACCCGGCATGGGCATCGATGTCGACCACGTGGGCCCGCTCCACGTTGGACGGGTCCATCCGCAGCAGGCCGCCGTCGACGTCGCGCTCCACCTTGACGCCGTGCACCTTCAGCAGCTCGCTGACGATCTGCACGTCGCGGATGTCCGGCACGGAGTGCAGGGTGCTGGGTTCTTCGCCCAGCAGGGCGGCGACCATCGCCTTCGAGACGAGGTTCTTCGCACCGCGCACGGTGATCTCACCGGACAGCGGCCGGCCGCCGCGGACGTTGAAGGTCGAGTTCATGGTGTCCTTGGACAGGGTGAGGGGCGGGCACGGGGCCCGGGGACCGACTCACCTTACCGGAGCGGCCTCGGGAAGTCGGTGAGTCGTGGCGCGTGCGACGCTCAGACCCCCGATGCCGTCCGCGTCGGGAGCGTCCTGGGCATCCACGCGGGACGCCGTGCCTCGAAGGCGTCGATGTCGGCGGCGTGCCGCAGCGTGAGGCCGACGTCGTCGAGGCCCTCCATCAGGCGCCAGCGCGTGTAGTCGTCGATGACGAAGGGCAGGTCCGTCCCGGCGGCTCGCACCTGGCGTTCTGAGAGGTCGACGGTCACCTCGGTGCCGGGCTGCTCCTCCAGGATCTTCCACAGCAGCTCGATGTCGTCCTGTGCCAGCTGGGCCGCGATGAGCCCCTGCTTGCCGGCGTTGCCGCGGAAGATGTCGGCGAAGCGGCTGGAGAGCACGGCCCGGAACCCGTAGTCGCGCAGCGCCCAGACCGCATGCTCCCGGGAGGAGCCGGTGCCGAAGTCGGGGCCGGCCACCAGCACGGATCCCGAGCGGTAGGCGGGCTGGTTCAGCACGAAATCGTCGGAGCGGCGCCAGGCGGCGAACAGGCCGTCGTCGAAGCCGGTCTTGGTGACCCGCTTGAGGTAGACGGCGGGGATGATCTGGTCGGTGTCGACGTTGCTGCGGCGCAGCGGCACGCCGACGCCGGTGTGGGTGGTGACAGCTTCCACGGGAGGGGTCCTTCCAGGAGGTACGGAGTGGGGGCGCCCGGTTGTCGCGGCGGGCTCGACTCAGGCGGCGGCGCCGCGCTGCGCTGCGGTGGAGCCGTGCGGCGTGTCGTCGAGGTCTGACGGCGCGGACAGGGTGCCGCGCACGGCGGTGGCGGCGGCCACCACCGGGGAGACGAGGTGGGTGCGCCCGCCCTTGCCCTGCCGGCCCTCGAAGTTCCGGTTGGAGGTGGAGGCGGATCGCTCCCCCGGCGCGAGCTGATCGGGGTTCATGCCCAGGCACATGGAGCACCCGGCCTGTCGCCACTCCGCCCCGAAGGCGAGGAACTCCCGATCCAGCCCCTCATCCTCGGCCTGGCGACGCACGCGGGCGCTGCCGGGGACGACCAGCACCCGCACGTCGGGGTGCTTGGTGCGGCCGCGGATCACGTCGGCGAAGGCCCGCAGGTCCTCGATCCGACTGTTGGTGCACGAGCCCATGAACACGGTGTCGACGGCGACCTCCCGCAGGGGGGTGCCGGGCTGCAGATCCATGTACTCCAGAGCGCGCTCGGCAGCGACCCGTTCGGACTCGTCGACGATCGCGGCCGGGTCCGGCACGGTGGCGCTCAGCGGCAGTCCCTGCCCGGGGTTCGTGCCCCAGGTGACGAAGGGCTCCAGCTCGTCGGCGTCGATCACGACCTCCGTGTCGAACACGGCGTCGTCGTCGCTGCGCAGCGTCCGCCAGTAGGCCACAGCCTCGTCCCAGTCGGCACCCTGCGGGGCGTGGGGCCGGCCCTTCACGTACTCGAAGGTGATCTCATCGGGGGCGATCATCCCGGCGCGGGCACCCGCCTCGATGGACATGTTGCAGATGGTCATGCGGCCCTCCATGGAGAGCGCCCGGATGGCCTCGCCGCGATACTCGATGACATGACCGGCCCCACCGCCGGTGCCGATCTTCGCGATCACTGCGAGGATGATGTCCTTCGCGGTCACGCCCGGCTTCAGGGTGCCCTCGACGGTCACGGCCATCGTCCGGAACGGCTTCAGCGGCAGCGTCTGGGTGGCCATCACATGCTCCACCTCGCTGGTTCCGATGCCGAAGGCGAGCGCCCCGAAGGCACCGTGGGTGGAGGTGTGGGAGTCACCGCACACCACGGTGATGCCCGGCATGGTCAGGCCCAGCTGCGGACCGACCACGTGCACGATGCCCTGCTCGATGTCCCCCAGCGGATGCAGCCGCACCCCGAACTCCTCGGCGTTGCGGCGCAGCGTCTCGATCTGTGTGCGGGAGGTGATGTCGGCGATCGGACGGTCGATGTCGACCGTCGGGGTGTTGTGGTCCTCGGTCGCGAGCGTCAGATCGGTCCGGCGCAGGGCGCGTCCCTCCTGCCGCAGGCCGTCGAAGGCCTGGGGGCTGGTGACCTCATGGAGGAGGTGGAGGTCGATGTAGAGCAGGTCGGGCTCGCCGTTCTCCCCACGACGCACCACATGGTCGTTCCACACCTTCTCCGCGAGCGTGCCCGCCATCGTCCACCTGCTCCTTCCGTGCCGCGGCCTCTCCGCGACGACCGTCGCGCGTCCCGGGCCGGAGGGCCTGTCCTCGCGATGTCATCGCCGTGTCAGGGCGTACCTGTCACGCCCCGGCGCTCGCCCCATCATGGAAGCCGACTCGCACCACTGCAGTTGCGTCTCAACTTTCAAGACGGCAATATCGACCCATGGACACCACAGAGATCTCCCCGGACGGGGGCAGCGGCGTCGGGGTGCTCGACAAGGCCGCGACGGTGCTCGGGGCCCTCGAGACCGGGCCCGCCACCCTCACGCAGCTGGTGCAATCCACGGGGCTGGCGCGACCGACCGCCCATCGGCTGGCCGTCGCGCTGGAGCACCATCGCCTCGTCGCGCGGGACATGCAGGGCAGGTTCGTGTTGGGACCGCGGCTCGGGGAGCTCGCCAGTGCCGCGGGTGAGGACCGCCTGCTCGCCTCGGCAGGCCCGGTGCTCGCCGCGTTGCGGGATCGCACCGGGGAGTCCGCTCAGCTCTACCGCCGTCAGGGGGACCACCGCATCTGCGTCGCCACCGCGGAACGTCCGATCGGCTTGCGTGACTCCGTTCCCCTGGGCGCGGCGCTGTCGATGAAGGCGGGGTCGGCTGCCCAGATCCTGTTGGCGTGGGAGGAGCCCGACCGCATGCACCGCGGTCTGCACGGGGCTCGTTTCACTGCCACCATGCTCTCGGCGGTGCGCCGTCGCGGCTGGGCCCAGTCCGTCGGTGAGCGCGAGGCCGGGGTCGGTTCGGTGTCAGCACCCGTGCGCGGGCCCAACGGCCGGGTGGTCGCGGCGCTGTCGGTCTCCGGACCGATCGAACGGATCACTCGCCAGCCGGGACGCCTCCACGCTGCCGCGGTGATCGCCTCGGCGAACCACCTCAGCGACGTGCTGCGCCACAGCGGGGTCTGACCCCGCGGTCAGCCGCGGTGCTGCAGCGGACGCTCGATCCAGATCGGCGTGTGGGCCAGCTGCACCACAGCGCCGGTTCGCGACGACGCCGAGGCCAGCCCCTCGGACGCGGCGGGCACGACGAGCATGCGGGAGCCCTCACTCGCGGCGACAAGGTCCTTCGCCGAATGTGCGGTCGCGAGGTCGGACAGCTTCACGGGCACGTCGACGCCGGCGCGGGCCACGGCCTGCCGGGTGTGGGCGAGGATCCGGTCGTGTTCGGCGGCGGGGGTGTGGACGCCGATGACGACGTGCACCTCGGCCTCATAGGCGGCCGCCAGGCGTCCGGCGCGCTCGAGCGCCTGCTCCCCCAGGTCGGAGGATTCGTACGCCACGCCGATGGGACCGTCGGTGGCCTCATCGCCGCGCACCACCACCACGGGGCAGGCGGCGTAGCGGGCGAGGGCGAGGCTGGTGGAGCCCATGACGACGGCCATCATCCGGCCGAGCCCGCGGCTGCCCACCGCGAGCACCGCGGCCCCGCGGGACTCGGTGACGAGCACGTCGGCCGAGCGTCCCTCCACGATCTCGGTGAGGACGGGGATCTCGGGAGCGACCTCGCGGGCGACCGCCTCGGCATGCGCGACGAGCGTCTCCGCCCCGGCGCGCAGACCGGAGCCCGCCACACCGGGCACCGGGTCGACGTCCACGTTCAGCAGAGGCCACACGAAGGCGTGGACCAGGCGCAGCTGCCCTCCGATGCGACGGGCGTGCTCGGCACCCCAGCGGATCGCGCGGTCGGAATCGTCGGAGTCGGAGATGCCGACGACCACGACGGGGAGGTCGGTAGCGGGCTGCGGGCTGGGGGTGCTGGTGGTCATGGCCTGATCCTATCGACCGCTGGTGACACAACCGGCTCCACGACGAAGGCCGGCACACCTGTGTGTGCCGGCCTTGCTCGTACCCCGTACCGGATTTGAACCGGTGTTACCGCCGTGAGAGGGCGACGTCCTGGGCCGCTAGACGAACGGGGCAGGGCAGCCGCCGCGGCGACTGCTTCGTACCCCGTACCGGATTTGAACCGGTGTTACCGCCGTGAGAGGGCGACGTCCTGGGCCGCTAGACGAACGGGGCGCGAGCGTCGCGATCCCGAAGAATCGCTCAGCGCTGGGGTACCTGGACTCGAACCAAGAACAACTGAACCAGAATCAGCCGTGTTGCCAATTACACCATACCCCATGGTGGAAGGCACTTTTCCGGTCGATTCCCCCGGTCTCCCGAAGGCATCGGCCGCGCCGTACCGAGGTACGACCATACCTGCTCCCGAGACCTCGGCGCAAAGCCGTAGAGGCCCTGCGGCCTGTGAGGTCTCCCACCCGGCGACTCAGGCGCGCGCGGCGAGCTGCGTCCGGAAGGACCGCAGACGGGCCAGCGTCGAGGGGCGCCCCAGCAGCTCCATTGACTCGAACAGCGGCGGCGAGACCCGGCGGCCGGACACCGCGCTGCGCAGCGGACCGAAGGCCAGGCGCGGCTTCACCCCCATGTCGTCGACGATCGCTGCGCGCAGGGTGGACTCGAGGGTCTCGGCCCGGAAATCATCCTCGGGAAGGGCCTCGATCTCTGCGATCGCCCGGTCGAGCACGCCCAGGGGATCCTCCCCGAGCTTCGCGAAGGCCTCCTCGGCGACCTCCAGATCCGCATCGTCGACGAACAGGAAGCGGAGCATGTCCGGCGCCTCCCCCAGCAGGTTCATGCGGGGCTGCACCAGCGGTGTCGCGGCCACCAGCAGAGCGCGCTGTTCGGCGGTCGGCGGATCGCTCAGCAGACCGGCCCCCTGCAGGTACGGCACCATCCGCTCGGTGAACTCCTCCGGCGGCAGCAGACGCATGTGGTCGGCGTTCAGGGCGGTCGCCTTCTTGAGGTCCACGCGCGCCGGGTTCGGGTTCACATCGGCGACGTCGAAGCGCTCGACGAACTGCTCCCGGGTGAAGACGTCCTGGTCGGCGCTGTAGCCCCAGCCGAGCAGAGCCAGGTAGTTCACCATGCCCTCGGGCAGGAACCCCTGCTCGCGGTAGAGGAACAGGTTGGACTCGGGGTCGCGCTTGGAGAGCTTCTTGTTGCCCTCCCCCATCACGTACGGCAGGTGCCCGAAGACGGGGATCCGATCGGCCACTCCGATGTCGACCAGCGCGCGGTACAGCGCGATCTGCCGTGGCGTCGAGGAGAGCAGATCCTCACCACGCAGCACATGAGTGACACCCATCAGCGCGTCGTCGACCGGGTTCACCAGGGTGTACAGCGGCTGTCCGTTGGCGCGGACCACCACGTAGTCGGGGGTGGAACCCGCCCGGAAGGTGATCTCCCCACGCACCAGGTCGGAGAAGGTGATGTCCTCATCGGGCATCCGCAGACGCCAGGTGGGCTCACGGCCCTCGTCCCGGAAGGCCTGCTTCTGCTCCTCAGTGAGGTCGCGGTCGTACCCGTCGTACCCGATCTGTGGGTCGCGGCCGGCGGCGCGGTGGCGGTCGGCGATCTCCTCGGCGGTGGAGAACGACTCGTAGATGTGGCCGGCGGTCTTGAGCCGCTCGATGACGTCGGCGTAGATCTCGCTTCGCTGCGACTGGCGGTAGGGACCGTGCGGCCCGCCGACCTCGACGCCCTCGTCCCAGTCGATGCCGAGCCAGCGCATGGCCTCGAGCAGCTGCTGGTAGGACTCCTCGCTGTCGCGCTTGGCATCGGTGTCCTCGATGCGGAAGATCAGCTTCCCACCGGTATGGCGGGCGTACCCCCAGTTGAACAGGGCGGTGCGCACCAGTCCGACGTGCGGCGTGCCGGTGGGGCTGGGGCAGAAGCGGACGCGCACGTCGCTGCCGGTGGCGGGGGCGTCGGGCGTGACGGTGCCGGTCACAGGGGTCTCCTCGGGTACAGGTGGCGCGGGTGGGGGCGGGATCGCGCGGTGGTCAGCGTCGCACGATCGGTGAGGTGAGGGTGCCGATGCCCTCGATGGTCACATCGACCGTGCTGCCGGCCTCGACGGTGCGCACCCCGGCCGGGGTGCCGGTGAGCACCACGTCACCGGGCAGCAGCGTGGTGACGTGGGAGATCTCCGCGATCAGCTCGGCCACCGGTCGCAACATGTCGGCGGTGGTGCCGTCCTGGGCGCTCTGCCCGTCGACGGCCGAGCCGATACGCAGGGACGACGGGTCGAGATCCGTCTCGATCCACGGCCCCAGCGGACAGGAGGTATCGAAGGCCTTGGCGCGGAACCACTGCGACTCGTCACGTTGCGCATCGCGTGCGGTGAGATCGTTCGCGCAGGTGTAGCCGAGGATCGCGGCGGGCACCTGCTCGGGGGTGAGGTCCTTGACCATGTGCTTGATCACGACGGCGAGCTCGGCCTCGAGGCTGACCTCCCGGCTGTAGGCGGGCAGCATCACCGGCTCACCGGGGCCGACCACCGCGGTGTTGGGCTTGAGGAAGAACAGGGCCTGCTCGGGCACCTCATTGCCGAGCTCGCGGGCGTGCTCGGCGTAGTTGCGGCCGACGCACACCACCTTCGAGCGGGGGATCACCGGGGCCAGCAACCGCACCCCGTCCAGCGGCAGGATCCGGCCGGTGGGGCGGATCTCGGTGTAGAGAGGGTCCCCGGTGATGCCGTAGACCATGTCGCGGCCGTCCTTCTCCTGAACGATGCCGTAGGCGGGATCCTCCCCGGTGGTGTAACGGGCGATGCGCATGGGCTCCAGTCTAGGCGCGCCGCCGGGCGCGTCCCGGATCGGCCAGAATGTTCCCATGGACGTCCTCGTGGTTCCGGTGCTGGCGGCCTTCGGCCTCGGTGCCCTGGCCCACCTGGTGCGTCTGCCACCCCTGATCGGATATCTCGCCGCCGGATTCGCCCTCAGTATCGCCGGGGTGGCCGCTCCCCCGGGCCTCGAGGTGATGGCGGAGGTCGGGGTGGCGCTCATGCTGTTCACCATCGGCCTGCACCTCGATCTGCGCACTCTGCTGCGCCCGCAGGTGTGGCTCACGGCCACGGCGCACATGCTCGCGGTGACGGTGCTGTCGGCCCTCGGCCTGGCGGGTCTGGCGGCCGCCACGCTGCTGGCCCCGGCCTCCTGGCGCGATGTCGCTGTGATCGGCCTGCTGCTGTCGTTCTCCTCGACGATCCTGGCGCTGAAGATCCTGCAGGACCGCGGCGATACCTCCTCGCTGTACGGCCGCATCGCCATCGGCATCCTGCTGATACAGGACATCGCAGCGGTGGTGATCATCTCTGTGTCCACCGGGCATCCGCCGCGTCCATGGGCCCTGGCCCTGGTGGCGGTCATCCCCCTGCTGGTGTGGGCCACCCGGCACTGGCCGCATCTCGGTGACGGTGACCTGGGCGTGCTGTTCGGGGTGCTCATGGCGCTGGTCCCGGGATACGCCCTGTTCACCTGGCTGGGGCTCTCCGGGGAGCTCGGGGCCCTGGTGATGGGCGTGATCCTCGCCCGCCACGACGGCGCCGACAAACTCGCGCGCACCGTCGCCTCCGTGCGCGAGCTGCTGCTGGTCGGCTTCTTCGTGAACATCGGTTACCTGGGTCTGCCCGACCTCGCGAACGTGCGGGAGGGGCTGCTGATGCTTCTGCTGCTGCCGATGCAGGGCGTGGGCTACTGGCTGCTGTTGATGTGGCTGGGAATGCGCCACCGCACCGCCGTCCTCGCCTCCCTGACCCTCACCAACTTCTCCGAGTTCGCACTCATCGTCGCCGCACTCGGGGTCGACGACGGCACCCTCGATGCGCACTGGCTGAACTCACTGGTGATCGCGGTGGCCGCGAGCTTCGTCCTGTCAGGCCTGCTGAACCCGCTGTCGGTGGGACTCGCCACCCGTATCTCCTCCTGGCTGGGCCCGAGGCCCGTGGAACGCCTGCATCCCGAGGAGCGCCCCCTGGATCTCGGGGACGCCCGCACGATCGTGCTGGGCATGGGGCGGGTGGGTCGCGTGGCCGCCCAGCGACTGGAGACCGAGTACGGCATACCCGTGCTCGGCGTGGAGCAGGACCCCCAGCGGGTGGAGGTGCTGCGGGAGCAGGGCGTGCGGGTGATCGAGGGGGATGCCACCGACGCGGATTTCTGGGCGCGCGTGCGCGAGGACGACGACATCGAGGCGATCATCCTGGCATTGCCCTCGCAGCATGCGAACCTCGAGGCGCTGCGCCGCCTGCGCGCCGCGGGGTCCGATCGGGATGATCGCCAGATCGCGGCGATCGCCCAGTACCGCGAGGACGTCGCGGAGCTGCACAACCACGGCCTGCGGACCGTCGTCCACCTGTATGCAGGAGCAGGCGCCGCTCTAGCCGATGCCGTGGCCGAGGCGGAGGATCTTCCCGGGAGCGGCCGTGGGCACGCCTGAATCCGTCATGACGGCCGAGCAGGCTCGCCGCGCCCGCGCCGCCCACGAGGCTCGGGCCGACACCCTGACCGCGAGCATCCGTGAGCGTCGGGCCCGCGGGGAGAAGCACCCGGTGGAGGACTTCCTCACCACCTACTACCCCTTCTCCTCCGCCCGCCTGCGCCGCTGGCACCCCGGGTGGGCGATCGCCTACGACGCCGCCGCCGATGAACCGGGCGAGGGCCGGCCGCCCCTGGCCGATGCCGATGAATGCGGCCGCCACTGGTACACGGACTCCCCCGATCCCACCGGTACCGGCCGTATCCTGCGCCGCGCCGACGTGTCCCGGTTCATCGCCGAGCGTGCCGACGCCCTGGCCTTCGTCACGGAGCTGCTGCAACGGTCCTCCCTCCCCGCCCGGACACCGCAGTTCGGCTGTTTCGGCTTGCACGAGTGGGCGATGGTCCACGGTCTGCGGCCCGGGCAGCAGCGGCATGAAGACCTCCCGTTGCGGCTCAGCCAGGAGGAGACCGACGCGGTGGTGGAACGGGAGCGCCTGGTGTGTTCCCACATCGACGCCTTCCGTTTCTTCACCCCGTCGGCGGCGCCGCGCAACACCCTGCAGCCGACGCGTCCGGCCCAGCGTGACCTCGACAATCCCGCGTGCCTGCACGTGGGGATGGACCTGTACAAGTGGGCGATGAAGATGACGCCGCTGGTGCCCTCGGAGCTGGTGCTCGATTGTTTCGAACACGCCCGGGAGATCCGGGTGCTAGACATGGAAGCGAGCCCCTACGACGTGCGGCCCCTCGGATACGGCGTGGTGCCGATCGAGACCGCCGCCGGGAAGGCCGAGTACGTGCGTCGTCAGCGTGCCCTTGCGGAGCTTTCGCAGGACCTCCGTGCGCGGCTGCTGACGATTCTGGAACCCCTGCGCCCGGCGCCCGGCTCGTGAGGGCCTGCTGCCGACCTCGTCTGTCGGCCCCGCCTGAGAGACTGGGGGCATGCCCCTCCTCGCAGATCACCTGCCCGACGCCCCCGCCTCCCAGGACGCGATCGTCGACGCCTTCGTCGCCGCCCAGGCGCAGATCGGGCGCACGCTGTACCCGCATCAGGAGGAGGCCCTGCTGGCGATCGCCGCGGGCGATCACGTGATCGCGGCGACCCCCACCGGCTCCGGCAAGACGACCATCGGCTACAGCGCGATCTTCGCGGCCATGGCCCGTGGGGAGCGCTCCTACTACACAGCGCCCATCAAGGCCCTGGTCAGTGAGAAGTTCTTCGACCTGGTGGCACAGTTCGGGGCGGAGAACGTCGGCATGATGACCGGGGACTCCTCGGTCAACCACGACGCCCCCATCCTGGTGTGCACCGCGGAGATCTTCGCCCAGCACGCCCTGCGGGAGGGCTCGTTCTCCGACGTCGGTCTGGCCGTGATGGACGAGTTCCACTACTACGGGGATCCGCAGCGCGGCTGGGCCTGGCAGGTGCCGTTGCTGGAACTGCCCGACTGCCAGTTCGTGCTCATGAGTGCCACCCTCGGTGACACCACCGATCTCGAGCGTGATCTCACCGACCGCACCGGCCGCGATGTGAGCGTCATCGCCGACGCCCCACGCCCGGTGCCGCTCGACTTCCGCTGGTCCACCGAGACCCTGCCCGACACCATCGCGCAGATCCTGGAGGAGCGCGACGCCCCCGTCTACATCGTCCACTTCACCCAGAAGGACGCGGTGGAGCAGGCGTTAGCCCTGCGGCGCCAGGACATCCTCACCGCCGAGGAGAAGGAGCAGGTGCGTCGCCTGATCGGCGACTTCCGCTTCGCGAAGGGCTTCGGCCGGCAGTTGTCCGGGCTGGTCCGCGAGGGTATCGGGGTGCATCACGCAGGGATGCTCCCGAAGTACCGCCGCCTGGTGGAGCGTCTGGCGCAGTCGGGCCTGTTGAAGATCATCTGTGGCACCGACACCCTCGGCGTCGGGATCAACGTGCCGATCCGCACGGTGCTGCTGACGGGTCTGGCGAAGTTCGACGGGCGGCGGATGCGGCTGCTGAACGCCCGCGAGTTCCACCAGATCGCCGGGCGGGCGGGCCGCGCTGGATTCGACACCATCGGGCACGTGGTGGTGCAGGCGCCACCGTGGACGGTCGAGTTCCTCAAGCAACAGGCGAAGGCCGCCGCCCGGGTCGAGTCCGGGGCGGTGCCGAACAACGCCAAGAAGAAACGCAGGGAGCCCAAGCCCAAGGTGCCCGAGGGCGCGATCTCGTGGTCCGAGGCGAACCTCACGAAGCTGGTGGAGAACCCGCCCGCGCCGCTGCGTCCTCACCTGCGTTTCACCCCGGCGATGGCGCTGGCTCTGATCGCCCGCCCGGGGGATGCCGTCGCCTCCGCCCGGCACCTCATCATGACCAGCCACCAGACCACCACGCAGAAGCTGGCACTGGTCCGGGAGGCGGTGCAGATCCTGCGGGGCCTGATCGATGCGGACATCGTGCAGGTGCTGCCGGAGCCCGACCACCTGGGTCGACGGCTCGCCCTGGTGGAGGACCTGCAGCTGGATTTCACCCTCACCCAGCCGCTCGCACCGTTCGCGATCGCGATGATCGACTCTTTCGAGGAGGACTCCCCCACCCTCACCCTCGATACGGTCTCCACCATCGAGGCGATCCTCGACGACCCCATGCCGATCCTGCTGGCGCAGCAGAACGCGGCCCGCGGGGAGCTGCTGGCCGAGATGAAGGCCGACGGTGTGGAGTACACCGAGCGGATGGCCCGCCTGGAGGAGGTCACCTGGCCTCAACCCCTCGCGGAGGAACTCACCGCGGCGCTGGAGATCTACCGGCGGCATGCCCCGTGGCTGCGCGGCGAGGACCTCTCCCCGAAGTCGATCGTGCGGGAGATCTACGAGACCGGGCAGACCTTCAGCGAGTTCGTCCAGCGGTACCAGCTGGCGCGTTCCGAGGGCATCGTCCTGCGGTACCTCTCCGACGCGTACCGCACCCTGCGCCGCACGATCCCGCAGGATCTGCGCACCGAGCAGCTCGAGGAGATGCTGGAGTGGCTGGGTGTGCTGGTGCGCGGCATCGACTCCTCCCTGCTGGATGAGTGGGAGGCCCTCGCTCATCCCGAGGACGGAGCCCCGGACGTGGCCGGTGAGCTGCGACCCGATTCCCCGCGGGCCCTGTCGGCGCAGACGAAGGTGCTGCGCACCATGGTCCGGGCGGCCATGTGGCAGCGGGTCGAGCACTTCGCCTTCGAGCGGGAGGAGCGTCTGGCGGAACTCGACGGCGCCGACGGATGGGACCGCGACCGGTGGGCCGCGGCGATGGACGACTACTACGACCGCCACGACCACGTGGGGATCGACGATGCCGCCCGCTCCCCGCAGCTGCTGCAGATCCAGGAGGAATCGAAGATCTGGCGGGTCCGGCAGGTGCTCGCCGACCCCGAGGGCGACCGCGACTGGGCCCTCGAGGCAGAGCTCGACCTGGAGGCCACCGATGAGGCCGGGGAACCCGTGCTGCGGATGGTGCGGGCCGGGGAGTTCAACGGCTCGTAACGATCCTCACCGCGAGGGAGCGGCGTCACTCTCCCGGCAGAGGCGCTCCACAACGACGCATGCCTCCTCGATCCGGGCTCCGCGCCCGACGGCGTACCCGACGAGGTACGAGGCGATCGGCGCCATCGACCGTTGAATGTGTTCGGCCACCACCGACGTCATCTGGTGCACGCGGTCGACATCGACGGTGTCCTGCCCAAGGTTGAGTTCCGCTTCCACCTGACGGATCCATGGTTCCAGGTATGTCGCCCACTGCGCGGTCTGTGTGACCGGCGGCTTGGTGGCGTTCATGTCCGAGACTCCCATCGCTCCCACTGCTCCCATTCATCGATGTCATCCGCAGCCCATGCAGGGACCTCTACCGGGGCCACGGTCAGCTGTTCCAAGACCGACCGCACCGATCGATCTCGATGTCCCCCTGCATGAAGCACCTCGAACAAAGCCTTCCGTGACACGCACAACGCGAGATGCTCGCGATGCCCATCGGGGTGCACGGCGACGACACCGTCCGTTGAGGATCGGCGGTGCTTCGCGCCTTCCAGAAGAGCGGGGACCAATGCGGGCGCCCCCGGCATGTCACAGGCCAGAACGAGCACGTCTGCGGGAGCTCCGGGCGTACCCGGCGGCGCGATCCTGTCGAGCAGGGTCAGTCCGGCGGCGATTCCCGCCACAGGACCCCCGCCTGGGGGGTTCTCCAGCGTCTGATGCACGCCTTGCGGTACAGCAACCGTCGGTGGGGCGACGACAACACGACACGTCGTGGTCGGGACCGACTCCAGCACGATGTCGAGCAGCCGACGGCCATTGACTCTCAGATCAGCCTTGCAGACACCCCCCAGACGCTGCCCTGAGCCACCCGCCAACACGAGCAGAGCCGGTGGGGTCGCCACGCTCAAAAGGACACCTTCTCCCAGCCTCGACGCTCCGCTTCCTTCCGCGGATCCTTCGAGCGATACACGATGTACGGCCGGGTCAGATACCCCAGCGGAACCGCAAACACATGGACCAGGCGGGTGAAGGGCCAGATGGCGAACAGCGCAAGGGCGGACAGCACGTGCAGCTGGAAGAAGATCGGCGCCTGTCCCATCGTCACGGGGTCCGGACGGAAGCTCCAGAACTGTCGGAACCACACCGAGACGCCCTCTCGGTAGTCGTAGTCACCGAAGACGGAGTGGACAACGGTGGCGAGTACCCCGAACACGATGACCGCCGTCAGTACGAGGTACATCAATTTGTCCCCGGACGTGGTCGCCCCGAAGACGCGGCGATTGGTGCGGCGTCGATACAGCAGGATAAGCAGCCCCCCCACGCAGGCCACGGCAGCCGCAAGCCCGATGATGACCGCCATCAGGTGATAGACGTGGTCGTGGATACCGATGGCGTCCATCCAGGATTTCGGTATCCCCAATCCCACCACGTGGCCGAAGAAGATGCCGATGATCCCGAAGTGGAACAGCGGCGACCCGATGGCCAACAGCCTCGACTCGTAGATCTGGCTCGAACGGGTGGTCCAGCCGAATCGGTCATGACGGAAACGCCACACGTGCCCCAGCACGAAGATCGCGAGCACCATGTAGGGCACCACGACCCACAGCAGCAATCCGGGAATAGTCACGTCGGTCATCAGGGGCGTCCTCTCAACAGTTCGACGGGCACAGGGCCCGGCGCGGATGCTGTGCCACCGCATGCTCCGGCCGCGGCGGTCTGATGGTGGAGATCTAGGGCGTCGGACTCCTGTCCGTAACCATCCAGTCCCACAGTCTCTTCGGCGGGCCCCTCCGCTGCCAGGCGTAGCACTGCCTCGCGATCGTCGGCGTCCAACGGCGGCAGGGTCGCGCAGACTGCCCCGACAGCACCGTGCCAGGAGGACGAGATGTCGGCTAGGTGAAGGCGCAGCAGCTCCAGACCTGGCCGGTTATCTCTCAGGATCTTGGCTCCTCGCGCAGCATCATGCGCGGCGGCGAACTCGAGCACCATGGGAAGATAATCAGGAAGTTCCGTGTCGGAGACGTCCACACCCCCGGCACGAAAATCCTGCTTGATGCGTACCAGCGCCATTCCCCGTCGACGGGTGTCGCCCTGACTGAAATACGTCAGGTACAGACAGCCTCGTCGTCGCGTATCGAAGGTATCGACGTAGCGTTCCTGCAGCTTCAGAGCGTCACCCTGGACGAGGGCGTCGAGAGTACTCGTCAGCGGGCCTCGTGTGACCTCCGGGAGACTGTCCACGAGGGTGCGCAGGGCGGGAATCCGATCGAACAGATCCGCATCGGGATAGCCCAACAACCACGACGCAGCCAACCACGTGGACCGGAGCGCATCATCCTCCAGACCAGCGGCATGCAGCAGATCCTCACGGGAGGTCCCCTTCCCCGCACCCGTCTGATGCGAGGCACGCCCTCCAGTCACTCTCTGCGGCCCGGATGAGGTGCGGCGACGATCCAGAAGACGCGCGAGGGTGCCCATTTCAGGCCGTCCCTTCGGCGCGCTGGGGGAACAGTCCCTGCGGAGTGCCCTTCCCATCCCAGTTCAGGAGGTTCACCCGCACACCGGCGGGACGCTCGGGCAGGCCAGAGCCCTCAGTCTGTCGCTTGGTGGCGTAGCCCGGTCCCGCCATCCCCAGGGACTGCTCCGGCAGGGACATCCCCATTCCGGGTCCCCCCGGGGCATTCAGCGGGCAGTCGGTCCCGATGCCCTCGAGATCATGGGCCGACTCGTGGTGCCCGACGGGGATCACGTACCGGTCTTCGTACTTTGCGATCGCGAGCAGCCTGTACATCTCTTCCATTTCGCGGCCGGTCATGGCCACCGCATTGGCGATACCCTCGCGGGGTTCGTTGCCCAGGTTGACATCGCGCATGTACGAGCGCATCGCCGCCATCCGGTAAAGAACACGTTCCACCGTGGGAACATCACCGGCAGTGAACAGATTCGCGAGGTACTCCACCGGGATGCGGAGCGCGTCGATTGCGGCGAAGAGGTTCTCGGCGTCCTCCGCGTCGTACCCGGTATCGCGCACGACATCCACGACCGGTGAAAGCGGCGGGATGTACCACACCATCGGCATCGTCCGATATTCGGGATGCAGGGGCAGGGCGACCTGGTAGTCCTTGATGAGCTTGTATGTGGGCGACTTCTGAGCGGCGAGGATCCAGTCGTGGGGAATACCGGCGGCCTGAGCCCCCGCTACGACCTCCGGGTCGTGAGGATCGAGGATGAGGTCACGTTGCGCCGCGTAGAGATCCTTCTCGTCACGGGTCGAGGCGGCCGCGAGGACGCGGTCCGCGTCGTAGAGCACCAGCCCGATGTAGCGCAGACGGCCCACGCACGTCTCGGCGCACACCGTCGGCTCCCCCTGCTCAATACGGGGGTAGCAGAACGTACACTTCTCGGCCTTGCCGGTGCGGTGGTTGAAGTAGATCTTCTTGTAGGGACACCCCGTGATGCACATTCTCCATCCGCGGCATCCATCCTGGTCCACCAAGACAATCCCGTCCTCCTCGCGCTTATAAATCGCACCGGAGGGGCAGGAGGCCACGCACGTCGGGTTCAAACAGTGTTCGCAGATGCGCGGGAGGTAGAACATGAAGGTCTGATCGAACTCGAACTGGACCTTCTCTTCGATGCCCTTGAGCATCGGATCTTTGTCCTTGTGCAGGTAGGTGCCACCGAGATCATCATCCCAGTTCCCGGACCATTCGATCTGCACCCGCTCCCCCGAGATCAAAGACTTCGGCGGTGCGGTCGGTATGGTCTCCTGCTGAGCCGGGGAATTCAGCAGCTTGTCGTACTCGTAGGTCCACGGCTCGTAGTAGTCTTCGATCCCGGGCAGCCGGGGGTTGGAAAACAGCTGCAGCAACTTCGTGAGACGTCCACCGGCCTTGAGCTTCAGACGCCCATTGGCGCCGAGCTCCCATCCGCCCCGCCACTTATCCTGGTCCTCGTAGCCACGCGGGTACCCCTGACCGGGCCGGGTCTCCACATTGTTGAACCAGATGTACTCGGTTCCTGTGCGGTTGGTCCACGCCTGTTTGCAGGTGACGGAGCAGGTGTGGCATCCGATGCACTTGTCGAGGTTCATCACCATCGACATCTGAGCCATGACGCGCATGTTTCGCTCTCCTCGCTTCTCGTCAGTACTCGACCGGGGTCGTGCGCTTCCGGATCACCGTGACCTCGTCACGCTGATTCCCAGTCGGCCCGTATTAGTTGAACGCAAAGGACAGCTGGGCATAGCCACCGATCAGATGGGATGGCTTGAGCATGATCCGCGTGAGGGAGTTGTGGATGCCTCCTCGCATGCCGTCGCGCTCCGTGAGGGGAACATTGACGGTTCGGTCCTGTGCGTGATGCATGAATGCCGTGCCTCGAGGCATACGATGGCTGACCACCGCACGGGCCGCGACCACGCCGTTCCGGTTGACGGCCTCGACCCAGTCATTGTCAGTGATCCCTACGGCGGCGGCGTCCTCAACGCTCATCCAGATGGTCTGTCCGCCACGGGACAGATTCATCATGAAGAAGTTCTCCATGTACATGGAATGGATCGCCCACTTGTTATGCGGAGTGAGGTAGCGCACCGAAATCGACGTCCCGTCCGTGTCTCCCAGTGGACGCTCCCCGAATAGGGCGGTCATATCCAACGGCGGCCGGAACACCGGCAGCGCCTCCCCCATCTCCAGCAGCCAGTCGTGATCCAGGTAGAAGTGCTGACGCCCGGTCAGGGTGTGCCAGGGCTTTTTTCGTTCGACGTTGATGGTGAAGGGACTGTATCGACGCCCACCGGTCTCCGAGCCGGACCACTCCGGGCTCGTGATCACCGGAACCGGAGCGGCCTTGGTGTCCGAGAAGCGGATCTGCTTGCCCTCGTTCTCCGCGGCAAGGTCATGCAGGGGCATGCCGGTCCGCTTCTCCAGGGTCTTGAAGCCCTGAGTCGCCATATGCCCGTTCGTGGTGCCCGACAGCGACAGGATGAACTCACAAGCGCGCAGATCGGTGTCAAGCCGCGGCCGGCCGGCGGTGGGCCCGTCGGCCACGAGCCCGTTGAGCCGTCCCAACTTCTCCACATACTCCGCGACGTCGTACGTGATGCCCTTGGTGGTCATACCCAGCTTCTCGAGCAAGGGCCCGACGGAGGTGAACTTCGCGTGGATCTGCGTGTAGTCACGCTCGACTTCCACGAGCGTCGGCATGGTCAGGCCCGGAACCGGCTCACACTCCCCCTTCTTCCAGTCACGGACTCGTCCGTGGGGCGTCGCGAGCTCCCCGGGGGTGTCATGCTGCAGCGGGAACGCCACCACATCGCGCCGCACGCCCAGATGCGTGACCGCGAGTTCGCTGAACTTCTTGGCGATCCCGGCCCACGTCTCCCAGTCCGTGCGTGATTCCCACGGGTTCGAGATCGCGGGGTTGAACGAATGAATGAACGGATGCATATCGGTGGTTGAGAGATCGTGCTTCTCATACCACGTGGCGGCAGGCAGGATGACATCCGAGTGCAGCGTATGGCTGGTCATTCGGAAGTCGAGGGTGAGGACGAGATCGACCTTGCCGATCGGGGCCTCCTCGCGCCAGACCACATCCCGGGGGCGGAACTCCGGTGGCGTCTCCTCTTCGGTGGCTGCACTGTCCACACCCAGCAGGTGGCGGAAGAAGTACTGGTCACCCTTCGCCGAGGAACCCAGGGTGTTCGCCCGCCAGATCGACCAGATCCGGGGGAAGTTTTCCGGCGCATCCGGATCTTCCGCAGCGAACCGGATCGTTCCGTCCTTCAAAGCGTCCACCAGCCAGGGGATCGTGTCCCGGCCGTCGGCCTCTGCGCGATCAGCCACCGTCAGTGGACTGACGTTGAACTGCGGGAAGAAGGGCTGCCAGCCCAAACGCTGCGACAGCGCCACCGCGTCAGCGGTGGCGGTGCCGGCGAAGGCACCGCTTCCCGTCGTCGCCGCAAGGGTGTCGGCACCGAACCGGTCATACCGCCACTGGTCGGTGTGCATGTACCAGTAGGTGGTCTGCGTCATCTGCCGCGGTGGGCGGCTCCAGTCCAGAGCGTTGGCCAGGTGGAGCCATCCGGTGATCGGCCGCACCTTCTCCTGTCCCACATAGTGGGCCCATCCCCCACCGTTGACCCCCTGGGTCCCACACAGATTGGTCAGGGTGAGGAAGGAGCGGTAGATCGTGTCCGAGTGGAACCAGTGATTGGTGCCAGCGCCCATGATGATCATGGAGCGGCCACCGGAGTCGATCGCGTTCTGGGCGAATTCGCGGGCGATGCGAGCCGCCGCCTGGCCCGGAACTCCGGTGATGGTCTCCTGCCATGCCGGGGTGTAGAGGGCATCCGCGTCATCCAGACCGGTGGCCCACTGCCCAGGAAGTCCGGCACGTCCGACGCCGTACTCGGCGAGCATGAGGTCGAAGACGGTCGTGACGATCCGTCCCCCCACGGACCGTACGGGAACTCCGCGCGGGATATCGCCGCGGCCTCCCTGCCCCGCCGTGTCGAACCGCGGCAGCAGCACCTCGGCGACATCCTCGTGAAGTCCCAGCAGGGTCAGGGCCGGTTCGATCTCGCCGAGATCCAAGTTCCATCGTCCGACGCCATCGGCGGAATACCGGTGTCCCAGAGTCCCGTTGGGGACGACGGGCCGCTGCGTGCGAGCGTCGAAGACGAACGGCTTGAAATCAGCGTGCTCGGTATCGGCCTCCGTACTCACAACGGGCCCAAGATCACTTGCGACGACGAACTTCCCCGGAACCAGGGAACCGTCGGGCCGTCGCTGGAGTTCCACCAGGAACGGCAGATCAGTGTACTGCGTTGCATACGACAGGAACGACGGGGTCGGCGAGTCGACATAGAACTCCCGCAGGATCGTGTGCCCCATCGCCAAGGCGAGTGCCGCGTCGGTGCCGGGCTTCGGTGCAAGCCACTCATCCGCGAACTTGACGTTTTCCGCGTAGTCGGGGGCCACGGAGACGACCTTCTGGCCGCGGTAGCGCGCCTCCGCCATCCAGTGGGCATCCGGAGTCCGCGTCAGCGGCACGTTAGAGCCCCACATGATGAGGTAGGAGGCATCCCACCAGTCCCCGGATTCCGGCACGTCCGTCTGGTCGCCGAATACCTGCGGAGAGGCGGGCGGCAGATCGGCATACCAGTCGTAGAACGACAGCATGGAGCCGCCGATCAGCTGATGGAACCGCGCCCCTGAGGAAAACGACACCTGGCTCATCGCCGGGATCGGCGAGAACCCCACGGTGCGGTCTGGCCCGTATTCCTTGACGGTGTGCACGTACGCGGCAGCGACCATTTCGACGGCCTCGTCCCACGACGCACGGACCAGGCCGCCCTTGCCTCGGGCCGACTTGTAGCGCCGAGCCTTCTCCGGCGAGGAGACAATCGCGCGCCAGGCCTCGACCGGGTCATTATTGGGCGCTGCGGCCTTCTCCTCGCGGAACATACGCAGCAGTTCGGACCGCACATACGGGTAGCGCACGCGCGTCGGCGAATAGGTGTACCAGGAGAACGAGGCGCCACGGGGGCAGCCTCGCGGCTCATACTCCGGGCGATCCGGCCCGGCGGATGGGTAGTCGGTCTCCTGAGACTCCCAGGTGATCACGCCGTCTTTGACGTACACCTTCCAGGAACATGATCCGGTGCAGTTCACCCCGTGCGTCGAGCGCACGACCTTGTCATGGCTCCAGCGTTCCCGGTAGAAGGAGTCACCGCGGCGACCCCCCACCCGATGGGTCTCCCGATTGTCGTCACTGATCCGTTCTGAGCGGGTGAAGAAGCGCCGTGCACCGATCAGCGCGTCAGCGAGAGGCCCATCCAGGCCGGGTCGATCATCGGACGTCGTCGTCATCATGTTCTCCTAGCGCGAATTTCGGTGGTGTCAGTGAACGGTGTCGGCTGACCGAGCGCCCTTGGCAACCCACAGCGTCACCGCTATGGCGCCCAGAGTGGCGAGCAGCAGCATGATGATTCCCAGCGAGTAGCTCCCGGTGGAGCGGTGCACCGCGGCCATCACCAGCGGCGGGACGAAGCCACCGATGCCACCGGCCGCGCCGACGAATCCCGTCACCGAACCCACAACCGACGGCTCCGTGGTGGCCGCCACCAGGGCAAACACCGCGCCAGACCCCAGGCCGAGCCCCGCGGCCATGAGAATGAACGCGGCCGTTCCGATCGGCATGAGCGGCGGCTGGAACGCGAGGACGGCAGCACCCAGCGCCACCGCCGTGTACGAGATGAGCAGCGTCCGAGCGGGCCCG
Organism: Brachybacterium sillae; assembly: GCF_025028335.1. Taxonomy (NCBI): domain Bacteria; kingdom Bacillati; phylum Actinomycetota; class Actinomycetes; order Micrococcales; family Dermabacteraceae; genus Brachybacterium; species Brachybacterium sillae. The sequence goes on from NZ_JAFEUW010000001.1 coordinate 466,127, forward strand.
ATGCGGTCGGAGAAGATGCCTCCCAGCGGTCGCATGATCACTGCGACGATCACGAATCCGGCCATGCGCAGAGCAGCATCGCCGATCTCCAGGCCGTACCAGGTGCGCAGCATCGTCGGCAGGAACACCGAGAACGCGACGTAACCACCGAAGGCCAACGCGTACAGATAGCAAGCCTGCCAGGTGAGCTTCAGACGCATCACCGCGAGCGATTGCTGGACCACGTTGCGACGAGCGGGTGTCCAGTCCGGGGCCGTCGGCAGCAGGAACCATGCGAGCACGGCGTAGGCGACCAGGGCCACCGCAGTCAGCACGAACGGAGCAGCAGACCCGACGTTTTCAACGAGCGGCACCGTGGTGAACGCGCTAATGGCGGTCCCCCGCATTCCCATTCCATAGATGCCGGTGGCCATGCCGCGACGGGCTGGAGGGAACCACGAGTTCACATACGGGACGCCGATGGCGAAGGTGGTGCCGGCGATGCCCAGAAAGAATCCACCGAGAAGCAGCGTGCTGTAGCTGCCCTGTCCGAAGAACCCTAGGAACAGCACCGGGATCACGGTGATCAGCGAGACGATCGGGAACATGAGCCGGCCGCCGAATCGATCGGTCAGCGCCCCGATCGGAATGCGCCCCAGGGAGCCGACCAACACGGGGATCGCCACCACCAACGCAGCACCGGGGATGATGTTCTGCTCCACGAAGCGAGGCCCCAGAGGGCTGAGGAGCGCCCAGGCCCAGAAGTTCAAGCCGAATCCGAGAGTGGCCAGGATGAGGGCCCTCAACGCCCCCGCAGGGAGCGTCGATGAGTTGGGAGGAGCGCTGTGAGCAGGTATAAAGGATCTCTCCACGGTGCAGCATAAGCGGGAACGGGGTGTCCCACCATGGAAAGAGTATCGGCGATCGGCCGGGACGTTTGTCCCAGCTTCAGCACTGTCAAGACCAAGTGCTTACCGCACTCCGGGTGTCAACCCGTCCACAGATCCCCGGTCCTGAGTGCCGATACCGGGGGCGTCGAGCTCGAGGTCGACCATGAGCTCGTCCGCGATCCGCTCGAGCGCCTCCCGCACCACGGCGTCATCGGTGCCCTCCCGCAGCCGCACGTCGGCGACGGCGTGGAATAGCTGCCCGCCTCCCTCGGGGGCGTGGGAGGTCCAGGACCGGAAACCGTCGACGGTGGCGCCCTGAGCGGCCAGCGCCGAGGTCACCTCGCGCACCATCCCGGGACGGTCCAGGCCCACGAGCTCCAGATGCAGCGGGCTGCCCACCGGCTGACGACCGTCGGCCTCGGAGTCTGTCGCGTCGACGTCCTCGTCGAGGATCGACGTCTCCACCCGCAGGCCGATCTCCCCGCGCAGCCCGGCGAGGGACTGGGAGAACCCGGCGATCTCGTGGTCGGGGACGTCGACGATCGCGATGCCGACGAACTTCCCGGCCAGGCGGGCCAGTTCGCTCTGGAGCCAGTTGCCGCCGTGGTCGTGCACAGCGGAGGACAGGGCCGAGAGCAGGCCCTCACGGTCGGTGCCGATGATGGTGAGCACGAGAGTGGACATGCCGCTCACCCTAGACGAGAGTCACTCCCCACCGCCCGCCGGGTCCGGGGGACGGGACCCGGTCCGCCTCAGACCAGGCGGGTCAGCCAGCCGTGACGGTCCTCGACGCGGCCGTACTGGATGCCGGTGAGCAGCTCTCGCAGGGCCATGGTGTGCTCCCCGCTGCCGCCGTCGCCGACGGTCCACGTGCCGTCCTTCGTGCGGAACTCACCGATCGGGGTGATGACGGCGGCGGTGCCGCAGGCGAACATCTCCCGGATGCGTCCCGCGCGCACGTCCTCCAGCACCCGGGCGAGCTCCAGGCGCTCCTCGACGGGTTCGAGGCCGCGGTCGGTGGCCAGGCGCAGAATCGATGCGCGGGTGACGCCCTCAAGGATCGATCCGGTCAGGCGGGGCGTGAGCAGGCGACCGTCGTCGGTCACCGCGAACACGTTCATGCCGGACAGCTCCTCGATCGCGGTGTGCGTGGAGGAGTCGAGGAACATGACCTCATCGGCGCCGTGCTCGGCCGCCTCCTGCTTGCCCACCAGGGAGGAGGCGTAGTTGCCGCCGCACTTCGCCGCCCCGGTGCCGCCGGCGCCGGCACGGGCGTAGGTGTCGGTCACCCACACCACCAGCGGCTGCACCCCGCGCGGGAAGTACGACCCGGCCGGGGAGGCGATCACGCAGTAGTCGACGGTCAGGGCCGCCCGCACGCCGAGGAACTCCTCGGAGGCGTACATGAAGGGCCGCAGGTACAGCGACTGCTCCCCCGCCGGGTCCGGCACCCAGTCGACGTCCGCGGCGACGAGCTCCCGCACGGAGGCGAGGAAGCTCTCGGTGTCGAGCTCGGGCAGGGCCAGTCGTCGGGCGGAGCGCTGCAGACGCTCGGCATTCTTCTCCGGTCGGAAGCTCCAGATGGAACCGTCGGCATGGCGGAAGGCCTTGAGGCCCTCGAAGACCTCCTGCGCGTAGTGCAGCACGGCGCTGGCGGGCGAGAGGGTGAGGGGGCCGAACGGGACGATGCCGTCGCCACCCCAGCCGCTCTCGGAGGTCCAGCGGGCGACGGCCATGTGATCGGTGAAGGAGGATCCGAACCCGGGATTCTGCAGGATGCGGGCGCGCTCGTCGTCGCTGGTGCGACGGGGGGCGTCGGTGCGGGGGAAGGCGAGCGCGGTCATGGGCATCTCCTCGGGGTGGGCGGATGGTCGGGTCGGGGCGGGCGCGGGATCAGGGGGCGGGCCAGCGGGTGGGTCAGCCGACACGGACGGCGTCGGCGAGGGCCTCGCCGATCTCGCGGGTGGAGCGACGGGCTGCGGCCGGGTCCTCGGCGCGGCGGGTGAGGTCGGTGTCGACGGCGCGCCGGATACGGGCGGGCGCGTCGTCGTGCCCGAGATGCTCCAGCATCAACGCGACGGACAGCACGGTCGCCGTGGGGTCGGCGATCCCCTGCCCGGCGATGTCCGGGGCGGAACCGTGCACGGGCTCGAACATGGAGGGGTAGCGCCCGGTGGGGTTGATGTTGCCGGAGGCCGCCAGGCCGATCCCGCCGCCGATCGCGGCCGCGAGGTCGGTGACGATGTCGCCGAACAGGTTGTCGGTGACGATCACGTCGTACCGGCCGGGATCGGTGACCAGGTGGATCATCGCGGCGTCCACGTGGGAGTAGGCGGTCTGGACCTCCGGGAACTCCTCCCCCACCTGCTCGACGATCCGCCGATACAGGTGACCGGCGTGCACCAGCACGTTGTGCTTGTGCACCAGGGTGAGGTGGCGGCGGCGGCGCTGTGCCTGCTCGAAGGCATACCGCACCACCCTTTCCACCCCCATGGCGGTGTTCACCGACACCTCGGTGGCGATCTCCTCGGGGGTGCCCTGACGCAGCGCCCCACCGTTGCCGACGTACGGACCCTCGGTGCCCTCGCGGACCACCAGGAAATCGACGTCTCCGGGCTCGGCCAGGGGGACGGCACCCCCGGCAGCAGGCGGGTGGGGCGCAGGTTCACGAAGTGGTCGAAGGCGAAGCGCAGCCGCAGCAGCAGCCCGCGCTCCAGCAACCCGGAGGGCACATCGGGGTCACCGACGGCGCCCAGGAGGATCGCATCGTGCTCGGCCAGGCGTCGCAGGTCGTCCTCGGTGAGGGTCTCCCCGGTGCGGTGCCAGCGCCCGGCCCCGAGGTCGAAGGGGGTGGTCTCCACCGCGACCCCGCTGCCCTCGAGCGCGGCCTTGAGGACCCGCAGCCCCTCGGGGACGACCTCGTGGCCGATGCCGTCGCCCTCGATGACGGCCAGGCGCAACGTGCTGCTCATGCGTGTCTCCTTCGGGTGGGGCGTCGGTCGGGCCGGTGCGGGGGTTCAGTAGGTGACGTCGATGGCGTGGGCGCTGATGGCGCCGACGAGGTGGCCGACGCTGCGGGCGGTCTCCTCGGGGATCGAGTGGTCGAGGTTCAGCACGGTGAGGGCCACCGGGTCCTCCCCGCCGCGGCTGCACACCTGCATGCCGGCGATGTTGATGTCCTCGGCGCCCAGGGCGGCGCCGTATCGGCCGATCATGCCGGGGCCGTCGTGGTAGCGCATCACGAGCAGGTGGTCGCTGAGCGCGATGTCGAAGGGGTACCCGTCGATCTCCACCAGCTTGTGCGCCTGCTCGACACCGGTGAGGGTCCCGGCCACGGTGAGGGTGCTGCCGTCGCGGAACACGCCGCGCAAGCGGATGAGGTTGCGGAAGCGGTCGGAGATCTCATCGGCGGTGAGCTCCACGGAGATTCCGCGCTCCGTCGCCAGCAGCGGGGCGTTGACGTAGCTGACCTGCTCGGCGGTGTCGCGGAACAGACCCCGCAGGGCGGAGAGCTTCACCGCGGAGAGGTCACGTGAGGCGATCTCCCCGTGGACGATCACCTCGAAGTGCTCGGGGCTGCGCTCGGCGAGCTGCGTGAACACCTGCCCCAGGCGGTCGGCCAGGGCGATGCCCGGACGCACCTCGCTGTGGATGGCCCCTCCGGCGACGTTCACGGCGTCGGGCACGAGTTCCCCGGCGAGGGCCAACCGCACCGACTGCGCGACCGCGATGCCGGCCTTCTCCTGGGCCTCCGCGGTGGACGCCCCCAGGTGCGGGGTGAGGGTGACGTTCGGCAGGGAGAGCAGCTTGGAGGCGGTCTCGGAAGCCGACGGCGGCTCGGAGGTGTAGACGTCCAGGGCCGCGCCCGCGATCCGGCCGGTGGTCAGGGCCTCGTACAGGGCGGTCTCGTCGATCAGACCACCGCGGGCGGCGTTGATGACGTGCAGCCCGGGCTTCGCCTGCGCGAACTGCTCGGCGCTGATCAGCCCGGTGGTCTCGGGCGTCTTCGGCATGTGCACGGTGACGATGTCCGACTGCGCCATGAGCTCCGGCAGGTCCACCACCCGGGCGCCGAGCTCCGCGGCCCGCGCGTGGTTGACGTACGGGTCGTAGGCCAGCAGATGCACGCCGAACGGACGCAGACGTTCCGCCACCAGCTGGCCGATGCGGCCGAACCCGACGATGCCGACGGTCTTGCCGTGCAGCTCCACGCCCGACAGCGCCGAGCGCTCCCACTTCCCGGCCTTCATGGAGGCATCGGCGCGGCCGATGTTCCGCAAAGAGGCGAGAATCAGCGCGATCGCGAGCTCCGCCGCGGAGATGATGTTCGAGGTGGGGGCGTTGATCACCATCACCCCGGCGGCGGTGGCGGCGGGGACGTCGACGTTGTCGAGCCCGACCCCGGCGCGGGCCACCACCTTGAGCCGGGGCGCCGCGTCGAAGACCTCCTGGTCCACGGTGGTGGCGGAGCGGATGAGCAGGGCATCCGCCTCCGCCACCGCGGCGAGGAGGGCGGGACGATCGGTGCCGTCGACGGATCGGACATCGACACCGTCACCCAGCACCTCGACGGTGGCGGGCGACAGCTTCTCGGCAAGCAGGACGACGGGACGGGTCACGGTGCCTCCTCCGGGGGGGGGATGACGTGCGGTGGGGCCGCGGTCAACGCGCGGCGCTGCCCTCGGTGTAATCGGCGTCGACGGTCTCCTTGTTCCAGGAGAACATCTTGCGCAGATCCTTGCCGACCGTCTCGATCGGGTGCTGGGCCTCGGCCTCGCGGAGCTTCTGGAACTCCTCGCCGCCCTTGTCCTGGTCCTCGATGAAGCGACGGGCGAAGCTGCCGTCCTGGATGTCGGAGAGCACCTCCTTCATCGCCTGCTTCGTCTGGTCGGTGACGATGCGCGGCCCGGAGACGTAGTCGCCGAACTCGGCGGTGTCGGAGATCGACCAGCGCTGCTTGGAGATGCCTCCCTCGATCATGAGGTCGACGATCAGCTTGAGCTCGTGGAGCACCTCGAAGTAGGCGATCTCCGGCTGGTAGCCGGCGTCGGTGAGGGTCTCGAAGCCTGCCTGCACCAGGTGGCTCATGCCGCCGCACAGCACCGCCTGCTCGCCGAAGAGGTCGGTCTCGGTCTCCTCGGTGAAGGTGGTGCGGATGACACCCGCGCGGGTGCCGCCGATGCCCTTGGCATAGGAGAGGGCAAGGTCCCAGGCCTGGCCGGAGGCGTCGTTCTCCACGGCGATGATGTCCGGGATGCCGCGGCCGGCCACGAACTCGCGGCGGACGGTGTGGCCGGGGGCCTTGGGCGCCACCAGGATCACGTCGACGGTCGTCGGGGCCTCGATGTAGCCGAAGCGGACGTTGAAGCCGTGCGCGAAGGCGAGGGTCTTGCCCTCGGCGAGGTGCGGCTGGATCGACTCGGTGTAGATGGTGCGCTGCACCTGGTCGGGGGCGAGGATCATGATGACGTCGGCCCACTGGGTGGCGTCGGCGACATTCTTCACCTCGAAGCCCTCGTCGGCGGCCTTCTGGGCGCTCTTCGACCCGTCCTTGAGCGCCACGACGACCTCGACGCCGCTGTCGCGCAGGTTCATGGCATGCGCATGGCCCTGGGAACCGAAGCCGACGATCGCGACCTTCTTCCCCTGGATGATCGAGAGATCGGCATCGTCGTCGTAGAACATCTCTGCCATGGTCGGTGCGCTCCTTCGTGGGTGAGGGTCTCGTCGGCAGGCGCCGCGGGGCGGCCCCTGCGGGGCGATAGGGTCGATCCTATCGCCGGGTGTCTTGCATTCTGGATGGACGGTCCACGACGTGGACCAGGGTGGGTCTCAGCTGTCGGCCAGCAGAGCGCGGTCCGTGATCAAGCGACCGCCGCGGCCGATGGCGACCGCACCGGACTTCACGAGCTCGCGGATGCCGAAGGGCTCGAGCATCCCCAGCAGGGCCTCGAGCTTGTCGGGACCGCCGGTCGCCTCGATGGTCACGGCGTCGGGCGCCGCATCGACGACCTTCGCCCGGAACATCTGCACGATCTCCAGCACGGAGGTGCGGGTGGTGTTGTCGGCCCGCACCTTGACCAGCACGAGTTCGCGGGAGACCGACTGCCGCTCCTCCAGCTGGACGATCTTCAGCACGTTCACCAGCTTGTTGAGCTGCTGGGTGATCTGCTCCAGCGGGTGCTCGGCGACGTCGACCACCACGGTGATGCGGGAGATCTCCGGATGCTCGGTGGGTCCCACTGCGAGGGAGGCGATGTTGTAGCCGCGGCGGGCGAACAGGGCGGCGACGCGTGTCAGCACGCCGGGGGTGTTCTGCACCAGCACGGACAGGGTCTGGGTGGTGCGCGGGGTGGTGTGGCTCATGGCTCAGATGTCCCTCTCCCACTCGGGGCTCATGCCCTGGGCGATCTGGATCTCGTCATTGGAGACGCCGGCGGGCACCATCGGCCACACCATGGCGTCGGCGCTCACGTGGAAGTCCACGACCACCGGGCGGTCGTCGATCTCCATGGCCCGTTCGATGGAGGCGTCGATGTCCTCGTCCCGCTCACAGCGCAGGCCGGCGCAGCCGTACGCCTCGGCGAGCTTCACGAAGTCCGGGACCCGGCGGCTCCCGTGGCCGGTGTTGAGCTCGGTGTGCGAGTAACGCTGGTCGTAGAACAGGTTCTGCCACTGCCGCACCATGCCCAGGGAGCTGTTGTTGATCAGCGCCACTTTGATCGGGATCTCGTTGATCACGCAGGTGGCGAGCTCCTGGTTGGTCATCTGGAAGCAGCCGTCGCCGTCGATGGCCCACACGGTGGTGTTGGGCCGGCCGACCTTCGCCCCCATGGCGGCGGGCACCGAGTAGCCCATGGTGCCCAGCCCCCCGGAGTTGATCCAGCTGTAGGGCTTCTCGTAGCGGATGAACTGGCTGGACCACATCTGGTGCTGGCCGACGCCGGAGACGTAGATGGCGTCGGGTCCGACGATCTCCCCGAGCCGGCTGATGACCTTCTGCGGGGCGGTGAAGCCGTCGGCGGTGGCGGTCCACCCGAGCGGGTAGGTGTCGCGCAGCATGTCCAGCGTGTTCCACCACGCCTCGTAGTCGCGCGGGTCGGTCTCCGCCAGGCGCGCCCGCAGCTCCTCCGTGAGGGAGCGCGCGGCGTCTCGGGCCTCACCGACCAGGGGGACGTCGGCAGTGCGGTTCTTGGAGATCTCCGCCGCGTCGACGTCGACGTGCACGATCGCCGCATGGGGCGCGAAGGAGTCGAGCTTGCCGGTGACGCGATCATCGAAGCGCGCGCCGATCGCGATGATCAGGTCGGCCCGCTGCAGGGCGGAGACCGCCGCCACCGTGCCGTGCATGCCGGGCATCCCCAGGTGCTGCGGATGGGAATCCGGCAGGGCGCCCCGCGCCATGAGGGTGGTGACGAACGGCGCGCCGGAGAGATCCACGAGCTCGCGGACCTCATCGCTCGCCCGTCCGCGCAGCACCCCGCCGCCCAGCAGGAACACCGGGCGTTTGGACTCCAGCAACAGGGACACGGCCTCGCGCACCTGCTTGCGCGCCGGGCGGGCCCCGGTCTCGTATCCGGGAAGATGCAGACTCTCGGGCCACGCGAAATCGGTCATGGCCTGCTGGGCGTCCTTGGTGACGTCCACCAGCACCGCACCCGGCCGACCGGTCGAGGCGATGTGGAAGGCCTGCTTCACCACCATCGGGATGTCCTCGGCCCGCCGCACGAGGAAGTTGTGCTTGGTGACCGGCATGGTCATGCCGACGATGTCGGCCTCCTGGAAGGCATCCGTGCCGATGAAGGTCGACCCCACCTGCCCGGTGATCGCCACCAGGGGGATCGAGTCCATCTGGGCATCCGCGATGGGGGTGATGAGGTTCGTGGCGCCGGGCCCGGAGGTGGCCATGCACACGCCCACCTTCCCCGTCGCATGGGCGTACCCGCTGGCGGCGTGCCCGGCACCCTGCTCATGGCGGACCAGCACATGGCGCAGCCTCTGGGCGTCCAGCAGCGGGTCATAGGTGGGGAGGATCGCCCCGCCCGGGAGGCCGAAGACGACCTCCGCACCCGCGTGCTCGAGCGATGCGACCAGCGCCTGCGCGCCGGTCATCCTCTGACCGGTCATGGGATCTCCTGGGGGTGGTGGGGCGGACATGAAAGAACCCCCCGGCCCGGTGGGCTGACGAGGGGTGCGCGGAGACGTCTCGATCGACGAACGGGCGTCAGCCGCGCTCACCAATGACGAGTACGAGGATCTCCATGGCGAGGACTGTAGCGCGCCTCACGCTCGGGAGGTGCTGAGTCCACGGAGTGAGACAGCCCCTGCGGCCCTGCCGCGCCACCGCCCGTTCACATACCGTTCTAAGAACTTGTAAGGCGCATCCATAGTTGTCATTATGGCTGGGTGCAGACGACGACTTCCTCCCCGTCCTCGGCACGGCCCGACCGACAGGACCGTGCCGCGGTGCGCCCCTCGCGCCGCGGCGGACCCCAGGGCCAGTGGCGAGTGGACGGCCACGATCCCCTGAACGACAACGAACGGCTCAAGGCCGCCGGCGGGGGCTCGAGGTCCGGGAGCGGATCGAGAGCACCTACGCCCACGAGGGCTTCGGGGCGATCCCGGCCGACGACCTCCACACCCGCTTCCGCTGGTGGGGCCTCTACACCCAGCGGCGCCCCGGCATCGACGGCGGACGCACGGCCCAGCTCGACCAGGACGAACTCAGCGACGAGCACTTCATGCTGCGGGTGCGCATCGACGGCGGCGCCCTGAGCACGGACCAGCTGCGCGAGGTCGGTGAGATCTCCCGTCGGTACGGGCGCGACACCGCAGACCTCACCGACCGGCAGAACATCCAGCTGCACTGGGTGCGGGTGGAGGACGTCCCGGAGATCTGGCGGCGCCTCGAGGCCGTGGGCCTGTCGACCACCGAAGCCTGTGGCGACACCCCGCGGGTGATCCTCGGCTCCCCCGTCGCCGGGATCGCCGCCGACGAGATCATCGACCCCACGCCCGTCATCACGGAGATCACCGACCGTTTCCTCGGTGACCCCTCGCTGGCGAACCTCCCGCGGAAGTTCAAGAGCGCGATCACTGGCCACCCCTCCCTCGACGTGGTCCACGAGATCAACGACATCTCACTGGTGGGCGTGGTGCATCCGCAGCTCGGCCCCGGGTACGACCTGTGGGTCGGCGGCGCCCTGTCCACCGCACCCCGCCTCGGGGAGCGCCTGGGCGCCTTCGTCCGCCCGGAGGAGGCGGCGGACGTCTGGCACGGCGTGATCCGCATCTTCCGTGACTATGGATTCCGGCGCCTGCGCACCAAGGCCCGCCTGAAGTTCCTGCTGGCCGATTGGGGCACGGAGCGTTTCCGTCAGGTGCTCGAGAAGGAATACCTCGGCCATGCCCTGCCCGACGGCCCGCCACCCGCCCCGGCGCCGCGCTCCGGCGACCACGTCGGTGTGCACGAGCAGCGCGACGGCCGCGTGTACGTGGGCCTGTCCCCCGTCGTCGGCCGGGTCAGCGGCAGCCGGCTGGTGGAACTGGCGCGGATGGCGGAGGCCGCCGGGTCGCGGCGGGTGCGCCTGACCCCGTACCAGAAGGTGCTGGTGCTCGATGTCGACCCGGCGCGGGCGGAGGAGCTGGTGGAGTCCGCACGCGGCATCGACCTGGAGGCGCGCCCCTCGAGTTGGCGGCGCGGCACCATCGCCTGCACCGGACTGGAGTTCTGCAAGCTCGCGATCGTGGAGACGAAGGCCCTGGCGACGGAGGTGGTCGACGAGCTGGAGCGTCGGCTGGCCGATCTGGAGCCCCAGCTGGGCACCCCCCTCACCCTGCATGTGAACGGCTGCCCGAACTCCTGTGCACGACTGCAGACCGCCGACATCGGTCTGAAGGGGCAGATCGTGACCACCCAGGACGGCACCCAGGTGCCGGGTTTCCAGGTGCACCTCGGCGGGTCGCTCGCCGGAACGGGGCATGATGCCGGAGGGTTGGGACGCACCCTGCGTCGCCACAAGGTGCCGGCGAGCGAGCTCGTCGACTACGTGGAGAGGGTGACCCGCCGCTACCTGGATCAGCGCGACGAGGCCGAGACCTTCTCGGCCTGGGTGCAGCGCGCCGAGGAGGAGGATCTGCGATGACCGATGTCCGTGTCGCTCGGGCCGAGCGCCTGCAGGCTCTCGCCGAGGAGGCCGCGGAACACTTCCGGGCCCGCGAAGGGGAGGTCTCCCCGGAGGAGCTGGCCCAGGAGATCAGTGTGTGGGCGGCGGAAACCTTCGGGGATCGGCTCGCGGTCGCGTGCTCGATGGCGGATGCGACGCTGCCGCATGTTGTCGCGCAGCACGCCCCCGGGGTCGATGTGCTGTTCCTGGAGACCGGGTACCACTTCCCGGAGACCCTCACCACCCGGGACGCGGTGGCGCAGGCGCTGCCGGTGCATGTGGTGGATGTGTCGGCCCCGCAGAGTGTGCCGGAGCAGGACGCGGAGCACGGGCCGCAGCTGTGGGCCCGCGACCCGGGACTGTGCTGCGCCCTGCGGAAGGTGGCGCCGCTGCGCGGCGCGCTCGCCGGGTATGACGCGTGGGTGACCGGGGTGCGTCGCGACGAGGGCCCGACCCGCGCGCAGACGCCACTGGTGACCTGGGACGAGGGATTCGGCCTGGTGAAGATCAACCCGCTGGCGCTGTGGACCTTCGACGAGGTGATGGCGTATTCGCGCCGACACGGTCTGCCGGAGAATCCGCTGCTGCAGCAGGGGTATCCGTCGATCGGCTGCGCGCCGTGCACCCAGAGGGTCGCACCGGGTGCCGATCCGCGGTCGGGGCGCTGGGCCGGTTTCGAGAAGACCGAGTGCGGCCTCCACCCGGGCACCGACGGCGGCAGTCACGAGCTGGCCGAGGACGCTCCTGCCACGGCCGGGTCGGTGCGCGCCCTGGACCTCCCGTCCCTGCGACACGGGGCCACCGATCGCCGAGCGGAGGTCAGCCCGACCGACGCGACCCCTGTTTCCGAGACCTCGAAGGAGACTCGCGCATGACGGCCATCACGTCCGACTCCACCGCATCCGACATCCCGATCGAGACCGCACCGCACACTGCGGCGTCCGCCGACTCGCTACCGGCGACCGTGGAGCCGTCGGTGCTGGATGCCCTGGAGGCGGAGGCGATCCACATCCTGCGGGAGTCGGTGGCGGAGCTGGAGCGACCCGTCATGCTGTTCTCCGGTGGCAAGGACTCCGTGGTGATGCTGAACCTGGCGGCGAAGGCGCTGTGGCCCGGCCGTATCCCGTTCCCGGTGCTGCATGTCGACACCGGGCACAACTTCCCCGAGGTCCTCGCGTTCCGCGACGCCACCGTCGAGCGTCTGGGCGTGGAGCTGCGGGTCGCCCGCGTGCAGGACTACATCGACGACGGCCGCCTGCAGGAGCGACCGGACGGCACCCGCAATCCGCTGCAGACCCTGCCGTTGCTGGACGCCATCGAAGAGGGCCGTTTCGACGGCGTCTTCGGCGGCGGCCGCCGCGACGAGGACAAGGCCCGTGCCAAGGAGCGTGTGGTGTCGCTGCGCAGCGCCTTCGGCCAGTGGGATCCGAAGAACCAGCGCCCCGAGCTGTGGCGCCTGTACAACACGCGGCACCGTCCCGGGGAGCACGTGCGGATCTTCCCCCTGTCGAACTGGACGGAGCTCGACGTATGGCGGTACATCGAACGGGAGGGCATCGAGCTGCCGAGCCTCTACTACGCCCACGAGCGGGACGTGTTCGAACGCGACGGCATGCTGCTGAGCCCCGGCCCGTGGACGACGCCCCGCCGCGGCGAGGAGGTCACCACCCGCACGGTCCGCTACCGCACCGTCGGGGACATGTCCTGCACGGGCGCCGTGCCGTCGGAGGCCCGTACCGTCGCCGATGTGGTGGCGGAGGTCGCCGCCTCCACCATCACCGAGCGGGGCGCCACCCGCGCCGACGACCGCCTCTCCGAGGCCGCCATGGAGGACCGCAAGAAGGAGGGGTACTTCTGATGACCACGAACACCGCGGAACGCGACACCGTGACCACGAGCAGTCCCGGGCTGCTGCGTATCGCCACCGCCGGCAGCGTCGACGACGGCAAATCGACCCTGCTGGGCCGCCTCCTGCACGACACCAAGTCGGTGTTCGCCGATCAGCTGGCGGCTGTGGAGGCGGTGAGCCGCCAGCGCGGGTGGCAGGGTGAGCTGGCCGACCTCGCGCTGCTCACCGACGGACTGCGGGCCGAGCGCGAGCAGGGCATCACCATCGATGTGGCCCATCGATACTTCGCCACCCCCACGCGGTCCTTCGTCCTGGCCGACACCCCCGGGCATGTGCAGTACACCCGGAACATGGTCACCGGGGCCTCCACCGCCGATGTGGTGGTGTTGCTGGTCGATGCCCGTCACGGCGTGGTGGAGCAGACCCGGCGTCACCTCGCGGTGACGGCGCTGCTGCGGGTGCCGCAGGTGGTCGTGACGGTCAACAAGATCGACCTGGTCGAGGACGCCGAGGACGTCCTGGCGACCATCGCAGGGAACCTGCGCGACGCTGCGACGGCCCTCGGCGTGGACACTCCGCACGTGGTGCCGATCTCCGCGCTCCACGGCGACAACGTGGTGACGCGCTCCGAGCGCACCCCCTGGTACGACGGTCCGACGCTCCTGGAGCTGCTGGAATCCCTGCCGCCGCGCACCGCCCAGGGCGAGCGGCCTCTGCGGCTGCCGGTGCAGCTGGTGATCCGCCCGCAGCACGGGGCGGTCGACCCGTCGCTCGTGGACTACCGCGCCTACGCGGGACTCATCTCCTCCGGCACCGTGCGCGTCGGGGATGAGGTGGAGGTCGCCGCGAGCGGGCTGCGCAGCCGTGTCACCGGCATCGACGTCGGCCCCGAGGCGCGGCAGGAGGCGAGCGCCGGGGAGTCCGTCTCGCTGCGGCTGGCCGACCAGCTGGACATCTCCCGCGGCGACCTGCTGGCCGCCGCCGGCACCGCCCCGCAGGCCCGTGACGAGATCCAGCTGGTGCTGGCGCACCTGGCCGAGGATCCCCTGCGGCCCGGAGCGCGTGTGCTCGTCAAGCACGGCACCCGCCCCGTGCAGGCACGGGTGCTGGAGATCGATCAACGCCTGGACATCGAGCGACTCGAGGTGGTGCCCGCCGAGGAGGCGACGTTGAACGACCTGGTGCGGGCGCGACTGCTGCTCGCCGAGCCGCTGCCGGTGGAGGACTACGCCGTGGATCGCGACGGCGGGGCCCTGCTGGTGATCGATCCGGCCTCCGGCCGGACCCTCGACGCCGGCATGGTCGGCTCTGCGCTGCGTGCCTGAGAGGCGAGCCTGAGATGCGTCCGGAGCTGCTGGTCATCGGCCTGGCCGGTTTCCTCGCCCAGCTGGTCGACGGCTCCCTCGGGATGGGATACGGCGTCAGCGCGTCGTCGATCCTTCTGGCGGCCGGGACGGCGCCCGCGGCGGTGAGTGCGTCGGTGAACCTGGCGCAGGTCGGCACCACCCTCGCCTCCGGGGTGAGTCACTGGCGGGCCGACAACGTGGACCTGCGGGTGCTGCCGTGGCTGGCGGTGCCGGGCATGATCGGCGGTCTCACCGGGGCCCTGCTGCTCAGTGTCCTGCCGATGACGTTGGCGGGCCCGGTGATGGCCGCGGTCCTGACGCTGCTGGGGCTCTCGGTGCTGTGGCGCTTCGTGCGGCTCCCCGACCGCGCTCAGACCGGTCCCGCCGACACCGATCGCGCTCCCGACGATCTCCACCGCGCCCCCGCCCGCACCGCGATGCCCTCCCGTCTCGCCCTAGTGCCGCTCGCGCTCGTCGGCGGCACCCTCACCGGCTGCGGCGGCGGGGGCTGGGGTCCCGTGGTCACCTCCACCCTGCTCTCCCGTGGCACGGCTCCCCGGACGACCATCGGGTCGGTGTCGGCGGCGGAGTTCGCCGTCACCGTCGGGGCGTCGTCGGGGTTCCTCCTGGGTCTCGGCCTCGGCGCGGTCTCCGTCGGCCCCGTCCTGGCGCTGTTGATCGGCGGCGCCGTGGCCGCGCCGATCGCCGCACGTGTGGCTGGCCGTCTGCCGGCCCGTCTACTGGGCCTGGCCGTGGGGGCGATGGTACTTGTCCTCAATGTGCCTCGGTTGCTGCAGGCTGTCGGCGTGCTGCACGCGCCGATCGTCGCAGTGCAGGGGATCCTGGCGGGCAGTCTGCTGGTCGGCGTTCTGCTCGCCGTCGCCGCGCTGCATCTGCAGCGGGCACGCCCCGCGGGGCGTTCGTCCCTGGGTTCCGTGCCGGACCTCCCCTAGGCTCAGGGGTCGAACCGTCCCCGAGACCACAGATGCGGAGTCCCGTTATGACCTCCCCTACCTCCCCCTCGTCCCGGCCGGTGCCGCCTCCCTGCTGGAGGGCGCCCATCTGGTGATCGTCGGCGGCGGCATGACCGGCCACCGCGTCGTCGCCCGGCTCCTGGCGCAGGATCCCGAGGGTGACTGGCGCGTCACCGTGATCGGTGAGGAGCCGGAGCGGCCCTACGATCGCGTGCACCTGTCGAACCGGATCGGCGGGGCCTCCCGGGAGTCGCTGCACCTGGACGTCGCGGTGTGGGACGACCCCCGCGTCGAGCTCATCACCGGGGATGCCGTGGAGCGCATCGACCGCGACGCCCACGCCGTGGTGACCGCCTCCGGCCGCACCGTCAGCTACGACCAGCTGGTGCTCGCCACGGGTTCCTGGGCCTGGATGCCGCGCGCCGAGGGCACGGACCTGCCGGGCGTGTTCACCTACCGCACCCTCGATGACCTCGACCGTCTCACCGAATGGGTGCGGCTGCGCGGTGAGGCCCTGGGCCGGCAGGTCCGCGGCGTCGTCGTCGGCGGTGGTGTGCTGGGACTCGAGGCCGCCGCGGCCCTGAAGAAGCTCGGGGCGGCCGTCACCGTCGTCGAGTTCGCCGACCGTCTCATGGCGGTGCAGCTGGACCAGGGCGGTGGCGAGATGCTGCGCCTGCTCATCGAGGACGAGGGCATGGGGGTGCGCACCGGCGTCGGAGCCTCCCGATTCCTGCCCGCCGGGGACGGCTCCCTCGGCGCCGCAGAGCTCACCGACGGCTCCACCCTCGACGCCGATGTGGTGGTGTTCTCCACCGGCATCCGTCCCCGCGACCGCCTCGCCCGCGAGGCCGGACTGGCGATCGCCGAACGCGGCGGTGTGATCGTCGGCGACTCCTGCCAGACCTCCGACCCGACCATCTGGGCCGTCGGCGAATGCGCCAGCTACGAGGGGGTGTGCGCGGGCCTGATCGCCCCCGGCAACGACATGGCCGACGTAGTCGTCGATCGTCTGCTGGGTGGCACCCGCAGCCATCACCGCGCCGAGGACGGCACCAAACTGAAGGCGGTCGGGGTGGATGCCGCCGCCTTTGGCGACGTCAATGCCGTCTCCCCCGGCGCCCTCGAGGTGTCGTTCGTTGACCCCGTGAACCGGCAGTACCGGAAGCTGGTGATGTCCGACGACGCGAAGACCCTGCTGGGCGGCGTGTTCGTCGGCGACATCGAGCTGTACTCGCAGCTGCGGCCCTTGAGCGGCCGCGAGCTCGGCGCCGACCCCTCGGCGATCATCTCTCCCGCGGGCGGTGGCGTCGCGCTCGACACCGAACTGCCCGACGACGCCGTCGTCTGCTCCTGCAACAACGTCGACGCCGGCACCGTGCGGAGCGCCGTGACCGAGCACGGATGCACGACCCTGAGTGAGGTGAAGGCCTGCACCAAGGCCGGCACCGTCTGCGGCTCCTGTGTGCCGACCGTGACCAAACTGCTCAACGCCCAGCTGGAGAAGAGCGGCATCGCCGTGTCGAAGGCTCTGTGCGAGCACTTCCCGATGCCCCGCGCCGAGCTGTTCAAGCTGGTCGAGGACGGTGGCCAGGAGACCTTCACCGAGGTCGTTTCCGCCTTCGGTCACGGCCGCGGCTGCGCCGTGTGCCGCCCGACAGTCGCTTCGATCCTCGCCTCGCTGGGGGCGATCACGGGGCGCCGCCACAACCCGGTGGGTCGTCAGCTGGGCGCCCTGCAGGACACCAACGACTTCGTGATGGCGAACATCCAGAAGGACGGCACCTACTCGGTGATCCCGGCGATGCCCGCCGGGGAGGTCACCGCGGAGGGCCTGATGGTGATCGCGCAGGTCGCGAAGGACTACGGCCTGTACGTGAAGCTCAACGGTGCCCAGCGAATCGGCCTGTTCGGGGCGCGGCTGGAGCAGCTGCCGGAGATTTGGGAGCGTCTGGTCGACGCCGGCTTCCAGTCCGGTCATGCCTACGGCAAGTCACTGCGCATGGTGAAGGCGTGTCTGGGCACCAACTGGTGCCGCTTCGGCGTGCAGGATTCGACGACGATGGCGGTTGCCCTGGAGAAGCGGTACCGCGGTCTGCGGTCACCGCACAAGATCAAGATCTCCGTCTCCGGCTGCGCCCGCGAGTGCGCCGAGGCGCAGGCCAAGGACGTCGGCGTCATTGCCACCTCCAAGGGCTGGAACCTGTATGTCGGCGGAAACGGCGGTGCGCAGCCCGCGCACGGCAAGCTGCTGATGGAGAACCTCGACGACACGAACCTGGTCAAGTGCATCGACCGGTTCCTCATGCTGTACGTGCGTGAGGCCGACAAACTGCAGCGCACGGCCCGCTGGGTGGAGGAGTTCCCCGGCGGCATCGATGAGCTGCGGCGGATCATCGTCGACGACTCCCGCGGCATCGGCGAACAGCTGGAGGCCGATATGCAGCGCCACGCCGACTCGTACGTGGACGAGTGGGCCGAGGCGGTGCGGGATCCGGAGCGGCGGGCGAAGTTCGTCTCGTTCGTCAACGCACCCGATCAGCACGACCCCGACCTGGCGTATGTGCCGGAGCGCGGTCAGGTGCGACCGGCGACGTCGGCCGACGCCGTCTCGTACCCGACGCTGCTGGAGGCGCGCGTCCACGCGGGTATGGCCGCCGGCACCGTGGAGCCCGAGCCCGGGGACGATCCCGTCGTCGCTGCCCAGCCCGGCCGGAGTGGCCGCTGATAACCCGCCGCCGGCGCACACAGACTCACACTGGAAGGACCACCTGAGGATCATGGCCACCACCGAGATGATCGCCATCTGCCCCCTGTCGGCGCTGAGCGTGGACCGCGGCGCCGCTGCCCTTCTGCCCGACGGCACCCAGATCGGGGTGTTCCTGCTGGAGGACGGCAGCGTCCATGCGATCCAGCAGCGTGACCCGTATTCGGGGGCGAACATCCTCTCCCGCGGCCTCGTCGGGACCCACGAGGTGCGGGCGGACGACGGCACCGTGGAGACGGTGCGGACGATCGCCTCCCCGATGTACAAGCAGGTGTGGAACCTCGACACCGGCGAGGTGATCGACGCGGGGGGCAAGCAGCCGCAGGCGATCGCGGTGTTCGATGCCGAAGAGCGGGACGGCCACCTGTATGTCGCGAGCTCTCCGCATGCGGCGACGGACGCAGCCGCCCCGGCGACCGGCGACGCCACCCCGGAGACGGCTGCGGCGCTTCCCACGACGGGTCGGGCCGCAACCCCTGAGCGGGCGGAGGCGTGATCGAGCCGAGCAAGGCACCGAGCAGCGGCTTGCCCGGTCCTCAGCTGTCCGACGCACGTCTCGAGCCGGGTTCGGTCGCTCTCGTCGGCGGCGGGCCGGGGGCCCTCGACCTGATCACGGTGCGCGGCCTGGCACTGCTGCGCCAGTCCGATGCCGTGGTGGTGGACCGTCTGGGGCCGACGGGTCTGGTGGATCTCCTGGATGACCCCGAGGTGCACCCGGTCGGGAAGGCACCCGGCCGGCACACCCTCTCGCAGCGTGAGATCGGGGAGCTGCTGGTACGCCTGGCCCGGGAGGGCAAGCGGGTGGTGCGGTTGAAGGGCGGGGACCCGTTCGTGCTGGGCCGCGGCGGCGAGGAGGTCCTGGCGTGCCGGGAGGCCGGGGTGCCGGTGCAGGTGGTACCCGGGGTGACCTCGGCGATCGCCGGACCGGCCGCGGCGGGGATCCCCGTGACGCATCGTGGGTCGGCCGTGGCGGTGCATGTCGTCAATGCCCACGGTGATCTGGGGCCGGCGGATCTCGCCGCCCTGCGGGATCCCGGCACCACCACCGTGTTGATGATGGGCGTGGAATGGCTGCCACGGTTGATGGCGCAGGCGACGCTGAACGGCATCGACCCAGCGACCCCGGCGGCTGTGGTGCAGTCGGCCACACTCCCGGAGCAGCGCAGCGTGCAGGGGACGGTCGGGACGATCGCCCAGGTCGCGCAGGACGCCGGGATCGTCTCCCCCGCGGTGATCGTCATCGGACGCACCGCCCAGGCGGGTTTCCTCGAGACGGGCGCTGAGAGGTCGGCCGCCCGGGGTGCCGAGGAGCCGGCCTCCCGAGGTGCCGGACGCGACCAGTTGCCGGCACCCCAGGACCCGGTGGGGACAGAGGAGGACAGGGCAGCCACTGCCGCGGCCGCCGGGCAGCCCGCTGCCGCGTCGGCCGGGTCGCCCACCGGCGGATCGCCCACCGGTCCGTTGCCCGCCGCGTCGCCCGCCGGCTCTCCCACCGGTCCGATGCCCACCGGTTCGATGCCCGCCGGGTCGCTGTCGGCTGGGTCGCTGTCGGCTGGGTCGCCCGGCGCGACGCAGCCCGCCGGCTCGCTGCCCGCCGCCTCGCACTCCCGCCGCGTGCCGACCCTCATCGGGTGCGCTCACGGGACGCGCGCCCGAGCCGGCCGGGACGTGGTGCGGCAGCTGCTCGGCATGGTGTCAACCCTGGTGGACGCCCCGGTGCGGGAGGCCTTCGTGGACGTCCAAGCACCGGCGGTGGCCGACGTCGTCGACGACCTCGCCGAACCCAGCCGCTCCACTCGCGATGAGTCAGATCCGATGTGCGTGGTGGTGCCGGTGCTGCTGTCGACCGGATACCACGTGCGGCATGACATCGCCTCGGCGGTCGCGGGTCGTGCCGCGACGGCGACCGGACCGCTGGGTCCGGATCCGCGCCTTGCCCGGGTGATGGCCGAGCGGCTGCGGGAGGCCGGCTGGACCGGAGATGCCCCACTGGTGATGGCCGCCGCGGGCTCCAGCGACCCCGCCGGTGTGGCGATGGTCGAACAGCAGCGGGACCTTCTGGCGCAGGAGCTGGGTGTCTCCCCGGAGTCGATCGTCATCGGGTACGCCGCGGCGGCCTCCCCGGACGTCGCGACCGCGGTGGCGCAGGCCCGGGGGCGCGGGCCCGTTGCCGGGGGATCCGTGGCGGTGGCGTCGTACATGCTCGCGCCGGGTCATTTCCAGCGTGTGGTCGAGGAGTCCGGGGCTGAGGTGGTGGCCGCGCCCTTGGGTGCGCATCCTCTGGTCGCGGAGATCGTCGCCGAGCGGTACCTGTCGGCGATCGGCAGCTGACGGTCCCGTCAGAGCTCCAGCTCGGGGTTCTCCTCCCGAGCCTCCGTGAACACCTCGCGGGCGGCGCCAAGGTTGATCACGGTCAGGATCAGTCCCACGATCACGTCCGGCAGTGGCGAGATCCAGGCGAGCGTCACGAGGCCCGCCGCGATGATGAGGACATTCCCCAGGGCGTCGTTGCGGGCGGCCAACCAGGCACCGCGTCCGAGGGTGCCATGACCGCTGCGCAGCCGCACCAGGAGCACCGCGCAGACGAGGTTGATCACCAACGCGAACACCCCGGTGCCGGTGAGGGCCCACGGCTCAGGGGCCTCCCATCGGACCAGTCGCCAGATCGCCACACCGAGAGCGGCGAGCGCCGGCAACAGGATCAGACCGGCCAGCGCGTAGGACGCCTTCCGGCGTGCCGCCACGGGCCACATCGTCGCGAACAGCACCAGCACGTTGATCAGGACGTCCTCGAGGAAGTCGGCGGCATCGGCCAGCAGCGAGGCCGATCCGATGCGCAGGCCGATCACCGCCTCGACGATCAACCCGATCAGATTCAGGGCGGCCACGATCGCGACCAGCTGTCGCATGGGCCGCGTCAGGTCCCGGGAGGTGATCTCGGCATCGATCTCCGCGGCGGGGGCGGAAGCCGGGGCGGTGGGGGTGTCGTCCTGAGTCACTCGTCCAGGATGGCACGGCCGTCCGCTCGGGCGGCACCGCCCACCGGCCATCGGCCACCGGCACCACCCACCGGCCGTCGGCCACCGGCCACCGGGCGGATCATCGCACGCTGTCGGCCGACGGCTATCAGCCACCGGCCGGATCATCGCGCGCCGCTCCCCGACCGGATCACGGTGGCGGACCCGGGGGTGGTTCCGTCGCGTCGCACTCGGCGGAAGGGGGGCTGTCCGGCGGCAGGGGCGGTGCAGGCCCCGCGTCCGCTGTGGCGGGGTTCGGCGGGGGGTCTTCCTGGGTGCCGCAGGCACCTTCGGCATCGCGGATGCCGGGCGATGAGGTCAGCATCCCGGGCCGGGACGGGGCACGCTGCGGTAGAGATGGCCTGTCGGGGTGCGCAGCAACATTTCACCCCCGGCACCGCGCTTCGTGGTGAGCTGCTGCTCCCACCCCGGCAGTTCCAGCACGTGGTTCAGGCGCTCGCACACCCCGATCCCGTTGTCGATGGAGGTGGTCCCTCCCTCGCTGTAGCGCTTGACGTGATCGACGTGGCGTATGGGGGCGTCGCACCAGGGGCCGCGGCACGCTTGGTCGCGGGTATGGATGAACGTGCGCACACTGCCGGCGAAGGCACGCCGCGTGGTGTCGAGGTTCTGGAGGTCGCCCGTCGTCCCGTCCGTGTACAGGCGGCGGATCCACCGCAGGCTCGATTCCGGCTCGGCATCGGTGCACGAACCGTCCGTGCAGTCGCGCAGGTCCGAACGGCACCCCAGTGCGAGGTGCCGTGCCACGCGGCCGGGGACCGGGTGGCCGTCGAGCAGGGCGGTGTCCTCACCGCCGCCGAGCAGCGTCGTGTCTGTCATGAGCAACTGGATCTCGATCGGGGGCGTCCCACCGGCCGGAACTCCCGTGACTCGCTCGACGAGGGTGTCGGCCATGACCGCTCCCTTGCCGCGTTCATCCCCGGCAGCACGGGCAGAGGCCGCCGCACGGGTGAGGGCCGCGTAGGCAGCGACCCCATCCACGGTGGGCAACAGCGCGGAGAGCCGCATCATGCCCTCACCGGCGGGTCGCTGAGTCACGGACCGTTGCGCGGTGTTGCGCCGCACCCGCTCGACCGCTGCCTGAGGATCCAGACGGTCGGCGATCGCTCGCGCCGACCGACCGGCGGCGCGTGGAGTGAGGTCCGGCAAGAGGTCGGCGAGCTCGGCGTCGACCCGGGCCCGATCCTCGTCGTCGAGGACCAGCACGGACCGGGCCACCTCCTCGGCGGCCCAGCTGGAGATCCGGCCCTCGCTGAGATGGGTGAAGGTCCGGGGAAGCGAATCGACGATCACACGGCGCAGCGCGAGCTGGTTCCCTGCCGAGACCGGTGAGGCGTGTTTCGCCAGGCCGATCTCGTGACCGACACCCGATCCGGCGCGTGAGCGCTCGACCCCATGGTCCTGGTCGGAGCGCACGCGCCGTGCGCGCAGCTCCACTTCGAGACGTGACTGCAGACCGTCCAGCGCGTTCTTGGTCCGTTCGATCCGCCCGATGGCCGTGATCAGATCAGCATCCGGCACATGCCGGGGCACGTGGGCGTCAGCGATTCCGCGCTGCGGATCGGCATCCAGCACGTCCTGGATCTGGGAGAAGATCCGATCCAGACGGCGGACCACAGCGGACGGGATGCCCGACGAGGTGCCTGACGCGGTGCCCGAGGGGTTGCCCACGGGGTTGCTTGACGCCCCGAACGAGCGGGGTCGGGGCGTGCGTGCACACTGCTCACCGCCCCCGGCTCCTTCGAGGATCGTCATCGGGCGCCTCCTGTCCCACCTCACGCAACAGTGTCGAACACCTGTTCGATACCGTCACCGTAGAGCAGCGGCCCGACACACGACACCGATCACGCCGACTGTGGAGAACCGCGCCTGGGGAGGAACGGCCGCGATCGGTGCACCGCGACGGGGAGGGTGGGTTGAGGCCGGAGAAGCGCCCCCGGCACGAACGGCCGCGCTCGTGCACCGCGCCCGGGAGGGCGGGTTGCGGTTGGAGAACCGCACCCGGGGAGGAAGGGCCGGGCCCGGTGACCGCGCCGAAGAATGGTGAGCTGAGCGCGGCTGTCCTCAGTCCAGCGGTCGACGCGTGGCGCCGTAGGTCGCCGAGCGCACCAGATGCGCGTACACCTTCAACGCCTGACTGACCTGCCGATCACGCGTCTCCGGCCGCCAGGGCAGCGGCCCCTTGGCGGCACGACGTCGCTCGAGCTCGGCCTCGGGCACCTCCAGCTGCAGCAGGCGCCTGTCGACGTCCAGGACGATGCGGTCACCGTCCTCCACCAACCCGATGAGACCACCCTCGGCCGCCTCGGGGGAGATGTGCCCGATGGACACGCCGCTGGTGCCGCCGGAGAAGCGGCCGTCGGTGATGAGCGCACAATCCCGTCCCAGACCCCGCCCCTTGAGGAACGACGTCGGGTACAGCATCTCCTGCATCCCGGGCCCACCCTGGGGGCCCTCGTACCGGATCACCACCACATCCCCGGCCTTCACCGTCTTGTCGAGGATCTTCTGCACGGCCTCCTCCTGGGAGTCGCACACGACGGCGGTGCCCTCGAAGTGGAAGAGGTCCTCGGTGATCCCGGCAGTCTTGATGACGCAGCCGTCCTCGGCGAGGTTGCCGCGCAGCACGCACAGGCCGCCGTCCTTGGTGTGGGCGAACGGGACCGCACGGATCACACCGCCCTCGGCGTCGGTGTCCAGCTCCTCCCAGGTGTTCTCGGTCGAGAAGGCCTGGGTGGTGCGGACACCACCGGGGGCGGCGTGGAACAGGGCATCCGCCTGCGCGGTCGCCCTGCCGCCGCGCACATCCCAATCGGCGAGCCAGCTGGCGAGATCCGGGGAGTGCACCGAATGCACCGAGTGGTCCAGCAGCCCCGCCCGGTCCAGTTCCCCGAGGATGGCGGGGATGCCGCCGGCGCGATGGACGTCCTCGATATGGGCGGTGCCGTTCGGTGCGACCTTCGTCAGACACGGCACGGACCGTGAGAGGCGGTCGATGTCGTCCAGGCCGAAGTCGACCTCCCCCTCGATCGCGGCGGCGAGGATGTGCAGCACCGTGTTGGTGGAGCCGCCCATCGCCACATCCAGACTCATGGCGTTGGTGAACGCCGCCTTGGTGGCGATGCTGCGGGGCAGCACCGAGTCGTCGTCCTCGTCGTAGTACCGGCGGGCCAGCTCGACGATCGTGCGTCCGGCGTCGAGGAACAGCTGCTTGCGGAAGGCGTGCGTGGCGAGAGTCGTCCCGTTGCCGGGCAGCGACAGGCCCAGCGCCTCGGTGAGGCAGTTCATCGAATTGGCGGTGAACATGCCCGAGCAGGATCCGCAGGTCGGGCAGGCACTGTCCTCGATCTCGGCGAGCTGCGAGTCGGTGACGGAGTCATCGGCGGACTGGATGATGGCGTCGATCAGGTCCAGCCGGTGCTCGACGACGCCGTTGACGGGCTTCCCGGACTCCATCGGACCGCCGGAGACGAAGACCACGGGGATGTTCAGGCGCATGGCGGCCATGAGCATGCCCGGGGTGATCTTGTCGCAGTTGGAGATGCACACCAGCGCATCAGCGCAGTGGGCATTGACCATGTACTCCACCGAGTCGGCGATCACGTCACGGCTCGGCAGCGAGTACAGCATGCCGCCGTGCCCCATGGCGATGCCGTCGTCGACCGCGATGGTGTTGAATTCCCGGGCGATGCCGCCCGCCTCCTGGACCGCCCCGGCGACCAGGTCCCCCATGTTCTTCAGATGGACATGGCCGGGCACGAACTGCGTGTAGGAGTTCGCGATCGCGATGATCGGCTTGCCGAAGTCCGAGGACTCCATGCCGGTGGCGCGCCACAGGGCGCGCGCGCCGGCCATGTTGCGGCCATGCGTGGAGGTGCGGGAACGGAGCTGAGGCATGCCCGCAAGTCTACGCGGCGCCCGCGATCCGAGACAGAAGACTCAGGATGCGGATGCCGCGAGGCCGGGGCCGAGGGCCCGGCGCTCAGGGGTCAGGTCGAAGGCCCCGGCGCTCAGATCTCCCGACGGTGACGGCCGCGGGTCTCCCCGTCGTCCAGCGCCTCACGGGCCGAGAGCACCGGCTCGTAACGCTCCAGCGGTCGGCCGGCACCGTCGACGATCACGCCGTCCTCGTCGATCCGGTAGAGCCCTCCTCGTTCACGAGGCGGCCCTGGTCGTCCACCAGTCGACCCTGATCGTCCAGTTGGCGGCCGAGTTCGTCGTGGTGGCTCCAGTTCTCGTCGGCACCGAGGGTGCGGCGCAGTTCCTGCAGACGCTCCGCCTCCTCATGATCGGCCCGCTCGGCCTGCTCCACCTGCTGCGGGGTCGGGTCGTGGCTTCCGATGCCGACGCACAGATCCTCCGGCACCTCCTCCACGGTGCCGACCTCCACGCGCGTGCGGTGGCGCAGGATCTCCAGCCGCAGCACCTTCGCCAGGAAGTAGATGCCCAGCAGGTTCGGCACCGACATGAGGAAGAACATCGCATCGGAGAACGCGATCACGGCGTCCAGCGTGATGGAGGCGCCGACGATGACCGCCAGCACCCACAGGATGCGGAAACCGAGGGTGACGCCCCGAGAGTCGCCGAACAGGAAGCGGGCGTTCAGTTCGCCGTAGTAGGCGTACGACAGGACCGTCGAGAAGCCGAACAGGACCACCGCGACCGTCAGCAGCACCGGGAACCACCCGGTCACGGTGCCGAAGGCCCGCGCGGTCATGGCGATACCGTCGGAATCCGCCCCCGCTCCCTCGAACACCCCCGTCACGGTGATCGCCAGGGCGGTCAGGGTGCAGACGATGACGGAGTCGACCAGCGGCTCCCACATCGCGGCGAATCCCTCGGTGGAGGGGGACTTGGTCTTGGAGGCGGAGTGCGCCATGCCGGCGGAGCCGATGCCCGCCGCGTTGGAGAACGGGGCTCGCTGGATGCCGGCGACGGCCACGCCGATGACGCCACCGGTCACGCCGGCCCCGGTGAAGGCTCCCTGTACGATCGCGGCCGCGGCCCCGGGGATCGCCGGGGCGTTGAGCACCAGGATCGTGAGGATGCAGGCGACGTAGAGCACGGCCATCGCCGGGGTGATGCACGCGGTCCACCGAGCGATCTGGGTGACGCCGCCGAGGATCACGATCGCCGCCAGTGCCGCCATCACCAGGCCGATGATCCAGCGGTTGCCGTCGAGGAAGGAGCGCCCGGAGGAGTCGACGACGATCGCCGCCACCTGGTTCGCCTGGAAGAGATTGCCCGCGCCGAACACGCCGACCACGGCCGTGATCGCGTAGATCGGCGCGAGCACCCGACCGAGCTTCGGGAAGCCGATGGAGGCGAGCCCGTCGCGCAGGTACAGCTGGGGGCCGCCGACGGTGCTGCCGTCCTCCCGGACGGTGCGGTACATGACACCGAGGGTGGCCTCCGCCATCTTCACGCTCATGGCGAGCAGGCCGAACAGGGCGATCCACAGGGCCGCGCCGGGGCCGCCGACGCCGATCGCCACGGCCACACCGGCGATGTTGCCCAGCCCCACGGTGCCCGACAGCTCCGTGGAGAGGGCCTGGAAGGTGGAGACCTGGCCGGGGTCGGTCTTCGCGGTGTAGCGTCCGCGGATCACATCGATGGAGTGCTTCAGGCCGGTGATCGGCTGGAAGCGCAGCCACACGGTGAGGAAGATGGCCGCCGCCATCAGCCACAGCACGATGACCGGGATCCCGCCGAACAGCGGGATCTCCACGAAGACGACGGCGCTGAGCCAGTCGGCTACCGGGCCGAAATACTTCTAGGCCGTGTTGCTAAATGCTGGTTCGGGGCCTTCGGGTGATCCTTGAGGCGTGTCGCGAGGTGTCATCACGGACGGGGTCTGGGAGCTGATCCGGGACGTGTTCCCGCCGGTGAGGACACGGGGCCGTCCTCCGGTGGATCGGCGCACGGTGGTCGAGGCGACCGCGTGGCGGTTCCGCACGGGATCGGCGTGGCGAGACCTGCCCGATCGGTTCGGGAGCTGGAACACGATCTACAAGAACTTCCGGCGGTGGGCGAGCGACGGCGTCTGGGAGGACTTGCTCACCCATGTGCAGAAGCGGGCGTCGCTTCAGGGTGAGATCGACTGGGTCGTGTCGGTGGATTCCTCGATCGCGCGTGTCCATCAGCATGGCGCGACCCTGTCCCGGGTCACAGGGGGATCCGTCGAACGACAAGAAGTCCGGGCCGGAGCCTCCTGACCACGCGATCGGCCGGTCGCGGGGTGGTTTGACGACGAAGATCCATCTCGTCTGCGACGGGAAGGCCCGGGCGCTGGCGTTCGTCCTCACTGGCGGGCAGGTCGCAGACACGAGCATGTTCACCTGCGTACTCGACGAGATCCACATCCCCGGCCGAGGACCTGTGGGCACGAGGCCGGATCGGGTGCTCGCGGACAAGGACTACCCCGTCGAAGAAGAACCGGGCCTGGCTGCGCGAGCGCGGCGTCAAGGCCACGATCCCCGAACGGGGCGACCAGATCGCTCACCGTCGCAAGCGTCCGGGCCGTCCGATCGACTTCGGCGATGAGCAGCGGGAGCGTTACAAGGGCCGCAACGTCGTCGAGCGGTGCTTCAACTTCGTGAAGCAGTGGCGAGGACTCGCTTCCCGCTACGACAAGACCGCCCGGTCATACGGGCTCTTCGCCGTGACCTCCGCCGAGTCGGACTGCGACGGCTCCTTTGACGTGAATGTCATCGACCTTTGCGACAACGTCGCCGAGGTGGGACCATGGGACGTGCTCGCCGCCGCGTCCCGCGTCCATGAACGTGTCGACAACGTAATGACCTCATACAGCTAACCGGCCGAGGGGAGCGGGTCGAGCCGATGCGCCGCGGCGGGGAATACGCTGACAGCGTTCCCGAGACTGCCGAGAAATGTCGGTCCTGACCGATATCGTGAGCTCAAAGATCATCATCGAGGAGTCGACAACATGCGCGAGGATCTACCCGGTATTTTCTGTCTCGAAGGTGAGTGGGATTGCGACATCACGCGCCGTCTCAGCGTTCGCCCTGTGTTGGAGCTCCTCGAGCATCTTGAGGTGGCTCAGTGGGTCCACCGCGACGTGGCGACCCGCGCCGAGTTCACCTACTACCTCGGCAAGTGGGTGTCCGAAGACTACGACGATTTCGGTGTGCTCTGGCTGGCGATGCACGGCGACTCCGCCGCACTGTCGTTGAGCGGGGACGAGGACGGCGATATCGAGCTGGATGAGCTCGAAGAGATGTTGAAGGGGGCGTGTGCAGGCAAGGTCATCTACTTCGATTCCTGCTCGACGTTGAAGGAGGATCCCAAGCGGCTCCAGCAGTTCGCGAGGCGCACGGGCGCCCGTGCGGTCATCGGATACCGCAAGGACGTCGGCTGGGCTGAGGCTGCCGCATTCGAGCTCCTCCTGCTTCAGGAGCTCGTCACCCGCGTGAGGTCGAACGGCATCTTCAAGCGACTCCAGGATGATCACCCGGTGCTCGCGAAGCGGCTCGGGCTCGTCGTCGCGACGAAGAACGACGTCTACCGGACGGCACTGCGTAGCTCCGGGACCTCGTCATGAGGGAGAAGCCCCCTCGGGAAGCGAAGAACCCAGACAAGGCACCGAGTGGTGGCTTCGGCGCTACGGGCGCGCCGAGGGTCACCCCTGTTCTGGAACCGATGAGATTGCTGTCCGCCGCGGGGGCCGCGTTCGCGCTGATGCCTGTCCCCGTTCTCTCCGAGGATGAGGGACTCCTCGTCGACATAGAGCTGCTCTCCCCGGGTCGGCGTGTCCGGTATCTCGCCCGACGGCTCTCGCCAGGGACCGTCCGCCTACTGATCGATGCTCTGATCAATGTTGCGGTGGAGCCACATCCGGAACTCACCGTCCCGGCGGTGCAGGACGACGTTGCTGGCCTAGGCCGTGTTGCTAAATCCATTGCAAGGCGGCGGAGAGGCAGAGCCCCGCCGCGTATGACCGGGCGGTCTTGTCGTAGCGGGAAGCGAGTCCTCGCCACTGCTTCACGAAGTTGAAGCACCGCTCGACGACGTTGCGGCCCTTGTAACGCTCCCGCTGCTCATCGCCGAAGTCGATCGGGCGGCCCGGACGCTTGCGGCGGTGAGCGATCTGGTCGCCCCGTTCGGGGATCGTGGCCTTGACGCCGCGCTCGCGCAGCCAGGCCCGGTTCTTCTTCGACGGGTAGCCCTTGTCCGCGAGCACCCGATCCGGTCTCGTGCGCACAGGCCCTCGGCCGGGGACGTGGATCTCGTCGAGTACGCAGGTGAACATGCTCGTGTCTGCGACCTGCCCGCCGGTGAGGACGAACGCCAGCGCCCGGGCCTTCCCGTCGCAGACGAGATGGATCTTCGTCGTCAAACCACCCCGTGACCGGCCGATCGCGTGGTCAGGAGGCTCCGGCCCGGACTTCTTGTCGTTCGATGGATCCCCCTGTGACCCGGGGCAAGGTCGCGCCATGCTGATGGACACGCGCGATCGAGGAATCCACCGACACGACCCAGTCGATCTCGCCAGCGAGCGACGCCCGCTTCTGCACGTGGGTGAGCAGGTCCTCCCAGACGCCGTCGCTCGCCCACCGGCGGAAGTTCTTGTAGATCGTGTTCCAGCTCCCGAACCGGTCGGGGAGGTCTCGCCACGCCGATCCCGTGCGGAACCGCCACGCGGTCGCCTCGACCACTGTGCGCCGATCCACCGGAGGACGGCCCCGTGTCCTCACCGGCGGGAACACGTCCCGGATCAGCTCCCAGACCTCGTCCGTGATGACATCTCGCGACACGCCTCAAGGATCACCCGAAGGCCCCGAACCAGCATTTAGCAACACGGCCTAGATGACGGCATCGATCTGTCCCATCTCTCAGAGCGCCTCTCACAGGGGTGGCGGCCCACGCCTTCCGCACCCGACGGCGGGCAAACGGTCCGACTGTAACGAGTGGGTGCCCCCGCCCGGGCGACGCGCAGGCGACCCCCACAAGGGACATGAGAGGGCCCGCACACGACGTGGCACATGTATCGCGCCTGGTCAGCTCAGCAAAGGCACATCGACCGCGTCCGTGTGCGCAGGTCGGTTGCCACGGCCCTCCCGTCGTCCGGATGTAACCGACTGGTCACCGGGAGTGTGGTCGGTCTCTCGTCCAGAAGCGCCGGACGGCCGACGGGGGCGGGGCATCGTGGATGCCCCGCCCCCGTCGGCCGTGTCGGAGGGTCAGTGTGTCGCACAGCCGGCCGTGAGAGGCCTCAGCCCTCGACGCCGAGCTTCTCCAGGATGATCTCGCGCACGCGGGCGGCGTCGGCCTGCCCGCGGGTCGCCTTCATGATCGGACCGATCAGCGCACCGATCGCCTGCACCTTCCCGCCCTGGATCTTCGCGACCACATCGGGGTTCTCGGCCAGGGCCTGATCGACGGCGGCGGTGAGCACCGAATCGTCGGAGACCACGGCCAGACCGTCTCGCTCGACGATCTGCGCCGGATCACCCTGGCCCTCGAGCACCTGGCCGAGGACCTTCTTGGCGATCTTGTCGTTGATCTTCTTGCCGTCCACGAGGCCCTGCAGCTCCGCGACCTGCGCCGGGGTGACGGGCAGGGCGTCGAGGTCCGCCTCGCGCTCCTTGGCGGTCCGGGCGAGCTCACCGGTCCACCACTTGCGGGCGGCGTTCGGGGCGGCGCCAGCGGCGACGGTCTGCTCGATGAGGTCGAGGGCACCGGCGTTCAGCACGTCGCGCATCTCGAGCTCCGAGAAGCCCCACTCCCCCAGCAGACGGCGGCGGCGAGCGGCCGGCAGCTCCGGCAGGGAGGCACGCAGTTCCTCCACCCACTCGCGGCTCGGCGCCACCGGCACCAGATCGGGCTCGGGGAAATAGCGATAGTCCTCGGCATCGGACTTCACGCGCCCGGAGCTGGTGCTGCCGTCCTCCTCGTGGAAGTGCCGGGTCTCCTGCAGCACAGGCTGCCCCGCGTCGAGCACCGCCGCATGGCGGGAGATCTCGTACCGCACGGTCCTCTCGATGGAGCGGAAGGAGTTGACGTTCTTCGTCTCGGTGCGAGTGCCCAGCGGAGCCTCCGGCGAGGGCCGCAGGGACACATTGATGTCGGCTCGGACGTTGCCGCGCTCCATGCGTGCCTCCGACACGTCGAGCGCACGGAAGATGTCCCGCAGGGTGCGCACATACGCCGCGGCGACCTCCGGAGCACGGGCCCCCGTGCCGACGATCGGCTTGGTGACGATCTCCACCAGCGGCACGCCCGCACGGTTGTAGTCGACCTGCGAATACGTGGCGCCGTGGATGCGCCCGCCGGCGCCACCGACATGCGTGTTCTTGCCGGCGTCCTCCTCCATGTGGGCGCGCTCGATCTCCACGCGGACGATCTCCCCGTCCTCCAGCTCGACGTCGAGCCAGCCGTCGTAGGCGATCGGCTCGTCGTACTGCGAGGTCTGGAAGTTCTTGGTGAGATCCGGGTAGAAGTACTGCTTGCGCGCGAAGCGGCAGGACTCCGCGATCTGGCAGTTCAGCGCGAGGCCGATCTTGATCGCGTACTCCACGGCCTTCTCGTTGACCACCGGCAGGGTGCCGGGCAGCCCGAGGGACACCGGGGTGATGGCGGTGTTCGGCTCAGACGCGAACACGTTCGGGGCGCCGTCGAACATCTTGGTGGCCGTGCCCAGCTCGACGTGGACCTCGATGCCGAGGACCGGGTCATAGCGGGTGACGGCGTCGTCGTAGTCGACGAGGGCGTCGGTGCTCATCGGGCCGCTCCTTCCTGCAGCTGCGGGGCGCGGTCCAGCAGCGGGCCGCCCCAGCGCTCCTCCAGCAGCGCCTCCAGGGCGCCGCCGACGTGGTAGAGACGGGCGTCCTCCCTCGCGGGGGCGAGGAACTGGATGCCCGCGGGCAGATCATCCTCCGCGAGACCCGACGGCAGGGAGATGCCCGGCACCCCGGCGAGGTTCGCGGGGATGGTGGCGATGTCGTTGAGGTACATCGCCAGCGGGTCGGAGGCCTTCTCGCCGAACCGGAAGGCGACCGTCGGCGCGGTCGGGGACGCGAGCACATCGACCGATGCGAAGGCGGCGGCGAAGTCGCGCTGCACCAGGGTGCGGACCTTCTGGGCACTGCCGTAGTAGGCGTCGTAATACCCGGCGGACAGCGCGTAGGTGCCCAGCAGGATGCGGCGCTTCACCTCGGCGCCGAAGCCCTGACCGCGGGTGGCCTTCATGACGGCCTCGGCGGTGGCGGTGCCCTCCGGCACCACCCGCAGGCCATAGCGCATGCCGTCGAACTTCGCCAGGTTGCTGGAGGCCTCCGACGGCATGATCAGGTAGTACGCCCCCAGGGCGTAGCGGAAGTTCGGGCAGCTGACCCGGATGATCTCGGCGCCCTGCTGCTCGAGCAGCGCGAGGGACTCCTCGAAGCGGGCCTTGACCTGCGGATCGAATCCGTCGCCCTCGAGCTCCTCAATCACACCGATGCGCAGACCGGCGACATCGCGACGGCGGGCCGCGTCGGCGAGACCCGTGAGGGGTTCGGGCAGGGAGGTCGAGTCGCGGTGGTCGTGACCGCCGATGACCTCCTGCAGCAGGGCGGCGTCCTCGACGGTGCGGGTCACGGGACCGGCCTGGTCGAGGGAGCTCGCCATCGCGATGAGGCCGTAGCGGGAGACGCCGCCGTAGGTGGGCTTCACACCGACGGTGCCGGTGACGGCCGCAGGTTGACGGATGGAGCCACCGGTGTCGGTGCCGATCGCCAGCGGGGCCTCGAAGGCGCCGACCGCCGCGGCACTGCCGCCGCCGGATCCGCCGGGGATGCGGTCGCGGCCCCAGGGGTTGCGGGTGATGCCGAAGGCGCTGGTCTCGGTGGAGGAGCCCATGGCGAACTCGTCCATGTTGGTCTTGCCGAGGATCGGCAGACGGGCCGCACGCAGGTGCTCGACGAGCGTCGCGTCGTACGGAGGGACCCAGCCCTCGAGCATGCGGGAGCCGGCGGTGGTCGGCAGACCCTTGGTGACGACGACGTCCTTCACCGCGACCGGCACACCGGCCAGCGGATGGAGGTCCTCCCCGCGGCGGCGGGCCTCGTCGACGGAGCGCGCAGTGGCGAGGGCACCGTCGGCGTCGACGTGCAGGAACGCGTTCAGGTCGCCGTCCACGGCCGCGATGCGGTCCAGGTGGGCGCGGGTAAGCTCCTCGGCGGAGACCTCCCCGGCGGTGAGGGCCGCGGACTGCGCGGCGGCGGAGCGACGGATCAGATCGGTGTCGGTCATGGTCACTCCTCCCCCAGGATCTGCGGCACGGCGAAGCGGCCGTCCTCCGCGGCGGGGGCGCCGGCGAGGGCGTCCTCCTGGGACAGGGTCTCGGTGACCTCGTCCTTGCGGAACACGTTGGTCAGGGGCAGGGGATGTGACGTCGCGGGGACATCCTCGGTGGCGACCTCGGAGACCGCGGCGACAGCGTCCATGATGGCGTCGAACTCCCCGGCGTACCGGGTGATCTCGTCGTCCGTGAGCTGGATCCGCGCGAGGTCGGCGAGGCGTGCGACGTCGTCTCGTCCGATCGAAGGCATGGCTCCCAGTCTAGGCGTGCGGGGTGCGGGAGGTGGACGCGGGATGCCGCCGTGGACGCCGGGTGCGGGGGCCTGCCCCGTAGACTGCGCAGGACGATCCCCGAGCCAGAGGAGCGCCGCCATGAGCGTGGACCCGCACATCGACTACCTCTCCCACGATCCCGAGGACGGCGACACGCCCTCGGACAACCCGGAGATCCGCAAGGTCCAGGAGCTCGAGAAGCGCATGCGAGAGGCTCTGGCCACCAAGGACAACCCGATGCACGACAACGAGCGCACGATCGACCGCCTGCGCCGCTCCGGGTTCGACGACCCGATCGAGGATGCGGCGGACGATGCCCAGGACGAGGCGGGCGCGGGCGACGCCCGCTGACCCTGTCCCTCAGTCTCCCTGGGCCTCGCCGGCCGCGAGGTCGAGGCGATCGGCGACGGCCTCGGGACCACCCTCCAGCAGCGCCACGAATCCGGCCTCGTCGAGGAGGGGTCGGCCCAGCTCCCGTGCCCGATCGGCCTTGCTGCCGGCGTTCTCGCCGATGACCACGTAGTCGGTCTTCTTCGACACCGAGCCGGCGGCCTTCCCGCCGCGCGCGATGATCGCCTCCTTGGCGCCGTCCCGGGTGAACCCCTCGAGACCACCGGTGACGACGACGGTGAGGCCCTCGAGGGTGCGCACGAAGCCCTCCTCGACGTCGTCGACCATCCGCACGCCCGAGGCCTCCCACGCGGCCAGCAGCTCCTGGTGCCAGTCGACGGCGAACCATTCGCGCAGGGACTCGGCGATGGTGGGGCCGACGCCATCTGTCTCGGCCAGGCGCTGCGGGTCGGCATCCCGGATCTCCGGCAGGGATCCGAAGGCGGTGGCCAGGGAGCGCGCGGCGGTCGGCCCGACGTGTCGGATCGACAGCGCCACCAGCACCCGCCACAGAGGTTGCGAGGCCTTCTTCGTCTCCAACTCCTCGAGCATGGTGAGGGTGTTCTTCAGCGGGGCGGCCTCCCCCACCCGGCGCCAGGAGTCCGACGACCGGTAGTGCCGCAGACTCGGGCGACTCCAGAACGCGGGCTGCACCCGCCAGTCGCCGGTCTCGCGCCCGTCACGTTTCTCCGGCTGGTAGACGACGACGTCGCGCAGATCCTCCGCGGTGAGGTCGAAGAGGTTCGCCCCGGTGGTCACCACGGGCGTCTGGGGCGCCGGGATCAGCGGATCCTCGGCATCGGTGACGCGCAGCCGCGGGGTGCCGTCGGTGCCCTCGACCTCCTCCCCGTTGCGCACGACGACGAAGGCGTCGTGGGCGGTGTCGGCGGGATCCTGCACGGGCAGGTAGAGGGCGTGGCCGGCGCGCACCGCGGCGAGCGCCTCGTCCCGGCGGCGGTCGGGATCCGTCAGGGCGATCGCCGTCTCCTCCCCGAGGGACTCGATGTCGAAGGCGCCGCGGGACGCGGCATGCACCAGCCGGCCCGTCACCTGCGCCGGGCAGTCCTTCTGGTTCGGGCAGCGCCAGTCCTTGTCACCCTCCTTGGCGGGGGCGATGGGGGTGCCGCAGGAGGGGCAGTGCGAGGGCATGACAAAGGCGCGTTCCTGCCCGGTGCGCAGTGCCTCGACCGGGCCGAGGATCTCGGGGATCACATCACCCGCCTTGCGCAGGATCACCATGTCGCCGATCAGGACGCCCTTGCGTTCCACCTCGAACTGGTTATGGAGGGTGGCGAACTGGACGGTCGAGCCCGCGACGGTCACCGGTTCCATCACCCCGAAGGGGGTGACCCGGCCGGTGCGACCCACCTCCACCTGGATGTCGATCAGGCGGGTGGTGACCTCCTCCGGCGGGTACTTGTAGGCGATGGCCCAGCGGGGCGCCCGGGAGGTGGCGCCGAGGCGACGCTGCTGGGCGAAGGAGTCGACCTTCACCACGATGCCGTCGATCTCGTGCTCCACGTCATGGCGCTTCTCGCCGCGGTCGACGATGTAGTCGGCGACCTCGTCGAGGGAGGTGAGCACCCGGGTGTGCGGGGATGTCGGCAACCCCCAGGCGGCCAGCTGGGCGTAGACCTCCGACTGGGAGGCGAGGGTGACGCCCTCGTGCACCCCGATGCCGTGGACGTACACCGCCAGGGCACGGGAGGCGGTGACCGCAGGATCCTTCTGCCGCAGGGACCCGGCGGCCGTGTTGCGGGGGTTCGCGAAGCGGGTGAGACCGGCCTCCTCGCGCTCCTGGTTGAGGCGCTCGAAGTCGGCGGTCGGGAAGAACACCTCACCGCGGACCTCCAGCACCGCCGGCGGGGTGTCGGTGTCGAGGCGGTGAGGGACGTTCGCGATGGTCCGGACGTTCGCGGTGACGTCCTCGCCGACGCGGCCGTCACCTCGGGTGGCGGCCCGCACCAGTCGTCCCTGCTCGTAGACCAGGTCGATGGCGAGGCCGTCGATCTTCAGCTCCGTCAGGTAGCGGATCTCGGCGCCCTGGCCGAGTCCCTCCACCACTCGCTCCCCCCAGGCGCGCAACTCGTCCAGGCTGAAGGCGTTGTCGAGACTGAACATCCGCTCCAGGTGCTCCACGGGGGCGAAACCCTGCGCGACCCCACCGCCCACCGTGCGGGTGGGGGAATCGGCACGGGCCAGCTGCGGGTGGGCCTCTTCGAGCTCCCGCAGCTCCCGCTCGAGCTGGTCATACTCCCCATCAGTCATGGTGGGGGCGGCCTTCTCGTAGTAGTCGACCCGGGCCTGCTCGATGCGGGCGGTCAGCTCGGCGATCCGCTGCTGAGCATCGGCGGTGCGGCGCTCGACGGCAGACTGCTCGACCGCGGAGTCCTCGACGGCGGGGGCGTTCGGGTCCGGTGCCTCCGACGCGGGGGCGGCGCTGTCCTGGCTCGGGCGGGGCTGCTTCGGGGCGTTCACCCGGACATTGTGGCGCATGGCCCCGACAGGCCGGGGCGGGGTGCCGCGGGCCGCGTCACGAGCCCGCGACGCGTTCGGCCCAGGCCGGGGCGAGGCGCAGCAGGTGGGTGATGTCGGCGGAGCCCGGCAGATCGGTCGCGGTGGGCTCCCGGGCCGGGTCCGCGGACCCCACCGGGGCCGGGTGCGCCAGAAGGGTGAGACCGCTCAGGTCACGGGCGCTGAACCCGAGGCGCTGCCAGGCGGCGGCGAAGGCGTCCACCTGGGCCTCGGCGCGGCGCGGATCGACCAGGATCTCCAGACGCACGCCGTCGCTGTGCAGGCGGGCGAGTTCCTCCCAGGCGGCCCGGTCACGACGTGCACGATCGCGCCGGGCGGGCGGCACCTCCTCCACCCCGGTCAGCGGGCCGAGCAGTCCGGTGGGCACGGCCACCCCGGTGATGCCCGCTGCCGTAGCGGCCGCAAGCAGTGTGGGGTGCGGCGGGACGGCCAGCGTGAGACCGGTCGCATCCTCACCGAGAGCCTTCCGCAGCCATCGCCAGTGGGGGCTGAGCTCCGGCGCGGGCAGCGCGCGATGGCGCTGCCGCCCGGACACGGTGGGGACGGTCCCGTCCAGCACGGTCTGAGCAGCCGGTTCCCGCAGCAGCAGACGCGGGCGGGCGCCGGGCAGTCGTCGGCGGATGTCCGCGAGGTGCTCGCTGAGGCCGGCGGCGAGGGCCTCGGGCAGGTCCCGCAGGGCACCGCGGTCGGCGAGGGTGCGCTCACCTCCGGGCAGGAACGTGGCGGTGGCCAGTGTGAGCGGTCCGAGGGCCGTGACCTGCAGGTCCTTCTCCAGCCCGAACAGGGCCACCTGGGCGGCCTCCACGCGGCGCTCCCTCAGATCCCTGGCGCGGGCCCAGGCCCGGGAGGGTCCGACGCCGAGGCGCCAGCCGAAGCTGGTGAGGTCGGCGGCGGTGTCGGCGAGCAGGGTGAGACTCGCGGGCAGCAGCTGGTCGGCGGGTTCGGTCCCGAGCGCGGCCGGCAGCATCATGCGGGTGGCGATGCCGTCCTCGAGGTCGTCACCGAGCAGGCCACGCAGGGTGGTGAGGGCCTCGAGCGGGTCGATGGTGCCCGCTGCGGAGGCGTCCGGGCGGAACGTGCCGTCCGCGCCGAGGGTGACCAGGGGCTCCGAGGTGGGTGCGCTCATGCCGTGCGCCGGGTGAGAGTGGCGGAGGCGAGCACACGGTCGCCGTCGTACAGCACCAGGGTCTGACCGGCGGCGACGCCGCGCATCGGCTGCTCCAGGGTCACGCGCACCGCGCCGTGGTCCTCCGCCTGCTCGACGATGCCGGGGACGGCTTCTCCGTGGGCGCGGATCTGGCAGGCGACGGGCCGGCCGGGTGCGAGGGGTTCGAACAGCACCGTGTCGGTGGCCTCGAGGGTGCGGGTGGAGAGCAGCTCGGCGGCGCCGACGACGACCCGGTGCCGCCGCGGGTCGATGTCGACCACGTAGCGGGGGCGGCCGTCGGGGGCAGGATCCTGCAGCCCGAGACCGCGGCGCTGACCGATCGTGAAGCCGTGGGTGCCACGGTGCTCGCCCAGCACGCGCCCATCGGCGTCGACGATCTCCCCCGGGGACTCCCCCAGGTGCCGGCGGAGGAACCCGCGGGTGTCACCGTCGGCGATGAAACAGATGTCGTAGGAATCGGGCTTGGTGGAGATGCCCAGCCGCCGCTCATAGGCGGCCTGCCGCACCTGCTGCTTGTCCTCGAATCCGCCGAGGGGGAACACGGACGCGGCGAGCGCCTGCGGCCCCATCACCGCCAGCACGTAGCTCTGGTCCTTCGCGCGGTTCCGTGCGCGATGCAGACTGGGGGCGCCGTCCGGACCGTCATGGGCGACGCGCGCGTAGTGCCCGGTGCACACGGCGTCGAAACCGAGCAGGCGGGCACGCTCCAGCAGGGACGCGAACTTGATGCGCTCGTTGCAGCGCACGCACGGATTGGGGGTGCGACCGGCCGCGTATTCGGCGAGGAAGTCCTCCACCACGAGATCGTGGAAGTCCTCGGAGAGGTCCCACACGTAGTAGGGGATGCCGATGCGCTCGGCGGCGACGCGGGCGTCGTCGGCGTCCTCCACGGTGCAGCAGCCGCGGGAGCCGACCCGGGTCTGCGAGGGGTCGCGCGAGAGCGCCATGTGCACGCCGGTGACGTCATGCCCGGCCTCGTGGGCGAGGGCCGCCGCGACGGCGGAGTCGACCCCGCCGCTCATCGCCGCGAGAACCTTCATCCGAACAGGCTCCCGACGGCCCGGGCGCGGCGCAGCGCCTCCGGGAGCGCGGCCAACGCCCGGTCGACGTCCTCCTCGGTGCTGCTCCACCCGAAGGACAGGCGCAGGGCTCCCCCGACGACGGCCGGGTCGATGCCCATCGCGTCGAGAACATGGGAGGCGCGCTGCACCCCCGCGGAGCAGGCCGATCCGGCGGAGACATCGACGCCCTGCTCATCGAGCAGGAACACCAGGGACTCGTGATGCGCTCCCGGGAAGCCGACGCTCACGACATGGCCGGTGCGGGGGGCGTCATCACCCCCGATGACCACCACGTCGGGGGCGATCCGGAGGATCCCGGCGAGGAGCCGCTGCGACAGCCCTCGCAGCCGCGCGCTCTCCTGCTCGGCCTCGCGGAGGGTCTCGTGGACGGCGACGGCGAGGGTGCGGGCGTGGGCGGCGTCGAGGGTGCCCGAGCGCAGGCCCCGCTGCTGCCCGCCACCGGTGCTGCCGGCCTGCACCGGGGTGCCGGGGCGCACGATCAGCGCCCCGATGCCGACAGGGGCGCCGATCTTGTGGCCGGAGATGCTCATGAGGTCCACGCCCTCCCAATCGGGCAGGGCCGTGTGGCCGAGCCCCTGGACGGCGTCGGTGTGGACCAGGGTGCCGTGCTCGCGGGCCAGGCGAGAGAGCCCGGCGAGGTCCTGCACGATGCCTGTCTCGTTGTTCACCAGAGCGGCGCTGGCCACCGACACGGCCCCGTCGGCGAGCAGCTGCGCAGCCTGGTCGAGGTCCAGCACCCCGGTCGAGCGCACAGGCATCTCGCGGGCCTCGATGGCCGGGGCCAGGGAGTGTGCGGTCTGCAGCACGGCGGCGTGGTCGGTGGCGCACACGGCCACCGCGGTGCGCTCCGGGTGAGCTGCGTGGACCGCACGGGCGACCCCGCGGATCGCGAGGTTGTCCGCCTCGGTGCCGCCGGAGGTCAGCACGATCCAGGATCGGGGCACCCCGAGATCCGCGGCGAGCGATTCCAGGGACTCATCCAGCAGCGCCCTGGCGCGCCGCCCCGAGGCGTGCACCGAGGTGGGGTTGCCGACCACCTCGCTGGCCTCGAGATAGGCCTCGCGGACCGCGGGGCGCAGCTGCGTCGTCGCGGCGTGGTCGAGGTAGGCGCGGTGCGCCGGTGCGGTCACCATGGCTTCTCCGGTTCTCCTGAGGGGCCGCCGTCGTCCTGGCCGTCGCCACCGTTGGCTCCCTTGTTGCGTTCCTCGAGCTCGTCCTGGCGCTTCTGCTCCTCGGGGTTCGGGCTCTGCGTCGGTTTCTCCTCCTGGGGGCCGTCGCCCTCGGGGTCATCACGGCGCGGGGGCTCGCCGCTGGGCGGTGCCGCGGACTCGGCGGGTTCGGTCGGTTCCCCGTCCTCCTGGCCGTCCTCACCCTCGTCCTGGGGGCGGGAGTCCGGGTCGCGTCCGGCCTCCTCGTCGGCGGCGCGGCGCTCCTCCTCGATGCGCTCACCGTTCTCTCCGGTGGTCTGCTCGTCCTCGTTGCCGTTGCCGCCCTGGCCCTGCTGCTGCCCCTCGTTCGGGGAGCCGCCGCCCTGGTCCTGGCCCTCGCCGCCACCGCCGCCACCGCCGGAGGCGCAGGGAGCGATGATCTCCTCGGCCTCGAACAGCCGGTCGCCACGCTGGGCCGGGTCCTCGAGGGCGAGGGCCTGGCGCTCGATCGACAGCGCCAGATTGTTGCGGATCTTGCACTCCGCGTGGGGAGGCTGGTTGAGATCCCGGCCGTTCTCCCAGCGGGTGAGTGCCTCCCGCAGCTCGGTCTCGGCGCCCGCCGGGTCCCCAGCCTGCAACAGATCGGTGCCCCGGGTGAGAGACGGCAGGTACGGCTCGAACCAGTTCACGTGCTCGACCGGCCACAGGCGATCCGGGGCTGTGGCGTACTCCCCCGCACCATAGGCCTGGGCGTGCCAGGCCTGGGTCAGAGGCATCGACGCGAAGCGCACGGCGAGAAGGGCGAGGGCCAGCAGCGGCAGGGCGAGCACGGCGAACCAGATGCGCCGCAGG
Organism: Brachybacterium sillae; assembly: GCF_025028335.1. Taxonomy (NCBI): domain Bacteria; kingdom Bacillati; phylum Actinomycetota; class Actinomycetes; order Micrococcales; family Dermabacteraceae; genus Brachybacterium; species Brachybacterium sillae. Next base: position 506,881 of record NZ_JAFEUW010000001.1, read on the forward strand.
CGGCGCAGTCGTGCGACGTCCAGACCGTAGTCCTGGGGGCGTTCCTCTCGACGTCGGCTCATCGTCGCTGTCCCTCCCCTCGTGAGTCGGTGGCTCGCTGCTGGTCCCGCTGCTGGTCACGGGGCAGTCGACGGGTCATCTCCCCCAGCTCCCACAGGAACAGCAGCGCCAGCGGGATCGACGCCACCCAGTACCAGTCCTCGAAGCTGCGCGCCCGGGTGCTGGACTCCAACGGCACCGCCTTCAGCTCGATGCCCTCCATGGTGCCCTCGATCGCGGCCTCGGGGTCCGTCCGATGCAGATACGGCACGCCCATCTGACCGGCGATGGTCTTCAGCTGGTTCTCGTCGATGACAGAGCGGCCCTCGGCTCCGGAACCGTCGGTGATGTACTCGCCGTCGGTCGCGCCGCCCTGGGCGCGCATCCTGCCGCCCTGGGCGGTGCCGTACCCGAGCACCGCCCCGCCGTCGACGAACTGGGCGGCCGGGGAGAACGCCTCGGATTCCTGCCCATCGGTGTTCTCGCCGTCGGAGAACACGTACACCAGGATCGAGGAGTCGGGATCCTCGGCGCGGGTCTCCTGCAGGGCGGTGATCAGCGTGGTGCGGGCGCGGTCGACGTTCGACCCCCGGGAGTACGCCGTGGGTTCCGTGGTCAGGGTGTCGATCCAGGCCTCCGCCGCCCCGGCGTCGGTGGTCAAGGGCAACTGCTGCGCCGCGACGGAATCGAAAGCGATGATGCTGTAGCGGGAGCCCTCGGTCATCTGCATGATGCGGCGCATGTCAGCCTTCACGCCGTCCAGCCGGGGGGCGCCCTCGGCGTAGTCCTCGGCGTTCATGGAACCGGTGCGGTCCACGACGAAGAACACGTTGGCGTTCATCCGCTGCGTGGGCAGACCGTCCAGAGGCGTCGACGGGCGCACCAGCACCACGGCCAGCAGCAGCACCATCAGCAGCCGCCGCAGCCACGACCAGCGCTGCCGGGGCCGACGCACCAGCAGCAGCAGGCACAGCGCGGCCATCGGCACCATCAGCAGCGCGATGAGCCACCACGGGAACAGGAACTGGGGGGTCATTCGCGGGACCTCCACCCGACCAGCAGCACCGCGATCAGCGACAGCAGCGTCAACACCGCGCCGAACATCGGACGGTCCGTGCGCACCACCGTCGGAGCGGCCCCCATCACCTGCGCCTGCGTCCGCTCGATCTGCGCGATGATGCGGGGCATCGCGTTCGGGTCGTCGGAGGCGAAGACCTCCCCGCCGTGGGCGCGGGTCTCCCGCTCCAGCTCCTCGAAGCACTGCGGGCCGCATTCGAAGGCCCCGGGGTAGATGGTGTAGAGGTCCACGCCGCGGTCCTGCACCGTCTGCGCCGCCTGCGCGAGGGTGTAGATGGGTTCGCCGTTCACCTCGTTGTCGGTGGCCAGGATGATCGACCGGCTGCGATCCTCCTCGGCGCGGTCGAACTCCTGCGCACAGGATGCCAGGCCGTCCGGGACGATCGACGCCTGCTCGTCGACACCGCGCGTGCCGGCCACGAACTCCGTGTACCGGCGGACCTTGTCCTGCGGATACTGGACGGCGCCGCTGCGGTAGCCGAACTCGTCGAAGTCGACGGCCTCGGCACCCTCCTCCAGCTGACGGCGCACCAGGTCGTAGTCATTGGTCAGCGGGAAGACGGTGCGGGAGGTGGAGTTGAAGATCGACAGCCCGATCCGCTCCCCCTGGAAGGAGTCGACCATCTCCGCGAAGGTGCGCAGGATCTGGGTGTCGTACTTGTACATCGAGCCCGAGACGTCCAGGCACAGCACGATGTCCCGGTTGGCGAACTCCGGGCTCTGCACCCGTTCGGTGGCGATCCGGCCCGACAGCACCGCGCTGGAGAGCAGACCGCACACCGCCGTGCCGACCGCCAGCACCCTCAGGATCCGCGCCAGACGACGGGAGCGGACGAAGGAGGGAAGCCGCTCCAGGAACTCGGAGTTCGCCACCAGCACGGGACGACGCCGCGGCGGACGCCGGTACAGGAACGTCAGAGCCCACACCACGATCCCCGCGAGCAGCAGCACCAGGGTGACCCACCAGAACCTCATGACCATCGGCGGATCACCTCCCGGGCGCGGCGCACGGAGCGGTCGAGATCCTGATCCTCCCGGGGGAGTACCCCGGTTCGGCGAGCTCCGCGAGCAGCTCCCCGACCTCGCGGGTGCGGGCGTCGGCCCGCAGCGTGCGCACATCCTGGGTGGTGACGTCCTGCCCGGTGGTGCGGCGGACGAAGGAGCGCATCACCGCGGTGAGCTCGTGGTGGCCCTCCCGGGTGGTGAGCTCCCCGGCCCGGTGGCGATCGGCCACGTCGTTCACGGCGCGCAGGAACTCGGCCTTCAGGGTCTGGTCGTCGTCGGGCCGTGCCGCATACGCCCGGCGTTCCACAGCCCGGCGGGTCAGCCGCAGCACGGCCAGCACCGTGGCGGTGATCAGCAGCAGGCACAGCACCGTCAGCACCAGCCACGCCACCGAATACTGCGGCGGGTCGATCACCTGGCGCGGCTCAGCGAGCAACAGGTCAGGCACGGGCATGCCGGAACTCCCTCCTGCGCAGCATGGTGACCATGTCCTCCACCACGGTGCTCTCACCGCGAGTGAGGATGTGCGAGACGTGCAGCGAGTCCAGCATGGCGCTGATACCGTCACGCCGTGCCGCACGGAACGCCTCGGCTTCCTGCGCCACGCGGCTGCTGGTACGCGCCAGATCCGGGGTCTCCCGCGGGAAGGCGACGTCGACCACGTCGCGGTCCAGGTCCGTCCCCTGCAGCGGATCAGCATCCCCGATCCGCACCACCATCAGGTCGTGACGGGTCGTGAGGGTGCGCAGACGGTGGTGGTCCTCGACCGACGGGTGCGCCTCATCCGTGATGTACGTCATCAGCGTGGGGCGGGTCGTCATACGGAACGCCCGATCGATCAGCCAGGAGGAGTCCGAGGGATCGGCGTCCTCGTCGGTGCGCTGCTGGATGGTGCGCAGCAGCAGCTCCAGGTGCCCGTCGCTGGCGCGGGAGGGCAGCTGCACCGGATGCGCGGCGCTGCCGCCCACCAGGCTCACCAGGTCACCGTTGCGCTGGGCCAGGAAACAGATCAGGCCGGCGGCCATCACCAGGGCGTCCCGCTTGGAGGTGCCATCGGCGGCGGTCGCCGCCATCGCCGAGGAGGTGTCCGCGACGATCGCCAGATGCCGCACGCGCTCCTCGTTGAACTGACGGATCAGCGGCTCCCCCGACCGGGCCGTGGCCTTCCAGTCGATATCGGAGATGCGGTCACCGGGCTGGTAGTACTTCAGATCGTCGAAGTCCTCGCCGCTGCCCTTGAACACCGACCGGCCGCGGCCGTGGATCAACCCACGGGCACGGTTCGAGGTGTACAGATCCACCCGGGCCTTCACCCGGGTGAGCAGGGAACCGCTCATCGTGGGGCCCGCCTCACGGCATCGGGACGGCCTGGAACACCGCGTCGATGACCTGCTCGGGCAGCACCCCGGCCGCCTGGGCGTCGAAGGTCATGACCAGGCGGTGGCGCAGCACCGAATAGCGCAGGGCGCGCACATCGTCGGGCGTGACGTAGTCCCGGCCGTTGAGCAGTGCGAAGGCCTGGCCCACCCGCATCAGGGCGAGAGAACCGCGGGGACTGGCGCCGACCCGCACCGACTGGGTGAGGTTCGGCACCGGCCTCGGCCCGGAGCCGCGGGTGGTGAACACGAGATCGACGATGTACCGCTTCACGGCGGCGTCGACATACACGCCGTCGACCATGCGCTGCAGGAACCGGATGTCGTCCAGGCTCACGCTGCCCACCGCCTGTCGCGGCGCGGCGAGGGCTCCGGCGGTGGAGCGGTCGAGGATCTCGTGCTCCTCGGCGGGGCGCGGGTAGGTGAGCACCTCCTTCATGAGGAACCGGTCCATCTGGGCCTCGGGGAGCACGTACGTGCCCTCCTCCTCGATGGGGTTCTGCGTCGCGAGCACCATGAACGGCTCCGGCAGCGGGTATACCTCACCGCCGATGGACGTCTGCCGTTCCTGCATCGCCTCGAGCATCGCCGACTGTGTCTTCGCGCTGGAGCGGTTGATCTCGTCGAGCAGCACGATGTTCGCGTGCACCGGGCCCAGCTGGGTGGTGAAGGTACCGGACCCATAGTTGAAGATCTGCGTGCCGATGATGTCGTTCGGCATGAGGTCCGGGGTGCACTGGATGCGGTGGAAGCTGCCGCCGATGGCGGAGGCGAGAGCGGAGGCGGCGGTGGTCTTCGCCAGACCCGGCACCGATTCCAGCAGCACGTGACCACCCGCGGCCAGCGACGCCAGCAACGTCAGCCGCAGGTTCTCCTGCCCCACCACGCGGGAGGCGAAGACCCGGGAGATCGTGGCGACGATGTCGCGGCTGCGCTCGAGGTCCGCCGGGGAGAGCGCGGGGGCCTTGGGCGTGAAGCCGGACCCCGGGCGCTGAGAGGCGGACTGCGAGGGCTGGCTCATGTCGACTGTGCTCCCATGACGCTCGACGGACGTGGTCCGCCGGGAGTCTACCCATCGAAGTGCCAGAATGCCGGGGTGCATGATCCCCTCTCCCCCTCCTCCCCCGGCTGACCACCCGCCCTCCGACGCGCCCCGGCCTGCAGGTCGACGCGGACGGGCGCGGAGTCTTCGCCGTCGCCGCGCCACGGGCCACCGCCGTCGACCTGTGCGTCCGGCACGGAGCCACCGAGGAGCGCCGCCGCCTGAGGCATCGCGAGGGAGCCCTGTGGTGGGACGAGGTCGAGGGCATGGTCCCCGGCACCCGTTACGGACTACGGGTCGACGGGCCGTGGGACCCCGCCTCAGGGCACTGGTTCAACCCGGCACGGCTGCTGTTGGACCCCTGGGCCCGTGGCGTGAGCCACTCCAGCCCCCTGCTCTCGGCCCACTTCGCCCACGAGGTCGACTCCCTCCTCCGGCCGGTCGGTGACGGCGCCCCGCGCCGCTCACGGGTCGACGACGCTGACGACGCCGTCTGGTCGGAGGTGGTGCGCGACGACTTCGACTGGGGCGGTGATGCCCGTCCCCGCACCCCCTGGCGTGACACCGTCATCGCGGAGCTCCACGTCAAAGGCTGGACCATGCAGCATCCCGAAGTTCCGCCGGAACAGCGCGGCACCTACGCCGGACTCGCCCATCCTGCTGTCACCGGCCACCTGCGCGAGCTCGGCGTGACCGCCGTGGAGCTGCTGCCGATCCACGCCGCCCTCGACGAGCCCCACCTGGCCCGGCTCGGTCTGACGAACTACTGGGGGTACAGCACCCTCGCCTATCTCGCGCCCGACCACCGCTACGCCTCCGCCGCCGCCCGCCGGGCCGGGGCCCAGGGGGTGCTCGACGAGGTCAAGCGCATGGTGCGCGCACTGCACACGGCCGGACTCGAGGTGATCCTCGACGTGGTGTACAACCACACCGCCGAGGGCGGCGCCGACGGGCCCTCGGTGTGCTGGCGGGGCCTCGACGCCCACGAGCACTATTGGATGGACCACGGCCGGTTCGTGGACGTCACCGGCACCGGCGCCACCTTCGACCCGCGCTCGCAGCACGTCGTCGACCTGATCCTCGGGAGCCTGCGCCATTGGGTGGAGGAGGTGCACATCGACGGCTTCCGCTTCGATCTGGCCGCCACCCTGGGCCGGGACCACAGCGGGTTCCGCAGCGACCACCCCCTGCTGCGCGCGATGACCACTGACCCGGTGCTGCGCGACGTGAAGCTGATCGCGGAGCCGTGGGACGTCGGCACCGGCGGGTGGCAGACCGGCGGGTTCCCCGCTCCCTTCGCGGAGTGGAACGACGCCTTCCGCAACGATGTGCGCTCCTTCTGGTTGGAGCATCCGCGGGAACGGTCTCGCGACGGAGATCGCGTCATCGGCGGGGTCCGTGATCTCGCCACCCGCCTCGCGGGGAGCGCCGACGTGTTCCGCCGTCTCGACCCCGCCGACCTGCCCGCCGGGGCGTCCCTGCGGGCCCCCTGGGCGGCGATCGACTATGTCACGGCCCACGACGGCTTCACCCTGATGGACCTGGTCTCCTTCGAGCACAAGCGCAATGAGGCCAACGGGGAGGATGGGCGCGACGGCACCACGGACAACCGCTCCTGGAACCACGGTGTCGAGGGGTTGCTCCCGGAGCACGAGGAGATCGCCGCCCGTCGCCGCCGCACCGTCCGCAGCCTGCTGGCGACGCTCCTGCTCGGTGCCGGAACGCCCATGCTGCTCGGCGGTGACGAGGCGGGGCGGACGCAGCGGGGGAACAACAACGCCTACTGCCAGGACAACGAGATCTCCTGGGTCGACTGGAGCAGCACGCTCACCCGCACCGTGCAGGAGGAGGCGGTGCGCACCCTCACCCGCCTGCGGCGCCGCCTGCCCCAGTTGCGGCCGGTCGGCTGGTTGCTCGATGTGGACCCTCTCCACCCCGGGCCGGAGCAGGTGCTGTGGTGCCGCCCCGACGGGGTTCCGATGCGCCATGAGGACTGGTCCGCCGCCGGGGCCCGCACCCTGGTGATGGTGCGTCCCGGCGCACCCGGCGGGGAGCACGCGGTGGTGGTGCTGCACGCCGGGGAGGAACCGCTGACGGTGCAACTGCCCGACCAGCCCTGGTTGCAGGGACCGGCCCGGGTGGTGTTCGACGCCGCCGCGGAGGGCGCCACCGGGCAGGAACACCCCGTCGAGGACGGCGCCGTCGAGGTCGCTCCCGGCAGCGTGGTCGTGGTGACCGTTCCGGCGGGGCGAGGGCGCTGAGCCGCAAGCGCACTCAGCGTCCCCCCGCGCGGGGCCACTAGGGTGGACGCTGCGCCACCGACCGAGAAGGATCCCCCAGCAAGGCAGGAGTCCCGATGACCGCGCCCCACGATCCGACCAGCCCCGCCCCCACCACCGCCACCGCCTCCGCCCCAGTCTCCGGACACGCCCGTCGGGCCCGCGGTCGCGGCCCCCAGCGCCTGGCCGACGGCGTGGGCCGCATCCCGATCATGGAGGTCGGCCCGGTCGTCGACGGCGGTCGTTTCCCGGCCTCCTGTGCCGAGGGGGAGCCGGTGCGCTTCACCGCTGGGGCCTTCCGCGAGGGCCACGACAAGATGGGCGTGCAGCTGGTGCTCATCGACCCCGAGGGCACGGAACACGTGCACTCGATGACCTGCGTGAACCCCGGGCTGGACGCCTGGGAGACCTGGGCGGCGCCCGATCGCACCGGCCGGTGGAGCTTCCGCGTCGAGGCGTTCTCCGCCCCCTACGCCACCTGGGCGCAGGTGGCCGAGGTGAAGATCCCCGCCGGCCTGGACGAGGACCTCGTGGCCGCCGAGGGCGTGCAGGTGCTGCAGCGTGTGGTCGAAGAGGCCGCCGCCGGGGCCCGCCCGGCTGCCGACGGGCGCCTCGCCGACGCCGCCATCGACGCCCTGCGTGACCACCGACTGTCCGCAGACGCCCGCGTCGCCCCGGCGCTCGCCGACGATGTGCGCGCGATGATGCACGAGCGTCCGCTGCGCGACGGACTCACCGCGGCCGGCCCCTTCCGACTCACGGTGCACCGCCGCCGGGCGCTGTACGGCTCCTGGTACGAGATCTTCCCGCGCTCCCTGGGCGCCCACTACGACCCCGAAGCGGGGGGCTGGATCTCCGGCACGCTGCGCAGCGCCGCCGAGGAACTGCCGCGTATCGCCGACATGGGTTTCGACGTCGTCTACCTGACGCCGATCCATCCCATCGGCACCCGCTTCCGGAAGGGCCGCAACAACACCCTCGACGCACGCCCGGGTGATCCGGGGTCCCCGTACGCCATCGGCGCGGCCGAGGGCGGCCATGACGCCATCCACCCCGACCTCGGCACGATCGAGGACTTCGACGCGTTCGTGGCGCGGGCAAAGGAGCTGGGGCTCGAGGTGGCGATGGACATCGCCCTGCAGTGCTCCCCCGATCACCCGTGGGTCACCGAGCATCCGGAGTGGTTCGTGGTGCGGCCCGACGGCACCATCGCCTACGCCGAGAACCCGCCGAAGAAGTACCAGGACATCTACCCCCTCAGCTTCGACACCGACTACGAGGGTCTGTACGCCGCCATCCGCGACATGCTCGAGTACTGGGTGGAGCACGGGGTCACGCTCTTCCGCGTCGACAACCCGCACACCAAGCCGGTGCGGTTCTGGGAGGAGTTGCTGGCGGAGTTCGACCGCACCCACCCCGAGGTGATCTTCCTGGCCGAGGCCTTCACCCGGCCGATGATGATGCACACCCTGGCGAAGGTCGGGTACCACCAGTCGTACACCTACTTCACATGGCGGGAGAGCGCCCAGGAACTGCGCGAGTATCTCGAGGAGCTGGTGGACGCCGCGCACTACATGCGGCCGAGCTTCTGGCCCACCACCCACGACATCCTCACGCCCTTCATGAGCGAAGGAGGCCGCCCCGCGTTCGCCCTGCGGGCTATCCTCGCCGCCACCCTGGTGCCGACCTGGGGCATCTACTCCGGGTACGAGCTGGTGGAGGACGTCCCCCGGCCCGGCGCCCAGGAGCAGATCGACAACGAGAAGTACGAGTACAAGCCGCGCGATTTCTCCGGGGCGCTCGCCTCCGGCCGCTCCCTGGAGCCGCTGCTGCGGGACCTCAATCGCATCCGCCGCGACCATCCGTCCCTGCAGCAGCTGACCACCATCCACTTCCACGGGGCCGACGACCCGCGCCTGCTGGTGTTCTCCAAGCACCTGCCGGCCGAGTTCAGCCCCACCGGGCGCGCCGACACCGTCCTCGTCGTGAGCACTACGCAGGCGCACGGCGAGGTCTGGTCCTCGATCCATCTGGACCTCGGCGCTCTCGGCCTGCCCGACGGGTTCGAGGTGGAGGATCTGCTGACCGGGGAGCGCTTCTCCTGGGGCGCCCACCCGTTCGTGATCCTCGACCCGGCCCACCGACCCGCCCACATCCTGCGCGTCGTCCGACCTGAGGAGGACCTCCATGCCTGACACCATCCCCGCCCCCACCGGGCCGGATCCCCGGCCCGCCGGTGAGCCGGTGACCGATCTGCGCGCCTCCACCCCGCCTGAGGGCCTCGTCCCCTCCGGGCCGGACCGGCTCCCCGTCGGCGAGCACGAGCTCGGGTCGGTGGCGACGGGATCATGGCACGAGCCGCACGCGGTGCTCGGGGCCCACGAGTACCACGGCGCGATCACGGTGCGGGCGCTGCGCCCGCTGGCACGCTCCGTCGAGGTGGTGCTGGCCGACGGCACCCGCCACGCCCTCGAGCACGAGTACAACGGCGTGTGGGTGACGACGTTCCCCGGTTCCGAGGTGCCCCCGTATCGCCTCAGCACCGTGTGGACGGAGGGTGCCGAGCCCGTCGAGCAGGACGACCCGTATCGGTTCCTGCCCACCCTCGGTGAGCTGGACCTGCACCTGATCCGCGAGGGCCGCCACGAGGAGCTGTGGAACGCCCTCGGCTCCCATGTGCGCACGGTCGACGATGTCGACGGCACCTCCTTCGCGGTGTGGGCACCGAACGCCCGGGCCGTGCAGGTGGTCGGCGACTTCAACGGCTGGGACGGACGCGGTCACGCCCTGCGCAGCCTCGGCTCGGCCGGAGTGTGGGAGTTGTTCGTGCCCGCCATCGGCGAGGGCACGGTGTACAAGTACCGGATCCTCGGTGTCGATGGGGTCTGGCGCGACAAGGCCGACCCGATGGCCCGCCGCGCCGAGGTCCCGCCCGCCACGGGCTCCATCGTCACGGTCTCCCACTACGAGTGGAACGACTCCGCGTGGCTCGCACAGCGCGCCCAGCAGGACCCGACCCGCTCCCCCATGTCCATCTACGAGGTGCATCTGGGCAGCTGGAAACCGGGCCTGGGGTACACCGAGCTCGCCACCGAGCTCGTCGACTACGTGCGCAGCATGGGCTTCACCCATGTGGAGTTCATGCCGCTGGCCGAGCATCCCTTCGGTGGGTCCTGGGGGTACCAGGTCAGTGGCTACTACGCCCCGACCTCGCGCCTGGGCACGCCCGATGAGCTGCGCGGCCTGATCGATGCCCTGCATGCCGCCGGCATCGGCGTGATCATGGACTGGGTGCCGGCGCACTTCCCCAAGGATGAGTTCGCCCTGGGCCGCTTCGACGGCACGCCGTTGTACGAGCACGCGGACCCGCGCCGCGGGGAACATCCGGACTGGGGCACCTACATCTTCGATGTGGGCCGGAGCGAGGTGCGCAACTTCCTGGTGGCCAACGCCTGCTACTGGCTGGAGGAGTTCCACGTGGACGGCCTGCGGGTCGACGCGGTCGCCTCCATGCTGTACCTCGACTACTCCCGTAACCCCGGGGAGTGGGTGCCGAACATCCACGGCGGCCGCGAGAACCTCGAGTCGATCTCCTTCCTGCAGGAGGCGAACGCGACCGCGTACAAGCGTGCCCCCGGCATCGTGATGATCGCCGAGGAGTCGACGTCCTTCCCGGGCGTCACCCGGCCCACCAGCAGCGGCGGCCTGGGCTTCGGTTTCAAGTGGAACATGGGGTGGATGCACGACTCGCTCCAGTACCTCGGCGAGGATCCGATCAACCGCCGCTACCACCACGGGGAGATGACCTTCTCGATGGTGTACCAGTACTCGGAGAACTTCATCCTGCCGATCAGCCACGACGAAGTCGTGCACGGCAAGGGATCCCTGTTGCGCAAGGCCCCGGGGGACGACTGGCAGCAGGCGGCGAGCCTGCGCGCCTACCTGGCACACCAGTGGACCCACCCCGGCAAGCAGTTGCTGTTCATGGGCAGCGAGTTCGCGCAGGGCACCGAGTGGAACGAGGCCACGGGTCTGTCGTGGTGGCTGCTCGACTACCCCCTGCACCGCGGCGCCCAGCAGCTGGTGCGGGACCTGAACGCCCTGCAGCTGCGCCATCCCGCCCTGTACGAGCTGGATCAGGATCCCGCCGGGTTCGCGTGGCTGCTCGGTGATGACGCCGACCACAACGTCTTCGCCTTCCTGCGTCGCTCCGCCGAGGGCGAGGAGGTCGCCGTGGTGGTGAACTACTCGGCCACGCCGTGGCACGGCCTGCGGGTGCCGCTCCCCCGTGGCGGCGTGTGGCTCGAGGAGCTGAACTCCGACGCCCCGGTGTACGGCGGCAGCGGGGTGGGCAACCTCGGGTCGGTGCAGGCGCAGGAGATCCCGCTGGCCGGGTGGGACCACTCGGCCGAGGTCGAGGTGCCGCCGCTGGGCGCGGTGGTCCTGGTGCCGCAGGACCAGGTGCGGGGGTCGGAGCGCTCGGCCTGACGACCCTCCTGAACGCGGCGACGGCCCGGACGGATCGCCGTCCGGGCCGTCGCGCTCCCGGGGGTCGCCTGGGGGTCGGCCCGGTCCCGCTCAGTACAGCAGGCTCGCCAGTCGACGACGGGCGGGGCCGACGCGCGGATCCTCCGCACCGACCACCTCGAATAGCTCCAGCAGTCGCGCTCGCAGGGCATCCTTGGACTCGGCATCGACCCCACGCATGAGGTCGAGCAGGCGGGCGAAGGCATCCTCGACATGCCCACCGAGCAGGTCGAGGTCCGCCACCAGCATCTGCGCGGCAAGGCTCTTCGGGGCCGAGGCGGCCGCGCCGCGCGCGGCATCGAGATCCACCCCCTCGGTGCGCTGCAACAGACGCACCGTGGCCAGACCCGCCTTCGCCTCCGCATCCGCGGGGTTCGCGGTGAGCATCTCCTGGTAGGCGGCGATGGCCCCGTCGTAGTCGCCGCGCTCAGCGGCGTCCTGGGCGGCCTGCATCTGCGGCGACAACGGAGGCTCCGCGGGAGCGCTCTCCCCATCGGCGGCGCCGGAGAGACCCTGCTGCTGGGCCACCTGCACCACCTGGTCCATCAGCTGCATGAGCTGCGGCTCGGGAACAGGTCCCTCGAAGAGCGGCTGCAGCTGACCCTGCAGCAGGAGCAGCACCGTCGGGAGCTGCTGCACCTGGAGGGCGGCGGCCACACGCGGCTGGGCATCGGCGTCGACCGTCGCCAGGGTGATCGCGCCGTTCTTCGCCTCGACCGCGCGTCGCAGGGCGGCGAGGAACTCCTCCCCGCCGGGCACCCGGGTGCTGGTCACCACCATCAGGGTGGCGACGCGGGATGACCCGGCGATCACCTCCTGCAGGGAGGCCTCGGTCACCTGCACCTCGTGGGCGCCGGCACCGGCGGAAGCCCCCTCCCCGGGGCTCTGCTTCAGCGAGGCGAGATCGATGACGCCGTAGGGATCGGTCATGACGGAACTCCTGGGACGAGGACGATGGTGGCGGCGGCAGTGTCTCAGCTGCCGCTGGAGCGCAGGAAGTGGCGCAGAGCCGCGATCGGCTGGATCTTCCCGCCGGAGGCGGAGCGCGGCGGCACATGCAGTGCCACCGTGGTCCCGTAGTCGCGAACGAACTCCCGCGTGAACTCGGTGCGGCCGGTGAGCGCCGCGGGCAACGAGGGGGCCCCGCCCTCCACCGTGAACCCGCCGACGGTCGCCCCCGGCTTCACCGCGAGACGCCGCACGGAGGTGAAGGTCCCCATGACGATCGCCCCGCCGTCGGTGGTGCGAACCGCCGCCTGTTCGGTGCCGACCGGCGTGTAGACCTCACGGATGGTCGCGACCTGGTCCTGCTCGACACCTCGGTTGAGCTGCGCCCGCTCGTCCTGGATGCCCTTGTGCATGGCAGTGAGGTAGGGGTCGGCCGCAAGCTGCTTGCGGGGGTCGGCGGCGGCGCCGTCGCTGAGCACCTTGGCGTAGTGGGCCAGGGCCTGGGTGGGGGTCATGAGCAGGTCGTCGGCATCCGGCGGGACGGCCTCGGCTCCGGCACCCTCGGGGGCGATCCGCGGCATCGGCACGCCCGGCATCTGCACCGCCCAACCCCAGGTGGTGTACGGGGCACGGGCATCCTCCTGGGTGATCTGGAGGAAGGTCAGCGGCTGGTCGGACGCGTCACCGGTGAGCACGACGGAGCTGCGGGGGAACCCGGTGCCGAGGGTCGGCACGGCCGCGAACACGGCCGAGGACGGCGGCACGAGCTGGCCGGCGATCTGGGAGGCGAGCTCCGGTTCGGCCTTCTGGGCGGCATAGGCGGCCGTGCGGAAGGCGGCGGCGGACCCGGTGACGCGAGGGGCGAGCGCCGCAGCGTCCTTGGCCTTGTCGGCCTCGGCGACCGTGGCGACGATCTCCCCCACCACACGCTCGATCTGCTCGGGGCGCAGATTGGGTGTGGGGGTGCCGTCGGACGCACCGCTGGAGGCCGCCGGCGGGGTGTCCTCGGACGGGGCGCAGGCGGCCAGCACACCGGACAGGGTCAGGAACCCGGTGCCGGCGAGCAGGGTGCGCCGGTCGGGACGGGGATGGCGGGTCATCGGATCTCCTCCGTGCGCGGCTCGGCGCGGGTCGGCTCAGTGCTCTCTGCATCCGTCTCGCGGTTCTCGGCACCCGCCTCGCGGCGGCGGCGACCGGCGGACACGGCCAGCCAGACCAGACCCAGGATGAGGGTGGTGGTTCCGGCGGCATAGGCGATCGGCGCCCAGGGGCTGCGGGCGGGGGTCGGCCAGGTGAGATCCACGGTGGTGGCGCCCGGCTGCGTGCCGTCGGTCACCAGCAGCACGGGCTGGTACGGGCCGGTGCCGTTCTCGGCGGCCCAGGAGTCGGCGATGTCCACCGTGGCGGTGCGGCCCTGGGTGTCCACGGCGGGCCACAGGTCGGCCTGCGTGACCCCCGGGACGGTCGCCTCGCCCTCCTCGGTCTCCGCGGCGAGGGTGCCCCATTCGGGAACGCCGGTGATGCGGGTGTGTCGCACCCCGTCGAGGTAGGCGGCGACGTCGGACTCCGGGGCGCGGATCACGGAGACGTCCGCGGGCCCGGTGACGGTGAGGGTGCCTGATTGCCCCCCGATGTACAGCACACCGGGGTCGAGCACCACCGCGGGGCCGGGGTTCTCGAGCGTCACCTGGGCGGTGCGCTCCTGCGCGGGCGCCCAGACCGTGTCCCCGAGCCGGCCGAGGACGAGGCCCACCAGGCCGAGCAGAATGAGGACGGCCGCGAGGATCCGATGCACGGGTCACGCTCCTAGGGTCGACAGCCCCACCACCTTACGGGGGGTCACCCGGGGCAGGGCACCCCCGCGTGACCACGCCCACCCGGCCTGGGGGACGGGTGGCCCCGACGCGGCCCTCCCGCCGCCGGTAGGGTGGCCGGGTGCGCTGTGTCTTCGCCCGTTGTTCCGTGGACTACACCGGTCGTCTGACCGCCCATCTGCCGGCCGCCCCGCGCTTGCTGATCGTCAAGGCCGACGGCAGCGTGCTGGTGCACTCCGACGGCGGCAGCTACAAGCCACTGAACTGGATGAGCCCGCCGTGCACCCTGCGCGTCACCCCCGTCGAGACGGCGCGGGAGAACGGTGAGGCCGAGGACGATGCCGACTGGATCGAACAGTGGGACGTGGTGCACGACAGATCCGGTGACCGATTGCGCGTCCGCCTGCACGAGATCCTGCAGGACACCTCGGTGGAGCTCGGTGTCGATCCCGGTCTGCGCAAGGACGGGGTCGAGGCCCATCTGCAGGCTCTGCTGGCGGAGAACATCGGCACGCTCGGTGACGGGTGGACGCTGGTCCGCCGCGAGTACGCCACCGCCATCGGGCCGGTGGACATCCTCGCGCGGGATGCCTCCGGTGCCACCGTCGCGATCGAGATCAAGCGGCGCGGCGAGATCGACGGCGTCGAACAGCTGACCCGGTACCTGGATCTGCTCAACCGCGACCCTCTGCTCGCTCCCGTTCGCGGGATCTTCGCCGCGCAGGCCATCAAGCCGCAGGCGCGGGTGCTCGCCCACGACCGCGGTATCGAGACCGTCACCCTCGACTACGACGCCCTGCGTGGGATCGACGACTCCGATTCCCGCCTGTTCTGACCCTCACCCGGATCCACTCAGCCCACCCTCCCTTCGACCCGCAGCAGGAGAACCCGATGACCCGCCCCGACCTCGACACCGCCCCGAACACCGTGGACCTCGCCGTCCGCGGACTGGCCGTGCTCCCCCAGGATGTGGTGCCGGATGCCCTGGTGCTCGTCACCGGGGAGCGGATCGTCTGGGCCGGCCCCGCCGCGGCCGCGCCCGCCCACCGCGCCGCCCGCACCCTCGACCATGACGGTCTGATCCTGCCGGGCCTGGTGGACCTGCACGACCACGGTGGCGGCGGTGTCTCCTTCCCCGACCTGGACGTGGCCGCCGAGGACGCCCGGGAGCAGGCCCTCATCGCGGTGCACGAGCATCGCCGCCACGGCACCACCTCGATGGTGGCGTCTCTGGTGACGGCGCCGCCGGAGGAGCTGCTGCGCCGGGTGGAGCTGCTGGCGGGGCTCGGCCGCGACGGTGAGCTCGAGGGGATCCACTGTGAGGGTCCGTTCATTTCCCCCGCCCGCAAGGGGGCGCAGAACCCGGCGCACATCACCGGCGGTGACGCCGACCTGGTGCGGGAGCTGTGCCGCATCGGCGGTGGGTTCCTCGCGACCATGACCGTGGCACCGGAGGCCGACGCGGCCGACGAGGTGCTGCGGGCGCTCGCGGAGGGAGGCGCCGTGCCGTCGCTCGGGCACACCGATGCCTCCAGCGCCGAGATGACCGCGGGGATCGAGCAGGCGCGGGCCGCTCTCGCCGCTGCGGCGGGCCGCCGCAGCGCCCTGCCCACCGCCACCCATCTGTTCAACGGCATGCGCCCGGTGCATCATCGCGATCCGGGCCCTGCCCTCGCCGCGCTGGATGCCGCGGCGGAGGGCCGCATGGTCGTCGAGGTGATCGGTGACGGCGTCCACACCGCCGCCGAGACCGTGCGCCATGTGTTCGCCATCGCCGCGCCGGGGCACGTCGCTCTGGTCACCGACGCCATGGCCGCCGCCGGGATGCCCGATGGGCAGTACCGCCTGGGGGCGCTCGACGTGACCGTCACCGAGGGCGTCGCGACCCTCACGGGTGGGGACTCCATCGCGGGCGGGACCGCACATCTGGTGGATGTGGTGCGTTACGCGGTCCAGCAGGCCGGGGTCGACCTCGGCCGTGCCGTGGAGGCGGCGTCCCTGGTGCCGGCGCAGGTGCTCGGGATGGAGCACGAGATCGGCTCCCTCGCGGCCGGCCGACGCGCCGACCTGGTGCTCACCGACGGGGACCTGCGCGTGCGGACGGCGCTGCGCCGAGGGCGCGAAGTCGGCCGGGACTGACCTCTCAGTCGACGTCGCCGAGGACGGCACCGACCGGTGCCGACTCCCACCACGCCACCAGCGCGGAGACGGACGCCCGGGCGGCGACCAGCTGCAGCTCGGGGCCACCTCGCCGGTGCAGGATCACCGCCTGCACCGGTTCGGTGCCGTCGGGTGGCTCCCCCAGGTCGGTGCGCCGCATCTCCAGCAGATCGGCACGGCGGAGGGTCAACTCCGGGCCGGGCCGCAGGGAATACGCCCGATACCAGCGCAGCACGTCCACGTCGAAGCGCAGCATGCCCTGCTGCCATCCTGACCGGCCCGTCATCGAGGGGCGCCACGCGGCACATTCGACGGCGCCACCGGGGCGGGTGACGAGGACCTGACGCAGCAACACGTACAGCGCCCCGAGAACGAGGAACGTCCCGATCACCACGAGGGTGATCGGGACGTTCACATGCATCAGCGGACCGACCGTCAGAGGCGAGCGGCGTCGGCGGAGGAACGGTCCATCTCGACGTCGTCGACGCCGATGGTCACCACGTTCTCGTCCATGGAGACGAAACCGCCGTCGACCTGGACCTCCGTGACGGAGCCGTCCTCAGCGATGATCCGCACCGGACCGCGGCGCAGCACCGCCAGCGTCGGCTGCATGCGCGGCAGGATGCCCATGGAGCCGTCGACGGCGGGCACCACGACCTGGGCGGCCTGCCCAGACCAGACGGTGCCGTGCGCGGCGACGAAGACGACCTCCAGGCTGCTCACTGACCGAGCTCCTTCTGGATGTTGTGCCAGTTCTCCAGCACCATGTCGATGGCGCCGACATTGAAGAAGGCCTGCTCGGCGATGTGGTCGAACTCGCCGTCGCAGATGCCCCGGAAACCCTCGATGGTGTCGCGCAGCGGCACATCGGAGCCGTCCACACCGGTGAACTGCTTGGCCATGTGGGTGTTCTGCGAGAGGAACTGCTGGATGCGGCGTGCACGGGCCACCGTCACCTTGTCCTCCTCGGAGAGCTCGTCCACACCCAGCATCGCGATGATGTCCTGCAGCTCCTTGTTGCGCTGCAGGATCTGCTTCACGCGCACCGCGGTGTCGTAGTGCTCCTGACCGATGTAGCGCGGGTCGAGGATGCGGCTGGTGGAGGACAGCGGGTCGATCGCCGGGTACAGACCGCGGGAGGCGATCTCACGGGAGAGCTCCGTGGTGGCGTCGAGGTGGGCGAAGGTCGTCGCCGGTGCCGGGTCGGTGTAGTCGTCGGCCGGCACGTAGATCGCCTGCATCGAGGTGATGGAGTGACCGCGGGTGGAGGTGATGCGCTCCTGCAGCACACCCATCTCGTCGGCCAGGTTCGGCTGGTAGCCCACCGCGGAGGGCATGCGGCCCAGCAGCGTGGACACCTCGGAGCCCGCCTGGGTGAAGCGGAAGATGTTGTCGATGAACAGCAGCACGTCCTGCTTCTGCACGTCACGGAAGTACTCCGCCATCGTCAGAGCGGACAGCGCCACGCGCAGACGGGTGCCCGGCGGCTCGTCCATCTGGCCGAAGACCAGGGCGGTCTTCTCGATCACGCCCGACTCGGTCATCTCCTCGATGAGGTCCCAGCCCTCACGGGTGCGCTCGCCCACACCGGCGAACACGGACACACCGTCGTGGTTGTTGGCCACGCGGTAGATCATCTCCTGGATGAGCACCGTCTTGCCCACGCCGGCGCCGCCGAACAGGCCGATCTTGCCGCCCTGCACGTAGGGGGTCAGCAGGTCGATCGACTTGATGCCGGTCTCGAACATCTGGGTCTTCGACTCGAGCTGGTCGAAGTTCGGGGCCTTGCGGTGGATCGGCCAGGTCTCGGTGATCTCGAGACGCTCGCCCTCGGGGAGGTTGAGCACGTTGCCGACGGTGTCGAACACGCGGCCCAGGGTCACGTCACCCACCGGCACGGAGATCGGGGCCCCGGTGTCGGTGACCTCCTGACCGCGCACCAGACCGTCGGTCGGCTTCAGGGCGATGGCGCGGACCATGCCGTCGCCGAGGTGCTGCGCCGTCTCCAGCCACAGGGTGAAGGGCTTCGCGTCCTCGTCGTTCAGCCGGATCTCGGTGGTCAGAGCGTTGTACATGTCCGGGATCTGGCCCGGGGGGAACTCGATGTCGACGACGGCGCCGGTGACGCGCGCGATCCGGCCGGTGGCGGCGGTCGTCGCAGCAGGGGCGTTCTCGAGGATGGTCATGGCTGCTACTCCTGATGGATGGTCGAGGGCGTTCTCGGCGCTCTCAGCGTTCGGTGCGGCCGGAGCCCGCCAGGGCGTCGGCGCCGCCCACGATCTCCGTGATCTCCTGGGTGATCTCGGCCTGGCGGGCCGAGTTCGCCAGTCGGGTGTACTTCTTGATCTGCGTGTCGGCGTTGTCGGTCGCCGTCTTCATGGCCCGCTGACGGGCCGCGTGCTCCGAGGCGATCGACTGCATGAGGATGTTGACGATGCGGGAGGCCACATACCGCGGCACCAGCTCATCGAGCACCGACTCCGCGTCCGGCACAAAGTCGTACAGCGGGTAGGTGGCGCGCTGGGCCTCATCCGGCTCGGCCACCGCCAGCGGCACCAGGCGGGCGACCCGGGCCGACTGCTGGAAGCGGCTGACGAACTTGTGACCCACCACGTACAGCTCGTCGAGGTGAACGGAGTCGTCCTCGCTGAGGAGGCGCTCCGAGAGCACCTGGGCGATCTCACGCCCGAGCTCCCCGAGGTGTTCCTCCTGCACCGGGGTCCAGGACTGCACCGGCGGGCGGTTGCGGAACCGGTAGTACGAATCGCCCTTGCGGCCGACGACGTACATCTCCGGCTGCTTGCCCTCCTCGCGCAGGCGGTTCGCCAGCATCTCGGCCTCGCGGATAGCGCTGGGCGAGTACGAGCCCGCCATGCCCCGGTCGGCGGTGATCAGCAGGATCGCTACCTTCCCGGTCCGGCGGCGGTCCTGCTCCAGGAACGGGTGATGCGTATCCGTGGTGTGGGCCGCCACCGACCCGATGGCCCGCGTGATCGCCTCGGCGTACGGGGTGGTCGCGGTGACCCGTGCGTGCGCCTTGGAGATGCGCGCGGCGGCGATCATCTCCTGGGCCTTGAAGATCTTCTTCATGCCCTGTGCGGAGCTGATCCGCTTCTTGTAGACCCTCTGCTGGGCTCCCATGTCTCTCCTCGAGCGTGCTCGGCCGGTCGGTCCGTCGGTCCTGGGGACTTCGGGTCAGGCCTGGCCGCCGATCTTCTCCTGCTCGATCCGGTCAACGGCGATGGAGCCGTGCACGTCGTAGTTCGGGTCCTTGCCCTTGCCGGCGAGGAAGTCCCGCTTGACGTCGGCGAGGATCTTGGTGAGCTCCTCCTCCGTCGCGTCGTCGAACTTCTTGGTCTCGCGGATGGTGGACAGCACCGAGCCGTTGTGACGCAGGTGCTCCAGCAGCACGGACTCGAACTCGCGGACATCCTCCACGTCAATCTCGTCGAACTTGCCGGTGGTGCCGGCCCAGATCGACACGACCTGCTCCTCCACCGGGAACGGCGAGTACTGCTCCTGCTTGAGCAGCTCCATCAGGCGTGCGCCGCGGGAGAGCTGCTGCTTGGAGGCGGCATCCAGGTCGGAGGCGAACATCGCGAAGGACTCGAGGTCGCGGTACTGGGCGAGCGAGATCTTCAGCGTGCCGGAGACGGACTTCATCGCCTTGATCTGAGCGGAGCCGCCCACGCGGGACACCGAGATGCCCACGTCGACCGCCGGACGCTGGTTGGCGTTGAACAGATCCGACTGCAGGAAGCACTGGCCGTCGGTGATGGAGATGACGTTCGTCGGGATGTACGCCGAGACGTCGTTCGCCTTGGTCTCGATGATCGGCAGGCCGGTCATGGACCCGCCGCCCATGGCGTCCGACAGCTTCGCGCAGCGCTCCAGCAGACGGGAGTGCAGGTAGAAGACGTCACCCGGGTAGGCCTCGCGGCCCGGCGGACGGCGCAGCAGCAGGGACACGGCGCGGTAGGCCTCGGCCTGCTTGGACAGGTCGTCGAAGACGATGAGGACATGCTTGCCCTCGTACATCCAGTGCTGACCGATGGCGGAACCGGTGTACGGCGCGATGTACTTGAAGCCCGCCGGGTCGGAGGCGGGGGCGGCGACGATGGTGGTGTACTCCAGGGCGCCGGCCTCCTCGAGGGCGGCGCGCACCGAGGCGATGGTCGAGCCCTTCTGACCGACGGCCACGTAGATGCAGCGCACCTGCTGGTTCGGATCACCGCTCTCCCAGTTGGCCCTCTGGTTGAGGATGGTGTCGATCGCGATCGCGGTCTTGCCTGTCTGGCGGTCGCCGATGATCAGCTGGCGCTGGCCACGACCGATCGGGGTCATGGCGTCGATGGCCTTGATGCCGGTCTGCAGCGGCTCCTTCACGGACTTGCGCTGCATCACGGTCGGGGCCTGGAGCTCGAGGGCGCGGCGGCCGCTGGCGGCGATCTCCCCGAGACCGTCGATCGGAGCGCCGGTCGGGTCGACCACACGGCCGAGGAAGGCGTTACCGACGGGCACGGAGAGCACCTCGCCGGTGCGGCGCACCTCCTGGCCCTCCTCGATGCCGGCGAACTCGCCGAGCACCACGACACCGACCTCACGCAGCTCGAGGTTCAATGCCAGGCCCAGCGTGCCGTCCTCGAAGCGGACCAGCTCGTTGGCCATCAGGTTCGGCAGACCGGTCACGCGCGCGATGCCGTCGGCGGACTCGGAGACGCGCCCGACCTCCTCGCGCTCGGTGCTTCCGGCCTGGTAGGTGGACACCGCCGTGTCCAGGGCGTTCCGGATGTCCTCCGGACGGATCGTGAGCTCGGCCATCGCTGTGCTTCGCTTCCTTGGGTCTCGTCCCGGCCGTGCCGGGTGGGTGGGATCTGTGGTCTGTGGTCCGTCAGGAGGCCAGGCGCTGACGCGCCGCGGCCAGACGGGAGAGGACGGTGGCGTCGTAGAGGTCGTCGCCGACGCGGATGCGCAGCCCGCCGACGACGTCCGGGGAGACCTCGACGTTCATCTGCACGTCCTGACCGTACTTCGCGGCCAGGATGCGCCCGAGGCGAGCATGCTGATCAGGCGTCAGCGGACGGGAGGCCGTCACGATCGCCAGCAGGCGACGCCGCCGCTGCGAGGCGAAGTCCGCGAACTCCAGCACCCGACGGGCCGGCTTCAGGTCGCTGCGTCGCTGCACGGCACGACGGGCGAGGGCCGCGGTGACCCGGTGCACCCGTCCGTCGAGCAGACGGCCCAGGATCTCAGTGCGCCGACGGGGATCCTCCCGGGCGGCGTCGAGACCCGCGGTGAGCTCGGGGCTCCCGTCGATCAGACGGGAGACCTGGAAGAGCTCCTCCTCCACGCTCTCGAGAGCGCCTTCGCGGTCGGCCTGCTCCAGGAGGGCCTCGATGCCGACGTTCTCGAGGGCGCTCAGGAGGTCATCCTGCTCGGACCAGGTCGACGTGACGACGGCGAGCACGATCTCCAGCGTCTCCGGGCGCACCCGGTCGGCCAGGAGCGTGCGCACAGCGCTCTCCTTCACCGCGTCGGACCGGCCGGGATCGCTCAGCAACCGAACCATCTGGTTGCTGGAGTCGATCACGTCGGCGACGGAGAAGAGCTCGTCGGCGACCTCATCGAGGGGGGTGGGGGCGCCCACCCAGCCGGCCCGCGTCCCGCGGACGATGGCCTCGAGGCTCGCGGCGGAGGATCCTCGCATCACAGTTCCTTCATCGGGTGGCGGTCCCGGTCGACTCGAGGTCGTCCAGGAACCGGTCGATCACACGGCGGGCGCGCTCGTCGTCGGAGAGGGACTCGCCGACGATGCGGGCGGCCAGATCGCTGGCGAGGGTGCCGATCTCACCGCGGAGCTGATGCTCGGCGGTGGTGCGCTCGGCGGCCAGCTGCTGGCGGCCCGCGGTGAGCACCCGATCGGATTCGGCCTCGGCGCGGGCCTTGGCCTCCTCGACGATGCGGGCGCCGTCCTGACGGGCCTTCTCACGGATCGCCGCAGCCTCCTGACGGGCGGCGGCGAGCTCCTGCTCCTGGTTGTCCCGGAGCCGGTCGGCCTCCTGCTGCACCTGCTCGGCCTTCTTCAGGCCACCCTCGATCCGCTCGGCGCGCTCGTCCAGCACGGCGTTGAGCCGCGGCAGGATGAACTTCATGAAGACGCCAGCGAAGATGGCGAGGAAGATCAGCGTCCACACCAGCTCCTGGAGCTGCGGGAGCAGGATCTGCCAACCGGGCACCGCGGTCTCAGTGCCTTCGGCCAGATTCATCGTCGCCGACCTCAGCCCGCGAAGAGGAAGCCGGTGACGATCGCCAGGAGGGTCAGGATCTCGGTGAAGGCGATGCCGATGAACATGGTGGTCTGCAGCTGGCTGCGCAGCTCCGGCTGACGGGCCATCGACTCGGCGGTCTTGCCCACGATGATGCCGATGCCGATGCCGGGGCCGATGGCCGCGAGGCCGTAGCCGATCGACGCGACGTTGCCGGTGAGGGTGGCGAGGGTCGTGCTGTCCACAGGGGTTTCCTTTCGTTGTGCCACCGGGCGGCGGCGGGAGGATACGAAGGTCAGGGGGGTCGAGGCCCGGCCGGGGCCGGGAGGGGCGGTCAGCGCTCGGCGTGCCCGGCCGGAGCCGGGTGCACGGCGCGGGCCGCTCGAGGGTCAGTGCTCATCCGAGGTGGCCATCTGGATGTACACGGCCGAGAGCATGGTGAAGATGAAGGCCTGCAGGGCGGCGACGAAGATCTCGAAGCCGTAGATCCCGATCGCGAGGGCGCCGGACAGCGGCGCGATGGCCATGAGCCAGCTGCCGGAGAACAGCAACGCGTGCGTGATGCCGATGAACACCACCAGCATGATGTGGCCGGCGACCATGTTCGCCAGGAGTCGGATCGTCAGCGACCCCCAGCGGATCAGGACGACCTGCAGGAACTCGATCGGGATGAGCAGCAGGTAGATCGGCTTCGGCACGCCGGGGGGCATGGTCTCGTGCTTCAGGTAACCGGCGACGCCGTGCTTGCGCACACCGGCGATCACGTAGGTGGCGAAGGTCCACAGGGCCAGCACCAGAGGCATGCCGATGAGGGAGGTGCCGGCGAGGTTCAGGCCCGGCACCACACCCGCCAGGTTGAACGCCAGGATCGCGAAGAACATCGTGATGAGCATCGGAGCGAAACGGCGACCCTCACGCAGACCGAGGGTGTTCTCGATGATGTTCTTGTGCACGAACTCGATCATCAGCTCGACGATGCTCTGGGCCTTGCCGGGCACGAGGCGGGCCCGGGAGGCGATGATCCCCATCGTCAGCAACACGGCCAGGAGCACGATCAGACGCACCAGCTGCACGCGGTTGAACTCGAACGGGGTCCCGTCGAACAGGATGGCCGGCGGGTAGAACTCGCTGATGGAGGGAACGTGGAAGAACGTGTCCTCGCCCTCCGCCAGAAGGACTGCGTCGTCGACGGTGTTCAGGTCGCTCTCCCTCGTCGTGGCTCCGCCGGGTGGCGCCGGCAGGATGGCCGTGGTGGTCATCAGCACCCCGGACTCGCGGGGCGCCCACGGAGCGTGCAGGATCCCACCTGGCTCGGCGTCCGGGGGACGACGTATGGGGAATGGGATCCGACGTGCGCGTCCGTGCGTCGTACGTCGGGCTCGATCGTAGCAGAGCTCAGCGCTGTCCCGGGGCTGTCGGGACCTCGAGTCGGGGTCGCGTCCGGGCCAGCAGCAGACCTTCGGCGAGGGCCGGGACGACCGCTCCGAGCAGCAACGCCGCGGCGAGCCAACCGGCGGCGATCTCAGGCCGGCCGCGCACCACGATCAGGACGATGAGGACCACCAGGATCTTCACCATCCAGGTGCCCATGACCAGCATCGCCATCTGCACCACAGGACGCTGCAACCCCCAGCGGGCCGTCAGCAGTGACGGGAGGGAGACGACCGCGGCGAGCCCTGCCCCGACAGCTGCTCCCCCGAGCGCCCCCGGACCACCGGCCACCAGTGCGACGAGGATCACGAGCAGAGAGAGGGCCAGGCTGAGGAGCACCCCGACGGTGAAGGCGCGCAGCACCGAGCGGTCGTTGGCGTGACGGGCCACGGCCAGGCGGGCATCAGGGTCGGGTGCGGTCACGGGGTGCCTCCGGGAGGTCGGATCCGGCGGTGGCGCCGCCGGTTGAACAGGGTGAGGGGGTCGAACGTGAGCAGAAGCGCCAGGAGGATCCCGGCGACCCACAGGATGACGGTGGCGGGACCGTCGACGAACACCGGCATCAGCAACCCGGCGCACACCACGACCGTCCACAGGTACATGATCAGGACCGCCCCGTGCTTGGTGTGCCCGAGGGCGAGGAGGCGGTGGTGGAGGTGCAGGGCGTCGGCGTGGAAGGGCGAGCGGCCCGAGCCGATGCGCCGCACCACCGCGAGCGCGAAATCCAGGAACGGCACGACCATCACGCCGATGGGCAGGAGGATCGGAAGGAACTGACCGAAGAAGTCCGCGCCCGACAGCCGTTCCGGGTCGACCTGGCCGGTGACCGTGATGGTGGCGGCGGCGAGCATCAGCCCCAGCAGCATCGACCCGGAGTCCCCCATGAAGATCCGGGCCCGCGTGAGGTTGTGCGGAAGGAATCCCACACAGGCCCCGATCATCACCGCCGTCACCAGAGCGGCGAGCGAGGAGTAATCCGTCGCGGAGGCCCCACGGGTGAGGAGGTAGGCGTAGAGGAAGAACGCGCACCCGCCGATCGCCATCACCCCGGCCGCGAGCCCGTCGAGTCCGTCGACGAAGTTCACCGCGTTCATGCTGATGACGACCACCAGGACGGACAGCAGCAGGGCCGTTCGCGGCGAGAGCAGGATGATCCCGCCGATCGGCAGGGTCATCAGCTGGACGCCCTGCCACGCCATGAGCAGCGCCGCGAGGATCTGGCCGGCGAGCTTGGTCATCCAGTCGAGGTCCCACTTGTCGTCGGCCGCGCCGATCGCGCACACCAGGGCGGCGGCGGCGAGGATCGCCCACGGCTGGCGGGACTCGTCGAACAGGCGGTGGAGGAAGGGAACATGCGCGGCCACGAGCAGGGAGGTCGCGATCCCCGCGAACATGGCCACCCCGCCGAGACGAGGGGTGACGGTGTCGTGCATGTCACGGGCGCGCACAGCGGTCATGGCCCCAAGCCGACGGGCGAGCAGACGCGCCGCCGGGGTGCTCAGATAGGTGACCGCGGCGGAGAACAGAAGGAGGAAGAGGTAGATCCTCACCCGTCGCGGCGGGTCGGGAGCTCGTCGCTCGGTTCGGCGGCGGGCTCGGCGACGACGGGCTCCGCCTCGGCGTGCGCCGGCGCCTCCGCCTCGGGCTCCTCCCCGCCGGGCTGGTCGTCCACAGGCTGGTCGGCGGCGGGCTGGTCGGCATCGGGCTGGTCGGCATCGGGCTGCTGGATGTCCGACTCATCCGCCTCGGGCTCGGGCGCGGTGAAGATGTCGCCCACCGCGGCCACGATGTCCTCGCGGCTCAGAGCGCCCTCGCGCACGATCTCCGGCGGCTCCACGGTGGTGTCGATGATCGTCGAGGCGGTGCCGAGCCGGGCCGTCCCGCCGTCGAGGTACACCTCGACCCGGTCCCCGAGCTGCGTGGCGGCATCCAGGACGGTCGTCGCGGCATCGCGGCCGTGTCGATTCGCGCTGGAGACGGCGAGCGGGCCCGTGCGACGCAACAGATCGAGCGCCACCTCATGGTCGGGCATCCGCAGGGCGACGGTGCCGCGGGTCTCCCCCAGGTCCCAGTGCAGCATGGGCTGGGCAGTGAGGATCAGGGTGAGCGGGCCGGGCCAGAAGGCCTCCGTCAGCTGCTCGACGTACTCCGGGACGTCGATCGCGAGCGCCATCACCACGGCGGGATCGCCGACGAGCACCGGCGGCGGCACGTCTCGCCCACGGCCCTTCGCCTCGAGCAGCGCGTCCACGGCGTCGGGGGAGAACGCGTCCGCGCCGATGCCGTACACGGTGTCGGTGGGGAGGACGACGAGGCCGCCGTGGCGGATCGCCTCCTCGGCTGCATCGAGCGCCGTCTCGCGGGCTGCCGGGTCCTGGGTGTCGTACACGCTCACGGGGCCAGTCTCTCACCCCGGGCGCGGAGGGTGTCGGCGGCGCGGCGGGCGACGAGGAAGCGGTCCCGACCCGTGAGGTCCCGCTGGGTGCGGATCGCCGTCAAACGACCGTCGCGAACCGCCAGCTCGCGAAGCGCCGGGCCGTGGACATCCGCGTGCTCGATCACGACGAGCCCCCCAGGCAGGAGGATCTCGGCGGCGAGGGCGAGGACCGCGGACGGCACCAGAAGTCCGTCCTCCCCTCCCCCGAACAGGGCGAGGGGCGGATCGTGCAGGGCGACCTCGGGGTCCCGCGGGACGGCATCCGGCGGCACATACGGAGGGTTGCTGAGCACGGCGTCGACGGGACCGTCGGAGCGCAGCACCTGCGCCAGGGACTCATCGGTGACATCCCCGGCGAGGACCCGACCGCGCCCGGGTGCGACCGCATCGAGGTTCTCGCGGGCCAGCTCGACCGCCTCCGGGGAGAGATCGACCGCGGTCACGTCGGCCTGGGGGATCTCATCCAGCACGGCAGCGGCGAGGGCCCCGGATCCGGTGCACAGGTCCACCACC
Source organism: Brachybacterium sillae (assembly GCF_025028335.1). Lineage (NCBI taxonomy): Bacteria > Bacillati > Actinomycetota > Actinomycetes > Micrococcales > Dermabacteraceae > Brachybacterium > Brachybacterium sillae. Next base: position 533,795 of record NZ_JAFEUW010000001.1, read on the forward strand.
CGCACCATCTCGCCAGGCGTCGGCGCGGACCGCTGCCCCAGGTGCTCCAGGAGCAGATCGACGGCGAGTTCCGTCTCGGCGCGGGGCACGAACACCCCGGGCCGTACCGTGAGTTCGAGGCGGCGGAACGGCGCGGCGCCGAGGATCAGCTGCAGCGGCTCGCGCCTCTCCCGGCGGTGCACCAGAGGTTCCAGCCGGGCCAGGGCGCCAGCATCCACCTCCCGCACCAGGACGAGTGGGGTGTCCGTGGCGAGGACGTGCTCGATCAGTGCTCGGGCATCGGCCTCCGGGGACGGCACCTCGGCCGCGCGCAGCCGATCGGCGGTCTCGCGCAGCACGGCGCGCAGTGGTCGAGCTCCACCGGCGGCCCGGGCGGGCCGGGGGTCCTGCTCCGGCTGCGTCACGACGTCTCCTCGGGCTCCGCGAGGCGCGCGGCCCGCTCCGCCTGCCGGGAGGCCAGGACGAAGGCGTCGAGGTCCCCGCCGAGCACCTGCTCCAACGCATGGGATTTGACCCCGGTGCGGTGATCGGTGACCCGGGACTCCGGGAAGTTGTAGGTGCGGATCCGCTCCGAGCGGTCGAGGCTGCGCACCTGGGAGCGCCGCTGGGCCGAGGCCTCGGCGGCGGCCTCCTCTCGGTGGCGGTCCCGCAGGCGGGATCGGAGCACCCGCAGTGCCGCCTCCCGGTTCTGCAGCTGGCTCTTCTCGTTCTGCGAGGAGACCACGATCCCGGTGGGCAGATGCGTCACCCGCACCGCGGAATCGGTGGTGTTCACGCTCTGTCCGCCCGGGCCGGAGGAGCGGAAGACGTCGATGCGCAGGTTCGCGGGGGCCATCTCCTCGGCGAGGAGGCCGTCCTCGTCGGTCTCGTCGGCCTCCGGGATCACCAGCACGCCCGCGGCGCTGGTGTGCACCCGTCCCTGGGATTCGGTGACCGGGACGCGCTGGACCCGGTGGACGCCGCCCTCGTGCTTGAGTGAGGCCCACACCCCCTGTTCCGGGGTGACGTCCCCTCGGGCGCGGATCACCACGGTGGCGTCCTTGAGCCCCCCGAGTTCCGTGGGAGTCTCGCTGACGGACTCCATCGACCAGCCGCGGTGCTGTGCGTATCCGCGGTACATGCGCAGCAGATCGGCCGCGAACAGTGCGGCCTCCTCGCCTCCGGCACCGGCCTTGACCTCTAGCACCACGTCGCGGGCGTCGTCGGGGTCCCGCGGGGCCAGCAGATCCTCCAGGCGTCTGCGGCTGTCGGCGGCGGCGTGCTCGAGCTCCTCGGCCTCCGCGGCGAGCTCGGGGTCGGACTCCCCCAGTTCCCGGGCAGCGGCCAGATCATCCTCGTCCCGCTGCCACTGGGCGTGGGCCGCGGAGATCTGGCTCAACTCGGCGTAGCGCCGGCCCAGACGGCGGGCCCGCTGCGCGTCGGCATGCACGGCCGGGTCGGCCATTTCCCGCTCCAGCTGCGCGTGCTCGCGTAGCAGGGCGTCCAGGCGCTCACCGGCCATGCGTTCTCTCCGTCCCTCTGCTCGACCCTCTGCTCATGCGACGACGCCGGCGTCCCTCAGGTCGGGGGACGCCGGCGCCGATCGGGAAGCTTACTTTTCGTTCTTTGTACCGTAGCGGGCCTGGAAGCGGGCCACGCGGCCGCCGGTGTCCAGGATCTTCTGCTTGCCGGTGTAGAACGGGTGGCAGGCGGAGCAGACCTCGGTGCTGATCGCACCGGAGGTGACCGTGCTGCGGGTGGTGAACGTGTTGCCGCAGGTGCAGGTCACCTGGGTCTCGACGTACTCGGGGTGGATGCCCGTCTTCATGGTGTCTCCTTCTCTCGATCTCTGGGTCGGCCTCCGGGAGGGGCCGTGAACCAGAAACGGCGACCAGTGTGCCACGGGAGGCCGGTGCGCGGGAGCATCGGCCACCCGGACGTGACGCATCCGACGCCCTGCGGCGTCGGGGACGTGAGGGAACGGTCAGTCGCCCGCGCGCGATGGCACGCTGGGGGTGCTCTTCTGGACGGTGACCAGGAACTCCGTGTTCGACTGCGTCTTCTTGACGTACTGCAGCAGCAGCTCGAGGGCCTGCTGGGGCTCCTGGGCCCCGAGCACGCGCCGCAGCTTCCACATGACGGCGAGCTCCTCCTTGCCCATGAGCTCCTCCTCGCGGCGGGTGCCGGACGCGTTGACGTCCACGGCCGGGAAGATCCGCCGGTCGGCCAGGGAGCGGGACAAGCGCAGCTCCATGTTGCCGGTGCCCTTGAACTCCTCGAAGATCACCTCGTCCATCTTCGAACCGGTCTCCACCAGCGCGGAGGCGAGGATCGTGAGGGAGCCACCGTTCTCGATGTTGCGGGCGGCACCGAAGAAGCGCTTGGGCGGATACAGCGCCGAGGCGTCCACACCACCGGAGAGGATCCGTCCGGAGGCGGGGGCCGCGAGGTTGTAGGCACGGGACAGGCGGGTGAGGGAGTCCAGCAGCACCACCACGTCCCGGCCCAGCTCCACCAGTCGCTTGGCCCGCTCGATGGCCAGCTCGGCGACGATGGTGTGGTCCGACGCCGGGCGGTCGAAGGTCGAGGCGATGACCTCGCCCTTCACCGTGCGCTGCATGTCGGTGACCTCCTCGGGGCGCTCATCGACGAGCACGACCATGAGGTGCACCTCGGGGTTGTTCGTGGTGATGGCGTTCGCGATCTGCTGCATGATCATCGTCTTGCCGGCCTTCGGCGGGGCGACGATCAGGCCGCGCTGGCCCTTGCCGATCGGGGCGACGAGGTCGATGACGCGCTGCGAGACGGCGGTGGGGGCGGTCTCCAGACGCAGACGCTGATCCGGGTACAGAGGGGTCAGCTTGGAGAAATCCACGCGGGCGCGGGCGCGCTCCGGGGACATGCCGTTGACCGTGTCGACCTGCACCAGGGCGGCGAACTTGCCCGGGCCACCGCCCTTGCCGCGGCGCCGGCCGCCGTGCTGCGGCGGCTCGGTGGGCTGCTCCTCCCCCTCCTTGGGGGCGCGGATCTGCCCGACGATGGCGTCACCCCGCCGCAGCCCGTACTTCTTCAGCTGGTTCTGCGAGACGAAGACATCGCTGGTGCCGGGCAGGTAACCGGTGGTGCGCACGTAGGCGGTGCCGTCGCGCACATCGAGGATGCCGGCGACGGGCACCAGCTCCTCCCCCTCGCGCACCTCGGGATCGGCGTCCTCCTGCGGGCCCTGTCCGGAGGGACCGCCCTGGACCCCGTTGCCCCCGCGGCCGCGGCGCTTGCGATCGCGCGAGCGGTTGCGGGAGCGGCGGCCGCGTCGGTCGTCGTCGCCGTCCTCCCCGCGGGCGTCACGCCGGTCGCGATCCTCCCCGTCCCGGCCCTCACCGGAGCGGGCGGGCAGTTCGATGTCCTCGACCCGCTGGGGGCGGCGATGTTCACGCTCGCCGCGGTCGCCTCGGTCCCGGCGCTCCCCGCGGTCGCGCTGGTCGCTACGGTCGCGCTGGTCGCCTCCCTCGCGCTGGTCCCCGCGGTCGCGCTGGTCACGGTCACGCTGATCGATCTCACGGCGCTCCTGCGGCGCATCCTCACGCTGGGGCCGGTGGTTCTCGCGCGCATCGCGGTCCTCGCGCTGGCCCCGTCGGTCCTCACGCGGACGCTCCGGCAGCTCGATCCCGAGATCGCGCTGGTCCCGACGCGGCGTATCGCGCTCAGCGCCCTGCGGCGCCTGCGCTCGGTCGGTCGGCGCCACGGCGGGCGCGTCACCGCCAGGAGACGGCTGCGCGACCGGGGCCGCCGACGGGGCGGCACCGCCACGAAGGGCCTCGAGCAGCTCTCCCTTGCGCAGACGGCGATAGCCCTTGATACCGCGCGCGGCGGCGAGCTCCTGGAGCTCGGCGAGCTTCTTCGCGCCCAGGGACGCGGAGGAATCGTTGTGGTCCGTGGTGTCGGTCACCCGGTGTCCTTCCATGAGGGGCGGTGCCCCGTGCAGAGGTGGGGACGCGTCGCGCTGGGGCCGATGGCCGGGCGTGCGCGTCGTCGGCGTCGCAGTGCGGGACCTGCCGTGGTGAGGGGTCCCGGGGACTGCTCAGGCGGGATGGTGCGTCATTCCGCTCTCTCCGACGGCAGCGCAGGGGCGCCTGCCGGGGAGTCGGACGGGAATGCGCCGGAGGACGTCACGGCGGGGGCGGCCCCGCCCGCTCGACGTGCGGTGCGGACGCGCCGTCAGGCTACCACAGGGGTAGCACCACACCCGTCGATCCCCATCCGCGCAATCCTCCAGGCCGCGGGATCGTCCACGACCCGGCGCACCAGGTCCCTCAGACCCTCCCCCGGCCCGCCGAGCACCAGCACCGAGGGGCCCGCCCCGGAGACGACAGCAGCGTGCCCCTCGGCGCGCAGCACCCGCACCAGTTCGATCGACTGGGGCATGGCCGCGGCGCGATAGGCCTGGTGAAGACGATCCTCGGTGGCCTCGAACAGCAGCGCCGGATCGCGGGTCAGGGCGTGCACCAGGAGTGCCGCACGGCCGGCGGTGAAGGCGGCATCCGCATGGGGCACCTCGGCGGGCAGCAGCCCGCGGGCGGTGCGGGTCGACAGGGCGCCCGAGGGCAGCAGCACCACCGGCGCCAGGGCCTGTCCCGTGGCGGAGGTGTCCAGGCGCACCGCCCGCGCTCCTTCGGGGGCTGTCCAGGAGACCGTCACACCGCCGAGCAGCGCGGGAGCAGCATTGTCCGGGTGGCCCTCCAGGCGAGAGGCGAGATCGAGCAGCTCCACGTCCGGCAGTGCCTCGGGCTCCGCGACGAGCTCGCGCGCCAGCAGCAGTCCGGCGACGACGGCGGCGGCGCTGGATCCGAGGCCCCGGCCATGGGGGATCCGGTTGCGGCAGCGCATCCGCACCCCGATCTGCGGGGCACCGAGATGGTCGAGGCCCTCGCGCAGCGCCCGGAGCACCGCATGGTCCTCGCTGCGGGGCACCGACTCGGCGCCCTCCCCCTCCACCTCGATCTCGAGCCCGCCGGCCATGGCGGTCACCTCGACCGTGTCGTGCAGCTCCAGGGCCAGGCCGAGGGAGTCGAAACCCGGCCCCAGGTTGGCGCTGGTGGCGGGGACACGGACCCGGGCCTGCTGTCGGCTGATCCTCACAGGCCCATCGCCTCGGCCGCCGCCGACACATCGACGGGGATCAGCGTGGGCGTGATGTCCGCCCCGCGCAGAGCGGTCTCCGTGTCCTTCAACCCGTTCCCGGTCACGGTGACGGTGATGGTGGCCCCGTGGGGCACCCGGCCCTGCTCGGCGGCCTGCAGCAGACCCGCGACCGAGGCCGCCGAGGCCGGTTCCACGAACACTCCGACCTCGGAGGCGAGGATCTGCTGGGCGGCGAGGATCTGCTCATCGGTGACGGCTTCGATGTGGCCGCCGGAGTCGTCGCGCGCGGCGGTGGCGAGGTCCCAAGAGGCGGGTGCGCCGATGCGGATGGCGGTCGCGACGGTCTCCGGATCCGGGATGGGGCGGCCCGCGACGAAGGGCGCGGCCCCCGCGGCCTGGTACCCCCACAGGGCCGGCGTCGCGTCGACGATGCCCTTCTCGTGGTACTCGCGGAAGCCCATCCAGTAGGCGGAGATGTTCCCCGCGTTGCCGACCGGCAGCACGTGCACGTCCGGCGCCCGGCCGAGGGCGTCACAGATCTCGAAGGCGGCTGTCTTCTGCCCCTGAAGACGCCACGGGTTCACGGAGTTCACGAGCTCGATCGGGTATTGGGCATCGAGCTTGCGGGCGATCTCCAGGCAGTCGTCGAAGTTGCCGTCGACCGCCACCAGGCGGGCGCCGTGGACGATCGCCTGGGCGAGTTTCCCGGCCGCGATCTTCCCCTGGGGAAGGAGCACCACACAGTCCAGGCCCGCCCGGGTGGCGTAGGCGGCGGCCGAGGCACTGGTGTTGCCGGTGGAGGCGCACACCACGGTACGGGCGCCGTCGTTCAGGGCGCGGGACATGGCCGAGACCATGCCGCGGTCCTTGAACGAGCCGGTGGGGTTCATGCCCTCCACCTTCACGTGCACCTCCGCACCGACCGTCGAGGAGAGGGTCGGCGCATGCACCAGCGGGGTGCCCCCCTCCCCGAGGGTGAGGAGGGTCTCGCCGTTCTCGAACGGCAGGTGCTCTCGGTACTCGGCGAGGACGCCGCGCCACTGGTGTGCCATGCGGCCATTATCCGGGGCCGGGCCCGGCGCATGCGCCGACGTCCGCGCGGCGGACGGTGACGGATGCGGGGCGCGCCGCGCCGCCGGCCCACCGGATCGCGGTCAGTCCCCCTCCACCCGCAGGCGGGAGTCGAGCGAGATCACCGCGTCGGTGGCCTCCAGGCGCTCGCAGGCCTCCCGCACGGCCGACTCCTCGGCCCGGTGGGTGACGATACCGATCCGCGCGCGCTGCTCGCCCTCCTCCGGGAGGGCCGCGTCCGAGAGCAGCGGTTCCTGGTGCAGCGTCGAGATCGAGATCCCGTGCGCGGAGAGGATGCCGGCGATCTCGGCGAGCACACCCGGGCGGTCGTGCACCGTGAGCGAAAGGTAGTTGGCGGTGCGCAGGGTGTCGATCGGGGCGATCGGCAGTTCGGCATAGCTGGATTCCCCCGGCCCCTTGCCGCCGTGGACGCGCTGCCGCGCCACCGCCACCAGATCACCGAGGACCGCCGACGCCGTGGGAGCACCCCCGGCACCCTGACCGTAGAACATGAGGGACCCGGCGGCGTCCGCCTCGACGAACACCGCGTTGTACGCCTCCGCCACGGACGAGAGCGGATGCGAGGCAGGCAGCAGCGCCGGGTACACCCGGGCGGAGACCCGCTCCCCCTCCGGCCCCTCGACCCGCTCCACGATCGACAGCAGCTTGATCACGCGGCCCATGCGGGTGGCGGCGGCGATGTCCTCCGCCCGCACGCGGGTGATGCCCTCACAGTGGACGTCCTGGATGCCGACGCGCGTGTGGAAGGCGAGGGAGGCGAGGATCGAGGCCTTCGCCGCGGCGTCCAGCCCCTCCACATCCGCGGTGGGGTCAGCCTCCGCGAAGCCCTTCTCCTGCGCGAGGGCGAGAGCATCGTCGAAGCCGGCACCGCTGCGGGTCATGAGGTCGAGCACGAAGTTGGTGGTGCCGTTGACGATGCCGAGCACACGCTCGATGCGGTCGCCGGCGAGGGACTCGCGGATCGGGCGCACCAGGGGGATCGCCCCCGCCACGGCCGCCTCGAAGTGCAGGTCGACGCCGTGGTCGTCGGCAGCCTGGTACAGCGCCGCACCATCGGCCGCGAGCAGGGCCTTGTTGGCCGTGACGACGCTCGCGCCGTTGCCGAGGGCCCGCAGCAGCAGGGAGCGAGCCGGTTCGAGGCCACCCATCACCTCCACCACCAGGTCGGCGCGTTCGACGAGGGAGTCGGCGTCCTCGGTGAGGAGAGCCCGATCCACGTGGGGTCCGCGGTCGCGGTCGAGGTCTCGCACCGCCACCCCGATCACCTCGAGGGGGGCGCCGATGCGCTGGGCGAGGTCCTCCTGCTGCTCGGCGAGCAGGCGCAGCACCTCGGAACCGACGGTCCCGGCGCCCAGCACCGCCACGCGCAGGGGGGTCGTGCGAAGGGTCTCGGTCATGGGGTCTCCTCACCGTCCCGGGGGTGGATCGTCGGGGATCGTCACCGGGACTGTAGCGGTCGCACCGGCGTGCGCGCGGTGCGGATGAACGTGGGTGTCGGGGGCGGGAGGGTCGGGCGCAGTGGTCAGCCGGCGTCGAGGGCGAAGAGATCGTCCTCGGTCTCGCGGCGCATCAGCGGGCGGATCTCGCCGTCACGCACCGCCACCACGGCGGGCCGCGGCACATGGTTGTAGGTGGACGCCAGGGAGTAGCAGTAGGCGCCGGTGACCGGCACCGAGATCAGGTCTCCGCGTCGTACGTCGGCGGGGAGGTACTCGTCCTTGACGACGATGTCGCCGCTCTCACAGTGCTTGCCGACCACACGTACCACCACCGGCTCGGCGTCGGAGACGCGGCCCGCGAGCAGGCAGGAGTAGTCGGCGTCGTACAGGGCGGTGCGGATGTTGTCGCTCATCCCGCCGTCCACCGCGACGTACACCCGGTGATGCGGGCCGCCCAGCTGCACATCCTTCACCGTGCCGACGGTGTAGAGGGTCTGCGTGGAGGGGCCGGCGATGGCACGGCCGGGCTCCACCAGGATCCGCGGCGGCTGCAGGTCCAACTCATCGCACTCCTCCCCCACGATCCGGGCGAGGCCCTGTGCGAGCTGCTCCGGGGTCTGCGGGGTGTGCTGGGTGTTGTACATGACGCCGAAACCGCCGCCGAGGTCCACGGTGCGGATCTCGTGGCCGAGCCGGTCGCGCACGTCCCGCACCAGGCGCAGCACCCGCCGGGCCGCCACCTCGAAACCGCCCACGTCGAAGATCTGCGAACCGATGTGGGAGTGGATGCCCTGCAGCTCCAGGTGCTCCGGACGGGCGAGCACCCGCCGGGCCGCCTCGAAGGCATCCCCGGAGGTGAGGGAGATGCCGAACTTCTGATCCTCGTGGGCGGTGGCGATGAACTCGTGCGTGTGCGCCTCGACGCCGGTGGTGATCCGCAGCATGACCGGAGCGACGGTGCCGAGCTCCTCGGCGAGGGCGGCGACCCGGTCGACCTCCTCCAGGGAGTCCAGCACGATCCGACCGACACCGGCCTCGAGCGCCCGACGGATCTCGGTGTCGGACTTGTTGTTGCCGTGCAGGGTGATGCGCTCGGCGGGGAAATCGGCACGCAGCGCCACGGCGAGCTCCCCGCCGGAGCACACATCCAGGGAGAGACCATCGGCTGCGACCCACCGCGCCACCTCACGGCACAGGAACGCCTTGCCGGCGTAGGAGACCTCTGCACCCCCGAGCCCGCCGAAGGCCTCCTCGAAGGCGGCGCGGAACCGCAGGGCCCGGCCCCGGAAGTCCTGCTCGTCGACGACCATCGTCGGCGTGCCGACCTCCTCGGCGAGACGGTCCACCCCGACGCCGCCGATCTCCAGGCCCCCGTTCTCGGCGCGACGGGTCCCGGCCGACCACAGCCCGGGGATCAGGGCGTTGACGTCCTGCGGGTACGGCAACCAGCTGGGGCTCGCATCGTTGCCGTGCAGGGCACCGGCCTCATGGGCGCGCATGGGAGGACCTCCGGAAGGGGTGGGTGTGGAACAGGCGGACCGGGGACGGACGCCCGCACCCTACGGTGCCCGCCTCGGCGACCGGGCGACGGTCCATCCTCTGACATGGGGAGCGACCCGGTGCCGCCGCCGTCCGGTCGGTTCCCGCCCCGGTCGACTGTCACCCGGCGTTGGTAGCCTCGGGGAGTCCGGCCCTGCGTCGTAAGGAGCCCGCTGTGCCCACCCATGACCTCGTCATCGTCGCCAACCGACTGCCGGTGGATGCGAAGACCCTCCCCGACGGCGCCACCGAATGGGTGACCAGTCCTGGCGGCCTGGTCACCGCCATGGAATCGGTGATGCGCACCGTCGATTCGGGTGCCTGGGTGGGCTGGCCCGGCTCCCCCGACGAGGACCTCGAACCGTTCCAGGCCGACGGCATGCACCTGTACCCGGTGATGCTGACGCAGGATGAGGTGGAGAAGTACTACGAGGGGTTCTCCAACGGCACGCTGTGGCCCCTGTACCACGATGTGATCGCCGCCCCGTCCTTCCACCGCGCCTGGTGGGACGCCTACGTCAGCGCGAACCGGCGCTTCGCCCGGGCCGCCGCTGAGGTGGCCGCCCCGAACGGCACCATCTGGGTGCACGACTACCAGCTGCAGCTGGTGCCCGAGATGATCCGCGCGGCCCGTCCGGATGTGCGCATCGGCTTCTTCAACCACATCCCGTTCCCTCCCTTCGAGCTGTTCGCCCAGCTGCCCAAACGCAAGCAGGTGGTGCGCGGTCTGCTCGGCGCCGACCTGGTCGGCTTCCAGCGCGAGAACGATGCCCAGAACTTCCTCAGCTCCGTCCGACGGCTGCTGGGTTACCACGTCGACGGCCAGCGGGTGACGGTCCCGGGGATCGGTACCGCCCCGGCCCGGGGGGTCACCGCCGGCACCTTCCCCATCTCCATCGACTCCCGCGCCGTCAGCGCGCTGACGGAGGACGAGGACGTGCGCGAGCGCGCCGCTCAGCTGCGACGCGAGCTCGGCGACCCGGCGAAGATCGTGTTGGGAGTCGACCGTCTCGACTACACCAAGGGCATCCGTCACCGCCTCAAGGCCTGGGGTGAGCTCCTGAACGACGGGGCGGTGGACCCGCACGACGCCGTCTTCGTGCAGGTCGCCACGCCGTCGCGGGAGCGGGTGGAGGCCTACCGGCAACTGCGCGACGAGGTGGAGCTGACCGTCGGCCGCATCAACGGCGACTTCGCCCCGATCGGCCGCCCGGCGATCTCCTACCAGCATCGCTCCTTCTCCCGGTGTGACATGACGGCCCTGTACATGGCGGCTGACGTGGTGCTCGTGACGGCGCTGCGTGACGGCATGAACCTGGTGGCGAAGGAGTATGTGGCGTCCCGTCCCGATCTGCGCGGCGTCCTGGTGCTCTCCGAGTTCGCCGGGGCCGCCGACGAGCTGCGCGCTGCGATCCTGGTGAACCCTCACGACATCGATGAGCTGAAGGCCGCCACCCTGCGCGCCCTGCGGATGCCGGATGACGAGCAGGAGGAGGCGATGCGCTCGCTGCGGCGCCAGGTGATGGACCATGACGTGCAGGCCTGGGCCCACGCCTTCCTCGCGGAACTGGAGAGCACCGGTCAGCCGGAGGAACCGAGCACCCCCACCATCCGTCTGGCCGACGGGGAGGACACGACGGACGAGGACCTCTCCGCGGCCCTGGAGGCCTTCGTCCACACCCCGCGGATCCTTGTGGCCTCGGACTTCGACGGGGTGCTGGCGCCGATCGTCTCCGACCGGGACGCGGTGCAGCCGGATCAGCGCGCTCTCGGTGCCCTGCGGGACCTGGCCGAGCTCGGCGGGGTGAACGTCGCCCTGATCTCCGGCCGCGCCCTCGCAGACCTCGACCGCCACACGCGGATGCCCAGTTCGGTGGTGTTGGTGGGCAGCCACGGTGCGGAGGTCGGCGCCCTGCCGGCGGAGATGAACGCCGGGGTGCTCGACGCCGCAGCACTGACGATGGATGAGGGCCGCGAGGCTCTGCTCGCCTCCATCACCCGCACGCTGCAGCGGATCGCCGATCAGCACCCGGGTGCGGAGGTCGAGGTGAAGCCGACCGCCGCGGTGCTGCATACGCGCAACGCCCGCGGCCGTGGCGCGGTGAACGCCACCGAGGACGCCCTGGAGTACGCCCGCTCGCTGCCGGATGTGAACGTGGTGCCGGGCAAGGAGGTCGTCGAGTTCTCCGTGGTGCACTCCTCGAAAGGCGCGGCCCTGGAGGCGCTCGCCCGGGCCTGCGCCGCCGATGCCTGGCTGTACCTCGGCGATGACGTCACCGACGAGACGGTGTTCGCACTGGCGGAGGACGGCGACGTCCCGGTGAAGGTCGGCGAGGGGGAGACCGCGGCGAGCCTGCGGATCTCCGATCCCGAGGCCGCCACAGCGCTCCTGCAGCGGGTCCTGGAACTGCGGCGGGCCCGCGGCTGAGACGCGCCGGGCCCGCGGGTCGGTCGTCCGACGCCACAGACAGCCGAAGCCCGCCACCGTCGAGAACGGTGGCGGGCTTCGTCTGTGGTGCTGCGTCGTCTCAAGAGATTCTCTCGGGACCTGGTGCCCGCGACAGGATTCGAACCTACGACCTTCTGCTCCGGAGGCAGACGCTCTATCCACTGAGCTACGCGGGCGGACCGATCCAGTGTAGCAACGATGCGGCCCTGATCGGCCGTCCAGGTGGAGCCGTCGCCTCGGTGAGGCGCAGCTCACCTGTGCGATCGGGTCACGGCAGGGGCAGCTGCGCTCCGTGCAGCACCGCCGACGGGTCCGCGCCGATGCCCAGACCGCTGGGCTCCGCCCCGGCCCGTACCAACAGGTCGCCGACGGCGGCGATCATGGCGCCGTTGTCGGTGCACAGCGAGGGCGGCGGCACCCGCAACTGCACCCCCAGGGCGTCGCAGCGTTCCTGGGCGACGGCCCGCAGGCGCGCGTTCGCCGCGACACCGCCGACGATCACCAGGGTGTCCAGCCCCCGATCCTGGACCGCCCGCAGCGCCTTCGTGACCAGTGCATCGACGACCGCCGCCTCGAAGGACGCGGCGACGTCCGCGACGGGCACCGGCTCACCGCGGCGCTCCAACGTCTCGACAGTGCGCGCGACGGACGTCTTCAACCCGGAGAAGGAGAAGGTGTAGCGCGGGTCGTCGGCCCTCATCAGCGCCTGCGGGAAGGCGAAGGCGGTGGGGTCCCCGCCCTGAGCGGCGCGGGAGATCGCGGGGCCGCCGGGGTATCCGAGGCCGAGCAGCCGAGAGACTTTGTCGAAGGCCTCCCCGGCGGCGTCATCCAGCGTGTCACCGAGGTGTTCGATCGGATCGCGCACCAGATCCCCGACGTGGAGGATCGAGCTGTGCCCGCCGGAGACGATCAGCACGATGCTGCGTTCGGGCAGCGGTCCGTGCTCCAGGGTGTCGGCGGCGGCATGCCCGGCCAGGTGGTGCACCCCGTAGAGCGGGAGGTCCAGAGACCAGGCGATGGACTTCGCCGCGGCGAGGCCCACGTGGACGGCGGTCGCCAGCCCGGGCCCGGAGGTGGCGGCCACATGGGTGATGTCCCCCAGCTCCACCCCGGCGTCCTGCAGCGCCAGCTGCAACGTGGGGACCGCGGCCTCCAGATGAGCGCGGGCGGCGATCTCGGGGACCACGCCCCCGAACTCGGCGTGCTGGGCGGCGCTGGACGCGAGTCCCTGCCCCAGCAGGACACCGTCCGCGACGATCCCGAAACCGGTCTCGTCGCACGACGACTCGACGCCCAGGACCACACTCATGCCGGAACGCTCCCTGCGGATGCTGCGCTCAGCGCAGGAGGGTCATCGGGTCGGAGTAGTCCCCGGCGGCGTCCATCTTCGCGAAGTGGAGGTGGCAGCCGGTGGACCGACCGGTGCTGCCGGCGCGGCCGATCACCTCGCCCTGGGAGACGGTCTCCCCCACCGAGGTGTCGAAGCTCTGCAGGTGGTAGTACCCGGTGATGACACCGTCGCCGTGGTCGATCTTCACGCGCTTGCCGGAGGTGCGGTGGTACTCGACGGCCACCACGGTGCCGGAGGCCGCCGCGTGCACCGGGGTGCCGCAGGAGGCGTCGAAGTCGACACCGTTGTGCATCTTCCGATACCCCAGCACGGGGTGCACGCGCATGCCGTACCCCGAGGTGATCGTCCCGTCGACGGGCCGGATGTATCCGGAGGCGGAGGCCGGGGCCGCGGGGCCGGCGTCCCTCGCGTTCTCACCGTCACCCTCGGTCGCGTCACTGCCGCGCTCGTCCCCCGGCAGGTCCTCGGCGTCCGTCGACGGCTCCTGCGCGACCGGCGCACTGATGTCGAGAGCGGTGGCGGAGTCATCGGTTCCGAGGGGGACGCTCTGCGCCGCGGCGGAGGAGACCGCAGCGCGGTCACCACCGGAACGCGTCGCGTCGGCATCGGTCGGGCGGATCCCGGCCGTGGCGGCCTGCGCGGGCGCCCCGGCTCCCTGGGAGGCAGCGGCCTCGGAGGCCGAGGGCGCGGGCTCGCTCGGCTGCGCGGCGAGCACCGGGATCTGGATGGGCTCGGCGACCGTCGGGGCCGCGGCCGGGGCCGCAGGGGCGGCCGCGGGCTGGACCGCGGGGGCGTGGGCGGTGCCCGCGGAGGCGGAGGCGAGGGGGACAGCGATCGTGGCCGTGGCCAGAGCACCGATCATGCCGACCTTCACCGCACCGGTCCTCACTGCCGGGTCCCGGTGGGCACCCTTCGGGGCAGGACGGAGCGGGCGGACGGCGCAGGGTCCGGCGGCGCGATGCTGGCCCACGGATACCTCTTCCGATCGGGGACGGGGGTCACGGCGATCGGGGACGACTCGGGGGACGAAGCACGTCACCGAACAACCGTGTCCACGGTAGTCACCTGGGAACGCTCTGAGAGCGACTGAGGCGGAGGTATTGCCAATGCTTTAACGACATCCCGCGCCGGTTGGACGGGGGTTGACGGACGACTCAGACCCGGCGGGCCTGCATCACATCCTTGACCTCGCCGACCAGCTCCTCGAGCACGTCCTCGAGGAACACGGCACCGATGCTGCGTGCGGCCGCGGAGTCGACGCGGGCCATGTGCGCGCCGTTGTACTGCATGGCGCGCAGAGCCTCCTCCACGTCGTCGTCATCGGCCACCGACACCACCGCCCGGACGATCCCGGGGTGGATGGGCCGCTCGTAGTCCTCCTCGGAGGCGTCCGGGGGCAGCAGCACATCCTTCAGGTGCAGGTATCCGACGAGGTCGCCGGCGTCGTTGCGCACTCCGATCCGGCTGTACCCGGTGCGGGCGACGATCTCCTCGATCTCCGCCGGCGACACGTCGTAGGTGACGGTCGTGACCCGATCCATCGGAACCATCACGTCACGCGCCAGGTGCCCGGAGAACTCGATGGCCCCGTGCAGCAATCCCTGATCGTCGGCCAGCAGGCCCTCACGGCGGGACTCGTCCACGATCGCCGCGATCTCCTCGGCGGTGAACTCGCTCTCCACCTCGTCACGGGGTTCGATCCCGATCATCCGCAGGATCGTGTTCGCGGTGTGGTTGAGCAGCCAGATGATGGGCGTGATGAGCCGGGCGATCAGCACCAGCGGCGGGGCGAGCACCAGCACGGCGGCGACCGGCATCGCGATCGAGATGTTCTTGGGGACCATCTCGCCCAGCACGACGTGCAGGTACGAGGCGATGAGCAGCGCGATGGCGAAGGCCAGCGGATGCACCAGCGACTCCGGGACGTCGAAGCGTTCGAACTGCGGTTCCAGCAGGTGGGCGATGGCCGGTTCGGCGACGGCACCCAGAGTCACCGAGCACACGGTGACGCCGAACTGCGCGGCCGCCAGCATCGGCGACACGTGCTGGATCGCCCACAGCGCGGTGCGGGCCCCGGGGCGCCCCTGGTCGACGAGCGGCTCGATCTGTGAGCGGCGAGCGCTCATGATCGCGAACTCCGCGCCGACGAAGAAGGCGTTGCCGACCAACATGGCCAGGCCCAGCAGGAGCGCGGCCGTGTCACTCATCGTCGTCCTCCTCGTCCTGGCGGGCGATCAGGGCGGAATCCTCCAGGACCTGCAGGCGGACCTGGTCCACGCGTCGGCCGTCCATCTCCAGGACCTCGAGCCGGACCCCGTCGGCCTCGACCACATCACCGACCACGGGGATGCGTCGCCGCAGGTCCATCACGAGCCCGCCGAGGGTGTCGTAGGACGGTGACTCGGGGATGCGGACCCCGAGTTCGCGGCGGATCTCGTCGGGACGCATGAGCCCGGAGACCGTCCACCCACGATCGGATTCCTCCGTGTACCGCTCGTGCTGGTCGTCGTCGTGCTCGTCGGAGACCTCGCCGACGATCTCCTCGACCACGTCCTCCAGGGTGGCGATGCCCGCCGTACCGCCGTACTCGTCGACGACCACCGCGAGCTGCGCCCCGAGGTCGCGCAGGTCCATCAGCAGGGCGTCGAGGCTCACCGTCTCGGGCACGCGGGGCACCTCGGCGACGAGGCTGCGCACCGACGTGGCGGAACGTTCCGCGCGGGGCACGGAGACCGCCTGACGCACCTGCACGATGCCCAGGACGTCATCCTCGCCGCCGTCGATGACGGGGAAACGGCTGTGGCCGGTCTCGCGGCTCAGCTCCAGCACATCCGAGGCGGTGGCGTCGGCCGGGATCGAGACCATGGCCCCGCGGTGGGTCATGACGTCCGCAGCGGTGCGCTCGGAGAGGTGGATGGTGCGCGAGAGCAGCACCGCGGTGCCGGAGTCCAGTTTCCCGGACCGGGCGGAGTGTCGCACCAGGGAGTCGAGCTCCGCGGGTGAGCGCGCCGCGGACAGCTCCTCCTGCGGTTCGATGCCGACCAGCCTCAGCAGGGTGTTCGCGGTGGCGTTGAACACCGCGATCAACGGGCGGAAGAGCAGGGTGAAGGCATGCTGGATCGGCGCCACCACCTTGGCGGTGGCCATCGGTGCGCTGATGGCGAGGTTCTTCGGCACCAGCTCCCCGGCGAGCATCGAGAACGCATACGCGATGGCCATCGCGGCGATCACGCTGACGGTGCCCGCAAGGGTGGATGACAGCCCCACCCGTTGCGCCAGTGGCGCCAGCAACGAGGCGAGCGGTTCCTGCACCGCGAAGCCGAACAGCAGCGTGGTGATGGTGATGCCCACCTGCGCTCCCGAGAGGTTCGTCGACAGGTGGGTCAGAGCCCGGAGTACACCGGCGGCGCGACGATCCCCGTTCTGCACGGCCTTCTCCACCGTGTGCTTGTCGAGGGCGACGAGGGAGAACTCGGAGGCGACGAAGACGGCGGTGCCGAGAGTCAACAGCACCCCGGCGCCCAGCAGAAGCCAGGTCATCGGGAGCTCACCTCAGCCCTCGGGGCCCCGACCGGGCGAGGCCGGATCGAGGGGCGGGTCGGGCACGCGGAGGCGGGCGGGACAGGGCGGCGCGGAAGACGCGCCCGGGGACTGGACCCGGGGGCGTCGGCGGAACTCGAGCGCATGATGCCCGGAGTCTACGGGCTGGCAGGCACACCGTCCTACCCTGTGACCATGTCGACGCACACCCCGACTCCGCCGCAGGATGCCCCGACCACCGTCGTGGTGGTGGAGGACGAACCCGCCATCGCCCGAGCCATCGCCGACCGCCTCGAGGCCGAGGGCTGGCGGGTCGAGCTCGCCGGCGATGGGCCCGGCGGGGTGGAGACGGTGCAGCGGGTGCGACCCGACCTGGTCGTCCTCGATGTGATGCTGCCCGGTTTCGACGGTCTCGAGGTGTGCCGACGCATCCAGGCGGAGGACCCCGTGCCGGTGCTCATGCTGACTGCGCGGGACGACGAGACGGACATGCTGGTCGGCCTGGGGGTCGGTGCCGATGACTACATGACCAAGCCCTTCTCCCAGCGCGAACTGGTGGCGCGGCTGAAGGCCCTGCTGCGGCGGGTTCGGCGCACCCCCCAGACGATGGAGTCCTCCCCCGGCAGCGCCCCCGTGGTGCAGATCGGCGATCTGGTGATCGACCGGGCCGCACGCCGGGTCTCCCGTGGGGGTGTCCCCGCGCACCTCACCCCGACGGAGTTCGACCTCCTCGTCTGCCTGGCCCAGGCCCCCGGCACCGTGTTGACCCGGGAGCAGCTGCTGGCGGAGGTGTGGGACTGGGTAGACGCCACCGGCACCCGCACCGTCGACTCCCATGTGAAGGCACTGCGCCGGAAGCTCGGGGCGGATCTGGTCCGCACCGTGCACGGCGTCGGCTACGCCCTCAGTGCCCCGGGCGAGGGCGATGCCTGAGACCGGGGTGTCCGATCAGCGCTCCGGGCGGCCCGAGCGGCGACCCGCCCATGACCCATGGGAGGGTCTGGACGTGCGGCCCCTGGATCCTCTGCGGTCGTTCAAGGTCAAGCTGGGGGTCCTGGTCGCCACCACCGTGACCGTCGGGGCGGTGCTGACATGGGCGGGTCTGCGCTCCTCCGTCCCGCCGTGGGTCACCATCCCCGTCGTCGTCGCCCTGTGTCTCGTGGTGACCCAGATCCTCGCGCGCGGCATGACCCGCCCGTTACGACAGATGACGCGGGCGGCCCGGGCCATGGCCCGCGGCGACTACTCCCAGCGCATCGATGCCACCAGCCGGGATGAGGTGGGGCAGCTGGCGGAGGCGTTCACGGTGATGGCCCGCGATCTGGAGCAGACCGACCGCCTGCGCCGCGACCTGGTGGCGAACGTGTCCCATGAGCTGCGCACACCGGTGGCGGCCCTGCGCGGTCAGCTCGAGAACCTGGTCGACGGTGTCACCGCCCCCGACGAACGGTCCCTCGGGGTGGCCCTGACCGCGACGGAGCGGCTGAGCGAACTGGTGGACCACCTGTTGGATCTGTCGCGGATCGACGCCGGGGTGGCCGCCCTGGACCGGCAGCGCATCGACCTGTTGCCCTTCCTGCACGAAGCAGTGGATGCCGCCCAGCTGGCGGCCGCCGCGCGGGGCCGGGAGGTGCGCTGGCTGGTCGATGTCCGGCCGCGCGACCTGTGGGTGCAGGCCGATCCCGCCCGGCTGCACCAGGTGATCGCGAACCTGCTCGACAATGCGGGGCGCCACACCCCACCGGGCGGACAGGTGCGGTTGCGCGCCGGGGAGGGCGAGGACGGCCGATCGGTGTGGATCGAGGTGGAGGACGACGGCCCCGGCATCCCCCGCGACGAGCGCGAGCGCGTGTTCGAGCGGTTCCAGCGCGGCGGTGGGGCCGACGCCACCGGAGGCACCGGGCTGGGCCTGGCGATCGCGCGCTGGGTCGCGGAGCTGCATGACGGCACCATCGAGGTCGCCGACCCCGGCCGGGACGCGGCGTCGGGGCCGGAGGCCAGCTCCCGCATCCGCCTCACTCTGCCTCGGCGGGACCACGTCTCGGATCCGCAGGACGGGGAACGTCCCAAAGGGTAGGGTTGGTCCGACCGCTCCCGACAAGATGAGAAGGCTGGCGATCCGAGGGTGTCAGAGCAGACACGGTCCGTGGCAGATGTGGACCAGGAACCGGAGTTTGGACCCAATCAGTGGCTCGTCGACGAGCTGCACGAACAGTGGACGCGCGACCCCTCCAGCGTCGACCCGAGTTGGGCGTCCTTCTTCGCCCAGCGGCAGACCGGAACGGCCGGGGCGTCGGAGATGACCACCCCGGCTGAGTCGGCGCCGACCGGGGAGTCGGCGGAGTCGGACCCATCGGCTGCGGCCGCCGCGGCGACTGCGTCGGACGCGTCCACGACCGAGGCGCAGAAACCTGCCCCGGTGGATCCGGAGAAGACCCCCGCGGCCGACCCGGCCGATCGCTCGACGGTCGACGGCGACGAGCGTTCCTCGGCCGCCTCGCCCTCCCCCGATTCCACCCCGATCCCCGCGAAGGACAGCGCTGCCGTGTCCCCCGACGCCCCGAAGGTGTCCACCACCTCCGATCGCCCCCGCAAGACCGCACCCGAGCCCTCCCCCACGGCCGATATCGAGCCGATCGAGCCGGAGGTCGTGAAGCTGCGCGGCCCCGCCGCCGCGGTGGTCCGGAACATGGATGAGTCGCTCACCGTGCCCACCGCCACCAGCGTGCGGGACGTGCCGGTGAAACTGTTGTTCGACAACCGCATCGTCATCAACAACCACCTCAAGCGGCAGCGCCAGGGGAAGGTCTCCTTCACCCACCTCATCGGTTTCGCGATGGTCGAGGCGATCATCGAGCTGCCCGACATGAACAACGGCTTCGAGGTCCGCGACGGCAAGCCCGTGATGCTGCGCCGCGAGGACGTGAACCTGGGCCTCGCCATCGACATGCCGCGTCCCGACGGTTCCCGCGGCCTCGTGGTCCCGAACATCAAGGCGGCCCAGCGGCTGGACTTCCTGGGCTTCTGGAAGGCGTACGAGGACGTGGTGCGCCGTGCCCGCGCCAACAAGCTGACGATGGACGACTTCACGGGGACGACCGTCTCACTGACCAACCCCGGTGGCATCGGGACGGTGCACTCCATCCCGCGCCTGATGGCGGGTCAGGGCACCATCCTGGGTGTCGGCGCCATGGACTACCCGGCCCCGTTCCAGGGGGCGAGCGCGGAGACCCTCGCGGACCTCGCGATCTCCAAGGTCATGACTCTGACCTCCACCTACGACCACCGGATCATCCAGGGCGCCGCCAGCGGTGAGTTCCTGAAGATCCTCAGCACGAAGCTGCTGGGCGAGGACGGTTTCTACGACCGCGTCTTCACCGCCCTGCGGATCCCCTACGAGCCGATCCGCTGGGTGACGGACAACCCCCTGCACGATTCGCAGGAGGAGAAGTTCGCGCACGTGATGGACCTGATCCACGCCTTCCGCGTGCGCGGCCATCTGATGGCTGACACCGATCCGCTGCAGTACCGCCAGCGGCGCCACCCCGACCTCGACGTCCAGACGTACGGCCTGACCCTGTGGGATCTGGACCGCACGTTCCCCACCCGGGGCCTGGGCGGGAAGCCGGAGATGACGCTGCGCGACATCCTCCAGGTCCTGCGGGATGCCTACTGCCGCACCATCGGTGTGGAGTACATGCACCTCGCGGACCCGGAGGAGCGCGGCTGGCTGCAGCGGCAGTTCGAGACCCCGCGGGAGCCGCTCACCAAGGAGCAGCTCACCCACATCATGGATCGCCTCAACGCCGCGGAGGCCTTCGAGACCTTCCTGCAGACGAAGTTCGTCGGCCAGAAGCGCTTCTCCCTCGAGGGCGGCGAGGCCGTGATCCCCCTGTTGGATTCGATCCTGCACGACTCCGCGCACGACGGCGTGGAAGAGGTCTGCATCGGCATGGCCCATCGCGGTCGCCTCAACGTGCTGTCGAACCTGGCGGGCAAGAGCTACCGCCAGATCTTCCGCGAGTTCGAGGGCACCCAGTCCAGCCTGGGATCCGGTGATGTCAAGTACCACCTGGGCACCGAGGGCACCTACACCGCACGCGACGGGGAGACCACCAAGGTGTACCTAGCGGCGAACCCGTCCCACCTGGAGGCCGTGAACCCGGTGCTCGAGGGCATCGCCCGTGCGAAGCAGGACCGCCTGGAGCGCGGCGGCCGCGACTTCCCCGTGCTGCCGATCCTCATCCACGGCGATGCCGCCTTCGCCGGCCAGGGCGTGGTGCCCGAGACCCTGAACCTCTCCGAGCTGCGCGGATACCGCACCGGGGGCACGATCCACGTCGTCATCAACAACCAGATCGGCTTCACCACGGAGCCGACCAGCTCACGCTCCTCGTACTACTCCACCGACATCGCCAAGGGCACCCAGCTGGCGGTGATCCACGTCAACGGCGACGACCCGGAGGCGTGCGTGCGGGCCGCGGAGATCGCCTTCCAGTACCGGCAGAAGTTCCACCGAGACATCGTCATCGACATGGTGTGCTACCGCCGCCGGGGCCACAACGAGGGTGACGACCCGTCGATGACCCAGCCGATGATGTACCGCCTCATCGATGGCAAGCCGAGCGTGCGCAAGCTGTACACGCAGACGCTCATCGAGCGCGGTGACCTCACCGAGGACGAGACCCAGGACGTGGTGCGGAACTTCCAGAAGCACCTGGATCAGGCCTTCACCGAAGCCCGTGACGCCGGCCCGGAGTCCACGAACGCCGACGAGGACCCGGCCGCGTCGCGCTCCGAGGTCGCCGGGTTCGAGCTGCCCGCCTCCCAGCGTGGTGAGGCGCGCACGGAGGGTCCGGTGGAGACAGCCGTCGATGCCTCCGTGCTGGAGCGCATCGGGGATGCCCAGGTCGGTTGGCCCGAGGGGTTCGCGGTGCATCCGAAGCTTGAGCCGCTGATGCGCAAGCGCCAGCAGATGTCCCGCTCGGGTCGCATCGACTGGGCCTACGCCGAGCTGCTGGCCTTCGGCTCGCTCCTCATGGAGGGCACGCGGGTCCGTCTGGCCGGTCAGGATTCGCGCCGCGGCACCTTCACCCAGCGCCACAGCGTGCTGATCGACCACGAGACGCAGGACACCTACACGCCGCTGCTGCACCTGTCGGAGGATCAGGCCCGCTTCAACGTCTACGACTCGTCCCTCTCGGAGTTCGCGGCACTCGGCTTCGAGTACGGCTACAGCGTGGAGAGCCCGGACTCGCTGGTGCTGTGGGAGGCGCAGTTCGGCGACTTCGTCAATGGTGCGCAGACCATCATCGACGAGTTCATCTCCGCCTCCGAGCAGAAGTGGGGGCAGAACTCGTCCGTCGTGCTGCTCCTCCCCCACGGGTATGAGGGCCAGGGGCCGGACCATTCCAGCGCCCGCCTGGAGCGCTTCCTGCAGCTGTGCGCCGAGGAGAACATGCGCGTCGCGGTGCCGTCCGAGCCGGCGAACTACTTCCACCTGCTGCGCAAGCAGGCCAAGCAGGAGCCGCGGCGCCCGCTGATCGTCATGACCCCCAAGTCGATGCTGCGCAACAAGGCCGCCGTCAGCGCGGTGGCGGACTTCACCGAGGGCTCGTTCCGACCGGTCATCCCCGACACCACCGTCGACCCGTCGAAGGTCACCCGGGTGCTGCTGACCAGCGGCAAGCTGTATTGGGATCTGGTGGCGCACCGTGAGGCGGAGGGCATCACCGACACCGCCATCGTGCGGGTGGAGCAGCTCTACCCGCTGCCGTCTGAGGAGCTGCATGCGGCGATCGACCAGTACCCTGACGCGGAACTGGTGTGGGTCCAGGAGGAGCCGCGCAACCAGGGCGCCTGGGGGTACATGGCCGTCACCTTCGCGGTGAACGTCGGCCGGACCCTGCGCCATGTGGCGCGCCCGGCCTCGGCCTCTCCCGCGACCGGTTCGGCCAAGCGCCACAAGGCGGAGCAGGAGGAGCTCGTGCAGCGGGCCTTCACCCGGTTTTGAGCCCCCGCCCGCCCCGCACACGTCCCCGTCCGTCCGTCCCAGAGGAGAACCACGGTGAGCTCCACCGAGTCATCCACGCCCGCCGGGCCGCCCCGCATCCGCCTGATCGCCCTGGGCGACGAGCTCCTGGCCGGAGTGGGTGATGCCCGGGCGCTGGGCTGGCTGGGCCGGGCGGTCGCGAGCGAGCAGGGCCCGGACGCCCGGATCGACCTGTTCACCTCGGCGATCCCGCAGGAGACCTCCGCGGAACTGGCCGAGCGCTGGACACAGGACGTCTCCCGTCTGACCGACGCCCACGCGGCCTCCGCGGGGCTGGTGGAGCACCGGGTGGTGCTGGGTCTCGGCTCCGCAGACGTCACCACCGGCATCTCCCTGGCCCGCTCGCGCCTGAACCTGGCGAAGGTGCTGGACGGGCTGGAGCGGATGCGCACCCCCGCCTTCGTCGTCGGGCCGCCTCCGGGGCTGGACCGGGGTCGGAACCAGGCGATCCGCGAGCTCTCGGCGGCGTTCCACGACGTGTGCGCGCGCCGTCGCGTGGACTACGTGGACATGGTCGGGGGTCTGGAGGGGCACGACCAGTGGATCGAGGACCTCTCCCGCACGGGTGGCGAGCGTCCGGGTCAGACCGGATACGGTCTCATGGCGTGGCTGGTCCTGCACGGCGGCTTCGGGCGCTGGCTGGGCACCGACTGACCGGGCGACCCGTCAGAAGGGGCACCGGCAGACCTGTGGCAGAATGGTCCGGCTGTCCCGGCGAGAAAGGAGCGCGCCATGAGCAAGCGAGGCCGCAAGCGCAAGGCCCGTCGCCGCAGCGGCGCCAACCACGCCAAGCGTCCCAACGCCTGACCGGTGGCGCACGGGCGCCGAGGCGCCGAGCACGCGACGACCAGGAAGGCCCCGACCCTCAGGGTCGGGGGCTTCCTGGTCTCCCGACGCTGGGAGACCTCAGTGACGTCGGATCTGCGTCTGCTCCGTGGTCACCCGGGTGGTGCCATCCGCGGAGGTCACCGTCACACGCCGGTAGGCGACGGAGATCCGCTCCCGCAGCGCGGCCGGCGCCACCTCCTGTCGGCAGCTGCGCTGCAGCAGCGCCTTCATCCGGCGCAGCCGCTCCAGTTCGTCATGGCACTCGGGGCACTCGGCGACGTGGGCCAGAAGCCGCTCCAACTCGGCGGGGCTCAGCTCGTTGTCGGCGACCTCCTGCAACCGGTCGGCGGGGCGAGGGGCGGCCGCCGCGTCCCCACCGGGGCCTCGCCGGCCGCTGTCGCGCCGTCCCCAGGGTCCGATCGAACTGCTCATGCGTCCTCCTCCCGCGCGTCCGTCCGCACGTAGCCGTGCTCCACCGCGTAGTCACCGAGCAGCTCACGCAGCTGTCGGCGTCCGCGATGGAGGCGCGACATCACGGTGCCGATGGGCGTGTCCATGATCTCCGCGATCTCCTTGTAGGAGAACCCCTCCACGTCCGCCAGGTATACCGCCATGCGATAGTCCTCACGCAGCTCCTGCAGTGCGTCCTTGACCGCGGAGTCCGGCAGGGCGTCCAGCGCCTCGTTCTCCGCGGAGCGCAGACCTGTGCTGGTGTGGGACTCCGTCCGCGCCAGCTGCCAGTCCTCCACCTCGTCGCTCCACGCCTCCTGCGGGCGCCGCTGCTTCTTGCGGTAGGTGGAGATGTACGTGTTGGTCATGATGCGGAACAGCCAGGCGCGCAGGTTCGTCCCCGGGGTGAAGCGGTCCCGGGCGCGGAAGGCCTTCATGAAGGTCTCCTGCACCAGATCCTCGGCGTCCTGCGGGTTGCGGGTCATGCGCAGGGCACCGCCGTACAGGGCGTCGAGATGCGGCAGGGCGTCGCGTTCCAGGTCGAAGCCGGCGCCGTCGGCGGCGCCCTCCTCGACGGTGGGGGTTCGATCCGTTGCGACCCCCACCTCGGGCTCGGTCTCCGTGGCGTTCATCGTCGCTGACGATACGGCACGGACCTGCTGCCGATCTGCGGGCCCTGAGGACCTGCGTGCGGCGCAGGTCACGATAGGCTGAGGGGTGCATCCACCGGCGACCGCCGGTTCATCGTCTCCCCCAGGAACGTGAGGTCACCATGTCTGTGGTCCGCAGCATCGCCCGCCCCCTCCTCGCCGCCCCGTTCATCCTCGAGGGTGTTCGCACCGCGTCGGATCCCGAGCGCGTCCTCGGTGTCATGCCCCAGGCCACCGACCAGATCAACCAGCAGTTCGCCGCCAGCAGCGCCCCGTCGTTCCTCGACGCCCACACGCTGGTGCGGGCCACCGGTGTCGCCGCCGCCGCGGCCGGTCTGATGTACGCCAACGGCACCGCGCCGCGCCTGGCCTCCGCCCTCCTCCTCGGCACCACCTCCGTCGGCTGGGCCGGCCGCAAGCGCATCTGGGAGCTCTCCGGCGAGGAGCGCTTGCAGGAGCTGCAGTCCCTGCTGTCCGACCTGGGCCTGATCGGTGGCGTGCTGCTCGCCGTCGTCGACCACGACGGGCGTCCGAGCCTCGGCTACCGCCTGGAGAAGCTGGCCGAACAGGGCCGCAAGAAGGCCGAGCGCAAGCAGCGGGAGGCCGAGCGCGCCAAGGCGGGCAAGAAGGCCGCCAAGACCGCGAAGAAGGTCCGCCGGGACGCGACCTCGACCTCCCAGAACCTCGCCCGCTCCGCCCGGCAGGCCGTCGGCGGCGGTGATGCCCTCTCCCAGCTTCTCGACGAGATCTCGCGGACGCTGGCCACTCCGCGCCGCTGACCCGCCGCCCCGCGCGGCCCCCTCTTCCAGGAGACCCATGACCGACGTCCTGTGGACGGCACCGGTCGCGACCGGCCCGGTGGACGCTCTGGTGAGCGTCCCCGGGTCGAAGTCGCTGACCGCCCGCTGGCTGGTGCTCGCCGCCCTCGCTGAGGGTCCGAGCACGCTTCGACACCCCCTCGTCTCCCGCGATGCCCGCCTGATGCAGGACGGCCTGGAGCAGCTCGGCGCGCGGTTCAGCGGCGATGGGTCGGCCCTGGAGGTGCATCCCCTTCCCCGTCCCGACCCCACGGACCGCAGCGCAGAGCCCCTGGAGATCAGCACGGGTCTGGCCGGTACCGTCATGCGATTCCTGCCGCTGGTCGCGGCCCTGCATGTCGGCCCGGTCCGGTTCACCGGGGACGCCGCGGCCCTGGTGCGGCCGATGGGTCCGGTGATCTCCGCGCTGCGCGCCCTCGGCGTGGAGGTGACGGAGCACGGACAGGCGGGTCATCTGCCGATCACCGTCCACGGCGCCGGCCACCTCCCGGGTGGGACCGTCGAGGTCGATGCCTCGGCGTCCAGTCAGTTCATCTCCAACCTGCTGCTGGTCGCCCCCTGCGCGGACGCACCCCTGGTGGTGCGCTCCGCCGGCACGGCGGTCCCGTCGCTGCCGCATATCGAGATGACGGTCGCGACCCTGCGCGAAGCCGGGGTCGAGGTCCAGATGCGCACCGGGGACGATGGCCGACCCGAATGGGAGGTCCACCCCGGGCCCATCCGCGCCGGGGAGCGCGTCATCGAACCTGATCTCTCCAACGCCGGGCCGTTCCTCGCCGCCGCGCTGGTCGCCGGCGGTGAGGTCGGCATCGCGGACTGGCCCGAGACCACCACCCAGGCCGGGGACGCCTACCGCGAGCTGCTGACCCGGATGGGCGGCACCGTCTGGCGGGAGGGACCGGATGTGTGCGTACGCGGCGACGGCACCGTGCACGGCCTCGACGCGGACCTCTCCGCCGTCGGGGAGCTGGTGCCGACCATCGCCGCGCTCGCGGCCCTGGCCGACTCCCCCAGCCACCTGCGCGGCATCGGACATCTGCGAGGTCACGAGACGGACCGCGTGCATGCCCTGGCGGTCGAACTCGACCGCCTCGGTGCCCGGACCGTCGAGCACGAGGACTCGCTGGAGATCATGCCGGCGCCCCTGCACGGCGCGGTGGTGGAGACCTACGAGGACCACCGCATGGCCACCGCCGCGGCGATCATCGGACTGCGGGTGCCGGACGTTCGCGTGGTGAACGTGGAGACCACCCAGAAGACCCTCCCGGATTTCGTGGGGATGTGGCTCTCGATGCTGCACACGGATCGGCCCGCGGGCGGCAGCTGGTGAGTCGCCGGCTCACGGATTACGACGAGTCCGACGTCCGGATCCGGCCCAACCGGCGCGGTTCGCGGCCCAGGACGAAGGACCGCCCCGCCCACGCCGATGCGATCCCCGGCCTGGTGGTGGCCGTCGACCGCGGCCGCTGGCGCACCGTCGTGGGCTCCGGCACCGCCGAGGAGCGGGAGGTCACGGCGATGCGCGCCCGGGAACTCGGCCGCACCCCCATCGTCCCCGGGGACATCGTCGCCCTCACCGGGGATGTCTCCGGCCGCACCGACACCCTCGCGCGGATCGTGCGGGTCGAGGAGCGCAGCTCCTTCCTGCGCCGCAGCGCCGACGATGACGACGCCACGGAGCGGCCCCTGGTCGCGAACGTCGACCTGATGGTGATCGTAACGGCGCTCGCGGACCCGGAGCCCCGCGGCGGCATGATCGACCGTTGCCTCGTCGCGGCGTACGTCGCCGGGGTCGAGGCCCTGCTCGTCCTCACCAAGGCCGATCTGCGGGACCCGCAGGACTTCCTCCACGACTACGCGCCGCTGGGGCTCGACCACGTCGTCACGCAGCAGGGCCCCGACGGGGCCGTCCACGGTCTGGACGCACTGCGGGACCGCCTGGCCGACCGCACGAGTGTGCTGGTGGGGCACTCGGGGTGGGCAAGTCGACATTGCTCAACGCCCTGGTGCCCGAGGCACGGCGCGCCACCGGGCATGTCAACGCCGTCACCGGACGGGGGCGGCACACCTCGAGCTCGGCTCTGGCGATGCCGCTGCCCGGGGGCGGCTGGGTGATCGACACCCCGGGGGTGCGCTCCTTCGGGCTCGGCCACGTGGATCCTGATGACCTGCTCGACGCCTTCGCCGACCTCGCCCCGCTGGCGGAGGACTGCCCCCGCGGCTGCACCCATCTGGAGGACGCCCCCGATTGTGCTCTCGATGCGGCCGTGGAAGCGGGCCGCGCCGGGACGGCGGGACCGGCTCGTCTGGCCTCGTTCCGGCGACTGGCGGCGGCCCTGCGGCGCAACGACCCCTGGGAGGCCTGAGGCACCCGGACGGCGGGTTCGTGGGCTCCGCCTCCCCCGCGAGCGGGCCCGCGGATCGTAGGGTGAGCGCATGTCCAGCCGCTACGCCGACGATCTCCGCCTCGCCCACGTGCTCGCCGATGCCGTGGATCAGCAGACCATGAGCCGCTTCCGCGCGCAGGACCTGCAGGTGGAGACGAAGCCGGATCTCACCGAGGTCACCGATGCGGATCGCACCGCCGAGCAGATCGTGCGCTCCCAGCTGTCGCGGGCCCGATCCCGGGATCAGGTGATCGGCGAGGAGTTCGGCTCCACAGGGCATGCCGCCCGGCAGTGGGTGATCGACCCCATCGACGGCACCAGCAACTTCGTGCGCGGTGTTCCGGTGTGGGCCACGCTGATCGGTCTGATCGAGGACGGCCAGGTGGTGCTCGGGGTGGTGTCCGCTCCGGCTCTGTCGCGGCGCTGGTGGGCCGGGATCGGTTCGGGCGCCTGGACCGGTCCGCGCATCAGCTCCGCCTCCCCGCTGCGGGTGTCGCAGGTCCGTGAGATCGAGAACGCCTCCCTGTCGTACTCCTCGTTGCACGGTTGGGTCGACTGCGACCGCCTGCCGCAGATGCTGAACTTCATGCAGGGGTTCTGGCGCACCCGCGCCTACGGGGACTTCTGGTCGTACATGCTGCTGGCGGAGGGTGCGGTGGACGTGGCCACGGAGCCGGAGCTGAAGCTGCACGACATGGCGGCGCTGGTGCCGATCGTCACCGAGGCCGGGGGGCGTTTCACCTCCCTCGAGGGTGAGGACGGCCCGTTCGGCGGCAGCGCGGTCGCCACGAACGGGCTGCTGCATGAGGAGGCCCTCGCGGCCCTGGCGCCGCGGGAGTGAGTCGCTGCCACGGGATCGCTTCGACGCCGCAGGACCGGGGGGCATGGGGCCCGCGGCGGGTCCGCGGCCCCTCGTCCCCGCGGGGCGTCGGGGTGCGCCGATAGACTTCCCGGGTATCCGCATCCCCGAGGGAAGAGGTTCCGTCCCATGACCGTCCAGCGCGTCGCACTGCTCACCGCCGGGGGCTACGCCCCGTGCCTGTCCTCCGCGGTGGGAGGCCTGATCGAGCGCTACACCGAGCTGGTGCCCGACGTCGAGATCATCGCGTACAAGCACGGCTACTGGGGCCTGCTCTCCGGGGAGAAGGTCGTCATCGACGATGAGGTGCGTGCTAAGGCGCACCTTCTGCACAACTACGGCGGCTCCCCCATCGGCAACTCCCGCGTGAAGCTCACCAACACCGCGGACCTCGTCAAGCGCGGCCTCATCCAGGAGGGTGAGAACGCCCTGGAGGTCGCCGCGAATAAGCTCAAGGCCGACGGGGTGGACGTGCTCCACACCATCGGCGGTGACGACACCAACACCACCGCGGCGGACCTCGCCGCCTACCTGCACGAGAACGACTACGACCTGCAGGTGGTCGGTCTGCCCAAGACGATCGACAACGACATCGTGCCGATCCGTCAGTCGCTGGGCGCCCGCACCGCCGCCGAGCAGACCGCGATCTTCGCGCAGAACGTGCTCGCCGAGCACGGATCCAACCCGCGGATGCTCATCATCCACGAGATCATGGGCCGCGCCTGCGGGTACCTCACCGCCCAGGCCGCCGAGTACTACCAGCAGTGGCATGCCCGCCAGGAGTGGTTGCCGTCCATCGGCCATGACCCGCGCCGCTGGGACGTCCACGCCGTGTTCCTGCCGGAGATGGCCCTGGACATCGACCGCGAGGCCGAGCGCCTCAAGGCCGTCATGGACGAGGTCGGGTGCGTGAACATCTTCCTGTCTGAGGGCGCCGGTATCCCCGAGATCGTCGCCGAGATGCAGGCCCGCGGGGAGGAGCCCGAGAAGGATCCCTTCGGCCACGTCAAGCTCGACACCATCAACCCGGGCCAGTGGTTCGCCAAGCGGTTCGCGAAGAAGCTCGGTGCGGAGAAGACGATGGTGCAGAAGTCCGGGTACTTCGCCCGCTCGGCGAAGGCCAACGCCGACGACCTGCGCCTGATCAAGTCGATGACGGACCTGGCCGTGCAGGTGGCGCTGGAGGGTGGTACCGGTGTGATCGGCCATGACGAGGAGCAGGGCGACCGGCTGCGGGCCATCGAGTTCTCCCGCATCGCCGGCCACAAGGCCTTCGATATCTACCAGCCGTGGTTCCAGCAGGTGATGGAGCGGGTCGGCCAGGAGGTCCGCCCCGCCGAGGCCCACTGACCCCGGCCCATGCCCAGGACACCGCGAGGTGTCGCCGAGGGGCGGCGACGCAGCACCGTGAGTGCTGCGCGCCGCCCCTCGTGGCGTCGGAGTCTGCATGCGGCCCTGGTCCGCGCGCGGGCGGTGCGTGATGCGGCGCGGCGGCGTCTGGGGTGATCGCCCGCGACCGGGGTGCGTCTGACTGATGCGACCGACCGCGAACGCATCGACACCGGGGGGCTCGCCACCGGGAACCTCCCCCGGCAGGGGCGACTGGGGGACTGCTGGGTGATGGCGCCGCTGCTCGCGGTGGCACTCGCCGATCGGAGGGCGCCTGACCGGATGGTGTGCGCGGCGGATGACACCGACGGGGAGGCGGATGCCGACGGCACATCGGCCCGAGCGCTGGTCAGGGTGCCTCTGACGGCGCCGGATGGCCAGCGGATCCTGGTGGAGCGCCGCTACCCCACCGATGCCGCAGGCCGCTGGTTGCACGCCACGACCGCGAGTGGCGAACCCGGGTGGGCAGCGGCGGTGGAGGCCGCGCTCGCCCGCGAGTACGCCGGGTCCTATCGCATGCTCGCCCGGGGGCTGGGGCGTCTCGGGCTGCCGCTGCTGACCGGCCTGCCCACGCGCATGACGCTGGGTCGTCCGTCCGCCCGGCGGCTGGAGGAGTGGTGTCGGGCCGGGCACGCCGTGGTGGTCTCCACGCATCCGCTGTCCCCCTGGGTGGGCACCCGCAGCGGCGTACGGTTGCCACCGAACCACGTCTTCGCCGTCGAGGGTGCCGATCCGGCGACCGGGCGGGTGCGGCTGCGCAATCCCTGGGATCCGGGCCGCACAGTGGTCCTGGAGCGTCGCGAGTTCGTGTGGGGCGTGATCTCGTGCGACCGGACCCTGCGGCCCGTGCGGGATGCGCGGCCGGGCGCCTAGCCGTCGACCCTGGGGGCGGAGGGGCCGACGAGGCTCTGCCCGGTGAGGCTGCACCCTGACTGCGCACAGCAGAAGGCCCTGACCGGTGAACGGTCAGGGCCTTCATCTCGTAGCGGGGGCAGGATTTGAACCTACGACCTCCGGGTTATGAGCCCGGCGAGCTACCGAACTGCTCCACCCCGCGGTGACCTGAACTACGTTACGCCGCGGGATGGGGTGCGTCCAGCGAGACGCCCGGGAACGTGGGGCAGGCCACGATTCGTAGGTGCACCGTCGGGCGAGCGGGACGTGGCACCCGCGGATCTCAGCCGCCCTGGCCGCCGGCGTCGCTCGCGCCGCCCGCGTCACTCGGTGCCGTGCCCCCGAGCTCGGCGTTGGCGGCGAGCGCGTCACGCAGAGCCTGCTGCAGTGTGTCCTGCGCAGCGCCGTAGGCTTCCCAGTCACCCGCCTGCAGGGCCTGCTCGGCCTCACGGGTCGCGGTCTCCATCTCGGCGAGGGCCTGATCCAGGCGCGCCTGGGCATCCCCGGCGGCGGCAGCCGGGGGCGCCGCCTGCTGGTCGGGGTCGGAGGCCGCGGCGGTGGTCCCGTCCTCGGTGTCGGCGCTGCCGGCGGTCCCCGTCGCCGGGACGGAGGCATCTCCCGCGTTCGCCCCGGAGTCGCCGCCGAACACCTGGTCAAGCGCCTCGTCGAGCGTGGGGGCGAAGCCGATGCGGTTGCCGAAGGAGACCAGCACCAACTGCAGCAGCGGGTACTGCGTACCGCCACCGGAGGTGGAGGACTGCAGGTATACCGGCTGCACGTACAACAGTCCCCCGCCGACGGGCACCGTCAGCAGGTTGCCGTTGAGCACCTCGGAGTTGCCGGACTTCAGCAGATTCAGAGCCCGCGACACATTCGGCTCGGCGTTGAACGACGCCTGCACCTGGCGGGGGCCCGGCACCGGGTTCGTCGACGGCAAGACAAGGAGGGTGAGGTCACCATAGGTGTCGGCGGGGTTGCCGGACGCGTTGCCGGTCTCCGAATCCGCCACCAGCATGCCGGTGAGCACCTGCTGCCCGCGGGCGGGGATGTAGCTGGTGGAGAGGCTGAAACGAGGGGTGTCCTGGCCGGGCATCTGCATGGTCAGGTAGTACGGCGGCTGCGCCGGTTGCGGGGTCTGCTGGCCGTCCTGGGCGGCAGCCGCCTGCTGCGTCGGATCCTCCGAGACCTGCCAGAAGTCCTGCTGACCGAAGAACTCGTCCGGGTCGGTCACGTGGTACCTGCCGAGGATCTCCCGCTGGGCCTTGAACATGTCCTGCGGATACCGCAGATGGCTCATGAGCGCCCCGTCGATCTCCTGCGCAGGCCGCAACGCCTGCGGGAAGGTCTCCTGCCAGGCACGCAGGATCGGATCCTCCGTGTCCCAGGCGTAGAGGGTGACGGAGCCGTCGAAGGCATCCACGGTCGCCTTCACGCCGTTGCGCAGATAGTTCACGCGGCCCGTACCGCGGAAGCCGAGCTCCTGGGAGGAGGTCACCGAGTCCGTGGCGGTCTGGCGCATGTCCAGGGTGCGGGAGTACGGGTAGCGATCGGTCGCGGTGTACCCGTCGATCACCCACACCAGTCGACCGTCGACGACGGCTGGCTGCACCGCCGAATCGAGCTCCAGGAACGGGGCGACCGCGCGCACTCGATCCTGCGGGTCGCGGTCGTAGAGGATCTGCGACTCCTCATTGACGTAGCTGGAGATGAGGATGTTGATGTCGCGGAACTTCACCGCGTACAGCAGACGGTTCAGCGGGTTGCCGATACTCGGCCCGCCGTCCCCGGTGAAGGTGTTGTACTGCTGGGCGTCGGCTCCGCTGTCCTGCCCGGTGGTGGACTGGTAGTCGAACTCCAGCGGGTTCGCACCCTCCGGCGCCCCGACGATCGAGTAGTCCGGCGAATGCCGTCCGAAGTAGACGCGCTCCTCGAAGGTGCCGAGGGCTCCCTGTCCCGGGACCCCCGACTGGAAGTACGCGGGTTCACCGTTGGCGGCGCGCCGGTTGCCGTAGGCGGCGACCACCCCGTACCCGTGGGTGTAGATCATGTGCTGGTTCACCCACGGCTGGGTCTCCAGCTCGAAGGTGTCGGGCCGCAGCTCGCGCACACCGATCACGGTGTCCTGGAGGGAGCCGTCGATCTCGTAGCGGTCCACGGACAGCACGTCCTCGAAACCCCAGTAGCGACGGTTGGCCTCCCGCTGGTTGAACGTGGGGGCGACGACCGCCGGATCGAGCAGGCGGATCTGCGCCGTGGTCTCCGCATCGGCGCGGAGCGCACCGGCCTCGGCATCGGTGGCCGCGGCGTACTGCACGACACGCACATCGTCGACGTCGAAGGCGGTGCGGGTCGCCGCGATGTTCTCCGCGATGTACGGCTGTTCCATGGCGAGCTCGCTGGGATCCACCCGGACCTTCTGCACGAACCACGGGTAGGCGACACCGACGGCGAGGGAGGCCAGCACCAGAGCCCCGACCCCGACCAGCGGAAGACGCAGGTCACCGCGGATCATCCAGGCGAGCACCAGGAGCGCCACCAGCAGCGCCGCGATCGCCAGGATCGTCTTGGCGGGGACGATGGCGTTGACATCCGTGTAGGAGGCCCCGTCGAAGCGACCGTGGCTGCCGGTGAGGACGGTGTAGCGCTCGAACCACAGAGCGACCGCCTGGCGGATGAGGTACAGCACCGCCAGCAGGCCCAGGTGGCGGCGGGCGGCGCGGGTCAGGAGCAGCCCCTCCTCCTGTGTCCACTGCAGCCCGCCGAACAGGAAGTGCCCGACCAGCGACGCCAGGATCAGCACCACCAGCAGGAACTGGAGCACCGCCAGGATGATGTCGATGAACGGCACCGTGAAGACGTAGAAACCGACGTCGCGGCCGAAGACCGGGTCCTCGGTGCCGAAGCTCTGCGGATGCAGGAACAGCAGCGCCTCCTGCCATCGCGAGGCGAGGGCGAGTCCCGCGAAGGCGCCGATGACCAACGGCGCGAGGAGTGTGAGGGTGCGGCGCAGCGGGTCGATGGCGCGACGGAACTGATCGATCGCCTCCTGTTCCCGCGTGACCGGGGCGTAGACGGGGCGAGCCCGGTAGCACCAGCGCATGCTCAGCCACAGCGGCAGCGCGAACAGCACGAAGCCGACGGTGAACAGCACAGCCCGGGCGATCCACCGCGTCCACAGCACCGACGTGTACCCGAGCTGCTGGAACCACAGGTACGTGGTGCCGTACTCGGCGGCGAGCAGCAGGAGAATCAGGAGAGCGCCGAGGACACCCACAGTGATCACCAGCGGGGAGATCCGCCGCCGAGCGGGCCTGCCGGCTGCGGTAGCGGAACCGGCCGGGCCGGAACCGCGGAGGGGGTCGTCATCGGAGGGGAACGCGTAGCTCACGGGGTACCTTCGTGCAGAGGGGGCGCCGGTGGCTCACAGCCCCCACGGTGAGCGGAGGGAGCGAACCGTTTCCCATTGTGTCAGCCCTGAAGGAGACCCG
This sequence comes from Brachybacterium sillae, assembly GCF_025028335.1. Taxonomy (NCBI): domain Bacteria; kingdom Bacillati; phylum Actinomycetota; class Actinomycetes; order Micrococcales; family Dermabacteraceae; genus Brachybacterium; species Brachybacterium sillae. Next base: position 568,138 of record NZ_JAFEUW010000001.1, read on the forward strand.
CACATGACCGACTCCCCTGCCGGCCCCCAGATCGAGGACGCGGAGGAACCCGATCTGGACCCCCGCACCGCAGCTCTGGCCGCGGCGCTGCTGGAGATCGACCGCCACGCAGGGACGGACCCGTTGACGGGCCCCCGGCTCTTCGCCCTGGTCCTCACCGCGCCGCTGCTGCAGGCTCAACCGGCGTTCGCCGAGCTGCTGGATGAGCCGACGCGGGCGGCGGCCGCCGCGGACCCGCATCACCTCACCTCCGTGGAGTTGGAGGCCCCGCCCGGGGTCGAGGACCCCCGGGAGGCGGTGCTCGGTATCGCCTGGCCCGGGGTGGACGGCGCGGCGGTGGTCGCGGATCTCCCGGCCGAGGCGTGGCGCCAGGGAGATGGGCCTGTGCAGCTGGGAGATCCTCTGGCCGGTCACGGTCTGCGTGTGGCCGCGGGGGCGCTCACCGATGGCACCACCTGGTGCGCGGTGCGTGGGGGTGAGCGCGAGGACTTGCTGCTGGGCCCCGCCCTGGTGCCGGCGCTGGTCGAGGCGCTTCTGGCCGTGCTCGGAGCGGATCCGACGGGGGATCAGGAACCGGGCACCGACTGACCGGCGCAGCGGCGGGAGGTCCCGTCGGGACCCGGGAGCATCCCGCCGCCGCCCCGGAGGATCAGGCGCTGACCAGGGCCTCGTCCTGGCGGGGATCGACGCCGAGCGCCTCGTACGCCGAGGGATCGGAGCCCTCGTCCCCCGCCGGGTCCTGCTGCGAGCCGCTCCCGACGATCTCCCCGGTCTCCGTGTCGACCGCGGGTTCGCCACGGCGGGTCACCTTGGTAAAGATCGTGGCGCCGTAGGTGAGGTCGTGACCGAGGGACTCGGCGGTGAGCACCAGGGTGTGACCGGAGCCGCCGTCCTCCCGCTCCCACTCGGCGCTGCCGAGTCGACCGGTGACGATCAGCGGCTGGCCCTTGCGGACGCTGCGGCGGACGTTGTCGGCGAGCGCCCCACGGGTGTAGACGGTCACGTACTCCGTCTTGCGGTCGGCGAAGGCGCCGGTCGCGCGGTCGTAGTAGCTGGAGGTGCAGGCCAGCCGGACGGACACGGCGTGGCTGCCGTCCGAGTACTCCCGCAGCTCGGGGTCGCGGGTGGCATTGCCGATGAGGGTGGTGCGGATCTCTCGCATGGGATGTGCCTTTCGTGAAGGGGCCCGGATCACCGGGTCCGGTGCGGTACCGGTGTCACGAGAGTGCGGGGCCGAGGGCGGCCGATGCGAGGAGTCGGCCTCGATGGTGGATGACCGGCTCTTGGGGAGGAAACGCGCGGGGAGCCCGACGGTGGGTCGATGGGTCCGTCGGAATCTCGCGTCCGGCGGCCCCGGATCGACGGCGAAGGCCGCCCCGGGGTGGGTCCGGGGCGGCCTTCGGTCGATCTCAGGGCGCTCAGAGCGAGGGCACCACCAGGCCGGAGCCGGCAGTGCGGGCCTTCTCGAAGCGCTGGGCGACGTCCGCCCAGTTCACGATGTTCCAGATCGCCTTGACGTAGTCGGCCTTGACGTTCTGGTAGTCGAGGTAGAAGGCGTGCTCCCACATGTCGAGCTGGAACAGCGGGATGGTCGCGACCGGCACGCCGTTCTGCTGGTCGTAGAACTGCTCGATCACGAGGTTTCCGCCGACGGGCTCGTAGGCGAGCACCGCCCAGCCGGAGCCCTGGATGCCCAGCGCCGCGGCGGTGAAGTGCTCACGGAACTTGTCGAACGACCCGAAGTGCTCGTCGATCGCCGCGGCGAGCTCGCCCTCCGGCTTGTCGCCACCCTCCGGGGAGAGGTTCTTCCAGAAGATCGAGTGGTTGGTGTGACCACCGAGGTTGAAGGCGAGGTCCTTCGAGTACTGATTCACCGCGCCGAAGTCGCCGGCCTCGCGGGCGGCGGCCAGCTTCTCCAGAGCGGTGTTCGCACCCTTGACGTAGGTCGCATGGTGCCCGTCGTGGTGCAGCTCCATGATGCGACCGGAGATGTGGGGCTCGAGCGCCGCGTAGTCGTAGTCGAGATCCGGGAGGGTGTACTCCGTCATCAGTCGTCCTTTCACGCGAGGGGTGCACGGGCGCCGGGGCGGCCGTGCCTTCCCTGCCATGATGGCACCCTTTTCTGAGCGGAGGCTCAGTGCACACCGCGCCTCCTCGACCTCCGCAGTCACATCCCGCCGTCTCGACTGTCAGGGGTCGACCCCAGAATGGGACGGGTGACCGCACCCCGCGCGCTGGACGCCTTCCAGGAACCGACCCGTCGGTGGTTCCGGCGCGCCCTCGGGGAACCGACCGCCGCGCAGGAGGAGGCGTGGCGCACCATCAGCCGTGGGGACGACACCCTGGTGATCGCCCCGACCGGCTCGGGCAAGACCCTCGCCGCGTTCCTCACGGCGATCGACCGGCTGCTTCTGGCCCGACCGGACGCGGGAGACGACACTGCCGGGACCCGCGTGCTGTACGTGTCGCCGCTGAAGGCTCTGGGTGCCGACGTGCAGCGCAACCTGCGCTCGCCGCTGGTGGGGATCGAGCAGACGGCCGCTGCGGCAGAGGTGCCGACCTCCCGGGTCACCGTCGGGATCCGCACCGGGGATACCCCACCCGCGGAGCGTCGTCGCCTGGTGGCGACCCCGCCCGACATCCTCATCACCACCCCGGAGTCGCTGTTCCTGATGCTGTCCTCGGCGGCGCGGGAGACCCTCACGACGGTCGAGACGGTGATCGTCGACGAGATCCACGCCGTCGCGGCCTCCAAACGGGGGGTGCACCTGGCCCTGTCCCTCGCGCGTCTCGACGAGCTGGTGACCCGTCGCGGGCACCGGCGCGCGCCGCAGCGGATCGGACTGTCCGCCACCGTGGAACCCGCCGCGGAGATCGCTGCATTCCTCGGCTCCGCCGACGGTCGACCCCGACCCACGATCGTGCGCCCACCGTCCTCCAAACGGTGGGAACTGTCCATCCGTCTGCCGATCCGGGACTTCGCGGCGATCGGCCCTCCCGAGGACGCCTCCGAAGATGAGGCCGTCTCCGGCACCATCTGGCCGCATGTCGAGCGGGCGGTGCTCGAGAAGGTCCTCGCGCATCGCTCCACGATCGTGTTCGTGAACTCGCGCCGCCAGGCGGAGCGCCTGACGTCGGCGCTGAACCGTCTGCACACTCGCCGTCTGGCCGCTGCGGCCGAGGCCACCGGGGGTGACGCCGGGAACGACGCCGGTGACGGTGTCGACGATCTGCCCGGGGAGCTGGCCCGGGCCCACCACGGCTCCATGTCGAAGGAGCGGCGTCACGACATCGAGGAACAGCTCAAGAGCGGAGACCTGCGCTGCGTGGTGGCGACGAACTCCCTGGAACTCGGGATCGACATGGGCGCCGTGGACCTCGTGGTGCAGGTCGAGACCCCGCCGTCGGTGGCGAGCCTGCTGCAGCGGGTCGGCCGAGCCGGTCACAGCGTCGGTGATGTCTCCCGCGGCGTGCTGCACCCGCTGCACCCCACGGATGTGTTGCGCGCCGCGGTCACCGTGCGGGAGGCGCTCGCCGGTCGGATCGAGCCGGTGCACATCCCCCACAACGCTCTCGACGTCCTGGCGCAGCACACCGTGAGTGCGGCTCTCGAAGAGGACCTCCCGGTGGAGGACTGGTTCGCGCGAGTGCGGACCGCCTACCCCTACGCCGCGCTGCCGCGCTCCGCGTTCGACGCGGTCATCGATCTGCTCACCGGCCGGTACCCCTCGACCGCGTTCAGCGACCTGCGGCCGCGGCTGGTGCTGGATCGTGACACCGGGGTGCTGCAGGCCCGGCCCGGTGCGCAGCGAGTGGTCGTCACCAGCGGCGGCACCATCCCCGATCGTGGCCTGTTCCCGGTCTACCTGGTCACCGGTGCCGAGGATGATCAGGCCAAACGCGTCGGGGAGCTCGACGAGGAGATGGTGTACGAATCCCGCCGCGGTGACGTCATCACCCTCGGCACCAGCTCCTGGCGGATCGAGGAGATCACCCACGACCGGGTGAACGTCTCCCCCGCCCTCGGCATGGCTGGCAAGATCCCCTTCTGGCACGGCGACGGCGCCGGACGGCCGGTGGAGACGGGCCGACGGATCGCCGCGTTCATGGACGACTACGCGGGCACCGACGGGCCGACGATCCGCTCGGCCCTGGCAGGCACCGGCCTGGACGAGAACGCCGCCAGGGCCGTCGCGACCCTGCTCTCGGACCAACTCGAGGCGACCGGCGCGGTGCCCGGGGAGCACCGTCTGGTGGTGGAGCGGTTCCGAGACGAGCTCGGAGATTGGCGCCTGGTCCTGCACTGCCCCCTCGGGCAGCGGATCACCGGCCCGTGGGCACTCGCCATCCAGGCCCGGGTGGAGGAACGCTTCGGGCTCGACGGGCAGGTGATGGCGGCCGACGACGGCATCGTGCTGCGGCTCCCCTACGGCGACGAGCCGCCCGGCGCGGACCTGCTGCTGCTGGACCCGGAGGAGGCCGACCGGATCGTGCGGGAGCGCATCGGCGGGTCCGCCCTGTTCGCCGCCCGGTTCCGGGAGGCCGCCGCCCGGGCGCTGCTGCTGCCGCGGCGGGACCCGAACTCGCGCTCCCCACTGTGGCAGCAGCGGCAGAAGTCCGCCCAGCTGCTGGAGACCGCGAGCCCGTACCCGCAGTTCCCGATCATGCTGGAGGCTGCCCGGGAATGCCTGCAGGACGTGTACGACCTGCCGGCCCTGCTGGACGTCCTGGGGGACATCCGCTCCGGCCGCACCACCGTGGTGGAGGCGGAGACCCCGGAGCCGTCGCCACTGGCCCGATCGCTGCTGTTCGGGTACCTGGCGCAGTTCATCTACGACTCCGACGCCCCCCTGGCGGAGCGCCGCGCGGCCGCCCTCGCCCTGGACCCCGGGATGCTCGCTGAACTGCTGGGCACCACCAGCCTGCGCGAGCTGCTCGATGCGGAGGTCATCGACCGTGTGCACGCGCAGCTGCAGGGTCTCGACGAGCGCTCCCGCCTGTCCTCCCCCGAGCAGCTGGCGGACGCACTGCGACGCCTGGGACCGCTGCGACCCGCGGAGATCGCCCGCCGCACCGCCGACGACGTCTCGGCCGAGGATCTGCTGGCGCCGCTGCAGGACAGGCACCGAGTGGTGACGGTACGCCTGGGTGGTGAGGAGCGCATCGCGGTGGTGGAGGATGCCGCCGTGCTGCGTGATGGTCTCGGCGTCATGCTGCCGCCCGGCATCCCCCGGGTGCTGCTGGAGCCCGTCACCGACGCCGCCGACCAGGTGGTGCACCGCTGGGCCCGGACCCGCGGACCCTTCACCGCCCAGGAGCTCACGCGAGATCTCGCCCTCGCCCCCTCTCTGGCGTCGATGCTGCTGGAGCGGCTCGCCGTCGACGGCCGTCTGCAGCGCGGAGAGTTCACCCCCGGACGTGACGGGGAGGAGTGGGTGGACCCGGAGGTGCTCACCCGTATCCGCCGGGCGAGCCTCGCCGCGACCCGGGAGGCCATCGCCCCGGCCGACCCGGCGGCGTACGCGCTGCTGCTGGGGCGGTGGCAGCACGTGGAAGGCACCCCACTGCGCGGCGCCGACGGGCTGCTGACCGCGATCGACCAGCTCGCCGGGGTGACCCTGCCGATGTCGGTGTGGGAGAGCCAGGTCCTCCCCGCGCGGGTGCGGGACATGTCGCCCGGCCTGCTCGATGGGCTGCTCGCCAGCGGGGAGGTCAGCTGGACCGCCCACGGGCGGCTCGGCACCCGCGATGCCCACATCCGCTTGCACCTCACCGAGGCGCTGCCCCTCAGCCTGGACCCGGAGCAGCTGGCCGCCGCCGAGGCGGGACTGGACCCGGAGGGGCTGCCCGCCCGGGTGCTCACGCTGCTGCGGTCGACCCCCGGGGCGCTGCGCGCCGGGGAGATCCAGCAGGCCCTGCACGAGACCTCGGAGGACCCGCCGACGGGCACCGCCATCGGGGAGGCCCTCACCGAGCTCGCGCTCGCTTCCCTCGTCACCTGCGACAGCCTGGCCCTGCCCCGCCAGTGGGTGACCGGGCACGGCATCGGGGCGGCGGGCGGCGGTGCGGCCCGCACGACGGCCCCGTCCCGGGCGGGCGCACGGCGGCTCAGCCGGCGCGGTGCGGCACGACTCTCCGCCGCGGTGCTGCGCGACCCGTCACTCGCGGCCGGCGGGGGCGTCGGAGGACCGGCCGCCGCGGATCGTGCATCCGGCGGTGGCATCGGCTCCGGGCGATGGTCGGCCGTCCGCGTCGACCCTCTGGAGCCCGGTGCCCGGTCCGTCGCCCTCGCGACCCTGTTGCTCGACCGCCACGCGATCCTCACCCGCGGTGCCTTCACCGTGGAGGACATCCCCGGATCCTTCGCCGCGGTGTACCGCACCCTGGCGGCGATGGAGGACTCCGGGGCGGTCCGGCGGGGGTACTTCCTCGACGGCCTCGGGGCCTCGCAGTTCGCCGCGACGGAGGCGGTCAACCGGCTGCGAGACGCCGAACGCGAGCTGCGCGACACCCACCGTCGCCCCACCGGCACGGTGCTCGCCACCACCGATCCCGCGAACCCCTACGGCGCCGCCCTGCCCTGGCCCGAGCTGCCGCAGGACGCCCCCGGTTCCGCCGCCGCACCCCACCCCGCACGCCGCGCCGGAGCCCTGGTCGTCCTGGTGGACGGACGCCCCGCCGCCGTGGTCGACCGCGGGGGGAAGAGCCTGCTGTGGTGGGCCGATGCCGAGCACACGGCCCTGACCGCGCGGCTGTTGGTGGAGGCCGTGGGACGGCGCGCCGTCCTGCCGCGGCTCAGTGTGGAGCGGATCAATGGCGCGCCGCTGGACTCCCCCGCGGCGGCGGAGATCGTCGAGCAGCTGCAGGCGGCCGGGGCCTACCGCTCCCCCCGTTCCCTGCGGGTGCGGGCCGGGGACCTGCCCGAGACACGGCCGACCGGCCAGAGCGGAGGTGACCGTGCCCGAAGGTGACACCGTGTACCGGCAGTGCGCGGTGCTGCATGACGCTCTGGCCGGGTCGCAGTTGGACCGCGCAGAGCTGCGGGTTCCGCGTCACGCCACCGAGAACCTCAGCGGGTGGCGTGTCGAGGAGGTCGTGCCCCGCGGGAAGCATCTGTTGATCCGTCTCAGCTCCCCGATGGCCGCGTCCGAGCACACCCCGCGGCTCCTCACCCTGCATTCGCACCTGATGATGGACGGCACCTGGTGGGTGGAACGGGGGGGCCGGCTGGTGCGCCCCCGCGACGAGGGCCGCGAGGACGCGCGCGCGAAGGCCCCGCACACCATCCGCATCCTCCTGGAGGCCACCCGCCCCGATGGGGAGACGGTGCGGGCGCTCGGCCTCGACGTGCAGCAGGTGCGGCTTGTGCCGACCGCGGAGGAAGCCAGCCTGATCGGACACCTCGGCCCGGATCTGCTGGATCCCGACTGGGGGCCCGAACTCGCAGCTCAGGCCGCCCGTGCCCTCCAGCAGGCGGGCACTCGGGCCGTGGGGTTCGCCCTGCTGGACCAACGGATCCTCGCGGGCATCGGGAACGTGTACCGCTCGGAGATCTGCTTCCTGGAGGGGATCCACCCGCTGGCCCCGGTCAATGCGCTGCCGGACCCCGCGCACACCGTGGACCTCGCGCATCGGCTGCTGCGGGCGAACCGCGACCGGTACCGGCGGATCACCACCGGCGGGGCGATGGGCCGCGACGGCGACCTGTGGGTGTACGCCCGGGTGGGCAGACCCTGCCGCCGCTGCGGCAGCCGTATCGTGCGCGAATACATCATCGACCCGGCCGCCCCCGACCAGGGCGAGCGATCCGTCTACACCTGCCCCCGCTGCCAGCCCCGACCGCCCGGAGCGCCGCCGGTGGTCCGGCGATGGGACCGCGCTGACTAGCATGGTCGAGTCGGTCCCACCGACCCGCCTCCATAGCTCAATGGATAGAGCAACGGCCTTCTAATCCGCAGGTTCCCGGTTCGAGTCCGGGTGGGGGCACCCTGTTCCTCCGGGGCGGCCCCGGTTCGAGTCCGGGTGGGGGCACCCTGTTCCTCCGGGGCGGCCCCGGTTCACTGACCGGCGCGCCCCCGGGCTCACCGCCCCCGGTCGGCCGCCGCGAGCGCCTCCGTGACGACGCGTCCGCGGTCGGTCTGCGGAAAACGCTCCACCACGTCCCGCAGCTCCGCCCGTGGCAGACGCGCCCCGAAAGCCTCGGTGAACGGTTGCAGCCGCACCCCCTGTCGCAGGTCCCCAATAGGCAGTGGATCAAACCCCAGGTCGTCGACGATCCGGGCCGCCTCGGCGACATCCGACTCCGCCCCGGCGAGCGCCACCGCCACCCGCTGCGGGTCCCCCGCCGGTCGGGCGCAGTCCTCGAGGCCGTGGTACCCGAGGTGGTTGAAGGCCTTCACCACGCGGGAGTGCGGCAGCAACTGCTGCACGAACTCACTGGTGGACGCCGCCGGACCGGACAACTCCTCGATCGGCCCGTCCGTCTCCCACCAGTAGTTCATGGCATCCAGCACCAGGGTGCCGCGCAGCTGCTCGACGGGGATGCCGGCGTGCTTGCCGAGCGGCAGCGCCAGGATCACCACGTCCGAGTCCGCGGCCGCCTCCTCCTTCGTCACGGCCGTCACCCCGGGCGCGAGCACACTGGTGATCAGGGCGATCCGGTCCGGGGCACCCGAACCGGCGATCCGCACCTGATACCCGGCGGCGAGTGCGCGCCGGGCGAGCACGATGCCCACCTTCCCCGCGCCGAGAATGCCCAGTCGCCGTGGCTGCTGCATCGGTCGTGCCTCCTGCCTGGTGTGTCTGTGGTGCGCGGCGGCAGGTGTCGGTCCCACCCCGCCGTCGGAGCAACGCCCCGCACGCCCTGCCTGTTCCCCGGCGGTACCCTGAGCCGGTGACTTCCGCCGCCTCCGCCTCCGAGACCACCGATCGGATCATCTGGGTCGACTGCGAGATGACCGGTCTGGACAAGCAGCGCGACGCGCTGGTCGAGATCGCCGTGCTCGTGACCGACGGTGACCTCACCATCCTGGGCGAGGGGGTGGATGTGGTCATCGCCCCGCCGGCTGAGGCCCTCGCCGGGATGAACGACTTCGTGCGGCAGATGCACACCACCTCGGGTCTGCTCGATGAGCTTGCGGACGGCATGACGTTGGAGCAGGCGCAGCAGGTGTGCCTCGACTACGTGCGGCAGTACTGCCCCGAGCCCGGGAAGGCGCCGCTGGCGGGCAACAGTGTCGGAACCGACCGCGCCTTCCTGGAGAAGGACGTCCCCGAGTTCGCTGAGTGGCTGTCGTACCGCACCATCGACGTCTCCAGCCTCAAGGAGCTCGCCAAGCGCTGGTTCCCGCGGGTGTACTTCAACACCCCCGTCAAGCACGGTGGGCACCGGGCGCTGGCGGACATCCTCGAATCCATCCAGGAGCTGAAGTACTACCGCGAGGTGCTGTTCACCGCGCCGCCCGGACCGACCACCCCGCAGGCGCAGGCCGCCGCGAAGGCCCTGGAGATCGTGCCCGATGCCGAGCCCGCCCCCGCAGCCCCCGTGGACGCCGCCGTCGGCGGCCCGCTGCCGACGCCCGTGCCGTGGCTCGAGCGTCCCTCGCACCGGGCGTGGCTGGAGGGAGAGGGTGATGCCCTGCTGGAGTTCGGGGCGGCGTCGCTGCGCGAGGACGGTGGTTTCGGCTGGCTCGACGAACAGGGGGAACTGGACCTGTCGCACCCGGCGGAGCTGTGGATCACCTGCCGGATGACGCATTGCTTCGCCCTGGGCCACCTGTTGGGCCGCCCCGACTGCGGACGCTTCGCCGACCACGGGGTGGCCTCGCTGCGCGGGGTGTTCCGTGATGCGGAGCACGGCGGCTGGTTCGCCGCTGTGGCCGATGGCACCCCGGTGGACGACTCGAAGCAGGCCTACGCCCATGCCTTCGTGGTGCTGGCCGCGGCCTCCGCGACCGCGGCCGGGCGTCCCGGGGCGCGAGAGCTGCTGGACGAGGCTCTGCAGGTGCTGGACGAGCGCTTCTTCGACGCCGAGGCGCGGATGAGCGTGGACGTGTTCGACCGCAGCTTCACCGCCTTGGAGGATTACCGCGGCATCAACGCGAACATGCACACCGTCGAGGCGCTGCTCGCTGCCGCGGATGTTCTCGGGGAACGGCGCTGGCTGGATCGCGCGACCGGGATCCTGCAGCGCGCCCTCGACGAGTTCGCGCGCGCCCACGACTGGTGGATCCCGGAGCACTTCGACGCCGACTGGACGCCCCTGCCGGACTACAACCGGGACCAGCCCGCGCATCCGTTCCGTCCCTACGGCGCGACGATCGGCCACAGCATCGAGTGGGCGCGCCTGGCGCTGCACGCGCGCGCCGCTCTCGAGGTTCTCGAGGGCGAGGCCCCGGCCTGGATGCTCGAAGCTGCCGAGGAGCTGCTGACCCGGGCGGTCGACTCCTTCGGACAGGACGGCGCCCCGGGCTTCGTGTACACCGTGGACTGGGACGGCAGCCCGGTCACCCGCGAGCGCATGCACTGGGTGGCCGCGGAGGCGGTCGGGGCGTGCGCGGTGATGTACCGGGCCACCGGGGATTCTGCCTGGGCGCACCGCTATGAGCAGTACTGGGAGTACATCGCGGCGCATCTGATCGACGCGGAGGACGGCTCCTGGTTCCATGAGCTCGCCCCCGACAACACCCCGCAGGGCGTGACCTGGCCGGGCAAGCCCGACATCTACCACGCCTTCCAGGCGACGCTCATCCCCCGGCTGCCCCAGACGCCGACCCTCGCGGCCGCGCTGCGCGACGGCCTCGTGGAGCGAGCGGTCTGACCACCGAGCTGGCGCTCAGGCCCGCTCGTCGGCGGGACGGTCGCGTCCCTCCGCGGCGCGGTCCAGAGCCGCCTCCAGCCGCTGCAGCTTGCCGTCGAGCTCCCCGCTGCGGCCGGGCCGGATATCGGCCTTCAGCACCAGCGAGACCCGGGAGCCGTAGCGCCCGACCTCCTCAGTCGCGCGGCGGACGACGTCCATCACCTGATCCCACTCCCCCTCGATCTCGGTGAACATCGAGCTGGTCCGGTGCGGCAGACCGGAGTCACGCACGATGCGGACGGCCGCGGCGACGGCGTCGTGGACGCTGGCGGAGTCAGCGCCTGGGCCGAGGGAACGGTGGACGGTCGGGTCGGAGGGCTCACCAGCCGGGGACACGGAGAAGGCGACGATCATGCCTCCACTCTCCCACGGGGATCGACCCGGGGCCAGAGGCGACGGGCATCACATCTCTTCCGGTACTCTCCGGGCACGGAATGCGCTGCCGACCGGGTATGATGGTCTCTCGTTGCGGCTCGTCCGCAGCATGGTGGGCGTAGCTCAGCTGGTAGAGCTCCTGGTTGTGGTCCAGGCGGTCGCGGGTTCAAATCCCGTCGCTCACCCCATATCGAGAATCGCGTCATCGCCTGCAGGCGGTGGCGCGATTCGTCGTTGGGGGGTGACGCACGGGTCGTCCTCCGCGGCACGACGGCCTACCCCACGGCCAGTACAGGGTGGGCCGTCCTGGAATACGCGGACGCGCCGCCGTCCCGCAGGACGACGGCGCGTCAGGTGGTGCCGCTCGAGTGCCGGAGGACTCTCGGAGACGGTGGCGGCTCTCAGTTGGCGCCGCGGGCGATGCCGTAGCCGTCGGAGCAGCCGGTGGAGTTGCACACCACGACGTCGTAGACGATGCCCCACGACAACCCTGCCGGCCACGGATCCGGCATGACGGCCTCGATGGTGGTGTCGTTCACGACCGTGTACTGCAGCTCGTGCCCGTAGTAGGTCACCGAGGTGGCACCGGTGAAGCCGGAGCCAGTGATGGTGACGGTGGAGCCGGCCGCCGGGTAGTTCGGGGTGACGTTGCGGATAACCGGGGTCTCGGACGTGCACTGCTGGTTGGCGCAGCCGTAGGGCGCCTCCACGAACTGCACCGTCATGTTCTGCACACCGGCGGAGAACGCGTCGGTGGTGGGGTAGGTGATCAGCATCTCGTACTGGGCGCTGTAGAGCGTCCCCGTGGCCGGGTCGGTCCACCAGTACACGAAGGGCAGGTGCGCGGTGACGCCGCTCCACAGGGCGTCGTCGGTGAGGCCCGCGGTGCCGTACCACATGACGGAGGTGGAGGAGTTCACACCCGAGGGGGAGACGAAAGAGGCCGTGCCACCGAGAGAGGCGAAGCCGCAGTAGGTGTTGCCGTTGTTCATCGTGACGTAGGGATCGGCGACCCACGACTGGGCAGCACCGTCATCGAAGTAGATGCTCACGGAGCCGACGCCGGAGGCGTCGTTCATGCCGTAGTTGAACGCCGTGGTGACGTTGGTGTTGGCATCCCCACCGGTGGACGAGTAGACGTGGGAACCGTCGGTCGGCCAGTACGGCCCCACTCCGGCCGGGAGGTTGTCCTGGCACTGTTCGGTGACGATCGTCGGGCTGCTGGCAGCGAAGGAGGGCGCAAGGGAGGAGACGGCGGCCACGGCACGGACCACGCCATACCGCGGGCGATCGTGCGACGAGAGATCTGAGACGTCACAGGCTGAACCTTTCTCGGGGTCGGGGGCGGGAGCCCGAGGGCGCGGAGACCGCCTGGCGCGAAGTGCTCGGGGAAGCACGCGAGACGTGGGGGCGCCCGTCAGACGCAGAGAATAGGCGTCCTCCTTTCCTGGAGAATGAGCGGATACCGGCCGGTAATGATATTTGTTCGCCCCGAATACGGCATTCAGAGATAGTTGGAACCGCACCCTTTCGCCCCTGAGGATGTCCTCGCTCACACGGGTTCGTGGCCTGCAGTCCCCGGCGGCCGCAGCACCCCCAGGTGGCGGTGGTGATGGGACGCAGAGGACCGTCCGATCCCACCAGAGCAGCCGAATGTGACCCAAATCCGTCACCGAATCTTCATTTTCGGCCCCCTGTTTTTCGTCCGTGCGCAGCGGTTGCACCACCGCATGCACCGGACGGGAGAGCAGCAGTGCGCGCCAGCGGAAGGCGATCCGCGTGCGCCCGCCTGGCCGGGCGGCCGCGGCGAGTGCCCCGGCGCACAGGCGGGACTCGGGAAGGCCTCCCACACTGGGAGCATGACCACTCACGAGAAACCCGCCCCTGCATCACAGGACGGGACGCCCGCCCATCCTCGCCGCCGCATCCTCATCACCGGTGCCACCGGAGCCGTGGGCCTCGGGTTGGTCGAGCGCCTCGGCGACGAGTACGAGATCCTGGAGCACGGCCGCACGCCGCGCACTTCCCGGCAGGAGACCTCCCTGCTGCGCGCCGACCTCGGCAGCGTGGACGAGGTCCAGGCCCTGTTGGACGGTGTGGACACGATCGTGCATCTGGCCGGAGCGGCATCCCCGGAGTCCGACTGGGAGGCGGTGCTCGAGGCGAACATCATCGGCACCCGCACCGTGCTGGAGGCGGCCCGTCGCGCGGGCACCCGGCGGGTGGTCCTGGCCTCCTCCAACCACGCCATGGGGATGTACGACCGCCACGAGCAGTGGCCGGTGTATCCGCATCAGGTGCCGCGCCCCGATTCGCTGTACGGCGTCTCGAAGGTGTTCGGGGAGACCCTGGGCCGCTTCTACCACGATGAGCACGGCCTGGACGTGATCTGCCTGCGCATCGGTTGGGTGGACGACGACCCCCTGAAGGCCGACGAGGACGTGCTGCGCGCGATGTGGTTGAGTCCCGACGATGCCGCCCGGGTGGTGCGCCGCGCCATCGAGGCGGAGGTGCGCTTCGGCCTGTACTACGCCATCAGCGACAACCCGAACCGACGCTGGGATCTCACCAACACCATGCTGGAGCTCGGGTACCGCCCCCAGGACTCCTGGACGGACCTTCCGGGTGCGACGGAGACCGTGGTGGAGGGTGGCGCCCCCGTGCGGGACTCCTGGCCCAAGGGGTCCTGAGACCGCCTCAGAGGTGTGACCAGCCCGGGGTCGACGGGCCGATGGTCGGCCGCCATCCGGTCTCGCCGAGGAACCGCAGGGACGAGACCCGCAGCGACCGCCGCTGCACGTCGAGCCGCGTACCCACCAGGGTCTGCGCGATCTCGGGGAAGAACTTCGCGGGCCCGTCGGCCTTCGCCTCGCGACCGAGGTCCTTCGCCCACCGCTCGCGACGGATCGGCTCCCCGCCGACGTTGTAGAACCCGCTGCCCGCCTGCAGCGCCGCCACGAAGGCTCGCCCCGCATCACGATGGTGGAGCAGGGTGATGTAGCTCGAGGGCTTCCCCAACAGGATGGGGTCGCCCTCACGCACGGCGCGCAGGGCGTAGGTGCTCTGCGGGTCGCGGCCGAACAGCTGCCCGAGCCGGAGGATCACGGCGCTGCGCCCCCCGGTGGCGAAGTCCACGGCCGCGCGCATCTCCTGCACCCGGGGGCGGAACGCCTGGTTGCGCACGCTCAGCGGCTTGTCCTCCCCGATCCACTCATCGCCGTTGTCCGGGTAGAGGTACACGGTCGACTCCTGGATGAGCTTGCGGACCCCGGCGCGCGCCGCGCCCGCTGCGATCGCCACCGAGGCCTCGGCGTGGAGACGGTCATCCTCGCGCCAGGCGAGCGGGCGCATCGCCGTCATCCCGACCGGCATGTGGCCGAGGGTGTTGATGACGACGTCATGCCCGCGCAGAACCCGGGTCATCGCGGTCTCGTCGAAGACGTCCGCGACCACCGAGCGGGCGCCGCGGCCCTCCACGACGGGGACGCCGCGATCCTGCCGGGTGATGCCGGTGACCTCATGGCCCGCCGCGACCAGCGCCGTGACCGCCTCCTGGCCGAGAACTCCGGTGGCGCCGGTGACCGCGATCCTCACGTCGACTCTCCTCCTCGGGCGGACGGTGGCATCCGAGTTTAGGCGACCCACCTGGGCTGTCGCATCGCTCACACGGGTGACCCTCAGGCTTGGACGGGACGCCGAACACGGGTAATGTCTTCCTCCGTTGGCGCCATTAGCTCAGTTGGTTAGAGCAGCTGACTCTTAATCAGCGGGTCCGGGGTTCGAGTCCCTGATGGCGCACCCGCACAGAAGCCCCTGTCTCCCGGACAGGGGCTTCTCGCATTCCCGACCCCGACCTGCCCGTCGGGCCGCGATGACCCTCTGAAGCCCCCACCAGGGTACGGTCAGCCCATGATCCGCCGCCTCCTCGCGCATGCCTTCTGGGCGTCAGTCCGTGGCGTCTGCGCACTGCGCCCGCGCCCACCCGTTCCTCCGTGCTGATCGGTGCACAGCACACCTCCAACTGGGACTTCGTCCTCATGCTCGCGATCGCCTGGCGGCTGGGGATCTCCATCCGTTGGCTGGGCAAAGATTCCCTGTTCCGCGGATGGAAGGGCCCGGTGATGCGGGCCCTCGGAGGGATCCCGGTGGACCGCTCCAGCCCCGGTGGTCTGGTCGAGGCGGTCGTGGAGCAGCTGCGTCGCGACCGCACCTTCAGCCTGGTGGTCACCCCCGATGGCACCCACACCAGCACCGGGCCTCCGGCCCTCATTCCTCCGTGAGGCCGCCGCGGAACTGCGAGGTGTACAGGCGGTGGTAGGCACCGCGGGCGGCCAGCAGCTGCGCGTGGCTCCCCTGCTCGACGATGTCGCCGTGCTCCATCACCAGGATCACGTCGGCGTCGCGGATCGTGGAGAGCCGGTGGGCGATGACGAAGCTGGTCTGGTCGCTGCGCAGCGCCGCCATCGCCTTCTGCACCAGAACCTCGGTGCGGGTATCCACCGAGCTGGTGGCCTCGTCGAGGATCAGCAGTGTCGGCCGAGCCAGGAACGCCCGGGCGATGGTGATCAGCTGCCGCTCCCCCGCCGAGATCGACTCGCCATCCTGGCCGATCACGGTGTCGTATCCGTCGGGCAGGGCGTGGACGAACCGATCCACGTAGGCGGCGCGCGCGGCCTCGATCACCTCGTCGTCGGTCGCGTCCAGTCGGCCGTAGCGGATGTTCTCCCGGATGGTGCCCTCGAACAGCACCGCGTCCTGCAGCACCATCCCGGTGCGGGACCGCAGTTCGGCCCGGTCGAGGGCCCGCACATCGACCCCGTCGAGCAGGATGCGCCCGGCATCGACCTCGTAGAAGCGCAGCAGCAGGTTCACCAGGGTGGTCTTCCCGGCGCCGGTCGGGCCGACGATCGCGACCGTCTGCCCGGGCCGGGCCAGGAGGCTGAGGTCGCGGATCAGCGGCGCCTCGGGGGTGTACGAGAAGGCGACGTGCTGGAACTCGACCTCCCCGCGGACAGCGGAGCCGCCACCCGGTGCCGCGGTGTGTGCTCCAGTGTCGGCCATGACTCGCGAGCGCATCTCCTCGTCACTGGGCTGGTCGGGGTCATCGAGCAGCTCGAAGATCCGCTCCGCGGACGCGACACCGGAGATCAGCATGTTCGCCATGCCGGCCACCTGTCCCAGCGGCTGGTTGAACTCGCGGGAGTACTGGATGAACGCGGTCACCGCGCCCAGGGTCATCTGACCGTTCGCCACCCGCAGCGCCCCGACCACGGCGATCCCGACGTAACCGAGCCAGTTCACCCACTGCATGATCGGCATGATCATGCCGGAGAGGAACTGGGCGCTGAACGCCGCCCAGAACAGGTCCTCGTTGCGTTCCTCGAAGCGTCGGGCCATGTCCGCCTGACGGCCGAACACCGTCACCAGCTCATGGCCGGTGAAGGACTCCTCGATGTGACCGTTGAGACGGCCGGTCTCGCGCCACTGCTCGGCGAACAGCTTCTGCGAGCGCGATCCGATCACCCCGACCACCACCGCTGCGACCGGCAGGGCGATCAGCGCGATGAGTGCCAGCTGCCAGGACAGCCACAGCATCATGCCGACGATGCCGATGATGGTCAGCACCGACTGCAGCAGCATCGCAAGGGCCTGCTGCAGGGCCTGTTGGACGTTGTCGACGTCATTGGTGGTGCGGGAGAGCAGATCACCGCGGGAACGCGCATCGACGGCTGCGAGCGGCAGGCGGTGGACCTTGGCCTCCACCCGCTGCCGCAGGTCGAACACCACCCGCATGACGATGTCGTTGAGCACGCGCCCCTGCAGCCACATCAGCAGCTGTGCCACCACGTACATCGCGAGGACGATCAGGATCAGCCGGCCGAGCGCAGGGAAGTCCACCCCCTGCCCGGGGGTGAAGGTCATGCCGGACAGCATCTCCGCCTCCTGGGTGCGGCCGGCACGACGCAGCCCCTCGATCACCTGAGCAGCGGTGGCCCCCGCGGGCATCCGCGCGGAGAGCACCCCGCCGAAGATGACGTCCATCGCGCGGCCCAGCACGTGCGGCGCCCACACGTTCAGCACCACGGAGCCGACGACCATCGCGGTGACAATCGCGATGCCGAGTTCGTGGCCGCGGAACAGGCCGAGCATGCGGCGGGCCGAGGGCCAGAACGCCTTGGCGCGACGCCCCGGCCCGCCACCCCACTCATCGGTGGCGCCGGACTCCTGGATCGCGAGGATCTCCTCGTCGCTGAGGTGCTGAGGCCCGGTCGAATCACCGCTGGTGTCCGCCGACGGGAAGCCGGAGGTGTCGGGCGCGTGCCGGTCGCCGGCGGATTCGGGGATGGATCGCGAGGTCATGCCAGCTCCTCCGCACTGATCTGCGAGTCGACGATCTCGCGGTAGGTCTCACTGCTGGCGAGAAGCTCCTGGTGGGTGCCGCGGGCGACGATCCGACCGGCATCCAGCACCAGGATCTGATCGGCCCCGGTGATGGTGGCCACGCGCTGCGCGACGATGATCCGGGTGGCGTCACCGAGGGTCTCGTCGAGGGCTGCCCGCAGGCGGGCGTCGGTTGTGACGTCGAGGGCGCTGAAGGAGTCATCGAACAAATACACCCGCGGGCGCGCCACGAGCGTACGGGCGATCGACAGGCGCTGACGCTGCCCGCCAGAGAGATCCGTGCCGCCCTGGCGCACGCGCGAGGCGAGCCCGGTGGCGGCCGATTCCCCCTCCCCGGTGCGCCGCTCGCGCACGAAGTCCTCGGCCTGAGCGATGCGCAGAGCCTCCCACAGCTGCTCCTCGGTGGCCTCGGGAGCTCCAAAGCGGAGGGTGTCGGCGACGGTGCCGCTGAACAGGTAGGCCCGCTGCGGCACGAGGCCCACCGCCCGGGTGATCTCCTCGCGCGGCAGCTCCGTCAGCGGCACCCCGTCAATGAGGACACACCCGCGCGTCGGGTCGTACAACCGCGGCACCAGGTTCAGCAGTGTGGTTTTCCCGGCGCCGGTGGAGCCGATGATCGCCGTGGTGGTGCCGGGTTCGGCGACGAAGCTGACGCCGTCGAGCACGGGGGCTTCGGCCCCGGGGTAGGCGAAGGTGACGTCCTGGAACTCGACGCGGCCCTCACGCCGCTGCGGCAGACGCGGGGACGCGGGTTCGTGCAGGCTCGGCTGCGTCTCGAGCACCTCGCCGATGCGCCGGGCGGAGATCACCGCGCGCGGAAGCATCATCATCATGAAGGTGCCCATCATCACCGCGACCAGGATCTGTAGCAGGTACTGCATGAAGGCGGTGAGGGAGCCGATCTGCACCTGCCCGGCATCCACCCGATGTCCGCCGAACCACAGCACCGCGGCGGTGGCCAGGTGCAGGATCATCGTGATCAGAGGGCCCATCAGTACGAACAGGCGACCGATCGCCACGGACGTCTCGGTGATGGCGCGGTTCGCGTCGGTGAAGCGGCCGGTCTCGAAGTCCTCCCGCACGAAGGCGCGCACCACGCGCAAGCCGATGATCTGCTCGCGCAGCACGCCGTTCACATCATCGAGGTTGCCCTGCATCCGCTGGAATAGCGGCAGCAGCCGCCACACCAGATAACCCACGATCACCAGCAGCACCGGCACCGAGACCCACACCAGCCACGACAGCCCCGCGTCCTCCCGGATCGCCATGATGATCCCGCCGATCGCCATGATCGGCACCGCCACCATGAAGTTCAGACCCATCAGGGTCACCATCTGCACCTGGTTGACGTCATTCGTGCCGCGGGTGATGAGGGTGGGCGCGCCGAAGCGACCCAGCTCCTCGGCGCTGAAGTCGTCGACGCGGGTGTAGACGGCGCGGCGCAGGTCGCGGCCGAGCGCCATCGCCACCCGGGCGCCGCACCACACGGCGGCGATCGCCACCACCACCTGGGCGAGGGCCACGGCGAGCATCTGGCCGCCGATGCGCCACACCTGGGCGGTGTCACCGACCGCAACGCCCTCGTCGATGATGCGGGCGTTGAGGCTGGGCAGGTACAGGGTGGCGAGGGTGGCGAGCAGCTGCAGCACCAGGACGGCCACGAGCAGAGGGGTGTACGGCGGCAGATAGCGCCGCCAGAGGGTGCCCAGCATGGGTGGGGGTTCTCGCTCTCAGAAGGTCGGACGGGACGTGACGGGAGGACGGCAGGGGTGCGGCGGTCCGCAGGGCGGGGTGGCCGGGGGCGGTCGGGCGAATCAGTCGGGCGAGCCGGCCAGGACATGCCGACGCCGCTCTCAGGCGGGGTCAGCCAACCGGGGGCCAGGGCCAGCACCATGGTCTCAAGCTCGTCGGCGCTGGGGCGGTCTGCGTTCTCGGCCCGGAGCCGGTCGATGATCACGGTGACGAGGCCGGCGGCGTAGGCGCGGGTCTGTGCCCCGCTGCATCCGACCGGTTCCTCCCCGGGCCGGGCCGTGAGGGCATGATCGAGACGCTGGGCGAGGTTGTCGATCACGGCTTCACGCACCGCGGCCGGCAGCTTCCATTCCAGGGCGGCGGCCAGCATCCGGCGACGCCACGCGGCGACCTCCACCACCGCATGCAGCAGGGCCCGCAGCCGCCCCTCGGTCCCCTCTCCCTCGCCGTCGAGGCCCGCCTGCCGGGTCATCGCGTCGATCACCTCGACATAGGAGTCGAGCAGAGCGAAGGCCATGTCCTCGATCCCGTTGGGGAAGTGGGAGTACAGGGCGGCTCGACTGACCCCAGCCTCCCGCGCGATCTCATGCACGGAGATCGAGGTGCGACCCTCGACCGTGAGCGCGACCAGGGCGTCGAGCACCGCGGACCGGGTGCGCACCACCCGGGGGTCAGGCGTCCTGCGACCGGGGGCCCGACTGGGCCAGGAAGTCCTCGGCGCCGCCGACGAGCTCCACGTGGCCCGTCGGCACATCGGCCTGCGCCATGCGCACCACCTCGGCGGCGAACTCCGCGACCGAGTAGAGGCGACCGGCGGCCTCGCGGCGCTCCTCCAACGCCCCCGGACGGGCGCGGTCCAGCAGAGTGGCGGTGACGGTACCCTCGATCATGTCCCCGGAGACGACGACCAGCGAGATACCGCGTTCCTGCAGAGCGGGGACCTCCGCCAGCAGGGCATCCTCCCCGGCGCGCTTGGACAGCGCCACCTGCTCGTACTCCGGCATGGTCTCCACCTCACGGATGAAGTGGGCCTGGTGGCTGGTGACGAACACGACGCGACCGCCGTCGGCCATCAGCTCGGTCCCGGCACGCAGGGCGTCCAGCTGGGCGTCCCGGTTCAATCGCAGCGCGTAGTCCTCCCCGAGGTCCTTCTCCATACCACCGGAGGCGTTGAGCACCAGAAGGTCGAGGGAGCCGTAGGTGTCGACGGCGGTCCGCATGAGCGTGCGCACCGCCTCGGGATCGGTGAGGTCGGCACCGACCGCGACGGCCGCACCCCCGGCGGCCTCGATATCGGCGACGACCTTGTTCGCCCGCGGGGCCTTCTGCCGGTAGTTCACGACCACGTTCGCGCCCTCGGCGGCGAGGAGTCGGGCGGTGTCGGCCCCGACGCCGCGGGAGGATCCGGTGACGACGGCGGTGCGTCCGGTCAGGGAGGTCATGGGTGCTCCTGGGAAGAGTGCGGGACGGCCCCGAGGTCCGGGAACCCGACGGGCCGGAGAAGCGGGGGCCACAGGGTGGAGGCGCGCCCCGGCGGGGGCGCGCCGGCGGGCTCAGTCGCGGCGGCGGCGGGAGCCGAGAACGGACAGGCCGGTGATCAGACCGATCGTGCCGATGACGCCACCTGCAACCGCCGCCACGCGGGGCAGGTGGGTGCTGCCGTCATCGGCGACGAAGAAACCCGCGCCGACGGACTTGGCCTCGTTCATCCAGCGCTTGGCGGCGTGCACCGGGTGGAGACGGTCCAGCAGCTCGTCGATGTCGGCGGCCAGGTTGTCCTGGCGGCGGTAGGCCTCGTCGCGCATATCGGTCAGGGATGCCTGGGTGTCCTTGCCCATGGGGATGCTCCATCCGTCGGTCGGGTGTCCTGGGCATCGTACCCGCGTCGCCCCGGACTCCGGCACGTCGCCGTTCCTGCCGCGGGTACGCTGGGCGGGCGCGCGAGTGGCGGAACTGGCAGACGCGCCGGATTTAGGTTCCGGTGCCCTCGGGCATGCGGGTTCGAGTCCCGCCTCGCGCACCCGGCACCCGCACCGCCTCGGGTGAGGCAGCCGAGGGCGCATCGAGGAAGGAGTGAGGCCGTGACGCTGTTCGGACTCGTCCGCCACGGACAGACCGACTACAACCTCCGCGGACTGTTCCAGGGGTCCAGCGACATCCCGCTCAACGACACCGGCCGGGAGCAGGCGCATCACGCCCTCGAACCTCTGCCGGCGATCCCGTGGGACACGGTGGTCTCCTCACCTCTGCAGCGCGCCGAGCAGACCGCACGCATCATCGCCGAGGATCATGACATCCCCTGGGGCGGCACCGACGTGAGGCTGCGCGAGATCGACTGGGGCGCCGCGGAGGGCCGACCGGTGGACGAGATGGAACGTCTGTACCCGGATCGCTCCTTCCCCGGTCGCGAGGACCACCAGCAGGTCGCGGACCGCGGATACGACGCCCTGGAGGACCTCGAACAGCGTTTCCCGGGGAAGAACGTCCTGGTCGTCGCCCATGGCACGCTGATCCGCTTCCTGTTGTCCGGCATCGCCGAGCGGCCGCTCGACTCCATCCCCAACGGCACCCTCTCCGTGATCACCCTGGAGGGGACGACCTGGGGGGTGGAGATGATCGCGGGCGTCGCCGAGGAGCGGATCGTGCAGGTGCGGTCGCACGATCAGAACCCCCGGTTCATCCTCGACAAACCGGCGCTCATCCCCGGAGCCGCACCCCGCCCCCTCTGACCACTCGCCCTCAGCCACAGGAGGCCGTCATGGACCGCACCGCCGTCGACACCGAAGGGGCCTGGTTCGACCCCGAGCACATGGCCGCGCTGCGCCGCCAGCTACCGATCGCGTACGTCGACATCGTGCCGGTGCGCACGGACGTCGACGGACAGGTGAGCCAGGTGGGGCTGCTGTTGCGCGCCAGCGGCGCCGGACGGATCGTCCGCTCCATCGTCTCCGGTCGGATCCTGGTGCACGAGACCATCCGTGAAGCGATCTCCCGGCACGTGGAGAAGGACCTCGGGCCGATGGCGCTGCCGCGGATCCCGGTGAGCCCGGTGCCGTTCACCGTGGCCGAGTACTTCCCCACCCCGGGGCTCAGCCCGTTCCACGACCCGCGGCAGCATGCCATCTCCCTGGCGTACATCGTGCCGGTCGACGGAGAGACCGCCCCGCAGGAGGACGCCCTGGACCTGGGGTGGTTCGACGTGTCCGAGCTGACCGAGGACGGGGTCCTCGCAGAGCTCGAGGGCGGGCACGACGTGATCGTGCGGCGCGCCCTCGCCCACGCCGGGGTGTGCTGACCCGGGGCGAGATCAGGCCAGGGCGTCCCGCAGCGCCGGGAGCAGCGCCCGGAAGGCGCGGCCGCGGTGCGAGATGGCGTCCTTCTCCGCGGGGCTGAGCTCCGCCGAGGTGCGGTCCTCCCCATCGGGTATGAACAGCGGGTCGTAGCCGAAACCCCCTCCCCCGCGGGGGCCGCGCAGAAGACGCCCGCGCATGCGCCCCGTCTCGACGACCTCGCGCCCCTGAGGGGTGACCATCACCGCCGCGCAGACGAACTCGGCGCCACGGTGCTCGTCCGGGACGTCCCCGAGCTGGGCCAGCAACAGGGCGTTGTTCGCGGCGTCGTCGCCGTGGCGTCCGCTCCAGCGGGCCGAGAACACCCCGGGGGCCCCGCCGAGCACGTCCACCGCAAGGCCGGAATCGTCGGCGATCGCCACCAGCCCGGTGGCGGCGCAGGCCGCCCGGGCCTTCAGCAGGGCGTTCTCGGCGAACGTCACGCCGTTCTCGACGACGTCCGGCAGCTCGAGTCCGCCGGCGGAGACCAGCGACTCCTCGGTGAACCCGGGGACCGCCTCGGCCAGGATCCGCCGCAGTTCCTCGAGTTTGCCGCGGTTGTGTGTCGCCAGGAGGGCGCGGGCGCTAGCGGGGACGACCACGGGCGCGGTCATCCGATCTCCTCCGCGAGGGCCTGCTGCTGGAGGCGCGTGAGCTCGGCGCATCCGCCGGCGGCGAGGTCCAGGAGGGCGTTCAGCTCATCGCGGTCGAAGGGGGCGCCCTCCGCGGTGCCCTGGACCTCGACGAAGCGTCCGTCCCCGGTCATCACCACGTTCATGTCGGTGCCGGCGGCGACATCCTCGCGGTATTCGAGGTCGAGCACGGGGCGACCATCGACGACACCGACGCTCACGGCGCTGACGCTGGCGTGCAGCACGTCCGCGGCGGCGGGCACCGCGGCGTGGCGCTTGCCCCAGGCGATCGCATCGGCCAGGGCCACATAGGCGCCCGTGATCGCTGCGGTGCGGGTGCCGCCGTCGGCCTGCAGCACGTCACAGTCGAGCTGGATCGTGTTCTCCCCCAGGGCGTCGAGGTCGACGGCGGCGCGCAGGGAACGGCCGATCAGGCGGGAGATCTCATGGGTGCGGCCGCCGATGCGGCCCTTGACGCTCTCCCGGTCGGACCGGGTGCCGGTCGCTCGCGGCAGCATGGCGTACTCGGCGGTGACCCATCCGGTGCCGGAGCCCTTCTTCCACCGCGGCACGCCCTCGGTGAAACTCGCGGCGCACAGCACGCGCGTGCGGCCGAACTCCACCAGCACACTGCCCTCCGCATGGTCGAGCCAGCCGCGGGTCAGGCGTACTGCACGCAGCTGGTCGGCGGCGCGGCCGTCGACGCGGGGACCGGACGCGGGGGCGGACGGGGCGGGTGCGGGCATCAGGGTCTCCTCGGGGTCGGCGGGCGCGCGTCAGGCGCGGGGCGCGACTTCGAGGATATCCAGCGCCCGCACCACGGTGAGGTCGCCGTCGTACTCCGCGCGGGCCTCCGCCAGGGTGTCGGCGGGATCGGTCCACTCGGGGATGTGGGTGAGGGCGAGGCGGCGCACACCGGCGCGGGCGGCGGTCTGCCCGGCGCGGCGACCGGTCAGGTGGACGCCCTGGAATCGGTCATCACGGCCCTCGAGGTATCCGGCTTCGCACAGGAACAGATCGGCCCCGCGGGCCAGCTCGTCCAGGGCCGCGCAAGTATCGGAGTCCCCGGAGTAGGCGAGCACCGCCCCTCCGGCGCTCACCCGGAAACCGTAGGCCTCCACCGGATGCACCACCGCACGGGCCTCGAGGGTGAAGGGGCCGATCTGCGTGGTGTAACCGTCGGTGATGACGACATGTCTGAAGGGCGCACAGTCGACGCCGTCGGGCACATCCCCGGCCCGGCCCATCACCCCGCGCATCCGGTCGCAGAGAGCCGCCGGAGCGTGGATGTCCAGCACCGGCAGGTCGGTGCGCACGTTGTACGCCCAGAACACCTCGAGGCCCGTGAGGTCGAGGAAATGATCGGGGTGCAGGTGGGAGATCACCACCGCGTCCAGCTGGGCCGGGTCGATGACGCTCTGCAGGGGTCCGAACGCCCCGCTGCCGAGGTCGATCAGCACCCGCCAGGTGCGGCCGTCGGCATCCTCCTGCTCCAGCAGGTAGCTGGAGGCGGCGCTGCGGCTCCCGGCGAAACTGCCCGAGCAGCCGATCACCCGCAGCCTCACGGCGTGATCACCGGCAGAGTCGAGGTCATGGTGACCGACGGGCCGAGGAAGCGCTGCGACAGACGGGCGAACATGGTGGGGCCGCCCGTGCGCTCCGCGGTCTCCGTGAACACGTGGCGCGGCGAGTCCCCGACGCTGCGCAGCTGGTCGGCCGCGCTGAGCAGCCGGTAGACGTCCAGGGCCGTCTCCTCGGCGGAGGAGACCAGCGTGACCTCCGGACCCATCACGTAGCTGATCGCCCCTGCGAGCATCGGGTAGTGGGTGCACCCGAGCACCAGGGTGTCGACCCCGGCGGCCTTCACCGGCTCGAGGTACTCCTCGGCGGCGGCCAGCACCTCGGGGCCGGTGGTCTCGCCCCGCTCCACGAACTCCACGAACCGGGGGCACGCGGCGGAGGTGATCTCCAGCTGGGGTGCCGCTGCGAAGGCGTCCTCATAGGCGCGGGACCCGATGGTCGCGAGGGTGCCGATCACGCCGATCCGACCGTTGCGGGTGGCGACCACCGCGCGCCGCACCGCCGGTTGGATGACCTCGACGACCGGGACGTCGTACCGCTCGCGGGCGTCACGCAGCACCGCGGCGGAGGCGGTGTTACAGGCGATGACGAGCATCTTCACACCCCGCGCCACCAGTTCATCCATGATGCCGAGCGCAAGGGAGCGCACCTCGGCGAGCGGTCGCGGACCGTACGGCGTGTGGGCGGTGTCCCCGATGTACAGCAGTTCCTCGTGGGGCAGCTGATCGAGGATGGCCCGCGCGACGGTCAACCCTCCGACGCCGGAGTCGAAGATGCCGATGGGCGCAGTGTTCATCGCACCAAGGCTAGGCCGCGCCGCGACCGCCTCGGAGGTGGCTTCCGGGGAAAGCAACCGAACTCACAGACCCTTCCGGCACTCAGCGCCGACGGCCGAACCCGTCGTCGAACCCATCGGCGAACCCGTCGCCGAGCCCGTCGACCGTCCCCCCGATGGTTCCGTCGTCCAGAACCTGCAGTAGGCTCTCCTGCAACCAGGTGAGCAACTCGTACACCGCCGCCATCAGGGCGGTGAGGTCGGACTCCTCATCCCGCCCCGCGGCCCCGGGCACCCGGCGGCCGATCTCCTCGATCATACGAAGGGTCTCGAAGTCGCCGTCGCGCTCCAGGCCCAGCCGCTCCGCCAGCACCAGGCGCAGATCGGTCAGGGACCGCAGCACGCCCTCGACGTCCTCGGCAGGCACGCTGACCTCGCTCTCCCGCAGGCCCGAGGCATCGATTAGCTGCAGGAGACGCGCCAGGCCCTCGGTCTTGGCTGTGGCGAGGTCATGCTGGCCCAACCGACGCATCTCGGCCGCCACCTCGGGGTCATCGCTGGCGTCGGGCAACAGGCGGCGCACCGCGGGGTCACGGGGCGACCGGGCACTGGTGGAGGCGAGCTCGGCCTCGAGGCGCTCCAGCGGGTCCTCGCTGTCGGCGGCCCGGCGCACGGCCTCCGGCTCCTCGGTGAGGCCGAGATCCTGACGGACCAGCTCCCGTGTCTCCTGCGCGATCTGGGCGATGACCGCTTTCTCCTCCTGCTCGAGACGGCAGGAGACGGAACCGTCGGAGCGGCGGCGGAAGGCGTGTGCCATCAGGCATCCCCGTCCTGGCCGGCGCGTTCGACGGTCGCGCGCAACCCGAATCCGTGCATGGCGCGCACGTCCCTCTCGACGGTCTCGCGCGACCCCCGGGAGACGACAGCGCGGCCCTCCTCGTGCACGAGCCGCATGAGCTGTTCGGCGACCGGCCGGGAGTATCCGAAGTAGCTGCGGAAGACATGCACCACGTAGCTCATGAGGTTCACGGGATCGTTCCACACCACGGTGCGGAACTCCCCCGGGTCGGTGTGTGCGGCGGAGGGGTCCCGGTCGGGCGCCAGCACTCCCCCGGGCAGGCCGGGCGCGGGGTGCGCACCACCGCCGGAGTCGCTCTGCGTCATCGGGTGTCCTCCTCGGGCCGGACGGATCGGGATCGCGCGGGGCGCCGCACGATACGGTCTCGGGGATCCACGGGTCAGGGATCCCGGTGTCAAGGGTCTCAGTCTAGGGAGGGGGCCCGACAGACGACTCGTCCCGGCGGGTCCCGGCGCGCGACGGCGCTGCGGCGCTCAGCGTCGTCCGACGAACCAGCCCCGCACGATGTCGATCCGTGCCTGCAGCTGCTCGGCGGAGGCCTGCGGCACTGCGGGGCCACCGCTGCGGGAGCGCAAGGTGGTGTGGACCTGACCGTGCGGTGTCCCGGACCTGCGGGCCCAGGCCGAGACCAGAGAACTCAGTTCCTTGCGCAGTTCCATCAGACGTCGATGGTCGACCGCTGAGGACGGGGTCTGCGGGCCGGTGCGTCCCTCGGCGGCCCGGCGACGCTGTTGGTCGGCCTGGTGCTGCTGCAGCACGGTGCGCATCTGATCGGCGTCCAGCAGCCCGGGGATCCCGAGGAAGTCCTGCTCCTCCTCCGAGCCGACGACGGCCCCGGCGCCGTATTCGCCGCCGTCGAACAGCACCCGGTCGAAGGAGGCCTCCGACTCGAGGGCTTCGAAGGACATCTCCAACTGCTCCCCGGAGGCCCTCTCCTCCCGGTTGGCCTCCTCCAGCAGGTGCTCGTCGAGACCGGTCATCTCGTCCCCGGTGTCGGGCCGTCGATCGAGCACGTGGTCGCGCTCGGCCTCCAGGGCCGCGGCATGCGCCAGCAGGATCGGCACGCTCGGCAGGAACACGCTGGCGGTCTCCCCGCGCGTTCGAGAGCGCACGAATCGCCCGACCGCCTGCGCGAAGAACATGGGGGTGGCGGTGGAGGTGGCATACACACCGACCGCCAGACGCGGCACGTCCACACCCTCGGAGACCATGCGCACCGCGACCATCCACCGGTCCTGGGAGGCGGAGAACGTCTCGATCCGCCGGCCGGCACCCGCGTCGTCGGACAGCACCAGGGTGGGGCCTGGCCGGTGAGGCGCTCCAGGATCGCGGCGTAGGCGCGGGCGGTGCGCTGATCGGTGGCGATGACCAGACCGCCGGCGTCGGGAACATGGCGGCGCACCTCCGTGAGGCGCCGGTCCGCGGCCGACAGCACGGCCTGGATCCACTCCCCGTCGGGGTCGAGCGCAGTCCTCCACGCCTGCTGGGTGATGTCCTTCGTCTCCGGGGCGCCGAGCTGCGCCGAGACCTCATCGCCCGCCTTGGTGCGCCAATGCATCCGTCCCGAGTAGGTCATGAACATGACCGGCCGCACCACCGAGTCCCGCAGGGCCTGGCTGTACCCGTAGGTGTAATCGGCGCGGGAGCGGAGGAAGCCCTCGCCGTCCTCTTCGTAGGTGACGAAGGGGATCTGCGCGTCGTCGGACCGGAACGGGGTACCGGTCAGGGCGAGACGCCGGGTCGCCGGGTCGAAGGCCTCGCGCACGCCATCACCCCAGGTGAGGGCGTCACCCGCGTGGTGGATCTCGTCGAGGATCACCAGGGTGCGGGCATCCTCGGTGAGGGCACGGTGCACCCGCGGGTTCATCCCCACCTGCGCGTAGGTGACCGCCACTCCCTGGAAGTGCCGTCCGTGGGCGCCCTGGGCGTTGGTGAAGTGCGGATCCAGGGCGATGCCCACGCGGGCGGCGGAATCCGCCCACTGGGTCTTCAGGTGCTCGGTCGGGGCGACCACTGTGACCTGCCGGACGGTGCCCTCCGCCAGCAGACGCGCCGCGACCTGCAGCGCGAAGGTGGTCTTGCCGGCGCCGGGTGTCGCGACCGCCAGGAAGTCCCGCGGGGCGGTGCGGCGGTACAGCTCGAGCGCCTCCGCCTGCCAGGCGCGCAGCTTCGGGGCGGTGCCCCAGGCGGCCCGTTCCGGATATGCCGGGGACAGCGAGCGCGCAGCTGCCTCGGAGGGGCGGTGCGGATCGCCGGTGTGATGGAAGGGGTTCTGACTCACAGCGCGGTCCACCGTACCGCCGCCGTCCGACACCCGGGGCCGGGCGCGCCCCGGGGCAGCGTGAGCTCAGCGACGTCCGCCGAAGAACCCGCGGAAGCCGCCGCGGCCCCCGCCGGGGCCTCCCTGGCCGCCGCCGTCGCCGTCCTGCGGGTCGCGCAGGCCGTCGTAGATCTCCTTGCACTGGGGGCACACCGGGTACTTCTTCGGGTCGCGGCCCGGCACCCACACCTTCCCGCACAGCGCGATCACCGGGGTGCCGTCCAACGCGGCCTGGGTGATGCGATCACGGCGCACGTAGTGGGCGAAGCGGTCATGATCCCCATCGTCGGTGCGCTGCTCCTGCTCCTCCCGCTGGCGCTCCAGCACGGCGGTGCCGGTGGGCGAGGCCCCCGGGTCGGCGCGGTACGGGTCCAGCCGGTCGGGGTCCGAGGGCGTGGAGAAGCGGGGGGTGGTCTGGCGCACGGTGCTCACGGGGCATCTCCTTCGTCGTGGTCCGATCGCGCCGAGCCTAGCGCGGCGGCCTCCGCCGCCGGTGAGAGGTCGACATCGCCGCGGAGACGGCCATCCGGGAGGATGGGGGCATGCCGACACCCACCGCGATCCCGCCCGCGGCCTCCCCGGGGCACGGTCCCCGCCCCGCGACCCGAGCCGTTCCGGCTCTCCTCGCGGTGGCGCTGCAGGCCGTGTTCTACCTGCCGCGGGTGCCCTCCCCCGCCGGTGCGGGACAGATCCCCGGTCTCGACAAGCTGGTGCACATCGCCCTGTTCGGGTTCCTGGTCTGGGCACTGGCCCGGTTCCTCGCGCCGGTGCGACGCTTCCCGGTCGGCTGGGTGGTGATCGGGGCGATCGTCCACGCGATCGTGGTGGAGCTGATCCAGGGCGCCCTGCTGCCCGACCGGGCCGCCAGTCCCGGGGATCTCGCCGCCGACGCCGTCGGCATCGCCGCGGGACTCGGGGCGTGGGCGTGGGAGCGGCGTGTCCGCGCCCGCGCGGGCGCATCGGAGGCGGACGCGGCCGCGGGGGGCGGGGGTGTCAGAGGCTGATCTCGTCGGCGTGGACGGCGGGGATGGCTCCGGTGATGGCGTCGACCGTGCCCTTCTCCTCGCGGGCCACCTTCTCCACGGCACTGGCGACGGCCTTCGTCACGCCCTCGTGGAACACGCTGGGGACGATGTAGGTGGGGTTGAGCTCCGCCGGGGTCACGACATCCGCGAGGGCCTGCGCGGCCGCCAGCAGCATCCGGTCGGAGACGTCGGTGGCGCGGGCATCGAGCAGCCCCCGGAAGACCCCGGGGAAGGCCAGGACGTTGTTGATCTGGTTGGCGAAGTCGCTGCGCCCGGTGGCGACGACCTCGGCGTGCTTGGCGGCCTCCACCGGGTCGATCTCGGGCGTCGGGTTCGCCATGGCGAAGACGATCGCCCGATCGGCCATGGTGGCGATGTCATCGGCGGTGAGGATGTTCCCGGCGGAGACGCCGATGAACACGTCCGCTCCCTCCAGTGCGTCGGTGAGAGACCCGGTGCGACCGGTGGGGTTGGTGACCTCGGCGATCCACGGGAGGCGCCCCTCCAGATCGTCCCGTCCCTGGTGCACGATGCCGTGGATGTCCGTGACCAGGATGTCCCGGGCCCCGGCGGCGCGCAGCAGCCGCAGGATGGCGGTGCCCGCGGCGCCGGCGCCCGACATGACGATCCGCACCTGCGAGATCTCCTTGTCCACCACCCGCAGGGCATTGCGCAGGGCGGCGACGACGGTGATGGCGGTGCCATGCTGGTCGTCGTGGAAGACGGGGATGTCGAGCTCTGCGCGCAGGCGATCCTCGATCTCGAAGCACCGCGGCGCAGAGATGTCCTCCAGGTTGATGCCGGCGAACACCGGGGCGATCGCCTTGACGTGGGAGACGATGTCGTCGACCGCGTGGGCGTCCAGGCAGATCGGGAAGGCGTCGATGTTGGCGAAGCGCTTGAACAGCGCAGCCTTGCCCTCCATCACCGGCATGGCGGCCAGCGGACCGAGATCGCCCAGCCCCAGGATGGCGGAACCGTCGGTGACCACCGCGACGGTGTTGCGTTTGATGGTGAGACGGCGGGCGTCCTCGGGATGGTCGGCGATCGCCTTCACGACGCGTGCGACACCCGGCGTGTAGACCATGGAGAGGTCGTCGCGGTGACGGATCGGGACCTTCGACTCCACGGTGAGCTTTCCGCCCAGGTGGGCGAGGAAGGTGCGGTCCGAGACCTTCCCCAGCTCCACGCCCTCGAGCTCCCGCAGCGCGTCGACGACCGACATCGCGTGATCGTGGCCGGCGGTGAGCACCGTGATGTCGGCGCGCATGCGCTCCGGGCCCGAGGCCGAGACGTCGAGGGCGGTGACCGAACCGCCGT
Source organism: Brachybacterium sillae (assembly GCF_025028335.1). NCBI lineage: Bacteria > Bacillati > Actinomycetota > Actinomycetes > Micrococcales > Dermabacteraceae > Brachybacterium > Brachybacterium sillae. The sequence continues at coordinate 599,366 of NZ_JAFEUW010000001.1, forward strand.
GGCGTTCGATCGTCCCGGTGATGTCGCTGACCGCGGCGGAGCGGGCGGCGAACTCGAGCCGAATGGTGATGGAGTAGCTCACACTGGGCGTCGTCGACATGGCGGTCATGGTACGGCCGCACAGCACGGGGCGTCTGCCCCTGGACGGACCGGGTTCGCACGGCGACGGCCGCATCCACCCGACTACCGTCCGGGGGGCCGGACGGAGACCTCAGCGGCCGACGGCTGCGATCGCCGCGCGCAGACGCTTGTCCGACACCGTCTGTGAGGTGCCGAGGGTCTGCGCGAACAGGCTCACGCGATACTCCTCGATCAGCCAGGGGATCTCGCGGGCGGCAGCGCTCCGCCGGGCAGTGGGATCGAGGGAGGCACGGGTGCGTTCCCACAGCTGCTCGATGTCGGCCACCTGCCAGGCATGCTGGGCGTCGCGCTGCGGGTTCTCCGGCAGCTTCTCCAGGCGGATCTCGTCGGCCCGCAGGTACCGCGTCAGGTCTCCCAGGTGATCGACCCCGGCGTGCCGGATGAAACCCGGCCCCACCAGCGATGAGGCGTGCTCGCGGATCGCGGTGAGCCGATCGAGGATGCTCAGGGACGAGACCTTCGAGAGGGCCTTCAGAAGCCGCGCCTGTGCCGCGAGGGCAGCGGCCGCATCGCGGACGGCCTGCGCGGCGACCTCCCGGTGCTGCGCCCGGATCCGCGCCAGCACGGCGTCGAACCGCTCTCGGGTGCGCACATCCTCCTCCCCCAGCAGATGGTCGATAGCGGTGAGGGAGGCGTCCTCCAGCAGTGCCGTCGTACTGGGGTACGGGGAGGTGCCGGCGACGGCCAGCTTGGTCGGGCCGGGCAGCTCGTTCAGGACGGCGCCGAGATCCGCACCCAGGGCACGATCCAGCAGGGCGATGACGCCCTCGCGGTGGCGAGCCGCCTGCTCGGCCTCGGTCGCCAGGACCTTCAGGTCCACCGCCAGGACGCGTCCGTCCCCACCCCGCCGGGCCACCAGAGCGGGGTACCCGGTGACCTTCAGCCCTCCGACGGTGCCGTCGTGGCGGGCCGGGACTCCGTCGTCGGGGAACTCGGGGAGGTCGTGGCGCGCCAGGTCCTCACCCTGGCGGGACACGGAGGTCTCCGCCCGCTGCTTCAGGCGACGTTTGAGGGCCTCGAGGTCGGTCCCGGCTCCCACCTGCGCTCCCCGGCCGTCGACGACGCGGAAGTGCATGCGCAGGTGTTCGGGGAGCTTCGTGAGGTCGAACTCCTGGCCGTACAGGGGAAGATCCTCCGGGACCCCCGGCAGTGCCACCAGCTCGTCGGCGACGGCCTCGACGAAGGGCTCCCCGGCATCCGGGTCGTCATCGTGCAGCACCTCCGCGACCGCCCGCGCCCGCTCAGGAGCGGGCACCAGATGCTTGCGGATCGGCTTGGGCAGGGAGCGGATGAGTTCGGTGACCAGATCCGTGCGCATCCCCGGCACCAGCCAGTCGAAGCCGCGCGGCTCCACGCGGTTCAGCACGGCCAGAGGGATCGTGACGGTCACGCCGTCGCGCGGCCCCTTCCCCAGATCCCCGAAGGAGTAGGTCAGCGGCAGCGTCAGGTCTCCCTGGACCCAGGTGTCGGGGAAGTCCGCCAGGATCGCGGAGGTGACCTCCTCCCCCTGGGCCAGGAGGTCCTTCTCCGTCAGGGTGAGCAGGTCCGGGGTCTGATGCCGCTGCCTCTTCCACCAGGCGTCGAAGTGGGCGCCCGAGACGACGTCGCGAGGGATCCGCTCGTCGTAGAAGCGGAAGATCTGCTCGTCGGTGACGATCAGGTCGCGGCGACGGGACTTCGCCTCGAGCTCCTCGAGCCGCTCCCGGAGCGCCTGGTTGTCACGGAAGAAATGGTGGCGTGTGGTCCAGTCACCCTCGACCAGCGCCTGCTGGAGGAAGATCTCCCGGGCGTGCTCCGGATCGACGCGGCCATACCCGACGACACGATCGGCGATGATCGGCACTCCATACAGGGTCACCTTCTCGTGGACCATGGCACTGGCCCGTTTCCGGGACCAGTGCGGTTCGGAATGGGACCGTTTGAGCACGTGCGCCCCGACCCGCTCCACCCAGCGAGGGTCGATGCGCGCGGCGACCCGCCCCCACAGGCGGCTGGTCTCGACCAGTTCGGCCACCACCACGTAGTCGGGGCGCTTCTTCGCCACGGCGCTGCCGGGCCACAGGGCGAAGCGGGCGCCGCGGGCGCCGACGTATTCGCGGGTGCGTTCGTCATACAGCCCGACGTGCGACAGCAGACCGGACAGCAGGGCCTCATGGATCGCCTCCGGAGAGGCGGGCGTGGAGGAGGTGTGCAGGCCGACGTCCTTGGCCATGTCCCGCAGCTGGCCGTGCAGATCCCACCACTCCCGGATCCGCAGATAGTGCAGGTAGTCCTCGCGGACCTCACGCCGGAAGGCACTTCCGGAGAGGTCTCGACGGCGTTCCTGCAGGTGGTTCCAGAGGTTCAGCAGGGTGAGGACATCGCTGGTCTCATCTGCGAAGCGGCGGTGCCTCTCCGCCGCCTGCTGTTCCTTGCCGAGGGGGCGTTCCCGCGGGTCCTGGATCTCCAGGGCGGCGACGATCACCAGCATCTCGCGCAGGCACCCCAGACGGTCGGCCTCGAGCAGCATCCGCGCCATCCGCGGGTCCAGGGGGAACCGGGCGAGCAGGCGACCCGTCCGGGTGAGGCGGCGGCCCCCGGGAGCTCGGGGCGCCGACTCGATGGCGTCGAGCTCCTCCAGCAGGCGCACACCGTCGGCGACGGCCCGGCTCGCGGGTGGTTCCACGAAGGGGAAGGACTCCACATCCCCGAGTCCGAGCGACGTCATGAGCAGCACGACGCTCGCGAGCGAGGTGCGCAGGATCTCCGGCTCGGTGAACTCCGGGCGGGCGATGAAATCCTCCTCCGAGTAGAGGCGGATCGCCACCCCCGGGGAGGTGCGCCCGGCGCGGCCGGAGCGCTGGTTCGCGCTGGCCTGCGAGATGGGTTCGATCGGCAGACGCTGCACCTTGGTGCGCTGGGAGTAGCGCGAGATACGGGCCAGACCCGAGTCGATCACGGCCGTGATGCCGGGGACGGTCAGCGAGGTCTCGGCGACGTTGGTCGTCAGCACGATCCGCCGGACCGTCCCCCCGGCACGGGGAGAGAAGATCCTCTGCTGATCCGCGGCCGACAGTCGACCGAACAGCGGGAGCACCTCGGTGGGGAGACGGTGGCGGCCGCCGCGCGCCAGATGCGCCTCGAGGGAGTCCTGCACCTCGCGGATCTCGCGCTCCCCGGGGAGGAAGACGAGGATGTCACCGGCGTCCTCCGCCGCGAGCTCATCGACCGCGTCGGCGATCGCCTCGTCCAGGTCCCGCTCGACGGAGTGGATGTCCTCGAGGTCGTCCTCCTCCCCCAGGTCGGGTTCCAGCACCAGGGGGCGGTACCGGATCTCGACGGGGTAGGTGCGACCCGACACCTCGATGATCGGGGCGGGGCGCTCCGTGCCGTCGGGTTGACGGGTCGCGAAGTGCCGGGCGAATCGCTCGGGATCGATGGTCGCGGAGGTGATGACCACTTTCAGGTCAGGCCGCTGCGGCAGGATCTGTTTCAGGTACCCGAGGATCACGTCGATCGTGAGGGACCGCTCGTGGGCCTCGTCGATGATGATCGCATCGTAGTGGCGCAGCAGCCGGTCGCGGCTGATCTCGGCGAGGAGGATGCCGTCCGTCATGAGCTTCAGACGGGCGTCCTGCGCGACCTCGCGGGTGAAACGCACCTGGTATCCGACGGTGCCCTCACCGAGCCGCTCCCCCAGTTCGTGGGCGATGCGCTGCGCGACGGAGCGGGCGGCGAGGCGTCGCGGCTGGGTATGGCCGATGAGCCGGCCCTCGCTGCCGCAGCCCAGTTCCAACAGCATCTTCGGCAGCTGGGTGGTCTTCCCTGAACCGGTCTCGCCGGCGATCACCACCACCTGATGCGCACGCAGCGCCGTGAGGATGTCCTCACGGCGCTGCGTGACCGGCAGGTCCGCGGGATAGTTCCACCGCGGATCCGGAGATTCAGAGGGCGTCGTCATGGCGCGACCACTCTAGGCGACGCGCCACGCCCCCGCGGGGCTCACTTGCAGGGCGGCAGGGAGCCGATCGAGAAGGGGCCCGCCTCCCACGAGCAGGGCTGGCCGTCGGGGCGGCCCTCCCAGTCGCCGGAGAGGGACACCGTCACGGAGCCGTTGGCCAGATTGCCGCTGACGTTGGAGGTGAAGGTCGCGACCTCTGTCTCCCCCGGTTCGACGGTGAAGGTGTAGCTCGCGCCCTGGAACTCCGACGTCTCAAATCCCGAATTGGTGTGGAGGTAGATGCTCTCGACCGTCACGTTCGCGGTTCCCGTCGCGGTGCTCAACGCCGACAGCTCGAAGGCCACGGTGTACGTCTTCTTCTTGCCCTCGCTGCCACCGGTGTTCTTGCACGCGTACAGAAGATTCACCGAGGCCACCGAGCAGGGCGAGGCCGACGCGACGGGGGCGATCGTGGTCATGGCGACCACCGGGGAGGCCCACAGGGCCCCCTTCATGAGGGAACGACGACCGGTGCGCGATGCACCACTGCGATCGACGAGGTCGGACATGTCTTCTCCTTGACTGCGGCTGGGGACGGTCAACCGACCCCGTACGTCCCCAATCGCCGCGGGCTGCGATCGTCTGCTGGACCATCGTGTTGGACGGCGCACCTAGGAGCGTGGGTCAGTAACACGCCAGTCCCGGTCCGCGGCTGAGGGCACGGCAGCCGGGAGAATCTGGTCATGAGCGGTGAGGAGTTGTTCGACGGTGAGGCCTTCCGGCGACCGGCACCGGAGCCTGCAACTGGCGAGGAGGTCGCCGGTGCGGACAAGACGTTCCGGGCGTTCGCTCCGGAGCAGGACCTGTTGCTGCCGCCGTCGTTGGATGAGTGGCTGCCGGGCGAGCACATGGCGCGGTTCATCGCCGAGTTGGTTGATGAGCACCTGGACCTGTCACGGATCTACGCGGCCTACAGCGAGGGGCGGGGCGCCCCGCCGTATGACCCGCGGCTGATGGTGCGGATTCTGCTGTACGGCTACACCACCGGGGTGCGCTCCTCGCGCAAGCTGGAGAGCGCTTGCGTGGACGTGGTCACCTTCCGCTGGCTGGCAGCCGGCAGCGCCCCGGACTACCGCTCCATCGCCCGCTTCCGCAAGCGCCACCTCTCAGCGCTGGGCCACCTGTTCCTCCAGGCGCTGGCGCTGTGCCAGGCCGCGGGCATGGTCAAGCTCGGGAGGGTGGCGCTGGATGGCACGAAGGTGCGTGCCAACGCCTCGCGGCGCAAGGCGATGAGCTACGCGCGGATGAGCGAACGAGAGAAGGTCCTGGCCCAGGAGGTCTCCGAGCTGCTGGCCGAGGCCGAGGAGATCGACAAGGCCGAGGACGCCAAGTACGGCAAAGACCGACGCGGTGATGAGCTGCCCGAGGAGCTGCGCCGCCGCGAGACCCGCCTGGCCAAGATCCGCCAGGCCAAGGCGGCGCTGGAAGAAGAGGCCCGCCAGCGCGCCGCAGCCGCCGCCCGGGAGAAGGCCGAACAGAAGGGCGAGGACGAGCAGACCACCGCCCAGCGGGTCGCGGCAGCCGAGGCCAAGGCCACCGTCAGACCGAAGGCGCAGCGCAACTTCACCGATCCCGAGTCACGGATCATGAAGACCTCCGACGGGGCGTTCCATCAGTGCTTCAACGCCCAGGCCGTGGTCGATGAGGCCCACCAGGTCATCGTGGCCACCGACGTGACCGACTGCGCCGCCGACGTGGCGAACCTGATCCCGCTGACCGAGCAGACCGCAGCCAACACCGGCCAGGCTCCCGGCGAGGTGCTGGCCGATGCCGGCTACTGCTGCGAGGACAACCTCACCCAGGCCACCGCCTTGAGGGTCGAGACGGGCACGGAGTTCTTCATCGCCACCGGCCGGACCAAGCACAACGAGCCGGCCCCGCTGGCCCCACGCGGGCCGATCCCGAAGAACGCCACCGCCAAGCAGCGCATGGCCCGGACGCTGAAGACGAAACGCGGCCACGCCGTCTACGCCCGCCGCAAGACGATCGTGGAACCGGTGTTCGGACAGATGTCCACCCTGCAGAACGCCAAACAGCTCCTGCTACGCGGCCTGGAAGCAGCACGCGGAGAGTGGCTGCTCCTGTCGGCCTGTCACAACCTGCGAAAGCTCTACCAACACCTCGGCACCGGCGGCCTGGCCACCCTCCAGACCACCTGACCAGGGCCCGCGCGGGGGCTTGCACCGCCCGGGCACAGCGCCCTACCGATCCTCCGGGCCACGCAGCGGCGCTCCGGCGACCAGCACAGCCCCATCCGACGGATGCCGACCGACGAGGCCTGATGATCGACACGCGACCATCGGCGACTCCGTTTCCCCTTACCGACCCGCGCTCCTAGCTGATACCCACCCCGCGGGTACGACCGGGCCCACCATACATGCCAACGGTCTATAAGACCACCGGTTCACGCAAGAACTCTGCACCGACACCGTCCGGGATCGTCCACCGACCAGACAAACTGGACAATCGGGCGCCATCGCGGCCGTTCGATCCACCGGCCTCGAGGCCGTCCGAGTGATGGTTCCCGGTTCGACGGCCGAGGACCGCTCCCCTGCGGGAGCGGTCCCCGGCGATGTGGAGATGCGGGCCGGGTCAGTCCTGGCAGGGCGGGAAGGACTCCACCTGGACGAACGTCGTGACCGTCTCGGTCGACCCATCCGTGAAGCGGACCTCGATGTCCACCTTGGCAGTGCCATTGCCCAGGTCACCACTGGCGTCGGAGACCTCGCGAACCGTCGCGCTCTCACCCGGCTCCAGCGTGCCAGCCCAGGTGGTGGTGATGTCGAAGAACGTGATCGGGGTGTCCGAGTTCGGCTCCACCACGATGCTGACAACGCGGTATTCGAGCGGCTGGTTCGTCTGGTTCTCGACGTCGAACACCAGGCGGTAACGCTTCTTGCCGTCGGGGCCGAAGTCACCGGTCTGCTTGCATGACTCCTGGTTGTAGGTGACGTCGATCGGCGTCGTGGGGCTGATCGCGAGGGCGGGGGCCGCGGTGCTCAGAGCGGCCACGGGGGCCGCCCAGGCGGCGGCGCGGAGGAGGGTGCGCCGAGGGGCGGGGACGGTCATAGCGGACTCTTTCAAGCCGGTGAAAGATTGCGGGGACACACGACGCAACACCGCGTCGCGCCGGACATTTCTTCCGGCACGTGTCGATGGTGGCGAGAACGATAGCGTGTTCGGCGACTGAAAGGGACATTTACGGATCTCCTGGCGAAGCAGACACCCTCCGGGATGGATCAGGACTGCATGGGCCGAGCACCCGCCGCGCAGCGAATGCGCAGATCACAGGGCATTCGTGCGACACCACGCCATGTCCGGAGCGCGTGGCCTGTCGCGTCCGGATCATGGACATCCCCTCCGGCTCCCCGGACGCGGTCCACGCGGCCACGAGAGGGCCGACCCCGAGCGGCTCACTAGACTCGAGGACAGCCCGGCACCCGCAGCGCCGGACGCCCGAGCGACGGCGAAAGGACGATGATGACCCCGCGCACGATGCGCGCCCTGCGCAAGTCCGCCCCCGGCCCCGGTTTCGACTTCACCGAGGCCCCCGTCCCCGAGGTCGGTGACTTCGACGTCCTGATCCGGGTGATGCGCGCCGGCATCTGCGGCACCGATCTGCACCTGCAGACCTGGGACGCCTCGGCCCAGGCCATGTGCGACACCGTGCCGTTCATCCCCGGTCACGAGTTCTACGGCGAGGTCATCGAAGTCGGTGCGTCGGTGCGCGATGTGCGCGTGGGCGACAGGGTCTCCGGTGAGGGTCACGTGGTCTGCGGTACGTGCCGCAACTGCCGCGCCGGTCGCCGGCAGATGTGCATCCGCACCCGCAGTGTCGGTGTCCAGCGCGACGGCGCTTTCGCCGAGTACGTCGCCATCCCCTACTTCAACGTGTGGGTGCACGAGCATGACGGCCGTGAGGACGTGATCAGCCCGGAGCTGGGCGCCGTCTTCGACCCCTTCGGCAACGCCGTCCACACCGCGTTGAAGTTCCCGCTGGTGGGTGAGGACGTGCTCATCACCGGTGCGGGCCCCATCGGGCAGATGTGCGCTGCCGTCGCCCGCCACGCCGGCGCTCGCTACGTCGTGGTCACCGATGTGGCCGAGCATCGCCTGCGCATGGCCGAGGAATGCGGCGCCGACCTCACCGTCGATGTCCGCACCACCCGCATCAAGGAGGCCCAGGCCTCGCTCGGGATGCGCGAGGGCTTCGACGTCGGGCTGGAGATCTCCGGGCAGGCCAGCGCTCTCCAGGAGATGATCGACAACATGAACCACGGCGGGAAGATCTCCCTGCTGGGTCTGCCCGCCCGCCGGTTCGAGATCAACTGGACGACGGTGATCACCCACATGCTGACGCTCCAGGGGATCTACGGCCGCGAGATGTTCGAGACCTGGAACGCGATGTCGGCGATGCTCACCAGCAGTGAGGAGCTGCGCGCACGCGTGCTGTCGACCGTCAGCGACGTGCTGCCCGCCCACGAGTGGGAGCGCGGCTTCGAGCTGGCGCGCACCGGAGCGGCCGGGAAGATCGTCCTGGACTGGACGACCACCGACTGAGCCAGGGACCGGCCTATCCGACCGTTCCACCCGACGACCTCGAGAGGATCACCGTGTACACCGACCTCAAGCAGCAGCTGTCCGCCGAACTGGAGGAGATCCGGGCCGCCGGCACCTTCAAGCAGGAGCGGACCATCACCACCCCCCAGTCCTCGCACATCCAGGCGGGATTGCCCGGCCGCGACAGCGGTGACGTCCTGAACTTCTGCGCCAACAACTACCTGGGTCTGGCCGACCATCCGGACATGATCTCCGCGGCCAAGCGCGCCCTCGACGAGCGCGGCTTCGGCATGGCCTCGGTGCGGTTCATCTGCGGGACCCAGGACATCCACCTGGAGCTGGAGCAGCGCCTGTCGGCCTTCCTCGGGACGGAGGACACGATCCTCTTCGGTTCCTGCTTCGACGCGAACGGCGGTGTCTTCGAATCGCTGTTCGGCAAGGAGGACGCGATCATCAGCGATGAGCTCAACCACGCCTCCCTGATCGACGGCATCCGCCTGTCCAAGGCCGCCCGCTTCCGCTACCGCAACGCCGACCTCGAGGACCTGCGGGCACAGCTGGAGGCCGCCCAGCAGCTCAACGACGGCCGGGGCGCCCGCCGCAGCATCATCGTCACCGACGGCGTGTTCTCCATGGACGGTTACCTGGCGCCGCTGGACGGGATCTGCGACCTCGCCGACGAGTACGGGGCCCTGGTGCTGGTGGACGACTCCCATGCCGTCGGGTTCATGGGCGAGACCGGGGCCGGCACCCCCGAGCACTTCGGCGTCTCCGACCGGGTGGACCTGTACACCGGCACCTTCGGCAAGGCCCTCGGAGGCGCCAGTGGCGGGTACGTGTCCGGGCGCGCGGAGATCATCGCCGTGCTGCGCCAGAAGGCGCGCCCGTACCTGTTCTCGAACTCCGTGGCCCCGTCGATCGTCGCCGCGACTCTCACGGCACTCGACCTGGTGCAGGACAGTGCGGAGCTGCGCAAGCAACTGTTCGAGAACGCCGCCCTCTTCCGTCGCCGCATGACGGAGGAGGGATTCGAGCTGCTGCCCGGGGAGCACGCGATCATCCCGGTGATGTTCGGCGACGCCGCGCTCGCCGGCCGCGTGGCCGACGCCATGCTGGAGCAGGGTGTGTACGTCACCGCCTTCTCCTACCCCGTGGTGCCCAAGGACAGGGCGCGCATCCGCGTGCAGCTGTCCGCCGCGCATTCCGACGAGGATGTGGAGACCTGTGTGAGGGCTTTTGTCGCCGCCCGCGAGGCGGCCCAGCAGGCCGCCTGATCCCACCCGCGACACCGCGTGACGCGGAGGGCAGCACCTACCGTCTGGGTCACGGCCTGACCTACGGTGACTGACAGGACCCCACCGGCACCTCGACCAAGGAGCACGCCGATGGCCGCCCTGCACACCGCTCCTCCCCACGTCGTCGACACCGAGGTCGACCTGCTCGTCGTCGGTTCCGGCACCGGCCTGCTGTGCGCGCTCGCCGGCCACGAGCTCGGTCTGGACGTGCTGGTGGTCGAATCCACCGAGCATGTCGGCGGCTCCACGGCGTTGTCCGGTGGTGCCTTCTGGATCCCCGCCAATGACGTCGTCCGGGAGGCAGGCGGCTACGACTCCCCCGAGGAGGCACTGACCTACCTCGATGCGCTGGTCGGTGAGGCCGCGCCCCGCGAGCGCCGCGAGGCGTGCGTGCAGCATGGCCCCCGCGCGGTCTCCCTCATGCGGCGTGCCACCCCGCTGCAGTTCCAGTGGGCCAAGGGGTACTCCGACTACCACCCGGAACAGCCGGGCGGCTCGGCGGTCGGCCGCACCTGCGAGGCGACGCCCTTCGATCTGCGCACCCACCTCGGTGAGCATCGCGACCGGTTGATCCCCCCTGCCTTCCGCGCTCCGATACCGATGCCGGTCACGGGTGTCGACTACCGCTGGATGAACCTCATGGCGAAGGCACCCGGCACCGCGCTGCCGAAGATCGTGCGGCGCGTCATCCAGGGTGTGGGAGGCATGGCGCTGCGCCGCGAATACACCGCCACCGGTCAGGCACTCGTCGGCGGCCTGTTCGCCGGTGCGTTGCGGGCCGGTATTCCGATCTGGACACGCACCTCGCTGCGGCGGCTCCTCGTCGAGGACGACAGGGTCACCGGCGCGGTGCTGGCCCACGAGGGCCGCGAGGTCACCGTGCGGGCCCGCCGCGGCGTGGTGCTCACAACCGGTGGGTTTGACCACGACATGGCCATGCGGCGTGAGCATCAGAGCCAGGCCCTGGATCACTGGACCATGGGTGCCCCCGGCAATGACGGCGCAGGGATCCGCGCCGGCATCGAGGCGGGCGGCGCCACCGACCTGATGGATCAGGCCTGGTGGTTCCCGGCGATCGCACCGATCGCTGATGCGAAACCCACCGTAATGCTCGCGGAGCGTTCCCTGCCGGGCTCCCTCATGGTCGGGACGAACGGTGAGCGGTTCCTCAACGAATCCATCGACTACATGAGCTTCGGACAGGAGTGGGTGCGGCGCGCCACCTCGGACGACCCGATCGGCGACATGTGGATCGTGTTCGACCAGGAGTACAAGAACTCCTACGTGTTCGGCACCGTCTCCTTCCCCCGCACCCCACTGCCCCGGCAGTGGTACGACGCCGGGATCGCGGTGAGGGCCGAGGAGCCGCGGGCGCTCGCGGCGGCGATGGGCGTCCCGGCCGACGCCTTCGCCGCCCAGCTGGATCGCTTCAACCGGGGCGCCGCGATGGGTTACGACCGCGAGTTCGGTCGGGGCGCCTCCCGCTACGACAACTACTACGGGGACCCGACGGTCACCCCGAACCCCAACCTGCGGCCCCTGGCCGGGACGCTGTATGCGGTGCGGGTGGTCCCCTCGGATCTGGGCACCTGCGGTGGACTGCGCGCCGACGGCAGCGCGCGGGTGCAGCGGCCCGATGGGTCGGTGATCGAGGGCCTGTACGCGATCGGCAATGCCGCGGCGAACGCCTTCGGCACGACGTACCCGGGCGCCGGGGCCACCATCGGGCAGGGGCTGGTGTTCGGCATGCTCGCCGCGGAGGACGCCGCGCGCCGTCCGTGACGGGACGGCGGTGCGCCCGGCGCCTTGTCCCGCAGGGGTGCTGGATGCACGACGGCCCCGGACGACTCGCGAGGAGTCGGCCGGGGCCGTCGGGGTGGCGCGTGCGTCGTGGAGCCGGCGGGAATCGAACCCGCGTCCGATCGTGCGGAGCCAGGGCTTCTCCGGGCGCAGTCCGTGAAGGCGTGTTCTCAGTCCCGACGCTCACACGGACACGTCGTCGACGGACTCAGTCACTCTGAGGTGTTCACCCGACCCCGGTGACCAGGGTCGGAAGCAGTGGCTCCTTGGATGATGGAACGATCCGGGTCAGGAGCAAGCCCGGGGTTCCAGACTGCTGTCGCTGATCAGGCAGCGAGAGCGAAGTCAGTGCGCTTGGATTCGGCACTTATTGGTTTCCCAGGGACGTTTACGAGATGACCTGGGCTTCTCGGCCCGCTTCCCCTCGCTGGACAACGACCGTCGAAACCGATCGGCCCCTGAGCGTGGAGTCGCAAACGGCAGCTCGAGGGCTGCCACGCACGCGCTATCGACTTGTCAACCGGGGCGTTCCCGAGGGGACGTCCTGTCCACGGTCAGACCACTGTACAACCCGACCGGCCGCTGCCCAACGGAATATGGCGACGCTCACGTGCGGGTCATGCGCGCGGGTGCGACGCGGTCGGGCTCACCGGCGGCGGCGGTGGCGCGAGCCGGGGGGCGGTGCTCAGACCAGCTCGCGGCGCCGCATCGCCCGCTGTGCCTCACGCAGATCCTGCTTCTCCCGCAGTGTCTGGCGCTTGTCCCATTCCTTCTTGCCGCGGGCCAGGGCGACGACGACCTTCGCGTGGGAGCCGAGGAAGTACATCTCCAGCGGCACCATCGTGTAGCCCTTCTCCCGGGTCTTCCCGGCGAGCCTGTCGATCTCCCGGCGGTGCAGCAGCAGCTTGCGTTTGCGGCGGGCGGCGTGGTTCGTCCAGGTCCCCTTGACGTAGGGGGCGATGTGCACGGCCTCCATCCACATCTCACCCCCCTCGATGTAACAGTAGCCGTCCACCAGGGAGGCGCCGCGGTCACGCAGGGACTTCACCTCGGTGCCGGTGAGCACGATGCCCGCCTCATAGGTGTCGTCGATGTGGTAGTCGTGCCGTGCCTTCTTGTTGGAGGCGATCAGTGTCTTCTTCGGGCCGTCGGCCTGCCCGGACCGACCGGCGGTTCCCTTCGAACCGGCCATACGACCCACCTCCTGCTGTGTCACGTCAGGGAGTGCGCACCGAGGATCGTGGAGCGCACGGACACCCCAGGATACGTCGCGACTGGCGCGGGCTCCCGCGTTTTTCCGTGGCGACCGGTGGTCAGCCCAGGTAGTTCATGGGGTTGACCGGGTTGCCGTCCTCGTGGATCTCGAAGTGCAGGTGGCATCCGGTGGACGAGCCGGTGGTGCCGACATACCCGATCACCTGGCCGCGCTTGACGACCTGACCGCTGGAGGCCGCGAAACCCTGGAGGTGGTGGTAGGAGCTGGTGACCAGCGTGTTCCCCCGCAGGCCGTGGCTGAGGATCAGTTTGTTGCCCGCGCGGCCGTTGTACCCGGCGGAGATCACCTGACCATCGGCGGTGGCGTGCACCGGGGTTCCACAGGCCAGGGGGAGGTCCACGCCGGCGTGGAGTTTGCGGGTGCCGTAGATCGGGTGCACACGCCACCCGAAGTTCGAGTTCACACCGCCCGGACCGGGGGCCGCGAATCCCGTGGCGCTCGGCGTGCCGGTGTAGACCCCGCCGCTGTTGGCGGCGGCTTGCCGGGCAGCGAGTTCGCGCTCCTTCTCCTGCCGCGCGATCTCCGCGATCTGCGTGTCCAGGGTCTGGGAGCGGGCGCTCAGTGTCGACGAGTCGTTCTGGTATTTGGTCTTCTTGGCCTCGAGGTCGTTCTTCTTCGAGGTCTGGTCGGCGTACAGGGCGTCGAGGGCGGTCTTCGCGTCACGGGCCTGCTGTTCCGCCTGCTGCCGCTGGGCCACGGCCTGCTCGGACTGCCGCTTGAGATCGGCGATCTCCTGGCGCACCGCGGTGAGGCGGTCCGCGGCGTTGGCCGTCACGGACTGGTCGGTGCGCAGGTCCTGCAGCGCCGAGCCCTGCGCCTCCATCGCCAGGCGGTAGTTCATGGAGCGATCGACGGCATCCTGGGGCTTGGCGGTCCCGACGTAGATCGAGGTGGGGTCGGGCATGCCACCGCCCTTGTACGCCTCGAGGGCGAGAGCGGACAGTTCCGAATCCGCGGAATCGATCTGCTGACGCCCCTGCTCCGCCTGCGCCTCGAGGTCCTTCTCCTCCTGCTGGGCCGCGGCGAGGCGCCGGCCGGTCTCCTGGTCCTTCTGGCGGGCATCGGCCAGGGCCTGCTGGGCGTTCTCGAGATCCGACTGCGCCTGGGGGATCTGCAGCTCCGTCTGGGCCAGCGCGAGGTAGGTGTCGCGCAGATCGGCATTGACGTCGTCGAGCTCGATGCGCAGCTCCTCGATCTGCCGATCGACCTGCTGCTTCTCCTGCTCCTTCTCCTCACGTGAACCCTCCGCGAGCACCGGCGTGGACACCGAGGCGAGGCAGGCGAGGACGAGCGCCGAGGCGCTCAGAGCAGTCGCGACGCGACGGCGCACGGATCGGATCACGGTGAGACCTTCCGACAGGGAACGGCAGGGCGCCGGCGAGGTGCGATGGCTTGTGGGACCTGCAGGGTCCACGGCCGCTCCCCGGGGCACCGATATCGGGCAAGTTACCAGCGGGACGGTCGCTGCGGGCGATTCTTTGTCAGATCTTGAGGTACCGGTTGAGCGAGACCACACTCGAGATCATCGACAGCAGCGCCCCGAGCACCACGAGCAGCGGTCCCGCCCACAGCAGGTCTGCCGTGGACACCGAGATGATGCCGCTGCCGAGAGTGCGGGCGATCCACCCTTCGACGAGGAAGCGCAACCCCAGCCACAGCAGACCGGTGGCGATGAGACCGCCGATCACCGCGGCCACCGCACCCTCCAGCAGGAACGGAAGGCGGATGAACACGTTGGATGCGCCCACCAGGCGCATGATGGCGATCTCGCGGCGCCGGTTCGCCACTGACATGCGGATGGTGGTGGCGACCAGCAGCACCGCAGCCACCAGCATCAACAGGGCGACGCCGAGCGCGAAGTAGGTCGACTGGTTCAGGACGTCGATGAACGGCGCGTAGACGGAGAGCAGGTTGGTGACGTCGTCCACGCCATCGCGTCCCTGGAAGAACTCCACCACGGCGTCGGAACGGGAGGCGTCCCTCAGGGTGATGTGGAACGACACCGGAAGGTCCGCGGCGGTGAAGTCGTCGGCGAAGGCCTCCCCGGCGAACTGCTCCTGGTAGATCGCCAGGGCCTCTTCCTGCGAGCGCTCGTCATAGGTGGAGACGTACTGGGAGAGGACCTCCCCGTCGAGGGCGTCGCGCACCGACTGGATCTGGGCGTCGGTGGCGGCGCCGCCGGCGCAGGTGGCGGCGGTGGAGTGCGGCGAGCACATGAAGATCGTGACCTGGGATTCCTTCACCAGGGTGGATTTCATGTCGAGGATCTGCTTCTGCATCAGCAGGCCGGCACCGACGAAACTCAGTGAGACCGCGGTCACGATGATCACCGAGATCACCATGGCGATGTTGCGCCACAGACCGGTGAGGATCTCCGAGAGGATGTACTGCGCCCTCATCGCCGCACCTCCCTCGGGTCGTCGGCAGTGTGCTCCGCGCCGGGCTCGGCCTCGTCGAAGAAGTCCTCCTCCTCGAAGGCCTCCTCCCCGAAGGTGCTCTCATCCTCGACCCGGTGTCCGCCCTCCTCGAGCAGATCCTCGTCCTCCACATCGTGGTGGATCTCGCCGGGGTCGATCGCGACCTCCGCCCAGGCGTCCTCACCGTCCTCCGCATTGCCGGAGATGACGCTCTGCGGGTCGACGGACTCATAGGTGCCGTGCTCGTCGTCGCGCACCACCCGCCCACCGACGATCTCGACCACGCGGCGGCGCATCCGGTCGACGGCGGCGCGGTCATGGGTGGCCATGACCACGGTGGTGCCTCGGTCGTTGATCTGCGCGAGCAGCTCCAGGATGCCCTCGGCGGTGGCCGGATCGAGGTTTCCCGTGGGCTCGTCGGCCAGCAGGATCGAGGGCCGGTTCACGTAGGCGCGGGCGATGGCGACACGCTGCTGCTCGCCACCGGAGAGCTCATGCGGCAGACGCTTCGCCTTGTCCTCCAGGCCGACCATCTCCAGCACCTCGGGCACCAGGCGGCGCACCACCCGGCGGGGCGTGCCGATCACCGCGAGAGCGAACTCGACGTTCTGGTATGCGGTCTTCGAGGGGAGCAGTCGGAAGTCCTGGAAGACCATGCCGATCTCGCGCCGCAAGGCGGGCACGCGCCACGACGGGATCGTGGCGAGGTCCTTGCCCGCCACGTACACGCTGCCGCGGGTGGGCGTCGTCTCCTTCAACACCAGGCGCATGAGGGTGGACTTGCCGGAACCGGAGGCACCGACGAGGAACACGAACTCGCCGCGCTCGAACTCGATGCTCAGGTTCTGCAGCGCGGGCGCCTGCCCGCGCAGATACGTCTTGCTGACGTTGTCGAAGCGGATCACGTCTTCCTGCCGTCGACCGGGGTCATTGTCCGGGCCAGCCTAGGCCCCCTCGCCGCGCGGGCGAAGGCCTCGGCGGCACCTGGTGCGAGCATCACAGGGCGCTCAGGCGTCCCCGGTCTCGCGCTGCTGCTGCACACGCCAGCGGATGCCGGCCTCGATGAAGTCGTCGATCTCCCCGTCGAACACGGCGGTGGTGTTGCCGGTCTCGTGGTTGGTCCGCAGGTCCTTCACCATCTGGTACGGATTCAGGACGTAGGAGCGCATCTGGTCGCCCCAGGAGGCCTTCACGTCACCGGCGAGTTCCTTGCGCTTGGCGTCCTCCTCCTGCTTCTTCAGCAGAAGCAGGCGGGACTGCAGCACGCGCAGGGCGGCGGCGCGGTTCTGGATCTGCGACTTCTCGTCCTGCATGGACACCACGATGCCGGTGGGGATGTGGGTCATGCGCACGGCGGAGTCGGTGGTGTTCACCGACTGGCCGCCCGGGCCGGAGGAGCGGAAGACGTCGATCTTCAGTTCGGTCTCGGGGATCTCGATGGAGTCGGTCGACTCGATCAGGGGGATCACCTCGACCGCCGCGAAGGACGTCTGGCGGCGGCCCTGGTTGTCGAAGGGGCTGATGCGCACCAGACGGTGGGTACCGCCCTCGACCGACAGGGTCCCGTAGGCGTAGGGGGCCGAGACCTCGAAGGTCACCGACTTCAGCCCGGCCTCCTCGGCGTAGGAGGTGTCCATCACCTTGGTGGGGTACTCGTGGCGCTCCGCCCACCGCAGGTACATGCGCAGCAGCATCTCGGCGAAGTCCGCGGCGTCGACGCCACCGGCGCCGGCGCGGATCGTCACCACGGCGTTGCGCTCGTCGTATTCACCGGAGAGGAGAGTGCGCACCTCGAGCTCATCGAGGGCCCTGCGGATGGCGGCGAACTCGGATTCCGCCTCCTCCAGGGTGTCAGCATCGGATTCCTCCGCCGCCAGTTCCACCATCACCTCGAGGTCATCGATACGGGACCCGAGCTCGTCGACACGGCGTCGCTCCGCCTGCGCATGGGACAGGGCGCTGGTGATCTTCTGCGCCTCGTCGGGATCGTCCCAGAGGTCGGGGGCGGCGGCCTGGGCCTCCAGATCCTCGATCTTCCGGGTGAGCGCATCCAGATCCGTCACCTTCTCGATCGACGCCAGGGTCGCTCGGAGGGCGGGGATCTCTTCGGAGAAGTCGATGGTGGCCACGAGGGGCGAGTCTACGCGAGGGCCCTCGCCATCTGCTCGCCGGCGAGGGTCAGCAGGTCCGCTCCGCGCGTCATGGCAGCCTCGACAGAGCCGCCGAGCGCGGTGAGGTCCCACGTCCGGTCGATGCCGGCGCGCCGCAGCGTGTCCTCGTCGAGGGCCACGGCGCCCGCGACGGCCAGGACCGTGAGCCCGCGGGCCCGTGCCCGCCGCGCGACCTCACCGGGTCCCTTGCCCTGCAGCGTCTGCTCATCGAGCCGCCCCTCCCCGATGACGACGGCCCGGCTGTCGTCGAGAGCGGCGTCCGCGGCGAGCACGGTGAGCACGGCGTCCGCACCGGGAACGTGCTCGGCACCAAGAGCCTGCAGGGCGAACCCGGTGCCCCCGGCGGCGCCGGCCCCGGGGCGGGCGGCCAGCGCCCCGGTCGGGTCGAGGAGATACGCGAAGCGGGCGAGGGCCCGGTCCGCGGCCTCCAGGGCGGGGCCGGTCAGTCCCTTCTGAGGGCCGAACACCGCGGCGGCGCCCTCGGAACCGAGCAGCGGGTTGGTGACGTCGCAGGCGACCTGGAGTTCGAGGCCGTCGAGTGCCCGGCGGGCGGGCTCGAGGTCGACACGGTCCAGGTCGGCGAGGCCGCGGGCGCCGGGACCGATGTCGCGACCGTCGGCGTCGAGCAGCCGGGCGCCGAGGGCCTGCAGCATCCCGGCGCCGCCGTCGGTGCTCGCGCTGCCACCGACGCCGATGAGGAGCCGTCGGGCGCCGAGATGGCGGGCGGCGAGGATCGCCTCCCCCAGGCCCCGGGTTCCGGCGCGCTCCCCGTGCAGCTCACCCGCGGGCAGCAGGGTGATACCGCTGGTCATGGCGAGCTCGACGACCGCGCGGTCGCCGCGCCGCGCGAGGCGGGCGGTGACGGGGTCGCCGAGCGGACCGCTGACGGTGACCTGTTGGGGTGTCCACCCGGCGGCGCAGAACGCATCGACAGTGCCATCACCGCCATCGGCGATCGGCAGGGAGCGCACGGAGAGCTCCGGGCGCGCGCGGTGCAGCCCGCAGGTGAGGGCCTCTGCGACCTGCACAGCGGTGAGAGTGCCCTTGAACTTGTCGGGGGCCACGAGGACGTCGCTCATCACCCCATCGTGCCGGAGCGGCGCCGGGCCGAACGACTCACCGGGCCCGGCCGGTGCTGGTGGTCTCGAGGGGACGGGACGGTCGGCGCCGCGGGTCAACCAACCGATGAGCGCCGGGTCGGTCCGGGCCGCCAGCCGGATCGTGACCTCACCGCCCGGTTGCCGGGTCACGTCCACCAGGGTGACATCCCGCAATCGGGGGCTCTCGAAGGGGTACGCATCCAGATAGCTGCGCGCGGCCCGTCGCATCTCGCCCTCGGACAGCGGGATCCCCGTGCGATCGCGATCCGGTTCGTACAGCCCGCTCTCATCGATGCCCTGGGAGGCGGCGAGCGCGGCACCGTCAGCGGCGTCCTGCAGCTCGTGACGATCCAGCTGGACGGAGGAGACCGCCGCTCCGAGCGCCACGACCATGAGGATGACGACGATCAGTCCCAGGGTGAGGACACTCATGGAACCGTCGTCGCGGGCTCCACCGGCGCGGTCCCGTGCGTCACGGACGCGAGCACAGCGGTCCCGAGCAGCGCGGAGCTGAATGTCGTGGGCGGGGCGGCTCATGGGCGGCCCCCTCGGCGGCCCGGTGGAGATCCACCCGCGCGAGGTGGGTGGCGCTGATGCGGATCGGCCCGCCGTCACCGAGCACCGGGCCGAGTCCGGGGATCGGCACCTGCACGGCCACCTCCGCCCGCACGTCACCCCCGGGGGCGGAGCACGGCGTATCACTGCAGATGATCTCGACGGTCGCGGCCCCGGCCGGGAGGCCGTGGTCCTCGAGCACCTGGCGGGTCATCTGCTGTTCACGCAGAGTGGCGGTCTGCGCATCCGGTGCGGTGGCGTGGTGGCGGGCCGCATCTCGGGCGATGGTGTCGGCGGCGAACAGCGCCGCCTGCGCGCTGCCGAGGCTCACGACCAGGTACAGCATGGGGATGAGCAGCAGCACCGACAGTGCCACGAACTCCACGAGCATGCTGCCGCTGTCCTCGGCGAGCACCGAGGGGGTGTCTCTGATGCTCCGCGACCACCCGGCCGGGGCCGAGCTGCGTCGGGTGGGCCGCATCCTCACCACGACTCCTCGTCCGTCGCATGGCCGTCGACCCGGAGCGTACCGGCGGGGCCGATGAGCCCTATCAGCGGCACCGCCGCCTCCACCTCCACGGTGATGCGCCC
The DNA here is from genome assembly GCF_025028335.1 of Brachybacterium sillae. Lineage (NCBI taxonomy): Bacteria > Bacillati > Actinomycetota > Actinomycetes > Micrococcales > Dermabacteraceae > Brachybacterium > Brachybacterium sillae. The sequence continues at coordinate 619,251 of NZ_JAFEUW010000001.1, forward strand.
CTCCGGGCTGGACCTGGCAGTGACCTCGGCGTCGTACCCGGCGCCGAGGGACTGGGAGATGAGCAGCCGGGTGCGCTGCTCTCCGTCCTCGGGGGTGTTGCCGACGAGAGCGGCGGTCCGCGCCCCATGCACCGCGGCGTCGGTCAGGGTGTTGCGGGTGTGGAGCACCAGGGCTGCCTGAATCGTTGCCAGGGCGATCAGCAGCACCACCACCGCCACCAGAGGGAACTCGACGACCGCGCTTCCGCGGTCCTCGATCAGGCGCCGGTGCAGCCCCCCGCGGGGTCGTTCGTCCCTCACCGCGCGAGCGCGATCCAGGGGGGACCGCCAGGGGCCGCTGCTCACAGCTGGCGGTTGAGGAACGGGGCCATGGCGTTCTCGAAGATCTGGACGATCTGTTCGGAGGCGACGGCCCACAGGGTGACGACGATGGCGGCGGTCATGAGGGTGATGAGCACCCAGCCCGGGACGTCTCCGCGGTCATCAGCCAATCGCCTGCACAGGGAGCTGGGCGCTGCGCCGGGGCGAGGGCGGGCGAAGCCGCCGCGGGTGATGGCGCCGGAGCGGTGGCGGCCGACGGCGATCCGACGGCGTGAGGTGAGGGTGGTGGTGGTCATGGTGTTCTCCTTCGTGGTGGTGCCCCAGGGGGCTGGTGGATGGGGTGGGGTGGTCCGGTCAGAGGGAGAGATCGAGCACGGCGATCCCGGGGAAGATGGCGAAGACGATCACCAGGGGCAGGACGAAGAACACCACCGGCAGGAGCATGAGGATCTCCCGTCGGCCCGCGATCTCCATCAGTTCCCGGCGTGAGGCCTCCCGGGCGTCCTGCGCCTGCGCGCGCAGCACATCGGCCAGCGGGGTGCCGCGCTCGATAGCCACGGCGACGCCCTCCCCGAACCTGCCGAGAGACTCCAGCGGGGTGCGACGCCCCAGACCGATGAGGGCGTCGGAGACGGTCGCACCGGCGCGGATCTCCGCCACCGTCGCGGCGAACTCCTCCGGGAGGGCACCGCTGCTGCTCCGGGCCACTCGCTCCATCGCGGCGACGGGGCTCTCCCCCGCCGCCACGGCGAGGGCGAGGAGGTCCGCCACCGTGGGGAATTCGCGGCTCATACGGGCCGCCCGCCGGTTCACGGCCCGGGTCAACAGGTGGTCCCGCAGAAGGATCCCCCCGATGGTGCCCAGCACGATCAGCAGCAGGCCCAGCAGCACGGAGGCGCCTCGCCCGGCGACGACCGCGATGGCGAGGATGGTCCCCGCCACGCCGCCGGCGAGCGCCGCCATCACCTGCTCGACGCGGAAGGATTCGACGCTGCCACGGCGACCGGCGCGGCGCAGGCGCTGCTCCACCTGCTCCGGGCCTCCGGTGAGCCGTTCCAGCACGCCCAGCAGTGCATCCGCGACGGGCCCCAGGAGGGTCCGCACCACCCGCAGGCGCCCTCGCTCCTCGGTGCCGGGGGTGAGCAGGGAGGATCCGCGGTCCCGCCGCAGATACGGTTCGATGCGCTGTTCGACAGGGGGCACCCTCCACCCGGGGACGACGCGGGCGAGCAGCAGCAGACCGACCCCGAGGGTGAGTCCGAGCGCGGCGCCGACGGCTGCCGGGGCGATGCCGCTCATCGCAGCACCCTCTCGTCCTGGGGCAGCCGCGAGATCATGCGCATCACTCGATATGCCACCAGGGACACCACCCCGCCGCCGACGATCACCGCGGCCCCGGCAGCGGTGTCATACGCCTGGGCGGCCTCCGGGCGAGTGGCCATCAGGGCCAGCACCAGCCACGGCGCCGCGAGCGCCAACCGCGAGGCGTTGACGGTCCACGACTGCCGGGCCTCGAGTTCCGCCCGGGTACGCGCGTCCTCGCGCAGAAATGCGGCGAGGGTGCGCAGCAACCGCCCGAGATCCGTCCCGCCGACATCGCGAGTCACGCGCAGGGCCTCCACCACGCGGTCGCCCACCGGGTCCGCCAGGCGGTCCTTCAATCGGTCCAGGGAGCTGCCGAAATCGCCACTGACCTGGTAGTCCCGACCGAACTCGAGAAACGGGTCCCGCAGCTCCTCCGGTCCCTTCTGACCCACCTGGACGAGAGCCTCCGGCAGCGACAATCCGGCACGGACCGCGGAGTTCATGTGGTCCACGACCTCCGGCCACACCTCCCGCAGGCTGACCCGGCGACGGCGAGCGGCCCCGCGCACCACCAGGATCGGCAGGGGCAGGCAGATCACGGCGAGCGTCACAGAGGGCACCAGTGCGCGGGAGAAGGCATGCACGCCCGCCAGGACCACCAGGGAGATCCCCGCACTCAGCCCGAGCAGGGCCATGGGAGACACCGTGGACAGGCCGACGGTGCGCAGATCGTCGGCGAGGTTCTGCAGAAGCGCCGGGACGTGTCCTTCGCGCCGCGCTCCCGGTTCGCGCTCCCAGGCCGACCACCACAGACAGAACAGACCGATGCCGAGCATCAGACCGAGCGCGGCCCCGGCCATCAGGCGGCCTTCCCCAGCAGCAGGCGCAGGTCGTGACCAGCGCGAGTGAAACGTTCGCGGTGAGGCGGGAAGCCGTCGCCCCGCACCAGCCGGTCGCCCTCCAGGTGGAACAGGTCGGCGATCTCCACCACACCCTCCTCCACGCGGCCCGGCAGGGCGGCGATCTCCCGGACCCGGCGTTGCCCGCTGGGAAGGATGTCGAGATGCACGACCAGATCGATGGCGCTCGCCACCGTGGGCACCACGAAGCGACTCGAGACGTTCTCCCCCGCCAGCAACGGCAGGGTGCACAGCTTCGTGACCGCATCCCGGGCGGAGTTCGCGTGGATCGTCGCGAGCCCCGGCAGGCCACTGTTGAGTGCGATGAGCATGTCCAGTGATTCCGCTTCGCGGACCTCCCCGACGATGATCCGGCTGGGGCGCATGCGCAGCGCCTCACGGACCAGACGGCGCAGGCTGATCTCACCGGTGCCCTCGAGGTTCGCCTGTCGGGTCTGCATGCCAACGACGTCACGCAATCGGATGTCGAGCTCGAAGACCTCTTCGATCGTCACCACCCGCTCCCGTGGCCCCATGGCCGCGGCCAGGCAGTTGAGGAAGGTGGTCTTCCCCGCGCCGGTGCTGCCGGAGACGATGACGTTGAGGCCGGATCCGACGGCCGCCGAGAGGAAGTCCGCGGCCGTGCGGTCCAGGGAGCCGAGGCGGACGAGGTCTGCGAGGTCATGCGCCGGGGCGACGAACTTCCGGATGTTCACCGCCCAGTGCTTCCGGGTCACCGACGGGATGACGACATGCAATCGACTGCCGTCGGGCAGCAGGGCATCGACGAAGGGGGAGCTGAGGTCGAGCCGCCGACCGGAGCTGACCAGCATCCGTTCCACGAGAGCGCGGATCTCGGCGGCGTCGAGAACGAGCGGGGTCAGTTCACTGCGGCCGCTGCGCGCCACGAAGATCTCTGACGGAGAGTTGATCCAGATCTCCTCGACGGAGTCGTCATCGAGGAACTCCTGCAGGGGCCCGAAGCCACCGATCTTCGCGGAGATCTCCGCGACGGCGGACTCTGGATCAGGCAGCGGCGGGACCGCGCCCTTCTCCGCTCGCTCCTCGTAGTCCGCGACCACGTCGGCGACGAGCCGGTCGACCTGCCCCGCCTGCGTGTCGAGGCCCCGACGACGGATCAGCTCCCTGGCCTCCGCCTCGATGATCTCCAGCGCCGTCACGCCGCCTCCCCTCGGGTTTCCCTCCGGTCGTCAACCGTCCGTTCTGCACGCGTCAGGTGAGACCCACCTCACGCACGGCGTCACCCTAGGCAGGCCGGGAACTGCCGCGCAGAGACCCTGTGGATCATGTGGACAAGTGCTGGAACCTTCGTCGCACCGGTGGCACGAAGGTTCCAGGGAGGCCCGCGCCCCGCCCCGCACCGTCACCGACCGTTCGCTCGCCTCCTCCCCCGTTCGTCACCCACGCGTGCGAGGATTGCCGCGCTGTTGCGCCCCACTGACCGGGAGGTCCCATGTCCCCCAGCTCCCCCTCTACCCAGGCCGGTCCGCGGTTCGACGACCGCCCGGAGAACGCCTCGGTCCCCACCGGCGGCTGGAAGTACCTGGCCAAGCGCGTCTTCGCGGAGTTCTCCCGCGACCAGGGCACCGACCAGGCGGCGAAGCTGACCTACTACATGGTGCTGTCGATCGCGCCGACGCTGCTGGCCCTGTTCTCCCTCACGTCGCTGCTGCTGGCTGACATGAAGGACCAGGTCGCCGACCTCATCAAGCAGGCGATCGCCTCCTCCGGCATCGGTGCTCAGATGGATGCTGGCAGCGCCGTCGATTCGACCGTCGACGCCCTGCTCGGCAAGACCGGCAGCGGTACGATCGCGCTGATCATCGGTATCGCCACTGCTCTGTGGTCGGCTTCCGCGTACGTGAAGGCCTTCAGCCGTGTCTCCAACCTCATCCACGAGGTGCCCGAGGGCCGCGGCATGCTGCGCAATCTCGCCACCATGCTCGGCGTCACCGCCGTGATCATCCTGGGCATCCTGGTGATGGTGGTGTCGATCCTGCTGAACGAGACGATCGTGCAGTCGATCCTCGTGCCGCTGGCCCGACCGCTGGGCGCCACCGAGGCGATCTCCTTCCTCCTGGACACCTTCCTTCCGATCTGGGCCTGGGTGAAGTGGCCGCTGATGCTGGCCCTGCTGATGATCATCGTGTCGCTGCTGTACTGGGCCACCCCGAACGTGCGTCGCCCGTTCCGTCTCTTCTCCCCCGGCGGCATCTTCGCGGTCATCGGCATCATCGTGGCTCTGGGCCTGCTGTCCGTCTACATGGCCACCATCGCTGGGTACTCCAGCTACGGCGCCATCGGCGGCCTGATGGCGGTGCTGTTCGCTCTGTGGATCATCAACATCGTGCTGGTGATGGGGGCGGAAGTCGACGCCGAATACGAGCGGGTGAAGGAGCTCGCGGCCGGTCGCGCCGCCGAGAAGTCCCTCACCATCGGGCTGAAGGACGACAAGGGCGCCGAGAAGAAGGAGAAGAAGTACGAGAATCTCGTGGACGAGGCCCGCGAGCTGCGGTTGCAGGGCCTGAACGAGAACCGCGAGGAGATCGCCGCGGCGAAGCAGCAGGACGAACGCGACGCGGCGGACGCCGACGTCGAGGAGTACCGCGAGACCACCGGACACCGCCCCGGGCGGGCCGACGGCGACGACCACGATCCCACCGCGGAGACGGACGACCCCTCCGCCGCACGAGCCCGCACCGAGACCCCGGCTGATCCCGGCCAGGCCCAGCGCGCCACCGCGGGGGCGACGAGCCATGCGGACCTCGCGCGGACGGCGGTGGACCGTGATGCCGCCGCGCACGGCCCGCGGGATGCCGCGCCGCGTCGCCGCGGCCTGTTCGACCGTCTCCGTCGGAAGCACTGACCATGTGCGGGCGCTTCGCCACCGTCCAGGAGATCGAGCCGCTGCTCGACGACCTGGGCGCCGTCGATCTGACCGACGGGAGCCTGCGCGCCCGCTGGAACGTGCCACCGACCGTGCCGATCCACGTCGTCACCGAGACGGTCGACGACGAGACCGGTGAGGCGCTGCGCGCCCTGCGCGTGGCCCGCTGGGGGCTCCTGCCGCCGTTCGCGAAGGACGAGTCGTTCTCGTCGCGCACCTTCAACGCGCGGCGGGAGACCCTCACACAGAAACCGAGCTTCCGGGGGTCCCTCGGTCGGCGGCGCGCGATCGTGCCGATCGCGGGTTACTACGAGTGGCAGCGCACCGCGTCCGGGTCGCGGAAACAGCCGTATTTCATCACTCCCGCCGACGGCTCCCCCCTCTACCTGGCCGGACTGGTGGCCTGGTGGAAGGGCCCGGGGCAGCATGAGAGCCCCGCGGCCAGTGAGGACGGCGCCTGGTTGCTGACGGCCACGATCATCACGCGGGCCGCGAACGGTGAGCTCGCGGAGATCCACGACCGCACTCCGGTGATGCTCCGCCGGGACGAGGTGGAGGCGTGGCTGGATCCCGGGCTGGACTCCGGAGCCGAAGCCCAGCAGTGGATCCTCGATGATGCCCACCTGCTGGACGATGCCACCCTCGAGGTGCGGCCGGTGGATCCGCGCGTCGGCCGGATCAGCGAGAACGACCCACATCTGACGGACCGCGTCGAACCCCGCTGAGACCTCTCGACAAAGACGATCCGACCCCGGGCGGCCCCGAGATCCACCGACGGCATGACGCCCCGAGGGGATCGCCGCCGCTAGGGTGCCGGCATGATCCCCACCGGCACCTCTGCGCCGACGTCCCGGACGGCACCCTCCGTGCACCGACGGCTGGATGCGCCGTTCCGGTTCATCGCCGACCATCCGGTGCTCATCGATGCCATCGTCCTAGGGCGTGTTGTCAAACTTTGCTGGTCAGCCAGTGGAGGGTCGCGGCGAGCGAGATGGCCGCGGCGTAGCTGCGGGCGGTCTTGCAGGTGCGCATCGCGATGCCGCGCCATTGCTTGAGCTTGGCGAAGCACCGCTCGATCACGTTGCGTCCACGGTAGACCTCGGGGTCGAAAGCGGGCGGGCGTCCGCCGGCTGAGCCGCGTCGGCGCCGGTGCGCGGCCTGGTCTTGCCGGTCGGGGATGGTGGCCTTGATGCCGCGCTCGGCGAGCCAGGCCCGGTTCGCGCGGGAGGGATACCCCTTGTCCGCGAGGACCCTATCCGGGCGGGTGCGGGGCCGGCCAGGGCCTGGCCTGGGGACCCGGATCTGGTCCAGGACCTCGGGGAGCAGGCTCGTGTCGGCGGCCTGGCCGCCGGTGAGGACGAAGGCGAGCAGGCGGCCCTTCCCGTCCGAGACGGCGTGGATCTTGCAGGTCAGGCCGCCTCGGGAGCGGCCGATCGCGTGGTCGCCCGGCTCAGGCCCGAGATTCTTGTAGTTCGATGGGCCCCCCTGTGTGGCGGGGAAGGGTCGCGGCGTGCTGGTGGGCGCGCACGATCGTCGAGTCGATCGAGCACACCCAGTCCAGCTCGCCCTGCGCGTCGGCGGCCTGCTGGGCGCGCTCGAGCGCGCACGCACACACGCCGGTCTTGGCCCACCGGTCGAAGTGGCGGTAGATCGTGTTCCAGTTCCCGAACCGTTCCGGCACGTCCCGCCACGGCGACCCGGTCCGGAACTTCCACGCGACCGCTTCCGCGACCAGCCGCCGATCCATCGGCGGCCGACCCGTCGCCTTCGGCGCGGGGAAGCACGGCCCGATCAGCGCCCACACCTCGTCCGTGATCACATCTCGATCGCTCATACCGAAAGGGTGCCCCGCCGATGGCGGGACACCCTTTCACAACACACCCTAGGGGGATCCGCACTCCTGTTGCTGACCGCCTCCATGCTCATCGCTGGGATGCCCGGGTGGGTCCTCGTCACGGTGCTGATGCTCCTGGCCGGGATCGGCCTGCGCTGGCGCACCGGGTGGGCGACTCTCGTGATCGGAGCGCTGGCAGTCGGCCACGTCCTGGCGGCGCTGCCCCTGGTCCCCGGGGACGTGATGGTGTTCTACGCGCTGTACTGCGCCACTGCCTTCGGCAGTGAACGCACCGCGACCCTCTCCCTCCTCGCCGCGGCGCTCGGTGCGGGCCTTCAGGCCGCGGTGTGGGTCTCGATGGATCCTGCGTTCGGGTGGCTCGGACGCGCCGCCGGATGGGTGGCCCTGACCGTCGTGGGTCTGATCCTGGTCGGCGGGGTGTGGGCCGTCGGGCGCTTCCATCGAGTGCGCGCCGAGCAGATCCGCCTCACTCGCCTCGCGGCCGACCAGGCGATCCGCGAACGGGAGCAGCGCACCGCCCTCGCCGTGGCGCAGGAACGCACCCGCATCACCCGGGAGATGCACGACATCGTGGCCCATTCGCTGTCGGTGATCATCGCGCAGGCCGACGGCGGCCGGTACGTCGCCGAGCACTCCCCGGAGACTGCGGTCCAGGCCCTCGGCACCATCGGCGAGACCGGACGGTCGGCCCTGGCCGACATGCGCCGCCTGCTCAGCGTGCTGCGTCAGGATCCCACCAGCGCCGTGGCACCCCAGCCGGATCTGACGGGCCTGGACGACCTCGCCGCCCGGGTCAGCGGTGCCGGGGTCCCCGTCAGCGTCCACGTCGAGGGTCCGGTGGCGGATCTCCCGCCGGCCCTCTCTCTGGCCGCCTACCGCATCGTGCAGGAGTCCCTCACGAACGTGGTCAAGCACGCCGGTGCCGGCGCGGAGGCTCGCGTGACCGTCACCCGCACTCTCGACAGCCTGCAGCTGGAGACGGTCGACTCCGGGGGCGACCCCGGGACGCTCCCGGCGATCGGCGGCAGTGGGCAGGGCATCGCCGGAATGCGCGAACGGGCAGCCCTGTTCGGCGGCACCCTCGAAGCGGTACCGCTGCTCGCCGGAGGGTACCGAGTGTTCGCCCGTCTGCCCCTCGACCCCACCGTACGGAAGGCCCCCGCATGATCCCGCCGTCTGATCAGTCCACGCAGGATTCCGATGTCACGGACCTGCGGATCGCCCTCGTCGACGACCAGGCGCTGGTGCGCGCCGGATTCGCGATGGTGATCGATTGCCAGCCCGACATGCGGGTGGTGCTGCAGGCGGACGACGGCGCCCAGGCGGTCGAGCAGCTGCGCGCCCACCACGTGGACGTCGTTCTCATGGACGTGCGGATGCCGCGGATGGACGGCATCGAGGCGACACGGCGGATCCTCGAGGGCACCACCCCGGACCGCCCCCCCGGATCCTGGTGCTCACCACGTTCGACCTCGACGACTACGTCCTGGACGCGGTGCGTGCCGGGGCCAGCGGGTTCCTTCTGAAGGACGCGCACCCCGCCGACCTTCTGGCCGCGATCCGCACGGTGCATCGAGGCGACGCGGTCATCGCGCCGTCCACCACCCGCCGCCTGTTGTCACGGATGGTGCAGGCCGAACGCGAACCCGTGCGAGACCCGGCCGTGCTGAACGTGCTGACGGACCGGGAGCGGGAGGTTCTGGTGTTGATCGCGCGGGGCCTGACGAACCAGGAGATCGGTGCCGAACTCTTCGTGGCGGAGGCGACCGTGAAGACGCACGTGGGGCGGATCCTCGAGAAACTCGATGCGCGGGACCGCGTTCACGCGGTGATCCTCGCCTACGAGACCGGATTGGTGGCGCCCGGCAGCTGAGAACCCGTCCCCCGGCCACGAGATGCCCTCGGCGGCGTCGCCCGCTCGCCGTCGTCGTCGTCCTCGTCCTCGTACGGAAGCGGGGTGGCGCGGACCAGAGCCAGGAGCGCAGTGAAGGTCACGATGGCCAGCGCCAGACCCACCGCGCCGGTGAGCAGCATCCCACTGGAGAGCATCGTGGCGCACACCAGGGCCTGGAACAGCTGCCAGGTCACCCCGTACCCCAGCCCGAAGCGCCCGCGGCGCAGCAGCGACACGACCGCGAAGGCCAGACCGAGTGCGAACACCCCCAGGAACACCGCCAGCGCGGTGAGCATCCCCTGCACCTCGGCGGGGGCCTCCGCGCGCCGGACGAGGGCGCTGGTGGCGAGCACCAGGACGAGCACGGCCTCCGTCCCGAGCAGACCAGCGGCGAGGCGTCGTCGACGGCGCTCCCGTGGGGTCAGCGGGGCGGTGTGGACGGGGACGGACTCGTGCGACGACATGGGGGCACTGTAACCACCCGGGGACTCGGTGACGCCGACGCTCCCCGGGAGCGGACGAACGCCGGAGCATCCTCCGGCCCCCGGTCGGGTCGCGGAGACCGACGCCCGGCGACCAGGGGGATAGCAAGAACTGAGGGTGTGGGAAGTCCCACCCGTCCAGCACGTTCGTACCCTTGTCGCACTGCAGGCCGACGACCACAATGGAAGGAAGCGACCCGCGGATCCCGGCCCCCGCCGGTTCCCCGGACGCCGCCGAAGTCCCCACGCGGCTCGCGCCATGCGAGCAGCCAACTCCTCGCGCGACGCCCCGAGCGGCGTGCGGGCCCCGACAGAAAGAGACGACGGACGCAATGGACTGGCGCCACCGCGCAGAGTGCCTCACGCAGGATCCCGAGCTGTTCTTCCCCATCGGGAACACCGGGCCGGCGATCACCCAGATCCAGGAGGCCAAGGCCGTCTGTCAGCGTTGCGAGGTCATGACCGCCTGCCTGAAGTTCGCACTGGAGACCGGCCAGGACTCCGGCGTCTGGGGCGGTCTGTCCGAGGACGAGCGGCGGTCGCTGAAGCGTCGCAACGCCCGCGCCCGTCGCGCCGGCTGATCACACCACGCCACCCGCGGTGACGCGTCCCGCCTGAGGACCCTGTCCGAACAGCCCGCTCGCTCGCCGAAGCGAGCGATCCGCCCCTCGTCAGAGGCTGATGGGATCCAGGTAGACGTCGATAGTCGCGCGTGTTCCCCCATCCGGCCGCGCCGCCCAGGTGAGAGTGCCGCCGAGTTCACCCTGCACCAGTGTCTGTGCGATGTTGGTGCCGAGGCCCGAGGGGGCACCTTTCATGCCCACGCCGTCGTCCTCGATATGGACGACCAGGTGGGAACCGGTCCGTTCGCTGCGCACCGTGAGAGTTCCGCCCGTCTCCGCCAGACCGTGCTCCACCGCATTGGTGGCGAGCTCGGTGATCACCAGCGCCAACGGCGTGGCCTCCTCTGCGCGCACGGTCCCCGCACGTCCAAGGCGCTCGGTGCGCACCTCCACCTGGCCCGCTCCGGGGATCGACTCCCCGCCTGCGCGATGCACCGAGGCGCTGGCCGCGTCCACCGCCAGTCTGGTGCAACGGTCGATCACCTCATCGAGATACACCGACTCCTCACTGCCCTGCAGCAACGATTCGTGCACCAGAGCGATGGTGGACACTCGACGCATCGCCTCGGTGAGGGCGTCGCGGGCCTCATCACTGGTCATCCGGCGCGCCTGCAATCTCAGCAGTGCAGCGACGGTCTGCAGGTTGTTCTTGACGCGGTGATGCACCTCGCGGATCGTCGCGTCCTTCGTCATGAGCTCGCGCTCTCGACGCCGCAGCTCGGTGACATCGCGCACCAGGATGATCGCGCCGTCCCGTACCCCGTTCGTCTGCAACGGCACCGCCCGCAGGGACAGCGTGCCTCCGCGGGCCTGCATGTCGGAACGCCAGGCCGCCCGTCCCATCAGCACCAGGGGCAGGGACTCATCCACCGGTGCCCGGGACTGCAGCACCTCGGTGCTGAGCTCCGCGAGCGTCCGTCCGGTCATGTCCCCGGAGATGCCGAACCGGTGGAAGGCGCTGAGGGCGTTGGGAGAGCACCAGGTCACGACACCCTGAGCGTCGAGCTGCACGGTGCCGTCACCGACGCGCGGTGCCCCGCGCCGCGGGGGGATCGGTGCCCCGGCGATCGGGTAGGTGCCCTCACGGACCATCCGCAGCAGCCTCTGCCCCAGCTGGTGCAGGACGCTGTCGCTCGCGGAGGGTGCACGGTCGCGTCGCGGGCTCTCGACCGAGAGTGCCGCCAGGGTCCGGCCGTCCCGGTTCACCGGCACGAGTTGCCGCAGGGCGGGGCGGGCCTCGCGATCGACCGGCTCCGGGGAGGTCCCGTCGAGCTCACCGCGCAGGACAGCCAGCAGCTGGGGGTCTCCGTCCTGCGACACGACCTCTCCCACAGGGTCCTCGTAGTGGACGGTCGCCCCGGTGGCGGGGCGAGAGTGGGCGACGGCGACCGCGCCGCCGTCGCGCGCCACCCACAGCACCAGATCTGAGCGCAGGAGATCTGAGGCGAGACTCCAATCCCCCACCAGGAGCTGCAGCCATTGGGCGCTGCGCTCATCGGATCCAGGCGTATCGGAGTGGAACTTGTCGAGGCTGGGCATGTGCCCAGGATAGAAGCGCCGCACCGGAGGGACGGCACGGGTCGGACGATGGAGGGAGTCTGCTGGCGCGTGCGGAGACCACCGAGGGGTGGGCAGTGGCACGCCCCGTGCGTCCGCAGGCCGGGCCGCTAGGGTGCCTCCGACACTGCAGAAGACGGCCGGTACGGCCCCGCCCCGGGGCCGGAGGCCGCGAGGAGGACCCCATGGAACTGCGAGAGACCCTGACGCTGCCCTGTTCACCGCAGGACGCCGCCCGCATGTACGCCGACCCGCAGTACGCGACCCATCGTGGGGCGGTGCTGAAGGCCCGTCGCTCCCAGGCCCAGGTGCAGGGGTCCCCTGAGGGCCCGCTGCAGGTGGTGACGGAACTGGAGCTGCCGGTGGAGCGTGCACCCGAGATGGCGCGACGCTTCCTGGGCTCCCGCCTTGTGGTGCGCGAAACGCAGGAATGGGAGGCCCCGGGCGCCGACGGCGGCCGCCGCGGCCGGTCACGGGTGGAGGTCGTCGGCGCCCCGGCCGTGCTGACCACCAACCTGCAGCTCAGTGGGTCCGCCGAGGGCTCGCGCATCGACATCGTGGGTGACCTGCGCGCGAAGGTGCCGCTGCTGGGCCCCAAGCTCGAGCGCGCCGCGCTGCCGTTCGTCGGTCAGGTGCTGCGGGCCGAGAAGCGGGCTGCCGGGGACTACTGGGCCTCGCGCGCGTAGTCCAGCGCAACGGATCCCTCCGCCCGGTCGAACCACAGCAGCGCCGGGTCGGTGTCGTCGGCATCCGCCGCGGCCGCGGTGAGCTCGGTGACGTGGATGCTGGCCGGCCGCAGACGGCTACCGGCCGCGATCAGCACGCCGTACGCGCCTCCCTCGGCGCCCGCCTCCTGCACCGCGGCCGAGGGGGCATCCGCCGCCAACACGACGGCCCGCTCTGCGCCGGTACCCCGCCCGATGGCCCCCTGGATCGCCACGTGGGCGGCGTCCTGCACGGCGTCATATTCGAGGTCTTCGGCGTCCTCCCCAGGTCGCTCCGCGCGGGCGGCGGGCGTCAGAGCCCAGGCAGGGGTGACCTCCGTCAGCATGATCTCCGCCGCGCCGCTGCGGACGGCCTCGTGGAGAGCCGGGGCGAGGGGCAGATACACGCGCATGTGCTCATCCTGCCATGGGTACGGCGGCGCTCTCCGGAGGGACGACCGCGGTGAGGCCCCCGTCCTGCACCATCGTGCGCAGGGCCCGTCGCAGGGGACTGCGCGGGGCGCACTCGGCCAGTGCGGCGCCGTCCCACGCGGCGCGCCGACAGGCGGCGGTGTCCTCCGGCAGCAGATGCACCGGTGCCTCGCCGAACGCCCGCGCCAGGATCCCGCGGACCCGGTCCGCGGGAACGGCCGGGGTCATCCGGTTCACGACCACCTGTAACCTCGCGGAGGAGGCCCGTTCCACCAGGGCGTCGGCATCACGCAGCAACCGCGTGAGGGCGATGGGGTCCGCGGAGGTCACCACGAGGACGGTGTCCGCGGCACGCAGGGCGGTCAACGCCGCGCTGTCGCGGGAGACCGCGAAGGAGTCCCAGGCGTCCTCCTCCCCCTCGAGGCCGAAACCCGCGTCGAGGACACACAGCCCCTCGCGTGCGGTGAGGACGGTGAGGACCTGTTCGAGAGAGCTGGGGCGCAGCTCGTCCCAACGGCGCGGTACACCGATGCCCCCGAGCAACCGCAGGTTCGGTGCCAGCTGCGGCAGCAGCGCCTCCAGGGAGTCCTCGTCGAGGGTGTCTCGGGCTGCGGCTCGGCACGCGGCGAGCAGGCCGGGAGCCTCGTCAAGCACACCGAAGACCTGGGTGAGGCTCGGCCCGTGTGTGTCGGCGTCGACGAGCACAGTCGCCGTTCCGTCCAGAGCCGCCTCGTAGGCAAGGTTCGCCGCCACGGTGGTGCGCCCGGGAGCGCCGACGGGGCCCCACACAGTCACTGTTCGGGCCCTCCGTGTCGGCACCATCGGCTCGGTCTGGACCCAGGCTCCGTCGTCGGGGGCGTCCTCGGGGATCAGGGCACTCGAGACAACCTGACCGATACGGACGATCGGGGCGTCACTGGAGACGGTGTGACGCAGACCCAAGGTGGTGGCGCCGCTCTCCCCGTCAGGCTGGGTGAGTCCGATCACCGCGACCCCGGAGGCGAGCAGATCAGCCAGGAACTCCCGGTCCAGGCCCCGCACACCCAGGTCGATGAGCACGGCCTGCCCGGCCCCGGCCCTGGCAGCCGCCAGCGCCTCGGCCAGGTCAGCAGCGCGGCGGACGATGCGCAGGCCGGCCGCGCGCTCCCGTGCGGCGTCGTGGGCGATGCGGACCTCGTCGGCCCCACTGGCGCAGAGGATGACGTCGATCACGGAGTGGCCGCCCCGTCCGCAGTGGGGACGCCGACCACGTCCAGCCTGTCCTCCCGCGCCATCGCTTCGAGCACCGCGGGCAGCTGACCGGCGGGCACGAGAACTTCCACTGTCATCGACCGCATGCCTAGAGTGCTGCCCGATTCGACGCGCCGCACCACTCCGGACTCCACGAGGCGCTGCGCCTTCGGGGCCTCCCCCGATCGCACCTGCGGAGTCGACCACAGCTCCACCGTCCCACCGGGAGTCACGGACTGCGCCACCGTCGCATCGACCGGGATCACCACCGGCCGCAGGGGCGCCTCCACGGTCTGGCCCACCGCGGCGCGGGGCAGCAGCTCACCGGCCCCGACCGACCGCGCGGCGATCGCACCCTGGGGGATCTCCGAGGTGGTGGAGATATACCGGCCCTGCTGGTCCCCGAGCCGCACCTCCATCACGGTGAAGTCCTCCGGAGCGAGCACATCCCCGACCACCACGGTGTCCCGCGCCACGAGCACGGGTGTGGTGGCCGCAAGCCGGGAGATCAGGAAAGACCCCGAGAGCACACTGCCCAGCACCAGAGCAAGACCGATGAGCAGTCGGGGGTCCCGCCACCGCGGGCGTCGCAGGCGCAGGGCGACGGGAGGTGCAGACGACACGCTTCACTCCAATCCTCGAAGAAGGTCCGGCGGCGACCGGTGGGGCCGGCGGGCCCCCTGGTGGACGACACCGGGGGCGGGAGACCGCAGGCATCGTGAGGCTAGCGAGGACGAACCGTCGGCGGCACGACAGCGTCGCCGATTGTGGACAACCGCTGTCCGTCCACAAGCGGTGTGATGTCGACGTCATGCCCAGCAGACAGCTGTCAGAATGGGCGCCACCGTCACGGAAGGAGACCCATGTCGCCCCGTTTCATCCCGCTCGCCGACGTCGCGGAATCGCTGTCGATCTCGGCCGCCCAGGCCTACGCCCTGGTGCGCTCGGGAGAGCTGCGCGCGATCAAGGTCGGCGGCCGGGGACAGTGGCGCGTGGAGCTCAGCGAACTCGAGGCGTACATCGAGCGCGAATACCGGAAGACGGCCGCGTTCGTCGACGAGGAATCCGCAGCGCAGTCCCCGCAGCGCACGCCGCACGGGTCCTGACCTCACCCGGATTCCGACCGTCCGGCGCTGCGGCACCTCCGCGGGAGTCTCACTCCACCAGGACGGCCCGCACCGCCGTCAGCCGCAGCGTGAGCGCCCCTCCGCGTCGATCTGCTCCGGGGGATTCGCCCGTACCCAGGAAGGTGAGATCGACGGCGTCCGCTCCCACGCCGACGACGCGTGCCCCAGCGATGCTGCCCACGACGGATTCGACGCGCAGCACGAGGTGGTCCCGGGCCGTCTCCCGGAGCCAGCTGGTGAGGGTCTGCTCGTCCAGACGAGACGACGCGGCGGCGGACCGCCGAGGTAGCCCTTCGATCGCGAGAACCCCGTGCCACGGCACGACGGCGAGTCGGGCACCCGCGAGGTCTCCCAGTTCCACATGATCGGCGCCGACGCGCTGCACCCGGCCCGCGATCGGATCGATCCCCTCCACGTGGAGTCGGACCGGGTGGTCGAGCGCGCCGCGCAACCGATCCTTCACGGAGACTCGGGCCCATTCCGCCCGGACGAGATCCTCGGCCTGGGCACGCCTCTCCTGTGCCTGCAGATGAGCGAACCGTGCCTCCAGGTCGTCGAACATGCCCTCGATCGACATCGGCTCTCCCTCCCGCTCGGGCGCCCCACGGGCTCCTTCGACGTCTATGTCGCGACCCACTGTTGCGCATATCACGGAGATTCGCTACATTCAGGCCGCAGCAAACAGCATCAAACGACATCAAGAACCATGGTCGACGGGTCGCCACAGAGACCGACATCACTCTCTGCGATCCGATCGCCCGCCCGACCCAGACAGCACCGAGCCCTGGGATCCCCGAGGAACCCGGGGGATCCGCGAGGAGGACGAGGACATGGTGGATTTCGCGAAGCCCGTGGTGACCGCCCCCGCCCAGCCGACGCTCGGCCGGGCGCTGCTCGGCGTGCTCCTCGCCACCGGCGGGGCCCTGGCTGCCGCGACGGTCACCGTCTCTCTGCTGCCCGCGGCGCGCACGGCGGAGTCGACCGCCGCGCTCGAGCTCGGGCTCCAGGTGCTGGTGGCGAGTGCGCTCTCCGTGGTGCTGGCCCGCCTGGCCCTCGTGCAGCTGCTCACCGCCTTCGTGCTCCTCTCTCCCGGGGACACCCCACGCCGTCGACTCTCCCTGCGGGCGCTGCACCTCATCGCCCCTGCAGCGGCGCGGCGGCTGGGTGCCGGTGTCGCGGGAGCCGCCCTCGCCGGGTCCCTGGCCCTCGGAACAGCCCAGGCCGCACCTCAGGCATTCCCGCCCCTGCCCGCTGCGGCGTCCACCGTGCCGACCGAGACGGGGCGGTCCGATCCGGCTCGTGACTCCCTCCCCCACCTGGGGTGGGGTGTGTCCGCTCCCTCCTCCACAGGTCCCGCGGCACCCTCTGCCGCCACGGCGCCCACCGCCACATCGACACCGAACTCCCCGCCCGCCCCGTCGGCCTCGCCCCCGGCTCCCACCGCACGGTCGACGACCGACGACACCCCCCAGAACTCCCGTTCCGAGGCCACCCCGCCGCCGGCATCCCCCGTCACCGGCACGCACCAGGTCACCGTCGCCCCCGGCGACTGCCTGTGGCACATCGCGGACCGCGCTCTCGGCCCGGGTGCGGAATCCCCCCACCGCATCGAGCGCCTCGTGCGCACCATCCATGAGGACAACCGGAAGGTCATCGGTGATGACCCCGACCTCATCCTCCCCGGTCAGGTCCTGACCGTCACCGTCCCGACCACGGAAGAGAACCGATGATGACCGTCACCGATCAGCGTCCCCTCACCACCTCCCCCCAGCCCCGGGCCCTCGCGCCGCACGACCCGCAGGTCGCCGTACGGATGACCGCCTCTGTCGCCCGCAGCGCCGTGGAGATCTCCCGTGATCTGCGCCCGCCGACCTCGCTGGCTCGACTCGTCGTGCCCGAGGTGATGACGATGCTCACGCGTCGTGCGTCCCTCAGCCGCCGCCTGCGCGGTGAGGTCGGCCGCGCCCCCGAGCAGCGAATCGCCGTGACCGGTGTGCGCACCTGCATCGTGAACGAACAGACCGTGGAGGCGAGCGCAGTGGTGCGGGAGCCCGGGCGCGCCCGCTTCCTGGCCCTGCGCTGGGAGTTGCGGCACACGGGATGGCGGGTCACGGTGCTCGAACTGGGCTGAAGCCCCCGGAACCTCGAACGGCCCCCCGCCATGTGGCAGGGGGCCGTTCGCTCTGGCCGCGGATGCAGATCAGCCGCGAGCGCGGCGGCGCCGTTCTGCCTTCTCCTGCCGGGCCTGCGCGCGGCGCTCGCGGCGGCTGGTCGGCGCCGCGGCCTGGCTGTCGTCGACACCCCCTCCGGAGTAACTCAGGTGTCGGTGATCGAGCTCGTCCTTCAGGCCGCGCGCGGTCAGGCGCACCTCCGTCTCGGTGCCGTCCGTGACCTCCGTGCGGCTGCCCTCCTCCGTCGGGGTGTCGCTCCGGTCCGTGACCGGCTCGGTACCGAGCGACGTACGGTCCTCCGCACCGTTGCCATCCGCGCTGTCAGCCTCCACGGTGCCGGCATCAGGCGCGCCGACAGCCACGGAACCGGTCGGCGCAGCGTCCGCCGTGGCGGCCGGAATGCTGCCCTGCCCGGTGACGAGACTGGACACCGCAGCCGGGACGACACTGCGCGGCTGCTGCTGAACCTGGACCTCGAGGTTGAAGAGGTAACCGACGGCGTCCTCCTTGATCCCCGCGATCATGTCGTTGAACATCAGGTGGCCCTCGCGCTCATACTCCACGAGCGGGTCACGCTGGGCCATCGCCCGCAGCCCGATGCCCTCCTTGAGGTAGTCCATCTCGTAGAGGTGCTCGCGCCAGCGTCGATCGATGCAGCTGAGCAGAACGCGCCGCTCCAGCTGACGCATGGCGGGCTCACCCAGCTCCTGTTCACGCCGGTCATAGGCGAGCCGGGCATCTGCGAGGACCTCCTCGCGCAGCCGCTGCGCGGAGAGGTTCTCCTTCCCGCCGACCTCCTCCAGCAGCTCCTCGATGGTGATGGAGACCGGATAGATGCCGTGGAGGGCACCCCACAGCTCCTCCAGGTCGACATCCTCAGGATTGCGGCGTCGGGTGGCGGCATCGACGTACCCACCGATGACGTCCTCGACGAAGCCGTCGACGTGCCCGGTGAGGTCCTCACCCTCCAAGATCGCTCCGCGTTCGGAGTAGATCTTCGCGCGCTGCTTGGCGAGGACGTCGTCGTACTTCAGCACGTTCTTGCGGATCTCGGCGTTGCGGGACTCGATCGCCCGCTGCGCCCGTTGGATGCCCCCGGTGACCAGGCGCCCCTCCAGGGGCTTGGACTCCTCGACCCCACCGCGGGCCAGCAGCGACTCCGCCGTCGCCGAGTTGAACAGCCGCATGAGGTCATCCTGCAGCGAGAGGTAGAACCGCGACTCGCCGGGGTCACCCTGGCGTCCGGAGCGGCCACGCAGCTGGTTGTCGATGCGGCGGGATTCGTGGCGCTCCGTGCCGATCACGTACAGGCCACCGAGCTCGACCACCTCGTCGTGCTGCGACCTCACCGCCTCCTCGGCGTCCGCCACGGCCTGGTCCCACGCCGCCTGATACCCCTCGGGGTCGGCCTCGGCGTCCAGTCCGCGGCGTTCCAGCTCGGCGTGCGCCATGAACTCGACGTTGCCGCCGAGCATGATGTCGGTGCCTCGGCCGGCCATGTTGGTCGCAACGGTGACCGCGCCCTTCGCCCCGGCCATGGCGACGATCGCCGCCTCCTTGGCGTGGTTCTTGGCGTTGAGCACCTCGTGGGGCACGCCCTTGGCGTCCAGCAGCTGTGACAGGTACTCGCTCTTCTCCACACTGGTAGTGCCCACGAGCACCGGCTGACCCGCCCGGTGGCGCTTCTGGATGTCCTCGGCGACCGCATCGAACTTCGCCCGCTCGGTGCGGAAGACCACGTCGCCCTGATCCACACGCTGCATCGGCTTGTTCGTCGGGATCGGCACCACACCCAGGTGGTACGTGTTCATGAACTCGGCGGCCTCGGTCTCGGCGGTGCCGGTCATGCCGGAGAGCTTGTCGTACAGCTTGAAGTAGTTCTGCAGGGTGATCGTGGCGAGGGTCTGGTTCTCCGCCTTGATCGCCACACCCTCCTTCGCCTCGATCGCCTGGTGCATGCCCTCGTTGTAGCGGCGACCGGCGAGGATGCGGCCGGTGTGCTCGTCGACGATGAGCACCTCCCCACCCATCACCACGTAGTCCTTGTCCCGCTTGAACAGCTCCTTGGCCTTGATGGCGTTGTTGAGGAAGCCGATCAGCGGGGTGTTCAGCGACTCGTAGAGGTTGTCGATGCCCAGGTGGTCCTCGACCCGGTCGATGCCGGCCTCCAGCACACCCACGGTGCGCTTCTTCTCATCGACCTCGTAGTCGCGATCACGGCGCAGCGTCTGGGCGACCTTCGCGAACTCGGCGTACCACTTGTTGACGTCCCCGTCGGCCGGGCCGGAGATGATCAGCGGTGTACGGGCCTCGTCGATGAGGATGGAGTCGACCTCGTCGACGATGGCGAAGAAGTGCCCGCGCTGCACCCGGTCGTCGACGGACAGCGCCATGTTGTCGCGCAGATAGTCGAAGCCGAATTCGTTGTTCGTGCCGTAGGTGATGTCGGCGGCATAGGCCTCCCGCCGCTCCTGCGGGTTCTGCCCTGTGGTGATGACACCGGTGGTGAGACCGAGAGCGCGGAACACTCGCCCCATGAGGTCCGACTGGTACGTGGCCAGGTAGTCGTTGACGGTCACCACGTGCACACCCTTGCCGGCCAGGGCGTTGAGATACGCGGGGAGGGTCGCGACCAGGGTCTTGCCCTCACCGGTCTTCATCTCGGCGATGCGTCCGCGGTGCAGGGCGATGCCGCCCATGAGCTGCACCAGGTAGGGCCGCTGCCCCAGGGTCCGGTCGGCGGCCTCACGGACCGCAGCGAAGGCCTCGACCAGGATGTCGTCCAGGGTCTCCCCGTCCTCCAGTCGCCGCCGGAACGTCTCCGTCTCCTGCCGCAGTTCGGCGTCGCTCAGGTCAGCGAACACGTCACCGGCCTGGTCGATCTGGTGGGCGATCTTCTCGAGCCTGCGGCGCTCCTGGCCCTCGCCGGCACGCAGGATCTTGTCGAACAGGTTCGCCACTCGTTCTCCCCGGGGTCAGACGGATCGGGCCTGGGCCATCCTAAGACGTCAGACCGTGACACCTCCGAGTGCCTCCCGCAGGGCGCCGACGAGGTCCGGTTCGTCGGAGGTCGCAGCGGGCATGAGCACCGCGTCGAGGCCCTGCCAGCGGGCGGCCCGGGCCAGCTCCTGCGCCAGCGCCGGCGCGATCTCGGATACGGGGGTCCCGGTCGGCGACGGGACAGCACCGGGGCGGGTTCGGGATAGATCCCGGAGACCTCCAGCACCCCGCCGCGGCGGTCGGCGCGCAGATCGACGAGGGCGACGATGCGATCACCCAGCAGGAACGGCAGGGAGTAGTAGCCGCTGCGTCGTCTGTCCCGGGGGGTGTAGATCCCGATGCGGTAGTCGACGTCGAACAGCGTCGCCACCCGCGGCCGGTGGAACATCATCGGGTCGAAGGGGCTGACCAGACAGGCAGCGGGAACAGGCGCGGCCGAGGTGGGGGCGGCATGGTGACGGAGCATCGGCACGAGGGTGCCATCCCGGTCGATGCGCACCGGTTCCGCCTCCCCTGTCGCCTCCAGCCGGTCGAGGGCCTCCCGGACCGGTGCCGCGGGGAGTCGGAAATAGTCGGCGATGTCGGCGACGGTGGCGATCCCCAGGGCACCCAGCGCGAGACGGCTGAGCTGAACGATGGCCTCGCGGCGCTCCCGGGCATTGGGCGGAGGAAGGTCCGGGGTCGCCTCCGGGTGGCCGACAGGGGGAGTCACCAGCAGGCGGTCGAAGCGGGAGCCGCGTCCCGCGGCGTGCAGCCGCCCGGCGCGGAACAGGTACTCGGCGACCCACTGGAGGTCTGTGCGGCGCCAGCCCCACGCGTCCTGGGGCCGGTCCTGGCCCCCCAGGGCGGCGGAGATATCGGGGGCGGAGACGGGGCCGTTGCGAGCGACATGGTCCAGGACGTCCTGCAGGATCTCCGGATGGGCGGCGGCGGCCCGGCGGACGGCGCCCCAGTCACGGGTGGCCGCGTCGGCGCGGCGGAACCGCAACAGGTCGTACACCTCCGGGGTGGTGTACGCCGCTTCGTGGGCGAACATCTCCCGCAGGGCCGCACCCCCGGCAGTGGGCGTGGAGCGGCGGGCGGCCCGGTCGAGGGCTGCCACCTCCCAGGGGCCGCAGCGGGTGAAGACCGGCATCAGATGTGCCCGGGCGAACACCTGGACCGAATCGATCTGCAGCAGGTGCAGGCGCTGCACCACCCGCTGCAGGGCGCGGTCGGCGGTGCGGCCCGTGAGGACCGTCTCCGTGCGGGAACGTCCGATGCCCTGGGAGCGCAGGGCGATCCGCCGCGCGGTCGTCCATCGGAGGGTGGTGGTCATGCGGGACACCGACGGACGGCGCCGGGATCACCGGCGCCGTCCGTCCGGGTGGGCGCGTGGAGGCTCAGGCGCTCTCCTCCTCGAGTTCGATCACGCCGTAGTTCCAACCCTTTCGGCGGTAGACGACCTTCGGGCGGTGCGTGTCCTGATCGATGAAGAGGTAGAAGTCGTGCCCGACGGCCTCCATCTCGTACAGGGCGTCGTCGATGCTCATCGGACGCGCCCGGTGGGTCTTCTCGCGGATCACGACGGGCAACTCCGCGACCGGTGCGGTGCCGTCGTCGGCATCATCACCGGCCGCATCAGCGGGGGCCGGTTCGGCGGGGACGGCGTCGGTCAGCAGCGCCGGATCGAGGTCCTCCCCGGGCATGGTGCGCACCGTCGCGGCGTCCTTGCCGAGGTGGGCGCGGTCGCGTCCGCGACGATGATCCTTACGGCGATCCCGCGCGCGGCGCAGGCGCTCTACGAGTTTCGCGTACGCGAGATCCAAGGCCGCGTACAGATCGTCTGCCCGGGCCTCGGAGCGGATGACGGAGCGTCCGTCGCGGAACGTCAGCTCGACGCGATCGGCCTCATCGGCCCGGCGCGGATTGTTCTCGTGCGAGATCTCGACCTCGATGCGCGCGGTCTCCGGTGACAGCTGCGCGACCTTCTCGAGCTTCTCGTCCAGGTGGCGGCGGAAACGCTCGGGGACGTCCAGATGACGCCCGACGACACTGATCTCCATGGGTTCCTCCTCAGTCTGGGGTGCGGCCGCATCATGGCCCGGCCGCGGAGCACGGGACGGGTGAGCCTCACCTCCTCGACGTCGAGGGGACGGTCCGATCAGGGGATCGGGGGATCTCCATCTTGCCACGCCCGGAACGGGAGATCCCTGGTGATGGTCCCGGGGCGGAGGCGAGGACGAGCGCGCCGTGGACGACGCCCCCGGCCTCCACGACGGCGCGGTGTGCCGCCCGCAGCGACGCCCCGGTGGTCGCGACATCATCGAGCAGGACGACGCCGGAGGCCGGGGGCCGCCACCCCGGACGCATCCCGAGCCGGCGGACGGACCGCCCCCGCACGCCCTGCCCCTTCTGCCCACGGTCGTGCAATCGCAGGGGACGCTGCACCCGGGCACCGGTCCGACGCGCAAGGTGCCGTGCGAGCTCAGCGGTGTGGTCCTCACCCCGGCGCAGTCGGGCGCGGAGCGTAGAGGGCAGGGGGATAATCACGGGGGACACCGCCCCGGCCCGGCCCGTCTCAGCCAGCAGGCGATCCCAGGCGGGCCGCAGCGCCGCGGAGAGGGGGTCGACCAGGGCGGCCCGCCCACCGTTCTTCCAGGCCAACACGAGGGCGCGGGTCCGGTCGTCGTAGTCCGTGGCGGCGACCAGGGGCATCAGCGGAACCGACAGCTCCACCGGCCCCAGCGGGGCGTCAAGGTCTGCTCCGGTGACCATCTCCAGCGCCGGATGGCGGGCCTCGACGCGACGGGGCCCGCTGGCCAGCAGCGCCCGGCAGGCGGGGCACGGCGCAGGAGGCGGCGCCCCGCAGGGGCAGTCGACATCCACCATCAGGCTGAGGGTGTCCCACAGGACCCGTCGGGCCACGTCACGTATCAGCAGCATGCCCGGATCCCAGCAGGACCGGCGGGGGTGCAGGGCGGACCGACGGACGGTGGGGACGACGGCCCCCTGGGGAGGAGACGCACAGACCCCCTCGAGGCGCGTGCGGGACCGACGGCGCGAAACCGACGGTGCGGGACCGACGCGGGACCGACAGCGTCAGTGGAAGGCGGGGTCGCGGGCCGGGAACGGGACGGCTTCCCATCCGGCACCATCCGAACGCAACAGCTCCCCCTCCCCGGTGCTCGCCCACAGGGAGGAGGCGGCGGAGCTGCCGGCAAGGCGCTCGGTACCCGCCCGCAGCAGCGACAGCATCTCCTCCCCGGTGGCGAAGTCCAACAGCACCGCGCGCGGTTCGGCACCGACGGTCGCCGCTCCGTGCAGCAGCAGCGCTGTCTCGTCGTACCAGACGGCCTGGTCGATCCGGCTCAGCTCGGTGTGGATCCGGCGCGGGGAGGTGACCCCGAGGGGTGCCCCCCGGTCATCTCGCACCACCGCGGCGAGATCCAACACCCGGGCGGTGCCCTGCTGTGACAACACGATCAGACGGGTCGAATCGGTCGACAGCTGCATCCCGAGCACCTGACGCTGCTGCAGCCACGGCACCTCCACCCGCACGTCGGCATCACCGCCGGTACGGTGCAGCGCGAGCAGTGCCCCCGCGGAGGTGCCGGCGGAGGTCCATACGTACCCGTGGTCGTCGATGCTGGGTGCGGTGACCCCCGCGCCGACGGCGACAGCGCGCAGGGGAACGCTCCCGTCCGTGGACGCCAGCAGGATCTCCCCACTGGCCGGGTCCCAGGCCGCGGCCAGGGGGCCGCGCGCGGCCAGGGCGGGTCCGCGCACTGCTCTGTCCTCCAGGGCCGGCACCAGCTGCAGCGGCGCCCCACTCGGCCCCTGCTCGTCCAGGGCGATCATCCCGCGCTCCCCCGCCCCGATGGGTCGGTGGCCGACGCCCGGTCGCCACGGGGCTCCCTGCACCGGCGGTTCGACCACGTCGCCGTCCAGCATGAACCGCACACCGGCCAGTGCGGGGATGCTCTGGGCGGTCGCCGCGATCTGCGCCAGGGCGAGGGCTCGCTGTGTCGCCGGGAGCGCGCTCAGGGAGGCCGGCAGGATCACTCGCGGGGAACCGTCCCCCGCCGTCCCGATGGCGGCCTCCCGCACCGTGAATCCCTCAGGGAGCGCGGAGGTCACCGCCTGCGCCAGGTACGCCACCGGGGGTGTGCCCAGCAGCGCCAGCCCGGAGGCGGCGAGGCTGCGTGCCGGGACCCACCGAATCTCCGGGACGAGGTGGCGGCGGGAGATGTCCAGGTGGAACAGCCGGATGGCGGAGAACAGCAACCCGAAGACGGTGTCGGTGAGGAAGATCCCGGCCGGTGGAGCAGTGATGCGCCATTGGCCGTCCACCTCACGCATCGGCAGCACGATCTCCCGGGTTGTCGGCTCCGGCAGGCGGGTGCGTGCGCCGACTGCATCGATCATGGCGATGACCTGCAGGCTCACCCGAACGGTGGCCTCTCCGACCTCCTCCGCGACGATCTCCTCCCCCGCCGCGTACACCACGATCGCCTCCCCCGGGTCCCAGGCTTCGGCGACGGCGGGATCGAGGTACTCGCGGGCCACGGCGTAGTCGTCGGCAGCGCCGGCTCCTGCCCGGATGAACCCCTCGGCGATCTGCACGGGACCGGCGCCGGGTTCCGGGCCCCGGGGCTCGACGTACGGGGCCGCGTCCTGCGCGGCGGACGGCAACGGTGTGCTCTGCACCCCCGAACTGATGGGGATGCGCGCGCAGCCGGCGAGCATCGGGAGCAGGGCGGCGGCGAGCACGAGGCGCCGGGTGGGTGCGTGGTTCATGGACGTTCCTCCTCCACCCCCACGTCCGGCAGGGCATCGGCCCGGGGAAGGCTCCCTCGGCGGTCCTCCCCCTCGTCGTCGTGCCCGGGCAGAGGTGCCCCGTCGGATCCGCGTCGCAGCGGCAGCGGAGACCGGGCGAGGACTCCCCCGGGCTCCCGCGGGAGGGTCAAGCGGAAGACGGCACCCTGGCCGACCTGTCCCCATGCCTGCAGCCACCCGCCGTGGAGGTGCGCGTCCTCGGCGGAGATCGCCAGGCCCAGTCCTGTCCCACCGACAGTGCGGGCGCGGGACGGATCGGCCCGCCAGAACCGGTCGAAGACGTGGCGGGCGTCGTCCGGGCTGAGCCCCCGCCCGTGGTCCTGCACGACGACGGCGACAGACCGATCATCCCCGGCGGTCTCCACCAGGACGGGGCGCCCCTCCCCGTGCTCGATCGCGTTGGTGAGGAGGTTGCGCAGGATGCGGTCGATGCGGCGAGCGTCGATGACGACGGGGCCGCGGACGTGCAGCCGAGGAACCAGGGCGGTGCCACGGGAGCGCGCGAGCACCTGCACGTCCTCAAGGGCGCGGGTCACCACCTCATCGAGGTCCTCCTCCCGGGCCTCCAGCCGCACCGCTCCGGCGTCGTACCGGGAGATCTCCAGCAAATCCGCCAACAGCGCATCGAAGCGGACGACCTGCGCATCCAACAGCTCCGTGGTGCGTTCCAGGTCCGGCGGCAGATCAGTGCGGCGCGCGTGCAGCAACCCGGTGCCCATGCGGATCGTCGTCAGCGGTGTGCGCAGCTCGTGGGAGACGTCCGCGACGAAACGCTGCTGCATCCGGGACAGCTCCTCCAGCTCCGACATCCGGGACTGGAGGTTCCGGGCCATCGCGTTGAACGAGGTGCCCACCCGGGCGAGCTCATCCGCCCCGGAGGCATCCACCCGGCTGGCGAGATCCCCGGCGGCGATCCGCTCGGCCGCCAGAGCGGCCTTCTGCAGTGGGCTCGTCACCACGTGCGCGGCCATCACGGCGATCCCGACCACCAGGGACAGGAGCACCAGGCCCCCGCCGACCATCACATTCTGGACGAACGACAGGGTGGCCTGCTCCTGTTCCAGCGAGTACACCAGGTACAGGTCGTAGGAGTCCCCACCGGGCACCGTCACCCGCGTGCCCACCAGGATCCCCGGCACCGGCCGGTCCTCATCACCACCGAGGGCGACGCTGCGCCAGCTCAGGTCCCTGCCGGCGGTCGCCACCGCCTCGGTGACGTCGTCGGTCAGAAGGTCCGTCAGACGCCGGTCGGTCGTCACCACCGACAGGGAACCCTCCCCGGTGACCGGCACGATTGCGACGTCCCGGCGGGAGGTCGAGTCGGACGAGCTCACCGCCTGCGCGAAACTCGCCAGGGCGTCCTGGCGCTGCGAGTCGGTGGCGGAGGTCAACCCCTGCAGTGTCGTCGCCAGCTCCGCCCGCACCTGCACGGACTCCGCCAGCACCCGGTCCCGACGCTGGGTGTGCAGGCCGTCGGCGATGACCGAGGAGAGATACACCCCGACGGTGAGGACCGCGAGCGTGGTGAGCAGCACCGTGGCGGTGACGATGCGCAGGGCGAGCGGCCACGACCGGGGGTCCAGGCGCGCCCGCGCCGCGTCGGTGCTCACTCCTCCGAACCGGCGCGGTATCCGACCCCGCGCACGGTCAGCACGTACCGGGGGTTCTCCGGGTCCTTCTCGATCTTCGCGCGCAGCCTCTGCACGTGGACGTTGACCAGGCGGGTGTCGGTGCTGTGCCGGTATCCCCAGACCTCCCGCAACAGCGCCTCCCGGGTGAAGACCTGCCAGGGGCGGCGGGCGAGCTCGGTGAGCAGGTCGAACTCGAGCGGTGTCAGGGAGATGCGCTCCGACCCGCGGCGCACCTCGTGCCCGTCGACGTCGATCGTGAGGTCACCGATGGCCAGACGCTCGGTGGTCGGGGTCTCACTGCGGCGCACCCGGGCGCGGATCCGGGCCACCAGCACATCCGGGTCGAAGGGCTTGGTGAGGTAGTCGTCGGCCCCGGCCTCCAGGCCCTCCACCACATCGGCGGAATCGGAGCGGGCGGTCAGCATGATGACGGGGACGTCGGAGACCTCCCGCAGGCGGCGGCACACTTCGATCCCGTCCATCCCGGGGAGCATCAGGTCCAGCAGCACCACATCCGGATCGATGCCCCCGAGGGCCTCGAGGGCGGAGGCCCCGTCCGGAGAGGTGACGACGTCGAACCCCTTGCCGCGCAGCACGATCGAGACCATCTCGGCGATCGCCTGGTCATCGTCCACGACGAGGATGCGGGTGGTGGCCATGGCGTCATTGTGCCATCGGGGGAGGACGAGGACCGACCACCGGAGCCGCCCGCTCTCGACCAAGGTCGTAGGCCGCGACGGGCACGGCCGCGTAGCGTGCGGGAGCGGAACCCGGGAACAGAATCTGTGGACGCATCGCCAGATCGCACGGCGAGGGAAGGGAGAGTGCCATGACCACTCCGTGGAGCGCCCCCGGCGCCGGCCCCGAGCATCCCGCGGCCCCGTCGGCCCCGGACATGCCGGCCCCGGACACGCCGGCCCCGGAGACTTCGCGGGCGTCGGATCCGTACTCCGCACCCGGCCCGTTCGCCGCGCCGGTCGGTGCGGCGCACGGGGCCGACGGTCCCCGCCGCGAGCTCGAGGAGCGGCCCCCGCTGTTCCCCCGCGCCCGCTGTCGCTGGCCGAGGTGCTCGGGGCGGCCGCCCGGCTGTACCAGCTGCGTCCGAAGCTCATCCTCGGCCTGTCGCTGGTGGTGATGTTGATCGGTGGAGCCCTGTCCGCGCTCATCGGGGGCGTGGGCATGATCCCCGCCCTGCGGTCCGCGCTCGACCCGAGCACCATGCAGGATCCGAGCGCCGGGGGCGCGGGTCTGCTGGGAACGATCCTCGGGCAGGTCGGTTCGTCGCTGGTCGTGGGGCTCGCCTCGGCGCTGCTCACGGTCGCTCTCGCGGCGATCACCCTCGGGGAGGCCACCCGCCGACCTCTGACCTCCGCCGGAGCCCGCGCCGCCCTGCGACGCCACGGGCTCGCCGCCGTCCTCGCCGTTCTCGTGCCCGGGCTCCTGTTGCTGCTGGTGTGGGCGATCGCCATCGGGGCGGTCGTCGGCATCGCCTACGCTCTGCGCGCCGCCGCGGTCGGCCCGGACTGGCTGATCGCGATCCCCATCGTGGTGCTGGGCCTGGTCGCGGGGGTCCTCAGCCTCTGGATCTGGGGCCGTACCTCCCTGGCAGTCCCGGCGGTGGTCGCCGAGGAGATCGGCGGCATGGCGTCGCTGCGCCGCTCCCTCGCCCTCACCCGCGGACGACGGTTCTGGCGCCCCTTCGGTGAGCTGCTGCTCGTCTCGGTGCTCGTCTCCGTCGTGATGCAGGTGCTCGCCTCGGTCGTCATGGTGCCGCTCATTCTGGTGGTCATCGTCGCGGCTCTGGCGTCCGGTTCGGAGGATCCCACCGGGGCCGTCCTCGTCGTCACGGTCCTCTCCCCGCTGCTGACGATGCTGGTGGCCGCTTTCGCCCAGCCGTACATGGCGGCTGCCCAGACGGTCGTGTACGCCGACGCTCGGATGCGCCATGAGGCCTGGGATCTGGACCTCGCCCGCATGCTGAGGGGCGCCCCGGAGGAAGCGAGCAGGGCCGTCCCCCCGGCCGCGGGGACCGACGCCCCGACCACGGTGGGCTGACCCGTGGATCCCGACGAGGCGCGTCGCCGGATCCTCGAGGAGCTCGCCCGTTCCCGCTACGGCGGTTCCGAGGGCATCATCGGCTGGGTGCTGGCCCGGCTGACGGACCTGTGGCGCAGTCTGCAGGAGTCCGTCGGCAGCGGGCAGCGTACGGGCGTGGCCCTGCTCATCGTGCTGTGTGCGCTGCTGCTGAGCGCGCTCGTCCTGCTGCTGCGACGTACCGGGTGGGTCCGACGCAGCGGGTCCCTGCGCGCCAGCGCGGATCTGTCCGCCGCGCCGGAGCTGTCTGCCGCGCGCCTGCGGGAGCTCGCGGCCCGTGCCGAGTCCCGTCACCAGTACGACGATGCTGTTGTGCTGGCCCTGCGCGCGATCGTCCGGGACCTGCAGGAACGCACCCTGCTCGAGGTGCAGGAGGGCACCACCGCCCATGAGGCCGCACTGACCGCGGCCCACTCCTTCCCCGCCGCGCGGACGCGCCTGATCGCCGCCTCGGAGTCCTTTGATGTCGCCGCTTACTCGTCCCGCCCCGCGACCGCGCGGGACGCCGCCGACGTCCGTCAGCTCGCCGAGTACCTGCGCGAGGCCCGACCGCAGCTCGACCCGCAGACCGCCGAGGCACCCACGCCCCCGCCCACCGGAGAGGTCCACGCATGAGCGCCCCCGCGCGCCGCACCGGCGACCGCCTACTCGTCCTCGTGCTCGGGCTTCTGCTGGTGGCCGCTGCCGTCGTGCTGGTGCTGCGCACCGGCTACCGGGACGGGCCGCTGGAGATCAGCGCCCCGACGCCGCAGGGGGCGCTCGCCGTCGCGACGGTGCTGCGCCAGGACGGCACCACCGTCACCGCCCGACGCACCACGGCAGCGGCGGCAGAGGCCCTGCGTGCCGGTGACACCGTGCTGGTGACACGGCCCGCCGTCTTGTCCCGACGCCAGCTGGAGGAGCTCGCCACCGCCCGCGACGAGGGCACGGGCCATCTGGTACTGCTCCGCCCCGATTTCGGATCCCTGGCGGTGCTCGCCCCCGGGGTGCGCCCCGCGGGGACGATCGAGCCCGGGCAGCGTCTCGTCGCAGACGCCCGGTGTGGTCCGGCGTCGTTGCGGGCCCGCACGATCGTGCCGGTGCCGAGGTCGACCGACCTGCAGGAGACCACCGGCACCGTGTACACCGCCCCCGGGGGCGCGGCCTCGTGCTTCCGCGAGGGTGACGGCGCCGCCGTGGTGGTGACCGACCGCGTGACGGTGCTCGGCTCGGACCGGATGCTCACCAATGACGGTGTCGACGCCGAGGACAACCCGGCGATCGCCCTGAACGCCCTGGCCGGACCACACCTCACCTGGTACGTACCCTCCGCCGACGACCCCCTGGCGCAGACCGCGCCCGGTCCGTTCGATCTGCTGCCCCGCTGGGTGGGACCGATCGGGGCCTGGACCCTGCTGCTCATCGGTCTGGCGGTGGCGGTGCTCGCCCCGCGGCTGGGGCCGGTGATCGTCGAACCCCTCCCGGTGACGGTCCGCGCGCAGGAGCTCACCCTCGGGCGGGCCCGTCTGCTGCAGCGCGCGCAGGGCAGGGAGCAGGCTGCGGCCGCCCTGCGCGCCGACGCCATCGACCGGGCAGCCGGGCGCCTGGGCATCACCCGTCACGCCGACGCCGAGGCGGTCCTCGCGGGCTGGGCGGCCCGCGGCGTGCCGCACGATCCGGTGGCCGCCAAGCGGACGCTCGCCGGGCCCGCCCCACGCACCGACGAGGAGCTGGTGCGCCTCGCCTCGGACCTCGACAGCCTGACCGCGCCGCTGCCCGCGGCACCGCACACCCCCGTTTCGAAGGAGACCCCATGAGCATCCCCGCCGATCCACCGATCCCCGGCGATCCGGGCACGACCATCGCGGCCGGGACGACCCCCGCGGCCCCCACATCCGGCTCCCGCGACCGTCTGGTGGCGGTGTCCGGGGAGATCCACAAGGCCGTCGTCGGTCAGGACGCGGCCGTGACGTCCCTGGTGATCGCGCTGCTGTGCCGCGGGCACGTGCTGCTGGAGGGTGTGCCGGGTGTGGCGAAGACCCTGCTCGTGCGCGCCCTCGCCGCGAGCCTCGATGTCTCCATGCGTCGCGTCCAGTTCACCCCCGACATGATGCCGGGTGATGTGACCGGCTCCCTGGTGTACGACAGCCGCACCAGCGACCTGGTGTTCCGTGAAGGCCCCGTGTTCACGCACCTGCTGCTGGCCGACGAGATCAACCGGACCCCTCCGAAGACCCAGTCCGCGCTGCTGGAGGCCATGGAGGAGCGGCAGGTCACCGTCGACGGGGTCAGTCATCCCCTGCCCGATCCGTTCCTGGTGGCCGCCACCCAGAACCCCCTGGAGTTCGACGGCACCTACCCGCTGCCGGAGGCCCAGCTGGACCGCTTCCTGCTCAAGGCTGTGCTGCCGCTGCCGGAGAAGGAGGCCGAGCTGGATGTGCTGCGGCGCCACGCGGCCGGTTTCGACACCTCCGATCTGGCGGCCGCCGGTCTGCGGGCCGTCGCCAGCGCCGACGACCTGGTGCAGGCGCGGCGGGAGGTCGCCGCGGTGCAGACCGAGGATGCAGTGCTGGAGTACATCGTGGAGATCTGCCGCGCCACCCGCCGCTCCCCCACCATCGCCCTGGGGGCCTCCCCGCGTGGCGCCATCGCCCTGCTGCGCACCTCCCGTGCCTGGGCCTACCTGCAGGGCCGTGACTTCGTCACCCCCGACGATGTGAAGGCCATGAGCACCGCGACCCTGGGCCACCGTCTACGGCTGACCACGGAGGCCGACCTGGAGGGCGCGCAGATCGAATCGGTCCTCGCCGCGGTGCTGGCGTCGGTGCCCGTACCCCGCTGATCATGCGCATCACCCTCACCCCGCGTGTCCTGCTGGTCGCGCTGCTGGGCATCCCGCTGCTGCTGATCGCCCCGCACTGGGCGACGGTCCTGGTGTGCACCGTGGCACTGCTGACGGTCCTGCTCATCGACGTCCTGGCCGCCGGGTCGCCGCGGCGCCTGCGGGTGACACGGGAGTCGCCGTCCACCACCCGCCTCGGCACCACCGGGGCGGGGCGGTTGCTGCTGACCAACCCGATGGAGCGCACGGTGCGGCTGCAGGTGCGCGACCCGTGGAACCCGACCGCGGGCCTGTCCGACCAGCGGTCCCGTCCGGTGGTGCCCCCCGGGGAGCGCCGCGCCGTCCCCCAGTCCTTCACCCCGGTCCGTCGCGGACGACACACCAGCCCGGGGCCGACCATCGCCCTCACCGGCCCGATGGGACTGACACGTCGCGTGGCGGATCTGCCGGTGCCGGGGGCCTTCCTCGCGCTCCATGCGTTCCCGGCCCGGCGCCACCTGCCGGCGCGACTGCGCCGCCTGCGGGAGATCGAGGGGCTCGCCGCCGTCCATCACCGCGGCCCCGGCACCGAGTTCGATTCCCTCAAGGAGTTCGTGGACGGTGACGACGTCCGGTCGATCGACTGGCGGGCCACCGCCCGCGGTCGCACGGTGGTGGTGCGCACCTGGCGACCGGAACGCGACCGTCGGATCCTCCTCGTCCTCGACACCTCCCGGACCGCTGCGGCGAGGATCGGTGACGCGCCCCGCCTGGATGCCGCGATCGACGCCGCGCTGCTGCTGACGGCCCTGGCGGCCGCTGCGGGTGACCGGGTCGATGTGCTGTGTGCGGATCGCATCCCCCACGCCTCCGTCGAGGGCTCCCCCGCCCGGACGGTGCTGCACGACGTCATCACCACCGTCTCCCCGGTGCAGGCGGCCCTGGTGGAGACGGACTGGGAGATGATCGCGGCGCAGGTGCATCGGCGGACCCGCCGAGGGGACCTGGTCGTGCTTCTGGCGCCGGTGGAGGCCGCCGAAGCAGGCTCGGGCATGCTGCCGGTGGTGGCACGGATCGCCGCCGACCATCCGCTGGTGGTGGCCTCGGTGGAGGACCCGTCGCTGGCGGAGCTGGCAGCCGAGCGCGGGGATGTGCGGGCCGCGTACCGGGCGGCGGCCGCCGCGGCCTCGCGGGTCGAGCGGGGTCACGCGGCGCAGGGGCTCGAGCGGGCCGGGGCGGTCGTCGTCGACGCCGGGCCGGAGGATCTGCCGCAGCGCCTGGCCGATCAGTACCTCGCCCTCAAGGCCGCCGGGCGCCTGTGATCCGGGTGCCTGTCACCCGGGCGCCTGTGACCCGGGCGCCGCGGTCTCTCTTAATTCCCCCCGGCAGGGTGAGCGGCTGCCGAACGGTCAGGCCGCGACCGCGACCCGGTCGCCGGCGAACTCCTCGCTGAGGTCACCCGTGACGCCCTCGGCGTGGACGCGTCGTCCCCGCACCACGGCCAGGGTCACCAGCAGCGCCCACACCAGTGCGCCGATCAGCACCCGCAGCGCCGCGGGCAACCCGCTCGGTGTCACGAAGGCCTCGAGGATCCCGGCGATCAGCAGCACGGGCACCAGTCCGACGGTGACCGTGACCATGGCGCGGGCCCGCTCCGCCACGGCCTGCAGCCGGGGCAGCGGGCCGGGCCGCAACAGCGCCCAGAACACCCGCAGCCCCGCCCCGGACCCCACTACCAGCGCCGTCAGCTCCACCAGACCGTGGGGGAGGATGAAGGTGAAGAACGTCGGCAGCTGCCCCTGGGAGGCCAGTACCCCGCCCATCAGGCCCACGTTCACCCCGTTTTGCAGCAGCATCCACAGCGGCCACACCCCGGTGACACCCAGCACCACCGACTGCACGGCGATCCAGGCGTTGTTGGAGAACACGTACGCGGCGAAGGATCCCGGCTCGCCTTGGCTGTAATACGCCACGAAGTCATGCTGGGCCAGGCGCCGCTGCTGGGCCTGGGAGATGAGGGTGTCGCGGGCGGTGTCGTCCAGGGCGATCCACGTGCCGACCACCAGGGCGGACACCGTCAGCACCGCCGCGGCGACCAGGGCCGACCAGCGGGCCGACCACAGGGCCGCCGGCAGGTCGGTGCCGACGAAGCGGACCACCGACCGCCACATCGGGGCGCGGGCCCCGGTGATCCGCCATCGCGCCCGCGCCACCAGGTGCGACAGCCGCGCGACGAGCTGTGGGTCGGGGTCGGTCGACCGGATCGTCGACAGGTGCGCGGCCGTGCGCCGATACAGACGGATCATCTCCTCGACCTCGTCGGCGTCGAGGCGGCGGCGCGCCACCAGGGTCTCGAGCCGGGACCAGGTCCCGGAGTGCACGGCGGTCAGGGCGTCGGTCTCCACCCCCTCACCGTAGGCGGGCGACGCGCCGCTGTCCTGCGACGAAAGTCGCCGGTGCCGTCCCGGGCGACCGACCCTCGTCGGATCCGCCGACGGCCCCGGCCGCGGCACACTGGCGGCATGACCGCCTCATCGATCGTCGAGGACCGTGTCGTCACCGGCGAGGCCGTCCGCCTCGACCTGCGGCCCGCGGCGTTCCCCGCGCGCATCCTGGCGTTCCTGGTGGACGCTGTGGTTCAGCTGGGTCTGCTCACGCTCGGGTTGTGGACGCTCTCGCTGCTGGAGTTCGACGACGACCTGGTGCGCACCGCCGCCCAGGTGTTCCTCACGGTGGCGGCGTTCGTGCTGCTGCCACTGGTGGTGGAGACCCTCACCGACGGGCGCTCCCTGGGGCGCCTGCTGCTGGGCACCCGGGTGGTGCGTCTCGACGGCGGACCGGTGCACGGCCGCCAGAGCCTGTTGCGGGCGGTCGCCGCGGTGTTCGAGATCTGGGGGACCTCCGGTGGGCTGGCGCTGCTGCTCGCGATGATCGACCGGAAGGGTCGCCGAATGGGTGACATGCTCGCCGGCACCATGGTCATCCAGGAGCGTCTGCGGGTGGCCGAGCGCCCGCGCCCGCAGGTACCGCCGTCGCTGGAGGCCTGGGCCCGCACGGCGGAGGTCGGCAGGCTGCCCCTGGACCTGGCGCGGGAGATCCGCACGTTCCTGCCCCGCGCGGCCGACCTGAACCCGGAGTCGCGGCGGAACCGGGGGCGTGAGCTCACCCACCGCGCCGTCCCGTTCGTGTCCCCGGCGCCGCCTCCGGGCACCGCACCGGAGGAGTTCCTGCAGGCGGTGCTGGCGCTGCGGTCGGCACGCGACGAGGCGCGGCTGCGCCGCACCCTCGCCCAGGAGGATGCCCTGCTGGGAACGGCTCCAGAGTCTCAGTCCTGGGGCAGCAGCCGCGGGACGCCGCCCACCACGTCATAGGAGCGGTCGCAGCCACGGCACCGCAGGGACGCCGCGGCGTCCTCCAGCTCCGCACCGCAGTGCGGGCAGCGCAGGCTCTCGCGGGCCCATCCGGGAAGATCCGCCCCCGTCGGGGCGCCCGAGGCCACACCCGCCGGGCGGTCCGTCGGTGCGTCCGTGACGGCGGGGGACCCGCTCGGCGTGATCCCTCCGCGCACCAGCGCGAGCACCTCGTCACGCACGCGCTCCATGGTCGCCTGCTGCGCCGCCTCCACGTTCAGTCGCAGCAGCGGCTCGGTGTTGGAGGAGCGCAGGGAGAACCACCAGTTCTGCTCAGGGTCCCCGGCGTCGTCCCAGTGGGTGACGGTCATGCCGTCCAGGTCGTCGATCTGGACTCCGCCACGGGTCTCCATGTGTCGGCGCACGAGATCCCGCGCCGCCTGGGCGTCCTCCACGCGGGAGTTGATCTCCCCGCTGGAGACATACGGGGAGTGCTCGGCGACGAGCTCCGACAGCGGCCCCTCGGTCTCGGACAGCGCCGCCAGCACGTGGAGGGCGGCGAGCATGCCGGAGTCGGCGAAGAAGAAATCCCGGAAGTAATAGTGGGCGGAATGCTCACCGCCGAAGATCGCGGAGTTCTCCGCCATCAGCGCCTTGATCAGCGAGTGACCCACCTGGGAGCGGATCCGTCGCCCGCCGGCCGCCTCGATGGCCTCCTGCACGTGGCGGGAGGAGACCAGGTTCGCGACCACCGCGGGACGGTCCTCCCCCTCGGCGCGGGCACGGGCGATCTCCCGCGTCGCGATGAGCGCGGTCACTGCGGAGGGCGAGACCGGGTCGCCCTTCTCGTCGACGACGAAGCAGCGGTCGGCGTCGCCGTCGAAGGCGAGGCCGAGGTCGGCGCCCTCCCGGCGCACCGCCGCCTGCAGATCCCGCAGGTTCGTCGGGTCCAGCGGGTTCGCCTCGTGGTTCGGGAACGTCCCGTCGAGCTCGAAGTACAGCGGGATGATCTCCAGCGTCGGCAGGCGCCGCACCACAGCCGGCACGGTGTGGCCACCCATGGCGTTCGCGGCGTCGACGACCACCCGCAGGCGCCGGTCCCCGCGGATCGGGACCAGCCGCAGCATGGTGTCGACGTAGTCCTCGAGGGTGTCGACGTCGCGACGCGACCCACCCGCCCGCTCCGGGATCTCACCCGCCGCGAGGTACGCCTCCGCGCCACGGCGGATCTCCTGCAGGCCGGTGTCGCGCCCGATGGGACGGGCCCCCGGGCGGCACATCTTGATGCCGTTGTCGGGCGCCGGGTTGTGAGAGGCGGTGAACATGGCGCCGGCGGCGTCATGCAAGCCGCTGGCGCAGTACAGCTGATCGGTGGAGCTGAGACCCGCGAACGCGACCGTGGATCCGCGCCGCACCGCACCCTCGACGAACGCGCGGGACAGCTCCGGGGAGGAGACCCGCATGTCATGGGCGACGATGAGCGGGGCGGCGTCGAGCAGATCCGCGAAGGCCGCGCCGAGGGCGCGCGCCACCTCGACGGTCAGCTGCTCTCCGGCGACGCCTCGCACGTCGTAGGCCTTGACGATCCCGGAGAGATCCGGGGCGGGGCGATGGGCGGTGTCAGTCACGAGGGCTCCTCACGACGTGCAGGCCGCGGCGCGGGGCGCCGGACGGCGGGGGCGGGGTCGGGGACCCGGGGGTGGTGACCCCCGGGTCGAGTCGATGGTCGACGGCGGCCGCGAGCGCGGAGATGTCGTCAGGGGCGGAGGCCTCCCCCGGCACGCGCAGCAGGCGCCAGCCGCGCGGGGCGGTGAGACGCTCGGCATGGTCCCGGCACAGGTCGTAGCTGTGGGG
Organism: Brachybacterium sillae; assembly: GCF_025028335.1. NCBI lineage: Bacteria > Bacillati > Actinomycetota > Actinomycetes > Micrococcales > Dermabacteraceae > Brachybacterium > Brachybacterium sillae. The sequence continues at coordinate 656,306 of NZ_JAFEUW010000001.1, forward strand.
TTCGGCCTGCGCGGACAAGGGACCCAGCACGGCGGTGGAGTCCTCGTACACGTAGGTCAGCGTGCTCACCGCCGGTCGGCTGCACGCGGTTCGGGAGCATTCTCGAGCGGGCACTCCAGCGATTCTACGCGGCGCCGCGGCAACTCCCCGTCAGGGCCACTAGGCTGGCGCGCCATGGACTCCCGTGACCTCACTCCCCCGGGGCCCTCTCTTCGGCGCCGGCGGGACCGCCATGGACGGGGTCTGCGCGGGCATCTGATCCCGCCGCCGCTGCCGGGGTACCGCACCCGGAGGGAGATCTTCGACGAGGCGGTGCTGGACGCGACCGCGCCGTTGCTGGAACGGTTCGGCCGTCGCCTGGAGCATCTGCAGGTCGCCGTGGAGGACGTACCTCCCTCGGATCCGGCCCCGTGGGAGCCGGCGTCCGTTCCCCTGGCGCGGCTCTTCCCCGCGGATCGCGAGCACCCGCCACGGATCGTGCTGTTCCGCCGCCCGATCGAGACGCGCAGCACCTCCCCCGCGGAGCTCGAGATCCTGGTGCGCCAGGTGCTGGCCGAGCAGGTGGGGTCGCTGCTGGCGATGGACCCGGAACAGGTGGATCCGGGGGCCTGGGAGTACTGAGCGGACCCGCGCCCTGCGGCCGGGCGGGTCGGGTGTCGTCGACGCAGCACCGACCGTGAGCGGGCGCGGTCAGCGACTGCGCAGCGTCAGCTCTCCCTCCCCGGTCTGCATCCGCTGCCGCACCGTGACGCTGCTGAGCAGCGCTCCGGAGGATTCGGGCGTCCCCCCGTCCTGCACCCATGCGGCGGTGACGGTCCCGGGGATGCCGGGGACGAGGGTGAGGGCGGCCGCGGGTCCGGCCGTGGTCACCAGCGCGGTGGAGGGCACCGTCACGGCGCGATCGGCGGGCAGTTGCACCGGTACGGGTTCTCCGGCGGCACCGTCCGGCCCCAGCGGCACGAGCGTGGCGGTGGTGGCCTCGGTGGTGCTGAGCACCAGCCGGCCGTCGGGCCCGGTCGGTGACAGTGCGAGGACGGTTCCGTCGTCGAGACGCGGCGCCGAGGTGGCGACGGCGAAATCGAGGGGCGCGTCGACTGTCGACCCCGGCAGATCGGATCCGGCCACGCTGCTGCGCACCACAGCGTCCACCGCTTCCGCAGAGGTGACCTCGACGCTGTAGTCGCCCGGCGGCAGGCCCTCGAGGGTGACCTGCTGCACGGTGCCGCCCGCGACGGTCACGGGCTGCGACACCGCGGCCAGGTTCACGGGTCCTGCCGGTCCGAGCACACGGACGGTCACCGGGACATCGGTGCCGCGGCGGTTCATGAGGACCAGCTGCGGGGCGGGCCCGCCCGCGCGCGCCACGACCCCTGGGAGGATCTGGTCGGCCTCGGGCTCCGGCATCGCGCTGAGGATCTCCGCACCCCGCGGGGTGAGGCCCTCCCGTTCGGTGGCCTGCAGGGTCATCCGCAGCGGGGCGCCGACCGTGTCGACCTGCACACCGATGGCGGCCTGCCCCGGCACGACGGACTCCAGCACCACCTGTTCCGTGGTGTGGGCGGGCACGACCACACGCGAGCGTCCCTCCATCTGTGCCGGTCCGTCTGCGGTGAACACCTGGACGGAGGCGGTGGCGGGCCGGTCGGAATCGTTGTGGAGCACCAGCGTGGTGGTGGACCCCGCGGCCGTGCCGACTCCCAGGAACGTGGCGGAGGTGCTCGGCGACTGGCAGCGGGTCAGGGATCGGGACCGGAAGTCACCCGTGGAGGTGGTCGTCTGCTGCACGACGTCACCCACGGCGGCGGCCTCACCGGAGTCGCGCAGGTCGACGCGCGCGGCGTCCTGGACGGACGGGATGGTCTGCACGGCCACCGCCAGCGGGGACGTCTCCACCGGGGCGTCGATCTCCTGCCCTTCCGTGGTCGTCGCCGCAATGGTCGGGACCCTGGCGGTGCCGTCACGATTGGAGCGGGTAGTGGAGGCCTGCGCGGTGCCGAAGAGGACGGAGGAGTCACCATCCAGGGCGACGGACCGCACGGCGATGGCCGGGTTCGGCGCGGTGCTGCCCAGGGCACTGTCCCCACCCGTGCGGGTGAGCTCCTCGGGCAGGCTCAGAGGCCCGGGGCAACCGACGGTGGCGGCGGCGGGCCGGGAGGTGAGCTCCGCGGGCGCGACGGCACTCAGCTCGGCGACGGGCGTGAGCGCCACCGCGGCGCCCGCCCCCAGCAGTGCGGCCGCCGCGATCGCCCCGAGGATCAGGCGGCCGGAACGGCGACCCGGTGCGACCGGGCCGGTGGCGGTGGCGGGGTCTGCCGCGGAGCGCCGTCGCAGGGCGCGACTGCCGTCAGGGCGGCCACCAGCGTCCGGGCGGTCGGTGAATCGACCGTCGACGGGGTGCTGTGCTCCGCTCATCGGCCGTCCTCCTGCGTCGAGGCCTGCTCATCGGCCTCCCTCTCAATGGTCTCCCGCACTCGCGAGCGCCAGGGCAGCGCCACCAGCACCGTCACCAGCAGCACACCCCACAGCAGGATCCGCGCGGGGATCTCGACCGGGTCCTTCACCCGCACCCGAAGATCCCCACCCTGCCCGGCAGGGATCTCGAAGGCCTGCTGCCAGCCGTCATCCTCGACCGGGGTGAGCGGGCGCCCGTCGAGAGTGGCCTGCCAGCGGCTGTCGCGCCGCTCCGCGAGGACCAGGCGGCGCGGAGCCTCCTCCGGAGAGACCGTGGTGCGGGCATCCACCAGACGGCTGGGCACGAGGACGGTGCTGCGGGGATCCCCGGCGGCGCGCCCGGAGCCGTCGACCGGCACGATCGCGGCGCGGGGGGCCGGGTCGACCACTCGCCACATCGACGCCCGGGAGTTCTGGGTGACCTTCTCCAGCAGCGGGGAGCTGTCCAGGGCCCCCATCAACTCGGGGTTGTCGGCCGGATCACCGGTGACGACGATGTACGCCACGGCGAGTGATCGCAGAGCCGTCGGGTCGGCGTCGACGGTGCCGACCAGGGCATCGGCCGCTGCCTGCAGTTCGGTGCGACGGCCGAGGTCCTCGGCGAGGCCACCGGCTGCCAGCACTCGGGCGTCCCGCACCGCCGCATGCTCAATGAAGGTGTCGGAGCCGTCACCCACCAGCAGGTTCGTCTCGACCGTTCCGTCACGATCCTGGGACAGCTGCAGCACCCGGCTGCGCGCGGACGACAGACCGGGATCCGTGGCGGCGGCCGGCACCGTCGACCCCTCCATGCGCTGCAGGCCGGAGGCCGCCGAAAGGTCCACGACCCATCCGGCCAGACCGATCAGGCAGGTCGCGGCGAGCAGCCCCGCGACCGCCGCGGTGAGGTGGCGCCGGCGTTCGGTGACGTCATCCGAACGACGGGCCAGGGCGTCGAACGATGCCGCGGCGGCGACCAGCAGACCGAGGAGGGCGACGGACAGCATCCCGTGCAGCAGCGGCGGGCGGACCTGCCCCTGCGTCACGGCGACGGGAACGCCCTGCACCAGGGCCGCGGTGGCCAGCCCGAGACCGGCGATCGACAGCCCCCACCGGCCCGCGGTCCCGGCGGCACCCGCCAGGAACGGCGCGGCGAGGGCGGCGACGACGGCCGGGAGCAGGATCAGACGAGGGGCCCAGGCAGCGACCCCCTCCCCCAGCAGCGGCGTGAGCGACTCCCACGACGGCGCCGGCGTGGGCCACAGCGTGGCCAGGTCCACCGTCTGCGGTGGGACCGGCGCCCCGAGACCACCTGCGACGGCCAGGAGGATCCGCGGCGCCCCGAGGATCACCGGCAGATACGGGAGCAGGAGAGCGAGAGCGGGCGCCAGCACCCACAGCAGCCGCACCCGCCGACCGGGCACCACCAGGGCGAGAAGCCCCAGCGCGGCCGCGACGAGAAGCAGCAGTGCCGGCTGGACCGCCGCGATGACCAGCATCACCAGGCCGCCAGCCGCGGCCGCTCCCACGTTGGCCTGGGAGAGTTTGTGCACGAGCCCGATGGCGCGCCCGACGGCCAGAGCCAGCACCGGCAGCAGCACATGCACCAGCACCAGCGGCCAGGCACCGAGGGTCAGGGCGGACAGCAGCGGCGGCGCCGCCGCCCACAGGAACGTGAGGACCAACCGGGCACCGACGGCCCGGGTGATCGCCCCGGCCGCCCACCAGGCCGTCAGTGCTGCCAGGGGAAGCGCCCCGAGCAGCACCACCTCCACCAGGGCCGGTCCGGGAACGGGGAGGTGGCCGAGCAGACGCACCAGGGGGTCGGCCGGTCCGCGGGTACCCAGCCCCGTCGGCACCCATCCGGACCAGGCCGCCTGGGCGGTCCAATGCCAGTCCTGCGGTGGGGCCACCAGCAGGGGCCCCCGCAACTCACCGCGCCCGAGGGCCCCGCGCAGTGTCAGCAGTCCCAGCACCACGGAGCCCAGCGCGACCGCGGCCGTCCACACCAGGTGGCGACCGTAGTCGGCGTCATCGGCGCCGTGGGTGGTGCCGGCGATGCCCCAGGTGGTGCGTCGGATCCGACGGGAGCGTTCGTCGTCGGAGAAGGCCCGGGTCCACAGTGCATCCAGATGCTGGCGGAGGTCGGCCCCGGGCGGCAGATACAGCGGGGCGAGGCGGCGGCGCGGCACCCGGGCCTGCCGGCCCGCGCGCCCTCCCCGGCGCAGCACCGCGGGTACCGAGCGCATGGCCTGCACCCAGGCGACGAGTTCCACCCACACCAGACGCGGCTGATGGGTGATGATCGCCGCGAGCATCCGCCCAATGGTCAGCAGCGGGTACCACAGCAGTGTCAGCAGGGCGATCGGCAGGGTCCGGTGTTTGAGGACCGTCAGCAGTCGGCCCCGACGGTGCTCCATGGCGTGTGCGGCCGTCGGCCGCTGTGGCGGGGCGGCGATGGCCCGCGCCGAGGGCACCACGGCCACACGCTCTCCCCCACGCCAGACGCGATGGCAGAAGTCGATCTCCGCCCAGGGACTGGTCAGGGCCGGGTCGAACCCGTCAAGGCGGGCGAGGGTCTCCTCCCGCACGAGCATGCCGCTGAAGGTGACGGCGAGGACGTCCTCGCGCCAGTCGGACTGTCCCTGGTCGATCTCCCCGGGATCGGTACCGGTGACGATGCGGCCGCCGTGGGAGAGCGAGATACCCACGTCGATCAGGCCATCGGCATCATCGGCGGTCGTGGTGCGGCCCTCGTCCGGGGCCTCCCGGTGGCGCACATGTTTGGGGCCCGCGACGGCGGTCGTCGGGGACTGCGCCACATGGTCCATGAGGTCCGACAGGGCGCGATGGCCGGGCGCGGAATCCGCGCGCAGGAACCAGATCCAGGAGTCGTCACCGGCGGCGCGGCGTCCTGCGGCCCGACGGGGGGCGGCCCCCGCCGAGGCGCGCAAACGGACGGGCACCTGCGCGGCGCTCTGGGCCTCCCGCACGAGGCGCCGGCGTTCCTCCTCCGGATCGACCTCACGCTGGCGGCGGCCCCGACGGGGAGCGGGCGCGTCCTCCTCCCCGGCACCGCCGTCACGGGACACGTTCACCGCAACCGACGCGGGCGCAGGGCGGACAGCATGGTCCGCCCCGGGTGCACGCAGATCATCGAGGGTCTCCCGCACCGCGACAGTCGCGGTGGCCCGCCCGCTCACCCGCAGCACGTCATCGACCCGGCCGGACATCAGAGCATCGTCGAGGAGCTCCTCCGTGCTCTCCGGAGCGGAGGTGGGGACAACCACCAGGACCCGCTCGGGAGAGCGGTTCTGCAGCGCCAGCGCCTCGAGGGTGTCACGCAGGGCACGCGGCCCCCCGGTCCCATCGGCGAGGAGGACCGCAGTGACGTGGCGAGAGGTCACGGGCTGCGCCGGTCAGACCGCGCGGCGCTTCAGCTTGCGGCGCTCACGCTCGGAGAGGCCACCCCAGATGCCGAAGCGCTCATCGTTCTCGAGCGCGTACTCCAGACACTCGGCGCGCACCTCGCAGGAGACGCACACCTTCTTCGCCTCTCGGGTCGACCCGCCCTTCTCGGGGAAGAACGCCTCGGGATCGGTCTGCGCGCACAGGGCCCGCTCATGCCAGGAGAGGCTGTCGTCATCGGCGTCGACCAGACCGCTCACATCCAGCAGGGTGAGCTCACGGCGCGCGTCGTCGGCATGGCGGTCCATCGGCACCGTCGTCCTTCCTGGGGTGATCTCCGGGCGGTCGCGGCGGGCCCCTGCCCGGCCGCTCGGCCACTAAAGTACACCGGTGTAACTCCGCAGCGTCAAGCGCCCGCCACCCGGCCCGGGGGCGGAGCGAGGAGGACCACCATGCCGTCAGTGCCCCGCCACCAGGACGGACCATCCTCCCCTGCGACCGACGGGGGTCTGCATGTGATCCCGGTGACGCGCCTGCCGGAGGTGAGCTCGGGGATGGACCTCGGCACGGCACTGGTCGCCGCACTGCACGAGGGCGTCGGACTCCACGACGGGGACGTCGTGTGCGTCTCGACCAAGATCGTGTCCAAGGCGCGTGGCCTGGTGGTGGACCCGGCACAGAAGGACGCGGCCCTGCGCCGCGCCACCACCCGTCTGGTGGCGCGACGTCGCCACGGCAGCGTCATCACCTCGGTGGTGGAGACCGTCTCCGGGCCGGTGATGGCGGCGGCCGGCATCGACGCCTCCAACTCCCCCAATGGCCTCCTGACTCTGCCGGAGGATCCGGACGCGGAAGCGGCCACCCTGCGTCAGGCCCTCGAAGAGGCCTTCGGGGTGCGCGTGGGGGTGGTGCTCACCGACACGGTCTCAAGGATCTGGCGCTTCGGCGCCTCCGACATCGCCCTCGGAGCGAGCGGCCTCGCGGCTCTTCAGGACCTCCGCGGCACGGACGACACCCGCGGGCGTCGCATGATCGTGACGGTGCGGGCGCTGGCCGACGAGTGCGCCGCCGCCGCCGACCTGGTCAAGGGGAAGACTGCCGGGGTGCCGGCAGCAGTGCTGCGGGGCCTGCCTGGGGAGGTGGTGCACGGCCCCGAGGTGTCGGGGCGGGAGCTCAACCGTGTCGGGCCGGATGACTGGTTCCGCCGTCCCAGCCTGGAGAGCGTCTGGCACGCGCTGGGCATCCCCCTCGAGGAGGAGCCGGTGGCCCAGATGGATCCGGAGGCCGACGAGGTGCGCCTCACCCGTGCCCTCGACGTCGCCTCCCGCGGGGTCGCGGACGCCCGTCTCGAGCGGGTCGAGTGCACTCCGACGGGCGAGAGCATCCTGCTGCGGATCGTGCCCGTCGCCTCCGGTGCCGCGGGCTGGGTGGCGGCCGGGGCCCTGCGGGAGCGGGTGCTCTCCGCCCTGCGGGCCGAGGAGTTCACCGGCCCGCTGCCCCCGATCGAGGTGCACCTGGCCAGTGAGGAGGGAGCGCGATGACGACCGTGACGCTGCGCCGTGGGGACGATCTGCTGCGGGTGTGGGAAGGGTTGGGGCCGCGACCGGCCCTCGTCTGGTACGGAGCCGACGGGCGGATCGAGCTGTCCGGCCACGTGCTCGCCAACTGGGTGACGAAGGCGATCGGTCACCTGCACGACGAGGTCATGCTCGCGCCCGGTGCGACCGTGCAGCTGGATCTGCCGCCCCACTGGCGGCGGATGGTGCTGGCCCTCGCCTCGTGGTCGCTGGGCGCACAGGTCGTGCTCGGCGCCGCCGACACCGATCCGGAGGCTGACCCGGCGCAGGGCGAGGTGGTCGCGACCGATCATCCGCAGCGTCACGAGGACGCCGAGGACCTGCTGGTGCTGGAGCCACTCTCCCTGGCACCGCAGTACAGCGGGGAGCTGCCGCCGCTCGCGCGGGACTGGGCGCAGGAGGTCCGCTCCGCCCCTGACCGGCTGATGGTCACCCTGCCGGCATGGTCGGGCCCGGCACCCGACACCTCGACCGTCCCCACCGCGGTCGGTGCGGACGGGCGCCCCCTGCTGCTGGTCGACGAGGACGGCCTGGACCGTCTCCCTGCCGCCCTCGCGGTGTGGGCCGCGGGGGGCGTGATCATCGGCCCGTCCGCGGGTCTGTCCCACCGCTCCCGACGCGATGAGGGCCTGGAGGGGCTTGGGGAGGCTCGGCCGACGGGCACCGGGAGCTGAGACGACGATCCACGGGCCCGGCACTCCACCGCACACCCGTTGGCGCACCGCGTGTCAGCCCTCCGCGCGAAGGGTGCGCACAGCCTCCTCCGGGTCGCCGTCGAAGACCACGGTGCCCTTGCGCAGCAGGACGATGCGGGAGCACAGGCGCTCGAGCATGTCCAGCTCGTGCGACACGATGATCATGGTGCGGCCCTGGGCCTGCAGCTCCTGGATCCGCGCGATGCATTTGCGCTGGAACGGTTCATCGCCGACGGAGAGGATCTCGTCGACCAGGAAGATGTCCGGATCGGTGTGCACCGCCACCGAGAAGGCGAGCCGCAGGAACATACCCGAGCTGTAGTACTTCACATCGGTGTCGATGAACTGCTCGATCTCGCTGAACGCGACGATGTCATCGAACCGGGCATCGATCTGCTCGCGGGTCATCCCGAGGATCGCGCCGTTGAGGTACACGTTCTCACGGCCGGAGAGGTCCGGATGGAAACCGGCACCGACCTCGATCAGGCCCGCCACGCGGCCTCGCAACATGACGCGTCCCTCATCGGGGAACAGCACCCCGCTGATCGTCTTCAGCAGGGTCGACTTGCCGGAGCCGTTGTACCCGATGAGCCCGACCGTCTCCCCCGCCCGGACGGAGAGGTCGACATGGTCGAGGGCCAGGAACGTATCCCCCAGCGGTTTGCGCTGCAGTGCGGAGAACACCAGTTCCTTCAGGGAACGGTTGTGCCGCAGGGAGAACCGCTTCGTCATCTGCTCCACCCGCACCATCTCGCGGGCATCCGGTGTCGGCTCCGGCCGGTTCGTGGTCTCGATCTGCACGCGCCTCAGAGCTCCTGGGCGAAGCGGCGCTTGGACCGTTCGAACACGAAGGTGCCGACGGCGAAGGTGGCGGCGGCGATGAGCAGCCCCACCCACCACAGCCCCGCCGCGTCGGTGCTCGCGAAGCTCGGATCGGCCGCCACAGCGGTGCGGGTGCTCGGCAGGTAGCGCCAGAACGCCGTGTGGAACAGCTCCACCACGATGGTCAGCGGGTTCAGTACGTACAACCACCACCACAGGGTGCCGCCGATGGCCTCCTCCACCAGAGCGATCCGATACATGATCGGGCTGAGCCAGGTGGCGACCATGACGATCAGGTCCACGAAGTTCTCCACGTCGCGGAAGGCCGCATTGAAGGCAGCGGTCAGCAACCCCAGGCCGACGGTGAAGACCACCAGGATCAGCAATCCCAGCAGCAGTGCGCCGATCTCCACCGGCCCCGGACGCCAGCCGAACAGGGCCGCGCCCACCACCAGCACCAACAGCTGCGGCAGGAAATGCACCAGGGCCACCAGCATGCTGGACCAGGGGAACAACTCCGCGGGCAGATAGATCTTCGACACCAACGGCGCGTTGCCGGTGATGGATCGGGTGGCGTTGCCGAACACCTCCCCGAAGAGGTTGATCACCACGATCCCGGAGAACAGATAGACGGCGTACGCCTCATCACCCTTGGACAGCTGCAGGAAGACCCCGAGCGCGATGTAGAACACCACGAACTGCACGGCGGGTTTGACGTAGCTCCACAGCATGCCCAGCACGCTGCCGCGGTACCGCACCCGCAGTTCCTTCCGCACCAGAAGGCGCAGCAGGAAGCGCTGGGTGATCGGGTTCAGCCAGCCGTCGTCCTGCCCGGGGGCGCGCCACCCCTCGGCCTGTTCGGCGCGGCTGGGTACCCGGGCCGCGGGGCGCGTCGCGGGGGTGCTCACCGGGCCTGGTCGCCGTCACGGCGCGGCGCGGGATTCGCGGCGAACGTGCGCTCCCAGGCGGCGAACGACGTGATCTCCGGGGCGGCCTCACGGTAGCGGCGGCGAAGACTCTCCCACTGGCGGTACAGCTGCACGTGGGTGCCGACGGCCCGCGAGAGCATCGACCGGACCTGATCGGGCCGGCGCTTGTACCAGGCCACCTGGGTCCCCTCGGCGTTGGAGACGAGAACGCTGTCGTAGTGCGACAGCAGCCACCAGCGGGCGTCCTGGTGCGGCACTGCGGCCTGAGGATGCTCCGCCGAGCGCTCCGTCGGCGGCACCGCCAGCTGTTTCACCAGCGTCTTCGCGGTCCAGGCGGGGAGCAGGGCGCGGCCGGGCTGGCTGAAACCGCGCCCTTTCCGCGGGGGCTTGTCGACGCGGATCTCCGGGTAGTCGTCGATGTCGCGAGCCATCGAGGCGTCGTCGTACTCGGCGGCCATGGCGCGGATCAGCGGCAGGCGGGTGCCGATCTCGTCGTGCAGCACCTCCGGTCCGCGCAGCACGTCCTGCTGTGCCAGTAGACGGCCGGCCTCGGTGTAGTACTGCATGGAGATCAGGTGCTTCACGTCCATGAACTGCGATTCCTTCACCACGCGGCCGCCGCGTGGGTACGGGGAGTGCAACAGGGCCGTGATGATGCGGTTGCGCTCATGGAAGTAGGCCTGCCAGCCGACGAGGTCGTCCTTGTCGACCCAGCTGACATGCCACACGCCCGCGCCCGGGAGGGAGACGGTGGGATATCCGGCGTTCTTCGCCCGCAGGCCGTATTCGGCGTCGTCCCATTTGATGAACACCGGCAGAGACAGGCCGATCTCCCGCACCACCTGGGTGGGGATCAGGCACATCCACCAGCCGTTGTAGTCGACGTCGGTGCGGCGGTGCAGCCAGGGGGTGGACCGCAGGGGGTCGAGGGCGAAGTCGTGGCCGAGCGTGGCCTCCTGCGAGGGCAGTGACGGCTGGATGCGCCAGCGGTCGACGATCTCACCGAAGGTGTGCAGCACCGAACGGTTGTTGAGGTCGAACATGTGGGCGCCGACCAGCGTGGGCCGGGTGCAGAAGTCCGCGAAGGTGGTCAGGCGCAGCAGCGACTCGGGCTCGATCACGATGTCGTCGTCGCAGTTCACCACGTACGTGGAGCGACGGGCGACGGCCGCCTCGTACATGCCGCGGGAGAACCCGCCCGAGCCGCCGATGTTCCCCTGCTCGATGATGGTGAGCTGATCTCCGAGCTCTCGCTGCAGCGGCGCGAGCCGGTCGGGGTGGTCCTGCAGGCGATCGGACCCCTGATCCACCACGTACATCGTGTCGAGCACCGCACGGATGTCCTCGCTCTCGGCGATCGTGCGGATGTTGTCGAGGCAGTACTCGACCTTGTTCATCGTGGTCATGGCCAGCGAGATCCGGCCCTCGGCGCGTGCCAGCGCAGCATCGGCGGTCCACTCCGCACTGCGCACGACGAGGTCGTCCACCCCGGCGTGGACGTCGAACCAGTACCACCCGCCGTCGCCGAAGGAGGCCAGGGAGAGGTCCACGACGGTCTCCGTCTCCCCTTCGACGACACGAAAATCGACCCGCTGGATCGCACCGCGCGCGGTGGAGCGTTGGATGACGATGCGCCCCGGGCCACTGGTACGGATCGTGAGCCGCACCTCCCGCACAGGGGTCCAGCGCCGCCAGTAGCTGGCGGGGAAGGCGTTGAAGTACGTGCCGAAGGACCGCATGGCCCGCGCCGGCACGAGCACACTGTGACGAGCCTGCAACTGGTCCAGCTCGACCTGGGATCGACCGGAGGCGGACAGGCGAGCGGCCTCCGCCGCCTTCTCCTTCACCGCGCTGCGTTCGGCGCTGCCGAGGCCGAAGGAACCTCCCGAGGCGCCGGACCGGGCGGTGTCCTGCTCGATGTACAGCGGCACGATGTCCGGGGTCGCCTCCAGCGGCAGCAGCAGACGCTGGAGGAGGCGCCGCTCCCCCTGCGGGACGGTGCCGGTGGGGCCGGTGGTCGAAGTCATGCCGCCTCCTCAGCCGCGCAGCAGCGCGGGCAGCTTGTTGTCGGCCATGGAGAGGGCCGAGCCGATCGCCATATGCATGTCGAGGTACTGGTAGGTGCCCAGGCGCCCTCCGAAGAGGGTGCGGGGCTCGTGCTCGGCGCGACCGCGGTATGCCAGCAGGCGCTCTCGGTCGGTCGAGGAGTTGATCGGGTAGTACGGCTCCTCGTCACGATGGGCGAAGCGCGAATACTCGCGCTGGATCACCGTGCGGTCCTTCGGGTAGTCCCGCTCCGGATGGAAATGACGTGGCTCGATGATGCGGGTGTAGGGGACGTCCGCATCGGCATAGTTCATCACGGAGGTGCCCTGGAAATCCCCGACGTCGAGATGCTCGGTCTCGAGATCGATGGTGCGCCAGCCCAGATCACCCTCGGCGTAGTCGAAGTACCGGTCGAGGGGACCGGTGTACACCACGGGCACCTGACCGCGCACGGCGTCCTTGTTGAGCGGCTGCGAGGTGTCGAAGTAGTCGGTGGACAGCTTCACCTCGATGTTCGGGTGGTCCGCCATCCTCTCGAGCCATGCGGTGTACCCGTCCTTGGGCAGCCCCTCGTAGGTGTCGTTGAAGTAGCGGTTGTCGTAGGTGTATCGCACCGGCAGGCGCGTGATGATCGAGGCGGGCAGGTTCTTCGGATCGGTCTGCCACTGCTTGCCCGTGTAGTTCTTGATGAACGCCTCGTACAGGGGGCGGCCGATGAGGCTGATGCCCTTCTCATCGAGGGTGGTGGGGTCGGCGCCCGCGAGTTCCCCGGCCTGCTCGGCGATGAGGGCGCGGGCCTCATCAGGGGTGTACGCCGCCTGGAAGAACTGGTTGATGGTGCCGAGGTTGATCGGCAGCGGATACACCACACCCTTGTGGTTCGTATACACGCGATGCTGGTAGTGCGTGAATTCCGTGAACGTGTTGACGTACTCCCACACGCGCGTGTTGGAGGTGTGGAACAGGTGGGCACCGTAGCGGTGGATCTCGATGCCGGTGGCCTCGTCCCTCTCGGAGTAGGCATTGCCGCCGATGTGGTCGCGCCGGTCGATGACGGTGACCCGCACGCCATGCTCACGGGCTGCACGGTCCGCGAGGGTCAGGCCGAACAGGCCGGAACCGACGATGAGGAGGTCGGGTGTCGACACAGGCGGTGCCTTTCCACGAGGGGACGACCCCGAGGGGCCGAGGACGGACTCACCCTAGCCCAGCGGCCCCGTGCGCCCCGTCTGCACGCGCCGGGGCGCGCCGCCAGATCCCTGGCCCGCTTCTGCAGCCCCGGGTGCTCCGTCTGCACGCGCCGGGGCGCGCCCCTCCACCAGGACCCGGTACCCCCAGCGGCGCAGCCACCAGGGGGCGAGGCGGTAGGCGGCCCGGTGGCCGAGGTTCAGCAGCATGCGCGGGGCGCTGATGACACCGTCGCGGTGCAGGATCCGCTGCAACCTCAGATCGCTGCGCAGCAGACGCAGTCCACCGCGGCGGGCGAACAGGTCGGCGTCGACGCGGTAGTCCACGAGCACGTCGGGCAGGTTGGCGCAGCGCGCTCCGGCCAGGATCATCCTCTCCCACAGCCAGTAGTCCTCCAGCAGGGGAAGGTCCCGGTAGCCACCGGCATCGCGCGCCGCGTCGGCGCGCATCATGACCGTCGGGTGGTGGAAGGGGCTGTGCCCGCGCAGGTACCGCACGATCTGTTGGTGATGCAGGGGCCTCACCCGGAGTGGGCCGGTCCCCCGCGGCACCGCCTCGGAGAATTCCTGCATGGCCCCGCCGAGGAGGTCCACGGGCTGCGCACGGACGGCCCGGATCTGCAGCTCCAGGCGCTCGGGTCGACACAGGTCATCAGCGTCGGCCCGGGCCACGTACGCGGTGCGCACCGCCTCGAGTCCCTCCTGCAGGGTGGGGGCGAGGCCGCGATGCTCAGGCGCGCGCAGCACCCGCGCGGGCCCGAACTCCCCGTCCTCCACGGCGTGCAGCACGTCGGCGAGATCGCTCCCGACGGGGCCGTCGACGACGACGAGGAGTTCTGCCGGCGGTGCCGTCTGGTCACCGGTCGCGGAGCGCAGGGCGGCGCGGAACCGGTCGGGCCGGTCACCCCGCCACACCGGCATCAGGACGGTGACGTCCTGGGCGGTGATCCGATGCGTTCCCCGTGCCGTCCCGCGCGTGATCTGCGGAGCCGTCATCGACCGGCCGCCTCATCGACCGCACGGATCAGTGCAGCCTGCTCGGGATCGGCGGCGAGCACCTGCCAGGAGGGACGCGGTCGACGCACCAGGGCATCGCGCAGACCCCGCCCGCCCAGCGGCAGCAGATCGGGCTCACGGCGCAGCAGACGGATCCAGCCGACGACGGTGCTCCCGCCGTAGAGCACCCGCTCCCACCAGGTGAAGGAACGGGTGCGGAGCAGCGCCCACAGGCGATTGCGCACATCGAGAGAGAAACGTTCTCCCGGGGAGGCCTGGGCACTGCCGAACAGCCGCGTGCGGTGCTCGACCACGGAGTCGTCCACCTGCAGACCGAGACCCCGGCGCAGGAGGCGCCCGGTGTGCTCGAAGTCATCGGACCAGATGAAGTAGTCGGCATGGGGCAGCCCGTGGCGGCGCACGTCCTCGGCGCGCAACAGCGCCGAGACATAACTGGCGGTACGGATCGGCCGCGCACCGAGTGCGCGGGCCTGGGTCTTCTCCCGGGGCGAGGCGCCCACCCGCACACGGGAGCGGTTCATGGGGTGATCACGGCCGTCGGTCCACACCGCACGGGAGCTGAGCACGGAGGGCACCGGCCGGGCACGGTCGGCCGCACGCAGCAGAGCCTCCAGGGCGCGGGGCCGCGGAACGGTGTCGTCATCCATCACCCACACCCAGTCGGCACCGTGCACCTGGAGGGCGCGGGCGATGCCGGTGGCGAACCCCCCGGCCCCGCCGACGTTCCGCTGCAGGGGGATGGTCTCGGTGACGACGGGGTGCTGTGCGGCGACACGCCCGGACGCGTCCGTGGAGGCGTTGTCGATGACCACCACAGCCTGCGGCGGGCGGGTCTGCGCGGCCAGACCGTCGAGGCACTCCCGCAGCAGCTGCTGCCGGTTGTAGGTGACGACGACGGCGACGACCCGTTCCGCACCGTGGGATCCGGCGGACGGGGCTTCGGATGACGACCTCACGCGCGCTCCTTCTTCCGCACCGATCACGACCAGGGTGCCGCGCGGCGACCCCGGCGGGGCGGCCCCCGTGGGGCACGCGGCATCGCGAGTCTACGGACCCGGACCGGTTGAGCCTCCCGGCCGCGCCGAGGAGTCGGCGCTACAGTGATCGGCCGAGCGACCCGGGAACGACCGCACACGACGACGGCGAGGAGAGAGATCCGTGGACTCACGCCCAGACACCCCGCCGCGCCGGCCCGGTCGACCGCACCGTCCGATGGGCCATCGGGCCCGCCCGGGGGGTTCCGTACGGGTCGTGCCCGGGGCGACGGCCCCCGATGCTCCCCGCGGGAGCGCACCCACCGGGCCGGGATCCACCGTGCGCACCGGATCGACGGTGCGACGGATCGGCCCCGCGACACCGGTGGCCGCAGAGCGACCGACCCGGCCGATGCCCCGGGTCGAGGCGGAGATCGGGGGTCCGCCGACCGCCGGTCCTCCGGCGCCCGCTCCCCGCCCCAGCGGTTCGCGGCCGTCGACACGGCGACGCCGCGGCATCCGCCGCATCCCCCGCCCGGTCCGGCAGGCGACCACGCTGCTGTGCCTGCTGCTGGTCATCAGCCTGGGATGGGGCATCGGGCTGGCGGGGTGGGCCGACAGCCGCATCGCGCATGTCGACGCGCTCTCCTCTGCTGAGGGAACCCGAGGAACCACGTACCTCATGGCCGGCTCCGACCGCCGCGGGGGCACGACCGTCGCCGATGACGGCACCGAGGGGCAGCGTGCCGACACCATCATCCTTCTGCACCGCGCCCCCAACGGCCGCTCCTCACTGGTCTCGCTGCCGCGGGACACCCTGGTGGACATCCCCGGCCACGGGAGGATGAAGCTCAACGCCGCCTACGCCCTCGGTGGCCCCGCCCTGCTGGTGCGCACCGTCGAGGAGTTCACCGGGCTGACGGTGGACCATTTCGTCGAGGTCGGGTTCGACGGCGTCGCCTCCCTGGTGGACGCCGTCGGCACCGTGAACCTGTGCATCGACCGGGATGTCGACGACCCCAAGTCGGGCCTGCGCATGACGCAGGGTTGCCATGACGTCGGCGGCGAGCAGGCCCTCGCCTTTGTGCGCGCCCGGGCCTTCGACCCCACGGCCGACATCGGCCGGCAGCAGCGTCAGCAGCAGTTCCTGGCGGCACTGATGAAGCGCTCCGCCTCCCCCGGGGTGCTGTTCAACCCGGTGGCGCAGGTGCGGCTGGCCGGGGCCGGCTCCGCGGCGCTGCGCACCGACGAGCGCAGCGGCATCCTCGACGTCGGTCGCATGGCGCTGACGATGCGCGACGCGCAGAACGATGGCCGGGTGCTGTCGATCCCCATCGAGGATCCGCAGTTCCGCACGCGGCACTCCGGGGTGGCGATCCTCACCGATGATGACGAGGTGCGGTCGTTCTTCGCGGGCATCCGCGACGGATCCGCGGAACCGCCCGGGACGACCGGCTGATCCCGCGCCTGTCCGGGTGGGCTCGGTGGGGCCGGACCCGTCGGGTCGGATCCACCGGCCCGGTTCAGCGGAACAGCATGTCGATGACGATGTTCACCGAGTTCAGCACCGACTGGCCCTTGGACCGCGAATAGTCGGTGTAGAGGATGTGCACCGGGTGCTCCCGCACGGTGAGCTTAAGGCGTCCGATCTCCTCCACGAGCTCGGAGGCGTGCGCCATACGGTTCTGCTCGATGGTGATGCGCTCGCAGGCGGAACGACCGATCACCCGCAGGCCGTTGTGGGCGTCGGTGAGCTTCACCCCGCTGGTGAGGTTCGTGTACCAGACGGCGCCGCGCAGCACCATCCGCTTCAGCAGGCCCGGCTTCGTGCGGTTGTCGAGGAAGCGGGAGCCGAGCACGATGTCGACGCCCTCGGCCTCCCGCAGGGCGATCATCTCGGCGGCATCCTCCACCCGGTGCTGGCCGTCGGAGTCGAAGGTCACGACCTGCCGCATCATCGGGTCCCGCAGGGCGTAGTCGATGCCGGTCTTCAACGCGGCGCCCTGCCCCATGTTGTAGGGATGGCGCACCACCGCCGCACCGGCCTCCGCGGCCGCCTGGGCGGAACCGTCGGTGCTGCCGTCGTCGACGCAGACGACGAGGGGGTAACTGCGGCGCAGTTCACGCACCACATCCCCGACCACGGCCCCCTCGTTGAACAGGGGCATGACGAACCAGGTGGCGTCCGCCCCCGGCGCGGCAGTTTCGCGCAAAGGGTCGGAACTCCCCATGAGGTCTCCTCTGGTCCTTGCTCATTAGAGCCTTGCTGATCCTCCGCGTGCATCAGCGAAGCGAGGTTGCTCGCAGAGGATACCCTGAAGGCGTGGAAGAACTTCTTGACGTGCTGCGAGCAACAGTCGGCCCTGGGGGCCGCACAATGATCATCCAGGCGCTCCTCATCGCGGGCATCGTGTCGATAGTTGCCTGGCTCTTCATCCACCGGGGAACCAAGCAGCTGGCCGTGCGCCGCTTGCTGGTGATCGCCTTCGCGTTGTTCGCTCTCCTCACCGTGCTGTTCCCCGCCATGCTCACTCGCGTCGCGCACATCGTAGGGGTCGGACGCGGAACCGACCTTCTGCTCTACGCCACAGTTCTGGTTCTGCTCGGCTTCCTCGCCCTGCAAGAGGCACGGACCAAGGATGCCGAAAAACGCACCACCCATCTCGCCCGACGCCTAGCCATCGATGAGGCCGAACCGGCTGCGCAGTACCGCCAACGCTCGCTCAACACACACCACGGATGAGCGGCTTGCTCCAGTTTTCGCTGGCCGCCATCGCCGTTCTTCTGGTCGGTCACCTTCCGGGGTGGCTGACTGTGCGGACGCTGGGAGGGTCACGCCGTCTGGCTGTGGCGCTCGCACCTGCTTTGAGCCTGGCGATCGCAGGTCTCGGAGCCATCGGTGCCGAGTTGCTGCAGGTCCGCTGGAGCTGGATCGCCTTCAGCGCCAGCACCGTTGTGACTCTTGTGCTCGCCGTCGGATTGCGATCCTTGGGCCTGGCACTGCCCAATGTCGCGCTCGGCCCCGTTTCGGCCGAGCGCGACGCACCCGCCCAGCGCTGGATCTGGGCCGGAGCGATCATCGGAGGCCTCGCAGTGGCGCTGCTGCCGATCGCTCAAGCGGCCGGTCGCCCCGACGCGATCCTGGAGCGCTACGACACACTTTTCCACCTCACTGCGCTGGCACACATCCGGTCAACGGGCAACGGGTCCAGTCTGACGCTCAACTCCATCGCCAGCACCTCCGGTGTTCCCAGGTCCTACCCGGCCGCCTTCCACGATCTGGTGGCCATCATCCCCAGCATTGAGATTCCCATCCTTCTGAACGCGTCCGTGGTCGTCCTGTCCACTGTGCCGTGGCTGGTGGGGATCGCCTTGCTGTCACGTGCCGTATTCCCGCGGGTGCCCTGGGCTCCTCCCGCGGCGGCGACGGTAGCTGCAGTCATCCCCGCATGCCCCCTGAACCTCTGGGTTCATTTGTCCCCCATCCCCAACCTCGTCGGCTTCGCCGCCCTACCGGGCGCGCTGGCAGCTGTGACGGCGTTGTGGAGTGCTTTGACTCAGTCGGCCACCCCGGTCTCAGACTCGGCGCTCCAGCGCGGGGTCAGGGCCCGTGATCGCGTCTCGACGTCGGCAACAGGCCGAGATCCAGCAGCGCGCCAGACCGGCGCCCGGAACGTGCTCGCGGCGGTGCTGCTGGTGCTCTTCGCGGGCATCGGGCTGACTTTGGCGCAGCCGAATGTCGCCGTCACCGCACTCATGCTCCTCGCTGTCCTCACAGCGGTGACGGGGGCTCCGCTGTGGCGTGAGCACCCCGCCCTCGCGGTGCTGCCGATCCTGGCCATTCTGCCGGTACTTACACTCATGTACACCCCTGCGGGGTCCCGCATCACGGGGTTCACCGGGGGCCTGAGGGTATCGTTGACCACTGCCCTGATGGAGATCGGTCTCGGATTGCTCACGGTGTGGCCGATGGCGCTCGGTACAGCCATCGCGCTGCTGTGGTGGCCGGGGCTGGTCGTGGCGCTGCGCGAGAGGACGCTGCGTTGGGTGGGAGTCGCATGGATCCTCATCGCGGTCCTATACCTCGATGCCGCCGTGGACTCTCCCGCAAACCTGTCCATCCTGTACTTCCGTGGTCAGGACCGCCTTGCCATCCCGCTGGCCATGCTCTCCTGCCTCCTGACAGTTCCCGGTGCGCGCGCGTGGGGCTGCCGTCTGGAACGGACTCGGCAGGCGCCGCATCGACTCCGGACACGTTCTGCCGCCGCGATCGCGGCGATTGCGGTCGTCCTCGTGCTCACATCGATCCCTGCCCGGGCGGAGAACGCCGCGAAGAACTTCGACCCGGAGTACCCCGGTCGCGGCCGCTTCCTCCAGGCTGACGAGCGGGCTGCTTTCGCGCAGGCGGCGCCGGAACTGCGTAACGGTGGGGCGATTCTTGCCAGTCCCTACTCCGGCGCGGCCCACATGTTCGCGCTGCACGGGCTGCACGCCTACGTACCCGTGGCGGGCACCGCTCTCACGGAGGCGGACCTGCAGGTGATCCGCGCGGTCCCGATCGCGGGCCGCTCACCGCAGAAATGTCAGCTCCTGGAACAGCAGGGAATCGGCTACGTGTACGTGGAGAGGACCCTCTACCAGTACGACAACACGTTCACGCCCATCAGCCAGGGTGGCGACGACCTCGGAGAGGTCGTATTCACCACTGACCACTCCCGTCTGATCCGCGTCGACTGTGCTGGAGCTCGCGAACTCTGATGCCGCAGCCGACGGACCTGAGTTGGACCTCTTTAGTGACCCATGCGTCAAGTCATCTTGAGGGCCTTGAGGATGGTGCGGGCATCGTCGGTGAGCTCGGCCTTGGCCGTGATGTCCTGGCCGGCCAGGGTGATGGTCACGTCCTGCAACGGCCGTAGGGTCCGGATGATCTTGCGGATGCTGAACCCCGTCTGGGCCTGCAGGAGACGGGCCATTGCCAGGGCGGTGAACACGATCGTGAGGTGAGCTTCGATCGCGTCCCGCTGCCGATGAAACATGGGCCTGGCCTGTAGGTCCGTCTTGCTCATCCGGAAGGACTGCTCGACCTGCCACAGGTCGTGATAGCTGGAGAGCACCTCCGCCGCGGACATCACCGTCGCGGGGATGTTGGTGACGTAGCCCTTCAGCCCCACGAGGCTCCGTGCCCGCTTGAGGGAGGCTTCGTCGAGGCTGCGACCGGCCGCTGTGGTCTTCACGAACCGCGTCGACTTCACGGTCACGTCCCCGTCGATCACAGCGCGGGCTCGGTTCTCCTGCGCGGTCAGCGTGTGCCCATCCCGGGTCGCGCGTTTCTTCGAGAACGCCCAGACCGCCCGCCAGTGCCCGGGATGCTCCGTCGGGTCCCAGACCGGCTCCCGGCGGTGCTGCTTCGTGTCGGTTTTCGTGTTGCCGTGACGTGGGGTGATGGTGTCGATCAGCTGCCCGTCGGTGAACGCGTCACCGTTCCAGTGGAAGTGATGTGCAAGGTCACCAGGGGCTTTGACCTGCCGCGACCCGACGATGAACCGCAGTCCCGCTTCGTTAAGGGCGGTCAGGTTCGCGGTGGAGAGCATCCCGGCGTCAGCGACGACGACCATGTCCGCCAGGCCGTGGCGGGCCTGGAACTGCTGGATGATCGGCACGATCGTCGTGGTCTCGGCCTTGTTGCCCTCGAAGCAACCGATCTCGAGCGGGAACCCGCCCCGATCCACCAGCAGCCCGACCACGATCTGCGGATCCACTCGGCGCTCCTTCGAGTAGCCGACCTTCCGCAGTTCGTCCTCGTGCTCGGCCTCGAAGTAGAGCGTGGTGACGTCATAGAGCACCAGAGAGATATCGCCGCTGGTCGAGGCATGTTCAAAGCAGTTCTTCGCTATCTGGTCGCGGTACTTGCACTGCTGGATCCGGGTCAGGCAGCGCTTCATCGTTGAACGATGCACCGGATCGATCCCCACCTCGCTCAGCACGCGAGCAGAGTCGAGCATCGAGGTCGGGAAGATCAAACGCGCGGCGACGAGCTGGAAGAACGCCTCGTCCTCGAGCGCATCGAAACCAAGCCCTCTCCAGGTCGCCTGGAGCACGTCCAGCAGCAAGCGCGACCGCATGGACCGCACCACAGCTGCCTGGGGATCCTGCTCCAAGCCGAGGTCGAGAGTCTCCTGACCAGCATTGAGCTTGTCCCGGCCGGCCCTCATCAAAACAGCGAGCTCAGCCTCGGTATGCGCGGACCCGAGATGCTCAAGGATCTTGTTCCGCCGACCCTCCTTAGCGACCACCTGCACGGCAGTCGCGCCAGACGCCGTGGTCACCTTCCTCAAAAACGGGCTCACAACCCCCGACCCTACCCCCAATTAGTGACCCATCCAGCCACCCTGGAAACCCCACGACCAGCAGAAACGCTACTGAAATCTCTCAAACCAGGCCCGAGAGGTCCAACTCAGGACGGACACCGGCGTCGAGATAGCCCGCGGTGCGGCAACGGGCCTCGATCTCGTCGCAGGAGACCGAGGCGGAATCAGTGACGCCCGGGCAGCTGATGGTGCCCGCGATCAGGCGGTGGCGACCGCCTTGCGAACGGCCGCAATGACGCGCTCCACATCTGCGTCAGTCAGACCGGGGAACATCGGAAGCGAAATCTCCCGGCGGTAGTACTCCTCAGCCACCGGGCACATACCGCGCTGATAGCCGAGGTCCTCGAACACTGGATGCCAATAGGCGGGCATGTAGTTCACCTGGACACCGATCCCATCGGCCCGCAGCGCCTCGAAGATGGCGCGGCGCCGCTGCGCGGGCACCCGCAGGGGGTACAGGTGCCACGCGGGCGCGGTGCCCTCGGGCTGAACCGGTAGATCCACGCCGTCCAGATCGACGAGGGCGTCGTCGTAGACACGCTTGATCTCCGCACGGCGCGCGACGAATGCGTCCAGACGCTGCAATTGATTGGTTCCCAGCGCACTGAGGACATCGGGCAGGCGGTAGTTCAGACCGAAGGAGTGCACCTCCTGGTGCCACGGCCCCTCGTCCGGGTACCGCTGCTGTGCACGGTCGCGAACCAGACCGTGGTTCTTGAACGCACGGGCCCGTGCCGCCAGCTCATCGCTCGCGGTGACCACCGCACCACCTTCCGTGGTGGTGAGATTCTTGGTGGGGAAGAACGAGTAGGCCGTGAGGTCCGCGAGCGAGCCGACGGGAACGCCATTGCGCGTCGAACCAATGGAATGGGCGGCATCCTCCAGGAAGACGAGTTCCCTGCGCGTGGCGAGGTCGCGGAGCGCGGCAGAGTCCACGGGCACGCCGGCATAGTCCACACCGGCGACCACGCGAGTTCGATCGGTGACGGCCGCCTCTGCCGCAACGGGGTCGAGACACCCGGTGCGCGGGTCGACGTCGGCGAACACGATCTTCGCGCCGAGCAGGGCCGCCGCGGCGGCGGTTGCCACGAACGTCAACGGTGTGGTCACCACCTCATCACCGGGCGAGATGCCAGCTGCCGCGTAGGCCACGTGCAGGGCGGCGGTGCCGGAGGTCACCGAGATCGCGTGAGGAACTCCAGCCCGCTGGGCGACGGCCGATTCGAAGCGGTCGACCTCAGGGCCCGTTGTCAGCCATTCGCTGCGCATCGTCCGCGCGACGACCTCGACGTCGCTGTCGTCGATGGACTGACGCCCGTACGGAAGCATCTCAGATACCTTCCTCGAGGATGGCGGCGATCTGCTCTCGGGTGTACCACTGGTCGTTCGAGTCGGAGCGGAAGTAGAACCCCTCCTCCACCGGGACTGCACCCTCCGGGGTCTTATAACCCCAGGTCGCGAGATCCGGCTGGATGATGAAGTACTTGCCGTCCCTGACGGTCACCGCGCGACGACCCTCCTCAGGGCTGATCATCTCTTCGTGGAGCTTCTCCCCGGGGCGCAGGCCAACGTCAACCATCTCGGCTCCCGGGACCACAGCCTGGGCCAAATCCGTCACCTTCATCGAGGGGATACGTGGGACGAGCAGCTCACCGCCCTGCATGAAGTCGAACGTGGCGATGACCATCTGCACCGCCTGCGGCAGCGTGATGAAGAACCGGGTGCAGGCGAGGTCGGTGATGGGCAGCGGCTTGCCCTCAGCGCCCAGCTTCCGGAAGAACGGGATCACCGATCCGCGCGACCCCATCACGTTGCCGTAGCGGACCACCGCGAAGCGGGTGTCGTACGCCGCCGCGTAGTGGTTGCCGGTGATGAAGAGCTTGTCCGCGGTGAGCTTCGTTGCGCCATACAGGTTGATCGGGCTCGACGCCTTGTCGGTGGAGAGCGCAACAACCTTCTTCACGCCAGCGTCAATGGACGCCTCTATGACGTTCTGACTGCCCAGCACGTTCGTCTTGACGAACTCGAACGGGTTGTATTCCGCGGTGTCGACCTGCTTCAGCGCGGCAGCGTGGACGACGTAGTCGATCCCATGCAGGGCGCGGGCCAGCCGACGCTCATCCCGGATGTCACCGATGAACCAACGCAGACGTGGGTCGTTCCCGAAGAGGTTGCGCACCTCGTACTGCTTCAGCTCGTCCCGGGAGAACACGACGACCCGCCGCGGGTCATGGTTGTCCAGAACTTCGCGGAGGAAGGCCTTGCCGAAGGAACCGGTCCCCCCGGTCACCAAGATGGACGAACCACTGAAGACGGACATGCAGATCCCTTTCGACGTGGTGGAGGGAGACCGTCGTTGCCGACCGTCCCGGACTTCGCGTGCCATTATGGCACGGTGAATGCCGCACGGATCGTCGCTGTCATCCAGGCCCGCACGGGCTCGTCTCGTCTTCCGGGGAAGGTGCTACGGCCCCTGGCCGGGCGCCCCACCCTCGGGTGGATCGTACGGGCCGCCCACGCGGCGCGAGGCGTCGACGAGGTCGTGGTCGCCACCTCCACCGAGCCTGGCGACGACGCCGTTGCCGATCTGGCCTGTCAGCTTGGGGTGCGCGTGGTGCGCGGGAGTGAGAACGACGTCCTCTCCCGCTTCGCCCTGGCCATGCAGGAGACGGAGGCAGACGCGGTGGTGCGGCTGACAGCCGACTGTCCGCTAGCAGATCCGCACCTGATCTCCTCGGTGGTGGCGCTGTGGCGCACTGACCCGACCCTCGATTATGTCTCGACCACGCTGGTACGCACGCTGCCTCGCGGGCTGGACGCGGAGATCGCCTCCCGGGCTGCTCTGGAGATCGCCGATCGCGATGCGGAATCGTTCCATCGCATACACGTCACGTCGTACCTGTACGACAGCAAGCAGCTATTCCGCACCATGGGCGTCGTGGTGCAGCCGGCAGCGAACGATCTGCGGGTGACCCTGGACACTCAGGCGGACGCGGACCTGCTCGACGCCATGGTCGCCGAGCTCGGAGACCGGCCGCCGTCGTGGCAAGAGGTGGTGGATCTCCTGCGGTCCCGCCCCGACATCGCGATGCTCAACGCCGCCGTGCGGCAGAAGCGATTGACAGACGGATGACACACATCGCGATCCGTTGCGATGCCAGCATGCACGGTGGTATCGGTCATCTGGTCCGGGCTCTCTCGGTCGCCGATGCCGCACGGAACGCCGGACACAGCGTCGTGCTCGCTGGATCGTTCGATTCCCCGCTCGCCGAGAGTCTGCTCCTCGAGGCCGCCCTGGAGACCGCGCCAGCACCGGAGGATCTGGGCGTCTTGGCCGCTGAACAAGGGGCGAGCGTGGTGCACGTGGACAACTACGACATCGGCCCCGAGGCGCGCGCCCAGGTGTCCGTCAGCGGAGCATTGCTCTCTTCCATGGAGGACAGTACGTTCGGTCGGCGGCCCGCCGATGTCGTGATCGACTCGACGATCCACGCCGAGCGGGTCGGGCGGCCCGCGGACGGCAGCGGTGAGGTGTTGCTGGGGATCGCCTACGCACCGATGCGTGCCCAGGTACGGGAGGCGCGCGCTCATCGTGCCGCTTCTCCCCGGCCGCTATCCGACCGCGCTGACGTCCTGATCGTGATGGGTGGCACGGACGCAATGGGCGCTTCCGCGACCATCGCCTCCGTGTGTGCACGTGCGCAGGGCATCGGCCGAATCCGTGTCATCTCACCTCAACAGAACTGGGCGGCCGTGCGTGCCGAGGCGGGAGACGGAGTCGAGCTCATCACCCCGTCCCCCGAGCTCTTCGAACACGTGTGCACCGCAGACCTGGTGCTCAGCGCAGCGGGCACCACCGCCTGGGAGCTCGCCTGCATCGGCGTGCCGAGCCTTCTGGTGGCCGTGGTGGACAACCAGGTCGCGGGTTATGAGGCAGCACTCGAAGCGGGAGTGGCTCGCGGGCTGGGCACTCTCGATCAAGTGCGTCAGGATCCCGCGACCGCCGTTCGTCGCCTCGAGGCGGGCCTTGAGGATCTCCGCTCCGGCAATCCCTGGAGCACCGGTCGGAGAACGGTCGACGGTCTCGGGGCCGAACGGATCGTGGCCGCCTGGGAGGTAGCACTTGCTTCTCGTCTCGGTGGTGACTCCGCTGAGATCACTGCCCGGCCTGCGGGCCCCGGGGATTCGCTACTGCTGTTGCGTTGGCGGAATGATCCGGCGACCCGGGCCGTCTCGCGGTCCACTGAACCTGTGTCCTGGGAAAGCCACCGCAGCTGGTACTACGGTGTGCTGCACCGATCGGATCGATGCCTGTACGTCGTCGAGCGGGCACAGACAGCCGTCGGTACGGTGCGTTTCGATAGGCTCGCCTCTGAGAACGAGGCGGGCTTTTCGGGCGCGGAGTGGGAAGTCTCCATCACTCTGGCACCAGAGGCTCGTGGTCACGGACTTGCCGGGGACGTGCTGGCGTCCGCGCAGCGTGTCTTCCTCGCCGACCACCCCGGGATCGTTCTGGTGGCGTCGATCCTGCCTGACAATGCGCCGTCGCAACGACTTTTCCGCCGAGCGGGGTACGTGCTCGACCCGAACCGCCGCGACGGCGCATTCGACGTATTCGTCAGACGAGATCCCAGGTAAGCGGGGTGCCGCGCTGGACATCCTGGGTGAACGTGCGGCCGAGGACCACGTCCAGCCACCGCGGCTCGAGGCCACCGGACGGTCGAATCGAGCGAACGTTGTTCTCTGTGACAATGTCGCCGGCCGCAACATCGGCGGTGACGTACAGAGAGCGGCGGAGCCGCTGGCTTTCGGCTTCGCTCGCGGTGGGACCCACGTGCACGTCACCGATGGCAAGCCAGGCCGCGTAGGACTCGTCGACCAGGGCTTTGAGCTCGTGCGGCTCGAGGGAGAAATCGGCGTCCACACCTCCATCTGCGCGCCGCAGCGTCACATGCTTCTCCAGGATCGCAGCACCGAATGCGACCGCAGCGACACTGACCCCGATGCCCTTGGTGTGGTCGGACAGTCCACTGACCACGTTCCACGTGTCTCGCAGGACTGGGATGGTGCGAAGGTTCGAGGCCTCGGCACTGGCCGGATACGAGGAGGTGCAACCGAGCACGGCGATCCGGTCGTTACCCTCTGCGCGGATGGTCTTCACAGCTAGGTCCACGTCGCCGGCGTCGGCAGCCCCGGTGGAGAGGATTACCGGTTTACCGGTGCGGGCCACCCGTCGAAGAAGCGGAATGTCTCCGATCTCCAACGAAGCGATCTTGTAGACCTGAGTGTCGAGATCTTCCAAGAGATCGACTGCCGTGGCGTCGAACGGGCTGGAGAACGGGATCATCCCGCGTTCGCGCGCGCGAGCGAAGATCGCCTCATGCCACTCCCAGGGGGTGTGGGCCTCCTGGTACAGGCTGTAGAGGTTTCGGCCGCCCCACAGGCCATGACTGTCAGTGATGCGGAATGCCGGCCCATCGGCGTCGATCGTGATGGTGTCTGCGGTGTACGTCTGCAGCTTGATGGCCGGAGCGCCCGCTTCGGCGATCGCGTCGACGATCTCGAGGGCGCGACCCAGATCTCCATTGTGGTTGCCGGACATCTCGGCCGCGACGAACGGACGGTGCGCCTCGCCGACGCTCAGGTCGCCGATCTGGATCTGTTGGGAAGAAGCGTTCTGGCTGGTAGGCATGCGCAGATCGTACCGGAGCGGGGCGGCTGATTCCGAGGTGTGAGCGGAGCCCCCCCGCTCAGGTCCGCCCCGCGGAGCGGACGAGATGCACCAGACACCGCCGACACTCGGCACTGACGAGGTCCACACACTCCTCGTAGAGCGCGGTGAAGTCGATTCATGGGGGAGGCGATGATCGTGGAGTTGGACGTCAGCCCGTCGGTGCTGGTCCGGCTCCCCGCGGTGCGACAGAGATCGTTCTCGGGGGCTGAGCCCGAGCAGCCAGATCGGCGTGCCGACCTCTGCGGGCAGTTCGATCGAGGCTGTGCTCAGTCCGCTCACCAGGTCCATCGAGGCGGCAAGGACTGCCAGCCCCTCGGAAGCGTCGTCGAAGAGATCTATGTCGGTGATCTGCCGGACCCCGTGGGCATCCAGGAGTTCGGCGTCTGCTACCCCGAGACCATGCTGGAGGGACCAGAACTCGACTCCGTCGGCATCCAGCAGGGGCGCCAGCTTTTCCAGGCCGAGGTACATCGTCCGGCGCGAGGCGCTGACGAGGTGGCTGGTTGAGACCAGACCCATCCTCACTCCGCTCCCAGGCGGAGGACTGCCCGGTTCGGAGCCTGCAGCAGGTAACCGACAGTGTCGCGTCGCGACAGGATGCCCACGAAGCGGTTGACGGTGAGATTCTGACCGAAGGCCACGTAGTCCGCCTCGGCCACCAAGGGGTCGTTGTGAGCCGGCAGGTGGCTGGCGAGGGTCGGGTCGCACCAGCGTCCGTCGTAGACCGGGTTGAGGATCCCGCGGATGCGGCGGGGAACGTCCACGAATCGGGCGTCCGGGAAGCTGTGCTCCAGGCGGCTGCACAGTCTCGAATCGCAAGTGGCGGTGACCCGGTACTGCTGGGAGAGCTCTGCCAGGTGCTGCGCGCCGCGGATCTCGTCGCTGACACCGTCGTCGGAGACGACGACGAGGGAGGCGCCCGGGTCCTCCGGCAGCGACTGATAGTTGAGGAAGCCGGGACCGAAGCGGCGCTCGAGGATCTGACAGTGCGGTGCCGTGCGGCACACCCGCCAGCTGCGCAGGTACTCACCCTGGGTATGCGGGTCAGGGCCTGCTCGCGGTCGCCCGGGCGGGCACCGGCGCGGCCGGCGCCCGGGGCCCCGTACCCGATCTCATTGCGAAGGTCGACCATCGTGCGGTCGTCCTGCAGACGTGCGCCCAGACAAGGCAGCGCAGTGGCGGCGGGCGTGTACGCCGGGTCCTCACCGATCTCGGACTCCAGCAGGTCGGCGGCGTCGCAAGAGGCACCCACCTCCATCGCCAGGAGTCCGCGACCGCACAGTGCCCCGAGCATCGTGCGCGGAACGTCGTGCTGCGGGGGCGATCCGGAATCAGCCGACAGGGCTGAGAGGATTCGGCAACAGCTCGTGATCGCCCGGCAGACGGGGAAGACGGCCAGGCAGGTGGCTGAGGGGGTGGCGCAGGAATGTCAGTGGGGAAACCCCGGCGCCGGCATCTGCCGCGCCCTCGGCTCGATCGAACACACCCAGTACCGCGCCGGCCTTACGCAGCGGGGCGCCTGCCCAGTAGCTCGCGGCGGGTCGCAACGCACATCGGTCCCATCCCAGGATCTCGCGCAGCTCATCCGGCTCTCTCAGGTGCGCGGCGCCGAGCTCGGCGCGGGCGATCCCACGCAGCAGGTCCACGTTCGCATCCTGAGCGTGGAACTCCGGCCACAGGCGCTGCGTCCGCTCGGCAGTACTGGTGCCCAGTGCGCCGATGGAGATGCCGGTGGCGTGGAGCGCAGTGGGGGTGCCCTCTGCGGCGGCATAGATCACCGCGGTGGAGAGCTGGTTGGAGACCACGGATCGAGCTCCGCGCACCAGGCGGAGGATCCGGCCAAGGAACAGCGGATCGCGACGCTGACCCGCGCTGACCACGCGATGTCCCTGCTCCTGCCAAGTGCGCAGGCGCACCGGGCTGTCGAGGTCCTCGGGATGCAGGCAGACGATCGAGGGCCCTTCCCGCTCAGCGAGCTCCCTCGCAAGGACATCGTCCTGGGCGATCTTCACCAGCCGGGTGTCGTGCACGGGGAACGCCACCGCCGTACCGAGCGGTTCGACGGGGATCGAAGCCGTCAATGCACTGAGGTACAGGAACGGTGCCCCGATCGGAGTCGTCGGTGCGCTCTCCTCGCCCGGGTCCCAGCCACGAGCCTGATGGCTCCACACCAGGCGCCGTGCTCCGCGAGGCAACGTCGGGAAGTCTGCGAAGTGCACCCGGACGGGAGAGGCCACCGTCCACCCGTGTTGGAGAAGCCCGTCGATGTGCCGAACGGAGCGCTGCGCGGCGTACAGGGCCAGGACCGCGCTGTGGCCGTAGTAGTGGTTCTGGATGTCCATCGGTCAGCGGAAGATGCGGTGACGGAACTCAGGGACCTCGAACGGCACCAGATCATGCGGTGAGCGCGCGAGACGGAAGAGACCGGACTCGATGTCCTCCAAGGTCTCCTCGTAGCCCGGCACCTGAATCACATACGTAGGCTTCCCCAACGCCGCCGCTTCCCACAGGGAGGTCGAGAACGTCCCCACGCACACCTCCGCACGCGCCATCGTCCGCAGTGTGTCATCCTGCGAGATCACCACATGCTCGTCGAGACCCGCAGCCGCGAGGTCTTGCGCGATTGTCGCGCGCTGCGCCGGATGAGGGGCGAGCACCAGGCGGAGACCCGGCCGCTCCCGCACGAGATCCCTCACGAAAGCCAAAAGGCGACGCAGGATCCGTGGTTGAGAGATGATGCAGATATCCCACTCAACACTCTGTCCCGACTTCTCGGCCAGTTCAATGAGTTCAGGCTGCTGTCGCGGAACCACGCTGTGCTCCTGGTAGACATTGGTGCGCTCCGCCCAGAAGTCCGACCACGCGTAAAAGCGTGTTGCCCCATAGTGAGGTTTCTGACCGAACCAGAAGCTTGGGGCGTACCGGCTGGTCAGAGCGTACTGAATGTCGGAGACACGCGCACCTGATCGCATCGCCGCAGCGACCACACCAGCACTCCAGTGACTGGACGCAATGAGGACTTCCTCCGGTTGCACACGCTCGAACACCGGAGTCCAAAACTCCCGCTCAGCCAGGAACTTCGCCAGCCGGTTACGCAGATGGTCGCCAAGGTCCACCCGGATACCCAACGTGTCAGAGAGCGCCGCCTCGTAGGGTCGCGCATCGACCTCCGGCACCCTCAGATGCGACCAGCGCTGACGCCACTGCTGACGCCACTGGGTGAACTCATGCATCGGGTACACCAGGTTGTCCTCTGTGACATCTGGGTAGCCGTCCCCACCCGGCTGCACCACGAACAGCGTGTCCTCCTCGACGAACGCCGCAGTGCGGTAGCCGCTCTGACCACGGCGGGGGTAGTCGAAGACCACCGTGCGAGCTCGCGGGGCCTTCCGGAGAGTCTTGGCCCCGGTGTACACGTCGTCCACCACGCCGGCAGCCTGCGGCGAGGGCCCGAAGAAACCGGCCGCCTCCGCAAGTTGTATCACGGCTGCGGAACGACCCAGCTCCCACAGATGGACGCCCCCGGGGCCCGTGCGATCGAACAGCGAATATTTCGCCTCCGCAGCGCAGATGGCTTCGAACATTTCTCCGTAGCTCCACGGCGGGACCACGCGCCGACGCGCGTGCCCGTCCTGCAGATCCACCCAGTCGTACTCGCCTCGAATGCGGACAGTGGGACGCTCCGCAGTGCCACCCTCCTGCACCTCGACCCCGCCGGGAGCGTTGATCGGTTCCCCGAAGTTGTCCACTCCAGAAGTCACCGGGAACCACGGATGGCGCGGAAGCTCGCGGCGTGTCGGCGCGGCGGGCCGCACAGCTACGGAGCGCACCAAGAGCTTCCCTGCAGTGTTGGCGTAGGTGCGACTGACCGTCCCGATGGTGCGTAGCGCCTGGGCGGGCAGACCAGCCGCGCGGCCGAGATTGCGAATGGCTATAACGGGAGATGTCGTATCGACGCGCCCCTCCTGGGGCGTCGCGGTCTGTGATGCGGTGGCGCTCGCGGGCTCCACCGTACCGGGCATGGCGGCGTCGACGGCCGGGTCAGTCGCCGGACCGTCGATGCCGGGCAGTGCTGGGGTGTCTGCGACTGAAGTGCCACCCTCCGAGGGGACGGGGACGCTCTCTGAGGATGCCGCCGATCTGGTCGGGCGCATCGCGGGTAGCACCTGCTGGGCTTTCCAGACGACAGCCCCCACAGCCTCGCCCGCGAAGCCGACCAGGGCCTTCGGTGTCGTGCTCAACCCGACATGAGCGGCGCCACCGCTGGTCGCGTGGATCGTGTCCTCCACGGGCGGCGTCCCCATGTCGTAATTCGCGTCCCGGCGCAGCCGCGGAAGCACCGGCATCGCTGTCCCCTGGGCGGGGCCGGCCAGGTAGTGCCGGTCGGTGTCACCCGGTTCAGCCCCGTAGGACACGATGTCCGCCGAACCCACGGGGAACTCGATGACTGTGTGCGATGCATCGCGACGGACCTTCGGCTCCGCCGTGCGTTCGCCGTTGTCGATGCGCACCGCGTGCAGGGGCACCTCCCCACGCACTGTGATGCGGTGGAGCCGCCGCCCACGCGGGCCAGTGATGCGATGGGAGATGGACTCGAGGGGCACCGGTTCGCCACCGGACACGGGGAAGAGATCAGCGAGTGCAGATGACCGCCCGGCCGGAGCTCCGAACAGCTCGCGGTACTGTGCCACGACCGCCTCTGGGGAGAAGCGCTCGTCGAAGACTTCGCGCGCACGGCGCCCGAGTCTTTCCCGCAGACCCGGGTCGGCGGCGAGCTCACGTAGCCGGGCAGCCAGACCATCGACATCGCCGATCGGCACAACAAAGCCGCTGGCGCCGTCCTCGACGACGTCCTGGGGACCGAAGTCGTAGTCGTAGGTGAGAGTGGGCAGGCTGTGGTAGGCCGCCTCGAGCAGGGGGTACCCGAAGCCCTCCGAGAGGGACGTCATCAGCACAATGTCCGCCCGAGAGTAGACGTCCTGCTCAGTTCCGAAGCCCGGGATGCGGACCCGATCCTGGAGACCGAGTTTCTGGATCTGTTCCTGCACTGCAATGAAGTAGGGGTTCAGGTGGCTGATGTTTCCCCAGAGACTCAGTCGTACTGAGGGGTCTTCCACCCGTGCTAGAGCCCTCAGGGCGTCCAGCTGGTTCTTGCGATGTTGGAACGACGCGGGCAGGACCACCTCGACGCCCTCATGGGGGGCTCGGACGATCGAGCTGGGGTGGTGGATGTTCGGCACACAGACAACGTTCGAAGCGCCGAAGATCGGAATGAACTGTCCCTTGAGGCCCTCTGCGACAGTCTGCACGACATCGATGCTGTCGCGAGCCTCAAGCACCAGGTTCCACAGCTCATTGTGGGTGCGGTAGTCACCGTGGACTTGCAGAACCGTCCGGACGCGACGGGGGGCTCCGTCGAGAGCCCAGTGGTAGATAGCGGCCTGCAGAGCAGTCGTGAACACAACGACGTCGGCCGGGCCGAGGGAGGCGTTGAGCTGACGCAGTGCGGCGAGCTGGTTCTCGGTCAGGGCGTAGCGGACCCCGGCCACCCGCCCCTCCAACACGGGGTGCACGTTGCGGGCGAGCAGTCTTCCACCCTCCGCGGGCAGGTTCTTCAGCTCCAGTGCTGGGATGCCGGGATCCAGCGGCCACCTCTGGACCTGCCGGTAGCGCTCCGGAGCCGGAATCGTGGAGAGCATGGACACGGGGTAGCCACCGCGATGCAGTGCATTGGCAGTCTCCACAATCGATTTGTGGTAACCCGTCGGGCCGGCCAGCTCATTCACACAGAGAAGAATCATGATGCGCAGAAGACTACCCGGTGTGGCCCGTAGGGGCGGCAGCTCCGGCCGAGCTCAGCGGCACCGTAGGCGTGCCATCGTCGGTTTCAGATCCGGCGCTTCCGCAGCGCCGCCGCGATCCCAGTGAGGAGTCGCACCGCGGCGCCGGGCCGGCTGAGGTGCTCCTGCTGACGGAGCACGCGCCACACCGCGCGGACCGCCCGGCCTCGATCGGCCGAATGTGAATGAGCCTGCGCGGTGCGGTACAGAGCCAGAGGCTGATCGATGCCGGCCGCTGGTCCGTGTTCGCGCACCACCTTCAACCACAGCGCCCAATCCTCCGCACCGGGAAGGTCTGGCATTCGCACCGGACCTGTTCGTGCGGTGTCCACCACCGCGGTGAGGTTGCCGATGACATTGCGACGCAACAGCTGGGCATGGGTCAGTCGCGACGGAACTCGCACGACACGCCCATCGGGCGTGAACTGCGCCACGCTGCCTGCATAGTCTGCAGCGATCCGGTGGTAGCCGCAGTAGACGAGCGCTGCTCCCGACGTCCGGGCGAGCTCCAGCTGACGCTCCAACTTGTGCGACAGCCAAAGGTCATCGGCGTCGCAGAAGGCCACGTACCTCCCTCGGGCGGACGCGAGAGCCGTGTTGCGCGCTGCGGCCGGGCCGCCACTGCTGGCGCGACGCAGAAGGCGGACGCGGGGATCGGCGCTCGCGGCGCGTTCCACCACCTGTGCCGACGAGTCCGTGGAAGCGTCATCGACGACCAGCAGCTCCAAATCGGCGCAGGTCTGATCGAGTACACTCCCCATCGACTGCTCAAGGGTGTGAGCGCCGTTGAAGACGGGCATCACGACCGACACCAGCGGGAGCTTCTCCGTCACGGCAGTCACATCGTCCGATAATACCGACACCGCAGGCCGGCACCGCACGCCGGACCGGCGCCGCTGGGAGAGAACTATTTTGGCTGATCTCAAGGCGGAGGGCCTGCTGCCCCCTCGCGTGACCTCCGCGGAAGCCGAGGCGCTCGCCCAGCGAGCAGGCCTCCAGCAGATGGGAGTTCGGCCCCCGCTCGGTCGCTATATCCAGCAGGTCTGGGAGCGGCGCTCGTTCATCTGGAACCTCTCCGCCTCCCGTGCTTACTCCCGCAATCAGGGGTCGTACCTGGGGCAGGCGTGGGCGGTGCTCCGCCCGGTCCTGGACGCCGCGGTGTACGTGATCATCTTCGGATTCATGTTCCAGTCCAGCGCCCCGGGCATCGACAACCGAGCCGCGTTCATCACCATCGGCACTTTCACGTACACGCTGTTCCAGACCTCGGTGATGTCCGGCTTAAACTCGATCCCCACGAACCTGCAGCTCATTCGCTCGCACAAGTTCCCCCGCGCGGTGGTGCCCCTGGCGGCGGTGATGACGGAGACAGTGTTGTTCGCTCCGATCCTGCTGGCGATGATCGTGGTGGCGATGATCACTGGCCTCCTGCCCGGTATGGAGCCTGTCCCGCCCACGTGGTCATGGGTTCTGCTTCCGTTCGCCACGGTGCTTCTGGCGATATTCTCCTCAGGTGTGGCACTGTTCTTTGCCCGATTGGGCGCCCGCGCTCCAGACATCGCCAATGCCCTGCCTTTCTTCCTGACCCTGGGACGCTATGCCTCCGGCGCTATGTTCCTCATCCCGGCAGTGGTGCCGGACTCGATGTGGATCAAGCCGATCCTGCTGCATCAGCCGCTGGCGATCTTCCTGGAGCTGTTCCGCGCCGCATTCGGGAACGAGCAGCAGATTCCCATGACCCTGAGCCTGTGGGCCGAGGCGGTCGCCTGGACCGTGGGGGTGTTCGTGGTGGGGTTCATTTTCTTCTGGCGAGCAGAGGAGACGTACGGCCGTGACTGAGAACATCGACCTCGAGATCGACCCGGAGAACCTTCCCGAGCGCGCTGAGCGCAAGCCGCTGGGTGCACCGTCGGTGATCGTCGACGATCTGCACATCACCTACCGTGTCTTCGGCGCCCGCCGCGGTGGGACCACGAATCAGCGCAAGTCTCTATGGGATCGAGCGGTGAGCCTCGGTCGGCCGGATACAGGGCCGATCACCGAGGTGCCGGCGGTGCGGGGCGTCTCGTTCGTAGCCCATCACGGAGAGTCGATCGGCATCCTCGGCACGAACGGTTCCGGAAAGTCGACGCTGCTGCGTGCGGTGGCAGGTCTGCTACCACCGACGTCCGGGCGAGTATTCACCTCGGCAGAACCGGAGCTGATGGGAGTGAACGCGGCCCTCTTGCCGCGACTCACCGGAGAGCGCAATATCGTCATCGGCGGCCTGGCCCTAGGGCTCAGCGGGGCTGAGGTGCGTCAGAACGTTCCGGCAGTGGCGGAATTCGCGGAGCTGGGCGACTTCCTGTACCTTCCGATGAGTTCTTACTCCTCCGGAATGGCGTCGCGACTGCGCTTCGCGATTTCCACAATTCGTACACCGGAGATCCTCATGATTGACGAGGCGCTGGCCACCGGTGACGCGTCATTCCGGAAGAAGAGTATGTCTCGCATCGAGGAAATTCGTGAGAAGGCGGGCACCGTCTTCTTCGTCTCTCATTCTTTGGCCTCGGTACGGGCGATGTGCACCAGAGCCCTCTGGATCGACAAGGGTGTGCTGGTGGCCGATGGTGATGTCGACGAGGTGGCCGACGCGTACCACGCGTATGTGGAGGGCCGCACCGACGCGTCCTCGGGGCCAAGCTGCGCTGATTCCCGCGGGGTTCACTCCTCGCCACGGGTCTGCGCGGCGCGCAGGGACTCACCCTTCCGCTGGGCGGTGGCCCGCAGCTCCTGCTGGAAGGCGACCATGCGGTCCCGCAGCTGCGCGGCCCGCTCGTCGGATCCGGACGCCAGGATCCGCGCGGCGAGCAGACCGGCGTTGCGGGCGCCCCCGATCGACACCGTTGCGACGGGCACGCCGGCGGGCATCTGCACGATCGACAGCAGGGAGTCCATCCCGTCGAGGTGCTTCAGCGGCACCGGCACGCCGATCACCGGCAGCGGGGTGAGGGAGGCGAGCATGCCGGGCAGATGGGCGGCGCCGCCGGCCCCGGCGATCACCACGCGCAGGCCCCTCTCGGCCGCGCTGCGGCCCCAGGCGACCATGTCCTCCGGCATGCGGTGGGCCGAGACGACGTCGACCTCGCAGTCGATGCCGAACTCGGCGAGGGCCTCGACGGCCGCGCGCATGGTCGGGAAGTCGGAGTCGGAGCCCATGACCACGCCGACGAGCGGCGTGCCGGTGGGGTTTCCGGGCAGGTTCTCGGGCGCCGTCTCGGACGGGTTCGCCGACGGGGTGGTGGTCATGCGCGAGTCCCTCCGTTGCCCTCGATGATGAGCTCCTCAGCGGCATGGGCGCGCCGCAGCAGGTCCTGGGGGTCCTCCCCCACCAGGTTCAGGTGCCCGACCTTGCGGCCCGGCCGCACCGTCTTTCCGTAGAGGTGGATCTTCAGGGCGGGGTCGTCGGCCATGGCCTCCAAGGCACCGGCGGCGAGGTCCTCGCGGCTGCCGCCGAGGAGGTTCACCATCACCGCGGCGGGGCCCACGGGGTCGGTGGCACCGAGCGGGAGGTCCGCGACGGCCCGCAGATGCTGTTCGAACTGGCCGGTGACGGCTCCGTCCATGGACCAGTGGCCTGTGTTGTGGGGACGCATGGCGAGCTCGTTGACCAGGACGGTGCCGTCCTCGAGCTGGAACAGCTCCACGGCGAGCATCCCGACCACACCGAGGTCCTCGGCGATGCATGCGGCGAGCTGCTGCACCTCCCGCTGGGCATCGTCGTCGAGCTCCGGGGTGGGGGCCACCACCTCGTAGGCGACGCCGTCGCGCTGCACGGAGCGCACCACGGGGTAGGCGCGGGTTTCACCCCCGGGGCGACGCGCCACCTGGGCGGACAGTTCCCGGGCGAACGGCACGAGCTCCTCGAGCAGCAGGGTGTCGCGGCCCTCCCACCAGTCCTCGGCCTCAGAGGCGTCGGCGATGATCCGCACGCCGTGGGCGTCGTAGCCCCCGCGGGGGGTCTTCAGCACGGCACGGCCACCGGCCTCGGCGAGGGCGTCCTGCAGCTCCTGCCGGGAGGTGACCCGCCACCAGTGCGGGCACGGGTGCCCCAGCGCGGTCAGCCGCTCACGCATGTGCAGTTTGTCCTGCGCGTGGGCGAGGGCGTCGGGGCCGGGGTGAACGGCACACAGACCGTCGGCGAGCACCCCCCGCAGGATGTCCCCGGGCACGTGTTCGTGGTCGAAGGTGATCACGTCGACCTGTGCGGCGAGCTCCCGCACTGCGGCCTCGTCATCGGGATCGCCGATGACGACGCGGGGGGCGACCTGGGCGGCGGACTCATCCGGGGAAGCGGCGAGCAGAGTCACCGGGAGACCGAGCTCGATGGCGGGCCCCATGAGCATGCGGGCGAGCTGGCCACCGCCGATGATGCCGATGCGGGGCGCTGCGGGCAGGGACCGGTCGCCGCGGGGGGCTGGTTCGTGCTGGTCACTGGCGTCTGGGGCACGCGGCGATTCTAGGCGCTGGGGCGGCGGCCGCTGCGTCGCGAGACCACGCGGCCGGCGCCGGACCGGGCGCTAGGGGCGGGAGCTGCGGCGGCAAGGGCCTCCGGCGTCATGGCCGCGGCGAGAGCCGCCTCGTCGTCATCGTCCCCGGGGGCGGAGATGAGGAACACCCCGAAGGTGGCGGGGCGCTCCACCAGTAGTTCCAGGCGCCCGCCGTCGTCCTCGACGAGGGTGCGGGCGAGGGCGAGTCCCACGCCGGTGCCGCGGGAATCGGGCCCGGAGACGGCGCGTTCGAACACCCGTTTGCCGAGCCCGACGGGGATGCCGGCACCCTCATCGGAGATCTCGATCACGGTGGAGCGGTCGTTGCGGCGCACCTTGACGGAGGTGCGGCCGTCGCCATGGGTGAGGGAGTTCTCGATCAGGGTGGCGACGACCTGGGTGAGGGGGCCGACGGATCCCCACACGGCGGCGGAGCGCGGCACCTCGATGCGCAGCTCGCGGCCGGCGGCACGGAACGCCGGGGACCATTCCTCGCTCTGCTGGGTGAGCAGGGCCCGCAGCTCCACCACACCGGGAGTGCGCCGCTGGGAGGCGCGGGGGCGTTGATGAGGTCGTGCACCACGGAGGTGAGGCGATCGATCTGCTCCAGGGCGATGCGGGCCTCTTCCCGGACCGGTTCCTCGGAGCTGGTCGCGAGGATCTCGTCCAGGCGCATGGACAGTGCCGTGAGGGGGGTGCGCAGCTGGTGGGAGGCGTCGGACGCGAGGCGGCTCTCGGCCTCAAGACGTTCGGTGAGCAACGCGCCGGAGCGGGAGAGCTCATCAGCGACGGTGTCGATCTCCGCGATGCCGCTGCTCTTCCAGGGACCGCGGGCGCGACCCGAGCCGAGCTCCTCCGCCCGGCGGGTCAGGCGCGCCAGCGGACTGGAGATCCGCTGGGCCTGCCACAACGCCACCGATACGCCGATCGACAGGGAGGCCAGGCCCGCGACGGCGATCAGCACCCACGCGCTGGCGGTCTGGGCGCGCACGTCACCGGGCGGGATCATCACGGTGATGCGCTGGCCGTGCCCGCCGACCAGACCGGCGACGATGCTGCCGTCGTCGCTGCGGATCGGGGGGCCGGCGGAGACCTCACGGTCGCCGATGGCCACGCGGATGGAGACGTTCAGCTGTTCCTGCTCGTCGACGATGTTCTGCAGCAGGACGGCGTCGATCGGCTCCCCGGCGGCCAGACGCTCATCGGTCTCCACACGCACCCGCTCCGCGACGTCCAGGCCGTCGGAGCGCAGCTTCATCTTCGTGAGCTCCAGCCACGACACCGCGAGGGGGATGCCGAGCATGAGCACCGAGAGGAGCACGGTGATCAGCGTGGCCTGGAGGACCCGCTGGCGCACGGCTCAGCTCCCGGCGCCGGTCTCGAACCGGAAGCCCACTCCTCGCACCGTGGTGATCCGCCGGGGGTTCGCCGCGTCGTCGCCGAGCTTGCGGCGCAACCAGGAGATGTGCATGTCGAGGGTCTTGGTGGAGCCCCACCACTCGGCGCCCCACACCTCCCGCATCAGGTCATCGCGGGTGACGACGCTGCCGGCCTCCCGCACCAGCACGGTGAGCAGGTCGTACTCCT
Organism: Brachybacterium sillae; assembly: GCF_025028335.1. Classification (NCBI taxonomy): domain Bacteria; kingdom Bacillati; phylum Actinomycetota; class Actinomycetes; order Micrococcales; family Dermabacteraceae; genus Brachybacterium; species Brachybacterium sillae. Next base: position 695,449 of record NZ_JAFEUW010000001.1, read on the forward strand.
TGGCGGAGAAGCTCAGTTCCTCACCGTCGGCGTAGGCGCGACGCGCGGCGACGTCCAGGCTCACGCCGTTGACGTCGTAGCTACTGCTGGACTCCTCGGTGGCCTGGGTGCGCCGCAGCAGGGCCCGAATGCGGGCCTGCAGCTCGCCGAGCCGGAACGGCTTGGTGACGTAGTCATCGGCGCCGGCGTCGAGACCGACGACGGCGTCGACCTCGTCGGCGCGGGCGGTGAGGATGAGGATCGGCGATTCGAGGCCGCCATTGCGCAGCCGCCGGGCGACCTCGAGACCGTCGAGGTCGGGCAGGCCGAGGTCCAGGATCACGAGGTCGATGGGGTCGCTGCCCGCGGCGATGGCGAGGGCATCGGTGCCGCGGGAGGCCCGCGTGACCGTGTAGCCCTCGCGACCGAGCGCCCGGGAGAGGGGCTCGGCGATGGCGGAGTCGTCCTCGACGAGAAGCAGTCGTGTCACGCGCGCCATCCTACGGAACGGCTCTGGCAGACGTCCGGGACGGGTCTCACAGCCGCAGGGACAGGGGGGCGCTGTCACCGCGACCCAGGTGCACCACGGGGCTCGGTCCGATGCCGTGCAGGTCCACGGTGCGGCGGTCCTCGATCCGGAACGCCCCCGGGGCGGCCCGCTCCACCGCCTCGGCGGTGGCGTCATCGACCAGCACCGTGCCGGGTTCGGCCATACCCTCCAGGCGGGCGGCGAGGTTCACGGTCGGGCCGAACACGTCCCCGTAGCGGGAGAACATCGACCCCCAGGCCATTCCGACGCGGACTGCCGGGAGCCCGGCCTCTTGGGCGATGGCCTCGGAGATGGACACGGCGATCTGTGCACCGGCCTCCGGCGTGTCGGCGAGGAACATGACCTCGTCACCGACGGTCTTCACCACGCGGCCACCTCCCTCGCTGACGGTGTCACGGCAGATGATCTCGAAGGTGCTGATGACGTCCGCCAACTCCGATCCGCTCAACTGCAGGGCCAGGCGGGTGAACTGCACGAGGTCCGCGAAGCCGACGGCGCGGTGCAGGGGGAACAGCTCATCGGGGTGGTCGTCCTCGGCGGCGTGGAGCACCTCGGATCCGGCGCGGGCACTGTAGGCGGCGAGCTGACGACGGAAGGCGTACATCACCTGGGTCTCGAGGGTCTCCACCAGCTCGGGCATCTCCTCGAGCATCCACATGCGGGCCTCGGGGTCGGACAGTCCCCGTCCGGTCTTCGCCTCCTCCACCAGGGCCTCGGTGAGCCACATCGCCAGGCGCCCCATGTGGAACCCCATGCCGCGGGAGATGTTCGCGAAGGTCTGCTCGGAGATCACGCCCTCCTCCACGAGGGCGGCGAGGTCCCCGATGGCGTAGGCGTCCTCCTCCGTGAACACGGCGGTGTCGCCGTCCACGGTGGAGAAGCCGAGGGATCGCCAGTACATGGCGGTGAGTCGTTCGTCGACACCCTCGAGCCGCGCGAGGTCACGGCGGGTGTAGGTGCGGGGGCCCTGCAGCAGCAGGTCCTCCAGGGCGGCGACACTGCGGCGGACGTCGGCGAAGCGCTGGTGGACGGCGCGCAGATGCGTCTCGGCATCCCCGCCGGCGCCGGGGTCACGACCCAGGAGCTGGCTGAGGGCAGCATCGAGCTCGTCGTCCGGTGGCGGCTGCGGGGCGTCCTCCGGCCGCGACGGCGGGATGGTCGAGGGCTGCTGGGGCGGTTCGGTCTCAGTGCTCACCGTTGTCCTCCGTGGGGGTTCGAGGATCCGGGGATGTGGGCGGAACGGTCGGGGCGGGCGGACGGACGGCGGAGCCGTCAGGGGCGTCTCGCACGTGCTCCACGTCCCCGATGTCCACCGCTCGGACATCACCCTCGGCAGGCTGCAGCAGCAGTCGGCCCGCGGAGTCCACCCCAGGGCGATCCCCTCGAGGGCGGATCCGTGGACCGGACCTCTGACGTCCACAGACGGATCGGGCATGCCCGCGGAGGAACCCCCCAGGGCGCTCACCCGCACCCCCCTACCCAGTGTGATGCAGCTCTCACGATACGTGATGGCGAGGTCGATCGCCTCCGCATCCCCACCGGTGCGGTCGAGCCCGGCGAGTCGAGCCGCGACACGGCGGGCGAGCGCCGCCGCGAGGGCCTGCGCATCCCAGGGCCACACGGGCGGTTCCGTGCGGTGGTCGTCAGTGCCGACGACAAGCCCACCCGGTCCGTTCAGCCAGGCCGCGCCGGGCACCGGCGCACCGGTCGCTTCGCGCACCGGGCCACGCAGATTCAGACCGAGTCCGACCAGCACGTGGTCAGTGCCGTGACCTTCCAGCAGGATGCCGCCGAGTTTGCGGCCATCGGCGGTGTGGAGGTCATTGGGCCATTTCAGACCGAGGCGGTCCCCACCGGGGTGTCCGGCGGGTGACGTCGACCCCGGCGCGGCGCCCGCGACGAGCGGGGCCCCAAGACGGTGGAGCACCTCGAGGGCGGCGACGCCGACAGCGTGCGGGTACCAGCCGCGGCGGGGCGGAGGCAGGGTGCTGCGGTGGGCGAGGGTGAGCGCCAGACCGGAACCGGCTGGCGTCACCCAGCTGCGGTCGAGGCGCCCGCGCCCCTGCCGCTGGTCGTCGGTGGCGACGGCGAACGGCGCCTCGGAACCGGCGGCGAGCGCGGCGCGGGCCTCGTCCTGGGTACTGCCGGTCGACCGCACCCACTGCAGGGGAACGGCGGGGTCGGACGACTCTTCGGACTGCTCGACCAACGGGTCTCCTCCCACCCGGGGCGCTGGACCTGGGTAGCGTAGTATCCCCGTGTCCGTCGGCCGGACGGACCCGGACGGACCCGCGAAGGAGGCCCCGTGACAGACCTGTCCCGGCCCGTCACCACCGCGCAGCGGCTCGAGGAACTCGCCGCGCGCGAGAAGAGCGCCGTGGAGCAGGCGGGCGCCGTCGCCGTCGAGAAGCAGCACGCCCGGGGCAAGAAGACCGCCCGCGAACGCCTCGAGGATCTCCTGGACGAAGGCTCCTTCGTCGAGACCGACCGTTTCGTGCGGCACCAGTCCACCAGCTTCGGCATCGACGCCAAGCGACCGGAGGGCGACGGCGTGATCACCGGGTACGGCACCATCGACGGCCGCCAGGTGTGCGTGTACTCGCAGGACTTCACCGTGTTCGGCGGGTCGCTCGGGGAGGCCCACGGCCGCAAGATCCAGAAGATCCAGGACCTCGCGCTGTCCACCGGGGTCCCGATCATCGGGATTCTCGACGGCGGCGGTGCCCGCATCCAGGAGGGGGTCGGCTCCCTCGCGGCGTTCGCCGGGATGATGCGCCGCAACACCCTCGCCTCCGGTGTGATCCCGCAGATCAGCCTGATCATGGGGCCGGCCGCCGGAGGTGCGGTCTACTCCCCCGCCCTGATGGACGTCATCGTGATGGTCGAGAAGACCTCCCACATGTTCATCACCGGGCCGGACGTCATCCGCACCGTGACCGGTGAGGACGTCGGCTTCGAGGAACTCGGCGGTGCCCGCACCCACAGCACCCGCAGCGGTGTGGCGCACCACATGGCGCCCGACGAGACCGAGGCCATCGAGTACGTCAAGGATCTGCTGTCCTACCTGCCGCCGAACACGCTGACCCCCGCGCCGGTGTATCCGACACCGCGGGTGGAAGGACCGGAGGCGGAGGACCTCGCCCTCGACACCCTGGTGCCGGACTCCCCCAACCAGCCGTATGACATGCAGGCTGTGCTGCGGGCTGTGCTCGATGACGGTGAGCTGCTGGAGATGCAGGCCGCCTTCGCGCCGAACGTCATCGTCGGTTTCGGCCGTGTGGAGGGCCACAGTGTCGGCGTGATCGCCAACCAGCCCTCGCACTTCGCGGGGACCCTCGACATCGACGCCTCCGAGAAGGCGGCCCGGTTCGTGCGCCTGTGCGACGCCTTCAACGTGCCGGTGCTGACGTTCGTCGACACCCCGGGATTCCTGCCCGGCACCGACCAGGAGTACAGCGGCATCATCCGCCGCGGCGCGAAACTGCTGTACGCGTACGCGGAGGCGACGGTGCCGCTGGTCACCGTCATCACCCGCAAGGCCTACGGCGGTGCATACATCGTGATGGGTTCGAAGGACCTCGGCGCCGACATCAACCTGGCCTGGCCCACCGCCCAGATCGCGGTGATGGGCGCCCAGGGCGCGGTGAACATCCTCCACCGGCAGCATCTGCGGTCCGTGTCCGAGGAGGGCGGTGACGTGGAGGCGGAGCGTCAGCGCCTGCAGACGGAGTACGAGGAGCGGTTCGCCAACCCGTACACCGCGGCCGAGCGCGGCTGGATCGACGGGGTGATCCGTCCGTCCGAGACCCGCGTGCAGGTGGCGCGCGCCCTGCGGGCCCTGCGCACCAAGCGTCAGTCCCTGCCCACCAAGAAGCACGGGAACATCCCCCTGTGAGCAACCCCGAGAGCGGCACCGCGACCGATCCCGGTGAGCAGCCGGACCCCTCCCCCGACCGGCCGGAGGTCCGCCTGGTCTCCGGGCGTCTGAGCGACACCGAGCTCGCGGCGATCGCGGTCACGCTCGCGGCGATCAACGCCGCCAGCCACGTCGAGGCCCGCGAGCGTGAACTCGCCGAGGGCGGGCCGGGCCGGGCCGACGCCTGGTCCGATCCGGCCCTCGGCCTTCCCGGCGCCCACCGATTGCGCACTGCACCCTCGCCGACGGCCTGGCAGTTCTCCGACCGTTGAGCGTGGGACGGGCGGCTGTCAGTCCCCGTCGATACGATCGCGGGCATGACCGACGCCACAACCGCTGACCGCACCCGCACTGCCCTCGATGCCCTCGCGGACGAGTACGTCGAGGATTGCGCCCGCCGCGACCCGTTCCTGGCGACCTCCCTCGGGGTGCCCGGCCATGACGACCAGGTGACCGACTACTCGCCGCAGGCCCTGCAGGAGCGCGCCGAGGCCGCCCGCGCCCTGCTGGCGCGGATCGCCCAGGTGCGCGACGAGGACGAGGTCGATGCCGTGACCCGCGCCGCCCTGCAGGAGCGCCTGGGGGTGGAGATGGAGCTTCATGAGGCCCTGGTGCCGCACGCCCAGGTCAACAACCTGGCCTCGCCGCTGCAGTCGCGGGACGTGCTGGACCTGATGCCGACCGAGTCCGCGCAGGACTGGGAGGTGATGGCGGCCCGCCTGGAACGTTTCCCGCAGGCGCTGACCAGCTGGGCCGAGTCGCTGCGGTTCGCGGCCGATCGGGGTGTGCTGTGGGCCCGTCGTCAGCTGGAGCTCGGTGCCGCCCAGGCCCGCTCCTACGCGGATCCCGACAGCGGCTTCTTCGCTCGCCTGGGCACGGGCTCCGGACTCGATGGCGACCTCGCGCAGGCGGTGCGGGAGGGTGCGGCGAAGGCCGCCCGCGCCTACCTGGATCTGGCCGAGGTGCTCGAGGAGCTCGCCCCCCGCGCCCCGGAGAAGGACTCGGTGGGGCGTGAAGCCTACGCCCTCCACTCGCGGGTGTTCCTCGGTGAACAGGTGGATCTCGACGAGACCTACGCCTGGGGTGTCGAGGAGCTGCGGCGGATCATCGCCGAGCAGGAGGAGGTCGCCGCACGCATCAACGATCACTACGGCACCGGGGCAGGACGCTCCGTCGAGGCGGCCCGCGCTGCGCTGCGCGCGGACCCTGCCCGCGTGCTGCACGGCCGTGAGGCTCTGCAGGCGTGGATGCAGGAGCTGTCGGATCGCGCCGTCGCGGACCTCGCCGACACCCACTTCGACATCCCCGAGCCGCTGCGCCGCCTGGAGTGCCGCATCGGGGAGACCGGCTCCGGCGGCATCTACTACACCGGCCCCAGCGAGGACCTCACCCGGCCGGGCCGGATGTGGTGGGACGTGGCCGACGGGGTCGACGACTTCGACACCTGGTCGGAGACCACCACGGTGTACCACGAGGGGGTGCCCGGGCATCACCTGCAGGTCGGCACGCAGACCCTGCAGGGTCAGCGGCTGAACCGGTGGCGCTCGCTGATGTGCTGGACGTCCGGTCACGGTGAGGGGTGGGCCCTGTACGCGGAGCGGTTGATGGAGCAGCTGGGCTACCTCGAGGACGACGGCGACCGGCTGGGCATGCTCGATGCGCAGCGGTTCCGTGCCGGCCGGGTGGTGCTGGACATCGGCCTGCACTGCGAGCTGCCGATGCCCCAGGACCTCCCCGGCTCCGCCGGTGGGCGCTGGGACTACGACTCCGCGTGGCAGTTCGTGGCCGCGCACTGGTCCGACCCCGAGCCGCAGCGCCGTTTCGAGCTGCACCGCTACCTCGGTTGGCCCGGACAGGCCCCGTCGTACAAGGTGGGGCAGCGACTGTGGGAGCAGCTGCGAGCCGACAGCGACGACGCCGGGGTGGACCCGCGGGACTTCCACCGGCGCGCCCTCGAGCTCGGCAGCCTGCCGCTGAGCGTGCTGCGGGAGGCTCTGCGATGAGCCTCGATCACACCCTGCAGGGGGATCCCGACGCCCTTCTGTTGTTGGCCTCTGCCTCGGCCGGTCGCCGCCGCACCCTGGAGCGTGCCGGGATCCTCCACGCTGCGCTGGCCACCGACCTCGAGGAGGATGCGCTGCTGGCCGCCCACCCCGACCTGCAGCCCGCCGACCAGGTGCTGCTGTTGGCACGGGCGAAGGCCGAGGCCGCGGTGGCCGCCACCGCCGAGGACGGCGGCGGGTACGTGGTGCTCGGCTGCGATTCGATGCTGCAGCTCGACGGCGAGGTGGTCGGCAAACCCCACCTGCCCGAGACCGCTCGCGACCGGTGGCGGCGCATGCGCGGCCGCGAGGGCGTCCTGCACAGCGGGCACTGGCTGGTCGATGACCGGGACCCGGAGGACGGCGGCACCGGTGCCACGTTCGGGGCGACCGCCTCGACCATCGTGCGCTTCGCCGCCCTCACGGACGAGGAGATCGACGCTTACGTCGACACCGGGGAACCCCTCGAGGTGGCGGGGGCGTTCACCATCGACGGTTTCGGCGGGCCCTTCATCTCCGGCATCGACGGGGACCCGCATGCGGTCGTCGGCCTCTCGCTGCCGCTGCTGCGGGAGCTGCTCGCACAGATCGAGGTGCCGCTGCCCCTGCTGTGGCGCCGGTACTAGACTCGGCCCCTGCACGGACGCCTGGAAAGGACCCCCGCATGGCAGCTCGGCCCCAGCCACACCGACCGTTCTCCACGGTCCTCATCGCCAACCGCGGTGAGATCGCCGTGCGTGTGGCCCGGGCATGCCGCGACGCGGGCCTGCGGTCCATCGCGGTGTACGCCGACCCGGACCGCGACGCCCTGCACACCACCATCGCGGATGAGGCGTATGCCCTGGGCGGCACCACCGCCGCGAATTCGTACCTGGTGGTGGACAAGATCCTCGATGTCGCACAGCGGTCCGGCGCCGACGCCATCCACCCCGGATACGGCTTCCTCTCGGAGCGGGCCGACTTCGCGCAGGCCGTGATGGACGCAGGACTCGTGTGGATCGGCCCGCCACCCGCGGCGATCGAGCAGCTCGGGGACAAGGTCTCCGCCCGCCACCTGGCCCAGAAGGTCGGCGCGCCGCTCGTGGCAGGAACCCAGGATCCCGTCTCCGGCAGCGACGAGGTCGTCGCCTTCGCCCGCGAACACGGCCTGCCGATCGCCATCAAGGCGGCCTTCGGCGGCGGCGGCCGCGGATTGAAGGTGGCGCGCCACGAATCCGAGGTGCGGGAGCTGTTCGACTCCGCAGTGCGGGAGGCCGTCGCGGCCTTCGGACGCGGCGAATGCTTCGTCGAGCGGTACCTGGATGCTCCCCGCCATGTCGAGACGCAGTGCCTGGCCGACATCCACGGAAACGTGCAGGTCGTCTCCACCCGCGATTGCTCGCTGCAGCGCCGCCACCAGAAACTGGTGGAGGAGGCCCCCGCCCCGTTCCTCACCGACGCCCAGCACGACCAGTTGGTGCGCGCCTCCAAGGCCATCCTGCGGGAGGCCGGATACGTGGGCGCCGGGACCTGCGAGTTCCTCGTCGGCATCGACGGCACCATCTCCTTCCTCGAAGTCAATACCCGGCTGCAGGTGGAGCATCCGGTGACTGAGGAGGTCACCGGCATCGACCTGGTCCGTGAGCAGATGCGGATCGCCGCCGGGGAGGCGATCGATCCGACGGATCCGCCCGCCCGCGGTCACTCCTTCGAGTTCCGCATCAACGGGGAGGACCCGGGCCGCGGATTCCTGCCCTCCCCCGGGCCGATCCGAGTGTTCGAGGCTCCGTCCGGTCCAGGGGTGCGCGTCGACTCGGGTGTGCGCAGCGGGGATGAGGTCTCCGGGGCGTTCGACTCGATGCTCGCGAAGCTCATCGTCACCGCCGCCACCCGCCAGCAGGCTCTGGAGCGGGCCCGTCGCGCACTCGCCGAATTCCGCATCGAGGGCCTGCCGACGGTGCTGCCGTTCCACCGCGCCGTGGTCGAGGATGAGGCCTTCGCCCCGCGGGATCCGGAGCAGCCTTTCGAGATCCATACGCGGTGGATCGAGACGGCCTTCGATGCCGACATCCCCCCGGCGCCGCTGCCTGCGGCGACCTCCGAACCGGAGGATCGGGAGGCCGTCGTGGTCGAGGTCGACGGTCGCCGCGTCGAGGTGAGCCTGCCGTCATCGCTGCGTGCCCCGCGGGTGGAGACCCCCCACCGCCGCAAGCGCACCCACAAGCAGTCCTCCGGCGCTGCCGCCGGGGGCAACGCCGTGGCCGCCCCGATGCAGGGCACCATCGTCAAGGTGGTCGCCGAAGAGGGCCAGCATGTCGCCGACGGGGACCTGCTGGTGGTGTTAGAGGCGATGAAGATGGAGCAGCCGATCACAGCGCACCGGTCCGGCATCATCGCGGGCCTGGACGCCGAGGTCGGCGCCACGGTCTCCGCCGGCGCCGTGCTCTGCCGCATCGAGGACTGAGGCCCTGCCCCGCCCCCGGTCGGACGTCCTGCCGGCACGTCGCTCGGCGCCGCGCTCGCCCGATCGTCGGGCGCGCCGGGCGGTGCGTGCTCAGACCTGACCGACGACCTGGCGGGCGACCTCGGCCGTGGAACCGGAGACCGACGGGTACACGGTGAAGGCGCGGGCGACGGCCTCCGCCGTCAGGCGCTGGCTGACGGCCAGGGAGATCGGGTGAATGAGGTCGCTGGCGCGGGGTGCCACCACCACGCCGCCGAGCACGGTGTGGGAGTCGGGCCGGACGATGAGCTTCACGAAGCCCTCGCGGACGCCCTGCATCTTGGCCCGCGGGTTCGTCGCCAGCGGCAGGGTGAGCACCTCGGCGGCGATGTGCCCGTCGCTCACCTCCTGCTCCGAATGCCCCACGGTGGCGATCTCCGGGCTGGTGAACACGGCCGAGGCGACCTGGTTCGGGATCAGCGGGGCGACGGCCTCCCCGAGGGCGTGGTACATGGCGGTGCGGCCCTGCATCGCTGCGACGGACGCCAGCGGGTACACCCCGGTGCAGTCCCCGGCCGCATAGAGTCCGCGCACATTCGTCCGGGAGACCCGGTCGGTCTCGATGTGGCCGCTGGGTTTCACCCGCACATGGGCCTCCTCCAGGCCCAACCCGCGGGTGGAGGGCACACCGCCGACGGCCATCAGCAGGTGACTGCCCCGCAGCACGGTGCCGTCGGCGAGGGTCACCAGCACCTCATCACCCTCAACGCGGGCGGCTTCGGCGCGGGTGCGGGCGTGGACCCTCACCCCGCGCTCGGCGAAGGACTCCTCCAGGGCGCGGGCGGCATCCGGGTCGCTGCCCGGCAGCACCTGGTCCCGGGAGGAGACGAGCGTGACCTCACTGCCGAGAGCCCGGTAGGCGCTGGCGAACTCGGCGCCGGTCACGCCGGAGCCGACGACGATCAGATGCTCGGGCAGTTCCGTCAGGTCATACACCTGGGTCCAGGTGAGGATGCGGCGGCCGTCGGGCCGGGCGGTGGGCAGCTCCCGCGGGCGGGCACCGACGGCGATCAGGCCGACGTCGGCCGTGAGCCGCCCGCCGACGCTTCCATCCGGATCGACGACCTCCACCGTGTTGGGGCCGGCCAGACGGCCCCGGCCGGTGATCACCCGCACCCCTGCGCGTTCCAGTGCGGCCCGGATGTCGTCCGACTGTGCCTGCGCGAGGCGCCGCACGCGGGCGTTGACCGCAGCGAGATCCACGGTGAGGGCACCGGAGGTGGGGGCGGCAGCGGAATCCGCATCACGGATCCCCAGGGCGCCGGAGCGCGCGACCACATCCAGCACCTCGGCGGTGGCGATGAGGGTCTTCGACGGCACGACATCGGTGAGGACGGCGGCGCCGCCCAGGCCGCGTTCCTCGATCAAAGACACCTCGGCTCCCAGCCGTGCCGCTGTCAACGCTGCTTCGTAGCCACCGGGGCCGCCTCCGATGATGACGACGCGGACGCGGTCCTCGCGGCGGGTGATGCGATCAGGGTCCGGGGGCAGGTCAGTGCTGAGATCGGTCACGCCCGCCATTGTGGCGCATCGGGCGGTGTCGTGCTCTGCGCTAGGTTGCCTGCATGAGCCTTGCACCGAGCATCCTGTCCCCCGTCGACCCGCCGGCGGATCCGTACCGCGCGGCCGAGGAGGCCGCCGCCGCGCTGCGCGAGGCCGCCGGCACCGACCATGACATCGCCCTCGTGCTCGGCTCCGGGTGGGGTGGCGCCGCCGACCTGCTCGGGGAGACGGTGTGGGAGGCCCCCGCCGACACCATCCCCGGGTTCCGGGCGCCCGCCGTGGCCGGCCATGTCGGCACCCTCCGGTCGATCCGTGTCGCCTCCACCGGCGCCCGGGTACTGGTGCTCGGGTCCCGCACCCACTTCTATGAGGGGCACGGGGCCGACGCCGTGGTGCACGGGGTGCGCACCGCCGCCGCGGCGGGCTGCCGCACCCTGGTGCTGACCAACGGCTGCGGCGGACTCGAGCCGTCGTGGGCTCCCGGAACGCCCGTGCTGATCCGGGACCATCTGAACCTCACCGGTGCCACCCCGCTGCGCGGCGCCCGGTTCGTGGACCTCACCGACGTGTATTCCCCGCGGCTGCGGCAGATCGCCCACGAGGTCGATCCGCAGCTGCCGGAGGGCGTGTACGCGCAGTTCCACGGCCCCGCCTACGAGACCCCCGCGGAGGTGCGGATGGCCGGGGTGCTCGGCGCGCACCTGGTGGGCATGTCCACCGCGCTGGAGGCGATCGCCGCTCGGGAGGCCGGCATGGAGGTGCTCGGGATCTCCCTGGTCACCAACCATGCGGCGGGCATCAGCCCCCAGCCCCTCAGCCACGAGGAGGTGCTGCAGGCCGGACGCGACGCCGGGCCACGGATCTCCGACCTGCTGGCGCGGATCGTCGAGCGGATCGAGGTGGCGCGATGAGCGACGCGACCCGCCCGAGCCTGCTGAGCGAGCCGCTGCGGGATCGTGCCCGCGCCTGGGCCGCCGATGACCCCGACCCCGTCACCCGCGCCGCCCTGGAGGCCCTCCTGACCGACGCCGAGGGCGGATCCGCCGCCGCGGCCGCGGAGATCACGGATGCCTTCCGGGGCCCCCTCGAGTTCGGCACCGCGGGGTTGCGCGGCCGCATGGGCCCCGGGGAGCACCGCATGAACCTCGCGGTCGTCTCCCGGGCCGCCCGGGGGCTCGCCGATCACCTGCTGGGTCTACTCGGCGGCGCCGGCACGGACACCGCCCCGCTGGTGGTGATCGGGTACGACGCGCGCCACAACTCGCAGGCCTTCGCCGAGCGCTCCGCCGCGATCATGACGGCGGCGGGGTGCCGGGTGGCGCTGCTGGACCGGCACGGTCCGACACCGTTGGTGGCTTTCGCGGTGCGTCACCTCGGGGCCGACGCCGGGGTGGTCGTCACCGCCAGCCACAATCCTCCCGCCGACAACGGGTACAAGGTGTACCTCGGCGGCCGGGCCGCGGAGGAGACCGGCCGCGGCGTGCAGATCGTCCCGCCGTCGGATGCGCAGATCTCCGCAGCGATCGCCGCCGTCGGACCGGTGCGGCAGATCCCCGTCGCCTCCGAGGGCTGGGAGCTGCTCGGGGAGGACCTGCGGGAGGACTACCTCACCGCGATCAGCGCGATCCTCGACCCGGCCGCGCCACGGCAGGTGCGGATCGTGCACACCGCCATGCACGGGGTCGGCCACGAGATCGCCACCACCGCCCTGGCCCGTGCCGGGTTCAGCGACGTCCACCCGGTGGCGAAGCAGGCCGATCCCGACCCGGACTTCCCCACCGTCGACTTCCCCAACCCGGAGGAGCCCGGGGCCATCGACCTCGCCCTGGAGCTCGCCCGCACCGTCGAGGCCGACGTCGTCGTCGCCAATGACCCCGATGCGGACCGCTGCGCCGCCGCCGTCCTCGACCCCCACCTGGGGGCGTGGCGGATGCTGCGCGGTGACGAGCTCGGCGTGCTGCTGGGGTCGGCCGTGCTGGAGCGGACCCGCGCCGGTGGGGTCGCACAGTCGGTGGTCTCCAGCCGCTGGCTGAGCCGCATCGCGCAGGCCCAGGGCCGACCCGCCACCACCACGTTGACCGGGTTCAAGTGGATCGCCCGCACCCCCGGGATCGTCGTCGGGTACGAGGAGGCCATCGGCTACTGCGTGCTGCCGGAGGTCGTGCGGGACAAGGACGGGCTCTCGACGGTGCTGCTGGTGGCAGAGCTTGCGGCACGCGCCCGGGCCGCCGGTCGCACCCTCATCGACGATCTCGATGACCTGGCGCGCCGCCACGGCCTGTTCGCCACCGATCAGCTGTCAATCCGGGTCGAGGATCTCTCGCTCATCGGACGGATGATGCAGCAGCTGCGCACCACCCCGCCGTCGACCCTCGCGGGGGCCGAGGTGACGGCCCTGACCGACCTGTCCCGCGGCTCGGTGGAGACCACCGGTCTGCCGCCGACGGACGGTGTGATGCTGATGACCGCTCAGGATGACCGGGTGATCGTGCGACCCTCCGGCACCGAGCCGAAGCTCAAGTGCTACCTGGAGGTGGTGGAGCACGTCGCACCCGAGGCCTCCATGGAGGACCTCACCGCCCACCGGGAGCGCGCTGCGGAGCGGCTGCAGCGGCTCACGGAGGACATGCGTCGGGCCCTGACCCTGCCGGACTGAGCCGGACGCTGCGGGGCGGGGCACATCGAGGTGCCCCGCCCCGCGGCCTCTCAGCGGGTGATCAGTACGCGCCGCCGCTGCTGGTCGCGGTGCTGGTCGTGGCGTCGCCCTCGAGGACGGCGCGAGAGCCGGACAGGCCCAGGCGCGTCGCGCCCGCGGCGACCATCTCCTCCGCCGCCTCACGGGTGCGGATCCCTCCGGAGGCCTTCACTCCGAGGCGGTCGCCGACGGTGGCCCGCATGAGCTCGACGGCATGCGCGGTGGCGCCCCCGGCGGGGTGGAACCCGGTGGAGGTCTTCACGAAGTCGGCGCCGGCGCGCTCCGCCGCGCGGCAGGCCTCAACGATCTGCTCATCCTCCAGCGCCGCAGTCTCCAGGATCACCTTCAGCACCGTCGGGGCGGGGGCCGCCTCGCGCACCGCGCGGATGTCGGCGTCGACCTCCTCCCAGGCACCGGACCGGGCCAGGCCGATGTTGAGGACCATGTCGATCTCGTCCGCACCCTTGGAGACCGCATCGGCGGCCTCGGCCGCTTTCACGCTGCTGGCGTGCTGCCCGGAGGGGAAGCCGCACACCGTCGCGACCTTCACCGAGGTGGTCAGCGGCAGCATCGACGGCGACACGCACACCGAGTAGGTGCCGAGCTCCTCGGCCTCCCGCACCAGCGCGGCGACATCCTCGCGCGTGGCCTCGGGCTTGAGCAGGGTGTGGTCGATCATCGCCGCCAGGCGGCCGGTCTCGAGAGTCGTCATGCCCCTGATTCTCCCACGGGTGCCTCCTGCGGACGGAGGAACCTCGGCCCCTCGTAGACTCGGTGCGCGTGAGCACGCCCCCCTCCCCTGAATCCGCCGCAGACGCCGCCCGCCACGGTGACCGCCGTGACCGCCTGCGCCGGGTGGTGCTGCTGGCCGGGCCCTCCGGCTCCGGGAAGGGGTTGCTGGGCCGACGGGCGGGGCTGCCAGTGGTGCCGCTGGATGAGTTCTACCGCGACGCCGACGACCCCGGCCTCCCCCGTCGCTTCGGGATCGTCGACTGGGACGACCCGGCGTCATGGCGCCGAGAGGATGCCCTGGAGGCTCTCCTCCGGCTGGCCCGTCACGGCCACTCCGAGATCCCCGAGTACTCCATTCCGCGGTCCCGCCGCGAGGGCACGCGCCTGCTCGACGCGACCGGCGCCCCCCTGATCGTGGCGGAGGGGATCTTCGCGGCGGAACTGCTGGAACCCCTGCGAGAGAGCGGCCTGCTGGCCGATGCCCTGGTGTTGAACCGGCCGGTGCCGCTGGTGTTCGGGCTGCGCCTGGCGCGGGACCTGCGGGAGGGGCGCAAGAGCGTGCCGACGCTGCTGCGGCGTGGGTGGGCGCTCGCGCGTGAGCAGCACCAGGACATCCTGCACTGGCGAGCCGCGGGGATGCGCCCTGTGCGGTTGCGGGAGGGCGAGAGGTCCCTGCACCGGCTCGCCGCCTTGGCCGGCCCCGCGGTGCTGAGGATCGTCGCGGTGTGCTTCGTGCGCTCGGGACCCGACGGAGCCTGGGAGCTGCTGTCGGTGCGCAAACGCGACACCTCCACGTTCATGCAGGTCGGGGGGAAGATCGAGCCCGGCGAGACCGCAGCGGAAGCGGCCACCCGCGAAGTGCTGGAGGAGCTCGGAGAGCTCGTCGAACCGGAGCGGTGGGAGCCGCTGCTGGACGCCGTGGCCCCGGCCGCGAACGAACCGGACACGCTCGTGGACGCCACGGTGCTGCTGGCCCCGCCGGATTCCCTGCCCCGCCAGGTGCAGGTCCGGGCGGAGATCGAGGAGGCTCGCTGGCTGCGGGTGGACGTCGAGCCGGAAGTCCCGATCGCGCCGTTGATGCGTGACCGGATCCTGCCGGCGCTGCGCCGCTCCCTGCACTGAGGCCGCGCGGCCCGCTGCTCAGGCGATACGGTCGCGGACGATCCGGCGAGGGAGCAGCTCGGTGCCCTCCGGAGCCAGATCCCAGGCGCCGTCGATGGCCTCCTGGGCCCGGGCGAACCGCTCCGGGGTGTCGGTGTGCAGCACCGCAAGGACATCACCGGCGGCGACGGTCTCCCCGACGTGCCGCAGGATCTCCACCCCGGCCCCGGCCTGGACGCTCTCCCCCGGGCGCGACCGCCCGGCGCCGAGCCGCCACCCGGCCACGCCGACCTTCAAGGCGTCCAGTGACCGCACCACTCCGGCGCGATCCGCGCGAATCTCCGCGGTGTGCGCGGCCTGCGGCAGCGGAGCCTCCGGGTCGCCTCCCTGCGCGCGGATCATCCGCCGCCACACGTCCATGGCCCGGCCGTCCCGCAGGGCGGCCTCCACGTCGACATCCGGGCGGCCGGCGGCGGTGAGCATCTCGCGGGCCAGGGCCACTGTCAGCTCCACCACGTCGGCGGGCCCGCCACCGGCGAGCACCTCCACGCTCTCGCGCACTTCGAGGGCGTTGCCGACGGTGCGACCCAGCGGCGCCGACATGTCGGTGAGCAGCGCGACCGTCCGCACCCCGGCATCGGTGCCGAGATCGACCATGGTGCGGGCGAGCTCCCGAGCGTCGGACTCCTCGCGCATGAACGCCCCGGCGCCGGTCTTCACATCCAGCACCAGCGAGGCGGTGCCCTCCGCGATCTTCTTGCTCATGATGGAACTGGCGATCAGGGGGATCGCCTCGACGGTTCCGGTGACGTCCCGCAGGGCGTACAGCTTCTTGTCGGCGGGCGCGAGGCCGCTGCCGGCCGCGCAGATCACGGCCCCGACCTCGTCGAGCTGCCGCATCATCTCGTCGTTCGTCAGCGACGCCCGCCAGCCGGGGATGGCCTCCAGCTTGTCGAGGGTGCCGCCGGTGTGGCCGAGGCCGCGGCCCGACAGCTGCGGCACCGCGACGTCGAACACCGCCACCAGCGGTGCGAGCGGAAGGGTGATCTTGTCGCCGACTCCTCCGGTGGAGTGCTTGTCCGCGGTGGGGTGGCGCAGCGCCGAGAAGTCCATCCGCTCCCCGCTGGCGATCATCGCGTTCGTCCAGCGGGAGATCTCCGCCCGCTCCATGCCGCGCAGCAGGATCGCCATCGCGAGGGCCGCCATCTGCTCCTCCGCCACCACACCGCGGGTGTAGGCGTCGACGACCCAGTCGATCTGCTCGTCGCTGAGCCGCCCGCCGTCGCGCTTGGTGCGGATGACGTCGACGGCGTCGAAGGGCTCGACGGTCCGATCGGCGGAGGGGGTGGCGGTGGTCATCGTCGGTCGTTCTCCTCGAGGTCGGACGGCCCGAAGGCCTGGGGCAGGAAGCCGCCGAGCGGGACGGGGCCCGTCGGCGTCAGCAGCAGGAAATCGGCGGCGGCGTGCTCGGCCAGCAACTGGCGGCAGCGGCCGCAGGGCATGATCACCTGGCCGTGGCCGTTCACGCACACGGCGCGACGCAACCGACCACCGCCGCCACGCACCAGGTCGCTCACCATGCCGCATTCGGCGCACAGGGTGACGCCGTACCCGGCGTTCTCGACGTTGCAGCCGGAGACGCACCGGCCGTCGTCGACGAGCCCCGCCGCCCCCACGCGGTACCGCGAATACGGGGCGTAGGCCGCGGCGGCGGCCTCCACTGCGAGGGCATGCAGGTCAGTGAACTCGGCGGGCACCGGGGTGGTGGCGGGGCGCTGATCGTCGGGGCTCATCCGCACCTCACTGGGTGGTGTAGGGGATGCCGTCGGCGGCGGGCACCCGCACTCGGCCGACGACGCCGGCCACCGCGAACAGGGTGACCACGTACGGGATCATGAGCAGGAACTCGCTGGGGATGGCCCCTCCGATCGTTCCCTGCGGCAGGGTGCCCAGCCGCAGCTGCAGCGCATCGGCGAAGGCGAAGGTGAGGGCCGCGGCGAGCGCCCCCACCGGGTGGTAGCGGCCGAGGATCATGGCGGCCAGCGCGATGTACCCCTTGCCGGCGGACATATTGTCGGCGAACGCCACACCGGTGCCGAGGGTGAGGATGGCACCGCCGAGGCCCGCCACGGCAGCCCCCAGCAGCACGTTCTTCCACCGGGTCCGGTTCACGGCGATGCCCATGGTGTCGGCGGCGCGGGGATGCTCGCCGACGGCGCGCACGCGCAGGCCCCAGCGGGTGCGGAACAGCGCCACGGTGAGCACGGCCACGATGATCCACATCAGGTACACCAGGATGTTCTGTTCGAACAGCACCCGGCCGATCAGCGGCAGGTCCGCCAGGCCGGGGATGCGGATCACCGGCAGACGCATCGGGGTGTTGAACAGCTGCGGGTTCTGCTTCATGACGGTGCCGAAGAAGAAGCTGGTGAGCCCGACGGCGAGGACGTTCAGCACCACACCGACGATGATCTGCTGCACCTGGTGCCCGATGGCGAACAGCGCCAGCAGGGCACCCATGATGAGGGCCATCAGCGGCGCCGCGAGCAGACCCAGCCACACGCTGTGGGTGAGCGAACCGATCAGGGCGGCGCCGAACGCGCCGAACAGCAGCTGACCTTCGATCGCGATGTTCACCACGCCGGCGCGCTCCGACAGCACACCCGAGAGCGCACCGAAGGCGAGGGGCACGGCGAGGATCATCGTGACCTGCAGCAGCGAGGCGAGGTCGAGGGCGGCGCCCGCCACAGCCCAGGTGAGGAACGCCAGGACCCACAGCACCCCGAAAACCACGACCAGCGCGGCGCGCAGCCGGCGCGGGGGCGTGCCGCGGCGGGCCTGCAACGCCCAGACGGCGGCGGCGATCGCCAGGGCCAGCAGCGACAGCACGATGGCGGTGGCCCGTGCGGGAAGGCTGATCGACGCCGGCAGCACGCCGAGGTCCCAGCCACCCTCCTGGACGATCCGGTACCCGGTCTGCTGGCCGGAGCGGGCCAGGAGCCCGAACACGGTCAGGGCCAGCAGGCCGAGGGCGGTCAGAGCCGCAGGGAGGCGCCACCAGGTGCGCAACCGCCCCCCGGTGACCTTCTTCTCGACGACCTCGTCGGTGGCGAGGTCCAGGGTGGGGGCGGTGCTCATGCCGTCGTCCTCTCCACGGCGCGGGATCCGGTACCGGGGGTGCCCGGGTCGGAGGGGTCAGTGCCGGGGGTGCTGGCCGCGCGGCGGCGATCGCGTCGGCGGCGCAGCGTCTCGAGGCCACTCATCTGACGCACCAGCCCGGGGGCGGCGATGAACAGCACCACCAGGGCCTGCACCACCTGGACGAGGTCCAGCGGCACACCGGCAGTGGTCTCCATGAAACGGCCGCCGGTGGACAGCGCCGCGAACAGCAGACCGGCCAGCACGATACCCACCGGTCCCGAGCGACCCAGCAGAGCCACGGTGATCGCGTCGAAACCGATGTTGCCGGCGATACCGCCGGTGAGGCGCTGCTCGGTGCCGAGCACGTGCACGGCGCCGGCGAGACCCACGAGGGCACCCGCGACGAGCATCACGCCGAGGGCGCTGCGGCCGACGTCGATACCCGCGACCTCGGCGGCCCGGGGGTTGGAGCCGACGGCGCGGAAGCGGAACCCGAGGGTCGAGCGGGACATGAGCCACCACAGGAACACGATGGCCAGAACCGCCACGAGCAGGCCCAGATGCAGCCGGAACTGCGGGCCCAGCAGCAGCGGAAGCCGCGCGGTCTCCTTGACGGCCAGCGACGTCGGCTGCGGGCGGCCTCCGTTGAAGGCGGTGGTGGTCAGCAGATACTGCAGGCCGTACAGCGCGATCCAGTTGAGCATGATCGTGGAGATCACCTCGTTGGCGCCGAAACGTGCCTTGAGGAACCCGGCGAGACCGCCCCACAGGGCGCCGCCGATGATCCCGGCGACCATCGCCACCAGCAGGTGCACCACCACCGGCAGCTGCCAGGTGAAGCCCACGAACCCGGCGACCATCGCGCCGACGATCAGCTGCCCGGTGCCGCCGATGTTGAACAGCCCGGCGCGGAAGGCGACGGCCATGCCCGCGGCGGCGATGATCAGCGGCGTCGCGACCGTGAGGGTCTCGGTGAGCGGCTTGATCATGCGCTGCGGGGAGTTCGCCCAGGGGTCGAGGATCGCACCGCGGAACATGGCGGTGTAGGCCTCGACGATCGCCGTGCCCATCGCGGAGAAGGTGTCCCCGGGGCGGGCGAAGAAGTACGCCGCGGCGGCGCGGACGTCGGTGTCGGCGATGAGGATCAGCACCGATCCGATGAGGAAGGCGAACAGCAGCGCCAGCAGCACCACCGGCAGGTCGGCGCGCCCGATGTCCCGGGCGATCCGTGCCAGGGCGGCGTTCACGCTGCTGGTGCGCTCGCTCTCGGTGCGCTCGGCGGAGCCGGGGCCGCTCATGCGATCTCTCCTTCGTCGGCGAGCTGGGAGTCGGTGGTGCGGGCGCCCGCGGCGACGGCCTCGCGGGCGGCCTCGGCGGTGTACCCGGCCATCATCAGGCCGAGGACGTCGCGGTCCTCGTCCCCGGGGACGATGCCGAGGATCCGACCGCGGTACATCACGGCGATGCGGTCGGCCAACTGGGCCACCTCGTCGAGTTCCGTGGAGACGATCACCACGGGCGTGCCGGCATCGCGCTCGGCGATGATTCGCCGGTGCAGGAACTCGATGGAGCCGACGTCCACTCCGCGCGTCGGCTGCGAGGCGATGAACAGGGACAGACGGCGGTCCAGGGCACGGGCCATGACGACCTTCTGCTGGTTGCCGCCGGAGAGGGTCGAGACGTGCGCGTCGGCGGATTCGGTGCGGACATCGAACTCGGCGATCTTCTCGCGGGCGCTGCGGGCGATCCGGCCCAGGCGCAGGGCCAGGCGGGAGCCGTAGGGGGCACGGTCGTGCTGGTCGAGCACCAGGTTCTCGGCGATGGAGAAGTCCGGCACCAGGGCGTCATGGGTGCGGTCCTCGGGGACGAAACCGACGCCGGCGTCGAGGATCCGCTTGGTGGAGCGGCCGACGAGCTCCTGCCCGCGCAGACGGGCGGAGCCGGTGGTGCCCTTCTGCAACCCCAACAGCGCCTCGGTGAGTTCGGTCTGACCGTTGCCCTGGACGCCCGCGATGCCGAGCACCTCCCCCTCGTGGACGTCGAAGGAGACGTCATCAAGGGTGACAACGCCGTCGTCGTCGACGACCGACAGTCCGCGCACGGCGAGGGCGACCTCCCCGGGCGAGGCCGGGGCCTTGTCCAGGTCGAGGGACACCGCGCGGCCGACCATCAGGCTCGCGAGCTCCGTCTGGTCGGCCGACGGGTCGGCGGTGCCGACGACGCGGCCGCGGCGGATCACCGTGATGCGGTCGGCGACGGCCTTCACCTCTCGCAGCTTGTGGGTGATGAAGACGATGGAGGTGCCCTCGTCGCGCAGCTGCCGCATGATGCCCATGAGCTCATCGGTCTCATGCGGGGTGAGCACGGCCGTGGGCTC
The DNA here is from genome assembly GCF_025028335.1 of Brachybacterium sillae. Lineage (NCBI taxonomy): Bacteria > Bacillati > Actinomycetota > Actinomycetes > Micrococcales > Dermabacteraceae > Brachybacterium > Brachybacterium sillae. Next base: position 715,967 of record NZ_JAFEUW010000001.1, read on the forward strand.
GTCGAGCACCAGGATCTCGGCGCGACGCGAGAGGGCCTTGATGATCTCCACGCGCTGCTGGGCGCCCACGGGGAGATCCTCGACGCGGGCGTCGGGGTCGATGTCGAAACCGAAGCGGTCGGAGATCTCGCGCACGGTGCGGCGGGCGGCGCGCAGGTCTAGCAGCCCACCGGAGGTGGGCTCGTGACCGAGCACCACGTTCTCCGCCACGGTGAACACCGGCACCAGCATGAAGTGCTGGTGCACCATGCCGATGCCCGCGGCCATGGCATCCCCCGGCCCGGAGAAACTGACCTCGCGGCCGTCGAGCAGGATCTGACCGGCGTCGGGCGCATACAGCCCGTACAGCACGTTCATGAGGGTGGATTTGCCCGCGCCGTTCTCGCCGAGGAGGGAGTGGATCTCCCCCGGCTCGACGACCAGGTCGATGGCGTCGTTCGCGGTGAAGGACCCGAACCTCTTCGTGATCCCTCGCAGTTCGAGCTTCACGTGCTGTGCTCCTTGCTGGGGCGCGGCACGGCCCCCGTCGTCGACGGGGGCCGTGCGTCGTGCGGTGGTCCGCCGCCGGGTCGGCGCGACCGTCAGGCGGTCGGCGACGCCGTCGACTCGACGGTGATCTTGCCGTCGATGATGTCCTGCTTCAGCTGGTCGACCTCGCTCTTCAGCTCGGCCGGCACCTGGGCGTCCAGGTCATGGTACGGGGCGATGCCCACGCCGCCGTTCTCCAGGGTGCCCACGTACGGGGTGTTGTCGAAGGAGCCGTCGGCGGCCTGGGTGGTGACGTCCTCCACCGCCTTGTCCATCTCCTTCATCACGGAGGTGAGGATGACCTTCTGCGCGTCCGGGTCGGAGGCGTTGGTCTCGTAGCCGTCGGCGTCGACCCACACCACCATGCGGCCCTCACCCTCCTTGGCGGAGGCCAGGGTGCCCGCGCCGACCGGGCCGGCCACCGGCATCACGATGTCGGCGCCCTGGTCGTAGAAGGTGTCGGAGAGGGACTTGCCCTTGGTCTGGTCCTCGAAGTTGCCCACGAAGGAGCCCTGCTGGGTGTCCTTGTTCCACCCGAGCAGCTGCACGTTCGCGCCGTGCACCTCGTTGTACTTCGCGACACCGTCGGCGAAGCCGTCCATGAAGATCGTCACGGTCGGGATGTTGATGCCGCCGTAGGTGGCGACCTTCCCGGTCTTCGAGCTGCCGGCGGCGACATAGCCGGCGAGGTACGCGGCCTGGGCGGTGTCGAAGGAGATCGGCTTGACGTTGTCGAGCTCGATCGGGTTGCCATCGGCATCCTGGGCGGTGGAGTCGATGATGGCGAAGTTGACGTCGGGGTTCGCCTGGGCCTTCTCGCCGGTGGCGGGGGCCAGCAGGAAGCCGACGGTGAAGATCAGGTTGCAGTTGCCCGCGACCAGGTTGTCGATGTTCGGGCCGAACTCGGAATCGCCCGCGGACTCCGCCGCCTGGGACTGGATGCCGAGCTTCTCCACCGCGGCGTCGAGACCCGCCTTGGAGGTCTCGTTGAAGGACTTGTCGTCCCAGCCGCCGGAGTCGGAGACCATGCAGGCCTTGTAGTCGGAGCCGGCCTGTCCGCCGTCGCTGCCGCCCTGGCCCCCACCGGCGGTGTCCGGGGCGGCGCCACAGGCGGCGAGGGTGAGCGAGGCGACGCCGAGGACGGCGAGGGAACGCAGGGACTTCATGGGGAGGGCCTCCAGTCGAGGGTTCCGGGGCGCGGCACCACGGTGTGCCACCGCAGGGTTCGTCCCCAAACCCTAGCCCGCGTCGGGCGCGCCGACGTATCGGCGGTCCCGATGGTCACCGAACCGTTACGTGGGCTCGGTCTCATCGGCCGGGAGCGCTCAGGCGGAGCGCGACGCCTCGTGCAGATCCCGGTGCACCACCACGGACGACAGCACGGTCGCACCGACCTCGATCGCCCGCTCATCGATCCACAGATCACCCATGTGCAGGTCGTAGGTGCGGCCACCGGGCACCCGGGTGCCCAGCCGGGCGAGAGCACCGGGCACCTTCTCCAGGTACCAGGCGAAATCCTCGCCGCCCAGCGACTGCGCCGCCGGGTCGATGTGATCGCGACCGTAGGCGCTGGTCACCGCCGATTCCAGCAGGCGCACGCTGGCCGGGTCGTTCGAGACCGGAGGCACGCCGCGGTCGTGCTGCACGGTGGCGTGCACGCCCCAGGCGCGGGCCAGTTCCATGAGGATCTCCTCCAGGAGCTCCTCCGCCCGGTCCCAGGCGTGGTGGTCCAGACAGCGCAGGGTCCCCTCGAGCACACCGTGGGAGGGGATCGCGTTGAAGGCACTGCCGGCGTGCACCACTCCCCAGGTGAGGTTCACACCCGAACGGGGGTCCATCCGCCGGGTCAGTGCCGCGGGCAACTGGGTGGCGATGACGCCGAGGGCGTAGACGAGGTCCTGGGTCTGGTGCGGGCGGGAGGTGTGGCCGCCCTCCCCGGTGAGTTCGATGCGCACCGGGTCGGTGGCGGAGGTGATGGGGCCGGGTTTCAAGCCGAGATGGCCGACGTCGACCCCCGGGTCGCAGTGCAGCGCGAAGATCGAGTCGACATCGTCGACGGCGCCCTCGGCGATCATCCGGGGCGCGCCGGAGGGGTGCTTCTCCTCGGCCGGCTGGAACACCAGCCGCGCGGAGCGGCGCAGCAGGCCCCGACGGGAGGCCTCCACCAGGGCGGTCCCGGCGCCGACCACGCAGGCCATGTGCACATCGTGCCCACAGGAGTGGGAGATCCCGTCCCGCCGGGAGCGGAAGGGGACATCGTGCTCCTCCTGGATGCCGAGGGCGTCGATGTCCGCGCGCAGGGCCACCGGCGCGAGCTCCAGATCGGTCCCGGGGATGTCACAGATCAGACCGGTACCGGGCATCAGCCGGGGCGTGAGCCCGAGAGATTCGAGGCGCTCGGCGATGTACGCGGTCGTCGCGTGCTCCTGGTGGCTGAGCTCCGGATGGGCGTGGATGTGGCGCCGCACGGCGATGAGATCGTCACGGTGCTCGGCGAGCACCTGTCGGAGCAGCCCCGACTCGCCCAACAGGCTGCGCGCGTCCTCCACGGCGGTACCGTCCTTTCCTCACCCGCGGCGCGGGTCTCCCACCCGGCGGCGGGGTCCTCCCGGCGCGGGTTCGTCGCGGCGCGGCCCGTCAGCGCAGGGAGCCGCGGCCGTGATCCTCCAGGCCGCCGACGAGCCCGGAGAGGGACTGCGCGGCATCGTCGGCCAGCACCAGCAGCACGTCGTCGGTGTCGACGACGCTCACCCCGTCGAGTCCCACCAGGGCCACGAGGCGACCCGTGGAACCGTACACCGTGGCGCGGGAGCCGACCGCTTCGATCTCAGCATCGCCGAGGGAGATCACGTCGCCGTCGGCCCGGCCGGGCGCGGCGTCGGTGCCGACGCGGGCGGCGCGGGCCTCCCGCAGCTGGCGGCCGAGGGCGGCGAAGTCGCCCACATCGTCCCAGTCGAAGTCGGCCGGGACCGTCGCCACCCGCCCCTGCGCCGCGAGCGGCTCCGCCAGGGCGTGGTCGATCGCGATGGAGGTCAGGGTGGGCCAGACCTCGTCGAGCACCTCCTGCTCCTGTGGGGTGCCGAGGGCTTCGGCGATGCGCCGCACCCCGTGCTCCATCGGCGGGATCTGCTCGACCAGGGCGTCCAGCAGCACGCTGGCGCGCACCACGAACATGCCGCCGTTCCAGCGGAACCGGCCGGTGGCGAGGAACTCCTCAGCGGTGGCGCGGTCCGGCTTCTCCACGAAGCGGACGACGGGTTCCGCCCCGGCGGCTCGCAGGGCGTCGGTCGCCTCCTGATCCCGGGGCTGACCGCTCTCGATGTATCCGAACCCGGTGGCCGGATGCGTCGGTTCGATGCCGAGGGTGACCAGGTACCCGAGCTCCGCGGCGCGGCGGGCGGCCGTGACCGCCTGCTCGAAGCGTTCCTGGGGGGCGATGAGGTGGTCCGCCGCGAAGGACCCGATGACGGCGTCGGGGTCGGCAGCGTGGGCGACGGCGGCGGCCAGGGCGATCGCGGGCATAGAGTTGCGCGGCGACGGCTCGGCGAGGACCCGGGCGCTCTCCCCCACCTGCGCGCGGACGGCCGGGGCGTGGGCCCTGCCGGTGACCACCAGCGGAGGGCGATCGGACAGTGGGGCCAGCCGGTCGACGGTCGCCTGCAGCAGCGAGCGGCCGCTGCCGGTGAGGTCCAGGAGGAACTTGGGGTGATCGCGCCGCGACAGCGGCCACAGACGCGTCCCGGATCCCCCGGCCGGGATCACCGGGACGAAGGGAGCGATGGGCTCGGGGGCGTCATGGGAGGAACGGGCGGGCGCAGGGGCGGGCGCAGCGGCGGAATCCGACATGGCGCCACCCTAAAGAGCGATCCGGGCGCAGGTGGTGCGGGGCGCCACCGGGCGCACAGCCACCCGCGGTGGTAGCCTGACCGCGCCGCCCGGAGGACTGTGCGCCGCTGCACACCCCGGCGCGACCCGACCGAATCATCGATCCGTCTCACCGGGAGGCTTTCGTGGCATCAGCCCAGTCCGGGACGCTCTACCGCGGACGCGAGGGCATGTGGTCCTGGGTCGCGCACCGCGTGTCCGGCATGCTCATCTTCCTCTTCCTGCTCGTGCACGTGCTGGACACGGCGCTCGTGCGGGTCTCCGCTGAGGCGTACAACGAAGTGATCGGCCACTACAAGACGGTGGTGTTCGGCCTGGGCGAGATGGGCCTCGTCGCCGCGATCCTCTTCCACGCCCTCAACGGCCTGCGCGTGATCCTGGTGGACTTCCTGCCCGCCGGCGCCCGCTACCAGCGTCAGCTCTTCTGGGGCGTCATCGCCCTGTGGGTGGTGCTGATGCTCGGATTCGTGCCCGTCCACCTGATCCACATGTTCTCCGGCGGAGGCCACTGACGATGACGACCACCTCCATCCCCGAGCCGAGCACCCGCTACCGCCGCACCGGCCGCGGCGGCGTCAACACGGAGATGCTCGCCTGGCTGTTCATGCGGCTGTCCGGTGTGCTGCTCGTGATCCTCGTGTTCGGCCACCTGCTGGTGAACCTCGTCCTCGGCGAGGGCGTCAAGGGCATCGACTTCGCGTTCGTGGCCGGCAAGTGGTCCAGCCCCTTCTGGCAGGTGTGGGACCTGCTCATGCTGTGGCTCGGCCTGCTCCACGGCGGCAACGGTGTGCGCACGATCATCGACGACTACGCCCACCGCCCCACCACCCGTCTGGTGCTCAAGACCCTGCTGCTGCTGGCCGTGGCGATCACCATCGCCCTGGGCACCCTGGTGATCTTCACCTTCGATCCGTGCCTCGACCCGAACTCCGCCCTGGCGGTCTGCCGGGGCTGATGTCCTCGACCGGCCACCGTCCGTCATCGTCCTGAGGAGACACCCCTCCATGCAGACCCATTCCTATGACGTGGTGATCGTCGGCGCCGGTGGCGCGGGCATGCGCGCGGCGCTGGAGTCCAGCAGCCGTGCCCGCACCGCGGTGCTCACCAAGCTGTACCCCACCCGGTCCCACACCGGCGCCGCCCAGGGCGGCATGTGCGCCGCCCTGGCGAACGTCGAGGAGGACAACTGGGAGTGGCACACCTACGACACCGTCAAGGGCGGTGACTACCTGGTGGACCAGGACGCCGCCGAGGTGATGGCCAAGGAGGCCATCGACGCGGTGCTCGACCTGGAGAAGATGGGTCTGCCGTTCAACCGCACCCCCGAGGGACGGATCGACCAGCGTCGCTTCGGCGGCCACACCCGCAACCACGGTGAGGCGCCGGTGCGTCGCTCCTGCTACGCGGCCGACCGCACCGGACACATGATCCTGCAGACGCTGTACCAGAACTGCGTGAAGCAGGGCGTGGAGTTCTTCAACGAGTTTTACGTGCTGGACGTGCTGCTGACCGGCGATCCCCGCACCGATGAGGATGTCCGCGCCGCGGGTGTCGTCGCCTACGAGCTCGCCAGCGGCGAGGTGCACGTCTTCCGCGCGAAGTCGGTGGTGTTCGCCACCGGTGGCTTCGGCAAGATGTTCAAGACCACGTCGAACGCCCATACCCTCACCGGTGACGGCCCGGCCATGGCGCTGCGTCGCGGCATCCCGCTGGAGGACATGGAGTTCTTCCAGTTCCACCCGACGGGCCTCGCGGGCCTGGGCATCCTGCTGTCGGAGGCAGCCCGCGGCGAGGGCGGCATCCTGCGCAACGCCGACATGGAACGCTTCATGGAGCGTTACGCCCCGACGCTGAAGGACCTCGCGCCGCGCGACGTCGTGGCCCGTGCCATGGCGAACGAGGTGCGCGAGGGCCGTGGCGCCGGCCCGAACAAGGACTACGTGCTGCTGGACCTGACGCACCTGGAGCCCGCGCACATCGACGCGAAGCTGCCGGACATCACCGAGTTCGCCCGCACCTACCTCGGCGTGGAGCCGTACACGGAGCCGGTGCCGGTGTACCCCACGGCGCACTACGGCATGGGCGGCATCCCCACGAACATCAAGGGCGAGGTGCTGCGCAACGAGTCGGACGTCATCCCCGGCCTGTACGCCGCCGGCGAGGTCGCCTGCGTGTCGGTGCACGGCGGCAACCGCCTGGGCACCAACTCCCTGCTGGACATCAACGTCTTCGGCAAGCGCGCCGGTGTCTACGCTGCCCAGCACGCCGCCGAGGTCGAGCTCGCGGAGCTGCCCGACGGTTCGGAGCAGCCGACCGTGGAGCTGCTGGAGCGGCTGCGTGACCGCCCGGCCACGCAGGATCGCGTCGCCGACATCCGCCGTGACCTGCAGGAGACGATGGACGCCAACGTCCAGGTGTTCCGTACCGAGGAGACCTGCCGCCAGGCCCTCGCGGACATCGCCGCCCTCAAGGAGCGCTACGCCCATGTGGCGGTGCAGGATAAGGGCCGCCGCTACAACCTCGATCTGCTCGAGGCCGTCGAGCTGGGCTTCCTGCTGGACCTCGCGGAGGTCGTGACCCTCGGCGCACTGAACCGGCGCGAGTCCCGCGGTGGTCACTTCCGCGAGGACTACGACAAGCGCAACGATGCCGAGTTCCTCTGGCACACCATGGCCTACCGCACCCTGGACGGTCAGGGCGACGAGGGCACCGGCATCCGCCTGGGCACCAAGCCCGTCGTCATCACCCGTTACGAGCCGAAGGAGCGCACGTTCTGATGTCCGTTGCCGTCGACCAGAACCCCGCCGCCGACGCCCCCCGGGAGCGTGCCGAGGGCTCGGCCCCCCAGGACGCCCGGCCGACCGCTCAGGACCCGGCCCGGGGAGCGGCCCAGGACTCCGCCGCCACGGAGATCCCCTCGTTCGAGGTGACTCTGCGGATCGCCCGGTACAACCCCGAGGGTGACGGGAAGACCCACTGGCAGGACTTCACCGTCACCATGCACGGCACCGACCGTGTGCTCGATGCCCTGCACGAGATCAAGTGGCACCAGGACGGCTCGCTGAGTTTCCGCCGCTCCTGCGCCCACGGCATCTGCGGTTCTGACGCGATGCGGATCAACGGCCGTAACCGCCTGGCCTGCAAGACCCTGCTCAAGGACCTCAACCTGTCCAAGCCCATCACGGTCGAGCCGATCAAGGGGCTGCCGGTGGAGAAGGACCTGATCGTGAACATGGAGCCGTTCTTCGACTCCTACCGCGAGATCATGCCGTTCCTGGTGGCGCACGGTCAGGAGCCCAGCCGGGAGCGCCTGCAGTCCGCCGAGCAGCGTGAGCGTTTCGACGACACCACCAAGTGCATCCTGTGCGCGGCCTGCACCAGCTCCTGCCCCGTCTTCTGGACGAACGGGCAGTACTTCGGTCCGGCGGCGATCGTCAACGCCCATCGCTTCATCTTCGACTCCCGTGATGACGCCGGGGAGCAGCGCCTGGAGATTCTCAACTCCAAGCAGGGTGTGTGGCGCTGCCGCACCACCTTCAACTGCTCCGAGGCCTGTCCCCGCGGCATCGAGGTCACGAAGGCGATCGCCGAGGTGAAGCAGGCGGTCATCAGCGGCCGGATCTGACGAGGTGGCCCGGGGGCGTGCCCGACCACCCCGGGTTGCGCCCGGCCACCCGGCACCCAGTCCCGACCTCGGGTCCCGGCTCGTCGGCTGCCGCCCGGCCACGTGCCCTGCTCAGTGTGCGCGCCTGGTTTCCAGAACGTGGAAACCAGGCGCGCAAAGCATGCAGGGGTGGGGCGCGACGCACGGGCCCGAGCGTGCATAGCGTCGGGGCGCGGGCTCATTCGTATCGGATGACGAGCGGTGCGTGGTCACTCCAGCGGGTGTCGTAGCTCGGGGCGCGATCCACCTGGGCGCTGACGGCCCGGGCGGCGAGGTCCGGCGTCGCGATCTGATAGTCCAGGCGCCAGCCCGAGTCGTTGTCGAAGGCCTTGCCGCGCTGCGACCACCAGGTGTACGGACCGGGCCGGTCACCGACGAGGGTGCGATGCACGTCGATCCACGGCTCCCCCTGTGCGCCGAGGCCGTCGCCCTGCTCCCCCATCAGCCGGGTGAAGTAGGCGCGCTCCTCGGGCAGGAATCCGGCCGATGCCAGATTGCCCTTCCAGTTCTTGATGTCGTTGTTCTGGTGGGCGATGTTGAGGTCACCGGTGAGCACCACGTGGCGCCCGTCGGCGCGCAGGGCCGACAGGCGCTCGACCATCGCATCGAGGAAGGCGTACTTGTCGGTCATGGTCTGCGGCTTGTCGACGTTGCCGGAGTGCAGGTAGCAGGACACCACGGTGAGGGCGCGGCCGTCACCGAAGGGGTCGTCGAGGTCTGCCTCGAGCCACCGCCCGGTGTGGGAGGGGTCCTCGAGCCCCGGCAGGCCGGCGCGCGCGGCCTCGAGGTCGATGTCCTGCCGGGCGGTGCGGGCGGCGAGGGCGACCCCGGCGCGACCCTTGAGCTCGGAGGCACTGGCCGCCACTGACCAGCCCTCTCCCAGCAGACCGGCCACGAGCTCCACGGGTGCGCGGACCTCCTGCAGGGTGATGATGTCGGCCGCGGTGCTCGCGAGCCAGTCGGGCATCCCCTTGCGGGCGGCGGCGCGCAGGCCGTTGACGTTCACGGTCGCAATGGTGAGAGCCATGGTCTCGAGTATCCCAGAACGCGCAGCGGCCCCGGAGCCGTGGCTCCGGGGCCGCCTCGCCCGTCGGGGACGGGTGCGGATCAGATCAGATCACTGGTCCAGGCCGATGCCGGCCTGGTGCTCGGCCATCTCCACCACGTTGGTGACCAGCAGGGCGCGGGTCATCGGGCCCACGCCGCCGGGGTTCGGGGAGATCCACGAGGCGACCTCCGCCACGGCCGGGTCGACATCACCGGACAGGGTGGCCTTGCCGCCCTCCTCGGTGGCCTCCACACGAGAGACGCCCACGTCGAGGACGACGGCACCGGGCTTGACGTCCTCCGGCTTGACCATGTGGGCGCTGCCCGCGGCGGCGACGATCACGTCGGCGCGCTTGAGGTGCGAGGACAGGTCCTTGGTGCCGGTGTGGGTGAGGGTGACGGTGGCGTTGAACTCGCGGCGGGTGATGAGCGGGCCGATGGAGCGGCCGACGGTGACGCCGCGGCCGATGACCACGACGTCCTTGCCCTTGAGGTCCAGGCCGTAGCGGGCCATCAGCTCGATGACGGCGCGCGGGGTGCACGGCAGCGGGGTGTAGATCGGGTTGTTCGCGTTGAGCACCAGGCGCCCGAGGTTCGTCGGGTGCAGACCGTCGGCGTCCTTGGCCGGGTCGATCATCTCGATGATCTTGTCCTGGTCGAGGTGCTTGGGCAGCGGCAGCTGGACGATGTACCCGGTGCAGGCCGGGTCGTTGTTCAGCTCGTTGATGACGGCCTCGACGTCCTCCTGGGTGGCGTCCGCCGGGAGGTGCTTCTGGATCGAGTTCAGGCCGATCTGCTTGCTGTCGCGGTGCTTGCCGGCGACGTACGACTGGCTGCCCGGGTCATCGCCCACCAGCACGGTGGCCAGGCCGGGGCGCGGGTGGCCGGCGTCGACGAGCTTCTGGACGCGCTCGGCGAGCTCGGCCTTGATGGCCTTCGCGGTCGCCTTGCCGTCGAGGATCTGTGCGGTCACAGGGGTCCTTTCAGTGACGTTGACTTCTGGGATGCTGCTCGGGGCGTCGGGCCCCGACCGATGCGCGACCGGTCAGTACTGGACGAGCCCCGGGTAGAGCGGGTTGGCCTCGGCGAGGGCCTGGGTGCGGCGACGAAGGGCCTCGAGGTCGGCACCGTCCTGGAGGGCCAGGGCGATGACGTCGGCGATCTCGGTGAACTCCTCGGTGCCGAAACCGCGGGTGGCCAGGGCCGGGGTGCCGATGCGCAGGCCGGAGGTGATCTTCGGCGGGCGCGGGTCGTTGGGGACGGCGTTGCGGTTGACGGTGATGCCGACCTCGTGGAGGCGGTCCTCCGCCATCTGGCCATCGAGGGAGGACTCCACCAGGTCCACCAGCACCAGGTGCACGTCGGTGCCACCGGAGAGGACCTTGATGCCGGCAGCCTTCGTATCGGACTGCTGCAGACGGTCCGCGAGGATCTTCGCACCCTCGAGGGTGCGCTGCTGGCGATCTTTGAACTGTTCCGACGCGGCGATCTTCAGCGCGGTGGCCTTCGCGGCCACCACATGCATCAGCGGGCCGCCCTGCTGCCCGGGGAACACGGCGGAATCGATCTTCTTGGCCCACTCGGAGGTGGACAGGATCATCCCGGAGCGGGGACCGCCGATGGTCTTGTGGATGGTGGTGGAGACGACGTCGGCGTACGGCACGGGGCTCGGGTGCAGCCCCGCGGCGACCAGGCCGGCGAAGTGCGCCATGTCGGCCCACAGGTGGGCGCCGACCTCGTCGGCGATGGAACGGAACGCCTCGAAGTCGAGCTGGCGCGGGTAGGCCGACCACCCGGCCACGATGACCTTCGGGCGGGCCTCACGGGCGAGCTCGCGCACCCGATCCATGTCGATGCGACCGGTGGCGGGGTCCACCTCATAGGCGGCGATGTTGTACAGACGGCCGGAGAAGTTGATCTTCATGCCGTGGGTGAGGTGGCCGCCGTGGGCGAGCGACAGACCCATGAGGGTGTCGCCCTGGCGGGCGAGGGCGTGCATGACCGCGGCGTTCGCGGTGGCACCGGAGTGCGGCTGCACGTTGGCGTGGTCCGCCCCGAACAGGTCCTTGGCCCGCTGGATGGCGAGCTCCTCGGCGACATCGACCTCCTCGCAGCCGCCGTAGTAGCGCGCTCCCGGGTACCCCTCGGCGTACTTGTTGGTGAGGACCGACCCCTGGGCCTGGAGCACCGCACGCGGCACGAAGTTCTCCGAGGCGATCATCTCCAGCATGCGGCGCTGGCGATCGAGCTCGCGGTCGAGCACCCGGGCGATGTCCGGGTCGACCTCGGCGAGCGACTGGTCGAGAATGTTCATCGGTCCTCCTACGGACGTCATCGGTCGAGGAGATGGGGCGACGCGGCGGTCCGTCGGGAGGCGGCGCGGTCGACCCCGTCGAGGGTCATCCTAGGCGCGCGACCTACAGATCCACTCCGAGCCTGACGGGCTCCGGCTCCAGGTGGATGCCGAAGCGGTCCTGGACTCCGGACTGCACCGTCCGGGCCAGCTCCGCGATGTCCGCGGCGGTCGCACCCCCGCGGTTCGTCAGCGCGAGGGAGTGTTTGGTGGACAGACTCGCGCGGGGGCCGACGGCGAAGCCGCGGTCGAACCCGGCGTGGCTGATCAGCCATGCGGCGCTGGTCTTCACCCGACCGTCGTCGGTGGGGAACCGGGGGGCGTCCTCGGGCAGCCGCTCGGCCTGCGCGGCGGGCAGGATCGGGTTGGTGAAGAAGGAGCCGGCGCTCCAGGTGTCGTGGTCGGCGGGGTCCAGGACCATGCCCTTGCCGGCGCGGATGCGCAGCACCTCCTCACGCAGCCGGTCCATCGGCACCCGCTGCCCCGCCTCGACGCCGAGTCGACGCGCCAACTCGGCATACCGTACGGGGGCCGAGACGGATCCGATGTGGTGCTGGAAGGTCACCGACAGCACCACCCAACGCCCGGTGGCCGACGGGGCCGCGCCCTCGAAGCGGGTGCGCTTGAAGACGCTGTCGCGGTACGCGAAGGCGCATTCGGCTGCGGTGAAGGTCCGCACCCGCTGCTCCTGGCGGTCCCAGGTGCGCACGCGGGCGATGGTCTGGGCGACCTCCTGCCCGTACGCCCCGACATTCTGGATCGGGGTGGCGCCGACGCTGCCGGGGATGCCCGACAGGGCTTCGATGCCGACCAGGTGCCGTCGCACCGCGTGCTCCACGGCCCGGTCCCACTCCACACCGGCGAAGTGCTCCACCAGGGCGCCTCCGCAGGCGGCGTCGAATGGCGCGGCGTCCGCAACCCCGGGTGCCCCCGTGGCACCGGTCGCAGGACCGGACGTCGAGGCGTCGGTCGCCATCACCCCGGCCTCCTCGAGACTGCAGGCGGTCTGGGCGCCGTCGTCCTCCAGGTCGATCCGCGGGGCGGTCCCCGGGTCCCGCACGACCACGACGGTCCCGGCGAAGGGCTCATCGGAGGCGAGGAGATTGCTGCCGCCGCCGATCACGAGCAGCGGGTCACCGGCCTCGTCGGCGCCGCGCACCGCCTCGACCAGAGTGTCCTCGTCATGGGCCTCGATCAGCGATGCTATCGGGCCACCGACGCGCAGCGTGGTGAGATCGGCGAGCCTCATGCGTCCCCCTCCGTCGTCTCCAGGCGGACGGTGGCGCGAGTGCGTCCGAGAACCTTGGTGCCGTCGAGGGTCGCCTGCAGGTCCACGCGCGCGGTGCCGGCCTCGGCGTCCAGGGCACCGATGGTGGCGACGACCTCGACCAGGGCGGCGCCCTGGGCGGGCACCGGCACCGGGCTGGTGAAGCGGGCGCCGCAGCCGAGGACGGCGCCGGGGTCACCGGCCCAGTCGACGACGACCGCCAACACCCGCCCCATGGTGAGCATGCCGTGGGCGATCACCCCGTCGAGGCCGACAGAGCGGGCGACCTCATCGTTGTAGTGGATCGGGTTGAAGTCCCCCGACGCCCCGGCGTACCGCACGAGGGTGTCACGGGTGATCTCGAGAGTGCGTCGGGCCACCTCCTGGCCGACGCGGAGATCGGCGAGGCGGGGCCGCTGGAGGGTGCTGTTCATCGGGTCTGTCCTCACTCGCCGCGCACGACGATGCTGGAGCGGACGATGGCCACGAGGCGGCCGTCGGCGTCGGTCATGTCCACCCGGGTGGTGATCATGGCGTTGCCGCCGACTGCGCGGATGGACTCGACGGTGAGTGTCGGGACGAGCCGGTCCCCCGCGACCACGGGGCGCTGGAGCTCGAAGGTCTCCTCACCGTGGACGACGCGGGAGAAATCCACTCCGGCGGCGGGATCCTCGATGTACTGCGCCTCGGTGGCCTGCGCGAGGGCGACCAGGAAGGTGGGCGGGGCGACGACGTCGGCGTACCCGGCGGCCCGGGCGGCCTCGGCATCGAGGCTCACGGGATGCGTGACACCAGTGGCCCGCGCGAACTCCGCGATCTTCACGGCGGAGACCTCCTCCGCGGGACCGGGCGGGTAGGACCGCCCCGCGAAGGACGGGTCAGGGGTGGCGCTCACGATGCCTCCTGGGAGTAGGGCGGGAACGTTGAAGGCCACTCGGGGGCATACCTCCGAGTGGCCTTCGTGTGCAGCGGACCGCTCAGCGGGTCTCGCGGTGCAGGGTCTGCTTGCCGCAGGTCGGGCAGAACTTCGACAGCTCCAGCCGATCCGGGGTGTTGCGGCGGTTCTTCTTGGTGATGTAGTTGCGGGACTTGCACTCGGTGCAGGCCATCGTGATCTTGGGCCGCACGTCGGAGCTCTTGCTCGCCACGGTTCGCCTCTTTTCCGTCCGAGGGCGCACACGGGCCGTGCGCCGGTGAATGCCCCCGGCGGGCGGGAGCGGAGGTGCATGCACGCCGACCGCGGGGGCCGGAGTGGTACCGAGGGCGGGGATCGAACCCGCGACCTCACGATTATGAGTCGTGCGCTCTGACCGTCTGAGCTACCCCGGCGTGATCGACACGACGGCCCGATCTCTCGCGAGATCGGGCCGCGCATCCATCAGAGCCCTGAAAGGGAATCGAACCCTTGACCTTCTCCTTACCATGGAGATGCTCTGCCGACTGAGCTATCAGGGCAACCCGAAGAACAGTACCGGCTACCTGCTCGAAGAGCAATTCGCCGCTCCGCTCCGGTGCCTCAGATCACATGATCCTCGGCGGTGGCAGGTGAGGGATTCGAACCCCCGTAGGCAATGCCAGCTGATTTACAGTCAGCCCCCTTTGGCCACTCGGGTAACCTGCCGGGTGCGGGATCCGGCATCCCCTCTCGAGGCCGCCGAACCGACTCAGCGAGCATACCGGCTCGCCGCGAGGAGCGCGAACCGGGGCGGGGGTCTGCCCGCATGAGGCTGATCACAGGGCCGAGTGGTGGCATCCGCCGCCGCACCACCGATCCGCCTCCCGGTATCCCGCACGCCGCGGGTGTCCGCTCGTCGGACCCCACGGGGTCCCATCCGACCGTCCGACCACCAGCGGCTCCTCCCCTGGAGCCCGACCCGAGGAGACCACACCCATGGCCGATTCGTCCTTCGACATCGTCAGCAAGCTCGACCGCCAGGAGGTCGACAACGCGGTCAACCAGGCTGCGAAGGAGGTGGCCCAGCGCTACGACTTCCGCAATGTCGACGCCAGCATCGCCCTGTCGGGCGATCAGATCGTCATGGAGGCGAACTCCGAGGAGCGAGTGCTGGCGGTGCTGGATGTGCTGCAGTCCAAGGTGCTGCGCCGTGGCCTGTCGCTCAAGAGCCTCGAGGTGGGTGATCCCAAGCAGTCCGGGAAGATCGTGCGGCTGGTCGCCGACCTCAAGGAGGGGATCTCCTCCGAGGAGGCCAAGAAGATCTCCAAGATCATCCGCGACGAGGGCCCCAAGGGTGTGAAGGCGCAGATCCAGGGTGACGAGCTGCGGGTGAGCTCCAAGAGCCGCGATGATCTGCAGGCCGTGATCGCCCTCATCAAGGGCAAGGACCTCGACACGGCGGTCCAGTTCGTCAACTACCGCTGAGGTCGAGAGGACCGACCTCCCCTGCTTACCACGACGGCCCGCCCGGAATCCCGGGCGGGCCGTCGGAGCGTTCGCGGCGGGTCGGTGTCAGGTGCCTCGATCCCGTGCGGTGCGTCAGCCGTTCTGCGAGGTGTCGTCCTGCTCGGTCGCGTGCCGCTCGAGGGTCTGACCGAAGGTGGTGAACGCCTCGACCAGCTTGGCGACATCACCGTTGACGAAAGCGCCCCAGTCCTCCTTGTAGGTGTCGGCGTCGGGACCGACCCACTGCACACCCTCCACGATCTGGGTCAGGCCCTGGATCGCCTCGCTCACTCGATCGCCGGCCTGGGTGACCTTGGTGGCAACATCGTGGCCGTCCTCAGCCACCATTCCCTGGAAGTCGTTCATGTCCGTGTCCTCTCTGGTTCGCAGGATGTCTGGTGGGTGGATCAGGCGCCGGCCGAGGAGGCCTGGCGCTGCGCCTGGGCGTTCTGGCGGGCACGCTCGGCGGTCTCACCGAGCTTGCCCTCGATGGCCTGCACGGCTGCACCGATCTGGGCCTCGAAGTCGGCCACGTACTTGTCGCGGTCCTGGCCGGTCCAGTCCAGACCGTCCACCTGGCCCTTGACCTCCGTGTAGATGGTCCGGATCTCCTGGGCCTTGTTCTCCATCTCTCCAGCCATCTTGTCGACGTCCTCGGGGACCATGCCCTTCTTCGCCATGACGCTTCCCTTCCTCTCGCGTGTCCGGTGACGGGTGTCGGGGGGCGTCCGGTGACGCCGGAACCCCGGCCCCCGGGGAGCCAGTACCGTGCCCTGTGGGCTCGATCACCGCCGTCCCGGGGTGTGCCATCACAGTAACCACGGGGGCGGAAGGGTGACCATGGGGACAACTCCCCATGTGGATCGTCCTCCCTCCACAGGGAGACGCCCGTCTGCCCACCGCACCCGCCGCCCCGCCGGCCGGGCGCCGCAGATACCACGAGCCCGGCACCGCGGTGGCGGTGCCGGGCTCGGCCAGGTGGGGCCGATCGCCCCGGGGGTCACTGCGCAGAGGTGTCTTCCTGCTGCTTGGCGTTGGACCGCGCGCTCTGCTCCAGCTCCTCGACGGCCGCCGCGATCTGCTCCAGCGCGGGGACCATCTCCCCACTCCACTGCGAGCGGAACTGATCGGCGTCGGGCCCGGTCCAGTCCACAGCGTCCAGACCCGAGGTCAGCTCATGCGAGATCCGGCGCACCTCCTCGGCGGCGGAGTTCAGCTCATCGGCCATCCGGCGCACTTCCGCCACGTTCATGCCCTGGGCGTTCATACCGCTCATGAAGGGCCTCCTCCTCGGTCTCGGCGATCGGCATCGTCACTGTATCCAGCCGACTCCCGGCTGCCCATGGGGAGAGGTCCCCATGGGGATGCCCTCTCCTCCACAGTCACCGCCGACCGCCCGCCCTCACTGCTGCGGCAGGGCGACCTGCAGCTTCAGCGCCCGCCCGGAGGCCACCAGGAAGCCGCGCCCCGGTGGGAAATCGGTGCGGCGCACGCGGCCCAGGGGCGTCCCCAGCAGGGAATCCCCCTCCATGTCACTGGGCTGCAGGATGATCCCGCGCCGGCCGGACTTGAAGGGCTGGGCGAGGGTGTACGCCTGGTTCCAGGTGGCGGCGTCGTTCTCCCCCACCACGAACTGGCCCTCCCGCACCGCGGTGCGGATCAACCGGTCCAGGTCCTTCTCCGCTTCGGTGCCGGTGAAGTCGGCGACGCCGTCGACCACGAGGGCCAGGGCGCCTTCGGGCACGCTCCCGTTCTCCAGGGTCGCGCGCAGCTCCGCCGCCAGCTGCCGCACCCGCTCCGCGTCGGAGGCCTCCACATCCCACACATCGAGCCCCGTGAGCGGGGTGGGCCGGGAGGAGAACCGGACCAGTCGCGGCGGGTTCCCGCTGCGACGCAGCGCCTGGGCGATGGTGTGGACAGTGGTGGTGCGACCCGACCCCATCGGGCCGGTGACCATGAAGGCCCCGCGTGGATCCAGGGCGATCTCCGCCAGGGTCTCGTCGGCCACCCCGATCGTCGGTCGCCCACCGACGGTGGGCTGCAGACGCGCCAGCTCCACCCGCTCCGGCAGGCGCGCGATCTCCGGCGCCTCCCCGATGCCGGCGCGGCGCATGGCCTCCGCCAGGCGGGTGACCTCCCGGGCCTGGACAGCCACGTTCGCATCCCCGCCATGCACCGCGACCTGCACCTCGTGGCCCTCGAGGATCCCGCGGCCGGGCGGGGACCCGGCGTCGAGAACGTCCTTGGCCACCCCGAAGGTGCCGTAGTCATCGGCGGAGGCCATGCGCAGGATCAACCGCCGCTGGATGGACGAACCGAGCGACGCGGGCACCGCCGAGGGGCGGTCACCCGTGACGATCACATGCACCCCGACGGGACGACCGTCGGTGGCGATCTGCACGAAGGTGGTGAACCACTTGCTCAGCGACCCCATGTCGTAGGCCTCGCGGAACGCGGCCATGCCATCCACCAGCAGCAGGATCCGGGGCTCCTCGGGTCGATCGGCGAGCTGCCGGTACTCGGTGATCGACCCGGCGCGCACCCGCGCGAACGCCTCGGCGCGCTGGTCGATGAGGGAGCGCAGCGTCCGCAGCAGGCGGACCACCCGCTCCTCGTCGTCGCCGGGGATGATCGAGCCGACATGCGGCAGCTCCTCGAGCATCCGCAGTCCCGAGGCGCCGAAGTCGAGCCCGTACACGTGCACGGGTCCGCCGCGCACCGTGCTCGCCGCGGCGATCGCCAGGGTGCGCAGCGCCGTCGACTTCCCGGAACCGCCGGTGCCGTACACCGCGAGGTTGCCGTCCCGATCCGGGTGGTAGGAGACGGTCGGCTGCTCCTGGTTCTCCGGAACATCCATCACACCCAGCAGCAGCTGCTCGTCGGTACGGCGCGTCGGCAGCTTCGCCAGGTCGTAGGCGGGGGCGAGCTCCGCCAGCCAGGGTTTGCGGGGACGCGGCACCTGGGCGGCATCGGCGGCGCGGGTGATGGTGCGCACCATGCGGGAGACGTCGTTGGGGCCGGGATCCCCGGTGTCGGCGACGACGGGAGCGGGGATGTCCCACACCTCCCCGGTGCCGAAACCGCGCTCGACGATGTCGATGCGGGCACGCTCCGGTTCGTCGGTGGTCCAGCCGCCCGCATACGCGGTCTGGAAGGTGGCGATGCGCCCCGGACCGGTCTTCGCGGCGGCGCGACCGGGGATCGACGGATCGAAGTGCGCCGCCATGGCGTCCCCGAGGATGTCCTTCGAGTCGGCCTCATCGGCCATGCGCAGTGCGATCCGCAGGTTCGTGTTCGCCCGCAGATTCTCCTTGATCACGCCCGCGGGGCGCTGCGTGGCGAGGATCAGATGCAGACCGAGGGAGCGGCCGCGGGCGGCGACGTCGACCACACCGTCGACGAACTCCGGGATCTCCTTGGCCAGGGCCGCGAACTCGTCGACGATGATGATCAGGCTGGGTGGGGCCTCCGGGTCCCCGGTGCGCTCCAGGGAGACGAGGTCCTTGGCCTTCTTCCGGTTCAGCAGGTGCTCCCGGTAGTGGAGTTCGGCTCGCAGCGATGTGAGGGCGCGGCGCACCAGGTGCGGGGACAGGTCCGTCACCAGACCCACCGCGTGCGGCAGGGCGACGCAGTCCGCGAAGGCCGCTCCCCCCTTGTAGTCCACGAACAGGAAGGTCACCCGGTCGGGACTGTGGGCGGTCGCCATGCCCATCACCCACGACTGCAGGAACTCCGACTTACCGGCACCGGTGGTGCCGCCGACGAGCGCGTGCGGGCCGTTGCGCCGCAGGTCCAGGTGGAAGGGTTCCTGTCCGTTGTGGCCGACGAGACCGCGCAGGTCGGCGTCGTGCTTGCGCCGCTGCGGGGCCGAGCCGTCGCGCGGGACCAGGGAGCCGTTCTCCCTCCAGCGGTCGATGATCACCTGCTCGTCCTCCGCCAGCTCGGTGCCGGCGAGCTTCAGGTAGCTGATGGAGCGGGGCAGGTCGGAGTCGTCGTCGATCGGCACACCCGCATCGACCACCGGCGCCAGGTGCCGGGCCACCCCGGTCGCGACCTCCACCGACACGGTCTCGACGCTGACCGGGTAGGCCCGCTCCCCCAGCCGCACATGCCCGGTGGTGGCGCCCTCGGTGTCGTTCTCCACCGCGATGTACGACCGGCAGGCGGCCGGCAGCGCCGCGCTGTTGGCCGCGCACCACAGCACGTGCACCCCGACATCCGGCCCGCGTTCGGCGATCCTCACCAGACGGGCGCGGTCCACCGGGGCGTCGTCCTCGACCACCACGACGACCTCGGGCAGCACCGGTTCGGGCGGCTCCGGCGGTTCCTCGGAGATGTCGATCGTGAGGGGCCCGCGACGCTGCGCGGGAGCCCCGCCGGAGCGCTGCTCGATGAGTTCCTCCAGGCGCGCCACCAGAGCGGTGCCGCGGTGGGGGCTGTCGGCCAGATGGTCGCCGTCGAGCGGTGAGAAGGGACTGGAGGTGTGCGGCAGCCACTTCATCCACTCCCAGCGGGGCCGGCTGGACCGTGAGGTCAGGCCGCACAGCACCACCTCTGCCGGCGAGTGCAGCGCCACCACCTGCATCACCAGCCCCCGGGCGACACCCTCCGCTCCCTGCCCGCTGCCGGCGATGCCGAGGTTCCCGGCGGTGCGCAGGTCCGCGACGATCGGCACACCCGCGATCAGGCGGTACTCCTCGTGGAAGTCCTGCAGCTGATCCCAGTACTCCGCGATGGCGTCGTTCTCCGACGGCATCTCGATGCCGACCCGCGACTCCGCCACCCCGAGACCCAGGCGCAGGGTCGCGAAGGCGTGATGTTCGGGCCGGTGGGTCCACAGCAGCCGCCCCAGGCGGAACGCGGAGTCGACGACATCCGCCACCGAGGGCGTCTCCACCAGCCGCACCGCGCGCTCCAGATCCTGGGCGGCACTGACACGACGTTTCAGTGAGGCCATGGAGTCCTGGAAGCGCCGGATCTCGCGTTCCAGCTGTTTGCGCTGCTGGAAGTGCCGATTGAGGTATCCGGCCGTGGCCATCAGCGGCATCATCACCACGAACATCAGCGCATACGGGCTGCGGGTGATGCTGAACATGAGCGCGCCCATGATCAGCGGCGCGACCATCATGAAGATCGGGAAGAACTGCGGGGCGGGTTCCTTCGGCGGCACCGGCGCCGGCATCGGCCGGTACGGGAAGCGGGGCACCACGCGCGGCGACCGGTTGAACTCCACCACCGGGGACGAGGGCGCCGCCCCGCCGAGGCGGTGCAGCAGCACCACCGCGAAGGTGGTGCCACCGATGCGCACCGTGTCGGCGGGCCCCAGGGCGGCACGCTGCACCCGCTCCCCCGCGATCTCCACCCCGTGGGTGGAGCGGATGTCGACCACCTCCACCACGTCGGTGACGTTGATGCGGGCGTGGCGCTGCGACAGTTCGGGATCGGCGATGCGCACATCCGCCTCGGGGGCCCGGCCGATCACGGAGGAACCGCTGGGAAGAGGGAACTCCCGCCCCGCTGCGGGTCCGGACAGCACCCGCAGCAGCGCGACAGCGGGGCCGCGCCCCTCTCCCCCCGCGGTGAACCGTTCACCGGAGCGGGCGATCGAGATGATGCTGCCGGATCGCAGACCGGCTTCGATGAGGTCCGCATCACGGTCGAGGCTGCGCACCCCGCGCGCCCCCTCACCGGCCCCGGGATCCTGCACCTGCAGGGTGAGTCCCTCGGGGGCCTCGGTGCGGCGCCGCATCGGGTCGGCGAGGTACAGCGCCGAGGCGACATCCCCCACGGTGGCGGTGGCATCGGCGGTGACCTCGAGGTCGGTCAACCGGTCCTCGGGGCGGCGCAGGGTCAGCTTGATGCGCATGCGGGTGTTCTCCGGGCGGGGCGGGGGCGGTCGGGATCAGTGCTCATGGTGCTCATGGGGCCGGGGTCGATGGGCCGCGGCCGGGGATCAGTCGTCGTCGTTCTCCTGCGCGGAACTGTCCAGCAGGGGCAGGTCCTCCGCCGTCACCAGGCGGGAGAACACCGCGTGCTCGACGAGCCGGGCGCGACGATTGCTGGCGAGCTTGCCGGGCCCACCGCGCAGTCCCCGCACCCCCATGCGATCGAGTTTGTCGCAGACGTTGTCGAGCTTGCGGTTGAACTTCGTGCGGGGCCAGCCGAGGCGCTCGGCGGCCTGGGCGGAGGTCGGGACGGCGCTCATCCCCGTGCCCTCCCGCAGCAGCATCGGCTCGGCGAGCGCCAGGATCAGCAGTTTCTGACTGAGGGTGAGCGGCACCGCCCCGACCGTGGAGTCCCCGGCGGGCTGGTCCTCGCTGGGGATCGGCTGGAACTGGGCGGACTCCGCGTGGATCGCAAGGTCGTAGGTGGTGGGGCCTGCGGTGAACACCACCCGGGTCTCGGGGAACACCAGGGGGATGCGTGCCTCCGGTGCGAGCCACGCCTGCATGGTGCCGTCGGCGTCGGTGACGGTGGCGGACAGCCGGCTGCCGATGTTCACCAGCCACCACATGCTCTCGACCTGCACGACGGTGAGGAAGCGGCGGTGGAGGAACTGGTTGTCAGCGTCGATACTCAGGTCGGCGTCCCGTCCGATGACGAGCTCGTCACCGGGGTCGACCCGGTACCACTCGCCGCAGTACTCCACGGTGATGCTCGACGCCACGCTGGCTCCTTCTGCACTCGGGCGGGGATGCCGCCCCGGATGCGCTCACCCGACGGTGAGGCACGTCTCCTGGGGGTCGCTGGACTGGCCGTCCTCCGTCACGACGGTGGCGTCGAGGCAGACGGAGGAGATACCGGATGGTTGCTCGATCACCATCGCACGGCGTCCCCTCACCGGCTCCAGGTTCTCGAACCGGTCGTACCCCTCAGGCAGGTCCTGCCACGCCAGCTGCACCGCATCGGTCTCCCGGAAGTCGGTCGCCGGGGTCCATTCCACCAGGATCAGCGCCGGGTCCACGCCCTCCTGCGGCCGGATCTGGGTGAGCTGCAGGTCGGACACCGCTGCGGGCTGTCGCCCGATGAGGATCGGGCCGCGGTCGTCCCCGGTGCCGGTGTCGGCCTCGGGCAGCAGGGTGCGGGCCGAGAGCACGGAGCCGGTGGCCACGGCACCCACCAGCAGCACCGCGGCGAGGAGTCCGACCCAGGCGGGCAGACGACGACGGGGGCGCGATTCCCCCGGCGGAGCCGCGGGATCGGCATCGGTCGGCGACGCCCCACCGTCGTGGCGGCGCGGGGCGGTCGCGACACCCTCGGCGCCCGCGGCCTGGGGGCCGGCCGCGAGGCTGCCAGCCCCTGGGGAGGTGTGCTCGGTGGCGACGGTGCGGGTGCCGCTCACGGTGGGGCGGGAGAACTCCAGGGCCGGCGCCACCCCGGCGAAGGGATCGTCCTCCATCCCTCCCCCGCTGGTGCCGTCCGGCAGGGTGAGGGCGCGGATGCGGGTGTGCTGCTCGAGCTCGTCGGCGGGCCCCTCCCCCGGTTCGGCATCGTCACCGGTCTGAAGGGTGCCGAGCCGTTCGTCCAGGACGTCCACCGCGGTGACCGGCAGCGCGAGCATCCGCTCGATCTGCTGCAGCGCGCGACCCAGCGTCAGAGCAGAGGAGTACCGACCCATCGGGTCCTTCGCCATGGCCGTGGACAGCACCCGCATCAGTTCCGCCGGCACGTCCGGGCGGTTGATCGGAGGCACCGGTTCGGTGGCGATGCGGCGCATCAACTCGGAGACGCTGTTGCGTCCGCCGGGTTCCTCGAACGGGGTGCGGCCGGCCAGCAGGGAGTACAGCGTGGCCCCGAGGGAGAAGACATCACTGCGGACATCGGCGGTGGGCGGGTCGGAGAAGTACTCCGGGGGCGCCCAGGGCACCGACAGACCGGCGTTCTCGGCGGCCTCCGGGGTGGCGGTGGTGGCGATGGAGATGCCGAAATCCGTGAGCGCCGGACGACGGTACTCGGTGACCAGGATGTTCGCCGGCTTGATGTCGCGATGGAGGATGCCGGCACGGTGGGCGGTCTCCACCGCTCCGGCGAGCTGCACCCCCGTGCGCAGCACCTCCGCGACGGAGATGCGTTCCCGGCGGAACCGGACCCCGTAGTTGGGGTGGGGGCAGTACTCCATGACGATGTACGGCCGACCGTCGGGGGCGACATCCGCGTGGTGGATCGTCACGATCGACGGGTGGGTGGAGACCGCGGCCATGGTGTCGGCCTCGGCGTCGAACTGGCTGCGCACGGCGGCATCCGAGGTGTCGGCCAGCAGCACCTTGATCGCGACCCGACGTTGGGGCCGCTCCTGCCGATACAGGAACACGTCGGCGAACCCGCCGGATCCCAGCAGCGATTCGTAGTGGTACCCGGTGAGCTCGGGGGCCGGAGCCGGTGGACGTCGGGTCATCGGGAGCTCCTCAGTCGCAGGCGCACCCCGTCGCCGAGGTCGAGCTCATCCCCGGGCCGCATGGCGACGGGCTCATGGGCGCGCAGGCGGATCACCGGTCCGCGGTAGCGGTACAGATGCGTGCCGTTGGTCGTGGCGAGGTCGGTGACCATCACGTACCACCCCTCGAGGGTGAACGCGATGTGGGAGCGGGAGACATCCTGCTGCGGGCTGGGGACGGTGACCAGCCGGGGGACCTCTCCCTCGGCGACGCGGGAGGCACGCGGCCGTCGCCCGACGACGGCGCTGCGGTCGAGCGGGAAGCTGCCGCCGGTGGAGATCTCCACGACGCCCAGCGGGGGGCGGCGCACCGGCCCGGGGGCGCCCCCGAGCGGTTGCGCGCAGACCTGGCAGGCCGTCAGTTCCGGGGGATTCGGGTGCCCCTGGGCGCACAGCAGGCCTGTGACCAGGACCTCCGGGGCCCCGGTCGCGTCCTGGGGGGAGGCTCCCGCCATCCCCCGGCCCTCGAGAGGACCGAGGGTGTGGTCGGCGCTGAGGTGGGTCGACGCGCGCTCCCGCGCGGCGGGCGGCGCGGCCTGCCCGGCCGGGGAGGACGCGGCGGGTTGAGCGGGCTGCGCGGCGGGGGCGGGCGGGGAGGTGGGAACCGGACGCCGCGATGGGGCGGCCGGGCGGTCCGCGAAGGAATCACGCCGGGAGGGGGGTTCGACCCGCGGCGCGGAGGCGCGACGGACCCCCGGTACCCAGTCGATGAGGGGAGGTGCCGGCGGCGTCACAGGCGAGGCGGGCGCGGGGACGGCGACCGACTCCGCGGACGGCGCGGCATCGGGGGTATCGGAGGCGCCACCATCAGCAGTCTCCTCCGCGGTGGTCTCCCGCTCCGGGGTGTCCTCCTCCGACGAGCGCCGCACGGCCGCATCCTCGATGCGTCGGGCGATCGTCTGGCCGAACAGGTCGTCGTAGGCACCCGCAGCGGAGGGCGATGCCGAGGGCTGCGGAACAGGTGAGGCAGGCGCGGCGGCGGTCTCCGTCTCCGGCACGGGGACCCGGTGCGGGCCGGCCCCGGCACCGGATCTGCTGAGGATCGTGTCCTCCTCCGGCAGCGCGGGATCGGCACGACCTGCCAGGCCATCGGCCGGGGGCGAGTCGGGCGACGGGGACGGCGGCGACGACGTCCCCGAGGACGACGTCGGCGACGTCTCCGCAGCCGGTGCCTGGGGGTGCACGGGGTCGGCGGTGTCCTCGCGGAAACTCGCAGGATCCACGGTGGCGTCCTCGGGCAGGGTCCCCTGGGTGTCTCCCGCGGACCCCGGGGTCTCGGGGCCATGGTCCGTCTGGGCCGTGCGGGCCAGGATGTCGAAGAGGCTGGCCCGCCGCCGGGCGGGCTGCGTCGGCCCCGGCTCGGACTGCGATGCCTCGGGCTTCGGGCTCCGCGGCGACTCGACGGGACGCGACTCGGACGCCGCAACGGGCTCCGCGGGACGCGACTCGGACGCCGCAACGGGCTCCGCGGGACGCGACTCGGGCGCCGCAACGGGATCGTCGACGGACGACGTCGGAGTCGCCGGGCGCGAGGAGAACAACCCTGCGAACACGCTCGGAGCCGCCGGTTCCGGGGCCGTTGCGGATGGCGCTGTGGAGGGCCCACCGGGTGGTGCTGACGGGGCAGTCGTGGCGGTCGCCGTCGCGGCCGTCGGGCGCGGCGCCGTCGGGGCGGGGGCCCCGGCGGCGGGTTCTGACGGCGCCGGGGTCGGCGGAGGCGGAGCGTCGGGGTCGGTGATCGCCCCGCCGTCCTCAGCGACGCGGCGAGCGAGCTCGGAGCGTTGGTCGGCAGTGAGGCTGCTCGGTTCCACGACCATCCGCGCGAAACCGCGGACCCGGCACATGCCCTCCACGGTCCGCAGGGTCCCGGGGCCGCCCTCTGCGGGCAACGACCCGAAGGCGATCCGCCAGACGGCGGGGATCGTCTCGACCCGCCCCGCACCGTCGTCTCCGGCGCGGACGATCACGCGGCCCTCGGGGCTGTCCACGGCGAGCACCGAACTGCCGGCGACCAGCAGCACCGCGGAACCGTCATGCTCGACACCGCACAGAATCGGTGGCAGGCTCCCGGCATCCTCCGCTCCGGTGGCGTCGACCACGGCGGTCAGCAGCCCATCCGGGTCGCTCGGCAGGTCGACGAGAGCGTCCCACATCGTGTCGATCAGGGATTTCGGCGCGGCGGGCACGAGCAGGGCCCAGGCGACACCGCGGGAGATCAACGTGGCCGGGCCCGGGTGCACCCAGGTCCCGACGCCGAACAGGGCGGGGGCGTCGGCTGGTTCCGCAGAGTCCGTGCGCTCCTCGTTCATCGGTCACCCGCCTGCTGCACACGCACCCGCGGAGCGGTGTCGTGCATCCGCGGCGCGGTGTCCTCGCTCCGGTGGGCACCACGGGGGGCGGTGTCCTCCGCCGCCGGGTCACCGCACCTCACGGCGAGCGCTTCGACCACGATCAGGGAGACGTTGTCGCGGGCCCCGGCGTCGAGGGCCTGCTCCAGCAGGTCCGCGCAGGCAGACTCCACATCGACGGCCTCGCGCAGCACCTGTTCGATCCGGTCATCGGGAACCTCTCCGCTCAACCCGTCGGAGCACACCAGCAGGCGGTCGCCGGCCTCGGCCGGGATCAGCCAGAAGTCGGGATCGGGGTCGGACCCGGCCCCCAGGGCGCGGGTGATCACGTGCCGCTGGGGATGCACCCGGGCGGTGGCCTCGTCGATCTCCCCGCGGTCCAGCAACTCCTGCACGAAGGAGTGATCCACGCTGACCTGCTCGAACACATCGGCGCCGGCGCGGTAGACGCGCGAGTCTCCGAGGTTCAGGACGATCCAGTACGCGGAACCGTCGACCTCGCTGATCGCGGCCGCCGCGACCGTGGTGCCCGCTCCCCGGTACCCGGCACCGTGATGCCCGGCGCTGAGCGCGCGGATGCGGTCCCCCGCCCTCTCGAGGGCCTCGGCCAGTTGCGGCACCCCGACTGTCGCACGGCCGGCGAGCGTTCCGAACTCCTCGACGACGATCGCGCTGGCGACCTCCCCGGCATCATGACCTCCCATGCCGTCGGCGACGACGAACACCGGGGGCGCGGCCAGCAGGGAATCCTCGTTGCCGGCACGGACCAGGCCGACGTCGCTGCGTGACGCGACGGCGACCTCGATCGGTGAACGCCCTGTCGGTCCCATCGTCTCCCGTCCGCTCACGGGACGAGCTCCACATGCAGCGTCCGGTCGCCCATGGCGAGGTCTGCGAACGCACCGATGGGGCGGGACTCCCCCGCGGCGAGCGGCTCCCGCTCCCCTTCGGCGGTCAGGACCTCCGACCCGTTCGTCGAGCCCAGATCGGTCACGACCAGTCCCTCACCGTCGCGACTCACCCGCAGATGGGTCTTGGAGACGGAGCGGGTGGAGTCCTGGAGCACGAAGGGGACCTCCTCGGGGTCGGTGCGGGGGTTCCGGCCGACGACGACATGCGCGGCGGAGATGGTGATCTCCGCGCCGTCGTCGAAACGAAGTCGCAGGCGGGGCGTCGTGGCCGGCGCTGCAAGGCGAGTGGATTCGGTGTCCTCCTCGTCGGCCGGGTCCAGCATCCGCAGTCGGGTCTCCTCCGTCGCGATCGGCGGGGCGGCCTCACGGGCTCCCCGGTCGGCACGACGGCCGTGGACCGGCCGGGGTGACGGTGATCGGGGCGCGGAGGGCAGGGGCTCCGGTTCCGGGACCGGCGCAACCGGCGACGGAACGGGCACGGGCTCCGGTTCCGGGACCGGCGCATCCGGCGACGGAACGGGCAGCGGCTCCGGTTCCGGGACCGGTGCGACCGGCGACGGAACGGGTACGGGCTCCACCGCGGTCTGCGCGGTCTCGGGCCGCCACGCCAGGTGTTCCGGCTGCGGGGGCCGCGAGGTGGTGGCGTCGGGCCGCGGCCCCTGTGTCCAGGGGCTGCCCGGCTGCGCCATGAGGTTGTCGTGGGCGGAGATCTCCACCTGCGGGGCCGGGAGGAAGTGCTCGGCGGGTGGACGCTCATAGTCGTCCACCGGGTTCGTCGGGTCCTCGCCCTTCCGCAGATCCGCGACGTAGGAGCCGACCGCGAGATCATGCCAGCCGCGGTGCAGACGGCGCGGGTCGATGAGGGTCGAGAGCCCGGCGAGGACTCCCAGCACGCCCTTCAGCAGCAACCGCAGAAACGCCCGCCCGACACCCAGAGCGGCGCCATCGACGGCGCGGACGACCCGCAGCCGCAGCGCCCGATGCCCGGGGGTGGCGGCACGGGTGCCGAGCATCCACGACATGAGCAGTAGGAGCACCACCGGCAGCACCGACCCGATGCCGACCAGGATCAACCCGAGCGTCGGCGAACGCTGAGCAAGGAGCAGCCCGAGCCCGATCCCCAAGGGCACGGACGCGAGCACCGCCAGGGCGCCGTCGAGGAGGGCGGCGAGGGTCCGTCGGCCGAGACCGGCCGGGACGGTGCGGCGCAGAGCGGCCGAGAGGTCCTCCGGGCGGGGCCCGTCCCCGTCCTCTCCGGCGTCCCCGAGCGGGCGTCCACGGCGCAGCTCTCCGCCGACCACACCGTCCTCAGGCACGGAGAGGGGGCCGTCCGCGGGCACGGAGCCCGAGGAACCGCCGGTCGTGGAGGGTGGGGGCACGGCCGGGACGGGGCTGGAGGCTCCCAGCAGCTCGATCCCCGTCTCCTCACCGTCACC
Source organism: Brachybacterium sillae (assembly GCF_025028335.1). NCBI lineage: Bacteria > Bacillati > Actinomycetota > Actinomycetes > Micrococcales > Dermabacteraceae > Brachybacterium > Brachybacterium sillae. Next base: position 744,241 of record NZ_JAFEUW010000001.1, read on the forward strand.
GGCCTGCGGAGCGGAGGCGTCGGAACGTCGGACCGGGGCAGGGGACCATGCCGCCGGTCGCTCAGCACCGCGCACCGCTGCCGCCGAATCCTGGTAGCGCGCGCCGCATTCCCCACACAGCACCGCGCCCTCGGGCAGCAGTGCTCCGCAGGTGGAGCAGTAGCGGGGGGTGGGCCACTGCATGCGTCAGCCGTCCTTCCGTGCACGTCGGGCCTGCCGGGCGGACTGGCGTCGTCGGCGGCGCAGCTGCCGACGCTGCGTACCACCGCTGCGCAAGGAGCGCCACGAGATCGCCGCTCGCCACCGGCGATGCCAGGGCAGGGGTCCGGCCATGCTACGTCGGGCGGCCATGGCTCGGTCCCATGCCTGCTGGGCCTGTGGATCGTCGAGGTCGTCCGGACCGAAGACGGCACGGTCCACGATCTGCGCCACAGGCAGGATCTCCGCTGACGGGTACCGGTCCTGCAGCACGCGGGCGGTCTCCTCGCGGGTGGCGGTCGGATCCAGGCGGCCACCGAGGTCTGTGTGCCGATCGAGGATCTCCTGCCACCCCCCGTGGAGCATCCCGGCGGTGTCGGGCCGCCGGTGGCGTCGACGTCGCCGCAGCGCCTTCAGAGTCAGCACCGTGAGGACCACCGCCAGGGCCAACAGCAGCGGGGAGGCGGCCGCCCAGGCGAGGTACACCGCCCAGGAGCGGGCCTCCTCCGGCACCTCGTTCTCCTGCGGCCGGTCGTTCGAGATCGCCCCCGGCGGCAGCGTGGGTGGTTCCGCCGGTGGAGGCGGGGGCTGCGCCACGTTCGGTTGCGGGTCCTCGACCGGCTCCTCCTGGGGCTGGGTGGGGGTGTTCTCATCGTCCGGGGTGACGTCGAAACGCACCCAGCGCCCGTCCTCCACCGCGACCTCCACCCATGCGGTGACGTCCGCGCCGGTGATCTGCACCGAACCGGAGGCCCCCTCCGGCACCTGGAACCCGACGACGGCGCGGGCGGGGATGTCCAGGGACCGCAGCATCACCGCGATCAACGCGGCGAACTGCTCCTCGTCACCGATCAGACCGGTCGGGGTGGCCGCCGGATCGTCCGGGTCCAGACCGGTCTCCTCCAGCATGTCCAGCAGGCGCTTGGCACTGTGACCCGACGGGGAGGGGGCCTCATCACGCTCGATGCCATGGGAGTAGGTGGCGTTCTGCTTCAGCACCGTCACCATGTTCTGGACGCGCTGCAGGTCCGGCCCGTCACCGGCCCACTGCTCGGCGAGCTCCTCCAGTTTCGGGTCCAGGGGAACGTTCGCCGGCAGGGCGACGTCCGCGAATCGCAGCCGTTCGCGCTCCGCGGCGGTCGGTGCCCGGTACGGCTCCCACACCAGGCGGTACTGTTCGCCGCCGCGGAGTTCCTCAGCACTGGCGGCGGTCTGGGTGGCGTCGTTCAACACCAGGGAGTCCCGCAGCTCCGTCGACCCGCTCTCCACCGTCAACCGGTTGGTGCGCTCCCCCAGGGTGGGCACCCAGGGGCCGCGGTAGGCGGCGACGGAGAGCGTGGAGGTGCGGGCCGCCGCCGACGGCTTCGCCAGGTCCACCCCGTCGGCCATCCGCAGGAACGCTCCGCTGGGGGATGCCTCGTCCTGGCCTCCGGCGACGTTGTACGCGTTGCCGTCGTACTGGTCCATGGTGGCCAGGCGGATGAGCTCCTTGGGTTCGACACCGTCGACGGTGAAGAGCACCTGATCCTTCTGCGTCTTCGTGTAGTAGCGGAAGTCCGACAGCGGGGAGACGTACCGATGCTGGTCGAACGGCGGAACCACCTGATCCCGCAGGGCGTAGCGGGCCTCGGCCTCGCTCGGTTCCAGCAGGGGCCGCGCCAGGAGGGCGCCTCCGAGGGCCAGCAGGATGATGAGGGAACCACCGATGACACGCCGCCGCAGCAGCGGGTTGCTCCAGGACCCTGCGGAGGCGGATTCCGCGATCACAGTGGAGCGGGAGGTCTCGATCCGCCCACTCTCGTAGCGCCACGTCAACCAGGCCAGCGACACCGCGGCGAGCGCCAGTCCGCGCAGCATGCCGAAGGGGGTCTCGAGGGTGCCGAACACCACCGCGACCACGCTCACCAGCAATGCGGTGAGCCACGCCGCCAGGTACTGCCGGGTACGCAGCACCAGGGAGAATGCCACGGTTCCGAGCAGGAGCGTGCTCAGCCACACCACACCCAACACGTTCTGGCTGGTGCCCACCGGTGGCGCGATGGTCAGCATCGTGCGCCACGTCGTGACAGGTGTGCGCAGCAGCTCCAGCAGGGCCGATGGCGTGGGGAGCACCCCGGCGAGGGCCCGCCCCGGCACCACCAGGGCGGCTCCGAGCAGCAGGTGGGCGATCAGCAGCAGCAGGGCGATGCGCAGAGGACCCCAGTGCCACCGTTGCCCCAGCAGGGAGGCTCCGAGGGCGACGCACAGGGCGACACCACCGGTCAGCAGGTAGTACGGGGTGCCATACGCCTCGTGGAAACCGAGGATCCCGAGGAGCAGCAGCAAGGACACCGCGGTGGCATCCAGCAGGCGGCGGCGCCGCAGGGCCCCGTCGCGGCGGTCGGCGGCGGCCCGGTCGGGGGTGACGGCGGTGCTCATGCGCTCACCGCCCTCAGCCCGCGCGGGAGGTCCTGGAGACGCCCGACGGTGACCAGGTGCAGGTCACCGAGGCGGGAGCGGCGCAGCTCGGCTCCGTCCTCACAGCGCACGGCGACGGCGAGCAGACCCGGTGGCAGCTGTCGCGCAGCGGAGTTCAGCTCTCGCGGGGTGGCGGCGGCCCCGACCACGAGGAACACCGCCGATGCGGTGGGGGCGCCGTCGGCGGCGCGGCGACCGAGTTCGTGCAGCGGATGCCGTCCGGTACGGGCCTCCAGCAGGGTGTAGTCGTCGAGGAGGTGTCGCGGGGAGACGCTGGACTCGCGGCCGTCGATCGACAGGGCCGTCAGCTCCTTCTCCTCCCGCAGAGTCTGCACTCCCAGCGACGCCGCGGCGGAGATCGCCAGTTCGAATTCGTCGGCGCTGGTGAACCGGTCCCGTGCATTGTCCAGGGCCACCACCACGTGCGACCGGCGGGTCTCCTCGAACTGCCGCACCATCAGCTGCCCGGTGCGGGCGGTGGTGCGCCAGTGCACGTGCCGCAGATCGTCCCCGGGCACGTAGTCCCGCAGCGCGTGGAAGGCGATGTCGGAGGAGGACAGGTCGGAGCTCGGCGTGCCCTCCAGGTCACGCAGGTACCCGCTGGCGGCGTCGTCCAGACGGACCGTGCGCGGATGCACATACACCTCCTGGGCCGCGGTCCACCGGACCTGCCGGCGCATCAGCGACAGCGGGTCATCCCGCACGGAACGGATCGGCCCGACGGTCAGCACGGTGCGGCGCCGGGTGGGGATGGCGAAGGGTTCCTCGTGGGTGGCGTCCGGGGCCAGGCGCGGCACCAGGAACTGCGCCGAGGAGGGGCCGACGACGAGCTCCACCCGGGACGCGAGCAGTGGCCTCTTGGTGGGGTTGGTGACGTCGACCTGTCCGAAGGCCCGCTCCCCTGCGACGACCCGGTGGCCGGTGAGGTTCAGATCGATCGCGTACGCCGGCTTGGTGAGGATGAACAGCGCCGCGACCAGCAGCACGATGGTGAGGACGGCCGCAAGCACCGCGAGCTCGGTGACGTGCAGCAGCAGACCCAGGGCCCAGGCGAGCGCCGCCACCAGCACCACCGCCCACCCCCAGGGGCTGATGATGTCGAGCACGGGACGCACCCGGTGCTGGGCCCACCGCCGCGTCGCGACCGCACCGGTGCGAGCGCCGCGCCAAGCAGTCGACCCGGCGCCGCGCAACCGGGCAGCGGCTGCTGGGGGGCGGGCCTCGGCGGACGGTGCGCTCATGCCGAGGCGGTGCGGGCCTGCGGCGGCGCGACCTCGGCGACGATGCGGCTCATGACCCCTGCCGCCGTGGCCCCGGAGAACTCGGCCTCCGGGTCGAGCACGAAGCGATGCAGCCACACCGGCTCCACCAGGTCCTTCACGTCATCGGGGATCACGTAGTGGCGTCCGTGGGCGGCCGCCCAGACGCACACCGCGCGCACCAGCGCCAGCGCACCGCGCACGGAGACACCCACCCGCACCTCGGGGGCGATGCGGGTCTCCTCCATGAGGCGGGAGATGTAGTCGAGCACCGCCGGATCGACGTGCACTGTCGAGGCGAGGGTGGACATGTCCGCGACGGCCTGGGTGGAGATGCGGGGCGTCAGGGCGGCGGAGCGGTCGCGTGTGGCGGCTCCCTGCAGGATCTGCACCGTCGAGGCGTGGTCCGGATATCCCAGCGACGTCTTGATGAGGAAGCGATCGAGCTGCGCCTCCGGCAGGCGATAGGTACCGGCCTGCTCGATCGGGTTCTGAGTGGCGATCACGAGGAACGGGGCGGGCACCTCATGGCTGACACCGTCGACGGTGACACGACCCTCCTCCATCACCTCCAGAAGCGCGGACTGCGTCTTCGGGGAGGCGCGGTTGATTTCGTCGGCCAGCACGACGTTCGCGAAGACGGGGCCCTCATGGAACTCGAACTTCCGCTCGGACTGGTCGTAGATCGTCACGCCGGTGACGTCGGAGGGCAACAGGTCCGGGGTGAACTGGATGCGGGAGGAGGACCCCTGGACGGTCGCGGCGAGCGCCCGCGCCAGCGAGGTCTTGCCGGTGCCGGGGACATCCTCCAGCAGCACATGGCCGGGAGCCAGCATGGCGGTGAGCACCAGGCGCACCACGTCGTCCTTGCCGAGAACGGCCTCACCGATGCTCTGCACCAGGGTGTCGAAGGTCTCGGAGAACCAGCGGGCCTGCTCCGGGGTCATGGACATGTCTGGGGGTCTCGCTTTCGAGGGTCTGCCATTGCGGGGGGGATCGTGAAGGGTCGGTGCTGGCGGTCCAGTCCGCGTACTGTCACTGACTGGGGGCGTAATACTCGCCGCCGACGCGCTGCTTATTCACTGTGACGGTGAAGGGTCCGTTTTCGCCTGGGAGCTCCTTCGTGAAGCCGTAGAAGGCAAGGTCGGTTGTCACGCGGCCCTGGCTGTCGGCAGTGAGCTCCATGTGCTTCCAGTTCGACGGCTCGGGTCGCGCCCAGTTGTGGTACTCGACCACCACACTGCTGTTGGGCTCGAGATTCCCGATCGTCACCGTGAAGTAGTTGCACGGCGAATCAGGATTGTCCTTGCCGCCTTTGCAGAGTGTCTCGTACCGAGCCGAACCGTAACCGCGCCAGTCCGGACCGTCTCCCACGAGGACAGGGGTGGGCGGAATGTAGGTCTGCGCCGTGGCGGACTTGGTCGTCGCGGAGCTGGTGGCTCCCTTGGTGTTGGTGGCGCGCGCGGTGACGGTGACCTTCTCCCCGGAAGCGACCGTGAGCGTCTGGGAATGCTGGGTTCCAGAGATCGTCGTCGTGCTCCCGTTGTTGACCTGCACCTGCAGGCTCTTCACGCCGAGCTGACCGTTGGCTCCGTCCCCGTTCGCCCGGACGCTCAGGTCCACGGTGCAGGAGGTGCGGCTGGTGCATTTCTGCGGTGACAGGGAGACGGTCGGGGCATCGGGCGCACTGAACGGCATCACCGCCGCCGAGGGGGCCGACGGCTCGGACGAGTTCTCGGCGTTCTTCGCGATGACGGTGAAGCGGTAGCTGGTGCCGTCGGTCAACCCGTTGATGGTGGTGGAGGTCGACCCGGCCTTCACCTCGCGGGAACCACCGTTCCACTGCACCAGGTAGCTCTCGATGCGGCCGCCCCGCGCTTCCGGCGCGGACCACGAGACCGTCGCCTCACGGGACCCCGGGTCACCGAGAGACGCGGAGACGTTCCCCGGGCTGTTCGGGATACCGATGGGCCGCACCCCGTTCGACGGTGCCGACGGCGTCTGCCCGGTCCCGACGGAGTTCACACCGGTGACCGTGAAGGTGTAGGTCGTGTCAGGGTCGAGATCGCGGAACGAGACCGAGGTACGGGACGCCGGGACGCGCTGCGTCGACCCATCGGAGGCACGGACGATGTACTCGGTGATCGGCTCCCCGTTGGTCTCCCCGGTCGAGGTCATGGCCGGCCAGGAGACGTCGATCGACCCACCGATGGCGTCCTGCACATGGGTGGCGGTGACCTTGCCCTCGAGAGCCCCCGGCGGACCGGCGGGATGTTCGGGCGTCGACGACGCCGAGAACCCGGAGGGCTCCTCGGCACCGTTTCGGGCCTGCACCTGGAACGTGTAGTTCCGGCCGTTGACCAGACCGGGCCACGTCATGGACCGGGCGTCCGGCCCGAACTGCTGCGTGCGGGTGCCTCCGGTCTCGGCATCGAGGATCCGCAGGTCATAACCGACGATCGGGGACCCGTTGTTCTGAGGCTCCTGCCACGACACCTCCAGCTCGCCATCACCGCGGGTGACGCGGGGCGCGGCGGGCACCTCCGGCTTGACGTCGGGGCGGGCCTGCGCGCTGGTCGCTGACGGGTCGGACGTGCCGACCGCGTTGGTGGCCGTGGCCTGGAAGGTGTAGGTGGTGCCGTTCGTCAGACCCGTGACGGTGCAGGTGGTGCTGGCGCACTCCTGCGTCACGTCGCCACCGCTGACGGCCCGCACCGTGTACCCGGTGATGGGCGCACCGTTGTCGGCCCCGGCGCTGAACTCGAGCACCACGCGGCCATCGCCGATCTCCCGCACGCGCGGCGCCGACGGTGGTTCCGGTCGCGCCCGCACGGTCGCACGGATCTCCCCGGAGACCTGCCGTTCAGGATCACCGGTGGCATCGAGGACCGTGTACTGCGCGCTGAGGATCCCGTGGAAATCCTCCGCAGGGGTCAGGACGACGGAGTCGCCGCGGACCTCGATGGTCCCTCGGCCGGCGGTCACCACCGCACCCTTCAACGTCGGGGCGTCCGGGAACGGGTTCGCGTCGTTGGCGAGCACCGGCACCGTCTGCGACGTCCCGGCGTCGATCTGGACATCATCGCGGACCGTCTGGATGAGCGGTTCCCGCGATCCCGTGACGGTCAGCTGCACCTGCGCCCCGACGGAGTCACTCTTCCCATCAGTGACCGACACCGGGACCTGCACGGTGGTGCCCTTGGGCACGGACTGTGCCGCCTGCGCGTACAGCGTGGTGCCGTCGAGGCCGATCGTCACACCCTTCGGGGCGGCGACGTCACCCAGTGCGAACCGCAGCTGGTCGCCATCGGGATCCTTCGCACCTCGGGCGAGGTCGACGGTGCTGGCGTTGCCGCCCTGCTCCACCGACAGCACCGCACCCTGCAGCGTCGGCGGGCGGTTGATCTGCTCGGTCGCGGTGACCCTCACCGGGATCTGCAGTGTGGACACGGCGCCCGCCGGGTCGCCGGGGTTCTGGCCGTCGGTGACCTCCACGGTGATGGTGTCCTCACCGGCGAAACCAGCGGCCGGGTTGTACCGCAGGGAACCGACGTCGGTGGCGAGCGGAGAACCATCGTGGTGGGCGGCGGAGATGCTGTCCGGGTCCACGATCGAGACGGGGCGACCACCGGGGCGCACCCGCACGGACTTCTCCGAGCGCAGATCGATGTCCACGGCGGAACCGGCCTTCGTGGTGATGGTGCCACCCACCCACTGCGGCGCCTGCTTCGCCTGGCCCGGCACCCAGATGAATCCGTAGACGCTCTGCTCGTCCTCATCGGTCACCCGGTAACGGATGCGCTGCAGGTCGTCGGCGACCGGAACCTCCACCGTGCCGGTGGCGGCATCCACGATGCGCGCGCCCTCCGGGGCGTCCACGAGGTCCATCTGCAGGTTCTCGACGCTGCCATCGGGATCGGAGTCGTTGTCCTTCGCGGCCACGCGCACCATCCCGCTGCCCTCGGGGTCGAGGACAGCCGCGGGGTCCACGAAGTCATCCCGGGCGATGGGGGCCCGCCGCGGCGCCTTCGGATCCACGGTCACGGTCAGCACCGACGGGGAGCTCAACTGTCCGTCGCTGACGGTATGCGCCACTGCGTACGATCCGGGCTCGGTCGGCGCGATCAGGTCGACGGTGGCGGACGTCTCCGAGGCGGGCTCCCTCACCGTGAGGGCGTCGTTCATGCTCTCGGTCTCGCTGTGCACGATCGCCAGGGGGGCGCTCTCCGGATCGGAGTCGTTGTCCAGGACCCGCGCCTGGACCTCTCGACCGGGGCGCACCTGCACGTGGTCGTCGATCGTCAGCGGCGGCTGGTTCAGACCCGAGGGCCGGGCGATGCCGACCTGCACCTCACCGGTGGCCACACCGCCATTGCGGTCCATCACCTGGTACTGGAACCGGTCGGTCCCGACGGCGTCATCGAAGGCCTGGTACGTGATGACACCACCGCGGGCGCTGATCACCTTCCCCAGACGCGGAGCCGGTGACGCCAACCCCATCAGCAGTGTCGTGTCGCCGTCGGGGTCGATGCTCTGCGTGGAGATCGGGATCTGGACGGTGCCGCCGGATTCTGTCCGGGCGACGACGTTCTCCGGTGACGGCGGATCGTTGGGGTCGTCGGCGGAGATGATCCGCACCGTGCCGCGGGAGGCGGACTGGCGGCCGGTCTCATCGGTGACGGTGTAGGTGAACGCGACATCACCGGCGGAGCCGTCGTGCGCGATGAACCGGACGTGGTCGTCGACGAGTTCGAGAATGCCCTTGTCCTCGGCCTCGGCGTCGAGGGCGACGTCGGTGACGTGCATCTCGGAGCCCGTCGGAGAGGTGTCGTTCGCCAGCACGTCCATCACCGCGACGTCCGCTTCGCGGACCACCCCGCGGTCGGGCACGGTGACGGGGTTGGCGAACTGGGTCTCCTGCGGCACCACCATCACCAGGATCGTCCCGGTGGAGGTGCCGGAGGAGTTCGCGACGGTGTACGTCACCGGCACCGGCTCCTGACCGGGCTGTGCACCCGGTTCCGCCTCGAAACGCACGAGACCGTGATTGAGCACGTGGGCGCTGATCCCCCGGTTCGGCGGCACCTCGATGCTGCCGACCACCAGCACCCCACCGGTCGGATCCACATCGTTCTCCAACGGATCGACGAGGGTGCGTCCACCGATGGTCAGCACTGCCTGGTCCGCGACGGGCACCGGTTCAAGGGCCTCACGGGTCGGCTCCACCACGTCGACGCGGATCAGGCCCTTCGCCGACGCCGCCCCGGACACGGCCGAGTAGTCGAGGTAGAAGGTGCCCGGGGACTCCCCCCGCACCGTCACGGCACCCGAGGTCAGATCGGCATCGACCTCCAGTCCGGAGGTTTCGCCGACGGCCGCGAGGTCGAGATCCCCTCCCCCGGGGTTCATGTCATTCACCAGCGGGCGGATCGTCGCGGACCGTCCCGCCACGACCTCCAGGTGGTCAGCGGTGGTGACCGGCGGCAGGTCGGCGTCGTCGACGACCTCGACCTCCAATACGCCCGCTCCGACGAGACCCTTCTCGTCGCGCACCTGCAGATCGATCCGCTTCGTGCCGGTCTTCAGCCCCGCGTCGTGGACGGTGAGATGGCCGTCCGGACGGAACGTGACCTGGTCCTCCGGGGCGATCGTCGCCTGGTGGAGGGAGATGGCGTCCCCATCCGGGTCCTGCCAGTACGGCAGCACGTTGAGGGACGCCGATTCCCCACCGCGGATCTTCAGCTTCAGCACCGCGTCCTTCACCGGGGCCGGTTCGGTGTTCTCCTCGGGCGGGACCACGGTGAGGGTCACCTGCGCCTCGGATGCCCCGCCGCGGCCGTCGGCGGCGCGGTAGGTGAAGGTGGCCGACCCCTGCGCCTGCGGATCGACCTGCACCTGCAGCTGGGTGCCGCCGCGGATGGGGGTGACCCGGCCGATGCCGGGCTGGTCCCCCACCACGGAGGCCGTCAGGACATCCCCATCGGGGTCGGTGTCGTTGCGCAGCACCGGCAGCACGACGTGGCCCCCGGGGCGCACCCCGAACTCGTCGGGCGCGGCGGTGGGCGGCCGGTTCTCCCGATTGCGGTCGGTGACGATGTTCGTGATCCGCGTGGTGACGGTCTTGTCCTGCTGTTCCTTCTTGCGCTCGTCGATGCGGATCTCCTGCATCACCTTCCACTGCTCCACGAGGGCCATGGAGGAGGAGATCATCCAGGAGGAACCGAACTCGACGTCGTTGAGGACGACCAGGTCACCGTTGACCCGCAGGCGCAGGTCCGCATCGGGTCGGGATTCCGGGATCGGTGTCGGTCCGGGACCCTCGCCGCCGCATTCGCGCAGGTAGGTGTTCGCGACGTTCCACGCCGCGTAGTAGCAGCCGGCGACGTAGGCGGGCGGCACCGGCCGTCCCGCGCCCCGCCCCGGGATCTCCCGCGCCTCACCGGAGTCCAGCGGGAGCACCCAGGCGCCGTTCGCGGTCGACAGCATCACCGAGTCGTTCTGCGCGGACGGCTGCTGGAGCTGCGCCCCGGCGAGGTCACCGACGGCCCCCTGGTCCAAGGTGTGGGTGCGCCCGCCCTTCTCCGCGACGATGACCGAGCGGGAGGACGGGTCGAAGATCACGGGGCGTTCACCGACGACAGACAGCTGCACGTCCTCCGACCGGGAGGAATCGAGTCCCTCGACCTCGAAGGGTTTGCGGGCCGTGGGAGGCGCGGCCGTCTCAGACCGGGGGAACTCCAGCAGCGAGGAGCCGTCGAGGACGTAGACGGTGCCGTCGGTCCCGACGGCCACCTGGGGGCGCCCACCCTTCGCGGTGTGGACGGGCTTGACCGACTGGGGGTTGAACTCCTCGGCCTGGTCAGGCGTCAGCACCCACACGTGGCCCTCGCCGTCGGCGATGGCGAGGCGGTCCCCTCCGATGGTGACACGGGAGTCCGGCCCGACGTCACGACGCGGCTTGAGCGTGGAGGAGGCCGGGTCGATGGGACTGAATCCACGACTGTCGGTGGAGTACACGTGGTAGCCCGACTGGATGATGTCGACCCCGTCTCCGCGGACGGCGAGCTTGTTCGCGAGCTCGGCGGGCTTGACGTTGACCTGGCCGGCGAGACCGAGGTCGCGGTTCTGCACCCAGACCATGCCGTCCTGCACCTCGACGTCGGTGCGGCTCTCCCCCTGATAGGCGACGGCGAAACCGCCCAGCACGAGCAGGATCACCAGAAGGACCGCTGAGGAGACGATCATCCCCGGACGCTTGCGCGTCGCCGTCGATCCCATCGCCCTCTCCCTCGCGTCATGTCCAGTCGTCGTGTCATCCCCGTATGCGCGTCCTCACATCATCCTGGGGATGATCCGTACCGGACACACCGATCCATCTTATGGACGACCTCCCAGGGGGAGCGACCCGATGTGGACGACTGCGTTGACGAGTTCACGCAGCCGACGCGGAGTGTTCACCCAGCCGGGACTCAGCGTCCCCGGTCGACCAGGGTGCGGGTGAATTCGATCAGGGCATCACGACCGGCGGCATGGGGCAGACGCTCGAGAACGTCGATGGCGGCCTGGGCCATGGAGCGGGCCATGCGATCGGTCTCCTCGACGGCCGGGTGACTGCGCAGGGCATCGAGCGCCTGTGCCAGAGCGGCGTCATCGGAGAGGTCTCCATCGAGCAGTTCGACGAGGCGCTGCGCCTCGACATCGCCCTCGTCGGCCCGACGCCGCACCAGCAGCACAGGCATGGTCGACACACCCTCGCGCAGATCCGTGCCGGGCGTCTTCCCAGAGATCTCGGCGTCGCTGCGCAGATCGAGGACGTCATCGGCCAGCTGGAAGGCGACGCCGACGATCTCGCCGTACTCACGCAGGGTCCGCCCGATCTCCGCCGGCGCACCGGAGGTGTCGGCTCCGAGCCCACCGGCGAGGGCCAGCAGGGAGGCGGTCTTGTCGCGCAGAACCCCGATGTAGTGGTCGAAGGGATCGTCGCCCTCCGACGGGCCGACGGTCTCGTGCAGCTGTCCGAGGCAGAGCCGCTCGAAGGTATGGGCATGCTCGCGGCTGACCTCTGCGCCGAGCCCGGCGGAGAGAGCACTGGCCCGCGCGAAGAGGAAGTCCCCGGTGAGGATGGCGACGTTGTTGCCCCACACCTCATGCGCGCTGGCGGCGCCGCGACGGGTGGGGGCGGAGTCCATGACGTCGTCGTGGTAGAGGCTCGCCAGGTGAGTGAGCTCCACCAACACAGCGGCATCGCGGACCTCCGTGGACGACATCGTGCCGAAGGAGGCGGCGAGAAGGGTCAGAAGTGGGCGCACCCGCTTGCCACCGGCATCCAGGAGGTGACGGGCAGTCCACCGCATCAGCGCGTCATGGCTGGCAACGGCCTCCCGGAGGGAATCCTCCACCGAGGCCAGTTCGGTGGCGACCGACTGCGCGAGCGCTTCGTCGAGCTGCGGCAGAGCCGGCACGGTGGATGCCATCGCACTCCTCGTGATGCTGAGACGGGCGGCGCCCGCTCGTGGGGGCCGGCGGGCCGGCAGGGCAACCCCAGCCTACCTGCCCTGGCCAGGACACCTGGAACGCTGGCGCGCGCACCGGCTGCGCGGCGTGGAAACCGCGAGAGAGCATCCCCGAATCCCCACCCCACCCCGGACGGCAGCAGGCACAAAAAAAAGAGTGGGCCGGGAGCTCAACCAACCCCGACCACACACCCCCACAAAAAAGGGGCCCGTGACCAGGACCGGGAACTCCCGACCCACCATGAAGATGTCCGGCGGCGTCCTACTCTCCCACACCCTCCCGAGTGCAGTACCATCGGCGCTGTCGAGCTTAGCTACCGGGTTCGGAATGGAACCGGGCGTTTCCCCGACGCTATGACCACCGTAACACGACGAGACCTAAACCAGCCCCCACACCACCCACCCAAGCTCCCAAAAGAACCCCGGCAAGCGGCCCGGGATTGCTCCCCGAGAACCGCACAGTGAACGCGAGCACACAGCAACACGCAAAAGTGTTGATAAGTCATCGGCCATTAGTACCAGTCAGCTCCACACATTACTGCGCTTCCACATCTGGCCTATCAACCCAGTGGTCTACTGGGGGCCTCACACCACTCAAGGTGGCAAGGATATCTCATCTTGAAGCAGGCTTCCCGCTTAGATGCTTTCAGCGGTTATCCCTTCCCGACGTAGCCAACCAGCCATGCCCTTGGCAGAACAACTGGCACACCAGAGGTCAGTCCATCCCGGTCCTCTCGTACTAGGGACAGGCCTTCTCAAATATCCAACGCGCGCAGCGGATAGCGACCGAACTGTCTCACGACGTTCTAAACCCAGCTCGCGTACCGCTTTAATAGGCGAACAGCCTAACCCTTGGGACCAACTCCAGCCCCAGGATGCGACGAGCCGACATCGAGGTGCCAAACCATGCCGTCGATATGAGCTCTTGGGCAAGATCAGCCTGTTATCCCCGGGGTACCTTTTATCCGTTGAGCGACACCCATTCCACAATGAGGTGCCGGATCACTAGTTCCTGCTTTCGCACCTGCCCGACATGTCTGTCTCGCAGTCAAGCTCCCTTGTGCACTTACACTCAACACCTGATTGCCAACCAGGCTGAGGGAACCTTTGAGCGCCTCCGTTACTTTTTAGGAGGCAACCGCCCCAGTTAAACTACCCATCAGGCACTGTCCCTGATCCGGATCACGGACCGAGGTTAGGAATCCAGAACGACCAGAGTGGTATTTCAACAGCGACTCCACACGAACTAGCGTCCATGCTTCCCAGTCTCCCACCTATCCTACACAAGCCGTTCCGAACACCAATACCAAACTGTAGTAAAGGTCCCGGGGTCTTTCCGTCCTGCTGCGCGTAACGAGCATCTTTACTCGTAATGCAATTTCGCCGAGTTCGCGGTTGAGACAGTGGAGAAGTCGTTACGCCATTCGTGCAGGTCGGAACTTACCCGACAAGGAATTTCGCTACCTTAGGATGGTTATAGTTACCACCGCCGTTTACTGGGGCTTAAATTCTGAGCTTCACCCCGAAGGGTTGACCCGTCCTCTTAACCTTCCAGCACCGGGCAGGCGTCAGTCCGTATACAGCGTCTTACGACTTCGCACGGACCTGTGTTTTTAGTAAACAGTCGCTTCTCCCTGGTCTCTGCGGCCCTCACAGCTCTCACTGCTCAGGCCCCCCTTCTCCCGAAGTTACGGGGGCATTTTGCCGAGTTCCTTAACCACGATTCTCTCGAACGCCTCGGTATTCTCTACCTGATCACCTGAGTCGGTTTCGGGTACGGGCGACTGGAATTGTCACGCAGGGACTTTTCTCGGCAGTACAGGATCACTCACCTTCCCTGAACGGCTCCCCATCACGTCTCACCCCATACGGCACCGCATTACCGGTGCGCGGGCTGCTCGCTTGGACGGATTAATCCATGAATCCGCGGAAGCTACCTCACTGCGTCATCCCACACGCTGACCTACTACACATTCGGTTCCCACGCTCCCCCACAACCATCACCCGAAGGCGACGGAGCAGGTTCGGATGGTTAGCATCACATGATTCGGTATGGGTCCTCATCCAATCGGTTCGGGAATATTAACCCGATGTCCATCGACTACGCCTGTCGGCCTCGCCTTAGGTCCCGACTAACCCAGGGCGGATTAACCTGGCCCTGGAACCCTTGATCAATCGGCGGACGGGTTTCTCACCCGTCTTTCGCTACTCATGCCTGCATTCTCACTCGTGCAGTCTCCACCACTGGGTTCCCCCGCAGCTTCACTGCCTGCACGACGCTCCCCTACCCACCCGGACGAACCGAGTGACACAGCTTCGGCGGTGTACTTGAGCCCCGCTACATTGTCGGCGCAGAATCACTTGACCAGTGAGCTATTACGCACTCTTTCAAGGATGGCTGCTTCTAAGCCAACCTCCTGGTTGTCTCAGCAACTCCACATCCTTTCCCACTTAGCACACGCTTAGGGGCCTTAGCTGATGCTCTGGGCTGTTTCCCTCTCGACGATGAAGCTTATCCCCCACCGTCTCACTGCTGCGCTCTCACGTACCGGCATTCGGAGTTTGGCTAAGGTCAGTAACCCGGTGGGGCCCATCGCCTATCCAGTGCTCTACCTCCGGCACGAAACACGCAACGCTGCACCTAAATGCATTTCGGGGAGAACCAGCTATCACGAAGTTTGATTGGCCTTTCACCCCTATCCACAGGTCATCCCCTCCATTTTCAACTGAAGTGGGTTCGCGCCTCCACGCGGTCTTACCCGCGCTTCACACTGCCCATGGATAGATCACTTCGCTTCGGGTCTAGAGCCGGCGACTGAACGCCCCGTTCAGACTCGCTTTCGCTACGGCTACCCCACACGGGTTAACCTCGCCACCGACCACTAACTCGCAGGCTCATTCTTCAAAAGGCACGCCGTCACCCTGTAAGGCTCCGACGGATTGTAAGCGCACGGTTTCAGGTACTATTTCACTCCCCTCCCGGGGTACTTTTCACCTTTCCCTCACGGTACTTGTCCGCTATCGGTCACGAGGTAGTATTTAGGCTTACCAGGTGGTCCTGGCAGATTCACACCGGATTTCACGGGCCCGGTGCTACTCGGGAACAGCATCACGCTGCACAGAAGTTTCGTCTACGGGGGTCACACCCTCTCTGCCGTCGCACTCACCACGACTTCGACTACCACTGCGCGATCACGTCACCACCCCGGCAGAGATGGTCGACACGTCCCACAACCCCCAGCCTGCAACCCCTGCCGGGTATCACACAGACCAGGTTTAGCCTCTTCCGCTTTCGCTCGCCACTACTCACGGAATCACTGTTGTTTTCTCTTCCTGCGGGTACTGAGATGTTTCACTTCCCCGCGTTCCCTCCACACCACCTATACATTCAGTGGCGGGTACCAGGACATGACTCCTGGTGGGTTTCCCCATTCGGACATCCTCGGATCACAGGTCGGTTGCCACCTCCCCGAGGCTTATCGCAGGCTCCTACGTCCTTCGTCGGCTCCTCGTGCCCAGGCATTCACCGTGCGCCCTTATAAACTTAGGCAACACACAAAGACACATATTGCTTACAAGATGCTCGCGTCCACTATGCAGTTCTCAAAGAACAACCCCACACCCCACAACACCACCATCCGGCAGCACCATGAAGCGAGGACCAGCCACACACCCCCGGAACCCACCAGCCACCCCGAAGGACGACCAGCCGACCGAAGGCCGCGTGCAGCCTCACAACCCAATAGCGTGTCTCCACCTGCAACCAGCACCCCCACCCATCGTTCCCACCACCGAAGCGGCGTACTAGACGAGACCGGAGGCACCGGCCAAGCGCCCATTCATTGATGTTCCACCCATGAGCAACCCCGCCTTCCACACGCGGGAAGGAACGAGGCCACCAATCTTGGTGATGCTCCTTAGAAAGGAGGTGATCCAGCCGCACCTTCCGGTACGGCTACCTTGTTACGACTTAGTCCCAATCACCGATCCCACCTTCGACAGCTCCCTCACGAGGATGGGCCACTGGCTTCGGGTGTTACCGACTTTCGTGACTTGACGGGCGGTGTGTACAAGGCCCGGGAACGTATTCACCGCAGCGTTGCTGATCTGCGATTACTAGCGACTCCGACTTCATGGGGTCGAGTTGCAGACCCCAATCCGAACTGAGACCGGCTTTTTGGGATTCGCTCCACCTCACAGTATCGCAACCCTTTGTACCGGCCATTGTAGCATGCGTGAAGCCCAAGACATAAGGGGCATGATGATTTGACGTCGTCCCCACCTTCCTCCGAGTTGACCCCGGCAGTCTCCCATGAGTCCCCGGCATTACCCGCTGGCAACATGGAACGAGGGTTGCGCTCGTTGCGGGACTTAACCCAACATCTCACGACACGAGCTGACGACAACCATGCACCACCTGTGCACCAGTCCGAAGAAGGCCACATCTCTGCAGCTGTCCGGTGCATGTCAAGCCTTGGTAAGGTTCTTCGCGTTGCATCGAATTAATCCGCATGCTCCGCCGCTTGTGCGGGCCCCCGTCAATTCCTTTGAGTTTTAGTCTTGCGACCGTACTCCCCAGGCGGGGCACTTAATGCGTTAGCTACGGCGCGGAAAACGTGGAATGTTCCCCACACCTAGTGCCCAACGTTTACGGCATGGACTACCAGGGTATCTAATCCTGTTCGCTCCCCATGCTTTCGCTTCTCAGTGTCAGTAATGGCCCAGAGACCTGCCTTCGCCATCGGTGTTCTTCCTGATATCTGCGCATTTCACCGCTACACCAGGAGTTCCAGTCTCCCCTACCACACTCTAGCCAGCCCGTACCCACCGCACGTCCAGGGTTGAGCCCTGGATTTTCACGGCAGACGCGACAAGCCACCTACAAGCTCTTTACGCCCAATAATTCCGGACAACGCTTGCGCCCTACGTATTACCGCGGCTGCTGGCACGTAGTTAGCCGGCGCTTCTTCTGCAGGTACCGTCACTTTCGCTTCTTCCCTGCTGAAAGAGGTTTACAACCCGAAGGCCGTCATCCCTCACGCGGCGTCGCTGCATCAGGCTTTCGCCCATTGTGCAATATTCCCCACTGCTGCCTCCCGTAGGAGTCTGGGCCGTGTCTCAGTCCCAGTGTGGCCGGTCGCCCTCTCAGGCCGGCTACCCGTCATCGTCTTGGTGAGCCGTTACCTCACCAACAAACTGATAGGCCGCGAGCCCATCCCCCACCGAAAAACTTTCCAGCAACCACCATGCGGTGGAGACTCATATCCGGTATTAGCCCCGATTTCCCGAGGTTATCCCAGAGTGGGGGGCAGGTTACTCACGTGTTACTCACCCGTTCGCCACTGATCAGATGGAGCAAGCTCCACCGTCACCGTTCGACTTGCATGTGTTAAGCACGCCGCCAGCGTTCGTCCTGAGCCAGGATCAAACTCTCCATAAAAACCTATGGAATCCGAAGATCCCGGCAGATACGAACAACCAGCAAAAACTTGCTGTTGTCCTCACTGCCAAACAAAATATTTGGCATCAACAAACAGACACGCTATTGAGATATCAAGCAACACGCGCACACCGTCAGGGTCCCACATGGTGGGGCCCCTTGGGGGCTCGTTCCGGGCCGGCGAACCGGTCCCGCTCGGACCGGAATCTCTCCGGCACGGGGATCTACTGTAGCAGATCTCCGGAGCCGATGTCCACTCCGTTTTCCGTGACCCGCGTCACCATGTCCGCTGGGCGAACCGGTTCCGCTGATCCGCGGGCGACTCCGAGGAGCCGCGTCAGCTGCCGAGCGTTTCAGGCCGTGCTCCGCCCCGGTGGTTTCCGGTGGGATCCCCGTGGGGCGGTCTTCCGATCCTCGCCCTCAGCAGCTGACGGGTAGAAACATTACGGCCCCCGGGGAGTGCCCGTCAAACTGCTCGCATCCTTCCGTTCACGCCGTCGTACGAGGCGTTTCTGCAGGTCAGCCGGCTGTGTTGGTCGCTGATCGGCGAATGTTCTGCACCGTGTGACCTGGAACTGAGCGGCGGCTCACACGGCGCCGTCCTGTGGGGGTATCTGCGGCCCGCATCCTCCGCGCCGCGGTGG
The DNA here is from genome assembly GCF_025028335.1 of Brachybacterium sillae. Lineage (NCBI taxonomy): Bacteria > Bacillati > Actinomycetota > Actinomycetes > Micrococcales > Dermabacteraceae > Brachybacterium > Brachybacterium sillae. The sequence goes on from NZ_JAFEUW010000001.1 coordinate 762,752, forward strand.
GAATGCGGCCTCGCTGGGAACGGCTGACCCGTGGAGCGGAACGGCCGACCCACCGCGACTGTCAGCCGACCCGTCGCACCATGCCGGCGTTCTTCTTGCCCCTGCGCAGCAGCACGTGCCCCTCGGCGAGGGCGTCCACCTGCTCCAGCGGGGTCTCGAGGGCCGCCGCAGCGACCTTCTCGCCGTTCACCGACAGGCCACCGTCCTGAGCGGCCCGGCGCGCCGCGCTCTTGGACTCCACCACCCCCGCAGCGACCGCGGCATCCGCCAGGGTCATGGAGCCGGGTGCCTCGATCACACCCAGCTCCGCTGCCACGGCCCGCAGAGTGTCCGCGTCAAGGGCCCGCACGTCCCCCCTGCCGAACAGCACGGCTGCGGCCTCGGTGGCCTGCCGCACCGCGTCGGCGCCGTGCACCAGCTCCGTCATCTCATCGGCCAGGGCCCGCTGCGCAGCGCGACGGAACGGCTCCGTGCGTGTCTGCTCCTCGAGGGCTTCGATCTCCTCCCGGGAGCGGAAGGAGAAGAAGCGCAGATACTTCACCACGTCGGCGTCGGCGGAGTTCAGCCAGAACTGGTGGAAGGCGTACGGGCTGGTGAGGTCCGGGTCGAGCCACACGGCCCCGCGCTCGCTCTTGCCGAACTTGGTGCCGTCGGACTTCGTCACCAGCGGGGTGGTCAGGGCGTGCACGTCCACGCCTTCCGTCTTGCGCACCAGGTCCACGCCGGAGAGCAGGTTGCCCCACTGGTCGTTGCCGCCGTACTGGAGGGTGACACCCTCGCGCCGGTACAGCTCCAGGAAGTCGATGCCCTGCAGGATCTGGTAGCTGAACTCGGTGTAGGAGATGCCCTCGTCGCTGGCGAGGCGTCGGGCCACCGTCTCCTTCGCGAGCATCGTGCCCATGCGGTAGTTCTTCCCGACACCGCGCAGGAAGTCGAGCGCGCTCATGCGGCCGATCCAGTCGAGGTTGTTGACCAGGCGCACGCCGCTGGGTCCCTCGAGGTCGAGGAAGCGGCTGATCTGGGTGCGCAGCGACTCGACCCAGCCAGCCACCACCTCCTCGTCGTTGAGCACCCGCTCTCCGCTCATGCGGGGGTCCCCGATCAGACCGGTGGCGCCGCCGACCAGCGCGACAGGACGGTGCCCCGCCAGCTGGAACCGCCGCATGGTGAGAACCTGGGTGAGGTGACCGACGTGCAGCGACCCGGCCGTGGGATCGAACCCGCAGTACAGGGAGACCGGTCCGGCGGCGAGAGCCTCCGCGAGCGCGTCGCGCCCGGTGGTCTGCACGACGAGTCCGCGCCAGTCGAGCTCGTCCAGAACGGTCTGTGTCACGGTGGGTCCTCTCCTCGACGGGGACGGCCCGGCCGGGCCGCTGCCCCCATGGTCTCAGGTCAGGCGGTCGTGGGTGCCCCGATGTGCTCGCGCAGCCGGGCGGTCTGTCGCGCCAGTTCCTCCCGCTGCTGGGCGACAGCCGATGGGGCGGTGCCGCCCTTCGCGGTGCGGGAGCCGATGGAACCGGCCACCGACAGCACCTCCCGCACGCTCGGATCGAGGTGCTCGGAGATCTCGGCGAACTCCTCGTCGGTGAGGTCCCACAGTTCCTTGCCCGCGGCCTCGGCGCGCTGCACGCAGGCCCCGGAGACCTCGTGGGCGACACGGAACGGGACCCCGCGCCGCACGAGGTGGTCGGCGATGTCCGTGGCCAGGGAGAACCCCTGGGGTGCCAGGTCGGCCATACGATCGGTGTGGAACACCAGGGTCGCGATCATCCCGGTGAAGGCGGGCAGCACCAGCGCCAGCGAGTCGACCTGGTCGAACAGAGGCTCCTTGTCCTCCTGCAGATCCCGGTTGTACGCCAGCGGCAGGGCCTTCAGCGTCCCCAGCAGGCCCACGTGGTCGCCGATGATCCGGCCGGCCTTGCCGCGGGCGAGCTCGGCGATGTCGGGGTTCTTCTTCTGCGGCATGATCGACGAGCCCGTGGAGTAGGAGTCGTCGAGGGTGATGAACCCGAACTCCTTGGTGTTCCACAGGATGATCTCCTCGGCCAGGCGCGACAGGTCGATGCCGATCATCGCCAGCACGAAGGAGAACTCCGCGGCGATGTCACGGGAGGCCGTGCCGTCAATGGAGTTCCACACCGACCCGGCGAAGCCGAGCTCCGCGGCGACGGCCTCCGGGTCCAGACCCAGCGAGGACCCGGCGAGCGCACCGGAGCCGTAGGGGCTGAGTGCGGCCCGCGCATCAAGGTCCCGCAGCCGTTCGACATCGCGCAGCAGCGGCCAGGCGTGCGCCAGGAGGTGGTGGGCCAGCAGCACCGGCTGGGCGTGCTGCAGGTGGGTGCGACCCGGCATGGGCGCCTCCCCCGCCTCCTCGGCGCGCTCCCGCAGCACATCCACCAGGTCCAGCACCATGCCGCCGATCCGACGGGACTCGTCGCGCACCAGCATCCGCAGCAGTGTCGCGATCTGGTCGTTGCGGGAGCGGCCGGCGCGCAGTTTCCCGCCGAGCTCCGGGCCGGCCCGGTCGATGAGTCCGCGCTCCAGGGCGGTGTGCACGTCCTCGTCCCCGGGGTCCGGGTTGAACGCGCCCGAGGCGACATCGGCCTCGAGTGTCTCCAGCGCCCGGTGCATCCGCTCCAGCTCGTCGGCATCCAGCAACCCGGCGCGATGCAGCACGTTGGCGTGGGCGTGGGAGCCGCGCAGGTCGTAGGGCGCGAGACGCCAGTCGAAGTGGGTGGAGCGGGAGAGGTCCGCGAGCGCCGCGGCGGGGCCGGATCCGAAACGACCTCCCCACAGGGCGGTGCGTCCCGCCATCAGGACTCCACCCCCAGATCCGCGCCGTTGCCGAAGGCCACGTCCCGAGCAGCGGCCTGCTTCGCGGCCAGACCGTAGATCTCGATGAAGCCCTTGGCCTGCGACTGGTCGAAGGTGTCGCCCTCGTCGTAGGTGGCGAGGGAGAAGTCGTACAGGCTGGACGGGGAGCGACGGCCCAGCACGGTCGCCCGGCCGCCGTGCAGGCTCATGCGGATCTCGCCCGTGACGTACCGCTGGGTGTCCTCGATGAAGGCATCCAGGGAGCGCTTCAACGGGGAGAACCACTGGCCGTCGTACACCAGCTCGGTCCACCGGTCGGAGACCTGCCGCTTGAAGCGGCCCTGTTCACGCTCCAGGGTGACCCGCTCCAGCTCCTGGTGGGCGGCGATGAGGGTCATGGCACCGGGCGCCTCGTACACCTCGCGGGACTTGATGCCCACCAGGCGGTCCTCGACGATGTCGATCCGTCCGATGCCCTGTGCGCCGGCGCGACGGTTCAGCTCCTGCACGGCCTGCAGCGGGGTCACCGGCCGACCGTCGATCGCCACCGGTATGCCCTGCTCGAAGCTGATGACGACCTCGTCGGCCACCGGCGGGAACGCCGGGTCGTCGGTGTAGTTGTAGACGTCCTTGGTGGGCTCGTTCCAGATGTCCTCGAGGTAGCCGGTCTCGATGGCGCGACCCCAGACGTTCTGGTCGATGGAGAACGGGTTGTGCTTGGTGGTGGCGATCGGCAGGCCCTTGCGCTCGGCGTAGTCGATGGCCTTGTCACGGGTGAGGGCGAGGTCGCGCACCGGGGCGATGCACTTCAGCTCCGGCGCCAGGGAGGTGATCGACACCTCGAAGCGCACCTGGTCATTGCCCTTGCCGGTGCAGCCGTGGGCCACAGTGCCGGCACCGTACTTCTTCGCGGCCTTCACCAGGTGCTTGGTGATGACGGGGCGGGACAGGGCCGACACCACCGGGTAGGCATCCATGTACAGGGCGTTCGCCTTCAGCGCCGGCATGCAGTACTCCTCGGCGAACTCGTCGCGGGCGTCGGCGACGTACGCCTCCACCGCGCCGCAGTCCAGGGCGCGCTGCCGGACGACCTCGAGGTCCTCCCCGCCCTGGCCCACATCCACCGCACAGGCGATGACGTCAGCGCCGGTGGCGTCGTGGATCCAGCCGATGGCGACAGAGGTGTCGAGGCCGCCGGAGTAGGCGAGGACGATGCGTTCGCTCATGGGGTGAGGCTCCTTCGATGGGGGTGGTCGGTGGATCCCGGGGCGCGACCCCGGTGGGGGTCGACGGCCGCCGGGAGGGCGGTCCGGTGGCGCCGCGGGGGCGGCGCGGGAACGGGCGGGGCACCGTGATCAGGGCGACGCCCCGCGGAGGTCAGTCGGCGCCGTCGCGTCCGCGGCTCGCCAGGGCGAGCAGACGCTCGGCGAGGTCGCGGCCGCCGTCGGCGTCGCGGGAGATCAGCAGGATGGTGTCGTCACCGGCGATGGTGCCCAGCACCCCGCCCACACCGGATCGGTCGATCGCGGAGGCGAGGAACTGCGCGGCCCCCGGCGGCGTGCGCACCACGACGAGATTACCGCTGGACTCGGCGGAGACGAGCACGTCGTGGGCGAGGCGGGCCAGGCGGGCGTCGAGCACCTCGGCCGTGGCGCCACCGCCACGCCGCAGCCGGGCCTCGCCGCCCTCTGGTGGCACCTGGTACACCAGAGCCCCGGAGGCACTGCGGATCTTCTCCGCCTGCAGGTCCACGAGGTCCCGTGACAGGGTGGCCTGGGTGACCTCCACACCGTCGGCGGCCAACAGCTCCGCCAGCTGGGCCTGGGAGCCGACCTCGTGACGCTCCAGCAGACGGGCGATGCGCTGCTGACGGGCGGTCTTCGTCAGCGGGGCGATGGTGCGGCCGGTGTCGGGGCTGCTCATCGCGGCTCCTCTCCGGGTGTCGCCGGATCGGACGACGTCACCGCGAGGGGACGGGCGTGGTCTGCGGTGTGGGCGTCGGGATGCTCCATGAGGAAGGTCAGCAGCGCCTTCTGGGCGTGCAGGCGGTTCTCGGCCTCCTCCCACACGACGCTGCGCGGTCCGTCGATCACGGAGGCGGTCACCTCTTTGCCTCGGTAGGCGGGCAGGCAGTGCAGGAAGATCGCGCCGGGGGCGGCCTGCGCCATCACCTCGTCGGTCACGCAGAACGGACCGAACAGAGCGGCATCGCGGCCGCTCTCCCCCTCCTGCCCCATGGAGACCCAGGTGTCGGTGACCACCGCATCGACACCGTGCACCGCCTCCGCGACGTCACCGGTGACCAGCACCGACCCGCCGGTGCTCACCGCGATCTGTCGCGCACGCTCCACCACCGCCGGATCGGGGCGATGGCTGTCCGGGGCGGCGATGCGCACATCCATCCCGGCGGTCGCGCCTCCCAGCAGATAGGAGTGCGCCATGTTGTTGGCGCCATCACCGAGGTACGCGAGGGAGCGCCCCGCGAGGGCGGCGTCACCGTCGGCGAGACCACCGGTGTGGGCTGCGATGGTCTGCAGGTCGGCGAGGATCTGACAGGGATGGAACTCATCGGTGAGGGCGTTGACCACCGGCACCGTGGCATGGGCGGCCATCTCCTCCAGCCGCTCCTGCCCGAAGGTGCGCCACACGATGGTGGAGACCTGCCGGGTGAGGACCCTTGCGGTGTCGGCGACCGACTCGCCGCGACCCAGCTGGCTGGAGCCGGCGTCGATCACCAGCGGGGAGCCGCCGAGCTCCGCCACCCCGGTGGCGAAGGAGATGCGGGTGCGGGTGGAGGACTTGTCGAAGAGGATCGCGACGGTGCGCGGCCCCGCATAGGGCCGACGGGCGAAGCGGTCCGTGCGCAGCTGCTCGGCGAGCTGCAGGACCTGCTTCTGCTCGGCAGGAGTGAGGTCGTCATCGCGCAGGAAGTGACGCGGCATCAGTGGCTCCTCTCATCGGTCGCGCCGGCCGTCGCGGGCTGCTGCTCGGCGAGGGCCCGGTCGATCAGGCCCGGAAGGGCGGAGACGGCGCGCTGGATCTCCGCCTCCGTGATGGTCAGGGCGGGGGCCAGACGCAGCGTGGTCGGGCGGGGGGCGTTGAGGATGAGCCCCGCCTCCAGCGCGAGCTCCACCACCCGGGGGGCGACGGGGGCGCTGAGCTGAACGCCCCGCAGCAGACCCGCACCGGTGATGGCGGTGATCACCGGGTGTGCGCCGCGCAGCTCCTGCACGATCTGGGCGCCGCGCTCGGTGGCGGCCTGCAGGAGGCCCTCCTCGCGGACGGTGTGGAGCACGGCGAGCGCCACCGCCGCCGCCAGGGCGTTCCCGCCGAAGGTGGTGCCGTGCTGGCCCTGCTGCAGCAGTCCCTTCACCTCGGAGCCGAGAGCGATCAGGGCACCGATCGGGAACCCGCCGCCGAGGCCCTTCGCCACGGTGACGGCGTCCGGGACGACGGCCTCCCCGCCGTCACGGCCGAGAGCCTGGTGGGCGAACCACTCCCCCGTGCGGCCGATCCCGGTCTGCACCTCGTCGAGGATCAGCAGCGTGCCGTGGTCGCGCGTGAGGTGGCGGGCGGCACGCAGGTAATCAGGGTCGACGGGCACCACCCCGGCCTCACCCTGGATGGGTTCGACGATCAGCGCAGCGACGTCCCCGCCCGCGAGCTCCTGCTCCAGCTGGGCGAGGTCCCCGGGCCGCACCCAGCTGACGCCGGGGGCGAGCGGGGCGAACGGCTCCCGGTACGCGGCCTTGTGGGTGAGACCCAGGGCGCCGACGGTGCGACCGTGGAAGGCGTCCTCGAGGGCGAGGATCCGCGGGCGGCCGGTACGGCGCGCGAGCTTGAACGCGGCCTCGTTCGCCTCGGCGCCGGAGTTCGCGAAGAACACTCCGGAGCCGGCAGGCGCCGCCACCAGCTGCAGCAGGGTCTCCGCCAGCTCCACCTGCGGCGGGGTGGCGAAGAAGTTCGAGGCATGCATGAGGGTGGTCGCCTGCGTGGTGAGGGTGCCGACGATCGCCGGGTGGGCGTGGCCGAGGGTGTTCACCGCGATGCCGCCGAGAAGATCCAGGTACTCCCGGCCGGCGTCGTCCCACACTCGGCTGCCCTCTCCGCGCACCAGCACCCGCTGGGGAGTGCCGAACACGGGGATCATCGCCTCGACGTAGCGGCCCGGGAGATCCTGGGCGGGTGCGTCAGGGGTGAGTGTGTCGGGGGCGGGCATGTCGGGGATGGGTGTCGTGTTCTCAGACATAGTCGTCCCTCCTCACCATGGTGCCCACGCCCTTGGTCGTGAACACCTCCAGCAACAGTGCGTGCTCGATCCGGCCGTCGACCATCGCGGCCGTCCGCACCCCGGCGTCGACGGCGTCGAGCAGGGCCTCCGCCTTGGGGATCATCCCGGCGGTCAGGCCCGGCAGCATGGCGCGCAGCTCGGCGGCGGAGATCTCCGGGATCAGGGAGCCGCGGTCGGGCCAGTCGCGGTACAGGCCCTCCACATCGGTGAGGACCACCAGCTTCTCCGCGCCGAGGCCCTGCGCGACCGCGGCGGCCGCCAGGTCGGCGTTGATGTTCAGCACCTCCCCGGTCGGGATGCCGTCGGCGTCGACCTCCGGGGCGATGGAGGAGACCACCGGGATGCGACCGGCCTCGAGCAGGTCCCGCACGGACTCGACGTCGACATGGGTGACCGCGCCGACATGCCCGAGGTCCACGTCCTCCCCGTCGACGACGGTGCCGCGGCGGACGGCGGAGAACATCCGGGCATCCTCCCCGGACATGCCGATCGCGTACGGGCCGTGCTGGTTGATGAGGCCGACGAGCTCCCGGCCCACCTGCCCCACCAGGACCATCCGCACCACATCCATGGTCTCGGCGCTGGTGACGCGCATGCCCCCGCGGAAGCTGGACTCCACCCCCAGGCGTTCCAGCATGGCGGAGATCTGCGGGCCGCCGCCGTGGACGACGACCACGTGGATGCCGACGGAGCGCATGAAGACGACATCAGCGGCGAAGGCGCGCTTGAGCTCGTCGTCGATCATGGCGTTGCCGCCGTACTTCACCACGACGATGCGGCCGCGGAACCGCTGCATCCACGGCAGGGCCTCGATGAGCACCTCCGACTTGGCGCGGGCGTCGGCCCGCGCGTCGTCCAGGGCGGCCAGCGGGTTCTTCCCGACGAGGTCCTCGCCGGACGCCGCGGGATCGCTCATCGGGCGGGTGGCCGTGGTGTTCTCGGGCGCAGTGGGGTCAGGACGAGTAGGCACTGTTCTCCTCCACGTAGTCGTGGGTGAGGTCGTTGGTCCAGATGTCGGCGGTCGCGGAACCCGCCGCGAGGTCGACCTCGATGAGGGTCTCGCGGGGGTCATGTCGACCAGGGAGCGGTCCTCGCCGACACCGCCGTCGCGGCACACCTGGACGCCGTTGACCCGCACGCTGAGGCGCGCCGGATCGAAGGGGGCGACGGTCTCGGGGACGCAGCCGGCGGCCGCGACGATCCGGCCCCAGTTCGGGTCATTGCCGAAGACGGCGGTCTTCACCAGGTTCGAGCGGGCGATCTCGCGGGCCACGGCCAGGGCCGACTGCTCCTCGGTGGCGGAGGTGACGACCACGTGCACGTCGTGGGCGGCGCCCTCCGCGTCGGCGACCAGGGCCCGGGCGAGCCGAGCGCTCACTTCGCGCAGACCCGCGATCAGGGCCTCCTCCTCGACGGTGACGCCGGAGGCCCCGGAGGCCAACAGGATCACGGTGTCGTTGGTGGACATGCAAGCATCGGAGTCGACCCGGTCGAAGGTGGTGCGGGTGGCCTCCCGCAACGCGCGCCGGGCGGTCGCGTGGTCGACGACGGCGTCGGTGGTGAGCACCACCAGCATGGTCGCCAGCTGCGGGGCCAGCATCCCGGCGCCCTTGGCCATACTGCCGATCGCAGCGCCGCCGGGCAGCTGGGCGGAGGCGGTCTTCGGGACGGTGTCGGTGGTCATGATGGCGTGGGCGGCATCGTGCGCGGCGTCCTCCCCCGCGGCGAGGGCGTGCACCGCGTCGTCGACCCCCGCGAGCAGCCGGTCCATCGGCAGGCGCTCGCCGATGAGACCGGTGGAGCAGACGAGCACGTCCTGGGCGGACAGCTGCAGAGCGTCGGCGAGGTGCTCCGCGGTGCGGTGGGTGTCGGCGAATCCCTCGGGGCCGGTGCAGGCGTTGGCGCCACCGGAGTTCAGCACGACGGCGCGGGCGCGCCCGTCGGCCACGGCCTGCCGTGACCACTGCACCGGGGCGGCCTGCACCCGATTGGCGGTGAACACGGCGGCGGCGACGTCCAGGGGGCCGTCGTTGACGACGAGGGCGACGTCGCGGGCGCCGGTGGTCTTCAGACCGGCGGCGACGCCGGCGGCGCGGAATCCCTGCGGGGCGGTGACGCTCATGGGAGCTCCTGAGGTGGGGATGATGACGGGTGAGGGTGGCGCGGGCTGGTGCCGCGCGGGAGTCGCGGGGCGCGGGGCGGGTGAGCCGCGTGGGTCAGGGTCGCAGCCCCGATCGCGGCAGCCCGAGGGTCTCGGGCAGACCGAGGGCTAGGTTCAGCGACTGAACGGCGGCACCGGCTGTCCCCTTGACGAGGTTGTCGATGGCGCACAGCACGGTGAGGTGGCCGCTGCGTCGGTCCACAGCGGCCCCCAGGCGCACGGTGTTGGAGCCGAGCACATCCGCGGTGGACGGCATCCGCCCCTCGGGCAGCACCTGGACGAAGGGCTCGCTCGCGTAGGCCACGGTGAGCGCCTCGAGGACCTGCGCCGTGGTGACACCGGTGGGAACCTCGGCCGTGCAGACGGCGAGGATCCCGCGGACCATCGGCACCAACACCGGGGTGAACGTGAGCAGGGCGCCGTCGATGCCGGTGGCGCGACGCAGGTTCTGCAGGATCTCGGGGATGTGCCGGTGGGTGCCGCCCACGCCGTAGGGCACGGCGCCGGACGCGCCCTCACTGAGCAGCAGGTTCTGTTTCGGGCTGCGCCCGGCACCGGAGTAGCCGACCGGGAGGACGGCCTGCAGGGTGCGCGGATCCGCGAGGCCCGCGGCGACCAAGGGAACCAGCGCAAGGGTGACGGCGGTGGCGTTGCAACCGGGTACCGCCAGGCGCCGGGCACCGGCCAGCAGGTCACGCTGGTGGCCACCGCCCGCGAGAGGCAGCTCCGGCATGGCGTAGGTCCAGGTCCCGGCATGCTCACTGCCGTAGTACTCGCGCCAGTCCTCCGCACGCTCCAGGCGGTGATCGGCGGCCAGGTCGACGACGATCGCATCATCGCCCGACTCCTCCAGCTGCGCGGCGACCGCCCCGGAGTGGCCATGGGGCAGGGCCAGCACGACCACGTCGTGACCGCGCAGCGCACCGATGGTGGTGGGCTGCACCTCGAGGTCCTCGTCGGGCACCAGGTGCGGGGCGATCTCCGAGAGTCGCCGCCCTGCGCTGGAGTTCCCGGTGAGGGTGGTGACGTGCAGGCTCGGATGCTGCAGAAGCAGCCTCAGGGTCTCCCCACCGGCGTAGCCGGAGGCGCCGACGAGGGCGACGCGCAGCGCGGACGCGGGCTGGGCATCCGGAGAGACGACCGCGGCGGGGGTGGCCACCGCGGTGGTCTGCGCGGGCGTGACAGTCATATGCAGAACTATACACGGCAGCGCATATTGAGTCGGCATCCGTGTCTGTCGCGCGCGTACGCCCGGGGCCGACGGCCTCGTCCTCCGTCACTGACGACCGCGGGCCGGCCGCTCCGGGGAGCGACCGGCCCGCTCCCGTCGGGTCCGTCAGGCGCGCAGGTCGCCGCCCACGGCCTGCTTCACACTGGTCACACAGCGTTCGCGCGCCGCACCGATCTGGTCGGCGGTGAGGGTTCCCTCCTGGGAGCGCAGCCTCACGGCATAGGCGAGGGACTTCCGCCCCTCCCCCACCTGCTCGCCGGTGAAGACGTCGAACAGCTGCACGTCCTCCAGCAGATCCCCGATGCCCACGATGATCGCGGCCTCCACGGCCGAGGCCGGGACCGACTGATCCACCACGAAGGCGAAGTCCTCCTTGGCCGGCGGGAACGTCGATACCGGCTCCGCAGGGACGATCAGCGGTGCGGAGGCGATGAGGGCGTCCACATCGAGCTCCAGCACAGCGGCCCGCTGCGGGAGATCGAAGGCCTTCACCACGGCGGGGTGGAGCTCACCGGCGAGCCCCAGCACGGTGCCGTCCTCGCTGCGGATCTCCGCGGCGCGCCCCGGATGCAGCGGCGCGATCTGCGTCTGGCGCACCTCGATGCGGGTGCCCGCCGCTGCGGCCGCCCGCTGCACGAGATCGAGAGCGTCCTCCCAGCCCCACTCGCCGAGGTCCCCGCCGCGACCGGCGATCGGGCCGGCGAGCACGGCGGCCAGGCGCCGGGATTCGCGCGGCAGGCCCGCCCGGACGGCGTCGAGCTCCGCATCGCTGGGACGCTGCGCCGCCGACGGCACCGGAGAGACGCCGGAGACCCGGCCGCCCTGGCCGTCAGCCATCGTGTGCGCCGTGGCGATCTCGTGGATCGCCACGGTCTCCGCCCCCCGGGAGAAGTTGCGCCGCGCGGTGGGCAGCAGGGTCTGCAGCAGTGCGGTGCGCATCAGCGGCTCATCCTCGGCCAGCGGATTCACCAGGCGCACCGCTGCGCGGCGGTCGTCCTCGGGCGCATAGCCGAGCTGGTCGAACACCCCTTCGCCGATGAACGGCATGGACGCGACCTCGGTGCTGCCGGCCTCGACGAGTGCGAGGGACACGGCGCGCCGGCCACGCTGGGCCCGGGTGAGCCCCGTGCCCGCGGGTGCCCTCGGCACGATCGACGGGATGGCCGCGTACCCGTTCAGACGTGCGATCTCCTCCACGAGGTCCTCGCGGATGGTGAGGTCGGGACGCCACGTCGGCGGGGTGACGCGCACGAGTCCCTCCTCGGCGTCCTCCACTGTGCAGCCGATCATCGCCAGGGGCTCCCGCACCTGCTGCTCGGTGTAGGCCAGGCCGATCACGCGCTCCGCATCCGCCAGGGGGAAGTCGATCGTGTCAGGCGCGGGCACCTCACCCACCACGGTGCGGCGGGCGTCGATCGTGCCGCCACCGAACTGCACGATGAGTTCCGCGGCACGCTGCACGGCGTACTCCGGGAGGGCCGGGTCCACCCCGCGCTCGAATCGCTTGGAGGCCTCCGAGTGCAGGCGATGACGGCGGGCGGTGCGCGCCACGGTGACCGGGTCGAAGGTGGCGGCTTCGAGGACGATGTTCCGCGTGGTGTCGGAGACCTCGGTGGAGGCGCCGCCCATCACACCGGCCATGCCGATCACGCGGCCGGCCCCGTCCTCCCCGCCGAAGTCGGTGATCAGCAGGTCCTCCGGGTGGAGGGTGCGGGTGGTGCCATCGAGGGTCTCGAGGGTCTCCCCCTGCTGGGCGCGGCGCACCAGGATGGGGCCCACGAGCTTCTCCGCGTCGTAGGCGTGCAGGGGCTGACCGAGGTCGAGCATCACGTAGTTCGTCACGTCCACGATCAGACTGATCGGACGCATCCCCGCGAGGGTGAGGCGCTGGCGCATCCACTGCGGGCTCGCGGCCTGCGGGTCCACCCCGTGGATCTCCATCGCCACGAACCGCGAGCAGCCGGGGGCGCCGTGGATCGGGGCGGGATCGTCGATCTGCACGGGGATGGAACCGCCGTCGGTCGCCTCCATCGGCTGGATCTGCGAGACCGGATCCGTGTACGGCTGCCCGGTCGCATGCGAATACTCGCGCGCCACCCCGCGCATCGCGAAGCAATACCCGCGATCCGGGGTCACGTTGATCTCCACGACCTCGTCGCCCAGCCCGAGCAGCGCGATCGCGTCATCACCGGGCTTCGCGCCCTCGAGGCCGGCACCATGGCCTCGGCCCAGCACGATGATGCCGTCCTCCCCGGCCGGGTCCGGGCCCAGGCCCAGCTCGTCACCGGAGCAGATCATGCCGTCGGAGAAGTGGCCGTAGGTCTTGCGGCCGGCGATCGGGAAGGGCCCGGGCAGGACCGTCCCGGGGAGGGAGACGATCACCAGATCCCCCTCCACGAAGTTGTGCGCTCCGCAGATGATGCCGCGGGAGGGCACCTCCTCACCGGGCTGGGGATCCTTCGGGTCGTCGGCGGCCTCGTTGTGCTCGGGCCCCACATCGACTCGGCACCAGTTGATGGTCTTGCCGTTCTTCTGCGGCTCCTTCACGAGGTTGAGCACCCGGCCGACCACGAGCGGCCCGGTGACCTGCGCGGGGTGGATGGCCTCCTCCTCGAGGCCGACGGAGACGAGATCCGCGGCGACACCGGCGGCCGTGTCGGCGCCCTCGCGCAGCTGGACGTGCTCGGCGAGCCAGGTCAGGGGGATGCGGGGCATGTCAGATCTCCGTTCCGTAGTGCTGGGAGAAGCGCACATCGCCCTCCACCATGTCCCGCATGTCCTCCACGCCGTTGCGGAGCATGAGGATGCGTTCGATGCCGAGGCCGAAGGCGAAGCCCTGGTACTCGGTGGGGTCGATCCCGGCGGAGCGCAGAACTGCCGGGTTCACCATGCCGCAGCCACCCATCTCGATCCATCCGGTGCCACCGCACACGCGGCACCCCGGATCGGCATCGTGGTCAAGGCCCAGTCGGGCGTCGCAGTGGAAGCACCGGAAGTCCATCTCGGCGCTGGGCTCGGTGAAGGGGAAGTAGTTCGGTCGCAGGCGCGTGATCGGCGCGCCGCCGAACAGGGCCGCCGCGAAGGACTCCAGGGTGCCCACCAGGTGTGCCATCGTCAGGCCCTTGTCGATCGCCAGGCCTTCCACCTGCGTGAACACCGGCGAGTGCGTCGCGTCGATCTCATCGGTGCGGAACACACGGCCAGGACAGGCGATGTACAGCGGGACTCCGCGCTCCAGCAGCGACCGCACCTGCACCGGGGAGGTGTGGGTGCGCAGGATCTGGCCGGAGCTCGTCCCGCGCGCCCCGCCGGAGGCCCCGTCAGCCCCCTCGGGAGCGGCGATGTAGAAGGTGTCCTGCATCTGCCGGGCCGGATGATCGGCATCGAAGTTCAGCGCATCGAAGTTGAACCACTCGGCCTCGATCTCGGGCCCCTCCGCGATCTCCCAGCCCATGCCGACGAAGACATCGACGATGCGGTCCTCGAGGGTCTTCAACGGATGCTTCGCACCGCGCTTGCGCCGCGGGCGGACCGCGGTGACGTCCACGGTCTCCTCGGCCAGCTTCGCCTCCTCCTCCGCGGCGGCGAGCTCCTCCTGCCGCGCGGAGATCGCCTGGAACACGCGGCCCTTCGCCTGCCCGACGAGTTTCCCGGCGTCCGCCCGCTGGTCCTTCGGCAGGGACTTGATCGCGGCGTTCGCGGTGGCGATCACGGAGGCATCACCGGTGTGGGCGATGCGCACCTGCTTCAGCTCAGCGGAAGTGGTGGCGCCGGCGATGGCCGCGAGGGCCTCGTCGACGGCGGCCGTCATGGTCGCCTCGGTGATCTCCGGGGCAGGGGGATTCTCGGACACGGGGTTCACTTTCGTCCGGCGGGCAGGGGCGCGTCCGGCGCGGGGCGCGCGGACGGCGCCACCATTCTAGGAGTGGGGCAGACGCGCCGCCGGGGCGGTCCGTGGGCCGGAGCGGGAACCCCGCTCGGGAGCAGGTCACCGCATGGGGACTCCTCCCCATCGACCGTGGTCCCGGATCTCTCGTCACACCTGGAGGGATGTCACCCCGGAGCACCCCACGGAGCGGACTCCCGGACGGCTGCTGCCCTCCACACTCTGACGCGGCTTCGGCGCGACTGCGCTGGCGCCGCCGCTCGGACCCCGCGCAGGTCGGCCCCCTAGAGTGGGCGCCGTCCCGACGTCGAGCGCTGCCCTGTCCCCCGCAGCGCAGTGAGGAGGCCGTCCGTGTCCTGGACCGTGAAGGGTGTCATCGCCCGTGCCGAGAAGCAGCCCGTCGAGGTCGTCGACGTGGTCGTGCCCGACCCGGGCCCGCACGATGTGATCGTCGACGTGCAGGCCTGCGGCGTCTGCCACACCGACCTCGCCTACCGTGACGGTGGCATCACGCAGGACTACCCCTTCCTGCTGGGCCATGAGGCCGCGGGCCGGGTGGCGGTCGTCGGTGACGAGGTCACCCACGTCGAGGTCGGCGACTTCGTGGTGCTGAACTGGCGGGCCGTGTGCGGCCAGTGCCGGGCCTGCCGCAAGGGCTGCCCCGAGTACTGCTTCGACACGCACAACGCCTCCCGCCGCATGACCCTCGCCGACGGGACCGAACTCGAGGCGGCCCTCGGCATCGGCGCCTTCGTGGAGCGGACCATCGTCCACGAGGGTCAGTGCACACGGGTGAACGACCAGGCCGATCCGAAGGTCGCCGGGTTGCTCGGCTGTGGCGTGATGGCCGGGCTGGGTGCCGCGATCAACACCGCCCAGGTGCAGCGCGGGGAGTCCGTGGCGGTGATCGGGCTCGGCGGCGTGGGCTGCGCCGCCATCGCCGGGGCGAAGCTCGCCGGAGCCACCACCATCATCGGTCTGGACCTCGAGGAGGCGAAGCTGCAGGCCGCCGAGGACCTCGGTGCCACCCACACCCTGTCCACAAAGGGCCTGGAGCGCGACGAGATCGTCGCGAAGGTGCAGGAGCTCACGGACGGTTTCGGTGCGGACGTCGTCATCGACGCCGTGGGCCTGCCCGCCACCTATGAGACCGCCTTCGCGGCCCGCGACCTCGCCGGGCGCGTGGTGCTCGTCGGCGTTCCGCATCCCGACGCGGAGCTGACGCTGCCGTTCCTGGAGGTCTTCTCCCGCGGCGGCGCCCTGAAGTCCTCCTGGTACGGCGACTGCCTGCCCGAGAGGGACTTCCCGTACCTGACCGATCTGTTCCTGCAGGGCCGGCTGCCGCTGGAGCGTTTCGTCACCGGCACCACCGACCTCGACGGCGTGGAGGCCGCCCTGAACGGCATGCACGACGGCTCCGTGCTGCGGACCGTCGTCACCATCGACACCCCTCAGGAGGTGCAGGCATGACCGCCCGCTTCGACCACACGACGACCACCGGCACCTTCACCCTCGACGGGGAGACCCATGAGGTCGAGAACAACGTGTGGGTGCTCGGTGATGACGAGCAGTGCGTGGTGTTCGACGCCCCGCACGACGTGGCGGCCGTGACCGATCTGGTCGGGGACCGCGAATGCGTCGGCATCCTGCTCACCCATGCCCACGATGACCATGTGCGTCTCGCCCCGGAGCTCGCTGAACAGCTGGACGCCCCGCTGCTGCTGAACCCGGAGGATCGGGAGGTGTGGCAGCTGACCCACGGGGATCTCCCCTGGGATGACGACGTCACCGACGGGGACGTGTTCACCGTCGCGGGCGTGGAGATCGAGGCCATCGCGACACCGGGCCACACCCCCGGCTCGGTCTGCTACCTGGTGCGGGACCTCGGGGTGCTGATCTCCGGGGACACCCTGTTCGAGGGCGGCCCTGGGGCCACCGGCCGCTCGTTCTCCTCCCGTGAGACGATCGAGGACTCGATCCGGGAGCGCCTGTTCACGCTCCCGGCCGAGACCGTCGTCCACACCGGACACGGGCCCGACACCACGATGGGGGCGGAGAGGGACCGCGCCATCGGCGACTGGCTCTGAGGGCCTGCCGCCGCGCCTCCGGCGCCCCACGTCGGACGGCCCGGAGGTGACGGCCTGGGTCTGAGAGACCGCATCCGATGACCGGCTCCGAGCACTGCGCTCGGAGCCGGTCATCCATCGGTCTCCTGTCGCGACTACCTGTCCTGATCTGTCGCGACTACCTGTCCTGATCGCGCAGACCGGCGAGGTACCGGTTGTAGGCCTCCAGTTCGGCCTCGCCGTCGCGGTCGGCCTTGCGATCCCACTGCTTCGCGCGCCGCTCGTCGCTGGAGGTCCACATCCACGCCAGCACGATCGCGTACACCAGGGTGGGCACCTCGGAGACGCCCCACATGATGGAGCCGCCGCGTTCCTGGATCAGCGCCAGCTGCTCCGAGGTGTACATCCCCAGGGACCGGTACCAGTCCTCCGCGAGCAGGAACACGGCGGAGACCACCGCCACCCCGAAGAAGGCGTGGAAGGACAGCGTCACCAGCAGCGTCACCAGCTTCATGACGGGGTTGATCTCCCGCGGGGACGGGTCGAGGCCGATGAGCACCCAGGCGAAGAGGTAGCCGACCAGCAGGAAGTGCACCACCATCAGCACATGCCCCAGGTGGGCCGCCAGAGACAGTTCGAACAGCGGCGTGAAGTAGAACGCCACCAGGGATCCGGCGAAGAACAGTCCCGCCATCGGCGGGGTCGACACCACGCGCGCATACCCGGAGTGCATCCCGGCGAGCACCCATTCGCGCAGCCCCCGGGAGCCGTCGCGGCGCGGGGCGACGGCGCGGGTGAGAAGCGTGACGGGGGCACCGCGCACCCACAGCGGCGGCACGATCATCATCAACGCCATGTGCTGCACCATGTGGGCATCGAAGCGGGTGTGCCCGTACGCAGCCGGTCCCCCGCTGGTGACCCACACCAGCGCCAGACACCCGAGCAGCCACACCACCACACGTACCGCGGGCCAGGAGTCGCCGCGTCGCCGCAACCGCACCACACCTGCCACATACGCCGCGGCCATGCCGAGGGCGATCAGCAACGCGACCGCGTCCAGATGCCACTGGGTGAACAGCGCCGCGAGGCTGAACGGCGCGGACGGCGGGGCGAAGCCGACCAGCGCCATGACACGCAGGTCTCCGACGGCAGGGACGGTCTGCGGCACCGGCGGGGCCGTGCGCGCCAGCACGATCGACAGCCCGATCACCACCGCCATCAGGGCGCCCTCGGTGAGGGCCAGGTGGCGGAACCTCAGGGCATCCCCCAGGCGCCGACGCTGCAGGGCACCGAGTACGGCCAGCGCCACCAGCAGCAGGGTCTTGGCGAGCACCAGCAGCCCGTACGGGGTGGTGACCAGTTGCGCGGGCGCGTCGATCCGCAGCACCGCACTGATCAGACCGCCCAGGGCGATCACCACCACGGAGAACAGCGCCCACGGGGAGAACCGCCGCACCACCACGGCGAGATCGTCGGAGGAGAGCAGGGGCCGGGCGGAGAGGATCGCCAGCAGACCACCGCACCAGGTGACGACACCGAGCAGGTGCAGGGCCAGGCCGTTGACGGCGTTGATGTGCTCGAGGCTGGAGCCGGCATGCCCGGCGAGACCGAGGCTGAGGGTGCCGAGCACCCCGAACACCAGACCCCAGCAGGCGGCCACGGTGCCGCGGGCGGTCAGCAGGAACAGGGCGGCCAGGGCCGCGAGCACCACCACGCCGAGGCGGATACGACCGAGGTCGGTGTCGAGGGCGACCTCCCAGGGACC
Source organism: Brachybacterium sillae (assembly GCF_025028335.1). Lineage (NCBI taxonomy): Bacteria > Bacillati > Actinomycetota > Actinomycetes > Micrococcales > Dermabacteraceae > Brachybacterium > Brachybacterium sillae. Next base: position 780,966 of record NZ_JAFEUW010000001.1, read on the forward strand.
GCCCCCGGGGACGGTGGGGGCGGCGGGTCCACCGGTCGGTCCGCCGAGGGTGAGGGCGGTGCCGAGGGCCTCGAGACCCCCGAGCGGGATCAGGGTGAGCGAGGCCAGCGCCCACAGCAGCGCCCCGCTCCCCGCGAGCCGGGCCAGCGGCCGGGCGGCGCCGACGAAGCGGGTGCTGGTGCGGTCGGAGGCGTGATGCTCCCGCAGTCGGCCTCCGGGCCCAGGAAGCAGCAGGACGACGGTGCCGGCGGCCCCCACGGCCAGCAGCATCCCGAGGTGGTGGGCCGCACGGATCACCGGCGTTCCCCAGGTGACCAGGGCCGGCGCCGGCACCAGGGCCGTGGCCGGGGCGGCGGAGAGGGTGGCGGCCAGGGCGACCAGGGCGACGACGACGATCAGCGCTCCCGCGAGCAGCGGCAGGAGAAGCAGCCGCGGTCCCCCGCGGCCCGGCGGGGCCGCAGGGGCGTCCGGCGTGGCGGGGGGCGGGGTGGTGACGGTCATCGCGGGGTCGTCGTTCCTGTGGGGGTGGGATGGTGACGCCGCAGCTGCTCGAAGAGGCAGACGGTGGCGGCGGTGGTGACGTTGAGGGATTCTGCCCGGCCCGCCAGGGGGATCCGCACGGCGAGGTCGCTGGCGTCGATCACGTCGGTCGGCAGGCCGTGGGCCTCATTGCCGAACAGCCAGGCCACGCGCGACGGCAGGGCCGCGGCGAACAGATCCTGCGGGGCGTAGCCGCTGGTCGCGACGGGGGCGAGTCCCGCCCCACGCAGAGTCTCCAGAAGGGTGGCGGGGTCGGCGCCGACGACGACGGGCACGTGGAACAGGGAACCGGCGCTGGCGCGGACGACCTTCGGGGCGTGGGGGTCGGCGCTGCCGGCGGTAAGGATCACCAGGGCCGCGCCGGCGGCGTCGGCGGTGCGCAGCAGGGTGCCGACGTTGCCGGGGTCGCGCAGGTCGTGCAGCACGGCGACGGACACGGGACCGGTGGGAAGGGCGGCGAGGGCGTCGTCGAGGGGGCGGTCGACGGGCCGGGCGGTGGCGACGGCGCCCTGCGGGGAGACCATGCCGCCGCTGCCGTCGTCGTCCCGCACCATGGCGCGCAGCACGTCGTCACCGACGACCCTGTGGGGGATGTCGGCGCTGCGGGCGAGCCGCGTCAGTTCGGGGTGGTCGGCGGCGGCGCGGTCGGTGAGGAACAGCTCGGTGGCGACGTCGGGCCGTTCCGCGAGGAGCGAGCGGACGGCCTGCGGGCCCTCGACGCGCAGCAGACCATGGCGCCGACGCGCCGAGCGCCCGGAGAGCGAGGCGATCCGCCGCACCCGATCCGATCGGGGGGAGGTGATCGCCTGCTGCTCCGGGCGCTCGGGAGAGGTCATGCGACGCTCAGGCCGCGGGGGCGTTGACGTCCTTCGGCAGGGCGTTCTTCGCGACCTCGACGAGAGCGGCGAACGCGGCCTGGTCGTTGACCGCGAGCTCCGCCAGCATGCGACGGTCGACCTCGACGCCCGCCAGGCCGAGGCCCTGGATGAAGCGGTTGTAGGTCATGCCGTTGGCGCGAGCCGCCGCGTTGATGCGCTGGATCCACAGACGACGGAAGTCGCCCTTGCGGACCTTGCGGTCGCGGAAGTTGTAGGTGGCCGAGTGGAGCACCTGCTCCTTGGCCTTGCGGTACAGGCGCGAGCGCTGGCCGCGGTAGCCGCTGGCCTGCTCGAGGATCTCCCGACGCTTCTTCTGGGCGTTGACTGCCCGCTTCACGCGTGCCACGTGATTCTCCTTCGCTGGTATTCGAGTTCAGGGGTGCGGGAACTCTTCTCCCGCGAGGGGGCTCAGCGGCCGAGCAGCCGCTTGATGCGCTTGGTGTCCGCCGCAGAGACGTCGCCGTCCTTGCCCAGGCGGCGCTTGCGGTTGGTGGACTTGTGCTCGAGCAGGTGGCGCACGTTGGCCTTCTCCCGCATGAGCTTGCCGGAGCCGGTCACGCGCACGCGCTTCTTGGTGCCGGAGTGGGTCTTGTTCTTCGGCATGAGCCTTCTTCTCCTTCGTGGTGGGATCGCGGGCGGGGCGCCAGGCGCCGCGTCCGCGATCAGGACTGTGTGGCCGGGGTCAGGACTGCGTGGTCCCCGACGCCGTGGTCTCGGGGGCGGTGGCCTCGGCGGCGGGGGCCGCGGACGTGTCGGACGTCGTGCCCTCCGCCTCGGACTTCGCAGCCGCCTTCTCCGCGTCGGTCTTACGCTTGCGCGCCTCGGCCCGGGCCTGGGCCTTCTTCTTGTGGGGGCCGAGGACCATGACCATGCTGCGGCCGTCGGCCCGCGGGTGAGTCTCCACGTAGCCGTACTCGGAGACGTCCTCCGCCATGCGGCCCAGCAGCTTCACGCCCATCTCGGGGCGGGACTGCTCACGGCCGCGGAACCGGACGATGACCTTCACCTTGTTCCCGCCGGAGAGGAACTTCTCGACGTTGCGACGCTTGGTCTCGTAGTCGTGGGTGTCGATCTTCAGGCCCATCCGGATCTCCTTCTGGACCGTGTTGGCCTGGTTCTTCCGGGCCTCGCGCGCCTTCATGTTGGCTTCGTACTTGTACTTGCCGTAATCCATGAGACGTGCGACGGGCGGGTTCGCGCCCGGGGCCACCTCGACCAGGTCGAGATCGGCCTCGGCGGCCAGACGAAGGGCGTCCTCCACACGGACGATGCCGACCTGCTCGCCGGCGGGGCCGACCAGAAGGACCTTCGGAACCCTGATCTGGCCGTTGATGCGCTGCTCGCTGATGGTGTCTCCTCACCTCGGATGTCGTCGAACACGACGAGGGCCCCCATCGAGGATGGAGGCCCCTGGTGATGCGCAGCGCACGGCACTGCGGACCGCGCGAGGGCGGTCATCACGACCCGGCGACCCGGGGGCCGCGAGGTGGGAGCGGGGCTCCACTTCGACACGGGAACGGCGTGTTCCGGTCCACTATCCTACCAGCGGATCCGTGGCGGCCGGGGTGATGTGCATCGCCCCGGGCGGGCGGCGGATCTCCCCCATCCAGCGCACCGCAGACGGCGCCCCGCGCGCCGCGACGGAAGGACCCGGCGAGAGAGCATGCAGGACCACAGCCAGGACGATCGACCGGATCCCCTCACCCCCGGCATCGCCGGCCACCCCGAGGTGGACGCGGCCACGGGCGGCACCGACGTGGCCGAGGAGCTGCGGGACATCGCCGACGTCTCCGCCGTCGAGATCATCACCACCGCCACCGTGCACCTCATGAGCGCCGCCGCCGTGAAGGTCGGCCTCGCGGAGGACGAGGAGGGCGGGCAGTACCAGGACCTCGCGGAGGCGCGGAAGCTCATCACCGCGCTCGCGGGCCTGGTGACGGCTGCCGCCCCGGAGATCGGCGGGGAGCACGCTCGCTCCCTGCGCGACGGTCTGCGGTCACTGCAGCTGGCTTTCGCCGAGGCGCTGCCGTTCCCCGACGCGCCCGGGGAGGGACCGGGCGAGAAGTGGACGGGGCGCGTCAGCCGCTGAACCGCTGCCGCAGCAGTGCCCGACGCCGGGTGCGTCGCATCCGCTGCGCGGTGAGGCCGGCGACCGCGACCACCACACCGAGCAGCCCGGCGGAGGCGATGGCGACCCCCGGCCCGGCGGCATCGATGATCAGACCGATCACGGGGCCGCCGACGGCCGCCCCGATGGTCATCGCGGTGCCGTGCCAGCCCATCGCCTCGCCGCGCACCTCCTCCGGCACCAGGTGGCTGATGGCCTCCCCGGTGGCGGAGATGATCGGGGCACAGGCCACACCCGCCACGAACACCGTGACGCCGAGCATCACCGGCCCGTGCGCCAGGGCGATCGGCACCGTCAGCGCTCCCAGCGCGAGCAGCACCCACAGCGGCGGGATCTGCCGGGTCATGGCACCGTAGACGGTGCCGCCGATCACCGACCCGGCGCACCACATCACCATGATCACGCCCACGAGGCCGGTGCGTCCGGCACCGTCGAGGATCGCGACGATGGCGAGGTCGGTAGCGGTCAGCTCCAGGGAGCCGACGGCCGTGGCGACCAGCACCGCCAGACCGCCGAGGGTCAGCAGGGCATCCCGGGCCGAGACGGCCTGCGCTCCGCGGCCCCCCTCCCGCTCGTCGCGGCGGCGCCCCGGTTCGTGGTCCGGGTCGATCACCGGGATTGCACCGGTGGAGAGGTCCTCTGCGGTGCGCTTGTCCCGCAGGGACTCCATCGACGGGGAGGCCCCCAGCACCGCGTTCTCCGCGGCATCGAGCGCGGCCGGCATCCGCACCGGCAGGGTGATCTGGTCACTGCGGGTGGGCGGGTTCACCACCGCCAGGCCGACACCGGCGGCGGCCACCAGCGCGGCGACCACGAGCATCGTCTCCCGGGTGCCCAGCTGCAGCGCGAGCACCGTCGCCCCCGCCGGGCCGATCATGAAGACGATCTCGGTGAGCACCGAGTCCAGAGCGAAGGCGCTGCGGCGGTGTGTGGCGGGCACCAGCACCGCCAGCGAGGTGCGCACCACCGCGAACACCGGCAGGGCGTAGATCCCCCCGAGCAGCGCCAGCAGCACCAGCCCCCAGTACGGGGCGTAGGCGGCGGCGATCAGAGAGGCGGTCTGCACCACGATCGACGGGGCGACGGCGCGCCGCAGACCCCGGCGGTCGACGATCCGCCCACGCCACGGGGAGGAGATGGCACTGCCGACGGTGGAGGCGGTGACGATCAGACCCGCCGCCAGGTACGACAGGTGGAGGGTCAGCACCACGTGCAAGGTGAGCAGCAGCCCGAGGGCGCTGAAGGGGATGCGCGCGAGGAAGCCGAGGATCAGCAGGGGCAGAGCCCCGGGCACGGCGAGCACGCGACGGTACGCGTCCACGGCCTCAGCCCCTCAGCGTCAGGGCGAGGGAGCTGATGCGCTCGGCCACCAGCGGGCTGCGGCCGAGCCGGGCGGTGAGACCGTCGACCACCTGCCGCATACCCTCGCGGTCAAGACCGGACACCAGGTGGGTCACCAGCTCCACCTCCCGCTGGGCGCCGGCTCGCGGCTCGAGGGCGACGACGCCGGGGGCGTCGGCGGCGATCCGGTCGAGCTCGGCGCGCAGCTCCGGGTCGCGGTGCGGCGGCACCCAGTCGCGGCCCTGCGCGAGCGCCCACAGCACCGACCGTGGCAGCACCACCGGTGCGACCTCGAGTCCGGGGTCGAGCAGCAGCACGGTGCAGCCCTCCTGCACGGCCGCCTGCGCGGCCTGTGGGGCCACCACCGGCACCGGGCGGGCGTCAGTGCGCCACGCGGCGAGCGCCTGCACCGAGGAGAACACCGGCAGGGCCTGGGAGCCGTCCGCACCACGCACCGTCACCATCGCCATGTCGGCGCCGTTGTCGCTGGTCAGGCCGTGCGCGGAGATCGTCTCCCCGGCGCCGACCGCCATGATCGGCACCAGCACTCGGCTGCGGGCGAGGGCCGCGACGAGGCGGTCACGCTCCGGGTCCTCCCCCGCGGCGTGGGCGGCGAGGGCGTCGGCGAGCTCCGCGGGGGCGGAGCCGTCGTCCTCAGGGAAGGGGCTGACGGTGTAGTCACGGCCCTTCCACGGCACCCCGGCGGTGTCGGTGAGCGGTGATTTCTCGCGGAAGTGGGCGGGCAGGGTGCGGTGCCCCGCACCGGCGCCGTCGGGGTCCGGCGGGGGCGTGGGGGTCATGGAGGTCACCGCTCGGCGACCTCCAGGGCTTCGCGCACCGTGAACGCGCCCGCGTACAGGGCCTTCCCGACGATCGCGCCCTCGACACCCTGCGGCACCAGCTCCCGCAGGGCGGCGAGGTCGTCCAGGGAGCTGACACCGCCCGAGGCGACCACCTTCGCGTCAGTGCGGGCGCACACGGCGCGCAGCAGGTCGAGGTTGGGGCCCTGCAGGGTGCCGTCCTTGGTGACGTCGGTGACGACGTAGCGGGTGCAGCCGGCGGCGTCCAGCCGGTCGAGGGTCTCCCACAGGTCGCCGCCCTCGCGGGTCCAACCGCGGGCGGCCAGGGTGGTGCCGCGCACGTCCAGGCCGACGGCGATGCGGTCACCGTGCTCGCCGATCACACGGGCCGTCCACTCGGGGTCCTCCAGGGCGGCGGTGCCGAGGTTCACGCGGCGGCAGCCGGTGGCCAGGGCGCGCTCCAGGGAGGCGTCGTCGCGGATCCCGCCGGACAGCTCCACGTTCATGTCAACGGCGGCGCAGACCTCAGCCAGCAGCTCCGCGTTGGATCCGCGCCCGAAGGCGGCGTCGAGATCCACCAGATGCAGCCAGGAGGCACCGGCCTGTTCGAAGGTGCGGGCGGCGTCGATCGGGGCACCGTAGGTGGTCTCGGTGCCGGCCTCCCCCTGGACCAGGCGCACGGCCTGGCCGTCGGCGACGTCGACGGCGGGCAGCAGTTCGAGGACGGGGCGGGACATGGGAACCTCCGGGAGGGTGGTCACTGGTTGATGCGCCAGAGGGCGACGACGATGCAGGCGAGGGCGGCGACGGCCAGGACGATCACCGACCACAGCGGCTTGCGGTGGGTATGGAAGGACCACGCCCCGCCCAGCAGGATCCCGCCGAGGGCGAGCATGACGAACGCGAGGGCCATTCAGTCCACCTTCCCGCCGGCGGCGGCGCGCCGCGGCAGCGTCCCGATCCAGTTGCGCAGCAGGGTCAGCCCGGCCTCGCCGCTCTTCTCCGGGTGGAACTGGGTGGCGCTCAGGGCACCGTTCTCGACGGCGGCGACGAAGCGGTCCCCGCCGTGCTCGGCCCAGGTCACCAGCGGTGCCGGCAGATGGGGGATGGGCTCCAGCTCCCACTGCCGCGCGGCATAGGAGTGGACGAAGTAGAAGCGCTCCTGCTCGATGCCGGCGAACAGCCGCGAGCCGCTGGAGGCCTCGACGGTGTTCCAGCCCATGTGCGGCACGATCGGGGATTCCAGCTGGGTGACGGTGCCGGGCCATTGGTCCAGGCCCCGGGCCCGCACCCCGTGCTCCTCCCCTGCGGAGAAGAGGATCTGGTGGCCCACGCAGATGCCGAGCACCGGCAGACCCCCGGCGAGCCGCCGCTCCACCAGGCGGTCCCCTCCGACCCGGCGCACCTGCTCGACGGTGGCGGCGAAGGCCCCGACACCGGGGACGACAAGACCGTCGGCAGCCATGCCGGCGTCACGGTCGGCGGTGAGCTCGACCTGCGCCCCGGCGGCCTCGAGGGCCCGCACGGCGGAGCGGACGTTCCCGCTGCCGTGGTCGAGGACGACCACGCGGGGGCGCGGCCCGCCGGGCGAGCTGGCCTGTGCCGTCATCGGCGGCGGCCCCGGCCGTCGTCGGACAGCCATTCCAGGGCCTCGGCACGGCTGAGACGACTCGGGTCGTGGCCCTCGCCGAGGTCGTCGAGGTCCTGCGCGCCGAGCAGCAGCTGCTCGACGAGGCCGTCGACGGCGCCGAGCACCAGCGCCGGGGAGACGTCGTCCCCGCGGGAGCCGTCGCGGTAGCGGGTGGCGGTCATGCGGTCACCGCGCCGCCAGAACAGCACGACGCCGTTGCGCTGCAGGGCGGTGGAGACGACGGCGGCGAGCTCGTGGGCGCCGGTCTCGTCGAGGGCGCCGACGGCGATCGCCCCGGTCCCGGTCTCGTGGATGCGGGTGCCGGGCGGCACGACGAGACCGTCGGTGCGGGCCTCCTGTCCGAGGCGGACGGCGCCGGCGAGGGCGCGGGCGGAGGCGACGGCGGTGGCGACGACGGCGAGGGTCGGCTCGGTCTGCTCCTGCAGCTCATCGAAGGGGTCCGGAGCGTCGTCCCTCCGGCCGACCTCACCGCGAGGGGCGGCGCTGCCGGGGGCGGTGGCCTCGGGGACGTCCTCGAGGTCGAGGCCCTCCATCATGCGGGCGAACTCGGCGTCGATGTCCTCCGGGGAATGGTCATCGGGGCGGGGGGCGTCGGGCGTGGTCACAGTGCTCCCTTCGTCGACGGGACGTCGTGCACCCGCGGGTCGAGCGCCACGGCGACGCGCAGGGCGCGGGCGAGGGCCTTGAACTGGGCCTCCACCACGTGGTGGGGGTCGCGGCCGGCCAGTACCCGCATGTGCAGGCAGATCGCGGCGTGGAAGGCCAGGGACTCCATGACGTGGCGGGTCAGGGAGCCGGTGAAGTGGCCACCGATCAGGTGCAGTTCCTGCCCGGCGGGCTCTCCTTCGTGCACGCAGTAGGGGCGGCCGGAGACGTCCACGACGGCCTGGGCGAGGGCCTCGTCGAGCGGGACCAGGGCGTCCCCGAAGCGGGCGATGCCGACCTTGTCCCCGAGGGCCTCCCGCAGGCACTGCCCGAGCACGATCGCGGTGTCCTCCACGGTGTGGTGGACGTCGATGTGGGTGTCCCCGGTGGCGCGCACGGTGAGGTCGAACCGGGCGTGGGTGCCGAGGGCGGTGAGCATGTGGTCGAAGAACGGCACGGAGGTGGACACGTCCACGTGACCGGTGCCGTCGAGGTCCAGGAACACCTCCACCTGGGACTCGCGGGTCTCGCGGTGGATGCGCGCCTGGCGCGGGGCGGTGCTCATGCGTCCTCCCTCCCGGGGGTCGTCGCGGTGGTGGTGTCGTCCGCTGTCGCAGCGGTGGGTTCCGGGTCGGCGGTCTCGAGGGCGCGGCGGAACGCGGCGTTGTCCTCCGGGGTGCCGATCGACACCCGCAGCCATCCGGGCGGGCCGACCTCCCGCACTAGCACTCCCTGGTCGAGCAGGCTCTGCCACACCTCGTGGCGATCGCGCCGCACGGTGAACAGCACGAAGTTCGCATCCGACGGCGCGACGTCGTGGCCGCGCTGGCGCAGATGCTCGGCGAGGGCGTCGCGTTCCCGGCGCAGCATCGCCACGGTGGACAGCAGCTCCCGGCGGTGCCGCAGAGCGGCACGGGCCACCGCCTGGGTGATGGCGGACAGGTGATACGGCAGGCGCACGATGCGGACGGTGTCGACGATCCGTCGGTCGGCCACCATGTACCCCAGGCGCGCCCCCGCGAGCGCGAAGGCCTTGGACATGGTGCGGCTCACGACGAGGTTCGGGTGCTGCCCGAGCAGGGTGAGGGCGCTCGGCACACCGTCGCGGCGGAACTCCGCGTAGGCCTCGTCGACGATCAGCAGGCCCCGATCGGCGGCGAGCTCGGCGGCGGCAGCCCGCACCACGTCGAGGTCCAGGGCGGTGCCGGTGGGGTTGTTCGGGCTGGTCAACAGCACGATCTGCAGGCGCTCCCGGCGGATCGCGGTGACGACGTCCTGCGCGGAGAGGGTGAAATCAGGGGCGGGTCCACGCTCGGCGGTGCGCCAGCTGGTGAGGGTGTCGCGGGCGTACTCGGGATACATCGAGTAGTGCGGCGCGAAGGACAGCGCGGTGCGTCCGGGACCGCCGTAGGCCAGCAACAGCTGGTGCATCACCTCGTTGGAGCCGTTGGCGGCCCACACCTCCTGCGGCGCGGGAGCCGGGATGCCCGATTCCTCGGCGAGGAAGGCGGCGAGGTCGGCGCGCAGGTCCAGGAACTCCCGATCGGGGTAGCGGTTCAGGCCCGCGGTGGCGCGGGCGACCTCCCGGGCGATGTCCTCCACCAGGGCGGGGGACGGCCCGACGGGGTTCTCATTGACGTTCAGCAGGTGCGCGGCCTCCACCTGCGGCGCCCCGTACGGCTCCATGCCGGCGAGGTCCTCCCGCGGGGCGGGCAGGGCGGCGTCGGGGAGAGCGGGGGTGGGCATGGGCTCATCGTACTGGCGGCCCCCGACGAGCGGGGCGGTGGTCCGCCCGTCGGGTCCCGGGGCCCTGCCCTACCCTGGACGGATGTTCCGCGCTCTCGGCTCCCTGGTGGGCGATGCCCTCGCCGTCGTCCTGTTCACCGCCGTCGGTCTGATCCAGCACGGTGAACGCCTCACCACCATGAACCTGGTGATCGTGGCGTGGCCGTTCCTGCTGGGGATGCTGCTGGGTCACCTGGCGGTGCAGGCATGGAAACGCCCCTTCGCGCTGTGGCCCACCGGGGTGTTCGTCACCGCGATCACGGTGGTCGGCGGGATGGCGGTGCGCACCTTCCTGGGCGCCCCTCCGCAGGTGTCGTTCGTCGTGGTCACCAGCCTGGTGCTGGCGCTGCTGATGCTGGGATGGCGACTGGTGGCACGATTCGTGACGGGCCGGCCGCAGCCGGGGCCCGCGGCGCGCTGACCGCCCGCGGCGCCACCCGGACGGGCCGCCACCGCCGGGGGCCCGCGGGGCCGCTGTGGGTCCTGCCGACGTCAGCCCTGCGGGTCGAAGCGGATGTCGACGGCGCGTCCGTGGGAGGGCAGACCCTCGCACTGCGAGAGCACCGTCGCAGCTCCCCGCGCTGCGGCGAGAGCGTCCCGGTCGTACGTGACCTCGTGGATGCCGCGCAAGAACGTCTGCACCCCGAGCCCGCCGCCGAAGCGGGCCGAACCGCCGGTCGGCAGCACATGATTGGACCCCGCCGCGTAGTCACCGAGGCTCACCGGACTGTGGGGGCCGACGAACACCGCACCGGCGGAGCGCACGCGGCGGGCGAGAGCGGCGGCATCCCGGGTCTGCACCTCGAGGTGCTCGGCCCCATACGCGTCGACCACCGCGAGACCCTGCTCCATGTCGTCCACCAGCACCGCGCCGCTCTGCGATCCGCGCAGCGCCTTCGTGATGCGTTCGGCGTGGAGGGCCTGCGGCACCTGCAGCGCGAGCTCCTGCTCGACACGGTCCACGAGCTCCTCGCTGTCGGTGACCAGCACACTGGCGGCCATCGGGTCGTGTTCGGCCTGGGAGATCAGGTCGGCGGCCACGTAGCGCGGATCGGCCTCGGCGTCGGCGAGGATCGCGATCTCCGTCGGCCCGGCCTCGGCGTCGATCCCGACGCGGCCGCGCACCAGACGCTTCGCCGCGGCGACATACACATTCCCGGGCCCCGTCACCAGGTCCACCGGTTCCAGGGCGGCATCGGCGCCGGCGGCCTCCGCGCCATACGTCATGAGGGCGATCGCCTGGGCACCGCCGACGGCCAGCACCTCGTCCACGCCGAGCAGAGCGCAGGCCGCGAGGATCGTTGGGTGCGGCCACCCCCCGTGGTCGGCCTGCGGTGGTGAGGCCAGCACGATCTGCTCCACACCGGCGGTCTGCGCCGGCACCCCGTTCATCACCACGGAGGAGGGCAGCACCGCGCGACCCCCGGGCACGTAGAGGCCGACGCGCCGTACCGGCACCCAGCGTTGACGCACCACGCCCCCGGGGATGACCTCGACGACCTCATCCTCACGCCGCTGCGTCTCATCGACCGTGCGGACATGCGCGATGGCGGTCTCGAGGGCGCGGCGCACCTCGGGATCCAGCTGCTCCAGCGCGGTGGCGATGACCTCGGCTGGCACCCGCAGCGCCGGCGGCCGACAGCGGTCGAACCGCTCCCCCGCCTCGAGGGCCGCGGGGGTGCCGCGGGCGGCGACATCGGCGACGACATCCCGCACGGCCTCGGTGGCGGCCTCCACGTCGATCTCGGCGCGCGGAAGCGCGGCGGCGAGCTCTCGGGACGACAGGACGCGTCCGCGCAGGTCGGTGTGGGTGAGGTACGGCATGGAGGCAGTCTAGGAGCGGGGTGGCCGGTTGGGCCGAGGCGTCCGCCAGGTCCTACGATACGGGCGTGACCTGGGCATTTCTCCTCACCTTCCTCGCCGGCGCCGCCGCCTGCGTCGGGGCCGGGCTCGGTCTGCTCGGACGTGAGGACGACGACCGTGCCCTGGCGGGCGGTCTGGCGCTCAGCGCCGGCGTGATGCTGTATGTGTCGTTCGTCGAGCTGCTGCCGCAGGCGGCCGCCATGCTCGACGGCGGGACGGCGAGCGCCTCGACCTCGGTGCGCACCGCCCTCGCCTTCTTCTTCGGCATCGCCGTGATCATGGTGCTCGACCGATTGGTGCCGCAGGCTGTCAACCCGCATGAGAGGCCCGACTCGGGGATGGCGACCGGCGACGCAGCGGGGGCCTCCTCGCGCGAGTCCGCGCGCCGGTCGCGTCTGTTGCGCACGGGCTTGGTGACGGCGGCGGTGCTGGCGCTGCACAACGTGCCCGAGGGCTTCGCGACCTTCATGACCGCCCTGCAGGCGCCGGAGGTGGCGATCCCGGTGGCCGCGGCGATCGCCCTGCACAACATCCCCGAGGGCATCGCCGTGGCGGTGCCGGTGCATCGGGCGACGGGGTCGCGGCGGCGCGCTTTCATCCTCGCCACGTTCTCAGGACTCGCGGAACCGGTGGGGGCGCTGCTCGGGTACGCACTGCTGGCGCCGTTCCTCACCGATGCGGTGCTCGGCTCCCTGCTGGCGGCGGTCGCGGGCGTGATGGTGTTCGTGAGTCTCGACGAGCTGCTGCCCGCCGCGGTGCAGACCGGCCGCCACCATGTGGCGGTGTACTCCCTGGTGGCGGGGATGGCCGTGATGGCGGTGAGCCTGCTGGTGCTCAGCTGATGCGCAGCCCGGGACCCGCCCCGGGCACGGGACGGGCCCCGGTCGGACACGCGGATCGGGCCGGAGGCCCGTACCCGGAGTGCTCAGAGGCAGCAACCAGCTGCCGTGCTCAGTAGGAGGAGAAGCCGTCCTCGGACAGGGTGTGCTTCTCCTTGCCGGTGATCGGCGGGTTGAAGATCGAGACGAGGATGAGGTCCTCGTCGTCGGAGGCCTCGAGGTAGTGCTTGTCGTGCTGGTCGAGCACATAGATGGTGCCCGGCACGATGTCGTACCGCTGCGAGCGGTCCTCGTTCCACACGGTGCCGCTGCCGCCGATGCAGTAGCAGGCCTCGAGGTGGTTGCGGTACTGCAGGCGCGAGGAGGTGCCCTTGCGGACCACGGTGTGGGCGACGGCGAAGCCCATCGGGTCCTCGGCGGTCAGCACGCGCTGGCTGGTGCCGGCGCCCCACTCGACCTTCTCGACGTCGTTGATGGAACGGGTGTACATCGCGTCCTCCTTCTTGGTCGACTCTCCGGCCGGGACCAACCGGGGGTGCACCCCGGCCCGGTGGACGACCGGGCCGCGGTGCGGATGGCGGTCACCATAACGGCCGTCCCCGACACGCGACCGGGCCCCGTCCGACATGCGAGGCACCCCTTTCGTGTGGCGCAGGTCTCCTGTAGCTTTGCGGTCCACGTCACATCGGGTGCCGTCCGGGCTCCCGATCGGATTCCGCGAGCGCCGCAGGCCGCGTCGACGCCGCACTGTCCCGTCCGGACGACGGCGACCCGATCAACGGCCGACCGACTGGCCCGCACCACGTCTCGCGTGAGGAGCGTCCATGGCCCCCACCCCCGTTCCCTCCGGTGCGTCCGAGGATGTCCCCGCGCACGCGCCCGACCACACCTCGAGAGATCACGGGCGCTCCACCGCGCAGCCACGCCGTCGCGGTTCCCGTTTCGGCCCCGGGCTGATCATCGCGGCCTCCTTCATCGGCCCGGGCACGGTGACCACCTCGATCGTGACCGGCGCGAGCGTCGGTTTCGCCCTGGCCTGGGCGGTGGTGTTCTCGATCATCGCCACGATCGTGCTGCAGGAGATGTCCGTCCGCCTCGGCCTGGGCGCCCGCATCGGCCTCGCTGAGGCGATGCGGCGCGTGTTCCGCCACCCCGTGGCGAAGGCGCTGATGATCGCCCTGGTCGTCGCGGCGATCGGGATCGGCGGCGCCGCCTACGCGGGCGGCGACACCACCGGCACCGCCCTGGCCGTCACCACCGCCCTGCCGGTCGACCTGACGATCGTGGTGGCGGTCATCATCCTGGCGATCTTCGGACTGCTGGTCACCGGCAGCTACCAGGTGGTGGAGAAGGTCCTGATGGTGATGGTGGTGATCCTCGCCGTCCTGTTCCTCATCACCGCGTTCGTGGTGCGTCCGCCGATCGGCGACCTCCTGCGCGGACTGTTCGTGCCGTCGATCCCCGCGGGATCACTGCTGACCACCATCGCCCTGATCGGGACCACCGTCGTGCCCTACAACGTGTTCCTCCACGCCAGTCTGGTGCAGGAGAACTGGGGTGAGGACGACCCCGACCACGCCATCCGCGAAGCCCGCATCGACACCGTCGGGTCGATCTCCCTGGGCGGCCTGATCACCCTGGCCGTGATGGCCACCGCCTTCGGCGCGATGTTCCTGCGCGGCATCCCCGCCGAGACCGGTACCGACCTGGTGCGATCCCTGGAACCGTTGCTCGGGGACGCCGCCCCGTGGGTGTTCGCGCTCGGTCTGTTCGCGGCCGGATTCACCTCAGCCCTGGCCGGCCCGCTGGGCGCCGCCTACGCGATCTGCGGGGTGCTGGGACTCAGCACCGACATGCGGTCGTGGCCCTTCCGCATCGTGTGGATGCTGGTGCTGCTGATCGGAGCGGTGATCGCCCTGACCGGCATCGAGCCGATCACGATCATCGTGGTGGCGCAGGCCGCGAACGGCCTGTTGCTGCCGATCATCGCGGTCTTCCTGCTGATCACCATGAACAACCGTGAGCTGCTGGGCCGCTGGGCGAACGGCCCGGTGAGCAACATCGTCGGCGGGCTGATCACCGCTGTCATCATCGGCCTGGCGATCTATCAGCTCGGCAGCCTCGCTGGATTCTGGGAGTGACACCGTCGGGCGGGTCCCGCCCGACGACTCGCACCCCATGACTCCCGCACGCCTCCCGGACGGCTCCCGGCCGCGGGGGCCCGCCCGATAGTCTTGAGATCGAGACACCGCCGCACCGACCCGAGGGGGAGGACCCGCCCATGTCGCGCATCATCTACACCCACACTGACGAGGCCCCGATGCTCGCGACGGCCTCGTTCCTGCCGGTCCTCGAGGCCTTCGCCGCCACCGCCGGGATCGACGTCGAGACGCGTGACATCTCCCTGGCCGGGCGCATCCTCGCCGCCTTCGCCGATCTGCTGCCCGAGGACCAGCGGGTCCCCGACGCCCTGAAGGAACTGGGCGAGCTGGCCCGCACCCCCGAGGCGAACATCATCAAGCTGCCGAACATCTCCGCCTCCGTGCCGCAGCTGACCGCAGCGATCGCCGAACTGCAGGCCCTCGGGTACGCCCTGCCGGACTACCCGGAGTCCCCGTCGACCGCTGAGGAGAAGGACATCCGTGCCCGGTACGACTCCGTGAAGGGGTCGGCGGTCAACCCGGTGCTGCGCGAGGGCAACTCGGACCGCCGCGCCCCGCTGGCGGTGAAGAACTACGCGAAGTCCCACCCGCATCGCATGGGTGCCTGGAGCGCCGACTCCCGCACCGCCGTGGCGACCATGGGCGCCGATGATTTCCGCTCTCACGAGCAGTCGGTGGTGATGGACGGCCCCGACACCCTCTCGATCGTGCACGTCGACGGCTCCGGCACCGAGACCGTGCTGAAGGACGGCCTGGCGGTGCTGGAGGGCGAGGTGGTTGACTCCACCGTCATGCGCGCCGCCGCGCTCGATGCGTTCCTCGCCGAGCAGGTCCGCGCCGCCAAGGAGCAGGGCGTGCTGTTCTCCCTGCACCTGAAGGCCACCATGATGAAGGTGTCCGACCCGGTGATCTTCGGTCACGCCGTGCGGGTATTCTTCCCCACCGTGTTCGCGCGCTACGGGGATCAGCTCGCCGCCGCCGGCCTCTCCCCCGACAACGGCCTGGGCGGGATCCTCGCGGGCCTCGAGGAGCTCGACGCCGAGGTGCGTGACGGCGTCCGCGCCGCCATCGACGAGGACCTCGCCGCGGGCCCGGCGCTGGCCATGGTGAACTCCGACAAGGGCATCACCAACCTGCACGTGCCCAGCGATGTCATCATCGACGCCTCCATGCCGGCGATGATCCGCACCTCCGGGCACATGTGGGGCCCCGACGGCGAAGAGGCCGACACCCTCGCGGTGATCCCCGACTCCTCCTACGCCGGGGTGTACGAGGCGACCATCGCCGACTGCAAGGAGCACGGCGCCTTCGACCCGGCCACCATGGGCACCGTCCCGAACGTCGGCCTGATGGCGCAGAAGGCCGAAGAGTACGGCAGCCACGACAAGACCTTCGTGGCCCAGGCGGAGGGCCGTATCGAGGTGCGCGCCGGCTCCGGCGAGGTGCTCATGGCCCATGACGTCGCCGCCGGGGACATCTTCCGCGCCTGCCAGACGAAGGACGCCCCGATCCGCGACTGGGTGCGGCTGGCGGTGTCCCGCTCCCGCATCTCCGGCATGCCCGCCGTGTTCTGGCTGGACGATTCCCGCGCCCACGACCGCAACCTGATCGCGAAGGTCGAGGCGTACCTCGCCGACGAGGACACCGACGGGCTGGACCTGCGGATCCTCTCCCCCGCCGACGCCACCCGCCACACCCTGGAACGCGTGCGCCGCGGGGAGGACACCATCTCCGTGACCGGCAACGTGCTGCGTGACTACCTCACCGATCTGTTCCCGATCATGGAGCTCGGCACCAGCGCGAAGATGCTGTCGGTGGTGCCGCTGATGAACGGCGGCGGCCTGTTCGAGACCGGCGCCGGCGGCTCGGCCCCCAAACACGTGCAGCAGCTCCTGGAGGAGAACTACCTGCGCTGGGATTCCCTCGGGGAGTTCCTGGCGCTCGCCGAGTCGCTGCGTCACCTGGCCCGCACCGCCGACAACGAGCGTGCGCGGGTGATCGCCGACGCCCTGGATCGGGCCACGGAGACGCTGCTGAACAACGACCGCTCACCGCAGCGCCGTCTCGGCACCGTCGACAACCGCGGCAGCCACTTCTACCTGGCCCTGTACTGGGCGCAGGAGCTCGCCGCACAGTCGGAGGACGCCGAGCTGGCGCAGGCCTTCGCGCCGATCGCGGCGGAGCTCACCGACAGTGAGGAGACCATCGCCCAGGAGCTGCTGGCGGTGCAGGGCTCCCCTGCGGACATCGGCGGTTACTACCGGCCCGATGAGGAGCGCACCGCCGCGGTGATGCGCCCGTCGGCGACGTTCAACGCCATCGTCGACCGGATCCGCAGCGCCGTCTGATCCCCGAGCTGACCCGGAGTCCGATCGGCGCCGATCGTGCACACGCTCTGACCCGCAGGACGGTCGGCAGTCGGAAGGAGGGCCACCCGTGGCTGGGGGCACCCAGAAGGTGACGGGCGCCGGGGGTGTCCGCCTGGCGGTGGACGCCACCGGCCACGGTGATCCCGTCGTGCTGCTGCACGGGTCCCTGCTGTCACGGGCGGTGTGGCGCGGCTCCGGATATGTGCAGCCCCTGCTGCAGGCCGGGTATCAGGTGGTCCGGATGGATCTGCGCGGGCACGGCCGCTCCGACGCTCCGCACGACCCCGCCGCGTACACCCAGGATGCGTTCGTCGAGGACCTGCTGGCGATGCTGCGGGCCCTGGACCTGGAGCGGGTCGCGGTCATCGGGTATTCGATCGGGGCCCGGGTCGCGCTGACCGCGGCACTGTCGGCCCCGCAGCAGGTCCGCGGGATCGTGTGTCTGGGAGGTTCTGCGGCCCGGCAACAGGGGGCACTGGACCGGATCTTCTTCCCCGGTGCGGTGCACACCCTCCGCGAGAAGGGCATGGAGGCGTTCTGCCGCGCCCAGGGCCTCGGCCCGGAGGTGAGCGGAGAGCGGGCGGCGGCCACCCGTGCCGCATTCCTGGCCTCCGATCCGCAGGCGATGGCAGCGATGTTCACCGCCACCGACGCCACCGCGGCCGTGCCGGAGGAGGACCTCGCCTCCTGCCAGGTGCCTGCCCTGTGGATGGCCGGGGACCGTGACGTCCCGCGCGTCGAGGAATCCCGCCAGGCGGCCGAGCGCATGCCCCTCGGCCGCTTCGTCGTGTTGCCGGGCCGTGACCACGGCGGCACCCTCGTCCCGCCCGGTCCCGTCCTCGACGAGATCCTGCCGTTCCTGGAAGGACTGCCCCGATGACCACCACGCCCCCTGGCGCCTCCGACGGATCAGCCTGCACTGCCACCGAGACCCCCGGTCAGGGAGCTGAAGGATCCGACTGCCCGATCCGGCGGATCGTCGTGGTGCACGGGCGGGTGCAGGGAGTCGGGTTCCGCGCCGCCACCGCGGCGCAGGCCCGGCCGCTCCCGCTCGGTGGCACGGTGCGCAATCTGCTCGACGGAACCGTCGAGGTCGACGTCCAGGGGGAGACTGCCGCCGTGGAGCAGCTGCTGGAGTGGCTGCACCGGGGTCCATCGAGCGCCCGCGTGGAGGACGTCGCGATCCGTGAGGCGGAGATCCGCCCGGCCGCCGAGGTGCCCTCGCCCCTGCGCATCGCCCGCTGAGACCGGCGTGCGGCCCCTGCGCCTCCGCCACCCCGGACGCGGTTCCCAGACTTCGCTCAGTGCGGACTCCGGATCAGGCCCGGAAACCCCGAAACCGACCAGGTGGTCATGACTGGCATGCCCGATTCGTGAGGATTCTGGCGAGGTGGGCTGTGGGTAATATCCGGCATCCACCCTGATCAGACGGCCGATGTTGTATCGTTATCGCAAGCATCCCTATTCGTCAAGGGCCTCCTGCGCCCAGGAGCGGCATGGCTGGCGTTCAGGGACCGGCGTTACGGTCGCTGAGAACGGTCTTTGCCGGGGGTTGACCCCGGCGCCGCTCCCCCGACTCCGGTCGAGGGACAACGGACTGCCGATCACCTCCGGTGGGACGACCCGACACGTGAAAGGACGAGAACATGACCCAGAACGATTTCCAGACCCTGCAGAACGCTGTGGTGTACGACTCCACCGGCGACAAGGTCGGCAACGTCGGCCAGCTGTACATCACCCAGGACTCCCAGCAGCCGTCGTGGGTCACCGTGAACACCGGCTTCTTCGGCGCCAAGCAGACCTTCATCCCGCTGGCCGAGGCCCGCGTCGAGGGTGACTCCATCACCGTCCCCTACGAGAAGGCCTTCATCAAGGACGCGCCGAACATCGACGACGACGGTGAGATCACCTCCGAGCAGGAGGAGGAGCTCTACCGCTACTACGGCGTGGGCACCACCGGTGCCGGCCGTGGCGTGGCTGGCCGCGACCTGGATCGTGACCGTGACCTCGACCGCGACGCCGCCCTGGCGGGCACCGCGGGCGTGGCCGACCGCGACTACGACCGCGACCGCGACCTGCGCGACGGCGACGCCAGCACCACCCTTCACGAGGAGCGCCTGAACGTCGGCACCGAGCGCGTGGAGACCGGCAAGGTCCGCCTGCGCAAGTACGTCGTCTCCGACACCGAGCGCGTCGAGGTCCCCGTCGAGCGCGAGGAGGTCGTCATCGAGCGCACCCCGGCCGACGGCCGCACCGGTGGCACCCTCTCCGAGGGCGAGGCCGAGGTGACCCTCCACGAGGATCGCGCGGTCGTCGACAAGGAGACCGTGGCCACCGAGGAGGTCAGCCTCGGCAAGCGCACCGTGCACGGTACCGAGACCGTCGAGGCCGAGGTGTCCCGCGAGGAGGTCGAGATCGAGCAGGACGGCCGCGTGCACGACAACGGCCGCGATGGCCTGCGCGACGGCCTGGGCGACGGCGACCACGACGGCCGCCGCTGACCTCAGCTCACCGCGCGATCCCCTCAGTGCGGCAGAGCGGGGCATGACCTCCGGGTGAGGCCCCCACTCTCCCGCTGAGAGATCACCAGCAGACGACGGCGCGGTTCCGGGAATCCTCCCGGGACCGCGCCGTCGTCTGCGCATACGTGTGAGCTGAGAGGTGGTGACGACCGGGCCGAGCCGTACGGACCTGTCGCCCCCATGTCCATCCACGCACGCTGGGCAGCGCTAATCCTTTGACGGCGTCCAGGACTCGACACGGCGGTGCTGCAGGCGCGCACTGACCACTGCTACTCCGTTTCGTGATACGCCAGGTCCGTGATACACCAGGTCGATCACAGCACGTGACGGACCAGCGCGACCAGCGCGACGACGACGATCGCGCCGCGCAGCACCGGATCGGGCAGCTTCTTGGCGAGCCGCGCCCCGAAGTAGCCGCCGAGAAGTGCCCCGACCGCGATCGCCGCCGAGGCGATCCAGAGGATCTCCGCACCCCACACCAGGTGCGCGACCAGGTAGACGAGCACCGCGGCGGCGTTGACCAGCAGGCTCAGCCAGTTCTTCACCGGGTTGACCTCGCTCAGCGAGCGGCCTGACAGAGCGCTGAGGATCGCCATGTACAGGACGCCCTGGGCGGCCGTGAAGTAGCCGCCGTACAGCGAGGCGGCCCCCATGGAGGCGACGAGCGCTGGGCGCCGGTACGGGTGGCGCTCGACGACCTCACGCCCTGGGGGGACCCGGTGCTCCCGAGATCGATCCTGCCGGGAGCGGATCGCGGCGGCGATCCGCTTCTGGAACACGACCAGGACCAGAGCGGCGACGATGAGGATCGGCACCACGATCTCCAGCGCGCCGGGAGGAGAGACCAGTAGCAGACAGGCACCGGTCATCGCACCGATCACCGCGAGGATGCTCACGGGGCCGATACCCGCGCGGTCGGCGGCGATCTCCCGACGGAACCCGGCCACGGACCCGATCGTGGAGAACAGGATGCCGAGCGTGTTGGTGCGCACCGCGGTTCCCGGCGGGACCCCGAGCGCGATCAGCACCGGCAGGGTGAACAGCGATCCGGAGCCGACGGCCGCATTGATGGCGCCGGCGGCGGTGCCCAGGACCAGCAGGATCAGCAGGGGAAGGATGTCCACGGGGGCGTGGGGACTGTGGGGGTTCGCGCGGCGATCAGGCCGTCAGTGCCGCGAGGGCGGCGTCGTAGTCAGGCTCCTGGCCGGTCTCCGGCACCTGCTCGGTGTACCGCACGGTGCCGTCGCGGTCGATGACGACGACGGCGCGGGAGAGCAGGCCCTGCAGCGGACCGTCGGTGAAGGTCACGCCGTAGTCCTCGCCGAAGGTGGAGCGGAAGGCGGAGGCCACGACGACGTTCTCGATGCCCTCGGCCGCGCAGAAGCGGTCCAGAGCGAACGGCAGGTCCTTCGAGACACACAGCACGGTGGTGTCGTCGAGGTCGGCGGCCCGCTGGTTGAAGGTGCGCACGCTCATGGCGCACACGCCGGTGTCGACGGAGGGGAAGATGTTCAGCACGAGGCGGCGGCCCGCGAAGTCACCGGTGCGGACGACGCCCAGATCGGCGCCGACCAGCTCGGCCGCGGGGGCGGTGGAGCCGACCGGCGGCAGCTCACCGGCGGTGTGGACGTTCTCGCCCTTCAGAGTGATGTCAGCCATGGGTCCATCCTCGTCCCGTCGGCCGGGGCCGGGCAACCCGCCGCGGGACGCCGAAGCCCGCTCAGCCGAGGGTGGCCCGCAGGCGCTGCTTCTCCTGCTCGACGTCGAAGTCCGCCGTGGGCCACTGCGGGTCGATCGCCCGCAACGCATCGAGCAGGAGTTGCTGCACGACCAGGCGCGCGTACCACTTGCGGTCGGCGGGCACGACGGTCCACGGTGCCGACTCGGTGCTGGTGGCGCGCAGCGCGGCGTCGTAGGCGTCCATGTAGGCGTCCCAGTGGCCGCGCTCGTCGACATCACCGGGGTTGTACTTCCAGTGCTTGTCGGGCCGTTCCAGTCGCTCCATCAGCCGCTCGCCCTGCTCGGCGTGGGAGATGTGCAGCATCACCTTCACCACGGTGGTTCCGGCGTCCACGAGCTCCTGCTCGAAGTCGCGGATGGCGGCGTAGCGGCGGTCGATCTCGGCGGCGTCGGCCCAGCCGTGGACACGGTGGATCAGCACATCCTCGTAGTGGGAGCGGTCGAACACCCCGATCATGCCGGGGGCGGGGGCATGCGGGCGGATGCGCCACAGGAAGTCGTGGCGCTTCTCCTCGTCAGTGGGGGCCTTGAAGGCGGTGAGGTCGACGCCCTGCGGGTCCACAGCCCCGACGACATGGCGCATGATGCCGCCCTTGCCGGAGGTGTCCATGCCCTGCACCACCAGCAGCACGGCGCGGCGATCTCCTCCACGGGAGGCGGCGTACAGACGCTCCTGCAGCTCGGACAGGTTCTCGACACCGCCCGCGAGGGCCTTCTCCCCCTCGGCCTTCCCGCCGTCGGCGCCGGGGGTGGAACCGGGGTCGATCTCGGTGACCGACCCCGTCCACCCGGCGGGGATGCGGACCCCGCGGGGCGCCTCGGAGGACGCAAGGGCCTCAGCGGAGGACGCGGACGGATGTGAGGACGCGGAGCGATGTGCCATGGGCGGGAGTCTAGCCCTCCCGCGGCGCACCGCTCCGCGTCGGGATCAGGCCTCGGAGACGTCGATCCCGTCGAAGGACGGGTTCTCGCCCTCGATGGAGGTGGCCTTCGAGCGGGCGCCGTGGGCGCGGATGCCGCGGCCGACGGAGACGGTCATCACACTCCCGCCCTTCTGTACCTCGTAGGTGACGAGGTCCTCGCCCTGCGTGACGATCTCCCCGCCGACGGTGAGGCCCTCGAGCTCGCCGCCCTCCTGTACGGAGAAGGCGATGGCCTCGAGCTCCATCTGCACACCCTTGACCAGCGAGGTGCCCTTGCCGCCGGTGGTGGCGAGGTCTCCGCGGATCTCGATCGGGCCGGAGGGGCGGGAGATCTGCACGCCGACGGAGCCGTCGCCATGGGTGCGCATCTCCTGGAAGGTGGCCTTCTTCAGGCTGCCGTCGTAGAGGTTGTAGCCGCGGGCGCCTGCGCCGACGGTCACGATCGGGCCCTCGACCCGCAGTTCACCGATGTCGCCGAAGTTCACGAAGCCGATGCCCGAGGGGCCGGTGGAGATGACGGCGCGCTCGGCCGCCCACTCCTGCACGGTGCCCCAGTTGTCGAGCACCATGTCGTTCTGCCCGTGGGTGGCGACGACCCCGCCGTTGACGACCTTCTCGACCTCGGCGCCGGAGACGACGAACACCCCGGCGGAGATGAGGTCGGCGGTGCCGGGGGCGATGCCGCCATCGGTGACGATGTCACCGGTGTACAGGCGGTCGATGCGCAACACGCCACCGTCTCCACGGCCCTCCTCGTCGCCGTGACCGGCGACGAACACCCCGGAGCCGCGCACCGGGGTGAAGGGGGTGCCGACGGCGAGGTCGTCGATGGTGGCGGTGACGACCACGGCCGGGTCGTCCTGGCGGTTCCACAGGGTGAAGCCGCCCTGCAGCACGTCGACGCCGTAGCCGTGGGGGCGCTGCACGCGGCCGCGGGTGTCGGCGTCCTTGATGCGCAGGCCGTCCACCTCGACGCGCAGCGACGTGAGGTTCTCATCGGCCACGAGATAGACGGACCCGACGGTGGTGACGTCCTCCAGACGCAGCGTGCCGACGTCGACCACGCGGGTGTCGTTGAGGATGGCGGCCTCATGCCGCTGGGTCTCGATGGTGACGCCACGCAGGGTGTTGTCCTTGGTCAGGCGCACCCCCTTGGCACCGAAGCGGAGGGTGCCGCCGGTGAGGGTGACACCCTCCGGCAGGGTGACGCTGGGACCGCCCGCGACGACACCGTCGATGACGATCTCCTTCTCCCCCGCCTCGAGGGCCTCACGCAGTTCCTGCGCGGAGGTGACGGGGGTGCCATGACGATGGCTCCTTCCCGGGTTCTTTCACCCTGATGACTGAAGATTCAACTAATAAGAGGGCAGAGCCTCCCGATGACCCGATCGTCCTCGCCCCTCATCACCGTTCCCTGGGAGGGCGTCAGGCCCGGCCCGTCACCGCGGGAACAGATCCCGAAAGGACCCGGCATGACCAGCTCACCGCTCACCCGTCGCTCCGTCTCCGCCCTCGCCCTCACGGGTCTGGGTGCTCTCACCCTGGCCGCCTGCAGCGCGGGCACCGACGACGCCGCTGCGCCCAGTGAACCCGCCACCGCCGACGGCACCTCCACGGGCTCCGCGCAGGGCGCCTCCGACGACGGATCCTCCGACGCCGCGGCCTCCGATGCAGGCGGCACCCTGGAGGTCGTGCCCGGTGCCTCCGGGGCCGACGGCAGCGCTGCCACCGGTGACCTGCCGGAGGTCTGGCCCCAGCCCGTCACCGACCCGCAGGAGGGCATGACCGACACCGCCGACGGCAACGCGGAGTTCACCACCGCCACGGCCACCACTCTGGCGGCCCCCGAGCCGCAGACCCCCTCCGATCTCGTGGAGCGTCTGCGCGCGGGCGGCCTGGTGATCGTCCACCGGTACACCGGTTCCGGCGGCGATGGGCACGGTGGTGCGGATGAACCGCGACCTCACCGGTTCCCTGAACTTCGACGACCCGGCCGAGCTGGCGTCGAGCCTGCAGACGCTGCGCAACCGCACCGTCACCGCCCCGCAGGACGGCACCAACACGGTGCTGTTCACCCACCAGGGGAAGTTCGACAAGGCCTGGGGCTGGTTCCCGCCGGCCGGGCAGACGATCATCTTCGCCCCCGACGGCTCCGGAGAACCGCTGGTGCTGGCGAACCTGCCGATCGCGGAGTGGACGGCGCTGGAGGGCTGACGGCGCCGACGGGTCAGGCGTCGGCGGGGAGGTCGAACTCGTCGCGGGCGTCGGCCGGCACCAGGTCCAGGTACTGATCGGGGTGCTTGGCGACGGTGCGACGCACCAGCGGGCAGTACGGCAGCAGACCGAGGACGCGCTCACGGATGTCGGCGAGCATCTCCCGCACAAGCACCCCGGCGTAGCCCTTGCCCTGGTGCTCCTCGGGCACCTCGGTGTGGACCACGGCGATGCGGTCGCCCGTGAGGGTGTAGCGGGCGAACCCGACGATCTCACCGCCGTCCTCGATCACGTAACGGTGGGTGTTTTCGTCGTCGCGGACGGTGGCGGTCATGGCGCTGCTCCTTCGGTGCGTGCTGCGCCGCTCACGGTACCGCCCGGCACGGCGAGCGCGATGAGCACGGCGGCCGCGAGCAGCAGCGCCACCGCTCCCCCGGCCGAGGACAGCAGTCCCAGACGGTCCACCAGCAGACCCCCGACGAGGGCGCCGCAGGCGATGGAGGCGTTGAAGGCGGCGCCGTTGATGGCGGTGGCGGCATCCTCCACCCCGGTGGAGACCCTCACCACCGCGGCCTGCACCGCCACGGACAGCGCCCCGGCGCACAGACCCCACAGCAGCAGAAGGGCGGTCGCGCTCAGGGGGGTCCGCCCCAGCAGCGCGAACGCGGTGACACCGCCGGCGATGCCGAGCACCACCAGCAACAGGCCGCCGCGGGCGCCCCGCTCCAGCACCGGCCCGATCGCGAAGTTGCCGAGGAGCCCCGCCACGCCGAAGCCGAGAAGCAGCGGCCCGATGAGGTCGACACCGACGCCTCCGCGCTGCTGCAGCAGCGGGCTCACGTAGCTGTACACGGCGAACTGCCCCGTGACCGCCAGCAGTGTCACCGCCGCCACGGCCCGCACCCCGGGGACGGCCGCGGCGCGCCGCATGCCCGTCACACCCACCGCTTCCGCCACGGGCACCGGCCGCACCCGGAACAGGACCACGATGAGCACCACCGCGGCGAGAGCGCCGACGAGACCGAAGGCCGCGCGCCAGCCGAGCATCGCCCCGAGCCACGACGCCAACGGCACCCCGAGGACGACGGCGGCCCCGATGCCGGAGAAGGCCAGTGCCAGTGAGCGCTCCGCAGGGGCGTCACCACCCTGGCGGATCGCGACCACGGGCAGCACCGACCAGTTCAGGCCGATGGCGAGGCCGGTGAGCAGGCGCGCGGCGAGAACGGTGCGGAAGTCGGGAGCGAGCACCGTCAGCAGGCAGGAGAGGATCACCGCCACCAGGGAGGCGATGATGAGCAGGCGTCGGTCGAGACGCCCGGCGACCACCGGCACCACCAGCGATACCAGCGCGGCGAACAGACCGGGGACGGTGACGGTGAGGCCCGCCGTGCCGGTGCTCACCCCGAGGTCCTGCGCCATGAGCGTCAGCACCCCGATGGGCAGCTCCTCGATGGTGATGAGCACGAAGATGCCGGCGGCCAGGGCCACCAGGGCCGACAGGGAGCCACGTCGTCCACTCCTCGAGGTGATCCCCCCGGGAATGGGTGCAGCCGACCGGGATGTCGGTGACGTGACGCGTTCGATGATGTCCTCCTGCTGGTCGCGGTGCTCTCCGACGCTACCCTGAGCAGGTCCGTGTCGTGCCTGCACCGGCACCGACTCGACCCCGTCGTGACCCATCACCCAGGAGTGTTCCCATGGCCGGTGGCCTCGCCGCCCTTCTCGACGACGTCGCCGCGCTCGCGCGCCTGGCGGCCGCCAGCGCCGACGACGTCGCCGCCGCCAGTGCCCGCGCGAGTGCGAAGGCCGCTGGCGTGGTGGTGGATGACGCCGCCGTCACCCCGCAGTATGTGCGCGGCATCGAGCCCATGCGTGAAGTGCCGATCATCGCGAAGATCGCGCGCGGCTCCCTGATCAACAAACTGCTCGTGATCCTGCCGGTCGCGCTGCTGCTGTCGCAGTTCCTGCCATGGTTGCTGACGCCGCTGCTGATGCTCGGCGGCACCTACCTGTGCTTCGAGGGCGCAGAGAAGCTGTGGGAGCACCTGCGCGGTCACCACGCCGCCGACCAGGCCGCGGTGGAGCAGGGCCCTGAGGCGGAGAAGAAGATCGTCTCCAGTGCTGTGCGCACCGACCTAATCCTCTCCGCGGAGATCATGGTCATCGCCCTGAACGAGGTGGCCGACCAGCCGCTGCTGAACCGGGCGATGATTCTCATCGTCGTCGGTGTGGCGATCACACTGCTGGTGTACGGGGCGGTGGCGCTGCTGGTGAAGATCGACGACATCGGCCTGGGCATGATGGAGAAGGAGTCCGAGGCCTCGCAGCGCACCGGACGGATGCTGGTCGCCGCCATGCCGAAGGTGATGACGGCGATCAGTTGGATCGGCATGATCGCCATGCTCTGGGTGGGCGGCCACATCATCCTGGTGGGCCTGGACGAGCTGGGGTGGCACGCCCCGTACGCCGCGGTGCATCACCTGGAGGAGGCCGTGCACGGGGTCCCCGGGGTCGGTGCTGCCCTGGCATGGCTGGTGAACACCTTCTTCTCGTTCCTGCTGGGCCTGGCCTGGGGTGCGGTGATCGTCGCGCTGCTGCACCTGCTGCCGTTCGGGAAGAAGCACGGCGCGGACGGCCACGGTGATGCCACCCACGGCCACGGTGCTACCGCGCAGGGGGCGGGCTCGGACTCCGCTGCCGCACACTCCGAGGGCGCGCCCTGCGGCAGTGTCGCCGTGGACGACTCGACCGGCGGGGCTCAGCGCAGCCGGTGACCCTCGCGGCGGGCGCGTCGCAGCGCCGGCACGCCCAGCCGCAGTTCCCCGAACCGTACGCCGATACCCTCCCACCAGCGGTGCTCCTCGCCGCGCTCCAGGCACCGCGCGAGGTGCGGGTACCAGGTGTGCAGGTAGGCGCGGGCCAGCTGGGCGTGCAGGGGTTGGGAGACGATTCGGATCCGGTCGAACTCCTCGAGCTGCGGCGCACTGAGGTGCACGTTCTCCACGGTGCTGCGGGAGGCGCTCTCCTGCAGGATCTCCCCGGTGAAGCCGCGTTCGGTGCGGGCGTAGCGGGCCATGAGCTCGGCCTCCGGGACTGGTCCGCGCTCGCAGCCGCCGGTCAGCAGCAGGACAGAGCGGGGCGCGGCCGAGTCCAGTGACCGCAGTCCCGCCCGCACCCGCCAGCGGTTGATGACGTTCGCCCGCGTGGCCGACACGTTGCCGTAGCCGAGGACCATCACCACCAGGCTGCCCTCGCGGCGCGGCCCGACCAGCGCCCGGGTGGCGCGGTGGGCGACGACCTCTGCGGCCACCTGCGCGGCGATGAGGGTGCCGAGCGTCGCCGCGGCGAGGACCCGGGGAGCAGAGCCGCGCGTCACGAGCGACCTCACCCGGTGCTCCGCTCGGTCTCGGATCGACGGGGCCGCGGATCGGTGGGCAGCAGCGCGAAGACGAGGGTGTCGGTCCACTCCCCCTTGATCCACCAGTCGGCCCGGTGCCGTCCCTCGCGCACCATGCCGAGCCGTGCGGCCAGGCGGGCGGACCTGGTGTTCCGGGCGTCCATCCGCGCGACCAGGCGACGCACCGGCCCGTGGTCCATGACCTGGGTGACCACGGCCGCGACCGCGTCGGTGGCGAGGCCCCGACCGCCGCTGTCGGGGTCGAACACCCAGCTGATCTCCGCCTCGCCGCGCTGGCGCCCGGTCATCCACACGGCGATGTCACCGATCACCGTGCCCTCATGCTCGACGGCGAGGTTCACAGCGCGGGGCGGGCCGTCCAGGCGCAGCCGGCCGGTGCGGCGCTCGGCCTCGGCCCGGGCCCTGTCCGCATCCCAGGGGTCATCGAGCAGGTACCGGGCGACATCCGCCCGGGCGTAGTACCGCTGCAGCGCCGGGGCGTCGGCGGGGCTGATGCCGCGCAGCAGCAGGCGGTCGGTGCGCAGCGGCCAGTCGGTGGCGGCATCGGCGGGCACGTCGCCGGAGGCGCGGGTGGGATCGGTCGGCTCGACACCGTCGGTGGGGGGCATGGTCACGAGGGTAGGGCCGCGCCGCTCCCGTGTGCACGATGACCACTCACCACCTCCCCTCGCAGCCCCGGCCGCACCCGCAGCCGGTCCCCGCGTGCGTCCGTGGCTTGTGGACCGGGCGGGCTCGGCGCACAGTGGACCCGTCGACACCCGTCGACGCCCGTCGTGGAGGGAGTTGCCCGTGCTGATCTCGCAGACCGCCGATCTGTGGTGGAAGAGCGCCGTCGTCTACTGCCTGGACATCGAGACGTTCTTCGATGCCGACGACGACGGGGTGGGTGACATCTCCGGCCTGGTGCAGCGCATCGACTACCTGGCGGAGCTGGGGGTGACGTGTCTGTGGCTGATGCCGTTCAGCCCCAGCGGCGGTCGCGATGACGGGTATGACATCACCGACCACCTGGCGGTCGATCCGCGGCTGGGCGACGTCGGCGACATGGTGGATCTGGTGCGCACCGCGAAGAGCCGCGGCATGCGCGTGATCATGGACCTGGTCGTGAACCACACCTCCGACAAGCACCCGTGGTTCCGTCAGGCCCGCCGCTCCCCCGACAACCGTTTCCGGGACTACTACGTGTGGGCCGACGAACCCCCGGGGGACACCTCCGACCTGGTGGTCTTCCCCGACGCCGAGGACTCCGTGTGGCAGTACGACGAGAAGGCCGGGCAGTACTACCTGCACAACTTCTACCGGGAGCAGCCCGACCTGAACGTCGCCAACCCGGCGGTGCAGGCGGAGATCGCGAAGATCATCGGTTTCTGGATGCAGATGGGCATGGACGGTTTCCGCGTGGATGCGGTGCCGTTCTTCCTCGACGACCGCGGCCTCACCCCGCAGTGGCGCGAGCGGTTCTCCGATCCCCACGGTTACCTGCGGGACCTGTCGTTCCTGGTGCGCCGCCGGCAGGGGGACGCGATCCTGCTGGGTGAGGTGAACCTCGACTACGAGGAGCAGGTGGACTACTTCGGTGGGGAGGACGGCGACGAGCTGACGATGATGTTCGACTTCGAACTCATGCAGCGCACCCACCTGGCGTTCGCCCGGCAGGACGCCACCCCGATCGCGGAGACTCTGCGACGACGCCCGGCGCTGTCACGGCGCAGCCAGTTCGCCACCTTCCTGCGCAACCACGACGAGCTCACCCTCGACAAGCTCACCGACTCCGAACGGCAGGAGGTGTTCGACGCCTTCGGCCCCGAGGAGGACATGCAGCTGTTCGGCCGCGGACTGCGGCGCCGCCTCCCCCCGATGCTGGAGGGTGATCCGCGCCGCCTGCGGATGGCGTACTCGCTGCTGTTCTCCCTGCCCGGCACCCCCGTGCTGTTCTATGGGGAGGAGATCGGCATGGGCGAGAACCTGGAGCGGCCCGGCCGGATGGCGGTGCGCACCCCGATGCAGTGGACGGCCGGGAAGAACGGCGGGTTCTCCGTGGTGCCGCCGTCACGCCTGGTCGCACCGCTCACCACCGGCGCCTACGGGCCGGAGCACGTCAACGCCGAGGACCAGCGGCGCGACCCGGACTCGCTGTTGGCGTTCCTCACCGCGCTGGCGCACCGGTACCGGGAGTGCCCCGAGGTGGGGATGGGCTCGACGGCGGTGCTGGAGACCGACCGCCCCGCCGTGCTCGCGCACTGCTGCACCTGGACCCCGTATGGCGGGGGCTCGTCCCGCTCCCTGCTGGTGCACAACCTCTCCCATGAGGCCACCACCGTGGAGATGCACCTGCCGCAGCAGACGGAGGGGACGGAGCTGTTGGACCTGTTCAGCCACGAGCGGCATGAGGTGGGTCGCGACGGCCTGGTGCGCCTGGAGCTGGACGCCTATGGGCATCACTGGCTGCGGCTGCTCACGCCCGACGACCGGCGCCTGCGCTGACGGGGTTGGGAACGGTCCCAGCCCCACGCCGGGCAGCGGCGGGATGATCGCCATGCGGGGCACATTCCCGTCGACAGGAGAGTCAGCCATGTCCAGCGATGACACCCGCCTCCGTCCTCGACGCACTCGACCGCAGGGCCGAGGAGACCGCCGGGGACATGATCGAGTGGCGCCACCACCTGCATCAGCATCCGGAGCTGTCGAACCGGGAGGAGCAGACCGCGGCGTTCATCGCCGAGCGGCTGGCCGAGTTCGACCTTGACGAGGTCCGCACCGACGTGGCCGGCCACGGGGTGGTGGCGGTGCTGCGCGGCGGAGCCGAGCCCGACGGGGACACGGCCGGCACCGTGCTGCTGCGGGCCGACATCGACGCCCTGCCGGTGCCGGATGAGTCGGCCGTGGATTTCGCCTCCGAGGTGATAGACACCGGGTACCCGGGCGGGCCGTTCCCCGTCTCCCACGCCTGCGGGCACGACTGCCACACCGCCATGCTGCTCGGGGCGATGCGGATCCTCGCCGAACAGCGCGATCAGAACCCCGGCACGATCGTCGCGGTGTTCCAGCCGGCCGAGGAGGGCGCCCCGCCGGATGAGCTCGGCGGTGCCCGCCACATACTCGACGAGGGCGCCCTGGACGGTCTCGAGCCGACGATGGCCTTCGGCATGCACGTCCAGCCCTTCCCCAAGGGCATGGTGGCGGCGCGGGCCGGCAACCAGTTCGGGGCTTCGTGCATGGTGAAGATCACCGTCACCGGGGAGCAGGTGCACGGTTCCACCCCGTGGAAGGGCAAGGACCCGATGCCCGCCGCCGGGTCGATCCTCAGTGGGATCGGGCAGATCTACCGGCAGCTCAATGCCTTCGACGCGTTCACCGTGTCGATCGGGCACGTGCAGGACGTCGGCCGGTTCAACGTCATCGGTCGCACGGTCACGCTGTGGGGCACGATCCGCGCCACCCGTCAGGAGCGGATGCAGGAGCTGCAGGAGCGGGTGGAGCGCCTGGCCGTCGGCAGCACCGAGGCGATGGGGTGCACCGCCGAGGTGGAGTTCCTGCAGGATGTGCCGCCGGTCCACAACCGCACCGAGTGGGTGGAGGCCCTCTCCCCCACCTTCGCCGACGTCGTGGGCGCGGAGAAGGTGCTGCCGTCACCCCCGACGCTCGGCTACGACGACGTCTCGGAGTTCGTCAACCGCTACGGCGGGCTCTACGTCGGTCTCGGAGTGCAGGACACGCAGCTGAACGAGGCCGGTGACGACCTGGAGAACGAACCCGGGGGCCGCGGCATGGTCCCGAACCACCATCCCGCGTTCTACGCCGATAACGAGACCCTGGTGAAGGGCGTGCTGTTGCACGCGCATGTCGCCGTCGACCATCTGTGGGGCCGCGCGACGGTCTGACCACGCGGGTCGGGCCGGGCGCGTCCCGATCCGGCCCCGGATGACGCCGCGGGTGTCCGCCGTGAGGCGGGCGCCCGCGGTGCGCGTCGGGGCCCAGCCCGGGTCTCAGGGCGAGGGCGTCACAGCCTGACGAGCATCTTGCCGGTGTTCGCGCCGCGCAGCAGGTCGATGAATGCCTGCGGCGTGGCGTCGATGCCATCGCGGATCGTCTCGTCCGAGTGGATGCGGCCCTGCCGCACCAGCGGCACCACCTGTGCCACGAAGTCGTCGCGCAGATGGGAGTACTGACCGACCACGAAGCCCTCCAGACGCACGCAGCGGCCGATGGCGGTGGTGAGGTTCGCCGGTCCCTGCGGCGCGCCGGTGCGGTTGTACTGGGAGATGGCCCCGCACATCGCGATGCGTCCGAACAGCCGCATGTTCTCCAGCGCCGCCTCCAGGTGGTCCCCGCCGACGTTGTCGAAGTACACGTCGATGCCGTCGGGGGCGGCCTCGCGCAGCTGATCGGCGACCGGGCCGTCGTGGTAGTCGAAGGCGGCGTCGAAGCCGAGCTCCCGCAGGCGCGCCACCTTCTCGGGACTGCCGGCGGAACCGATCACCCGGGAGGCGCCGAGTTCCCGCGCCAGCTGCCCGACGAGGGAGCCGACGGCGCCAGCCGCACCACTGACGAACACCACATCGCCCTCACGCATCTGTGCCACCTGGGTGAGGCCGACCCAGCCGGTCATCCCGGTCATGCCGAGGGTGCCGAGGTAGGACGGCGCCGGGGCGGCCTCGACGTCGATGGTCTGCGCCCGCTCCACCGGCACCAGGGCGTGGGTGCGCCAGCCGAGGCCGTGGCTGACCCAGGTCCCGACCGGCAGGGCATCGTCCTGCGAATCGATGACCTCGCCGACGGCGCCGCCGTACAGCGGCTCGTCGAGCTCGTACTTCGCGGCGTACCCCTCGGCGTCGTTCATGCGGGAGCGCATGTACGGGTCGACGGAGACGAACGCGTTGCGCACCACCACGGCGCCCGGGGTGGCCTGCGGCATCGGCACCTCGACGCGGCGGAAGTTCTCGGCAGTGGGCTCCCCGTGGGGGCGGGAGGCGAGGTGGAACTGGACGGCGGTCATGGGCGCTCCCTTCGGTGGGGTCGATCGGCCTCTGCCACGGTAGTCCTGTCCTGCCCTTGAGGGAGAGCGACGGCGGGAGGTCGGCCTGGAACGGCGACCGCGGGGTTGTCCCTCTGTGTCGGGTTCAGGTGAAGCGGGCATGCTGGGGCCGTCCTGGGGTGGGGCGCCCGGGCCAGCATCGGCCGGCCCCTCGCCCCGCCCCCGCCACCGCCCTGAAGGAGCACCCATGATCCTCATCAACGTGAAGTTCCCGGTGAAGCCCGAGTACGTCGACGAGTGGCCGCGGATCATCGAGGACTTCACCCGTGCCACCCGCGAGGAGCCCGGCAACCTGTGGTTCGAGTGGTCCCGCAGCCTGGAGGATCCGAACACCTTTGTCCTGCTGGAGGCCTTCACCGACGACGGCGCCGAGCCGCACGTGACCTCCGAGCACTTCCGGGTCATGCAGCGGGAGTTCCCGCAGTACCTCGCCGCGACGCCGCAGATCGTCTCCCGCCAGGTCGAGGGCGAGGAGGGCTGGGGGCCGATGGGCGAGCTGTCTGTCGAGGATTGACGCTCCCCGCGGCGGTGCCACGCGGCACCCGGTCGCAGGGGCCGGCGTCCGTGCCCGGATGCGTGCCGCCCCGCTCCGACGATCCGGCGCCAGAGCGGGGCGGTCGGGGAACAGACACCCCGAGAGCAAGAGGGAGGGGCTTGGGCCCCATCCCTCACCGCTCGGGGTCGATCACATGGACGCCTTCTGCGTGCCGGAGTACGAGGCGCGACCCCACAGTGAGGACTTCGTGGTGTTCGTCCACGTGCGGATGCCACCGCACGAGCCGATGTACGAGGACTGCGCATCGAAGCCGGTGTAGCGGGAGCGCAGCACCGGGTAGTCGCATCCCAGACACGGCGGCACGTGCACCTGCATCTTCGACGGTCCGGAGTACACGAAGGTGTAGGTGGAGGTGCCGTCGGGGTTGCGGGTCTCCCCCTTGTAGCTCCAGCTGCCGATCCCGTCGGACCGAGTGACCGTCCAGCTGAGGCCCTGCAGAGTGGACGTGGTGGTGAAGGTGAGGTCGGCGAGATCGCCGTAACCGGGGTGTCGGCGTCGAGCCAGAACCCCTTGGCGTTCGCACCCAGGGTGGTGTCGTTCTCGTTGGTCGCATCCAGCTGGATGTAGCACCCGGTGCCGCTGGCGACCTCCCGCATGGCCACGAACCAGTTGCGGTAGATCGGCGTGATCGGGTAGGGGTACTGGCCGCTGCTGGCGAGCGCAGGAGCGGTGGCGGTGAGGGCCGCGGCCGGGGCGGTCCAGGCGGCACCGCGGACCACGGCGCGACGAGTGGGGGTCGACATCAGTCAGTCTCTCCTCGGAGTGCGGGGCTGCTGGGGCGAACCGGGTGCCCGCGAGCACAGCCCTGACAATAAGGGCCACTCGGACATAGTAGGGCACTATGGGCGGCTGTGACCGCTCTCCCGGATGCCCCGGGCGCTACACCTCCGGGATCCCGGAAGGCCCCTGGGCAGAGACCCGTCAGGCCGGGATGACACGATCGGCACCATGAGGAACCGCCTTCCCGACCTCCCCCTGCCCGACCAGCATGGCCGCACCTGGTTGATCACCGGCGCCACCAACGGCTTGGGCCGGGAGACCGCCCGTGCCGCCGCCCGCGCCGGCGCCCGCATCCTTCTGACCTCCCGCGATAAGGACCGGGGTCAGCAGGTCGCCGCCGCGTTGGGCGACGCCCGCGTGATCGCCCTCGACTTCACCGACCTCGCCTCCGTCCGGGCCGGTTCCGCCACGGTGGACGAGCCGATCGACGTGCTGGTCAACTGCGCCGGGGGCCTAACGACCTCCCGCAGCGAGACCGTCGACGGCCACGAGAGCGTCCTGGCGATGAACGTGCTGGGGCCGTTCGCCCTGACGAACCTGGTGGCGGATCGACTGCGCGGCCGCGTGGTGATCGTCGGCTCCAATTCCCACCGCCAGGTGCATCTGGACCTGGAGGACCTCCAGCTGCGCCGCGGGTGGAACCCGATGAAGGCCTACGGCCGCTCGAAACTCGCCGACATGCTGTGGGCGCTGGAGCTGGGGCGGCGCCTCGAGATGACCGGAGTGTCGGTGATGCTGGCGCATCCAGGGTGGGCGCTCACGAACATCCAGAACCGTTTCGGCCGCGGGCGAATGCCGCGATCACGGCGGTGTCGTCGCTGTGGGCGCAGTCGGCGGCCGATGGCGCCCAGCCGATCCTGCACGCCGCCGCCGGTGAGGTGCCGCCGCTGAGCTACGTGGGGCCCTCCGGTTTCCAGTCGCTGCGCGGCACGCCGACGCTCGACGGACGCAGCGCTGAGACCTCCGATCCGCAGCTGGCCCGGCGCCTGTGGGACGAGCTCGCACGGCTGACGGACACCGACTTGCCCACCGGTGCCGTCCCGCATCACCGGGCATGACCTCGGATATGACCTCGGGGCCGCGCGGCGCCCACCCCGCCGCGTCGTCGGACGGGGGCGAGGATCCCCCGCTGCGCGAGGCCCTGGCCCGGGCGATCCGTGACCTGCTCCATGCGCGCACCCGCGACGGTCAGGCGCGCACGATCTGCCCCTCGGAGGTACGCGGTCGGCCCGCGATTCCAGCGCTGAGAAGGCCGACTCGGAGCATCGGCGCGCCCGCCCTGGCCCGCCGTCATGCACCGGCCCGCCCGCGCCGTCGGGGCGACGGGACGGGCGGGCCAGGACGATGCGTCGTCAGGAGCGGCGGGAGACGAGGCCGGGCTCGCGGTTGCGGCGGGCTGCCCGCTCCCCCAGTGTCGTCAGCACCCGCACCAGGCGCGGCGCGGTCGGTGCGATCTCCTCCCCCGGTCGCGGCTCATGCTCCCCGGGAACCGGCCCCGGAAGAACCCTTCCGACCACGCCCATCATCCGGGTGGTGAGACCGGGGGCGAGGCCATGCACGCGGGCGCCGATCTCTGCCGCCGGCGTGATCATCACGTACGGGCGGCCGGCGAGCACCCCGGAGACCATCCGACGTGCCGCATGCTCGGCGCTCGCGGTCAGCAGCGGCAGCGACGCCGCCGGAGCGAACCAGCTGTACTCGGCGCGCCGGTCGCCGTAGAAGCGGGCGGCGCGATGCGACCCGGTGCGCATCAGGCCCGGCACGATCACGGTGGCGGTGACACCGCTGCCGGCGAGCGACGCAGCGAGACCCTCCGTGAACCCGACGGCCGCGAACTTCGCAGTGGAGTAGGCCAGCAGGTGCGGCGGACTCAGCAGCCCCCCGATGGAGGTGACCACCCCGAAGCGCCCGCGGCCACGCTCACGCATCCGCGGGATGAGGGCATCGGCCAGGTGGATCGGCCCCCAGGCCATGACGTCGAGGGCGCGGCGCAGGTGGTCCAGCTGCGTGGACTCGGCCGGCCCCACCTCGATGATCCCGGCCACGTGGATCGCCACATCGATCGGGCCATGGGCGGATTCGATCGCGGCGATGCCGCGCATGACGGCGTCAGCATCGGTGGCATCGATCGGCTGGGTGTGGACGTCAGCGGCGTCGGCACCCTCGGCGACCAACTGTCGGGCGGCCTCCTCCAGGGTGTCCTGGTGGCGGGCGGAGAGAACCACACGGTGGTCGCGCTCGAGGAGCTCGGCGGCAACCCGCAGACCGAGACCGCGGGAGGCGCCGAGGACCAGAGCGAGGGGCTTGCGGTCGGTCCTGGTGAGCGGGCGCATCAGGCGGCCTTCCCCGGGCGCAGGACCACCTTCTGGCAGCCGTCCTGCTTCTTCTGGAAGATCTCGTACATCTGCGGGGCCTCCTCCAGGTCCACGCGATGGGTGGCGAGCTGGTCGACGCCGAAGGGGTCCCCGGCCTGGAGCAGCTGCAGCAGCTCCCCGGTCCACTGCTTCACATGGCACTGGCCCATGCGCACCGTGATGCCCTTGTCGAACATCTGCATCATCGGCATCGGGTCGGCGTTGCCGCCGTACACACCGGAGATCGACACGGTGCCGCCGCGCCGCACCGCGTCGATCGCGGCATGCACGGCACTGAGCCGGTCGACGCCGGCCTTCTTCGCCAGCGGGGCGGAGACAGCGGAGGGCAGGCGGCTGACGGCGGCGATGCCCGCGTGGGCGATCGGGTTTCCGTGGGCCTCCATGCCGACCGCGTCGAGGGCGCCGTCGGCGCCGCGACCGTGGGTGAGGTCCCGCACGGCATCACCGACGGCCCGGGCGGACGAGCCCGACAGGTCACGCAGGTCGATGGTGCGGGCGCCGCGCTGGCGCATCCGCTCCAGACGCTCCGGGACGCGGTCGACGACGATGACGTCCTCAATACCGAGGTGCTGGGCCGAGGCGACGGCGAGCTGGCCGACGGGCCCGGCGCCCATCACGACCAGGGTGTCACCGGGGCGCACGTTCGCCCACTGCACGCCCTGCCAGGCGGTGGGGAGGATGTCGGAGAGGTAGAGGAAGTGCTCATCGGCGCCGTCCTCCGGCAGACGGATCGGACCGAAGTCGGCGTGCGGCACGCGGACGTACTCAGCCTGGCCGCCGGGGACGGCGCCATAGAGATCGGTGTAGCCGAAGAGGCTGGCGCCTGCGTCCTGCTCGGTGTTCTGGGTGGTCTCGCACTGGGCGAACAGACCCCGCTGGCACATCCAGCAGCGGCCGCAGGAGATGTTGAACGGCACCACCACGCGGTCGCCGACGCGCAGGTCGGTGACGGAGGAGCCGACAGCCTCCACGATGCCCATGAACTCGTGGCCGAGAACGTCACCGCGGTGCAGGAACGGCGAGAGCACCGTGTACAGGTGCAGGTCGGAGCCGCAGATGGCAGTGGAGGTGACGCGCACGATCGCGTCGGTCGGCTCCTGGATACGCGGGTCCTCGACGGTCTCGACGGAGACCTTGCCGGGGCCCTGCCAGGTCAGTGCACGCATGGGACTGCTCCTTACGTCCGGGGGACGGTGGGGGTCCCGGCCGGTGGGCCGGGCGCGACCCGCATGCCGCGGGCCGTCGCGCTCACCGTAGGTGCCGCACCTGGGCGCTCGGAGGGACGGGGCGACCGGCAGGTCAGCCAGCGGGCGTGACCGGCGGTTCCGCCGACCACGGGAACACGATCCACTCGGCGGTGCGGCGCCACACGTAGTCCGGGTCCACCTCGCTGGCGGGCTTGGCGTAGAGCACGGCGCTGCGGGCCTCGGCGCCCATGTCGCGCAGCAGTTTCAGCACCAGGGCGAGGGTGCGGCCGGAGTCGGCGACGTCGTCGACGACCAGCAGGCGCCGGCCCCGGATCGCGTCCACATCCAGCATCGGGGCCAGCAGCACCGGATCGGGCAGGGTCTCGTGGACGTCGGTGTAGAACTCGACGTTGATCGCATCGGCCAGCTTCAGGCCCAGCGCGTACGACAGTGCCCCGGCCGGGAGCAGGCCACCTCGCGCCACGGCGATGACGATCTCCGGCTGGAAGTCGCTGTCGACGATGCTCTGGGCGAGCTCCCGGGAGGCGGTACCGAACAGATCCCAGGTGAGGATCTCCTTGGAGTCGAGGTCACGGGAATCGACGTGATAGGCCACGGAGGCTCCTGCGGATCGGGCGGCGGAGCCGCGGGGGTGGGGGTGTCGATGCTATCGAGGGACGGGGACGGCCGGATGCCCAGTGAGCAGGGACAGTTGCCCTCGGGGTGCGGCGCGCGACCGTCGAGCCCACCAGGCGGGGTGATCCTCCGGGGTGCCACCTGGCCACGTGCCGATCGATGCGCTCCATGGTCGAACCATGATCGGCGATCCAGGTTCGTCCACGACACGCTCACCGTTGCATCCGACCCATGTCTCACGAGCAACGATCCGAGTCCATCCGCGCGAGGCGTCGAAGGGAAACACCTCCTCGCGACACCCGAGGTCGCCGACGTCAATACCGCCACGAGTGGTCATCGTGGTCACGGCGCACCTCATGATCTCGGCTCCCACCTGCCCTCCGCGGGCTTCACGGGCGCCGATCACCAGACTCACGTACGCGGCTCCGCCCACGGATCGATGAGCTCCAGGCCGACGTGCGCGAAGTCCTTCACGTTCCTCGTGGCGCAGACGGCATCATGCGCGAGACAGATCGCCGCGATCTGTGCGTCGGCCGTACTGATCGGCGCACCAGCTTCTTCGCGAATCGCAAGCACATCCGCGTACCTCTCAGCAGCAACGTCATCGAAGGCGAGCACCGCGCGGCTCCCCCGATACGGCGCGATCGCTTCCTCGACCCTCTGCACCAGTTCGAGTCGGCGGCGGCCGTCCGGAAGCCTGCGCACACCGGCAAGCAGCTCCGCCAACGTGATGGAGGTGATCGCGACGTCACCCGTCAGGGACACGAGCCACTCGACGACACGTGGCTCCGGCGAGGGCCGAAAGATCTCCGAGATGACGGTCGTGTCAAGAACGATCATTCGAAGTCCACAACCCGCGCGGCGTCATCGCGGGGCGGAATCGGCAGATCTTCGACCCCACCGGCATCCCGAGCCGCAGACAGCAGAGCCAGGCCGATGTGCGGCCGTCGCGCGGCCTTCGTCAGGATGTCCCGAACCTCGGCCTCCATGGACCGTCCGTTCTCCTTCGCCTGCGACGCGAGCTGCTGCTTCACGCGGTCATCGAGACCGCGCACGATAAGAGACGACATCAGGACCACCTCCTTCTGATATCACCGATGATAGCCCTCTCGTCACGATGCGGAAGACCCGGACCAGACGACGACGCACCGCTGATCACGACGATCGGTGTGGTGCGCACAGAACGATCTGCCCAGGTCACACGTTGAGCCGGAATCACACGTTGAGCCCGAACCCCACCACGTTCGGTAGCCGAATAACCTTTGACGTAGATTGACTCCATGAGTGCTGAGCCTCGGCGAGCCGCCGTCTACCTGCGGATCTCTCAGGATCGCAAGAACCGTCGCCTGGGTGTGGACCGCCACGGGGAGGACGCCGAGGCGCTCATCAAAGCGGCTCTTCCGAGTTCCGGTGGGGGTGAGCGGCGCGCCGGTGTCGTGATGCCCGGGTGAGAGGGGTCGAGGCCTCCAAGATCGGGAGCGACCAAGCACCCTGTCCGGAAGCCCTCGACGTTGTCTGAGCCTGGATCCGCCGAGCCGGTTTTCGTGGCGTCGTGAAGGCGTTTCGGGCGCGGGCTGAGTAGGCGCTTCGGAGAAGGGTGTGAAAGGTCTGCCGGTCTGCCCGGCTTTTCCACTTCGGGTTCCTTCTCGTCGGGACAGGGGCTGGCGGTCAAGCCGCTCTTGGTCGTGGACTGCTGGCGGCGTCGAATAGCGTTTCCCAGTCGGGTTGCCAGGGCCAGTTGCGTGGAAGGTGGAGCAGCCAGGAACGGGCGCGGTTGGCGATCCTGGCCGGCACGGCGATGAGGTGAGCGCGGATCGTGGCGGTCCTGGCTCGGGCGTGGAACTTCGAGGCGAGCACGCCGGCGGCCCGGGTGAGGTTGAACGCGATCGCCGCGAGCACGGCCCAGGCGCTGTTGGCGGTGAAGACCCCGGAGGGGCAGTGTGCCAGCGGCCCGTTCTTCAGGTCCGCGATGACCTGTTCGATGATGGCGTGGTCGCGGTGGGCGGCCTCTGCCTCGAGCATCGACAGCGGTGAGTCGGTGAAGACCGCGTGGTAGCGGTAGGCGGTGAACAGCCCGTCCTGCTCGCCGGTGGCGGTGGCGGGGTTGAGCCGCTTGACCCGGCGCACGATCAGCCGGGCGGTGACGTGGTCGGCCTTCTTCCGGGAGGTGAAGGCGGTGTAGGGGATCTCGGCGACTTCCGCATCGGAGATCCACCGCTGCTCGGCTTCGTCCCAGATCGACTCCGGGTACTTGATCCCCACCCAGGCCTCCTCCGGGATCTGGGAGATGGCGGCGACCACGCCCGCGTCCATCCTGGCGGTGATGGAGAAGTAGGCCCCGGTCCGGCGCAATGCGGCGATGACGTCGTGCTGGTAGAACGCGGAGTCGGCCCGCCCGGTGATCTGCCCGCCGGCCCCGGCCTTGCGGGCGGTGGCCATGGCCTCGGCGATCATCCGGTGAGCCCCGCGCGGTGACTTCACCGACCCCTTGCGCAGCCGGATGGCGGCGATCACTGGCGCCGCCAGTGGCGTGGACACCGTGGCCACCAGCGCGTTGAGCCCTTTGACCTTGTTGTAGCCATACCCCGCGCCCTGCTTGGCGTACCCGTGGGTCTGCCGGATGGTGTCGTCGATATCCAGGTAGGCCATCCCCTCAGCGCCGCGCACCAGTCCCGGCACCCGCGCGGTCAGCGCGATCAGCAGCCGGGAGTTGATCGCATCCAGCTGGCGCACGTGCCCGAACGTGTAACCGCGAAGGTGGGTGCCCAACGTCGTCGGCGCCCGGCGGGCGGTGAACGCCCGGCCCATCCCGCCGTGGCGCAGCAGGTCCATGTCGCTGATGCTGTCCGCCCCGGCGACCATCCCCGCGACCAGCGCCGGCACCTTCACCGCCGCGTTCGCCCCGGCACTACCAGCCACCGTGACGAACTCCTCGACGAGACCCGACAGGCCGGCGGACTCGGCCAGCAACATCACCGGCACCAACCCCGCGGCCGCGATCAGGTTGTCGTCATCGAACTCGGCAGAGAAATTGTGGGAGACTCGCACTACCGGTGCTCCTGTTGCTCAACGGGTTTGGAACCTTCGCCAGTCCCATTCTCACTGGTCACAGGAGCACCCGGCTGTTACGACTCACCTCCCGCACTCACCCGGCCGGCGGATCCAGGCTAAGCGCGTCCAGCTGCTTCCTCGGTGCTGTCATGCTCTCCATGCTCCCGTTGGATGACTGCCTTCAACAGACGTGGGGCGACTCGCCCGTTGTCGCGCGGTGATCGCGTACCCTCAGAGCTAGCAACTCAGTCCGCGGCGCCAGACGGTACGTCTCGTACTATGCGGCGAAGCCTAGACGTAAGGATTCCATGGCCACGTATACGCGAACGCTGAATATCTACGCTTTGCATGGACATATCAAGCCGGGGTCAAGTGATGAAGAGAACCTTGACTACGAAGAGTTCTTCAAACAGGTTTACGAGCAGGCGCAAGGGGTCCCTATAATTATCGGAACCCAGACCGTTGCGATCGCAAGCGTCCAAAAGCGCGCCGATAGGTATGCCTTCCGTTTCATTTCGGGCAGCGGAGAAGCTATTACGGAGGTGTTCAATCCCGCCACCAAAACAGCGGAGCTCATAGAACTTCCTCAAGAGCGTTTTTTGGTGAACGGCGCGTGGGTAATAGTTTCACCCACCAAGCGTTTACTGGTGGCGGAGCGCAAGCGGCCTGGGGTGCCCGTGTTTGAGGTTGAGCGATTCCTGAACCGTTTTGCAAAGCAGAGTGGGAATGGGGATGTGTCCATCGCGCTTAATCCCGTGCCGTCGCCGTCCTTCGTGGCTGAAGTAGAGTCCTTCAGTCGTATACGTGAAGCATCTGTGGTCATTCGGCGCCCAAATAGTAGTTTTTCCAAGACGGCTCAAGAGGCAATGGGCAGGATCGCGGCTGACTCCAATGCAGGGCGAGTAACCGTGCAAGCGAATGCTGAAAGAGGACAGTCTCTCCGTAAGGACGATGGGCTGGTAGCGGATATTCTCTCGTTCGCAAAGAGCACGCTTTCGCCAATTGAAGACGCTCGCATTAAGGGTGAAAGGCCGGGGTTCGACGGGGAGCGAAGTATTTCACTTCTCAAGCATGTGCTTAAGGGAACCGTCCGTCTCACTCGAGGTCTCTCGCCCGAAAAGCAGCTGGGCGCTATCTATGAAGAAGCGGAGGACCTGATCGATGTCGCTACGGAGCGCGACGGGGGCACTTCGGGAGGCGGAGATGCCGGAAAGGATACGTTAGACGAATAGCGCAGGCCATGCGAGCCGGCGGTCTTGGCGGCATTGGATTGGTCAACATTTCGCTCAAGTGTCTATTTCCACGTACAAGCTTCACATCATTCATTGGCGGGGCGGGATGTCTGGGCTGTGGCGTAGCTTGGATAACCGGTAAGGAGGTACGTATGGCGGAAGACCATTTGAATGGCGATGTGGAGCGTGATCGCGCCCACCTTCACGTTCTGCGCGGGCAAGTTGTCCCACGATGGAGAATTATTGCGTACAACTGGCAGCCATATGCTGCATTGGCTCTCGGGGTTGTCGCAGCTGTGGGAGTGCAGCTCTTGCCGTCGAGGGATGTGGCGATTAATGAGTTTGCGGGCCACGGCCTCACGGTTTCCTCTATTTCTGTGTCGGCATGCTTAACGGGTCTCGCACTATCCATTGCACTCCCTGGCTCTGAGAGGATTGAAAATTGGGCAAAGATGCCCGGGCCGACTGACGGCTTCTCGGTTTTGAGTGACCTGGTGTTCACTTTCTTCTGGGCAGGTTGTAGTCAGATCCTTGCGGTTCTAGTCTCTATCTCTGCACTCTTTTTCGGTGCAGATCTTTCGATAGGATCGCCGCATCCTCTTCGTTGGACTCACTGGGTTGCCCTCGTGTCTTCATTTACAATATTCGCATACGCACTCCTCCAGCTCTTGGTGGTATTCCAGACGCTGATGCAAGTTGGAACTCTTATTATTGCTGAAGAACAGCGTTCGGGCTGACTCTGCGGTACGTCCCGTGCGAAACCTGTTGACCCGATTCACTCAATGACAACACGGCCGCAAGTGTCTAGTAGCTCAGGCCCGCGTTCGTGGACGATTCAATTGGCCCCTACATATACCTCCCGCCGGATGCCCGGGCCGCCGCGCAGACCGCGTTCTTGAAAGAAGAGGCCGAGGCTGACGAGGCTAGCCTCGATCTTTCATCGGGCTGGTGAGCGGTCGCGGTCGGCGTCGTTGCCGGTGTTCAGCTGCTGATTCTGGCATTCGGGTATGACACCTGACTTTTATCAGTCGGCGCGAGATTCTGGATCGGCGGGTCGGTGACCTGGGGTGATGTCTGGTTCGGGGGCTGGATTTGTGCACTAACCGGGGGTCGTAGAGTGCGGCGGTGGCCTACATCCGCACGGTGAAGACCGCCTCTGGGGCGCGGGCGGTGCAGATCGTTCACTCTACGCGGCGCGGGTCGAAGGACATC
This sequence comes from Brachybacterium sillae, assembly GCF_025028335.1. Taxonomy (NCBI): domain Bacteria; kingdom Bacillati; phylum Actinomycetota; class Actinomycetes; order Micrococcales; family Dermabacteraceae; genus Brachybacterium; species Brachybacterium sillae. The sequence continues at coordinate 824,848 of NZ_JAFEUW010000001.1, forward strand.
GAGCACATCGGCTCAGCGCACTTCGATGCCGAGGTCGAAGCCCTCAAGGCCGCGGCGCGGCAGCGGCTGGCAGCGGGGCAAGACGAGCTCGATCTCGGGCTCGGCAGGCCTGGCTCGGGTGGGCCGTTGCCGATTACCGCCACCCGGATGGAGCACCTGATCGGTGCGATCGAGCGTGTCTACGTCGATCTGGGCCTTCAGGCCGCGGCGCAGGGAGATGAGGTCTTCTTTCACCTGGTGCTGGCCCGCCTGGTGGAGCCGACGAGCAAGCTGGACTCGCTGCGGGTGATCGAGGAGACCGGCCTGGCCCCGGTGTCCTACCCGACCGTTAACCTCGATGTTTCATGGGGCTGGTGAGCGGGGTGGGTCGGCGTCGTTGCCAGTGTTGAGCTGCTGATTCTGGCATTCGGGTATGACAGATCGTCGCAGTGTCCGTTGCGGGCGGTCGGGTTCCACTCCCGAGAAGAGGAGCTGCTGGTCGTAGGGGCGGGTGGTCTCGCCGGGTTAGGTCTGTGCGACGGTGGTGCGGAGCCGGTTGACGCCGGTCAGGACCCTCACGGCTTCGGGTGCATGTTCGGCGAGGTGGAGGACCTTGTGCCGGGCGCGGCGCACGAGGGTCGCGGGGATCTCGAACAACCGCGCGCGGAGCCGTTTGGGCTCCCACTTCCGTGCATCATGGCCGGTCAGCGCGATGGTCTGCATCCAGGCGACGAGCTCGCTGGCGATCTGGACGATCTGGCACCAGAGCTGATTCTGCGCGAAGCCCTGCAACGGGAACTTCTCAAGGCCCATGTCCTTGGCGTTACGGATCCGGTCTTCGCAGCGTGCACGGCGACGGTGCCGCAGCTCCAAGACCGGGAGCTGGCCGCGCGGGGAGTTGGTGGCGAACGCGGTGATGCGCATCCCCTCGTGATCGGTGATCCGCAGCTGCGCCCCAGGATGAGGACGTTCCTTCCGCACGATCACCCGCATCCCGGCAGGCCACCCGGACAGGTCCAGCAGCCCGGTCAGCTCCGCCACCCACGCCCCGTCGCGGATCCCCTCGTCCTCGGTGTCGTAGGCGGGAGTCCACGCCTCCGCCTCGTCGAGGCGTTTCAGCAGGTCGGGAGTGTTCGCGGGGAGGGTGAACCCGACTGAGTAGGCCAGACGCTGCCGCTGGAGCCAGGCCAGGAAGTCCTTGGTGCCGCCGGCCCCGTCGGTGCGGATCAGGATCTTCTTCGACCCCCGCCCGCCCCGGGCCAGCAGGCCCGCAGGCAGCTGCGCGAGAGCCTGCCGGGTGACGGTGATGTGATCAGCGGCGGTGTTCGAGCCGGCGTTGCCGGGGCGCAGCTGGATCGCCAGCGGTTCCCCGGTCCCTTCGCTGCCGTGGTCAAGGAACGCACACAGCGGGTGATAGCCGAACCCGCGTTTGAACGTCGGTGCGGCCTGCTCCTTCTCACTGTGGACGTTGATCAGGGTGGCATCGAGGTCGATGACCAGCGGGTTCTTCGCACTGACCCCCGCAGCCGGGGAATGCGCTCCGGCGAGGGTCCAGGCTCTTTCCCGCGCGATGCGGCGGGCTTTCGAGATCGCCTCGATCACGGTGGGCGCGTCCTGGGCGAGGGTGGTGAGCATGCGGGAGATCGTCGGGGTCGAGGCGACATCACCGAACAGGTCCGGCTCGCAACGCAGCAGATCAGTATCCGAAGCATGCTCCCCGCCGATTGCGAGAGTGAGTGCGAGGTCCAGCAGGACCTTCGCCGCGTGGTGCTCGGCCAGCGGTTTCGTCCAAGGATCCAGAGCTTCACGCAGCGAAGAGGCGAGGCCGGTGGCGTGGATCGTGTCGGTCAGCAGCACCGCGCCCGCATGCGAGAGGGCCGGGACCTCAGCGATGTCCACGCGCGGACGGGGGTAGAAGAACAAGGTAGGGTGGGACACCTGAAAGGTGCTCCTTCCAGCGGATGGCTACGAGACTCAACACCCCGTATCATCCCAGGCCAGGAGCACCTTTCTCTATGCCTCTCACCCATCGAGACCACACCGCTATGAAAACTCGAGGTTAACCGGCGCCTGCCGCGCTACGCCAAGCCGGCCTTCCGTCAGGCGTTGGCGGCCGCCCTGGCCGCGACGGCAGAGCTGGGGCCAGCGGCGTTGGTGTTCTACGACGTCTCGACGTTGTATTTCGAGGCCGACGAGGGTGACGGTTTCCGGGAGCCGGGGTACTCCAAGGAGCGGCGGATCGATCCGCAGATCACCATCGGGTTGCTGACCGATGCCGCCGGGTTTCCGTTGATGGTCAACGCCTGTGAGGGCAACAAGGCCGAGACGAAGACGATGCTGCCGGTGATCGAGGCGTTCAAGGCCACCTACAACCTCACCGACGTCACCGTGGTGGCCGATGCCGGGATGCTCAGCCACGACAACCGGGACGCGATCGAGGCCGCCGGGTTGTCCTACATCCTCGGCGCGCGGATCGCCGAGGTCCCGTACGTGATCGAGAAGTGGCTGGCCGAGCACCCCGGGCAGGGGCCGGAGGACGGGCAGATCTTCACCGCCAAGACCTTCACCGGCCCGGCCGGCAACCACCGTGAGGGGCGAATCCACTACCAGTACCGGGCCGCCCGGGCGCGGCGGACGTTGCGGGGGATCGATCAGCAGGTCGCCAAGGCCGAACAGGCCGCCGCCGGCAAGGCCCCGGTCAAGCACAACCGGTTCCTGACCGTCACCGGCGAGGAACGGGCCGTCAACCGTGAGTTAGAGGCCAAGGCCCGGGCCCTGGCCGGGATCAAGGGCTACCTGACCAACCTGTTGCCCGAGCAGGCGTCGGCGGAGTTCGTCATCGGCGCCTACCACCGCCTCTGACAGATCGAGAAGTCCTTCCGGATGTCCAAGCACGACCTCGCCGCCCGGCCGATCTACCACCGCCTGCAGGACTCCATCGAGGCCCACCTGACCATCGTCTTCGCCGCCCTCGCCGTCGCCCGCCGCCACGAGCACCTCACCGGCTGGTCACTGAAGAAGTTCGTCACCACCGCCCGGCGCTACAAGACCGTCACGATCCGCGCCGGCGACCACAACATCACCGCCGCCGACCCTATCCCCGACGAGCTCCGCGACGCGCTCGACCGCATCCACCGGCCACCGTCACGCAGTGCTCACTAAATTGATAAAACTCGGGACGCGGACCTCCAGACGGCGGCGCAGGTCGTCGAGATGCTGCTCATCAAGGACCACAGCCGGATGAAGCACGAGGCCACTACGCCCTACGACAGCACACACGAACAGCAGCACAGGCTCCTGCCTATCTCGCACCCCGAGGACTGGGCTGCTGCGTCGCAGGAATTCAGAGACGGGGACTACCTCAAGGGCGACGACGGCTGAGCAGCGCCGTCATCGCTGCAGCACCGGAGCAGCACTAACCGGCTTCGCGGGCCACCTGGTCGGCGTAGCCGATGAGGCTCGTGACCAGCATGAGCACCTGGATGCAATTGCGCTTGCTGAACTGACGCGAGGAGACGCCGTGGACGCTGGCGTGGCGCGAGTAGTAGTGCGGCACCTTGTCGCCCTTCTCCTTCCAGAACTGCTCGTGCGCGTTCCAGATCGGTAGCCACACGAAAGCTTCCCGAACGCCCATCTCGTCGATCTCATCCGGGACGTCAGCGCCCCTCTTGTGGTTCGTGATGACCCCATGGTCCTTCCGGTCGGGGTAGAAGCGGTAGATCAGCGTGTCCAGCGTGACAGTGAACATGGCCTGGGCCGAACGGGCGTGGCCGGCGCGCATCGCGCCGAGGCCGTCGAGGGCGAAGCCCAGCTCATCGCTGACCGCTTCATGGTCGGCCCGTTCCAGCACGGCGGCGCAGTCCTCCATGAGCAATTCGTAGCAGTCCCCGAGCACCCGTCGCCGCCCCACGCGATCCTTTGCTCGCAGCAGGCGCAAGGCAGTCCGACCCCGTGGCACGAGGTAGAGTGGGATGCCCTCCTGCTCGACGAACTCGTGGACCTGGCTGGCCCTGATCTCGTCGGCGTGCTCCTTGAGGTTGGGCGGTAGCAGCGCGCGGTTGAGGCCTCGGAGCGCCTCCGGGTCGAAGAGCGGCCCCAGCGACTTCCGCAGGCCCGCCATGGTTCTAGCGTGCTGCTCGGAGATCGTCTTGAGCATCTCCTGGGTCGCAGGGTTGAGGACCGGGGCATCCAGGGCAGGCAGGTCAAACGCTGGCGTCGAGAATGTAGGAATGCTGGCGACGATCGACGCCACCTGCTCCCCGATTCGCTCGTTCATCGGCGCGAGTGCCTCGCGGGCGATGGCACTGTAGTCGGGCATCAACGAGCGCATCCGCTCCTGCAGGGGCGCGACGACGCTCGCCAGGAAGTCGTCCAGATTCGGCAGCAACGATCGGGAGAACCCCGCTGGCATGCGGAAGCCGCCGCCTTGCTCCTTGTCGTCGCCCTCGCTCGACTCTTCCGACTCCGGTCTTTCTCCTTCGGCCCAGGAAGCGTCCTCGTTGTCCGGCTCGATGTCGTGGTCATCGTCCTCGTTCATGATGAACCTCCGTTCGGAGCTGGCACGCCGTCGAGTCTCCTATGGACCATGGAGACCATCGTCAGCACTTCGAGCAGTTCATCGTCGTTGATCGTCCGGTTCAGTCTCGGGTCGTGCGCTGTCGGGTTCCGGTAGAGACCATTCAAACCCTTCACGAGATTCGCGAGCCCGGTCTGCTCGTCCTTCTCGGTCTGTGTCCGCAGAGAGTTGATCGCCAGCAGCGGGACGCCTGACTTGCCGAGCGCCAGAGTTGCGTCGACGAGTGCAGCCCCGTCGCCCGATATGCCGGTCAGGCTTCGAAGCCGATCGAAGATGCTCTTGGTCGCCTCCAGACAGGCATGGAAGTGCGCCTTCTTCAGTACCTCCATGGAGCAGTACCGGAGCACCTCGGGATGCGCCTTCCGGCGCTGCAGCTCGTCGCGGATCGATGTCGCGATGCGTGTGGCCTCATCGAGCGTTTGTGCCTGGGCACCGCGTGCGACCTTGCCCTCGTCATTGACCCGCAGCCCGACGAAGGCGAGGTGCTCGTTGAGACGATCCTGACGAAGGGCGAAGAGCTCCGGTTGGCTGCGATACCGTACCGGGTCCATCGCCGTGACGATGAATGTGACGATGCGCTTCGAGCTCTGGTCCTTGTTCTGACAAGCGACGAAGGCCTCGGCGAGCCGGTCGCGCTTGGTCGCCGTCGGGATCGGGTCGTCCATGCGCAAGCGAAGGAGCAGGTCGCCAATCTCGCGACCCGTCAACCCGTCGGACGTGTCCGCGAGAACGTCGGCGATCGCCTTCAGGACTGGATACTTCCAGGACGACTGGGGTGCGACCACGTCAGATCACCGACGCTGTGCAATGACGAGCAGGCGCCAACCGGGCATACACTGACCGCCTACTTCTTGCCACTTCCAGACGTTCCTCCGCGCCGGAATTCCACCACGTCCCCGTTTCATTGGTCGCCTCCGTCTGTCTTGTCTACAGGCCACCAATGCTCATCATTCTTGACACATTCCGCAGCCATTCGCCGTTGCGTGACTTTGCGCTTCCCCGTGTTCAGATCATCTACCCACTGAACAGGCTTGTCGTAGAATCGCAGCCGGCCACCGTCGAACGGGCAGGTTCCTTGCATGCGAGCAAGCCCGATCCTTCTACCCCAGCCGGTAAGCGCCGGGAGCCAAGACAGTGACGGGAAATGCTGAGTCTCGTTCCTTGCAACGCGACGCAGAAACATGGCTAGGGCAAAGACGACTACGAGTCCCAGGAAAACAAACGCCCAGACAGGCTGGACCGGCTTCAGATTTCCGGCACCATCCATGCCGAGAATCGTGCTGACTAAAGGTTCGACGACCTTGTAGACCGACCCAAGACTCAGGAGTCCAGAGATCACGCTGATCCAGGTGAGAACAGCAAGCGTCAGAGGACTTCGCCAAGACCATTTCGGCTCATATGTGGCGCGGGCTTCCTGGGGCTCACCTCCCAGGTGAATGTCACCACCAGCCTGAAACACACCACCCGAGATATCGCCACCACCGGTGTCGACGTTTTGATTGGCTCCGTTATCGCTATCGCCTAGCCGCTTGCCACACTCCGGGCAGAACCGCGCACTTTGGGGGACTGTCGCCCCGCAAGCCGTGTTGGGGCAGATCACTTCTTCCCGCCAGAGGTTAGTCCGCTACGGAACTCCACCACGTCCCCGTCACGCATGACGTACTCCTTGCCCTCCATGCGCACCCACCCGTGGGCCTTGGCCTCGGCCATGGAACCGGCCTCCACCAGGTGGTCGAAGGAGACGACCTCGGCCTTGATGAAACCGCGCTCGAAGTCGGTGTGGATCACGCCGGCGGCCTGCGGGGCTGTCCAGCCCTTGCGGATCGTCCAGGCGCGGGCCTCCTTGGGCCCGGCCGTGAGGTACGTCTGCAGGCCGAGGGTGTCGAAACCGACGCGGGCGAGCTTGTCCAGGCCGGGCTCGTCCTGTCCGGTGGATTCGAGCATCTCCTGTGCCTCGGCGGGGTCGAGCTCGATCAGTTCCGCTTCGAACTTCGCGTCGAGGAAGATCGCCTCGGCAGGTGCGACGAGCGCCCGGAGCCGTTCCTGCATGGCGGTGTCGGCCAGGCCCTCCTCGTCGGTGTTGAACACGTAGATGAAGGGCTTGGCGGTCATCAGCTGCAGCTCACGCAGCTCGGCCACATCGATGCCGGCGTCGGCGGCGCCCTGGAACAGGGTGCGGCCCTGCTCCAGCAGAGCCTGTGCCTTGTGGACGTTCTCGAGCACGGTCGGCTCGATCGTCTTGCGCTTGGTCTCCTTCTCCAGACGCGGCAGGGCGTTCTCGATGGTCTGCAGGTCGGCGAGGATCAGCTCGGTGGTGATGGTCTCCATGTCCCCGGCGGGGTCGGTGGAGCCCTCGACGCGAGTGACGTCCGGGTCGGAGAACGCGCGGGTGACCTGGCAGATCGCATCGGCCTCACGAATGTTCGCGAGGAACTTGTTGCCCAGGCCCTCGCCCTCGCTGGCGCCCTTGACGATGCCGGCGATGTCCACGAACGACACCGTCGCGGGCACCTGGCGCTCCGAGCCGAAGATCTCGGCGAGCGTCCCCAGGCGCGGGTCGGGCAGCGGGACCACGCCGACGTTCGGGTCGATCGTGGCGAACGGGTAGTTCGCCGCGAGCACTTCGGCGCGGGTCAGGGCATTGAACAGGGTGGACTTGCCGACGTTGGGCAGTCCGACGATTCCGATGGTGAGAGCCACGCAGGCCATCCTAGGGGCGGGCGGGCCCGGGCTGAGGTCGGTCCGGCCGCATCGGACCGATCAGGTGGCCGACACCTCGGGGATCGCCGCATCGATCAGGCGGATGAGGGACTGCGCACTCAGTTCCCGGATCTCGGTATCCCCCTCCGTGCTCTCCGGGGTGTCCATCGCGAAGACCGCATCGGAGGTCGCCATCAGGGTCACCTGCAAGCTGTCCCCACCGGCGTCGCCGGCCGTGGAGAGGACCGTCAGCGCGCGCGTGTCCGCCAGGCGGTCACTGATGCCGCTGCCCGGGTCGTCGAGCCGTTCCAACGGCCCGACGTACGCTGCGCGGTCCTCGTCTCCGGCCGCACCGGACTGATCCACGTACCGGGCCCAGCGCGCCGGGGCGGCCGCCCGCGTCGGCACCGAGAAGTGGTGGAAACCGTCTGCCGTGACGAGCTCCTCCAGCAGGCCGCCCTCGGGAAACACGTAGACGGTCAGGGAGGTGGTCTGTTCTGACACCTTCCAGGTGAGGTTCATCAGCGCCACGGGCGTCTCGCGCAGCGTGAGCAGACCCGCCAGGGTGCGATCAAGCTGCACAGCGCGCTCAGACGTGTCGGGAGCGCCGTCCCGGCCCGCCGTGCCACTGCCGTCTCCCCCACCACCGGGCACGTCATCCAGGGCCTCACCGAGGGTCCGGCCCTCCGGTTCCCTCTGGGTGGGGCCGATGACTGCGAGGCCACGGGCGACGAGGGATCGCACGGCGATCGTCGCCATCGCCTCCGGGGGAAGGTCCGACGAGTCCAGATACGGCGACCCCACCAGGCCCACTCCGTCGCGACCGGCAAGCCCCAGCAGCTCCTCGTCCGTGAGCGTCGCGAGCACGGGGGGCGTGTCGGACGCCCGGGCGAGAATCTCCAGGGCGCCGGCGAGGTCGCGTTCAGTGACCAGAGACGGGGTGCTCATGCGCTCATCCTAGATTCCGGTGGGGCGTTCGATCCGAGCGGTCATAGGCCGAGCGCGTCGCCCAAACCGCCGATGCCCGAGGCGACGGCATCGCCCACACCGCGCACGCCCTCGGCAACATTTCCGACACCGGTCCACACACCCTCGGCGATATCCTGCCCGGTCTGCTCGATGGAATCCCAGTTGTCCTGGACGGCCTTGGTGACGTCCATGCCGATGGACACCAGGCTGAGTCCAGCCCCGACCGCCCCGACGAGGGGAGCCGCTGGGCCGAGAAACGGGGCGGCAAGGAGCAGGGCACCCCCTGCCGTCTGCAAGCCGCCGCTGACACGACCGTAGGAGGTGTCCTCCGTGAACAACCGGCGTCCCCCGTCCACGATGTCGACCCAGGGGAGCGCCCGGCCGATGCCCTTCCCTGCGGTCGAGAGCCACGGAGCGACCTCGTCGAGCTTGTTGAGCACCTTGAGCGGCTCCCAGTTGCCTGCGGCATACGGAATCCCGAGCTTGCCGAGAAGCTTCTCGGCACCCTTCTGCCATTCCTTGCCGTCTTCGAACACCTCCTGCAGGTAGGTGTGGCGCCACAGCCCCTGCACGCCCTTCTGCAGCAGGGCCGCATACTCGTCAGCTGCACTGGGGATGCGGCCCAGGAAGTCGATCATCTTCTTGAGCTTGGAGTAACCGGACTGGGCCTTCGCCGCCTGCTCCATGAGGAACTGCACGGGATGGAACGGAGCCCCGGGCTGCTGCCCGGGCCCGGCCGGGCTGCCGGGAGCGTGGTCGCCCGACCCGCCTCCCGGCCCCGGCGCGGTGGGGATGGGTCCGTCCAGGGTTCCGGAGACCTCATCCTGCTCCTCGGCCTGGCGATCGAGCAGCGTGGCCCTCCCCCGCAGGTCGCCCGCGCCCCGATCCAGACGCTTCCACGCTGCACTCCGCCACTGGCCGCGGAACGATTCGGCGTCCGGTCCGCGCCACATCGCCTCGTCCATCACGAGGGGCTCGAGGCGCCGCTGCATCTCCAGGACGGTGTGGGCGCTGCGGGTGAGCAGGCACGCGTGGGCCCGCAGCTGCTCGGTGTCGGCACCCAGGAACTGGTTCACGATCATCTCCCCGTCACGAGCTCGGCCTCGGTCCCGTGGGTGCGGAACCGTTCGTCGTCCGCCGTAGGAGAGGATCCCCGTCGGGGACATGGGGACAAGTCCCCATGCTCAAGGCCAGCCCGGGCTATCTAGCATGGCGGGCATGGAGACCACCCGGGCGCAGCGGAGCTACGCCACCGCACTCAACCGCAACGAGCTGTTCAGCTCCCCGGGGCTGCGCCGCGACATCCCCGCGCTGCTCGATCCCGAGGAGGAGGTCATGCTGGCCCTGCCCGGGGTCGCAGGTGACTTCCCCGACGTCCTGATCGTGACGGTCCGGCGCACACTCCTCGCAGCCGTCGCGGGCCCCCTGCGCCGCGCACGCATCAAGAAGGAGTCCCCGGCCGGGGAGGTGACCGGGGTGTCCTATTCCCCCGGCCTGCTCAGCCGCGTGGCGGTGACCACCACCCGCGGAACCTGGAGGATGCTGCCGCACCGCCGCGCGGACGCGGAGCGCTTCACCGCCGAGTTCGACCATCTGCTGCGCACAGGCACCCTCCCGTCCTGACGCCCACGGAACTCGACCGCGTCGCGCCTCGCCTCGTCTGTCGGGGCCCCGTGATGTGCTGGGCGGCATGAACGCGACACAGATGCTGCTGCTGGGGCTGGTGCTCGGCGCCCTGATCGGAGCCGTGATCACCTGGCTGGCGATGCGCGAGGTCCTGCACCGGCGGGAGCAGGCCCGCGACGCGCACACCGGCGCCTTCGATCAGCTGCTGCTGCTCGCCGACGAACGCTTCGCCCGGGATGCCGCCCGCCGCGATGCGGTGGAGGAGGAACGGCAGGCGCACCTGCAGCGCACCCTCGCCCCGATCACCGCCTCCCTCACACATCTGGAACGCTCCCTCGCCCGGTCGGAGGCGGCCCGGATCGACGCCGAGGGCGCACTGAGGGAGCACCTCGGGCAGCTCGCGGAGCGGGCCCGGTCCCTGGAATCCGGTACCGCCTCCCTCACCGCCGCGCTGCGGGCCCCCACCGCGCGGGGACGCTGGGGTGAGGTGCAACTGCGCCGGATCGTGGAGGCCGCCGGGATGCTCGATCATGTCGACTTCGACGAGCAGCACGCCGGTGTCCGGGCCGACGGCGAGCGCGCGCAGCGCCCCGACCTGGTGGTGCACCTGTCGGGTGGCCGCACTCTGGTGGTCGATGCGAAGGCCCCGATGGAGGCCTACCTCGATGCCGTGGAGGAGACCGACCCGGCGCGGGCCGCGTCCCGCCGGGCTGCGCATGCCAAGGCGCTGCGCCACCACGTGGGCGTGATCTCCTCGAAGGCCTACTGGAAGGCCCTCGGCGACACCCCGGAGTTCACGGTGGTGTTCGTGCCGAGCGACGGGGTGCTCGCCGCGGCGCTCGATGCCGATCCGGCGCTGCTGGAGGACGCCTTCGGGCAGGACGTGGTGATCGCCTCCCCCGCGACGTTGATGGCGCTGTTGCGGACCGTCGCCCACACCTGGCGCACGGAGGCACTGAACCGGGACGCCCGGGCGGTGCTCGACGCCGGCCGGGAACTGCACCACCGGCTCGGGACCTTCGCGGGGCATCTGGGGAAGGTCGGCCGCTCCCTGGATGCAGCGGTCGGGGCGTACAACGACGCGGTCGGTTCGCTGCAGGCGCGGGTGATGGTCACAGCCCGGCGTTTCGAGGACATGGGCCTGGTCGGCACCCCGGTGCCGGAGGTCGACCAGCTCACGCGCCGCTCCCGCACCCTCGACGACGCCGAGGTCGCGGACCTCGCCGCGGGGCGCCGCGCCGTGTCGGACCGCTCAGGTCATGATCAGGCGAGGCCGTCGGAGCAGTCGGCCTGAGTGCCGCGGCCCCCGCGCTGCCGACGATCCTCCGCCCCCTGGGAGCGCATCTCCTGGCGCAGCTCCCGCGGCAGGGAGAACATGAGGTCCTCGGTGGCGGTGCGGACGGTCTCCACGTCGCCGTAGCCGCGGCGCTCCAGCTCTGCCAGCAGGTCCTGCACCAGCACCTCCGGCACCGACGCGCCGGAGGTCACCCCGACGGTGCTCACGCCGTCGAACCACTCGTCGCGCAGTTCGGCGACGGTGTCGATGCGGTGGGCGGCCTGGGCACCGGCGTCCTTCGCCACCTCCATCAGACGCACGGAGTTCGAGGAGTTCGGCGAGCCGACCACCAGCACCAGGTCGCACTCGGGGGCGATCTTCTTCACCGCGACCTGGCGGTTCTGGGTGGCGTAGCAGATGTCGTCGCTGGGCGGGGACTGCAGCAGCGGCAGCCGCCGGCGCAGACGTTCCACCGTCTCCATCGTCTCGTCGACGCTGAGGGTGGTCTGGCTCAGCCACACCACCTTCTCCGGGTCGCGCACCTCGACGGTGTCGGCCTCCTCCGGGGAGTTGACGATGGTCACGTGATCGGGGGCCTCCCCCGCCGTGCCCTCGACCTCCTCGTGACCGGCGTGGCCGACCAGCAGGATGTCGTAGTCCTCGCGGGCGAAACGCACCGCCTCCTTGTGCACCTTCGTCACCAGAGGGCAGGTGGCGTCGATGGTGCGGAGGTTGCGGGCTGCGGCCTTCTCGCGGACGGCCGGGGAGACGCCATGGGCGGAGAAGATGACGAGCGATCCCTCTGGCACCTCATCGACCTCGGAGACGAACACGGCGCCCTTGGCGCGCAGCCGGTCGACCACGAACTTGTTGTGGACGATCTCGTGGCGCACGTACACGGTCTCGTCGTAGTGCTCCAGGGCGCGCTCCACGGCGACGACGGCGCGGTCCACGCCGGCGCAGTAACCGCGCGGCTCGGCCAGCAGGACGCGTCCGGTGCGCGCGGGCGAAACGGTGGTGTCGGTGCTCACCCGGCCATCGTAGGAGCTGGGTCGAGGCGGCACAGCCCGTCGGCGGCGCAGCTCACGGAACCTCCACACCCGGGGCGCCGGGGTGCTCACCCGCCGTTCCTCCCCAGGGGCCGATCATCCCCGAGCGTGCCGGTGTGCGTCGTTCGTCGGGGGTCTCTGCGACAGTGGTGCGCATGACCGATCCCGCACCCGCACTCGCCGCGACGGCCGCGCAGACCACCCCGGAGAATCCGTGGCCGCTGCGTCACCTGTCGGTGAAGATCGGCGAGTACATCTCCCGGATGTCCCCCCTCTGGGTGGAGGGTGAGATCGTGCAGCTGAACCGCCGGCCCGGCAGCGGGCTCGCGTTCATGACCCTGCGGGATGTGGAGGTCGACTGCTCCTTCTCCGTGCCCGTGCGGGAGCACGTGCTGCGGTCCCTCAGCGTCGAGCCGGTGCCGGGGGCCCGAGTGGTGGTGCATGCGAAGCCCACCTTCTGGTCCAAGCGCGGGTCTTTGCAGCTGGAGGCCGACGACATCCGCCCCGTCGGGCTCGGGGAGCTGCTGGCCCGGCTGGAACAGCTCAAACGCACCCTGGCGGCGGAGGGCCTGTTCGCCGAGTCTCGCAAGCAGCCGCTGCCGTTCCTGCCGCGCACCGTCGGTCTGATCTGCGGGCGCGAATCCGCGGCCGAGCGGGACGTGGTGGTCAACGCCCGGCGCCGCTGGCCCGCCGTCGAGTTCGCGATCCGCGAGGTCGCCGTGCAGGGCGAGAAGGCGGTCCGGGAGGTCTCCGCGGCGCTGCGGGAGCTCGACGACCTCGAGGACGTCGACGTCATCATCGTCTCCCGCGGCGGCGGGTCGCTGGAGGATCTGCTGCCGTTCTCCGACGAGCAGCTGGTGCGGCTGGTGGCCGCCTGCCGCACACCGATCGTCTCGGCCATCGGCCATGAGGTCGACGTCCCCCTCATCGACCTGGTCGCGGACGTCCGCGCCTCCACCCCCACCGATGCCGCCAAGCGCGTGGTGCCGGACATCCGCTCCGAACTCGATCAGGTCTCGCTCGCGCGGGCGCGGCTGCGCACCGCTGTGCGGCAGCGACTGGATCGGGAGCAGTCCGGGCTCGATGCGATCCGCTCCCGGCCGGTGTTGGACAGCCCCGGGAGCATGCTCACCGGCAGGACGCAGGAGATCTCCTCGCACCTGGTGCTGGCGCGGACGATCATCGGCTCGCGGCTGCAGCGCGGCCATGACGAGATCACCCACCTGGCCCGGCAGGTGCGGGCCCTGTCCCCGCTGGCGACGCTGGAGCGTGGCTACGCGGTTGTGCAGACCGCCGACGGCACTCCCGTGCACGACCCCGAGCAGGCTCCCGAGGATACGGAGCTGTCCGTGCGGGTGGCCGGGGGCCGTTTCGGCGCCGTCCGCACCGCCCACGACCCGTATCGACCACCCACCGCGGAGGACATCGACCCCGCCGCCTGACCGGCCCGCCGACTCCCCCGCCGTTCCCACGACCCCTTCGCCCCATCGCCCGAGGAGAACCATGACCCCGCGATCCACCACCCCCGACGCCGACGCCACCGACACCGACGACCTCGAGGCCGCCTCCGCCCCGACGGACCTGCCCCAGGACATCGCGCAGCTCAGTTACGAGGACGCTCGCGACCAGCTGATCGATGTGGTGCGGCGTCTGGAGTCCGGGCAGAGCGGGCTCGAGGAGTCCATCGCCCTGTGGGAGCGCGGCGAGATGCTCGCCACCCGCTGTCAGCAGTGGTTGGACGGTGCCCGCAGCCGGCTCGATGAGGTTGTCGCGCGGCGCGGCCAGGACGACGCCTGACGCCGGTGCGGGCCGTCAGCCATCGGTGGAGGTGAGCGCCGCCTCGGTGAGTGCCCGCAGCGTGGACTGCTGTCCCCGGCCGGTCACCAGCACGTCGTAGCCGTCGCCGTGGCACAGGTAGCCGGTGGTCTGCGCGTCCCCGGCCATCACCTCGCAGGTGCGGCCGGCGACCTGCTCCGTGCCGGTCTGGCGCAGGCCGGGCAGGGCCTCGGCCACGACGGCGGGGCCCGCCTGGATCATCTGCAGCAGCGTCACCGCCTGACGGTCCGGGGAGGTGTACCGCACCTCCCAGCGGGGGTCCTCGCCGTCGGTGTACCGGGCGGATCGCTCCGTCCACCCGTCGCCGGCCTGCGGCACCGCCACCGGGAACGGGGCGAGATCCTGGGCACGCTGCGCGGACGAGGCCACATCCACCCGCTGCTCCGGCGGGACCTCACGATCCACCTCCCGGCCCACCCCGAAGAACAGCATCGCCACGACCGCCACCACCCCCAGGGTGAGCGCCAGCGCCCAGATGATGTTGCGCAGCGTCATGTCTCCCGGGGTGAGGGCGTACCGGGACTTCGGGCGGGACGGGGAACCGGACATGCCCGCCATTGTCCCCGGCGTTCGCCCCGCCCCGCGAAACCTGGGATGATCGCCTGCGTGACCGCGAGATTCCTCACCGTCGGCGAGGCCCTCACCGACATCGTCGTCCCCGCCCAGGGCCCCCGCCGCGAGCACCCCGGTGGCTCCCCCCTGAACGTCGCCGTGGCGCTCGGCCGACTCGGCCACACCTCCCACCTGCTCACGCGCATCGGCGACGACGAGCGGGGACATGCCATCGCCGCGCATCTGCAGCGCTCCGCCGTGGAACTCACCCCGGGCAGCATCGACCACCGCCCCACCTCCACAGCTGAGGCCACCCTCGACGCCTCCGGCGCCGCCACCTACGTGTTCGACCTGGACTGGGACCCCGACCCGGCGGGTCTGCCGGAGCAGGTCGACGCCGTGCACACCTCCTCCATCGCCGCCGTGCTGGAGCCGGGGGCCACCACCGTCGCCCGGGTGCTGGACCAGTACCGCGCGGTCGCCACCATCAGCTACGACCCGAACGCCCGCCCGTCACTGATGGGGGATGCCGCCGCCGCCCGCGCCCGCATGGAGCAGATGGTGGAACGGGCCGACGTGGTGAAGGCCAGCGATGAGGACGTCGCCTGGTTCTACGGCACCGACGACCTCGAGGACGTCGTCTCCTCATGGCGACAGCGTGGACCCGCCCTGACCGTCATGACCCGCGGGGCGGGAGGCGCCGTCGGATTCGTCGGGGAGCACCGCGTCGAGGTGCCGGGCGTGCCCGTGGAGGTCGCCGACACCGTCGGCGCGGGAGACACGTTCTCCGCCGGGATCCTGCACGCCCTCGAGACCCTGGGGCTGCTCGGAGCCGCCCGCCGCGACGCCCTCGCCGCCCTCACCGCCGCCGACCTCGACCAGGTCCTGACCCGCGCCGCCGCCCTGGCCGCGGTCACCGTGTCCCGGCCGGGCGCCGATCCGCCCTGGGCCAGTGAGGTCGACTGACCCCCGTCCTCCCCACCCGTCCGTCCCGACCGCCCCGCACATCACGTCCGCCCCGTCGAAGGAGTCACCATGAGCGAGACCGAGTACCGCATCGAGCACGACACGATGGGCGAGGTGCGCGTCCCCGCCGCCGCCCTGTACCGCGCGCAGACCCAGCGCGCCGTGGAGAACTTCCCGATCTCCGGGCAGGGCCTCGAGCCGGCGCACATCCACGCCCTCGCCGAGGTGAAGAAGGCCGCCGCCCGCGCGAACCAGGAGCTCGGTGTCATCTCGGAGCAGATCGCTCAGGCGATCATCGCCGCCGCCGACGAGGTCATCGCCGGGGACCACGACGACCAGTTCCCGGTGGACACCTACCAGACCGGGTCGGGCACCTCCTCGAACATGAACATGAACGAGGTCCTCGCGACCCTCGCCACCCGGGCCTCCGGGCAGGAGATCCACCCGAACGACCACGTCAACGCCTCGCAGTCCAGCAACGATGTGTTCCCCACCTCCGTGCATGTGGCGGTGACCGGCGCGGTCGTCACCTCCCTGCTGCCGGCGCTCGACCACCTCGCCACCGCTCTGGAGGCGAAGGCGGAGGCGTGGAAGAGCGTCGTGAAATCCGGGCGCACCCACCTCATGGACGCCACCCCGGTGACGCTCGGCCAGGAGTTCGGCGGGTACGCCGCCGCGGTCCGCTACGGCATCGAACGGGTGCAGGCGGCGCTTCCGCGCACCGCGGAGGTCCCGCAGGGCGGCACCGCCGTCGGCACCGGCATCAACACCCCCACCGGGTTCCCGCAGAAGGTCATCGCGAACCTCGCCGAGCAGACCGGCCTGCCGATCACCGAGGCCCGCAACCACTTCGAGGCCCAGTCCAGCCGCGACGGACTGGTGGAGATGTCCGGGGCGCTGCGCACGATCGCTGTGTCCCTCACGAAGATCTGCAATGACCTGCGCTGGATGGGGTCGGGCCCCAACACCGGCCTGGGTGAGATCGCCATCCCCGACCTGCAGCCCGGTTCGTCGATCATGCCGGGCAAGGTGAACCCGGTGATCCCCGAGGCCGTGCTGATGGTGTGCGCGCGGGTGGTCGGCAACGATGCGGCGATCGCCTGGGGTGGCGCCCAGGGGTCCTTCGAGCTGAACGTGCAGATCCCGCTGATGGGCACCAGCCTTCTGGAGTCGGTGCGGCTGCTGGCGAACGCCTGCACGGTGCTGGCCGACAAGACCGTCGACGGGCTCGTCGCCAACGAGGAGAAGGCCCGCTTCTACGCGGAGGCGTCGCCGTCGATCGTCACGCCGTTGAACAAGCTCATCGGCTACGAGAACGCCGCGAAGATCGCCAAGCACGCGGTCGCGGAGCGCATCTCCGTGCGTGAGGCGACCATCGCCCTCGGGTTCGTCGAGCGCGGCGAGCTCACCGAGCAGCAGCTCGATGAGGCGCTCGATGTGCTGTCGATGACCGCGCCGAAGGCCTGATCCGCACCGGCGTGCGCGGCGGGCCCAGTGACCGCGTCACCGGCAGCGGAGCCCCGAGCAGCGAAGCCCCGAGCGGTGGCGCTCCCAGCGGCGACATGACCGGTGGGGTGCCCGGTCCGGCTGGGTCGGGCACCCCTCCCGGTGAACCGGTCGGGTGCCGTACCTGGGCCGACGCGGGCATGGTGGAGCCCCTCGACGAGCTCGACGGCGCCCCGTGGACACCGGACCACCTGGTCACGCTCGACGTGCGGATCCACGCGGTGCAGCCGGGGCAGGTGACCGCGTTGCTGCGTGACGGGATGCTCTCGATCGGCCCGGCCCGCCCGGTGCGCGGCGACGCGGGACCCCGGGACCGCAGCGGCCTGCTGGGTGGGGCCGAGATCCGGCTGAGCGTCCAGGCGACCGCGCTCGAATGCTGGTGGGTGGACCCTCCGGACGCGTGACACGCAGGCGCCGACGAACCCGGTCCACCGACAGCGACCACCGCGTCCAGAGACTCCGGTGACACGCTCAGGAGCGCCCAGCATCATGGCCCGGGGCGCCGCCCGACGCGCCGCCCGCCATCCCAGCGAGAGGAGCTCGCCCATGACCAGGAAGTCCGACGCCGCCGCCCGCGGCGCCCAGAACACGGCCCTCACCTCGACCTCCGGTGACGGCCGCGAGGGCCGACTCGACCGCTTCATCACGGATCTGCGCGACAAGGGCATCGACGGCACCGCCGGGTACGCCTCCGCCGATGCCGTGGCGCGCAAGGCCCTGCGCAAGGCCGGGGTCGGCAAGTCCGCCCTGACCGGGTCCGCGCCCGGCCGCGCCGCCACCGCGCAGCAGCAGGACAAGGCCATCCGCCACCTGGTGCGCGCGCACCGGCGCACCGTGACCCTCGGTGGTTTCGTCACCGGCCTCGGGGGCATCGTCACGCTGCCGGTGATGCTCCCGGCAAACCTCGTGGAGTACACCGTGCAGGCCAGTCGCCTCGCCGCCGCGATCGCCATCGTGCGCGGCCACGACGCCGACTCGCCGCAGATGCGCGACGCCGTCCTGGCGACGCTGCTCGGAGACGAGGCCTTCGACGTGATGCGCGCCGCCGGCGTCAGCGGCCTGAAGGGGCTCGCGGGCCGCGCCGCCCTCCGCCGCCTGCCGGGTATGAACCTCTCGCCGGCATCCGGGGCGATCGCGACCCGGCTGCTCAAGCGCTTCAGCCTCCACTCGGTGCGGGTGTTCGGCAAGGCCATCCCGCTGCTGGGCGCCGTGCTCGGGGCGTGGAGCGACCGCCGTCAGCTCAAGCAGGTCGTCGGGGCCGCCACCGAGGCCTTCCCCGCCCGCGGCTGACCCGGTGCGCGGTCTTGCGGGCGACCACGTCCGCACCGCCCACGGGACGGAGGCGACACGATGCCCGCCATATCAGGACGTCGTGTCGCCTCCGTCCATGTCTCCCCCCGGGCACCGGGGCGGGGGCCACCGTGGCCGCCCCGCCCCCGGCCCGTCACAGCACCGGTTCGTCCAGCACGTGCGTCACGAGCTCGGCCACCTTCGACCGCTCGGAGCGCTTCAGCGTGATGTGGGCGAACAGCTCATGCTCCTTCAGCGCCTCCACCACGCTCGCGATGCCGTCGTACCGTCCGATGCGCAGGTTGTCCCGCTGGGCGACGTCGTGTGTGAGCACCACCCGCGAGTTCTGGCCGATGCGCGAGAGCATCGTCAGCAGCACATTGCGCTCCAGCGACTGCGCCTCATCGACGATCACGAAGGCGTCGTGCAGGGAACGGCCGCGGATGTGGGTCAGCGGCAGCACCTCCAGCATCCCGCGGGAGAGCACCTCGTCGATGACGTTCTGCGAGACCATCGAGCTGAGGGTGTCGAACACCGCCTGACCCCACGGCCCCATCTTCTCGTGCTGGTCACCGGGCAGGT
Organism: Brachybacterium sillae; assembly: GCF_025028335.1. Lineage (NCBI taxonomy): Bacteria > Bacillati > Actinomycetota > Actinomycetes > Micrococcales > Dermabacteraceae > Brachybacterium > Brachybacterium sillae. The sequence goes on from NZ_JAFEUW010000001.1 coordinate 843,755, forward strand.
ACCCGAGCTCCTGCCCACCCACCGCGTACAGGGGGCGGAACACCATGATCTTGCGCTGGCTGCGCCGTTCCAGCACCGCTTCCAGGGCCGTGCACAGCGCGAGAGCACTCTTGCCGGTGCCGGCGCGGCCGCCGAGGGACACGATGCCGATCGACTCGTCCAGCAGCAGGTCGATGGCGATGCGCTGCTCGGCACTGCGGCCGGCGATGCCGAACACCGTCTGGTCACCGGGCACCAGCCGCACCCGCTTGTCGGCGGTGAGCCGCCCCAGCGCCGAGCCGCGAGCACTGGTGAGCGTGACGCCGGTGTGCTGCGGGTGATGCGCGATCGACGGCACCTCGATGGTCTCCCCGCCGTACAGGGCGGTCATGGCGTCATCGTCGATCTCGGCGGAGACGAGGCCTGTGTACCCGCGGTCCCGCGCGAGCTCGGCGCGGTACTCCTCGGCGGGGATGCCGGAGGCCGAGGCCTTGATGCGCATCGGCAGGTCCTTCGACACCAGCACCACGTCGCGGCCCTCGAGCTGCAGGTTCTTCGCGACCGCGAGGATCCGCGTGTCGTTGTCACCGAGGCGGAAGCCGTCGGGCAGGGAGGAGACGTTCTGGTGGTTCAGCTCGACGTGCACGTGCCCGCCGGCGGTGCCGATCGGCAGCGGCTGGGAGAGGTTGCCGTGGCGCTCGCGCAGGTCGTCGAGCAACCGCAGGGCCTGACGGGCGAAATACCCGAGATCGGGGTGGTGGCGCTTGGCCTCGAGCTCGGTGACCACGACGATCGGCAGCACCACATCGTGCTCGGCGAAACGGGTGAGGGACTGCGGGTCGGCCAGGAGCACCGAGGTGTCCAGCACATAGGTGAGGGTGCCGGTCTCGACGCCGGGGAGCGGGGTCTGCACCGCGTCCTCCAGGGTCTCGAGGGTGGTGGTCGCGTCCATGGAGAGCCTCCCGTCACTCGGTGTGGCTCGACCGTAACGCGGCTCACAGGGCACATCCGGCGCGCCCCGCGCTCCAGCCCCGGGCGTTCACGAAAGCGTCATAGGCCGTTCGGCCGACGGTGCCGCCCCGTCCCCGTCAGCTGCCGAAGCGTCGCTCGCGCCGGGCGAAATCCTCCAGCGCGGCGGTGAGGTCCTCGCGGCGGAAGTCCGGCCAATGGGTGTCGCTGAACCACAGTTCGGAGTGGACCGACTGCCACAGCAGGAAACCGGACATGCGCTGCTCCCCGAGGTGCGGATGATGAGATCCGGGTCGGGCTGCCCGGCGGTGGCGAGGTGCCCGCCGATGGCACCCGCATCGATCCGCTCGGCGATGGCGTCGGCGGGCACTCCCTGGGCTGCGAGCTCCGCCACCAGGGTGCGCACGGCCCCGGCGACATCCTCCCGGCCGCCGTAGCCGATGGCGAGGTTCACCGTGAGGGCGTCATCAGCGGTGCCCGTGCGGTGAGCCGCCGCTGACCCGCCGGCCACACCAGACCCCTGCGCCGCCGCGAGGATCCGCTGCCGCGGCTCAGGAGGCACGAGCGACAGGTCCCCGATCACCCGCACCCGATGGCCGGCCGCGGCGCAATCCTCCGCCACACCCGCGATGATGCCCATCAGCGCCTCCAGCTCGGACGGGGGGCGGCGCAGGTTGTCGGTGGACAGCAGCCACACGGTCACCAGCGGGATCCCCAGTTCCCGGCACCAGCCGAGCACCTCCCCGACCCTCTCGGCGCCGCGGCGGTGCCCCTCCGCCGTGCTCGCCCCGACGGTCCGGGCCCAGCGGCGGTTCCCGTCGACGATGATCCCGAGGTGGTGCGGCAGGACCGCCGAGGCGTCGGCCGGGGAGTCGGTTGAGGCGTCGGCCGAATGGTCGGAGGGAACCCGGGTCGCCTGGACGTCCGGGAGCTCGACGTTCCGGAGCTGCTGCACGCCCGATCCTCCTGTCCCTCGGTACCTGCTCGTCCTCGCTGGTTCTCGATCCCCGCCATTATCGCCGCCGGTCCGGCCCTCCCCCGGCCCACCGACAGGGCTTCACCGGATCCGCACAGGACCCGCCCGGCCCCTCCCAGACGGCCCCCAGAGCACCCCCTAGAAAGCTACGGAAGCGTAGGTTACGGTGACGGCATGTCGAGCACGAACATGCCCTCCCTCCGGGACGACGCCCGCGCCCTCCAGGCCGACGCGCGGGAGCGGGCCCGTCTGCTCGCCGCCCGCCTGCCGAAGCCCCGCCTGCGCGGCATGCTGCACCTGATCGCCTTCCCCACCGCCCTGGTGGCGGGCCTGCTGCTGGTGGCCCTCGGGTCCGATCTCGCCACGCGTCTGGCCTGCGCCGTGTTCGTGATGACCGCGGGGATGCTCTTCGGGATCAGCGCCACGTATCACCGCGGCACCTGGCAGCCCCGCCACGCCCTGCTGCTGCGACGTTTCGACCACGCGAACATCTTCCTGATCATCGCGGGGACCTACACCCCCATCGCCGTGGCGCTGCTCCCGCCGGACGACGCCTCCACCCTGCTGGCGATCTGCTGGGGTGGCGCCGCGGTGGGCGTGGCCTTCCGCCTGTTCTGGACCGGCGCTCCGCGATGGCTGTACGTGCCCGCGTACGTGGCGCTCGGCTGGGTGGCCGTGTTCTACATGCCGCAGCTGCTGGCCGGGGGCGGCCCCTGGGTGGTGGGACTCATCATCGCCGGGGGTATCGCCTACACCCTCGGCGCTCTGGTGTATGCCCTGCGCCGCCCCGACCCGAGCCCCCTGTGGTTCGGGTTCCACGAGATCTTCCACACCGGCACGATCGCCGGCTTCGCCTGCCACTTCACCGCGGTGGCGCTGGCGATCAGCTGAGCCGATCGCTCGACCCGTCGTCGTCGCCGCGCTCGGCGGGCCCCGCCTCGCCGCGCGGGTCGGCACCGCGGGACGGATCCACCGCCCCGTCGTCCCCGCGTGCGGCGGACTCCCGCTCCGCCGCCTCCCGCTCCGCCGCCTCCCGCTCCGCCGCTTCCTCGGCATCGAGCTTCGCCTCGATGCGCTGTCGGGCCTGCAGTCGGCGGATCCGACGGGTCATGTCCATGGCCAGCAGCAGCACGGCCGCGGCGAGGATCAGAGCGGTGATCGCCCCCGCCACCCCCGGTGTGACCGAGGTCGTCGTGAAGCCCTCCCCCTCGGACGGCCCGGCCACCACCACGGCGGCGACGGTCTGCATCGGCATGTTCGCTCCTTCGGTGGGGCTGGCCGCGGGTTCTGCCGGGAACCCTCCGGTGTCTCCGGTGATCGGCAGGGTGGTCGTCCGGGGGCTCATCGCAGCCCCGCGAACAGGTCGGTCTCCGGCAGGGTCACCCCGATGCGGGAGAACCTCAGCTCGAAATCATCAGTGGGCCAGGCGGCGGTGAGCACGTCGTTCGCGATCATGAAGAACAGCCCCTCCGGGTCCACCTGGGTGGCGTGGGCGCGCAGCGCGGCGTCACGCACCTCCAGCCAGTCACGCACATCGACCCGCGTGGTCAGCAGGCGGTCCTTGCGCTCATCGAACCGCTCCAACCACTGCCGCAGATCGGTCGTGTCCTGCCCCTGCTCCTCGAGGTAGGCGACGACCGCGGCGTACTTCTGCCGGGAGAAGGCATTGTCGTAGTACAGCTTCGCCACGCTCCACGGTTCCCCGAGCTCCGGCAGATAGTCCGGGTCCGCGGCGCGGTCGAAGGCGAAGACGCTGATGCGGTGGGTCTGGATGTGGTCGGGATGCGGGTAACCGCCGTTCTCGTCGTACGTGGTCATCACGTGCGGCCGCAGCCGGCGGATCGCGGCGACCAGCGGCCGTGCGGCCTCTTCGATCGGCAGCAGCGCGAAGCATCCCTCGGGCAACGCCGGCAGCGGGTCACCCTCGGGCAGGCCGGAGTCGACGAACCCGAGCCATTCGTGATCGACCCCGAGGATGCGCTGTGCCTCGGCCATCTCGGCCCGGCGCACCGCGGGCAGATCCGCCAGGATCGACTCGTCGCCCTGCAGGCGCGGGTTGAGGATCGAGCCGCGCTCGCCCCCGGTGCAGGTGATGACGGTGACCTCCACCCCCTCATGGGCGTACTTCGCCGTGGTCGCGGCGCCCTTGGACGACTCGTCGTCCGGATGGGCATGCACGGCCATCAGGCGCAGGGGCTCGTGGGGGTCGCGGACGCTGTGGCTCACCCGCACGACTCTAGTGCCGTGGGCCGTGGACGTGCGCGCCGCCGGGATGCACCTCGAGGCGGATCGCACGCGAGGCGGGATACTGGGGGTATGCACCGCCCGTCCGTGGACCGTCCGACCGACCAGCCCTCCCCTGAGGCCGAGGATCTGTCCGATCGGTACGGTCGCCCGCTGGTCACGCCCCGCCTGTCCCGACTGCTCATGGGTCTGGGCGCGCTGGCGCTGGTGGCGCTGGTGATCGCGATCGGTGTGCGGTTCGCCGACCCGGGGGTGCGGTACGAGACGGTCGCCTACGAACACCGCTCCCCCACCTCGATCCAGCTCACCTTCAGCGTCACCATGCCGACGGGTCGCACCGCCCGCTGCACGGTCGAGGCCTTCGACGACCGCCGCGCGCAGGTCGGTTTCACCGAGGTGGAGATCCCGGCGCAGTCCTCCGCCGTGAGCGTGCACCGGGTGGAGATCACGACGCAGGGTGATGCGGTCGCTGCCGCGGTGAAGGACTGCCGCGCCGTCTGACCCCGAGTCTGAGTCTCTCCCGAGCCCGGCCTGTGCCCCGTCCGCAGCCCCGCCCCGCCGGTGGCGCGCCGTTCAGGAGCGGGCGGGCCTCCGTGAGGTCCCAGGGGCCCCGGTGTATGCTTGCGCGATCCCGGCACGTCGGACGGTGGGTCCGCGCCGGGACACCCCACGAACCTCACGGGGCGCATGCGGATCATGTGCCCCGTGCCCCGTGTCAGGGTCGGAACGACCCGGGCGCGATCGACAAGGAGCACAACACGCATGAACGACTCTCAGGGCACCTGGCTCACCCAGGACGCCTACGACCGACTCACCCAGGAGCTGGAGCAGCTCGAGGGCCCCGGCCGCACGGAGATCGCCGAGCGCATCGCCGCGGCCCGCGACGAGGGTGACCTCAAGGAGAACGGCGGCTACCACGCCGCACGCGAGGAGCAGGGCAAGATGGAGGCCCGCATCGCGGAGCTGAAGCGCCTGCTGAAGAACGCCGTGGTCGGCGAGACCCCGAAGGACGACGGCGTCGTCGAGCCCGGCATGGTCGTGACCATCTCCATGGCCGGTCAGGAGCGCACCTTCCTGCTGGGCAACCGCGAGATCGCAGATGGGGACGAGAAGCTCGAGGTGTTCTCGCCCGAGTCCCCGCTGGGCGCCGCGATCCTCGGCTCCTCGGTGAGCGACACCATCGACTACACCGCCCCCAACGGCAAGTCCCTGCCGATCGAGATCGTCAAGGCCACGCCCTACAAGATCTGATCGTCCGCGGCCCGGCGCCGCAGGTCCCACCCGTGGTCCGAGCCCCCGGCACGAGCCCCGGGTCCGACCCCTCGACGACGAACGGCCCCCGAGCATCCGCTCGGGGGCCGTCCCGTATCCGTGAGGGGTGCTCCGGATGGTCAGCGCACGTGCTCGACGCGCCGGGAGCCGGAGCGGGTGGACCGGGCGTTCCTCACCGGGGCGAAGGCCTCGTGGGAGGCCTCGTCCTGCCCCAGTTCCGGGCTCGGGTCGCGCCCCACGAGGTACAGCTGGGTGGCGTTGACGAAGGCCGCCAGCGGGATCGCGAACAGCGCACCGGGGATGCCGGCCACCATGGCACCGAGGGTCACCCCGAGGAACACCGCCAACGGATGCAGCTCCACGGCCTTGCCCATGAGGATCGGCTGCAGCACATTGCCCTCGATCTGCTGCACCGCCAGCACGATGCCGAGCATCACCAGCGCCAGCACCCACGACTTCAGCACCAGCATCAGCAGCACCGCCACGGCACCGGAGACGATGGCGCCGACCAGCGGGATGAAGGAGAACAGGAACACCAGAAGCCAGATCGGCACCGCATACGAACCGAGCCCCAGGGCCACCATGCCGATCGCGATGCCCACGGCGTCGACCGCAGCCACCAGGATCTGCGTGCGCACATACGCCGACAGCGCCTTCCAGCCCCGACGGAAGGCCTCATGGGTGGGGACGCGTGCCTCCGGCGGCAGCAGTCCGACGACCCACCGCCACACCCCGAGACCCCCGCTCAGGAGGAAGAACAGCGTGAACAGGGCGATCAGCATGCCGGTGAGGATGTTGCCCACCGTGGCGGCGGTACTGAGGGCACCGGACAGCAACGCATCCGCATTCGCCTCCAGCCTGGTCTGGAGCTCGGCGATCGCGGAGTCGATCATCGGGTCGTCGATGCCCAGGGTGGTGTTGGCCCAGTCGGTGAGCTGCTGGACACCTGCGACGGCTTTCTCCTGGATGTCGGCGAACTGGGCGATCAGCTGACGACCCGCGAGGGTGAACATCCCGGAGACCACCAGCACCAGGCACAGCATGGCCACGGCGCTCGCGGCGGCGCGGCCCAGGAACGTGTGCTGGGTGAGCAGCCGCACCAGCGGCGCGAGCATGGCCGTGAGCAGCACGGCGATGAGCACCGGGATCACGATGTCGGTGATCTTCGAGACCAGGCACAGCAACACGGCGAGCGCCGCGACGATCACCAGCAGGCGCCACCCCCAGGCCGCGAAACGACGGATCCCGAGCGGGATCTCCGCGACCTCCTGCGGTTGCACCACCTGCGCGGGCGGCGTCTCCCGACGTCGGTACCTCACCATGGCCTCTCCCTCCTGCGCGAGGGCGCCGCGGATCCGGCCCGGTGCCGGGGACGCCCGCGGGGCACTCTATCCGGTGCAGTGATCGGCGGTGTGTCCAGGTGCTCGACCCGGCACCGTCGCCGCTCGGGAGTCTCGACGTTCGTCGAGGGGGCACTGGCCATGCGGTGGCCCCCGGGCCAGGCGCCGGTCCCCTACCGTGAGGTCATGGACCATGAGCTCCCTCACTCCGATCCGGCCCCCGCCCTGGATCTGCGCGACCTGCGGAAGTCCTTCGACGGCCGGGAGGTCGTCCACGGGGTGAGCCTGCAGGTGCCGCGCGGCAGCTTCTACGGACTCGTCGGCCCCAACGGCGCCGGCAAGACGACCACCCTGTCGATGGCCACGGGTCTGCTGGTGCCCGACGGCGGCACCGCCCAGGTGCTCGGGCACGACGTGTGGGCCGACCCGGCGCCGGCGAAGGCCGTGATGGGGGTGCTGGCCGATGGTCTGCGGACCTTCGACCGGCTCACCGGGCGGGAACTGCTCACCTATGTCGGTCTGCTGCGACGCCTCGACCCGGCCGTGGTGGAGGAGCGCACCCAGTCGCTGCTGGAGACCCTCGGCCTGGCCGACGAGGAGGGAAAGCTGGTGGTGGACTACTCCGCCGGCATGACGAAGAAGATCCTGCTGGCGTGCGCTCTGGTGCATGCGCCGCGACTGTTGGTGCTGGATGAGCCCTTCGAGGCCGTCGACCCGGTGTCCGCCTCCACCATCCGGGAGATCCTGCTGGCCTTCGTGGCGGGCGGCGGCACCGTGATCCTCTCCAGTCATGTGATGGCGCTGGTGGAGGAGCTGTGCACACACGTCGCGGTCATCGCCGAGGGCCAGGTGCTGGCGCACGGTGAGCTCGAGGCCGTCCGGCAGGGACGCAGCCTGTCGGATCGCTTCCTGGAGCTGGTCGGTGGCGGCCACGTGGCGCAGGGAGGCCTGGCATGGCTGAATCAGTGACCGCCCCGGCCGCCATCGCCGCGACCCCGGCGGCCGCCACCGGCACCCTCACCCGCACCCTGGTGCGTCTGCATCTGCTGCTGTGGCGGCGCAGCTTCCGCAAGAACATCGGCAAGCTGATCGGCACGATCTTCCTCGGCGGATACGGTCTGTTCCTGCTGACACTGCTGGCGATCGGTCTGCCGGCGGTGGCCGCCCTCACCGATCCCGGTCTGATGCGCACCGTCGTGCTGACCGTCGGCACCGGCCTCGCCGTCGCCTGGCTGGTGGGGCCGCTGCTGCTGACGGGTCTGGAGGAGCCCCTGGATGTCCTGCGTTTCGCACCGCTGTCGCTGCGCGGGCGGGATCTGCGCCCGGGCATGCTGCTCGCGGCGCTGCTCTCCCTCCCGGGCCTGCTGACGCTGCTCGCCCTTGCGATCCTCACCGTGTGCGAAGCGCTCTGGTTCATGGGGGTGTTCTCCCCCGGGATGATGCCAGGCATCTCCCCGGTCGCGCTGGTCCTCGGCGGGTTGCTGTTGCTGCCGTGCCATCTCGGTCTGCTGGTGCTGTGCCTGCTGCTGCCGCGGGTGGTGATCACCTGGTCGGCGGCCCGGACCTCCTCCCGGCGCCGCCGGGAACTGGTCCCGCTGCTCGGGCTGCTGGTGTTCCTCGCCCTGATCTACGGCGGAGCGCTTCTGACCGGTGGCGGCGGTGCCGTGACGATCACCCCTGACGCCCTCATACCGGTGATGGAGGGCGCTGCGGCGGTGCTGCCGTGGACCCCGCTGGGGGCATTTGTCGCGGTGCCCCTGGATGTCGCCGCCGGGGTGTGGCTGATCGCCGCCGTGCGTGTGGTCATCGCCGTGGCGGGCCTGTGGCTGCTGTGGATACTGTGGGCTCGGGGGCTCGACCGGGCGATGGTGTCGGCCCTTGCAGGGCAGGCGTCCTCCGGGCGGACCCGGGTGAGTGCCCTGGTGCCGCGCGGTGTACCGGCCGGGCCCTTCGGGGCGTCCTTCGGGCGGGCTCTGCGGTACTGGCGGCGCGACTCCCGCTATCTCGGCTCCATGGCGGTGATCCCGCTGCTGGGGATCTTCCTGATGCTGATGCCGATCATGGCGGGGGCCACCGGCCCCGGGGTGGAGGTCTCGTTTCTCGGGCTGATCCTCGTGGGTCTGTTGTGCGGGGTCTCGCTCGGCAACGAGCTCGGTTTCGACGGCCCGGCGGGATGGGTGCAGATCACCACCGGTGCGTCACCGCGCACCGATCTGGCGGGGCGGATCGCCGCGATCGCTGTGGTCACGCTGCCGTTCGTTCTGCTGTTGGCGGTGGGTGCTGCGGCCCTCACCGGACGCTGGGAGCTGCTGGTGCCGACGCTGCTGGGCATCATCGGGGCGGCCTGTGGCGGCTGGGGTGTGAGCACGCTGGTGGGCACGCTCATGCCGTTCCCGACGGCCGCCCCCGGCACCAGTCCCTTCAAGGACCGCTCCTCCGCCAGCGGGGCCGCCATGCTCACCCTGTCGCTCGCGATGCTCGGGGTCCTCGTGCCGCAGATCCCCGCGATCGTGCTGCTGATCGTCGGGGCCGTGACCGGCGGTGGTGGGTGGCTGCTCGCTGCCGGGGCGGCGTCCCTGCTCGGTGGGGTCGTCGGCCTGGTGATCGGGGTGCACCTGTCGGGCCGATACCTGGAGCAGAACTACGCGCGGGTGTGGCAGCGGGTGCGCGCGTTCATCTGAGCGGCCGCTCCATGACGATCGCATCGATCGGCCCGCGCGCCGTGTGGTAGTACCCGGTGCGGCGGCCGATCGTCGTGAACCCGGCGCGGTCATAGAAGGCGCGGGCGCGGGTGTTGTCCTCGCGCACCTCGAGCAGCAGCCGGTCGGCGCCGCCGTTGCGGGCGGCGTCCTCGCACCACGCCAGCAGGGCCCGTCCGATGCCTCGGCCCGGGCGGGAGGTGCCGATGGTCTGCAGGTCGGCCATGTCCCCCAGGAGCATCACCCCGGCATATCCGATCACCTCGTCCTCAGCGGTGACGGCGCTGACGTACCGGCGCTGAGGGTGCTCCACCTCCGCGGCGATCTGGAACACCGTCCACGCCTCGTCGGGGAACAGTTCCAGGTCCAGGAAAGCGATCTGCTCGACGTCGTCCATCCGGGTGGGCCGCAAATGCCACGCGGGAGCCTCGTCCGCCGCCATCACGCTCACCGCCCCAGGGCGCTCTTGCGGGCGGTCGGTTTCGCGGCGTCCGGCGCCCGCAGGTACAACGGTTCGGTGGAGGTGAGGTCCTCGCCCTGCGTGGCCCACAGGTCCGCCACCCGCAGCAGATGCCCGGCGTCGACGACGGTCGGCGCATCGGTGGCGGGCAGCAGCTCCGGATACAGGGCGGTGCCCGACCCCACGAGGTGATCGGCGGCGCGCAGCTGCTCGGCGATCTCCGCGGGAGCGTCGACCGACGGTCCCGCGGTGCGCTCGAGGCGACCGCCGCACAGCGCATAGCGGGCGTGGTACACCTCGCGGCGGCGGGCATCCAGGGCCACCGCAGCGGTCGTCCCCGGGCGCACCGAACCCTCGGCCGCATCGATCCCGGCAGCCATGTCGGTCGCGCCGTCCGTGCCCCCGACCAGCACCTCGTGGGCGAGGGCATCGAGGGACACCACCCCGTACAGGGGGAGGCCGAGCACCGCGGCGATGGAGCGGGCGGTCACCAGACCCACCCGCAGGCCGGTGAAGGGGCCGGGGCCGCGTCCGACGACGACGGCGGTGAGGTCGGCACGGCGGGCGCCGGCTTCGGCGAGCACCTGGTCGATGAGGCCCATGAGCACCTCATCGTGGTGGCGGGCCCGCTCATCGGTGCGCGCGGCCACCACCCGCACCCCGCGGCCGAGCTCCCCCTCGGCGAGCGCGACGCTCACCGCCCCCGAGGTGTCGATCCCCAGCAGCATCAGTCCTCCTCCTGTGACGGGGCGGGCTCCACGGCGCCGGTCAGCGCGCGGCGCAGGGCCTCCCGCTCGGCGCCGTCCCAGCGGGGGCCGACGGCGGTGACGCGCAGGTGTCGCTGCTCGTCCCCGGCCCGGGACAGGTCCACCTCAGCATCCTCGGCATCGGTGCCTTCGGGGGCGGCCCCGGCGTGCTCCTCAGCCCGGTGCAGCTCCACCAGCAGGTGGGAGTCGGTCAGGTGCTCCACCCGGTCGCGGCCCCATTCCACGACGGTCACGGCCTCGTCCATGTCGGCCTCCAGGTCGAGGTCCTCAATGTCGAAGCCCCCGGCCAGGCGATACGCGTCGACGTGCACCAGCGCCAGCTCACCCGTCACCGGCGGATGCACCCGGGCGATCACGAAGGTCGGGGAGGCGACGGGGCCGCGCACCCCGAGCCCGTCCCCGAGGCCCTGCGTGAACGTGGTCTTGCCGGCGCCGAGGGGGCCGTCGAGCACCAGGAGGTCCCCGGCGCGCAGCTGCCCGGCGAGGGCGCGGGCGACGGCACGGGTGTCCTCGGCGCCGCGGGTGGGCACCGTGATCGGGGAGTCGACGCTCACGCGCCCTCCCCGCGCAGCTCGCGGCCCACCCGGACACTGACCGAGGTGAGGACCTCGTAGGGGATGGTGCCGGCGGCCTCGGCCCAGTCGGCGGCGGTCGGCACCCGCTGCCCGTCCCCGAGCACCGCGTCGGCGGCCTCCCCGAAGACGATCACGCGGTCACCGACCCGGGCGGTCGACTCCGGCCCCAGGTCCACCACAATCTGGTCCATGCTGATGCGGCCGATCTGCGGCACCAGGTCATCCCCGGTCCGGGTGCGCACCACCAGGCGGCCGCGCCCGGAGGCCGCGCGATGCAGGCCGTCCGCGTACCCGATCGGGACCAGGCCCAGGCGGGTGGGCACCGTGGTGGTGGCGGTGTGCCCGTAGCCGACAGGGGTCCCGGCGGGCACCTCCTTGACCTGGGCGATGCTGCTGGTGAGCGTGAGCGCGGGCCGCAGGCGAGCACCGTCCGGCAGGGGCAGCGGCGGGTACCCGTACAGGCCGATGCCGGCGCGGACGATGTCGCGGTGCAGATCGGGCCGGGCGATCAGGGCGGCGGTGTTCGCCAGATGCTGCAGGGGCACGGGGCCGACCTCATGGGTCACCGCCTCGACGGTGGCATCGAAGGCCTCCACCTGCCGGTCGAGGAACGGATCGGTGGGGTCGTCGGCGGTCGACAGGTGGGTCCAGATGCCGACGAGGTTCACATGGTCATCGTCGCGGGCGGCGGCGGCGAGTGCCCGTGCCGCGGCCGGAAGGGCCCCGCCGCGTCCCATCCCGGTATCGACCTTCAGGTGGATGCGGGCACGACGCTCCGCGGTGCGGGCGGCGTCCGCGACGACGCGCAGTGCCTCCGGGGAGCCGACGGACACGTCGATGCCGGCGCCGACCACGTCGACCATCAGCTCTCCGACGGCGGTGGGGTCGTACAGCCAGGTGAGGATCGGGACGTCGAGGCCGGCGCGCACCAGCGCCAGAGCGGAGGCGGGATGGGCGGCGCCCAGCCAGGTCGCTCCGCCGTCGAGGGCGGCCTGGGCGGCGGTGAGCATGCCGTGGCCGTACCCGTCGGCCTTCACCACCGCCATCAGGGCGGTCTGCTCATGCAGGAGGCCGCCGAGGACACGGGCGTTGTGAGTGATCGCGCCCCGGTCGATTACGGCGCGGTTCGGGCCCTGGCGCAGGTCCTCCGCCGGAATGGCGACGCTCATGCTCCTCCTTGTGCGGATCCGTGGTCGGATCCGGGCTGTGGTCCTGGCCCTCCCCAGCGGCGTATCCGGTCGGCGGCGGGCGCAGGGGTGAGGATAGCCGCGAGGACCTCCCCGAGGTGTGCGGGCACGTCGAGGGCGGTGATCGGCAGCAGCCCGTCGCGGGAGGCGCGGCGGGCGGCGCGTCCGTGCAGCAGCGCCGCCACGGCTGCGGCCTCCGGGCCGGGCAGGCCGTGGGCGAGGAGCGCGCCGAGGATCCCGGCGAGCACATCCCCGGCGCCGGCGACGGCGAGCTGCGCAGTGGCGTCGTCCTGGGAGAACAGCTCCTCGGGGGCATCCCCGGGGGCGATGACGGTGACGGCTCCCTTCAGCAGCACCGTCGCCCCGGTGGCGCGGGCGAGGGCGGTGGAGAGAGCTGCGGGACGCGCGGTGACGGACTGCGGCAGGCCCAACCGGTGGGCCAGTCGCACGGCCTCTCCGTGATGGGGGGTGAGGACGGTGTCCGGGCCGAAGTGCTGCTCGCGCAGGATCGCGTCCAGGCCCCCGGCGTCGACGACACCGGGCAGGCCCTCACGCAGCTCCTGGAGGGCGGCGGCGGCGCGCGGATCATCCCCGGGCAGGCCGGGGCCGACGACGAGGGCGTCGTGGCGGCCGTCCTCTCCCACGACCTCCGGGCGGCGCTGCAGCACCAGGTCGAGCACCCGCACGGGGCCGCGGTAGCGGATCATCCCCAGACCCGTGCGGGAGGCGGCCTCGCTGACCAGCACCGCCGCACCCGGGTAGCGGATGGATCCGGCGGCCACGGTGAGGACCCCGCGGGAGTACTTGTGGTCGCTGCGCCGGGCGCGCGGCCACAGGTCCCGCACGTCCGGATCCTCCAGGCGGCGCACGGCGGGCTGCGCGGGCAGGTGCGGGCCGAGGCCGATGTCGACGGGGATCACGCGACCGCAGGATTCCGTGGCCGGGGGCAGCAGCAGGCCGGACTTCACGGCACCGAAAGTGATGGTGGCGTCCGCCGTGAGGGCACCCTCGTCGACCGCGCCGGTGGTGGCGTCCACCCCGGTGGGGACGTCGACGGCGAGCACCAGGGCGTGGGGATCGAGGGCGGCGCGGGCGCGAGCCAGCAGGTCCCGCAGGTCGTCGGAGAGGTCGGGGCGGGCACCGGTCCCGAGCACACCGTCGAGCAGCAGGTCGGCGGTGGGCAGGTCTCCGGCGGTCGCCTCCGAGTCCACCACCCGCCCTCCGGCCTCCCGCAGGGCCTGGACGGGGCCGTCCTGCAGGGAGCCGAGGGCGGCGACGGCGGTGACGTGGGCGCCCTGGCGCGCGAGGTCCGCGCCCGCCAGCAGGGCATCACCACCGTTGGATCCGGGTCCGGCGAGCACCAGCACCCGCGCCTGCGGCAGCGGGAGGCGGCGTTCGCGCAGGGCGTCGGCGGCGTGGTCGGCGAGGGCCGTGGCGGCGCGCTGCATGAGGGGTTCCCCCGCCTGCAGCAGCGGCTGTTCGGCCGCGCGCACGGCGGCGCCGGTATGGGCGCGGATCATGGGTGTCCTCCTCGGTCGACCGGCCGGGGCGAGGTGCCGGTGCGCTCGGCGACGACGATCGCGGTGGCGATCGGGCCGTCATGCGAGAGCGACAGGTGCAGGTGGGTGACGCCGAGCTTCTCGGCGCAGGTCCGGGTGGCACCGGTCAGCACCAGGTAGGGGCGGCGGGCGGGGGTGCGCTGCACGGTGACGTCCTGCCAGGAGAAGTCCCCGGGCCGCCCGAGGGCCTTGCCCACCGCTTCCTTCGCGGCGACCCGCGCGGCCCGGGAGGCCGGGGACAGTGCCCGCTCGGGCGGTGTCAGGAGGCGGTCGCGCAGGGCGGGGACCCGACGCAGACGGGCCTCCAGCGCGGCGATCTCCACCACGTCGATCCCGACCCCGATGATGGCGGGACCGGCGAACCCGGGCCCGCCGATGCCCGGGGTGTCGTCGGGCGGCGGGAAGGCGAGGCCGCCCCCGGCGCTCGGGCCGGCGCCGGGGGTGGGGTCGGCGGGCTCACTCATGCGGGCCAGTATCCCGCAGTCGGTGGGCCCGCCGACCCGAGGTCACGCGAGGGACGTCACTCGACGGTGACGGACTTGGCGAGGTTGCGCGGCTGGTCGACGTCCAGGCCCTTGGCGGTCGCCAGTTCGCAGGAGAAGATCTGCAGCGGGATGATCGTCAGCAGCGGGGCGAACAGCGTGCGGGTCTGGGGCACGCGGATCACCTCATCGGCGTACGGCAGCACCGCGTCGTCGCCGTCCTCCGCGATCACCAGGGTCTTCGCACCGCGGGCGCGGACCTCCTGGATGTTGGAGACGACCTTCGCGTGCAGCGAGTCGCGGCCGCGCGGGGACGGCACGATGACGAACACCGGCTGCCCCTCCTCCACCAGGGCGATCGGCCCGTGCTTGAGCTCGCCGGCGGCGAAGCCCTCCGCATGGATGTACGCGATCTCCTTCAGCTTCAGTGCGCCCTCCATCGCCGTCGGGTAGCCGACGTGGCGACCGAGGAACAGCACGCTGGTGGCGTCCTTCATCTCCCGGGCCAGCTGCTCGACCTGCTCGGAGCCGTCCAGCACGGTCTGGATGTGCTGCGGGATCTGCTCGAGGTCCTCCAGCAGTGCGGCGATCTCGTCGGGGAACAGGTTGCCTCGCACCTGCGCCAGGTAGAGGCCCAGCAGGTAGCAGGCGGCGATCTGCCCCAGGTACGCCTTGGTGGAGGCCACCGCGATCTCCGGGCCCACATGCAGGTACAGGGCGGCGTCGGACTCCCGCGGGATGGTGGAGCCGCGGGTGTTGCACAGCGCGACGACCTTCGCCCCCTGCTCCTTGGCGTGGCGCACCGCCATCAGGGTGTCCATGGTCTCGCCGGACTGGGAAATCGCCACGACGAGGGTCTTCTCGGAGATCACCGGGTCGCGGTAGCGGAACTCGTGGGCCAGCTCCACCTCGGTGGGGATGCGGCACCAGTGCTCGATGGCGTACTTCGCGACATTGCCGGCGTTCGCCGCGGTGCCACAGGCCACCACCACGATCTTGTCGACACTGCGCAGCAGGGACTCGTCGATCTCGCCCTCGTCGAGCACCAACCGGCCGCCCTCGAGACGACCGAGCAGGGTGTCGGCCACGGCGGAGGACTGCTCGTGGATCTCCTTGGCCATGAAGGAGGCGTAGCCGCCCTTCTGCGCGGAGGCGGCGTCCCACTCGATGGTGTACCGCTTCGGCTCGGTGACCTCGGTGCCGTCGGCCTCGATCACGCGCACGCCCTCGGCGGTGACGGCGACGATCTGGTCCTGGTCGATCTCCAGGGCCTCCTTCGTCTCGTCGACGAAGGCGGCGACGTCGGAGCCGAGGAAGTTCTCCCCCTGGCCCAGGCCCACCACCAGCGGGCTGTTCCGGCGGGCGGCGACGACGGTGCCGGGGGCGTCGATGTGCACCGCCAGCAGGGTGAAGGCGCCCTCGAGGTGGCCGACGGCGCGGCGCATCGCCTCGGTGAGGTCGCCGGTCTGCTCCATCTCGCGTGCGACGAGATGCGCGGCGGCCTCGGTGTCGGTCTCGGAACGGAAGGTGTACCCCTGCTCCTCGAGCTCGGCGCGCAGGGACGCGAAGTTCTCGATGATGCCGTTGTGCACCAGGGCCAGCTCGTCGCGGCGGCCGCCCAGATGCGGGTGGGCGTTGCCGTCGATGGGCCCGCCATGGGTGGCCCAGCGGGTGTGGCCGATCGCCACGGGGCTCGAGGTGGCGGTGTCCTCCCCGAGGGCGTCCCGGAGGTTCTGCAGCTTGCCGGCGCGCTTGGTCACCTGCACCTGCTCGCCGTCGATCACGGCGACACCCGCGGAGTCATAGCCGCGGTACTCGAGGCGGGCGAGGCCCTGGAGGGCGACGTCCACGGGACGGGAGGACGGGGAGCTGGGGGCGGGGCCTGCATAGCCGACGATTCCACACATGCCGCTCACGGTACCGACCGCGGGCCCGTGCGCCACCGATCTCGCGCAGATGCCGGGCGAGGTGCGTCACGTTCCCGCGCTGTCGCGCCTGGTCATGGCAAGCGGTTGAGCGGTTCACGCAGAAACGATCATCCAGGCGCGCGCGTTCCTGACGTGTCGGGGCCGGTTCCGCATCCCGCGGAGCCACGCCCGGCGCTCTGGGAGAATGGACGACCATGAGAGGCCCCACCGCGTACTCGTCGGCCACCACCCCGTTCGACGAGATCCCCCGCGAGGACTGGGCGCGGCTGTCGACGCAGACCCCGCTGCCGCTGTCCGAAGAGGACGTGCAGCGCCTGCAGGGGCTCGGGGACCGCGTGGACCTCGCGGAGGTCGACGCCGTGTACCGGCCGATCTCCCGGCTGCTGTGGCTCCAGGTCGATGCCGCCCAGCGGTTGCGCCGGGCCCGCAGCGAGTTCCTCGGCGAGCGCCTGCGCCGCACCCCGTACGTGATCGGCGTGGCCGGGTCGGTGGCGGTGGGGAAATCGACCACGGCGCGTCTGCTGCGGGAGCTGATGGCGCGCTGGCCGGAGACCCCGAGGGTGCAGCTGGTGACCACCGACGGGTTCCTCTACCCCAATGCGGAGCTGGAACGTCGAGGCATCATGCACCGCAAGGGCTTCCCGGAGAGCTATGACCGTCGCGCCCTGCTGCGGTTCGTGGCGGAGGTGAAATCCGGCCGCGACGTGGTGGAGGCACCGGTGTACTCGCACCTGGTGTACGACATCGTCGAGGACGACCGGGTGCGGGTGGAGCGCCCCGACGTGCTGATCCTGGAGGGACTGAACGTGCTCCAGCCGGCGCGGCCGCGACGCGACGGTCTGCTGGGCCTCGCGGTGTCGGACTACTTCGACTTCTCGGTGTACGTCGACGCCCGGGTGGAGGATGTGCAGCGCTGGTACGTGGAGCGGTTCCTCACGCTGCGGCGCACCGCCTTCACCGATCCGCAGAGCTACTTCCGCCGCTATGCGGAGCTGTCCGACGAGGAGGCCCGCGACACCGCACTGCAGATCTGGCACAGCATCAATGGCCCGAACCTCGCCCAGAACGTGCTGCCCACCCGCGGCCGAGCGGACCTGGTGCTGCGCAAGGGCGCGGACCACCAGGTCCACTCGGTGCTTCTGCGGCGGGTCTGAGCGGCACCGGAGGGCCGGGGACAGAGGCCGGGGTCAGAGGGCCAGGCGCTCCCGCACCACCCCGGCGAGACGCTCGGCGATCTCGTCGGCGTGCTCCTGCGTGGCGGCCTCGACCATCACGCGCACCAGCGGCTCGGTGCCGGAGGGGCGCAGCAGCACGCGGCCGTTGTCGCCCAGCTCGGCCTCGGCGGCCCGCACCGCCTCCTGCACACCGTGGTCGATCCCGGCGCGCTGCTTGTCGACACCCTTGACGTTGATCAGAGACTGCGGCATGCGGGTCATCACCGCGCCGAGCTCCCGCAGGGAGCGACCACTGGTGGCCATGCGCTGCAGCAAATGCAGCGCGGTGAGCTCCCCGTCACCGGTGGTGGCGTAGCGGGACATCACCACGTGGCCGGACTGCTCCCCGCCGAGCACGTACCCGCCGAGGGTCATCTCCTCCAGCACGTAGCGGTCGCCGACGGCGGTCTGGGCGAGGTTGATGCCGTGCTCGCGCATGGCGAGCTTCAGCCCCAGGTTGCTCATGACGGTCACCACCAGGGTGTCGTCGGCGAGTTCCCCGCGCTCGTGCAGGTCCAGCGCCAGGATCGCCATGATCTGGTCGCCGTCGATGACGGTGCCGTCGGCGTCCACGGCGAGGCAGCGGTCGGCGTCACCGTCGAAGGCCACACCGGCGTCGGCGCCGTGCTCCCGCACCGCAGCCTGCAGCTTCTCCAGATGGGTGGAGCCGACGCCCTCGTTGATCTGGCCGCCGTCGCTGCGGTCACCGATCACGTGGACGGTGGCGCCGGCGGCGCGCAGCACGGCCGGGGCGGTGAGGTAGGAGGCGCCGTTGGCGCAGTCCGCCACGACGGTCAGGCCGGTGAGGTCGGTGGTGAGGGTGGAGCGCAGATGCTCGACGTACTCCTCGACGGCGTTCTCATACGGCCGGATCTCACCGACGTCGGTGCCCTGCGGGCGGTCCCAGCTCTCCCCCAGACGGGCCTCGATCGCGTCCTCCACCTCGTCGGGCAGCTTCGTGCCGCCGCGGGCGAAGAACTTGATGCCGTTGTCGGCGTGATGATTGTGCGAGGCGGAGATCATGACGCCGAGATCCGCTCCGGTCTTCTCCACCAGGTGGGCGAGACCGGGGGTCGGCAGCACCCCGGCGTCGAGCACATCCACCCCGGCGGAGGCCAGGCCTGCGCTCACCGCGGCGACCAGGAACGGGCCGGAGGGCCGGGTGTCGCGGGCGACGATCGCGCGGGGGCGGGTGGCGGTGTCACGGAAGGCGCCGAAGTCGGCGAGAACGTGGGCCGCGCCCACTGCCAGCTCCACCGCGAGCTCGGCGGTGATGTCGTCGTTGGCGCGTCCGCGCACGCCGTCGGTGCCGAAGAGTCGGGCCACGGGTTGTCCTCCCAGGTCGGGGTCGATGGGTCGAGGGTAGCCCTCGCGGATCACGGCTCCCCGCCGACGCGCGGCGGCCGCACTCCGTAGTCTGGAGGGTATGCCCGATGCCGCTCCGCTCCCCCGGATCCCCGCGACGATGATCACCTCCTTCGTGGGGGATCGCACGGCCTCGCAGGGTTTCGCTGCGGCCCGGGAGGGCCGGGTGGAGCATCTGCAGTGGGAGGTGGAGCGCGGGCTGCTACGGGCGGCGGTGCGGGAGGCCGTGGACCCCGAGGCACCCATCGACGAGGTCGAGGTCCACTGCGAGGAGCTGGACGAGGACTCCGTCTCCCGGCGTTTCTGGCCGCAGGAGGCGGGGGGTGTGTGGCGGCCGCTGACCTCCCGCTGCACCTGCCCGGAGGAGACCCACTGCGTGCACGCGGCGGCGCTGCTGTATGCCGCGGATGCCCGTCGTGAGGCCGAACAGCGGGAGCGCCCCACCCCGCAGTGGCGGACGGTGCTGCACGGCCTGCTGCGGGAGGAGGGACCTCGCGAGGCCCCGGTGCCGCTGGCGCTGCGGGTGGTGCTGGAGGCCGCCACGCCGCAGCCGGGAGGCGCGCCCGCGGGACGCTCCGCCCGCCACGCTGCGCGACCGGAGGACCTCACCTCCGGGTCGGAGCTGCATGCCGGTCTGCAACCGCTGCGACGCGGGGCCCACGGTGGCTGGGTGCGGGCGGGCCTGAGCTGGCGCACCTTCGAATTCCGCATGCCCCGCACCGAGTTCGTGCCCGCGCAGGCCGATGCCCTCACCCGCGTGTTCGCCGCCGCCGGCACGGAACGCAGCTACGCCTCCGGCTCCCCCGACCTGATCTGGCTGTCGGCCGCCGGGGCGGGACCGGTGTGGGAGGCGCTGCGCGGTGCCCGCGACGCCGGGGTGACGCTGCTGCCGCCCGCCGATTTCCCCGCGGTGGCACTGGCGGCGCAGGCCGACGCCGACCTGGACCTCACACGGGACGATGCGGGGCTGCTGCTGCGTGTGCGGCTGCTGATCGCGGGACTGCAGGAGGCAGTGGCGGATCCGCGGCCGCTGGGGGTGACCGGTGCGGCGGGTCTCGACGCCGACGGGACGCTGGTGATGGCGCCGCTGCTGTCCCCGCTGCCGTCGAGCCTGCGGCGCCTCGCCGCCGACGCGGACGGGCTGCGGATCGCGCCGGAGGAGGAGGCGGACTTCCTGGCCGTCGCCTATCCGAAGCTGCGCGATGTGCTGACCGTCGGCAGCAGCGACGCCAGTGTGGAGCTGCCGCGCATCCCCCCGGCGACGCTCGAGGCCACCGCCGCGTACACCGAGGGTGACCGGCTGACGCTCACCTGGGCCTGGCACTACCACGACCCCGATCGGGTGGTGCCGATGGCCCCCGGGGTCGGCGGCCGTCGCGACCGCGCCCACGAGGAGGAGGTCCTGGCGCGGGTGCGGACCGTCTGGCCGACCGCCGGCGGTGAGGACCCCGAGCGCCTCTCCGGTGTCGACACGGCGCAGTTCACCACCCATGTGCTCGACGCCCTGCGGGCCGAGGACCACGTGGACGTGCGGATCACCGGCACCCGCCACGCCTACCGTGAACTGGACGCCGCCCCGCAGGTGCGGGTGACGCAGGTGCCGTCGGAGGGTCGCACCGACTGGTTCGACCTCGCCTTCCGCATCACCGTCGACGGACGCGAGATCCCCTTCCCCTCCCTGTTCCGGGCGCTCGCCTCCGGCAGGTCCCGCCTCATGCTCGAGGACCGCACGTTCTTCTCGCTGGACCACCCGGCCTTCGACGTGCTGCGACGTCTCATCTCCGAGGGCCAGGAGATGGCCGAGTGGGAACCCGACCACCAGTCCCTCAGCCGTTACCAACTGGATCTGTGGGACGACCTGGGCCAGATCGCCGTGGAGCTGGAGACCGCGGCGGAGTTCGAGGCGACCCTGCGGGCGCTGCGCGCCACCGACGCCGGGGCCGGGGCCGGCGCAGGGACCGACACCGGCGCGGGGACCGCGGCCGGGACGACGGAGGCGTCCGCCATCCCGCCCGCCACCCTCACCACCGCCTTACGCCCCTACCAGCTGGACGGGTACCGCTGGCTGCGGACCCTGTACGACCTGGGCCTCGGGGGGATCCTCGCCGACGACATGGGCCTGGGGAAGACCCTGCAGACCCTCGCCCTGATCGCCCACGCCCGCGAGAGCGCCGACGCGGGAGCCGCCCCCTTCCTGGTGGTGGCACCCACGTCGGTGCTGCCGGTGTGGCGGGAGGAGGCCGCGCGGCACATCCCCTCGCTGCGGGTGGCGGTGCTGGACCGCACCACCCGCGCCCGCGGCAGCGACGTCACCGCAGAGATCGAGCGGGCCGACGTGGTGGTGACCAGTTACGCGGTGCTGCGGATCGACCAGGAGCAGCTGATCTCCCGGCCGTGGAGCGGGCTGGTGCTGGATGAGGCCCAGTTCGTGAAGAACCCGCGCTCCCGCACCCACCAGGCGGTGCGGCAGGTGAGCGCACCGTTCCGCCTGGCGATCACCGGCACCCCGATGGAGAACTCCCTCGACGACCTGTGGGCGGTGTCATCCCTGGTCACCCCCGGACTGCTCGGCACGCACATCGGGTTCCGCCGGCGCTATGCGATCCCGCTGGCCGCCGGGGAGCACCCGGAGCGGATGGAGGAACTGCGCTCCCGCATCCGACCGTTCCTGCTGCGCCGCACCAAGGACCTCGTGGTCCGCGACCTGCCGGAGAAGACGGAGCTCGTGGTGCGGGTGCCGCTCAGCCCCGACCATCGGGCGCTGTACGACCGGGTGCTGCAGCGGGAGCGGACGAAGGTGCTGGGACTAATCGAGTCGGATGCGGAACGGTCGCGGTTCATCGTCTTCCGCTCCCTGACGCTGCTGCGGATGCTCGCGCTGGACCCGGGGATCGTCGACGGCGAGGCCTACGACGATGTGCCGAGCTCCAAACTGGCCGCCCTCATGGACCGCTTGGATGAGGTCCTCGCCGACGGCCACCGGGTGCTGCTGTTCAGCCAGTTCACCTCGTTCCTGCAGCGGGTCGCGCAGGAACTGAGCGACCGCGGGGTGTCCTTCGCCTACCTCGACGGCTCCACCCGGGACCGCGACGGGGCGGTGGAGGCGTTCCGGCAGGGCGAACTGCCGGTGTTCCTCATCTCCCTGAAGGCCGGAGGTTTCGGTCTCACCCTCACTGAGGCCGACTACGTGGTGCTGCTGGATCCGTGGTGGAACCCCGCTGCGGAGAACCAGGCGATCGACCGCGCCCACCGCATCGGCCAGGACCGCCGGGTGATGGTGGTGAAGCTCGTCGCGGAGGACACCATCGAGGAGAAGGTGCTCGCACTGCAGCAGCGCAAGGCCGCGCTGTTCGACGCCCTCACCGACGACGGGACGGCATTCCAGAAGGCCATGACGGCCGACGACATCCGCGACCTGCTCGGCTGAGACCCGGGATCAGCCCCGGGCCGGTCCCCGTCGAGGCCCGGACGGTACCCGCAGACGACGACACCCCCGACCGTGAGGGCCGGGGGTGTCGTGCGGGCTGGGCGTGCGGCGCAGGGCCGCGCGGATCAGCGCTTGGAGTACTGCGGGGCCTTGCGGGCCTTCTTGAGGCCGGCCTTCTTGCGCTCGATGATGCGGGCGTCGCGCGTGAGGAACCCGGCCTTCTTCAGGGCCGGACGGTTGTTCTCACGGTCGATCTCGTTGAGCGCACGGGCGATGCCCAGGCGCAGCGCACCGGCCTGGCCGGAGGCGCCGCCGCCGTGGATGCGGGCGATCACGTCGAAACGGCCCTGGAGGTCGAGCACCTTGAACGGCTCGTTGACCTCCTGCTGATGCACCTTGTTGGGGAAGTAGTTCTCCAGGGTGCGGCCGTTGATGGTCCAGGTGCCGGTGCCGGGCACGAGGCGCACGCGGGCCACGGCCTCCTTACGACGGCCGGTGCCGGCGCCGGGCGCGGACGCGGACTGGCCGCGGCCGACGGTGCCCTCCTCGGCGGTGGACTCGGTGGTGTAGTTCGACGGAGTGGTCTCGTCGATCTCCGGGATGCTGGTATCGGTCACGGTTCTCCTCAGGTCTTTCCGTGCTGCAGGGCGTGAGCGCGGGGCGCCCGCGCTTACTGCGCCACCTGGTCGAGGGTGTAGGCGACGGGCTGCTGCGCCGCGTGGGGATGCTCGGGGCCGGCGTACACCTTCAGCTTCTTCAGCTGCTGGGTGGCCAGCTTGTTCTTCGGGAGCATGCCCTTGATCGCCTTCTCGACGGCGCGCTCGGGCTTGGTCTCGAGCAGCTCGGAGTACTTGACGCCGCGCAGACCGCCCGGGTAACCGGAGTGGCGGTAGGCCAGCTTGGTCTCCCGCTTGTTGCCGGTCAGGGCCACCTTGTCGGCGTTGATGATGATGACGTAATCGCCCGCGTCCACGTGGGGCGCGAAGACCGGCTTGTGCTTGCCGCGCAGCAGCTGGGCGGCGTGGGAAGCGAGCCGGCCGAGGACGACATCCGTCGCGTCGATGACGTACCAGGACCGCTGGATGTCGTCGGCCTTCGGGGTGAACGTACGCACTCGTGCCTTCTTCTCTCGTATGTGGTGCCCTGCGGGCGCGCGAACGCGCACCTCGGGTGCAGGGCCCGGTTCGATGGTCCGTGGACACGCCTCGCTCGGTCGGGGCATGGCCGCTCCGCTGTGCTGGCGCGTCCGACCTGACGATGGACGGCTCGCCCCGCGACGTGTGTGAGGAGCCCGCTTCGCGCCGGTGTGAGAGTCGGCAGCGGCGTCGGGCGCACGTCATGGCACAACGACGTCCCAGGATAGTGGCCGGGAATCACCCCGGTCAACGCGCGACCAGGGGCGATGCGGGTCTCACTCCGCCCGCCGGGCCTGCGGCGGGGCTGCGAACTGCGGCGGCGCGTCGCCGGAGCCGGCGGCGTGTGGCGCATTCCACGTGACGGCGGGGGTGTCGTCCGTCAATGCGCGTACGGCGCGGGACAGGGCCGCCCGCTCCGCCAGCATCTCGTCGGGCGGGTACTCCACATGCTCCAGGGTGAGGCCCTGCGGCGGGCACATCGGTGCGGCGCCGACGCCGTCGCGTCCGGCGGCGTCCCGGGTGCGGGCGGCGAGCACCCGCGCCGGCCAGTCCACGTCCCGCCGCCCCTCCCCCACGGCCAGCAGCGCCCCCACCAGGGATCGGACCATGTGGTGGCAGAAGGCGTCGGCCTGCACGGTGACCACCACGAGCCCCGCATCGGCCCGCCCTGTAGCGGGCCGCTCCACCGAGAGGTGCTGCAGGGTCCGCACCGTGGTGGCGCCGGGGCGGGGGCGGCAGTAGGAGAGGAAATCGTGCTCCCCGACCAGCAGCTGCGCGGCCTCATGCATCGGTGCCGGATCGAGCACCCGGCGGTGCCGCAGCACGTCGCGGCGCAGCGGGTCGTGCACCTGCGGGGAGTCGCTGAGCCGGTAGCGGTATCGGCGCCACAGGGCACCGAACCGCGCGTCGAAGGCGGGGGGCACCGGCCGGGCGCGGCGCACCACGATGTCGGCGGGCAGCACCCCGCCGAGCCGCTGCACGAGGGCGTCGGCGGGGGCGCGGTCCGAGCGACCGGGGAGGGCGGCGAGCGCCTCGGCGTCGAGGTCGAGGTGGACCACCTGGCCGCTGGCGTGCACCCCGGCATCGGTGCGCCCGGCGACCGTCACCGGCACCTCCCGACGGGTGACGCGCGCGAGTGCCGCCCGCAGCTCCCCCTCGACCGTGCGCCGCCCCGGCTGCGCCGCCCACCCGTGGAAGTCGGTGCCGTCGTACGCCAGATCCAGGCGCAGGCGGGCGGGGCTGTCGGGAACGGCGGTCATGGCCCGGGATGCTAGCCGGGCGGAGCCGGTGGACGCTCGACTGTCGGGTCGGATCGGTAGGCTCGGGCGCGTGAAGATCCTCGTCATCGGCTCCGGTGGGCGCGAACACGCGATCGTGCGGCGCCTGTCCCGCGACAGCATCCCCCACGAGCTCCACGCCGCCCCCGGCAACCCGGGGATCGGGCAGCTCGCAACCCTTCATCCGGTGCCCGTCGGGGACCTCGATGCGCTGGTGGCGTTGAGCCGGCAGCTGCGGCCGGACCTCGTCGTCGTCGGTCCCGAGGCGCCGCTGGTGGCGGGGCTGGCCGACCGGTTGCGGTCGCAGGGCATCACCGTGTTCGGGCCGGGCGCCGAGGCCGCCCGCCTGGAGGGCTCGAAGTCCTGGGCGAAGGAGATCATGGCCGCCGCAGGGGTGCCGACCGCGGCGTCCGTGACGGTGCACGACACCTCCGCGCTGGAGGCGGGCCTGGATCAGGTCAACCCCGATGGTGCGGTGCCGTACGTGGTGAAGGCCGACGGCCTCGCCGCCGGCAAGGGCGTGGTGGTGACGGATGATCGTCTCGAGGCCCTCGCCCACGGCCGCGCCGTGCTCGACGCCGGAGGGTCGCTGGTGCTGGAGGAGTACCTGGACGGCCCCGAGGTGTCCCTGTTCTGCCTGTGCGACGGCCAGCGGGCCGTGCCGCTGCAGCCCGCGCAGGACTTCAAACGCGCCATGGAGGGGGACGAGGGACCAAACACCGGCGGCATGGGGGCGTACTCGCCGCTGCCGTGGGCTCCGGAGGGGCTGGTCGACGAGGTCGTGCGGACCGTCGCCCAGCCGACGCTCACCGAGCTGGCCCGCCGCGGCACCCCGTTCGTCGGCACCCTGTTCTGCGGGCTCGCGCTGACCGCCCGGGGGGTGCGGGTGGTGGAGTTCAACGTCCGCTTCGGCGACCCCGAGACGCAGGTGGTGCTGGAGCGGCTGGCCTCGGATCTCGCGCCGCTGCTGCTGGCGGCCGCGCAGGGTGACCTGTCGGCGGTGCCGGCCCCGGTCTGGTCCGAGGACGCCGCAGCGACGGTGGTGATCGCTTCCGAGGGGTACCCGGCGAGCAGCCGCACCGGCGACGAGATCGGCGGGATCGAGGCCGCGGAGGCGGGCGAGGCGACGCACGTGATCCACGCCGGCACCGCGCAGGACGCGCAGGGTCGACTGGTGAGCGCCGGGGGCCGCGTGCTGTGCGTGGTCGCCACCGGCGCGGACCTCGCGACCGCGCGGCAGCGGGCCCTGGACGGGGTCGACGCGGTGCAGCTGGAAGGGTCACATCACCGGCGTGACATCGCCCGCGCCGCAGCCGAGGGGACGGTGGGAGCATGACCGAGCCGATGATCAGCGCGCCGACGCTCGAGGGCTGGGACCTCGCCGTCAGCGGGAAGGTGCGGGAGCTGTACGTGCCCGCCGGGACCCCGATCATGCAGGCCACCGAGGTGCTGGTGGTGGCGACCGACCGGATCAGCGCCTACGACCACGCCCTGGAGCCGGGGATCCCCGACAAGGGACGGATCCTCACCGGCATGAGCCTGTTCTGGTTCGAGCATTTGGCGGATGTGGTGCCGCACCATGTGCTGTCGTCGACGGACGTGCCCGCCGAGGTCGCGGGCCGGGCGCTGCGCTGCCGCGGCCTGGACATGGTGCCGCTGGAATGCGTCGCCCGGGGCTACCTGACGGGCTCGGGGCTCGCGGACTATCAGCGCAGCGGGACGGTGGGCGGCCATGACCTGCCCGCAGGGCTGATCGAGGCGTCCCGCCTGCCGCGGCCGATCTTCACGCCCGCGACGAAGGCCGAGCAGGGCGCGCACGACGAGAACATCACCGTGGAGGAGGCGCGGGAGCGGCTGGGCGCGGACCTCGTCGACCAGCTGGAGGACCTCACGCTGCAGGTGTACCGGCGGGCGCTGCAGATCGCCGCCGAACGGGGCATCGTGCTGGCCGACACCAAGCTCGAATTCGGGCATTCCCGCACCGACGGCGCCCTGACCCTCGGGGATGAGGTGCTCACCCCCGATTCCTCGCGGTTCTGGTTCGCGGACACGTACCAGGACGGCCGGGTGCAACCGAGCCTGGACAAGCAGTTCGTGCGGGACTGGCTGACCTCGCCGGACTCCGGATGGGATCGCGGCTCGGCCACCCCGCCGCCGCAGCTGCCCGCGCAGGTGGTGGAGCAGACCCGGGAGCGGTACGTCGAGGCGTACGAGCGGCTGACCGGTACGCGGTTCTGACCGGGGCGCGCGGCGGCTCGGGCACGACCTGCCCGAGATATCGGCGCCCCGGCCACCGGCCGCATCGGACAGACACGGCCGGCCCGCGATGCTCGGATCTGAGCGATCAGATCTCGACGACCGGATCCTCGGGCCAGTCACGCACCTCGGTGCCCTCCGGGGCGAGGTCCGTCGACTGCCGGAGGTAGATCTCCCGGCCCTCGGTGCTCACGACCGCGTCATGCACCGGCAGGGCGAGGACCGGACGGACCTCGCGCAGGAAGTCGATGGTCTCCTGCATCTTCGACCACGGAGCCACCACCGCGAAGGCGAGCGCATCGATGCCGCGGAACGCCTCGACCGGTTCGAGGGAATCCCCGGTGACACCCAGCCGGCGGGTCTCCCCCTGGGTCGCCCCGTCGGCCGGCGCCCGCCGCGCCTCGAACACATAGCCGACGTTCCCCACGCCGGGGATGTCGGGGTGGATCACCGCGTGGCGGCCGCCGTGGGCCTCGACCCGCAGCGTGGCGCTGTTCTCCCCGGACAGCTCCAGGGCCTCCCCCGCCCGCAGCGGTTCGATGATCCTCTGACCCGGGGCCTGCTCCACGAGCTGCGCGAGCTCCTGGGCGGTCTCCGGCTCCGCGATCACGCGCGCCTTCGGGTTCGCCTCCAGGAGGGAACGCAGGGTGTCCGGGTCGGCGTGGTCGGGATGCTGATGGGTGAGGAGGACGGCATCGAGGTCGGTCTGGGACGCGGCCTGCGGACTGAAGGTCCCCGGGTCAATGAGGACGCGCAGGCCGCCGGCCTCGACCAGCAGGCAGGAATGACGCAGGTGACGGATCTTCATCTCGTGCTCCTTCTCGAACGTGGGTCGACTCGACCCTAGGAGCGTCGCCTGGATGCCCCACGACCGTAGACTGGGCGCCGACAAGTCGGCGCGCCCCCCCCGCGCCCACCCCCATGCCCCGCACCAGGAGAGCCCATGCCGCGCATCGTGGTCCACGTCATGCCCAAGCCCGAGATCCTCGATCCGCAGGGCAAGGCCGTCGCGGGGGCGCTGCCGCGCCTCGGTTTCGAGGGCATCGCCTCGGTCCGCCAGGGCAAGCGGTTCGAGCTGGAGCTCGAGGGTGAGGCCACCGAGGAGCGTCTGGCGATGGTGCGTGAGGCCGCGCAGACCCTGCTGTCGAACCCGGTGATCGAGGACGTCGTGGCGATCGAGGTCGAGGACGCCACCACCGAGGGGCGCGCCTGATGCGGATCGGAGTCGTCACCTTCCCCGGGACCCTCGATGACCGGGACGCGCTGCGCGCCGTCCGCCTCGCGGGCGGGGAGCCGGTCATGCTGTGGCACGGTGAGGATGACCTCGCCGATGTCGACGCCGTGGTGCTGCCCGGGGGTTTCAGCTACGGCGACTACCTGCGCGCCGGGGCGATCTCCCGTTTCGCACCGGTGATGGACAAGGTCGTCGACGCCGCCCGCGGCGGGATGCCGGTGCTGGGCATCTGCAACGGTTTCCAGATCCTGTGCGAGACCCATCTGCTGCCGGGGTCGATGATCAAGAACGCCCACCTGTCCTTCATCTGCCGCGACCAGCCGCTGCGGGTGGAGAACCCCCGCACCGCCTGGACCACCGCGTATGAGCAGGACCAGGTCATCCGCGTGCCGCTGAAGAACCAGGACGGCCAGTACGTAGCCGATGCCCGCACCCTCGACGAGCTCGAAGCGGAGGGCCGCGTGGTGTTCCGGTACGTCGCCGGTGCCACCCACGGCCCCGCCGGGTTCGAGGTCAATCCGAACGGGTCGCGTCACGACATCGCCGGCATCACCAACGAGTACGGCAACGTCGTCGGCCTGATGCCGCATCCGGAGCATGCGATCGAGGCGGGCTTCGGCCCCGACATGCCCGGGGAGGGCACCCGCACCGGCACCGACGGTCTCGGCGTGTTCACCTCTGTGCTGCGGGCCCTGGTCGACTGACCGCCTCCAGCACAGTGAAGCGGCGGTCACGCACCCGCTGACGCACCGGCCCGACGCGCCGTTCGACCTCGGGCCGGTAGCGCAGGTGGGAGTTGTGGACCATCCACAGCCGGCCTCCGGGGCGCAGCACCCGGGCCGCGGCGTCGAGCAGCCCCTGCACCAGGGTCGGATCGACCCCCGGGCCGTCATGGAACGGCGGATTCAGCAGCACCAGGTCCAGCGACTGGTCCGGCACGCCGCGGAATGAGGGCTCCCACCGCAGCTCGACGCGGTCCCGGAACTCCGGCCTCCACACGGACTCGAGCGTCCGCCCGGTGGAGTCGATGGCGTCGGCGTCATCGTCCGCCGCGACGACGCGTGCCTGCGGCAGCGCCCGCAGCAGGTACGCGGTGAGCAGGCCGTTGCCGCAGCCGAGGTCGCCCGCGGTCTCCACCGCGTCGAGCTCCCCACCGCGCACCACCTCGTCCAGGGAGGCCAGCAGCAGCAGGCTGCCGGCGTCGGCCGCGGCACCGCCGAACACGCCCCCGACACCGCACAGGGGGATCGTCTCGGCGGCCCCGCGCACGGTGACCTGAGCCTGTCCCGCCATCACCGGCGGCTGCTCGAGATCCTTTCGCGGCCCGGTGGCGAGCAGCGCCCGCGATTTCCCCACGCCGCGCTGCGCCTCCACCTGCGTAAAGGCGGCGGCCAGCACCTCGTTCTGACGGCGGGTCATGTGCTTCACGCGCCCGCTCGCGAGCAGGCTGAAGCCGATGTCGCGGGCCGCGGCGGCGCGGGCCAGGGCGCGGGCCCGATGGTCGAGGGCGAGCAGGGCCTTCGGCAGACGCACCAGGGCCGTCTCGGCCGTCGACGCCCAGGCGACCTCCTCCAAGGGAACGGGACCGACCGGATCCAGGCCCGCCACCACCAGCCGACCGGCCTCGATCGCCTGCGGGAACCGTTCGGCGAGCGCCTCGGCGGCGCGGCGGGAGGTCTGCCAGGCCACCACCCGGCCCGTCTCCAGTCCGGTCGCGGTCAGCGCTCCGGTGACGTCGTCGATCACCAGGATCTCCCCGCACTCGCGCACGGCAGGCAACCGGTCGAGGTGTTCGAGGGCGGCCCGGTCGGTCTGGTCGGCCCGGTCGGGCAGGGCGGTCAGGGCGGCCCGGTCGGTCTGGTCGGCACCCGGCATCACGCGCGGCGCCCCGCCCGGCCGCGCGGCTTCAGGCGCAGCCCCGGCATCCTCGGCGCCGGCAGCGCGGCGGGTGTGTGCTTTGGCCACGGGCCGAACTGGGTGTCCCCCTCCGCCCACGGCGTCTCGGCCTCGGGGTCGCCGATGGCGGCCTGGTAAGCGTCGCGGAAGCGTGCGATCTCGTCGTGGTCCCGGCCGATGAAGTTCCACCACATGACGATGTCCTCGCCCAGCGGCTCCCCGCCGATGAGCACCACCCGCAGCGGTTCCTCCCCGAGCGCCTCGACCCGCACCTGCTCGGCGCCGTCCGGCAGCACGGCATTGTCACGCTCGGCGATCTCGGCGGTGCCACCGGCGACCTCCAGACGGGCCCGGCCCCGGTCGACGATGAGGGCGTATTCGTGGGTGGTGACCAGGTCCAGGGTCGCCGCGGCCCCGGCGTCCAGCTCCACCTGCACCAGGTGCAGGGGCAGGTCGGTCTCCACCGGGCCGTCGTCCTCGACGCGTCCCCCGGCGTCGTCGCTCACGCGGGCACTGCCGAGGCCGACGCGCACCTCCATCCGCTCCGTGCGATGCACCGCCGCGGTGTGCACCAGGAATTCGCGGTCCCGGAAGCGGGTGCGGTCGGGCAGCGCGTACCACAGCTGCAGCCCGTGCAGCACAGTGGTGTCGTTGGTGGAGAACTCGGAGTGGGTGATCCCTCTCCCCGCGACCATCAGGTCCACGTCACCGGGGTTCACCAGGGCATGGCTGCCGAGGGAATCACGGTGGGTGATCGCCCCCTCGAACAGCCACGATACGGTGGCGAGCCCGGTGTGGGGGTGGCGCGCTACCGCCATCCCGCCGGTCTCGGCGACGTCGTCGGGCCCGAAATGGTCGGCGAAGCACCAGGCACCGACCAGCGAGGTCTCGCGCGCCGGAAGCGTCCGCCACACGGGCATGGCGCGCGGACCCCCGAGCGGCACTTCCCGCGGGGTGAGGACGGTGATGCGGTCGATGGTGCTCATGGCCCGGAGTGTACGACCCGCGCCTCGGGGCCGGGTCCCCTCACACCAGGGCGGTGACGTCGACGACGAACGCCCGTCGCGGCCCCTTCTCCCCGCGCCCGGGCACCCAGCCCACGACGTGCGTGGAGTCGGTGACCCGGTCATCCTCGTGCCGCACCAGCACCGTCGACGGCAGTGTCACGGGGGCGTCGAAGTCGACGGTCCACTGCAGCGGTCGTGACAGGTCCGCACGGGATTCGGTGAACGCCCGCGAGGCGGTGTACATCCCGTGGGCGATGGCCCGGGGGAACCCGAAGGCGCGGGCGGTCAGCGCCGACAGGTGGATCGGGTTCGCATCACCGGAGACCTCCGCGTAGCGGCGGCCGGTGTCGGCCGGCAGACTCCAGCGTCCCGTCGGCATCGGCGGCTCGAACTCGCGACGGGGACCGCGGGGGGCCGACGGATCCTTGGCCAGGTACGTCGAGACGTCGGTCGCGATGATGCGGCCGTCCTGGTCGTGGATCGTGGCGACCGCCTCGAGGGTGCGGCCCTTCGGATGCGCGGTGAGGTTCCGGGTGCGCACCTCGACATCCACAAGCTCCCCGACCGACACCGGCCGATGCTGCAGCAGGTCGTTGCGCAGGTGGACCAGCCCCAGCAGCGGCAACGGGAAGTCACCGCGGGCCATGAGCGCCAACGCCACCGGGAAGGCCAGCACATGCAACACTCCCGGATGCACCCGGTCGGTGGCCGGACCGCCCATCAGATGGTCGAAGGCGGCGGCGCGCTGCGGGTCGATCCGCACCCGGCGCACCCGGTAGGCGACGTCCGGGAGCGTCGAGGGGCGACGACCGCGGCGCGGCGCCAGGGCAGCGGCGTACACCGCGGGGAAGCTCGGCACATCACTCAGGTCGCGGATCCGCTCCTGCTGCTGGGGCATGCCGCTCACTTCCCGACGATGTTCTGACCGCATACGCGCACCGTATCGCCACGCAGGCCCCCAGCGGGGTCCGACGCGAGGAACGCGACGGTCTCGGCGACGTCCACCGGCAGCCCGCCCTGCTGCAGGGAGTTCACCCGGCGGGCGATCTCCCGCTGCACCGCGGGGATGCGCGCGGTCATGTCGGTCTCGATGAACCCGGGCGCGACGGCGTTGGCGGTACCGCCGAACGGCGCGAGGTCCTGGGCCATGGACCGCACCACCGCGACCATCCCGGCCTTCGAGGCGGCGTAGTTGGTCTGCCCGCGGTTGCCGGCGATGCCGCTGGTCGAGGCGAGGCACACCACGCGCGGGCGCTCGCCGAGCACCGCCTCCGCCGTGCCGGGTGCACCGGCCTCCAGCAGGGCGCGGTGCAGGGCCAGCGGGGCGGCGATGTTCACACCGATCACGGGGTCCCACCGCTCCGGGGTCATGTTGGCGAACAGCTTGTCGCGGGTGATGCCGGCGTTGTGCACGACCACGTCCAGCTGCAGGCCCCGCTGCCGCAGGGCGGTCACGAGACGGTCGCCGGCGTCGGCGGCGGTGACGTCGAGCTGCAGCGGCACGGCGCGCAGATCGTTCGCCAGGCGTGCCAGCTCGGTGCCGGCAGCGGGCACATCGAGGAGCACCAGCCGGGCGCCGTCGGCGTGCAGCGTGCGGGCGATCGCGGCGCCGATCCCTCGCGCGGCGCCGGTCACCAGGGCGGTGCGCCCGGACAGGGGCCGGTCGTGCGCGGACTCGGTCCCGGCGGCATCGACGTGGAGGAACTGCCCGTCGACGAAGGCACTGCGAGCCGAGAGCAGGAACCGCAGGGCGCCGACGACGGCCGGTGCATCCAGCGGGACCTCATCGGCGACGAGGATGCCGTTGGCGGTGCCGCCGCGGCGCATCTCGTGGGCCAGCGACCGCACGAAGCCCTCGACCCCGCCGCGGGCGGCGTCCCGGGCGGCGTCCTGGGTGCCGGCGGGCCGGGAGATCGTCACCACGCGGGCGCCGGGCCGCAGGGAGCGCATGGCCCCGGCGAGCGGCAGCAGGATCTCGCCCAGCTCACCGGGGTGGGTGACCTCGTCGAGCACCGCCACGACGGTGCCGATCTTCTGCAGGTCGTCGGGGCGACGGTGCACGTCGGCACCCCAGTCCAGGAGCAGGCGCGCGATGGTCCCGGCGCCGGAGGAGCGGCCCAGCACGACGACGGGGTCGAGCACGGGCTGGGGGCGGTCCTCCCGGCGCAGCAGGCGCTCGGGCCGCGGCAGTCCCAGACGCCGCGCGATCATCGCCCCGGGGGCGGTGCGGACCAGACGGCTGTAGGTGTCGGTGCTCATCGCTGACCTCACTTCCCGTCGGATTCGAGCAGCGCCACGGTGCCCTGACCGCCCGCCGCGCAGAC
Source organism: Brachybacterium sillae (assembly GCF_025028335.1). Taxonomy (NCBI): domain Bacteria; kingdom Bacillati; phylum Actinomycetota; class Actinomycetes; order Micrococcales; family Dermabacteraceae; genus Brachybacterium; species Brachybacterium sillae. The sequence goes on from NZ_JAFEUW010000001.1 coordinate 877,328, forward strand.
GGACACGAGACCGCGCTGGGTGCGGCCGGTCTCCCGGGCCCGCCGGTGCAGTTCCTTGGCGAGCGCGGCGACGATCCGTCCCCCGGTCGCGGCGAAGGGGTGCCCGGCCGCGAGGGAGGAGCCGTGGACGTTCAACCGGTCGCGGTCGATGGCCCCGAGGGCGCGGTCACGGCCCAGGCGGGTGCGGCAGAACTCCTCCGACTCCCAGGCGGCGAGGGTCGCGAGCACGGTGGAGGCGAAGGCCTCGTGGATCTCCAGCAGGTCGAGGTCCTGCAGGCCGAGTCCGTGGGCGTCGAGCAGCTCCGGCACCGCGTAGGCGGGGGCCATGAGCAGTCCCTCCTCGCCATGGGCGAAGTCGACTGCGGCGGTGCGGGCGTCGACCACTCGGGCCAGCGGGGTGAGGCCACGCTCGGCGGCCCACTCGCGGGTGCCGAGCAGCACGGCGCTGGCGCCGTCAGACAGCGGGGTGGAGTTGCCGGCGGTCATGGTCGGTTCCGCCACCGCAGGGTTGGAGGTGCCGAAGACGGGCTTGAGCCCGGCGAGTTTCTCCAGGGAGGAGTCGGCCCGCAGGTTCTGGTCGCGGCCCAGGCCGCGGTACCCGGTGACGAGATCGTCCTGGAAACCGGAGGCGTAGCTGGCGGCGAGGTTCCGGTGGGAGGCGAGAGCGAGCTCGTCCTGCGCCTGGCGGGTGATCCCCCACTGGGCGGTGGTGACGGCCTGATGCTCACCCATGGACATGCCGGTGCGGGGCTCGGCGTTGCGCGGCGGCACCGGGGCGAGATCGCCGGGGCGCAGGGCAGCGAGCGCCCGCAACCTGTCGGCGGGGCGCTTGGCGGCGCTCACGCGGTGCAGGATCCGGCGCAGTCGCGGGGTCACCTCGATCGGGGAGTCGGAGGCGGAGTCCACGCCGCAGGCGATCGCGGAGTCGATCTGGCCCAGGCGGATCCGGTTGCTCACGTGCAGCACGGTCTCGAGGCCGGTGGTGCAGGCCTTGGAGAGGTCGATGGCGGGGGTGCGCGGGTCCAGCGGGGTGCCCAGCGCGCTCTCCCGGGTGAGGTTGAGGTCCCCGGCGAGTTTCAGCACGGCCCCACCGGCGACCTCCCCCAGGCGCTCCCCTTGGAGCCCGAACCGGGCGACGAGGCCCTCGAGCGCGGCGGTCAGCATGTCCTGGTTGGAGATCCCGGCGTAGGGGCCGCCCAGCCGGGCGAAGGGGATCCGGTTGCCGCCCAGCACGTAGGCGTCTCGAACGGTGAGGGTCTCGGGCATCGCGCACCTCTGCGGGTCGGGGTCCATCGCGTCGGGGTTTACTAGGACGCTCGGTACTTGATACCGTACGTCCCGTGAAGGCTTCCGCGCAAGAGGTCCGTCCCGCCACGATCGACGGCCGCTCGGCCCGCTGGGCGCAGCACCGCGCCGAGCGCCGCGGGGCCCTGCTGGATGTGGCCCGGCACTGCATCCACGAGCAGGGTCCCGACGTGACCATGGAGGACATCGCCGCGGCCTCCGGAACCTCCAAGAGCATCGTGTACCGGTACTTCACCGACAAGGCCCAGCTGCAGGAGTCCCTCGGCGCACACATCCTGGAGGGCATGCACCGCCGCCTGGTCGAGGACCAGCGCCTGCTGGAGGCTGATGCGGGTCGCGCGCCGACACCCGAGGAACGACTGCGGGCCATGATCAGCGCCTACGTGCGCACCGCCCGACGCTCCCCCAACGTCTACCGCTTCGTGACCCGCCCCAGCCAGGGCCTGGGCCGTTTCCTCGAGGACTCCGCCCGCCTCGTGGTCGAGGCGCTGCCTCCCGACACCCCCGACGTCGACCTGTGGTCCACCGGCGCCATCGGCTTCGTGCGCGATGCCGTGGACCGCTGGATGTCCCACGCCGACTCCGACGTCGACACCGACCCCCACCCCGACGCGCTCAGCGCCGATCAGCTCACCGACCGCCTCGTCCAGTGGCTTCTGAAGGGATGGACCCCATGACCACCTCTCCCGCACCCGACACCACCCTCGGCGACCACCCCGGTCCCACCCCCACCGGCCCCCTGCCGGTGATCCCCGACGGGGCGCCGCACCTCGACGTCGCCCTCGTCACCGAGACCCTGCTGGGCCGCTGGCGCGAGGCCCGCCTGGCGGGGCGGGAACGTGCCGCGCGCCCCGAGCTCCACCGCCCCCTCGACATGACGGTGGCCGATCACCGCGAGCGGGTGCTGGAGCAGATGCATCTGCTGGCCGCCGAGGACGTCTCGCGACCGATGCTGCCGGAGTCCCTCGGCGGCCCCAACGACAACGGAGCGAACCTCGCCGCCTTCGAGGAGCTCGTGGTCGCCGATCCGTCACTGCAGATCAAGTCGGGGGTGCAGTGGGGCCTGTTCACCTCCGCGATCCTGCAGCTGGGCACCCAGCCGCACCATGAGGCCTGGGTGCCGGGTGCGATGAGCCTGGAGACCCCCGGGGCCTTCGCGATGACGGAGATCGGCCACGGGTCCGACGTGCAGTCCCTGGCGACCACCGCCACCTACGACCCGGACACCGAGGAATGGGTGATCACCACCCCGTTCCGCGCCGCCTGGAAGGACTACCTGGGCAACGCCGCGCTGCACGCCCGCGCGGCCACCGTCTTCGCCCGGCTCATCACCCGCGGTGTCGACCACGGGGTCCACTGCTTCTACGTGCCGATCCGCGACGAACAGGGGAATCTGCTGCCCGGCATCCAGGCCGAGGACGACGGCCCCAAGGGCGGCCTGAACGGCATCGACAACGGCCGCCTGGCCTTCGACCACGTGCGGGTGCCCCGCACCCATCTGCTGAACCGCTACGGGGACGTCGCGCCCGACGGGACCTACTCCTCCCCCATCGACTCCCCCGGCCGCCGCTTCTTCACCATGCTCGGCACGCTGGTGCAGGGTCGTGTCTCCCTGGACGGTGCCGCGAACCGGGCGAGCCAGCTGGCGCTGCACATCGCCATCACCTACGCCTCCCAGCGCCGCCAGTTCGCCGGCCCCTCCCCCACCGAGGAGACGGTGCTTCTGGACTATCAGAGCCACCTGGCGCGGCTGCTGCCCAAGCTCGCCGCCACCTATGCGGGCGCGTTCGCCCATGAGCAGCTGCTGATCGCCTTCGATGACGTCTTCTCCGGCCGCGGCGACACCCCGGAGGCCCGCGAGGACCTCGAGACCCTCGCGGCGGCGCTGAAGCCGATGTCGACCCGCCTGGCGATGGACACCATCCAGGAGTGCCGCGAGGCCTGCGGCGGTCAGGGGTACCTGGCGGAGAACCGCCTCGTCGGCCTGCACCAGGACCTCGACGTGTACTGCACCTTCGAGGGCGACAACACGGTGCTGCACCAACTGGTGGCCAAGCGCCTGCTGGCGGATGTCTCCCGAGAGCTGCGCAGCATCGACCGGGCGGGCATCGGTCGGTTCATCGCCTCTCGCGCGGAGACCCTCACCAAGCGGCACACCCCCTGGAACCGTCTCGCGCAGGATATCGCCGATCGCGGCCAGGTGCGCCGCTCCGCCGAGACGCTCCGCCAGGCCGAGTTCCAGGAGCGGCTGCTGTCGGACCGTGCGCGGGTGAAGGCCGAGGAGCTCGCCCTGACTCTGCGCGGCGCGGCGAAGGCCGACCCCGCCGAGGCCGCCGCCCTGGTCAACAAGCACCAGGTGGAGATGCTCGCCGCAGCGCGGGCCCACGCGGAGCTGGTGCTGTGGCGCTCCTTCTCCCAGGGGATCGCGCAGATCACCGACCCCGGCACCGTCGCCGTCCTCACCGACGTGCGCGACCTGTACGGCCTCACCCTGATCCAGGACGACCTCGCGTGGTTCCTGCTGGAGGGTCACCTCTCGGCGCAGCGGGCGCGCGCACTGCAGGCCGACGTGAAGCGCCTGCTGTGGCGCTTGCGGCCCCACGCGCTCGACCTGGTCGCCGCCTTCGACCTGCGACCGGAGCATGTGCGCGCCCCCATCGCCCTGGGCGAGGAGGCCGAGCGGCAGGCCGACGCGGCCGCCTGGTTCCGTGCCCAGCGGGCCTCCGGTGAGGCTCCGATCAGCGAGAAGGCCCAGAAGAAGGCCCGGGAGCGGGCACAGGGGACACCCCGGGACCAGTGATCACCCGGAAGGCCGGGGTGGCCCCCGGCCTCACCCCACCTGCTGATCCAACCACTCGAGGCGGCGGCGCTCGTGCAGGGCGCCGCCGCCCTCGTGCCCGTTGAACTCGTACACCGCGATCTCCTTGTCGCTGCCGCCCCAGGCGGTGAAGCTCGCGAACACCGTCGACGGCGGGCACACCGTGTCCATCAGCGCCACCGAGTAAAGCACCGGGCAGGTGGCCCACGGCGCCAGCAGGGTGCCGTCGATGAACGACAGCGTGCGGCGCACCGCCGCCGCGGCCTCACGGTGCGTGGCCAGGTACCGGGTGAGATCTCCGCGTACGGTTCCGCATCGACCAGCCCGACGGCCCGCGGCAGGTCCTGCAGGAACGGCACATCGACGAGGGCGAGGTCCACCCCCGGCTGACCTTCCCGGGCACCCAGCGCCGCTGCCGCGATGGCGAGCGCCCCGCCCTGCGAACCGCCCGCCGCGACCACCAGCACCCCGGGCACCAGTTCCCGGGCCACCTCGACCGCCCGCGCGGCGTCGGTGTAGGCACGGCGGTAGTAGTAGGTCTCCGGATCCTCGATGCCGCGGGTCAGCGGGTTCAGCCCGGACACCCCCAGAGCCTGCGGGTCGGGGGTGTCCCCGCCACGCACCAGTCCCCAGCCCTGACCGCGGGTGTCGACCAGAAGCCGGGCGTGCCCGGCCACGGCGTAGGCGCTGACCTCGTGGGGTTCGCCGCGCCCGCCGCCGTACCCGATGTACTCGACGACGATGCTGCGCACCGGCCCGTCCGTCGGACGCTGCAGCCAGGCGCGGATCTCGTCACCCCCGAAACCGGTAAAGCGGACGTCGGAGACCTCCAGCAGCCGCAGAGGCGTCGGGACGGGCTCCACTCGGGTGGGCCGGGCGGCGGCGCGGGCGTCGGCGAAGGTCCGGTCCCAGAACTCCTCGAGGTCGTCCGGCGCTACGGCGGTGGTGCGGCGGGTGCGCAGCTGGTCCAGGGGCATATCGAAGAAGGCCATGCGCCCATCCCAGCACACCCGCGCCCGTAGAATGCTGTCGGCCTGCGTCGCGCGCGCACGCACCCCCGATCCCGTGCGAGAGAGAAGACCGGATCCCTCATGAGCGACTCCTCCCACAGCCCCGTCGGTGACGCCGACACCGTCGATCACGCGCTCGCCACGCCCGACCAGGAGCAGCCGTGGGCGGACCTCGGGCTGAAGGAGGACGAGTACGCCCGGATCCGCGAACTGCTCGGCCGCCGCCCCACCAACGCCGAGCTCGCCATGTACTCCGTCATGTGGTCCGAGCACTGCTCGTACAAGTCCTCCAAGGTGCATCTGCGCCGCTTCGGCGAGCGCACCACCGAGGCGATGCGCGAGCACCTGCTGGTGGGCATGGGGGAGAACGCCGGTGTGGTCGACATCGGCGACGGCTGGGCCGTGACCTTCAAGGTCGAATCGCACAACCACCCGAGCTACGTCGAGCCGTACCAGGGCGCCGCCACCGGCGTCGGCGGCATCGTCCGCGACATCATCTCCATGGGCGCCCGCCCGGTCGCGGTGATGGACCAGCTGCGCTTCGGGGCGATCGACCACCCCGACACCGCCCGCGTGGTGCACGGCGTGGTCGCCGGCATCGGCGGCTACGGCAACAGCCTGGGCCTGCCGAACATCGGCGGGGAGACGGTGTTCGACGCCGCCTACCAGACGAACCCTCTGGTGAACGCCCTGTGCCTGGGGGTGCTGCGGCATGAGGACATCCACCTGGCCTCCGCCACCGGCCCCGGCAACCACGTGGTGCTGTTCGGTGCGCGCACCGGTGGTGACGGCATCGGCGGCGCCTCGATCCTCGCCTCGGAGACCTTCGAGGACGAGGGCCCCACCAAGCGCCCCAGCGTGCAGGTGGGTGACCCCTTCATGGAGAAGGTGCTCATCGAGTGCTGCCTCGAGCTGTTCGCCGAGGGGGTCGTGGAGGGCATCCAGGACCTCGGCGCCGCCGGCATCTCCTGCGCCACCAGTGAGCTCGCCTCCAACGGCGGCTCCGGCATGCACGTGGACCTCGAGAAGGTCCTGCTGCGCGACCCCACCCTCACCGCCGGCGAGATCCTCATGAGCGAATCGCAGGAGCGGATGATGGCGGTGGTCTCCCCCGAGCGCCTCGCCGACTTCGAGCGCATCACCGCGAAGTGGGAGGTGGAGGCCGCCGTGATCGGCACCGTCACCGGCGATGGCCGCCTCACCATCGACCACCACGGACGACGGATCGTCGACGTCGACCCCCGCACCGTCGCGCATGAGGGCCCCACCTACCACCGCCCCTATGCCCGCCCCGACTGGCAGGACGCCCTGCAGGCCGACCGGGCCGAGGACCTCCCCCGCCCCTCCACCGCGGAGGAGATCGCGGCGACGCTGCGCCGCGTGATCGCGAGCCCCAACCTCGCCTCCGCCGGGTGGATCACCGACCAGTACGACCGCTACGTCGGCGGCAACACCGCCCTGGCGATGCCCGACGACGCCGGGGTGGTGCGGGTGGATGAGACCACCGGCCGCGGCGTCGCCCTCGCCACGGACTGCAACGGCCGCTACGCGAAGCTCGATCCCCGTGCCGGGGCGCAGCTGGCGCTCGCCGAGGCCTACCGCAACGTCGCCACCAGCGGCGCGGTGCCCCTGGCGGTGACCGACTGCCTGAACTTCGGTTCGCCCGAGGACAGCGGCCCCATGTGGCAGCTGGTCGAGGCGATCGAGGGCCTCGCCGAGGCCTGCGAGACCCTGGCGGTGCCCGTCACCGGGGGCAACGTGTCGCTGTACAACTCCACCGGAGAGCCGGGGCGGATCGATTCCGCCATCCACCCCACCCCCGTCGTGGGTGTGCTCGGGGTGTTCGACGACGTCGCCCGCCGCACCCCCTCCGCGTGGCACGAGGAGGGCCTGGCCCTGTTCCTGCTGGGCACCACCCGGGAGGAGCTGTCCGGATCGGCCTGGGCGCAGGTGGAGCATGACCATCTCGGCGGTCTGCCGCCGCGCGTGGACCTCGCCGCGGAGAAGGAGCTCGCGGAGATCCTGGTGGCCGCCTCCCGTGACGGCATGGCCGATGCCGCGCATGACCTCTCCGAGGGCGGCCTGGCGCAGGCGCTCGTGGAGGCCTGCAGCCGCTTCGGCGTCGGCGCCCGCGTGGTGCTGGACGACCTCTGCACCCGCGACGGCATCGACCCCTTCGTGGCGCTGTTCTCCGAGTCGCAGGCCCGCGCCCTGGTGGCGGTGCCGCGCAGCGAGGAGGTGCGCTTCACCGACATGTGCACCGCCCGCTCGTTCCCGCTGCTGCGCCTCGGCGTCACCACCGGCACCGACCTGGACATCCAGGGAGTGGGCAGTTTCCCGGTGGCCCAGCTGCGGGAGCTGCGTGAGGGCACGCTGCGCTCCGCATTCGGCAACGCCCCGACGTCGGACCAGGTGGTCTGAGCGTCGGGGCGCGGACCCCGGCCCTGCCTGCGGAGCCGGGGCGCGTCCTCTCAGACGGTGAGGTAGATCTCGTCCGCGGCGCCCAGGCGGATTCCGAGCTGCGACTCCCCGGCCAGGAGCCCACCGGAGGGCAGCGGCAGGGCGAGATCGGCTTCGAACGACTCCCCCAGGTCGAGCTGCTGCTCGGGCAGGGCAGGGCCGTCGATGACCGTGCCGCCGTGGTGCAGACGCACGGTCACCTCACGGAGGTCGACCGGCTCCAGTGTGCCACTGGTCAGCATGAGGTGGACGATGGCGGCCTCGGCGGTGGTCTGGCTCAGGTACGCCATCACGGTGAGGGCCCGCGGGCCGTCGGCGAGGACCAGCTGGGAGTCCTCCTCCAGGGCGTCGGAGCGGGTGCGGCCCTCAGTGCCGTCGAGCTGGTCGTCGGTGCGACGGATGGGCCGGGCGACACTGGCGCGGCCGATGCGACGGCCGGGGGTGGGCGGCCCGACGACGACCGGGTCGTCGGTGGTGGGCGGGGCCTCGGTGGGGAACGGAACGGTCACGGGAGCTCCTGGTGCTGGTACGGGTCGACGGCTGGCGGATCAGGCGAAGGGACGCTTCACGGTCGGCTTCACGAACCGGGTGCCCCACAGGGATCCCGAGTACGCCAGTTCGTGGGTGTCCGGGTTGGCGGCCTGGATCATCCGCCCGTTCCCCAGGTACAGGGTGACGTGACGGACGATGCCGTTGCTGTCCCCGTAGAAGATGAAGTCACCGCGCTGGCGTTCCACCAGTGGCACGCTCTTGAGCTTCGTGTCGGCGTACATCATCTGGCTGGTGCGGTAGGTCGGCTCGGCATGCCGCACCACCGTGATCGGAGGCAGTTCCAGACCGGCAGAGTACAGCGCCTGCAGCAGCAGACCGGAGCAGTCGTATCCCGCCACGCTGTCGTCCTTCCAGCCGGCACCGCCCCAGGTGTACGGGGAGCCCTTGCACGACTGGGCGAAGCGGATCATCTCCTCGATGCGGGTGGTGCGGGAGGCGTTCTTCGCGACGCGCACGGGCGTGGTCCAGGCGTCCATGGTGAAGGGGTACTCGGGGGCGAGCTTCGCCCAGGTCGCCGCCCCGACCACGCCGTCGGCCGTCAGGCCGTTGCGCTTCTGGAAGGCGATCACGGCCGACTCGGTGGTCGCGTCGTACGTCTGGGCGCTTCCCGTGCGCGAGATCCCCAGCTTCTTGTGGATGATCCGCACACGCGTGCCGTTCCACCCGCGCCGCAGCGGGACCCCTCCGGCCACGGGGGCGATCGCGGTCACCGGCCCGTGAAGGCTCTCCGGCGGGTTCCATCCGGAGTAGTAGGTGCGGTAACCGCCCTCGAAATCCTGCCGCCACCCGGCGCCGTAGGTACGCACCGGGCCGGTGGGGAAACCGAGGGACCCGGGCACCAGCCCGGCACTGCGCCACTCGGTGCACAGACCTCCGGTGGAGGCGTGGGCGGCCCCGCCGTCGGGTCCGGCGATGACCACGGCTCCCCCGGCGAAGGCCTGCTGGGCCCCCCGCTTCCCGGATCGACCGGAGGGGACGGTCGTGGCGTTGCCGGTGGGCAGACCGTAGCTGCCCCACATGGCTCCACCGGCCCAGTAGGTCCGGGCGATCGCCCCACGGACGGTCACGCCCTTCCCGAAGACACCACCGTTGACGTAGCGGTAGAAGAGCGCGGCGACGGCTCCCCGCTCGATCGACTGCAGCGGCCGGTAGGTGCCGTCCTGGTAACCGGTCATGAGGCCGATGGTGCGGGCCCAGCCCAGGGCGGCCGCGAAGGGATGGGTAGTCGGCACGTCCCGGAACGGGACGGCGTCGGCGACGGACGGGGAGCCGGCCAGCCGGTGGAACATCACGACCGCAGCGTCACGGGCGATGTCCGCCAGCGGACGGAAGGTGCCATCGGGCCAGCCGCGCAGGATGCCATTGGCCACACACCAGCTGATCTCTCGGTAGAACTGGCTGGAGACCGGCACGTCCCGAAACGGGCTGGTCGTCGGAGGAGTGAACGCCGGGGAGCCCTGCAGGCGGTACACGAACGCCGCCATCGCGTCCCGGTGCACCGGGGCATCCGGCCGGAAGGTCCCGTCCGGCCACCCGGTGGTGATCCCCCGGTCGGCGAGCCAACTGGTCTCCTTCGCGAAGAGGTGCGTGGAGGGGACGTCCCGGAAGCTGGCGGCGTGCGCGGCGGGGGCGAGGGACCAGGCGAGGACCCCGCCACCGGCCATCAGCAGTCCGCGGCGGCCGAGGGGCGACGAGGTGTCGGACGAAGGGCGAGTGTTCGGCATGCCCCGAAGCTAGGGGCGGGCCGGCGCCCTCAGACCCGTTCGGAACGTCCGGGATCATCCGAGGGGATGTGCCGCCCGTCACCCCCGACGCAGGTCAGGCACGATCCGCCGGGCGATCCGCGACAGACCCTCCGCCCGGCCGCGCACCCGCCGGACGACTCCGAGAGCGACCTCGGTACGGTGCTCAAGCCGAGCGGAACGCTCGTCGATCCGCTGCATCTGCTCCCGCAACCCGGCCAGTTCGCGTCGCAGTTCCTCGTTCTCCTCCCGCAGCGCGTGGGTGATGAACATCGGCAGGCCGAGGCCGTTCTCGGCGACCCACCGTTGCAGCTCAGCTTCACGCAACCGGGCGTCATACTCGCGATGGGTGGCGGCCCCGGCGAACATCGAGTTGCTGGCGTCTCCCTCGGCACTGGGCCGAAGTCGCCACTGCGCGAGGGCCTTGGGGATGGTGTCGATGCGGCCGTGCTGCAGCAGCTGCAGGTGGAAGGCGTAGTCACCGACCACCGGGAGATCCTCCCGGAACGGCCCGATGCGCTCGTGGACCGCGCGCCGGTACACCATGCAGATCGGCACATGACGGTTGATCCGCACGTAGTCGACCAGGTGGGCACCCTGCAGGTGCGGCCACAGGACGTGGTGCTCGTCCTCCACCATCCCGCCGTCCGCCGCCCGTTCGGTGACGGCGAGGACCTGGGTGATGACGGCGTCGGCCTCGGGGTGCGCCTCCAGGTGCGCGAGGGTCTCCTGCAGGAACGTCGGATGCCAGGTGTCGTCATCATCGTGGATGACGATCAATCCGGCGCGTGCCTGACGCACTCCGGCGTTGGAGGCGGCCTCCATCCCGGTGGACTCCTCACGCCGCAGCACCCGCGCCCGTCCGGCGAGCTCACGCGCATGCCGGTCCAGCACCGTCTGGGCGGCGCCCGGACGGCCGGCATCGTCCACCACGATCAGTTCCCAGTCCCGACGTGTCTGGGACAACACGTCCTGCACGGCCCGGTCCAGGAACTCCGGGCGGTCCTTCGTGCGGGTGATGATCGAGACCGCCGGTGCGTCGGCGGGCGCCGACAGCACCGGAGCGTGCTCGACGGTGCGGCGAGGCCGTGCCAGCGGGAGCACCTGCGGAGGCTGCGAGGCCTCGTCCCCGCCGGTCTGCAGGACCGTCTCCACGTGGTCCCACCAGGACCGGTGGGCAACCCTCTGGGCTTCGGCGCGGGCACGCCGATCCTCACGGGCGGCGGGGTCGCGCTCCTCGGCGGCCAGGCGCTCCGCCACCTGCGCGATGCGGTCGACGTCGGCGGCATCGCGTACCGGATTCCACAGGTCCGCAAGCGGCACGACGGCGTCGTCCAGGCCCGCGCTGTCCAGGACCCCGCCCAGGCGGGTGAGCCCGTACCGGTTCGTCGGCAGCGCCAGCACCGCCGCTCCACCGGCGAGGCCGAACACCGCTGGATGGAAGCGGGTGGTGACCACGACCCGCGAGGACGCGGCATGGGTTGCCGCCTCGACGTCACTCTGGAGCGGGCGCAGGCTCACCGGGGTCCGCATCAGCGCCGCCACACGTGCGTGCCGGTCGACATCGATGCCGGTGCCGTCGGGCTCGGCCATATGCGGCACCATCTCCAGCGGCAGCCCGGTCGCGGCGGCGATCGCGTCGAGCAGCGCGGCGAGCACGCGATCGGCGGTCTCCGGCTCCAGGGGGTCCGCATCCGCCGCCAGGGTGATGCTGACGCGGTCACGGGTCGCGGCGGGCAGCTGCAGACCGAAGGCGTCATCAACGATGGTGCGCACCGCAGGATGGTCCGGCACCAGTTCCCGGGCGATGGCAGTGCTCAGCTCGTCGCGCAGCCCCACCAGGCTCGACAGCTGCAGCAGCTCCCGCACCCGCTCCCGATCCTCCAGCGTCAGCCACGGCCCGAGGCTCTGACCGCTGAGGATCACCGGGACACCGACGGACCGCGCCACCAGGGCCGTGGCCAGACGCTCGTCGAGCAGCCAGCCGTACCGGGAGTTCAGGGACCCGCCCCCGCCGATCACCAGGGCATCCACATCCCGCAGCGCCTCACGCAGGGCGAGCGTCTGCCGGCCCGCCGGGGTGTCGGCGGAGCCGCGGGCCGCGCCGGCGGGGTCCAGGGCCGCCCGCACCCCGCGCAGGAACGCGGCACGCTCCGGGATCGGCCAGGGGAACACCAGGGTGCGGGCGCGGGGCTCGGGCGCGGGACCGGCGGGCCCGTATCCCTCCTCCCGCGAGATCCTCAGCACCTGGTGCCCTCGGCGGCGCAACTCGAGGGTGGTGGCAGTGGCGATGGCCTCATCCCCCACGTGGTAGATCCGCTGGTCCACATCGCACAGCAGTGCAACGCGCACGGTGTCCTCCTGGGGTCGCGAGAGGTGAGGGGCGGGGCATGATCGCTCCGCCCCTCATCCTCGCAGATGATTCCGCATCGTCAGCGCCCGAGGAACGCCAACCAACGCAGCATGAACGCCGCCATCGCATCGCGGGTGATCGGATCCCACGGTCGGAAGGTGCCATCCGGCCAGCCGGTGCTGATGCCGGTGGAGGCCAGCCAGGTGATCTCCCGGGCGAACTGGTGGGTCGGCGGGACATCGCGGAACCCGGACTCCAGCCCCTGATCGGTCGCCTTCGCACCGGCGGCGCGGTACAGGAAGGCGGCGACGGCTGCGCGCTGCACCGGGGCTGTGGGGCGGAAGGTGCCGTCGGGCCAGCCGGTGACGATCCCCTGGGCCGCCGCCCAGGCGATCTCCCGGGAGTACATGGTCGACGCGGACACGTCTCGGAACGGGGAGGTGCCGGTGAACGCCGGCGACCCCAGCGCCCGGTACACGAACACCACCATGGCGTCGCGCTGGATCGGCAGGAACGGCCGATAGGTGCCGTCGGGCCAACCGGTGGTGATGCCGCGGGCGGCGAGGTCGTGGATCTCGGTGAAGAACTGCAGGGTCGGAGGGACGTCCCGGAAACGGCGCGCCACGAAACGCACCCTCGTCCCCTCGAGCACCGCGACCCCCTGTTCGAAGGCCTGCAGTGTGCGGGAGCCGTCCGGGGTCGGTGGAGCCAGCGGCCGACCCCAGCTCGGCTGCCAGGCCTCGACGATCGGCTGCATGGAGCGGGTGGCCACGGCGGCCCCTGTGCCGCTGCCCAGTACCAGCCCGCGGGTCAGCTTGGTGACCGTGTATGCCCCGGAGGTGTGGGCGCTGCGGAACACGGTGCCGAGCGCGTCCTCCCCGCCTGCGGCGAGGAACGCGTCGTAGTGGGCCCGGAAGCCGCTCTCGATCGCCGTCTGGGCCTGGTCCTCGAGGGAGCCGAGCCGGGTGTAGAGGGCGTCGCCCGGGCAGTCGGTGTCGTTCACGTCCCGGTGCCCCAGGAGCCGCGGCAGCTGCACTGTGGCCCCGAGAGCGAACCTGGTGCTGCTCTCCTTCACCTCGAACGGATACTGCGCTGACAGGTCCGGCCGGAAGGTGGACAGCAGCTTCCAGCCGATCATCTGGGCCACGGCCTGCTGGGCGGCCGCGGAGGGCGCCACGGAGCTGTGATCCCCGATCACCGAGATGCCGAAGGTCCCGGTGTTGAAACCCCGAGCGTGGGCGCCGACGATGTTGCGCTGCAGCCCACCGGAGCGACCCTCGAAGATCTGCCCGTACTTGTCGACGAGCACGTTGTACCCGAGGTCGGCCCAGCCGAGTGTGCGGGTGTGGTAGGCGAGGATCCCCCGGACCACCTGGGCGGATTCCGCGGCGGTGTAGGAGTTGCTCCCGGCGGTGTGGTGCACGATCACCGACTTCAGCTCATACGCACCGGTGGTCTCTCGCACCAGGGTTTCGTCCGCGCCCCACTGACCGCGGGTGACGAAACCCGGTGCGCCGACCAGCGGCGGGGTCGGCGGGTTCAGAAGAGCCGTCGAGGTCACCTCGACCGGGGCCCCGCCCCGCACGCCGCCACCGACCTGTCCGGCGGCACCCGCCTGCTGGCCCGGCCTCTCTCCCCGGCCGGTGGCGCGCGCCGCCTCCCCCGAGGCGACGTCGGCATCGGTGGTCTCGGGTGCGGTGCGGACGAGGTGGGCGGTGAGCGTCGCGGCGACATCCCGCCCGCGGGCGGTGGCGCGAACATCCAGGGAGGCCACCTCGCCCAGCCAGGCCAGTTCGGTGGCGTCGGCGCGGCGCCCGGTGACGGGGTCGGTCTCCGGCTGCAACCTCAGCCAGGGGCTCCACGCCCCGGCCGGGTATTGCCCGCGGACCTGGACCTGCGGGGTCGGACCGTCGGCGGGCCAGCTGACGGCCGCCATGGTGGCGCGGCGGCCGCTGAGGCGACGGACGGGTCGACCGTCGACGACGAGGGCCTCGGCCTCCGCGAGCGGGAGGTCCTCCAGGGTGGTGTCGGTCGGTGTGGCGGGCGCCAGCGGCGCGGCCACCGCAGCGTGGCTCAGGGCGAGGGTACCGGCCGGCGCCGCGGCCGCGGCCGTGAGGAGGGACCGACGGCGGACATGGTGACGCGGGGTCATGGGTACTGCTCCCAACGGGATCGACAGGGGGAAACCACCGGGGAGGAGGCCCGGCGGCTGTTCGACCGTGACACGGTAACCCACACGTCGAAGTCCCGACCTGCCCGTCACCGAGATGTCACCTGCATGCCACTGCGGCCGCATCCGGAATGTTCGGATGCGGCCGCAGTGGGGAATGCTCGGGAGCCTCAGGCCTTGTCGGCCTCGCCCTCGCTGCGCTCCACGGTCTCGGCGGCCTCAGCCTCGGGAGCCTCGGGGGTCTCGACGGTCGTCTCCTCCGCGGGAGTCTCGACGGTCGTGTCCTCAGCGGGCTTCTCGTCGGCGCGGGCGGCGACCTTGGCGGCGCCCTCGGCCTCCTTCACCACGGACTGCTTGGCGGAGTAGGGCTCCTGCACCAGCTCGATCACGGCCATGGGGGCGTTGTCACCCTTGCGGGGGCCGATCTTGGTGATGCGGGTGTAGCCGCCGGGACGCTCCGCGAAGGACGGCGCGATCTCGTGGATCAGCACGTTCACGACGTCGCGGTCCCGCACCACGCGGGTGATGCGACGGCGGGCGGCGAGGTCACCCTTGCGGGCGACGGTCACGAGGCGCTCCGCCACCGGACGCAGCCGCTTGGCACGGGTCTCCGTGGTGGTGATGGCCTTGTGGCGGAAGAGCTCGGTGGCGAGATTCGCGAGGATCATCCGCTCGTGGGCGGGGGATCCACCGAGGCGAGCACCCTTGGTGGGAGCAGGCATTGTCGTTCTCCTGGGATCTGGTCTGAGGGGTCAGTACTGGTCACCGAAGTCGTCCGAGTAGGAATCCAGCGCGGCCGAGGGGTCGAAACCGGCCGGGGAGTCCTTCAGGGACAGGCCGAGGTCGGCGAGCTTCGCCTTCACCTCGTCGATGGACTTCTGCCCGAAGTTGCGGATGTCGAGGAGGTCCGCCTCGGAGCGGGCCACGAGCTCGCCCACGGTGTGGACACCCTCGCGCATCAGGCAGTTGTAGGAGCGCACAGTGAGGTTGAGATCGTTGATCGGCAGCGCGAGGTCCGCGGCCATGGCCTGATCCGTCGGCGAGGGGCCGATGTCGATGCCCTCCGCCTCCTGGTTCAGCTCATGGGCCAGACCGAACAGCTCCACCAGCGTCTTGCCGGCGGACGCCACGGCGTCACGCGGGGAGATCGCCGGCTTGGTCTCGACGTCCACGATCAGACGATCGAAGTCGGTGCGCTGCTCCACGCGGGTGGCCTCGACCTTGTAGGTCACCTTGAGCACGGGCGAGTAGATCGAGTCGACCGGGATACGGCCGATCTCGCCGTCGACGCCCTTGTTCTGCGCGGCGGAGACGTACCCGCGGCCACGCTCCACGATCAGCTCGATCTCGAGCCGACCGGTGGAGTTGAGGGTCGCGATGTGCAGCTCCGGGTTGTGGATCTCGACACCCGCCGGCGGGGTGATGTCCGCGGCGGTGACCTCACCCTCGCCCTCCTTGCGGAGGTACATCACGACCGGCTCGTCGTTCTCCGAGGAGACGACCAGGTCCTTGATGTTGAGGATGATCTCGGTGACGTCCTCCTTCACCCCGGGGACGGTGCTGAACTCGTGCAGCACACCGTCGATGCGGATCGAGGTGACCGCGGCACCGGGGATGGAGGACAGCAGGGTGCGGCGCAGGGAATTGCCGAGCGTGTAGCCGAACCCGGGCTCCAGCGGCTCGATGACGAACCGGGAGCGGTACTCCGACACGACCTCTTCGGTCAGCGTGGGGCGCTGTGCAATGAGCACGGTGTGTCCTTTCTGGGAGCGTCCGCCATATGACGCTCAGGTGGGGTGGACTTCCGGAGTCGGATGGGTGTCGGTCAGCCGCGGCGGCGCTTCGGCGGACGGGTGCCGTTGTGCGCCTGGGGGGTGACGTCCTGGATCGAGCCGACCTCGAGGCCGGTCGCGGTGAGGGAGCGGATCGCGGTCTCGCGGCCGGAGCCCGGGCCCTTGACGAACACGTCGACCTTCTTCATGCCGTGCTCCTGGGCGCGGCGTGCGGCGGCCTCGGCGGCCATCTGCGCGGCGTACGGGGTGGACTTGCGCGAGCCCTTGAAGCCGACCTGGCCGGCGGAGGCCCAGGAGATGACGGCGCCCGTCGGGTCCGTGATGGACACGATGGTGTTGTTGAAGGTGCTCTTGATGTGGGCCTGGCCGTTGACGACGTTCTTCTTGTCCTTGCGGCGCGGCTTGCGCGCGGCGGAGGCCTGGCGGGTCTTGGTTGCCATGCGGCGGAACTCCTCGGGTGGGTCCAGATGATCGGTGCGCTCGGCTCAGCGGGCCGACGGCCGGGCGGAGCGCGGAGTGACTGCGGCGGATCGCGGCGCGGGGCGCCGGATCAGCGAGCCTTCTTCTTGCCGGCGACGGTGCGCTTGGGGCCCTTGCGGGTGCGCGCGTTGGTCTTGGTGCGCTGGCCGCGCACGGGCAGGCCGCGGCGGTGGCGCAGGCCCTGGTAGCTGCCGATCTCGACCTTGCGGCGGATATCGGCGGCGACCTCGCGGCGCAGGTCGCCCTCCACCCGGTAGTTCGCCTCGATGTGGTCACGCAGCTTCACGAGGTCGTCGTCGGTCAGGTCACGCACACGCGTGTTGCCGTCGACGCCGGTGGCGGCGAGGGTCTCCAGAGCGCGGGTGCGGCCCACGCCGAAGATGTACGTCAGGGCGACCTCGGTGCGCTTCTCGCGCGGCAGGTCGACTCCCACAAGACGTGCCATGGTGCAGTTCTCCTACTGTTCCCGGAGGCCTGATCCGACACCCCGCACCGTCTGTCGATCGGTGCGCCGCAGCCTCCGTCCTGCGGGTGGCCCGCTGATGCGGGTGGTGCCGACTCTTCTGTTGTGCGCCCGCGGGGCGGGCAGGTGCCCCTCAGGGGCGTCGGTCGCCGTGGCGACCGGGGGGTCACACGCCGGGGCTCAGCCCTGGCGCTGCTTGTGACGAGGGTTGGCGCAGATGACCATGACGCGCGAGTGGCGACGGATCACCTTGCACTTGTCACAGATCGGCTTGACGCTCGGCTTGACCTTCATCTCTTCCTTCTCACGGACGCGGGGCCGCCGCACGGCGGCCCCGAGGGGATCCGCCGGGGCGGATCACTTGTAGCGGTAGACGATGCGACCCTTGTCGAGGTCGTAGGGGCTGAGCTCCACGACCACGCGGTCCTCCGGCAGGATGCGGATGTAGTGCTGACGCATCTTTCCGGAGATGTGCGCGAGGACCTTGTGCCCGTTGTCGAGCTCCACGCGGAAGCGCGCGTTGGCGAGCGCCTCCGTCACCGTGCCCTCGACCTCGATGACGCCGTCCTTCTTGGCCATGGATCCCCAATCTCCTCCGGCCCGCAGGGCGGGCGCAGGGTCGTCGCGTCGATACCGGTCCACGAGCCGGGGAACGCCCGGGACCATGAATCCGGACCTCGCGTCCCCGAAGGGCGCCTCGTCCGCTTCCGCAGGTCAGCGGGGCGCTCGAGTCCCAGCTCGCGCGCGGGCGGCTCCTAACGCGCAGGGAGCACACCCAGCCGTCCATCCTACACGGCCAGGTCGTGTCTGCCCAGGGTGATCTCAGGTGGGGCGGGTCACGTCGCGGCCCGCCGTCGGCCCCTGCCCGATCGGCCTCAGCTCGCGACGGGGTCGGGAGCGGTGCGAATTCCCCGCTCGGCCAGCCGGGCCGCTCCCCCGTCCCGCTCGGTGAGGACGAGCAGGCCCTGCTCCGTCACGGCCACGGAATGCTCCCAGTGGGCCGCGCGCCCGCCGCCGGTGGCCACGATGGTCCACCCGTCGTCGAGCTGCTCCCAGTCGCCGGGGCCCTGGATGAGCATCGGCTCGATCGCCAGGCACATCCCGGGGACCACCTTCGGGCCGCGATCCCGAGTGCGGTAGTTCATGACATCCGGCTCCATGTGCATGGCGGTGCCGATGCCATGACCGCCGAAACCCTCCAGGTGGGAGAGCGTCTCCCCCGCCTCGGCCTCGACGAAGTCCTCCACGGCGGCGCCGATCTCCCCCACCCGCCGGGCGGTGGCGAGGGCCGCAATGCCCTCCCACAGGGCCCGTTCAGTCAGCTCCACCAGCTCGACGTCGGCGGGTCGGCGCGGCTGCCCGACGATATGGGTGCGGGCGGCGTCGGAATGCCAACCCTCCACGATGCAGCCGCCGTCGATGGACACCACATCACCCTCCCGCAGCTCCTGAGCGCCGGGGATGCCGTGGACCACGACCTCGTTCACACTGATACACAGCGTCGCCGGGTAGCCCTGATAGCCCAGGAAGTTGGGGGTGGCGCCGTGGTCGCGGATCATCTCCTCGGCCAGGGCGTCGAGCTGCGCGGTGGTGATGCCCGGCCGCAGCTCCCGGGCGAGCATGTCATGCACCTGCGACAGCAGCAGGCCGCTGCGCCGCATGAGCGCGATCTGCTCCGGAGTCTTCAGCTCCACACGGGAGCGGCCGAGGCCCAGCATCGCCCGCTCAGGCGCCGAGGGCGCCGAGGATCTCGGCGGTGACCTCGTCGATGGAGCGCATGCCGTCGATCCGCCGCACCAGGCCGCGCTCGTCGTACACGGCGATCAGCGGTTCGGTCTGCTCCGCGTACACCTCGAGGCGCCGGCGGATGGTCTCCTCGTTGTCGTCGCTGCGGCCGGACTGCTCGCCGCGCGCCACGAGGCGTCCGACGACCTCCTCCACGTCGACCTCGAGCAGGATCACCGCGTCGAGCGCGAGGCCGGCGTCGGAGAGGATCCCGTCGAGCGCGGAGACCTGGTCGAGGGTGCGGGGGTAGCCGTCGAGCAAAAAGCCCTCGCGGGCGTCGTCCTCCGCCAGGCGGGAGCGGACCATGTCGTTGGTGACCTCGTCGGGCACGTACTCGCCGCGGTCCATGTACGACTTCGCGAGGACGCCCAGCTCGGTCTCCTGGGAGACGTTCGCGCGGAAGATGTCGCCGGTGGAGATGGCGGGGATGCCCAGGGCCTCGCTGATGCGGGCGGCCTGGGTGCCCTTGCCGGCCCCAGGGGGACCGACGATCAGCAGACGACGGGCGGAGGCGGGGGCGTGGGTCACGCGATGTCCCTTCGAGTGGGGCCGGGCGCAGGGCGCACGGCAGGGTGGGGAGAACGGCGGCCGGGTCGCGTCAGGACGCGCCGGGGGTCAGCGCAGCAGACCCTCGTAGTGGTGCTGCTGCAGCTTGGCATCGATCTGCTTCACGGTGTCGAGACCGACGCCGATCACGATCAGCAGCGACGCGCCGCCGAGGGGGAAGTTCTGGGAGGCCGAGAGGTACACCAGGGCCAGCAGCGGGATCAGCGCGATGATCGCGAGGTACACGGCACCGGGGGCCTGGATGCGGTTGATGACGTACTGCAGGTACCGCTCGGTGGGCTTTCCGGCGCGCACGCCGGGGATGAACCCGCCGTACTTCTTCATGTTGTCGGCGATCTCCTCCGCGTTGAAGGTGATCGACACGTAAAAGAACGCGAAGAAGATGATCAGCCCGACGTACACCAGGGCGTAGATCCAGGAGAACGAGATGCCCATGACGAGGTTCGCGTTGATCCACTGCACCCACGAGGAGGTCGGGTCCCCGAAGGAGGCGGCGAGCATCGGGATGGTGAGGATCGAGCTGGCGAAGATCACCGGGATCACGCCCGCCTGGTTCACCTTGATCGGGATGTAGGTGGAGGTGCCGCCGTAGGTGCGTCGGCCCACCATCCGCTTGGCGTACTGCACGGGCACGCGCCGTTGCGACTGCTCCACGAACACCACACCCACCAGGATCACCAGCGCCAGCAGCATCACCAGCAGGAAGGTCACCCAACCCTGCGCCTGGAAGATCTGCCCCAGGGCCATCGGGAACGACGCCGCGATGGAGGTGAAGATCAGCAGCGACATGCCGTTGCCGATGCCGCGCTCGGTGATCATCTCCCCCATCCACATGATCAGCACGGTGCCGACGGTCATCGTGAGGATCATCAGCAGCAGCGCGGGGATCGACTGGTCGGGGATGACCTCCAGGGCGCAGCCGATGAAGAAGTTGCCGGAGCGCACCATCGTGATGATCGTGGTCGCCTGCAGGATCGCTAGGCCGATCGTCAGGTACCGGGTGTACTGGGTGAGCTTCGCGGTGCCGGACGCGCCCTCCTTGTGCAGGGCCTCGAACCGGGGGATCACGACCCGCAGCAGCTGCACGATGATCGACGCGGTGATGTACGGCATCACGCCGAGGGCGAATATCGACATCTGCAGCAGCGCCCCACCGGAGAACAGGTTCACCATCCCCAGCACGTTGCCGGACTGCCCCGCGCCGTTGAGCGCCTGATCAGAGCAGATCATCAGGTTCGTGTAGTCGAAACCGGGGGTCGGCACGAACACGCCGAGGCGGTAGATCGCCAGCAGTGCCAGCGTGAAGAAGATCTTCGCGCGCAGCTCCGGCGTGCGGAACGCACGGAGAAAGGCGTTCACAGGGGTTCCCTCCTGGGGTCCGGACGGGACGGGACGGCGGGGCGCGCTCTGCCCCGGGGACGGCGACGGGGCACCGCGGTCAGGCTAAGCCTGCCACGGTGCCCCGTCAAAAGAGATTCACGCGCGAGTGACGGTCCCACCCGCCGCGGTGATCTTCTGCTCCGCCGAGGCGGAGAACTTCTGGGCGGTGACGTCCAGCTTGACGCTGACGTCGCCGGTACCCAGCACCTTCACGGGCTGGTTCTTGCGCACGGCGCCCTTGGCCACAAGGTCCTCCACCGTCACGGTGCCGCCCTCGGGGAACAGCTCCTGCAGGGTGGACAGGTTCACGACCTGGTACTCCACCCGGAACGGGTTGGTGAAGCCACGCAGCTTCGGGAGCCGCATGTGCAGCGGCATCTGGCCGCCCTCGAAGCCGGCCGGCACCTGGTAGCGGGCCTTGGTGCCCTTGGTGCCGCGGCCCGCGGTCTTGCCCTTGCTGCCCTCACCACGGCCCACACGGGTCCGGGCGGTCTTCGCACCCGGCGCGGGGCGCAGGTCGTGCAGCTTGAGCGGGTTGTTGCTGTCGGTCATGTCAGTCCACCTCTTCGACCGTCACCAGGTGGGTGACGGCGCGGATCATGCCGCGGATCTCGGGGCGGTCCTCCTTCACCACCACGTCACCGATGCGCTTGAGGCCGAGGCCGCGCAGGGTGGCGCGCTGGGTCTGGTTGCCGCCGATGACGGATCGCACCTGGGTCACCTTGAGCTGCATCACGCACCCACCTTCTCCGCACGGGCCGCAGCGCGGCCCTCGGCCTGGGCCCGGAGCAGAGCCGCCGGGGCGACGTCCTCCACGGGAAGACCACGGCGGGCCGCGACGGCCTCCGGCTCCTCCAGCTGCTTGAGGGCGTCCACGGTGGCCCGCACGATGTTGATGGCGTTCGAGGAGCCCATCGACTTGCTGAGCACGTCGTGCACGCCGGCGCACTCGAGCACCGCGCGCACCGGACCGCCAGCGATCACACCGGTACCGGGGGCCGCCGGACGCAGGAGCACGACGCCCGCGGCGTCCTCGCCCTGCACCGGGTGCACCACGGTGCCCTGGATGCGCGGGACGCGGAAGAAGTTCTTCTTCGCCTCCTCGACACCCTTGGAGATCGCGGCCGGCACCTCCTTGGCCTTGCCGTAGCCGACACCGACGGTGCCGTCGCCGTCACCCACCACCACGAGGGCGGTGAAGGAGAAGCGGCGGCCGCCCTTGACGACCTTGGAGACGCGGTTGATGCTCACCACGCGCTCCAGGAACGCCGACTTCTCGGCGTCCTGGTGGCCACGCCCACCGCGCTCACCGCGACGGCCGCCGCGGTCCTGGTGGCCGCGCCCGCGGCTGTCCTCGTTGCTGTTCTCGCCCCGCCGGCCGGTGGCCGAGGGACCGCTGTTCCGCTGCTGTGCAGCCATGTTCAGATCCTCTTCTCGTCCTGGTCCCGGGAGCCGGTCACAGCGCCAGGCCGGCCTCGCGGGCGCCGTCGGCGACGGCGGCCACACGGCCGTGGTACTTGTTCCCGCCGCGGTCGAACACGACGGACTCGATGCCGGCAGCCTTGGCGCGCTCGGCCACGAGCGCGCCGACGGAGCGGGCCTTGTCGGTCTTCGTGCCCTCGGAGCCGCGCAGGTCGGCCTCCATGGTCGAGGCAGACGCCAGGGTCACACCCTTGGAGTCGTCCACGATCTGCACGAACACGTGGCGCTGCGAGCGGGTGACCACGAGGCGCGGACGCTGCTCGGTGCCCACCACGCGACGGCGCACGCGCAGGTGACGACGACCGCGCAGGCGGAGGCGGCCACCGGGCTTGCCCTTGGTGTGCTTCAGTGCGTAGCCCATGATCACTTACCAGCCTTTCCGGCCTTGCGCAGCACGACCTCGTCCGCGTAGCGCACGCCCTTGCCCTTGTACGGCTCGGGCTTGCGGATCTTGCGGATGTTGGCGGCGACCTCGCCCACCAGCTGCTTGTCGATGCCGGTCACCGAGAACTTGGTGGGCGACTCGACAGCGAAGGTGATGCCCTGGGGCGCCTTCACCAGCACGGGGTGGGAGAAGCCGAGGGCGAACTCGAGGTCGGTGCCCTTGGCCTGGACACGGTAGCCCGTGCCGACGATCTCCAGCTTCTTGGTGAAGCCCTCGGTCACACCGAGGACCATGTTGTTGATGAGCGTGCGGGTGAGGCCGTGCAGGGCCTTGTTCTCACGCTCGTCGTCGGGACGGTTCACGACGATGGAGCCGTCCTCGCCGCGCTCGACGGTCAGGGGCGTGGGCACCTCGTGGGAGAGCTCGCCCTTGGGGCCGTTCACGGTGACCTTTTGGCCCTCGATGACGACGGCGTTGACAGCGGCCGGCACAGCGACCGGCAGGCGTCCGATGCGGGACATAGTGGTTCTCCTCCCCCGCTCACCAGATGTAGGCGAGGACTTCCCCGCCCACACCCTTCTTGGCAGCCTGCTTGTCGGTCAGGAGGCCGGAGGACGTGGACAGGATCGCCACGCCCAGGCCGCCGAGGACCTTGGGCAGGTTGGTGGACTTCGCGTACACACGCAGGCCGGGCTTCGAGATGCGGCGGACACCGGAGATGGCACGCTCACGGCTCTGGCCGTACTTGAGCTCCAGCACCAGCGTCTTGCCGACCTCGGCCTCCTCCTCATGCCAGTCGAGGATGTACCCCTCGGCCTTGAGGATGTCGGCGATGCGGCTCTTCAGCTTCGAATACGGCATGGACACGGTGTCGTGGTACGCCCCGGAGGCGTTCCGGATCCGCGTCAGCATGTCCGCGATCGGGTCGGTCATGGTCATGTCGTCTGCTTCTTCCTCACCTGGTTTCCGCGGGCCTCACGGCCGCGGACCTGTGGCGATAGTCCTTACCAGCTGCTCTTCGTGACGCCGGGCAGCTCACCGCGGTGAGCCATCTCGCGCAGGCACACGCGGCACAGCCCGAACTTCCGGTACACGGAGTGCGGACGACCGCAGCGCTGGCACCGGGTGTAGGCGCGCACCGCGAACTTGGGCTTGCGCTCCTGCTTCTTGATCAGGGCGGTCTTGGCCATGTCAGTTCTCCTTGAACGGGAAGCCGAGCGCCTTCAGCAGGGCGCGTCCCTCGTCGTCGGTGGTGGCGGTGGTGACGACCGTGATGTCCATACCGCGGACCCGGTCGATCCGGTCCTGGTCGATCTCATGGAACATGACCTGCTCCGTCAGACCGAAGGTGTAGTTGCCGTGCCCGTCGAACTGCTTCGGCGACAGACCGCGGAAGTCGCGGATGCGCGGCAGAGCGGTGGAGAGCAGACGATCCAGGAACTCCCACATGCGGTCGCCGCGCAGCGTGACGTGCGCACCGATCGGCATGCCCTCACGCAGCTTGAACTGCGCGATGGACTTGCGGGCCTTGGTGACCTGCGGCTTCTGGCCGGTGATGGCGGCGAGGTCCTTGATGGCGCCGTCGATCACCTTGGAGTCACGGGCGGCGTCGCCGACACCCATGTTCACGACGATCTTGGTCAGGCCGGGCACCAGCATGACGTTGGTGTAGCCGAACTGCTCGGTGAGCTGGCCCTTGATCTCCTCGCGGTAGCGAGTCTTCAGGCGCGGCTGGACCTTGGTGGCGGTCTCGGTCATCAGATGTCCTTCCCCGAGCGCTTGGAGTAGCGCACGCGCACCTGCTTGGTGCGGCCGTTCTCCAGCTCGACGGTCTCGACGCGGAAGCCGACCTTGGTGGGCTTGTTGTCCTCCGGGTCCACCAGCGCCACGTTCGAGACGTGGATCGGGGCCTCACGCTGCTCGATGCCGCCGGCACCGGCCTGGGAGGCACGCAGGTGGCGGGTGCGACGGTTCACGCCCTCCACGAGCACCTTCTGGGTCTCCGGGAAGACCTCGAGCACGCGGCCCTGCTTCCCCTTGTCGCCCGCGGCGAGACCGCGCTTGGCGGCCTTCTCCTCGTCGCTGGTGCGACCGGTGATGACCTGCACCAGGTCACCCTTCTTGATCTTCATGCGCGCCATGGTCAGAGCACCTCCGGGGCCAGCGAGATGATCTTCATGAAGCGCTTGTCGCGCAGCTCGCGACCCACCGGGCCGAAGATGCGGGTGCCGCGCGGCTCGCCGTCGTTCTTGAGGATCACCGCGGCGTTCTCATCGAAGCGGATGTAGGAGCCGTCGCTGCGGCGACGCTCCTTGACGGTGCGGACGACGACGGCCTTGACCACGTCGCCCTTCTTGACGTTACCACCGGGGATGGCGTCCTTGACGGTCGCCACGATGGTGTCGCCGATGCTGGCGTAGCGGCGACCGGAGCCACCGAGAACGCGGATGCAGAGAATCTCCTTCGCACCCGTGTTGTCGGCGACCTTCAGTCGCGTCTCCTGCTGAATCACTCAGTTCTCCTTGCGTCTCGCCGGTTCTCTCCCCGTCGTGGCGGGTCGAGCCTTGCGGAACGGATATCGGACGTGACGTCCGCTCCGCCGAGGCGGATCGGGCGTCTGCTCCCGGGCATAAAAGAAACCCGAGTCGGACTCAGGCATCGACCAAGGTCGACGCGAGGTCTCCGACTGGGCTGGCCCCACCGCGAGGGCGGAACCGGGTCCGGGCGCTCCCCCGGGCTGACAGTCCTCCACCGAAAGGTGGATGCAGCGGGGCCCGGGAGCAACCCGTCCAGCTTACGCCAGGGCCCACCGGTGTCGGAACCCCGCCCGTCAGGCCTGGTGTGTGCGTTTGGTCTCGTGGTTCGGGCGGTCGTCGGCCGACCTGCCCCATGTCAGTGGCCCGTGAGGCGTCGCGCCGGCAGCGATACGCCGAGGGCCTCTACCAGCGCGGCCACGGCGCGACGAACGGGCCGGCCCTCCCTGTGGGAGGACCGGCCCGTCCTGGTGCCGGGGCGATCAGCGGGATCGCCGTCGGATCACTTGGCCTTCTCGAGGATCGCCACCAGACGCCAGCGCTTGGAGGCGCTCAGCGGGCGGGTCTCCATGAGCAGAACGCGGTCGCCGATGCCGGCGACGTTCTCCTCGTCATGGGCCTTGAAGCGGTGGGTCTTCTTCATGACCTTGCCGTACAGCGCATGCTTCATGCGGTCCTCGACCTCGACGACGATGGTCTTGTCCATCTTGTCGGAGACGACGTACCCGCGAAGGGTCTTGCGGTACGGGCGCTCGTGGGACGACGCGTGGCCGCCCTCCTTGGCCAGCTCCTCGACCTCGGCCTCGGTGGCGTCGGTGATGCTGTCGGGAGCGGTGCTGTTCTCGTTCATCTCTCAGTTCCTCGATTCGATCACTCGGCCGAGCCGGGGGCCTGACGGATACCGAGCTCGCGCTCGCGCAGGATCGTGTAGATCCGCGCGATGTCCTTGCGCACGGAGCGCAGGCGGGCGTGGCTCTCCAGCTGCCCGGTCGCGGACTGGAAGCGGAGCTTGAACAGCTCGTCCTTCGCCTTGGCCAGCTCCTCGACCAGCTGGGCGTCGTCCAGCTTGTCGATCTCGGCGGCGGTGAGCTTGGTCGCTGCCATCAGATGTCACCACCCTCTCGGCTCAGGATGCGGCACTTCATGGGGAGCTTGTGGATCGCGAGGCGGAGGGCCTCACGCGCCACGTCCTCGGGGACGCCGGCCACCTCGAACATGACGCGGCCCGGCTTGACGTTGGCGACCCACCACTCCACGGAGCCCTTACCGGAACCCATGCGGACCTCGGCGGGCTTCTTGGTGAGCGGACGGTCGGGGTAGATGTTGATGTACACCTTGCCGCCACGCTTCATGTAGCGGGTCATGGCGATACGGGCCGACTCGATCTGCCGGTTGGTGACGTACGCCGGCGCGAGCGCCTGGATGCCGTAGTCGCCGAAGGCGAGATCGGTGCCGCCCTTGGCCATGCCGCTGCGGGTCGGGTGGTGCTGCTTGCGGTGCTTGGTCCTGCGGGGGATCAGCATGTCCCTCAGGCCTCCGTTCCGTTCTCGGCGGGCGCGGTGGCCGCCTCGGCAGCGGCCGGGGCCTGCTGCTCGGCGCCCTGGCGGGCGGCGGCGTTGCGCTCGTTGCGACGACCGCGGGGGCGTTCGGCCCGACGATCGCGGCCGCCCCGGGGGGCCTGCGCCGCGGTCTGGGCCGCCAGCTCCTTGGCGGTGATGTCGCCGTTGTAGATCCAGACCTTCACGCCGATCCGGCCGAAGGGCGTGCGCGCCTCATGGAAGCCGTAGTCGATGTTCGCGCGGAGGGTGTGCAGCGGCACGCGGCCCTCGCGGTAGAACTCGCTGCGGCTCATCTCGGCGCCGCCGAGGCGGCCGGAGACCGCCACGCGGATGCCCTTGGCGCCGGCGCGCTGCGCGGACTGGATGCCCTTGCGCATGGCACGGCGGAAGGACACACGGGCCGCGAGCTGCTCGGCGATGCCCTGCGCGACCAGCTGAGCGTCGGCCTCGGGGTTCTTGACCTCGAGGATGTTCAGCTGGATCTGCTTGCCGGTGAGCTTCTCCAGCTCACCGCGCAGGCGCTCCGCCTCGGCGCCGCGGCGCCCGATGACGATGCCCGGACGAGCGGTGTGCAGATCCACACGCACCCGGTCGCGGGTGCGCTCGATCTCGACCTTCGCGATACCGGCGCGCTCGAGTCCGTCGGACATGAGCTTGCGGATCGCGACGTCTTCCTTCACGTAGTCGCGGTAGCGCTGACCCTCCTTGGAGGAGTCGGCGAACCAGCGGCTGGTGTGCTCCGTGGTGATCCCGAGACGGAACCCGTTCGGATTGACCTTCTGGCCCACTTGGCGGGTCTCCTTACTTCTTCGCGGGAGCGACCACCACGGTGACGTGGCTGGTGCGCTTCTTGATCTGGAAGGCACGACCCTGAGCGCGCGGCTGGAACCGCTTCATGGTCGGGCCCTCGTCGACGTACGCGGCGGACACGACGAGGTCGCGCTCATCGAAGCGCTCCCCCGCCTGGTCGGCCTTCACCCGGGCGTTGGCGATCGCGGACTGCACGAGCTTCAGGACGGGCTCGGAGGCGGCCTGCGGGGCGAACCGCAGCACGTTCTCGGCCTCCGTCGTGCTCTTGCCACGGATCAGGTCCACAACGCGACGGGCCTTGGTGGGCGACATGCGGAGGTACCGCACCTGCGCCTTGGCTTCCATCGTTCCCTGCTTTCTTCTCTTCGAGTTCTCGACTCAGAGCTGCACGTCACCGACCGGGGTCAGCGACGGCGGCCCTTCTTGTCGTCCTTCTCGTGGCCCTTGAAAGTCCGCGTCGGAGCGAACTCGCCGAGCTTGTGGCCGACCATCGACTCGGTGACGAACACCGTGACGTGCTTGCGGCCGTCGTGCACTGCGAAGGTGTGGCCGAGGAAGTCCGGCGTGATGACCGAACGACGCGACCAGGTCTTGATGACGTTCTTGGAGCCCTTCTCGTTCGCGGCATCCACCTTCTTCTGCAGGTGGTCGTCGACGAACGGGCCCTTGGAAATGCTGCGAGGCATGGTGTGCGGATCTCCCTATCAGCGTTTCTTGCCGGTGCGACGACGGCGGACGATGAGCTTGTCGCTCGCCTTGTTCGGGCGGCGGGTGCGGCCCTCGGGCTTGCCCCAGGGCGACACCGGGTGACGACCACCCGAGGTGCGGCCCTCACCACCACCGTGCGGGTGGTCCACCGGGTTCATCACGACACCGCGGACGTGCGGGCGCTTGCCCTTCCAGCGCATGCGGCCGGCCTTGCCCCAGTTGATGTTCGACTGCTCGGCGTTGCCGACCTCGCCGATGGTGGCGCGGCAGCGGAGGTCCACGTTGCGGATCTCGCCGGAGGGCATGCGCAGCTGGGCGTAGGGGCCCTCCTTCGCGACCAGCTGCACCGAGGCGCCCGCGGAGCGGGCGATCTTGGCGCCGCCGCCGGGACGGAGCTCGATCGCGTGGATCACGGTGCCCAGCGGGATGTTCCGCAGGGGCAGGTTGTTGCCGGGCTTGATGTCGGCGTTCGGGCCGTTCTCCACCCAGTCACCCTGACGCAGCTTGGCCGGGGCCAGGATGTAGCGCTTCTCGCCGTCCGTGTAGTGGAGCAGCGCGATGCGGGCGGTGCGGTTGGGGTCGTACTCGATGTGCGCGACCTTGGCGTTCACGCCGTCCTTGTCATGACGACGGAAGTCGATGACGCGGTACGCACGCTTGTGGCCGCCGCCGCGGTGGCGGGAGGTCACACGACCGTTGTTGTTGCGGCCGCCGGACTTGGTCAGCGGGCGGACCAGCGACTTCTCCGGCGTGGAACGGGTGATCTCGACGAAGTCGGCGACGCTGGAGCCGCGACGGCCCGGCGTGGTCGGCTTGTGCTTGCGAATTCCCATGGTGGGTTTCCCTCAGTCTCTTCGTCTCTTCTCGGTGCGGCCGCCTCAGGCGACCGACCCTCCGAAGATGTCGATGGTTCCGTCGACCAGGGTCACGATCGCGCGCTTGGTGTCCTTGCGCTTGCCCATCCCGAAGCGGGTGCGGCGGGTCTTGCCCTGGCGGTTGATGGTGTTCACCGAGAGGACCTTCACGCCGAAGACGGACTCCACGGCGTTCTTGATCTCGGTCTTGTTGGCGCGGGAGTCCACCACGAAGGTGTACTTGCCCTCGTTCATCAGGCCGTAGCTCTTCTCGGAGACGACGGGCGCGAGCAGCACGTCGCGCGGGTCCTTGTTCAGCGAGGTCACTTCGACTCCTCCTCAGCGGACGCCCGGACGGCGTTCACGAAGCCGGCGGCCTGTGCGGCCTCCTCCGTCGCGAACCAGACCTCGGCCTTGGTGCGGCCGTACCACGGGGAGTCCTCGGTGTGGTACTTCATCGAGCCCGCATTGCCCTTGATGGTGTAGCCGGACGGCGCGGTGCCGTCGGCCAGGGCGGCGGCCGAACCCTCACCGTACGGCGCGGCGGCCGCGGCGGAGACCGGCGTGGCGGACTCGTCCGCGGTGACCCGGCGGGCCCCCGCGGCGGAGGCGGGCAGGGTGAGCGTGGCCGTGGCCACGAACGCCTCGAGCGCCCCGGTGGTGAACACGACGTCGTCGGACAGCATGACGTCGTAGGTGTTCAGCTGATCGGCGAACAGCACATGCGCGTTGCGCAGGTTGCGCGCGGACATCGCACCCAGCTCGTCGGCGCGGTCGACGACCACCAGTAGGTGGCGACGATCGGAGACGGCGGACAGCGTGCGCACGGCGGCCTTGGTGGACGGTGCGGTGCCCTCCAGCAGAGCGGAGACCACGTGCACGCGGCCGTGACGGGCGCGATCGGAGAGGGCACCGCGCAGGGCGGCGGCCTTCATCTTCTTCGGGGTCCGCTGGCTGTAGTCGCGCGGGACCGGCCCGTGCACGACGCCACCGCCGGCGAACTGCGGAGCGCGGGTCGACCCCTGGCGGGCGCGGCCGGTGCCCTTCTGCTTGTACGGCTTCTTGCCGCCACCGGACACCTCACCGCGGTTCTTCGCCTTGTGGGTGCCCTGACGAGCGGCCGCCAGCTGGGCGACGACCACCTGGTGGATCAGCGGAACATTCGTCTGCGCGTCGAAGATCGACGCGGGGAGCTCGGCGGTCCCGGACTTCTTGCCGGCCGGATCGAGCACGTCGACGGTCAGATTGGCCATCGGTCTCAGGCCTCCTTCGCGGAGCTCTTGACGGCGGAGCGGACCAGCACGAGGCCGCCCTTGGGGCCGGGGACGGCGCCCTTGACGAGCACGAGGCCCTTCTCCACGTCGACCGCGTGAACGGTCAGGTTCTGAACACTGGTGCGGACGTTGCCCATGCGGCCCGCCATGCGCAGGCCCTTGAACACGCGCCCGGGGGTCGAGGCGCCGCCGATGGAACCCGGCTTGCGGTGGTTGCGGTGCGCACCGTGGGAGGCGCCCACACCCGCGAAGCCGTGGCGCTTCATGACGCCGGCGGTGCCCTTGCCCTTGGTGGTGCCGACGACGTCGACCTTCTGGCCGGCCTCGAAGATCGACGCGTCGATCTCCTGGCCGACGGTGTACTCCGAGGCGTTGGAGGTGCGCAGCTCGGCGAGGTGACGGCGCGGGGTCACGCCGGCCTTCTCGAAGTGGCCCTTCAGCGGCTTGGAGACCTTGCGCGGGTCGATCTGCCCGTAGGCGATCTGCACGGCGTCGTAGCCGTCGGTCTCGACGGAGCGGACCTGGGTGACGACGTTCGGTCCGGCCTGCACGACGGTGACGGGAACGAGCTTGCCGTTCTCGTCCCACACCTGGGTCATGCCGATCTTGGTGCCGAGCACGCCCGAGACCGGGCGGGCGGCCTGTCCGGTGAGGTTGTTGCTCATGTCGACCTGCCTCAGAGCTTGATCTCGATGTTGACGTCCGCCGGCAGGTCGAGGCGCATGAGCGAATCCACGGCCTTCGGCGTGGGATCGACGATGTCGATCAGTCGCTTGTGCGTGCGCATCTCGAAATGCTCACGGGAGTCCTTGTACTTGTGGGGCGACCGGATGACCACGAACACGTTCTTTTCAGTCGGCAGCGGCACCGGGCCCACGACCGTCGCACCGGCACGGGTCACCGTGTCGACGATCTTGCGCGCCGAGCTGTCGATGACCTCGTGGTCGTACGACTTGAGCCGGATGCGGATCTTCTGTCCCGCCATGGCGTCCTTCGTCTCTCTCTTCAACGTCAGATGACATTTCCGCAGTCGGCTCCGGCCCCCGAGGACGGGCGTGTCGGACTCCTCGGGGTGCATCGACCCGTGTGGGGGCTGCCGTGTCCGGCTGCGGTGTCCGTGCTGATCCCTTCGACGATGCGCATTCGGGGGCGGGTGCCCACCGTTCGCATCCCCGGGACGGGCCACGTCCGGTGATCATTCGCCCCGCGCGATGCAGTGCGCCCACGGGGAGAACGGAACCGGGGATGTCGGCCCGCACAGACAACCCCGCCAGTCTGCCATCCCCGGTGGTGGTCCCTCAAGGCCGCGGGCGGTGGACCGTGTCACAGCCCACCGCCCGCCGATGGTGCGCTGCCCGCGCACCGATCACAGACTCACCCGATCAGGGAATCACTTGTCGGTGCTGGTCCCGACCCCGCCCTGCAGCTGACGCTGGAAGATCACGTACACCACCAGCACCGGCAGCACAGTGATCACCACGGAGGCGAACATGCCTGCCCAGACGGTGCGGTAGCCCTGCTGTGCCTGCAGGTTCACCAGCCCCTGCGCCAGCACCGCATTGCGCGGATCCGTGTTCAGCACCAACGGCAGCAGGTACTGGTTCCACAGGCCCAGGAAGTTGAAGATCGCGACCGACACCAGACCCGGCTTCGCCATCGGCAGCATGATCTGGAAGAAGGTGCGGAAGTCGCCCGCCCCGTCCAGCGCCGCGGCCTCGGAGCTCTCCTGCGGCAGGCCCACGAAGAACGAATGCAGGAAGAACACCGTGAACGGCAGGGCGAACGCCACGTACGACAGGATCACGCCCAGCAGTCCGATGCGCCCGCCGATCAGCCCCATGTTCTGCAGGATGAAGAACAGCGGGACGACCGCCAGGAAGATCGGGAAGGTGAGGCCCGCGATCATCCCGTAGTAGATGATGCGGTTGCCGCGGAAGGAGAACCGCGCCAGCACGTAGGCGCACATGGCGCCCAGCAGCATCACCATGGCCAGCGCGGAGCCCACCACGATCACGGTGTTGAGGAAGTACTCCCGATGTTCGCCGCATTCCACGCCCGGGAGTAGTTGTTCCACTGCGGGGAGGCGGGCAGACCGAACGGGTCGGTGAGGATCTCGTTGGAGGTCTTGAACGAGGTGTACACCGTCCACAGCAGCGGGAACAGCACCAGCACCGCCCACAGGGCGAGCACCAGGTGCGAGACGGCGCTGACGCCGCGGTCCGAGGCGGGACGCCGCGGGGTTCGTCGGTGGGTGGCCGGCGCGGGGGCCGGGGTCACGGTGGTGCTCATCGGGAGCCCTCCTTCCGGCTGCGGCCCAGACCCATGACGATCAGGGCGACGAGCATCGTCACGAGCGCCATCACCACACCCATCGCGCTGGCCTCACCGACACGGCCCTGACTGAAGGCCGTCTGGTACAGGTACTGGGAGACGACCCTGGTGCTGTTGTCGGTGCCGCCGTTGGGCGTCATCACCGCGATGAAGGTGAAGGCGTCCAGCGCGAAGATCCCCATGTACACCAGGGCGGTGGAGACGCTGTCGCGCATCATCGGCGCCACGATCTGCACGGCCGTGCGGAAGCGCCCGGCACCGTCCAGCCGCGCCGCCTCCAGCACCTCCTGGCCCACCGACTTGATGGCCGCCACGAACATCACCATGTAGAAGCCCACGAAGGTCCAGATGATCGCGAAGGCCACCGCCCCGAGCGCCACCCGCTGGTCACCCAGCCAGGCGATCGACACGGGGCCCGCCCCGAAGGGCCGCAGCACCAGGTTCAGCAGACCGTTCAGCAGGCCCGCACTGGGGTGGTACACGAAGTTGAACAGGATGCCGGTGATCACCGCCGGCACGGCGTACGGGAAGAAGCTCACGACCCGGTAGAACGGCGAGCCGCGCACGCCCCGCACACCACCCTGGGTGCTGCCGCCGAAGGTCAGCATCACCGCCAGGGCGAAGGCCAGTCCGATGGTGACGATCGGCAGCACGGCCAACAGCACCAGGTTGTTGCGCAGCGCCTTCCAGAACACGGGGTCGCCCGCGATCCGCTGGTAGTTCTCCAACCCGATGAACCGCATCGACGGGCTCAGACCCGACCAGTCCGTGAAAGAGTAGTAGAACGACTGGACGAACGGGGAGACCACGAACATCAGGTAGACGCCCAGCGGGATCCCCAGGAAGACCAGGAAGAACAGAGCACGCTCAGGAGTCGGGCGCCGACGGCGACGACGCCCCGCGACCGGGGCGGCCTGGGGCGTCGTCTCCGCCGGCGTGACCGGCGTGGGGGAAGGCTCATGCAGAGACCTCGAACTTGGTGATGGAGTCGTCGTCACGGACCTTGTCGATCATGGCCTGCTCGCGCTGCCGCAGCGTCGCGGCATCGATGTCGCCCTTGAGGAAGCTGGTCCAGTTGGTGATGGTCTCGGGGCCGAGGCCGTACCAGTCGACGAAGTTGTAGGTGAAGGTGTTCTCACCGGCCGCCGAGATCAGCTTGGTCACCGAGGCCAGGGCGCTGGAACCGAAGCCGTCCTCGGGCACGGTGTCCTTGATGACCGACGGGGCCTTGGTGAGCTTCGAGAAGTTCGCGGCCTGCTCCTTGGAGAGCATGACGCGCAGGAACTCGGCGCCACCGGCGGGGTTCTGGCCCTTCGCCGGCACGAAGTACTGCTCGGCAGCGGTGCCGTGGAGTGCCCCGTAGGGCAGCGCGCCGTCGCCCTCGACCGCCGGGTACGGCGCGGCTGTCATCCGGTACCCCTCGGGGGTCACGTCGGCCTGCTCGTTCTCGATCCGGGAGCCGGACGGGTAGAACACCGACTTGCCCTGCACCCAGGCGGTCTGGGCATCGGTGTGCTTGATGCCCTCCCCGCCGGGCTGGAAGTACCCGGCCTTCACGGCCTGCCCCATGGCGTCGTACGCCTTGACGATGGCGTCCTGATCGAAGGCGCCCTCCTCCAGGCGGTCGATCTTCTGCAGGACCTCCTTGCCTCCCAGCTGGGCGGCCGTGGAGAGGGTCATCTCCTGGTAGTAGTTCGACGCGTTCTGTCCGCCGGAGGAGAACAGCCACCGACCCTCGTCCTTGACCGTCTCGCCGAGGGCCATGAGCTCCTCCCAGGTCTGCGGGACCTGCCAGCCCTTCTCCTCGAACTCCTTGGCGGAGTGCCACAGGGCGAACACGGTGTAGACGTAGTTCATCCCGAGGAACTTGTCGCCGAACATGCCCGGGGTCTTGACCCCCGGCAGCAGATTCTCCTCGACCGTGCCCTCGGCGTCGAGCATCGGGGCGGCGAGCAGATCGTCCAGGGCGGCGAGCTGCGGCACCAGACCGTCGATGGCGAGCTTCTGGGCACCGGAGTTGTCGAACACATCCGGCGGGTTGCCACCCGCGAAGCGCGGCTGCAGGTCCGGCTGGATGTTCACGGTGGAGCTCACCTTGACGTCGGCGTCCGGGTAGAGCTCCTTGTACTTGGTGCCGGCGTCCTGGGCGTACTGGTCGCCATAGCCGCCGTTGAAGATCACCGCATCGACCGGCTTGGTGCCGTCGACACCCAGCGGGTTGTCGGCGGACTTCTGCTCGCCCGCGACGGAGCCGCCGCCCTGCTGGGCATCATCGCCACCGCCACCTCCCGCGCAGGCGGACCGGGCCAAAACTCCGGCACTGCCACTGGCGAGGGCCAGGAATCGACGACGGGACGCCCCGAGGAGTTCGAGCGGCGAGGGAGTGGTGGACTCGGTTCCTCTTTCTCCAGTGAAAGGCACGGCCGGTCTACGTGGACATCGACAGACGACATCCGACCCGGTCCGTGATGGGAACAGCTGTAGGCCCTGACGGCCCTCCCGTCCCGGGACATGCCGTCACGAGAGCGACCTGTCCTGTCATCCGCCGTGACCGTCATGCACGCCGGCATCCGGGGAGCGTCCACGGGCGCCGTCTATGGTGTGCGCATGAGTGCACCACACCAGACATCCCCGCTGACCACGCGGGTCTTCGACCTCGCCCACCCCCGCTCCCTCGGCGTGTACGCCACCTACGAGGAGGTGCAGACCGTCGTCGACACCCTGGCCGACCACGACTTCCCCGTGCAGAGCACGATGATCGTGGGCACCGACCTGAAGCTGGTCGAGCGCGTCACCGGCCGGATGACGGTGGGCCGCGCCTTCACCAACGGGCTCGTGCAGGGCCTCCTGCTGGGCCTCTTCCTGGGCGCGATGTTCATGCTGCTGTCCTCAGCCCCGATCCTGACTCTGCTGTGGACGGCCCTGATGGGCGCGATCTTCTTCGGCATCTTCGGGGCGCTCGGCCATGCCGCCACCCGCGGCCACCGTGACTTCACGTCCCTGACCGCCACGATCCCGCTGCAGTACGAGTTGATGGTGGAGCACAACCACGCCGAGCAGGCGCGGGAGATCCTGCGCGGTGCGGGCGGTATCCCCACCCCGGCGACGCCGGCCACCCCGGTCGCGTCGCCCCACCCCGTCGCATCGGGCACGGAGGACACCGCCGACGGCTCCGGCCGCGTCCGCCCGTCCTACGGTCTGCCGGCGCAGGAGGCCCCGCGTCCCGCGGAGCCTGGGCGCCGCGAGGACGGCTACGGATACAGCGACGACACCACTCCCCCGCGCCTGCCCTGAGCGCGCCACCCCGGTGGGGCTCGCCCCGGGCGCGGGGCATCCCCCGCCGAGGACGAGCATGCGGAAGGCCCCGGACCTCGCGGTCCGGGGCCTTCTCACGTCAGGGGTTCTCCCCCGGCGTCGTCACTGCGGGCCGTGGCCCGCGGCGATCACTTGGTGATCTTGGTGACGCGGCCGGAGCCCACGGTGCGGCCACCCTCACGGATGGCGAAGCCGAGGCCCTCCTCCATGGCGATCGGCTGGATGAGCTCGACCGACATCTCGGTGGAGTCGCCCGGCATGACCATCTCGGTGCCCTCGGGCAGGGTGATGACGCCGGTGACGTCCGTGGTGCGGAAGTAGAACTGCGGGCGGTAGTTCGAGTAGAACGGGTTGTGACGGCCGCCCTCGTCCTTGGACAGGATGTAGACCTGCGCCTCGAAGTTGGTGTGCGGGGTGATCGAACCCGGCTTCACGACGACCTGACCGCGCTCGACGTCCTCACGCTTGGTGCCACGCAGCAGCAGACCGCAGTTCTCACCGGCCCACGCCTCGTCCATCTGCTTGTGGAACATCTCGATACCGGTGACGGTGGTCTTCTGAGCCTCGCGGATACCCACGATCTCGACCTCGGAGTTGATGGCGAGCTTGCCGCGCTCCACCTTGCCGGTCACCACGGTGCCGCGGCCGGTGATGGTGAAGACGTCCTCGATCGGCATGAGGAACGGCTTGTCCATGTCACGGACCGGGTCCGGGATGGACTCGTCGACGGCGTCCATGAGGTCCTCGACGGACTTGACCCACTGGGCGTCGCCCTCGAGGGCCTTCAGCGCGGACACGCGGATGACGGGGGCGTCCTCGTCGAACTCCTGGGAGCCCAGCAGCTCACGGACCTCCATCTCGACGAGCTCGAGGATCTCCTCGTCGTCGACCATGTCGGACTTGTTGAGGGCCACCAGCAGGTAGGGCACGCCCACCTGGCGGGCGAGCAGCACGTGCTCACGGGTCTGGGCCATCGGACCGTCGGTGGCGGCCACCACGAGGATGGCGCCGTCCATCTGCGCCGCGCCGGTGATCATGTTCTTGATGTAGTCGGCGTGACCCGGAGCGTCCACGTGGGCGTAGTGACGCTTCTCGGTCTGGTACTCGATGTGCGAGATGTTGATCGTGATACCGCGCTGCTTCTCCTCCGGCGCGTTATCGATCTGATCGAAGTCCCGCTTCTCGTTCAGGTCCGGGTACTTGTCGTACAGGACCTTGGAGATGGCGGCGGTCAGCGTGGTCTTGCCGTGGTCGACGTGACCGATGGTGCCGATGTTGACGTGCGGCTTGGTCCGCTCGAACTTGGCCTTGGCCATTTTGTGTGTCCTCCTAGGACTTCTTCTCTTTCGGGTACTGCAGGTTCGGGGTCGGCCCGCCGCGGATCAGAACGATCCGCCGCGCTCCGACAGTGACCGGGAGGGCGGCCGACGGTTGATCGTACCGCCCTCCCCGTGACTCACTCGCCCCGGGTCTTCGCGACGATCTCGTCCGAGATGTTCTTCGGGACCTCCGCGTAGCTGTGGAACTGCATCGTGTACATCGCACGACCCTGTGTCTTGGACCGCAGGTCGCCGACGTACCCGAACATCTCCGACAGCGGGACGAGAGCACGGACGACCTTTGCCCCGCTCACGTCCTCCATCGACTGGACCTGCCCGCGACGCGAGTTCAGGTCGCCGATGACATCTCCCATGTACTCCTCCGGCGTGCGCACCTCGACGTCCATGACGGGCTCGAGGAGCACCGGCTGCGCCTTCTTCAGGGCCTCCTTGGTGGCCATGGAGCCGGCGATCTTGAACGCCATCTCGGAGGAGTCGACGTCGTGGTAGGCGCCGTCGATCAGGGTGGCCTTCACGTTCACGACCGGGTAACCGGCCAGCACGCCGGACTGCAGGGCGTCCTGGATGCCGGCGTCCACGCTCGGGATGTACTCACGCGGGATGCGACCACCGGTGACGGCGTTCTCGAACTCGTAGAACACGCCCTCCTCGGCGTCCTCCAGCGGGGCGTAGGTGATCTGCACCTTGCCGAACTGGCCGGAGCCACCGGTCTGCTTCTTGTGCGTGTAGTCGAACTTCTCCACCGTGCGGCGGATGGTCTCGCGGTACGCCACCTGCGGCTTGCCGATGTTCGCCTCGACCTTGAACTCGCGGCGCATACGGTCGACGAGGATGTCGAGGTGCAGCTCGCCCATGCCCTTGATGACGGTCTGGCCGGTCTCCTCGTCCAGCTCCACCTGGAAGGTCGGGTCCTCCTTGGCGAGCTTCTGGATGGCCACGGAGAGCTTCTCCTGGTCGCCCTTGGTCTTGGGCTCGATGGCCACGGAGATCACCGGCTCCGGGAAGGTCATCGACTCCAGCTGGATCGGGTTCTGCGCATCACAGAGGGTGTCACCGGTGGTGGTGTCTTTGAGTCCGATGAACGCGTAGATATGGCCGGCGAAGGCCTCATCCACGGGGTTCTCCTGGTTGGAGTGCATCTGGAACAGCTTGCCGATGCGCTCCTTCTTGCCGGTGGTGGCGTTGAGCACCTGGGCGCCGGTCTCGACCTGGCCCGAGTACACGCGCACGTAGGTGAGGGAGCCGAAGAACGGGTGGGTGGCCACCTTGAAGGCGAGCGCGGAGAACGGCTCGTCGGTCGACGGCTTGCGGGTGAGCTCCTTCTCCTCATCCTTCGGGTCGTGGCCGATCATCGGCGGCACGTCCAGCGGGGAGGGCAGGAAGTCGATCACGGCGTCGAGCATGGGCTGCACGCCCTTGTTCTTGAACGCCGAACCCGCGAACACCGGGTAGGCCTGCGAGGAGATGGTCAGGGCGCGGATGCCGGCCTTGAGGTCCTCGAGGGACAGGTCGCCCTCCTCGAGGTACTTGTCCATGAGCTCCTCGGAGCTCTCGGCGACGTCCTCGATCAGCTTGGCGCGGTACTCGTCGACCGTGTCCTGCAGCTCGGCCGGGATCGGAACCTCGATCTGCAGCTGGCCCTTGGTCTCGTCGCCCTTCTTGGCGTTGAACTTCTTGTCGTCCTCGGGGAACACCTCGGGCCACTCGTAGGCCTTCAGCGTGAGGAGGTCGACCACGCCGCGGAAGTCGTTCTCGGCGCCGATCGGCACCTGCATCACGAGCGGCTTCGCACCGAGGCGCTCGATGATGGTCTTCACCGTGAAGAAGTAGTCCGCCCCGAGCTTGTCCATCTTGTTGACGAAGCAGATGCGCGGCACGTCGTACTTGTCGGCCTGGCGCCACACCGTCTCGGACTGCGGCTCCACGCCCTCCTTGCCGTCGAACACGGCGACGGCGCCATCGAGCACGCGCAGCGAGCGCTCCACCTCCACGGTGAAGTCCACGTGGCCGGGGGTGTCGATGATGTTG
This sequence comes from Brachybacterium sillae, assembly GCF_025028335.1. Taxonomy (NCBI): domain Bacteria; kingdom Bacillati; phylum Actinomycetota; class Actinomycetes; order Micrococcales; family Dermabacteraceae; genus Brachybacterium; species Brachybacterium sillae. The sequence continues at coordinate 916,826 of NZ_JAFEUW010000001.1, forward strand.
ATCTGGTTGTCGTTCCAGTAGCAGGTGGTCGCGGCGGACGTGATGGTGATGCCGCGCTCCTTCTCCTGCTCCATCCAGTCCATCGTGCCGGCGCCGTCGTGGGTCTCGCCCATCTTGTAGTTGACACCCGTGTAGAACAGGATGCGCTCGGTCGTGGTGGTCTTGCCGGCATCGATGTGGGCCATGATGCCGATGTTGCGGACCTTCTTGAGGTCGCTGAGCACTGCGAGTGCCACGGGCTTGTCGCCTTTCTGGTGGGCTGATGCGGATCGACGGGACAGGGACTGCGGACGAGAGGAGGTGGGGCCCAGCGGGGTGGGCCCCACCTCGACTCACCAGCGGTAGTGTGCGAAGGCCTTGTTGGACTCGGCCATCTTGTGAGTGTCCTCGCGGCGCTTCACCGCGGCGCCGAGGCCGTTGGAGGCGTCGAGGATCTCGTTCATGAGCCGCTCGGTCATGGTGTGCTCACGACGGGCGCGGGAGTAGCCGACGAGCCAGCGCAGGGCCAGGGTGGTCGACCGGCCCGGACGGACCTCGACCGGCACCTGGTAGGTGGCGCCGCCGACGCGGCGGGAGCGCACCTCAAGGCTGGGACGGACGTTGTCCAGCGCCTTCTTCAGCGTGGCGACCGGGTCCTGGCCGTTCTTCTCACGGCAGCCCTCGAGGGCGCCGTAGACGATGGACTCGGCGACGGTCTTCTTGCCGTCGAGCAGGACCTTGTTGATGAGCTGCGTGACCAGCGGGGACCCGTAGACCGGATCCACCACGAGCTGGCGCTTGGGAGCTGCACCCTTACGAGGCATTACTTCTTCTCCTTCTTCGCGCCGTAGCGGGAGCGGGCCTGCTGGCGGCCCTTCACGCCCTGGGTGTCGAGCGAACCGCGAACGATCTTGTAGCGGACGCCCGGGAGGTCCTTCACACGGCCGCCGCGCACGAGCACGATCGAGTGCTCCTGCAGGTTGTGGCCGACGCCGGGGATGTAGGCGGTGACCTCGATGCCGGTGGACAGACGCACACGCGCGATCTTGCGCAGCGCCGAGTTCGGCTTCTTCGGGGTCTGGGTGTACACGCGCGTGCAGACGCCGCGGCGCTGGGGCGAACCCTTGAGCGCAGGCGTCTTCGAGGCGGAGGTCTTGGCCTTTCGCCCCTTGCGCACCAGCTGCTGGATAGTGGGCACTGATTCTCTTCCTGCTCCGCCGCAGACCGTGTTGGGGCCTGCGGATCACCGTCTTCCGGCCGCCGGGGCGACCGCCGACCCGTCCGCCTCCTCCCCCTCAGGGGCGGGTGCGGACGACCCGGTCCGGCCGGGGTTCCGACCGGGCACCGAGGGGCACCGTGCTCGTGAGCCCGGGCAGCCGGGCCGAGACTCGACTCCCGTGAATGGGCATGCCGCAAGGATCCGCTCCTCGCGGGGGACCGGGGTCCCGGATCACGACCAGAGGGCACTCCGGACGCATCCGTCAGTCTACTGAGCGCCTCCGGACAGGGTCAAAGGGTGCACCGCGACCGGGCGCACATCACACTCCACGCTCCCGCCCGTGAACGCGGAGCGGGCCCCGTCCCCGGAGGACGGAGCCCGCTGATGCGGCCGTTCCCGGCCGCTGGACGTGTGGGGGTCGACGTCAGCCGACGATCTGCCACTGGACGGTCATGTGGCCCTGGTTCAGGTCGCCGATCGCATCGAAGGCGGCGCGGGACAGGTCCAGGCAACGGCCGCTGATGTACGGGCCGCGGTCATTGATCCGCACGGTGACGCTGGCCCCGGTGTCCGGGTTCGTCACGCGCACCCGGGTGCCCAGGGGAAGGGTCTTGTGGGCGGCGGTCATGGCGTTCGGGTTGAAGCGCTCACCGGAGGCAGTCATCTGCCCCTCGTCGTAGAACGATGCACCGCAGGTGTTGACGCTCCCCTGCGGGGTGCCCCCCTGATCCGTGGAACGCGACGACTCGGAGCTGCGGGTCGGGCTCGGCGTCGAGGTCTTCCGCGGGGCCGGGCTCGAGGTCTTGCGCGGCGCGGAGCTCTTCTCCGAGGACCGCGTCGACTCCTCCACCGGAGCCTTGGAGGGCTTCGACGACGCCGCCTCCCGACGCTCCTCGCTGCGGGAGGAGGCCTGGGATTCGCCGCTGGTGCGCGGCTTCGGGGCCGGGCGCTCCTTGGTGCCGACGAGGATCACGCGATCCTGGGGCTGCTTGGTGACCTTCTCGGAGGAACGCTCGGGGGCGCCGGCCTTGCCGTCGACCTTCTTCTCATGCAGCACCACGGTGCGCTCGCCCTCGACACCCTCGGACTGGACCTTGCGCTCCCCCTGGAACAGCTCGTCGGTCTTCTTCTCGACGGTGCGGAAGGGGATCTTCTCCGTGACGGTGCGGTCGCCCTCGCGCACCCGCTGCACGGTGACGACCATGCCGTCCTTGAGTAGCGTGTCGCGACCCGGGTTCGCGGTGTCGGAGGGCTGGATGTCCTGCAGCACCTTCTTCATGGCCTCATCCACGGTGACCGCGTTGACCTCGAAGGTGTCCTGCCCGTACTGCCCCTTGAAGGTGACGGTCTTGCGGGTCACGACGGTGACCTGATTGCCCTCGGCCTGGAGCTTCGTCGTGGGGGCCGGGGTGATGGTGGCCCCGGCCAGCGGCGCCTCGAATCCGCGCAGGGCATCGGCCACGGTGGTGCCGGGCGTAAGGACCTCGGTCGCCTTGCCGTCAATGGTGACGGTGACGGGTCGCTGCTGCACCACCTGGATGGTGGTGTCATCATCCACCGGAGTGTCGAGCGCAGGAGTGACGAGGTCGGTGGCCCGCGGGGTCACCCCCTGGGAGGCGAGCACCTGCTCGACGGTTCCGCCGAAGGTGCGCACCGAGCTGTGCTCGCCGTACACGGTGAGATCCACCTGGTCCGACACGGCGTACGCCGCACCGCCGCCGCCGAGCGCCAGAGCGCACGCGGTCGCGGCCGCACCCAGGATCACGGGCTTCTTCGACATTCTCTCTCCCACCTCGTCGGGCCTCCCTGCGGCCCCTCATGCGTCGTCGTCGGGGCCGGAGCCCCCGCGGCGGCACCGCGGGACCAGAGGAGAGGTCCGGGGAAGGTGCGCACGCGCCGCTTCCCCCATCCTCGGAGGCATCCGATGACCGCGGCAGGAGACGGCCCGAGGTTTGGGCACGGTCCGGACGGACTTTTGCCCTCCCTTGACCGCATGGGCGACGGCGGTCACGCCGGGGCGGTGACGGCGGTCGCAGACGCGACGGCCCGGCCCCGCACTCGCTGCGGGGCCGGGCCGTCATGATCCGACCGGAGGCCGGGGATCAGTGGTAGTCGGAGCGGAACGGGTCGGCGAAGTCGATCTCGTCGAGGTTCACGCTCGGCACCCCGCCGAGACCGGAGAAGTCCAGCTCGTCGTAGCCGGTGACCTGGTACATCTGGGCCTTGGCCTCGTCGGTGGGCTCCACCTCGATATGGCGGAACCGCGGCAGGCCGGTGCCGGCCGGGATGAGCTTGCCGATGATGACGTTCTCCTTGAGACCCATCAGGCGGTCGCTCTTGCGGTTCAGCGCGGCCTCGGTGAGCACACGGGTTGTCTCCTGGAAGGAGGCGGCCGACAGCCACGAGTCCGTGGCCAGCGAGGCCTTGGTGATACCCATCAGCTCCGGACGACCGGAGGCCGGGCGTCCGCCCTCGGCGAGGACGCGGCGGTTCTCCGCCTCGAACACGGAGCGCTCGGTGAAGTCACCGGGCAGCAGGTCGGTGTCACCGGACTCGATGATCGTCACGCGGCGCAGCATCTGCCGCACGATGACCTCGATGTGCTTGGCGTGGATGTCCACACCCTGCGAGACGTACACCTTCTGCACCTCGTCCACCAGGTGCTGCTGCACCGCGCGGGGGCCGAGGATGCGCAGCACCTGCTTCGGGTCGACGGAACCCTGGGTCAGCTGCTGGCCGACCTCCACGTGGTCGCCGTCACCGACGAGCAGCACACCGCGGCGCGGAACCGTGTAGGTCACGGCCTCGGAGCCGTCGTCGGGGGTGACGGTGATCCGGCGCTGCTTGTCCGTCTCCTCGATCTCCACCCGACCGGCGGCCTCCGTGATCGGCGCGAAGCCGGCCGGGGTGCGGGCCTCGAAGAGCTCCTGCACACGCGGCAGACCATGGGTGATGTCACCGTCCGCGCTGGCCACACCACCGGTGTGGAAGGTGCGCATGGTCAGCTGGGTGCCGGGCTCGCCGATGGACTGCGCCGCGACGATGCCGACGGCCTCGCCGATGTCCACCAGCTGGCCGGTGGCCAGGGAGCGGCCGTAGCACAGGGCGCAGGTGCCCACCGCGGACTCACAGGTCAGCACGGAGCGGACCTTCACCTCGGTGACGCCCGCCGCTAGCAGCTTCTCGAGCAGGACGTCGCCGACGTCCTCCCCCGCTGCCGCGAGCTCCTGGCCCTCCTTGTCGGTAACCGCCGCTGCGAGCGTCCGGCCGTAGACCGTGGTCTCCACCTGGTCGGCCGCGCGGACGGTGCCCGCCTCCTCGACGCCGATGGTCATGGTCAGACCGCGGGAGGTGCCGCAGTCGCCCTCGCGGACGATCACGTCCTGGGACACGTCCACCAGACGACGGGTCAGGTACCCCGACTGGGCGGTCTTCAGGGCGGTGTCGGCCAGGCCCTTGCGGGAACCATGCGAGGCGATGAAGTACTCCAGCACCGACAGACCCTCGCGGTAGTTCGAGAGGATCGGGCGCGGGATGATCTCACCCTTCGGGTTGGTCACGAGGCCGCGCATACCGGCGATCTGGCGGATCTGCATCCAGTTGCCTCGCGCCCCGGAGTGCACCATGCGGAACACGGTGTTGGTGGCCTCGAAGTTCTCCCGCATCGCCGCGTCCACCTCGTTGGTGGCCTCGGTCCAGATGTCGATCAGCTCGGAGTTGCGCTCCTGCTCCGACACCAGACCGAGGTCGCGGTTCGCCTGCACCTGGGCGGCCTTCTCCTCGTACTTCGCGAGGATCTCCTGCTTGTTCGGCGGAGCCACCACGTCGGAGAAGGCGAAGGACACACCGGAGCGGGTCGACCACGAGAACCCGTAGGACTTCAGGGCGTCCAGCGACGCCGACACCTGCACCTTCGGGTAACGCTCGGCCAGCTCGTTGACGATCGAACCGAGACGCTTCTTGCCCACCTGGCCCTCCACGTACGGGAAGTCCTCCGGCAGGGTCTCGTTGAAGAACACGGTGCCCAGGGTGGTGGTGAGGGTGACCGGGTCGCCCTCGCTCCAACCCTCCGGCGCCTCCCACCCGGCCGGCGGCACGATGTCGCGGAACCGGATCGTCACCGGGGCGTTCAGGTGCAGCTCATGGCTGTCGTAGGCCATGATCGCCTCCGCCTCGGAGGAGAAGGACCGGCCCGCGCCCTCGGTGTCCTCACGCACGGTGGTGAGGTGGTACAGGCCGATGACCATGTCCTGCGCCGGCATGGTGACCGGGCGGCCGTCGGACGGCTTGAGGATGTTGTTCGAGGACAGCATCAGGATGCGCGCCTCGGCCTGCGCCTCCGCCGACAGCGGCAGGTGCACGGCCATCTGGTCACCATCGAAGTCCGCGTTGAAGGCGGCGCACACCAGCGGGTGCAGGTGGATCGCCTTGCCCTCCACCAGCTGCGGCTCGAAGGCCTGGATGCCCAGGCGGTGCAGCGTGGGGGCGCGGTTCAGCAGCACCGGGTGCTCGGTGATGACCTCATCGAGCACGTCCCACACCTCGGGGCGGGCGCGCTCGACCATCCGCTTGGCGGCCTTCACGTTCTTCGCGTGGGACAGCTCCACCAGGCGCTTCATGACGAAGGGCTTGAACAGCTCCAGCGCCATGCCCTTGGGCAGACCGCACTGGTGCAGCTTCAGCTGCGGACCGTTCACGATCACGGAGCGACCGGAGTAGTCCACGCGCTTGCCCAGCAGGTTCTGACGGAAGCGGCCCTGCTTGCCCTTGAGCAAGTCGGAGAGCGACTTCAGCGGACGGTTGCCGGGGCCCGTCACCGGGCGACCACGGCGGCCGTTGTCGAACAGCGAGTCGACCGACTCCTGCAGCATGCGCTTCTCGTTGTTCACGATGATCTCGGGGGCCCCGAGGTCCAGCAACCGCTTGAGACGGTTGTTGCGGTTGATCACGCGGCGGTACAGGTCATTGAGGTCGGAGGTCGCGAAGCGGCCACCGTCCAGCTGCACCATCGGACGCAGGTCCGGCGGGATCACCGGGATGCAGTCGAGCACCATCGCGCTCGGCGAGTTGCTGGTGGTGCGGAAGGCGGAGACCACCTTCAACCGCTTCAGGGCGCGGGCCTTCTTCTGGCCCTTGCCGGTGGCGATGATCTCGCGCAGCGTCTCAGCCTCGGAGTCGAGGTCGAAGTCCTGCAGGCGCTTCTGGATCGCCTCGGCGCCCATGCCGCCCTCGAAGTACATGCCGTAGCGGCGCTTCATCTCGCGGTAGAGCTGCTCGTCACCCTCGAGATCGGCGACCTTGAGGTTCTTGAAGCGCTCCCACACCTGGGTGACGCGGTCGATCTGGGCGTCGATCTTCTTGCGGATCTGGGCCTGCTCGCGCTCGGCGGAGTCGCGGACCTTGCGCTTGGCATCGGCTTTCGCGCCCTCCTCCTCCAGCTGGGCGAGGTCCTTCTCGGCGGCGACGGCGCGGTCGTTGATCGCGGCGTCGCGCTGGTTCTCGAGGTCCTTGATCTCCAGGTCGTAGCGGGCCTGCAGGTCCGGGAGGTCCTCGTGGCGGGCGTCCTCATCCACGCTGGTGATCATGTACGCGGCGAAGTAGATGACCTTCTCCAGGTCCTTCGGCGCCAGGTCCAGCAGGTAGCCGAGGCGGCTGGGCACGCCCTTGAAGTACCAGATGTGGGTCACCGGGGCGGCGAGCTCCACGTGGCCCATGCGCTCACGACGCACGGAGGACTTGGTGACCTCCACGCCGCAGCGTTCACAGACGATGCCCTTGAAACGCACGCGCTTGTACTTGCCGCAGTAGCACTCCCAGTCCCGGGTGGGACCGAAGATGCGCTCGCAGAACAGGCCGTCCATCTCGGGCTTGAGGGTGCGGTAGTTGATGGTCTCCGGCTTCTTCACCTCGCCGTGGGACCAGGCGCGGATGTCGTCCGCGGTGGCGAGGCCGATGCGCAGCTCGTCGAAGGTGTTGACGTCGAGCACTGGTGTCCTTCTCTCGGATGGTCTGTCGAATGGTCTGAGGGATCAGGGCCGCGGGGCGGGCACGGTCCCGGCCGCACACAGCGGCGGGACCGGGCCCGATCCGTCAGACCTCGTCGATGGAGCCGACACCCTCGTGGGGGCGTCGGGACAGGTCGATGCCGAGCTCCTCCGCCGCGCGGAAGACCTCCTCGTCGTTCTCACCCATCTCCTGGGCGGTGCCGTCGGAGGAGAGCACCTCGACGTTCAGGCACAGCGACTGCATCTCCTTCAGCAGCACCCGGAAGGACTCCGGGATGCCCGGCTCGGGGATGTTCTCGCCCTTGACGATGGCCTCGTACACCTTCACGCGGCCGGAGATGTCATCGGACTTGATGGTGAGCAGCTCCTGCAGGGCGTAGGCGGCGCCGTACGCCTCCAGGGCCCACACCTCCATCTCACCGAAGCGCTGGCCGCCGAACTGCGCCTTACCGCCCAGCGGCTGCTGGGTGATCATCGAGTACGGGCCGGTGGAGCGGGCGTGCAGCTTGTCGTCCACCAGGTGGTGCAGCTTGAGGATGTACATGTAGCCCACGGAGATCGGGTCCGGGAACGGCTCGCCGGAGCGGCCGTCGAAGAGCCGGGCCTTGCCGGAGGGCTGCACCATCCGCTCGCCGTCGCGGTTGGGCGTGTGGTTCTCGATGAGGGCGTTGAGCTCGTCGCCGGAGAGGCCGTCGAACACGGGAACCGCCACCGGGGTGTTGGGCTCACCATGCAGCGCGGCCTCCGGCAGGTTCTTCGCCGCCTCCGAGGACGGGTCGAGGTCCCAGCCGTTCTTCGCCACCCAGCCCAGGTGGGTCTCCATCACCTGGCCGATGTTCATACGACCGGGCACACCCATCGGGTTGAGGATGATGTCGACCGGGGTGCCGTCCTCGAGGAACGGCATGTCCTCCACCGGCAGGATCTTCGCGATGACGCCCTTGTTGCCGTGGCGACCGGCGAGCTTGTCGCCGTCGGTGATCTTGCGCTTCTGGGCCACGTACACGCGGACCATCTCGTTCACGCCGGTGGGCAGGATGTCCCCCTCGTCCTCCTCGGTGAACACGCGCACACCGATGACGGTGCCGGACTCACCATGGGGCACACGCAGGGAGGTGTCGCGCACCTCGCGGGCCTTCTCACCGAAGATGGCGCGCAGCAGGCGCTCCTCCGGGGTCAGCTCGGTCTCACCCTTCGGGGTGACCTTGCCGACCAGGATGTCGCCCGGCTCGACCTCGGCGCCGATGCGGATGATGCCCCGCTCGTCGAGATCCGCGAGGACGTCGTCGCCGACGTTCGGGATGTCGCGGGTGATCTCCTCCTTGCCGAGCTTCGTGTCACGGGCATCGACCTCGTGCTCCTCGATGTGGATCGAGGTGAGGACGTCGTCCTGGACCATCCGCGAGGACAGGATGATGCCGTCCTCGTAGTTGTGGCCCTCCCACGACATGAAGGCGACCAGCAGGTTCTTGCCCAGCGAGAGCTCACCCTGATCGGTGGAGGGGCCGTCGGCCAGGATCGAGCCGGCCTCCACGCGGTCGCCCTCGTTCCACAGCACGCGCTGGTTGTAGCAGTTGCCCGCGTTGGAGCGCTGGAACTTCCCGATCGGGTAGGTCTGGCGGGTGCCGTCGTCTGCCATCACGGAGATGAGATCCGCGGACAGCTCCTCGATCACGCCGGCCTTCTGCGCCACGACCACGTCACCGGCGTCAACTGCCGCGCGGCGCTCCATGCCGGTGCCGACCAGCGGCATCTCGGTGCGCAGCAGCGGCACGGCCTGGCGCTGCATGTTCGAGCCCATGAGCGCACGGTTGGCGTCGTCGTGCTCGAGGAACGGGATCATGGCGGTCGCCACCGACACCATCTGGCGGGCGGAGACGTCCATGTAGTCGACCTCGGAGGCGGGCACCAGGTCGGGCTCGCCGCCGGACAGACGCACCAGCACGTGGTCCTCGGCGAAGTGGCCGTCCTCGGACAGCGGCGCGTTCGCCTGGGCGATGACGTGCCGGTCCTCGTCATCGGCGGTGAGGTAGACGATCTCGTCGGAGACGCGACCGTTCTCGACCTTCCGGTACGGGGTCTCGACGAAGCCGAAGGGGTTGATGCGGGCGAAAGTCGCCAGCGAGCCGATGAGGCCGATGTTCGGACCCTCAGGGGTCTCGATCGGGCACATGCGGCCGTAGTGCGACGGGTGGACGTCGCGGACCTCCATGCCGGCGCGGTCGCGGGACAGACCGCCGGGGCCCAGGGCCGACAGGCGCCGCTTGTGGGTCAGACCCGACAGCGGGTTGTTCTGATCCATGAACTGCGACAGCTGCGAGGTGCCGAAGAACTCCTTGATCGCCGCCGTCACCGGGCGGATGTTGATCAGGGTCAGCGGCGTGATGGCCTCGACGTCCTGCGTGGTCATGCGCTCGCGCACCACGCGCTCCATGCGCGACAGGCCGGTGCGCACCTGGTTCTGGATCAGCTCGCCGACGGCGCGGATGCGGCGATTGCCGAAGTGGTCGATGTCATCGGTCTCGACCCGCACGGTGCTGCCGTCGGCGCCGGGGATCTCGGTCTGACCCTCGTGCAGCGCCACGATGTACTTGATGGTCGCGACGATGTCCTCGAGGGTCAGCACCGACTGCGACAGCGGGGCCTCGATGCCGAGCTTCTTGCCGATCTTGTAGCGGCCGACCTTCGCCAGGTCGTAGCGCTTCTCGGTGAAGTACAGGTTGTTGAGCATGGCCTCGCCCGCATCGCGCGTGGGCGGCTCCCCCGGGCGCTGCTTGCGGTAGATGTCCATGAGCGCCTCGTCCTGCGAGGTGATGCGATCCTTCTCCAGGGTGGAGCGCATCGACTCGTACTCGCCGAACTCCTCGAGGATCTCGGCGTGGCTCATGCCCAGGGCCTGCAGCAGAGTGGTGACCGACTGCTTGCGCTTGCGGTCGATGCGCACGCCCACCTGGTCGCGCTTGTCGACCTCGAATTCCAGCCAGGCGCCGCGCGAGGGGATGATCTTCGCGCTGTAGATGCGCTTGTCGGAGGTCTTGTCCACAGCCTCCTCGAAGTACACGCCCGGGGAACGCACCAGCTGCGAGACGACGACGCGCTCGGTGCCGTTGATGATGAAGGTGCCCTTGTCGGTCATGAGCGGGAACTCGCCCATGAACACCGTCTGGGTCTTGATCTCCCCGGTGTCGTGATTGATGAACTCCGCGATCACGTACAGCGGAGCGGCGTAGGTAAGGTCCTTCTCCTTGCACTCCTCGACCGTGTACTTCGGCTCATCGAAGGTGTGGTCGCGGAAGGACAGCGCCATGTTGCCGGCGAAGTCCTCGATCGGCGAGATCTCCTCGAAGATGTCGGCCAGGCCGGAGGTCTGGGGGACGTCCTCACGCCCCGCGGCGGCGGCGGCCTCGGCCCGCTCCTGCCAGCGCTGGTTGCCGAGCAGCCAGTCGAAGGAGGTGGTCTGCAGGCTCAGGAGGTCGGGGACCTCCAGCGGGTCGCCCAGCTTGGCGAAGGTGACCCGCGGCGACGCGGTGCGGGAGGCGACGGCAGGAGTGGGTGCGGTGCTCGAGGCAGCCAAGAGTGGTCCTTCCACAGGTGCGGCAGTGGCGGAGGCGCGCCCGCGACACCCACCACGGGACGGGGCGGCAGGGAGAGTGCGGGCACAGCGCAAGGACCAAGCATACGGGAGCGCGCAGGGGACGACAAGGGGCGCACGGAGCGTCCCGAGTCACACCCACGTCGGCCGCCATATGCCTGGCGTGGTCCGCGGCCCCCTGCCTGGTTCTCGGTCGCTCGACCGCTCGGTGCCTCCGGAACGGGAGCTCAGCGGCAGGGACAGCGCGCTGAATCGCCCCCAACTATGGGCCCGTCGCGGCGTCACGTCAAGCGGCGCGCCGTCGGGCAGTCCCACAGTGAGCCGTCAGCCGCCCGAGGGCATGTTGCCCGCGGCGGTGTCGATCATCTCGAGAGCGATCTCCTCGGAGACTCCGGACAGCATCACGACTGAGTGATCGGCCCCGCTGTCGAAGGACGCGGCGTAGATGACCATCATCTCCGCCCCCTCGGGACCCAGCGACATCCGCATCACATCGGGCCGACCCTGTGGTGAGTCCACCCGCACGATGCCCTGGTTGAGGTCGCCCACGGTCGCGCACTCCTGCAGGACCTCCTGGTAGAGCGGGACCGTCGGGCGGGCATCGGCACCGCTGAAGGCGATCTGGAAGACCTCGAGCTCCCCGGGCCCCGTCGGTTCGTCCTCCACCACGAACTCCCGCAGCACGATGGCGTCCACCGGTTCCTCATACGTGTCCACGGCCTGCACGGCGCTCTCGCACTCCGTAGGGATGGTGTCAGCCGTCAGCGAGAGGCTGAGAGAGGCCGTCGCGTCCTCGTCCTCCCCGGCGGAGAACGTCTGGTCCTCCTCGACCACGGAGGAGAACGGCGTCTCCTCCGGCTCCACGAGCATCGCCTCGACGCGATCCTGCGGGGACGCCGGGGAGCTGTCCCGACTCTCCGAGGACGCGGCTGGAGTCACGACGGGTACCCGCTCCGGCGCTCCCATGCCGGGGAGGGTGAGCCCCCCGCATCCGGTGAGCGAGAGGGCGGCGAGAGCGGTGAACGAGGCGGCCAGGGGGCGGAGCGTGCGGGACATGGGTTCTCCTCGGTCAGGGATCATCGGATACCCCGAATCTATTCGGGGCTCTCCCACCCACCACAGGGTCGTCGCGAAGCTGCGACGGGATTCCCCCGGGTCGCGACGCGACGCTCGCACCAGGCGACGATGCCGCGACGTCACGCCCCCCGGACGCACCGCAGCCCGCCCCGGCGGACCGGGACGGGCTGCGACTACACAGCTGAGCGGTGCTCAGCGCCGGATCAATTGAGGGTGACGGTGGCGCCGGCGCCCTCGAGCTGCTCCTTGGCCTTCTCGGCAGCGTCCTTGGCGACCTTCTCGAGGACCGGCTTCGGAGCGCCGTCGACGAGCTCCTTGGCCTCCTTCAGGCCGAGGGAGGTCAGGGCGCGCACCTCCTTGATGACGGCGATCTTGGCGGAACCGGCGGACTCGAGGATGACGTCGAACTCGTCCTTCTCCTCGGCGGCGGCCTCGCCGCCACCGGCAGCGGCGCCACCGGCGGCCGCCACGGCCACGGGGGCGGCGGCGGTCACGTCGAAGACCTCCTCGAACTCCTTCACGAACTCAGAGAGCTCGATCAGGGTCATCTCCTTGAAAGCCTCGATGAGCTCGTCCTTGGTGAGCTTCGCCATGAGGGCGTTCCTTCCTGTCTGCGGGACGGGGTCCCGGCTTCGTGGTGTGCGGCGCCGGAGCGCCAGGTCAAGCAGTCCGCTGCCCCATCGGGAGGCGGCGGCGGGTCAGCGCGGTCGCGCTGAGAGGGGTCGGCGAGTGGCCGGAGCCGGTGCGGCTCAGGCCTCCTGCTTCGCCCGCAGCGCGTCCACGGTGCGCGCGGCCTTCGACAGCGGCGCCTGGAACACGGCGGCGGCCTTGGACATCGACGCCTTCATGGCGCCGGCGGCCTTGGCCAGCAGAACCTCGCGGGACTCGAGGTCCGCGAGCTTCTTGACGTCCTCCTCCGAGAGCGCCTTGCCCTCGAAGTAGCCGGACTTGATGACGAGCTTGTCGTTCTCCTTGGCGAAGTCACGCAGGGCCTTGGCGGGCTCCACCGGCTCGCCCTTGATGAAGGCGATGGCGGTGGGGCCGGACAGCTTGCCCTCGAACACGTCGATGCCGGCCTCGCGGGCGGCGATCTCCGTGAGCGTGTTCTTCACCACGGCGTACGTCGTCTCGGAGCCCAGAGCACGACGCAGCTGCTTGAGCTGGTCCACGCTGAGCCCGCGGTACTCGGTGACGACGGCGGCGTCGGAGCTGCGGAACAGCTCCGTGATCTCCGCGACGGCGTCGACCTTCTCGGGGTTCGCCATGGCCCTCCTTCCAGAGGTCTCGGTCCCCCGGCTGAAAGCGGCCACGACGGAAAAGCCCGGATGCGCAGGCATCCGGGCTCGGCCTCGGCGCGTCGACGGACGACGCCCACGGGGCGGTATCGGGTCACCTGCGCAGGCCGTTCCCTCGGGGACTCCTTCGGTCGCACCCGGTGGCGGGCACGACGACCGGCGGTCTTCGGTAGCGACCACTGTACCGGCGCGGGCGCGGGGGCCGCCACCGACCCCCGCGCGAGCTGCCTCACAGCACGGGCCCGCCCCGCGGGCGTTCAGTGCTGGTGCTCCAGCTCCTCCTCGAGACGGGCGCCCTCACGCTCCGACGGTCGACGTCGTCCATGTTCCGCTGGATCCATGGGCCGATCAGGAACATCACCAGAGCCACCAGCAGGGTGACCGCACCCAGGCCGTAGTAATACAGCCCATCGCCGAGTCCCTCGGTCAGGCTGATCACCACGGAGGTGAGGCCCAGGCCCACCGCGGGGGCCAGGAACCACAGCGTCATGGTCTGGGAGGCGAAGTGCCGCGGGGCCAGTTTCGTGGTCACCGACAGACCCACCGGGTTGAGGAACAGCTCCGCGATCGTCTGCACGAAGAACACCGCGATGAGGTACCAGAACGGCGCGAGCGCCCCGGCGCCACCGGGCCAGGTGGTGAAGCCGTAACCCATCATCATGGCCGACAACGCGATGATCACCAGGGAGATCGCGAACTCGCGGCGGTGTTCGGGAACCGACCCGCCCGGCGCGCGAACAGGGCGCCGATCAGCGGCGCCAACAGCAGCAAGAACAACGGGTTGAAGGACTGGTACTGAGCGGCACTGAGCTCGACCAGGCCGCCCACGGAGCGGTCGGTGTTCTCCGCGGCGAAGGTGGCCATCTTCCCCGCGGCCTGTTCGAAGATCAGCACGAACAGCACGCTGCCCACCCACAGCGGGGCAAAGGCCCGCAGGTGCACGCGCTCCTGGCTGGTGACCCGGGGACTGCGCGCCATGGTGAGGAAGTACCCGAGGGAGGTCACGAGGGCGAAGAGGAACAGCGACCACGCGATCGAATTCACCCACGCCTCGGAGGACTCCGCCCCGGCGAACACCAGGAAGCGGAACAGGCTGATGAGGGTGGTGGCGAGGGCGATGATGCCGAGGGCCAACAGGACCAGACGTTTGCCGTCCCCGGGCTGCAGCGGGTTCGGGATGGTGTAGGCGAAGCGGCCCAGCTTGTGCCGGTCGTACGCGAAGGACACCAGGGCCAGAGCCATACCGATGGCAGCGGAAATGAACGCGACGTGGTACCCGAAGTGGTCCTTCAGGAAACCGGTGACCAAGGGCGCCACGAGCGAGCCGACGTTCACCGACATGTAGAAGTATTGGAAGCCCTGATCACGACGAGGATCGTCGGCGTCATACAGACCGCTGACGACCGTGGCAAGGTTCGGCTTGATGAACCCGGTGCCCAGGGCGATGAGGATCAGACCCACCCAGGACGTGACGACCAGCGGGATGGCGAGCACCACGTGACCGGCCATGATGATGCAGCCCCCGATGAGGGTCGAGATCCACGGCCCGAGGATGCGGTCGGCGAAGATGCCGCCGGGGATGGTCATGAGCAGACAGCGGCGCCGTACGCGGAGACCACCACCTGGCCGGTGTTGGTGCTGAGGCCCAGACCCCCGTTGGCGAGGGTGTCGACCAGGAAGTACAGCAGGATCGCGCGCATGCCGAACCAGGAGAAGCGCTCCCACATCTCCACCTGCAGCATCCACGGCAGCCCGCCCGGGTGACCGATAAAAGCGCGGTCCTCCAGAGACGGGCCCGTGCGCAGACCCTTCGGCACGTACAGGGAGCTGCGTGCCCCTTCGGGCACCGGGTCTCCGGGGCCGGGGGTCCCGTCGGTGGGCACCGGGTCCAGAGATGTCGAACCGGGGGTCCGCTCCGCATCGTGCGACATGATGCGTGTCCTCTCGCGTGTGCGGCCAGCATCCTCGCCGACCGGGGTTCTGGGGTGCTCCCAGCGTGCGCTCAGGAATCCGGGACCGAGGGCCGAAAGGGCCCGCGGGCGCTTCCGGACGGACCCTGCGTCCGGGCTCTCGGACCCGGGGCGGACGGTCGGGCCTTGGGTCCCCCGCGATCACAGGGGCGGGCGGCGGGCGGGCGCGGCGGACGCGGAGGGCGCGGAGCGCGACCGTGGGCGCGGGGTGGCCGACGGGGCACTCCGCCGTGACGTGCCGTTTCCGTTCCAGAAATGGGAACAGAGGCAGCACGTCACGGGAACAGGCACAGCACGACACCGGACCGCAACCGCACCCAAGGACGCCGGGAGCGCGGGCGAGTAAGGATCCGCCACAGCGCTCCGGCGTCCGGCTACTGAGCAGGGAGAACGCCAGAAGGACGAACAACGGCGCCCCTGCTCCACAGTCGAGCAGGGGCGCCGTGTCGTCAGACTGCTGGCCGGTCAGGCCTCGTCGGTGTCCTCGGTGAGGTTGCGCGTACGGTTCACGTCGACCGGGATGCCCGGGCCCATGGTGGTGGACACGGTGATCTTGGTGATGTACCGACCCTTGGAAGAGGCCGGCTTCAGGCGCAGGATCTCCTCGAGGGCCGCCACGTAGTTCTCCACCAGCTGCTGGTCGGAGAAGGACGTCTTGCCGATGATGTAGTGGAGGTTCGCGGCGCGATCGGTGCGGAACTCGATCTTGCCGCCCTTGATGTCCTCCACCGCCTTGGCGGTGTCCATGGTGACGGTGCCGGTCTTCGGGTTCGGCATGAGGCCGCGGGGGCCGAGCACGCGGCCCAGCTTGCCGACCTTGCCCATGAGGTTCGGGGTGGCGACGGCCGCGTCGAAGTCGGTCCAGCCACCCTCGACCTTGGCGATCAGGTCGTCGTCGCCGACCTCATCGGCGCCCGCCGCACGAGCCGCCTCGGCCTGCGGGCCGGTGGCGAACACGATCACGCGGGCGGTCTTACCGGTGCCGTTGGGCAGGTTGACGGTGCCGCGCACCATCTGATCGGCCTTGCGCGGGTCCACACCCAGGCGCATGGCCACCTCGACGGAGGCGTCGAACTTCGTGGTGCTGGTCTTCTGCGCCAGACGGACCGCGTCGAGCGGGGAGTACAGACGCCCCTCCTCGATCTTCGCCGCGCCGTCCTTGTACGCCTTGCTGCGGAATGCCATGTCGTCAGTCCTCCACCGTGATGCCCATGGAACGAGCGGTGCCCGCGACGATCTTCGCGGCCGTCTCGATGTCGTTCGCGTTCAGGTCAGGCATCTTGGTCTCCGCGATCTCGCGGACCTGAGCCTGGGTCAGCTTCCCGACCTTGACCGTGTGCGGGGTGGCCGAGCCCTTCTGCAGGCCTGCGGCCTTCTTGATGAGCTCCGCCGCCGGCGGGGTCTTGGTGATGAAGGTGAAGGAGCGGTCCTCGTAGACCGTGATCTCCACGGGGACGATGTTGCCCCGCTGGGCCGCCGTGGCGTCGTTGTACGCCTTGACGAACTCCATCATGTTGACGCCCGCGGCACCCAGCGCCGGACCCACCGGCGGGGCAGGGGTGGCCTGCCCGGCCTGGATCTGGAGCTTGATGATCCGCGAGACCTTCTTCTTCGCAGCCATGCTTTCCTCTTTCTCCGTGGTCTAGGCGGGCATCCCGGCAGGATGCCCTCCCACTGCGGGACCCGCCGCGCGCTCGGCGCGGCGGGCCCGAAGCGACGCTACCTGGGCGCCGCGACGACGTCGACCCGGGGCCGACGTGATCTTCGCTTCGCTCAGATCTTGGCGACCTGGTCGAAGGCCAGCTCCACCGGGGTCTCGCGTCCGAAGATGGACACGAGCACCTGGAGCTTCTGATGCTCGGTGTCGATCTCGTGGATCGTCGCCGGCATGGTCTCGAAGGGACCGTCCATGACGGTCACCGACTCCCCGACCTCGAAGGCCGGCACCGCGGCGGGCGCGGAGGACTTCGAGGAGCCGCCGGAGCTGCGCTTCTTCTCGGGCAGGCCCACGCTCGGCGCCAGCATGGAGAACACCTCGTCGGTGCTCAGCGGCGTCGGGTCGGTGGCGTTGCCGACGAAGCCGGTCACGCCCGGGGTGTCCCGGACCACTCGCCACGACTCGTCGGTGAGGTCCATGCGCACCAGCACGTAACCGGGGATCCGCACGCGACGGACGATCTTCTTCTGGCCGTTCTTCACCTCGGCCGCGTCCTCCATCGGGACCTCGACCTGGAAGATCTGCTCCTCCATGTCCTGGGTCTCGATGCGAGTGGTCAGCTGGGTGCGCACGCGGTTCTCGTGGCCGGAGTAGGAGTGGATGACGTACCACTCGCCGGGGGCGACCAGCAGGTGGCGGCGCAGCTGCTCGAGAGCATCGTCCTCCGCGGAGGCGGCGTCGGCCTGCTCGTCGGCCTGCTCATCGTCCTGTGCGGCGGCCACCTGAGCGGGTGCCTCCGCCGGGGTCGCGTCCGCCGGCTCGACCGACGCGTCGAGGTCCTCGCCCTCCGGGTCGACCGCGGTCACGTCCTCCGTCGGCGCATCCACGGTTTCGTCGGCCTGCGGCGCGTGGAACGGATCGGTGGACGGCTGCGACGCGGAGAAGGAGAGGCTGTCGTCGACGTCCGCGTAGGAATCCTGGGGAGCGTTCTGCTCGTCGGACACCGGGGCACCTGCTTTCTGCTCGAACGGGGCCGCGCTCAGCGCGGCGGGCGGATCTCAGCCGGCGCGCTGCGCGTCGGAGAACGTGAGCTCCGACAGCCACCCGAAGGCGAGATCCAGGGCGAAGATGAGGACGATCATGAACGCCACGAAGGCGAGCACGGTGATCGTGAACGCCACCAGCTCACCACCGGTGGGGACGTGGACCTTCCGCAGCTCGGCGATGACCTGGCGGATGAACAGGCCGATCGCGACGAACGGGTTGCGGCTCGAGCCGGGGCGGTCGCGGTCCTCCTCGGAGGAGGTCGGGACACTGGGCTGAGAGCTCACGGTGAGGCGATCCGATCAGGTCGGGGTCATCGGCCGTCCTGGACGGCCGAGCCGACCGGACGAGCAGGGTAGACAGGACTCGAACCTGCAACCTGCGGTTTTGGAGACCGCTGCGCTACCAATTGCGCCACTACCCTTCGCGGGTGGACCCGCGCGGCCCACACCATGACACCCCGCAGTGGGGCGTCTCGGCGGTAAGGGCCACGGGACAGCATACCCAGTCCTCGCAGGCCGTGCGACTTCCGTGGGACCATAGGGGGCGTGAGCAACGACACCACCGCCGCGACCCCACCCTCCCAGACCCCTGCCGGCCGCCGGATCTCCCGGCGCGTCGGCGCCATCGCCGAGTCCGCCACCCTGGCCGTGGATGCGAAGGCCAAGGCCCTCAAGGCCGCCGGACGGCCCGTGATCGGCTTCGGCGCCGGGGAGCCGGACTTCCCCACCCCCGCGCACATCGTCGAGGCCGCCCAGCAGGCCTGCGCCGAGCTCCGCAACCACCGGTACACCGCCACGTCCGGTCTGGCCGAGCTGCGCGAGGCGATCGCCGCCGCCACCGCTGAGATCGACCGGATCAGCGTGGATCCGGTGCAGGTCCTCGTGACCAACGGCGGCAAGCAGTCCGTCTACCAGACCTTCGCCACCCTGCTGGATCCGGGCGATGAGGTGATCCTCCCCGCCCCCTACTGGACCACCTACCCGGAGGCCATCCGCCTCGCCGGCGGCCGGGAGGTGCCGGTGCTCGCAGGCGCCGACCAGGGCTACCTGCCGACCGTGGAGCAACTCGAGGCCGCTCGCACCGACCGCACCCGCGCAATCGTGATCTGCTCCCCCTCCAACCCCACCGGCGCCGTGATGGACGCTCAGCTCCTGGCTCGCATCGGCCACTGGGCCCTGGAGCACGGCCTGTGGGTCATCTCCGACGAGATCTATCAGCACCTCACCTACGACGGGGTGGAGTTCACCTCGGTGCTGGCGGCGGTGCCGGACCTCGCCGACTCCACGGTGCTGCTCAACGGCGTCGCGAAGACCTTCGCCATGACCGGCTGGCGCGTGGGCTGGACCATCGGCCCGCGCGACGTGATCGCCGCGGCCTCGAACCTGCAGTCGCACCTCACCTCGAACGTGAACAACGTGGCGCAGCGCGCGGCGATCGCGGCGCTGACCGGGCCGCGCGACGCCGTCAACGAGATGCGCACCGCTTTCGACCGGCGCCGCCGCACCATCGTCAAGAAGCTCGCGGCCATCCCCGGGTTCACGGTGCCCACCCCCACCGGTGCCTTCTACGCCTTCCCCGACGTGACCGGGGTGATCGGCCAAGAGGTCGCCGGCAGCACCGTCGAGTCGTCCTCGCAGCTGGCACAGATCATCCTGGAGCAGGCGGAGGTCGCGGCCGTGCCCGGCGAGGCCTTCGGCGCCCCCGGTCATCTGCGCTTCTCCTACGCCCTGGCCGACGCCGACCTCGAGGAGGGCATCGACCGCGTGGCCACCCTGCTGTCCCGGTGAGCCCCGCGGCCGCGGCGGTGAGCTCCGAGGAGTCCACGGCACCGCGCCGGGATCTGGCGGCGCTGCCGAAGGCGCACCTGCACCTGCACTTCACCGGTTCGATGCGGGTGGCGACCCTGCAGGACCTCGCCGCCCACCGCGGGATCCGGCTGCCGTCCTCCCTCACCGATGATGTGGCGCTGCGGGTCGAGCCGACCGCACGCGGCTGGTTCCGCTTTCAGCGGCAGTACGACGCCGCCCGCCAGGTGGTGCGTGATGAGGAGGCCCTGCGCCGCACCATGCGCGAGGCCGTCGAGGACGACGCCGCGGAGGGCTCGGGCCGCCTCGAGCTGCAGGTGGACCCCACCAGCTACGCCCCGCACGTCGGCGGCCTCACACCGGCGCTGGAGATCATCCTCGATGAGGCCGCGGCGGCGGAGCGCGACACCGGGGTGAGCGTCGGCCTCATCGTCGCGGCCTCCCGGATCCGGCATCCGCTGGATGCCCGCACCCTCGCCCGGCTGGCGGTGCGTCATGCGGGGCGGGTGGTCGGCTTCGGCCTGTCGAACGACGAGCGCCGCGGCATCACCGAGGAGTTCGCCCCTGCGTTCCGCATCGCCCGCGCCGCGGGCCTGGCCTCCGTGCCGCACGGTGGGGAGCTGCTCGGCCCCGCCCACGTGCAGGAGGTCCTGCGGACCCTGCGACCGGATCGTCTCGGCCACGGAGTGCGGGCGGCCGAGGACCCGCAGCTGCTGACCCGGATCGTCGAGGCGGGCGTCGCCCTCGAGGTGTGCCCCGCCTCCAACGCGTCGCTCGGGGTCTACCCGACGGCGCAGGACGTCCCGTTGCGGACCCTCCTCGATGCGGGCGCCACGATCGCGCTGGGCGCCGACGATCCGCTGCTGTTCGGCTCGCGGCTGGTGGCACAGTACGAGACCGCCCGGGCGATGGGCCTCAGCGACGACGAGCTCGCCGATCTCGCCGCCGGCAGCGTCCGCGCCTCCCGCGCCCCGCACGATGTGGTGGCTCGTCTGCTCGACGGCATCGAGCAGTGGCGGCGCACTCCCCCGGGTTCGACCTCCCCGGACTGACCCCTCAGAGGTCCCGGCCCGCGCCGTCCCCCGGCAGCGCCAGGAAGAAGTGCGGGGCCGGCAGCCCTCGGGTCTCCGCGGCCCGGGCGATCTCCTCGGCGACAGCCTCCGCCCGGTCATGCTCGACCAGCGCGATGGTGCTGCCCCCGAAACCACCACCGGTCATGCGTGCCCCATGGGCTCCGGCCGCCCGGGCGGCGTCCACGGCGCTGTCGAGGGCGGGCACCGTCACCTCGTAGTCATCCCGCAGAGAGTCGTGGGAGGCATCCATCAGCGCGGCGATCTGATCGAGCTGCCCGCGCACGCTCCCCGCCTCGAGCAGAGCCCCGACGCGCCGCACCCGCTCGATCTCGGTGATGATGTGCCGGGCGCGCCGCCGCACCGTCTCGTCCGCGATCGCCTCGAGGGCCCCCGGCAGACCGGCGGGGTCCACATCCCGCAGCGTCCCCACCCCGAGGGCCTCGGCGGCCTGCTCGCTCTGTCGGCGCCGCTCGGCGTACTCGCCGCCGACGAGGGAGTGCTCGGCGCGGGTGTCGGTGATGAGCAGCGCGAGGCCCTGGGCGGCGAGATCCCACGGCACGGGCTCGACGGAGAAGTCCCGGCAGTCCAGCAGCAGCGCGTGACCGCGACGGCCGAGCACCGCAGCGGACTGGTCGAGCCCGCCGGTCGCGGCGCCCACGAAGTCGTTCTCGGCGCGGATCGCGGCGCGGATGCGCTCCACCGGCTCCGTGCCCAGGGTGAACAGGTCCTCCAGGGCCGCGGCGACCGCGCACTCCAGGGCGGCGGAGGACGACAACCCCGCCCCCAGCGGCACCTGCCCGTCGACCACCAGATCCAGGCCCCACGGCTCACCCCCGGAGAGGTGACCGCGCAGCGCCCACAGGACGCCCGCGACGTACGCCGGCCAGCCGGCGACCGTGCCGGGTTCGAGGTCCTTCGCGGACAGCTCCACCACGCCCTCGGCCTGGGCGGAGCGCAACCGCACCCGATCGGTGGGGGTCCGGGCCGCCGCCACGTAGGTGCGGTGCTCCAGCGCCATGGGCAGGCACAGCCCATCCTGGTAGTCCACGTGCTCACCGATGAGGTTCACCCGGCCGGGCGCGGACCAGACCCCGTCGGGCGCGTACCCCCAGGCGTCCTGGAACAGCTCGGCGGTGCGGCGGGCACGGAGCTCCCGGTCCGGGGCGCTGGCCAGGCGAGGGCCTGGCGCGGCGTCAGCGGCGGTCGGGGCGGGTGTGGGCTGATCGGAGGGGTGGCTCATCGCGTTCTCGGGTCCGGGGACGCCCCGAGTCTACGGGGGCGCCGCCGCGTCCTTCGGGACCGCCGGCTCACCCCCGGGCCGCGGGGGCGGCGAGGTGGGGTCAGGGACGCGGGGCGATGCAGGTGACCGACGGGGAGGGGAAGGGGTCGGCCACGACGCGCAGCCGATCACCGTTCCACGCGAGCACGTCGATGCGGTCACCCTCCTGGGCCGCGACCAGCGTCAGCTCCCCCACGCGGGTGAAGTGCCGCGGATGCGCCCCCACCTCGATCTCGTCGATGATCGTCGGACGCATCTGCCCCAGTGACAGCGCCGCCAGGGTGTCCGGGCCGCGGTTGGCCACCAGCAGGTTGTTCTCGTGCCGGGTGATCTCGATGTGCGAGGGGGCGCAGTCGCCGTCGTGGCGGGTGGAACGCACGGAGCCGCGGCTCACCCAGCTGATCTCCCCCGTCTCGGGGTTCCGGCGGCGCACGGCGGTGGTGACGGTCCCGTCGAGCTCGCAGGCCAGGTGCAGCTCGGCGGCCTCGTGGTCGGTGGCGAGGTGGCGCGGCCCGCTGCCCCGCGGGAACATCACCTGGCCCTGGAGATCGAGCGACCCCCACGGCGACTGCTCGTAGAGGAACACGGCGTCGAGACCGAGATCGGTCACTGCCAGCAGCGACGTCCCGGGCAGCGCCGTCACCTGATGCGGGTGCGGGTCCCGGAAGCGGCGGCGGCCGTCGGCTCGGCCGTGGTCGTCGAGGTCGATGAGCTCGGCCAGCAACCCCTCCTCGGACAGCGCGATGGTCTCGACCGAGCCGCTGCCGTAATTGGCGACCACGAGCGTGCGTCCGCGGGCGCCGAGCGCGATGTGGCACCCGCCACTGCCGCGCAGCGTGAGGTCGGCGACGACCTCGGCCTCGGTGCCGTCGGCGCTGACCCGCAGGGTGCTCACCCGGGTCGGGTCGGTCTCGTGCACCACGTGCAGGAGAGTGCCGTCGGCGCTCCACACCACGAACGACGGGTCCTCCAGCGGCACCTGGGTGAGGCGCCGCACGGCCCCCTGCTCCGTCACCGCGAGCAGGTCGACACCCGTGCCGCGCCCGCGTTCCTCGCTCGTGTACGAGCCGGTGGCGACGATGATCTCGGATGTGGTCACCGCTGGCCCTCCTTCCCCTCGGGCTGTGTCGGATCCCCGCTGCTCGCGAGGTCCAGGAGATGCGGCGCCACTGCCGCCATCTCCCCCGTCATCGTAGAGGGCTCCAGGGTGGCCGTCGCCCGTCGGCGCCGACGCTTCGGCCGGTCCACCAGACGTCGGCGTCGCAGCGTCGAGAACGGCGCCGCGATCACCGGGGTGAACGCCGCGGCGGCCCGGCTCGTCGGACGCAGCAGGCGTGAGGCGACCAGCTGGCCGAAGACCGCCCCGGCGGCGATGACGATCGCGATCTCCGCCGCGGCGAACAGCTCCGTGACGCCGGTGATGACGTCATCCCCCACGGCCAGCAGTCCGCGATAGATACGACTGCCCGGCACCAGAGGGATCAAGCCCACCATGGCGAAGATCAGCGCGGGGGCGTGCACCCGGCGGGCCGCGATCACGCTGATCACCCCGACCGCCATCGAGGCGACACCCACCGCCGCGAGCCGGTCGAGCACCGAGGACGCCAGGTGCGCGATGACGCTGGAGCCCGCCGCGACCAGCGCGGTGTGCGCCAGCAGGCGGGCAGGCACCTGCGTCCCCACTCCGTATCCGAGGCCGACGAGCAGACCGGAGACGGTCACCACCAGCACGGAGGAGAGGGACAGCGGGATCTGCGCGGTGACGGCGATGTCCGCACCCAGGGCGTTCGCCGCGACGATCCCCGTGCGCACCCCGATCACCAGTCCGACCGTGAGCATGATCGTCTCCAGCACCCGCGCGGAGGCGGTGATGTACCAGCCCGTGACGGCATCCTGCACGGCACCGATGCTGGTGAGACCGGACAGCACGATGATGATGCAGGCCACCACCACGATCGACGAGTTCACACTGGGGTCGATGCTGTGCGCCACCACCGCGCCGAGCGCCCCCACCAGGCCCGAGGCCACCTGGGCGTAGAACAGGGGGATCCCCCACCGCAACAGATACTCGATGACGAGGTTCAGCACCCCGGCACTGAGGGTCGCGACGATCACCACGAGGCTGCCGGCCCCGAAACCGAGGGCCGCTCCACCCCCCATCAGGGCCAGGCCCATGGTGATCAGCCACAGCGGGTAGATCCGGCCGCGCCGGGCGATGCGCCGCACCTCCTCGCTGGCGGCCTCCAGGCTCACCCCGCCGTCGATGTAACGCTCGGTGATCACCTCATACTCCGCCAGCCGCGCGAAGTCCTGCACGCGGGGGCCCGACAGCCGCATCCGGGTGATGGGGGTGGTGGCCCCCTCGGGGTGGTAGGACAGGGAGACCTCGTCGAAGGTCACCTGCACGGCCACCGAACGGATGCCGGAGGCGGAGACCACGCGCAGCACGGTGGCGGAGACCTCGGAGGCGGCGGCACCGGCGCCCAACATCCCCACCCCGATGCGCTGGGCCAGGTCGAACACGGAGTTCAGGCGTTCGAGATCGGTGGGCACGCTCGGCATCGTGTCACACTGGGCCCGCACGCGCACCCTCACGCCGCCCGACCCCAGGAGGCCCCCATGCTCTGGCCCGTCCCCGATGAGCACCACGCCGTCGCACTGCGCCGACTGTGGGACGGCAACGCCCGCTTCGTCGCCGGCCACCCCGAGCGTCCCCATCAGGATCCGGCCTTCCGCACCCGCCTGGACCGGGGCCAGGCACCCTTCGCCGCGGTGCTGGGCTGCTCCGACTCCCGGGTGCCGGTGGAGATGCTGTTCGACCAGGGGTTCGGGGATCTGTTCGTGATCCGCAACGCCGGGCATGTGCCGGGGTCCTCCACGCTCGCCTCGGTGGAGTTCGCGGTGGCGGAGCTCGGGGTGGACGTGGTGATGGTGCTGGGGCACGAGTCGTGCGGCGCGGTGGCCGCGACGGTGTCGGCGATGCGGGAGGGTACCGAGCTGCCGGCGGGCATCCCCGTGCTGGTGGACCTGGTGCGGCCGCATCTGTCCGAGGACGGCAGTGGCGATCCGGTGGTCCGGCACGTGTGCGGGACGATCGAGGATCTCCTGGAGCGTTCCCCGCTGGTGCGCACGGCCCTGGAACGGGGCGAGATCGCGGTGGCAGGAGCGGTCTACGCCCTAGACGACGGCACGGTGCGCCCCGTGTGGAGCCAGGATCGCGGCGCCCTCGAGTGAGCACCACACGATGCCACGCGGCGGCCGACACAACCATCCGGAACCCCGGACGACAGTCGGGCGGTCTCCGACCGGGGAGGCTCTGACTCAGAGGTTGGGGGTGCCGGACAGCACGACCAGCCCCGCCGCCAGCACCACCATCACCATCACGTCGAGCACCCGACTGCGCACGGCCAGCGCCCCCACCCGCGCCGTCGGTGCGACCAGTCGGATCACCGCGGCGTAGACCAACACGGCGGCGAGGATCAGCCCCCCGGCGGGAGCCCGTCCCGTCAGCGCCACCGCCACCGCCAGGGCCACCCCCACCAGGACCGACAGCAGCGCGGCCTGACGCCGCACGGCGGCGCCGAGGCTGCGAGGGTCACGGGTGGGTCGCACCGGACCATCGTAGGGGCGGAGCCCGGCGCGGCTAGGCTGGCGACGGCCGTCGACGACGACGCACTCATCTCGCCAGGAGGACACCCCGCCATGACCGAGACGACCCGCGCCACCCGCCGTGAGCATGACCTGCTCGGCGACCGTGACGTCCCCGCCGATGCCTATTACGGCGTGCAGACCCTGAGGGCGCAGGAGAACTTCCGCATCACCGATGTCCCGCTGTCGCATTTCCCGCGGCTGATCGTGGCCCTGGCCCGGGTGAAGCAGGCCGCGGCCCGGGCGAACCGGCGGCTGGGGGTGCTGGACGCGGAGCGCGCCGACGCCATCGAGCGCGCCTGCGAGGAGATCGCGGACGGCGCCCTCCACGAGCACTTCGTGGTCGACATGATCCAGGGCGGTGCGGGCACCAGCACCAACATGAACGCCAACGAGGTGATCGCCAACCGGGCGCTGGAGCTGCTGGGCGCCGAGCGTGGTGACTACACCCGCCTGCACCCCAACAACCACGTGAACCTGGGGCAGTCCACCAACGACGTGTACCCGACGGCGCTGCGCCTGGCGATGCTGCTGTCCTTCCCCGCCCTGGCCGACGCCATGGACGAGCTCATCGGGGCCCTGCGCGCGAAGGGCGAGGAGTTCTCCGACGTGCTGAAGATGGGCCGCACCCAGATGCAGGACGCCGTGCCGATGACGCTGGGCCAGGAGTTCCACGCCTGGGCCACCACCATCGAGGAGGACGTCGAGCGCCTCACCCGCACCGCGCAGTTGTTCCGCGAGATCAACCTGGGCGCCACCGCCATCGGCACCGGCATCACCTCCGACCCGCGCTACGCGGGGTATGCGGCGGAGGAACTGTCGCAGATCACCGGCATCCCCTTCGCGGTGGCCGCGGACCTGGTGGAGGCCACCAGCGACACCGGCGCCTTCGTGACCTTCTCCGGGGTGCTCAAGCGCATCGCGGTGAAGATCTCCAAGGTCTGCAACGACCTGCGGCTTCTCTCCTCGGGTCCGCGTGCCGGCTTCGCAGAGATCTCGCTGCCGGCGGTGCAGCCGGGCAGCTCGATCATGCCGGGCAAGGTGAACCCCGTGATCCCGGAGGTCGTGAACCAGGTGGCCTTCGAGGTCATCGGCAACGACCTCACCGTGACCTTCGCGGCCGAGGCCGGTCAGCTGCAGCTGAACGCCTTCGAACCGGTGATCGCCTTCAACATCCTGGAGTCGACGCGGATCATGACCCGCGCCATGCACACCCTCTCGCAGCGGTGTGTGGTGGGGATCCGCGCCAACCACGACCGGCTCGAGGAGTACGTGCGCTCCTCCATCGGCGTCGTGACCGCCCTGGTGCCCGTGATCGGGTACGCCTCCGCGACGGAGATCGCGCAGAGGGCGCTGGAGACCGGGCGCCCGGTCTCCGACCTGGTGCTCGAGGCCGGTCTGCTCGACGAGCGGCATCTGCGGGAGCTGCTCTCCCCCGCCTCCATGACGCAGCCGCACCGGGCGAGCCTCACCGGGACGGTGCCGGTGGTCGCACCCGCCACGGAATCCGGGGACGTCGCCCCGCCGGTGGCCGAACGGACCGACACCCCGGAGGACACCGCGAACGACACGGTGTGATCCGGGCATCAGGGACGCCCGTCGTGTGACGTGGTCGGCGCCCCACCGCGTGCCGCCCCGCTCCCCCCTGCCCTGAGGTCTACGGTGAGATTCGCGCGTCTCGCCGTCGATGGGGAACGGGAGGACGGGGCGGGCACCAGGGGGAACCGACGACATCTCAAGGAGTGGATCGTGGCCGCAGGCGACGAGTTCGACATGATCGTGCACGGCGAGCAGGGTGGTGGCCGGCAGCATCAGCAGGGGGAGGCACCGCAGGGTCGCCGCACCGAGCGCCGACCGGAGCGGCCGGGGCGCCGCCTGCTGCTCGGAGGGTCGGCCCTGGCCGTGATCGGCGTCGGGAGCTTCGCCGCCTGCCAGGCTGTCGGTGCTGGGGGCGGCGGATCCTCCGACGCCGGGGGCGGGCGACGGCGCGGCCGCACTGCGAAGGCCCCCGCGGCCACCACCCCGCCCCCGCCGGAGGTGGCGGCACTGACCGCTCTCACCGATGTCTCCGCGCAGGTTCCGGACGCCGGCAGCGTGGACCTGAGCGAGAGGCTCGGTCTTCCCCTGTCGATCCCGCAGGTGCCCGGTGCCCGCGGGCTCGATGCGGCCCTCGACATCTGCGTCTCCAAACTGCTGCGCGAGCGGCATGCCGCCGAGGGCCAGCCGGATCTGAAGGTCTCCGGCCGGATCGTCGCCTCCGGGCCGGGTCTGCTCGGCGCCCTCCTCGATGTCACCACCCCGGAGGGTTCCGCCCCGATCCTGGTGTGGCATCGCGCCGAGGGGGACCGGGCGTCACTCTCCCCCGCCCTGATCGCCGACGACCAGTGGGGGCCCTGCGCGACGCAGCCGTCGCGGCGGGCGCCTCCGTCTCCGGGCTGGACACGGCAGCACTCGACGGTTACCTGCAGCAGCAGCCGCGACCCTTCGGCAACGGCCCGACGATCATCCCGGTGAAGGACGGTTCCCTCACCCTGTTCTTCCCCGCCGCCGCGGTCTCCGGCTCCCGTGTGCCGAAGGTCGTCCGGATCGGGAAGGACGCCGCCGCCCCGCTGCTGTCCGACCTGGGCCGGGCCGCGATCGCGGCGCTCGCCACCCCGGCGGCGTGGGATCCGGCGGCGGTGACCGTTCCCGAGCCCGACTCCGTCAAGGGTGACCCAGTCTACGAGGTGCCCTCGGAGATCGGGCCGGGGGAACGGGCTCGCGAGAGCGACGGTGCCGGCCCGGCCCTGCAGCTGGCACCGCTCAGCGGCTCCGGTGTGGCGCCCTCGGCGGTCGTCGCCCCCGACGCCCGGCTGCTGCGCGCCGTCGCCCTGACCTATGACGACGGCCCCGCCCGCGGGTTGAACGAGGAGCTGCGCGGCCACCTCGACGAGCATCACGCGGCCGCGACGTTCTTCCTCATCGGCAACATCGTGCCGGGGCAGGAGGATCTGGTGGCCGCGACCTCCGCCGACGGACACGAGGTCGGCTGCCACTCCTGGACCCACCGCGACCTCGCGCGCACCGGCTCCGAGAAGCTGGAGAAGGAGATCGGGCACACCACCGAGGTGATCCGCGACGCGCTGGGCCGCCGCCCGCTGGTGATGCGCCCGCCGTACGGCGCCCGGGACAAGCAGGTCGACGAGCGCGCCGGTCAGGACGGGCAGAGCGTGCAGCTGTGGGATGTCGACACCCTCGACTGGCAGCACAAGAACGGTGACAAGACGCTACACGCCGTCACCTCGCAGACCCGTCGCGGCTCCATCATCCTCATGCATGAGATCCACCAGGCCTCGGTGGACGCCACCCCGCGGGTGCTGCAGTGGCTCGACGAGAACGACTACACCCTGCTCACCTGCTCCGAACTGGGGCAGAACCAGATGTGGGCGGGCAAGCACTACACCCACGGCCTGATCCGCGAGGCCTGAGGCCGGCCACCCACGCACGCAGCGGGGGCTGAGGGGAGACACCCCTCCGCCCCCGCTGCGTATAGACCGGAACGCGTTCAGACGGGAACGCCCAGCCGGCTCACTCGTCGGCCTCTTCCTTCTTGCCGCGCATGACGAGCTTCGGGTCGGGGGAGCCGACGACCTCGTGGTCCTTGCCCTCGTACTCGAACTGGCTGAGGAAGTAGCGCATCGCGTTGATGCGGGCGCGCTTCTTGTCGTTGGAGCGGATGATCGTCCACGGCGCGTACTTCTTGTCGGTCCGCCGGAACATCTCCTCCTTCGCCGCGGTGTACGCCTCCCACCGGTCGAGGGATTCGAGGTCCATCGGGGACAGCTTCCACTGACGCACCGGGTCGAGCTGGCGGATGGCGAAGCGGGTGCGCTGCTCCTTCTGGGACACCGAGAACCAGAACTTCGTGAGGTGGATGCCCGAGTCGACGAGCATGCGTTCGAAGTGGGGCACCTGGGTCATGAAGGTCTCGTACTGCTCGTCGTCGACGAAGCCCATGACGCGCTCCACCCCGGCGCGGTTGTACCAGGAGCGGTCGAACAGCACCATCTCCCCGGCGGTGGGCAGGTGCTGCACGTAGCGCTGGAAGTACCACTGGCCGCGCTCCCTGTCGCTGGGCTTGTTCAGGGCCACCACGCGGGCGGTGCGCGGGTTCAGGTGCTCGGTGAAGCGCTTGATGGTGCCGCCCTTCCCGGCGGCGTCACGGCCCTCGAAGATGATGACGGCCTTCTGGTCGTTGTCCTCCAGCCAGTACTGGAACTTCAGCAGCTCCACCTGCAGGCGGTACTTCTCCAACTCGTACTCCTCGCGGTCCATGCGCGTCTCGTACGGGTACCCCTCCTGCCAGGTGTACACCGGGTTGCCCTGCGGGTCGATGAGGTCGGGGTCCGGGGTGTGCCCGTCCTGCACCGAGTACCCCTCCTCGCGCAGGTGCTCGATGTACTCGCGCAGTGACTGGTTGTCGGGGATCTTCACGGGGCGCTCCTTCGGGTCTCGAGCGGCAGACCGATGCCGCTTCTCCAGGGTACGAGGCGGCCCCTGGGTCCGCACGGGGCCCAGGGGCCCGTCACCGTCGCCCGGTGATTCCCCCGTCGAGGCTCAGTGGGCGAAGTGGCGCGCCCCCGTGAGATACATGGTCACCCCGGCCGCGCGGCAGGCCTCGATCACCTCGTCGTCACGGATCGACCCGCCGGGCTGCACCACGGCCCGCACCCCGGCATCGAGCAGGATCTGCAGCCCGTCGGCGAAGGGGAAGAAGGCATCGGAGGCGGCCACTGCTCCGCGGGCGCGCTCGGCGCCGTCCTCGGCAAGGCTGTTGGCGCGCTCGACCGCGAGGCGGCAGGAGTCCACACGGTTCACCTGGCCCATGCCGACGCCGACGGCGGCACCGTCGGAGGCCAGCAGGATGGCGTTGGACTTCACCGCCCGCACGCTGCGCCAGGCGAACTCGAGGTCGGCGAGGGTCTGCGCGTCGGCGGGTTCCCCCGCCGCCAGGGTCCACTGCGCGGGGTCATCGCCCTCGGCCTGGTAGTGGTCGACGTCCTGGATCAGGGTTCCGCCCCAGATCTCCCGGATCAGCACCGGCGAGTCGGGCCGGCCCGTCACCTGCAGGATGCGCAGGTTCTTCTTCGCCTGCAGCACCTCGAGGGCACCGTCCTCGTACCCGGGGGCGGCGATCACCTCCGTGAACACCGGCGCCACCTGCTGTGCCATGGCGACACTCACCGGTCGGTTCACGGCGATCACCCCGCCGTACGCCGAGACCGGATCGGTGGCATGCGCCTTGGCGTGGGCGACGGCCACGTCCTCACCGTCGCGCGCGATCGCCAGGCCGCAGGGATTGTTGTGCTTGACCACCGCCACGCACGGCTGCGGGTGGTCGAACACGGCCCGCAGCGCGGCATCGGCGTCGACGTAGTTGTTGTAGCTCATCGGTTTGCCGCCCAGCTGCTCGGCACCCGCCAGCCCGGCGGCGCGGTCGTCGACGACGGCCAGGCGGGCCCGCTGGTGGGGGTTCTCCCCGTACCGCAGCGTGGCGGCGAAGCCCATCAGCTCGGCCTCGTCTTCGGGCAGGTCCAGCGGGTTGAGCTCCTCGAGGGCGCCGTCGTCGAGCTCGTCGTCCTCCACCTCGTCGGCATCGTCGACGAGGTGGTCCTCGTCGGCCCCGCCGTGCAGGGCCCCAAGGATCGCCAGCCGCGCCTGCGTCTCCTCCTCGCCCTCCTCGAGGGCCGACGCCGCCGAGGATTCGAGGGTCCACTCGGCGATGGCGTCGTCGTACCCGGCGATGCGGTCGAAGGCCACAGCCGACAGCAGCCGTCGCTCAGCCAGGGTGAAGCCACCGCGGGCGGCCGCCTCACCGGCGAGGGCGTAGTGGGCGGCATGCACCACCACGGCGCAGGAGGCGAAGTTCTTCGCGGCCGAGCGCACCATGGCGGGGCCACCGATGTCGATCTTCTCGATGATCTCCGCATCGGTGCCGCCGGCGGCGACGGTCTCCTCGAAGGGGTAGAGGTTCACCACCACCAGATCGATGGGGGCGATGCCGTGCTGCTCCAGCTGCTGGACGTGGGCCTCCTTGGTGCGGTCGGCGAGGATGCCGCCGTGGATGACGGGGTGGAGGGTCTTCACCCGCCCGTCGAGCATCTCCGGGAATCCGGTGGCTGCGGAGACGTCGGTGACGGGGATCCCGAGCTCGCGGATCGTCGCGGCGGTGGACCCGGTGGAGAGGATCTCCGCCCCGGCGCCGTGCAGGGCGCGGGCGAGATCCTCCAGGCCGGTCTTGTCGTAGACGGAGACGAGGGCACGGCGGATGGGCTGGCGGGACATGGTCCTCCTCGATCGGCGGTCGCGGCGCACCCAGGCGGACGATGCGCCGACGTGGTCACTCCCTGGTGGTCCTCCACCGTCGCCAGTCGTGTCCCCCCAGGGTAGCGGGAGCGGGGATCGGTCCGTGCGGTGCGACGGTTCTCAGGGGGTCGCGCCCAGGCGACGGGCGAGGGTGTCGACGGTGGCGGGGAGCAGCTCCCGTTCGACCTGTTTGATGCGTTCGTGGAGGCTCTCCTCGGTGTCGTCCTCGGCGACCTCCACCGCCCGCTGCGCGAGGATCCGACCGGTGTCCACCCCGGCGTCGACCTCGATCACCGTGGCCCCGGTGACCTTCACCCCGTGGGCGAGGGCGTCCCGCACCGCGTGGGCACCGGGGAACGACGGCAGCAGCGCGGGGTGCGTGTTGAGGAGCCGCCCGGGATGGGCCTCCAGCAGCGGCGCCCCGACCAGCCGCATGAACCCGGCGAGCACCACCAGCTGCGGATCATGCCGGGCGACCTCCGCGGCGAGCGCCCGGTCCCAGGCCGCACGGTCGGGATGGTCGGTCAGGCGCACCACCGCGGTGGGCAGGCCGGCCCGGCGGGCGTGCTCCAGGCCGGGGGCATCGACGTCGGCCACCACGGCCACCACCTCGTAGGCGGCGTCGGGTCGGCGGGAGTCGGCCAGCAGCGCGGCGAGGTTGCTGCCGGTGCCGGAGATCAGGACGGTCACACGGGTTCTGCTCACACCCGGAGCATACGAGCGGGCCGCGGTCCCCCGGCACCCACCCCCTGGGTGTCCGCCGCGTAACCTGGTCGTGACGGGCGGCCGAACACTGCGCGACCTGTGCCCGCCGGGTCCGTTCCCCGTACCAGGCCGTTCCTACAGTGACGACAGACCCCCCACCACGACTCACCCGACCGGACGAGGTGCACGGCACGACATGAGAGTCAGCGTCATCGGCTGCGGATACCTGGGAGCGGTGCACGCCGCGTGCATGGCGGAGAACGGCCACGAGGTGGTGGGGGTCGATGTGGATCCTGCCCGCATCGAGCGCCTGGCCGCCGGGCGGGCCCCCTTCGTCGAGCCCGGTCTGCCGGAGCTGCTCGCCACCCACGTGGGTTCGGGGCGTCTGCGGTTCACCACCCGGATGGAGGACGCCGCCGACGCCGAGGTGCATTTCCTCGGGGTGGGCACCCCTCAGCGGGCCGACGGCGCCGCCGCCGATCTGAGCTACCTGGAGGCGGCGGTGAGGTCGCTGATCGACGCCGTCGCCGAGCGACCGGGGACACGGCCGCTGGTGGTGGGGAAGTCGACGGTGCCGGTGGGGACCGCGCGGCAGGTCGGGGAGCGGTTGCGCGCCCGCGGCATGACTCTGCTGTGGAATCCGGAGTTCCTGCGGGAGGGTCGCGCCGTGCAGGACACCCTCGCCCCGGATCGTCTGGTGTACGGGGTGCTGGAGCCGGGGCAGCAGGACGAGGCAGTGGCGATCCTCGACGCCGTCTACGCCCGGCAGCTGGCCGACGGGACCCCGCGGATCGTCACCGGGGCGGAGACCTCCGAGCTGGTGAAGGTCGCCGCCAACTCGTTCCTCGCCACCAAGATCTCCTTCATCAATGCGATGGCGGAACTGTGCGACCGCACCGGGGCCGACGTCACCGTCCTAGCTGACGCCATCGGCATCGACGAGCGCATCGGGCGGAAGTTCCTCCATGCCGGCATCGGCTTCGGCGGCGGGTGCCTGCCCAAGGACATCCGGGCGTTCATGGCCCGCGCCGGGGAGCTCGGCGCCAGCGACTCCCTGTCGTTCCTGCGGGAGATCGACCTGATCAACGCCCGTGCCCGGCAGCATGCCGCCGACCGGGTCTCCCGTGCCCTGGAGGGTGTCCTCACCGGGCGCACCATCGCCGTGCTGGGGGCGGCCTTCAAACCGCTGTCGGATGACATCCGTGACTCCCCCGCCCTGGCGGTGGCCAACAAACTGGCGCTGCGGGGTGCGACGGTGCGGGTGACCGACCCGGCCGCGATGGACCACGTGCGTCGGGAGTTCCCGGTGCTGCGCGCCGTGGACGATGTCGAGGAGGCCGTGCGCGGTGCCGACCTGGTGTTCCTGGGGACGGAGTGGCCGCAGTTCGTGCAGCTGGACCCGGTGGCGACCCGTGAGCTCGTCGCGCAGCCGATCGTGGTGGACGGTCGCAACGCCCTGGACCCGCGCACCTGGCGGGATGCCGGGTGGGAGTACATCGGCACCGGTCGTCCCTGAGATCCCGTCCCTGACAGCGCCCGCGCGACCGCGGGGGACAATGGAGGGCATGAGCCCCTCCGAGCCCGCATCCCACCCTGTCCGTGACGACTCCGTGCCGCGGTCGCGGGGCACGCTGCGGCTGCTGTCGGTGCTGCTGCTGGCCGCATGGGTGAGCATGCTGCTGCCGCTGCCGTATTCGCTGCTCGCGGGTCTGATCGGCCTGGCCGCGCTGGTCGTCATGATCATCGCGGTGGTGCAGACCTGGCGGGAGGGCCGCCGGCCCCTCGCCACACTGACGGCGCTGCTCGGGGTGCCGGTGTGCTTCATGCTGCTGGCGGGGTCGGCCCTCAGCATCGCGTTCTACAGCCCGATGAAGGAGCTGGAGGACTGCCGCGCGGAGGCGCTCACGGAACAGGCCCGCACGCAGTGCGATGAGCAGGCCCGGGAGAGTTCAGCGCAGTGGGTCGGTCGTCTCCTCGGCGGCTGATCCCTGGTCGCGCGGCGGCTGCCCGCCGCGCTCGATCTGCTCGGCCCGTTCCACGCGCCGCCGCAGATCCTCCAGCCCCGCCCGGCCGCGGTCCACGAGGCCCAGCCGGTCAACGGCGATGACCGCCACCGTCGGCAGCACACACACCGCGAGCACTGGCAGCACCAGGTCGGTGGCCCGCGGGCCCACCTCGGCGAGGCGGCCGGCGCCGATGCTGCCGGCCGACAATCCCGCCAGCAGCTGGATCCCCAGGGCCAGCAGCAGCGGGTAGGCCACCCAGGCACCCCACCGCTCCCGAGGTTCCAGGTCGCGGGTCTGCCGCACCAGCAGCACCGCCCCGAGCGCCACCACTGCGGCGGGCAGCAGCACCAGGGCGCGCACCGCCAGGGGGTGCTCGCCCGGGTCCGGCACCGCGGCCAGGAGCGGCAGAGCGGGCATCACCCCCGTGCTGGAGGCGCCCAGCGTCTGCAGGGTGCCGGTGCCGAGCGTCACCGACCCGCCGCACAGCACCACCAGCGCCCACACGCCGAGCGTGGGCAGCAGCGCCAGCTGCAGCAGGATCAGGACCACCCCGCCCACCGGCCCGGGGGCCAGGGCGTCCGTGAGGGCCACCACGCGGGGCGCCGCCACCAGCAGCAGCACCGCCATGGTGAGCATGCCCAGGGCCGTGAGTCCGGCGGCGCCGACGGCGAGCGCCCGCGCGACCGCCCCGACGGGGGTGGGCAGCAGCGCCGGAGTGGCCGGGGCCGCACGGCCGTCGCGGCGCGGCCGCGCCAGGGCCAGACCGATCCCGGCCAGACCGCCGACCACGGCCACCAGTGCGCCACTGACGACGGCGGACAACACCACCGGCCGCACCAGCGGATGCTGAGCCACGGAGGCGATCGCACCGAGCAGCCCCGCATACACCGCGGTGTACCCGGTGAGGGCCGCCCCGGCGTCACGCAGCGCATGGGGGCGCAGGTGACCGCCCTCGACCAGCCCCAGCGCACGGCCCAACCGCAGCAGCCGCTCCGCGCTCACCGCCAGCATCACCGCGGTGAGCCCGAAGGGCGTGAGGGTCATGGCGCCGTCCACCACACCGGTGGAGACGACGAGCCCGCCGCCGTGCCCGAGGATCGTCGCGTGGATGCCGAGCAGCAGGGCGTCCAGCACGGTGGCGGTGGAGCGGCTGCCGGCGATCTGCGCCGCCAGCGCCGGCACCACCGTCAGGGCGAGCACCGTGGCCACTGCGATGAGCGCCGAGACGGCGCCCTGCATCAGCGGGGACGCACTGTGGGGGACGTTGCGGTTCACCAGGCCTCCGTGCACGGGGAGATCCCGGGGGAGCCCGGGACCGCATCCCATGCTCGCACCCGAGGGCACCGAGGGCGGGTGCAGGCGCGCCGGGGCGGGGCAGGTGCGGCACAATGGTAACGATGCCCGCGCCCGCCTCCGCCCCGTCCTCCCCGCCGATGCTGCACGTGCGCACGGTGCGCCTCGAGGCACCGGTCGCCCTGCGTGAGCGGATCCCCGCCGACCCCAGCGGCGTGTGGCTGCACCAGGGTGAGGGGCTGCTCGCCGTCGGCGCCGCCGCCGAACTCACCGCCACCGGTCCCCAGCGTGCCGGCCGCCTGGCCGAGGACTTCCGCGCCCTCGCCGCACGGGCACGGGTCGAGGACGCGATGCGAGTGCGCGGCAGCGGCCTGGTGGCCCTCGGGTCCCTCAGTTATGCGGCCACCTCGCCGCGCCCGTCGCGCCTGGTGGTGCCGCGAGCTCTGCTGGGGGTGCGCGACGGGGAGGGGTTCCTCACGGTGATCTCGACCGACGGCCCGGTCACGCAGATGCCACCGGTGGACCGGGTGTTCCCGGTGCGCGCGGTCGCCGCCGACGCCGAGCGCCTCATCGACCTGGAGCCGCACCTGACCCCCGATGAGTACCAGTCGGTGATCGCCGAGGCCATCGAGCGGATCCGCGCGGGCGCGGTGCAGAAGGTGGTGCTGTCGGCGACGATGTCGGCCCGCAGCCGGTGCCCGATCGTCCTGGGTGATGTGCTGGCGCGCCTGGCTGATCGTTTCCCCTCCACCTGGGTGTACCGGGTGGGCGATGTGCTGGGGGCGAGCCCGGAGATGCTCGCCGCTACCGAGGCCGGCGCCCTGCGCAGCCGGGTCCTGGCGGGCTCGCGACCCGTGGAGGACGACGCGCCGCTGGCGGAGGCCGACCGGCGCGCGTTCCGCCACGACGCCAAGGAGCGTGCCGAGCATGCCTTCGCCGTGGCCTCCGTGGTGGAGTCGCTGGAGCGCATCGCCGTCGAGGTGCAGGCCCCGGCGGAGCCGTTCGTGCTGCGTCTGCCGGGTATCGAGCACCTGGCCTCCGATGTCACCGCCCGCCTGCCGCAGCACGTCTCCAGCCTCGAGGCAGCAGGGGTGCTGCATCCCTCCGCGGCGGTGTGCGGGACCCCGCGGGCCGCGGCGGAAGAGGTCATCTCCGCCCTGGAGGGTCTGGATCGCGGCGGGTATGCGGCGCCGGTCGGGTGGATGGATGCCCGCGGTGACGGCCAGTGGGCGATCGCGCTGCGGATGGGGCATGTGGTCGATGCGCACACCCTGCGCCTGCAGGCCGGCGGCGGGGTGGTCGCGGCCTCCGATCCCGTGAGTGAGCATGCAGAGGCGCTGGCCAAGATGCGGCCGGTGCTGCGGGCACTGCGCGACTGACGGGGCACGCCTGACGCGCGTCTGAGACGCGCCCGACCCTCGGGGTCAGCCGTCGGCCCCGAGCCTGACGGGGAGTTCCTGGACCTCGCCGTCGCGCACCAGCGTGAGCCGGTGGTCGCTGTCCGGGGTCATGCCGCGGATCACACCGGTGAGGGCTGCGGCGCCGTCGACCGGGACGTCATCGACCCGCAGGATCACATCGCCCTGTCGCACCCCCGCCGCGGCGGCGGCCTGCCCGTCCTCCACGGTCCGCACCCGGGCGCCGCGCGCCCCGGCCCCGCCCACGGTGGTCTCGGCATCCTCGGCGACGACCCCCAGTCGGGCATGCCGCGCAGGGCCCCCGGCGATCAACTGATCGGCGATGCTGAGGGCCGTGGCGGAGGGGATGGCGAACCCGAGGCCGATGGACCCGGCACGCTGCTGCTCGTCGGCGAACGAGGCGATGGAGGAGTTGATGCCGATGACGGCCCCGGTGGCGTCGACCAGCGGCCCGCCGGAGTTGCCGGGGTTGATGGCGGCATCGGTCTGGATCGCGGAGGTGTAAGCGGTGGCGTCCCGCTCCCCCGTCACCACGGGGCGGTGGAGGGCGGAGACGATGCCGGTGGTGACGGTGTTCTGCAGTCCCAGCGGGGTGCCGACGGCCATCACCGGCTGCCCGACCTGCACGGCGTCGGAGTCACCGAAGGTGGCGACGGTGAGGTCCGACGGCGGGTCCTCCAGACGCAGCACGGCGATGTCGGTGGAGGGGTCCTGGCCGACGATGCGCGCCTGATAGATGCGGCCGTCGGCGAGGGACACCGCGACCTCACGGGCCCCGTCCACGACGTGGTTGTTGGTGACGATGTTCCCCTGGTCGTCACGGATCACCCCGGTGCCCTGGCTGGTGCCCTGCGGCAGCTCGGCGGTGATCGCCACGGTGCTGGCGGACACCTCGGCGGCGACCTGCTGCCAGTCGGGGTCGGTGGTGGTCCCGTCGGCGGGACGGGAGGCGGTGTCGGCGGTGCGTTCGTCGCTGCGGTCCGCCGCACGGTCCCCGGTGGGGGCCTCGGCGGTGGTCCCGGGCAGCAAGCGCTCGACGGCGGTGTCCCCGACCAGGGTGAGCCCGGAGCCGAGCAGGGCCGCGGCCAGGGCGAGGGCTCCGGCGCCGCACCACCCGGGGCCGCGGCGGGTGGGGGCCGGAGCCTCAGGGGCGGGACGCAGCAGATGGATGTCGTGGGGCTCCTGACCGGGACCGGGGGCGGGGTACGGGGCGCTCATGAATCCTCCCTGACGCAGAGCAGTCGGCGGCGCGGCGCGGGGTCGGTGAGCGCAGCGGGCAGGTCGGTGGCACGCAGCGTGCGGGACGGGACCCCGAGGGCCTGCGCCGCCGCGGCGATGTCCGTGCCGTGGGGGGTGGTGAAGAAGCGGCGCACCAGGGCGGCGGGGGCGGCGGCGTGTTCGAGGCCGGCGAAGATCCGGCCCCCGTCGTCGTCGACCACGATCACGTCGAGAGGTGGCTGCTCCTCGTCGGGGCCGATGATCAGCCCGGTGAGGTCGTGCAGGGCGGTGAGGTCCCCGACGAGCACATGCACCCGTCCGGGGGCGTCGCGACGGGCGAGTGCCACTCCGGTGGCGGTGCTGAGCAGGCCGTCGATCCCGGCGACACCACGGTTGGCGAGGACGGTGGCTCTCGTGGGTCCGGCGCTGCGTTCGAGGTCGCGCACCAGGCTGCTGGAGCCGAGCACCAGCACGTCCTCCGGCCCTGCGGCCTCCCACACGGCGAGGGCCGCCTGAGCCTGCCACGGCAGGGACCCCGGGCCGGTCCCGTCGGCGGCGAGCCGCCGCCACTGCTGTGCGAAGTCCCGCTGCGCCTGCGCCATCTGAGAGCCGGGGGCGACGGGCTCCACGGCGGGCGCCACCAGGCGGGCGCGTCGGGCGGCATCGGGCCACGGGCCGGTCGGGTCGACCACCACCACGTCGACCCGCGGATCGCCGAGGAGTCCCGACACCACGGGCCGCGAGAGGGTGGGGCGACCGAGCACGAGCACCCGGTCGGGGCGGGCCGGGTGCTCCTCCCCCGCCAGGACCTGCGGCAGCAGGGTCGGGTAGGTGGGGATCAGGGCCGCTCCTCGGCGGGCACCCGAGGCGGGTTCGGCCAGCAGCGGGAGGTCGTGGGCCTCGGCCAGACGGGCGGCCTCGACCCCGGCGCCATCACCGGCGACCAGGACGGTGCGGCCGGTCACCTCCACCGGCACCGGCTCGGGCGCGGAGGCGGGGATCCGGCGCGTGAGGGTGAGGGCGGGTGCCGACGGGTCGTCGGCACCGACGGGCGCGGACGGCACCAGGGGGTCGCGGAAACCGAGGTTCAGGTGCACCGGCCCGGCCGCGGCGCCGATCTCGCCGCGCGCAGCGGCCACCGCTCGCGCGGCGGTGCCGACGACGGTGCGCAGGTGTGCCGCCTCGGCGCGGTCGGCGGCGGGGGCCGGCAGATCGGCGGCGAACCGCACGGCGTCGCCGTACAGGCCCACCTGGTGGACGGTCTGGTTGGCACCGGTGTCGCGCAGCTCCGCAGGACGATCGGCGGTGAGGGCGAGCAGCGGCACGCGAGCGTGGTGGGCCTCGAGGATCGCGGCGTGCAGGTGCGCAGTGGCGGTGCCCGAGGTCGTCACCACCGCCGCGGGATGCTGCGGCGCCCCGCGGGAGAGCCCCAGGGCGGTGAAAGAGGCGGCGCGTTCATCGATCCGCACGTGCACCCGCAGATCCCGGGCGAGGTCGGGGGCGGCGAGCGCATGCACCAGCGGGGCCGAGCGGGAGCCCGGGGACAGCACCACGTCGCGCACCCCCAGACCGATCAGCGCCCGCCACAGCACGATCGCGGCGTCGACCGCCCCGGAACCGGTGGGGGCGGCGGGGCGGATGGTCTCGGGTGGGGCGGCGGTCACGTGCTCAGGCTAACCGGGCGGCGCAGTCGGTGAGGCGGTGCTGCCAGTACTGGCCCACCTCCGGGTCGGTCGGAGACTCGACGGTCTCCGGTGCGAGGGGGGGCCGGGTGACCGGCAGCTCCCCCGCGGTGGGGACGAGCCGGTCGTCGGTGGCGACGACATCCGTGGTGAGCAGACTGCCGGTGCCGAGACCACAGGCGTACGGCAGCTCGGGCAGGGCGGCGGCGAGCGCCAGTCCGGCCGACAGCCCGATGCTGGTCTCCACGGCACTGGAGACGACGACGGGCAGGCCGGCCTCGGCGGCGAGGTCCAGGCAGCGCTGCACTCCGCCGAGGGGCTGCACCTTCAGCACCAGCACGTCGGCGGCGCGGGCGCGGGCCACCCGGAGCGGGTCCTCGGCGCGCCGCACCAGTTCATCGGCGGCCACGGGCACGTCCAGCCGGGAGCGCAGCTCGGCGAGGTCCTCCAGCGCCGCGACGGGCTGCTCGACGTATTCGAGACCCCCGGCGGCGCGGTCCAGCACGGGCACCGCCCGCAACGCCTCCTCGAGGGTCCAGGCGGCGTTGGCGTCGATGCGCACCCGGCCTCCGGGGCCGAGGGCGTCCCGCACGGCGGCGACGCGCTCGACGTCGGCCTCCAGAGAGGACCCGGGGTCGGCGACCTTCACCTTGGCGGTGCGGGCGCCGGACTCGCGGACGATCCGCTGGGCGCGCTGCGGGTCGACCACGGGGATGGTGGCGTTGACGGGGATCGTGGTGCGGCGCGCCGCCGGCCGGGCCGTGGTCGCGTCCTCGAGGGCGGCGCGCAGCCAGGCGGCGGATTCGCCGGCGTCGTAGTCGCGGAACGGGGAGAACTCCGCCCAGCCCGCGGGGCCGTGCAGGAGCACGCCCTCGCGCACGTCGATCCGCCGGAAGCGGGTGGTCATCGGGATCGAGAACGCGACGGCGCGGTCGATGCCCCGGTCGCGCAGCGGAGCGGGAATGCGCATGGTCCCATTGTCGCGTCGGGCCGGTCTCCTGCGCGGTCGGGTCCGCCGCTAGCCTGACGGCATGAGTGAGCACAGCGCACCCCGGATCTCCGACACCTTCGACCCCGCTGCGTGGCGGGAGGTCAGTCCGGGTGAGTACGGCGGGGAGCCGTTCACCGACGTCACCTACCACCGCGCGGTGGACGTGCCCGCGGTGCGCATCGCCTTCGACCGTCCCGAGGTGCGCAACGCGTTCCGTCCCCGCACCGTGGATGAGCTGTACCGGGCGCTGGATCACGCCCGCCTGGACACCACCGTCGGCACGATCCTTCTCACCGGCAACGGCCCCTCCCCCAAGGACGGCGGTTACGCCTTCTGCTCCGGCGGGGACCAGCGCATCCGCGGCAGGAGCGGCTACGAGTACTCCGAACAGGAGGATTCGGCCGATGTGCGGCAGCGCTCCGCGGGCCGTCTGCACATCCTCGAGGTGCAGCGCCTGATGCGCACCATGCCGAAGGTCGTCATCGCCGTGGTCAACGGCTGGGCGGCCGGGGGCGGCCATTCCATGCATGTGGTGGCGGACCTGTCGATCGCCTCCCGGCAGCACGCCCGCTTCAAGCAGACCGACGCGAACGTGGGCTCCTTCGACGGCGGCTACGGTTCCGCGTACCTCGCGAAGCAGGTGGGACAGAAGCGGGCCCGCGAGATCTTCTTCCTCGCCGAGGAGTACTCCGCGCAGGAGGCCTACGACTGGGGCGCCGTGAACCGCGTGGTGGACCACGACCACCTGGAGCAGGAGGCGCTGGCGATGGCCGCGACGATCGCCACCAAGTCCCCGCAGGCGATCCGCATGCTGAAGTTCGCCTTCAACCTGGCCGATGACGGCCTCATGGGACAGCAGGTGTTCGCCGGGGAGGCGACCCGTCTGGCCTACATGACGGAGGAGGCGCAGGAGGGCCGCGACGCGTTCCTCGCCAAGCGCGAGCCCGATTGGAGCGCGTTCCCCCACCCCCAGTGACGGTCACCCCGGTGCGGGTGCGCACCGGGCGGTGTGTCGGAGACGCGGTTCCCCGGATCCGCGTCTCCGACTTTCGTCGGGGGTGCCGTCGCTTCCGATCCGGGCCGTCCGACAACAAGGCGGTCGATCGACTCCGCAGTAAGACGTGCTGACCTGCAGCTTCGGCAAACGCTCGTTGAGTGATCACTCCACCACCCCTGTGGTGAGTGACGCCCTTCACACGCACTGCGCGATGGTTGATCTCATCCTTTCGCACCAGTACGGTGTGCGCATCGCCGCAGATGTCTGTTTTGGGCTTAATGCCCCCTTCTCGTGGAGTCGGCGAGGCCTCCACGAGGCAGGCACCGAGGAGGAGCCGTGCACACCGAGACCACCCCCACCATCAGCCGCCGCGCCATCGCCCGCGGCGTCGCCTGGGCCGCCCCCACCGCGCTGATGGCCACGGCCGCTCCCGCGCTCGCCGCCTCCCGTCCGACGGCCACCACCGTGACCCCTCACAGCTACGAGTTCCGCTACTTCTGGGAGTCCGGCACCTCGCTCTCCTGCCGCACCTCCGGCGGGTACATCAACACCGAGGCCTGCACGCCGAGCGGTGGCCCCACCACCACCCTCGGGAAGAAGGACGGCGACTGCCGCCGCGACCCCAACACCTCCATCGGGATCTGGTTCGAGGCGGCCACCAGCGCGACCGTGCGTGTGGAGTCGGTGACGGTCACCTACACCTTTGGGCTGACCCCGTTTCGTAGGTCCAGTCGTTATGAGAGTCGTCCTGTTGCCCGCGGTCGCGGGCAGGGAGACTGGTCAGATCATGACGAACAGCAGGAAGCGTCACACCCCCGAGCAGGTCGTCCGTAAGCTCGGGCAGGCCGACAGGATGCTCGCCGATGGTCAGGACGTCTCGGCGGTGTGCCGGGAGCTCGGGGTGTCCGAGCAGACGTACTACCGGTGGCGGAACCAGTACGGCGGCCTCAAGGCCGACGACGCAAAGCGCCTGAAGGAGCTGGAGAAGCAGAACGCGACCCTGAAGCGTCTGCTCGCGGAAGCAGAGCTGGAGAAGGCCGCGCTCAAGGAGCTGGCTGAGGGAAACTTCTAAGCCCGGACAGGCGCCGCGCCGCCGTCGATCACCTCAAGCGCAAGGTGCGGGTGAGCGAACGGATGGCGTGCCGTCTGGTCGGGCTGAGCC
Organism: Brachybacterium sillae; assembly: GCF_025028335.1. Classification (NCBI taxonomy): domain Bacteria; kingdom Bacillati; phylum Actinomycetota; class Actinomycetes; order Micrococcales; family Dermabacteraceae; genus Brachybacterium; species Brachybacterium sillae. Next base: position 960,289 of record NZ_JAFEUW010000001.1, read on the forward strand.
GCTGCGCGTACCGGCGACCGCTCAAGGGCGACACGGTCGCGGACCCGGATCGGGCGCTCAGGGAGTGGCTGCGTGCCTGGGCGAAGGACCATCCCCGCTACGGGTATCGGCGGGCGTATCACGACGCCCGCGCCGAGGGGTGGGTGGTGAACCACAAGAAGATCCAACGCCTGTGGCGTGACGAAGGGCTCCGGGTCCCGCAGCGGCGTCGACGCAAGCGCGTCGGGTCCTCGACCGTCGACGCGCCGACGGCGGACGCGCCGAACGTGGTGTGGGCGGTGGACTTCCAGTTCGACGCCGACGAGCACGGACGACCGATCAAGATAGTTGAGTCCCGGATAGTGGTGTAACCCTCCCCGGTGGCCACGACCATCTTCGAGACGGACGCGGTCACCGTGGGAGCCTTCGAGCGAACCTTCCACAGCACTCTCGAAAGGACATCACCACGATGACCGCTCCTCATATTGTCGACCCTGAACGGCTGCTGCGCGAAGCTCTCGGGGAGGCCTCTCCCGATCTGTTGCGCCACCTGCTGCAGACCGTGATCAACGCACTGCTCTCCGCCGACGCTGACGCGGTCTGCGGGGCCGAGTACGGCAAGCCCTCCGAACACCGGACAGCGCAGCGCAACGGCTACCGCCACCGACCCCTGGACACCCGCGCCGGCACGATCGATGTGGCCATCCCCAAACTCCGGGCCGGCACGTACTTCCCCGAATGGCTCCTCGAGCGCCGCAAACGGGCCGAGTCCGCGTTGATCACCGTGGTCGCGGACTGCTACCTGGCCGGGGTCTCGACCCGGCGCATGGACAAGCTCGTACGTCAGCTCGGCATCGACTCGCTCTCGAAGTCCCAGGTCAGCCGGATGGCACAGGAGTTGGACGAGCACATCGAGGCTTTCCGTCACCGGCCGCTGGGCGAGGCCGGCCCGTTCGTGTTCCTCGCCGCCGACGCCCTGACCATGAAGGTGCGTGAGGGCGGGCGTGTGGTCAACGCGGTGGCCATGGTCGCCACCGGGGTCAACGCGGACGGGCGCCGCGAGGTCCTCGGGCTGAGGGTGGCCACCACGGAGTCCGGGGCGGGGTGGAACGAGTTCTTCGCGGACCTGGTGGCCCGGGGGCTGGCCGGGGTGGCACTGGTGACCTCGGACTCCCATCGCGGCCTCGTGGAAGCAGTGGCGGCGAACCTGCCCGGGGCCGTGTGGCAACGCTGCCGCACCCATGACGCGGCGAATCTGATGGCCGTGACCCCGAAGAGCATGTGGCCGGCGGTGAAGGCCATGCTGCACAGCGTGTACGACCAGCCCGACGGGCCGGCCGTGCACGCCCAGTTCGAGCGCCTGTTGGACTACGTGCAGGACAGGTTGCCCGCGGTGGCTGGGCACCTCGATGCAGCACGGGAGGACATCCTCGCGTTCACCTCGTTCCCGAGGGACGTGTGGTCCCAGATCTGGTCGAACAACCCTGCCGAGCGGCTGAACCGGGAGGTCCGGCGCCGCACGGACTCGGTGGGCATCTTCCCGAACCGGGATGCCGTGGTGCGTCTGGTCGGGGCTGTGTTGGCCGAGCAGACCGATGAACGGGCCGAAGGCCGCCGGTATCTCGGCCTGGAACTGCTCGCCCGGTGCCGTGAGCCCCTGACCACGGAGCAAGAGACCGTGATGAGCACGGAGGTGATGCCGACCCTGCAGACCTGACAGGTACAAGCCCCCTACAACCTCGAAGACGGTTACACCACTTCCAGGGACTTGACCGATCAAGATCGGGACTGCTGAAGGTTCGGTTGACACTTCGGGTGTGGTGGTTCAGGCCGCTTTCGTCGGCCAGTAGATGGTCTCAAACTCGACCGGTGTCGTCTTTCCAAGGGCGCGCTGCCGGCGTCGGCGGTGGTAGGTCCGTTCGATCCAGGTGACGATCGCCAGCCGCAGCTCAGCGCGGCTGCTCCACCGGCGGCTGTTCAGGACGTTCTTCTGCAGGAGGGCGAAGAAGGACTCCATCGCGGCGTTGTCCGCGCTGGAGGCCACCCGTCCCATCGACCCGACCAGTCCGGCCCGGTGCAAGGCGGTGACGTAGGGCCGAGCACGGAACTGGCTGCCCCTATCGGCGTGCACCACGCAGCCGGTGACCTCGCCCGGGCCGCGGCGGGCGACGGCCATCTCGAGGGCGTCAACCGCGAGGGCGGCCGGCATCCGGTCGTCGATCGAGTAGCCGACGATCCGGCGCGCCCACACGTCCTTGACCGCGCACAGGTACAGCTTCCCCTCGGCGGTGGCGTGCTCGGTGATGTCGGTCAGCCACAACCGGTTCGGGCCTGTCGCGGTGAAGTCCCGCTCGACGAGGTCATCGTGCACGGGCGGGCCCGGCTTCTTCCACCGGCCACGAGTGCGGGCGTGGGCGGAGACGATCTGTGCTTGGGAGCAGATCTTCCACACCCGCCGCTCCGAGATCTCGTGCCCGGCCGCGGCGAGCTCGTCGGCGATGAACCGGTACCCGAACCCAGGGTCGTCACGGTGGACCTCGAACGCGGCGTTCATCGCGTAGGCGTCGACCAGGTCCCGCTCGCTGACCGGGTCGGCGCACCAGGCATAGAACGCCTGGGTCGAGAACTTCAGCACCCGGCAGGTCACCGTCACGGGGATCCCGTCGACGGCAAGGTCACGGACCAGCGGGTAGGTCATTTTGGGCTCTGACCCAGCCTCAAGTTCGCCTGCGACAGGTACGCCGCGGCGCGGCGCAGGACCTCGTTCTCCTGCTCCAGTAAGCGGATCTTCTTCCGCGCCTCGCGCAGCTGCTCGTTCTCGGCCTTGGTCACGCCGGGACGGTGGCCGTCCTCGACATCGGCCTGATGGAGCCAGTTGCGTAGGCAGGACTCGGAGATCCCGAAGTCCTTGGCGAGCTGAGCGATCGGGGCCTCGCCACGACGGGCGACCGCGACCACGTCGTCACGGAACTCCTTGGGGTGTGCTGCAGGCATGTCGACATCCTTCCAGCGGGGACCTCATGTCCCCACAGATCAGGTGTCAACCGAACCTTCAGCAGTCCCCTCATGCGGCGATGAACGCCGCCGCCGCGGAATCGGCAGCGGGCAGGCTCCGACCTGCCGACGCTCCCCGCTTCATCAACGCCACCCTGGCCCCGGCATTCGCCGCCACAGACTGACCTCGGCCAGCCGGGGCGGCGAATCTTAGCCCTGTTAGACGGGGCGGACGCAGGAGCACTGCCCAGCGATGAGAGTTCCCTCTGCCGCCGTGTCACTCCCACTAGGTGATGGTGCTCCGGCAGGCTGCAAAACAGCAGTGCGGCCGGTGTCTGCATCGACGTGATGCTCGGGCGGGGTGGCCATGTCGGTCGCTGGGGTCGGCTCACCTCGCCAGAGCAGTGGTGCTGCGATCGCGCCGATGAGGGCAAGGGCACCGAGGGTGATCCAGGCGGGTCCGAGGCCGGAAGCGGTGCCGATCCACCCGGCGATCGGATAGGTGATGAGCCAGGCCAGGTGCGACAGGGAGAACTGCGCCGCGAACGCGGCCGGCAGGGCCGGGGCGTCCACCGAGGCGCGAATGACCCTGCCGGTGGGGGTGATGATCAGTGCCATGCCTGCGCCGATGAGCACCCAGATCGGTGCAGTGACCGCCCACGAGACGATGCCCACCAGGGTCATGGTGATCGCGGCAAGTACGCCGACGACGAGTACGGTGGCGCCGGTGAGCATGACCGGTCGGTCGGAGATGCGGTCGAGGACCTTCGGCAGAGTCAGGGCGACGATGAGGGTGCCACCGCCTGAGGCGGCGAGCATCCAGGCGACCTCGGATTCGGAGCCGCCGAGCACATCGCGGACGTAGTTGACGGTGTTGACGACCACGATCGACCCGGCCGCAGCCACCACGAGATTCAGGGCGAGCACTCCGCGGAGCCGGGGTGTGGCGCCGAAGGTGCGGATGCCCGAGGAGATGCGGTCCCAGACGCGGGTCTGCCCGCTCGGGGACGCATTCGGGATCCGAGTGGACAGCACCAGCCCAGCGGAGACGATGAACCCGACCGCGGTCCCGACGAACAGCCAGTTGAACGTCATGAACGTCAGTGCGACGGCAGCGAGCACGGGACTGAGCAGACTCTCCATGGTCGAGGCGACCTGAGATGCCGACAGCGCGCGCGTGTACTGGGACTCCTCGGTGACGATATCGGGGATGACGGCCTGGAACGTCGGGGTGAACGCCGCAGACGCCGCCTGGAGCACCCCGACGAGGACGTAGATCTGCCACACCTCGGTCACGAACGACAGCACCAGCACGACTCCGGCACGCACGATGTCGAGCAAAGTCAGGAAGGCCCGCCTGGGCAGCCGATCCGCGTAGGCCCCGGCGATAGGGGCGATGACGACGTACATCACCATCTTGATCGTCAACGCGGTCGCCAGCACCGCACCCGCGCTGGGGCCGGCGAGCTCGTAGGCGAGCAGGCCAAGCGCGACGGTCGCAAGCCCGGTGCCGAACAGAGCGATGATCTGCGCACCGAACAGGTGCCGGTAGTCGCGAATCGCGAAGAGTTTCATGGGGTGCCTCCCAGGCGTGTGATCGTTGCTCGTGCTCCACTCACCAGACTTTGTTGTGGTCGGGTGACGTGCCGCGCCCCGGCCGCGCAAGGATTTGGGTGGTCGCGGGCCGGGGCGCGGAGGAGCGCGGGTCAGGAAGCGGCGAGCTTGTAGCCCGCCTGTTCGACCGCCGTCTTCACGGCGTCATCGCTGACCGGGGTGTCCGCGCTCAGGGTGATGCCACCGGTGGCCAGATCGACATCGACGTCGGTGACGCCAGGAATCTGCTCGACCTGACTGGTGACCTTGCCGGCGCAGCCGCCACAAGTCATTCCTTCAACGGTGTAGGTGCTCGTGCTCATGAGATGCGACTCCTCGTCTCGTTCCTTCTGCATCCCTGCGGACGGGCGTCCGCAGGTGTCCCACCGCGAGGGCGGGGCCAGGCGCCTCCGTGACGGAGGCGCCTGGCGTCGTGGGGTGAATCCCACGCTGGTGGGGCTCGTCGCACCGGCCAGGTCGCCGCCCTCACGTCAACCTGTACTCTCGTGCGCGAATTCCACTTGACAACAAGCTATACCCCTGTAGGGTATCAGTCAAGTCGTACATCGATGATGCAGTTGTGTTGGTGAGTGGAAGGAGTGGCCGTGCGAGTGGAAGTGGATCGTCAACGGTGTGAGTCCAACGGTCTGTGCGTGCTCAGCGCTCCGGAGGTCTTCGACCTCGACGACGATGGGGTGCTCCATGTCGCTTCGTTCCCCGATGAGTCGTTGCGTGCTGATGTCGAAGACGCGGTGAGCGCCTGCCCCGTCCAGGCCCTCACTCTCCATGACGACCCCGCGGGAGGAGCACCGTGAGGTCGAGTACTGGGCAGCATGTGGTGGTCGCCGGTGGCGGCCTGGCCGGGATCCGCACGGTCGCCGCCCTTCGCGATGCCGGTTTTGATGGCCGAGTGACGATGCTCGACCGAGACCCCGAGTGCGATCACGACCGGCCACCGCTGAGCAAAGGATTCCTGACCGGCACCCACTCCGAGGCCGACATACGCCTTCCTCGTGCCGCCGAACTGGATGCCGATGAGCGCGTCACCGCCGAGGCGGCAGGACTGTCGGCGCGAGAGCGGGTCCTGCATCTGCGCGGCGGTGTCTCGCTGGGGTTCGATGGACTCGTCATCGCCACCGGGCTGCGCGCCCGGACTCTACCGGGTTCCGTGCGGGTGCCGACGATCCGCTCGATCCACGACGCCCGACGACTCCGGGCAGCACTGACGGGGCGTGCCGGGCGCCTGGTGGTCATCGGTGCCGGTTTCATCGGCACCGAGCTCGCTGCCTCAGCCCGCGAGCTCGGCTGGCAGGTCACCCTCATCGCCCGCGAATCGAACCCGCTGACACGCGCCCTGGGGCAGACGATGGGCCGCTTCGTGGCCGACCTCCACTGGCGGCACGGTGTCGATGTCCGGGCCGGTCAGGGTGCACATGAGGTCACCGATACCCCTGATGGATATCGGGTGAGGCTGGCGGGCGGGGAAGTCATCGAGGCCGACCTCGTGGTCGCTGCCATCGGAGCCATCCCCAACACCGAATGGCTCGACGACACTGAAATTCTCACCGGCGACGGCGTCCACACTGATGCTGGCCTTCGCGTGCTCGACCGGGCGAGGGTCCCTGTGTCGGGAATCGTCGCAGCAGGAGACGTGGCCCGCTCCCCACACCCCTTGTTCCCCGTCGAGTCCGTCCGGGTCGAGCACTGGTCGAACGCCAACGAGCACGCCAAGACCGCCGCCGCAACGCTGCTCGCCGACCTCAGCAACACGGCTCCCGTGGTTCGGCATGCTGCGGTGCCGTCGTTCTGGTCCGATCAGTACGACCAGAAGATCCTCGCCGTGGGCCTGCCGCACCTGGCCGATTACGCCACCGTCGTCGAAGGCGACCCTTCCGAGGGACGCTTCCTCATCGCCTACACCCGCAACCAGCAGACGGTGGGCGCGGCCGGAGTCGGCACCACTCGGAGCCTAGCCCGCTACCGCCGCGCCATCGCCACGGCCACGCAACGTGAGAACCCACCCCAGGCCATCACCGATGGCGGCGGCCCGAGCGCCGTGTCAACCACGCAGGAGGAGACATGACCACCAGCACCCCAGGATCCGAGCAGACTCAGCAGCCTCAGGCGACGATCAAGACCGTCGATGACGGCCCCCTGCAGATCAAGGGCTCCTTCCAGGTCGTCGACCACAACGGCGACGCCTACGACTTCCCTGGGCGCACCGCGTTCCTGTGTCGCTGCGGGCACTCGGCCACGAAACCGTTCTGCGACGGCAGCCACAAACGCGAAGGCTTCACCGCCACCGGACGCGCCAGCGACCAGGAGACCACATGAGCCACCTGCGAACAGCACTCGCCCACACGAGCCAATCACCAATGGTCCGGACGGGACTGCGCTGCCTGCTCGGATGCGCCACCGCGGCGCTTCACCACGCCCTGACTAAGCGCCTGGACCGCGCGAAGCCGACCCGGGCGGAATATCCCCGCACACCCTACTGTTAATACCCCTAGGGGGTATAGTTGTACGTATCGAGAGAGGACAAGGACGATGAACACGAACACGTACGCCGTGACCGGGATGAGCTGCAGCCATTGCGAGGTCGCGATCCGCACGGAGGTCGAGCAGATCGCTGGGGTCACCGGCATCGAGGTCAGCGCCAACGACGGGCACCTGGCGGTCACCGCCGAGGGCCCGATCGATGACGCGGCGGTCCTGGCCGCGGTCGATGAGGCCGGGTATGAGGCGGTGCGGACCTGATGCGGACCCCTCTGAAACTGAGCTTGTTCGGGCTGGGCCTGGCCGCAGTGTTCGCCACGGCGGCGGTGACCGCGAACACGGTCGTGCCCCAGTCCACCGTGGACAACTGGAGCACTCCCGCTGGTCATGCGGGCATGAACGAGAACGAGACGACAGGAGAAGGCGATATGGAAGGCATGGATCACTCAGGCAGCGGAGCGTCCGCGCTCGGCCTGGCTCAGGCGGAGAACGGGTTCGCCCTCACCGATGTGAGTGCACCGGCCCAGGTTGGTGAGACAGGTGAGCTGAGCCTGGTCGTGCGCGACGATGACGGTCAGGCGGTGACCGATTTCGATCTGGAGCATGAGAAGGAGCTGCACCTGATCGTGGTGCGCGCCGATGGTCAGCAGTTCCGTCACGTCCACCCCGAACGGGCTGCTGACGGCACGTGGTCGATTCCCTGGGAGTGGGCCGAGGCCGGCTCCTACCGAGTGTTCGCAGACTTCGTCCCCGGAGCCACCGGTGAGGGCCTGACCTTGTCGACCACAGTGAGTGTCTCCGGCGAGGTCGAGGCCCAGCCTGCGACCGGCCCGGTCACTGAGGTTGAGGTCGATGGGTACACCGTGACGGTGACCGGTGACCTGGTGGCCGGTGAGGGGTCGCCGTTGACACTGTCGGTGTCTCGTGACGGTGAGCCGGTCACAGAGTTGGAGCCGTATCTGGGGGCGTTTGGTCACCTGGTCGCGCTGCGCGATGGGGACCTGGCCTACCTGCACGTGCACCCGCACGGTGACGCGCCGGCCGCGGGCGAGACCTCGGGGCCGGAGGTGGTGTTCGAGGCGACCATCCCGAACCCGGGCCGCTACCTGCTGTATTTCGACTTCCAGGTTGATGGGCAGGTCCATAGCGCCCCGTTGGTCCTCGAGACCACCGGTGGTTCTACGACGTCCGGATCCTCAGATTCGTCGGGATCCGGTGAGGGCGAGGAGTCCGAGCCACAGGAGGAAGGTGGCGATCATGAGCACGGCTGAGACCACAACGAGCGCGGCCGGTAGCAGTGTGGAGTTGCAGATCGGGGGCATGACGTGCGCGTCGTGCGCGAACCGGATCGAGAAGAAGCTCAACAAGCTCGACGGCATCACCGCGAGCGTGAACTACGCGACCGAGAAGGCCAGCGTCACCGCCCCCGACGGCTACGACCCGCAGCTGCTCATCGCCGAGGTCGAGAAGACCGGCTACACCGCCGCCCTCCCCGCCCCGAAGAACCAGGCAGGCGCGGGCAGCAGCGACGGTGAGGGTGAGTCGGCCGAGGACGCCGAGCTGCGTACCCTGCGGACCCGGCTGATCGTCTCGGCAGTGCTCGCGGTGCCGGTGATCGCGCTGGCGATGGTCCCGGCGTTGCAGTTCGACTATTGGGGATTCGCTTCCCTGGTGCTGGCTGCGCCGGTGGTGGTGTGGGCGGGTTGGCCGTTCCATCGGGCGGCGTGGATGAACCTCAAGCACGGCACCGCGACCATGGACACCCTCATCTCGGTGGGCACCACTGCGGCGCTGTTGTGGTCGCTGGTGGCGCTGTTCTTCGGCACCGCCGGAGACCGCGGCATGACGCACGCGTTCGAGTTCACCATCGCCCGCACCGACGGATTGTCCTCGATCTATCTGGAGGTCGCGGCCGGGGTGATCACCTTCATCCTGCTCGGCCGCTACTTCGAGAAGCGCTCCAAGCGTCGTGCCGGGGCCGCGCTGCGGGCCCTGTTGGAGCTTGGTGCGAAAGAGGTCGCGATCCTCCGCGACGGTGTCGAGACGCGGGTGCCGATCGAGGAACTGTCGGTCGGGGATGAGTTCGTGGTCCGTCCTGGTGAGAAGATCGCCACCGACGGGGTCATCACCTCCGGGTCCTCTGCGATTGACGCCTCCATGCTCACCGGCGAATCCGTGCCTGTTGAGGTCGCCGTCGGCGACAACGTCACCGGAGCCACCGTGAACGCCGGCGGCCGGTTGGTCATCAAGGCCACCCGCGTCGGCTCGGACACGCAGCTGGCGCAGATGGCCAAGCTCGTCGAGGACGCCCAGTCCGGCAAGGCCGAGGTCCAGCGCCTGGCCGACAAGGTCTCCGGCGTGTTCGTACCGATCGCGATCGCGATCTCCGTCGCCACCCTGGGCGCGTGGATCGGTGCCGGGTTCCCGCTCGCGGCCGGGTTCACCGCCGCCGTGGCGGTGCTCATCATCGCCTGCCCCTGCGCCCTCGGCCTCGCCACGCCGACCGCGCTGCTGGTCGGCACCGGACGCGGCGCGCAGATGGGCGTGCTCATCAAGGGCCCCGAAGTCCTGGAATCCACCCGCAAGGTCGACACGATTGTGCTGGACAAGACCGGCACCGTGACCACCGGCAAGATGACCCTCACCGATGTCATCACCGCCGACGGAGTCGACCGGGCCGAGTTGCTGCGACTGGCAGGCGGGTTGGAGGACGCTTCCGAGCACCCCATCGCCCAGGCCATCGCCGCCGGGGCCACTGCCGAGGTCGGCGAACTGCCCACCCCGGAATCCTTCGAGAACATCGAAGGCAAGGGCGTGCAGGGCGTCATCGACGGCCACGCCGTGCTTGCCGGACGCGAGTCCCTGCTTGCCGACTGGTCTCAGCACCTGGACGAGGAACTGCGGGCCGCGAAGCAGGCCGCCGAGGCCGAGGGCAAGACTGCGATCGCCATCGGCTGGGACGGCCAGGCGCGTGGGGTGCTGGTGGTCTCGGACCGGATCAAGCCCACCAGCGCGCAGGCGATCGCGCAGTTCAAGGAGCTGGGGCTGACCCCGGTGCTGTTGACCGGGGACAACCAGACCGTGGCCGAGCAGGTGGCCGCCGAAGTTGGCATCGATCAGGTGTATGCCGAGGTCCTGCCGAAGGACAAGGTCGATGTCGTCACCGAACTCCAGAGCCAGGGCAAGGTCGTGGCGATGGTCGGCGACGGCGTCAACGACGCCCCCGCCCTCGCTCAGGCCGATCTCGGCCTGGCGATGGGTACCGGCACCGACGTCGCGATCGAGGCCGCCGACATCACCCTGGTCCGCGGCGACCTGCGGGCTGCTGCTGACGCCATCCGGTTGTCGCGGAAAACTTTGGGCACGATCAAGACGAACCTGTTCTGGGCCTTCGCCTACAACTCCGCCGCGATCCCGCTGGCGGCGTTCGGGCTGCTCAACCCCATGCTCGCCGGTGCCGCGATGGCACTGTCCAGCGTGTTCGTCGTCTCCAACAGCCTCAGGCTGCGCACCTTCAAAGCCCGCGCCGACGACAGCGGAGACGCCGGCCCTGCTCAGGCCGCGCCCGAACGCGAACCCGCGATGGCCTGAACCCCACGCACATCGATCCGAAAGGGACTTCTTCAATGAACAAACGACTCGCGACACTGGCCACTATGGGCGTCATCGGCGGGGCCGTGCTGCTGGCCGGCTGTGCCACCAGCGATCCGCTCGCCGATCCCTCGCCGACACAGAGCCAAGAGGCCTCCGGTGGTCACGGGGACATGGACCACCCGACCGATGGCGGCCCCGTGCCTGAGGGCATGACGGATGCCACCGACCCGGCCTACCCGGTCGGCACCGAGGTGATCCTCACCGCCGATCACATGGACGGCATGAACGGGGCGAGAGCGACCGTGGTGGGCGCCTACGACACCTACGCCTACTCCGTGGACTACACGCCCACCACCGGCGGCGCACCGGTCACCGACCACAAGTGGGTCGTCCACGAGGAGCTCGGCGGCGTCGAGGACGCGCGGCTGCCGGACGGCAGCACGGTGACCCTCGCGGCCGACCATATGGACGGCATGAACGGAGCTGAGGCCACGATCGCCTCGTCAACCGACGAGACCGTCTACGTCGTCGACTACGAAGCCGACGGCATGACCATGACCAACCACAAATGGGTCACCGAGAGCGAGATGCAGCCCACCTCCTAACCGGACAACGGCCGTCCCACCCTCATCGCCCCGTTCACCTGCTGAACCGCGTCCTCGCGGCAGGTAGGTCAACGGGGCGATCTGACCATCGCGCAGCCGGCACCGAGACGCCGACGCTTTCAGAGAAAGACACCACCATGACCACGACACCGGCGTTTGGCTACATCAACGACAAGAGCCGCTACCTGGCAAGGATGAAGCGCATCGAGGGACAAACCCGCGGGATCCATCGGATGGTCGAACAAGACGCCTACTGCATCGACATCCTCACCCAGATCAGTGCGATCACCGCAGCACTCGAAGGCGTCGCGCTCGGGCTCCTCAACGACCACCTCAAACACTGCGTCGCCGAGGCGATCCAGAACGGGTCCGACGAAGTGGACCAGAAGCTCACCGAGTCCTTCGCCGCCATCAGCCGACTCGTGAAGTCCTAGGCGTCGCGGGCAGGGACTGCTGAAGGTTCGGTTGACACCTGATCTGTGGGGACATGAGGTCCCCGCTGGAAGGATGTCGACATGCCTGCAGCACACCCCAAGGAGTTCCGTGACGACGTGGTCGCGGTCGCCCGTCGTGGCGAGGCCCCGATCGCTCAGCTCGCCAAGGACTTCGGGATCTCCGAGTCCTGCCTACGCAACTGGCTCCATCAGGCCGATGTCGAGGACGGCCACCGTCCCGGCGTGACCAAGGCCGAGAACGAGCAGCTGCGCGAGGCGCGGAAGAAGATCCGCTTACTGGAGCAGGAGAACGAGGTCCTGCGCCGCGCCGCGGCGTACCTGTCGCAGGCGAACTTGAGGCTGGGTCAGAGCCCAAAATGACCTACCCGCTGGTCCGTGACCTTGCCGTCGACGGGATCCCCGTGACGGTGACCTGCCGGGTGCTGAAGTTCTCGACCCAGGCGTTCTATGCCTGGTGCGCCGACCCGGTCAGCGAGCGGGACCTGGTCGACGCCTACGCGATGAACGCCGCGTTCGAGGTCCACCGTGACGACCCTGGGTTCGGGTACCGGTTCATCGCCGACGAGCTCGCCGCGGCCGGGCACGAGATCTCGGAGCGGCGGGTGTGGAAGATCTGCTCCCAAGCACAGATCGTCTCCGCCCACGCCCGCACTCGTGGCCGGTGGAAGAAGCCGGGCCCGCCCGTGCACGATGACCTCGTCGAGCGGGACTTCACCGCGACAGGCCCGAACCGGTTGTGGCTGACCGACATCACCGAGCACGCCACCGCCGAGGGGAAGCTGTACCTGTGCGCGGTCAAGGACGTGTGGGCGCGCCGGATCGTCGGCTACTCGATCGACGACCGGATGCCGGCCGCCCTCGCGGTTGACGCCCTCGAGATGGCCGTCGCCCGCCGCGGCCCGGGCGAGGTCACCGGCTGCGTGGTGCACGCCGATAGGGGCAGCCAGTTCCGTGCTCGGCCCTACGTCACCGCCTTGCACCGGGCCGGACTGGTCGGGTCGATGGGACGGGTGGCCTCCAGCGCGGACAACGCCGCGATGGAGTCCTTCTTCGCCCTCCTGCAGAAGAACGTCCTGAACAGCCGCCGGTGGAGCAGCCGCGCTGAGCTGCGGCTGGCGATCGTCACCTGGATCGAACGGACCTACCACCGCCGACGCCGGCAGCGCGCCCTTGGAAAGACGACACCGGTCGAGTTTGAGACCATCTACTGGCCGACGAAAGCGGCCTGAACCACCACACCCGAAGTGTCAACCGAACCTTCAGCAGTCCCTCGTTCCTGACGAGGACTGAATGGTTTTTTGAGGAGATCCCCCCATGAGCAGTGCCAAGAATGAAGCGTCCCGGGTTTCGTGCCGCTCCTATGTGGGTGCCAGCTCTCGGTTGAGGGCGGCGTAGTAGGCAGTCTCGTACTCGGCCGGGGTGGTCATAGCCAGGGACGAGTGGAGCCTTCGATTGTTGTACCACTCGACCCATCCGGCGGTGGCGTACTCGACGTCGGCGATGGTCTTGTACGGGCCGTTGTGGAAGATCGTGGTGGTGATGCACTCGGTCTTGTACAAACCGATGACGCATTCCATGAGCGCGTTGTCATACGCATCGGCGACGGTCCCGATGGACGCGGCGATGCCCTCGGCGGCCAGGTGCTCGGCGAAGCGAAGGCTCGTGTACTGCGACCCGGCATCGCTGTGCGCGATCAGCTCGCCGGGCTGCACAGGGTGCCCGTGCCGGTCACGGTCCCACAACGCGATCCGCAGCGGGGTCAGGACCAGCGGGGTCGTCTTGGCCGTCGCGGCATGCCAGGCGAGGATTCTCTGCGAGTAGCAGTCCAGCACGAACGCGACGTATACGAAGCCCGCCCACGTGCGCACATAGGTGAAGTCCGCGACCCACTTCGTGTTCGGCGCGGCCGCGGTGAAGTCTCGATTGAGCAGGTCACCGGCACGGCAGCCGTCCTTGGCCGGGACGGTGGTGCGCACTGGCCTGCCTCGACGCACACCGTTCATCCCCGCAACCCGCATGAGCCGGTCCACACGACCGGCGCCGACCTGGTGACCTTGTCGACGCAGCCACGCGGTCATCTTCCGACGCCCGTACAGCCCTTCCGGGGTGCCGACAAGGTCGTGCAGGACGTTGAGCAGGACCGCGTCGGACGTGTCACGAGCCGACGCGCTGCGGCGGCGCCACGCCCGGTAGGTGCGTGCGGCGATCTGACAGCCCTCCTGACGGAGCACCCTGCAGATCGACTCGACCGCATGCCCCTTGGCGCGCATCTGATCGATGAATCCCATGATCATCGGTTGCGGGGGTCGAGCTCCCCCGCGAAGAAAATCGAGGCCTTGCGCAGGATCTCGTTGTCCTCCCGCAATCGTTTGACCTCGCCGCGCAGGCGCTTGAGCTCGGCCAGGTCATCGCTGGTCGGCCCGTCCTTGAGGCCGGCGTCGACGCGGTGCTGACAGACCCAGCGGCGCAAGGTCTCGCGCCCCACGTCGACCTTCGGCGACACCAAAGCCACGGCCTTCGTGACTGACCCGGCTTCCTCGACACGGTCCAGGACCATCCGCACCGCGCGGTCCTTCACCTCGGGATCGAACTTCTTCGGCATGAACAACATCCTCTCGAACTCGAAAGGAAGCGGCATCACACCCGGGACGCTTCAATGTCCCTTTCGAGAGTGCTGTGGAAGGTTCACTCGAAGGCTCCCACGGTGACCGCGTCCATGCTGGGGACGGTGTTGGCGGCCGGGGAGGGTTACACCACTATCAGGGACTCAACTCCGTCAGGCCGACGCGTTGGTGATCACCACGCTGAACTGTCTGGAACGCTCCACCCTCAAGAGTGGATGCAATAGTGGAACGGGCCGACGGGGACCATGACATCCCGGCGTCGGCCCGTTCCAATCGGTGACGGCCCAGTCCCTGGTCCTGGGTCAGACCGCGAACCACTCATTGGGCTGACCCCGTTTCGTAGGTCCAGTCGTTATGAGAGTCGTCCTGTTGCCCGCGGTCGCGGGCAGGGAGACTGGTCAGATCATGACGAACAGCAGGAAGCGTCACACCCCGGAGCAGGTCGTCCGTAAGCTCGGGCAGGCCGACAGGATGCTCACCGATGGTCAGGACGTCGCGGCGGTGTGCCGGGAGCTGGGGGTGTCCGAGCAGACGTACTACCGGTGGCGGAACCAGTACGGCGGCCTCAAGGCCGACGACGCAAAGCGCCTGAAGGAGCTGGAGAAGCAGAACGCGACCCTGAAGCGTCTGCTCGCGGAAGCGGAGCTGGAGAAGGCCGCGCTCAAGGAGCTGGCTGAGGGAAACTTCTAAGCCCGGACAGGCGCCGCGCCGCCGTCGATCACCTCAAGCGCAAGTTGCGGGTGAGCGAACGGATGGCGTGCCGTCTGGTCGGGCTGAGCCGCTGCGCGTACCGGCGACCGCTCAAGGGCGACACGGTCACGGACCCGGATCGGGCGCTCAGGGAGTGGCTGCGCGCCTGGGCGAAGGACCATCCCCGCTACGGGTATCGGCGGGCGTATCACGACGCCCGCGCCGAGGGGTGGGTGGTGAACCACAAGAAGATCCAACGCCTGTGGCGTGACGAAGGGCTCCGGGGCCCGCAGCGGCGTCGACGCAAGCGCGTCGGGTCCTCGACCGTCGACGCGCCGACGGCGGACGCGCCGAACGTGGTGTGGGCGGTGGACTTCCAGTTCGACGCCGACGAGCACGGACGATTGATCAAGATCTGCTCGATCGTCGACGAACACACCCGGGAGTGCATCGGCGGGCTCGTGGAGCGCTCGATTACCGCCGACCGACTCACCGCCCACCTCGAGGACCTCGTCGCCGCCCGGGGCGCCCCGGCGGTGCTCAGGTCGGACAGCGGGCCGGAGTTCATCAGCGAGGCGATGGCCGACTGGGCTGGCACCCGCACCGGCCTGTCCTACATCCCTCCGGGCTCGCCGTGGCGCAACGGGTACGTCGAGTCGTTCAACAGCCGGATCCGCGACGAGTGCCTCAACATCAACAGCTTCTACTCGCTGCTGCACGCACAGGTCATCATCGGCGACTGGAAGGACGAGTACAACCACCACCGCCGGCACTCCTCGCTCGGCTACCTAACCCCAGCCGAGTACGCTCGGCAGTGCACCCATCAAATGGAAACCGACGACTCACAGAACGTCCGGACCGAATGAAGGGGGCGGCTCAGAAGTGCTATGAGCCAGACCATCGAGATGATCGATCCTGTGACGGGAGAGATCATCGATGAACAACAGATCGCCGAGCAGCTGCTTGCGCAGGCGAAGGAGCAGGGCGTCAGCCTCGTCGGGCCGGGAGGCCTGCTGGGCGGTCTGACGAAGACCGTGCTCGAGACCGCGCTCGACGCGGAGATGACCGAGCATCTTGGCTATGAGAAGCACGCGTCATCGAACGGCGAGAACGCGCGCAACGGGACCCGGCCCAAGACCGTGTTCACCGAGGTCGGTGCCGTCGAGATCGACGTGCCGAGAGATCGTGACGGGTCGTTCCAGCCGAAGATCGTGCGCAAGCGGCAGCGGCGGTTGGACGGGATCGACGAGATTGTCCTATCGCTGACCGCGCGCGGGCTGACGACGGGTGAGGTCGCGGCGCACTTCGACGACGTCTACGGCGCGAGCGTCAGCAAGGACACGATCTCGAAGATCACCGACAAGGTGATCGAGGAGATGACCGAGTGGCAGAATCGTCCACTGGACCGGGTCTACCCGGTGGTGTTCATCGACGCGATCGTGGTGAAGGTCCGGGACGGGCAGGTGCGCAACAAGCCGTTCTACGTCGCCGTCGGCGTCACCACGGCCGGGGAACGCGACATCCTCGGGATCTGGGCCGGCGACGGCGGCGAGGGCGCGAAGTTCTGGCTGGGGGTGCTCACCGAGCTGAAGAACCGCGGCGTCGAGGACGTGTGCATCGTGGTCTGCGACGGTCTGAAGGGCTTGCCGGAGTCGATCACCACGACGTGGGAACTCGCGGTCGTGCAGACGTGCATCATCCATCTGATCCGCAATACGTTCAAGTTCGCGTCGCGCAAGTACTGGGACCAGATCGCCCGTGACCTGCGCCCGGTCTACACCGCGCCGACCGAGGCTGCGGCCAGAGCACGCTTCGAGGAGTTCGCCGAGAAGTGGTGCACGATGTATCCGGCGATCCGCAAGCTGTGGGAGAACGCCTGGACGGAATTCATCCCGTTCCTGGACTACGACGTCGAGATCCGCCGCATCATCTGCAGCACCAACGCGATCGAGTCCCTGAACGCCCGCTACCGCCGCGCCGTGCGCGCCCGAGGGCACTTCCCGAACGACGCCGCCGCATTGAAGTACTTGTATCTCGTGACGCGGTCGCTTGACCCTACCGGCCGAGGTCGGGCACGCTGGGTGACGAGGTGGAAGCCCGCACTCAACGCCTTCGCGATCACCTTCGAAGGCCGAATCAACTGAAATGCGCCAGACCAGATCCACCGTTAATCTGACAGACCCGATCCCAGCGTCGCCGCCCGGTTGCGAGGTCGATGTACTTGCGCGGGATGCCGCCGTCGAGCGCCTCCTTGACGTAGGGCAGGACGAGGTCGGGGTCACCCCAGGCTCGAGCCGAGGAGATCTTGCGCAGCGGTGTGGCGTCGGGCGGGAACTCGTAGTCAGGCGGCTTCGGCATGGCATCGAGTCTCCAGGGCGAAGACGTCGTTCTGAAGGGCTCGGCGCGGTGCTGTTTCCGCACGTGTGAGCGGCTGTTGGTGCGATGGGCGCAGGTTGCCGGCGTCATCATTCGCACCATGTCTGTATGACAGTGCTACGCTTGGCGTCATACAGTCTTACAGGAGGTCGAGATGGCTGTTCTGAACATCCGCGTGGACGACCGGGTCCGCGACCAGCTCAAGGAGATGGCGGACGACGAGGGAGTGACCCTCAGCGAGTTCGTCCGCGACCTGCTCATGGAGGCCGTCGTCCCCGTGTACGACGACGAGGACCGGGGGCGGCGGCGCAGTGAGGAGCCCGCCCCGGAGAGCATGAGGCTCGTCGACCGTCAGATGCTCTCGCTGCTGCACAGGATCCTCGCGCGGGTCCTGCCCGAGGACGCGAACGACGTCGATGGCGACCGCGAGTACCAGCTGATGCGGGCACAGATCCTCGAGGACGGCTTCACCTCGGAGTACTCCTACGAGGTGGCCGGCTTCCGGACCGAGCTGTCGCGGCGCGACTGCCGCCGGGTGATCGACATCCTGCAGATGTTCTGGATCCTCACCTACAGCATCGATCACCTGGTGAAGGAGGGCACGCCGGTCGACGAGGAACTGGCTCGGGCGCTGGAGTTCCAGGGATTCGACTTCAACGACTCGCTGGAGGGCCACATGGCCGACTACGTCGCGTTCCAGATGCGCGACGGCGACCGCTGGACCGAGCTGCAGCCCCAGATTGAGCGCCACGACAACGGGAACTCGCACTCCCCGATGCTTGACACCTACATGCGGATGCTGACCGAGTACCGCCGCATCATGGACAGCCGGGACCAGGGCAGCTTCGACAGGCTCGACTACCTCCTTTCCGCCGAGGAGCTGCAGCAGATCCGCGACGCCCGGGTCCACCCGTCGCGGCGATAGCGGCGGGGGCTGCCGCATGTGCGCGGACCGAAACTGTCGGCGGGTCGCGGTTGAATCGCCTCGTGACCGACGAGCCCACTGCCCTGACCGAGGAGCAGGTGTCGGCGAAGTGGCTCGAGATCGCGCCCCTCATCGACAAGCTGAACGACCGGACCGACGACAAGGACGACTTCTCTGTCCTGGCTCGTTCCCCGCTGGCGCGTGACGACGAGTGGGCTGATCCGTACCAGGTCTCGCACGCGGTGAAGGCGTGCATCGTCGCCGGGGTCGACCACCTGCACGCCGTGAAGGTGCTGATCATCGATGCGCAGAAGCTCCATGTCGCTGCACCCGCGTCGCTGGTGCGCGGTGCCCTGGAGAATATGGCCACGGCGTACTGGATCCTCCATCCGGCGTCCCGGGCAGAGCGCGTGACCAGGTGCCTGCGGTGGCACTGGAAGAACGCGACCGACCAGCACCGGGCGATCGAGCCGCTGGGCCTCACGGGCTACAGGCCCCAGGAGCAGCGCCTCGCGAGGATCCTGGAGATCGCGGGGCGCAACCCTGGCGTCGACGTGGCGGCCGTGAGGCGCGGGTACACGAGCACTGCGACAGTGACGTACGCCGACGCCCACTCCGGCTCACGTCTCGGCGTTCTCCTCCCCTGGCAGCTCTGCTCCGGCTTCGCCCACGGGCGGCCGTGGGCGAGTCTCTCGTTCTCTGAGCGAGAGTCGTACCCGACCGCGGACCCCAACGTCATGGCGGTGCGGTTCTCGACGGACCTGACGCGGGCGCTCTACCTGGTCTGGGCGGCGATGAACCTGACGCAGGACTTGCTCAAGCTGCACGAGCAGCGCTCGCGCCCGCCGTACTGAGACGCCCTACAGGTACGGCGGGAAGACCTGAGCGAACTTGTCGACCGTGGCGACCACCCACTCGCGGAGTTCCCCGCGCAGCAGCTCGTCGCGGAAGTCCCCGTCCCTCTTCACCAGGATCCGGCTCGCGGTCTTCGTCGGCAGCTCCTGCCAGTCGCAGGCCATCCCGAGCTGCTCGTCGATGACCGCGCGGTGGGCCTCGAGCGCGTAGTAGGTCTCCTTGGTGTTGGCATAGAACTCGACGCCGACATAAGTCTTCTGCGAGTTCAGGGTGATCGAGATCTGTCCCTTCCCCGAGCCGACACGCACGTCGTACCAGTGCTGCGGGGTCGGCTTGGCCCAGCTCTTCACATGCGGAGCCCCGTCCACGCCCGCGGCCCGGATTTCCTCGAAGAACGCCTGCTGCTGGAGCTTCAGGTCGCTGACCGAGCCGGCGGTGGTGCTCTGCTTGACGACCTTCAGCCAGTCGTTGGGCTTGGCGATGACGTTGAAGCGCGGAGCCGGTATCGAGTCCCCGATGCGCCACGCCTCGATCTGGATCAGGAACAGGTGGATCGAGTCGTCGGTGTGCTCGTTGAGCCAGTTGACCGCGTTCTCGTGCTCCTCACGGGCATCCTTGACGATCCACACCAGCACCTCGGCCTGCTTGCCCGCGCCGTAGGTGAGGATCTTTCCCAGGTGGTCGTGGTCGGTCTGCTCGAGCTGGTTCTCGATGACGACGACGCGGTCCTCGGAGTCGACGGCGAGGATGTCGGCCTTGTAGGTGCCGACGTTGACCTCGGTGTCGGTCACGGTGAGCGACCCGCCCCCGAGGATCACCTCTGCGAGCAGGTCGATGTTGTCCGGCATCGCGAGCCACTGGGTGAAGTCGGAGGCCTCGTGCTTCCAGACCTCGCGCAGCGGCACCTGCTCCAGCTTGCCCAGCACAGTCATCTGTTGCCTCTCACCAGTCCAGCCATGGCGTAGACACTAGGAGCGTGGGTCAGTAACACGCCAGCCCCGGTCCGCGGCTGAGGGCACGGCAGCCGGGAGAATCTGGTCATGAGCGGTGAGGAGTTGTTCGACGGTGAGGCCTTCCGGCGACCGGCACCGGAGCCTGCAACCGGCGAGGGGGCCCTGACCCCGGAGGGTGGACACGCCGAACCCAGCACTGGCTGGAGGAAGCGAGAAGATCTACACCATGCCCAGGAAGAACTACACCGATGAGTTCCGGCGTGAGGCGGTCGAGCTGTACGAGCACACCCCGGGCGCCACGTTGAGAGGGGTCGCTGCCGATCTCGGCGTCTCCCGCGGCACGCTGGCGACCTGGCGGCGCGAGCAGGGGTACACCGGCCCCAGGACCGAAGCCTCCGACCCGCACAGCGACGCGCCCGAGGGTGAGTCCCCACAGGCCCGGATCGCCCGCCTGGAGGCCCAGGTACGTCGCCTGGAGGACGACAAGCGGATGCTGGCGACCGAGCGCGACATCCTGCGCAAGGCAGCCAAGTATTTCGCCGGGGAGACGAACTGGTGAGCCGCTTCCAGTTCGTCGCCGACCACCGAGACACCTACGAGGTGAAGCGGCTGTGCCAGGTGCTGGAGATCAACCGGTCCTCGTTCTACGCCTGGGTCGAGGCTGCCCCTGCCCGGGAGCAGCGGGCCGTCGACGACCAGGTGCTCGCCGACCGGATCCGGGCGGTGCAGAAGGACGACCCGGCCTACGGGGCACCACGGGTGACTGCCGAGCTCAACGACGGCGTCGACCCCGATGAGCGGGTGAACCACAAACGGGTGGCCCGGGTCATGCGCGAGCATCACCTGCCCGGGCTGCGGCTGCGTCGCCGGGTGCGGACCACGATCCCGGCCCCTGCCGACCAGGACGTCCCGGACCTGATCAAGCGGGACTTCACCGCCGAGGCAACGAACCGCAAGTACGTCGGCGACATCACCTACCTGCCGATCGCCACCGGCGGGTTCCTCTACCTGGCCCTGGCCATCCCTGCGTAACCACCACCCCCGTGTCCACCACCAGGGGTCAAGGCCCAGGGTCTTCCCGAGTCGCTTGATCTCCGGGATCGGGCAGCTCGCCGAGCCCGACGAGCAGGTCGCAACGCGAGCAGTAGTCGGTGTGGTCATGGCAGCGCGCAGCGATGTGCGCCGTAGGCTCAGACAACGTCGAGGCCTTCCGGACAGGGTGCTTGGTCGCTCCCGATCTTGGAGGCCTCGACCCCTCTCACCCGGGCATCACGACACCGGCGCGCCGCTCACCCCCACCGGAACTCGGAAGAGCCGGCGATGGCCGACTGGGCTGGCACCCGCACCGGCCTGTCCTACATCCCTCCGGGCTCGCCGTGGCGCAACGGGTACGTCGAGTCGTTCAACAGCCGGATCCGCGACGAGTGCCTCAACATCAACAGCTTCTACTCGCTGCTGCACGCCCAGGTCATCATCGGCGACTGGAAGGACGAGTACAACCATCAGCGTCGGCACTCCTCGCTCGGCTACCTACCCCCGGCCGAGTACGCTCGGCAGTGCACCCATCAAATGGAAACCGACGACTCACAGAACGTCCGGACCGAATGAAGGGGGCGGCTCACCATCTCCGAGCCCCTGCGCATCGACACCTGCCCCGATGGCAGTTACAACACCCTCGGCTCCACCCGCTGGACCCGATGCACGACCCTGAACGGCTGGAGCATGAACCTCTCGGCCGACGGCAGGACGCTGACGATGACGTGGAACACCCCCACGCTGCTCGAGACCTCCACCTCGACGGCGGGTTCCGGCACCTCGTTGCCCGGGTACTTCATCAACTTCAGCCGCGTGACCAACCGCTGTAACTACAGCCTCACGCCGACAGTCTCGAAGACCACGACCATCACCTACTCGACGTCCACGCTCACCAACGAGACCACGACCAAGACCACCACCGGCTCCCCGATCGGCTCGTCGTGATCCACCCGGGGGGGCGGCGATCAACCGCCCCACCGGCCACTAGCCTGGCGGTATGCCCAGCACCCGCCTCGACTGGATCACTCCCCCGCCGTTCGACGGCACCCCCCGGTCCCTTGCCGCCCACGTGGCGGCGCTCGGTGCTCTGGAGCGGGGCGAGGCCTCGGTGTGGTTGGGGCCGCCGTCCCTCGATCCGCCCGCCACGATCCGGGCCGACCTCACCGAACCCGTGCTGGTGGTCCCCACCTCCGGCTCCACCGGACAGCCCCGTGCGGTGCTCCTCACCCGCAGCGCGCTCATGGCCTCGCAGGACGCGACCGCCGAGGTGCTCGGCGGCCACGGCGCCTGGCTGCCGCTGCTGCCACCCACCCACATCGCGGGGGTGCAGGTCATCGCCCGCGCCTGGCACACCGCCCTCCGGGGAGACTGCGAGGAACCCCCGGCAGCCGTCGACACTCCCTGGACCCTTCCGGTGCTCCCGGACCTCAGCACCCACTTCGACGCGGACGCCTTCGTCGCCGCCGCCGAGCCGTTCCTCGCCTCCGTGCCCGACGGCGTCCCGCGGCTCACCTCTCTGGTGCCCACCCAGCTGCAGCGTCTGGTCACCGGTGCCACCGGGACCGCCGCCCGCGCCCGCTCCCTGCTCACCCGCTTCGATGCGGTGCTGGTGGGCGGCGCCGCCACCGCCCCCGATCTGCTGGCCCGCGCCCGCGCGGCCCGCGTGCGGGTGCGCACCACCTACGGCTCCTCGGAGACCGCCGGAGGTTGTGTCTATGACGGCCGTGCTCTGCCGGGTGTGCGGCTGCGGATCGAGGATCCCGACCATGACGGCAGCGGCCGCCTGCTCATCGCCTCCCCCACCTTGCTCACCGGCCACCTGGGCCCCGAGGGTGTGATCGATCGCAGTGCCCTGGTCGACGATCCCGGCGGCCCCTGGCTGCGCACCTCCGACCTCGCGAACCTGTCGGCGGGGCATGAGCCGACGCTGCGGGTGCTCGGCCGCGCCGATGACGTCATCACCACCGGGGGTCGCAAGGTGCAGCCGCAGGACGTGGAGCGCGCCATCGAACGGTCCCTCATGCTGCGCGGCATGGTCACCGGCAGCGTCGTCGTGGGGGTGCCGGATGCGGAATGGGGGGAACGGGTGGAGGCGCTGGTGACCCTGGCCCCCGGGGTGGATCCCGCGGAGGCTTCCGCCCTGGTGCGGGCGGCGCTGCGCACCACCGAGGTGCCCTCCCACCGGATCCCCCGGCGGGTGCATGTGGTCCAGGAGCTGCCGCTGCTGGGCATCGGTAAGATCGATCGGTCCGCCGCCCGCCGCCTGGCACAGCGGGCCGATGATCCCGCCCAAGGAGAGGACTGAGCGTGGCGACCCTTTCGCAGTGGGTGCAGGGCGCCCGCCCCCGCACCCTTCCCGCCGCTGTGGCCCCGGTGGCCGTCGGCACCGGCGCCGCCCTGGAGCACGGCGGGGTGGATGCCGCCACCGTGATCTCCCGGGCGCTGCTCGCGCTGGTGGTGGCGCTCGCCCTGCAGGTGGGCGTCAACTTTGCCAACGACTTCTCCGACGGGGTGCGCGGCACCGACGATGACCGCGTCGGGCCGCTGCGACTGACCGGCTCCGGTCTCGCCCGCCCCTCGGCGGTGAAGGCCGCCGCCATCGGTGCCCTCGCCGTCGGGGGGCTCGCCGGGGTGCTGCTGGTGGCGATCGCCGGGATCTGGTGGACCCTTGTGATCGGCGCGGCCGCCATCGCCGCCGCCTGGTTCTACACCGGTGGGAAACGCCCCTACGGGTACATGGGCCTCGGCGAGGTGTTCGTCTTCGTGTTCTTCGGCCTGGTGGCGGTGTGCGGCACCACCTACGCCATCACCGGCACCGTCACCCTCATCAGCCTGCTGGGGGCGGTGGCGATCGGCCTGCTCGCCGTCGCGATCCTGGTGGCGAACAATCTGCGGGACATCCCGGGTGACACGGTGGCCGGGAAGCGCACCCTGGCGGTGCGGCTCGGGGACCCGCGCACCCGCGTCCTGTTCCTCGCCTGCCTGGCGGTGCCGGCACTGCTGGCGGTGGTGATCGGCGCCCTGCATCTTCCGGCGCTGCTGGCCCTGCTGTCACTGCCGCTGGCCCTGCCGGCGGTGCGGGCGGTGCGCCGCGGCGATCAGGGCCGCGACCTCATCCCGGCGATCGGCTCCATCGGCCGCCTGGAACTGGTCTACGCGCTCCTGTTGCTGCTCGGGCTGGCGCTCTGAGATCCGGCGCCGGGCGTCCGGCCGTCGAGCAGGTCGTCCTCGGCGTCGGCGTCCTCGTCGCGCACCTCCCCGCGGCGCTCCCGCCGACGCTCATCGGCCGCCTGCCACGCCCGGGCCGCGGCCTCCCGCTGCCGGCCCAGCGCCAGGATCGACACCAGCATCGCCACCACCGCGGCGGCGATGCCCGCCAGCCCTAGCCCCAGTCCGGCCAGGTGCAGCAGCCACCACAGCAGCCCGAACAGGGCCAGGCGCAGCACGGAGTAGACGAGGACGGAACGCATGGGGTCAACCTCGGGGGTGGGGATCATCGGGGGTGTCGGGGTCCTGGCCGCGCTCACGGTCGCGCCGCTCCCGGCGGATCTGCTCGTCCAGGCGGCGCAGGAACTCCGGGTCGTCGTCGGGGGCGAGCGCTCGCGGAGGCTCCGGCCGCCGCACGGTCGCGGTGCGGCCGATGAGCAGCCACAGCAGCGGGCCGACGATCGGCAGCAGCAGGATCACCACCACCCACACCCACCGCGGCCCCAAAGCCTCCCGGGAGCGCGGGCTCTGCAGGCAGTCGCTCAACGCGTAGAGCGCGAGCGCCAGGGCGATGACGGCGAGGACGACGCGGGGCATGGCCGGATCAGGTCAGGCCCGAGTAGGAATGCATGCCGTTGATCACCGTGTTCACGATGGTGAAGTTCACGATGATGCAGGCGAACCCGGCCAGCGCGAACCAGGCGGCGCGGTTGCCGCGGAACCCCTGGGTGGCGCGGGCGTGGAGGTACGCGGCGTAGACCACCCAGATCACGAAGGTCCACACCTCCTTGGGGTCCCAGTTCCAGGGGCGCCCCCAGGCGTAGTTCGCCCAGATGGCACCGGCGATCAGGGTGAAGGTCCAGCCGACGAACGCGATGGCATGGATGCGGAAGCTCAGGGCCTCGAGCTCGCGGGACCCGGGCAGGCGGTCGAGCACCGCCCCGAAGCGGCCCCAGTGCGCGGCGCGACCGGCGGCGAGCGCCGCCTCATGGCGGGAGGCGGCCAGCTGCAGGGCCGCGACCACCGCCCCCAGGGTGAACAGGGCGGAGGACAGGATCGCCACCAGCACGTGGATCACCAGCCAGTGCGAGTTCTGCAGGCTCGGCGTGAGCTGCGCGGCGGGGACGATCCAGAGGGTCTGCGCCAGGAACATCAGCACCAACGCCGGGCCCATGACGAACACGGCGAGTTCCTGCAGTTCCCGGCGGCGGGCGCTGAGCAGAAGGAACAGGACGACGACGACGGCGCTGCCCGTCATCGCGAACTCGTACATGTTGCCCCACGGCACGCGGGAGGTCGCCACCCCTCGCAGCACCATGCCGAGCAGGTGCAGCACCACGCCGAGCGTGGCCATGAGCACCCCGAACTGGCGGGCGGAGAGCCCGCCCGGCTGCGCGGGCGCCGCCACGGCGGGGGCCTTCCCGGGGCCGTCCCCGTCACCCTCCGTCGGCCGCTCCAGGGTGAGGGTGCCGGTGCCCCCGCTCCCGGAAGTCACGACATGGGCGGCACCGCTGCGCGCGCCGACCCGCTCCCGGGCCGCGAGCCGGGCGTCGCTGCGCACCTGGGTGGTGCGGGCCAGGTCCGCGGTGAAGCCGATGAGAGCCAGGACATACAGCACGATGGCGATGACCACCGACAGGTTCGACAGGTCGGCCAGCTGATCAGGGTTCACGGGGTCCTCCGGTGGGGGCACGGTCCGCTCCGGCCGTGGTGGTGTCCGATTCTGCCTCTTGCGGCACCAGACGATCCAGGAGGCGGGTCACGTCGTCGGCGAGGGACGGGTCCTCGCTGCGGGCCAGACCCGCGACCTCCATCACCATGCGGTCACCGCGCGGCACCACCCGCACCCATACGCGGCGGCGGGGCACGAACAGTGACAGCGTCAGCCCGGCGAGGGCCAGCAGGGACATCACCAGGGTGAGCGGCTGGAAGGGGTCATGGCGGATGTCGAAGGCCGCGAAGCGGCGCACTCCGGTGAAGGCGAGGGTCGAGCCGTCGGGCAGCTCCACCTGCTCCCCCGGCCGCAGCTGCACCAGCAGCGGTGAGCCGTCCTCCTGGGTGACCTGCTGCAGGGTGCTGACGTCGATCTCGTAGACGTTCTGCGGCACCCCCTCGTCGAGGCCGAGGTCACCGTGGTAGACGG
The DNA here is from genome assembly GCF_025028335.1 of Brachybacterium sillae. Lineage (NCBI taxonomy): Bacteria > Bacillati > Actinomycetota > Actinomycetes > Micrococcales > Dermabacteraceae > Brachybacterium > Brachybacterium sillae. The sequence goes on from NZ_JAFEUW010000001.1 coordinate 986,813, forward strand.
TCAGGGCGAGTGCCGGGTCCACCAGGTCCGGGTACAGCGAGTGCGGGCCGCGCTCGTCGATCTTCGCGGTGGGCATGAACAGGCCGACGACGGCGGTCTGCTCGGGCCGGGCGTCGGGGGCCTTCAGCACCACCTGGGAGGTGTACCCGGTGTCCATCGGGAGGGCGATCACGGGACCGTCGGCCACCACGGTGCCCTGCGGGTCGGTAAGGGTGAGCTCGGGGGCGTAGCCGTTGCCCAGCAGGAACATATCGGCGCCCGGCACCTGCAGCGGCTGGTTCACGCGCACCGTGCGGGAGTACTCCTCCTGGGGGGTCTGCACGGAGACGTCGGCCTCGAACATGCGGGGCTGACCGAAGGTGTGCTCCCCGGGGGTGGTGTCGTATTCGGCGCGGAAATCCTCCAGCGTGAAACGGAAGTCCGGCAGGCGGCTGGGGTCGTACCAGGGCCCCGGGGTGAAGGAGTCGTAGTGGGTGAGGGAGTTGGAGAACCCCTCCCCCTCCACCACGGTGATCTGCCCGCGGTACTGGGTGAGGTGCCCGGCGGCCACGCCGATCAGCACCCCCAGCAGGGCCAGGTGGAACAGCAGGTTGCCGGTCTCCCGCAGGTAGCCGCGCTCGGCGCTCACGGACCGGGTGTCGTCGTCGCGGCGCAGCCGGTAGCGGCGACGGCGCAGCAGCGCCCGGGCGGCCTCGAGCTCCGCGGTCCCGTCGGACCCGGCGGGCAGGTCCCGCTGCTGGTGGCCGACGAAGCGCCCCAGACGGGCCGGGGTGCGCGGCGGCTGCGCGCGCAGCTGCTGCAGGTGCTGCCGCAGGCGCGGCACCACGCAGCCGATCAGGGAGAGGAACAGCAGCAGGTAGATCGCCGAGAACCACGGCGAGGAGAACACGTCGAAGAAACCCAGGCGGTCGAGGATCTCCGCCCAGCGGCCGTTGTTGGCGAGGTACTGCTCCGTCAGACCCGGGTTCACGTTCCGCTGCGGGTACAGCGAACCGGGCACCGCCGCGATCGCCAGCAGCATCAGCAGGAACAGGGCGGTCTGCATGCTCGTCAGCTGCCGCCACAGGAAGCGCAGCCAGCCCAGGGGCCCCAGGGCGGGCAGTGTCGCGTCGGTTCCCCTGCGCGCCATCACACCACCGTCTCGAAACCGGCGGCGTACCCCTGCAGGTGCGCCATCCACGCGGCCCACTGGCCGGTCATCAACAGCACCCCGATGGCGATCAGCAGGGCACCGGAGAGCAGGGCGATGGTGCGGCGGTGCCGCGCCAGGGCGCGGCTGGCCCCCAGGGCCCGGTCGAACAACAGCGCGAACAGCAGGAAGGGGATGCCCAGGCCCAGGGAGTACGCGAGCGCCAGCAGCGCCCCGCGGCCCACGGAGGCGCTGTCCAGCGACAGCGCCATGACGGCCGCGTAGGTCGGCCCCATGCAGGGCGTCCAGGACAGGCCGAAGATCGCCCCCATCAGCGGGGCGCCCCACAGACCGGCATCGGGCCGCTGTGCCGGGCGCCGCTCCCCGGTCAGGCTCGGGAACACCCCCAGGAACACCAGGCCCATGAGGATCACGATCGCCCCGGCGATACGGTTCACCCACACCTGGTGGGCCAGGAGCAGATGCCCGAGAGCGCCGACGAATCCGCCGAGCACCATGAACACGGCGGCGAACCCGAGCACGAACAGGGCACTGCCGGCCAGCAGACGGCCGCTGCGGCCCCGGCGTCGGGAGCCCTCGGCGCCGGTGTCCCCGCTGAGGCCGGAGACGTACCCGAGGTATCCGGGGACCACCGGCAGCACGCACGGGGACAGGAAGGCGACGAGTCCGGCTGCCGCCGACACCGCCAGGGCGATGAGCAGGGGGCCGGAGACCACGGCCGCGGAGAACGCGGAGCCGACGTCAGCGAGCATCCGACCTCACTCCGCCACGACCCGGTCGAGCATGGCCCGCAGCACCGAGGGATCGATGGCGCCGGAGATCCGTGCGGCCACACGTCCCTGGGCATCGAGCACCAGCGTCGACGGCACCGCGTTCGGGGCCACCTGGCCGCGCAGGGCATACATGATCGTGGCGTCCAGGTCGGGCAGCGAGGGGTACGGGATGTGGTGGGCCTTCTCGAAGGCCTGCGCCGGCCCGGCCTCGTCACGGACGTTGACCCCGATGAAGCCGACCCCCTGCGGGGCGTACTCCTCGTGGATCGCCACCAGGTCCGGGGCCTCCTTGCGACAGGGCGGGCAGGCGGCGTACCAGACGTTGACGACGAGCGGCGCACCCCGCAGCCGGGAGCTGTCGAAGGCCTCCCCCGCGTAGGTGGTGCCCTGGAAGCTCAGCGGCTCGCCGCGCTGGTCGGCGGGGATCTCGGTGGTGACGCCGTCCCCGGCGACGTACCCGGTGTCGTAGCGCTGGGAGGTGTCGGTGCCGCAGGCGGCGAGGGCCAGGGAGGCGAGTCCGCCACCGGTGGTGGCGAGCAGGCGGCGACGGGTCACGGTGGTCACGTCAGTCTCCCTCCGGTGGCATCGACGGCCCCGGCCAGGAGGGGCGCGGCGGGTTCAGCGTAGTCGACCCCGGCCAGGCGCGCACCGTCGAAGCGCAGGCTGGTGACGGAGCACAGGGCGCATTCGCGACGGCGGGGGTCGTGCACCAGGGGGCGGCCCTCGGCGCTGCGGCGGGTGAGCCAGATCGGCAGCTGGTGCATGACCAGCACGGCCTCGTGGCCCTCGGCGGCGGCGCGGGCGTCGCGCACCGCGGCGATCACGCGGCGCACCTGGTCCCGGTAGGGCTCACCCCAGGAGGGGCGCAGCGGGTCGGCGAACCAGCGCCAGTTGCGGGGGTCGGTGAAGCGGGCATCCCCGTGGCCCATGCGCTGCCCCTCGAAGTGGTTCCAGGCCTCGATCACCCGGTCCTCGGTACCGACCTCCAGGCCGTGGGCGGCGGCGATGGGCGCGGCGGTCTGCTGCGCGCGCAGCAGCGGCGAGGCCCGCACCAGCACCACGTCGCGGTCGGCGAGGTGATCGGCGGCCATCTGGGCCATCTGCCGGCCGCGCTCGGAGAGCCGGTACCCGGGCAGGCGGCCGTAGAGGATCTTCTCCGGGTTGTGGACCTCGCCGTGGCGGACGAGGTGCACGGTGGTGGTGCTCATGCGGTGCGGTCCTCTCGCGTCACGGCCGGTGTCGACCCGGGGCGTCGTGGTCAGCCCGCCACGCTACCAATCCCGGCTGGGCGGTGGGGTGGCGGGCGGCGATGCGTCGGTCACCCGCGCCGGTCCGCGGCAGGGTTCTCGGGCGGCATCACATCGAGCTCCTCCGGCAGGGTGGAGCGCAGGATCCGTCCGAGGGTGAGGAAGTCCTCACGGCCCACCACGTCCAGCAGTTCGGCGCGGACGGAGGCGACGTGTCGCGGCGCGGCGGCCCGCAGGAGCGCCAGGCCCGCCGGGGTCAGCACGGCCTCGCGCCCACGGCCGTCCGCCTGACAGCGCTCCCGGTCCACCAGTCCGCGCTTCTCCAGCCGCGCCACGGTGTGGCTGAGGCGGGAGCGCGAGTGCACCAGGTGGTCGGCCAGTTCGGACATGCGCAGACGCCCGGTCTCGGACTCGCTCAGGCGCACGAGGATCTCGTACTCGGCGAGACTGAGATCGATCTCCGGGTCCTGCTCGAGGGCGTCGGAGATGCGCTCGGTGAGGGTGAAGACGGCGTGAAGGAAGGTGCGCCAGGCGAGCTGCTCGTCCCGGTCGAGCCACTGCGCGGTGGCCGCGGAGGGGGCGGGGCTGTCGTGGCGGATGTCGGCATCGGTGGTCATGCTGTGGTCCTCGGATCCTGCGACGAGCAGGTCGGTCGGCGTGGTTCGGAACGTGTCGCCCCGCGGATTTGCCAGACGACACGACGCTAGTTTACATTTCAAACAAGCGCGGCGCCACCACCGGGCCGCGAACCCTCCGACCGAAAGGACGACCCCCATGACCGCACTGCCCGAGGGCCTCACCGCCGGCACCTGGAACCTCGATCCTGCCCACACCGACGCCACCTTCACCGTCCGCCACGCGGGCATCTCGAAGGTCCGCGGCCAGTTCACCACGGTGAGCGGCAGCCTGCAGGTGGGCGACTCCCTGGAGGATCTGCGCTTCGAGTCCGTGCTCGAGGTCGCGTCCATCTCCACCGGCAACGCCGACCGCGACAACCACCTCAAGAGCGAGGACTTCTTCGGTGCCGCCGAGCACCCGGAAATCCGCTTCGTCTCCACCAAGGTCGAGGGCGACACCCTGCACGGTGACCTCACCATCAAGGGTGTCACCAAGCCGGTGGCCCTGGACTTCTCCTACGAGGGCGCCACCACCGATCCCTTCGGCGTGTTCCGCGCCGGCTTCTCCGGGGAGACCAAGATCTCCCGCAAGGAGTTCGGGCTGACCTGGAACGCCGCGCTCGAGACCGGCGGCGTGCTGGTGTCCGACGAGGTGCGCATCTCCATTGACGCGCAGTTCGTGGCTCCGACCGCGGCCTGATCCCGCTCCGGTGATCCCGCTCCGGCCGACCCCGGTGCGTAGGCTGGGCCGATGAGTTCGCTCCCCCGCCCCCAGGACCCGGATGCTCGCGTGCTGGTGCTCAGCCGCGACGGCTGCCACCTGTGCGAGGAGGCGCTGCCGACCGTGCGGGCCGAGGCCGACCGCGCCGGCACCCGGGTGGAGGTGGTCGACATCGACACCGACCCCGCCCTGCGGGAGCGGTTCACCTACGACGTGCCTGTGGTGATCGTCGACGGCCGCCTGCTCGCCCGCTACCGGGTCGAGGCCGAGGCACTGCGGGGCGCTCTGCGACGACCCCGCTGGCTCGCGCGGCTGCGCCGCTGACGCCCAGCGCCGCCTCCCGCTCATGCCACAGCGCCCCCGACACCAGACCGGTGTCGGGGGCGCTGTGCTGTCGGAGGCTCGGTGCCTCAGCGACTCACTTCTTGTTGCGACGCTGGTGGCGCGTCTTGCGCAGCAGCTTGCGGTGCTTCTTCTTCGACATGCGCTTGCGGCGCTTCTTGATCACGGAACCCATCGGTGCCTCTGTTTCTGCAGGCACGCGGGCCTGCGCTCGTCGGGATGATCAGCTGCACGCGCCCGCTCGCCGGGCCTGCGCCATGCGGCGGACCACCGGCCAGGCGGTGCCGCGGCGCACCGGGCGTGCCCGGGCCGTGCCACAGTCAGGGGTCGAGTCTACTACGCAGCCTCAGCGACGCTCCCCCCGGGCGGTCGAGAGATCGGTCGCAGTATCGGCGCCGCGGTCCAGCACATCCTCCACCGGCTCGACCACATGCGTGCGGGCGACGTCCCGGACCCTCTCCCGCAGGATCCGCACCGCCCGGCGGCGATGATGCGCCGCCGCCAGGCCTGCCGCGAACACCGAGGCCACGCTGAACAGCACGCCCGCCAGGAGTCCGAGGGCCACCAGGGCCGTCGGCAACGGGATCGGCACCCACAGCTCACGGATCATCGGCATGGGCGGCGGGGGCACCTGGAAGTACAGCAGCACCGCGTTCAGCGCCAGCCAGCCGAGCCCCACCACCGCACACAGCAGCGCCAGCCACTGCAGCACATCGAGCACCGGCCACCACCAGCCGCCCTCGCGGGCGCGCAGGTCGGCACCGGCCACGGCCTGATCCAGGGCGTCGGGCAGCTCGTCCTCGCGGGAGCGGGCGGCACGGCGCACCTCGGCACGCCACGGGTCCCCGGCCCCCGCACTGCTGGCATCGGCGAACCCCCGCACCCCGGCCGAGGCACGGGCCCGGGTGGCGGCATCGGGTTCCGGCAGGGACGTGCGGGAGAGGCCCTCGGGGGCGCGCTCCTGCCCGATGTTCCAGCGTCGCAGCGGATCGGGGCGCAGCCGCGCCATCCATCGCAGCAGCGGCCAGCCGGTGCGGGCCGAGGCCCGGTGCCGATAGGAGGCCCCGACCGCGCGGCCCACCTGGTCCACCCGGGCGGCTGCGGCGAGGTCCTCCACCAGGGCGTCGACATCCCCGGGACGCACCTGCTGCGGCAGGCCCGCGGGGGAGGCGACATGGTCGAGGCGCTCCGCGGCCTCCCGCACATCGGCCTTCTGTCTCTGCGCGGCGGCGTCGTGCCCACGGGAGATGTCCAGCAGGGCACGGCGCAGGTCGTCGAGACCCTCCCCCGTCTGTGCGGAGACCGCATGCACGGGGGCGGATTCGAGGCCGTCACGACGCACCAGCTGGGTGAGGGACGCGACGACGCCCTTGCGCTCCGTGGGGCGGATCCGATCCAGCTGGTTCAGCACCACCATCGTCACCGCGTCGTGCCCGGCGAAGGGTGTGACGAAGTCGTGATGCAGCACGTCATCGGCGTACTTCTGCGGGTCCGTGACCCACACCAGCACGTCGACCAGACCCGTCATGCGCTCGGCGACCTCGCGGTTGGCGAGCTCCACCGAGTCCATGTCGGGCAGGTCCAGCAGCAGCAGTCCGGGCAGGGTGTCGGCGTCCTCTCCCCGACGGCGGCTGCGACCGCGACGGTGCGCCTCCTCCAGCGGGGTGCCGGTGCCATCGAGCACGTGCCGCTCCGAGACCTCCAGCCAGTCCAACAGCGGTTCGCTGTCGGGCCCGCCGAGCACCGCGGCCACCGGCTGCGCCGTGGTGGGCCGGCGCACTGCCGCCCGCGTGATCTCCCGCCCGACCAGGGCGTTCACCAGCGAGGACTTGCCGGAGCCGGTGGCTCCGAAGAACCCGATCACGGTGTGCTCCGCGGACAGCGCCCGGCGCCGGTCGATCCGATCGAGGACGTCCTCGGCGTGCTGCAGCTCCGCCTCGGGCGCCACGCCGTGCAGGGCCGCGCGGGCACGGTCGAGGGCATCGAGGCGTTCGACCAGGGTGGGGGTGCGTCGGCCGCCGAGCCTCATCGGGTCTCCTCGGTCGCGGTCTCGTCGGTCGCGGTCTCGCCGGTCGCGGTCTCGTCGGACAGCGCGCGGCGGGCCTGGGCGCGGATCGACCCGGCGAGATCGCGCAGGTCGGCGGCGTCGGCCCGCAGCTCCTCGGCGGTGGTGCCTCCGGCGACGACGTCGAGCCGCTCATGGAACGGGGCGGAGCGCTGCGCCACCAGGCGGTCCAGACGCGTGGCCAGGCGGTCCTTCGCGATCTTCGCGAGCCGTCGGACGGCGTCCTCCCCGAAGATCGCCTCCAGCAGACGCTGCCCGGCGATGGCGGTGGCCGCTCCCGCACCGACCTCGAGACCGGTGGGGATGAAGGCGGTGGAGACGAACACCACCACCATCAGGGCGACGGCCAGGGTGTTCACACCGAGAGACAGCACGCGGGCGCGCAGTCGCCGATCCGCACCCTCCTCCCGCACCAGGGCGAGCACATCGCCCTGCCAGGCCCGCACCTCCGCGGCGACATCCGCTCGGAACGACTCCGGGATGCGGCTGAGGTCCACACCCTCCAGCAGGGACCGCCCCGCGGGTGTCGCCTGCCATGCGGTCTCGGCCTGCTCGGCACCCCGAGCGGACTCGTCCACCACCACGTGCACCAGGCCGGACTCCAGCGCCGCCTCCGCGGCTGCCGCCGGCGCCGGCTCCCCGCGCAGCGCACGCCCGATGCCGTCACGCACCCGACCCACGAAGGACTCCAGGCCGCGGAACACGTCCCCGGTGCCGACCACGTCCTGCCAGCGGGCGAGCACCTCCCCGCGCAGCAGCGAGCCGTCGCCGAGCACCTGTTCGATGCGGCGGCGGGCCTGCGCGAACGCATCATCGACCTCCGCGGCGAGCGCGTCGCGGGTCCGCTCCTGGGACTCCCGCGCCAGCGCGATCTCCTCCGCGGAGCCGGCCAGCGAGTCCAGGGCCCCCGCGAGGGTGCGGCGGGCGATCGCGCCCCGGCCATCAGCATCCCCGGCCAACTGGTCGAGGAACTCGCGGATCTCGCGCACCCGCTCGGGCGCGAGCAGACCGAGATCGTCGACGTCCGACTCCTCCACCAGGAACAACCGAGAGGCCTCCAGACCCTCGCGGTCCAGGTAGGTGCGCAGATCGGCCGACAGCTCCTCGGCGACCCCGGGCCGCGGCGGGATGCGGTTCATCACCACGGCGACGGTGACGTCACGGGCGGCGGCGGTGCGCAGCACCTCCCACGGCACCGCGTCGGCGTAGCGGTTGGCGGTGGTGACGAACAGCCACAGGTCGGCCGCCCTCAGCAGCTGGCGGGCGAGCTCCCGGTTCCCGGAGGAGACCGAGTCGATGTCGGGCGCGTCGAGCAGGGCGATGCCCCGCGGGATGCCGCCGTCGGAGACCAGTTCCAGGCTGGTCGCGGGCGCATCGCTGACGTCCGCGCGCTCCGCCTCCCCACCGGCGCGCACGCGCGCGAGGCCCGGCAGGATGCGCGCGCCGTCGAACCAGGCGGCGTCCTCCGGGTGGTGCAGCAGCAACGGCCGCCGCGTGGTCGGGCGGATCGCCCCGGCGCGGCTGACCACCCGCCCCAGCAGCGAGTTGACCAGGGTGGACTTCCCGGCGCCGGTGGACCCGCCGATCACCACCAGCAGCGGGGCGTCGAGGGAATCCAGGCGGGGCGCGACGTGGTCGACGATCTGGGTGCGGGCCGCGGAGACGGCGGCACGGCCGGTGTCGACCCCGTCGACGGGAAGGGGCAGCTCGACGTGATCGAGGTCCGCGGCGAGGCGGTCGAGGGCGTCGGAGCCCGCGCTGAGGGTGCTCATGGCCGCCATTGTGGCAGGTCAGTCGTAGAAGGGGTCCAGCCCCCATTCGGGGAACACGCTGCGGCGGCAGGCCTGGACCGCACGGTCGAGCGGGTCCTCGGGGTCGTACCCGCGGCTCCAGTCGCGCACCGCGAGCTCATGGTGGTCCCCGAGGGTCGTCTGATGCCGGGGGTCGGGCAGACCGTGCTCTCGTGCGATGCGGGTGGCGACCTGTGTCCAGTCCTGCGGCAAGGGGCCGTTCGCCGGCAGCGGGTCACCGGTGACGATCGCCAGCAGGTGCGTCCAGGCGCGCGGCACCACGTCGGTGATGGCGTACCCGCCACCACCGACCGCCACCCAGCGGCCCTCGCACAGCTCGTCGGCGAGGTCCCGCACCAGCAGGGCGGCCTCCCGCTGCGCCTCCAGGGTGAGGGCGAGGTCGGCGAGCGGGTCGTCCCGGTGGGCGTCGGCGCCGTGCTGGGAGACGATGAGCTCCGGTCGCATCGCTCGGGCCAGCACCGGCAGTACTGCCTGCAGGGCCCGCAGCCAGCCCTCACCGCCGGTGCGGGGCGGCAGCGGCAGGTTCACGGCGGTGCCCAGGGCCCCCGCGCCCCCGAGGTCCTGCACGAACCCGGTGCCCGGGAATAGCACCTCCCCCGTCTCGTGGATCGAGAACGTCACCACCCGCGGGTCGTCCCAGAACGTGCGCTCCACGCCGTCGCCGTGGTGGGCGTCGAGGTCCACGTAGAGCACCCGGCGCACGCCGCGGTCGAGGGCCCGCCGGATGCCGATCGCCGCATCGTTGTAGACGCAGAAGCCCGCGGCCTGTGACGCCCGTGCATGGTGCATGCCCCCGGCGGCGTGGACCGCGCGGGGTGCTCGCCCGGCGACGACCGCTTCGACCGCCTCCAGGGTGCCGCCGGCCAGGCGTGCGGCCGCCTCGTGCATGCCGTCGAAGGCGGGGACGTCATCCCCGCCGATGCCATACGCCAGCAGCTTCGGCAGGACGGGTCGGGTGGTCGGGTCGGAGGCCGCGCGCACCACTCGCACGAAGTCGGAATCGTGGACGGTGAGGATCTCCTGGTCGTCGGCCACCCGGGCGGGCAGCACCTCGACCCCGGGCCGGCCCAGCACGCCCAGCCGCCGCGACAACTCCTCCAGCAGCACCAGCCGCGCCGGCTGCATGGGGTGGTCGGGGGCGAAGTCGTAGGCCGTGCTGGCGGCATCCAGGACGACGACGGCGGTGGACATGGCCGAAGCGTAGCGGCCGCCCTGCCCGTAGACTCGCCCGGGATCATCGGCACACGAGGATCAACGGCACACGAGCAGCGGCGGGAGGAGCGGATGGCACGAGGCGGGCATCCGACGGGCCGCACCATGCCCCGACCCGGCCCCGCGCTGCGCCTGCGCACCGCTGTCTCGGAGGTGGTCGGGAACGCGGCGAAATCCTCCCCGGCGCGTCTGGCCCTGGTGGTGTTCACGCTGATGCTGGTGGTCTTCACCGGGCTGCTCTCCCTCCCGGCGGCCGCCGCCGACGGGCAGCGCACCCCACTGGTCGACGCGATGTTCACCGCTGTCTCCGCGATCTGCGTGACCGGCCTGGTGACCGTCGACACCGGCACCCACTGGTCGACCTTCGGCCTGGTGCTGCTGATGATCGCCATGAAGATGGGCGGCCTGGGGCTGCTCACCCTCGCCTCGCTGCTGGGGCTGTCGGTGATGCGGCAGATGGGCCTGGCGCAGCGGATCATCACCGCCTCGGAGACCCGCGCCGAGAAACTCGCGGAGGTCGGCGGGGTGCTGCGCACCATCGTCATCACCTCGACCAGCTTCGAACTGCTGACGTTCCTGGCCCTGGTCCCGTACATGATCAGCACGGAGCACGGGTGGGGCGAGTCGCTGTTCCTCGGGGCGTTCTACGCCATCAGCGCCTTCAACAACGCGGGGTTCGTGCCGGAGGCGGCCGGCACCCTGCAGTACGTCGCGAACCCATGGTTCTCGGTGCCCGTGGGCCTCGCAGTGTTCGTCGGCGCGCTCGGTTTCCCGGTGATCCTGGTGCTGGTGCGGCGCTGGTCCACGCCCCGCCTGTGGACCCTCCACGCGAAGCTGACGCTGTCCACCTCCGCGATCCTGTTCGCCGCCGGGTTCCTGGGGTATCTGGTGATGGAGTGGTCGAACCCCGCGACGCTCGGCCCCCACGGCCTCGGCACCAAGATGCTGGCCTCCGCCTTCGCCTCCGTCATGCCGCGCTCCGGCGGGTTCAGCACCATCGACATCGGCGCTCTGCACGAGGAGACGCGCTTGTTCACCGATCTGCTGATGTTCATCGGTGGCGGCTCCGGCTCCACCGGCGGCGGTATCAAGGTGACCACCTTCGCGCTGCTGGTGCTGTCGATCATCGCGGAGGCGCGGGGGGATAGGGATGTCGAGGTGTTCAACCGACGCATCCCCCACGAGACCATCCGTCAGGCCATCGGTGTGATGGTGATGTCCACGGCGATTATCTTCGTGGCGACCTTCGCGGTGCTGCGGCTCGAGCCGTTCTCCCTGGACCAGGTGGTGTTCGAGGTGCTCTCGGCCTTCGGCACCGTGGGCTTGTCGACCGGGATCACGGGGGACCTCAGCACCGCCGGAAAATACGTGATCATCGCGTGCATGTACCTGGGGCGCATCGGGCCGATGTCTCTGGGGGCCGCGCTGGCGCTGCGCTCCCGGGCGCGAGTGGTGCGGTTGCCGGAGGAGCGGCCGATCGTCGGCTGAGATATCGCGCGGGCGCGGGGCGGGCGTCGGCGCGGGGCCGGGCAAGGGACGTCGGGCCGGGCATGGGGCGTCGGGCCGGGCATGGGGCGTTGGGCCGGGCATGGGCCCGCTACCCTGGCCCGGTCACCTGTCCGCCCCACCCTGAGGAGCCGCCGTGCCGGATAGCCGCCGCGGGAACAGCGGAGTGCTGGTCATCGGTCTCGGTCGCTTCGGCGCCGCCATGGCCGAGACGCTCGAGGAGCTCGGCACCGACGTGCTCGCCATGGACACCAGCGCAGACCTGGTGCAGGAGTTCTCCGGCCGCCTCACCCACGTGGTGCAGGCCGACGCCACCCAGATGGAAGCCCTGCAGCAGGTGGGTGCCGCGGATTTCGGTGCCGCCGTGGTGGGGGTGGGCACCAGCATCGAGGCGAGCGTGCTCATCACCGCGAACCTGGTGGACCTGGGACGCCCCGTGATCTGGGCGAAGGCTATCAGCGCCTCGCACGGCAAGATCCTGGAGCGCATCGGCGCCCATCATGTGGTGTTCCCGGAGAAGGATGCCGGGCAGCGGGTGGCACACCTGGTCAACGGCCGCCTGATCGACTTCATCGAGTTCGACGACGGCTTCGCCATCGTGAAGATGAACCCGCCGCGGGAGATCCAGGGCTACACGCTGGCGGAGTCGGACATCCGCTCGAAGTACGGGGTGACCGTGGTGGGGGTGAAATCCCCGGGGCGGGACTTCACCTACGCCACACCGGACACGCGGGTGGTGGGGCATGACCTGCTGATCGTGTCCGGCCACACGGACCTCATCGAGCGGTTCGCGAACCGGCCCTGAGGCGGGCGCGGGGGCCACGACCCCGCGGGCGTCACTCTCCCGCCATCTCCCGGGATCGTCGGGCCGCCGCCTCCATCGCCGCCGCGATCCCCGGACGCACCCCCGCCCGCTCCAGCGCCGCGACGCCCTCGGCGGTCGTGCCGCCGGGGCTGGAGATCGCCGCCCGCAGCACCGCCGGGTGTTCACCGCGCTCCAGCATCAGGCTGCCCGCGCCCCGCGCCGACTGAGCCACCGCCCGAGCAGCCAGCTCCCGCGGCAGACCCTGCCGCACGGCCTCGTCGACCATCGCCTCCATCACCGCGAAGAAGAACGCGGGGGCGCTTCCCGCGGCGCCGATGATCGCGTGGACCTGGCCCTCGGGGATCTCCTCCACCACCCCGGAGGCCGACAGCAGCGCCTCGAGCCGCTCGCGCTGCTCGGCGGAGACGCCGTCGGTGTGCATGAGGGCCGTGACCCCCTCCCCGATCGCCATCGGGGTGTTCGGCATCGCGCGGGTCAGTGCCGCATGCCCGCCCAGGCCCTCCTTCAGGAACGCCAGAGTGGCCCCGGCGGCCAGGGACACCACATGGGTGCCGGCCGCTAACCGCTCGGCGACCTGCGGGAGTACCGTGTCAAGCTGATACGGCTTCACCCCAAGCACCAGCACATCGGCACGCGCGATGTCGTCCCAGGTCCCGGCGGTGGCCTCGAGGGCGTCGGCCGCACGGCGGGAGGACTCCTCGCTGCGGTTGACGACCACGGCCCGCTCGGCGGGCAGCCCGGCCGCACGGGCGGCACGGAGGAAGGCCCCGCCCATGTTCCCGGCCCCGAGCACCACGACGGTGACGGAGGAGAGCAGGGCGGTCGTCTCGGTGGGGGTCGGCTCGGTGGGGGTCGCGGCTGTGGGGGTCGCGTCGGTCTCAGGCATGTCGTCACTGTCTCACGGGAGACCGGGTGACGGCCCGGGCGGTGGATGACGGTTCCTCCCCACGCGCGGTTCGTCCCCAGTTCGCTTCCCCCGCTTCGTCTGTCGGGGGGTCCCCGTAGCGTGAGTGCCAGGAGGTGAGAGAGATGACCGCACCCGCGACGGACCGACCGTCCGCCCCTGCTGCCGGGTCCCCTGCAGTACCCGTGGCCGAGCTGCTGGAACGTGAACGCCGGCGCCAACGCGATCGCTCCCGCCTGCTCGCCGACCAGCTCGAGGACCTCGCCCCGCTGCACGCGCTGCGGGAGAACTCGGAGAACGATCCCTTCGCCCCGGACGAGGTCGATGCCGCGCTCGCCGCCTCCGCTCACCTGCACCTGGGACAGGCCGCCTGGTCGATCCGTCGGGCGCACAGGGCGGTGACGCACTTCGGCACCTGCCTTGAGGTGCTGCGCAGCGGTGCCTTCCCCGAGCGCTGGTTCGAGAAGCTCCTCAGCGACAGTGACGGCCTGCCGGACGACGCCTGCCCGGTGCTCGACACGACCGTCGCGGGATGGGACCTGGAACGCCTGGACGCCCCCGCCTTTTCCCGTCGCCTGGGCCGGGAGATCCGCCGCCTGCAGACCCGTGAGGCCACCCCTCCGGAACCCCGCAGCACCCGCAGCGTCGAGCTGTGCCACACCGATCCGCGCACCGGCACCGGCACCCTGCTGGTGCAGGGGCCCGCCCTCGACATCCTCGCGCTCGGCCACCAGTTGGATCAGGCGGCGCGGGATGCCGCCACCGCTCAGCGCGCGGCCCTGGCGAGGATTCGCGAGCTGCTGGCCGCCGGGGACGAGTCCGGGGCCGAACAGGTCGAGATCCCCTATGACCCGGAGGGTGTGGTCGCCGCCACCGGGAGGGCGCTGAGCCGCCGTGAGCTGCGGTTCCTCATCCTCACCCGCAGCGTGCGGGATGTCGACGGCACCTTCTCGACCGCGCCGCGTTTCCGCCTCACCGTCACCGTGCCCGCCCTCACCCTGATGGGTGGGCACGACCCCGCGCTGATCGAGGGAGCGACCCCGATCCCCGCCGACATGGCACGTCGGCTCGCCGGCAGCGGGGAGGGCGCCCAGGAGTGGTTCCGCATCCTCACCGACCCGATGACCGGCCGTTTCCTGGAACGGGACATCACCCGCTACACCCCGTCCGCGCAGATGCTCGAACACCTGCGCCTGCGACACCCCGAATGCGCGGCCCCCGGCTGCTCCCGGCCGACGGTCGTCGGGGCCGAGGCCGACCACATCGAGGAGTTCGACCACCGCAATCCCCTCGCCGGCGGCCCGACCAGCCTGGAGAACCTCCACCTGCTGTGCTGGCGCCATCACCAGCTGAAGACCGCCCGCCGGATCGACCCCCACCGCTTCCCCGACGACCCACCCGGCCGCACCCGATGGACCCTCGGCCCTCCGGGACTGCACCCGGACATCGAACTCGACGTCGACATCGACATCATCACGTTCCACAGCGCGGCGGCCCTGCACCGGGCCGCAGCGATGGCTGACCGCGCCCGCGAGCGCGACGGCGACCCCCCGACGGTCCGGGACCCGGGGCCACCCCCGTTCTGACCCAGCCCCACCCCATGCGCCGTATCCTGGCGCGCATGTCGATCACCCTGCGCGACGCCACTGTGGAGGACGCGCCGATCCTCGTCGCCCTGGTGCGGGCCAACAGGGAGCATTTCGCGACCGGTGATCCGGAGCGGCCCGAGTCCTTCTACACCCCGTACGGGCAGCGGCGCGTGCTGGAGGATGCCCTGCACCATCGCGCCGAGGGGACCGCCCTGTTGATGCTGATCGAGGAGGACGGTGCGGTGATCGGCCGGATCGGCCTGAGCGGTATCACCCGGGGGGCGTTCCAATCCGCGAGCGTCCACTACGCCGTCGACCGGACGCACACCGGTCGCGGTGTCGCCGGCGCGGCGCTCGCCCAGATGGTCGCCCTCGCCCGGGACCAGCTGCGTCTGCATCGGCTGCAGGCGGAGATCATGCCCACCAACATCGCCTCACGATGCGTGGCCGAGAGATGCGGGTTCCTCCCCTACGGCCTCGCACCCGAGTACCTGCGCCTGCAGGGGCAGTGGCAGACGATGATGCTCTACCAGCGGATCCTCTAACGCCCCCAGTGCGGGGGGACGTCCCGCAGCAGTCGTGCGTCGTTCGACTCCGGATCAGGCCGGTCCTCGGGTCGATCCTGCAGACGCTCGCCCTCACGTGTTGGTGGGTCCATCGGACGGCCCGTCAGGGACGAGATCACGACCGGATGCTCGCTCACTGCCGCTCCTGGTAACGACGGATCGCAGAGCTCACCGACACGTCCAGCAGCACCGAGCGCTTCTCGAAGCCGAGGAAGCTGCGCACCTCCGCTGCCAGCTGATCCTCCAGGCGGGCACGCCCATCGGAGCAGATGTACTCCACCACGGCATCGAAATCCTCCGGACCATAGAACGCCAGCGGGTGCCCCGCGGGGATCTGCGGCCGCGGCAGCCGCTTCCGGATGGTGCCGACCCCCTGCGGCGAACGCGGCTGTTCCTCGCTGCGCGCCAGCATCAGGGCCCGGTCGACCGCCCGACGGATCCGCTCGGCCTCGCCCTCCGGATCGATGAACAGCGCCCACGACCACACACGCTCCGTCGACCACCCGGCGGACTCCAGCCGCTCCGCCCGCAGCCGGTCGCGTTCGCGCTGACTGGGGGTGTTCACGTACGGCTCACCATCGGTGTCGACCGCCACCAGCATCCGACCCGGCAACTCCGGATGACCGAGCGCCAGTTCGATCCGGTCATCCGTCAGGCCGTAATCCGGCTCGACGATGAGCCCGTGCCGCCACAGGCGGTCGGCCAGATCCGCCAGCAGAGCCTCCGTCTCCGGGGTTCGGGCAGGGCGCTGCGGGGTCGCATCGGCTTCGGCGGGTGCCTCGGCGGGCTCAGCCGTGGTGGAGCCGGACTCCGCGGTCGATGGCTCGTTCGATTCCTCCGACGATTCCTCGGGGGTGTCCGGGTCCTCGGGGATTCCTCCGCCAGAGCGGCGTCCAGGGCGGCGTCGAGATCGGCCTCGTCGGCAGGGGCCTCGGCGGGGGCGTCCGCGGGCTGGGCCAGATCCAGGTCGTCCTCACCGGTGCGCAGGTACACCAGCAGTGCGCGCAGGTCGCGGGTGCCGTCATGGCGCAGGCGTGACGGGTCCAGATCCTCCGCGGCGAGCGCCGACACCACCGTGGTGCGGCCACGGGCTCGGGTGAGCACGGTCGCGAGGGCCTGTCGGCCCCTCGCCTCCGACAGCGGTCCGAAGCGATGCAGGACCCGGCCGTGCGGGGTCTTCCCGAAGCCCAGGGAGACGATCACATCGTCCCGCACCAGAGCGGAGGCCTGCGCGGCGTGCGCCACCGTGAAGAACTCCTTCTGCCCGGGGTCGAAGAACTCCCGCACCCCCGGGATCACCGTCACCGTGTTCACCACGCGCTCCATCACCCGTCGGGCATGGGCCGGGGTGAGGGTCAGCACGGCCAGCGACCGCTCCGGTCGGGTGCGGGCGTGCTCGATGACCAGGTCGGTGACGCGCCGCAGCTCCGCCTCGGTGCTCTCCACGTACTCGGCGTCCTGGCTCACGGCGCCGCGTCCGTTCTCCACCAGCACCAGCCGGTCCGGTTCCAGCCCGACGGGGCTCGGCACCGCCAGCAGCGGGTCGATGCCGCTGCGGCGCTGCGCGAAGGACCGCACCCCGTCGGTGGCGACATGCGGGTCCCGGTGCAGCGACACCGTCGGCACCACCTGGCGCATCTCATCGAGAAGGCTCGGGCCCTGCCCGCCGGCGTACTCCAGGGCATCACCGACGACGACGGTCTGGGCGCCTCGGGCGATCGCCGGCAGACCGGCGGCGGTCGGCAGGCGGCCACCGTCGGCGATGATCACCACGTCCACGTGCCGGCCCCGCGGAACCACCTGCGGCACCAGGTACGGGGACGCGATCCATGTGGGGCGCGCCCGGAACAGGATGTCCTCGTACTTCGCAGCGAGGTCACGCACCGAGATGGTCGAGGACCGGGCGAGCTCCGCGATCGCGGCGCGGGAGGTGTCCGGGAAACGCTTCATCGTCTCCACCAGCACCTCGTCGGCGGCGGACCGCACCCGATGCTGCGCCTGCGCCAGATGCTGGGCGTCCAGACGCCGGAACCGCTCCGCCACCTGCGACAGGGAGGTGCCGTCGTACTGGGAGATCGTCGGCTCCGCACCGGCGATGAGCTCCAGCACCGACCGCCACCAGGCGAGCTCCAGTTCCGCGGCCACGTGGACGGGTCGGACCCGGCGCACCCGCAGGTCCTCCACCAGCTCGCCGAGCCCGTCGAACTCCAGGCGGCGCACCAGGACCGTGCGGCGGGGCAACGACTCGAGGTCGTCCCGGTCGCGGTGCAGTGCCTCGGCCCGCGCCTCCAGATCCGTGAAGGACGTGCGCGCCAGGTCTCCACCGGCGGGGGTGCCGTCCAGCAGCACCGCGAGTTCGTCGAACACCCGCTGGGTCTCGGCGATGGTCTGCTCGGTGCGCTCCACCTCGGTGGGCACCGACGGCGTCCGCGGAGGGAGCACCTGGTCCTTCCGCCAGGCATCCCGCACGCGACGGGCGTCGATCAGGGCGGCGTGCAGGTCGGGCGCCAGGGAGGCTGGTCGCTGCAGCGCCGCGGCCTCCTTCCGCAGGGCCCGACGGGCGCCCCAGCCGAGCGTCACCCCGTGCTCCTCGCGCCACTGCCGGTCTCCGGTGGCGGCCACCATCTGCCCCAGCTCCGCGGTGAACACGGCCGGCTGGAACACGGCGAGCACCTGCCGCACCCGCTCCAGCAGACCGACACGAGCCCGCAGCTCATCGAGGGTGGTGGCGTCGCGCAGTCCGATCGCCTCACCGGTGGCGCCGGCATCGGTGCGCAGTTGCGGCAGCAGTCTTTCGCGCAGCTCGTCCAGCAGGTCTGCCGCGCGGGCGGCCTGGGTGTCGGAGCTGATCGCGGCTCCGTACCAGGCGGAGTCCTCCGGGCCGGTGGCGAACACTCCGATCTCGGCGGCCTCCTGGAGGGCGCGTGCGTAGTCCTCCCGTTCCCGGCCCACCATCGCGGCGGCGACGTCGGCGCGCAGCCGCACCGTGGTGCGCGGCGCCGGACGTCGACGGGTCAGCTCCGCGAGCGCGGAGATCGCATCGTGGGCGGAGGCCTCCCACGGCTCCTGGATCCGGTGCATCGCCTCGACGTGCCCGATGAGGGTGGAGCGCGCCTCCGCCAGCTCCGGCGGCTCCTGCGTGCTCACGGGTGAGGTGATGCTGCCGGCACGACGCAGGCTCTGCAGCAGAGCCTGCGAGGCGTTGCGCTGCAGTGCGGGATCGGGTGACAGGTCGAACACGAGGTCCTCGAGGCCCCGCTCCTGGGCCGCGTGCACCAGGGCGGTGAGGCTGCTGCGGCGCTGGGAGACGAGCAGCACGCTGCGACCGCGGGCGTTTAACTCCTCCGCGAGGTCCATCACCAGGCCCAGACCGTCGGTGCCCGGGGGGACGGTCACCGCGAGGTGACTGCCGGCGAGGACCCGCTGCAGCACTGCGGTGCGGTCAGGATCGACGGCCGCTACCAACTCGGCCTCGTCGAGTGCCTCCCCGTCGCCGGCCTCCTGTGCGGCGGTGGTGAGCTCCGTGCGGGCGTCGGTGTCCCCGGCGAGCGCCGCCACCAGCGGATGCTCCACCCAGTCATGCGGGTCGCTCTCCAGGTCGTCGACCACCGCACCGGTCGCGTCCAACAGGTTGCCGACCACCAGCGCGTGCGAGACCCGGAACCCGGGCAGGGGGTCACCGAGCGCGCGGAACGCGTCGAGCACCGGCGTCGGGTCGAATCCGTAGGGCCCGTCGGTGGTGGCGAGCAGCGCCCGGGCGTCGACCGCCACCCCGGCGTCGCGCAGTGCCCGCAGCAGCACCGGGTTGAGGTCGACCGTGGTGTCGAGATCCAGCTCGACGTCCTCGCGGGCGTTTCCGCGCAACCGCAGGGTGATGGGGCGCAACAGCACGGGCGCCTGCAGGGGGCGGCCGCCGTCGGCGGGCGTCCAGGTGGCCTCCCCGATCGCCAGGTGGCAGGTGGTCAGGCCGATCTCGTCGGCGGCCCGCTCGGCCTGTTCGCGGATGGCGCGGGCGTGGGCGCGGGCATCGGCCAGGGCGCCGACCTCCCGCACCAGGGAGGACAGGCGCGTGGCGCCGCGGCCCGCGAGCAGCTGCGCCAGGCCCGACGGGTGGGAATGGGTGAGGTCGAGCACCTGCCCGGCGTCGCGCATGTGGGTGAGGAAGCTGCGACGTTCCGTGCCGGCGCCCATGGTGACCGCCCAGCGGGCGAGCGCCTCCCCGACGATGTCCGCGCGGCTCATGCGCTCCGCCTCGAAGGGACGCGGGGGCAGGGAGACCTGGTCCTGATCGGGGGCGACCCCGGCGTCGACGGGGCCCGTGCGGTGGTCGACCGCCACGGCGATCGCCGAGGCCGCGGGCGACGGCGCAGCGGGCGGCGCGGGCCGCACGATCACCGGTTCGGCACTCTCCTTCGGGGTGCTCTCCGGCGTCTCGTCCTCAGGGCGGGGTCGACGGCGCAGGGGGTTCCACTTCACCCCTCCACGCTACCGGTCCCGGGGCTCAGACCTCGTGCAACCGCACCGAATGCTCGCGCGCGTGCTCGTGGAGTTCCGCATCGACCGGTCCGGCGATCACCAGGTCCGTGAGGGTCGCGATGGGGCAGATCCCCGCCAGGGCACGGTGTCCCACCTTCTCCGCGGTCGCGAGGCCCACCACCCGGCGGGAGTGGCTAATCATAGTGCGGGTCACCCCGGCCTCTGCGTCGGAATTGCAGGTCAGACCCGCCTGGACATCCAGGCCGATCATCCCGACGAACATGACGTCCAGCCACAGGTCCCGCATCGTGGCGGTGGCCAGCGGGCCGGTGAGCTCGAAGCTGTACGGCTCGGCCACACCGCCCAGCACCACCGTGCGCACCGCGGGGCGCAGGACCGCCTCGGTGGCGATGTTGAGCGCCGCGCACACCACCGTCAGGCCAGGCGCGCCGTCGCGGGCGTCGAGGTCGGTGCGGGAGACCACGCGGCGGGCCGTGGAGGTGGTGGTGCGGCCGCCGTTGAACCCGACGATCTGCCCGGGATCCACCAGGGCCGCGGCAGCGGTCGCCACCCGTTCCCGGGCCGCGGCGCCGTCGCCTCCGGAGCGCGGCGGGGTCGCCAGGGAGTACGCGACATCGATGGCGACCAGGCCACCATGGGTGCGTCGCGCCAGCTGCGCGCGCTCCATCTCCAGGAAGTCACGCCGCACGGTCGATTCGCTGATGCCCAGCTGCTCGGCTACCTGCGCGACCGAGAGGCGCTTGGACTCCGCCAGGAGACCCAGGATGTGGTCCCAGCGGCTCGACTTGTCGCGGGGGGCGTCGGGGAGGGATTTCACCTGTCCATTGTGCGCCGCGCCAGCAGGATCCCTGCCCCCACCGCCAGCACGGCCAAGGCGCCGACGCCGATCAGCAGCCACGGGGCCCCGCTCGACGGGGCTGGGGCGGGCTCAGGTGCGGTCGTGGGGCTCGGTGTGGGGGCGGGTGCTGAGGTGGCTGTGGCACTCGGGGTCGGCCCGTCCACCGTCACGCTGAGCGTGCCCTCGATCGGGTGCCCGTCGGAGGACACCACCCGCCACTGCACAGTGGAGGTGCCCGCCGGCAACGGCTGCTCCAGGTCCAGCGTCGCATCGAGGCCGTCCACCGTCGGCTCCCCCCGCTGCAGCTCGGTGCCGTCCGGACCTGTCACCACCACCAGGGAGCCGACGTCGAGGGGCTCCGAGGAGTACGTCAGGGTGATGCGCTCGGGCGACTCCTGGACGGTGGTGCCGTCAGCGGGATCCGAGGACACCAGCTGGTCGTGGGCGAGAGCCGCGGGGGCGACCGACACCCCCAGGACCAGCACCAGCAGGGACAGCAGGAGACGGGACAGACGGCGCATCCCCCCACCCTACGTGCCGTACGATGATCCGGCGCCCCCGTAGCTCAGGGGATAGAGCACCGCTCTCCTAAAGCGGGTGTCGCGCGTTCGAATCGCGCCGGGGGCACCACAGTGCCAGCAGCAGCCATCCGATGACGATCAGCAGCGCGCCGAGGCCGACGATTATCGTCGCCTGCGGCTGGACGTCCGTGGTCAGCTTCGTCTCGAAGGCCTGCACCACGCGCCCGACGATCGGTGCCCGGTCGAGGGCGTCGGGCACCAGGGCGGGGACCTGACCCAGCAGGTACCACAGCGTTCCCCCGGTGAGCAGGGCCGTCACACCGGTGACGATCAGCAGCGCCCGCCGGTGGGCCCCGATCAGCAGCCCGAGCATGGCGGCGACCAGCGCGATGGGCAGCAGCCGGTCCGCCCACACCGCCCACTGGGGCACCTGCTCCAGCCACGCCGGGCGAGCGAAGGTGGCGAGGGTGACCGTCATGTCCTCCGGAAGCGGGATGTCCAGCGGCAGCAGGTTCTCCACGGGGGCCGCGAGCGCTTCCGCCGCGGGCTGCAGATTCACCCGCACGGCCGGATCCTCCGGCCCGAACAGCGAGTCATGGAAGGCGGCCATCGACGCAGCCCACATGCGCTCATACACGTCGGTGCCGGTCAGTTTCGTCACCTGCTCCTCCACCAGGGGCTCCACCCGGGAGGACAGCCAGCGGGGGATGCGCGGGCTCCCGACGACCCGGGCTGCCGCCTCGTCGGCCACCTGGGTACGGAACTGCGGGTCGCTGCCCACCGGCACCGCCACAGCGAGAAAGCCCTCCCTGTCCACCACGTGACGGTCAAGCCACACGGCAGGCAGGGAGAGCGTTCCCAGAAGAGTCGCGGCGATCAGGAGGATCGCGCCGAGGACGTCGCGAAGGGGGCGCATGGCACGGAAGCCTAGGCCCCGGGCGCGTCAGCCGTCGATGCGGATGAAGGTCCAGTCGCCGGAGTAGATATTGCGCTCGGAGGTGTCCACGCGCGGGTTACCGGCGTCGACGAACTTGTTGCCACCGGCGTAGATACCCACGTGACCCGGCTTGTAGACGAGGTCACCGGGGCGAGCCTCCGAGCGGGGGATCACGCGGCCGGCCGCGGCCTGGGCGCCGGCGCTGTGGGGCAGATCGATACCGTGCTGGGCGTACACCCACGCGGTGAAGCCGGAGCAGTCCCAGCCGGACGGGGTGGAGCCGCCGTACACGTAGGGGACACCGATGCCGCTCCGGGCAGTGGCCAGGATGGAGCTGCCCTTGACGGCCTGCTGCGGGGCCTCGGAGGTCTCCTTCTTCGGGGCCTCCGACTCCTGGGCGGTCGGCTTCGGCGATGAAGTGGCCTTGGCCTTCTTCTTCGGCTTCGGGCTGGAGGTCTCACGCTGCGGCTCATCGCGACGCTCGCTGCGGTCGGCGCGGTCCTGGCTCTGGCGACGCTCGGCGGCCTTGGAACCCTGGGCGGGCTCCGCCGGGGTCGCCTCGCGGTCCTCGGCCGGCTGCGCGGGCTCCGCCGGGGTCGCCTCGCGGTCCTCGGCCGGCTGCGCGGGCTCCGCCGGGGTCGCGGCCCGATCCTCCCGCTCCTCAGCCGGGGCGGGCTTGGGCTTGGGCGCCGGCGCGGGAGCCTCGATGGTCACGGAGGCGCTGCCGGCGGTGGTCAGGCCGAACGCTGAGGCGGTGGCGGCCGGGGTGGCTGTAGCCACGGGGATCTCGACCGGGGCGGCGGCGACGGCGGGAGCCTCAGCCGGCTGGGCACCGGCGGCGGACTGCACGGCCGGGTCGTCGGCGGTGGCGGAGCCGGCGCCTGCCAGCAGCAGACCCACGGCGACGGCGGCGCCGGCGACACCGCGACCCGCACGGGTGGCGGGGGTGACGGCGCGGCCGGGGCGACGGTGGGCGTTCGCGAGGCGGTTCGACACGATCTCTCTCCTGTGCCCCCGGCGATCCGCCTGCGCACCTGAGGTCGACAGTCCCCTGGAACCGTTCCGGGTGCGCACGCGGGGGCCCGGGCCGGTGTGCCCGCGCTGCCGCGGGCGACTCCTCGACACTAGGCGTGGCCCGTGCGCCCGCACAGGGGGCCGGAACGACACTGGGGCAGAGTTTTGACCGCCCTTTACTCGCCGGTCAGCACCCGGCCGGAGATCTGCGACGCCGTGTCGTCGTCCAGGAGCAACCGCCCCGTCGCCGGGCCCCCGTCGACCTGCCCGACCTCCACAGCGCCCTCGGCGCGGCGTACGTGCAGGCGACCCCCGGGATGGACACCGAGCTCGGTCAACTCCCGCAGCAGACCCATATCGCTCTGCAACCGCTCCCCCAGTCGGTGCACCTCGACCTCGATCACGTGATCCGGGCGAGCGATCGACAGGAGCGACTTGACCGCTTCTTGACCGGGCGGCGTGGCGGCGGTCTCATCCAACACCACTCCCAGTTCGTCGAGGCCCGGGATCGGGTTGCCGTAGGGGTCGACGAACGGCGGCCGGATCCGCTCGGCGATGCGCCGCTCCACCGCTTCGCTCATGACGTGCTCCCAGCGGCAGGCCTCGTCGTGGAGCAGCACGTAGTCGAGGCCGAGATGGTCCTGGAGGTGACGCTCCGCAAGGCGATGCTTGCGCATGACCGCCGTGGCCGTGGCCTGACCGGCCGGAGTGAGGTGGATGCGCCGGTCGTCATCGAGGGTCAGCAGACCGTCACGCTCCATCCGGGCGACCGTCTGCGACACCGTGGGCCCGGAATGCCCCAGCCGCTCGGCGATCCGCGCACGCATCGGCGGGATACCCTGTTCTTCCAGTTCAAAGACCGTTTTCAGGTACATTTCGGTGGTGTCGATGAGATCGCCGCTCATGCCGCCCCTCCGTCGTCCGCGAACCGAGCCAGCATAGCCGCCGGTCCGCGCCGCTCTCGCCCTGACCACCTCGAAAGGACTCCCGTGGCCCGTACCTTCCCCCTCCTCCCTGCCCTGGTCACTGTCGGAGGCCTCGTCGCCGGTGTCGCCGGGGTGGCAGCCCTCACCGCGCCTGACCCCGTGACCGTGGTCCGCGTCGTCGACGGAGACACCCTGGTGGTGCGTCTGGACGGGACCGACACCACGGTCCGACTGCTGAACGTCGACGCACCCGAGACGAACCATCCCGAGGAGCCCGTGCAGTGCATGGGCCCGGAGGCCTCAGCCTGGTTGACCGAGCGGCTCCCTGCCGGCACCGAGGTGGAGCTCACCTTCGATGAGGAGCGCGAGGACCGTTACGGGCGCACCCTCGCGGGGGTGACGGAGGGCGGCGAGCTCATCAACGCGGAGCTGGCGCGCGCCGGGCTGGGCCTCCCGGTGTACTTCGCACCCAATGAGCTCTTCCTCGACGAGGTCACCGACGCGGCCGACGAGGCGCAGCGGACCGGGCAGGGCATCCACGATCCCCAGCGGGACTGCACGCTCCCGGCGCAGGTCGCAGCAGTGGAGCAGAAGGTCCAGGCCCTGCCCGCGACCCCGGCGGATCCCGCCGCCGCGGTGGACCAGGCGGTCGCCCTCGCCGAGGAGGCAGCCACCATGGCCGAGGCCCTCAGCTCGGGGGACCTCGCCGGGCTCGGAGCCGCGGTGTTCGTCGGTGCGCAGCTGCCCGACAGCGGTGTCGATGAGTTGGCGAAGCGGGCGAGGACGGCCGGCGACCAGGCGAAGACCCGCGCTCAGGAGTACCGCCGCCAAGTGAAGGCTGCAATGCCGACCCCGACGCCCACTCCGGCGCCGACCGAGAAGCCCGAGCGCACCAAGGAACCCGAACGCACCAAGGAACCCGAACGCACCAAGGAACCCGAACGCACCAAGGAACCCGAACGCACCAAGGAACCCGAACGCACCAAGAAGCCCGAACGCACCAAGGAACCCGAACGCACCAAGAAGCCCGAACGCACCAAGGAACCCGAACGGACGAAGGAACCCGAGCGCACCAAGGAACCCGAACGGACGAAGGAACCCGAACCGACCAAGAAGTCGTCGTCCGGGTCGTGCGAACCGTATGGTCCGGAGATCCCCTACTCCGATGATGGCGGGTACAGCGGGAAGCGGTACGGCATGCCGGGCGGCAAGACCTTCCGCAAGTGCCGGTGACCGACCCGGTTCAGGACTGGCCGGTCAGGAGGAAGACCACCACCGCCGTGCCGTTCGTGGAGAGGTGCATGAGGATCGGCACCCACAGTCGCCGATACCGAGACCAGGCCCAGCCGAAGGCAATACCTGTCGTGCCCTGGATCGCGATGACCTGGGCAGCGCCGAGCCCGAGGGCGCTTGCCACCCCGCCGCCCAGCAGCAGGCCGTGCGAGGGCAGGTGCATGAGGCCGAAGATCAGGCTCGCCAGCAGGATGCCCGGCCAGCGGCCGGTGAGAGCCTCCAGGCGAGTCTGCAGGAGCCGACGGTAAAAGACCTCTTCACCAATACCTGCGGTGACGGCGGTGGCTACCGCCCCGACAATCAGCATGCCCAGCGGATACTGTGCGAGATATGCGGTGCCCCTCTGCAGAGCCCGGGAGACGTCCATGGCGATCGCGAGGCCTACGGGCGCAAGCAACAGGGCGAGCGACACCGTCGGCCGCTGCCAACGCAGCGACGGACCGCCGCGCCTGGCCAGAACCCAGATGAGGGCAGGCGCAAGCGCCAGCAGGAGGAGAGCTTTGAGAAGGACGTAATCCTCGGGCAGCGGCAGCAGCGGCGCCAGCGCCGGGAAAGCAACAGCGATCCCCAGCAGGAGCAGCAGTTCGGTGCGCAGTCGGCCCGGCCGCAGCACCTGCACGAGCGACTCTCCCACCCGGGCAGCATGGTCCGCTGGCAGAGCGCGGGGCGGGCACAGTGAGACCGCTGCGATGATGAGCAGCGAAGGCAGCAGGACGAGCGGCAAAGGTGGGCGGTCGGCGCCCGGGTCGCTCGAGATGATGACGCCATCCGGCTGGGTGAGCCACGTGATCACCACCGCGGCGATCACCGCAGTGAGGAGCACACCGAGCAGGAGGGGCCTCCCCTTGCGAACGGGTGCGGCCCCTCCCCTGCGGTCGTTCGCGATGCTCAGCCCAGATCCCGGACGATCTCGCGCATGAGCTCAGCGGTCTCGGTCGGGGTCTTGCCGACCTTCACCCCGGCGGCCTCGAGGGCCTCCTTCTTCGCCTGCGCGGTGCCGGCGGAACCGGAGACGATCGCGCCAGCGTGACCCATGGTCTTGCCCTCGGGGGCGGTGAAGCCCGCGACGTAGCCGACCACCGGCTTGGTCATGTTCTCCGCGATGTACGCGGCGGCCCGCTCCTCGGCGTCGCCACCGATCTCACCGATCATCACCACGGCGACGGTCTCCGGATCCTTCTCGAAGGCCTCGAGCGCGTCGATGTGGGTGGTGCCGATGACCGGGTCACCGCCGATGCCGATGGCGGTGGTGAAGCCGATGTCGGACAGCTCGTACATCATCTGGTAGGTCAGGGTGCCGGACTTCGACACCAGGCCGAGCTTGCCGGGACCGGTGATGTTCGCCGGGATGATGCCGGCGTTGGACTTCCCGGGGCTGATGATGCCCGGGCAGTTCGGACCGATGATCCGCGTGGTGCCCTTCGCCTTGGCGTAGTTGAAGAACTCCGCGGAGTCCTTCACCGGGATGCCCTCGGTGATGACGATCAGCAGCTCGATGCCGGCGTCGACGGCCTCGATCGCAGCGTCCTTCGCGAACTTCGGCGGCACGAACACCACCGACACGTTCGCCCCGGTCTTCTCCATCGCCTCGGCGACGGACCCGAACACGGGGACGCTGTGCCCACCCTCGAAGTCCACGCTGGTGCCGGCCTTGCGCGGGTTCACACCCCCGACGACGTTCGTGCCGGAGTCCAGCATCCGCTGGGAGTGCTTCATGCCCTCCGAGCCGGTCATGCCCTGGACGATGATCTTGCTGTTCTCAGTGAGGAAGATCGACATGGTGCGCGGTGCTCACTTTCCGTTCGCGGCGAGCTCGGCCACCGAGGCCGCTCCGCCGTCCATGGTGTCGGCCAGGGTGACCAGGGGGTGGTTCGCCTCGTTCAGGATGGCGCGGCCCTCCTCGACCTTGTTGCCGTCGAGGCGCACCACCAGCGGCTTGGTGGCGGAATCGCCGAGCTTCTCCAGCGCGCCGACGATGCCCTTCGCGACCTGATCACAGGCCGTGATACCGCCGAACACGTTGACGAACACCGCCCGGACCTGCTCATCGCCGAGGATCACATCGAGGCCGTTGGCCATCACCTCGGCGGAGGCGCCGCCGCCGATGTCGAGGAAGTTCGCGGGCTTCACGCCGTGCTTCTCCCCCGCGTAGGCGACGACGTCGAGGGTCGACATGACCAGACCCGCGCCGTTGCCGATGATGCCGACCTCACCGTCGAGCTTGACGTAGTTCAGGTCGAGGGCCTTGGCCTTCGCCTCCAGCGGGTCCTCGGTGCGGGAGTCGACCAGGGCGGCGTGGTCCTCGTGGCGGAAGTCCGCGTTGTCATCGAGAGTGACCTTGCCGTCGAGCGCGAGGATCTCCCCGTCACCCGTCTTGACCAGTGGGTTCACCTCGACGAGGGTGGCGTCCTCCTCGCGGTAGACGTCCCACAGCTTCTGCAGCACCGGGACGACCTTCGCACCGGTCTCGGCGTCGAAACCGGCGGCCTCCACGATCTTCTGCGCGGTGGCCTCATCGATGCCGACGTTCGGATCGACCGCGATCTTCGCGAGCGCCTCGGGACGCTCCTCCGCCAGCTGCTCGATGTCCATGCCGCCCTCGACCGAGCACATCGCCAGGTAGGTGCGGTTCGCGCGGTCGAGCAGCAGGGAGAAGTAGTACTCCTCGGCGATGTCGGCACCCGCCGCGATCATCACGCGGTGCACCGTGTGGCCCTTGATGTCCATCCCGAGGATCTCCGAGGCGCGCTGCTCGGCCTCCTCCGGGGACTTCGCCACCTTCACACCGCCGGCCTTGCCGCGGCCACCGGTCTTCACCTGGGCCTTGACGACGACCACCGGGGTGCCGAGCTCTTCTGCGGCGGCCTTCGCGGCCGCCGGGTCCTCCGCGACGACTCCTCCGAGCACGGGCACCCCGTGCTTCTCGAAGAGGTCGCGGGCCTGGTATTCGAACAGGTCCACGGGTTCTGGGTCCTCTCGCTGTCGAGGGTGATGTCCTGCACACAGCCTAACCGGGCCCCTACGATGGCGAGGTGCGATCCTCCCACCCTGACCCGACGACGGAGGCCGCAGCTGACCGTGCCCGCACGTCCCGGCGGTCCTGGCACCGCCGCGCCACGAGACCGATCACCTGGTGGATGCTGGCGCTGATCGTGCTGGTCTGCGTCCACCCCTTCGTACCGCAGTCCCGATGGCTGCTGGTGCACATGGTGACCCTCGGTCTGCTGACGACATCGATCATGGTGTGGGGGCAGCATTTCGCCGAGGCTCTGCTGAAGACCCGCCTCGGCCCTGAAACACGGGACCGGCAGGTGCTGAGGATTCGGATCCTCACTGTCTCGATCGTCCTGACCTGCATCGGCATCGTGGGGTCCTGGCCTTTCGTTGTGGTTGTCGGTGCCGTTGGGGTCTCCGCGATGATCCTGTGGTTCGCGTTGTCTCTCATCTCCCAACTCCGCTCTGCACTGGCACCCCGTTACGCGTTCACCATTCGCGCCTACGTGATGGCGGCCTGCTTGCTGCCGCTGGGAGCGTTCCTGGGCACCGTTCTCGCGTTCAGCCCGGGAGAGCCATGGCAGGGGCGTCTGCTGCTCGCGCATCAGCTGCTGAACGTGCTGGGCTTTGTCGGGATCACGGTCAGTGGGACGCTGCTGACCCTGTGGCCCACGGTTCTCCGCACCTCGCTGACCGGCCCGCGGGTGGTCCGGGCCTCCCATGCGCTGCCGGTGATGCTCGGGGCTGTGTTGGGTGCTGTCGCCGGGGCCCTGTTCGGTATCCCCGCCCTCGGCATCGCGGCCGTGGGGGTCTATCTCGGGGCGCTGCTCTGGCTGGGGTTGCCCCTTGCGGGGGCCGCACGCCATTCGTGGTCACAGCAGCACCCGGCTCCGCTTCCGGTCTTCCCCATCCTGTCGATCGGGGCGGGTCTCGTGTGGTTCGCGGCCTCGGTCGCCGGGTTGCTCGCCCTGTGGGCTGGCTCT
This sequence comes from Brachybacterium sillae, assembly GCF_025028335.1. Taxonomy (NCBI): domain Bacteria; kingdom Bacillati; phylum Actinomycetota; class Actinomycetes; order Micrococcales; family Dermabacteraceae; genus Brachybacterium; species Brachybacterium sillae. The sequence goes on from NZ_JAFEUW010000001.1 coordinate 1,016,145, forward strand.
GACGGGCCCGTCGCTGAGTCTCTCCTCGCCGAGGACGTCAAGCGACTCACGGTGCCACTCGTCGTAGGTTTCGCCCTGCAGGTGCTGCTCGGGGCAATGAGCCACCTCATGCCCACGGTGATGGGAGGTGGCCCCCGCGCCGTCAAGGCCTCACTCGCCGTCATGTCCCGGGCGGCGGCGTTCCGGGTCGCCGTGCTCAACCTGGTGCTGCTGGTGGTCGTCGCGTGGGCCGGTCTCGGGTCGCTGTCACGGGTGCTTCTGTCCCTGGCGGCATTCGCGGTGCTCGTCTGGTTCGTGGTTCTCACCGTGCTGATGGTGCGCACCAACCTGCGGGTACGTCGCGAGACCACCCCCGAGCCCGCCCCAAGTACCCCCGCCATGGACCGACGTCACCTCACCGGCACCCTGCTCGGCGTCAGCAGCGTGGTGGGTCTGGCCGCCGTGGGAGCCGCCCTGGACCGGGCGCCAGGACCCCCGCGGGAGAACGCCGCCGGGGCTGTGCCCCCCACGGGGGAGACGACCACGCTGCAGGTGTCCATGGCGGACATGCGGTTCACCCCGGACACCCTGGAGGTGCCGGCCGGGAATGACCTGGTGATCGAGCTGGTCAACGACGACCCGTCGCAAGTGCATGACCTCGTGCTCGCCTCCGGTGCGACCTCAGGCCGACTGGCTCCGGGACAATCGACACGCCTCGAGGCCGGGGTGATCAGCGCCCCCGTGGAGGGCTGGTGCTCGATCGTCGGCCATCGCTCGATGGGCATGACCTTGACCATCGCACCGATCGGAGTCGGCCCCCAGGTTCACAGCTCCCCCGCTACGGGCAGTACCGATCCCCTGGCCCCAGTCGCTCTGGATCTGAACGCCGCCCCGGGGGCCGACCACGTCCGCCGTGACCCGACGATCCCGGAGGATCCCGGCACCTCGCAGCGGCTCGCCCTGGAGATCAGCGAACACGAGCGGGAGATCGCCCCGGGCGTGATGCTGCAGGCGATGACCTTCGGCGGCCAGGTCGTGGGCCCCGTCTTGCGCTCCCGCCTCGGTGGACGGCTCACGGTGGACCTCGTGAACAACGGCTCGATGGGGCATTCCCTGGACATGCACGCGGGCCGTGTCGCGCCCGATGAGGTGATGCGCACGATCCCTCCCGGCGAGTCCCTCGAGTACTCGATCACCACGGACTATGCGGGTATCTGGCTGTACCACTGCTCGACGATGCCCATGTCGGTCCACCTCGCGGCCGGCATGGTCGGCGCGCTCATCGTCCCGCCCGAGGGTCTTGCCGCGGTCGATCAGGAATGGGTGCTCGTCCAATCCGACCACTACCTCGAACCGACGGCGGACCCCGCACATGCGGTGAGCCCCGCGAAGATCGCCGCCGAGCGCCCCGACGCCACCGTCTTCAACGGTCACGCGAACCAGTATGTGCACGAGCCGCTGCAGGCGAAGGTGGGCGAGCGCGTCCGGATCTGGGTGCTCGCCGCGGGGCCGTCCCGAGGGATCAGCTTCCATGTCGTCGGCGGAATCTTCGACACGGTGTTCAAGGAGGGCGACTATCTGCTGCACCCCGACACGCCGACCGGCGGCGGCTCGCAGGCCCTGCACCTGGGGCCCGCACAGGGCGGATTCGTGGAGCTGGTGTTCGCCGAACCCGGGACCTACACGGCGGTGAACCACAACTTCGCCGACATGGAGCGCGGGGCCCGAGCCCTCATCACCGTCAGCGAGTGATCGCCGTGCCCCTACGATGGCGGAGTGCGATCCTCCGGCAGCATGACCCAACGACTGCGCGACACGCTCGTCTTCAGCGTCATCGCGATCCTCCTTCTCACCGTGGTGCTGAGGTTCCTCGGGCTGCGCTCCTCCTTCGCCAGCATCATCCTGTCGATCCTGATCACCGTCGGACTGAACCTCGCTCTGTCGGCCTGGGCCGACCACCGCGCCCGCACCCGCCGCGACCATGGGTGACTGGCAGGTCTACGCGAAGGCCGCCGGCCGCACGGCCCGGAAGCAGGCCGCGGCCGGGGCGGCCCACGCCCGCCGTGACGCCGCCGCCTACGCGGTGGTCGCGGACCGCCACGCCCGTCGTGCGCGGCTCGGTGTCCGCCTGCGCGACGCCGTGCGGGACACCCTTCTCATCGGCGTGTCCCTGCTGATCCTGTGGTTCGTCATCACCCGCACCGGGGCCCGCATCCCCGTCACCTGGGTACTCGCCGCGATGCTGGTGCTGGTGGTAGTGCGCATCGGCTACGCCCTGATGGGCAGACGCTGAGCCCTACAGCTTCGTGATCGGCGCGTAGCGCAACAGCAGCCGTTTGCGTCCGGTGGGCTCACGGAACACGATCTCCACCTGGGTCCTGTCACCCTCGCCCGACACCGCCGCGACGGTGCCCATCCCGAAGGTGTCGTGGGTGACGCGGTCCCCGACCGTGAGGCTCGGCAGATCCGCGGTGCGCGTGGGCGTGCGGCCCGACCCGAACGACGGACGGGAGATGTCGCGGCGCCCACCCCCGACACCCAGCCCCGTCACCGACGGGCCACGGGCGATGGACCCGGCGAAAGAGCCCCCATAGCTGGAACCCGCCCGGGCGACATCGAGCACCTGTCCGGGCACCTCGTCGAGGAAGCGACTGGCCGGCATGAACTGCGGGGCGCCCCAGGCGGCGCGCATCTGGGCGCGCGTGAGGTACAGCTTCTCCCGGGCGCGGGTGATGCCGACGTACGCCAGGCGCCGCTCCTCCTCCAGCTGCTGCGGGTCCTGCAGGGACCGCTGATGCGGGAAGGTGCCGTCCTCCATCCCGGTGAGGAACACCACCGGGAACTCCAGACCCTTCGCGGTGTGGAGGGTCATGAGGGTGACGAAGTTGTCCTCCCCCTCCGGCAGCTGATCGGAATCCGCCACCAGGGACACCTTCTCCAGGAAGCGGTCCAGCAGCGGCGCCTCCGGGTCGTCGACCTCCGGCAGCGCGGCCTCACCCTCCTCGGCGTACTCACTCGCCGCGGCGGCCTCGGCCTCGACCTGGGCCTCGAACTCGGCGGCCACCGACACCAGCTCCGCGAGGTTCTCCAGCCGCGACTCGTCCTGCGGGTCGTCGCTGGACTGCAGTTCCGCGGTGTACCCGGAGCGGTCCAGCACCGCCTCCAGCAGCGCCGCCGGCCCCTCACCGATCCGTTCGCGCAGCTCATCGATCATCTGCACGAAGCTGCGGATCGCCCCCAGGGAGCGGGTGGCGATCCCCGGGGCCTCCTCGGCGCGGCGCAGGGCCTCGGCGAAACCGATCCGCTCCTGCTCCGCCAGCAGCGCCACGGCGGCCTCGGCGCGGTCACCGATGCCGCGCTTGGGCACGTTGAGGATGCGCCGCAGGTTGATCTCGTCGTCGCGGTTCTGCAGCACATGCAGGTACGCGATGGCGTCCTTGATCTCCCGCCGCTCGTAGAAGCGGGTGCCGCCGATCACCCGGTACGGCAATCCCATCCGCACCAGCTGGTCCTCCAGGGAGCGCGACTGTGCGTTGGTGCGGTAGAACACCGCGATGTCCCCGGTGGAGCGGCCCGCATCCACCAGAGCGTCGATCTGTCGGCCGATGTACCGGGCCTCTGCCTGGTCATCGTCGGCCACATACAGGGTGATCGGGTCGCCCTCGCCCGCGGCCGTCCACAGGGTCTTGTCGCGACGGTGCGGGTTCTCACGGATCACCGCGTTCGCGGCGGTGAGGATGTTCTGGGTGGAGCGGTAGTTCTGCTCCAGCACGATGGTCCGGGCCGAGGGGAAGTCCTGCTCGAACTCGATGATGTTGCGGATGGTGGCGCCGCGGAAGGCGTAGATCGACTGGTCGGAGTCACCCACCACGGTGAGGTCCGCGGTCGGGTCGTCTCCGACGAGCTCCCGCACCAGGGCGTACTGGGCGGCGTTGGTGTCCTGGTACTCGTCGACCAGAACGTGCCGGAACCGCCGCCGGTACGACTCCCGCACCGCCGGGTTCTCCCGCAGCAGCTGCACCGTCAGGCCGATCAGGTCGTCGAAGTCGACGGCGTTCGCCTGCCGCAGCCGCTCCGTGTACGCCGTGTAGACCGCCGCCAGGGTCTTCTCCCACGGATTGCGGGAGGACTCCGCCGCATCGGCCGTGTCGATCGGATCCACCAGGTCGTTCTTCCAGGAGGAGATCCGGGCGGCGATCCCGCGGGGCGGGTTCTTCTTCACGTCCAGGCCCTGGTCCTTGGCGATCGAGGTGATCAGGCGCAGGGAGTCGGCGGCGTCGTAGATGGTGAAGCTGCTGCGCAGTCCCGCGGCCTCGGCCTCCCGCCGCAGGATCCGCACGCAGGCGGAGTGGAAGGTCGACACCCACATCCCGCGGGCGGCGGGCCCGACGAGCTCCTCGACCCGCTCCCGCATCTCCGCCGCGGCCTTGTTGGTGAAGGTGATGGCGAGGATCTCCCCCGGCAGGGCTTCCCGGGTGGCCAGCAGATGGGCGATGCGCCGGGTCAGCACCCGCGTCTTGCCCGAACCGGCACCCGCGACGATCAGCAGCGGCGACCCCCGGTGTTCGACCGCCTCCCGCTGCGGCGGGTTCAGCCCGTCCACCAGGGCGTGCAGATCCGGCCCCGGCGCCGGGCGGGCCACGAGGTCCGCGGGCAGGGGGATGTCATCGAAGAGGTAGGAGCCCATGTCCGCACCAGGATAGTTCGCGGCCCCGTGGGAGACTCGGCCCATGCCGACCACCACCCCTGAGGACCTGGTCTACGCGCGTCTGACCCGCCCCCGACGCCCCCCGGTGCTGCGGACGCTGCTGTCCCTGGCACTGGCGGTGCTCCTCATCGGGGTGGTGCTGCCGTGGCTGCTGGACGTGTCCTGGCCGCAGATCCTGCGCGTCGTGGGGGCGGCCGATCCGCTGCTGGTCGGGGTGATGGTGCTGGTGGGCGCGGGTACCCTGCTGTGCGAGGTGGGGGCGCTGCGCGCGGCCATGCTGCCACTGCGGGGGGCCGAGGCGCTGCGCCTGGGCACCGCTCTGCAGGCCCTCGCCCTGGCCGTACCCGGGGGCGGCCCGATCGGCATCGCGGCCCTGCTGGTCGCGGTGCGCCGCCGCGGGGTGAGCGTCGCGGACGCCCTGACGGGAGTCGCGATCCTCAGTCTGATGGACCTGCTGCTCTCATCCCTGTTGCCCCTGGTGGGGGCCGTCGCCCTGACGATCGCGGATGCCGGGCCACTGTGGCTGCGGCTGGTGCTGGCCGTGAGCGGCGTACTGGGCCTCGGCCTCGGGGGTGCGGTGCTCGCCCTGCTGCTGCGGCCGGGCTCCCTCGATGGGGTGCTGGCACGTCTGGAGTTCCTGCCGCCGGAGAGCGCGCGGGAGCTGGTACGCACTCAGCAGTTCCGCAGCCGTCGCCTCCTGGCGGAGCACGGCCTGGCAGTGGCCGGTCTCCCGGTGGCATCGCGGCTGTTGCAGCTTGTGGCCTGGTTCCTCGCCCTGGCCGCGACCGGGGTCGCCGTCGGTCCGGCCGCCGCGATCGGGGTCTTCGCGCTGGGGCGCTCCCTGGCGCAGCTGCCGCTCACCCCCGGCGGCACCGGCATCACCGAGGCGGCCTCCGCCGCCGCGCTGTCCACGCTCGGGGTGGATGCGGCCGAGGCCGCCGCCGCGTCCCTGCTGCCGTCGCTCGCCCTGGTGGTGCTGCCGCTGGTGCTCGGGGCGTTCACCGCGCCGACGCTGCTGCGCCGGGAGCGCTGAGGCCGTCGAGAAACGTCTCCACCCGACGAATCGCTCGCTCCCGCACCGCCGACTCGGAGAGGAACACGTCGTGCCGGGCCCCGGGGATCGCCTCCACCTGCACCTGCGGTCCCAGCCGCCGAGCGGCCCGCGCGAGGGTGCGCACGTCCAGCACCGTGTCGGCCCGGCGCATGCCCTCACGGAACCGGGGGCCGAGCAGTGACCGGTCGGAATGGAGCACCAGCGTCGGCAGGGTGATCGCCGGGGCGTGACGCAGCAGATGCTGGGCCTCCAGCACGGCACCGAGAGTGCTCAGCGGCAGGGGGTGACCCCGGGCCGGTTTCCACTCCAGATCGAAATCGTACGTTCCGCCGTAGTCGCGGTGCACCGTCCGGGCGTAATGCGACCATCCCCGCGGCAGGGCGCGCCCCGGCCGGGCCAGCCTCGCCACCGGCCGGCGGGCCACCCGCCCCAGCCAGGTGGTCAGGTGCATGTCGAGCCACGGTGAGTTCAACACGAGGCCGCGGATGCTCCACGGGTACCGGGCCGCCCAAAGCGCGGCGACGAGCCCACCCGTGGAATGCGCCACCAGCACCGGTGGCCGGTGTCGGCCGATGACGGTGAGGGCCGCGCCGATCTCGTCGTCGAGGTCCAGCAGGGAATCGATGGCCGTCGGGGTCTGCCCGGGGCGCAGGCTGCGGCCGTGCTTGCGCAGGTCCAGCGCCCACACGTCATGGCCGCGGGCGGCGAGGCGCTCCAGCAGTGGACGGTCGAAGACGTAGTCGGACCAGCCGTGGAGCACCAGCACCGGCTCCCCGTCGGCCGGGCCGTCACGATGCACCAGAACAGCGAGGAGCTCCCCCTCGGCGTCCTGGCCGAGAGGGAGCTCCTGAGCGGTGTACCCGGGCCCGAGGACCTGGTCCTCGGTGGGTTCCGGCGCGGTCGTCAGGCGACGTCCTCCGTCTGGGTCGCTGCACGCAGAAGGTTCTCGACCTCATGGCGGCGGTACCGACGGTGCCCGCCCAGCGTGCGGATGGAGGAGAGCTTGCCGGCCTGCGCCCAGCGGGTGACGGTCTTCGGATCGACACGGAAGAGCTTCGCGACCTCGGCAGGGGTCAACAGGACATCGAGATCGGTGCGCTGGTGGTCGTCGTGAGTGGCCATGGCGAGTTCCTCCCGGCGGGGGTGAGACGGGTGTCGATGGACGCGGACGGATTCGAGATGCCCGGAGATCAACGAGCGCCAAGGCAACCGTCGTTGAGTTCTGCGACGGTCGTCGGCGACCTCCTGACACATGTCCACCATACCACCCCTCATCGGACATGGGGGCCGAAAGTACCGGTTGCCCTGCATTGACGCACCGGCAGGGCCGATCTGACACCTGTCCACCAAGCGCGAGGAGCGCTCCCATCCCGTCGACCATCCAGTAACTCTGAATCTCAAACTGAATGTGTCGACGGTGAACGCCCACGTCAGACGGGTGCTTCCGTCGAATCCCCCGATTCGGTCATCCGGTGCGAAGAGGGACTCGGTGAGGCGGCCCTCCCCTGTGAGACGCGCGGTGTGATACGGGCGACGATTCGGGTTCTCCCGCTCGGGAGATGTACCCTGGGGCACCGAGCAGACACAGCCAGACGCGGGCGCGCCCGCCCGGACATCCGACACACAGGGGGTCGCATCCATGGGACGAGGGCGTCAGAAGGCCAAGCAGATCAAGGTGGCGCGCGACCTCAAGTACTACAGCCCGCCCACAGACCTGTCGGCCCTCCAGCGCGAGCTGCAGTCCAAGTCCGCCCACGACGACACCGAGGACACCGCCGCCGACTGGGCGGCGGACTGGGACGGGGACCACGACTGGGACGACGAGGACGACTCCTCCTCCTCGCGGCGCCGCCGCTGACGGCTCAGCTCACCACCCGGGGTGCATCCCGGTGAGCAGGACCTCCCCGCCGTCCACGCCCTTCGCACCGTGGACCAGCACATCGGTGTCGTTCGTCGGCCGCGCGACCTCACGCTGCACCTCACCGATCACGCGCACCTGCTGACCGCGCGCCTGCAGCGCCCGCTGCACCGCGTCGGCACCGTCGGCGGAGACGACCGCGACCATGCCGACGCCCATGTTCAGGGTGGTCTCCAGGTCCGTCAGGGGCACCCGGCCCCACTCCCCCATCAGGCGGAACACCGCTGAGGGTTCCCAAGTGCCGCGGTCCACGCGGGCTCCCAGGCTGGCGGGGATCACACGGGCGAGATTCGCGGCGAGACCGCCACCGGTGACATGGCTGAGGGCGTGCACGTGCTCACCCTCGGGGCCGTCGAGCACCGCGAGCAGATCCCCCGTGTAGATGCGGGTGGGTTCGAGCGCCTCCTGCCCGAGGGTGCGGCCGAACTCGGGGATGTCGGCATCCCAGCGGAGTCCCTGCGCGGCGACGACCGCCCGCACCAGCGAATACCCGTTGGAGTGCAGACCGCTGGAGGCGAGCCCCAGCAGCACGTCGCCCTCGCGCACCCGCTCGGGGCCGAGCAGCCGGTCGGCGTCGACGACACCCACGGCGGCGCCCGCCACGTCGTACTCCTCGGGGCCCATCAGGCCGGGATGCTCCGCGGTCTCCCCGCCCACCAGGGCGCAGCCCGCGAGGGAGCAGCCCTCGGCGATGCCGCGCACGATATCGGCGATGCGCTCGGGCACCACGCGACCGCAGGCGATGTAGTCGGTCATCGCCAGCGGACGGGCGCCGACCACCACGATGTCGTCGACGACCATGCCCACCAGGTCCTGGCCGATGGTGTCGTGCACGTCCATGGCCTGGGCTACGGCGATCTTGGTGCCGACACCGTCGGTGCTGGAGGCCAGCAGCGGGCGGCGGTACTCCTTGAGAGCGGAGACGTCGAGCAGCCCGGCGAAGGCACCGACACCGCCGAGCACCTCCGGGCCGTGGGTGGCGGAGACCGCGGCCTTCATCAACTCCACGGCGCGGTCACCAGCCTGGGTGTCGACCCCGGCCGCGGCGTAGGTGAGGGGCTGGTCGGTCATGCGGTCTGCTCCTGGGAGGTGCGCTGCTCCAGCACGGACTTGCCGCGCAGGCTCGGGTCGGGCAGCTCCACCGGGTACTCGCCGGTGAAGCAGGCGGTGCACAGGTCGGCGCGGTCCTGGCCGGTGGCGGCGATCATGCCCTCCTGGGAGATGTACCCCAGGGAGTCGGCGCCGATGGACCGGGCGATCTCTTCGACGTCCAGGCCGTTGGCGATCAGCTCGGCGCGGCTGGCGAAGTCGATGCCGTAGTAGCAGGGCCACTGCACCGGCGGCGAGGAGATCCGCACGTGCACCTCGGCGGCACCGGCTTCGCGCAGCATCCGCACCACGGCCCGCTGGGTGTTGCCGCGCACGATGGAATCGTCGATCACCACCAGGCGCTTGCCCTCGATGACCTCGCGCAGCGGGTTGAGCTTCAACCGGATGCCGAGCTGGCGGATGGTCTGGCTGGGCTGGATGAAGGTGCGGCCCACGTAGGCGTTCTTCACCATGCCCTGGCCGTAGGGGATGCCGGAGGCCTGGGCGTAGCCGATCGCCGCGGGCGTGCCGGACTCGGGGGTGGGGATCACCAGGTCGGCCTCGACGGGATGCTCCTGCGCCAGGCGGCGGCCCATCTCAATCCGGGCCTCGTTCACACTTCGACCGGAGATGCGGGTGTCCGGGCGGGCCAGGTACACGTACTCGAACACGCAGCCCTTCGGGCGGGGCTCCAGCACCTGCTCGCAGCGCAGGCCCTGCTCGTCGATGACGACCAGCTCACCGGGGCGCACCTCCCGCACGAAGCTCGCCCCGCAGATATCCAGGGCGGCGGTCTCGGAGGCCACCACCCAGCCGCGTTCCAGGCGGCCGAGCACCAGCGGACGGATGCCCTGGGGGTCGCGGGCGGCGTACAGGGCGCGCTCGTCCATCACCGTGAAGCAGTAGGCCCCCCGCAGCAGCGGCATGACCTCCTTCAGCGCCCGGTCCAGCGGCCCCTCGGTGTCGAGCAGGGCGGTCACCAGTACGGTGTCGGTGGTGTTGCCGCGGCGCAGCTCACCCTGGCGGGTGTGGCGACCGCCGGTGCGCTCGTCCAGCAGCGCCAGCAGCTCCGCGGTGTTGACGAGGTTGCCGTTGTGGGCGAGGGCCACGGTGCCCTCGGGCCGGGGGCCGAGGGTCGGCTGGGCGTTGGACCAGACGGAGCCGCCGGTGGTCGAGTAACGGGCGTGACCGATGGCGATGTGCCCCTGGAGCGTCTCCAGCGAGGTCTCGTCGAAGACCTGCGAGACGAGCCCCATGTCCTTGTACACGAGGATCTGCTGGCCGTCGCTGGTGGCGATCCCGGCCGATTCCTGGCCGCGGTGCTGCAGCGCGTACAGCCCGTAGTAGGTCAGCTTCGCGACGTCCTCACCGGGAGCGAACACCCCGAAGACACCGCAGGCGTCCTGGGGGCCCTTCTCCCCGGGCAGGAGGTCGTGGGAGAGGGTTCCGTCACCGCGTGCCACGTGGTCATTCTGCCACAGTGCGGTGCTCCCGCTGCATCACCCGTCGGCGCTCCCGCAGGGCGTCGACCAGCGCGATCACCGCGGCGAGCGGCACCCCGACCAGGAAGGCGGCGGTGACGGCGAAGTACACCACGCCCCCCACCGCGGTGACACCCGCCAGCAGCGCCACCACCGCCCCGCCGAGGGCGCTCACCAGCAGGGCGATGATCACCGCACCCCCGAGGCTGAGGCGGCGCCCGCGGCGCACGTACACGGTTGCAGGTGGGGTCGAGGGGGTGTCGTTCACAGCTCTCCTGCCTCCCGGACGGCGGCCCGGATGCGGTCGATGTCGAGGGGTTCCCCGGCACTCAGATGCACGTCCTCCACCCCGGTGGTGCGCACCAGCGTCGCCAGGTGGTCGGCACGCACCCCACCACCGGCCATGATCTCCACCAGCCCCTCCCCCGCGGCGACCATCCGGCGCAGATCCGCGGCGCCGTCGAGGGCTCGGACGGCGCCACCGGAGCTGAGCACCCGGTGGGCGCCCAGGTGCAGAGCCTGCCGCACCGCCTCCTCGCGGGCGGCGGCATCCGGCAGGGCATCGACGCATCGGTGCAGGGTCAGGTCGATGCCGCGCAGGTGCTGCGCCGCGGCGGTGAGGGCGGCATCGCGGACCTGTTCCAGCAGGGGAAGGTCCAACCGGGTGTCGCCGTCGGTGAGGGCGCCGATCACCACGCCGTCGGCCCCGGCCGCGACGGACTCGGCGGCCTGCCGGGCCATCAGCGCGGGCTCACCACCCCAAGAGTCCTCGGGGCGGATGAGCACGTGCAGGCTCGCGTGGGCGCGTGCCTCCTGGACGTCACGCAGGGCGCGCAGCCGATGGGCGCAGCGCTCCACCAGTTCGACCGGCGGGGTGAGGCCGTCGCGGCGCAGGTCCACGGACAGTTCCATGCGGTCGGCCCCGGCGCGGGCCGCGGCCTCCAGGCCCGCGACGTCCTGCACCGCGATCTCCACGCGCACGCTCATGCCCGAGCCTCCGCGGCAGTGCGGCGGGCACCGGGCAGCGGCAGCAGCGGGGAGAGATCGCTTCTCTCCCCGCTGGCACGCAGCGCACCGGAACGGCGCGCCTGGTCCCAGTCGAGGTCTCCGACGGCGAGCGCCAGCCAGGTCAGCGGATCGGTCTCCACCACGGCGGGCGGGGTGCCGCGGGTGTGGGAGACACCCGCGAGGATCTGCACCGCGCCGTAGGGCGGGACGCGCACCTCGACGGCGCGGCCGGGGTTCTCCGCCTCCAAGAGCGCGAGGGTGTGGCGCACGGCGGCCCCGAGCACAGTGCGACGCTCGGGGCGCTCGGGCTCCCCCTCCCGCGCCCAGCGGGCGAGGGCGGCGCGTCCGGCCTCCGGGTCGGTGCGACGAGCCGGCACCTCAGCGGCTCTCCGGCAGGAGGTCGTGCACGGTGATGGTGTCGGCTCGGTCGGGGCCGACACCGACGGCGCTGATGCGGCAGCCGGCGAGCTCTTCCAGCCGCTCCACGTAGCGGCGGGCGTTCGTCGGGAGATCCTCGAGGCGGCGGGCACCGGAGATGTCCTCGGACCAGCCGGGGAGGGTCTCGTACACGGGCACGGCGTGGTGGAACTCGGTCTGCGTCATCGGCATGGTGTCGTGGCGGACGCCGTCGACGTCATAGCCCACGCAGATGGGCAGCTCGGGGATGCCGGTGAGGACGTCGAGCTTGGTGAGCACCAGGTCGGTGAAGCCGTTGATGCGTACCGCGTGGCGGATCATGAGGGAGTCGTACCAGCCACAGCGGCGGGGACGCCCGGTGTTCACGCCGACCTCGTGGCCGACGCGCTGCAGATGCTCGCCCCACTCGTCCTCCAGCTCGGTGGGGAACGGGCCGGCGCCGACGCGGGTGGTGTAGGCCTTGACGATGCCGATGCTGCGGTCGATCCGGGTGGGGCCGATGCCGGAGCCGGTGCAGGCACCACCCGCCGTCGGGTTGGAGCTGGTCACGAAGGGATAGGTGCCGTGGTCGACATCGAGGAACGTCGCCTGGCCGCCCTCCATCAGCACCACCTCGCCGCGGTCCAGCGCGTCGTTCAGCAGCAGCGTGGTGTCAACGACGTGCGGCCGCAGCCGCTCGGCATACTGCAGCAGCCCGTCGGTGATCTCATCGATCTCCACGGCCCGCCGGTTGTACAGCTTCACCAGCAGTTCGTTCTTCTGCCGCAGCGCACCCTCGACCTTCTGCCGCAGAATCGAGGCGTCGAAGAGGTCCTGCACACGGATGCCCAGGCGCCCGGCCTTGTCCATGTAGGCGGGGCCGATGCCACGGCCGGTGGTGCCGATGGCGCGCTTGCCGAGGAAGCGCTCGGTCACCTTGTCGAGAGTCTGGTGGTACGGGGCGACCACGTGGGCGTTGGCGCTGATCCGCAGCCGGTCGGTGGCGACACCCCGGGAGGCGAGGGTTTCGATCTCCTCGAACAGCGCGGGCAGGTTCACCACCACACCATTGCCGATCACCGGGGTGACCTGCGGCGAGAGGATGCCGGCCGGCAGCAGTTTCAGCTCGAACTTCTCCCCGCCGACGACGACGGTGTGCCCGGCGTTGTTGCCCCCGTTCGGCTTGACGACGTAGTCGACGCGCTCCCCGAGGAGGTCCGTCGCCTTGCCTTTGCCCTCGTCGCCCCACTGGGCGCCGACGATGACGATGGCGGGCATGGCAGCTCCTCGACTCGGGGGTGTCGGTCAGGTGGGGGCGGCCGCGAGTTTAGTCGAGAAGGGTGGGATCGGCGTCGCGCAGGAACTCGGTGATGCGGTCGGCCTCGGCCTCGTCACCGATCCGCCGGGACGTCTCCCCCAGCATCACCAGCGCCCGCAGGAACCCGCGGTTCGGGGCGTGGGAGGCGGGGATCGGCCCCTGGCCGCGCCATCCGGCGCGCCGCAGGGCGTCGAGTCCGCGGTGGTACCCGGTGCGGGCGTAGGCGTAGGCGGCGACATCCTCCCCGTCGCTGAGGGCGTCCTGCGCGAGCAGCGCCCACACCAGAGAGGAGTCGGGGTGCTCGCGCGCCAGGTCCTCCGGGTCGGCGCCCTCGTCGATCGCGCGCCGCACGGCCATGTCCGGGTGGTCCTCGGGCAGCAGCGTCGGCGGCACACCCAGCAGATTCTGGGCTCGGATCGGCGTCGGATCGTTGGACATGACGGCATCGTATGCGGACCAATCGGTCGCACGCGGGCCTGTCCATCGGGATGATGCAGGGATCACGCCACGCCCCGCCTGATAGAACGGCTGTGTGATCGATTCCCTGGACGGCTCCGAGCTGCTGACCGGCCCCGCAGCCGGTGATCTGCTGCGGTCGGCCGTCGTCGCCGCCGGGGGGACGCTGCACCGCTGGGATCTGGACCACGTCGATCATCGGCCGGGACGCTCCACCACCGCGCTGTACCGCGCCACGGTCTCGTGGCCGCGCATCGACGGGGCCGGCTCGGATCCGCGTCAGGAGCTGTTCGGGGCGAGTGCGCATCTCGGGGAGCCGGAGACACCGCCGCATGCGGAGGATCGCTCGCTGGTGATGACCAACGGGGACATGGATGTGCGGGTGTGGCGCTACCCCCACGACCCGTGGCTGCCGTACCTGTCGCACGTGTGCTTCCCCGACGCCGCGACGGCCACGCTGCAGGGGGTGTTGGGCTCCGTGGTGGGGCCGGTGGCGTCCGTCGAGGTGATCGCCTACCGGCCCGGGCGGCGCGCGGTCCTGCGCGCTGATCTCGCGGGCCGCCGGGTGTACCTCAAGGTGCTGCCACCGGGAGTGAGCGCGGACATGGTGCACCGCCACGCGACACTGCACGCCACCGGGGTGCCGGCACCGACGGTGCTCGGTCACCGCGACGGCCTGGTGGTGTCGGCCGAGCTGCCGGGGATCTCGCTGTCAGAGGCGGTGCAGCATCTCGGTCCGGCGGCCTGCCGCCCCGAGGACCTGGTGGCGGTCCTCGACCGCCTCCCCGCCGTGCTGGTCACGGCTCCGGCGCGGCCACCGTGGTCGGCCTCCGCCGATTTCTACGCCGGGATCGTCGCGCGCAGTGTCCCGGCGCTGGCGCCGCGGGCGCTGACCATCGCCGAGCGGGTCCGGGCGGGGCTGGATGAGGCGGCGTCCCGGGTGGGGTCGGCCGCCCTGGAGGTCGTGCACGGCGATTTCTATGAGGCCCAGGTGATGGTCGCCGACGGGCGCGTCACCGGCCTGTTGGACGTCGACACCGTCGGGCCGGGGCGGCGGGCCGATGACCTCGCCTGCCTGCTCGCGCACCTGTCCGTGCTGGGGCTCGCGGCACCCGGGGCGCGTGAGGCCCTGCGGGCCTGGTGGCCGGTGCTGGCGGCGCGGGTGGACCGGCGGGAGCTGCAGGTGCGCACGGCCGGGGTGGCGCTGTCGCTGGCCACCGGGCCCCATCGTCTGCAGGAGCCCGCCTGGGAGGGCGCCACGGAACGGATCCTCACCGTGGCGGAGCAGTGGCTCGATGCCGCCCAGGGCGGGCCCCTAGCATCGGCGCCATGAGAGCTGTGCTGCAACGGGTGGACGGTGCCTCGGTGGAGGTCGACGGTGAGGTCGTCGGGGTGATCGAGGGTGAGGGGCTGCTAGCGCTCGTCGGCGTCACCCATGAGGACACCGAGGATCACGCCCGCACCCTGGCGCGGCGGATCGCCGAGCTGCGGATCCTCGACGGGGAGCGCTCCGCCCAGGATCTCGACGCCCCGATCCTGGTGGTCTCGCAGTTCACGCTGTACGCCGACACCCGCAAGGGCCGGCGGCCCTCCTGGAACGCCGCCGCTCCGGGGCCCGTGGCCGAACCGCTGGTCGACCTCGTCGTCGCCGAGCTAAGAGCACGGGGCCTGACCGTCGCGACGGGGCGCTTCGGGGCGCAGATGCGGGTGCAGCTGGTGAACAACGGCCCGATGACCATCCTGGTGGAGGCCGTAGGGTGAGGTCATGACCTACACCCTCGTACTGCTCCGCCACGGCGAGAGCGACTGGAACGCGAAGAACCTGTTCACCGGCTGGGTGGACGTCCCCCTCACCGAGAAGGGCCGCGCCGAGGCCGTGGCCGGCGGCGAGCTCATGAAGCAGCAGGGCGTGCTGCCGGACGTCGTCCACACCTCCCTTCTGCGCCGCGCGATCATGACGGCGAACCTGGCGCTCGACGCCGCTGACCGTCACTGGATCCCGGTGCGCCGCGACTGGCGGCTGAACGAGCGCCACTACGGCGCGCTGCAGGGCCTGAACAAGACGGAGATCCGCGAGAAGTACGGCGAGGAGCAGTTCATGGCCTGGCGCCGCTCCTTCGACGTGCCGCCGCCGGACATCGAGCTGGGCAGCGAGTTCAGCCAGGACCAGGACCCCCGCTACGCCGGCCTGGGTGACCAGCTGCCGCGGGCCGAGGCCCTCAAGCAGGTGATCGACCGCTTCCTGCCGTACTGGGAGGAGGGCATCGTGCCGGACCTGCGGGCCGGGCGGACCGTGCTGGTGGCCGCGCACGGCAACTCCCTGCGGGCGATCGTGAAGATGCTCGACGGCATCTCCGACGCCGACATCGCCGGGCTCAACATCCCCACCGGGCAGCCGCTGGTGTACGAGCTCGACGAGGACCTGACGCCGGTCACCGCCGGTGGCCGCTACCTCGATCCGGAGGCGGCGCGGGCCGCGGCGGAGGCCGTCGCGAAGCAGGGCCAGAAGTAACGGACGATTCCGACAACATCGGACACAACGGCGCCCCGGGCCATCCGCCCGGGGCGCCGTTGTGTGCGCGAGGCCACCGCCAGAGGATTGGACAGGGGCTCAAATAGATCGTTACTCACCCAAAGGGAACAGGGTTACCAATCGGACATTTAGCCACGAAGTACACGATCAGGAAGGGTGCCCATGACCTCCTCCACGCCCCAGTCCCTCGGACGTCGCTCGCTCATGCGCGGCGCCGCCTGGGCCGCCCCCACCGCCGCCGTCAGCCTCGCCGCGCCGGCGTTTGCCGGAAGCAGCCCCGTCGTTTGCGACCCGGCGGTGATCGCCGAGATCGATCAGGCGTTCACGGCGGCCGAGACTCTGTACACCTGCGCGGGTCAGCCGGTGAAGCTGCAGATCAACATCTACCAGCCGTACGGCATCGGTGATGGTTACGCCACCGGCGCTTTCGTCGACGTCAAGAACCTGTCTCCGTGTGACATCAACTTCACGGCCGACAACCCCCTGCGCATCGATGTCGACATCCGCAACGCCAACGTCGTGACCACCGGGTCGGAGAACCGCGACATCACGGGTGTGTACACCAGCTGGGGCACTCTGAACGGCACCGGCGAGTCCGAGAACATCGCCGGTCAGCCCGTGGGCAGCAACCAGGGCACCGTGGAGTGGCTCTTCGCGGGTCTCCTGCCGGGCAATGGTCTCGGCGACAACGAGGCCGACCTGTCGGTGCAGTTCGGTGACGGCATCACCGGCCTGCAGCGCTGGCAAAGCTACATGACCATCACGCCGGGCACGGCCTCCGGCGCTCCGATTCTGCGCGAGACCTGGGCGGTGAACGAAGCGTGCGTCGCGTACTACAACCAGAAGCTCACCACCTGGGAGGACCCCTTCGAGTGGTTCGTCTCCGGGCCGAAGGTTGTCTCCAGCCCGGCTGAGGTGGGCCGCCCGTGGCAGTCCGGCCAGACGTTCGACACCCGCAACATCGGCAACTGGTCTTCCGTGACCGGCGATAACAGCACCAACGGCATCTGGTGACGTCCCCGCATCGCTGAGCCTGATGCGCAACGGCCCGCCCCGATTCGGGGGCGGGCCGTTCGCCGTCCGGGCGGTCTCAGCGGCGTCGGCGGGAGCGGGTGCCGAACAGGGAGCGGGTGACCTCGCGGCCGATGGCCGTGCCGGCCGAGCGCAGGAACGACCGCACTGCCGGGTTGTCGAGGAAGCCCTCATTGTCCTTCGTGCTGCGACGGGGACGGGCGGCGGGTTCCGGCACACGCTCGGGCTCGGATACGGGCTCGGGCTGTGAGGCCCGCCGGGTGAGGATCTCGTAGGCGCTCTCCCGGTCCACCACCTGGCCGTAGCGGGCTGCGAGCGGGCTGGCCGCCACGATCCGCTGCATCTGCTCGGCCGGGGCGGGTTCCATCGACGACTCCGGGGCGCGCACCGCGGTGCGGGCCACCGGGGTGGGGGCACCGTCCTCGCTCATCACCGTCACGATCGCCTCACCGGTGCCGAGCGAGGGGATCAGCTCCACCAGGTCGTACGCACTGGTGGGGAAGGTCGAGGCCGTCGCCTTCAACGCCTTCGCATCCTCCGGGGTGTACGCGCGCAGGGCGTGCTGCACCCGGTTGCCCAGCTGCGCCAGCACATCCGCCGGGACATCCTTCGGGGTCTGGGTGATGAAGAAGACGCCCACCCCCTTGGAGCGGATCAGGCGGACGGTCTGCACCACCTGCTCCAGGAACCCCTTCGAGGCGTCCTTGAACAGCAGATGCGCCTCATCGAAGAAGAACACCAGCTTCGGCTTGTCGGCGTCGCCGACCTCCGGCAGATCCTGGTAGAGGTCCGCCAGCAGCCACATCATGAAGGTGGAGAACAGGGCCGGGCGCTGCGCCACCCCCGGCAGCTCCAGGCAGGAGATGATGCCGGTGCCGTCGGGCGCGGTGCGCAGCAGGTCGGCGGTGTCGAAGGCCGGCTCCCCGAAGAACACGTCGGCCCCGGAGGCCTCGAAGGCCGTCAGTTCCCGCAGGATCACCCCGGCGGTGGCGGTGGAGATGCCGCCGATGCCCTTCAGTTCGCTCTTGCCCTCGTCGGAGGTGAGGAACTGGATCAGGGCGCGCAGGTCCTTCAGATCCAGCAGGCCCAGGCCGTGGGAGTCGGCGTAGTGGAAGATCAGCTCCAGCGAGGATTCCTGCGTCTCGTTGAGCTCCAGCACCTTCGACAGCAGCAGCGGCCCGAAGTCGCTCACGGTGGTGCGGATCGGCACCCCGGTGCCCTGCCCGCCCAGGCTGTAGAACTCGGTGACTCCGGCGCGTGCCTGCCACTGCTGGCCGCGGGCGGCCGCACGGGCGGTGAGCTTCTCACTCGGCTCACCGGGCACCGCGATGCCCGAGAGGTCACCCTTCATGTCGGCGACGAACACGGGCGTGCCGGCGGCGGCGATCTGCTCGGCGATCACCTGCAGCGTCTTCGTCTTCCCGGTGCCGGTGGCGCCCGCGATCAGACCGTGGCGGTTCAGCATCGCCAGCGACAGGTTCACCGGCACATCGGCCCGCGGCTCCTCCCCCTCCACGAGCGCCCCCAGGCTGATGCGTCCCCCCTCGAAGGCGTAGGCCTCGCGCACCTTCTGCGCGTCCTGCTCCGTCATCGTTCCTCCTCGCGACGTGGCTGCGCCCATCGTAGGGGCGGGTCCGTAGCATGACCGTATGCACCCTGTGGAGCCGCACCAGGAGCATCGTCCCGACTCCGCGCCCGCCGGCGCCACCCCGCCGCGGGAGGTCCGCGCCGACGGCCCCCTCGGCGCCGCCGCGGTGCGGGTGATGCTCACCGCCCCCTCCCGCACCCGTCTGCTGGAGCTGCTCGGGATCACCGGTGAGGATGCCCGCGAGCTGCCCGCCCTGATGGACGCCGCCGCGGCCGATGACGCCGTGCTGCAGCGGATCACCGAACGGGCGAATGCCCTGCGGGCGAGGGCGGGCCTCGAGACGCCACCGGTCGACCTGCCCGCCGTACAGGAGGAGGACGACACCCTCACCCAGCGGATCGCCCCCGGGGAGGGCCTCATCGCGATCCTCGCGCACCTGGTCTCCACCGACCCCGTGCAGACCTGGCATCGCGCCCGTGGCCTCAGCACCGCCGACTCCTGGCGCACCCTCGCCGACCTCGGGCAGCAGATGCGCGTGCACCGCGCCTCCAGCGGCCGGCTCGGGCTGCACCAGGTGCGGTGGACGGCCCTGAACTGGGCGGGGCGGCTCGTCACCCGCGAGCGGCTGCAGTTCGACCTGCACCGCGTGGAGGACCGGTGGGTGATCGGGGTGCATGTGCCCGCCGAGGGGCCCTTGGAGCCCGCCGCCGTCGACGCTGCCCTCACCTCCATGCGCACCTACGCCGAGACCCACTATGCGGACCTGGGAGTGGGGCGGGAGTTCCGCTGCGACTCCTGGCTGCTGAACCCGCTGCTGATCGAGACCCTCGGCGCCGACAGCAACATCGGGTCGTTCGCCGCGCGGTGGCGGCTGCTGGAATCCCGCCGCGACGACGACAGCGTCGCCTTCTTCGTGTTCGGGGTGCGCCCGCCGTATGACCCCGGTCGCCTGCCACGCCGCACCCGGCTGGAGCGGCTGGTCGCCGAACGGCTGGCCGACGGCCGCGGCTGGGAGAGTTGGATCGGGGAGCTGCGCCTCGACTGAGCGGGTCGTGACACGATGGACGGATGCTGCTCACCGACCATTTCCCACCCGTCCTGCCCGAGATCCTGCGCGGTGAGCTCACCACGCGGTTGCCGATCGACGCCGATGTGGAGGCCGTCGCGCGGCTGATGGAGGAGGACCGGCGGCGCATCGAACCGGGCGCCACCATCGACCGGGAGGGGGTGCGGTCGCGGCTGGTCGGCACCCGCTCGTGGTCGCGCCGCCAGGTCGTGGTGGTCGCCGCGGAGGCTGATGGCAGCCCCCGCGAGGGTGCGGAACCCGTCGGCTGGATGGCGCTGGAGGACCGCGCCGCGGGACGCGTGAACCTGACGTGGGTGCTGCCCGCCTCGCTCCCCCACCGGGCCGAGCTCGCCCGTGCGCTGTTCGCCTGGGCCGATGCTGTCGGCGGGGCCTTCGCCCGCCATCGACAGGTGCCCACCTCGATCATCAACGACGGCCGCGACGCCCGCGACGAGGACCACCGGGCGGTGATGGTCGCCGGCGGATACGAGAAGGTGCGCACCTGGCTGCACATGGAACGGCCTGTCACGCCGCAGGAGGCGACCACCACGCCGCCGCCGCGTGAGGGCGTGCGGGTGAGGCGCGTGCGGCGGCACGAATCCGGGCTGCCGCTCGCGCAGGACGTGCGCTGGGTGCACATCGTGCTGGAGGAGTCCTTCGAGGACCACTTCAACTCCTACCCGGAGTCGTTCAGCGAGTTCGTGACACGGATGAGCGACGCACAGGACGTGCCGTGGGACCACTGGTGGATCGCGGAGGTGCAACAGTCGGATGGCTCGTGGTGGCCCGGCGGTGGGCTGGTGGCGGACGTGATGCCCGCCCGGGACGGCGCCGGGGAGGGCACCTACCTGGAGTACCTGGGTGTGCACCGCACCGCGCGGGGCCGGGGCGTCGCCAAGGCCCTGCTGCGCGCCACGATCCGCGACGCCGCCGAGCGCGGCCGCACCCGCATCGGCCTCGAGGTCGATGACGACTCCCCCACCCGGGCCGATGAGCTGTACCGGTCGATGGGGTGGGAGACGGTGAACGTGTCCGAGTCCTGGCATCGCGAGGTGCCCTCGGTGCCGTCGAACCTGGAGGCGGGGGCCGCCTGAGGAGGCGCCACCTTATCGAGGCCCCGGCGAGGGGTGCACTGCGGCTGCCTGCGGTGACCTACGGCGTCCCCGGCTCCCATCCCCTCTCCCGCAGGGCCGCCTCAACTCGTGCCACCGCGGGTCGCGCACCGCGTTGCATGTCCCGGCTGGTGATCAGGACGACGAGCCACCCCAGTCGCCGGAACCTTTCCGCCCGCAGGATGTCACGGTCTCTCTGCTCGCGGGTCAGGTGGTGGTCCCCGTCGTATTCGGCCGCCACGCGGAATCGCGGCCACATCATGTCCGGCGTCGGCCCGAGCTCCGCCTCATCCACCGGTTGGTTCAGGACGGGCTCGGGCAGACCCGCTGCCCGCAGGGCCAGTCGCAGGCGCGTCTCCATCGGCGAATCGGAGCCCACGCGGGCGAGCGCCAACGCCTCTCGAGCACGGGGCCGACCGATCCCCGGTGTCGCCTCGAGGGCTTGCTCCAACTGGTCGCGGGTCGCGTAGGGCGCGGTGCGACCGCCCTCGTGGCACGCGCGGGGCCGGCGCAGCAGGTGGTCGGCGATGACGACCAGATCCATGACCGACAGCTCCGAGCCGAGCGAGGCCCACGTCCCCACCCGATCGAGGATCCGCACGCCGTCGCGATGGATCACGCGGGTCTCGTCGAGCCGCCGCCGCACCCAACGCACCAGGTCATCACTCTCCCGACGGCTGCTCGGCGGGATCGCGAGAGTCAGCGGCCACGCCGAGATCCACCGCGGCAGTGGCATGCCCCAGCACCGGGCCGCGCTCGTCCCGACCACGACCACACTGGGGTCATTTCGGCACAGCGCCTGCGCGACGGCGAGCGGTCCCGCGGTGAGACCTGCACGGAGATACAGGCCCGTGCGCAGGCGCTGCACGTCACGCGCCAGGAGCCGGTGGGCGGGGATTCCCAGGGACAGGGCATCAACGGTCGTGAACACCGGGGAGGGGAGAGCGTCCGGCAGAGGTGTCGGTCGGCGAGCCATGGGCCGAGTCTCGGCGCGTCGACAGCGGCGGGGAGGCGCGGATCCACAACGCACAGGTCACCGGGACGGGACGGGTTTCCTCCCCACTGCGTCACCGCGGGTCACCCCGGCCTACGCACCCCGGTCCGGCCCACGCACCCCGGCCCGGCGCAAGAGTGGAGGATTTCGTCGGGAATCCGCCCTCGATTCCTCACGAAATCCTCCACGGATCGGGGGCCGGGCGCGCGGGGCCTTGGCCCTGCGCCGTCACTCCCACTCGATGGTGCCCGGCGGCTTGCTCGTCACATCGAGCACGACCCGATTGACCTCGGGGACCTCGTTCGTGATGCGCGTGGAGATCCGCCCCAGCACCTCGTACGGGAGCTTCGCCCAGTCCGCGGTCATGGCGTCGTCGCTGGTCACGGGCCGCAGCACGATCGGGTGCCCGTACGTGCGTCCGTCGCCCTGCACGCCGACGGAGCGGACGTCCGCCAGCAGCACCACGGGGCACTGCCAGATCTCGCGGTCCAGCCCGGCGGCGGTCATCTCGGCGCGGGCGATGGCGTCGGCGCGGCGCAGCACGTCCAACCGCTCCTTCGTCACCTCACCGATGATGCGGATGCCCAGGCCGGGGCCGGGGAACGGCTGGCGCCACACGATCTCGTCGGGCAGCCCGAGCTCGTGACCCACGGCCCGCACCTCGTCCTTGAACAGGGTGCGCAGGGGCTCGACCAGCTCGAAGGTGAGGTCCTCAGGCAGACCGCCGACGTTGTGGTGGCTCTTGATGTTCGCCGCGCCCTCACCGCCGCCGGATTCGACGACGTCCGGGTAGAGGGTGCCCTGCACCAGGAAGGCGGTGGCCTCGGCGTGCGCGTCGGTGCCACTGCCCTCGATCACCCCGCGCTCCCGGAGGATCTCCTCCTGAGCGCGTTCGAAGGTGCGGATGAACTCGCGGCCGATGATCTTGCGCTTGGTCTCGGGGTCGGTGACCCCGGCGAGGGCCGCGAGGAACTGCTCGGAGGCGTCGACCACCCGCAGCTGCGCACCGCCGGTGGATTCACCGAAGGCCTTCTCGATCTGCGCGGACTCGTCCTGCCGCATGAGCCCGTGATCCACGTACACGCAGGTGAGGCGGTCGCCGATGGCGCGCTGCACGAGGGCGGCGGCCACCGCGGAGTCGACCCCGCCGGAGAGGGCGCAGATGGCGGTGCCGTCACCGATCTGCTCGCGGATCCGCTCGACCTGCTCCTCGATCACGTTGCCGGTGGTCCACGACGGGTCGATGCCGGCACCGCGGTACAGGAAGTTCCGCAGCACCTCCTGGCCGCGGTCGGAATGCCCGACCTCCGGGTGCCACTGCACGCCGAACAGGCGCCGCTCGGGGTGCTCGAAGGCGGCCACCGGGCTGCCGGCACTGGTGGCGATGACGCGGAAGCCGCTGGGGGCCTCGGTGACGGAGTCGCCGTGGCTCATCCACACGTTCTGGTCGAGGTCCTGCCCGTCGAGCAGCACGGAAGCGCCGTCGACGGCCTCGAGCCGGGTGGCGCCGTACTCGCGCACACCGGTGGGGGCGACGGTGCCGTCGAGCGCCGCGGCCATGGCCTGGAAGCCGTAGCACAGGCCCAGCACGGGCACCCCGGCGTCGAGGATGGCGGGGTCGAGGCGCGGGGCGCCGTCGGCGTACACGCTGGAGGGGCCGCCGGAGAGGATGATCGCGAGGGGTTCACGCGCCAGGATGTCGGCGGCGTCGGCGGTGTGGGGGACGATCTCGGAGTAGACGTCGGCCTCGCGCACGCGCCGCGCGATGAGCTGGGCGTACTGGGCTCCGAAATCGACCACCAGGACGGGGCGCTGGGAAGTCTCGGTCACGAGGGAATCCTACGGTCTGCGAGGTCCTCCTCCATGCGGGCGTGGGTCCACCGCTCCCCCACGAACGACAGCACCGGCACCACGCCGAACAGCATCAGCAGCAGCATCCGCGGCAGTCCCCAGCGCATCTTCGACCACAGGTCGAAACCGAGCACCACGTACACGAAGTAGATGACCCCGTGGATAGGCGACCACATCGACGAGATCCGCTCCCACGTGGGATCCCCCGGCAGTACCAGGTACTTCATCACCATGATCGCCACCAGGATCAGCAGGGCGATGCCCTCGACGATGCTGGCGACGCGGAACCGTGCGAAGGCGGTGCGCGCGGGGACCGGGTCGATGGGGCGGGTGGTCATGAACTGCCCTCCTGGGAGTCGAGGCTGTCGAGGTACTGCGTGCGGACGGTGCGCCACCACAGGTACAGGAAGAACCCTCCGAAGAGGATCCACTGCGCGGTGTATCCCACGTTCTGCAGGTTCAGGCCCTGCTGGAAGGCCGATTCGGCGGCGGGCAGGGGGCGCAGCGGCGAGGCCGGGTCATCCTCGGCGAGGTATCCGGCGTACATGGGGCCGCCCCATTCGTTGACCAGCAGCTGAGTGGAGATCTCCTGCACGGTGCCGTCGGGGCCGAGGCCGGACTGGGCGGCCTCGGCGGGTTCCAGGCGTGCGGTGAGCGTCACGTCCCCGGTCGGCGGTGACGGGATCGTCGCGGGGAGGCGGTCCCCCTCAGCGGGGAGCCATCCACGGGCGACGGGGATCACGGCGGTGTCCGCTCCGGGCTGCGGGACCTCGAGCGCAGTCACCACGATCACGGCGTCCTGCCCGTCGATCCGCCGGCCCGGCACCAGCACCTGACGCGCCGGGTCGAACCGTCCGGTCGCCGTGGTGCGCGCGCCGACCAGCTCGTTTGTGACCGGGTCCTCGGGCCGCAGGTCGCTGCCGAGCGTGATCTCCCGCACGGGCTGCTCCCGGCCCGTCACCGTCCGCTGCGCACGGTCCCACTGCCAGGACGCCAGCAGGCCGCACACCATGGTGGCGGCCAGCATCAGCGCCAGCAGCGCCAGGGAGCGCGGTCGCAGGGCCGTTCGGAGCACCTGACGATCGTACGCGTCGGTACGCTGGAGAGCGTGTCCCACAGCGTGTACATCGCCAGTCCTGAAGGAAGCACCGGCAAGTCGGCCGTCGCCCTCGGCGTGCTCGAAGCCCTGATCGCGCGTTCCACCCGCGTGGGGGTGTTCCGCCCCGTCGTGAAATCCGGGGTGGCCCGCGACTATGCGACCGATCTCCTCACCTCCCACCCGGGGGTCGACCAGACCTACGACGAGGCCCTCGGCGTCGACTCCGCCCTGATGGTGGATGACCCGGAGCGGGCGCAGGAGATCATCCTGGCCCGCCATGCCGAGCTCTCCCAGCGCTACTCGGCGCTGGTGGTGATCGGCTCCGACTACGACGACGTCGCAAACCCGGCGGAGCTGGCGTTCAACGCCGATGTGGCGGCGAACCTCGGCGCCCCGGTGGTGATCGTCGTCTCCGGCATGGACCGCAGCCCCGACCAGGTGGCCGCCCTCGCCGACGTCTCCCGCAGCCAGTACGTCTCCCACCACGCCACGCCCATCGCCCTGGTGGTGAACCGCGCCGCCCCGGAGTCGCTCGACGCGGTGCGGGAGGCGGTCTCGGAGCGCCTCGGCGGGGACCTGCTGGTAGCGGCGCTGCCGGAGAGCCCGGTGGTGATGTCGCCGACCGTCCAGGCCCTCAAGGACGCCGTGGACGGCACCCTGGTGCAGGGCAGCCCCGAGTGGCTGGGCCGCGTGAGCCTCGGCACCGTGGTGGCGGCCATGAGCCTGCCGAACGTGCTGCGCCGCCTCACGGAGAACTGCACCGTGGTGGCCCCCGGCGACCGCTACGACCTGCTGCCCGGACTGTTCATGGCGCAGCAGTCGGGCACCTTCCCCACCCTCAGCTCGATCATCCTCACCGGCGGGTACGAGGTGCCCGATGAGGTCACCCGCCTGATCGCCGGTGTGCAGCAGGACCTGCCGGTGATCTCCAGCGACCTCACCACCTTCGATGCGGCGATCCGCGTGGGCTCGGCCCGTGGGCGCCTCACCGCCGACAGCCCGCAGAAGCTCGACGCCGCCCGCCGTGTGCTCGCCGAGAACCTCCCGGTGGACGAGCTGCTCGCACGGATCGACGTGGCCGAGAGCACCGTGGTGACGCCGCGGATGTTCGAGTTCCAGCTGCTGGGCCGGGCCCGCGGCGCGAAGCAGCGGATCGTGCTGCCGGAGGGCGACGAGCCGCGGATCCTCGCCGCCGCCGAGTCGCTGCTGGCCCGCGGTGTCGCCGATCTGATCCTGCTGGGTGACGAGACCGCGATCCGGGCACAGGCCTCCCAGCTGGGTCACGACATCTCCGAGGCTCGGATCGTCTCCCCGCATGACCCGGAGCTGGTGGAGAAGTACGCCGCCGAGTACGCGCGCCTGCGCGCGAAGAAGGGCGTCACCCTGGAGCAGGCCCGCGAGCGGGTGCAGGACGTCTCCTACTTCGGCACGATGATGGTGCAGATGGGTGAGGCCGACGGCATGGTCTCCGGCGCCGTCCACTCCACCGCCCACACGATCCGGCCGTCCTTCGAGATCATCAAGACGAAGCCCGACGCGAAGATCGTCTCCTCCGTGTTCCTCATGGCCCTGGAGGACCGGGTGCTGGTGTACGGCGACTGCGCCGTGAACCCCGATCCGACGGCGGAGCAGCTGGCGGACATCGCCGCCCAGTCCGCGGCCACCGCGCGCCAGTTCGGCATCGACCCGCGGGTGGCGATGCTGTCGTACTCCACCGGCACCTCCGGTAGCGGGGCGGACGTCGACAAGGTGCGCGAGGCCACCGAGCTGGTGCGCGCCGCGCGTCCGGAGCTCGACGTGGAGGGTCCGATCCAGTACGACGCTGCGGTCGATGCATCCGTCGCGAAGACGAAGCTGCCGGATTCGGCGGTCGCTGGACGTGCCACGGTGTTCGTCTTCCCGGATCTGAACACCGGTAACAACACCTACAAGGCCGTGCAGCGCTCCGCCGGTGCCATCGCCATCGGCCCCGTGCTGCAGGGCCTGAACAAGCCCGTCAACGACCTCTCCCGGGGCGCCCTGGTGGAGGACATCATCAACACCGTGGTCATCACCGCCATCCAGGCGCAGGCCGCTGATCAGGAGAACGCATGAGCGCCGCATCCATCGTCCTCGTCCTCAACTCCGGCTCCTCCTCGCTGAAGTTCCAGCTGCTCGACCCCACCGACGGCGCGGTGCGTGCCCGAGGCATCGTCGAGCGCATCGGTCAGGAGCGCGCCTCCGCGAAGATCGCCGCCGGGGACGACGAGCACCGCTGGGAGGGTGCTGCCGCCGACCACGTCGCCGCCATGGGCGTGGTGCAGGAGCTCCTGACGCAGGTGGGGCTGTCCCTCACCGACGGGTCGGTGCGGGCGGTCGGGCATCGCGTGGTGCAGGGCGGGTCCCGGTTCTCCGAGGCCACGCCGATCGACGACGCCGTGCGTGACGCCATCCGGGAGCTGGGCGAGCTCGCGCCGCTGCACAACTATGCGGCGGTCGACGGGATCGACGCCGCCCGCGCTCTGCTGCCGCAGGTGCCGCATGTGGCGGTGTTCGACACCGCCTTCTTCACCGATCTGCCGGCGGCCGCGCACACCTATGCGATCGACCGGGAGGTCGCGGCCGAGCATGCGATCCGCCGGTACGGCGCCCACGGCACCAGCCATCGCTTCGTCTCCGAGGCCACCGCGCAGCTGCTCGCCGCGCAGGGCCGCGACGTCTCCGACCTGCGGCAGATCGTGCTGCACCTGGGCAACGGCGCCTCCGCCTCGGCGGTGCGCGGCGGCCGCCCGGTCGACACCTCCATGGGGCTCACCCCCCTGGAGGGCCTGGTGATGGGCACCCGCTCCGGGGACATCGACCCGTCGGTGTACGTCCACCTGAGCCGCCGGGCGGGGATGTCCCCCGACGAGGTCGACCAGCTGCTGAACAAGCGCTCCGGCATGCTGGGCCTGTGCGGGATGAGCGACTTCCGGGACGTCAGCGAGGCGATCGCCGCCGGTGACGAGGCCGCGACCCTCGCGATGGAGGTGTACATCCACCGGCTGCGCAAGTACCTGGGCGCCTACACCTTCGTGCTCGGGGGGCTCGATGCCCTCACCTTCACCGCGGGCATCGGCGAGAACGACGACGAGGTGCGCGAGCGGCTGCTGACCGGCCTGGAGGACCTAGGGATCGTGCTGGACCGGGAGGCCAATGCCCGCCGCAGCGGGGAGGCACGGATCATCTCCGCCCCGGAGTCGCGGGTCGTGGTGCTGGTGGTGCCGACGAACGAGGAGCTGGCGATCGCGCGTCAGGCGGTGGAGGTCATCGGCGCCTGAGCGCGTGGGAGGATGAGGGAGTCCCACCGAACCCGCGTCCCGACCGAGGGGGTCCCCACTCATGTCCACCACTCCTCCGCCCCAGTACCCCGGTGCTCCCGCCCCGCAGTACCAGGCAGGTCCCGCCGCCGCGGCGGCCCCGGCGCCCCGTCGCCGCGGACTCAAGCGGATCATCTTCGGGTCCCTGGGTCTGGTGGCGAACGCCGTGGGTCTGCTCTTGGTTCCGTTCCTCACCGCGATCATCGGCGCTGTGATCGCCATGAACGGCGCCACCGCGGTGTCGGCCGGAGCCCCCGGTGCCGAGGTGACCGCGAAGTCGCTGGATCTGGTGTACGTCTACGCCCCGGCCACGGAGGCGGAGAATGCCCAGTGCACGGCCTCAGGGGCCGGTGCGACCTTCGAGCCGAGTGTGGCCGACGGCGGATTCTCCAAGACGGTCAACGGCGCTGAGTACGTGGAGATCGGCAGCGTGACCCCCGCGCGGGCCGGTCAGGTGCAGGTGCTCTGCGAGGGCGTCAGCGACATCGCCATCGCCACGGTGGGTGTCGGTGGTTTCCTCGGCACCTCCCTGCTGAGCTTCAGCATCCCGATCGTGCTGGGGCTGGTCTCCCTCGGTCTGCTGATCTGGGGCATCATCGCCCGGGTGCGGAGCGGGAAAGCCGCCCAGCGGTTCTGAGCCGCTCCTCCAGCCCGTCCCGCACCGCCGGCCACTCCGCCGCCAGCACGCTGAAGTAGTCGACGTCCGCGACGGTTCCGTCAGCGGCGGGACGGAAGGCGCGCAGGGTCCCCTCGTACCGGGCACCCAGACGCAGGATCGCGCGGCGGGAGCGCTCGTTGCGATGATCGCAGCGCAGCGCCACCCGCCCCACCTGCAGGACCTCGAAGGAATGCTGCATCAGCAGCAGCTTGGCGGTCGGGTTGACGACCCCACCCCGGGCGTCCCGCGCGTAGATGGTGTGGCCGATCTCGGTGCGCAACCCCGGCGCCACGTCGTACAGCGCGGTGCGGCCGACGAAGCGCCCGTCGAGCTCGACCGCGAGGAACAGGTCCCCTGCGCGGTCCACGAGGTTCTCGAGGTGGCCGCGCATCGCCGTGTCATCGGAAGGTAGCGGCACGCTCATGCCCGCCCAGGAGTCGGCGTCGACGAGGGCCCGCAGCGCGGCGGCGTCGGCGGCGGGATCCAGGGGCCGTAGCCGCACCGGACCCCGCGTGAGGGCCAGCTCGTGGCGCATGCGCTCAGACCGTGGTGACGACCTCGATGCGCTGCAGTTCCTTGAGGTCGGTGTACCCGGTGGTGGCCATGGCGTGCCGCAGCGCACCGATGAGGTTGGTGGTGCCGTCGGCGGCGAGACCGGGACCGAAGAGGATCTGCTCCAACGGTGCCACGGTGCCGACCTGCACCCGGTGGCCGCGCGGCAGCGTCGGATGGTGGGCCTCGCTGCCCCAGTGGTAACCCCGACCGGGGGCCTCGGCGGCGCGGGCCAGGGCGGCCCCGACCATCAGCCCGTCGGCGCCGCAGGCGATGGCCTTCACCAGGTCACCCGAGCGGCCGAGACCACCGTCGGCGATCACGTGCACGTAGCGGCCCCCGGATTCGTCCATGTAGTCGCGGCGGGCGGCGGCCACGTCGGCCACCGCGGTGGCCAGCGGCACGGAGATGCCGAGGGTCTCGCGGGTGGTCTGGGCGGCGCCGCCGCCGAACCCGACGAGCACGCCGGCGGCGCCGGTCCGCATGAGATGCAGGGCAGCGGTGTAGGTGGCGCAGCCGCCGACGATCACCGGCACGTCGAGCTCATAGATGAAGCGCTTGAGGTTCAGCGGTTCGCGACCGCTGGAGACATGCTCCGCGGAGACGGTGGTGCCGCGGATGACGAAGATGTCGACTCCGGCGTCGATGACGGTGCGGTAGTGCTCCTGGGTGCGCTGCGGCGACAGGGCACCGGCGGCGGTGACCCCGGCCTCGCGCAGCTCCCGGATGCGGGCGGTGATCAGCTCCGGCTGGATCGGCGCGGAATACGCCTGGCGCAGGGTCTCGACGACGGAGTCCTCATCGGCGTCGGCGATGGCCTCGAACTGCGCGGTGGGGTCCTCGTAGCGGGTCCACAGGCCCTCGAGGTCCAGCACCCCGAGGCCGCCGGCGCGGCCGAGGGCAATGGCGGTGGCGGGCGACATCACCGAGTCCATGGGGGCGGCGAAGATCGGGATCTCGAACCGGTAGGCGTCGACCTGCCAGGCGGTGGAGACATCCTCGGGGTCGCGTGTGCGCCGGGAGGGCACCACGGCGACGTCGTCGAAGGAGTAGCTGCGGCGTCCGCGCTTGTTGCGGCCGATCTCGATCTCGCTCATCACGCCTCGAGTCTATCGAGCGGGCCCCCGCCCGCGGCCCGTCACAGCGGCCAGGCGAGGGGTGCGTCGGGGGTGCGGCCCTGCCGCTCCAGGAACCGGTTGAAGTTCTCCGCCCAGTCGCGGTGCCACTCCCCCTGGCGGCGGAACAGCTCGTCCAGCGGCATCTCGGCGATCTCCGGGTGGCGGGCGGCGAGGGCCCGCAGCACATCCAGGGTGGAGGAGACGTCGACGTCGGCGGTGTGGAGGCGGCCGTCCTGTTCCACCCCGTAGTGGGCCATGAGGTCGACGAGCTTGCGCTTGCCCTTGCGGAAGCGGTCGACGCCGCGGTCGATCACCAGCGGGTCGATCACCGGCGCGATCTCCCGGCCGAGCCGCTCACGCAGCGTCGGCAACCCACACCGGGCGAGATCGGCCTCGAGGATCTGCAGGTCGAAGGATCCGTTGTACGCGACGATCGGCACGTCCTGCTCGAGCGCGCGCGCCAGGAGCGCGGCGACCTCGTCGAGCGCCTCGGCGGGCGGGAGGCCGTGGGCGCGCACATGCGCGTCTGAGATGCCGTGCACCGCCTGCGCGGCCTCGGGGATCGCGACGCCGGGGTCGATCAGCCAGGTGGCGACGGTCTCGCCGTCGCGGCCGGGGGCGACGGAGTACACCAGGGCGACGGTGATGATGCGGTCGGTGGTGACGTCGGTTCCGGTGGTCTCGGTGTCGAAGCCGAGCAGCGGGCGGTCCAGCCAGGAGGTCATGGGGTCAGGGTAGATCCGGGCGCGGTCAGCAGCATCAGCACCGTCAACAGCCCGAACAGGATCACCGGCGCGAGGATCGCCAGCACGATCGCCGTGACCGGACGGCCGGGGCGCTCCCCCCGCACCAGGGCGGCGATGGCGGCGCCGATGCCGAACAGCCCCAGGCCGCTCCACAGCAGGGTGAGGGCCCCGAGCGCCCACACCAGGGTCTGGTACCAGGTGGGGGTGTCGGTCAGCAGGCGCCCGTGCGCGGCCTCCATCGGCCCGGCGGTGGCGCCAATGATCCCGGCGCAGAGCAACCCGCCGAGCAGGGCGATGATCACGGCGGTGAGGGCACGGCGGCCCCAGCGGTCGGTGGGCGGGGGTGCGGTGCTCATGGCTTCCAACCTATCCACCGGCCATGCGCAGCGGCGAGGGGGACGCCCCGTCCGTCACCGCACCGTGTAGTTCGGGGCCTCCATGATGGCGGCGAGGTCGTGGGGGTGGGATTCCTTCAGACCCGCCGCGGTGATCCGCACGAAGCGGCCGCGCTCCTTGAGCTCCGGCACGGTGTGCGCGCCGACGTAGAACATCGACTGCGACAGCCCGCCCACCAGCTGGTGCACGACGCCGCCGAGGGCGCCCTTGAACGCCACACGACCCTCGATGCCCTCGGGGACGATCTTGTCGTCGCTGCTGACGTCGGCCTGGAAGTAACGGTCCTTGGAGAAGGACTTTTTGCCGCGCGAGGCCATCGCCCCCAGCGATCCCATGCCGCGGTAGCTCTTGTACTGCTTGCCGTTGACCAGCACCACCTCACCCGGGGATTCCTCGGTGCCGGCGAACAGGGAGCCGATCATGACGGTGTCGGCGCCGGCCACGAGGGCCTTGGCGATGTCACCGGAGTACTGCAGACCGCCGTCACCGATCAGCGGCACGCCCGCGGGCTTGGTGGCGCGGGAGGCCTCGTGGATGGCGGTCACCTGCGGCACGCCGACACCGGCGACGACGCGGGTGGTGCAGATGGAGCCCGGGCCGACGCCGACCTTCACCGCATCGGCGCCGGCATCGACCAGCGCCTGGGCGCCCTCGCAGGTGGCCACGTTGCCGCCGATCACCTGCACGTCCGCGAAGTACGGGTCGGATTTGATGGTCTTGATCATGTCGAGCGCCAGGCGGGCGTGGCCGTTGGCGGTGTCGACCACCAGCACATCCACCCCGGCGTCACGCAGTTGCCCGGCGCGGTCGAGGGAGTCGCCGAAGAAGCCGACGCCGGCGCCGACCAGCAGGCGGCCCTGGCCGTCCTTGGAGGCCTGCGGGAACTGTTCCGACTTCACGAAGTCCTTGACGGTGATCAGACCGGTGAGGCGGCCGTCGGCGTCCACCAGCGGCAGCCGCTCGCGCTTGTTGCGGCGCAGCAGGGCGGTGGCCTCCTCCGCGGTGACGGTATCCGGCGCGGTGAACAGCTCGGTGGTCATGACGTCCCGCACCTTGGTGGTGGCCCATTCAGCGACGGGGATGAAACGCAGATCACGGTTCGTGCAGATGCCCAGCAGGCGGTTCTCCGGGTCGACCACCGGCAGACCGGAGACGCGGAACTGGCCGCACAGCTGGTCGAAGTCCTCCAGGGTGGCGTCCGGGCCGATGGTCACCGGGTTGGTGATGCGGCCGGTCTGGGTGCGCTTGACGAGGTCGACCTGGTGGGCCTGGTCCTCGATGGACAGGTTGCGGTGCAGGATGCCGATGCCGCCCAGGCGGGCCATGGCGATGGCCATCCGGGACTCGGTCACGGTGTCCATGGCGGCGCTGGCCAGGGGGATGTTGAGGGTGATCTCGCGGGTGAGGCGGCTGGCGGTGTCCACCTCGGAGGGGATCACGTCCGTCTCGCCGGGGAGCAGCAGCACATCGTCGTAGGTGAGGCCGACAAAGCCGAAGGGGTCCGCGATCGTCATGGATCCAGGGTAGTCGCGTGCGCGCGGCCGGGCCGCACGGGATCGCCCGGGAGTGCGGGCTCGAGGCCGCCGAGCACCCGCCGCACCCTGTCGTACTCCGCGAGGAACGCCCGCTCGTCGTGGGCGTACTCTTCCCGCCACGGCATCCCGACCCGCTCGGCGGCGGCGCGGTGGGCGTCGGTCCGGCGCAGCGCGCGGGCGCGGGCCGCGAGCTGCGACCGCGGTGGGTCGACGGGCAGGTGGGCCGCGTCCTGCAGCGCCCGCAGACCGTCGAAGGCGGCGTCATCCCAGCCGATGCTGCCGACCCACCAGTCGACGGGCTCCCCCGGAACCTCCAGGCCGATGCGGGCAGCGTCACCCCGACCGGGGCCGCCGATCGCCCACACCACCCGATCGATACCCACCTCGTCGCGTCGTAGCGGACCCCGCCATCGCTGCAGTCGGCGGGTTGTCGGCTCGAACACCACCCGGACCGCGAGACCCAGCAGCAGCGCCGCCCACACCGCGAGCAGAGCCCACACCGTCAACGGGCCGAGCAGCCACGACCAGCCCTCCGGCACCCCGAGCTGCTGCAGGACCGCCGCCGACAACGGCGTCACCACCAGGGTGAGGATCGGCGCCCCGAGGGCGACGAACGGCACCCACCGCGCCCGCCACGACGGGCCCACGAGGATCGCACCCGCGCGGGTACGACGGGGTGTCGGCGGGGCGTCGAGGGTCATGGCTCCAGGCTACGGGGGCTGGCCAGGTCGCGTGGCTCCCCCGTGATCGGGTCGGTGAAGGCGAGTTCCGCCGCGAGCAGCCGCAGCGGCCCCTCGGCCGCGAGCACGGCCTCGGCGTCCCTCACCTGCGGGTACAGCGGATCTCCCACGATGCCCCAGCCGCGCGAGGCGAGTTGCAGGCGCAGCTGATGGGTGCGCCCCGTCTGCGGGACCAGCTCCACCTCGGCGCGTCCGTCCCCCACCGCCACCACGCGCAGCCGTGTCCGCGCGTTCGGTGCGCCCGTCTCGACGCGCGCTTGCAGCACGCTGCGGTCCTTGACCAGCCGGTCCTCCAGCAGCATGTCGGCACCCAGGGGCAGGGTCTCGTCGGCCACCACGACGGCCCGATACACCTTGCGCACCCTTCGCTGCGCGAACAGGTCCTGGTAGGCGGAGCGTTCCTCCCGACGGCAGGAGAAGGCGAGCACCCCCGCGGTGGGACGGTCCAGGCGGTGGATCGGGGCGAGGTCCTCCAGACCCGTGCTCTGCCGCAGGCGCACGAGCGCAGAGCGCAGCACGTGCTCACCGCGGGGCATGGTCGCCACCCCGTGGGGTTTGTCGATCACCAGCAGGTGCTCGTCGTGCAGCAGGATCGGCAGCTCTGGTTGATCTGCTCGAGGTTCGGGCCGCAGTTCGCGGTGGAACCAGAGCTCATCGCCGGTGCGGGCCGGATCATCCGCCGTCCAGGGGCTCCCGTCGGCCCGCACGATCTCCCCACGGGCGAAACGCTCTGTGAGCGGTCGGGCGGCGGGATCGAGCACAGGCGGGAACCGCTCGGCGAGCACCGTGAACGCGGTGCCCTGTACGTGCGGGCCCAGGCGCAGCCGCACCGGGTCCAGTCCGTCGCGCTGCGGCAGCGGCGGCCGGGGCCGCGGCCGCCGGCTCACAGGCCCCAGATGATGAAGGTGAGGACGTTGTGGGCCACGTAGAACAGGGCGACCACCGCGAACACCAGGCCGGGGCGGCGGTCGGTGACGGCGAGGGCGTGCGGCACATGCTCGTTGACCTCGGCAGGGGTGGCGCGTTCGATGCGCTCGACCTCGACGCCATGCTCCTCGGCGCGGCGCACCAGGGCGGCCTGGGCGGTGCGGCTGAAGAAGCGGCCGCCGATGGCCACCGGCTCGGCCTCGGTCCCCGTCTGCACCAGCACCAGGTCATGGGAGCGGGCGGGGCCGTCGAGCTCCTCGGCGCCGCGGCGCACGACGTCGACCACATCGACCACGCGGCGCACCTGCGACCATTCGGCCCGCACGGTGCGGCGGAACAGCCCGCGCAGCACCAGCCCACGGTCATCCACCGTCAGCCAGGTGGTGACGATCCGCGCGACCATCACCAGCGTCGCCAGCACCACCAGCATCCACACGATCAGCGGGAGGGTGAACACCAGGTCATGGAACAGTCGCGGGTCGTTCCACAGGCGCTGCCCGATGAAGCTGATGATCACCAGGAACTCGAGCGCCAGGGCGAAGACCACTGCCGCCACCAGGGCCGCGATCACCGCGGCCGGGGGTGGCCCGAACACGCGGCTCGAGGTGCGGTCCCTGCGCTGGTCGGACAGCTCAGCGGTGTCGCTCACGGTGGGAGCCTCCTGGGGCGGACGGATGGTGGCGGGTTCATCGTAGGCGCGCACGGCGACGCCCCGCCCACACGGGGTGGACGGGGCGTCGGCCAGTCGGTCGGGCGGCGGGAGGATCAGTCCTCGTCGTCGTCCTTCTTCTCCACGACCAGGGTCTCGGTGGTGAGCACCAGGGTGGCGATGGAGGCGGCGTTGCGCAGGGCGGAGCGGGTGACCTTGACGGGGTCGATGATGCCCGCGTCCACCAGGTCCACGTACTCGCCGGTGGCGGCGTTCAGGCCGTGGCCGGTCTGCGCGGCCTTGACCTTCTCCACCACGACGTAACCCTCGAGGCCGGCGTTCTCGGCGATCCAGCGCAGCGGCTCCACCAGGGCCTTGGCCACGGCGCGCACGCCGATAGCCTCGTCCCCGGTCAGACCGAGGTCACCGTCGAGCACGGAGGAGGCTTGGACGATGGCGCTGCCGCCACCGGCCACCATGCCCTCGTCGATCGCGGCGCGGGTCGCGGAGACCGCGTCCTCGATCCGCATCTTCTTCTCCTTGAGCTCGACCTCCGTGTGGGCGCCCACCTTGATGACGGACACGCCGCCGGCGAGCTTCGCGAGACGCTCCTGGAGCTTCTCGCGGTCCCAGTCGGAGTCGGTGTGCTCGATCTCGCCTCGGATCTGCGCGACGCGGTCGGCCACGGCCTGGTCGTCACCGGCGCCGCCCACGATGGTGGTGGTGTCCTTGGTGACGACGATGCGGCCGGCGGTGCCGAGCACGTCCAGGCCCACGGTCTTCAGGTCGAGGCCGAGGTCGGGGGTGACGACCTGGGCGCCGGTGAGCACCGCGATGTCCTGCAGCATGGCCTTGCGGCGGTCGCCGAAGGCGGGGGCCTTCACGGCGGCGCCCTTGAAGGTGCCGCGGATCTTGTTCACCACCAGGGTGGACAGGGCCTCACCGTCGATGTCCTCGGCGATGACGAACAGCGGCTTGCCGGACTCGACGACCTTCTCCAGCAGCGGCAGGAGGTCCGCCACGGCGGAGATCTTGCCCTGGTTCAGCAGCACGTAGGCGTTCTCGAGCACGACCTCCTGGCGGTCGGCGTCGGTCACGAAGTGCGGGGAGATGAAGCCCTTGTCGAACTGCATGCCCTCGGTGAAGTCCAGCTCCATCGCCGTGGTGGAGGACTCCTCCACGGTGATGACGCCGTCCTTGCCGACCTTGTCGAAGGCCTCGGCCAGCAGCTCGCCGATCTCGCGGTCCTGGGAGGAGACGGCCGCGACGTTCGCGATCTGCTCCTTGCCCTCGACCTCGATCGCGATCTCGCCGAGCTTCTCGGAGACGGCCTCGACGGCCTTCTCCATCCCGCGCTTGAGGGCGGCCGGGGCGGCGCCGGAGGCGACGTTGCGCAGGCCCTCGTGCACGAGCGCCTGGGCCAGGACGGTGGCGGTGGTGGTCCCGTCGCCCGCCACGTCGTTGGTCTTGGTCGCGACCTCCTTGGTGAGCTGCGCACCGAGGTTCTCGAACGGATCCTCGAGCTCGATCTCACGGGCGATGGTCACGCCGTCGTTGGTGATGGTGGGGGCGCCCCACTTCTTGTCGAGCACGACGTTGCGGCCCTTGGGGCCGAGCGTCACCTTGACGGTGTTCGCGAGACGGTCGACGCCGCGCTCGAGCGCGCGCCGTGCCTCCTCGTCGTAGATGATCTCCTTGGCCATGCGCTCAGCCCTCGACGATCGCGAGGATGTCGCGGGAGCCCAGGATCAGGTACTCCTCGTTGCCGTACTTCAGCTCGGTGCCGCCGTACTTGGAGAAGACGACCTTGTCGCCGACCTTGACGTCCATGGGAACGCGCTGGCCCTTGTCATCGAACCGGCCCTCGCCGACGGCGACGACCTCGCCCTCCTGGGGCTTCTCCTTGGCGGTGTCCGGGATCACGATGCCGGACGCGGTGGTCTGCTCGGCCTCGAGCGGCTTGACGACGACACGATCCTCAAGGGGCTTGATGGAGACCGACATGCGGGTTCACTCCTTCACGTGAGAGGTCAGGACGTCGGCGGTGCCGACGTCGGGAGACGTGGTCCCGGTCCAGGCCGTCGTCGCGGTGCCGACCGGGTGGGACCCCGAGGCAGCTCTGGCACTCTCGCCGGAGGACTGCCAACGCACGCCACTCTAGGGCCGCTCTGGCACTCGTGCAAGGCGAGTGCCAACCGCTCTCGCCCAGGGCGTAGCGACGCAGGTCACGGGATTCTGGTGAGGTGCACGACGAAATGTCCGCACCGCTGGCGCCCCGAAAGGTCACGATGCGATAACGGAGTCATGAGCCGCATCCTCCGCACCGCCCGTGAAACCCTCCGTCTCTCCCATGACCGTCGCGACCGCCGTGAGGACACCACCCCCGCGGGGCGCCGCGGCCAGGCCGGCGCCTCCGTCATGTACGCGCACACCGCGCGCGGCGGCATCGGCCTGGGCATGGGGCGCTGAGCCCCTCCCTCACCGACCCGCGGCGTCGATGATCGCCTGCACCTCCTGCGGGCCGAAGCGGTAGACCGGGCGCGATGCGTCGCGCAGCGTGTCCCCCGCGTTCGGCCACACGGAGGTGGCGATCCTCGGCGCCGCATCGTCATCGGGCAGCTCCACCAGGCTCGCCCCCGACAGCGGCAGCGAGATCTCCTCGTCCCCGCTGGCGCCCACCGGGTCGACCACATTGGTGATGCCGGGGGCCACATGCACCGGCACCCCTCCCACGGTGCCGCCCATCGCATGGTGGTAATGGCCGGCGAGCACGATCCGCACATCACTGTCCGCGATCACCGCGGCGAGGTCACCCGGTTCCGCGAGCTCCAGGGAGCGCAGCATCCGCGTGGCCGCCGCGACCGGCGGATGGTGCAGCAGCAGCACGGTGCCGCGGCCCCCCGGGGCGGGCTGCGCCAGCACGGCACGCAGCCACTCGAGCTGTTCCGGCTCCAGGCGGCCCCACCCGGCCCCCGGCACCGTCGTGTCGAGCACCACCGCACGGCCTCCGCCGGGCAGGTCCACGACTCGGTCCTGCCACGGCCCGCCGTGGTCCCCGGGGCCGGCCACCTCCGCGTACCGGGCGGGCACGTCGTGGTTGCCCATGGCGATGGCGAGCTGCGCGCCGAGGCGCTGCGCGAGCGGCTCCAGCAGGGCGTGCAGCCGCCGGTAGCTCTCCACCGTGCCGTCCTCGGAGGCGTCCCCGGTGTGCGCCACCAGGTCCACCGCGCCGAGCGGCGCGAGGCGGTCGATCACCCCGGCGAGGGCGGCGGCGGTGTCGATGCGGTCGTAGTGCCGGACACCGCCGGGCCCGAACAGATGGGTGTCGGTCAGGTGCAGGATGCGCATGCCCCGAGCCTAGGGGCCGACCCTAGAGGGAGCCGAGCCACTCCTGGGAGCCGTCCCCGAACTCCTGATGCTTCCAGATCGGCAGCCGCCGTTTGACAGTGTCGATGAGATCGTCGAGGGCAGCGATGGCGAGCTTGCGGTGCCCGGAGGCGACGGCCACGGCGAGCGCCACCTCCCCCACCCGCAACGGCCCGACGCGATGCTCCACAGCGATGAGCACGTCCTGGTAGCGTTCGGCGATCTCCTCGGCGACCTCACGGGCGACGCGACCGGCCTCGGGGTGCGCCTCATAGCTGAGGGCGACGACGTCGCGGCCCTCGTCGTGGTCGCGCACCACTCCGTCGAAGGTGACGACGGCGCCGCAGCGCACATCGGCCACCCGGGGGGCGAGCTCGGCGGCGGCGACAGGGGCGGTGCCGACAGCGGCGTGCCGCACCCGCTCCGCAACGCTCCCCAGGGGCGGGTCGTCCCCCACCCGCAGGGTCTGCGGATCTCCGGTGAACAGGGGCCCGCCGCCGTGGGGGTCGTGGTGGTGGTGAGTCACTGGTGGCCCTCGCCGTCGCGCTGTGCGAGCAGGTGGTCCAGCAGCGGGTCCAGCACGGCGATGCCGTCCTTCACGCCGCCGCGGGAACCGGGCAGGTTGACCACCAGAGAACGACCGGCCATCCCGGCGACGCCGCGGCTGAGCAGCGCGGCCATCTTCTGGGAGGCGCCGCGGCGGCGGATCTCCTCGAGGATCCCGGGCAGGGGGCGGTCGACGAACGGCTCGGTCTCCTCCGGGGTGCGGTCATCGGGGGTGATTCCGGTACCGCCGGAGGTGATGACCACGTCGGCGGCCTCCCCCAGAGCGGCGCGCAGGGCGTCGCCGACAGCGGGGCCGTCGGGCACCACCACGGGCCCGGTCACCTCGAGGCCACGCCCGCGCAGCCAGTCGACCAGCAGCGGGCCGGTGCGGTCCTCGTAGGTGCCGTCGGCGGCGCGGGTGGAGGCGATCACCACGTGCGCGGTGCCGACCAGGGCGGCTGCCGTCTGCGTCTCGTCGCGGGCGTGGCAGTCGGCGTCGGTGCGGGCGCGGGTGCGGTCGCGCGGATCCTCGGTGCTCACTGGTCCTCCTCACGGTGCCAGTCGCCGCTGCGGCCCCCGGATTTCGCCAGCACCCGGGTGCCGTCGATGGTCGCCAGGTGGTCCACGGCCTTCAGCATGTCGAACAGGGTCAGGGCGGCGACGGAGGCGGCGGTGAGTGCCTCCATCTCCACCCCGGTGCGGGCGGTGGTGCGCACGGTCGCGGTGACGCGCAGGGTGTCGGCACCGGCCCGGACGATATCGACCTCGATGCCGGTCAGCGGCAGCGGATGGCACAGCGGGATGAGGTCCCAGGTGCGTTTGGCGGCCTGGATCCCGGCGATCCGCGCCACGGGCAGGGCCTCCCCCTTGGGGAGGTCACCGGCCAGTACGCGCTCGACGACGTCCTCGCGGGTGTGCAGGGTCGCCTCGGCGGTGGCCTCCCGGGCGGTGACGGCCTTGTCGCCGACATCGACCATGTGGCTGCTGCCGTCGTGGCGCAGGTGCGTGAGCTCGCTCATTCGTCTCCGATCAGGATCGTGTCCACCGTGTCCCCATCGTGCACCCGCGCGGTGCCGACGGGGATCCGCACCAGGGCGTCGGACTGTGCCATCGCCCCCAGCAGGTGTGAGCCGGGACCGCCGACGAGCCGGACCCTGCCGGTCGGCAACACCCGGGCGCGGCGGTACTGCTCGAGGGCGGGCGGGGAGTCGGCGGGCTCCTCGGTGCTCAGCGGCAGCTGCAGGACCCGGCGCGGCGCGGCCCCGAGGGCGGGGCGCAGCAGCACCTCGGCCGACAGCAGCGCCGAGACGGGGTTCCCGGGCAGCGCCACCCACGCGGTGTCGTCGAGGCGGCCGATGCCCTGCGGCCCGCCGGGCTGCATCGCCACCCGCACCAGGCTCATGCGCACCCCGGGATCGTCGGCGGCCAGACGCACCGGTTCGTACGCCCCTGCGCTCACCCCACCGGAGGTGACGATGAGGTCGACTGCATGGTCGGCGAGGGCGCGGCGCAGAGCGGCGACGAGCTCCCCGGGGGCGTCACCCGCCCGGAGGGTCGCGACGACGTCGGCGCCGGCGCGGGTGAGGGCCGCCGCCAGGCCGGGGCCATTGGCGTCGTAGGCGCCACCGGGCGGAAGGGTACTGCCAGGGGCGGTGAGCTCCCGCCCGGTGGAGGCGACGAGCACCCGCACGGGCTCCAGGACGGGCACCTCCGGCAGGCCGCAGGCGGCGAGGTGGGCGATCCGCGCGGGGGTGAGGGTCTCTCCCTCGCGCAGCACCAGGTCCCCGGCATGGGTGTCGCTGCCGGCGGGGCGGACGTACCGACCGGGCGTGGTGTCGGTGGGGTGGAGGGTGACGGTGGGCAGGTCGAAGCGCCCCTCGGCGCTCTCCTCGATCGGCACCACCAGCTGGGCGCCGCGGGGCAGCGGCGCGCCGGTCATGACGGGGGTGGCGGTGCCGGGGCGGTGCTCGCGCGGCGCTGCCCCGGCGGGGGCGGGCTCCCCCACTGGCAGCGGTCCGCCGAGGTCCTCACGCCGCACCGCGAACCCGTCCATCTGGGAGTTCGCGAGCGCCGGGACGTCGACCCGGCTGCGCACGTCCACGGCGGAGCACCGACCGACCGCTCCGGCCCCCAGCGGCACCGTCTCCACGCGGCGCAGGCCCGCGACCAGCGCCGCGACGTCCTCCTGGTGGTCGCGCAGCGGCAGGCGCGGGGTGGTCTCGGTCATGCGCCCCAGTATCCCGTGGGTCCCGGGCCGTAGGCTGGGTCGACCATCGATCCGCGGAAGGAGAGCGCATGGCACCGCGTCGTGTCGGCCTGGGGATGCCGAAGCCCCGTCGCGCCGATCCGCTGGGCCCCGAGCCCGCCGCGCCCGACCGCCCCGACACCCCCGCCCTGGTGGACCGTTTCGCACGGACCGCCACCGACCTGCGCCTGTCCCTCACCGATGTGTGCAATCTGCGCTGCACCTACTGCATGCCGGAGGCGGGGCTGACGTTCCTGCGCCGCACGCAGATGCTCACCACCGAGGAGGCGGTGCGGCTGGTGCGCATCGGCGTGGAGCGTCTGGGGATCCGCAAGGTGCGTCTCACCGGCGGGGAACCCCTGACGCGACCCGACCTGGAGGAGATCATCTCCGGGATCGCGGCCCTCACCCCGCGGCCCGAGATCTCGGTGACCACCAACGCGATCGGCCTGGACCAGAGGGCCGCGCGCCTCGCTGCCGCGGGGCTGGACCGCATCAACGTCTCGCTGGACTCCGTGGTGGAGGAGACGTTCGAACGGATCACCCGGCGGCCGATGCTGCACCGGGTGCTGGCCGGGATCGACGCCGCACGGGAGGCCGGCCTGACCCCGGTGAAGATCAACGCCGTGCTGCTGCCGGGGCTGAACGAGCCGGAGGTAGCGGACCTGCTGGCCTGGTGCCTGGAACGGGACCTGCAGCTGCGGGTGATCGAGCAGATGCCGCTGGACGCCGATGGTGTCTGGGACCGGGAGGGCATGGTCACCGCGGCTCGCACCCGGGAACTGATCGGGCGGCGTTTCGACCTCTCCCCCGCCCCGGTCGCGCGGGACGGCGCCCCCGCCGAACTGTTCGATGCGGTGGACCGTCGCGGGGAGGTGCCCCGTGGTCGCGTGGGCATCATCGCCTCGGTGACGGAGCCGTTCTGCGCCGACTGCCGCCGCACCCGGCTGACCGCAGAGGGACGGGTGCGCACCTGTCTGTTCTCGCATGAGGAGACGGACCTGATGGGGCTGCTGCGCGGTGGCGCCGACGACGAGCGCATCGCCGAGCGCTGGCGCGCCGCACAATGGGGCAAGGCCGCCGGTCACGGCATCGGCGCCGCCTCCTTCGCCCCGCCGGAACGCCCCATGAGCGCGATCGGAGGATGACTCGGATGGTCACCGTGCGACTGTTCGCCGCGGCCGCCGCGGCCGTGGGCGCCCGCACCCTGGAGCTGCCGGCCCCCACGCTCGGCGCCCTGCGCAATGAGCTCGATGCCCGCACCGACGGTGAGGGCCGACGGGTCCTGGCCCGCAGCAGCCTGCTGGTCGACGGTGTGAGCCGCGACGAGGCCTCGTGGCCGTTGCCCGCGGGCACGCGGGTGGATGTACTGCCGCCCTTCGCCGGGGGCTGAGCTCAGCCCTCCGGAACGGCTTCGAGGCCCCCGCGCACGGACCGCGTGGTGATGCCGCGTTCGGCGAGCGCGCGGCGGGCGGTCTCGCTGCGTCGGCCGCTGGCGCACAGCAGCACCGCCCCCTCCAGCTCCGGCCCGCCCGACGCGAGCAGCTGCGCGAGCGGCAGGTGCCGGGTGCCCGGCAGGTGACGCTGCTGCCATTCCGTCTCCTCGCGCACATCGACCACCAGCGTCCCGTCCGCGATCAGACCGGGCAGCTCCTGCGGCTCCACGGGGGCCGGGCCGTCGGCGGCGGTGGGGGCGCCGGGCAGGCCGCAGGTGAGGGCCACGTCCTCCACGGTCGTCACCACGGGCCGCCCGGGGCGGCGCTGCAGCGGCACCTGATCCCAGGTGAGGGTGAGCGCATCGAGCA
The DNA here is from genome assembly GCF_025028335.1 of Brachybacterium sillae. Taxonomy (NCBI): domain Bacteria; kingdom Bacillati; phylum Actinomycetota; class Actinomycetes; order Micrococcales; family Dermabacteraceae; genus Brachybacterium; species Brachybacterium sillae. The sequence goes on from NZ_JAFEUW010000001.1 coordinate 1,059,448, forward strand.
CGGCGAGGCGCCCCAGCAGCGGGTCCCCGCTGCCCAGGACCAGGTGGATCACCTGCAGGGCCATCGCCGAGCCGATCAGCCCGCACAGCGGGCCGACCACGCCCGCCTCCGCACAGGACGGCACCTCCCCCGGGGCCGGGGGGCTGGCCACCAGGTCGCGGTAGGTCGCGCCCCGGCCGGCGTCGGACCAGAACACCGCCACCTGCCCGTCGAAACCGAGGATCGACCCCCACACCACCGGCAGGTCGAGGATCTCCGCGGCATCGGAGACCGCATAGCGGGTGGGGAAGTTGTCGCTGCCGTCGACGATGACGTCATGCCCGGCGAGCAGTTCCACCGCGCTCGCCGCATCCACGGCCCGCTGCACGGGCACCGCCTCCACCCCGGGGGCGAGGGCGCGGGCGCGCTCCGCCGCGGAGACGGCCTTGGGGCGGCCGAGGTCGGCGGCGGAGTGCACCACCTGCCGGTGCAGGTTCGAGGGCTCCAGCACGTCGGGGTCGAGGATCGTCAGCCGGCCGACGCCCGCGGCCGCGAGGTACTCGATCACCGGGGAGCCGAGCCCTCCGGCCCCGACCACCGCGATGCGGGCCGCGGCCAGGCGCCGCTGCCCCTCCTCCCCGATCTGCGGCAGGCGCATCTGGCGGCGGGTGCGGGCCGCGCTCGCGGGGTCCAGGACGGGGGCCGGGGTGACGGGGCGGGGGCGAGGGGTCATGGTCGGCAACCTACCGTCGAGGGCCTGGGAGGTGGGCCGTCGGGATGGTGAAGACGGTTCGGTAACGATTCGGCACCGGCCCGCGACGGCGGCATGCGACCGCCGTCACATGGGCTAGCATCCATCCCAATCCGGCCGTCAATGGCCGTCCACGACCTGGTCCACGTCCTGCGACTCCCGCACCGTCGCGGCGCTCGCACGGGGAAAGAACGCATGAGCAAGTACATCCTGCGCAGGTTCCTGAACTACCTGCTCCTCACCATCTTCGCGACGGTGTTCGTCTACATCGCCGCGAGCACGTTCTTCTACCCGCGCAAGCGCTACCTCGGACGGAACCCTCCGATCGATGAGGCCTCGATCGATGCGCAGCTGAGCGCCCTGGGTGTGAACGACAAGGACCCGGTGCTGCTGCGCACCTGGTGGTGGATCGAGCGGATCATCACCGAGCCGTTCTCCGGGAAGCTCGGGATGGACGCCTCCGGCAACCTGGTGATGGAGCAGATCGCCACCCGCTCGATGCTGTCGCTGAACCTGCTGATCCTGGGCGCCCTGTGCGCTGCGATCCTCGGTGTGGCCCTGGGTGTGTGGGGCGCGGTGCGGCAGTACAAGCTGTCGGACCAGGTCGTCACCTACCTCAGCTTCATCCTCATCTCCACGCCGACCTTCGTCGGCGGCGTGCTGCTGATGATCCTGGCGACGAACATCAACAACCTGCTGGGCTTCCAGATGCTGTCGTTCACCGGCCCCTACACCCCGGGTATCGGCGGGCCGGACGATCCGAAGACCCTCGACTGGTTCCTCAACCGGGCGAACCACCTGATCCTCCCGACCATCGCCCTGACCCTGTTCGGCGCCGCCGGGTACTCCCGGTACCAGCGCTCGATCATGCTGGACGTGCTGGGCAGTGACTTCATCCGCACCGCCCGCGCGAAGGGCGCCACCCGCGCCCGCGCGCTCATCAAGCACGGCGTGCGTGTCGCGTTGATCCCCATGTCCACCTATTTCGCCTACAACTTCGGCCTGCTGATCTCCGGCTCGGCCTTCCTCGAGATCGTGTTCTCGTGGGAGGGCATGGGCAAGTACGGCATCGTCGCCGTGCAGCAGTCGGATGTGAACGCTCTGGCCGGGACGGTGGCCTTCACCTCGATCCTGTTGCTGTTCAGCTCCACTCTGTCCGAGGTCCTGTTCGCCGCCCTCGACCCGCGCGTGAGGTCCTGATCCATGACGCAGCGCACTCTCACCCCTGACGACGACATCAAGGTCACCGAGTCCTTCGACGGCGAGACCGTCACGAAGGCACCCGGCTCGCCCTCGAAGCCGTACAAGCCGGTCTCCCGAGGGCGCCTGGTGTGGCGCCGCCTCAAGCGGAAGCCGAACTTCTGGATCGGCACCGTGGTGGTGCTGTCGATCATCCTGTTCGCCCTCTTCGGCGACCTGTTCAACATCTACGAGCAGGGTCAGCAGGATCCGTACAACTTCAACTCACCGCCGAGCGCCCAGCACTACTTCGGTACCGACTCCATCGGTGTGGACCTGTACGCGTCCACCACGGAGGCGCTGCGCAAGTCCCTGATCATCGGCTTCCTCGCCGCCCCGCTGTCCACCCTGATCGCGGCCTTCATGGGGTCCATCGCCGGGTACCTGGGCGGCAAGGTCGAGGCCGTCATCACCTACCTGATCAACCTGCTGCTGGTGCTGCCGATCTTCTACGTGCTGATGATCGTCTCCCCGGTGATGCAGGACTCCGGCTGGATGCTGATCGTGGTGGCGATCGGCCTGTTCAGCTGGATGATCATGGCGCAGATCGTGAAGAACCAGACCAAGTCCCTGCGCAACCGTGAGTACGTCAAGGCGGCGCGGTACATGGGCGTGGGCACCTTCACCATCCTGCGGCGGCACATCATCCCGAACGTGGCCTCACTGCTGATCCTCGATGCCGCCCTGGGCGTGGCCGGCGTGATCCTCGCCGAGACCTCCCTGTCCTACTTCGGCCTGGGTATCCAGGCTCCCGACGTGTCGCTCGGGACCCTGCTGCGCGACGGCACCCCCGCCGCGGTGTCCCGCCCCTGGCTGTTCGTCATCCCGGCGGCGTTCCTGGTCACGCTGCTGACGGGGGTGGCCCTGATGGGTGATGCCCTGCGTGACGCGATCGACCCGACCAGTGAGGTGAACCGTGGCTGAGCCCCTCCTCGAGGTCCGCGACCTGAGCGTGACCTTCCCCAACGCGAGCGGTGACGTGCACGCCGTCCGTGGCGTGAACTACTCGATGCAGCCGGGTGAGTTCCTCGGCATCGTCGGCGAGTCCGGGTCCGGCAAGTCGGTCTCCTCCCTCGCGGTGATGGGCCTGCTGCCCACCTCCGCGAAGATCACCGGCGAGATCCTGTTCCGCGGTCAACCCCTGCTGGGGGCCTCCGACCGCCGCATGTCGTCGCTGCGCGGCGACGAGATCTCCATGATCTTCCAGGACCCGCTGTCGGCCCTGACCCCGGTGTACACCATCGGCGAGCAGATCGAGGAGGCGCTGCGGCTGCACAACCGCGGTATCTCCTCCGACCTGGCGCACAAGCGCGCCGTCGAGCTGCTGAAGCTGGTCGGCATCCCCGCCGCGGAGCGCCGCGTGAAGGCCTTCCCGCACGAGTTCTCCGGCGGTATGCGCCAGCGCGCCATGATCGCCATCGCCATGGCGAACGATCCGGCGCTGATCATCGCCGACGAGCCGACCACCGCTCTGGACGTGACCATCCAGGCCCAGGTGCTGGACGTGCTGCAGACCGCGAAGGAGGTCACCGGGGCGGGCGTCGTGCTCATCACCCACGACCTCGGCGTCGTCGCCGGCAACGTGGATCGCGTGGCCGTCATGTACGCGGGCAAGCTGGTGGAGATCGGCGACGTCGACAGTGTCTTCGAGGCTCCGCGGATGCCGTACACCATGGGTCTGCTGCGGTCCGTGCCGAACCTGCTCACCGCCGGCAAGCAGCGTCTGGTGCCGCTCGAGGGCCGTCCGCCGAGTCTGGCGAATCTGCCGAAGGGCTGCCCGTTCGCGAACCGCTGCCCCGCCGCGATCGACATCTGCCGCGAGGTGGAACCGGAACTGCGCTCCCACGATGCCTCGCCGCGGACGGTGGCCTGCCATCGGGCCGACGAGATCACCGCCGGCACGCTGCGTCCTTCCGACATCTTCCCGCGTCCCGAACACCCGAACCGGGTGCTCGACCCCGATGCCCAGACGGAACCGATCGTGGAGGCTGTGGGCCTCAAGCGGCACTTCCCTCTGTACAAGGGCGCGGTGTTCCGCCGTGTCGAGGGCGTGGTGAAAGCCGTCGACGGCGTCGACTTCGAGGTCATGCCCGGCCAGACCCTCGGTCTGGTGGGTGAGTCCGGCTCCGGCAAGTCCACCACCAGCCTCGAGCTGATGGAGATGGAGAAGCCCCAGGAGGGCACGCTCCGCATCGCCGGCAAGGACCTCGCGACCCTCACCCGCCGCGAGCGCCTGGACCTGCGCAGCGATGTGCAGATCGTCTTCCAGGATCCGATGGCCGCGGTGGATCCGCGCATGCCGGTCAGCGAGATCATCGCCGAGCCGCTGACGGTCCACAAGGTGCCCAAGGCCGAGCAGAACCGCCGGGTGAGCGAGATGCTGGAGCTGGTGGGCCTCGAGCCTGAGATGGCCGACCGGTACCCGCACGAGTTCTCCGGCGGTCAGCGGCAACGCATCGGCATCGCGCGTGCCCTCATCACCGAGCCGAAGGTGCTGGTGCTCGACGAGCCGGTCTCCGCGCTCGACGTGTCCGTCCAGGCGGGTGTGATCAACCTGCTGGAGGACCTGCGCGACCGGCTCGGCCTGTCCTACCTGTTCGTGGCGCATGACCTCGCGATCGTGCGGGAGATCTCCGACACCATCGCGGTGATGTACCTCGGCCGGATCGTCGAGTACGGCCCGGTGAGTGAGGTCTACGAGAACCCGCGCCACCCCTACACGCATGCGCTCATGAGCGCCGTCCCGGTGCCGGACCCGGCCACCGAGCGCTCCCGCCAGCGCATCCTGCTCACCGGTGACCAGCCCTCCCCCACGGAGGACATCACCGGATGCAACTTCGCCGCCCGATGCCCGCTGTACAAGCTCCTCGACGAGTCACAGCAGGCCCGGTGCACCAGCGAGGACCCGGCGCCCACGCGCCACGGGGCCAGCCGCGTGGCCTGCCACCACGTGGACGAGATCCACCGTCTCGCCCGCGAGCCCCACGAGACTCCCGTCGCTGGCACCCGTCAGTGACGACGAGCCCATCCAGGAAGGGAAACCCACACATGTTCAGCACCCGACGCACGTTCCTCGCCGGCACCGGCGCTGCCGGTTCCGCTGCGCTCCTCGCCGCCTGCGGTGGTCAGCAGACCGCCGAGGAGCAGGCCTCGCAGGCCGCGGCCGACAACGAGAAGGCCGCGGAACAGCAGAGCGAGCTGCCCAACACCGCCTGGGAGCGCCTCGAGTACGACCAGGTGCCCGACGGCGGCACCATCACCGTCTCGATCCTGCAGTACCCGGTGAACTGGAACCAGAGCCAGATCGACGGCAACAACGCCGACACCGCCGCGGTCACGAACCCGATGGGGTACGACCAGGCCCTGCGCGGCGACGAGACCGGCAAGGTCACCCCGAACCCCGACTACATCGAATCCGCCGAGCTGATCAGCGAGGACCCGCAGAAGGTCAAGGTCGTCTTCAACATGAAGGCCGTCTGGGGAGACGGCAAGCCGATCGTCGTGGCCGATCTCATCTCCCAGTGGAAGGCCTGCAACGGCACCAACAAGGAGTTCAACGTCGTCTCCACCGAGGGCTGGAGCTCCATCAAGAACATCGTCCAGACCGACGACGAGTACACCTGCGAGATCGAGTACGCCAAGAAGTACGCGGACTGGATCATCTACACCTACCCGACGCTGCCGGCGGCGACCACCGCAACGCCGCAGGCCTTCAACACCGGCCATGCCGAGCAGCCGGTGCCGGCCTCCGGTCCGTTCAAGATCGGCAGCCTCGACAAGAACGGTGGCGTCATCACCCTCGTGCGCAACGAGAAGTGGTGGGGCCGCGCGCCGAAGCTCGAGCAGATCGTCTTCCGCGTGGTGGACCAGACCACCCAGCCTCAGTCCTTCGCCAACGGCGAGATCGACGTGGTCGAGATCGCCACCGGTGACGTACTGAGCCTCGCCAAGGGCCGCCAGGACGCCACCATCCAGCGCACCAACGGCCTGACCTGGACCCACCTGACCATCAACACCCAGGGCGCCGACGGTGCCCTCGGCGATGTGAAGGTGCGTGAGGCCATCGCCCGCGGCATCGACCGGGATGCCATCGGCCGCGCCGTGGTGGGCCCGCTCGAGGCGCCGATCGTGCTGCAGAACAACTTCATCTTCATGCCCGGCCAGGAGGGCTGGGAGGACTCCTTCGGCGGCCTCGAGTACGACCCGGAGGCCGCGAAGAAGATCCTCGACGACGCGGGCTGGGCGCTCAACGGCGATGTCCGCGAGAAGGACGGCAAGCAGCTGGCCTTCTCCGTGATCGTCCCGGCGGACACCAAGTCCAACTCGGACCGCGCCCGCCAGGTGATGACCAACCTCAACGCCATCGGCTTCAAGGTGGACATGCAGGAGGTGCCGAGCGACGCCTACTTCAACGAGTACATCTCCCCGAAGCAGTTCGACGTCGTGACCTTCTCCTGGGTCGGCACCCTGTTCCCGATCCAGTCCGGCCCGAACAAGTTCATGCCGGAGTCGGAGCAGAACTACACCAACCTCAAGGACGAGAAGCTCGTCGAGATCAACGGGCGTCTCCAGCAGGAGTTCGACCAGGCCAAGCGCATCGAGATCGCGAACGAGTTCTCGAAGCAGGTCGCGTCGTCCTTCAACGTGATCCCGTTCTACGCGACCCCGATCATCGTGGGCGTGAAGAAGGGCATCGTGAACTACGGCGCCTCGCAGTTCGAGTCCGTCGACTGGACCGCGGTCGGCATCAAGGCCTGATCGTCTGATCGCCTGAGACCACGACGGCGATCCTCCGCTGAGTCAGCGGAGGATCGCCGTCGTGCTGAGGACGGTCAGCACCGCGAGCGCTGCCACCACTGCGAGGGGCAGTACGTTCCAGGTGCGGTGGGCGACGGCGTCCTCAGGGCCGTCCTCCCAGCGCAGCCAGTCCCGGTCCAAGGGTGATACCGCCGTGCTGCGCGGCCCCTGACCGGGTGCGTTCCACGCACTGATCGACGTCTCACGTCCACCGGCGACCCGCACCCGCAGTCGCACCCATGAGCGCAGCGTCAGCTCACGGATCGACCCATACGGCAGATGCCAGGTGCTCAGCACGTTGCGCACGGTGACGCTGCGGGTGGCGTCGTCGATGATCACCTGGGGCCGCCACAGTCCCCACCAGGCCACCGCGCACAGCAGCAGCACGGGCGCGGTGTAGGGCAGTGCCCGCACCCCGGCGCGGAGCACGGCATCGAGCACCAGGACCGCTGACAGCCCCCACAGGACGAGGCAGGTGCCGGTGGACAAGCGGGGGCGCAGGCGGATCATCCCCCCATCATCGCTCAGGCCAGCAGGGGCAGCACCGCCACAGTGCCGTCCTGCACCGCCTCCTCGTGGAGGATCAGCGCATCCGCCTGCGCGTACGGTCGCAGGCGGTGTCCGGGCACCAGCGCGACCCCACCGGCAGTGAGGCGACCCGGGAGGACGTGCAGCCGCCCCGGGGTCGCGGGGGGCAGGGCCGGACCCGTGACGGGCAGGCGCAGCTCAGCGCCAGGAGCACCGAGCAGCGGCCGCACGAACAGGTGCATCCCGACGAGCGCGCCGACGGGGGTGCCGGGCAGGTGCACCGCGGGGGTGCCGCCCGGCAGTCGGCCGTAGCCCTGGGGGCCGCCGGGTCGCATCGCCAGGTGCGCGAAGCACGATGTGTCCTGCAGGGCGGCCTTCACCACGTCGTGGGCGCCGTGGCCCACTCCCCCGGTGGTGACGACCAGATCGGCGCCGTCGGCGGACCGGGCGAGGACGTCCCGCAGCTCGGCCGGGTCGTCGCCGCTGCGCCACAGACCGGTCACCTCGACCCCCAGGGCGTCGAGCTCGGCGGCGAGCATGGCGCCGTTGGATTCACGGATGGCGCCGGTACCGCGCGCAGGGGCTTCCCCCGTCTGGAGTTCGTCGCCGGTGACCACCACGGCTACCCGGTGGGGTACCCGGATCGGCAGCTGCACGATTCCGAGGGAGAGGGCGAGACCGACCAGGCCGGGGCGCACCCGCGTCCCCGCAGCGGCCAGCAGCCCCCGCTCGGTGACCTCCTCGCCGCGTCGGCGCACGTGGCGGCCGACCGACAGGGCCTCGGTGGCCCCCGAGGACAGGCGCACGTGGGCGGGGGCGGGACCGACGGGGTCGGCGTCCGTGAGTTCCACCGGCACCACGGTGTCGGCGCCTTCGGGGAGCGGCGCTCCGGTCATGATCCGGGCGGCCGCTCCGTCGGGGAGGGTCAGCACCCCGCCGGGACCGGCAGGGATGTCGAGCACCACCGGCAGGGGCTCCGCGACGGCCCGCCGCAGGTCCGCCCAGCGGGCGGCGAATCCGTCCATGGCGGAGATCGGCAGGGCGGGGATCGCCTCGGGGGCGTGGACGTCCTGCGCCAGGCGCAGCCCGCGGGCCGCACGGGGGTCGCGCCACAGGATCGGCGGCGTCGGGAGCGCCAGCTCGTCCAGCAGCTGTCGGCGCCAGGTCCAGGGATGCACGCAGCGATGGTACTCAGCCGACGGCGGCGTCGAGGGCCTCCTCCAGGGGGGTGTAGTGCTCCCGCACAGCCTGCTGGAAGCGCGCGGCGTCGCCGTCCTCGAGGGCGTCGATCATCGCCTCGTGGGCCTCAATGGTGCGGCGCACGCCCCTGGCGGTGCCGATCCCGAGCACCGGCAGGGCGTGGGTGTGGACCTCCCAGAACGCCTGCACCAGCTGCTGCACGAGCCGATTGTCGAGCGGGGCGATGAGCTCACGGTGGAAGGCGGAGTCGGGCGCGGCGATGGATTCTCCGGTGCCCTCCAGCTCCCGCATGCGTTCCACGTGGGCGCGCAAGTGGGGGTTGTCGGTGCCGCGGTAGACCTCAGCGAGGTCGTCGGCCAGTGACAGGTCCAGCCCGCGGCGCACGGTGACGATCTCCCGCAGCGAGCGCAGACCATCCTTGCGATCCAACCGCGCCCGGAACATCAGGCCGTTGACCAGGGGGGCCAGGGACAACTCCCCCACGAAGCTGCCATGACCGTGGCGGACGTCGACGATATCGAGGCTCGCAAGGATCTTCACGGCTTCGCGCACGGAGGAACGGGACATGCCCAAGCGCTCCCCCAGCTCACCCTCGGTGGGAAGGGGGTCTCCCCGGGTAAGGCCCTCCTCCAGGATGAGGTCCTCGATCGCGCGCACCGCGGCATCGGTGCGTCGGGCGGGGCGGGACGACTTCTCCGGCATCCGCGGTCCTCCTGACGACTGGCGGGGCCGGTGGCGCCGACCCGCTCTGCGTGGTGTACAGTACACCCAACATCGGACATCAGACGTCCGATTTTCTGACGGCACGGTGGCCGCGGCGCTGCGGCCACGTCGATCCCCGGAAAGGGACCCGATCATGACCCACAGCATCTCCCGCCGGTTCGTCCTCTCTGCCGGTGCGGCCGGCATCGCCGCCGCCCTCGCCGCCTGCGCCCCGCGCGACGGCGGCACCGCCGGGGGCAACGGCTCCTCCGATGCGGGCGCCGCCGGTCCGGCCGACGCCGACGGCACCATCCGCGCCGCGATCTCCTACGAGCTCGGCACCAACGGCTACGACCCCATGACCACCAGCGCAGCCCTCACCGTGGCCGCGAACTGGCACACCCTGGAGGGTCTGACGGAGCTGCACCCCGCCACCCGCGAGGTGTACCCGGCACTGGCCGCAGAACTGCCCTCCGGCGATTCCACCACCGTCGACGTCGCCCTGCGCGACGGCGCCGTGTTCCACGACGGCACCCCGGTCACCGCCGAGGACGTCGTTTTCTCCTTCGAACGGGTGCTGGACCCGGCGAACGCCTCGCTGTACGCAAGCTTCATCCCCTTCATCTCGACGGTGGCCGCGAAGGACGAGCGCACCGTCACCTTCACCCTGGCCCACCCGGTGGGCGTGCTGGCCGAGCGCCTGTCCACCGTGAAGATCGTACCGAAGGCCGCGGTCGAGAAGGACCCGAAGGCCTTCGACGCGAACCCCATCGGCACCGGCCCGTGGAGGATGACCGACAACGGCGCTTCCAGCCAGGTCATCACCTTCGAGCGTTTCGACGACTACACCGGCCCGCAGCCGGCACAGGCCAAGACCATGGAGTGGCAGATCATCCCGGATGCCGCCACCCGCACCAACGCCCTGCAGTCGAAGTCCGTGCAGGCGATCGACTCGGTGCCGTACCTGTCGATCGAGCAGCTGCAGGCCTCGTCCACGGTGGAGTCGGTGCAGGGATTCGGTCTGCTGTTCGCGATGTTCAACAACGCGCCGGGCAACCCCTTCAACGATGTGCGCAACCGTCAGGCGGTGCTGCGGGCGATCGACATGCAGAAGGTCATCGACACTGCGCTGCGGGGTCAGGCCGCGCCCGCCACCAGCTTCCTGCACGAGGAGCACCCGAACTACAAGAAGGCCAAGACGGTCTACACCTTCGATCAGGCCGCCGCGACGGCCGCCTTCGCCGAGACCGGTCTGACTTCGATGCGGCTGCTGTGCACGGATCACGACTGGGTGCAGCAGGTGACCCCGATCATCCAGGAGTCGCTCACCGCGGCGGGCCTGACGGTCTCTTTCGAGCAGAAGAAGTCGGCCGATGTGTACAACACGATCGACGGCAAGCCGGAGGCCTTCGACGTGGTGATCGCCCCCGGTGACCCGTCGGTGTTCGGCAACGACCCGGATCTCCTGATGCGCTGGTGGTACGCCGCCGACGTCTGGACCGACGGCCGCATGCACTGGAAGGGCCAGGACAGCCACACCCAGTTGCAGGCGCTGTTCGACCAGTCCATCCAGGAGACCGACGAGGCCAAGCGCACCGAGATCTGGGGCCAGATGCTCGATCTGCTCTCCGACACCGTGCCGCTGTACCCGCTGTTCCACCGCAAGACCCCCACCGCCTGGGACCCGACCGCCCTGGTCGACTTCCAGCCCATATCGCTGACCGGCCTCAGTTTCGTGGGTGTCGGCACCTCGGCGAGGTGACGATCCGCCCCGGGAGCATCACGTGTCCACTCTTCTGCGTCTGATCGGGCGGCGCCTGCTGGCGCTGCCGGTGATGATCCTCGGCGTCACCCTGTTGGTGTTCGTCGTGATGTCGTTCTCCCCGGCCGACCCGGCCCGGCTCGCGCTCGGTGAGAGCGCGAGCTCGGCCGCGCTGGAGGCCTACCGGGAGGCCAACGGCCTGAAGGAACCGCTGCACCTGCGCTATCTGTCGTTCCTCGGCGGGATGCTGCAGGGCGACCTGGGGACCTCCAGCGGCAACGTGCCCGTCACGGAGCGCGTGGCTGCCGCCTTCCCCATCACCCTGCAGCTCACCTTCCTGGGTCTGATCATCGCGGTGGTCATCGCCGCGGTGGCCGGTGTGCTGGCTGCCCTGTTCCGGGACCGATGGCTCGACCAGATCATCCGCGTGCTGTCGATCGCGGCGCTGGCCACCCCCTCGTTCTGGCTGGCGATCCTCATGATCCAGTGGCTGGGCGAGGTGCCGGGCGGCTGGGGTCTGTTCCCGGCGCTCGTCACCCGCTGGGTGCCGTTCACGGAGGATCCCGCCACCTGGGCGCGGAACGTGGCGCTGCCGGCGCTGGCGCTGGCGATCCCGGTCGCCGGGTCCCTCACCCGCGTGGTGCGCACCGCCATGGTCGAGGAGCTCGACCGTGACTATGTGCGCACCGCCATGGGCGCGGGCGTGCCGTACGCGGAGGTGGTCTCCCGCAACGTGCTGCGCAACGCCCTGATCACGCCGATCACGGTGCTCGGTCTGCGCATCGGTTACCTGATGGGCGGCGCCGTGATCATCGAGATCATCTTCAACATCCAGGCGATGGGGAAGCTCATCCTCGATGGCGTCCAGCGCAACGACGTGTTCCTGGTGCAGGGCGTGACCCTCACCGTGGCCATCGCCTTCATCGTCGTCAACATCCTCGTGGACCTCCTGTACGTCCTCGTGAACCCGCGGATCAGGAGCATCTGACATGCGCCCCCGACTCGACTCACGCCTGTCCGGCACCGTCGGCGCCCCGCTGCGCGCCCTCGCGGACCTGCGCTGGCCTTCCCGCATCGCCCTGGCCTTCCTGGGGCTGCTGGTGATGGCGGCGCTGCTGGCCCCCTGGATCTCCCCCCACGACCCGCTCGCCACCGGTACCCCGGTGCAGGCGCCGAGCGCGACCCACCCGTGGGGCACCGACGCCATCGGCCGCGACATCCTCTCCCGTGCTCTGCACGGCGCCCGGTCCTCCCTGGTGATCGGCCTGGCCGCCACCGCCACCGCCTTGCTGGTGGCGGCGGTGCTCGGCTCCATCGCCGCGACCGCCGCCCGGATCCCCTCGGAGATCCTCATGCGGGCGCTGGACATCATCATGAGCTTCCCGGGCATCGCCCTGGCGGCCGTGTTCGTCGCGGTGTTCGGCACCAGCCTCCCGGTGATCGTGTTCGCCATCGCCTTCCTGTACGTGCCGCAGCTCAGCCGCGTGGTCCGCGCGAACGTGCTGGCGCAGTTCGGGGAGGACTATGTGGCGGCCTCGAAGGTGATGGGTGCCTCCACCGCGTGGATCCTCGCCAAGCATGTGGCTCGTAACTGCCTGGCCCCCGTGATGGTGTTCGCCACGGTGCTGGTGGCCGACGCGATCGTCTTCGAGGCCTCGCTGTCCTTCCTCAACGCCGGTGTGCAGCCGCCCGCCCCGTCGTGGGGCAACATGCTCTCCGAGGGCAAACAGCTGCTGCTGGGCGGGTTCTGGTGGCCGACCTTCTTCCCCGGCCTGATGATCCTGCTGACGGTGCTGGCGCTGAACGTGCTGTCGGAGGGGTTGACCGACACCTTCGCCTCCCCGCGGATCCGCCACCATGTCGACGTCGAGGCCGATGAGCAGCGCGAGCCGACCTCGGCCGCGACGCTGGGCGCCACCGATCCGGCGGAGGCCGGCCGGGTGCTGGGTGACTCCCTGGCGCAGCTGCGCGCCGCCGAGAGCGCCCGCCCCGCCCGCGAGGCAGGCCCCACCGAGGGCGAACCGCTGTTGCGGGTGGAGAACCTGCGGGTGGCGTTCCCGGAGGCCCACGGCGACGTGGACATCCTCGACGGCGTCTCCTTCGACGTCCGCCCCGGAGAGGTGATGGGCCTGGTCGGCGAATCCGGGTCCGGCAAGTCCGTCACCAGCCTGGCGATCATGGGTCTGCTGCCCCGCACCGCGCGGATCAGCGGCCGGATCCTGCTGGACGGGGAGGATCTGCTGTCCATGTCGCCGCGGGAGCTCAATGCCCGCCGCGGTCACGAGATCGCGATGGTCTACCAGGACGCCCTCAGTTCCCTGAACCCCTCGATGCTGATCCGCACCCAGATGGCGCAGCTGAGCCGCCGCGGGGGCACCCGTTCGGCGGAGGAGCTGCTGGAGCTGGTGGGTCTGGATCCGAAGCGGACCCTCGCCTCGTACCCGCACGAGCTTTCCGGCGGACAGCGCCAGCGCGTGCTGATCGCCATGGCCCTCACCCGCGACCCGAAGCTGGTGATCGCCGACGAGCCCACCACCGCCCTCGATGTGACGGTGCAGAAGCAGGTGGTGGAGCTGCTGAACCGGCTGCGCCACGAGCTCGGTTTCGCCATGGTGTTCGTCAGCCATGATCTGGCGCTGGTGGCGCAGCTCGCCCACCGCATCACCGTGATGTACGCCGGTCAGGTGGTGGAGCAGGCCCCCACCCGCACCCTGCTGACCGACCCGCGCCACGAGTACACCCGTGGTCTGCTCGGTTCGGTCCTGTCGATCGAGGCGCAGGCCGAGCGTCTGCACCAGGTGCCCGGCACGGTGCCCTCGCCACGGGAGTTCGCCCCGGGTGACCGGTTCGCACCGCGGTCTCTGCGCCCCGACGCCGACCCGCAGGCGCCTCTCCACCTGCTGCCCGTCGACGGCGATGACCACCATCGGGTGGCCACCACCGGCGACGTCCCCCAGGCCCTCGTCCTCCCCGGAGGTGCGCGATGAGTGATCAGACCCCCGTCTTCTCCCTGCGGGACGTGCACGTGGTGCACCGTCTGCGCACCGGCGGGCTGTTCCGCCCCGACACCGTGCGGGCCGTCGATGGCGTGTCCGTCGATGTGCACCGCGGCCGAGTGCTCGGCATCGTCGGCGAATCCGGTTCCGGCAAGTCCACCCTGGCGCGCGTGATGATCGGCTTGCAGCCGGTCACCTCCGGCACGGTGCTGTTCCACGGGCGTCCGCTGTCCCACGGTCGCGCCGCCCGGCGGGAGCTCGGCCGGGCGGTGTCGGTGGTGTTCCAGGACCCGGCCACCGCCCTCAATCCGCGGATGCTGGTGCGCGACACCCTCATCGACCCCCTGCGGGTGCACGGCATCGGCACCGAGACCCAGCGTCTCGCCCGGGTGAAGGAGCTCTTGCACCTGGTGGGGCTGCCGCAGTCCGCTCTCGATGTGCTGCCCCGGCAGATCTCCGGCGGTCAGCGGCAGCGCGTGGCGATCGCCCGCGCCCTCGCCCTGGAACCGGAGATCATCGTCGCCGACGAACCCACCAGCGCCCTCGACGTGTCCGTCCGGGCGCAGGTGCTGAACCTCCTCACCGACCTGAAAGCCCAGCTGGGCCTGGGCCTGGTGTTCATCTCCCACGACATCTCGACCGTCCGCTTCATCTCCGACGAGATGATCGTGATGAACCGCGGCCGGATCGTCGAACAGGGTCCCGCGCAGCAGCTCTTCACCGACGCGCAGGACGACTACACCCGCACCCTCCTCGCAGCGGCCCCGACGCTGCTGTGAGCTCGACTCACCGGAAGAACCCTCATGACCAGCATCGCTGCCCCTCTCCGCGCCGGCGCCCTGAGCGGTGTCGTGCCGCCCCTGCTCACCCCGCTCGACGCCGACGGTGAGCTCGACGTCCCCTCGCTGGAGCGCCTCATCGACCATCTGATCCGTGGTGGGGTCGACGGGTTGTTCGTGCTCGGCTCCAGCGGCGAGGTCGCGTTCTCCGACGATGCGCAGCGACGCCGGATCCTCGATGCGGTCACCGGCATCGTCGGCGGGCAGGTGCCGCTCATCGTCGGCGCCATCGACATGGAGACGCGGCGGGTGCAGCAGCACATGCGGGACCTCGCGCGCTATGACCTCGCGGGTGTGGTGGCCACCGCCCCGTTCTATGCGATCACCGGTCCGGCGGAGATCGACGCGCATTTCCGGGCGGCGGCGGCCACCGCCCCGGCCCCGCTGTGGGCCTACGACATCCCGGTGTGCGTGCACGTGAAACTGGCGCCGGAGCATCTGGTGCGGCTCGCCGCCGACGGTGTCATCGTCGGGGTGAAGGACTCCAGCGGCGATGACGTCTCCTTCCGCCGCCTCACCGCGATGAACCGCGAGGCTGGAACCGGTCTGGCGCTGCTGACCGGGCACGAGATCGTCGTCGACGGGGCGTACCTGGCCGGGGCGCACGGCTGCGTACCGGGCCTCGGCAACGTGGATCCCGCCGGGTACGCGCGGATGCATGCCGCCGCGCAGCGCGGTGACTGGGAGAGCATGCGCCGCGAACAGGACCGCCTGGCCGCGCTGTTCGAGATCGTGTTCCAGGCCCCCGGCCGGGTCGGCCCCACCGCCGGGGTGGGCGCCTTCAAGACGGCCCTGCGGGAGATGGGGATCTTCTCGACGAACACCATGTCCGCCCCGATGGCCAGCCTCGACGACGACGAGACCGCTCGCATCCGCACGGTGCTGGAGCGCGCTGGTCTGCTGGGAGCGCACGTTGCCTGACGTGCTGCTCGCCGTCGACATCGGCGGTACCAAGACCACCGCCGCGGCCGTCGCCCTGGACGTGGCCCGCGGGGAGGCGACGGTGCTCGCCGATCGCACCGCCCCGACGCCCGCCTCGGCGGATCCGGAGGCGGTGCTGGCGACGGCCGCGCAGCTGTTGCGCGACGTGCGGGAGGGGCATCCGGAGCCGCGGGCCCTCGGCATCGCGACCGCCGGGGTGGTGGATCCGGACACCGGTGCCATCACCCACGCCACCGATTCCCTGCCCGGATGGGCGGGCACTCCGGTGCGGGACGGCCTGGCCGAGGCTCTCGGCCTTCCCGCCGCGGCGCTGAACGACGTCCACGCCCACGGGCTCGGGGAGGCGCGCTTCGGCGCGGCTGCCGGAGCCACGAGCGCCCTGTTGGTGGCTGTCGGCACCGGCATCGGTGGGGCGGTGCTGCTCGACGGCTCCGTGGTGCCGGGACACCACGGGGTGGCCGGGCATGTGGGACACCTTCCCGTGCCGGAGGCCGAGGGCGTGCCCTGTTCCTGTGGCCGCACCGGTCACCTGGAGGGCTTCGCCTCGGGCCCGGGGATCCTGCGCCAGGTGGGAGCCGGGGACGGTCGGGCCCTCGCCGCGGCCGCCGCCTCCGGGGACGCCGACGCCGCCGCCGCCTACCAGCGCGCGGGTGTCGCCACCGGCCGTGTGCTCGGCGGGCTCGCGAACGCCCTCGACCCCGAAGTCATCGTCCTGACCGGCGGTGTCGCCGAAGCCGTCGGCCCCTGGTGGGAGGCCGTGCGGGAGGGTTTCCGTCACGACGCCCTGGACGCCGTGCGAGGCACCCCGCTGTTCCGTGCCCGGGCCGGGGTGCGGGCCGCTTTGCTGGGGGCCGCCGTCCATGCTCACGACCATGCCCCCGAGAGGAGCTCCTGATGACCCTGCATCCCGTCCTCGCCCCTCTGGAGGGCACTCTGATCGTCTCCTGCCAGGCGTACCCGGGCGAGCCGATGCGCGACCCCCGCACCATGGCGCAGATCGCCGCCGCGGTGGTCGAGGGCGGTGCCAGCGCCGTGCGCGCCCAGGGCCTGGACGACATCCGCGCTGTGAAGGCCGCCGTCGACGTGCCGGTGATCGGCATCTGGAAGGACGGCACCGACGGCGTGTTCATCACCCCCACCCTGGAGCACTGCCTGGCCGTGATCGACGCGGGCGCCGACATTCTTGCCCTCGACGGCACCCGCCGACCCCGCCCCGACGGCCGCACCTTCGCCCAGACCCTCGCCGCGGTGCGCGACCGCTTCGACGGCCCGATCATGGCCGACTGCGACGACATCCCCTCCGCTCTGGAGGCGGCCGCCGCTGGCGCCGACATCATCGGCACCACCCTCGCCGGTTACACCCCGGCCCGCCCCCGCACCGAGGGCCCTGATCTCGAGCTCCTGCGGGAGCTCGCAGACCGGCTTCCTGCCGGGCCGATGCTCGTGGCCGAAGGCCGCGTGCACACCCCCGCCCAGGCCTCAGCGGCCCTCGCCGCCGGTGCCCGGGCGGTCGTCGTCGGCACCGCCATCACGCATCCGACGACCCTCACCCGCTGGTTCCGTAGCGCGGTCGAGGAGCAGTGATACCCACTCCCCCACCGTCCCGAAGGAGAGACGACGATGTCCCGTTCCGCCCTGAACCGCCGCGCCCTGCTGGGCACCCTCACCGGCATCGGTGCCGCCGCCTGTGCGGCCCCGGCCCTCGCCCTGCCGGACCCGAAAAACCCACGCGCCACCACCCACGGCGTGTACGAGGAGCAGATCCTCGCGAAGGCCGGGGATTACGGCGTCGCGAACTTCCGCATCCCCGCCCTGGCGGTCGCCCCGAATGGTGACCTGCTCGCGGCCTATGACAAGCGCCCCGTCTGGGGTGACGCCCCGAGCCCGAACTCCATCTGGCAGCGCCGCTCCCGCGACGGCGGTCGCACCTGGGAGCCGCCGACCGTGGTGCACGCGGGGCTCGAAACCGGGGACCGCACCACCCAGACCGGCTACAGCGATCCCTCGTACGTGGTGGATCGGGAGGCCGGCCGAGTGTTGTGCTTCCACGTGTTCTCCAAGAACCAGGGCTTCTGGGGCTCGGTGTACGGCAACGACGACGCCGACCGGAACGTGCTGTCCTGCGCCGTGAGCATCAGCGACGACTCCGGCCACACCTGGACCCACCGTTCGGTCACGACGGTGGCCAAACCCGCTGAGGTCCGCAGCACCTTCGCCACCTCCGGTGCCGGCATCCAGCTGCGCTACGGCCCGCACCGTGGCCGTCTGGTGCAGCAGTACGCCGGGTTCGTGCGGGAGGCCGACGGGTCCGAGGTCGTGCGCGCCTGGTCCCTGTACTCCGACGACCACGGCGAGACCTGGCAGCGGGGCGCCTTCGTGGGCCGCGGTATGGATGAGAACAAGGTCGTGGAGCTGTCCGACGGCACGCTGATGCTGAACTCCCGCCAGAACCCGCGTCGGGGTGACCGGTGGGTGGCGTACAGCCACGACGGCGGGGAGACCTGGACCGAGCCGGTACGGGAGCCGCAGCTGGTGGACCCGTCCTGCAACGCCCACATCACCCGCGCCTTCCCGGACGCCCCGGAGGGCTCGGCGAAGGCGAAGGTGCTGCTGTTCTCGAACGCGAACCACCCGACCCAGCGCCGCAACGGCACCCTCTGGTACTCGGAGGACGACGGTCGCACCTGGATCCGCACGCGCGTGTTCCAGCCGGGCGCCTGCTCGTACTCGGTGGTGACGGCCCTGGGCAACGGCGAGTATGGCCTGTTCTATGAGGCCGCCGGTGACACGCTCACCTTCGCGCGCTTCACCCTGGACTGGGTGCTCGGGCGGTGACACGCTGGGGGGATGCGACAGATCGAGATCCGCGCCTTCGGCGGCCCTGAGGAGCTCGTCCTCACCGACGCCCCCACTCCCGAACCCGCCGACGGCGAGCTGCTGGTCCAGGTGCTCTACGCGGGCACCAACCCGGTGGACCACAAGATGCGCGACGGGTCGAACCGTCTGGCGAAGCAGCTGCAGCTGCCGGCGGTGCTGGGCCGGGAGTTCGTCGGCGAACGCGCCGACGGCGGCGGCCTGGTGGTCGGGGTCCGCACCCCCGACGACCTGCGCGGCACCTATGCGGAGCAGATCGTCATCCCCGCCAGCGCGGTCGCGCCGGTGCCGGCCTCCCTGGCGGACCGGCGCGACCAGCTGCCCCATCTGGGCGGGTTGGGCCTCGCGGGCCTGACCGCGCTCGGTGCGCTGGACCAGGCCCGGGTGCAGCCCGGCGACACGGTCCTGGTGCACGGCGGCACCGGTGGCGTCGGCCAGCTGCTCGTGCCGCTGGCGCGGCGCGCCGGCGCCGGCCGGGTTCTCGCCACCTCCCGCGCGGAGAACGCCGACCGGGTGCGGGAGCTGGGGGCGGAACCGGTGCCGCATGACCGCGGCGACTGGGCCACGGCGGTGCGGGAGGCCACCGACGGCCGCGGTGTGGACGTGGTGCTCGACACCCACTACCACTCGACGTTCGTGCCGAGCCTGGCTCTGCTCGCGTCGGCCGGCCGGATGGTGGTGCTGCCGTCGCTGGCGGATCTCACTCCGGCGCGGGAGCGCGGTGTGGACGCGCAGATCGCGGAGATGGTCTTCGGGCGCGACCGGTTGGAGCTTCTGCTCGAGCTGCTGGCTGACGACACCCTTCCGCTGGAGGTGTCGGCGGTGTTGCCGCTCGCCCAGGCCGCGGAGGCCCACCGCCGTCTGGAGACCGGCCACACCCGCGGCAAGATCGTGCTGGATACCCGTGCCTGAGTCCGACACGCTGCTGACGCAGCTGGAGCGGGTGCTGCAGCCGGCCGGATGGGAGCTGCTGCAGTCGCTGCCGCCGTACGACGAATCGCAGGCCCTGGCGCTCGGGGCGCGACTGCGGGAGCAGGGGCATGATCCCGACACCGTCGCGGCGGTGCTCACGCAGGCGCGGTTGCGGACGCGGGCGCGGGAGAAGTTCGGCGAGTTCGCCGACACGATGCTGCTGACCCCGCAGGGGCTAGAGCAGGCGACCAGGTTGCCGGTCGCGGCGCTGCACGCCCGCCGGTTCCGCGATGCCGGGGTGGAGCACCTGGCCGATCTGGGGTGCGGCATCGGTGGGGATGCGATGGCGGCGAGCGCCCTGGGTCTGCAGGTGACGGCGGTGGACCGTGACCCCGCGACGGTCGCGGTGGCCACCGTGAACCTGCGGCCGTTCCCGGACTCCCGGGCGGAGCTCGGCACCGCCGAGGACTTCGACCTGTCCCGGGTGGACGGGGTGTGGATGGACCCGGCGCGACGCACCCCCGCCGGGGGCCGCACCCGCCGCCTGCACGACCCGGAGGAGTACGAACCCCCACTGTCGACGGTCGCGCAGATCGCCACCCGGTTGCCGGTGGGCGCCAAGCTCGGGCCGGGGATCCACCGGGAGGCCCTGCCGGAGGGCACGGAGACGCAGTGGCTGTCGTGGCACGGACAGGTGCTGGAGGCGGTGTGCTGGTTCGGTCCGCTGGCCCGCCCGGGGGTGCCGCGCAGTGCCCTGGTGGTGGACCGTGACGGCGCGCATCGGCTGGATGCGTCCGGCCCCGAGGGCGTGCCGGCCGACCCGGACCCGGGGCCGCTCGAGGCGCATGTCTACGACCCCGACGGGGCGGTGATCCGGGCGGGCCTGCTGGGGCGCCTGGCCGCCGACCTGGGGGCCCACACCCTGGATCCGAGCATTGCCTACCTGACGGCGCCGACCGCGGCGACCACGCCCTTCGCCCGCGGGTATGCGGTGCGGGAGGTGATGCCGTTCTCTCTGAAGCGCCTCACGGCCTACCTGCGGGTGCACCGGCTGGGGATCCTGGAGATCAAGAAGCGCGGCACCGCGGTCGAACCGGAGGAGCTGCGCCGCCGACTGCGACCCCGCCGGTTCGGGGACGAGTCGGCGACGCTGATCCTCACCCGCATCGCCGGCGAGCAGAGCGTCGTGGTGGCCACACCCCACGCCAGCACACCCCGCGCCTGAGACGCCCCGCTCAGAAGGGTGGCGGCTCGATCGTGGCGTGCGCGGGTGTCGTGGTGTGCGCAGGTGTCGTGGCGTGTTCGGCCGCGCGGGTACGTCGCTGCGCCAGACGTTCCGCGTAGGCCTGGGCCTCGCGCAGGCTGCGCCATCGGCCCGCGGTCAGCAGGTCCGTGGTCTCCTCGACGGTGGTCTCCACGGGTCCGATCCGCCAGATGGTGGTGGGCGGTGCACCGGTCGGTCCCGGGGAGGGACCGCGGATCGGGTCGATCCGCCGAGCGGTCTTCAGCTGGTGGTGGGTCTCGCACAGCAGATGCAGGTTCTCCAACCGCGTCGGGCCGCCGGCGGCGGGATCGCGATGATCGAACTCCTCGATGTGATCAGCCTGGGCGCCCGTCAGGGTGGGTCGGGTGCAGCCGGGGGTCGCACACACGGGGTGTCGCAGTCGCAGATGCTCCAGCAGCCCCCGGCCCACGGTGTACCGGGTGGCGTCGGCGTCGAGGAACCGGCCGGTGGCCGGGTCGGTGAGGATCCGGTACAGCTCGGTGCTGCCGGTGGCGAGCTCCCGCGCGAGATCGGGCGGGATCGGATGCTGCCCCTCGACCAACCCGGGCGCGTCCTCCCCCAGCAGGGTCAGCATGGGGACGGTGACGTTCACCCGGAACCGGGGCGGCACATGCACCGGATCGTGCTGCAGCAGCGACTGCGTGAGCACCAGGTATCGCAGTGTCGCCAGTGACAGCGGGCGGCCGGTACGGCGCGCGGTGCCG
Organism: Brachybacterium sillae; assembly: GCF_025028335.1. Lineage (NCBI taxonomy): Bacteria > Bacillati > Actinomycetota > Actinomycetes > Micrococcales > Dermabacteraceae > Brachybacterium > Brachybacterium sillae. Next base: position 1,080,958 of record NZ_JAFEUW010000001.1, read on the forward strand.
TCGGGATCGAAGGGGATCTCCACCGCGGCGGCGCCGTGCTCGTCCCCCTGGGCGGTCAGCTCGGCGATGCTGCGCAGGGCCGACCGCTGCTCGGTGCGGATCCGCCGGGCGACGGTGTCGAGGCGGTTGGCCAGGTCGATGCCCTCGGGGATCGGCGCGGTGATGACGAGGTCGACGGTCCCGGCGACCGGATCCGGTTCGCTGAGGAGAACACGCCGGCGGGCATCGGGATCGGGGGTCGGCTCGGGGTGACGCACCAGCAGGAGGATCTCCCGCAGCCGCCGTTGGAAGGCGTCGGCCGACAGGCGCGGCAGGTCGAGCGCGGCGACCTTCTCGTCGACCCGATCCCACAGCACCGGGTCCTCGAGGTCGCCGCTGCGCGAGAGCATCCGTTCGAACCACTCCATCGGGAAGATGCCCTGGTCCAACAGCTCGAAACTGCGCGGGAAGAAGGTCACCGCGCGGTGCGCACGCTCGATGGTGGTCGCGGTGCGGGAGGTGGTCTGGCGCAGCGGCAGGCTCGCCTCGAGGCGACGCTCCTCTCGGCCGAGGGGGTCGTCGGGGTCGGGGAGATCGTCGATGTCGTGCAGTTCCGCGATCCGCCGCAGGTACCGGGCGTGCAGGCGGGTGCGCTCCTGTTCGATCTCGTGCAGCGCCAGGTAGGTCTCGGCGCGGCGGGCGTCCTCGACGGCGCCGGTGCGCTCGGCGATGGTCTCCGGGGAGATCGGCGCGGGCCGCAGGTACCGTTGGGCGGCGCGACGTGCCTCGGCCCGTTCCTCCGCGAGCTCGCAGAAGGCCGCCGCCATCGGGTCGTCGAGGTCGGGGCGGCGACCCGGTGCGCACACGTCGTGCAGGTGCACCGGCCGGTCCAGTTCGGCGGTGGGCTGCGGCCAGTCGCGCTCGTAGCGGAATCCCCCTCGCGGCGGTCGCGCGATCGGGTCGTGCCGGTGTCGGGCCGCCCACTCGCGGCGCTGGCGGATCTCGTCGGCCCGGTCCAGCAGTTCCCGACGGGTGATCGCCGGGGCAGCCGCGTCTGTTCCCTCCGACTCTCCGGTCCGTCCGCCCATGGCGATCACCTCCGTCCCTCCCATAGCCCTGGTGCGCCCGCCCGCGGCCCGGCCGCTCCGGGTGACACCGCAGGTCACGCGCCCTCTCGTGCGAACACCCCCAGTCTGGACCACACCCCCGACAGACGAACCTCCGCTTGCGGGAAGGGTGGTCGCGTACTAGCCTCGGGGGCATGTGGCAGTACTTCGACCTGCTGAACGCGCACAAGAAGCAGATGGTCCCGCGGGAGGAGGCGCTGCCCGGTCGGGACGCCCCGGCGTACCCGCTGCTGCGGGAGCATCGCGTGCTGGGGACCGACATGCTGGCCCCCACCGGGCCCGGACAGCAGGAGATCGTGCTGGCCGGCGGGTGCTTCTGGGGCATCGAACGCGTCATGTGGCAGGTGCCGCAGGTGGTGACGACCAGTGCCGGGTACGCGGGCGGCTGGACCCCGAACCCCACCTATGAGGAGGTCTTCTCGGCCCGCACCGGACACGCCGAGGCCGTCCGCGTGGTCTACGAGGGCGGTGACGACACCCTGCGCGCGATCCTCACCCAGTTCTGGGAGCAGCACGATCCCACCACCGCCATGCGGCAGGGCAATGACGTCGGCACCCAGTACCGCAGCGCCGTCTACTGGACCGAGCCCGGGCAGGGCGAGGTGGTGCGCGACTCCGCCGCCCGCTACCAGGAGGCCCTCGACGCCGCCGGGCGAGGCCGTATCACGACGGAGCTGGCGCCGTTGGCAGAGGCCGGGGAGGGGCACTACTACCCGGCGGAGCCCGAGCACCAGCAGTACCTCGCCGTGCATCCCGGCGGGTACTGCAACCACGGGTTCAACGGGGTGGCGTGCCGGCTCGGGTGAACCGGCCGCTAACCTCGAGGACGTGACCCCCGCCGCGCCCGACTCCCCCGCCGCGACCCCCCGCACCCCCGACATCCTGGTTCCCACCGGGATCGCGCTGGTCGCGACCGTGCTGTACGGGACGCTGTCGACCCTGCAGTGGCGGTCACTCGAGGCGCCCAGTTGGGACCTGGGGATCTTCACCGAACTGGTGAAGGCCTACGGCACCCTGAGTGCACCGATCGTGCCGATCAAGGGCGACGGCGTGAACCTCCTGGGCGATCACTTCCACCCGGCGCTGGTGGTGCTCGCCCCGCTGTGGTGGGTGTGGCCGTCGGGCCTGGCACTGATGTGGGCCCAGGCCGCTCTGTTCGGGGTCTCCGCGGTGCCGCTGACCCGAGCCGCCCGGGCCCTGCTCGGTCCCGCCTGGGGCACCGTGACCGGGGTGACCTACGCGTTCTCCTTCGGGCTGCAGGCCGCGCAGGACGTCCAGTTCCACGAGATCGCGCTCGCGGTGCCACTGCTGGCGGCCTCCCTTGCGGCGCTGCTGCGCGGCCGGGTGGGCGCGAGCATCCTGTGGGCCGCGCCCTTGGTGTTCGTGAAGGAGGACCTGGGCCTCACCGTGCTGATGCTGGGGGCGGTGATCGCCTGGCGTCATACGCGGTATCGGCGGGAGGGCGTGGGCCTCGCCCTGTGGGGGGTCGGTTGGTTCGTGCTGTCGACGGCGGTGATCCTTCCTCTGATGAACACCGCCGGCCGGTACGACTACACCGACCGACTGGGATCCCCGTGGCTGGTGCTGGTGCCGGCGGAGAAGTGGGGCACCGTCCTGCTGCTGGTGATCGCCGCCGGCGTGGTGGGGGTGCGCAGCCCGCTGGTCCTGCTGATGCTGCCGACCCTCGCCTGGCGCTTCACCGGCACCGTTCCCTTCTACTGGGGCTGGGAATGGCACTACAGCGCGGTGCTGATGCCGATCGCGACGGCAGCGCTGGTCGATGCCCTCGCCCACACCCCGCTGCGGTCCCACGGGTGGTTACGCGGACCGTCGGTGCTGTCGGCCGGGGCCGCCACCGCGGTACTGGGAGCGTCCCTCCCGCTGGTGGCCCTGACCAACCCGCACACCTGGGAGCCCTCACCACGACTGGGCGCCGCCCGCACCGCGATGGCCGCGGCCCCGGAGGGGTCGGTGGTGGCGACCGATCTGCCACTGCTGGCACCGATGGTGCCCGGTCATGACGTGCAGTGGATCCACGGTGTAAACCGGCGCGTTCCCGACTGCGCGGTGATCGACGAGCTCACCTACCCGTGGGAACCCGGCGACATCGGCGACCCCGCCACCTGGGCCGAGCACCGCTGGGGAGTGCCGTTCCGGACGGTCGTCTCCGTCGACGGGTTCCACACGGTCTGCCGTTGAGCGCGGGCCGGCCCGGGGCCGACGCCTCAGCGCACGGTCACACGCCGACTCGACCGCGAGGTGGGACTGCGGCGCTGCTCCAGACGGTGCAGGCGAGCCCGCTGGAGGCGCAGGGCCCACGGGGACAGTCGCTCCGCGGCGAGCGCCAGTCGCACACCCGCCGACAGCACCTGGGACAGCGGTGCCTCCGGCAGTTGCGCCAGGTCCTCGGCCCGATCGGCGAGCTCCCGCACCGCCCCGACGGCCGCCCAACGGATCGCCACCTGGGCGATGCGACTGTGCGAGTCGAGCATGGAGTGACCGGCCCCCGGGACCTCGACCAGCGCCGCCCGGGGCAGGAGGCGGGCCAGGTCACGGGCGATCTGCGGCGGGGTGAGGAGGTCCTGGGCGCCGGTGAGCACCAGGGTGGGGGCCAGCACCTGTGCGGACAGCGTCGCGGCCTCCCACGGCAGCCCCTCGAACCTCACGCCCTCCTCATGGGCACGACAGGCGTCATGCCCGGCGTTGACCAGCGGGTCCAGCGGTCCACCGTCGGCGTGCCGCCCCATGCCCAGCTGCCCGACCGCGATCGGCGCCAGCAGATCCCGCTCGTTCAGGTACGGGGCGGCGTCGAACCAGCGGCGGGCGAGGACGTCCCGCACCCCCTGGTAGGCGACCAGGCCGCGACCCCCGGCCAGCAGGTTCACCAGGTCCCGGACGGCGTCTGGGCCGCCGACCTCGTGGACCGCCATGATCACGGGCCCGGCCTCCGAGGCGGCGATGGAACCGTCCTCGTCGAGCGTCCGCAGCAGGGGGGCGAGGCCCTGATCGCCCTCCCAGTACTGCTGCCGCACGGCCCGTTGGGAGACGGCCTCGTCGTCGGGCCCGGACATCGGGGAGTCCAGCACCAGGGCCCGCACCCGCTGCGGGTGGCGTGCGGCGAAGGCCTGCGCCAGCAGCGCGCCGTAACCCACTCCGTACAGGGCCACCTGCGGTACCCGGGCGTGGTCGAGCACGGCCGTGATGTCGCCCAGCACATGGTCCAGGCGCAGTGCCCGGGCGGGGAGGTCGTCACCGCGGGCGTCGAGACGGGACAGGCCGACGCCGCGGTGTTCCATCATCAGCACGTCGACGCCGTGGGCAGCGAGCTGGCGGCGCACCACGTCGTACGGCAGCACCGAGGCGATGCCGGGGCCGTCGGGCAGCACCAGCACGGGGACGGCACCGGATGGGCGGTGGTGGCGGGACATCATGCGGGCGTACCGCAGGGGGAACAGGTCCCTCTCTCCGTCGACGACCTCGCGCAGCACCGTCATCACATCACCGCGGGAGGTCAGCAGCTCGTCCTGCCCGGCCCGGTCGAGCAGGGTGCTCACCGGGTGTCTCCGCCGAGCGTCGCCCACAGGAAGGAGTACATCAGGGCGTGCATGCGGGACGCCTGCTCAGTGGTGGCGGCGCCGCCGTGGCCGCCCTCGATGTTCTCCCACGAGCGCACATCCGCCCCGAGGGAGCGCAGCGCCGCGGTGAACTTGCGGGCGTGGCCGGGGTGCACACGGTCGTCACGGGTGGAGGTCAGCACCAGCGTCGGCGGGTAGGTGACACCCTCCCGCAGCCGGTGGTACGGGCTGAAGGTCTGCAGGAACTCCCAGTCGTCGGTGTCGGGGTCGCCGTACTCCGCCATCCAGGAGGCACCGGCCAGCAGGTGGCTGTAGCGCTTCATGTCCAACAGCGGCACCTGGATCACCACCGCGCCGAACAGTTCCGGGGAGCGGGTGAGCATGTTGCCGGTGAGCAGGCCGCCGTTGGAGCCGCCGCGCACGGCCAGGTGGGCGGTGTCGGTGACGCCCCGCTCCACCAGGTCCCGGGCCACCGCCTCGAAGTCCTCGTAGGCGCGCGGGCGGTTCTCCTTCAGGGCGGCCTGGTGCCAGCGGGGGCCGTACTCGCCACCGCCGCGGATGTTCGCCAGCACGTAGGTGCCGCCACGTTCCACCCAGGCCTTGCCGATCGGCCCCAGGTAGCTGGGGGTCAGGGAGATCTCGAAGCCGCCATAGCCGTACAGCAGTGTCGGCCGCGGGGCGGCGTCGTCTCCCGAGCCGTCGGCGGCGCCGACCTCGAAGTACGGCACCCGGGTGCCGTCGGCGCTGGTGGCAAAATGCTGGGTGACCTCCACACCGGTGGCGTCGAAGCGGGCGGGAGCGGCCTTCACCAGCTGCGGCTCCTCCGGATCCTCGCCGTCGAGCACCGGGGCGAGGTCGGCCAGCAGCAGGCGGGTGGGCTCGACGAAGTCGGTGACGGTGAGCCACAGCCGGTCGTCGTGATCGGAGTCGACGGCGGCGACCTCGAGGGTGCCGCGCAGCTCCGGGAACAGGTCACGGGACTGCCACTGTCCGTCAGCGGTGCGGTGGTGCACCTCGAGGCGGTGGACGACATCCTCGAGGATCGACAGCACCACGGTGCCGCGGGTGAGGGCCATGCCGGCCAGGGAGGAGCGCTCGGTGGGGGCGAACAGCAGGTGCAGACGCGGCTCGCCCGCCAGCAGTGCATCGAGGTCGCCGACGACGACGGACCCGGCGGGGAAGGTCTCCTCCCCCACGGTCCAGTCGCTGCGGGGGGTGAGGATCGCCAGGTCGCGGTGGGCCCCGGCCTCCATGTCACGCGGCACCGGTAGCGCGGTGGTGGTGGGCGGTTCGGTGCTGCGGTCCAGCAGGTGCAGGGTGGTGTCGTAGAAGGCGTGGGCCTGGATCACCCAGTCGCGCTCGTACCCGGGGGTGGAGTCGTGGGAGGCCCAGATGCCCATGTCATCACGGGCTCCCTCGAACACGATCTGGGCCTCGGCAAGGTCCTGGCCGCGGCGCCACAGACGCGCCTGCCGGGGGTACCCGGAGGTGGTGGTGGAGCCCTCCCCCACCTCGGTGCACACCAGGACGGTGTCGGCGTCGACCCAGCTGACGGAGCCCTTCGCCTCGGGGCGCACGAAGCCCTCACCCGCCTCGGCCGGGGGTGCCACGAAGCGACGGCTCTCGAGGTCGAACTCGCGGGTGACGTCGGCGTCGGAACCGCCGCGGGAGAGGGTCACCAGAGCACGCCGGTAGGGTTCACCCTCGGCGGGGCGCAGCAGCCGGGCACCGTGCCACACCCAGCTCTCCTGTTCCTCCCGCCCGAGGGCGTCGACGTCGAGCAGCACCTCCCAGTCGGGCTGATCGCGGCGGTAGTCCTCCAGAGTGGTGCGCCGCCACAGGCCGCGCTCGTGCCCAGCGTCAGTCCACAGGTTGTAGACGTGCTCACCGCGCAGGGTGACACCGGGGATGCGATCGGGCGCGTCGAGGATCTCCCGGATCTCCTGCTGGAGGGTGGCGGTCAGCGGGAGGGCGTCGAGCTCCTGTTCGGTCTCGGCGTTGCGCTCCCGCACCCAGGCGAGGGCCTCGTCACCGGTGACGTCCTCGAGGAACAACCATGGATCGTCGCTGCCGTCGGGGGCGGGCAGGCGGGGCTCGGTCGTCATTGGGTCTCCTTCAGATGGGCGAGGAAGGCGGTGAGCACCTGCGCCCACCGGGCCTTCCAGGCGTCGCGGGCGTCGGCGTCCTCGAGGCGGTCATGGGTGATGGCGAGGACGCTGCGGCCCTGGTCCTTGGCGCTGATATTCACCGACAGGGTGCTGCCGTCGGCGACGTTCGCCCGCCAGTAGCGCCAGCGTGGGGTGTCGCTGGTGCGCACATCGGACAGTCCCAGCTCCTGGAGCTGCGGGGTGAGGAAGGCGTCCCAGGTGTCGCGGGCGGTGTCGGGGTCCAGCGGCAGAGTGCGGGAGGCGGAGGCGTTGAAGGCGCCGTCGCAGGTCTGGCCGACGACCCGGCGGCCGATCCACTGCTCGTACGCGACGGTGAGCGACTGTGCCCACCAGTCACTGTCGAGCCGGCCGCCCGCACGCAGGGTTCGCACGATCTCCGCGTGGTCCATGGCCCGGGCACCCGCCTCGTCGAGCATCTGCGCCCACTCCCGGAACGGGGTGCCGGTGGCGCTCTCGATCGCGGCGGCGCGGGGCGGCAACGGCGATGTGTCGGGCATGTCACCACCCTATCCGCGCAGGGATGGGACACTGGCGGGATGCGCCGTCGCACCCTCCTGCCCCTGCTCACCCTCGGCGGGCTCGCGGCCTGTTCGCGGCCCGACACCACCCCCGCGTCCGGCCCGTCGACGGGGTCCGCGACGAGCCCGTCGGCCTCGCCATCCCCCGATCCGGTCGCCGACCTTCCCCTGGAGGCCGCCGCCGCGCAGCTGGTGTGGTGCGCGATCCCCGCAGGGCAGGAGCCGCTGCGGACCGACCTGCCGCTCGGAGGATGGTTCCTGTTGGGGGTGTGGGAGTCCGCCACCGAGGTCGACCGGGTGGTCGAGCAGGCTGGGCAGCGCGGGGACCGGGCGGGCCTGCGGCTGCCCCCGCCGGTGATCGCGGTGGACCAGGAGGGCGGGCGGATCCGCATGCTGCGCGGGGACGCGGCCCGGGAGACCCCCTCGGCGGAGGAGCTCGGAGAGCAGGGACCCGACGCGGTGCGTGAGGCCTACGTGAGCATCGGAGAGGACCTCGCCGCCCGCGGTATCGGTCTGGCGCTGGCACCCGTCGCCGACGTGGTGGACCCGGAACTGGGGGACGACAACGCCCCTGTCGGGGAGCTCGACCGCGGGTTCGGCACCGACCCGCAGGAGGCGGCGGCGTGCGTCGCCGCCGCTGTGGAGGGTCTGGCACAGCACCGGGTGGGCGCCACGTTGAAGCATTTCCCGGGTCTGGGGCGGGTGCGATCCAACACCGACCACGCCGCCGACGGCATCGAGGACGACCGCACCCACGCGGAGGACGAGGTGCTGGAGGCGTTCCGCAGCGGGATCGACGCCGGGGCCCGCGCGGTGATGGTCTCCTCCGCGATCTACTCGAAGATCGACCCGGAGACCCCGGCCATGTTCTCCCGCATCGTGATCGAGGACGTGCTGCGCGGCCGCCTCGGCTGGGACGGCCTGGTGGTCACCGACGACATCGGCGCGGCCCAGGCGGTGCAGGACGTGCCCGTCGCGGAGCGCGCCACCCGGCTGCTCGATGCCGGGGGCGATGCGGTGCTCACCGCCGACCCGGGGATCGCCGAGGAGCTCGTCGCCGCGGTGGTGGAGTACGCCCGGTCGGGCGCCGAACAGGAGCAGCGGGTGCGCCGCAGCGCCTCCCGGGTGCTCCGGGTCGCGCTCGCCGGTGCGTGAGAGAATCGCGGGCGCAGCAGGCTCCACAGCCGGGGAGGTGTGAGGGTGAGCCAGGGACCCACGGGCGGGCTGCCTGATCTGAGCGCCGCCGGGCGCAGCGGAGGGGATGCGCCCGAACGGGACGACGACGCACCCCAGCGGCCGCCGCGCCGCTCCCTCGCGATCGTGCTGGGTGTGGCGGGCACCGCCGTCGTCCTGCTGGCGATCCTTGCGCTGGTGCTGTCGCAGACCGTGTTTCGCGGGGTGCTGAGGGACGACCCGCTGCCGACCGCGGGCCCGTCCGCGCCCGGCCCGGCGAACCCGTCGCGCAGCAGCGGCGGGGAGTACATCCCGAATCCGAACGACCCCGACATCGCCCCGCCGCCTCCGATCTTCACCCAGGCGCCGACCGCGGAATGCACGGTGCCGGGCGGTCCCCCCGGGCCGGGCCGCCGCGGCGACACGCTGACGGGTGGTGGCCTGAGCTACACGATCCCCCGCGGATGGGACACCGAGTGGGGCTTCAGCGACGCCTCCTACCTCACGGGCGTCTCCGCCCAGGCACGGCACGTCGAGGGCTCCTGGTACTCGGTGGTCGCGCTGGGTCGCGTGGAGTTCCCCCAGGAGGAGGGCGGTTTCCCGGGGATGGAACCGGCCGCCGTGGCGATCTTCCAGTGCTACGCCACCAGCGCGGGCGTGCTCGACATGTTCGGGGAGAACCCCACCATCACCGACTACCGCAGCGAGCCGACGACGGTCGACGGCCGCGATGCGTGGATCGTGCAGGCCACGTACCACTTCGAGGAGCGGCAGCTGTCGACCACCTCCGCCTCCACCGTCACCGCCATGGTGGTCGACACCCCGGGCGGACCCAGCGGGCTGGCCTCCGATGTGGCGGCCGATGTGCCGCAGCACGCGACGGACCTCGAGGCGATCCTGGGGAGCCTCCGCGTCACCGGGTGAGGGCGGACCGCACGCCTCCGCCGGTCACACCACCCACGAGGCGAGGCGACAGATGTCGTCGAGCCGCTGCACGGCCCAGGGGCGGTTGCGCCACTCCTCCAGGCTGAGCTCCCGGCTGCGGGAGCGGTACAGCTCCTCGACCTCCCTCACCAGGCCGAGGACATCGGTGCCGCCGACCATCAGGGAGCATTCCATGTCCAGCAGGAACGAGCGGATGTCCATGTTGGAGGACCCGATGACGGCCACGGAGTCATCGATGCTGAGGTGCTTGGCGTGGAGGATGTGCGGGGGGCGGTACAGGTGGATCCGCACCCCCGCCTCCAGCAGCTCCTCGTAGTAGGAGCGCTGGGCGTGGAATACGAGGAACTGGTCCCCGATCTCACAGACGAACAGCTCCACCTCGACGCCCCGTTTCGCGGCCACCACGAAGGCCTGCAACATCGACTCGTCGGGCACGAAATAGGGGCTGACAGCCACGACACGCCGCTGCGCGCTGTAGAGCAGCTGGTTGAACAGCAGCAGGTTGTTCTCCTGCACGAAGCCGGGGCCGCTGGGCACCAGCTGGCATTCGACCTCCCCGGAGACGTCCGGGTCGGGATGCACCAGGTCCGACTCCGGCAGCATGTCCCCGGACTCGTAGAACCAGTCCGCGGCGAACAGCAGGTTCAGCTCCGAGACGATGGGGCCGCGCAGACGCGCCATGGTCTCCTGCCAGCGCAGACCGCGCCGGATGTTCGCCCGCTTGTCGTAGTGGGGGGCGATCATGTTCTGGCTGCCCATCCAGCCGACCTCCGCGTCGACCACCACCATCTTGCGGTGGTTGCGCAGATCGGGCCGCTGGAACGCGCCGTCGCGGAAGGGCTTGACCGGCATCATCGCGTAGTGCTCGATGCCGTGGGCGCGCAGGGCGTGTTTCATCCGCCGGTACGGACGCCACGGGGTGATCGATCCGAGGTGGTCGTACAGCACCCGGACCGTGACTCCACGGTCGGCGGCCTCCCCCAGGGCTGCCAGGAAGTCCTCGGTCGTGTCGTCGAGACCCATCGTGTAGAAGAGCACATGGACCTGACGCTTCGCGGCGCGCACGTCGGCGGTCATGCGGGCGATGGACTCGTCGTACTCGGTGACCAGCTCCACCTGGTTGTGACCGGTGAGCGGTAGGGCTCCGAGCTTCTCGTTGAGCCGCACCGCGGAGGTGAGCCAGCTGGCGGTGCTGGGATCGGGGCGGGCGGCGGGCACCTCCCGGGCGCGCTGCTCGAGGAGCCGGTTGACGGTGCGCTGCTTGGCCCGGCGCTTGCGCGGTAGCTCCGCCTTGCCGAGCAGCAGGTAGAGCGGGAATCCGACCAGTGGGAGCACCATGATCGCGAGCAGCCAGGCCATGGCGGAGCCCGGTCGACGGTTGCGGGGCACCACCACGATCGCGGTGAGGCGCAGCAACACGTCGATGATCCCGTAGATCCAGGTGGCCGTGACGCCCCAGTTGTCGGGGAGCCATGCGAAGGGTGCCGTCAGCAGATCCACATCTCTCCTCGTGCTCTCCCCGCGGCGGCGGGCTCGCCACGGCGGTCACCGGATAGTACGACGGCGGGGCCCCGAAGGGCCCCGCCGTCGTGGGCGGTCGGCGGAGGATCCGCCGTGCGGTGGTCGCGCGGGGGCGGTCAGTCGTTGCCGCGCAGGATGGACAGGATGCGGAGAATCTCCAGGTACATCCAGACGAGGGTGGCGGTCAGCGCGAAGGCGCAGCGCCAGGCCATCTTCCGCGGCACGCCGTTGCGGATGCCGCGCTCGACGTCCTCGAAGTCCATGACCAGCGAGTAGGAGGCCATCAGCACGGCCAGGGCACCGACGGCGAGGCCGACCATGCCACCACGCAGGCTGACGTCGGCGAAGAGCATGAAACCGATGTTGACCAGGCCGAAGAGCAGGTAGGCGAGCATCGCCACCATGAAGATCTTCGTGAGCACCGGGGAGGTGCGCAGGATGCCCATGCGGTACAGCACCAGCACCGTCCCGGCCACCGCGAGGGTGCCGACCACGGCCTGCACGCCGATCATCGGGTAGATGGCGTCGAGCGGGGCGGTGAGGCCGCCCAGCAGCAGACCCTCGAAGAAGCCGTAGGCGATGACCAGCGGCGCGGACGGCATGCGCATGAAGGCGTTGACCAGACCGGTGATCAGGCCGCCGATGAGGCCGATGCCCAGGGCACCCATGGCCACCAGCTGGGCCACGGCCGCTCCGTTCGGGCCGCCGAACACCGGCAGCAGCATGAACAGGCCCACCACGCTCGCACCGGTGACCAGGGTCAGGCCGAGGGTGACCGTGAGCGCGTTGAGCACGTCCGGCATCGTCATGCGCCCGGTGTCGTGGCCCGTGGCGGCGGGCCGGGCGTACATCGCCTCGAGGTCGGCGGGGTTCGGCGCCTGCTGCCCGTACTGCGGGGCGGGCGCACCGTACTGGCCCCCGAACTGCTGCTGGCCGTAGTGCTGCTGGCCGAACTGCGGCTGCTGACCGAACTGGGGCGCGGGTGCGCCATAGACGTACGACGGGGCCTCCTGGGTGAAGGCTCGGTCGCCGGAAAGGAAGGAATTGTGACGGGCCATGGCGCTCCTCACGAACGGGACGGAATGGCGGTGCCCGGCGGGCACGTCCATCCTAGTAACGCCGGGAGTCCGCCGGATCTTCCCGTGATGTGCATGACGTACCGATCGGCCCGGGGCTCCCGGGCCGGGCGCTCACACCGAGCCGATCATCTCGCGGAAACGCCGCAGTCGCGGGTCGTCGGACGCGAAGAACGAGTCGGGGCCGCCGGCGCTGATCACCCGTCCCCCTTCCAGGAACACCACCTGGTCGGCGACGCGCCGTGCGAAGGGCAGGGAGTGGGTGACGACCACCAGGGTGCGTCCCTCCGCGGCCAGATCCGCGAGGACCTCGACCACCTCCGCCGCGAGCTCGGGGTCGAGGGCACTGGTGGGTTCGTCGAACAGCAGGAAGTCGGGGTCCATGGCGAGGGCGCGGGCGATCGCGACGCGTTGTTGCTGACCACCGGAGAGCCGGTCCGGGTAGGCATCGGCCTTGTCGGCCAGACCGACCTTCGCCAGCAGCGCGCGGCCCTGCTCCTCGGCCTCACGCGCTGCGAGGCCCCGGACCCGGCGCGGCGCCAGCGTCACGTTCCCCAGCGCCGTGAGATGGCTGAACAGGTTGAACTGCTGGAACACCATGGTGGAGCGGGAGCGGACCGTCCGCACCTGCCGCTCGGTGAGCTCAGGGCCGAGACGGACCGGCCCGTCACCGACGTCGAGCACGCCCGCCTGCGGGCGCTCCAGCAGGTTGATGGAGCGCAGCAGGGTCGACTTCCCCGAACCGGAGGGGCCCAGCAGCACCGTGGTGCGGCCGGCCGGGACCTCGAGGGAGACGTCATCGAGCGCGACCAGGTCACCGAAGACCATCCGCACTCCCTCCAGGCGCAGCGAGGGCCCCGCCGGACGCTCAGGCCGTGCGGACATGGGTGGACACCTTCCTCTCCAGCAGGGACTGCAGCAGGCTCAGCAGCGACACGATCACGAGGTAGATCGCGGCCACCTCGACATACATCACCATCGGTTCGAAGTTCGCGGCGGCGATCTGTCGCCCCACCTGGAACACGTCCACGATGGTGATGGCGAAGACCAGACTGGTGCCCTTGACCAGGTCGATGAAGTCGTTCGCCAGCGGCGGCAGGGCGATCCGCAGGGCCTGCGGGGCCACCACGTGCGCGAAGGTGTCCCGCGAGGACAGGTTCAGGGTGCGGGCGGCCTCGAACTGACCGCGCGGGATCGACAGGATCGAGGCGCGCACGGCCTCCGAGGCGTAGGCACCGGTGTTCAGCGCGAGGGTCACGATGGCCGCCGCCCAGGCGCTCAGCACGATGCCCAGGTTCGGCAGCCCGTAGAACACGATGAACAGCTGCACCACCAGCGGGGTGCCGCGGAACACCCACACGTACAGCCAGCCGAGTGCGGCCAGCGGCCGCGGCCCGTACAGGCGCACGAGGGCCACGAGCACGGCGATCACCAGGGCGATGGCGAAGCTGACCAGGGACAGCGGGACGGTGACCCGCAGGGCCGCCTCCAGCAGTCGGGGCAGGGAGGCGACCCAGATCTCGAGGGCGCGATCCATGGAGATCAGGCCGTCGGGGAGAGGTCGACCCCGGTCCACTCCGTGTAGATCCGGGTGAGGGTGCCGTCCTCCTGCAGGGAGGTGAGGATCTCGTCCAGACGCTGCTGCAGCGGTTCCTGGCCGCGCGGGAGGATGATCCCGACCTCGGTGTCCCCGGGCAGTTCCTCCTCCAGCAGCCGGAAGGGCGCGTCAGGGTGCTCCTCCTGGTAGGTCTGGAAGGAGACGATGTCGTTGGCGGTGGCGTCCGCGCGGCCGGCGGTCAGGAGCTCCATCGCCTCGGCGAAGCCCTGCACCGGCAGGATCTGCGCCCCCAGGTCGGTCATCTGGGCGGCCCAGTTGCTGGTGGCGGACTGGGCGGCGCGACGGCCCTCGAGGTCGGCGAGGGTGCGGATGTCGGAGTCCTGCGGGACGGCGACCCGGCCGACGGATCGGGCGTACGGCTGGGTGAAGAGGTACTTCTCCTGCCGCTCCGGGGTGATGCCGACGTTGTTGATGACGAGGTCGTACTTGTCGACATCCAGGCCCGCGATGAGGGAGTCCCATTCGGTCTCGATGTACTCGGGGGTCGCCCCCAGCTGCTGCGCGATGGCGTCAGCGATCTCCTTCTCGAAGCCGACCAGGGCGCCGCTGTCGTCGTGGAACGCGTAGGGCCGGTAGGTGCCCTCCAGGCCGATGCGGACGCGCTTCGTGCTGGTGATGCGCTGCAGCAGGTCCTCCGCGGCGGGGCTGCCGCCACCGTCACTGGCGGCCCCCGAGGCGGGGGCGACCTGCCCGTCGGCGCCGCGCTGCTGGGCGGGGCCGCAGGCGGCGAGGACGAGAGCGAGGGCGGAGGTGCCGCCGAGGGCGAGGGCGCTGCGGCGGGTGGCGCGGGGATCGAGGGGTCGGGTCATGGGGGTGCTCCTTCGGGAGGGCGGCGGACGGGGGTGCGGGGGTCAGCGTGCGGCGGCGAGGGCCTGGTCGAGGTCGGCGATGAGGTCGTCGACGCGCTCGATGCCGACGCTGAGGCGCAGCAGGTCATCGGTGATACCAGCGCGGTCGCGGGCCTCGGGGGTCATCGCCTCATGGGTCATGGTGGCCGGGTGGCAGATGAGGGATTCGACGCCCCCGAGGCTCACCGCGTAGGCGGGCAGGTTCAGCGCGCGCAGGAAGCGCACGCGGTCCAGGCCGGGTGCGAGGCGGAAGGACAGCACCGCCCCCGGGCCGGCGGCCTGCTCGGCATGCACGCGGGCCTCCTCCTCGGAGGCACTGCCGGGGGTGAGCACCGCGGCGATCCCCTCGTGGGAGCGCAGGTGGGCAGCGATCGCCACAGCGTTGTCCTGCTGGCGGCCCAGGCGCAGCGGCAGGGTCTTGATGCTCTGGATCAGGCGGAAGCTGTCCTGCGGGGCGAGCACCCCGCCGCCGGCTTTCTGGGCCAGGGCCAGGGTCTCGGCGAGGGCCGGATCGTCGGTGGTGACCACTCCGGCGAGCAGGTCGGAGTGGCCGCCGAGGTACTTGGTGGCGGACTGCACGACGATGTCGGCACCCAGTTCCAGGGGCCGCTGCAGCACGGGGGTCATGAAGGTGTTGTCGACGACCAGCAACGCCCCGTGACGATGGGCGAGCTCGGCCACCCGCCGCAGATCGGTGATGCGCAACGTAGGGTTGGCGGGGGTCTCGACGAACACCATGCGGGTGCGCTCGGGCAGGTCGTCATCGGTGAGGGCGCTGAGGTCGTCGACGTAGCGGGCGGTGATGCCGCGCGCGGGGAGGAGACGCTCGACGAAGCGGTAGGTGCCGCCGTACACGCTGGTGGGCAGCACCACCACGTCCCCGGAGCGGAGGGTCTCGAACACGGCGGCGGTGGCGGCCATGCCGGTGGCGAAGGCGAAACCGTGCGAGGCGCCGTCGAGTGCGGCGAGGACCGTCTCGAGGGCCGCACGGGTGGGATTGCCGCCGCGCTGGTAGGCGTAGGGGCCCTCACCGGTGGCGGGGTCCAGCGCGAAGGTGGAGGCGAGGTGCACCGGGGGCACGACGGCGCCGTGCTCGTGATGCCGCAGGGTCTGCACCGCGAGGGTGTCGATATGCATGGGGCTCCTCCCGGGGATCGGCGGAGCCACTACTCTAAGCCCTCCTCATGGTGGCCATAAGTGATGATGACGTCACATGACGCGCGGCCCGAACACCGCGGATCCCGGCCGCACCACCGTCGCGCCCTCCTCGATCGCCATCTCCAGATCCCCGCTCATCCCCATCGACAGCTCGGTGAGACCGGGCCGGGCGACCTCGTCGCGCAGTCGGCGCAGCAGCGCGAGGGAGGCGCGCACCGCCTCCGGGTCCTCAGTGTGAGCGCCGATGGTCATCAGACCCACCGGGTGGAGGCGCCCCGTCGCCGCCATCGCCTCGGCGGCGCGCGCCACCGCCTCGGCGGTCGGGGCGTATCCCCCCTTGGAGTCCTCTCCCGAGGTGTTCACCTGCACCATCACGCGCAGCTCCCGATCGGCCAGCTCCGCGCGCCGGGCCAGGGCCTCCACCAGGTCATCGCGATCGACGCTCTCGACCACATCGGCGAAGGCCACGGCGTCCTTGGCCTTGTTGGTCTGCAGGCGGCCGATGAAGTGGCGCTCCACCGGGTCCGGGCCCTGCCGGAACGTTAGGAGCAGCGGGTCATCATGCTTGGCGGTCTCCTGGGCGCGGTTCTCCCCCACCGCGACCCGCCGACCGGCCTCCCGCAGCGCCGTGAGTGCGGCCGCGATCTCCTCCGGGGAGCGGGTCTTGGTGGCCAGCAGGATCAGCACGTCCTCCGGGCGTCGGCCCGCCCTCTCACAGGCCCGATCCACGCGCTCCAACAGGGCGTCCACACGGTCGACGATGTCCATGCACCCAGCGTAGTCAGCACGCGTGAGGCGGCGCCCCCACCGGGACTCGAACCCGGACCGGAACCGCTTTTAAGGCGGCCGCCTCTGCCGATTGGGCCATGGGGGCAGGCGGGCCGCGGGGCCCGCGCCGGAAGCCTAGCGGGCGGTCGGGTCGCATCCCGTGACGGTGTTGTTAGTCTGGCGGACGGGGATCACAGCGACGGTTGCGCCTGTCGCCCATCCCTTTCCCCTGCGAGACCACCTCTCACGACTGGAGAATCGATGACCTACTCGACCCCCGCTCCCGGCGCCCCGACCCCCGGCACCCCGACCCCCGGTGCCCCGTCGACCGCCCCCGGTGCCGTCGGCATCGATCGGGACAAGCTGCGCAACCAGGGCATTCTGTGGACCATCCTGGGTGCTCTCCTCGGCGGTTTGCTCAGCATCCCGGCGCTGATCCTGGGCATCCTCGGCATCGCCAAGGTCGACACCGACCCCGCCGGGGCCCAGAAGCTGATCAAGTGGACGAAGCTGGTGACCATCATCGGCCTCGTCCTGTCGCTGCTGTTCGTCGTCGGCTACATCATCTTGATGGTCGTCCTCGTGGGCAGCGCGGGCACCACCTACTGAGCCGCACCCCCGTCGGGCCCGCACCCGACCTGCGCAACGCGCCCCGGTCATCAGCTGGTGACCGGGGCGCGTTCTCGTGGGTCCCCGTGCGGAGCGGGGATCAGCCCTGATGGTGGGATTCGCCCTCGGTGCTGCGACGCTGCGACTGCTCACCGGCGGCGCGGTCGACCGCACCGTGGGTGACACTGCCCTCGGGCTGGTCCTGACGGGTCTCGCTGCGATCGGCCGACCACTCGACGTGGTAGGTGCCCTCGGTGTCGACACGCTGGTACGTGTGGGCGCCGAAGTAGTCACGCTGGGCCTGCACCAGAGCCGCGGGCAGGCGCTCGGAGCGGACGGCGTCGTAGTACGACAGCGTGGCCGCGAACACCGGGGCCGGGAAGCCGTGAGCGGCGGCGAAGGCCACGACGCGGCGCCACGCCGGCACACACCGGGTGATCTCCTGCGTGAAGTACTCATCGGCCAGCAGCAGCGGCAGCTTCGGGTCGCGGCGGTATGCCTCGGTGATGCGGTCGAGGAACTTCGCCCGGATGATGCACCCGGCGCGCCAGATCCGCGCCATGGCGCCGAGGTCGATGTCCCAGTCGAACTGGGCGGCGCCGGCCGCGATCTCGTCGAACCCCTGGGAGTAGGAGACGAGCTTCGCCGCGTAGAGGGCCTGCTGCAGGTCGGCAATGAACTGCTCACGATCGGGCACGTCCTGTGCCTCGACCTGCGCCGGCAGTACAGCGCGGGCGGCCTCCCGCTGCGGCACCGACCCCGAGACGGACCGGGCGAAGGTGGCCTCGGCGATGCCGGTGACCGGGACCCCCAGGTCCAGGGCCGTCTGCACGGCCCAGGCGCCGGTGCCCTTCTGGGCGGCGCGGTCCAGGATCACGTCGACGAACGGCTTGCCGGTGCGCTGGTCCTCATGCCGCAGCACGGTCGCGGTGATCTCGATCAGGAAGGACTCGAGATCACCCTTGTTCCAGGTGTCGAAGACGTCCCCGATCTCGGCGGCGGACATCCCCAGCGCGCGACTCATCAGGTCGTAGGCCTCGGAGATGACCTGCATGTCGGCGTACTCGATGCCGTTGTGCACCATCTTCACGAAGTGTCCGGCGCCGTCCTCACCCACGTGGGTGCAGCAGGGCTCGCCGTCGTACTGGGCCGCGATCTTCTCGAACATCGGGCCGAGGCGGTCGTAGGACTCCTTGGGGCCACCCGGCATGATCGAGGGGCCGTTCAGAGCACCCTCCTCACCACCGGAGACGCCGGCGCCGACGAAATGCAGGCCGCGCTCGCGCAGGGCGGCCTCCCGACGACGGGTGTCGGTGTACAGCGCGTTGCCGCAGTCGACGATGATGTCGCCCTCGTCCATCAGGTCGGCGAGCTCGTCGATGACGGCGTCGGTGGGGGCGCCGGCCTTCACCATGACGATCGCCACGCGCGGGGACTTCAGGGAGGCGACGAAATCGGCCATGGACTCCGAGGGGCGGAAATCGCCCTCGGAGCCGTGCTCGTCCATGACGGCCTCGGTGCGGCCGACGGACCGGTTGTGGATCGCGACGGTGAACCCGTTGCGGGCGAGGTTGCGGGCGAGGTTCGAACCCATGACCGCCATTCCGGTCACGCCGATGTCGGCGACGGCGGCGGGCGAGGGGGCGAAGGTTGCCATGCGGAGGGCTCCTTGCTGGTCGGTTCCGTGGCCGCGGACGGCCCGTGCCGCCCATCCTAGAAGTCGGCCGGAGCGCCTAGAGTCTGTTGTGCTTGGTTTCCACGACCCCCGCAGGAGAGCACCCATGAGCCCCACCGCCGATCGTTTCGACCGTCGCGAGGACGAGCGCTTCGACGACCGCCGCGAGGACCGGTACGACGACCGCCGGGAGGTCCAGCGTGACGTCCGGCGCGAGGAGCGCCCGGCCCCGCGTGCCGAGGAGGTCGAGGTCCCGGCCCGCAGCGGCGGCAAGACCGCCGGGATCTGGCTGGCGCTGATCCTCGGTGCGATCGTGCTGGTGCTGCTGCTGATCTTCGTGATCCAGAACAACATCCCGACCGTGTTCACCTACTTCGGGGCGCAGTTCACCCTGCCGCTGGGGGTGGCGATACTGCTGGCCGCGATCGTGGGCGCGCTGGTCATGGCGCTGGTCGGGTCGGTGCGGATGATGCAGATGGCCTGGCAGATGCGTCAGCTGCGCCGCGGCCTGGCCGAGCTGCGTGAGCGTCGCCGCTGATCACCGCGCCGATCATCCCAGCGAACTCCCAACCGATCAGAGCACCGTGGGGACCATGACCACCGAGCACACCGACTACGAGGCACGACTGCTCGTCGTCGACGACGAGACCAACATCCGCGATCTGCTGGCGACCTCGCTGCGTTTCGCCGGATTCGAGGTCTTCACCGCCGCCACCGGGAACGAGGCCATCAAGGAGGCCACCGAGCACCAGCCCGACCTGGTGGTGCTCGACGTGATGCTCCCCGACATGGACGGTTTCACCGTCACCCGTCGGCTGCGGGACCGCGGCGAGCAGTACCCGATCCTGTTCCTCACCGCCCGCGACGAGACCAAGGACAAGGTCCAGGGCCTCACCGTCGGCGGTGACGACTACGTCACCAAGCCGTTCAGCCTGGAGGAGGTCGTGGCGCGCATCCGAGCGGTGCTGCGCCGCACCGGCGGGGGCACCGAGGAGGTGGCCGAGAGCGCCATCGTCGTGGGTGATCTGCGGCTGGACGAGGACTCCCACGAGGTGTTCCGCGGTGACGTCCCGGTGGACCTCTCCCCCACCGAGTTCAAGCTGCTGCGGTATCTCATGCTCAACGCCGGCCGCGTGGTTTCCAAGACGCAGATCCTCGATCACGTGTGGGACTACGACTGGTCCGGTGAGGTCGGGATCGTCGAGTCGTACATCTCCTACCTGCGGCGGAAGATCGACGTGCTCGGGGAGCCCATGATCCACACCAAGCGCGGCATCGGGTACGTGCTGCGCGCCGCCGACTCCTGAGGCGCGCGGCGCCGATGCCGCGTCTCCCGCTGCGCACCCACCAGCCCGTGTCCCTGTGGACCCGGGTGGTCACCGTCATCTCTCTGCTGCTGTTGGCGGGCACCCTCGTCACGGGCGGGCTGTCGCTGTTCCTGTTGGAGCGCACGCTGCTGCAGACCGTCGACACCCAGCTCGACCAGGGCATGCAGGAGATGGTGGCCCTCACCGAGGCGGAGCTCGACGGGGACACCGGGCAGCGGCTGTCGCAGCTGTCCCGCGCCCCCGTGGACTTCGTGGTGGAGTTCCGCGGCCCCGATGGCACCACCATCGCCACCTTCGCGCCGCGCCGCCACGGGTCCCGCGGGGATCGGGCGGCCCTGCCGCAGCTGACCCAGCACGCGGTCGCGGCCCAGCAGGGCAAGCCGTTCACCGTGCTCGACGCCTCCGGGAACCGGTGGCGGGCGATGTCCGCACCGACCCGCGAGCCCGTCGGCGGCTCCGTGATCCTGGCGCTGCCGCTGGATGCCGTCGACTCGACCATGCACGAGATGGCCCTGATCATTGTGGTGGTGGGGTCGACCGTGGTGCTGGTGGGCATGGCCGCGGGGGGCTGGGTGGCGCACCGGGCGCTGGCACCACTGCGGGATGTCGAGAACACGGCCTCGCAGATCGCCGCCGGTGACCTCTCCCGCCGGGTGCCGGTCTCCGGGGCCTCGCAGGAGGTCGACACCCTCGCCATCACGCTCAACGAGATGCTGGTGCGGATCGAGCAGGCGTTCGCCTCGCAGAGCGAGTCCGAGGCGAAGGCCACGCGCTCGGAGGCGCGCATGCGCCGATTCGTCGGTGATGCCTCCCATGAGCTGCGCACCCCGCTGGCGGCGATCCGCGGATTCGGGGAGCTGTACCGCATGGGGGCGATGCGCACCGAGGAGGACGTCGCCCAGGCGATGCGCCGCATCGAGGACGAGGCCCGCCGCATGGGCTCCCTGGTGGAGAACCTGCTGCGCCTGGCCCGCCTGGATGAGAACCCGGAGCCCGACCTCGCCCCGGTGGACCTCGCCGACGCGATCTTCGACGCCGCCCAGGACCTGCGGGCGCTGGATCCCACCCGCACCGTCATGGTGGTGGGCCTCACCGGGACGCCACTGCCGGTGTCCCCGCATGTACCGGTCGGCGTGATGGGTGATGAACCGGCGCTGCGGCAGGTGATCCTCAACCTGGTCGGGAACGCGAATCGGCACACCCCGAAGGGCTCCCCCGTGGAGCTCGCGGTCGGGCATTCCCGTGAGGGAACGGTGCTGCTGGAGGTCCGTGACCACGGCAAGGGCATCCCGCCGGAACAGCGGGACAAGGTGTTCGAGCGGTTCTACCGCACCGACGAATCGCGACAGCGCACCCCCGAGCAGGGCGGCGGCGCCGGGCTGGGCCTGTCCATCGCCGCGACCATCGTGGATCAGCACAAGGGCCGCATCACGGTGCACCAGACCCCCGGCGGCGGCGCCACCTTCCGAGTGGAACTGCAGCCCGCGGAGATCGACCCGGAGGACAGCGTGGCACCCGATCAGGTCCGCGTCCTCGGTCAGGACGACGGGCCGTCCATCACCTGACCCGTCCACGGGGCGCCGGAGCGCGCCCGAGAGGCGGCATCGAGGCGCTCCAGCATCCGCCGGGCAGCCGCCCGGCCCGACGCATCGTGCGCCTCGATCCGCGGCGGCCGGGCCGGATCGTCGCGGGTGAGGCGGAAAGAGCCGGCTTGATCGGGCAGCGGATCGACGTGCCCGATCGGCCCGGTGATGAGGTCGCGGGGGACGGGATCGAGACCGAGCTGCGCGGCCGCTCGGCGGGTGCGCTCACGGCGCGCGGCGGGCCGGCGGGCCGCGGGGATGCGCAGGCCCCCGGCGATCAACCGCCGGGTCAGCTCCGCATTGCCGACCATCACCACCCCGGCCTCCCGCAGCCGGGTCTCGGCACCCATCGGCCAGTCGTAGTGGTCGAGATCGAAGGACCGGGGCGGCACGCCCGCCTGTGCGGCCGTCGCGTGGAGCTCCTCCAGGGAGGTGTCGGAGACCAGGTGCCCCCACAGGGTGCCGTGGCGGGGCCAGCGGGGCGTGTCGGCATAGACCGTCATACGCGGCCCAGACGCCGCAGCACCATCTCCAACGGCCCGCGACGGCCCGTGCGGGCGAGGAGCACGGCGAGCGCCAGGGTGAGCAGCCAGATGCCGAGGCTGATGACGGTGGCGGTGGCGGAGCCGACGGTGCCGCCCAGGCCGAGGCCCCACGCCGAGTACAGCGGCGCGGCGATCAGCGACTGCGCCACGTAGGCGGTGAGGGAGATCCGGCCGAGCGCGGCGAGCGGCTGCAGGGCCCGGCGGGATGCGGGCCGGTCGGCCAGCAGCGCGCACAGGGCGGCGATGCCGGCGGCGCCCGCCACGCCGGTGACCTGGTGCAGCACCCCGAGCAGGCCGAGCACGATCTCCGCCAGCGGGGAGCCGGCACCCGTGCCCGGCATCGCCCCGGGGGCCGCACCGGGCGCCGGCACGAGGGACGGGACGGCGAGGATCGCAGCGAGCGGCAGGGCACCGAGCACCGACGCGACCAGACCCCACAGGGCGAGGCGACGCAGCCACGGCCGCCACCGGGCGAGGTCCTCGAGGAACCG
Organism: Brachybacterium sillae; assembly: GCF_025028335.1. Taxonomy (NCBI): domain Bacteria; kingdom Bacillati; phylum Actinomycetota; class Actinomycetes; order Micrococcales; family Dermabacteraceae; genus Brachybacterium; species Brachybacterium sillae. Next base: position 1,103,663 of record NZ_JAFEUW010000001.1, read on the forward strand.
GACGCGGGCGGCGAGGGCCCCGAGTGCCAGCGGGGTGAGCAGGCCGATGTCGGCCAGGGGCGCGGTGAGCAGGGACCATCCCAGGGCCTGGCCGCGCTGCAGCAGGGACTGGCCGTAGGTGGGGGCGACGACCTCCGGGACGACGGGCGGCACCAGGCCGGACACGAGGCCGGAGGTGCCGTCGAACCAGCCCCAGGCGACCAGTCCGAGGACGCCGACGAGAGAGGTGAGGCCGAGCACCACCGGGTGACGGGGGATCAGCAGCACCAGCAGCAGCCCGAACAGGGCGTAGGCGTGGACGATGTCGCCGCTGAACAGCAGCAGCCCGTGCAGCAGACCGATCCCCAGCAGCACCAGGCAGCGGCGCCACAGCAGCAGCCGGGTGAGGGGGGCGCGGTCGCCGCGGTCGTGGGAGCGCCGCCACAGCACCCCGAGGCCCCAGCCGAACAGCAGTGCGAACAGGGGCAGCAGCCGGTTGTCGACGAGGACCGCGGCGAGGACATCGGCGGCGCGGTCCCACGGCACCGTGGTGCGCTGCTTGAACAGCACTGTCTGGTCGGAGCCGCTGAGGTAGTGGACGGTGTTGGCGATGACGATGCCGAGCAGCGCGAGGCCCCGTGCCGCGTCCGGCCCGATCAGGCGCGGGGCCGGCGGGGTGGTCATGCGGGGGTTCCCTGGTGGTGGCGCAGCAGCCAGCGTCCGCCGTCGCGCACCCACACCGAGGAGCGGCGCACCAGACGGTCAGCCCGACGGTCGTCCCACCGCACGAGCATCACGCCGGGGGCGATCTGTTCGGTGACCAGGTTCTCCGGCTGGGCGGGAGGATCCAGGGGCCCGAGGAGGTCGAGGATGCCCTGCCGGTCGTAGGCGCGGCCGGAGGCACCGATCTCGGTGGCGTGCGGGTGCACGAGACGGGCGGCGGCCTCGCGGCTCGAGCGGACGTCGTCGCGCAGGAGGGCGAGCTCAGCGGTGGCGACCTCGTCGGCGGCGATGTCGGCCACGGGGTCGATCGCAGGGCCGGTCTGCGGGTCATCCCCCAGCAGTGAGAGCAGGTCGCCCTCACCCGCCGTGGCGGCGCTCGGGGCGGGTGTCGGGGCGGTGGGCGCCGGGCCGCCGCGATACCCGGGTCCGACCTGCGGAGCGGTGCCCTTCTGGTAGGCGGTGGCGACGGCGCGGGCGCGCTCGTCGGCGGCCTCGTTCATGCGGTGCCCGGCGTGGCCGCGCACCCACTCGAACTCCACGCTGCGGCCCGCCAGCGCGGCATCGATCGCCTTCAGCAGGTCGACGTTCAGCACCGGCTTGCCGTCCTTCTTGCGCCATCCCTTGCGCTTCCAACCGGGCATCCAGCGGGTCACGGAGTTGATGACGTACTGGCTGTCGCACAGGATCCGCAGGTGCTGGTCGGCGTCGACGGCGGTGGCCTCGAGCAGGTCGAGCACCGCCTTCAGCTCGCCCATGTTGTTCGTCCCGTGGGGCCAGCCGCCGGCGCGCCAGGTGTCGTCGTCGATGTACCAGGCCCAGCCGGCCGGGCCGGGGTTCCCGAGGGCGGAGCCGTCTGCGGCCGCGGTGATCGTCATGCGACCCATTGTCCCGCACGGGGTGCGACGGGGCAGGATGGCGCCCCGTGCACGAGGGGGCGGCGGCCCTGCGTGCTGATGTCGGGACGCCTCACCCGCCAGCTCAGGCGGGGGCGTCGAGCGCGGTCCGCAGGATCGTCGCGACCTCCAGCATGGCGCGGCGGGAACTGCCGCCCGTGCCGAGGGTGTTGCAGAACGGGTGGACGAGTCCGGGCCAGCAGCGCTCCGACACCCGCACATCGGCCTCCCGCAGGCGCGCCGCCATGTCCCGGGACTCATCGCGCAGCGGGTCGAAGCCCGCGTATGCCAGGTGGGTGGGCGGCAGGCCGCGCAGATCGGGATCCCGCAGCGGCGACACCCGCGGATCGTCGGGCCCGACTCCCCCGGTGCCGGCCTCCGGCAGCAGCTGCCGCACATACCACTCGAGGTCGGGGACGGTGAGGAAGTAGCCGTCGTGGAACAGGGTGCGGGAGCGGCGCCGGGAGGCGAGGTCCAGCCACGGGGACAGCAGCACCAGCTGGGCAGGGGCGGGCAGGCCACGATCCCGGGCGGTGCGCGCCACGTGCACGGCGAGGTTGCCGCCGGCGGAGTCACCGGTGACGGCGATCCGCGGGGACAGGCCCAGACGCTCCGCCTGTGCGAGGGCCCAGCCGTAGGCGGTGACGGCGTCGTCGTGGCCTGCGGGGAACGGGTGCTCCGGGGCGAGGCGGTAGTCCACCAGAAGAACGGCTGCCCCGGAGTGATGCGCGAGGAACCGCGCCAGCGGCATATGGGACTCGATCGAACCGAGAGCGAACCCGCCGGCGTGGAAATGGACGATCAGCGGTGGGCGCCCGGCCGCGGCCGGCGGCCGCACCAGGCGCACCGGGATGCCCCCGTGATCCGCGGGAACCGTGTGGTCCTCGATCCCGCCGACCGGCAGCGGCCGCCCACCGAACTGCCAGGCCTCATGGTCCATGGTGCGGCGAGAGACCTCCACGGGCTGCGAGGCGAACGGCTTCGGCGGGGAGAGCGACAGGACCCGCAGACCGATCCGCACCTCCGGGTCGAGGACCTGGCCGTCGACCGTCCGCGCGGGACCCGCGAGTAGCCGCAGCACGGGGCGAGGCAGAGCAGCGAGGACCCCGACGGCGGCGCGCATCACACGATCCGCCGGGGTGGGGCGCAGCGCGGTCATCGGTGACTCCCTTCCCGGGTAGGTCCAGCGTACGAGACGGCGTGGACACCGACGGCGCGGTAGGCTCCCCTCGTCCCTTCCCCGGTCCCGCGTCGGCGGGGCCGACCCCCGCGCCCTCCCCCGGGCGCCTGACCCGAGGAGCCTCCTCATGTCGGCAGCAGTTCCGACGAGCTCCCCCACGCCCCGCACCAGCGGTCTGCGCGAGCTCACCCTCCGCGGCGTGATCATCGGCGGCATCATCACGCTGATCTTCACCGCGGCCAACGTCTACCTGGGCCTGAAGGTGGGCCTGACCTTCGCCACCTCCATCCCGGCGGCGGTCATCTCCATGGCGATCCTGCGGAACTTCCGCGATCACACGATCATGGAGAACAACATCGTCCAGACCATCGCCTCGGCGGCGGGCACCCTCTCCGCGATCATCTTCGTGCTGCCGGGTCTCGTCATCGTCGGCTGGTGGACCGGTTTCCCCTACTGGACCACCGTGGCGGTGTGTCTGCTGGGCGGCACGCTCGGCGTGATGTTCTCCATCCCGCTGCGCCGCGCCCTGGTGACCGGCTCCGACCTCCCCTACCCGGAGGGTGTCGCCGCCGCGGAGGTGCTGAAGGTCGGTAACGCCCACACCGGCGCCGTCGAGTCCAAGCGCGGCCTGCGGGCGATCCTCGTCGGCTCCCTCGCCGCCGCCGGGTTCAACCTGCTCGCGAACCTGAAGCTGATCGGGTCGTCCGTGGAGCGGGCGTTCCGCGTCGGCGCCGGCGGCACCATGGTCGGTGCCAGCCTCTCGCTGGCTCTCATCGGCGTCGGCCACCTGGTCGGCATCACCGTCGGCATCGCCATGATCATCGGCATGGTCCTCAGCTACTTCGTGCTGCTGCCCATGCGCTCCGCCGGGCAGGTCGGCCAGGGTGACCTGATGGAGACCGTCGGCGGGATCTTCGGCTCCGATGTGCGCTTCATCGGCGCCGGCGCCATCGCCGTGGCGGCGATCTGGACGCTGCTGCGGATCCTCGGGCCGATCGTCCGCGGCATCACCCAGAGCCTCGCCTCCAGCCGCGCCCGGAAGGCCGGCACCGAGGTGGACGTCACCGAGCGCGACATCCCGTTCCCGGTGGTCGCCGGGGTGACGCTCGCCTCGATGCTGCCGATCGCCGGGCTGCTGTGGTTCTTCGTGCGCGACACCGCCCTGGTCGGCAGCGTCGGCGGGCTGATCCTCGTCAGCATCCTGTACATCCTGCTGCTGGGCCTGCTCATCGCCTCCGTCTGCGGATACATGGCCGGTCTGATCGGCGCCTCCAACAGCCCGATCTCGGGCGTGGGCATCCTGGTGGCCCTCACCGCCGCCCTGGTGGTGAAGGCCGTCGCCGGTGGCGCCGACACCTCCGCGCTGGTCGCGTACACCCTGTTCACCGCCGCGGTGGCGTTCGGCATCGCGACCATCTCGAACGACAACCTGCAGGACCTCAAGACCGGCCAGCTGGTGGGCGCCACCCCGTGGAAGCAGCAGGTGGCGCTCGTGATCGGTGTGGCCTTCGGCTCCCTGATCATCCCCCCGGTGCTGGGCCTCATGGCCACCGCCTTCGGGTTCGCCGGAGCACCCGGGGCCGGTGAGAACGCCCTCGCCGCGCCGCAGGCCTCCCTGATCTCCTCGCTGGTGGAGGGCGTGCTCGGCGGTGACCTCGACTGGGGTCTGCTGGGCCTGGGTGCGCTGATCGGCGCCGTCGTGATCGTCATCGACGAGGTGCTGCGGGCCGTCTCCCGTCGCTCCGAGCGCAAGCTCGCACTGCCGCCGCTGGCGGTGGGCATGGGCATGTACCTGCCGATGGCCATCACCCTGATCATCCCGCTGGGTGCCCTCATCGGCATGCTGTACGACCGCTGGGCCGACCGCGCCCGCGATCCGGAGCTGGCCAAGCGCCTGGGCGTGCTGATGGCCACCGGTCTGATCGTCGGTGAGTCCCTGTTCGGAGTGCTGCTGGCGGGCATCGTCGCGGCCACCGGCAACGACTCCCCGCTCGCGATCATGCCGCAGGGTTTCGCCCCGATCGCGACCGTGCTCGGTGTGCTGGTGTTCGCCGCGACCGTCGCGGCGCTGTACCTGTGGGTGCGCAAGCTGTCCGAGCGTTCGGCGCTGGAGCACTGAGCCCGGCCGACTGCGCGACACCGACGGCCCGTCGTCCCGCTGCTGCGGGGTGGCGGGCCGTCGGCCTGTCGGGGTGGCCCTGCCGGGAACGTCACAGCCGGCCCGGCGTGCCGGGCCCGGGCGGGTAGTGTCGAGGATCTGCGCCGTCCAGCCCTGCCACGGCGCGCGCCCGACCCGGGCGTCCGACTCCCCGCGCGCCCTGGCGCCGGGTCGAGGTCGCGACCGGCAGGCCGTCATCGAACGGACCCCCTTTGACCTCCACCGATTTCGCGCGCCTCGGCGTGCCCCCTGTCCTGATCGAGGCGCTCGCGCCGCAGGGCATCACCTCCCCCACCCCCATCCAGCAGGCGACCCTGCCGGATTCCCTGGCCGGCCGGGACGTGCTCGGCCGCGGACGCACCGGCTCCGGGAAGACCTACGCCTTCCTGCTGCCGACCGTCGCCCGCCTGCTGGCCCAGCCGCGCCGCCGCCAGGCCCGTCGACCCCGGGCGCTGATCCTCGCACCCACCCGGGAACTGGCCAGCCAGATCGGCGAGTCGCTCGCCCCTCTGGCCCGGGCAGCCGAGCTGCGGTACGCCGTCGTGTTCGGCGGGGTCGGCCAGAAGCCCCAGGTGGATACCCTCACGGGCGGTATCGACGTGCTCATCGCCTGCCCCGGCCGGTTGCTCGACCTCATGGGCCAGGGCCACGCGGATCTCTCCGCCGTGGAGATCACCGTGCTGGACGAGGCCGACCACATGAGCGACATGGGGTTCCTGCCGATGGTGCGGCGGATCCTCGACCGCACCCCGCGGCGCGGTCAGCGAATGCTGTTCTCCGCCACCCTCGACGGCGGGGTGCGCACCGTCGTGGACCGGTACCTGCACGACCCGGTGACACACTCCGCCGATCCGGCGACCTCGCCCGTCGGCACCATGGACCATCACGTCCTGGAGGTCACCCCGGAGACCCGCTTCGACGTCATCCGGGATCTGGCCGCCGCCCCCGGCCGCACCATCGTCTTCACCCGCACGAAGTACGGCGCCAAGGGCATGACCCGCAAGCTCAACCGCTCCGGGGTGGCGGCCGTGGAACTGCACGGCAACCTCTCGCAGAACGCACGGGTGCGCACCATGGAGGCCTTCGAATCGGGTGCCGCGACCACGCTGGTGTGCACCGACATCGCCGCCCGTGGCATCCATGTCGACGATGTCGGCCTGGTGGTGCACGCCGACCCGCCAGCCGAGCACAAGGCCTACCTGCACCGCAGCGGCCGCACCGCCCGCGCCGGCTCCGACGGCACCGTGGTGACGGTGCAGCTGCCGGAGCAGCGCAAGGACGTGGCCGGGCTCATGCGTCAGGCGAACATCCGCCCCACCCACCACCAGGACGTGCATGCCGGCAGCCCGGTGCTGCAGGAGCTCGCGCCCGGCGAGCGGCAGATCTCCGAGGTGGCCACGGACCCGGCACCGGCCCCGCAGCAGACGGGCACCGGCGGTGGGCGCGGGCCCGGTGGAGGCCGCACAGGCGGCGGGCGTGGCTCCGGCAGCGGGCGCCGTCGTCGGCGCGTTGCGGGCCAAGGCCGCCCTCGCGGGTGACCGACCGGAGCCGCCCCACCGGTCCTGCCCCGGGTACCGTACGGGGGCGCCCCTCGGCCCCCGCACCCCACGCCCCGCCCCAGGAGGCACCGTGACCCCTTCTCAGCCCGTGGACCTCACCCGGTTCGCCTGGCTGTCGATCGCCGCTGCGATCGCCACCATCGCGTTGAAGACCGCCGCCTGGGCGATGACCGGGTCGGTCGGCCTGCTCTCCGATGCCGCGGAGTCGACGGTGAACCTGGTGGCCGCGATCGGCGCGCTGATCGCCCTGAAGATCGCGGCGAAACCCGCCACCGAGCAGTTCCTCTACGGGCGGGCGAAGGCCGAATACTTCTCTGCAGCGGTGGAGGGCGCCATGATCTTCGTGGCGGCCGCCGTGATCCTGGTGACGAGTGTGGAGCGCTTCATCCATCCGCGTCCGCTGGAGAATGTCGGCCCGGCGCTGCTGATCTCCGTGGCGGCGAGCCTGCTGAACGGTGTGGTGGCGGTGGTGCTGATGCGCGCCGGTGCGCGTCACCGGTCCATCACCCTCACCGCCGACGGCGAACACCTCATGACGGACGTGTGGACCTCCGTGGGCGTGCTGGTCGGCGTGGGGCTGGTGTGGTTGACGGGCTGGGACCGTCTCGATGCCGTGGTGGCCTTCGCCGTGGGTGTGAACATCATCGTGACCGGCATCGGGTTGATGACCGAGTCGATCTCCGGATTGCTCGACAAGGTGCTGCCGGAGGAGGACAACGCCGTGATCACGGAGATCCTGCGGCGCCGCACCGACGGTCAGGTGACGTTCCACGGCCTGCAGACCCGCGAGGCGGGGCAGCAGAAGTTCATGAACGTGCACGTGCTGGTGCCCGACGACTGGACGGTGAAACAGGGCCACGACTACATCGACGGCCTCGAGGACGAGCTGCGCGGCGCCCTGGAGGGGTTGCATGTGCTCACGCACCTGGAGCCCATCAGCGATCCGGCGTCGTACATGGACATCCCCACGGCCTACATCCGTATCCACGACGACGACCACGATCCGACGGTGCCGCCCCGCGAGGATTGAGACCCGGCTCTCCGGTCTGCGGCCCGCGACGGGACGGACGTCACGGTCCCACTGATTCCTCGCCATTCCACTGCATTCGTGCAGGTCATACGGTGGCATGACGCTCCACCCTTCGGTGGCGCCACCCCCACCGAAGGACCCCCGCATGACCACTGTGTCCCGCCGTGCCCTGACCCGAGGCGTCCTCTGGGCCGCCCCGTCGCCGTCGTCTCCGTGACCGCCCCCGCCCTCGCCGCGTCGCAGTGTGACCCGAGCACGAATGTGACGGGATCGGCCCTGGTGTACCCATCAGACAACTATTCGATGGCCAACACCGGCGTGATCGCCATGACGCCGACAATCGTGGAGAACACTGTGGCCATCGGCACCACCGAAGGCGGTACCCCCCTCGCTGCCGGCTTGGAGGTCCTCTACCTCTGGCGGCTCACCGTTCCCTCGACCTACACCACCGACCAGATCGGGACGCTCACGTTCAGCAGCCCTGACGGTTCCCTCGACATCGTCTCCACCACAGGTCTGACGCCCTCGCCCGGACCGCTGACCTCAGTGCAGAATCCCGACGGGACCTGGACCGACGTCGAGACAACCACCTGGACTGCAACGGCCCTTGTGCGAGTGGTCGGGCCACTCGATGGCTCCGGGACCGCCGACGGTCAGCTGCACTATGTCGTCAGAGGTATGGACGCGGGACTCTACGACGCCAGTGGGCCTCTGGGATTCGGGGCAGGCATCGACACCACCGCGTCGCCGACGATCGCGACGAGCGCACTCGACCCCTGCCAGGGAGTGGCCCTGGGCTACACCGCCGCGCGTGAGCAGAAGGTCCGCGAGTGACCCTGCCCTCGCTCGGCTGATGCCGCGCCGATGGACCCGGGAGCGCTGGGGCGCTCCCGGGCCGCATACTGAGCGGATGCACCCCCTGGTCCTGCAATCCGACTTCGGCCTCGACGACGGCGCCGTCAGCGCCATGTACGGCGTGGCCCTGGGCGTCGCCCCGCAGCTGCGGGTCCACGACCTCACCCACAACATCCCGCCGTACGACATCCACGAGGGGTCCTACCGTCTCGCGCAGGTGGTGCAGTACTGGCCCGAGGGCACAGTGTTCGTGTCCGTCGTGGATCCGGGAGTGGGCTCCGACCGGCTGAGCGTCGTCGCCCGCACCGCCAGCGGCCACCTGGTCGTGACGCCCAACAACGGCACCCTCACCCATGTCGATCGCTTCTTCGGGCTGGACGAGGTGCGGATCATCGATGAGACCGCCAACCGTCTGCAGGGATCCGCGGAGTCCTACACCTTCCACGGTCGCGACGTCTACGCCTACACCGGGGCGCGCCTCGCCGCCGGGATCATCGACTTCGCCGATGTCGGTGCCCCCGTTGCCCGGGAGGAGCTGGTGACCCTGCCGGTCGATGACCCGGTCCTCGAGGACGGCGCCGTCCACGGCGCGATCGATGCTCTCGACGTGCGCTACGGCTCCCTGTGGACCTCCATCCCGCGGCCCCTGTTCCGCGAGCTCGGGGTCGAGCACGGGGACCGCGTCACGGTGCGCGTGATGCACCACGATGTCGTCGTCCATGCCGCCCAGATGCGCTACGTGCCGAGTTTCGCGTCGGTGGAGATCGGCGAGTCCCTGCTGTACGTGAACTCCCTGGACCGTATGGCCATCGCCATCAACCGGGGACACTATGCGCGCGCCTTCTCCCTGGGCACCGGCGCCTCCTGGCGGGTGTCGCTGCGCCCCGCACCCTGATCCCGTCCATCCCTCCTCTCACCCACCGGAGACCACCATGCACCGCACCTCCCCCGTCACCCAGGTCGTCGCCATCGGCATCGGCGCCGCCCTGTTCTTCGTCCTCGGCCGCTTCGTGGCGGTCCCCTCCCCCGTGCCGAACACCTCGATCGCTCTGCAGTACGGGGTGCTGGCGGTGTTCGCGGTGCTGTATGGGCCGTGGGTGGGTGCGCTCGCCGGGTTCATCGGCCACCTACTGGTGGACGCCACCGGGTTCGGCATCTGGCTCTCCTGGGAGTTCGCGACGGGGGTGTTCGGACTGGTCGTCGGCCTGCTGATGCTGCGTCACGCGATCCACGAGGGTGAGTTCGGCGGCCGCACCATCGGCCGGTTCCTGGGCGCCGTGGTGGTCGCGCACGCTCTGGCCTGGCTGGTCATCGCCCCGCTGGGTGACATCCTCATCTACGCCGAGCCCGCCGGGAAGGTGTTCACGCAGGGCGCGGTCGCTTTCGTCGCGAACACCCTCACCACCGGGGTGATCGGCACTCTGCTCCTGCTGGCCTACTCCCGCACCCGCACCCGCACCGGTTCGCTGACCGTCGACCGGTGAGCCCGGCCGCCCAGCGTCCCGACGACCCACTGATCCGGCTCGAGGACGTCACCTTCCAGTACCGTGCTCAAGCTGAGCCGACCCTGCACCAGGTGTCGCTGCGGATCGACGCCGGGGAACGGGTCGCGATCATCGGTGCCTCCGGCAGTGGGAAGTCGACCCTTCTGCGGTTGATCAACGGCCTCGTGCCGCACCGTTTCCCCGGCACCCTCCAGGGGAGAGTGCACGTGGCGGGCCTCGACCCGTCCCGCGCCTCCCTGGTGGAGGTCTCACGGGTCGCGGGCACCGTGCTGCAGGACGCCAATGCGCAGTTCGTCGGCCTCACCGTCGCGGAGGACATCGCGTTCTCGCTGGAGAACCAGCAGGTCGATCCCGCGCACATGCCCCGGAGGGTGGCACAGGCGGCGCGGCTCGTGGGTATCGATCATCGTCTCGACGACCCGCCGCAGGCCCTGTCCGGAGGTCAGAAGCAACGCGTGGCGATGGCCGGGGTGCTGGTCGACGAGGTGCGCGCACTGCTGGTGGATGAGCCACTCGCGATGCTGGACCCCGCCTCAGGGCGGGCGGCGATCGATCTGCTCGCGCAGGTGCACGCGCAGCGCGGCACCGCCGTGGTGATCGTGGAGCACCGGCTGGAGGACGTCCTGCACCGCGACGTCGACCGCGTGGTGCTGATGGATCAGGGTCGGATCGTCGCCGACGCCCCACCGGATGAGATGCTGGCCAGCGGGGTGCTGCCCGCGCACGGCATCCGACCTCCGTTGCATGTGGAGGCCCTGCGGCATGCCGGCCAGCCGGTCACCGCGCAGCAGGCGCCACGCCGGGCGGAGACGCTCACTCTGACACCCGCCCAGGTGGAGGCACTTCACCACTGGGTGACGTCCGGGCCGACCTCCCCTCCGACGGTGCAGACTCCGCCCGTGGCAGCGGGCCTACCGGTCTCAGCCACGCTGGAGCTCCAGGACGTGGCCGTCGACCTGGGCGGCCGGCGGGTGCTCGACGGGGTGAGCGCCTCCGTCGGACGCGGGGAGATCGTCGGCCTCGTCGGCTCCAACGGTGCGGGGAAATCGACGCTCGCGCGGGCGATCGCGGGGTTCGTGCCGCTCGCCGGTGGCCGGATCCTGCTGGACGGGCGCGACACCGCTTCCGAGGGCATCGCCGCCCGCGGCCGCCGCGTCGGCTACGTCCTCCAGGAACCCTCACAGATGCTGTCGCAGCCCACGGTCCGGGAGGAGGTCGCCCTCGGCCTCGGACGGAACCCCGAGGAGCCGGAGGCCGCGGAGCGCATCCGCCACGCACTCGAGGTGTGCGGGCTGTTGCCCTACCGGTCATGGCCGATCAGCGCGCTGTCCCACGGGCAGCGCAAACGCCTCACCATCGCGTCAGTGCTGGTGGTGGGTCCGTCTGTGCTGATCCTGGACGAGCCCACCGCGGGGCAGGACATGCGCCATGCCGCGGAATTCATGGACCACGTGGAGCTGGTGGCCGCCGAGGGCACCGCCGTGGTGCTGGTGACCCACGACATGCACCTCGCCCTGGAGTACACGCAGCGGGTGCTGGTGATGAGCGGAGGCCGCCTCCTGGCCGACGCGCACCCCGCGCGGGTGCTCACCGACCCGGAGCTCACCCACGCCGCCGATCTGGTGACCACCGGTTTGCACACCCTCGCCGTGCGCTGCGGCCTGGACCCGGACGCGCTGGTGCGCCGTCAGATCGCCGCGGACCGGGAGGAGCGGGCATGAGCGGCTCTGTCCTGGGGTACGTGGACCGGCCCGGGGCCCTGCACCGTCTCAGCGGGGTGTCGAAGCTGGTGCTGGTGATCGGCGTGGTGATCGGCGGCATGCTGACCTTCGACCTGCGCTACCTGCTGGCCCTGTGCGTGCTCTCGGCTGTGCTGTGGGTGGTCTCGCGGGTGCGGTTGCGGGACCTGGCCGTGGTGCTCGGGTTCATCGCCGTGTTCATGACGCTGAACAACCTGCTCATCTACGTGTTCGCACCGCAGTACGGCGCAGAGCTGTTCGGATCCCGCACGGTGCTGGTGGGTCTGCCGGGCCGCTGGGCGCTCACCGCCGAACAGCTGTGGTATCAGGCGTCCGTCACCGCGAAGTATGTGGCGATCCTGCCCAGCGTGCTGCTGTTCATCGCCACCACGCGACCGCCGGAGTTCGCCTCCTCACTGCATCGTCTCGGTGTCCCGTACCGCATCGCCTATGCGGTATCCCTGGCTCTGCGCTACATCCCCGAGGTGCAGCAGGAGTTCCTGATCATCTCCCGCGCACAGCAGGCCCGCGGACGGGACCTGAGCCGCGCGGCGCCGCTGCGCGAGCGGATCCGCAACGCAGTGGGGGTGTTGGTGCCCCTGCTGTTGGGCACCTTCGAACGGATCGAGACGGTGGCCACCGCGATGGAGCTGCGCGGCTTCGGCAGCGGACGCGGCCGCACCTGGTACGCCCGGCGTCCCCTGCGTGTCGCCGACGGGTTCGTGATCGCGCTGGGGGTGCTGATCGCCGTGGTCGGCGCCCTGATGGTGGTCATCGACGGCGGACGCTTCTGGAATGTCTTCGCGGCCTGACCCGCCCACCTCACACGCCCCGGCACGCCCCCGTCGACGCGCGTAGATTCGCCTCATGAGCTCTGTGCGCGTTCCCCTGTCAATCCTCGATGTGGTGCCGATCGCGGAGGGCACCACCGCCGCCCGGGCCATCGCCGATTCCGTGGCGGCGGCACAGGCGGCCGACCGTCTCGGCTACGAGCGCTTCTGGTACGCCGAGCACCACAACGCCGTGAACCTCGCCGCGACCGCGACCAGTGTGCTGATCGCTCATGCCGCCGCTCGCACCGAACGCATCCGCGTCGGCTCCGGCGGGGTGATGATCCCGAACCATGCACCGCTGGCGGTGATCGAGCAGTTCGGCACCCTGGTGCAGATCCACGGCGACCGCATCGACCTGGGTCTGGGCCGCGCCCCCGGCACCGACCCGCTCACCGCCCAGCTGCTGTCCCGCACGGCCGCCGACCCAGAGGCGTTCATGGAGGCGGTGCGACTGATGCAGGCGTGGTCGGCCCCTGCGGATCAGGAGCGGACGCTGCGGATCCAGGCCCCCGTGGCGGAGGGCACGCAGGTACCGATGTGGGTGCTCGGCTCCACCGTCAACGGCGCCCGGCTGGCCGCGCGCCTAGGCCTGCCCTTCGCCGTGGCCAGCCATTTCGCCCCCGATCAGCTGTTCCAGGCGCTGGAGCTGTACCGGCGGGAGTTCACGGCCGACGCCCCGACGGCGCAGATCCGTGAGCCCCGCACCATGGTCGCGGTGAACGTGGTGGTGGCCGACACCGACGAGCAGGCCCGTCGACTGTTCACCACCGGGCAGCAGGCCTTCGCGGGGATCATCACCGGGCAGCGACGCCTGGCGCAGCCGCCGGTCGACGACATCACCACCGTGGTGCCGGAACCCGTGCTGCAGCGGGTGGAACACGCCACCTCCGTGCGGGCCGTCGGCTCCCCCGACACCGTGACGGCCCAGTTGGAGCGACTGGTCGAGCAGACGAGGGCCGACGAGCTGATCCTCTCGGGCACCTTCGTGGACGTAGCCGACCGGTTGCGGTCGCTGGAGCTGCTGGCACGCGCCTGGGGCCTGCCGGGTGCCGTCAGTGCGGCTGGGTGACCCGACGCCACGCCGGTGACGTGGCGAGGTGGGCGAGGGCCAGGCCCAACCCGGCCGCGAGGATCACCTGCACCGCCTCCTGCGCCAGCACCAGGGCCCCGGTGACGTCCCCGGAGTTCATCAGGGCGAACGCCATGGACAGCGTGAAACCGGGGATCATGATCACCACCGCCGGCACGGAGATGGTGGTGCGGGGGATGTGCGTCAGCCGCGCCACTAGGTAGGCGAGCGCCCCCACCAGGCAGGTCGCCACCAGGGTCGCGAGCTGCGCGGGGGCCCCGGAGTCGATCATCGCCAGCCGCAGCGTGTTCGCGACCATCGACACCGCGGCGGCCCCCAGGGCGATGCCCCACGGGGAGTTGAAGATGACGGCGAACCCCAGCACGCCGACGAATGTGGCCAGCGCCCGCAGCACCAGGTCCAGCACGAACGGGACCTCAGCCCCAGGGGGCATACCCGGGGTGATCCCGACGACCACCGACACCGTCCACACGCTCGCCGCGGCGGCCAGCACGATCATTGCCGAGTAGGTGAGCCGGGCGACGCCCGCCGAGAAATCGGAGCGCACGATGTCGAGGATCCCGGTGATCATCGGGAACCCCGGCACCAGGAACAGCATCGCCGCGAGATACCCGCCCTCATGGCCGGGCCCCACCACCCCCCAGCGGGTGCCGGCGGCGATCGTCAGGGCGTACACGATGCTCGTGAGGGTGGCCGCGAGCACGGTGATCAGCAGGTGGTTCCACTGGCGGCGCTGCAGGGCCCGACGCAGCGCCTGACCGAGGGTCGCAGCGATCAGCACGCACACCATCTCCGTCGGACCGCCACGGTTCAGGAACGAGAACGCCGCGCAGGCGAGACCCGCCGCGAGAGCGTTCACCACTGCGGAATGGAGCGGCGGCCGGGCGGCGATCACCGCGAGCCGCTCGAACACCTCCGCGGCCTCGACCCGCTCCGGGAGGTCCTCGACCATGCGGTGGATCCGCGCGAGATGGTCGACATCGACGCCGACGTGCTCGGGTTGGGTGATGCGCGTGCGGTACCGCCCCCCGAGGGTGGCTGTGGCGGTGATGTCGGTGAAGGTGACGATCGCCCGGAAGGAGTCGAGCCCCAACGCCCGCGCCACCACGGCCATCGCCGCCTTCACCCGGAACGACGCCATGCCGCCGGCCAGCAGGGCCGCGCCGACCGCCGCAGCCGCCTCGGAGCGGACCGTCAGCGAGTCGGGGACCCCGAGGGGGCTGGTGGCGGTGGAGACCGGGGCCGGGTGGTCGTGCTCCTGCTCAGGCTGCATACCTCGAGGCTAGGGCACACTCCCGGCCCCGTCCGCGGCGAGTGTCCCTCCCGGCTAGGCTCGGGGGATGCCCACCGACTCCCCCGCACCGCGCCGCAGCATCGCCGAGGTCCTCGCCGCCGCCCGGGCGTCGGGGCCGCACCGGTTCACCCCGCGTGAGCTGCAGGAGGCACTCGCCGGGGAGCGCGCGCCGCTGGTGATCGACATCCGCGGCGCCCACACCCGCGGACCGGAGGGCCACATCCCCGGGGCAGTGGTCATCGACCACACCGTGGTGGAGTGGCGGCTGGACCCCCAATGCCCGTATCGGATGGACGGGGGTCCCGGTTACGACGACATCGTGGTGGTGGTCTGCAATGAGGGCTATTCGAGTTCGCTGATGGCGCGGAACCTGCGAGAGCTGGGCCTGGTCCATGCGACGGACCTCGACGGCGGGTTCCGCGGCTGGGCGGCGGCCGGGTTGCCCGTGCAGGCCGAGCCCACCCGCCACGTGCACTGATGTCGTTTCTGGATCGCCTGGCCCGGGCGGCCGCCGCGGCCGCACCCCCGCTGCTGCGGCGCAAGCTCGTGTGGTGGGCGGTGGTGCTCACCCAACCACGGTTCCTCGTCGGCGTGTGCACGGTGCTGCGCTCCCCGGACGGTCGGATCCTGCTGTTCGAGCACCGTTTCTGGGAGGGCGGACGATGGGGCGTGCCCTCCGGGCACCTCACCCCCGGGGAACAGGCCGTGCAGGCCGCGGCGCGCGAACTGCGCGAGGAATGCGGCCTCACACCGCGCGACCTCACCCTCGCCCAGGTGGAGACCGGCATGAGGCACCGGGTGGAGATCTGGCTGACCGGAACCGTCGACATCACCGATGCCCCGCCTGTCCAGCAGCTCGACGGCCGGGAGATCACCGGTGCGGCACTGCTGCCGGTGGCGGAGGCCCTGGAGCGGATGCGGCCGGAACAGCGGGCCGTGGTGCAGCGGATCCTCGACGTGTGAGCCGTCGAGTGCGAGCACGGCGCACTCCGGATGCGCAGCGCCCCGCCCCGGGAGATCCGGGACGGGGCGCTGCGGATGATCGGCGCGGGCCGAGGTGATCGCCTCAGGGGCGGATCACATCATGCCGCCCATGCCTCCCATGCCGTCGTCCATGCCACCGGCGGCCGGGGCCTTCGGCTCCGGCTTGTCGGCCACGACGGCCTCGGTGGTGAGGAACAGGCCCGCGATGGAGGCGGCGTTCTGCAGCGCGGAACGGGTCACCTTCACCGGGTCGATGATGCCGGCGTCGAGCAGGTTCTCGTACTCGCCGGTGGCGGCGTTGAGGCCCTCGCCCACGGGCAGGGACTTCACCTTCTCCGCCACGACGCCGCCCTCGAGGCCGGCGTTCACGGCGATCTGCTTCAGCGGGGCCTCGATGGCGACCTTGACGATGTTCGCACCGGTGGCCTCGTCACCGTCGAGCTGGAGGGTGCCGAAGGTGTCCTTGCCGGCCTGCAGCAGGGCCACGCCACCACCGGCGACGATGCCCTCCTCCACGGCGGCCTTGGCGTTGCGCACGGCATCCTCGATGCGGTGCTTGCGCTCCTTCAGCTCCACCTCGGTGGCGGCGCCGGCCTTGATGACGGCCACGCCGCCGGCCAGCTTCGCGAGGCGCTCCTGGAGCTTCTCGCGGTCGTAGTCCGAATCGGAGTTCTCGATCTCGGTGCGGATCTGCTTCACGCGGCCCGCGATGCGCTCGGCGTCGCCGGCGCCCTCGACGATCGTGGTCTCGTCCTTGGTGACGACGACCTTGCGGGCCTGGCCCAGCAGCTCCAGACCGGCGGTCTCCAGCTTCAGGCCGACCTCCTCGGAGATGACCTGGCCACCGGTGAGGATGGCCATGTCCTCCAGCATCGCCTTGCGGCGGTCGCCGAAGCCGGGGGCCTTGACGGCCACGGACTTGAAGGAGCCGCGCAGCTTGTTCACCACGAGCACCGCGAGGGCCTCACCCTCGACATCCTCGGCGATGATCGCCAGCGGCTTGCCGGCCTGGATGACCTTCTCCAGCAGCGGCAGCAGGTCCTTGACGGAGGAGATCTTGGAGTTGATCAGGAGGATGTACGGGTCCTCCAGGACGGTCTCCTGGCGCTCCGCGTCGGTGACGAAGTACGGCGAGATGTAGCCCTTGTCGAACCGCATGCCCTCGGTGAGCTCCAGCTCGAGGCCCATGGTGTTGGACTCCTCGACCGTGATCACACCCTCCTTGCCGACCTTGTCGAGGGCCTCGGCGATGAGCTCGCCGATGGCCGGGTCGGCCGCGGAGATGGCGGCGGTGTTGGCGATCTGCTCCTTGGTCTCGATCTCCTTGGCCTGCGCCAGCAGGGTCTCGGAGACCGCGGCGACGGCCTTGTCGATGCCTCGCTTCAGGGCGATCGGGTTGGCGCCGGCGGCGACATTGCGCAGGCCCTCGCGCACGAGCGCCTGGGCCAGGACGGTGGCGGTGGTGGTGCCGTCACCCGCGACGTCGTCGGTCTTCTTGGCGACCTCCTTGACGAGCTCGGCGCCGATCTTCTCGTAGGGATCGTCGAGCTCGATCTCCTTGGCGATTGAGACGCCGTCGTTGGTGATGGTGGGGGCGCCCCAGGACTTCTCGAGCACGACGTTGCGGCCCTTGGGGCCGAGGGTGACCTTGACGGCGTCGGCGAGATGGTTCATACCCCGCTCGAGACCGCGCCGGGCCTCCTCGTCGTAAGAGATGAGCTTGGCCATTGTGGAATCTCTCCCGTGTGGTGGTGGTGTCCACCCGGCCCAGTGCCCGCGACGGACGAGGACCGGCCCGCCGTTCACGTCACAGGCGGACCCGCCCCCTCACGGAGCCGGAACGGCACCGCGGGCCCGGGCTGTCACTCGGGCCCTTCGAGTGCCAACGGCATCATAAGCACTCTACGGCTGGGAGTGCTAACGCTCCGGGTTCCGGCCCCGGGCACTTCGCCGAGGGCGATCAGCCCTCGCCGTCGTCGCCCTGCTCGTCGCCCTGGTCGTCGCCCTGGTCCTCGCCCTCGCCGGCACCCTCCCCGCTGGGTTCGCTGGTGGCGAGGAAGGTGATGCGGGACTCGTACTCGTCGGACTGCTGGGCCTCCCCGGCACCGACCTCATCGGCGAGCGCCTGCGCGGTGGCCCTGTCGGCCTCATCGCGGTAGAGGACGACCGGGTTCTCCTGGCGGCTGTCGGCGGTGGCGACCTCGACATCCTCCCAGCCGGCATCCTCGAGCTGCTCGCGCCAGCGTCCGGCCAGGCCGTTGATCCCCCCGGCATTGACCACGGAGACGGTCACGGAGCGGTCGGGTTCGGCCGCGGGCGCCTCGGAGCTGGGGGCCTCGGAGGCGGGCGGAGCGGATTGCGTCGTCGGCGCCACAGAACCGCCCTCGACGGGTTCCCGGTCCCCGCCACCGAGCCCGTTGAGCGCGAAGAGCAGCACCGTCAGGGTGAGGAACGCCGCGGCGATCACCAGGATGTAGACCAGGTTCTGCTTCCAGAACGGTTCCTCCGCGCGGTGGGCGCCATGGAAGGACGCCGCATCGGCCTCACGGTCGAACTGGTCCGGCGGGTACGGGTACGACGAATCTGCCACGGGGCCATTGAACCAGGCCGCGTGCCCCAGGGGCGGGAGGCCACACAGGGCGGGTCAGGCCACGCGCTCGTCCCCGTCGACACCGCGGATTCCGTCGCCGAGGGCATCGGCCGAGGTGCGGCGTGCCCGTAACCGGTTCACCACCGCAGGGGCCTCACGCAGCGCCTCGGGGCGATCCAGGAGTGCGTTGAGCCGCACCCGGTACGCGGCGGGGCTCAGCCCCAGGTCCTCGCGGATGCGCCGCTCCTTCGCACCGATGCGGCGGAAGGTGAGCCCCTCGAGCGCCAGGATGCGGCGGTCGAGGTCCGTGAGCGGCTCGGTGGGCGACGTCATCCCTCGACGGTAGGGCGCAGGCGGCGCCCCGGTGGGCAGGCGCGCCGAGGAACCGGTGGCGGTGCCGATGCCACACTGGGCGCATGTCGACCGGTCCCTCTCCCGCCCCGCTGTCTGAGCAGATCGCCCCCGACTGGGCGCAGGCCCTCGCCCCCGTGGAGGACCGCATCCACGCGATGGGGGACTTCCTGCGGGCGGAGAACGCGGCCGGCCGTGGATACCTCCCGGCGGGACGGAACGTGCTGCGTGCGTTCACCCGCCCCCTGGCGGAGGTACGGGTGCTGATCGTCGGGCAGGACCCGTATCCGACGCCGGGGCATCCGATCGGACTGTCGTTCGCGGTGGAGCAGCACGTGCGACCACTGCCGCGGTCGCTGCAGAACATCTATACGGAGCTCGAGGCCGACCTCGGCATCCCGCCCGCCTCGCACGGAGATCTCACACCGTGGCTGGACGAGGGCGTGCTGCTGCTGAATCGCGTGCTGACCGTGCGACCCGGGGCACCGGCCTCCCACCGCGGCAAGGGCTGGGAGGCGGTGACAGGACGGGCGATCGAGGCCCTGGTCGATCGAGGCGGCCCGCTGGTGGCGATCCTGTGGGGTCGGGATGCGCAGTCGCTCCAACCGATGCTCGGGGAGGTCCCCGTGATCACCAGCGCCCATCCGAGCCCGCTGTCGGCATCGCGGGGGTTCTTCGGCTCCCGGCCGTTCTCCCGCGCCAACGACCTGCTGGAGCGACAGGGCGGTGCACCGGTGGACTGGCGCGTCGAGCGCTGACCAGGGTGGGTCAGTCGTCGTGGGCGAGCCGGCCGAAGCGTTCCAGCTGAGCGGCACTGCCCGCGACGATCAGCTCGTCCCCGGGCAGGAACTCCGTCTGCGGGGTGACGTACTCCCAGCCGGCGGCGCTCGCGGGCCCGGCGCCCATCCGCGCGATGATCCGCAGGTCATCGTGGCCACCGAGGCGGGCGTCGGCGGCGGTGCGATGGAAGAGCGGCTGCGGTGCACTGAAGCGCGCCAGGATGAGCCCGCCGCCGTAGTCGACCCAGTCCTCCGCCCGATCCACGAGGCGGTGTGCCACCTGGCGGCCCATCGCCTTCTGGGGCATGACCACGTGCGGCACGCCGAGCTGCTGCAGGATCAGCCCGTGCGCCTCGGTATCCGCCTTCGCCCACAGCTCCCGCACTCCCAGCGCGAGCAGATGGGAGCAGGCGAGCACGCTCACCTCGAGGCGACCGCCGACGGCGACGACGACCCGGTCGGCCTCCGCGACCCCCAGCTGTTCCAACACCTCGGCGCGGGAGATATCGGCCCGCACCGTGTGGGTGAGATGGGGATCCAGGTCCTGCACGATGTCCTCGTGCGCGTCGACCCCGAGGACCTCGACCCCCATCTGGGCGAGCTCCCGGGCGAGGGTGGCGCCGAAGCGGCCGAGCCCCAGCACCGCGACGGTGCGGACGCGGTCCTCACCGCCGCGCACGCCGTCGCGGCCCTCGTGCCGGCGGGACGGGAAGAACGGTGATCTAGCCAATGAGCGGCCTTTCCTTCGGAGGTTCGTACAGCAGCGGGCGCCGCCGCACGGCCAGGGCGGTACCGAGCGTCACCGGGCCCACTCGCCCGGCGAACATCACCAGGCACAGCAGCAGTTTCGAGGGGTCCGACAGATCGGCGGTGATGCCCGTGGACAGGCCCGTGGTGCTGGCGGCGGAGACCGCTTCGAACAGGATCCGGTCGAGGGAGTGGGACTCCAGGTCGACCATCAGCAGGGTGACGGTGCCGATGGACAGCAGCATCAGGGTGAGCACGGTAATGGCCTGACGGTGCAGGGCGCGCGAGAGCCGACGACCGCGGATCAGCACGAACGGATCGCCCCGCAGCTCGGAGCGCACGATCGCCAGCAGCACCAGCACGGTGGTGACCTTCACGCCACCCGCGGTGCCCGCCGGGCCACCCCCGATGAGCATCAGCACGTCGGTGAACAGCCAGGTCTCCGGGCGCATCTGCCCGATGTCCAGGGCGTTGAACCCGGCGGTGCGGGAGACCGCCGAATGAAAGAAGGCGTTGACGAGGCGATCGCGCGGGCTGAGCGCCCCGAGGGTGCCGGGGTTGTCCCACTCCATCACCGCGGTGTAGGCCGCACCCGCCGCGAGCAGCAGCGGTGTGGCGGTGAGTACCAGCTTCGTGCCGAGGCTCCAGGAGTGCGGCACCCGGTAGCGCCGCCCCAGCTCCACCAGCACGGGGAACCCGAGGCCACCGACGATGTTCGCCACGGCGAGCGGCAGCAGCACCCACGGGTCGCTCGCGAAGCTCATGAGATTGTCGCTGCGCAACGCGAAACCGGCGTTGTTGAAGGCCGAGATCGAGTGGAACACGGAATACCAGGCGGCGGCACCGGCGTCCATGTGATGCCCCAGCAGGAACCGCGGGAACAGCGTCGCGGCGATCAGCGCCTCAGTGCCCAGCGACAGCAGCAGGATCCCCCGCACCGCGGAGCGCGCCTCCTCGAGGGCCGTGCGCGACTCCCCGCTGGCGCGGACCAGGGCGGTGAGACCGAGCCGCCGGGCGGTGAGCAGACCGAGCAGCGTCGCGAGCGTCATCACACCGAGACCGCCGATCTGGATCAGCGCGAGGATCACCACGCGACCGAAGACGGTCCAGTCACGGGCGGTGTCGACGACGGTGAGTCCGGTGACGCATAGCGCGGAGACCGCAGTGAACAGGGCACCGACCCGGCGGGGCGATCCGGGGCCGGGCGAGGACACCGGCAGCATCAACAGGCCGGTGCCGGTGAGCAGGAGCGCCGCCATGGCGGCGGCGATGACGCGGGCCGGTGGCAGGGGCTTGCTCGGTGAGCGGGGACCGGGCACCCGGTGAGAGTACCGTGGTGCCACCCGCCCCTCGATCCCAGGAGCCGACGCGATGCCCCTGCCGACCGCTCAGTTCAACCCGCACGGTCCCGGTGTGGACTACGACCCCCACTGGTATCGCCGCGCCGTGTTCTACGAGGTGATGGTGCGAGCCTTCGCCGACGGCAATGGTGACGGCACCGGCGACTTCAGCGGCCTGATCGACCGCCTCGACTATCTGCAGTGGCTCGGCATCGACTGCCTGTGGCTGCCGCCGTTCTTCAACTCACCGCTGCGCGACGGCGGGTACGACATCTCCGACTACGAGTCGGTGCTGCCGGAGTTCGGCTCGATCACTGATTTCGAGCGGCTGGTCTCGGAGGCCCATCGTCGCGGTATCCGCGTGATCATCGACCTGCCGATGAACCACACCAGCGACAAGCACCCGTGGTTCCTGGAGTCGCGCTCCGACCCGGAGGGCCCCTACGGCGACTTCTACGTGTGGTCCGACACCGACGAGAAGTACCAGGACGCCCGCATCATCTTCGTGGACACCGAGGAGTCGAACTGGACGTTCGACCCGGTGCGCCGCCAGTTCTTCTGGCACCGCTTCTTCTCCCACCAGCCGGACCTCAACTTCGAGAACCCGAAGGTGCGCGAGGCGATGTTCGACGTCGTGCGCTTCTGGCTGGACAAGGGCATCGACGGCTTCCGCGCCGACGCCATCCCCTACCTCTATGAGGAGGACGGCACCGATGGCGAAAACCTTCCCGCCACCCACGCGTTCCTCAAGGAGCTGCGCGCGTTCGTGGACGAGAACTGGCCCGGACGCGTGATCATCGCCGAGGCGAACCAGTGGCCGCAGGATGTGGTGGAGTACTTCGGCGACGAGGAGGGCCCGGAGTGCCACATGTGCTTCCACTTCCCCGTCATGCCGCGGATCTTCTACGCCCTGCGCGAGGGCAGCGCCCGCAAGATCATCGACATCATGGCCGACACCCCGCAGATCCCGGCCGGGGCGCAGTGGGGCACCTTCCTGCGCAACCACGACGAGCTGACCCTCGAGATGGTCTCCCCCGAGGACCGCAGTGCCATGCTCGGCTGGTACGCCCCGGATTCACGGATGCGCGCGAACGTCGGCATCCGTCGGCGCCTGGCGCCGCTGCTGGACAACTCCCGCTCCGAGATCGAGCTGATCCACGCCCTGCTGCTGGCGATGCCCGGGTCGCCGTTCCTGTACTACGGCGATGAGATCGGGATGGGCGACAACATCTGGCTGGAGGACCGCGACGCGGTGCGCACGCCGATGCAGTGGACCCCTGACCGCAACGCCGGGTTCAGCGAGATCACCGACCCCGGCAAGCTGTACCTGCCGGTCATCCAGTCGCTCGTCTACCACTACACGACGGTGAACGTCGAGGCGCAGATGGCGCACTCCGGGTCGCTGCTGGCGTTCGTCCGCTGGATGCTGGCGGTGCGTCGGCAGCATGCGGCGTTCGGGATGGGCGATTACACGAACGTGCCGACGGAGTCCGATCGCGTGCTCGCCTTCACCCGTTCCTATGACGGGGCCGACCACGGCGAGGACGCCTCCGAGCACGCCGAGACCCTGCTGTGCGTCTTCAACCTGTCCGGTCAGCCGGTGACCACGCGCCTGCACGTGGACGGTTTCGAGAACCGCGCCCTGCGGGACATCTTCGGCGGCGCGGACTTCCCCGCGATCGATGAGAACGGACGGGTCACGCTGTCGCTGGCCGGGCAGGGCTTCTACTGGCTGAAGATCCGTTCCGCCGACGCCGAGCCGGGGACGGCCACCACCGCGATCCCGGTCATCACCTCCGGGGCGTGAGGCCGGGAGCCTGAACCGGCGGGCTCCCACCGGCCCTCCTCGAACGGTCACCGCGCCCGCGGTGACCGTTCGGTTGTTCGCGCCACTCACCAGCACGGAGACCCCTCCGACGCCGGGCTATCACTCCCCCGGCGGGGTGATCGTCTCCGGCGACCCCCCGATGCGGAACCGGCGCTGACCTGCACGAATGTCCGAAGGGGGGATGCCGGGGAGCCGCTGGCGATTGATGCAGGTCACATCAGGGAGCGAACCTTAGCATCGGGGCACACGCCTCAGGGGCATTCACCTGCCGTTCAAGAAGCCGAGGCACAATGCCCAGCGCACGTCGCGCAGGCAGCACGGCTGCCGCTAGACCACAAGTGTCGACAGGACACGGAAAGGGTTCCCATGGCGAACACTGCCCCTGGCAACTCCCACCCCACCTCTCACGGCTCCCGCGCCCCGCAGACCGGGCAGCAGGACTCCGCCGCCAAGCAGAAGGCCCAGGCCACCGCCGGTGAGGCGAAGGATCAGGCCAAGGACGTCGCGCAGGACGCGAAGGCCCAGGCCAAGGACCTCGCGCAGTCGGCGCAGCAGGAGGCGGGCCAGCTGAAGGATGAGGCGGTCCAGACCGCCAAGCAGCTCGGCGGCACCGTCCAGGAGCGCCTCGGCGCCCAGGCCGGCACCCAGCAGGAGCGCGCTGCCGCCCAGGTGCGGACCCTCACCGACGACCTCCAGCGCCTGGCCTCCGGTCAGAAGCCGGAGACCGACATGGTGCGCAACGCCCTCTCCGCGGTGACCGAGCGTGCCGAGTCCGTCGCTCAGCGTCTCGAGAACGCCCAGCCGAGCGAGCTGCTCGATGATGTGCGTCGTTTCGCCGCACGCCGCCCGGGGGCGTTCCTCGGTATCGCCCTCGGCGCCGGCGTGGTCGTCGGTCGCCTGACCCGCAGCCTGCGTGACGCCGCCCAGGACGACGAGCCGCAGAACCTGTACTCCTCGCGCACCGGCCACGCTGGCCAGGGCTACCCGGCCGGTCAGGGCTACCCCGCCGACCAGCGCTACCCCGCCGCGCCAACCTACCCGGCGGCGGGCCAGGCACACCCGGCCGGCCAGGGGTACACCTACCCGGCCCAGCCGACGACCGGTCGCCGCGCCGCCGCCCCGGAGGGTGGCCAGTCGGACGTGTCGACCCACTACGTCGATTCCCAGGCGCCGGCCTACAGCCCGCAGCCGGGCGCGCATGACGACCTCCACCGCGGTGGTCACGCATGAGCGCACCCCACACCGAGGGCTCCTTCACGCCCGGCCCCACGCAGGCCGAGGTGCGCGCCGAGCATGAGTCGCTCGGTCACATGTTCAGCTCGATGACGGAGAAGGTGTCGATCCTGGTGCGCCAGGAAGTGGCTCTGGCAAAGGCCGAGGCCACCGACTCCGCGAAGAAGGCGGGCAAGGGTGCGGGCTTCCTGGCCGGCGCCGCCGTGGCCGGTTTCTTCACCCTGATGTTCCTCTCGCTCATGCTCATGTGGCTGCTGGACGAGGTCATGCACCTCGGTCTCGCCGCGCTGATCGTGGCGATCCTGTGGGGCATCATCGCCGCCGTCCTCGCCCTGCTGGGCAAGAAGCACCTCGAGAAGATCAAGGGTCTGCCGCAGACCCAGCAGACGCTTCAGGAGATCCCCGAGACCCTGAACCCCGCGAAGGAGACGCGATGACCACGAGCAACAATCCCGACGAGATCCGCGCCGAGATCGAGCGCACCCGCTACGCGCTCGGCCAGGACGTCGACGCTCTCGCCGAGAAGGTCAGCCCCGCCAAGGCGATGGGTCGTCAGACCAACCGGATCAAGGACGGCATCCAGAACATGAAGGAGAACATCATGGGCTCCGCCGACGACAACAACGGCCCCTCCGTGGGCGATCGTGCGCGCTACGCCGCGCAAGATGTGCAGGGTACGGTCGGCGAGTACGCCGACCAGGCCCGCGAGTACGCCCATCAGGCGGGCGACAAGGCCTCCGAGTGGGCCGGTGAGGCGCAGCGCGCCGTCCAGCAGGCCCCGGCGCAGGTGCGTCGCCAGACCCGCGGCAACCCGCTGGCCGCCGGCGTCATCGCCTTCGGCGCCGGCATGCTGCTGAGCGCCCTGCTCCCCTCCTCGCAGGTGGAGCAGAACGCCGCCAACCGCGCGAAGGACAGCGCCGCCCCGCTGCTCGACGCCGCCAAGGAGAAGGCCACCGAGGCCGCCCAGCAGCTGCGCGAGGAGCTCGAGCCGGAGGCCCGTGACGCCGCCGCCTCGCTGAAGGACTCCGCCGCACAGTCCGCGCAGAACCTGAAGTCCGAGGGCGCCGACAAGGCGCAGCAGGTCAAGGACTCCGCGCAGAGCTCCGCCGGTGAGGTCAAGAACACCGCGAAGAACGCCTGACGTTCCGCGTTCATCGACGGCGCCCGCCCCCTTCGGGGCGGGCGCCGTTCGTCGTCGCGGAGAGAGACCCGGGCATCTGCGGCATCAACGACTCCACCGGCAACCAGCTGCGCTGCGTCCCGGGCACCGGTGGCATGGCGACCAGCAACCCGACGGCGTTCGCCCTCGGCCAGGTGATCTCCTACAACCAGAACCCGTACATCTCGGGGAAGGGCTCGGGGATCCTGCTGCACGCGCACACGCTGTCCGGCCACACCCTCGGGTGTGTCGCCCAGTCTCCGACGAACCTGCGGAAGATCTACACCTGGGAGGGCGGCCAGACCACCCAGATCCAGATCAAGCAGTGACCACGCACTGACCACACCCGGCGGGCGGGGCCCGGCACCCACCCGCCCTTGCACACAGGTCGCGCCACCGTTCATGAACGGTGGCGCGACCTGTGTCTTCGGAGCAGGAGACGGGATTCGAACCCGCAACCACCTGTTTACAAGACAGGTGCGCTACCGTTGCGCCACTCCTGCGGGCCCCGCGGTGTTACCGCGAGGTGTGTCCAGCGTACGGGGTGCGGCCTCGCTGACGGAGGACGGTCCGGATCAGCGGCCGCCGTCGGAGGCGCCACCCGCGTCCGAGGCCCCACCCGCGTCGGAGGCGTCGGCACCGGAGCCGGCGGCCTGGCGGACGGCCGCGGCGAACGCACCGGCCTGCTGCCATTCGTTGCCCGCGCCCCACTGTGTGCCGTTGATGAACACGGCCGGGGTGCCCTGCGTGCGCTCGGCGGCCTCGGCCTCCACCACCTCACGGATCCACCGCCAGTACGTCCGCCCGTCGATGGCGGACTGCAGCTCCGCCGAGCCCCCCGCCTGCTGCGCGAGCTCCAGAAGCCGGGCGTTGTCGAGGCCCGCGGACTGCTCCTTTGGCTGGTTCTCGAAGAGCAGATCGAGATACGGCAGGAAGTTCGCGGGGTTCTCGTTGTACACCGCAGCGGCAGCGTTCGCCGCACGGGTGGAGTAGTCACCGGTGGTGGAGAGCTGGTCCAGGAACCGACGGGTGTGGATGCGGAACTCGGCCACCTGCTCCTCCACCAGGGCGTTGAGGTCGGCGCCGTTGGTCTGGTGGAACACGGCGCACCAGGGGCACATGAAGTCGATGTACACGTCCACCACGGGCGCTCCCGAACCGGGGGCCGCACCGAGGGAGTAGTACGGCTGGTCCGCGGCGATGCCCTGCGGGGCCGTCACCTCACCCTCGGGGGTGCGGGACTGCGAGGACTGGAACAGCCCGTAGCCGATTCCCCCGGCGGCGAGCAGACCTGCTGCCGATGCTCCACCGATCAGCAGGTTGCGACGAGTGGTCTGACGCTTGAGTTCCTCCTGCCGCTGGCGCCGCAGCTCCTCGCGCTGGGCCTCGCGGCGGGAGGCGCCGGAGCCTCCGGTGCTGCCGGAACCGGTGGGGGTCGAGCGGGATGCCATCCGTTCCTCCATCAGGATGAGGCCGCGCGTCGGGGCGAACCGGCGCAGCGATCAACGACAGGTTTCAACGACCCGAGCCTACCGGGCACGGTCGCACCGCTTCGGGACGAGTGCGCCGGATCACTCCTGACCCTTCGCACTCTCCACCCTTCCAGCACTGTGCGTGCGACCCCCTGTCAGCGGCGCAGCCCTCTCGTGTCAGCGGCGCCAGACGAGAACCTCGGTGAGCGGCGGGATCTGGGGGAACGGGAAGTAGTCGGGGGCGCCGTTCCGCGCCATGAACGTCAACGCGACGGCTGCCAGGAGCAGCAGCAACAGACCCGCGAGCACCGCCGACCACACACGGTCCGGTGCCGCCGCCCCAACCATCCGGTGTGCCCCGCGGCGGGTCGGTCCCCCGCCGAGCCCGAACCAGGTCAGGAGCAGACACACCGCCATCGCCCCCATGTGCAGCACCCCGACGGGCAGGCGGGTCTGCAGACTCATCACCAGGACGGCGTCGAGGGCGACGACCAGCACGAGTCCGAGGACCAGCGGCAGGAGTGCCTGCAACGCCACCACCAACAGGTTGAGGAGGGCACGGAACGGGGCGGCGACACCCACCGTCCAGCCACCCCCACGCTCTCCCCGGGAGCGTCGCGCGAGGAGACCTGCCGAAGAGGCCTCCCAGGTGCGAGCGAGGGCTCCGAGCACCAGCATCAGGATCAGGGACAGGTACGGGGCCACTCCTGCCACTCCGATGAGCAGCAGGTGACCGAGCCCGACGAGCAGCGGCCGGCGGGGCGGCGGCGCTGGGGCCGCCGGATACCCCGGCGGCGCAGAGGCCGGCGCAGGGTGGGGCTGGAACCCCTGCGGCGAGTACGCCTGCAGGGGGGCGGGATGGGGCGGGTACGGCTGTGGGGCGATCGGCTCCGCGATCCGCGGCAGCGCCTGCGTGGGGGCGCCGAGCACCGGGGGCAGCACCGCCGTCGGCGGTTCCGGCGGCGTCGACGAGCGCTCGGACCGGGCGGCCACCGGCAGAACCTCTGTACGGCCGCGGTCCTCGACGTCCTGCACCGGGATCACCTCGGTGACGGGGGCGCGATAACCGTCGGCCACATCGAGGGGCGCGGTCGCAGTGCCGAGCCGGCCGACAGGGGGGATGACCTCCGTCCTGGGCTCAGCTGTGAGGGAGGACTGGGACAACTCAGCCGCGGCGGCACCGGCCTCGTCGTCGGCGCTGACCTCCGCGCCCTCGACCGCCGCGTCCATGTCGATCCGCTCGAGGCGGCGCAGGAGGTCCTCGGGGTCGGGACGCCGGGCGGGAGCGGCGGTCAGGGCGTCCCGCAGCAGGCCGGCGAGCTCCGGGGGCACGCCGGCGAGGTCGATCTCCCCCCGGTCGGCACGCAGGAACACGATGTCGGCCCGGCCGGACCCGAACGGCTCCCGACCGGTCGCGGCGAAGGCCAGGATCGCCGCCCACGCCCACCAGTCACCCGCCGGAGTCGACACGTTGGTGCGCATGATCTCCGGGTCCAGATAGGCGGCGGTGCCCATCACCAGCCCGGTCGAGGTCAATCGCGACTCCTCCGCCGCCAGGGCGATCCCGAAGTCGATGATCACCGGGTCGACCCGCGGTCCGTCGGGGTCGTACCCGTCGAGGTCCTCGGGGGCGGCGTCACGCAACAGGATGTTCGAGGGCTTCAGGTCGCGGTGCACCACTCCGGCCCGGTGGATGCTGCGCAGGGTGCCGCCGAGGATCAGCCCGATCTCCCGCACGATCTCCGGGTGCAGGCCACCGCGGGACCGCACGGCGTCCTCGAGGGTGGGACCGGGCACGAACTCGGTGGCGACGAAGGCCTCCGGGGAGTCGAGCTCGGCGTCGATCACCCGGACGATGTTCTCGTCGCGCAGGCGCCTCTGCGCCGCGACCTCCCGCGCCAGTCGGCGGCGGGCCCGTGGATCGTCGGCGATCTCGGGCCGCAGCAGTTTCAGGGCGACGTCCTGCCCGTCGGCGTCGGTGGCCCGGTAGACGATGCCCATCCCGCCCGCACCGATGCGTTCGCGCACGGTGTACCCGGAGTCCGCGGCGAGTGCCGCGAGACGGGGATCGCGGCGCGGCGGTCGGATCGAGGGGCGCGGCTCGGACATGCGGCCATGCTACTGAGCGCCCTCCCGGGTGCCAGGGGTTCGGAGCAGGTTCCGCCCCCGGGGGGAGACCACGCCGCCGGACGGTCGACCTTCGGCGGATTCGACGGTCGGACCCGTGTGGGACGCTGGCCGCGCACCCGCCGCCGGAACATCCCGGCGGCTCGACGCCACCGGGAGGTTCCCATGCGCAGCACCCTGTTCGACGCCGCCAACCAGGAGAAGCAGACCACCGAGAGGTGGACGCTGCAGAGTTCCAAGATGCTGCGCTGTGCCCTCGGCCCTCAGGACCCGGAGATCGTGGCCTCGGCCGGGGCGATGGTCGCGTACCAGGGGAACATGCAGTTCGAGTACCAGGGCAGCGGCGGTGGGATGAAGCTGCTGAAGAAACTCGCCACCGGGGAGGGGGCGAACCTGATGCGGGTGCGGGGCCACGGTGAGGTGTTCTTCGCCCGCCGCGCCGAGGACATCTTCCTGCTGCTGCTGGAGGGCGACGCCCTCACTCTGAACACCGGCAACCTGCTGGCCTTCGACTCCTCGATCAGCTGGGACATCCGCACCCTGGGCGGGGCCGGGTTCATGGCCGGCGGCCTGTTCAACCTGCTGCTGCAGGGTCAGGGCCTGGTGGCGGTGACCTCCGACGGCCCGCCGATGCTGCTGGACTGCTCGCAGCAGCCGACGTACGTGGACCCGCAGGCGGCCGTGTGCTGGTCGGCGAATCTGCAGCCCCAGATCAAGAACGACTTCTCGATCGGCTCGCTGATCGGCCGCGGCTCCGGGGAATCCTTCCAGCTGGCCTTCCACGGCCCCGGATTCGTGGTCGTACAGCCGTCCGAGGGGGCACCGGTCGTGACGGCCTCCAGCTGAGTCCCCCTACGATGCCACGCGTGACTGCCGATCTCCCCCTCGCGCTGCAGCGCGAGATCGACGAGCTCGGCGGGCGCGGACTGCGGGCCGCGGCCGCCGCGGCCCGACGCGAGGTGACCGCCGAGGTGCCCGGTCAGGAGCCGCCGCTGATCGACCCGGTGCCGGTGGTGCTGACCGCCGGGGACTGGCAGGAGTTGACCGCCGGGTTAGTGCAGAGGGCGCGTCTGCTCGATGCGATCCACGCCGACCTGTACGGTGCGCGCACGATCCTCGCCGCCGGGGTGGCGCCCGCCCCGGAGCTGTTCGCCGACGCGGGGTACGTGCGGGCGGCGACGTCGATCCCGCCGCGCGGCCCCCGCCACCTGGTGGTTCTCGCGGTGACGGTGGTGCGCACCTCCGACGGGCACTGGGCGGTGCGCGGCGTGCAGGCGGACGTCCCGACCGGCGCGGGGCTGGCCCTGGAGATGCGCCGGGTCATCTCCCGCACCGCGCCGACGCTGCTGCGCTCGACCGCCCTGCAGCGCCTGCATCCGTTCTACGACCGGTTGCGCTCCGCCCTGGGGCGCCGCACCGGCCATGGCGGCCTGCCCGGCCGGGCGGTGGTGTTGACCGACGGCGGAGATGCCCGGTCGGCCTTCGACCACCGCTGGCTCGCGAACCTCCTGGGGTGGCCGACGGTCACCGGGACCGACCTGGCGGTCCGCGACGGGGAACTCCGACTCCAGGGCACCGGCGTCGGCAGCGCCCCGCGCGTCGACGTGGTGGTGCGGATGGTCCCTTCGACAGCGGTCGACCCCCTGGAGCTGGGCCCGGGTCCGTTCCCCGGGGTCGCGGGGCTGGTGGAGACCGCCCGCCGCGGAGAGGTGGAGGTGGTGAACCCCGTGGGTGCGGGGATCCTGGAGAACCGCGCCCTGGCCGTCGCCCTGCCCGACATCTGCCGGCACCTGTTGCACGAGGACCTCCTGCTCCCCACCGCCTCCTCGGACCAGGAGATCGCTGAGGTGCCGTCGCTCGGCGCCGCGGCCGCGGCCGACACCACCCCCTCGACCGGGGCGGTGTCGCTGGTGGGGCGGCCGGTGGAGCTGCAGCTGATGGTGATGGACACCGGGGACGGTTTCGCCGTGCTGCCCGGTGGCATCGCCCGGACCCTCGATGACGCGCCGGAGGCGTGGAAGGACGTGTGGGTGCTGGTGGCGGAGGAGGAGCCCGCCTCCTCGGGGTCGGCCCCTGCGGATCCGGCCGCCGCGGGACCCCCGGCGGACGGCCCGGAGGACGATGCGGTGGAGGCTCCGCTGATCGCCCCGGCGCCGATGACCCGCCGGATCGCCTCGGATCTGTTCTGGTTCGGCCGCTACCTGGAGCGGGTGGACTTCACGGCTCGTCTGCTGCGCACCGTCGAGGACCACGCCACCGACCTCGGTGCGGAGAGCTCCGCCACCGCGCGCACCGCGCTGGAGGTGTTGCTGCACGCGGTCACCGACGCCACCACCACGTTCCCCGGTTTCCATGAGGTCGACACCACCGACCGTCGCAGTGTGCGGGAGGAACTTCTCAGCGTGGCCCTGTCCCCCACTCGCCTGGGGGCGCTGGGCCAGTCGTTCACCGCTCTGGAGGGCACCGCCCGGAACCTCCGGGATCTCGTCACCGACGACATCTGGGGCGTGCTGTCGCTGATGTCGGACGAGCTGCGCACCCCCCGCCCGGCGGCGGAGGGCGAGCCGTCATCGGCGCTGTCGGCGGCCCTGTCGCGGGTGGTGATGGGCACCCATGCGCTGAGCGGCGCGGTCGGCGACACGATGGTCCGCTCCGCCGGGCGGGACCTGCTCGACGCCGGGCGGCGGATCGAGCGGGCGAGTGCGACGCTGCGGCTGCTGCGCGCGACCCTGTCACCGCGCCACGACCGCGCCATCGAGGCCCGGGTGGCAGCAGCGGTGGCCGCCACCACCGGCACCGCCTCGGCGTACCGTCGCACGCACCATGCGGCGCTGCGACCACGTCTGCTGCTGGACATGCTGCTCCACGACATGACCCTTCCCCGCTCCGTCGCCGCGCAGCTGGAGCAGCTGGTCGCCGACGTGGAGCGCCTGCCCGAGACCGCCGGGGTGTCGTCCGTGCCCGGGCGCCTGCGGGCGCTGCGGCAGCGGGTCGCGGGCTGGAACGCCGCCCAGCTGCTCGCCGCGCCGGCCGAGGACGGCCCGATCCCGAGCGATCCTCCGGAGCCCGCCCTGGCCGCCGAGATCGAGGCGGCGCTCGGCGAGCTGCGGGAGCTGTCCCGCGCCCTGGAGGAGGACCTGTTCTCCTCTCCCGAGATGCTCTCCCCCTGGGGGTTCGACGATGTCTGAGCGGCCACGCCCGCTGATTCCCTTCGCGTCCGCCGATGCCCCGGAGCCCGCCCCGGTGACGTACCGGGTGCACCACCTGACGCGCTATCGGTACCACCCGCAGCCGGTCTCCCGCAATTACGGGCGGGCGCATGTGGAGCCCCGCGCCACCCCGTATCAACGGGTGCTCTCCCACACCCTCACGGTGGAGCCCGCGGCCGCCGTGCTCACCGCCCACACCGACTTCTACGGCAACTCCTCGACCTTCCTGCTGGTCGACGGCCCCCACGACTCACTGGATGTGCACTCCCGCACCCGCGTGCAGGTGGAGGCCCGGCGCTATCCGATCGAGCGCATGAGCGTGCCGTGGGAACAGTGCCGGCCCGAGCACTGGGGCCCGCTGATGCCGCCCGAGAGCCATGACTTCGTGCTGCCCTCCCCACGGATCCGCACCGTGCCGGGGGTGCGGGAGATCGCCGAGCGGGTGTTCACACCGGGTCGGCCCGCCGGATCCTGCCTGGCGGATCTCACGCATCTGATCCACACCGAGTTCACGTACTCCACGACTGCCACCACGGTCTCGAGCACCCTGGAGGACGTGCTCGCCGCACGGCAGGGCGTGTGCCAGGACTTCTCCCACGTCGCGATCGCGGTGGCACGGTCGGTGGGCCTGGCGGCCCGGTACGTCTCGGGGTATCTGCGCACGGCGACCCGCCCCACCAGCGACCCCGACGCGCTCGGCACCACCCCGGCAGATGAGGGCATGATCGGTTCGGCGGCATCCCACGCCTGGGTGAGCGTGCTCGTGCCCGGGGCCGGATGGGTGGACATCGATCCGACGAACAACACCTTCGTCGATCAGCGGTTCGTCACCACCGGCTGGGGACGCGACTACAGCGACGTTCCGCCGCTGAAGGGCATCGTCGTCGGCCCCAAGGGGGCCCGTTCCACCCTCTCGGTGGCGGTGGGGGTGGTGCCGGAGGCCGATGACGCCTGACACATCGGGTAACGCCTGACACACAGCGCCATCGACCCCACCGCGGGGCGGGGGCCTCTCGCTAGCCTGGGAACACCCGCCGACCGAGAAGACGAAGGTGCGATGAGCGAGACGACCGCTGCGAGCGAGACCACCCCCACCACCCAGCCGTTCCGCCTGGCCGTGATCGGTTCGGGCCCCGCCGGGGTGTACGCCGCCGAGACCCTGCTGCGTTCCGAGCCGGTGAAGTCCGGGGCCCTGCGCGTGGAGATCGACCTCTTCGACCAGCTGCCCACCCCCTTCGGGTTGATCCGCTACGGCGTGGCCCCCGACCACCCGCGCATCAAGGGCATCATCACCGCGCTGCACCGCATCCTGGGCCGTGGGGACATCCGCTTCCTGGGGAACGTGGAGTTCGGGCGCGACCTCACCCTGGAGGACCTGCACCAGCGCTACGACGCCGCGATCTTCGCCACCGGTGCGCTGAAGGACGCCCAGCTCGACATCCCCGGCATCGATCTGGAGGGCTCCTACGGCGCCGCCGATTTCGTCGCCTGGTACGACGGCAACCCCGACTACCCGCGCACCTGGCCGCTGACGGCGCAGGAGGTCGGCGTGATCGGCAATGGCAACGTGGCGCTGGACGTGTCGCGGGTGCTGGCGAAGTCCGCCGATGAGCTGCTGCGCACCGAGATCCCCGCCAACGTCTACGACGGGTTGAAGGCCGCCGCCACCACCGATGTGCACGTGTTCGGGCGCCGCGGTCCCGCCGACGTGAAGTTCTCCCCGCTGGAGACCCGCGAGCTGGCCCACCCGCGCGGGGTGCAGATCGTGCTGGACCCGGAGGACTTCGCGGACATCACCCCGGAGGAGCGTGAGCGCATCGCCGCGGACAAGCGCACCGACCAGGTGTACGCCACCTTCGAGGGCTGGCTGCAGGAGCAGCAGGCCCGTGAAGCCGCCGGGCAGGAGCCGACCGACAGCTACGGCGGCCCGGTGCAGCGCCGTCTGCACCTGCACTTCTGGCACCGCCCCGTTGAGGTCCTCGGCGAGGACGGCCGCGTCGTGGGCATGCGCTTCGAGCGCACCCGCCGCACGGAGGACGGCCGGGTGGAGGGCACCGGCCGCATCGTCGACGTCCCGCTGCAGGCCGTGTACCGCGCCGTCGGTTACTTCGGCTCCGAGCTGCCCGGGGTGCCGTACGACCCCCAGCGCGGCGTGATCCACAACGACGCCGGCCGCATCACCACCGCGGAGGGGAAGCTGCTCACCGGCCTGTACGCCAACGGGTGGATCAAGCGCGGCCCCGTGGGTCTGATCGGCGCCACCAAGTCCGACGCCCTCGAGACCATCACCAGCCTGCTGGAGGACATCGACTCCGGCGTGCTGCTGCCGGCCGCGGACCGAGACCCCGACTCGGTGGTGCGGCTGCTCGACGAGCGCGGTGTGCAGTACACGACGTGGGACGGATGGATGGCCCTCGACGAGCACGAGCGCGGGCTCGGTGCCGCGGCGCTGGACGCCGAGGGGCAGCCCCGCGCCCGGGTGAAGGTCATCGAGCGCGAGGAGATGGCGCGGATCGAACGTGAGGCGGTGGCGCGGGCGCGCACGGCAGACTGAGACCCTCAGCTCCCGTCGCCGACGCCCCCGGAGGATCCGGTGCCCACTCCACCCTCGCACTCCCTCGCCACCCTGGCCCCGGCCCCGGCCCGGTCGGCCCTGGTCCACCTGCACGCGGCCGGGGTGTCGCTGCTGGTGGATGTCACCGATGGGCGCTCCCCCGCGGTGCTCCACTGGGGTGCGGCGCTGCCGGACCTGGGCGAGCAGGAGGCTCGGGGGCTGCGCCTGGTCACGACGCCGGTGCGGGTGGAGAACACCGTCGATGCGCCGCTGCGCACCGCGATCCTGCCGCAGGCCGCCGACGGCTGGCCCGGACGGCCCGGCATCGACGGCGGCCGGATCGACGGCACCGCCTTCTCCCCGCGGCTGATCACCCGCTCCCTGACCTCCTCCGGCCGGGACCTCCCGCTGGATGACTCCCTGCACGATCTCGGGGCAACAGCCCTCACCATCGACCTGGAGGACCCCGACAGCGGTCTTGCGGTGCAGCTCGAGATCGAGATGTTGCCGAGCGGTCTGCTGCGCCAGCGCGCGCGCCTCACCAACACCGGCCAGACCCCGTACAGCCTGCGGTCCCTGACCCTCACGCTCCCCACTCCGCTGGAGGCCGATGAGATCCTCGATTTCGCCGGCCGCTGGGGCAAGGAGCGCACACCGCAGCGGCGGGAGATGACCGTCGGGATGCATCTGCGGGAGACCCACAAGGGCCGCACCGGGTTCGACTCCGCGTATCTGCTGCATGTGGGGCGCCGCGGCTTCGGGTTCCGCCGGGGTGAGGTGTGGGCGGTGCACACCGCGTTCTCCGGCAACCACGTGCACCTGGCCGAGCGCACCCCCACCGGGCTGCAGGTGATCGGTGGCGGGGAGCTGCTGATGGCCGGGGAGGGGCTGCTGGGCCCCGACGAGTCCTACGACTCCCCGTGGGTGTACGGGGCATGGTCGGCCGATGGACTCGACACCATCGCGCACCGCTTCCACCGATACCTGCGCTCCCGGCCGCAGCACGTCAGCACCGACCGGCCCGTGTCACTCAACGTGTGGGAGGCCGTGTACTTCGACCATGACCGGCCGCGCCTGACGGACCTCGCCGACCGCGCCGCCGCCCTCGGTGTCGAACGGTATGTGCTCGATGACGGCTGGTTCGGGTCCCGCCGCGATGATACCTCCGGGCTCGGCGACTGGGTCGTCTCCCCCGACGTGTGGTCCGACGGCCTGGCACCGCTCGCCGAGCATGTGACCGGGCTCGGCATGCAGTTCGGTCTGTGGTTCGAACCGGAGATGGTCAATGAGGACTCCGACGTCGCCCGTGCCCACCCGGACTGGCTGCTCACCCCGTCGGCGGAGCGTCTGCCCGTGCAGTCCCGCCACCAGCAGGTCCTGGACCTCACGAACCCCGCGGCGTACGCCCATCTGCGGGACCAGATGGTCGCGGTGATCGAGTCTGCGCCGATCTCCTACCTCAAATGGGATCACAACCGCGATCTGCTGGAGCCGGGCAGCCGTCGTGACGGTCAGGCGCGGGCCGCCGCCCACGCACAGACCCTCGCCGCCTACCGGCTCATGGACGAGCTGAAGGAACGCTTCCCCGGCCTGGAGATCGAGTCGTGCTCCTCCGGAGGCGGGCGCATCGACCTCGGAGTCCTGGAGCGCACCGACCGCGTGTGGGTCTCCGACTGCATCGACCCCCTGGAGCGGCAGCAGATGCAGCGGTGGACCGCCCAGCTGATCCCGCTGGAACTGATGGGCTGCCACGTCGCCTCCGGTCGTTCCCACACCACCGGGCGCCTGCACAGCCTCGACTTCCGCGCGGGCACGGCACTGTTCGGCCACATGGGCATCGAATGGGACCTGGCGCAGGCCACCGAGGAGGAGCTCACCGCCCTGCGGGCGTGGATCGAGGTGTTCCAGCAACGCCGGGAGCTGCTGTTCACCGGCGATCTGGTGCGGGCCGACCGCAGCGCCGACCCGCAGACGGAGGAGTCCCTCAGTGTGCAGGGCGTCGTCGCCGCCGATGGATCCGAGGGCCTGTTCGCGGTGGCGTCGCTGCGGCGCTCCGGGGTCTCCCCGCGGGAGCGTGTGCGGCTGCCGGGCCTCGACCCCTACCGGGCCTACACGGTGCAGGTGCTGATGCCGGGTGGGACCCCGTCAGGGTGGCGGGAGCCCGCCTGGATGGCCGACGCGGCGGACGGCCACGCCCCGGTGCTCTCGGGCCGCGCCCTCGAGATGGTGGGCCTGGCCGCTCCCCTGCTGGATGCGGAACAGCTGGTCCTGCTGGAGGTCACGGCCGACGACGGCCGCTGACGCGGCGCGTGGTTCTCCTCAGCGCCGCAGGGTCGCGAGGAACGCTCCGATCCGGTCGATCGCCGTCTCCAGCACGTCGACGCTCGGCAGGGTCACCAGGCGGAAGTGGTCGGTGCCGGCGTAGTTGAAGCCGCTGCCCTGCGTCACGAGGATCTTGGTGCTGCGCAACAGGTCGAAGGCGAACTGCTCGTCGTCGGTGATCGGGTACATCTCCGGGTCGAGCCGCGGGAACATGTACAGCGCTCCCCGGGCCTTCTCCACCTGCACCCCGGGGATGTCGCTCAGCCCCTCATAGGCGACATCCCGCTGCTCGCGGAGCCTGCCGCCCGGCAGCACCAGGTCGTTGATGGTCTGGTAGCCGCCCAGCGCAGTGGCGATCACGTGCTGCGCCGGGACGTTGGCGCACAGTCGCATGTTCGACAGGGTGGTGAGTCCCTCGAGGAAGCTCGCGGCGTCGTCCTGCGGGCCGTACAGCACCATCCAGCCGGCGCGGAATCCCGCCACCCGGTACGCCTTGGACAGGCCGTTGAAGGTGATGGACAGCAGATCCGGGGCGAGTCGCGCGATCGGCACATGCACCGCGTCGTCGTAGAGGATCTTGTCGTAGATCTCGTCGGACAGCAGCAGCAGGTCG
Source organism: Brachybacterium sillae (assembly GCF_025028335.1). NCBI lineage: Bacteria > Bacillati > Actinomycetota > Actinomycetes > Micrococcales > Dermabacteraceae > Brachybacterium > Brachybacterium sillae. The sequence continues at coordinate 1,141,809 of NZ_JAFEUW010000001.1, forward strand.
TGTTCCCGGGCGATCTCGACGATGCCCTCCAGCACCTCCTGCGGGTAGACCGCCCCGGTGGGGTTGTTCGGGTTGATCACCACGATCGCCTTGGTCCGTGGCGTGACCTTCGCGGCGATGTCCTCGAGGTCGGGCCACCAGTGGTTCTGCTCGTCGCAACGGTAGTGCACGGCGGTGCCGCCGGCCAGCGACACGGACGCCGTCCACAGGGGGTAGTCGGGGCTCGGCACCAGGATCTCGTCGCCGTCGTCGACCAGCGCCTGGCAGACCATCGCGATCAGTTCGGAGACGCCGTTGCCGAGGTAGACGTCCTCGAGGTCGACCCCGGGCATCCCGAGGGTCTGGTAGTACTGCGCCACGGCGCGGCGCGCCGACGGGATGCCCTTGGAGTCGGAGTAGCCCTGCGCGGTGGGCAGCGCGCGGATCATGTCGACGAGGATCTCGTCGGGCGCCTCGAAGCCGAACGGGGCCGGGTTGCCGATGTTCAGCTTCAGCACCTTCTGCCCGGCGGCCTCCATCCGGGCGGCCTCGGCTAGCACCGGGCCGCGCACGTCGTAGCTGACGCCGGAGAGCTTCGAGGACTGGGTGAGCGGCATGGATGCTCCTGGGTCGAGGGGGCCGGGGCCGGGGTCCGGGAGGGCCCAGGCTAGTCCCCGTGGGGCGTGGTCCGCGTCACCGTTCCGGGGTCGGATGTCGTGGGTCAGACCTCGCCGGCGGGTACCGGCGCGCGGCGACGCCGGGCCTCCCGCAGCCTCTCCCGCAGGCGGCGCATGCTGCGCAGGATGCGGTAGGCGATGTATCCGCCGATGAGCAGCAGGACAAGCGCGAGGGCACCCGCCACCAGCGGCACGGTGATCGTCAGCAGACCCATCACCAGGGCCAGGAGATCCTCCCCGGTGGAGACGACGACGTTGGAGACCGGCTCCGGGGAGACGTTCACCGCGGCGCGTGCCGTGGACTTCGCCGCGTGTGCACCCAGGGCCGCCCCACCGCCCAGCAGCGCCATGACGATCGCGTTGACCACGTCGGTCTCCCCTGCCAGCAGGTACCCGAGCACCGCCCCGGCCAGGGGCCGCACCACCGTGTTCAGCTGGTCCCAGAAGGAGTCGAAGTAGGCGATCTTGTCGGCCGCCAGATCCACCAGCAGCAGCACCGCGGCAACGACGAGCACATCGGTGCGCTGCAGCACCGTCGGCACCTGTTCGAGCCCGAACACGCGGCCTGCCAGGCCCAGCAGGAAGATCATGAAGTACGGCCGGATCCCGCTGACCCAGCCGGACCCCAGGGACATCAGCGTCGCTTCCATCCGGTCTCCTCGTCTCGCGCCCGCCCTTCCGCCGGGCGCGGAGGCGGTGCATCAGCCCCATCATCGCGGCCGATGCATCGCCGGTCCATCTCAGACGCCCGCGACCCCGAGCAGCGAGCCGATCGCATACGTCACGCCCATCGCCAGCAGACCGCCGATGATGGTGCGGACGGTCGCGCGGCCCGCGGCCGCCTGCCCCAGCCGCGCACTGATCAGGCCGGTCAGGGCCAGGCCCACCACCACGGCGAGCATGGTGGCGAGGATCCGCCATCCTCCGGGCACCAGCAGCGCCGCCAGCAGCGGCAGCAGACCGCCGATGGTGAAGGCGACGAGGCTGGCGATCGCCGCGTGCATCGGGGAGGCGATGGTGTCCTCGTCCATGCCCAGGCGCACCCGCGCGTGGGCGTCGAGTCCGTCATGCGCGGTCATGCGCTCGGCCGCCTGCCGGGCGAGGTCCCGCGGCACCCCCGTCTCCTCCAGGGCGACGGTGAGGTCCTCCAGCGCCTTCTCCGGCCGCTCGGCGAGGTCCCGGCGGGTGCGCTGCAGCATCGCCGTCTCGGTGTCCTTCTGGGTGGAGACCGAGACGAACTCCCCCATCGCCATGGACAGGGCACCCGCGGTGAGGGCAGCGGTGCCGGCGACGGCGATGGCGCTGAGGGTGGGGGTGGCGGCGGCGACACCGATGACCATGCCGGCCACGGACACGATCCCGTCGTTGGCACCGAGGACGCCGGCGCGCAGCTGGTTGATGCGCTGCGAATGCTCCTCGCGGGAGTGCTCGGCGGGGGACGTCTCGCCCGGTGTGGATGCCGGGGAGCGCACGCGCTCGCGGACGTCGTCAGGGATGCTCATGACCGGGACGCTAGGAGGGGGCGCCGACCCTCGCAAGCAAGCTGAGGCTTGCCTTCGTTGCAGGTCAGAGGGCTACGGTGGGGTCCATGACCGCCCGTTTCCGCCGCCCGGCCTCGCTCTCCCCCGCCCGGGCCGATCAGATCCCCGGCGCCCCCGATCCGGCGGAGGTGACGGACCTCGCACACCGCAGCGCCGCGGCCCTGCTCGACGGGGTGCGACACAGCGAGGACCCGGAGACGGTGGACCGCGTGGTGGGCCTCGCCCGCACGGAGGGTCTGGGGGATCTCGCGACGCTGTGGTCGGCCGCGCCCGCGGACTCGCTGCCCGGGGCTCTGTGGCGGATGTACGTGCTGCACACGTGGGCTCAGCGGGACCCGCAGGACCTGCTGCGCCGTTACGAGCTGGGCAGCACCACGGTGCCGGGGCTGCAGCTGTTGGCCGGGTTCAGCGATCCTCCGGATGTCGATGCGGTGCGGCGCACCCTCGACCGGATTCTGCGCGGTGCGTTCATCGGAGACCTCGGTCTGGCGCTGCGCCGGGCGGGCGCAGTGGCGGTGATCGCGGCGCACGGGTCGGCCCATCTGGCCGATCAGGAGGTCGACGGCGAGCGCGCTGCTGGCCTCACCACCCAGGCCCGCCGGTTGCTCGACACCGGGGAGGACCTCATGAGTGCGGGCCGCGCGGAAGACGCCGGAACCCTCACCTGAGTGGGCACCCGACCGCACGGCTGATCGGCCTCCCGTTCCTGCGCGCGCTGTCCCGGCGACGATCCCCTACACTGGTCGGCGCGCCGGGCCGCGGTTGCCCCGGGCTCCAACATCTGCCGCTACGAGCGGCCTTCGCGCCGTCAGGCGCATCCCGGTCCGGCGCGTCACGACCCACGGAGGTGCGGTGAGTCTCTTCCCGCGGCGCTTCGAACAGCCCCTGTACGACCTGTTCGGCGACCTGGCACAGCTGCTGGTCGCGAGCACGGAGGCGCTGTCCCGCACCCTGGCCGACCCCGTTCGCGAACGCACCCGCATGGCCGCGCGGCTCCACGAGCACGCCTCCCAGGGGGCGGAGCTGTCCCGTCGGGTCTCCAGCCGCCTCACCGACGCGATCATCACCCCGTATGAGGCGGAGGTCCTCCACGGCCTCGCCGGTGCGATGGCGGATCTGCTCGACTCCCTCGACCGGGTGGGCGACCTCGTCGTGCTGTTCCGCCTGCGCAGCGTCCCGACACCGGTGCTGGAGGTGGCGCAGCAGCTGGAGCGCGCCGCCGAGATCATCGTGCGCGCCACCTGGACGCTGTCGCGCACCCCGCGGGGCGGGGAGCTGGTGCTGGAGATCCGCCGTGTCGAGAGGCATGCGGGACAGCTGCTGCGACGTTCCCGCGCCGAGCTGTACGACGGCGGCGGCAGCTCCGCCGATCTGCTGCGCCGACGGGACGTGCTCGACGAACTGGAGCGCTCCCTGCGGCACCTGACCGGGATCGCCCGCACGGTGGACCTGCTGCGCATCAAGGACGCCTGAGCGATGGCGGATCCGCTGCTCCTGGTGACGGTGGTCCTGATCGCAGCGCTGGCGTACCTCAACGGTCTCCACGACGCCTCCAACGCGATCTCCACCTCGATCGCCACCCGCACCCTGCGGGAGTCGACGGCCCTGCGGTACGCCGCGGTGCTGAACCTGTTGGGGGGGTTCATCGGCCTGGGCCTGGCCGCCCTGACCGGTGGGGCGGCGGCGAGGGTGCTGCATCTGCCGGACCCCTCCACGGTGACCGATCCCGCGCTGGCGCGGACGCTGCTGCTGGCCCTGGCCAGCGGTGTCGGCGCGGCGTTCACCTGGGGTGTGGTGACCTGGTGGATCGGTATGCCCTCCTCCACGTGGCAGGCGCTGGCGGGGGGCCTGGGCGGCTCCCTGCTGGGGGTGGGGCTGGCCGCCGACTGGTCGACCCGGTTGCTCCCGCTGGTGGCTCCCGCTCTGCTCACCCCGCTGCTGGGGGCCGCGGTCGCGTTCCTCGCCGTCCAGGGCCTCGCCCGACTCGCCGCCTGGGACCGGGTGCGCACCGACCACCTGCGGTTCGCGCAGACCGTCTCCGCAGGGTCCGTCGCGGTCGGTCACGGTGTGCGGGACGTGCTGATCCCGGCCTCCGCCCTGGTGCTGGCCGTCGGGTTGTACGAGCGCAGCGGGGCGACGACAGTGACCGACGGAGCGCTGCTGCTCGGCATCGGGCTGCCCGCCTCCGCGGTGCTCATCGCGGCGGGCACCCTCACCGGCGGGCACCGCATCATCCGCACCCTCGGGCGTCGTCTCACCCAGCTCACCACCGTCCAGGGGCTTGCGGCGGAAGCTGCGACCGCGGTCCTGCTGGCGGGTGTGCTCATCGCCCCGACCGCCCCGATCTCCCTCAGCCAGACGCTCGCCTGTGGCGTGGTCGGCGCGGGCCTGGCCACCGGTCGCCGGGCCGTGCGCTGGCGCATCGTGGGCCGGATGGTGCTGGTGTGGGTGGTGACCCCGCCGATGTGCGCCCTGCTGGGGCTGGTGGCCACCCGGATCGTGGTGAACAGCGTCGGGATATCCTGACCGGGTGACGTCCTCAGAGCGCCCCCGACCGACCTACGGCCTGCCCGGTCCTGCCCCCGCGCCCGGTTCTGACGCTCCGGGAGCGCACGGGGCGTTCGGCTCCGCCGATCCCGGCCCGGTCGGCCCCGGGGCATCAGGCCCTGGACCCGTCGGCGCAGGGCCGGCGGGGGCCACCGCGTGGGCACCCTCCCCCTCCCCCGCGCCCGTGTCCGCACCGCGGCGACGCAAGGGGCTCATCCCGCTGATCCTCGGTCTGCTGAGCATGCTGGTGGGCGCCCCCGCCGCTGTGCTCATCGGGATCGCCGTGGCCGTCGGGAGCATGGTCGGCCACGTGACGGAGCAACCCCCGACGGTGCCGCCGACCGGTCTCACCGTCGAGGCCGAGGCGCAGCAGATGTTCCTGGTGATGGTCCCCTCGGAGCAGTCGGCGGACACGACCTGCACCGCCACCTCCCCTGAGCAGGCGGCCCTGACCACCGTTCCGGCCGGCAACGACCCGGTGGTGCTCGCCGATGGGCGTTCCTACACCCCCGTGGTGGGCGTCGGGACCCTCGAGGCCACCCCCGTGACGGTGCAGTGCGAGGGACCGGGGGCGGCCGGTGCCGTGGTGATGGGCCCGCTGGGGATCATGGAGATGGGCCTCCCGCTGCTGATCGGCCTCGGTGTCTCCCTGCTGCTGGGGCTGCTGGGTCTGGGGCTGACGATCCTCGGGATCGTGCGGCTGCTGCGCTCGCGCCCAGGGGCCGGCGCCTAGAGTGACGGAGAGAGCCACCCGAGCCTGTGCCCCCTGAGCACGGGCCACGCGAGGATCGAGGGAGAACTGTGAGCATGCACCCCCGGGCCGGGAAGCCGGCACAGAGCGAGGACCTGGTCGACATCGACGCCCTGCTCGATGCGTACTACGACCGCCACCCCGACCCGGACAACCCCGACCAGGCCGTCGCCTTCGGCACCAGCGGCCACCGCGGCTCGAGCCTCGACGGCGCCTTCTGCGAGGACCACATCGCCGCCACCACCCAGGCGATCGTCGAATACCGGGCCGCGCAGGGCATCCGCGGTCCCCTCTTCATCGGCCGCGACACCCACGCACTGTCCCGCCCGGCCTTTGACACCGCCCTCGAGGTACTGATCGCCAACGACGTCACCGTGCTGGTCGACGCGCAGGACACCTACACCCCGACCCCGGCGGTGTCCCACGCGATCCTGCGCCACAACCGTGACCGTTCCGCTGACGATGGGCAGCGCGCCGACGGCATCGTCGTCACCCCCAGCCACAACCCGCCGCGGGACGGCGGCTTCAAGTACAACCCGCCGCACGGCGGGCCGGCCGACACCGACGCCACCGGATGGATCCAGGACCGCGCCAACGCGCTGATCCGGGAGGGCCTGGGCGGGGTGCGCCGGGTGGAGCGTCAGACGGCACTGGACCGGGCGGAACGGTACGACTACCTGCACACCTATGTGGAGGACCTGCCGAACGTGGTGGACCTCGAGGCGATCCGTCAGGCGGGTGTGCGCATCGGGGCCGATCCCCTGGGTGGTGCGTCCGTCGACTACTGGGCGCTGATCGCGGAGATGCACGACCTCCATCTCGAGGTGGTCAACCCCGTGGTCGACCCCCAGTGGGGTTTCATGACCCTGGACCGCGACGGCAAGATCCGCATGGACTGCTCCAGCCCGTGGGCGATGGCGTCTCTGCTGGAGCGACGCCACGAATACGACATCGCCACCGGCAACGACGCCGATTCCGACCGCCACGGGATCGTCACCCCCGACGGCGGGCTCATGAACCCCAACCACTACCTGGCGGTGGCCATCCGCTACCTGTTCACGCACCGTGACCGGTGGCCCGCCGGGGCAGCCATCGGCAAGACGGTGGTGTCCTCGAGCCTGATCGACCGGGTCGCGTCCTCGCTGGGCCGCTCTCTGCACGAGGTGCCGGTGGGCTTCAAGTGGTTCGTGCCGGGTCTGCTGGATGCGTCCGTCGGCTTCGGCGGCGAGGAGAGCGCCGGAGCGTCGTTCCTGCGACGCGATGGCGGCGTGTGGACCACCGACAAGGACGGCATCATCCTGGCGCTGCTGGCCTCCGAGATCCTCGCCGTCACCGGTCGAACACCCAGCCAGCTGCACGCGGAGCTGGTGGAGGAGTTCGGCGCCAGCGCCTACGCCCGTGTCGACGCGCCCGCCGACCGCGAGCAGAAGGCCCGACTCAAGAAGCTCTCCCCGGAGCAGGTCAGCGCCACGGAGCTGGCCGGCGAGCCGATCCTGCGCAAGGAGACGGACGCCTCCAACGGTGCCGCGATCGGTGGCCTGAAGGTGTCGACGGAGTCGGCATGGTTCGCCGCTCGCCCCTCCGGCACCGAGGACGTCTACAAGATCTACGCGGAGTCCTTCCGCGGCGAGGAGCATCTGGCGCAGGTGCAGCAGGAGGCGGCGGCCGTGGTGAATGCGGCCCTGGCGGGCTGACGCCCACGTCGGAGCCGACCAGGCGGTCGGCTCCGGCGCCGTGTCGGAGTCCACAGCGGGCTTGCGCCGCAGGGGTGAGGTGCCGGACTCTGGTCCACCGGTCAAGAGATCGTCATCGGTGCGCCACACCTTCGCCAGATCGGCATGACACCGAGATCGTCGGCCGGTGAGGGAACAGCGCACGATCGGAAGAGGGAGGTCCGGATGTCCCATCGTGGACGCCGTCCCGCGGGTGCAGCCGCCGCTGCCGCCGCCGCGGGCCTCCTCCTCGTGAGCCCGATCGCCGGTTCGGCCCTGGCGCAACCGCCCTCCGATCCGGGGCCTCCGACGCACCCGAACCATGACTGCGCGCCCCTGGAGCGCCCGTGTCGTCACACCCCCGCCCCGACGCCCACCGAGACGCCGTCCCCGACCGAGGACCCGCCGCCCACCGAGGACCCGACGCCCACCGGGTCACCTTCGCCGACCCCCACCGAAGAACCGACGCCCACGCAGTCACCCTCGCCCACCGAGACTCCGACCCGCACCGAGTCGCCCACGCCGACGCCCACCGAGGATCCGACGCCCACCGAGTCGCCCACGCCGACGCCCACCGGGTCACCCTCGCCGACACCGACCGAGACGCCGGCGCCCACCGAGACTCCGACCCCCACCAAGTCACCGAGGCCGACCCCCTCCGAGTCACCGTCGCCGACACCCACCGAGTCACCCTCGCCCACGCCCACCGAGACTCCGACCGAGTCGGCCCCCGAGGAGACCCCCGAGCAGCCCACTCGCATCGAGGACCCGAGCCCGACGTCGGAGGGCCCCTCCCCGGAGGAGTCGCCGCGCGAGGAGACCGACGATCCGACCCCGTCGTCGGAACCGGAGTCCGCCCCGGTGCCCGAGCGCCGTTCCGAGACCGGTGATGACCCACCAGCGGATGAGGATCAGGAGGACACCGCACCGGCCGCCGCCCCGGACGACCAGCGCCAGAGCCCGGAGCCGCAGCCCGAGGAGACGCAGCCTGCGCCCCTCGCGTCCCCGGAGCAGAACGCGCCCTCCGCCGACGCGCCCCCCGCGCCGTCCAGCACCCCGCCCACACCCCAGCCGTCGGTGAGCACCACCCCCGAGCCCGGAGCCGGACCTGATCGGGCCGAGGGCGGTGACGGGAAACCGGTCACCCCGCAACCCCCGCGCAGTGCCGAGATCTCCGGACCCCGTGACCGCGGCCCACTGGTGATGCTCTATGACGCCTTCGTCACCGACCAGGGTGAGAGCTCGGTGCGGCTGCGGCAGATCCTCATCGGCGCCTTCGCGGTCGGGTTCCTCACCGCGGCCGGCTTCATCGGCGCGACCTGGCATTCCCACAACGTCGCGAGCGCCAGCGCGTCGGCGGTACATCGCGGCCCGCGCCCGGGTCTGCTGGAGAAGGTGCGGCGCCTGCTGGGTCGCTGATCCGCCCGCCCGGCCTCGACGAGGCGTCAGAGGTCACGACGCGGCGATCAGTCCCCCTGCTCCGGTCTGTCGTCCCGCAGCATCCTGCGCAGGTGCAACACCAGCGAGGGAAGGGATCGCTCCATCGTGAGCACGCAGCGGTCGAAGGCCTTCTGCCCGGAGTACCACGGGTCCGGCACCGGCATCTCCTCCTCCCGCGCCGTCACGGGCACGACCGGATCGAACTGCCGCCACAGGGCGACGGTGGGCCGCGCCTCGCCCTCGGGAAGCTGATCGACCTGCCGCCGGATCGTCTCGGCATGCTGCTGCGTCATGGCCAGGACGAGGTCCCACTGGCCGATCTCCGACTGGTGGACGGCCCGCGCCACATGCGGAAACGGCGGCTCGAATCCGGCCCGTGACAACGCCAGTTCGATCCGGGGATCCATCCCGTGCCCCTCCGACTCCCAGCTGGTGCCGGCCGAGGCAACCTCCACCCGGTCCTCGAGGCCCGCGAGGTGCAGGGCACGGCGCAGCATCACCGCGGCGGCCGGGGAACGGCAGACGTTCCCGGTGCACACGGTGAGGACACGCAGGGAGGGCATGGGGTGATTCTCCCAGGTGGGGCCGGGCTCAGATGAACAGCGGGTGACGCCGGCGACCCGAGGACGACCCCCCGGTAGACTCGACGACACGCGGCCCTCGCCGACGGCGGGCGCCGCTGCCGAACGTTCGCGACGATCCCGTCCCACCCAGTCGCCGAGCCCGAGGAGGACCCATGGTCGACATCATCCGCGCCCAGGAGGAGAGCTGGCCGCTGGTCCGTGAGATCCGTCTGCGGTCGCTGAGCTCGGACCCGGCGGCCTTCGGCCAGTCGTGGGAGCGCGAGTCGACCTACGACGACCAGATGTGGCGCCAGCGCGTCCGCGAGGCCGCCTGGTTCCTCGCGGTCGAGGGCGACACCCCGGTGGCCGTCGTCGCCTCCCGTCACGAGCAGGACTCCCCCGCGAACGAGCGTGAGCTGCAGGCGATGTGGGTGAGCCCGGAGTCGCGCAAGCTCGGCATCGCCCAGCAGCTGGCCGAGGCCGTCTTCGCGTGGGCGAAGGAGGACGGTGCCGACACCGTGACGCTGTATGTCGGGCCCGACAACGAACCCGCGCGGGCGCTGTACGAGGCGCTTGGTTTCACCGACACCGGTGACCGCTGGCAGGTGGTCGAGGACGACCCCGCCTCGGCCTGGACGAAGATGGCCCGCGAGATCTGAGCACCCCTCCCTCCCCAGCACCCCACCCCGGCAGAGACGCGAGCCCTTCCATGCCCGAGACCGGTCCCTTCCGCCCCCTGCGCGACCGCCCCCACTGGTCCGCCCGTCTGGAGAACGGCAAGAACCGCCTCGTCGGCACCGCTCTGCGGACGGCCGGCTGGGATGTGCGGTTGCAGCCGTTCCACGGCTACGGAAGCGACGGCACCGTGCGCATCCTGGCCCGCGCCCTGTACGCGCGGCCCGGCACCCCCGCCGACTTCCACGATCAGCCGGTGGTGGACATGCGCAGCATGGCGGTGCGCGGCTGGCGCAACTTCACCTCCCAGGTGGCGCCGTTCCGGAAGGTGCGGATCCTGGTGGACGGCCAGGAGTTCTCGGTGCGGGCCGACCGCGCCGGCATCGTCGACGCCCTGATCCATGTGGACCTGCCGCCGGGCACCCACGAGGTGGTGCTGTCGACCCACCCGGGCAACGAGGTCACCGCCAGTGTGTGGATCGTCGACCCGGCAGAGACCCACGGCCTGGTCAGCGACATCGACGACACGGTGATGGTGACCTGGCTGCCGCGTCCGATGCTGGCGTTCTGGAACGCGTTCGTCGTGCACCAGTCCTCCCGCAAGGTGGTGCCAGGGATGCCGATGCTGTACCAGCGCTTCCGCCGGGAGTACCCGGACGCGCCGGTGATCTACCTGTCCACGGGCGCCTGGAACGTGTTCCCGGTGCTGCAGCGCTTCCTGTTCAAGAACGGGTACCCCGAGGGTCCGATGCTGCTGACGGACTGGGGGCCGACGAACACCGGCATGTTCCGCTCCGGCATGCAGCACAAGGACCGATCGCTGGAGCAGCTGGCGGAGATGATGCCCGGCGTGCGGTGGCTGCTGATCGGTGACGACGGCCAGCACGATCCCGAGATCTACGGCCGCTTCTCCCAGAACCACCCGGATCATGTGCGGGCGGTGGCGATCCGGCAGCTCACCCCATCGGAGCAGGTGCTCGCCCACGGCACCACCCGCCCGATGGAGGAGCCGACCGACCGCGGCCCGGTGCCGACGGTCGAGGCGCCCGACGGCAACGGCCTGCTGCGGGAGCTGCAGCGCATCGACGTGCTCTCGTGAGCCCGTCATGACCGTGGGCATCCGCGACGCCACCGCGGCCGACATCCCCGCGGTGCTGGGCGTGGTGGAGGATGCCTACCGGGGTCGCTCCGGGGTGCGCGGCTGGACCACCGAGGAGGGCCTCGTGCGGGAGGACCGCACCAGTGCCACGGAGGTGCGCGCCCTGCTGGCCGATCCGCGCTCCCAGCTGCTGGTGGCCGTCACGGATGAGCGGGTGGTCGGCTGCTGCGCCGTGCATCCGCTGGATGACGAGCCCGACTCCCCGGTGCTGGAGTTCGGCCTGTTCGCGGTGGATCCCGTGCGGCAGGCCGGGGGCGTCGGCGGCCGGTTGATGGACGCCGCGATCTCGTGGGCCCGGGTGCAGGGCGCCCCGGCGCTGCGGCTGCGGGTGCTGGAGGGTCGGCCCGAGCTGGAGGCCTGGTACGCACGGCGAGGGTTCGCGCCGACCGGTCGCCTGGTGCCGTTCGCCGGCCGTCCCGGCACCCTCGTCGTGGCGGGCACCCGCATGGTGGAGATGGAACGCCCGCTGCAGGACGCCTCCGTAGACTCCCGGGCATGAGGCTTCCGGAGTACACCCCGGCCCCCGACCGCTACGACACGATGCCCTACCGGCGCGCCGGCCGCTCCGGTGTGCTGCTGCCGGCGATCGCCCTGGGACTGTGGCACTCCTTCGGGGAGAGTCACACCCTGGATGAGCAGCGTCAGATCGTGCGCCGCGCCGTGGACCTCGGGATCACGCATTTCGACCTCGCGAACAACTACGGGCCGCCGCCCGGCGCCGCCGAGGCGACCCTCGGCCGCATCCTCAAGGCCGACTTCTGGGGCCTGCGCGATGAACTGTTCCTCTCCACCAAGGCCGGGTACGAGATGTGGCCCGGCCCGTACGGCGACCGCGGCTCCCGCAAGCACCTGCTGGCGAGCCTGGACCAGTCCCTCACCCGTCTGGGCGTCGACTACGTGGACGTCTTCTACCACCACCGCACCGATGCGGACACTCCGCTGGAGGAGACCATGGGCGCGCTCGCCCAGGCGGTGACCTCCGGGAAGGCGCTGTACGTCGGGATCTCGAACTACAGCCCCGAGCGCACCCGCCAGGCCGCCCGCGTCCTGCAGGACCTCGGCACGCCCCTGCTGCTGCACCAGCCGTCGTATTCGATGTTCACGCGGCAGCCGGAGCAGGGGCTGCTGCAGGCGGCCGCGGAGGTGGGTGCCGGAGTGGCAGTGTTCTCGCCGCTGCAGCAGGGGCTGCTGACCTCCCGGTACCTCGACGGCGTGCCGGAGGGGTCGCGGGCGACGCAGGGCCGGTTCCTGCAGCGGGACCAGGCCGAGGACCCGCTCTACCGGGAGCGGGCCCAGGGCCTCGCGGCGATCGCCGAAGAGCGCGGCCAGACGCTCGCGCAGATGGCCCTTGCCTGGGTGCTGCGCCGACCCGAGGTGACCACCGCCCTGATCGGAGTCTCCCGGGTGGAGCAGCTGGAGGAGAACGTGGAGGCGGCGCGATCGGTGGCCTTCACCGATGACGAACTCGAGGCGATCGACGAGTTCGCCGTCGATGGCACCGGGCGGCGCTGAACCCCTGCCTCACTGACCTCCGCCCCAGAGCACGGGGTACTCAGGGCACCGAGCCCTCAAAGCACCGGGGCCTCAGAGCACCGAATTGAGGAAGGCCCGCAGGCGCTGCGTGCGGGGGGCGTCGATCACCTGCGAGGGCGGGCCCTGCTCGACGATCTCCCCGTCGGCCATGAACACCACATGGTCGGCGACCTCCCGGGCGAACCCGATCTCGTGGGTCACCACGATCATCGTCATGCCGGAGCGGGCGAGGTCCTTCAGCACGCTCAGCACCTCCGCCACCAGCTCCGGGTCGAGAGCGCTGGTGGGTTCATCGAAGAGCATCAGCTCCGGCTCCATCGCGAGCGCCCGCGCAATCGCCACCCGCTGCTGCTGGCCACCGGAGAGCTCCGAGGGGTAGTGGTCGGCGCGGTCGGCGAGACCGACGCGGTCCAGCAGCTCCCGGGCGGTGGCCTCGGCGCGGTCGCGGGGGATGCCCCGCACCTGCACGGGGGCCTCCATCACGTTCTGCAGGGCGGTCAGATGCGGGAACAGGTGGAAGCGCTGGAACACCATGCCGATGCGGGAGCGCTGCGCGGCGATCTCCTTCTCGCTCAGGCGCTGCCACCGGCCGTCCGGGAGCGGTTCCTCGGCGAAACCCTGGGTGACGCCGTCGATGCGCACCCGGCCGGAGGTCGGTTCCTCCAGCTGATTGATGCAGCGCAGCAGGGTGGATTTCCCGGACCCGGAGGGGCCGATCAGCACGCACACCTCACCCTCGCGCACCACGAGGTCGTTGCCGCGCAGCACGTGGAGGCAACCGAACACCTTGTGCAGGTCCTGCACCTCCACCAGGGGGTGGGCGGTGGTGTCCCGGGCCGGGCTCTCGGGTGTCGGGCTGTCGGGCGTCGGGCTGTCGGGCCGGGTGCTGGTCACAGCTCCACCTCCGGGAGGGAGTCCTTGGGGGTCGTGCCGGCGCGGTTCACGGCGGCCTGGCGGGAATGCCGGGTGGACGGGCCGGTGGGGCGGTCGTCGAAACCGCGGCCGAAGTAGCGCTCCAGGTAGTGCTGGCCGACCATCAGGATGCTGGTGACCAGCAGGTACCAGAACGCGGCGACGATCAGCAGCGGCACCGGGGTGAACAGCATGTTCGCGATGCTGTTGGTGGCGAAGGTGAGATCCAGGGTGAACGGCACCGCGAGCACCAGCGAGGTGGTCTTCAGCATGCCGATGGTCTCGTTGCCCAGGGGCGGGACGATCACCCGCATCGCCTGCGGCAGCACGATCCGTCGCAGGATCTTCCCCTCCCCCATGCCGAGGGCACGGGCGGCCTCGCTCTGGCCGCGATCCACACTGTTCAGGCCGGAGCGGATGATCTCCGCGAGGTACGCGCCCTCGTTGAGGCCGAGGCCGATGACCGCCGCCCAGAACGCGGTGAAGAGGTCACGGGTCTCGAACGCGAACAGCTCCGGACCGAAGGGCACACCCACCGCGATCTTGGGGACGATCACGGTGAACAGTCCCCAGAACACCAGCTGGGTGTACACCGGGGTGCCGCGGAAGACGAAGATGTACGCCCACGACACACCCCGCAGCACCGGGTTGTGGCTGCGCCGCATGATCGCGGCGGTCAGCGCCACCACGGTGCCGACGATCATCGACAGCAGCGTCAGCAGCAGAGTCCAGCCGACGCCCTGCATCACGCGCACGTCGAACAGGAACCGGGCGACGGTGCCCCAGGCGAACACCTCGTTGCGCACCAGGAACATCAGCAGGGCCAGGGCGAGGACCGCGACGATCGCCGCGGAGATCCAGGTGCCCGGGCGTGGGGCGGAGCGCACCCGGCGGGCGGCCGGCAGGCCACCGTGGCGCGGCGTGGTGGGTGTCGGGGCGGAGGCCGACGGCCCGGTCGGGTCGGCGGGGAGGGAGGCGGAGGTGCTCATGCGTCGGGGTCCACTTCGGAGACGGGGATCATGCCGGACTCATTGCCCCAGGCGGCGAGGATGCGCTGCATGTGGCCGGAGTCGATGAGGTGCTGCACGGCCTGCTGGAGCGCGCGGGCCAGCTCGGGCTGATCCTTCGCGACGACGATGCCGTTGAGGGCGGACTCCTCGACCGGGCCGATGCGCTCGAGGGTTCCGCGGGAGCGGGCGACGGCGTACTCGATCACCGGGGAGTCGGCCATGAGCACGTCGGTCTTGCCGCCGGCGGTGTTCGTGGCGGCGTCGGCGTTGGTGGTGTATGCCAGCACGTCCAACCGGGGGCGCTGCTCGGCGCGGCAGCGGTCGGCGCGCTCGCGCGCCACTTCCTCGGTGTAGGTGCCGACCTGCAGGGACACGCGCTCCCCGCAGAGGTCGGCCGGGTCGACGCCGTAGGGGTTGCCGGTGCGCACCGCGTAGGAGAATCCCGCGCGGAAGTACGACACCATCGAGACCGCCTGAAGGCGTTCCGCGCTGATCGTGAAGCTGGAGATTCCGACGTCGTAGCTGCTGCCCACGGCGGGGATGATCTGGGAGAACACCGCGGACTCGGTGCGGGTGCGCAGCCCCAGGACACGCCCGAGGGCGTTGAACAGGTCGATGTCATACCCGACGGCGTTGCCCTGGCCGTCGAGGAACTCCCCCGGCGCGTAGTCGAGGGAGGCACCGTTGACCAGTTCGCCGCGCTCCCGGATCGCGGCGGGGACGCGCTGCGCGATCTGCGGGACCTCGGTGATGGCGGAGAGGTCGACGGTGGGGACCGCGTTGGTCTCCGCCAGCAGGCGGTCACTGGCGTGCGTGCAGGAGGCCAGCGCACCGGCGCCGAGGGCGGCCAGCGGGAGGGCGCGCAACAGGCTGCGCCGGGACGGTCGAGTACTCACCCCACAAGTGTATGCATGGTTATGCATATCCTTGAGTGTCCTGTGGGGCGCTGGTGGCGGAGCTCACGTAGGGAGCGAGCTCGGGGGTGCACGCTACGGTGTTCCGGTGAGCTCCCGCATGCAGAAGATCGTCATCGCCGTGGTGGCGCTCGCGCTGATCATCCCCACCGGATTCATCGGCGTGGGTGCGCTGACCGGCGGGCAGGACAGCACGGACGCGGGCGGCCCGGGTGCAGCCTCCCCCGTCGTCGAGGACACCCGTCCGGCCGTGGACCCCGCCGATCAACCGGCCCGGCCACAGCTGGCGATGCCACCGTTGCCGGCCGCCGTCGACCAGCAGACACCTGCGGGTGCCGAGGCGGCGGTGCGGTACCTGCTCGACTCCTACCCCGCGATGATGACCACCGGGGACACCTCCGCCTGGGAGCAGGTGGTCTCGCCCCAGTGCGCGGTCTGCACCCAGTTCCTGGACAATGCGCAGGCGCTCTCCGCGCAGGACGGGTACCTGGTGGGGGGTGAGTTCACCGTCGACGACACGCGCTTCAGCGGCACCGGCGAGCCGCCCGCCAGCGGCACCGTGGAGGTCCGTTTCCGCGAGGCCGAAGGGCTCCTGATCGACGACCCGACGCGGCAGGGCACTCCGATCCCGCCCGTGAGCGGCACCCTCAGTGCCCAGGTGGCCTGGGACGGGTCGCGCTGGCGCGTCCGAGACATGGCCCTCGCGCCGGATCACCAGGGCGCGGCGGGGTCCGACGGCGGGGCGGGCTGAGCGACACTGACGGGCTGAAGGATGCCTGCGTGGAGGGGACCGCGCTGCGCCTCCCCCGTCGAGCTGGACGAAACTGGCGGAATCCAGGTCCCGAAACGCCATTCTCATCGCACTACCGAAGCGTCACTCTGGAGGAGTCGGGACGTTGGCACCCGCACAGCACTGAGTGGGCACCACCAACGGGGCCGGAGCTGGAGATCACCAGCTGGGCATGCGGTGCCCACCACCAGCGAGGCCGGGGGTGGAGATCATCAGCGGAGCACGCTGTGGGAGGCGGGGGCAACATCAGCGTGCCACGCTGGCCGACGCCGCGACATCGAAGCAGTTGGCGGAATCGGCCCTGGATAGCGCCAACTGCGCGCCCCTCGAGTCTCACCGGCGGGCCGAGCCGGCCGCGGTGCGGGGTGGGCCGAGTCGGCCGCGGTGCGGGGTGGGCCGAGTCGGCCGCGGTGCGGGGTGGGCCGAGCCGGCCGCGGTGCGGGGCACGTGAGCCGGGCTGGCTGGCCCCGCTGGCCGCGCCGGGGCTATCTCAACCCGGGCAGCTGCCGTGCGGCGTCGGCCGAGTTGCCAGTGAGCTCGCGCACGGGCGCCTGGCCGGTGGCCTGCGCCAGCTGGGCGAGTCGCTCCGCGCCGACGGAGCGGGCGAGGCTCCCGGCCGCCTGGGCGATCTGTGCGGTGACCTGCTCCGGCGGGGTGGAACTGGTGCCGGCGAACCATACCCAGCGCCCGTCGATGGACAGGGGTGGGGGATCCTGCAGCGGGGCGAGCAGCGCGTTGTGGCGCCGCGCCTCCTTCGGCGAGGGGCCGACGAAGTGCACGCCCCTGCCGGTCCAGGCACTGCGGCGCACCGTGGACTGCGGGAAGCCGGAGTGGCCGGTCTCGCGCCCGTACTTCCGAGCGCCGGTCACGGGCACCACGCTGCCGGGCACGATCTGCTCGTAGCGGACTACGTACGGGCGCAGCCCTGGGGCGACGGAGCCGATCACCAGGCCGCGCTCGCACACCACCAGCCGTTCGCCACTGATGTACAGCAGGATCAGGCCGAAGATGAGCGCGAAGGTGGCGATGGGCCCGATGATGAACAGCGCGTTCTCACCGGGGTTGATCAGGGTGAGCCCGGAGAACAGCGCCCAGACCAGCACGAATATCCCCACCACCAGCGGACCGGGGCGGTCGGAGTGGACGGCGAGGACCTCACCCACCTCGTCCCGGTGACGGCGGGCCTTGCTGCGGGCCGTCACTCCTGGGGGTCCTCGGTGCCGGAGCCCTCCGGTGCAGTGGCCGCGACGACATCCTGCAGGAGGGCCTCAAGAGTGCTGCGGGACACGGTGCCGACGCGTCGTACGGTGTCCTCGCCCTCACCGGCCTCCTCCATCAGAGCGACCCGGCTCCCGCCGGAGAACAGTGTGAAAGCGGTGGGCTCCTGGGCGCCCTCACGCTCGAGGACCAGGATCGTGGTCATGGCCCGTGACTCTGCCAGGCGAGCCGCCGTGGGGCTGCTGCCGAACTCCGATGCCGGGACCTCCACCGGCTCCTCGTCGGTCTCGCCGATGCCCTCGGCCGGATCGATGAAGGCGATGAGCTGCTCCGGAAGCGCCGCGCCGTCCATCAGGAAGAACAGGTGGAACCCGGTCGCGTCGAACACCTCCCACAGCACGCGCACCTCGCCGTCCATGTGGAAGAGGTAGAAGTAGCCATAGGCCGTCCCGCGCTCGGTGCGGCGCTCGGCGATCATGACGGCGTCGGAGGTGCGGCGCAGCACTGCCGTGCCCTGCAGCTCGGGCACCGCCACCATCGAGGCCTGCTCCTCGCCTGCGGCGTCATCGCGTCGGGGGTCGTTGACCACGGCGGAGGTGACGATGCCGCGCGCGATCATCGACCGCATGGCGGCAGCCGTGACCAGAGCGCGGGATTCCTCCCCCGGAGCCGACTCCGCCACCCAGGGGGTGGGCGTGAGCGGATCGTTCTGGAAGCCGTCCAGAGCCATCAGCTCCTCGTCGGTGAGGGTGACGATCTCCTTGACCTCCCCGTCCAGCGGCTGCATCAACAGGTCCGTGGCGACCTGGATGTCCTCGGCGGAGAAGCTGGGGGCGCTGGACGGCGGCTGCGGTGCGGAAGTCATGGTCTGAGCGTACGCACAAGCGGGTTCACGTGCACGCCGTCACCGATGGATCAGAACAGGCCGCCGAGGAAATCGCCAGCGGCGTCGAGCGCTCCGCCGACGACATCGCCCGCGTCGCTGACGAAGTCGCTGACATGCCCGCCGACGTCCCCCGCGAAGGAGGTGATGCTGTCCCAGTTGTCGTAGATGGCGTTGCCGGCTGCCCACAGGCCCGCGCCGAGCCCTGCCGCGGCCACCACTCCCAGCCCGATGGGGCCCAGGGCGGCGCCGGCGCCGAGGGCGACGGCGAGTCCACCTGCACCGCTGATGACGCTCAGGCCGCCGGCGATGCGGTCGCCCCACCCGCGCCATCCGTCGTGCGAGGGGTTGATCATGTCCGAGATGCCCCCGGCGATCGCGAGGACGCCCCCGGCCCCGCCGAGGAACCGGCCCACGCCTCCGAGCTTCCCCAGGAAACCGGCGGCATCGTCGACCATCCCGGAGCGGATGAACGCCTGGGCGGACTGTGCGGCGGGGCCGAGGGTGCCCATCGCCTGGCGCAGCGCCATCAGGCTGCGGCCCTGCTTGAACATCTTCCAGGCGGCACCGGCGGCGCTGCCCACGGAGGTGGCGACGCCAGCGATGGTGCTGAGCGGATTGGAGAGCAGGTCGGAGAGCATGTCGCCGAAGGAGCGGTCGCCACCGCCGCCTCCGCCGCCCCCTTCACCGCTGGCCTGGTCCTGCTCCTCCGCGTGCTCGCCGATCTCGGTGCGTCGGGAGTCGAGCTTGCCCGCGACCTGATCGAACAGGGAGGAGATGCGGCCGGCGAAGTCATCGCGGAACGAGTCGGCGTCCTGGCCCACCCACTCCACGGAGGTGACGCGCGACTGGAGGGTGTCGCGCAGCTCCATCAGGCGCCCGGAGCCCAGCTGCACCCTGTCCGCGTAGTCACGGAGCGCGTCGGTATCGGCACCGTAGAAGCCGCTCATCCCTGCCTCATTCCCCTGTCCGTGCCGCGCATGCGGTCTGATCGTCAGCAGTCAGGGTATCCAGCACGCCACCGGAGCACTATGGGGAGTACTCCCCATGCCGGAGGGCCAGTGGATCCCGCGCTGCCTCAGCGAGGGCCGACGGTTCGGTACAGGAACAGGTCGGTCCGGTAAGGGACGCCGATGGTGCTTCCGCGTGCGTGACCGAGGTGCTCGTGCAGGTACCAGTCCAGGTTCGCGAGCACCCGGTTGCGGCGCTCCGCGGCGGCGGTGATGACATAGCTGCGGGTGCGGGCCAGGTCGATCACGTCATGGCTGGGCATGGGGTCCTCCCAGCGGTGCACCCGGCGCTCGATGAGTGACAGCTCAGGACCGACAGCGGGCTCGAAGTCCTCCCGCTGCACGTCACCGGCATGCATGATCCGGGACAGCCGGTGCACCCAGGGGATCGCAACGTCCAGCGTGTTCCACACCAGCGCGAGCACCCCACCGGGGGCCAGCAGCCTCGCCACCTCGATGGTGGCGGCCGGGGCGTCGAACCAGTGCCAGGCCTGCGCGGCGGTGACGAGGTGGGCCATCCCCTCAGGCAGGCCCGTGGACTCGGCGGGCGCGAGGTGGGTGGTGAGCGAGGGGGCCGACGGTCCTCGCCTGCGCGCGGTCTCGAGCATGGCGGCGCTGGTGTCCACGGCGGTGACGTCAAGTCCCCGCTCGGCCAGGGCCCAGGCGAGCTTCCCGGTGCCGGCACCGAGGTCGACGGCACGGGCGCCGCCGTCAGCGCCGGCAGCGGTACCGTCGTCGTCGGTATCGGGCAGGTGAATGAGGATCGCGCCGATGACGGCGCCGGGGTAGCCGGGCCGCAGGCGGTCGTAGTCCTCGCCCTGGTCCTGGAACGCGGCGGCGAGGGCCTCCTTCCGCTCGGCGCTGCGAAATCGCGGCTGATGGCGGGAGGAGACGGGCGGGACGGTCGGCGCGGGTCCGGCCGGCACACGCGGCGCGCGCCGCTCGGACCTGGCCTGGGGCGATCGCGGGGAGCTCACCGCGCCTCCCGGTGCGCCACCCAGGAGTGGTGCAGCCCCGCGTAGATCCCGCCGGGCAGATCCACCAGCTCGGCGTGCGGCCCGTGCTCGACCAGGTCGCCGTGGTCCAGCACCAGGATCTGATCGGCCCGCTCGGCGGTGGAGAGACGGTGGGCGATGGTGAGGGTGGTGCGGCCGCGGGCCAGGCCGTCGATGGCCTGCTGCAGGCGCACGTCGGCCGCGGGGTCCACGGCACTGGTGGCCTCGTCCAGCACGATCACATCGGGATCGGCAAGGTAGGCGCGGGCCAGCGCCACCAGCTGCCGCTCCCCCGCGCTGAGGGACTCGCCGCGCTGCCCGACGGGCGTGTGCAGCCCCCGCGGCAGCGACTCCAGCCATTCCGCCAGGCCCAGTTCCGTGAGCGCGGCGCGCATGTCGCGCTCGGTGGCGTCGGGCCGCCCGAACCGCAGGTTCCCGGCGACGGTGGTGTCCAGCAGGAAGCCCTCCTGCGGTACCATCACCACCCGCGAGCGCAGGGAGGCGAACGGCACCCGATCCACCGGCACGCCACCGATGAGCACCTGCCCGGAGGTGGGGTCCATCATGCGGGTGAGGAGCTTCGCGAAGGTGGTCTTGCCCGATCCGGTCTCGCCGACGATCGCGGTGTGGGAACCGGGCGGCAGGTCCACCGTGAGGCCGTGCAGCACCTCCGGCCCGCCGGGGTAGGCGTAGCGCAGATCCCGCACGGAGACACCCAGCGCCCCCGGCGGGAGGGGCCGGGCGTCGGGCAACGCGGCGGTCCGGCCACCGGTGTGGGGGTCGAGAGACCCGGCGGGGTCGGCGACATCGGCGGGGGTGTCGAGCACCCCGAGGACGCGGCGCCACCCGGCGACGGCGTTCTGCGCCTCCGACAGCATCTCGATACCCATCCGCACGGGCTGGGCGAACAGCGACACCAGGAACACGAAGGCCAGCAGCTGCCCGGCGGTGAGCATGCCGGTGCTGGTGCCGAGCCACACACCGCCGACGACCACCAGGGCGGTCGCCACACCGTCGGACGCCTCCCCCACGAAGGTGGAGGTGGAGGTGGGCAGCAGCACCCGGTACTGGGCACGGCGCACCCCGCGGATCGCCTCGGTGCTGCGGTCGCGGGACCTCTCCGCCACGCCGTAGGCGCGCAGGGTGGCGGCACCGACGAGAGACTCGGAAACCTCCCCGAGCATCCCGCCGACGGCGGTGCGCACCCCCTGGTATCGGCGGCGGATCCCCGCCTGGATCCACCGCAGCAGCAGGAACACCGGCAGGTACGCCACCCACACCAGGATCGCCAGCGGCCACGCGTACACCGCCATCACGACGGTGGCGAGGGCCAGCTGCAGCACCATCACCACCAGCATGATCCCGCCGAAGCTCATGAACTGGCTGACGGTGTCGACGTCGCTGGTCACGCGGGAGACGAGGGCGCCGCGCTGCTCGGTGCCCTGGGTGAGAAGGGACAGGTCGTGGATGTGGCGGAAGGCGCGGGTGCGCAGGGTCGCCAGGGCCGTCTCGGAGGCGCGGAACAGCCGCCGGTTCATGAGGATGCTCGCCAGGGTGGTCACCAGCAGCACGAGGGCGGCGAGGCCGGTGGCGGCGGCGACGTAGGGGATGTCCGGCCGTGGCGGCTCGACGATGCCGCGGTCGATGACACGCTGCACCGCGATCGGCACGACGATGCGCCCGGCGGTGGCGATCACCGCCAACAGCACGGTGATCCACAGGCCCTGCAGCACCTGCGGGGTGAGGGCGAGGCCACGGCGGACGGTCGCGAGGGCGCTCTCGTCGGCGGACTGCGCGGCCAGGGTGGAGGTCGTGGTCATCGCTCCTCCTCCCCGGCCGCTTCGAGCAGCCCGTCGGCGATGGCGGCCTCGTCATAGGCATCGACCAGTGCCCGATACGCGGGGACGTCCTGCCGCAGCTGCGCGTGGGTGCCCTGCGCGGTGACCCGCCCGTGCTCCAGCAGCACCACGTGATCGGCCAGGGCGATGGTCGATTTCCGATAGGCCACGAGCAGCAGAGCGGTGTCGGTGAGTTCCCGCCGCAGCTGGGCGAGGATCGCCTCCTCCACGGCGGGATCGACGGCACTGGTGGCGTCGTCGAGGATCAGCAAGCGGGGGCGCCGCACGATCGCCCGGGCCAGCGCCAGGCGCTGCCGCTGGCCGCCCGACAGGGTGCCACCGCGCTCCCCCAGTGGGGTGTCGAGTCCCTGCGGGAGGGCGTCGACGAAACCGTCGGCCTGGGCGATCCGCAGGGCGCGACGGATCTCCTCCTCGCTGCGCTCTTCCCCGAGGGTGATGTTCTCCCGCACGGTGGTGTCGAGCACGAAAGCCTGCTGCAGCACCAGGGCGACACCACGGGTGAGGGCCTCGGCACTGAGGTCCCGCAGCGGGGTGCCGTCGAGCAGCACCTGGCCGGTGTCCGGGTCGAACAGGCGGGCCGCGACCTGCGCGAGGGTGGACTTCCCCGACCCGGTGGGGCCGACGACCGCGACGACGCGACGGCCCGCGGCGGGATCCACGGTGAGGGACACCCCGTGCAGGGAGTGCGTGGGCTCCGGCGCGGTGAACGCCTCGGCATCCGCGTCGGCGTCCCCGGTCGTGCCCGCGGGGGCGGTGGCGAGGCGCGGGGCGAGGACATCGACCTCATGGTCGCGGTAGGTGACCTCGACGTCGCGCAGCTCGAGACGGCCCGGACCGGGCGGCAGCTCGGCGGTGCCGTGCGGCAGATGGTCGGAGGCCTGCAGCACCCGCTGCACCCGGCCCCAGCCGACGACACTGCGCGAGAGGTCCCCAAGCACCCAGCCGAAGGAGCGGATCGGCAGCCCCATGAGGGTGAACAGATAGGCGATCTGCACGACGTCCCCGGTGGTGATCGCGCCGGCGCCGACCCGCCAGGCCCCCAGCAGCACCACGACGAGGATGCCCAGGCTCGGCAGCAGTTCGATGAGCGGGTCGAACCATCCGCGGACATACCCGAAGCGGATGCCGTTGTGGCGCAGCTGCTGGGCGGCCTCCCGGAACCGGGCCTCCTCGAGGTCCTCCCGGCCCAGGGACTTCACCACGTGGGCGCCGTCGAAGGACTCGTGGGCGATCTCCGCGACCTTCGCCCGCAGCCGCTGCGATTCGACGACCACGGGGGTGGCCTGCCGCTGCAGCAGCACGTTCAGGCCGATCAGACCCAGTGACAGCGCCAGCAGCACTAGCAGCACATAGGGGTCGACCCGTGCCACCAGCACACTCGCATAGGCGAGCATGACCAGGGTGGACAGGGCGAACGGGAACGCCATCATCGAGAAGAACGTGGCCTCGATGTCGGCCTGGAGGTTGCTGAGCAGGGTGCCGGTGGACTGCCGGCGGTGCCACAGCAGCGGCAACCGGGCGTGGACCGCCACCAGGCGTTCCCGGTACTCGCGGTGCAGGTCGAAGATCAGGGCGTTGGTGACAGTGCGCCGCACGGCGACGGCGACGGCCCGCGCCACGGCGATGCCGAGGATGGCCAGGCCCGCCACCATCAGGGCACCCCAGGGTGTGGTGCCGGCGGCGAAGGCCGGCAGCACGACCTCCTCGGTGGTGCGGCCGATGATCTGGCTGGTGATGATCTGCAGGATCGCGAAGACGATGCCGCCACCGACGGCGAGCGCGAACAGACCCTTGCGTTCGGCGGCGGAGCGCAGCAGGCGGGCGAGACCCGGCAGCAGCACCCGGGTGGGCACGGCGGACGGGCCCGGCGCCGCGGGGGCGCCGCTCACGACTGCGTGAAGTGGACGATGGCGGCGACCGCGAGCGCCAGGCTGGAGCCGAAGGCGCAGGCGAGCTCCACCAGGATGCCCAGCCCGATGGCTTTGAGAGCCACGACGGTGGAGTCGAGGGCGGTGCGGGCGTTCTGCAGGCGCGACAGTTCCGCGAGGTACAGACCGATCATGAACCCGAGGGGAATGCCGAGCACCGGGATCACGAAGAAGCCGACGATGGCCCCGGCGATGCCCAGGAGGATCGCCCAGGTGGGCACCTGCCGGGACTTCAACCGTTTCCCGGTGAGCACGTAACTGGCGGTCATGCCGATGACGCTGAGCACCAGCACCACCGAGAAGGCGACCCAGCTGGGCCAGCCGCCGATGAGGATCGCCCACACCAGCATGGTCACGACCAGGGTGAGGGTGCCCGGCAGCACCGGCAGCACGATGCCGGTGAGCCCGACGATGAACAACAGCG
The DNA here is from genome assembly GCF_025028335.1 of Brachybacterium sillae. NCBI lineage: Bacteria > Bacillati > Actinomycetota > Actinomycetes > Micrococcales > Dermabacteraceae > Brachybacterium > Brachybacterium sillae. The sequence continues at coordinate 1,166,329 of NZ_JAFEUW010000001.1, forward strand.
CGGCGAGGACGGTGACGAGGACGTCGACGGGGTACGCGACCACGGGGCCTCCGGGGCGAGGAGAGGGAGCGGCAGAGGTCAGGAGCGGGAGGGGCGGGGGCGGGCCTCCCAGCGTAACCGGCGTCACCCCGGGCCGGGGTGACCAGCGGTCAGGCGGTGACGGTGAGGGTGGAGGTGTCGTCCGCCTGCCGACTCACGCTGATGCGGTCGGGGATCCGCTGTTTCAGCTCGGCCACGTGGGAGACGATGCCGACGCTGCGCCCGGCCTCGGCGATGCGGGAGATCTCCTCGATGACGCCGTCGAGGCGTTCCGGGTCGAGGCTGCCGAAGCCCTCGTCGATGAACAGCGTCTGCATGGTGACGCCTCCGGCCTCGGCGCTGACGGTGTCGGCCAGGCCCAGCGCCAGTGCGAGCGAGACGATGAACGTCTCCCCGCCGGAGAGGGTCTCCGGGCGGCGGGAGCGGTCGGTGCGGCGGTCGATCACCCGCAGGTCGAGGCCGGTGCGGCCGCGTCCGCTGGTGGCGTCCTCCCGCACGAGTTCGAGGTCGGCGTCACCCATCCGGGTGAGCCGCGCGTTGGCGGCGTCGACCACGTCCTCGAAGCGGCGCATCAGCACGTACGTCGACAGGCGCACCCGGTCCCCGGCGTTGCCGGTGGCGAGGTCGGCCACGCGGATGATCGCTCCGGCCTCCCGGGTCACGGTCTCCACCTGCTGCACGGAGTTCTGCAGGTTCGCGCGGGCGCCGGCGGTGCGGTCGGCGGTGTGGCGGGCGGTGGCGGCCCGGGCCTGGGCGGCGGTGGCCTGCTGTTCCTGGTGGGTGACCTGCTCCTGGGTGCGGGCGAGCGCGGCACGCGCGGCGGCCAGCGCGTCCTCGTCGGCGGTGAGATCCGCGATCCCCGGTGCGGCGAGGCCCTCCTCGAGCCGTGCGCGGTCCACCCGGTCCTGGTCGACGCGGATCTGACGCTCCTTCCGCTGCGCAGCGGTCAGGACGCTGCGGCGCACCCCCTCGTCGCTGTCGAGTTCGGTGACCACAGCCGGGTCGGCCCCCTGGTCGGTGAGGGAGCGGCGGGCCTCGTCACGGTGACGCTCGGCCTCGGTGCGCAGTTCCTCCCAGCGGGTGCGAGCCTGGTCCGCAGCCACCAGGGCCTCGCGCAGCTCGCGGGCGACACCGGCGCGGCGCCTGTGGGCTTCAACCTTCTCCAAGATGCCGGCCGACTCCCCCGGGCCTCGGCGACGGTCAGCCGATCGGCCTCCAGACGGGCGGTGGCCTCGGTGAGGGCGTCGGTGAGGGCCTCTACCCGGGAGATCTGCTGCTGGCGCTGCTGCTCCAAGGCGTGGGTCGCGGCCTCGTGGTCACGCAGCTGCTGCTCCCCGCGGGTGACGCGGGCCCCGGCCTGCTCGGCCGCGCGCATCGCCTCGCGGGCCTGCGCATGGGCCTTCTCGGCGGCGGACACGGTCAGGTCTCCCGCCTGCTCGCGCAGGGTCTCGTGACGATCCCGGGCGCGGTCCCGCGCGGAACGGGCAGCGGCCAGAGCGGTCTCGGCGTCACGACGCAGCTGCTCCACCGCGTCCATGGTCTCCTCATCCACGTGACCGTCCTGGGGGGCGGCCGGCTCGGGATGCTCCCGGGACCCGCAGACGGCGCAGGGTTCCCCGTCGGTGAGCCCAGTGGCGAGTTCCGCGGCGAGCCCGGCGCGGCGCCGGGTCCGCAGGTCATGCTCCCGGTCGATCGCCACCTGGGCGGTGCGTCCCGCGGCCTCGAGGGCCTTCTCGGCGTCGGCGACGGCACGTTCCAGGCGGTCGGCGGACCGGGCGGCTGCGAGGCGCTGCCGGGCGGTCTGCTCCGTCCGCGTGGCGGGGGCGAGGTCCGCCGCGGCGGTGCGGTCCGCTTCGAGCTGCTGCTCCATCGCCTCCCGCTGGGCGGGGCGGTCCGCCAGCTGCTCGGTGAGGCGGGCGGCACGTTCACGAGCCTCATCCCGGTCCCGTCTGGTCGCGGCGATCTCGGTCTCTCGGGTGGGTAGGGATGCCTCCAGCTCCACCAGGGCGCTGAGACGTCCCGCGGCGGCGGTGTCCTCCTCCGCGGTGGCCGCGAGCGTCTGCAGGGCCTGCGGCTGCGCCACCAGGGCGGCGAGGTCGGGGTGGGTGGTCTGTGCTGCGTGTGTGAGGTCCTCGAGGTGGGTCCGGGCACGGTCGGCCCGACCGGCGGCCTCATCGCGGCGGCTGAGAGCCTCGACGACGGGCGCAGCGGCCGCATGCAGCAGCAGCCGGGCACGGTCCTCCTCGATGGCGGGGGCCTGCCGGGTGAGGCGGTCGGCGAGCTCGTCGAGGGTGCGGCGACGCTCCAGGCGGGCGAGCTCCTCGCCCTGCCGGTGGTGGGCGTCCCGGGCGGAGGTGAGCTCCCGGGCCACGGCCTCGGCCTGCTGCTGCAGTGCGGTGGCGCGCTCGGTGAGGATCGTCGTGATCACGGTGGCATCAGCCTGCAGGGCTGCCAGGTCGCGCCGCTCCACGTGCTCCGCGAGGGTCAGGGGTTCGTCCTCGGCATCAGCGTGCTCGCGGTCCTCCCCTGCCTGCTCTCCCGGGTGATCGTCGTCCGCCGGTCCGGGCACGGCATCCAGGCCGGAGGCCTCGGTGAAGCGCTCCACCGCCTTCGCGAGGAGCACCTGGGCATCGGCCTCCCGCGCCCGGGCGGTGCGGCGGCGATCCTCCAGCTCCTTCTCGATCTGTTCATACATCTCCGTGCCGAACACGCGGGTGAGCACCCGCTGGCGCTCGGAGGTGTCGGCCCGCAGGAAACGCTGGAACTCCCCCTGCGGGAGCAGCACAGTCTGGGTGAACTGTTCGCGGGTGAGACCGATGGCCCCCTGGATCTGGGCACCGACCTCATCCAACCGGGTGGCACGGACCTCCACCCCGGCGCCACTGCCGGTGGTGTCGGCGATCGCCGCCGGGATCAGCTCCGGGGACGACAACCGCCACAGCAGGGCCCGGGCCTGCTGTGTGGTGGTGCCGGTGCCGCGTTTCTTCGGCCGCTCGAACTGGGGGCTGCGCAACACCCGGTAGATGCCGCTGCCGGTCTCGAAGACCAGGTCCACCACCGAGGGCTCGTCGGGCGCGGAGAACTGGGACCGGATCCGGTCGGTGCCGAGCCCCTGCCCGGCCACACCCCCGTAGAGCGCGAACACCACGGCATCGAGGATCGTCGACTTCCCCGACCCCGTCGGCCCCTCCAACAGGAAGGTTCCGGAGGCACCGAGCGCCGCGAAGTCGATGCGCATCTCGTCGCGGAACGGGCCGATGCCCCGCAGCCGCAGATGGTGCAGTCTCATGAGGCCTCCTGCTGACGTCGACGGACGGCGCCCCAGGCGCCTTCGAGGATCTCCAGGTCCTGCGCATCGGCGGGCCCACCGGTGGCGTGGGCGAGGAAGTCCCCCATGACCTCCATCGGATCCTGCTCCCCGCGCACCTCCCGTACCCGCGCGGCGAGCTCGCGGCCCTCGGGCCGGTGATGCACCAGCAGCAGGTGGGGGAAGACGGCTCGCAGGCGTTCCTGCAGGTGGGCGGGGCGTTCCCGGTCGGTGACGGTGAGGGCCGCCCAGTCGTCACCGTGCACCTCCCCCTGGGCGAGGATCTCGTCGAGCGTGCCGGTCAGCTCCACGATCCGGCGGGGCTGCGTGATCGGCAGCCGCTGCACCGATTCGACGCCGTCGGCACCCATCTCGACCAGCAGCATCGCTTTGCGCTGGTTCCGCTCCGACAGGGAGTACGGCAGGGGCGAGCCGGAGTACCACATCGCCCCACCCGCGTCGCGCAGCAGACCGGAGAGGTCCTGGCACCCGTGCAGGTGCCCCAGCGCCACGTAGTCGATGCCGGTGAACACGCTCGCGGGCACGGTGTCGACCCCGCCGACGGTCAGATCCCGTTCGGACTCGGATTCGACGCCTCCGGCGACGAAGGTGTGGGCGAGCACCACGGAGCGCGGACGCGGCCGACCCTCGCCGGCGAGCGCGGCGGTGCGCTCCTCGAGCCGCGCGCGGACGCGGGCCATCGCGGCCCGGGTGACCGCCTCATGGCTGCGGCCGAGCGGGTCCTCCCCCTCGGCGACGAGGGAGTGGCGGGTGATGTCGGGCTCCAGGAAGGGCAGCCCGAAGAACAGCACCTGGCCGTGCTCGTCCTCCACCGTGACGGGGTGGTCGATCCCGGGGGTGTCCGTGAGCAGATGGATGCCGTCTCGCATGATCTCGCGGCCGAAGCCGAGGCGTGCGGCGGAATCGTGGTTGCCGGGGGTCAGCACCACGGTGGTGATCTCCGCCAGCTGCGCGAGGGTGCGTGACAGCAGCGTCACCGACTGGACCGGGGGGATCGCCCGGTCGTACACGTCCCCGGGGATCACGACGACGTCGACCTGCCGCTCTCGCACCGTGGCGACCAGTTCCCGGTGGAAGGCCTCGTGGTGCTCGTGCAGCTCATGCCCGTGCAGGGTGCGCCCCAGATGCCAATCCGAGGTGTGGAGGATTCTCATGCCGCCGAGGCTACGACGAGGCCCCGACAGACGAAGCCCGCGCCCTCCCCCACCGCAGCAGCAGACCGGCCGCGACCACCGCGTCGGCCAACCCCAGGCGACGGGCGAGCGCCCCGGCCACAGGGACCGGGGCGCTCGAGGCTGAGGGGTCAGCGGTCACCGACGCTGCAGCCCCTTGCCGTGGGTCAGGCCCTGCTCGGAGGCGTGGTCAGCGCCGCGGCCGGGGTGGCCGGCGCCCTTGTCACGCCCCAGGCCACGGCCCGGGTTCTCCGGCTTCCCGGGCTTCCCCGGCTGCTCGGGCGTCGGATCGGTCGGGGTCGGGTCCGTCGGCTCCGGGTCCGTCGGCTCCGGATCGGTCGGCTGCGGGGCCGGGAACTCGCCGTCCAGGCCGACCACCAGCGGGCTGTGGTCGGAGGACCCGAAGACCGTGGGCTCGTACAGGTCCGTCACGTTGTTGCGGTACCGGGAGTACTGCGTCATCGGCGACTCACCACCGTTGATGTGCCAGTGGTCGGCCCCGGTCACGCGCTCCGCGGCGGACGCATTGGCGATCACGTGGTCCAGGGAGCCGACCATGCCGCCGAAGGTGTAGCTGAAGCCCTCCGGATCGTAGGTGGCACCGAGGTTGACGTAGCCCTGCTCGTACAGGTGCTGCAGCGGCAGCTCCTGGGAGTAGGCGTTGAAGTCACCGGCGAGGAAGACGTCCTGCACCCCGAGGGCCGCCTGACGCTCCGCCACCCACGCCGACAGCGCCTTCGCCTGCTGCATGCGGGAGGTGCGGGCGTTGCCCTGGACCGGATCCGGGGTGAGACCGGCGTCCTCAGCGTCCTGGGAGCCCTTCGACTTGAAGTGGTTCAGCACGAAGAGGAACGGATCACCCTGCTCGCCCTCGGCGTTGACCGGGGCGAACACCTGGCCGATGGGCTCACGGGCGTTGTCGAAGGCCGGGTCACCGGCGAGGATCTGCGCCCCACCGACCGGGGTCACGGCCGCCGTGCGGTAGATGATCGCGTTGGTGATCACGTCCTGGCCGCCGTCGCGACCCTGCGCCGCGTAGGCGTCGGCCGTCGGGACGTACGCCCAGGTGCCCTCGCCGTCGCGGGCGTTCAGCGCCGCCACCAGGGTCGCGGTGGCCTCATCGGGGGTCTCCCCCAGCCGCGCGGAGTTCTCGATCTCCATCAGCCCCACGACCTCCGCGCCGGAGGTGGAGATGGCCTCGACGATCTTCGTCTGCTGGCGCTCGAGGTCGTCCGCACCCCAGGCACCGCGCAGGTCGCACCCGCCGCGCACGTTGGTGCCGTCACCGTCCATGTTCGTGTACGGGGTGCAGCCGGGGGTGTTCTCCCCCAGAGTGGTGAAGTAGTTCAGCACGTTGAAGGTGGCCAGCTGCAGATCCCCGCCGACGTTCTCCGGGGTCTCCTCACGGGCATCGCCGAAGGTCACCCCGTCGGTGGCGGCGGAGGTCCACGGGCTGGTCGGCTGCAGACGCCAGGCGTCGAAGCCATAGGAGACGATCACCGGCTGGGTGAAGGTGGTGGAGGCGCCGACGACGACCGGCTCCTCCGTGGTCAGCCAGCTCATCGGCTGCTGCGGATTGCGGGAGAAGTTGGTGGTACGTCCGTCGTCGAGGAGCACCTTCTGCGCGGCGAGCGCCTCGTAGGCGGCGGTGGCCTCCGCGCCCGGGATCATGACGTCGCCGGGCTGGCGCAGCGGCTGATCGCCGATGGCGAGGCCCACCTCGCCGTACTGGTTCGTCGGGTAGACGTCGGTGACGGTGAAGTCACCCTCACCCGGCAGGTAGAGCATGTGCTCGATGCTCTCGCGCTGCGCCTCCTCGGTCGGGAACAGGTCGAGACTCAGCGGCTGGACGGCCTCCAGCGGCGCGTCGAGCCTGGTCAGGCCGCCGTCCTGGACGGTGATCTGGGTGGAGCCGAAGTACTCCGAGACCTGGCCGGTGACGCGCACCGAGTCGCCGATGGCCACCTGGGAGACGGTCTGCGGGGAGTACACGAACACCGCGGTGGATCCCTGATGGCTGGAGAAGTCGAGGGCACCGCCGGTGCCGCCGGTCTGGATCACGTAGCCGTTGAGGCCACCCTCCGCGTACACCGCGGTGACGACACCCTCGGTGGTCACGGTCTGGCCGACCAGCGGGCTGGCGGCGCCGGTGCCCTGGATCTCGGAGATGCTCACGACCTGGGGCGCGGGGGCCGGGTCGGTGGGCGTCGGATCCGTCGGGGTGGGATCGGTCGGGGTGGGCTCCTCCACAGCGGTGCCGCTGGGCTGCGGGGTCGGCTCCCCGACGGTGAAGTCGGTGGAGTTCTCCCCGGTGGAGGCGGTGCGCGCCACGGAGGTGGCGTTGGTGGTGGCCGGCGCGGGGGCGTCACCGGAGTAGGTGGAGGCGCCGCCCCAGCCCACGAGATCCACCACGGCGGGGTCGGTGGCGCAGGTGGTGCCGGTGCAGGCCAGCTTCCCGGAGGCGTCGGACAGGGCGAACACGCCGCCGGTGCCGGCGGCGTTGATGGTGCCGGTGAGGTCGGCGCCCGGCAGCGGGGTGGTGCCGCCCGCGCCCTGGGCGAGCTGGATGAGGAAGGTGTCCCCGGGGGCGATGGTGCCGCTCAGCGCCAGGGAGTTGTTGAAGGTGCCGGTCTTCGAGGCGTACTGGAGGGTCCAGCCGTCGAGGGAGACGGGCTCGGTGCCGGTGTTGCGCAGCTCGACGAAGTCGTGGGTGTAGGTGGCACCGGAGTTGCCGCCCCCGCCGTACACCTCGTTGATGACGACCGCGCCGGGGGTCACCACGGCGGCCTGGGCGGCGGTGAGGCCGACGGGGAGGACGGAGGCACCAAGGGTGACGGCCACGAGGGCCGGGCCGAGGCGACGCAGACGGGCGAGGCGGGCGGGGCGCGAGATCGGTCGCATGGGGGGTCTCCTGGGAACGCGGAGCGGACGGAGGTGGGAGGCGGGGAGGACGCGCGGGACGGGGACGGGCCGGGGCCCGGAGACGGAGAACGGGGCCGAGCGGCGGGCTCGACCCCGTTCTCCGGGGGATCAGTGACGCAGGAGGCGACGCAGGGCGACAGCCCCGGCACCGACCAGGGTCAGGGCCCCGGCGCCGATCGCGAAGGGTGCGACCTCCGCACCGGTGCGCGGCAGCTCACCCTGCGAGGCCGGCGGCTGGGTCGGCTGCGGCTGGACCGGAACCTGGGCGACGGGCGCGGTGGTCGGCTTGCCGGGGTTCTCGGGCTTCCCGGGGTGCTCCGGCTTCCCGGGGTGCTCCGGCTTGCCGGGGTTCTCGGGCTTGCCGGGGTTCTCGGGCTTCCCCGGAGTCTCCGGCGTGCCCGGGGTCTTCGGGTCATCCTCGGAGGAGTCGTCGCAGGCGGCCGGGAGGTCGCCCTCGCGGGTGACCTCGATCGGGCCATAGGCGATCTCGGTGCCGGTGTCGGCCACCGCGGTCAGGCGCAGCATGTAGTCGTCACCCGCCGGGGCGCACTCCGGCGCCACCAGCTCGACCTCGGCCTCCCATTCGCCGGTCTCCTCGTTCTGCACGTAGGGGGCCTGGAAGGTGCCGGTCACCTCACCGTCGGCGTCGAGCAGCTCGACCGTGACGGAGGTGATCTGCGGGGCGCCCAGGCTGCGGGACTCGAAGCCCGACAGGCGCAGGACCCACGGATCCTCCTCGCCGCTCCCGGTGCCACCCAGGTCCTGCACCTCGACCCCGCGCTGGGAGTAGTCGGCGGCGAGGTCCTGGTGGGCGCCCAGGTAGGAGATCCAGGCGTCGCGGTCCAGCAGACCGGTGTCGGTGACGTTCGCGGCGTCCGCGAGGACGTGGAAGTTGTCGCCACCGGACATGAGGAAGCTCGCGGCCACCACGGTGTAGGTGGCCTCGAGGTCGATCGGCTCACCGTTGATGGTCACGCCGGTGATGCGCTGGCCCTCGGGGAGGGAGGCGTCGTAGGTGTAGGTGACGTTGTCCGACAGCCCCAGCTGCAGGTAGGCGCGGGAGGGGACGTTGCCCTCGGCGTCGCGCTGCCACTGCTGCTCGAGCAGGGTCACGACCTGCTCACCGGTGAGCTCGCCGGTGACGAGGGTGTTGGTGAAGGGCACCACGTCGTTGGCCTCGCCCGCGGTGACGACCCCGTCGCCCTCGGAGGCGGCCTGGTCGTACCACAGTTCGGCGCGCACGCCGCCCGGGTTCATGATGCCGATGTCGGCCTGCGGGCCGGCGTAGGTGTCCTGCTGGGTGGCCCACACCATGGAATCGGCGAGCTCGTTCGACAGTGCGGAGGAGCTGCCGCGGTCGTCACCCTTGGCCTTGTCGACCGACGCGGTCCACACCCCGTCGACGTACTGCGCATCGCCGGGGGCCCAGGCGGTGGTGATGTCACCGGCCACGGAACCGACCTCGACGGAGGCGGCCTCCTCGCCGGCGGCCGCGGCCTCCTCGGCGATCCGCTTCGCCTCGACATAGACGGGGTCGGCGGCGGCGTCGCAGGCCTCGATGTTCGCCTCGTCGGTGGACACCAGGCGGGTGCCGTCGGCGGTGACGTCCCAGTCACCGTCGGCGCCGAGCTCCAGGGTGATCGCCGCCAGGTTGTCGCCGTAGGAACCGGTCTGGACGATCGGGCGGACCTCGCCGTCCTGGCCGGGCACCGGGGCGTTGTACGCGTAGGTGGCGTGGGTGTGGCCGTTGAAGATCGCATCGGCCTCGGCGGAGGTCTCGGTGACGATGCGGGTGAAGAGGTCCCCGGACTCGGCCGGAGCGGTGCCGGCGTCCGCGCTTGCGGAGGAGCCGTCATGGTACTCGACGACGAGGACGTCGTAGGCGGTGCCGGAGGCCTTCAGCTCCTCGATCGCCGCGTTCACGGACTCGACCGGATCACGGAACTCGAGACCCTCCACCCCGGAGGGGGACACCAGCGACGGGGTGCCGGCGGTGTCGGCGCCGACCACGGCCACCTTGACGCCCCCGGCATCGACGACGGTGTACGGGGTGGCGGCGCGGGTGCCGTCAGTGTTGTACACGTTCGCGGCGAGGTACTCCCACTCGGCGAGGTCGTCCACGCGGCCGCGGAGGTCGTCCTGCCCCTGGTCGTACTCGTGGTTGCCCTCGGCGGAGGCCTGCAGGCCCAGCGCGTTGAGGTACTCGATGGTGGGGACGTCCTGCTGGATGTAGGACGCGAACTCCGTGGCGCCGATGTTGTCCCCGGCGGAGAGGAACGCGGTGTTCTCCCCGGCAGCCGCACGCTCGGTGGTGAGCGTGCAGGCCAGCGGCACGGCACTGGACTCGATCCGGCCGTGGAAGTCGTTGATGTTGAACAGCGTCACCTGATCGCCGGTCTCGGCGGCGACGGCGGACGGGGCGACGAACAGTGCGGGGGCGGCGACCAGCGCGAGCAGGCCGGCACCGGCGGCAGCGCTGCGGGCGCGAAGCAGGGACGACAGAGGACGCATGCGAACTCCTGGGCTGGGCCCGGCGGCGAGCCTGGGCGACGGATGAGTGATCCGTGAACGGAACCTGACCATGGTCTCCCGAAACCCACCGCGCCGGGAGGGGCTCGGGACGCAGCGACGCCGTTTGTCACCGACTGTTCACTTCGGGGTGGCCCGCGGTGGCAGGGACGTCCGGGACCCCGGAGGGGGTGTCCGTTCCCTCGGCTCCCCCTCGATGCCCGACCCGGAGACGCCTGTCGGGGTGGCTGGCTAGAGTGCTCCCCGGCGCGCGCCGGCTCGTGCGCCTCCCTCCGCGCACCTTCGCCGACAGGAGTTCCGATGGACCTGCCGCTGCTGACCCGGCCCCGCACCGTTCCCGCCCCGGACGGCCAGGACTGGCCGCATGTCGTGATCCTCGGTGGGGGCTTCGCCGGGGCGAACGCCGTGATCGGCCTGCGCAACACCCGCGTGCGCGTCACCCTGGTGGACCGCAACGTGTACAAGACCTTCCAGCCGCTGCTGTACCAGGTGGCCACCGCGGGCCTGAACCCCGGTGACGTCACCATGTTCCTGCGCGCGCTGTCGCTCAACGTGCCGAACATGCGGTACCGGCAGGCCGAGGTGGTCGGGGTGGATCCGCAGCGGAAGGTGGTGCGGCTGGATGAGGGGGAGGACCGCATCGCCGAGCTCTCCTACGACTATCTGGTGCTGGCCACCGGGCTCACCACGAACTTCTTCGGCACCCCGGGTGCCGAGGAGCACGCGATGCCGATGTACACCCGCTCGCATGCCATCGCCATCCGTGACCGGATCTTCGCCGAACTGGAGCGCACCAGCCGCACGGACCTCAGCGATCTGCTGACGGTGTCGGTGGTGGGCGGCGGCCCGACGGGCGTGGAGATCGCCGGCGCCCTGGCGGATTTCCGGCAGCAGGAGCTGGACATCCTCTACCCGGAGATGGACCCGGGCACCCTGAGCATCCGTGTGGTGCAGCGCGGCAAGGAGCTGCTGAAGACGTTCCGCGAACCCATGCGCCGCTACGCGGCCGAGGCCCTGCAGGAGCGCGGTGTGACGCTGTCACTCGGCAAGGGCGTCAAGGAGGTCGGATACGACTACGTGGTGCTGGAGGACGGCGAGGTGCTGGAATCCGACATCACCATCTGGGCCGCCGGGGTGGCGGTCGCGCAGCAGGTCGCCGAGTGGGGTCTGCCGTTGACGGAGCACGGCGGACGGATCGCCGTCGACGACACCCTGCAGGTGAAGGGCTTCCCCGGGGTGTACGCCGCCGGGGACATCGCCGGCCAGGACGACCCCCTGGAGCAGCTGGCGCAGCCGGCGATCCAGACCGGCAAGCACGTGGCGAAGATGATCCACGCGGACGTCACCGGCGGCCCGCGCGAGGCATTCCGCTACACGGACCTCGGCACCATGGCGACCATCGGCCGCCGCGACGCCATCACCCAGCTGCCGTGGAAGAACCTGGCGCTGACGGGTTCCCTCAGCTGGTTCGCGTGGATGGGTGTGCACACCGCGAAACTGCTGGGGCACCGCAACCAGCGGGCGGTGGCGGCGAACCTGCTGTCCCTGTACGGCGGCACCCGTGCCACCCATCAGCCGAACCCGGTCGTCGGCGAGGTCGATTCCCGGCGCGCCGTGGAGCGGTTCCACGCGGCCCGTCAGGACCGCAGGTTCGGGGAGGGCGCCGAGGGCTGAGCGCGCTCGGCCGGTCGCGGCCGCTGCCGCAACAGCTCGGTCAGCCTCTCCGCGTCCTCGCGAAGCGCCCGTGCGGCGGCCCGGGCCTCCCGGGGTGCCTCACCGGAGTCATCCGTGGGCGCACGGTACCCGTCCCGCGCCGGCGGGGGTGCGTAGCGGGCCCGGACGATGGCCTCGGCGATGCGTGAGGCGGCGGCCCGGTGGGCCTCGGTGACCTCGACCCCCTCGGTCTCCAGCCGCTCGAGCATCCCGGTGAGCGCCTCCCGTTCGGGCAGCGCCGCGTCCAGGACGGCGCCGTCGCCACCCGGCCGCCGCCGATCCCGTCGCTCTGCCTGCCGGGCGATCTCCTGCCAGGCCAGGTGTGCCGCGGCCGCGGTCGGATCCTCGGCGGTCGAGGCCTGCTCCCAGCGCCCCTCGCGGGCGGCGAGCTCTCCCCGACGCCGCAGCAGCACAGCCCCGGCGGCCGCACCGATCGTGGCGAGCCCACCGAGCACACCCAGCACGTCGCCACCACCGTCGCCGCCCGCGCCGCCGTCGGTGCCCGCGGTCGGCTCGGCCTCCGCCGATGCCGACGGTTCGGCGGCCTCGCTGCTGGGCGTCTCCGCCGCCGAGGAGGAGGGGCTCGGGGACGGCGCCTGCGAGCTCGGGGACGGTTCCGGGGCCGCAGCCGGCTCGTCCGCACCGCGCTCGGGATCGGTGACACCGTTCCCGGCGGCCGCGGGTGTCGGTTCGAAGCGCACCCATCCGGCCTCGGGGCCGAACCACACCTCCGGCCAGGCGTGGGCGTGGTGGTTGGTGATCACCCGTTGCTCGCCCTGGGCGGTGCCGGAGGTGAAACCGATCGCCACCCGGGCCGGTGCTCCGAGGGACGTCATGGCGAGCGCGAAACAGGCCGCGAACTGCTCGCAGTAGCCGATGCGGTCGCGCAGGAAGGACTCCAGGGGGTCCTCATCGGGGCGGGTGCGGATGGTCAGCGAGTAGTCGTAGGCGGTGAAGTGGTCCACCAGGGCGCGGGCGGCCTCCCACGGGGTGGTGGCGCCCGCCTCGCGGGTGACGGTGGCGGCGAGATCCCGTAGCACCTCGGGCACGTCGACGGCGGAGACGTATCCCTCCTGCAGGGGCACCGCCAGCTGCGGGTCGTCGTAGGCGACGGCGGCCAGGTCCTGCGGGGTCGGCGTCCCGGGGGGCAGCACCTGCACCGTGTAGCGGCGGCCGGAGAGGTCCTCGGGCGAGGGCAGTCGCAGCTCCCCCGAGCGGGGGTCCTGCAGCGTCTGCGGGGGCAGCGGGGCGTCGGTCCAGCGGATCGGGTCCTGCGGCACCGGGAGGCGGTCGGAGGTGAGCGCGGTGACGGTGATGTCGTACGGCACCAGGGTGTCGTCCGGTCCGTCGTCGAGGGCGGTGTCGGTCAGCGACGACGCCCAGTCGTCGGCGCGGCGTCGACGGCGTCCGCGGCCCCCGGGCGGCCCGGCGGAGAACACCACGCCGTCGAACCGGGTGAGAGTCCGCAGCCGCACGTAACCGGGGGGATCGGCCGGGGTGGTGATGCGCAAGAGCTCGGTCTCCTCGGCCCGCAGCAGGTCGCGGCGCACGGAGATGGTGTCGTCGATCATCTGCGGATCGAGCGCCGCCGAGGGGCGACCGAGCCAGGCGTTGACGACGTCGACGTCCACGGGGATGCGGGCACGGGGCACTGGCAGGCGGTCGGTGAGCAGCGGGGCGAGGGCGGCGATGCCCGCCGCGGAACCGACGGTCGCCAGGGCGGTGCGGCGGGGTAGCCGCGGCACCGCGGGCCCGGCCTGCGGCCCCCCGCCGGGGCGGGGCGGGGTCGGACCGCACCACAGCAGCAGCGCCCCGAGCGCCGGCCCGGCCACGGTGGACCACGGCATGCTGGTGGGGTTCATCAGCGCCGGCACCAGCACCGCCGCCAGCAGCACCAGGGCGGGCGGCAGGTCGAGATCGAGCTCGAGGTACAGCAGGGCCAGGGACATCACCGCACAGCCGCTCACGATGAGCACCAGCAGCAGGCCGGGCCCGTCGACGGCGAGCGGGGCCACCCCCTGCGCGAACTCCTCCGCCCCCTCTCGCAGGACGGTGATGACGCGTTCGAGGGTCGCAGGCGCGCGCGCCGGGGCGTCCGGCAGCGGAACGCGCCCCAGCAGGATGAGCCCGCCGACGACGATCAGAACCAGGGCGGTGGCCTGCACCAGGGTCGACGGCACCGGCCGTACCCGCAGGATGCGCAGCAACGCGGTGAGCGGGACCTGCACCAGCAGGCACACCAGCAGGCACAGCAGCCAGTTCCCGCCCTGCAGCAGCAGGCTGAACGGGGTCGAGGCCAGCAGCACCGCCCCCATCAGCAGCGCGGCACGCAGCACCGTCACACCCGCGGCGGACGGGACAGCGGTGACGGGCGCGGTGGTGGACGTCGGCGTCGTCATCACACCCCCTCGCTGCTGAGGGCGCGCAGGGCCTCCGCCAGGGAGGTGGCGGTGCCGAGCCGCGCGATGGCCCACCGGCCGCGGGAGGTGACCTCCACGGGACCGTCGGGCGGCGTCGCCGGGTCGACCACCAACACCCAGCGGCGAGCGGAGCGGCCCGCGACCTGGTCGATGTCGAGACCGTCGGCATCGGGCCGCCCGGCGCCGGCCGCGACCACCGCCACGGCCAGCACGGCACCGGTCCCGAGCGCTCCGGCGACCGGCAGGTCCCCCCGCCCCCGGCCGGGGGTCTCCCCGGCGAAGCCGACCTGGGCCAGGGCGATACGGGAGCGGCGCACCGCGACCGCGTCGACCTCCCCACCCAGGGGTGACCCCTGCCGCCCGCTGCGGGGTTCGGCGCGGGTGATCTCCTCTCCCCCGGCGTCCAGGACATGCACCGTCCAGGCGTGGGTGCGGAGGGTCTCCAGCAGGCTGGCGGTGAGCTCCACCAGGCGGTCATCCGCAGGGGTGCTGCGGCGGGTGTCGAGCATGATCACGGCGCAGTCCGCCTCCGCGGGTTCGTCCTCCCGGGTCATGAGGGACCCGGTGCGGGCGGTGGCGCGCCAGTGGATGCGGCGGATGTCGTCTCCCGGGACGTAGGGCCGGGGGAAGGTGCCGATCTCCCCGCCGCCGCGGGGAGCGGCGGCGTTCCGGCCGTCCCGGCGGGCGATGCCCGCGGCGGCGGCGATCTCCTCGCTGATCCGCTCCCAGCGGGGCAGACCGATGACAGCGTCGTCACCGGTGGGCACACGTCGGCGCATCCGCCACAGTCCCCACGGGTCGTGCAGATCGAGGTCCACCGCACCGAGGGGGTGGATGCCGCGGTGCCGCACCGGCAGGGTCCCCTGCAGGCCATTCACCAGGGGGACCGTGGCCGGGCCGCCGAGGGCCTGCGGGAGAGCCTGCCGCACCGTGAGACGACCCCAGGGGGCCCGACCTGTCCGGGTGAGCTGGAGGTGGGTCTCCTCCCCCACCTCCACGGCGTCCTCCCGCAGCTGCCGTCGCACGCCCCGCCCGCCGCTCCCCAGAAGCACCGCCAGCAGGCCGACCAGCAGCGCCAGGGCGAGCACCACGGCGGCGGCACGGGCGGCGTACAGACCGGTGACGATGCCGAGGGTCCCCAGCAGCACGGCGAGGACCAGGAGGGTCAGGCCGCGCCCGGTGGGCAGCGGACGCGGGATGCTCACGCCGAGACCGGGGTCGAGGCCAGCACCTCGTCGAGGATGTCGCCCGCGGTGATCCCGCGGGTGACGCCCTGGGGCGCGAGGTGGAGCCGGTGCCGCCACACGGGGGCGATGATCGCGCGGATGTCCTCCGGTTCCGCGTACGGGCGTCCCCGCAGCGCAGCGTGGGTCTTCGCGGCCCGCACCAGGTGGACGGCGGCGCGGGGACTGGCCCCCAGCACCACCTGCGGGTGGCTGCGGGTGGCGGTGGCCAGCCTCACCACGTAGTCGAGCAGGGAGGAGGAGGCGTGGACGCGACGCACCACCTCGGCGTGGCGGAGGATCTGCTCGGGGCTGGTGACCGCCCGCAGCAGGTCCACGGGCTCCTGGGCGTTCCCCCGCAGGGGCCCGGTCTGGGCGGCGAGCATCCGCGCCTCGGCGCTGGGCTGCGGGTAACCCATGGAGGCCTGCGCCAGGAAGCGGTCGCGCTGGGCCTCGGGGAGGCGGAAGGTGCCGTCCATCTCCACCGGGTTGGCGGTGGCGACGACCATGAACAGCCGCGACAGCGGGTGGGTGGCGCCGTCGACGCTGACCTGGCGCTCCTCCATGGCCTCCAGCAGGGCCGACTGGGTCTTGGGGGAGGCGCGGTTGATCTCGTCGGCCAGCAGGACCTGGGTGAACACAGCGCCCGGTCGGAACTCGAAGCTGCTGGTGGACTGGTCGAAGACGCTCGCCCCGGTGATGTCCCCGGGCAGGAGGTCCGGGGTGAACTGGATGCGCCGACTGGTGGCACCCAGTGTCGCGGCGAGGGATCGGGCGAGCATGGTCTTGCCGACGCCGGG
The DNA here is from genome assembly GCF_025028335.1 of Brachybacterium sillae. Classification (NCBI taxonomy): domain Bacteria; kingdom Bacillati; phylum Actinomycetota; class Actinomycetes; order Micrococcales; family Dermabacteraceae; genus Brachybacterium; species Brachybacterium sillae. Next base: position 1,182,475 of record NZ_JAFEUW010000001.1, read on the forward strand.
GACGTCCTCGATGAGCAGGTGACCGCCCGCCAGCAGCACCAGCAGCGCGAGGCCCGCCACGGGGCGCTTGCCCTCGATGACGGTGCCGATGGCGTCGATCACGGCCTCGCCGGTGCGGGCGACCTCCTCGACCTCCGCCGCCGTGGCGGGCATGCTCTCCTGCCCGAGGTCCTCCCTGCTCGCCATGCGTCGCATGCACGTTCCTCCCCCGGCTCCTGCGCGAGCCGATCCACCGTGGCCGGGCGTCCGGCCGACCTCGCGCGCCGGGCACGTCCAGTCATCGTCCCGGACCGTTCCGCTCCGCGGGTCGGCGGTCTCTCGCGGACCGGCAAACTTCGGGCAAACTCCGCCGTCCGATGGTGCGAGGGCGTGCCGACCCGCGTCTACTGTGGACGGTGGTTCCCGGGAGGTGCCTGAGCGCCCGACGCGATACCGCCGGGAGCGATCGACTGCGATCCGTCGGATCGTGCCCCCTCCCGGCCCCAAGGAGAGTCCCCGCGGCCCGTCGAGCCCCGCGCCCCCTCACGGCCCGCGCCTCGCCGCGGCGCTGGCGACCGCCGCCCTGGGAGCCACCGGCCTGTTCGCCGCGACGGCAACCGGCCCGCGGACGCAGGCCCATGCTCTCCTTCCGGCCTTGCCGACGGTGTGCGAGAGCGCGTACGTGGAGGCCACCCCGCAGGCGGTCGCCGCGGGCGATCCGGTGACCGTCACGGGGTGCGGTCTGGAGGGGGGCAGCAAGGGGCACGCTGCTGTGGATCGGTCCGGCGGAGGGCCAGATGCAGGTGTCGGTGGGCTCGGCGGGCACCATCACCCAGGAGATCAGCCTCGACGCTCCGGGGGAGTACGAGGTGGTGCTGCGTTCAGCGGACGGGTCACTGAACGTCTCCACCCGCGTGACGGTCACGGAACCCGGCACCGTGGAGCAGGTCCCGCCTGCCGATCCGGAACCGGCCCCGACGGCTCCGGCGCCCTCCGATCCCCCTCCCTCCGAGCCGACGCCGAGCGAGCCGACGCCGAGTGAGCCGACTCCCTCGGATCCCGCTCCCTCCGAGCCGACGCCGAGCGAGCCGACGCCGAGCGAGCCGACGCCCGGTGACCCCACCCCCAGCGAGCCGGTCCCCAGCGAGCCCTCGCGCAGCGCACCGAACCCCAGCGACCCGGCGGACCCCTCCCCGGGTGGCTCCGCCCCCACGCAGCCCTCCCCGGAGACGCCGACGGATGACGGTTCCAGCACCGCGGGGCCGACCTCCCCCGCACCGGGGGCACCCGTCGGAGACAATGCGCCGGTGACCGGTTCGCCCGCCCCCGGAACCCCCGGGACCGAGGGCCCATGCACCGGTGCGGGGGACGCCGCCGAGCGTGACACCCCGGCGGACGTCACCGGACCAGCGCAGGGTCAGCCCTCCCCCGCCGCCCCGGATCGTCGGCACGACCCTGGGGCACCGGCCGCGCCCCGTCCCGGAACTGCCCCCCCTGGCCGGTGGCGAGGCCGCCGGGATGCTGCTGGGCGGGGCCGTGGAGCGGATGGCCGGGGCGTTCGCTGCGGCCGCCGCGACGGAGGACACGACGGCCCCCGGTGACGAGCAGAGGGCGGGCGCACTCGAGGAGATGCCGATGACCGGTGCAGATCTCACCCTCGGCGGTGCCGGGGCGGTGCTCCTCGTCGGGGGTGCGGCGGCCCTCGCCGGCCGATGACACCTGCACCGCGGGGCCTGAGCGGGCGCCGCGGGGTCAGGCACGCAGGTAGGCCCGCAGGGCCTCCCGCTGATCCCGGGGGGTGAACCCGGTGGCGCCCAGCTTCTCGAGGCTCAGCACAGAGCGCCGGGGCCGCGGGGCGACCTGTCCATCGCCCTCCCGCTTGTCCTGGGCGGCGTAGTAGTCGGCGGTGGCGACGGCGCCGACACGGCCGCGATCATGACCGTCGAGTTCGAAGACGTCCGCGGCGATCCCCGCCCAGGAGGTCGGCTCCCCGCTGTTGCTGAGGTTGTACACCCCGGGCTCGGGGCGGGTGCGCAGCAGGTGGTCGATGCCGGCGGCGAGGTCGTCGGTGAAGGTGAGACGGCCGATCTGGTCATCCACGACCTGCGGGTCCACGCCCTTCGCGGCGAGGGCCTGCATGGTCCGCACGAAGTTCTTCCCCTCGCCCACCACCCAGCTGGTGCGCACGATGTAATGCTGCGGGAGGGTCGCCACGAGGCGATCCCCGGCGGCCTTCGTCTGCCCGTACACCCCGAGCGGCGTCAACGGTTCGTCCTCGGTGTGCTCCTGCTCGGTGCCGTCGAAGACATAGTCGCTGGAGACATGCACCAGGGTGGCACCGGAGCGCCGCGCGGCCTCGACCAGGCGCGCCACGCCGTCGACGTTGACCGCCCACGCCTGCCGACGCCCCTCAGGGGTCTCGGCGGCGTCGACCGCCGTGTACGCGGCGGCGTTGACGATGGTCGAGTATCGCGAGAGATCCAGGTCGGCGCCGGAGTGCGGGTCGCCGAGGTCCAGGCGGTCGCGGCCGACGAGGTCGACGTCGTCGCGGTCCTCCCACAGGGCGGCGAGGGCACGGCCCAGCTGACCGGTGGCACCGACGACGAGGGTGCGGCCCGAGGTGGTGGGGCGCATGGGGGTGACCTGGTCGAGCCGCGGATGCTGCCGGTCCTTCTCGGACAGCTCCGCGTCCTCCAGCGGGATCGGCCAGGGGATCGCCACGGTCTCATCGGCCAGGTTCAGGAAGGTGTACTGCGACTGCGCCTCGGCCGACCAGTGGTCGTTCACGAGGTACGTGTACGCGGCGGGAGCCTCCAGGGTCTGGAAGGCGTTGCCCACGCCCCGCGGCACGAAGATCGCGACATCGGGGCGGATCTCATGCCAGTAGACCGCGCCGAAGCTGTCGCCCTCACGCAGATCCACCCACGCCCCGAACACGGCGCCGGTGGCCACGGAGATGTACTTGTCCCACGGCTCGGCGTGGATCCCGCGGGTGACTCCCACCGCCTGGTTGAAGGAGATGTTGTTCTGCACGGGGCCGAAGTCCGGCAACCCGGCGGCGACCATCTTCTCCCGGTGCCAGTTCTCCTTGAACCAGCCCCGGTTGTCCCCCGAGACAGGGAGGTCGATGACCAGGAGTCCGGGGATCGGGGTCTCGTGCACGGCGAGGGGGCGGGGATCGGACACGGCGGGTGTTCCTTCCGGGGCGTCAGACGAAGGGGAGGGTCACTGACGGCGGGTCACTGACCGGAGCGGGCGTACTTCGCTTCGGTCTCGGCCTTCTGCGGACGCCACCAGTCCTCGTTGTCGCGGTACCAGGCGATGGTGTCGGCGATACCCGCCTCGAAGTCACTGAAGGACGGCGTCCAGCCCAGCTCGGTGCGCAGCTTCGTGGAGTCGATGGCGTAGCGCAGGTCGTGGCCGGGACGGTCGGTGACGTGGTCGAAGTCGTCGGCGGGCCGGCCGAAGGCCTCAAGGATCAGCCCCACGACCTCCTTGTTGCTCTTCTCGCCGTCGGCACCGATCAGGTAGGTCTCCCCGATGCGGCCCCTGTCGAGGATGGCCAGCACGGCGCTGGAGTGGTCGTCCGCGTGGATCCAGTCGCGCACGTTCTGACCGGCTCCGTAGAGGCGGGGGCGGATGCCGTCGATGAGGTTCGTGATCTGCCGGGGGATGAACTTCTCCACGTGCTGGCGCGGACCGTAGTTGTTCGAGCAGTTGGAGATGGTGGCGCGCAGCCCGAAGGACCGCACCCATGCCCGCACCAGCAGGTCGCTGCCGGCCTTGGTGGAGGAGTACGGGCTGGAGGGGTTGTACGGGGTGGACTCGGTGAACCGCTGCGGGTCGTCGAGCTCCAGGTCGCCGTAGACCTCATCGGTGGAGATGTGGTGGAAGCGGACGTCGTGCCGACGGGCGGCCTCGATCAGCGTGTACGTGCCGATGAGGTTGGTGGTGAGGAACGGCGAGGGATCCGACAGGGAGTTGTCGTTGTGGGATTCCGCGGCGTAGTGGACGATCGCGTCGTCCGGCCCGGTGAGATCCGCGACCAGGCGCCCGACCAGGTCGGCATCGGCGATGTCCCCCTCCACCAGGGTCACGCGGTCCTCCGGGAGACCGGCGAGGGAGGCCCGGTTCCCGGCGTAGGTGAGCTTGTCGAGCACGATGATGCGGGCATCGGTGTGCTCGGTCGCGTAGTGCACGAAGTTCGAACCGATGAAACCGGCGCCACCGGTCACAAGCAGGGTGCGGGGCATGGAGACCTTTCCTCACCATGAACGGCCGGGGTGATGACCGTGTCCTCCGAATCCGCCGCGGGGATCCGCGACCGCCCCCATCCTGCCATCTCGGGCGATCCGGACAGGACCGGGACCCCACCCGGGTGGGGCAGCCCACCCCGGGGGTTCTCCTCGGGGTCAGCGCTCCGCGCGTTCCCGCTCCAGGGTGTCCAGCAGATACCGCCCGTACCCGGACTTCACCAGCGGCTCGGCGAGCTCGCGCAGCTCGTCGTCGCTCAGCCAGCCCATCCGCCAGGCGATCTCCTCGGGGGCGCCGAGCGACAGCCCCTGGCGCTTCTGCACGGTGCGGATGAAGTCACCGGCGGCCGCGAGATCGTCGAAGGTGCCGGTGTCGAGCCAGGCGGTGCCACGGGTGAGGACCTCGACGTGCAGACGGCCCTCGTCGAGGTAGGTGCGGTTGAGGTCGGTGATCTCCAGCTCCCCGCGGGCGGAGGGCTTCAGGGCCTTCGCCCGCTCGGAGACCGTGCCGTCGTAGAAGTACAGACCCGGCACGGCCAGGTTGGAGCGCGGTGCAGCCGGTTTCTCCTCCAGGGAGACGGCGCGGCCGTTGTCATCCATCTCCACCACGCCGTAGGCGGTCGGGTCGGCCACCCAGTACCCGAAGACGGCAGCGCCGTCGACCTGTGCATACCGCCGCAACTGGGTGCCCATGCCCTGGCCGTAGAACAGGTTGTCGCCGAGCACCAGGGCGGCGTGGTCACCGCCGAGGAAGTCCTCCCCCAGGGTGAACGCCTGCGCCAGGCCGTCCGGGGACGGCTGCACGGTGTAGGTCAGGGAGACGCCGAAACGGGAGCCGTCACCGAGTACCCGCTGGAAGGCCTCCGAATCGTGGGGAGTGGTGATGACCAGGATGTCGCGGATCCCCGCGAGCATCAGGGTGCTCAGCGGGTAGTAGATCATCGGCTTGTCGTACACCGGCATCAGCTGCTTGGAGACGCCGATGGTGAGCGGATGCAGACGGGAGCCGGTGCCACCGGCCAGGATGATGCCACGCATGGGGCCAGTATGTCAGGACGGCTCGGCGGGGCCCGCGGGCTCTGCCTGCGGCGCGACATCCCGGGTGAAGGCGACGCGGGCCTCATCCAGGGCGGCCCGCGGCAGGTGCCCGTTCACCGGAGCCTCCGGGCCCCGGCGGATCCGCGCACGGGGCGCGGCCACGCGCAGGTGACCGTGCTCGTCCATCATCAGCGCCTCCGCCGGGATCAGCACCTGCCGGGGCCGCCACCATCCCATCCGCAGGGCGACCGCCTCCAGGCGTCCGTCGGCATCCGACAGGTACACGTCGTGGACGTGCCCGCTGCGTCGGCCCTCCTGGTCCAGCACATGCGCGGCCGAGAGCGCGAGCACCTCCGGGCGGGCGGCGGTGAGCCCGCGCCGGCGTGCGCGTCGCTGCTGCGTGGTCGGCATCCGGTGGCCTCCCCTGTCCGTGGTCGCGGTCGTCAGGGTCGCTCGAACACCACGGCCATCGGCGTCTGCTCACGCCCCTGGCCGAGGGGATTGTCGGCGAACTGACCCTCGTAGTGGGCACCGCTGAGCGGGGCCGCTTTGCCGAGGGTATTGCGTCCGATGTCGTTGGCGTCCATCACCACGGTGCCGGTGAAGGTGCGGGCCCAGCGTTCCGGCAGGGCCGCGCGGATCGCCTCGTTCAGCTGTTCGGCGACCCGGTCGGGGTCCTTCGGCGGGAGCTTCGCGGAGACGTTCGCCGGGTACACGGAGTACTCGGTGGGGCCGTCGATCGCCCGCACGTTCCCGCCGACGACCTGGTAGAACAGACCGCGGCGACGCACCAGCTTCCCGGCGGCGCCGGCGGCGGAGGCCAGCAGCACCCGCGGCAGGCCGGCCTCCTGGATCGCCAGGTGCATGGTGACCGGGTCCCCCAGGCCGATGCCGGCGGGAGTGCGCGAGACGAACCGCGACAGCTGCCGAGCCCACCAGGACGGCTTCACGTCCCACACGAAGTAGGAGCGGCCCTGCATGATGGCGATGATCTTCTCGCTGATCGTGAGGTTCCAGGAGCGTCCCTCGGTGGCCTCGCGATGGTCCGCCGCGGTCGAGCCGTCCGCGGCGAGTGCCGCGTCGAGGTCCGCGAAGAACCCGGTGACGTACGGGACGACATCCTCGACGAGGCGGGAGTCGGCGGAGAACTTCGCGGTGCGCAGCGGGTAGCGGCGGGCGATGCGACCGCCCTCCCGGTCCGTCAACTCGAGGTCCAGCTGCTTGCCCTCGTTCGGAGTCAGCGGTTCCTTCGGCTCGGGCTCATGGCTGCGGCCGTGGTCGTCCTCCCCGTCCCAGTCGGTGATGCCGTCGGTGGTCTCGACGCCGCCATCCACGCCGGCGGCCGGCCCGGCGGCCTCCCGGGGATCGGCGTCGATCCAGGTGCGCATCCACAGTTCCAGCACGAACAGGCGCCAGAACACCTCGATGCCGGTGAGACGACGGGCGACGAGGCTGTCGAAGGCGTCCAGCACGTCGCGCTGCACCACCCACGGGCGACCGGCGAACGAAGCGGAGCGGAAGACCTGGTGCAACAGGCCCTTCAGGCGACCGGTCCACTCCTCGGCGTCGATCGCCGCAGTCCGCTCGTAGCGGGCCGTGGCCAGTGCCGGATCGACCAGGGCCGCATAGGAGGCGAGACCGTCCTGACCGGCGGCGGTGCGGACGGCCGGATCGAGCAGCGGCATGCGCAGGTGCACCCGGAAACGGACGGCGCTGCGGGCGGCGGCGACGACCGCCCCGGTGTCGCGGTCCCGTCCGAGCTCCTCGGGACGGTGCCCGGTGGCGGCGGTGCCGGTGACGAACCGCGGGTCCAGCAGCGCATCGGCCTCGACGAGCATCCGCCGGGCCTGCCGCACACGGTGCGCGAGACCCGCGGCGCGGTCCGTCACCCGGCCGACGAGGGCATCACCGGAGCGTTCACGGCGGGGGCCGACCACTCCGGGCGACCCGGCCTGCAGACGGGAGGTGCCGACCAACCCGGCACCGATCGGCCCGGTGGCGTCGACCACCACCCCTTCGGGGGCGAGACGGGCAGCGGCGCGCACGGCGCAGTAGTGCGCGTAGACACCGAAGACCTCGAAGGGCTCGACCTGGCTGCGGATGAGGTCCGGCAGGTCCTTCTTGAACTGTTCCGTGGTCGGGCGCACGTCCTCCAGGTCCAGGCCGCCGCGCTGCACGAGGGTGGAGACGCGGGAACGACCGAGATCCTCCCGGGCGGCGTCGGCACTGCGGGTGGAGGCGGCACGGACGGACACGGCCCGGCGGGCGGCCACCCGACCGGCGAGAGCGGTGGAGGCGTCGTCCTCCGCCAGCAGCAGGACATCGGCCGGGCCGATGGCTGCGACGGCGTCGGTCACGGCGTCTGCGAGGGCTGCGGGCGCGGCGGGGCGGGCCGAGGCCGCCCCCGACCCGGGCTGGTCATCCCCGCGTCGGCGCTGAAGGGTGCCGTCGGGCAGCACCCGGACCTCGTCGTGGGCGTCGAGCCGCTGGATGCCCTGGAAGAAGGTGAGGCGGCCGGTGGCGGTGTCGTCGCCGCGCAGGTACGCGAGCACGGTGCCATGGTGCGGCTGGGGGGCGATCCCGGCGTCGCGGCGGGCATGCACCAGACGCGCCAGGTCCGTCGCCCAGCGCACCACCGGCGCGGTGCCGCCGGCCGGGGCCGGGTCCACCGCGAGGTACAGCTGGGCCGCGGCGGGCGCGAGGCGGCGCAGCAGCACACTGCCGTCATCCTGTCGCTCGACCCCGACGCCGAGTCGTTCGGCGCGGTCACCCTCGAGCAGCTGCGCAGGACCGGAGGGCGCGAGGGTCACCTCCCCGCTGGCACCGTCGGTTCCGCCGATGCCGTACGGCTGCGGGAGCGGCCGGGCCGGGTTCATGCCCGCCCCTGCCCGGCGAGGATGATGTCGAGCGCGCGATGCAGGTCCGGGCCCGCCGCGCCGGCGGCGCCCGGCTGCACCGAACGGATGGTGGATTCACGCACCGCGAGGCTCAGCAGCAGCGACACCATCGTGCGGGAGGCGAAGGCCGGGTCGATGCCCTCCCGCAGCAGGTCCCTGCCCTCGTAGGCGGCGAAGACGCGTTCCAGGATGTGCTCGTGGACGCGGCGCAACCGCGCGACCCGGAAGCGGGCCGGATAATCCGGGCTGACCGCCTCCCCGGCGAGGGTCGCCAGCAGACGGATCCGCGGATCGGTCGGTGCCAGGGCCCCGTCGAACAGGGCGTGCAGCGCCTGCGGGCTCTGCGTGAGCCGGTCCGCGTCGTCGATGACCGTCTGGGCGTGTTCCTCCAGCACCTCGATCACCGAGCCCAGCAGGATCTCCTTGGAGGGGAAATGGTGGAGCATGCCGGGGTGGGAGATCCCGACACGGCGGGAGATATCCCGCAGGCTGGTTCCGTGGTACCCGGTCTCGGTGAACAGGGCGGAGGCGGCTTCGAGGATCTCGGCGCGGCGGCCGCGGGACCCGGAGTGGTCCCGGGGCGCCTCGTCGCCGGCGACGGCGTCGAGGGTGACGATCGCGCGGGACAGCGGGTCCATGGACGCGGGGGCGGAGGCCTCCGCCTCGGCGGTGGTCTCGCCGGCGCGGTCGGAGATCGACGTGGCGACGGGGACGGGACCGGCGCCGGATCCGTGGACGGTGGGAGCCACGTTACTCATCCCTTCAGATTCTTGAGAACCAGTTCGGCGATCTGCACGGCGTTGAGCGCCGCGCCCTTGCGGAGGTTGTCCGCCGCGACGAAGAGCACCAGGCCGCGCCCCTCCGGCACGGAGGCGTCCTGCCGGATGCGGCCGACGAGGGTGCCGTCGCGGCCGGCGGCATCCAGGGGGCTGGGGACGTCCATGAGGGTCACCCCGGGGGCATCGGCCAGCAACCGTGTGGCCTCCTCCGGGGTGATCGGACGGGAGAACTCCGCGTGCACCGCGGCGGCATGACCGGTCACGACGGGCACGCGGACACAGGTGCCGGCCACCGCGAGGTCCGGGATGCCGAGGATCTTGCGGGACTCATGGCGGAGTTTCTGCTCCTCGTCGGTCTCACCGCTGCCGTCATCCACCAGGGACCCCGCCATGGCCAGCACGTTGTAGGCGATGGGCTTGACGTACACCTGCGGCTCGCCCAGGTCGACGGCGGCGCCGTCGAGCGCCAGGTCCTCCAGGTGGTCGGCGCCGGTGCGGATCTGCCCGGCGAGCTCCTGCACGCCCTTCACGCCGGAACCGGACACCGCCTGGTAGGTGGAGACGATCAGCCGGGTGAGGCCGGCGGCGTCGTGCAGCACCTTCAGCGCGGGCATCGCGGCCATGGTGGTGCAGTTCGGGTTGGCGATGATGCCGAGCGGTCGCTCCTCGGCGGCCTGCGGGTTGACCTCGGCGACGACCAGGGGCACCTGGTCATCGCGCCGCCAGGCACTGGAGTTGTCGATCACCACCGCGCCGGCCTGCGCGAACCGCGGTGCCAGCCGGGTGGAGGTGCCGCCGCCGGCGGAGAAGATCGCCACGTCCACCGGGTCGGCGGTGAGGTCGGCGGTCTCGGCGTCCTCCACCAGGATCTCGGTGCCGGCGAAGCGGACGGTGGAGCCGGCGGAACGGGATGAGGCGAAGGCACGGAGGCGGAAGTGCGGCACCCGGCGGTCGGCCAGCAGCTGCAGCATCACCCGGCCCACCTGACCGGTGGCGCCGACCACGCCGATGACGGGGCCGTCCGCGGTGCGGCCCGGGATGCCGCCGGCGGGGATGTCACTGGTCGTGGGGGCGCCGGTCGTGGGGGCGCTGCTCGTAACGTCGTCGGACATGCTGGTCACCGTCCCGTCCCGCCGTACACCACGGCCTCGGTCTGCGCGGCGTCGAGGCCGAACGCTGTGTGCACGGCCCGCACGGCGTCATCCAGGCGCGCCTTCTCCGTCACCACCGAGATGCGGATCTCCGAGGTGGAGATCATGTCGATGTTGATCCCGGCCTCCCCGAGGGCGCGGAACAGGGTCGCGGAGACACCCGGGGTGGAGCGCATCCCGGCACCGACGACGGACACCTTGCCGATCTCGGAGGTGTAGCGCACCTCCGTGAACCCGATCTCCGCCTGCACCGCCTCCAGGGCGGCGATCGCGGCGGGCGCCTGCTCGTCGGGCAGGGTCAGGGAGATCGCGACGGTGTCGTCGACCGTCGAGGTGTTCTGCACGATCATGTCGATGTTCGCGCCGGTTGAGGCGACGACGTCGAAGATGCGGGCGGCCTTGCCGGGGGTGTCGGGCACCTCCACGACGGTGAGCTTGCCCTCGCTGCGGTCATGCGCGACGCCGGAGATGATCGGCGCCTCGAGGCCGGGGTCGGAGTGGTCCTCCACGCTGGTCTCCTTGTGGGGGTCGGACGCATCGAGACGGGGGAAGTCCCCGATGCGGAGGGTCAGGTCGGGATCCACCGGGATCTCACGATCCGGCTCGTCCGACACGAGGGTGCCGAGGCGGCCGGAGAAGGAGCTGCGCACATGCAACGGGACGCCGTGACGCCGGGCGTACTCGACGCTGCGTCCCATCAACACCTTCGCGCCGTTCGCGGCGAGCTCCAGCATCTCCTCGCAGGAGATCAGGGCGACGCGGCGGGCGGGGCCGACGATCCGCGGATCCGCGGTGAACACGCCGTCGACGTCGGTGTAGATCTCGCAGACATCCGCGCCGAGGGCCGCCGCGAGCGCCACCGCGGTGGTGTCGGAGCCGCCCCTACCGAGGGTGGTGATCTCCTTGGAGCTGCGGGAGACGCCCTGGAAACCGGCGACGATCGCTACGTGACCACCGGTGACGGCCTCCTCGATACGCCCCGGGGTGACCTGCAGGATCTGAGCGCGACCGTGGGAGGCATCGGTGATCAGACCGGCCTGGCTGCCGGTGTACGCCTGGGCCGAGACCCCGCGCGCGTTCAGGGCCATCGACAGCACCGCCATGGAGATCCGCTCCCCCGCGGTGAGCAGCATGTCCAGCTCCCGCGGAGGCGGGGCCGAGGTCACCTCGTGCGCGAGGTCGATGAGATCGTCCGTCGTGTCCCCCATCGCGGAGACGACCACGACCACGCGGTGCCCCTCCCGGGCATACCGGGCGATGCGGTCGGCGACCCGCAGGATCCCCGCGGCGTCAGCGACCGAGCTGCCGCCGTACTTCTGGACGACGAGACTCATCGAGGAGGGCTCCTGGAGGTGGGGGGAAGGACGAGGGACAGAGGCGCCCGCGGGCGCGAGCCCCTACAGCATACGAATCCCACGACGAGCACCGGGGATGCGACCACGCCACGGCCCCGGCATGTCCGATCCCTCGGACGCGGGAGGCCCGATGGAGGCGCCCGGATCCAGCACCCGCCCGCTCCGCGACCCGCCGCCCGGCCGCCCGGTCGACCCCGCCCCTGGGAGGACCGAGGCACCCGCGGTGTCCACCCCAGGTCGGATGCCCACGGACCGGGCCCGTGCCAGGATCGACCCGACGGTCGGTGACAGTCCCCGGGCCGACGGCCCGGGCCACGGGGCAGACCGGGGTGAGGAGAGACCACGAGATGACGACAGGACAGCGATGGGTCCACGGGGAGGATCCGTCCCCGCTGACGGCGACGGCCGTCGGAACGGCGCCGACCGGCCCCCCGGGCGCCCCTGCGCCCACACCGGCGGTGGAGGTGCGCGGGGCGTCTCGGGCGTTCGGGACCGTGCAGGCCGTTCAGGGTCTGGACCTGGTGGCGCCCCGCGGTTCGGTCACCGCCCTGGTCGGCCCCAACGGCTGCGGGAAGTCCACCCTGATGCTCATGCTGGTCGGGTTGCTGGCCCCCGACAGCGGCGAGGTGCGGGTGCTGGGGCACGACCCGATGCGCGAGGGCACGGCGGTGCGAGCCCGGGTGGGGTGGATGCCCGACCAGTTCGGCGCCTGGGACTCCCTGACGGTGCGGGAGGTGCTGTACCTCGTGGGCCGGGCCTGTTTCCTGCCGCGCGATCAGGTGCGCCTCCGGGCCGAGGCGCTGCTGGAGCGGCTGGACCTCACGGCGCTCGCCGCCACCCCCGCGCATGTGCTCTCGCGCGGGCAGAAGCAGCGGCTCGGTCTGGCTCGGGCGCTGATGCCCGGCCCCGAGCTGCTGGTGCTCGACGAGCCCGCCTCCGGCCTGGACCCCGCCTCCCGCCGACGCCTGCTGCAGATCGTGCGGGGTTTCGCCGCCGACGGCGGCAGCGTGCTGATCTCCAGCCACATCCTGTCGGAGCTGGAGGAGATGGCCGACCAGGTGGTGATGATGGACCGCGGCCGGGTGGTCGACGCGGCGAGCGTGCGCGGTCTCGCGCAGCGCCCCCGCCCCTGGAGGGTCGCGGCGCTGGACGCCACCGGGCTGCACTCCGCCCTGCAGCGCCTGCAGGTGCGCGTCGACGTCCTCACCCCGCCCTCGGAGTCGACCAGTGGTCACGCGGAGGCGGAGATGACACTGCCGGATGACCGCACCGCGGCGCGCCTGCTGCGGGACCTGCTGCAGGAGGGCACCGAGGTGGTGTCCTTCGCCCCCGCCACCGGGCGGCTCGAGGCCGCCTACCTCTCCACCGACGCCGCCCGACGCGAGGGAGCCCTGTGATGACCACCACCACCCTGCCCACCGTCCCTCAGCCCGCGGTGGCGACCGCCCGCGCCGTTGACACCCCTGCCGCTCATGCCCCCTGGTGGGCGCTGCGGCCCGTCGGTCTCGCCACCGTGCTGGGGTTGGAGCTGCGCCAACGGATCCGCGGGGTCCGCTGGTACATCGCCTTCGCGGTGTGGTTCCTGCTGATCAATGGGCTGGCAGCACTGACCGTGGCGGCGGTGGACTGGGCGTGGGGTGGGAACGTCACGTGGCAGGAAGCCGGGTCGCTGGTGTTCGGCATGGTGGTGTTCCTGACGCTCACCGCGCTGCTGCTGGTGCTGCCGGCGCTCGCCAGCGGCTCCGTGAACGGGGATCGCAGCGAGGGCACGCTGGCGATCCTGCAGGCAACTCTGCTCAGCCCGGTGGAGATCGCCGTCGGGAAGCTGCTGGCGGCCTGGTTCACCGGCCTGGTGTTCGTGGCGCTGGCGCTGCCGGCTCTGGTGGGGGCGGCCGCCCTGGGTGGCGCCGACCCCTGGTATCTGCTGCGGGTCCTGCTGGTGCTCTCGATCCTGGCGCTGACCGTCAGCGGGATCGGCCTGGGGCTGTCCGCGCTGACCCGGCGCCCGCTCGGGTCAGTGGTGCTGGCCTACCTGCTGGTGCTCGGCACGACCTTCGTGCTGCCGGTGGCCTATCTGGGCACTCTCCCCTTCACGGAGCGGCAGCACACCGTCACGGTGTGGGACACGGTGTATTCGTCGGTGACCGACACCGGGCGCTGTGTCCAGGCGGTCCGCACCGAGAGGATCTATCACACGGAGGTGGCCCTGCCGTTGCTCGCGGTCAACCCCTACGTGCTGGTCTCCGAGGCGGCACCCATGCCTCCGCCCTCTGAGCGGCCGTTCGAGCGGAACGACATGCTCGGCAACATCAAGACGGGTATGCGGATGCTGGCGCAGCCGCTGCACCCCAGCCACTTCAACCGCTGCTGGGATCCGGCGGACCCCGGATACCCGAAGGACCTCGGAACACCGCAGACCCTGCCGATGTGGCCGCTCAGCGGCGGCGCCTGGGTACTCACCGGGCTGCTCGGGACGGTGCTCGCGGTGCTGCGCCTGCGCACGCCGGTGCGTCGTCTGCCGCGGGGAATGCGCATCGCCTGACCCGGAGCGTCGGCCCGGCCGGGGCGCTCAGCGATCGCGATCGCTGAGGCTCCACTCCCGCGACTGCGCGAGGCTGTCGGGCACGGCCCGCGAGCCGGCGCTCGTCCCGCGGCGTCGGCGCCGGGGACTCTCCGCGCGCACCCCCAGGTCCGGCAGTGTGCCGGGGTCGTGCGCGGATACCGACGCGGGCCCCGGAAGGGTCCCGGCCGATCCGGGAGCGGTCGACGCACCTGCCTCGAACGGGGAGGAGGACCACGGCCCCTGCTGCTCCCCCACCAGCGCCGCCAGATACGGGTCCGGGTCCCCGGTGAGCAGACGCCGGTGCGCCTCCGCGCGGACGGACGGGTCCCGCGCGACGTCGCGGCGGGTGCCGTGCTCGGGAGCGATCCGACGCCAGGGCACCGGTCGGGGGATCAGCGTGGTGACGGGCCCCTGGAGCACGGGCCGGGGGTCATGCCGCACGGTGCTGCGACCCGACTCCCCCGCCAGGGGTGACAGCACCAGCACGGTGAGGGCCGCGGTGATGGCCCCCACCACCCCTACCCGTCCCGCGGGCAGATGCGCCAGCACCAGCAGGATCGTTCCGACCGCCGGGACGCCGCCGCAGATCAGGCTGACGAGCAGCGCGAAACGCTGCAGGTGCTCCGGGGAGTCCGGCGCCACCATTCGACGGGCGAGGAGCGGGGCCACGGCCCACGCGGTGAGGGTCGCGGCCAGGAGCAGACCGAGCCCGGCCCACGTGAACCACGGCATGCCGGTGGAGACCGTCCGCGTGAGCGGCAGGTCCCCGAGACGAATGATCACGATGACCATGTCCGCCACCCCGAGCACCAGCCACATCAGCACCGCCGCGGTGAGGCCCACCCGGGGCAGCGCCTGCCCGACCGTGGCCGTGAGAGCGCGTCGGGCCACCTGGCGCGGTGCGCCGATCGCGGTGACCTCCCGGGTATCCGGCATGGCCACGGCGGCGAGGGCGCGGTCGCGCTGCGCGGAGGTGTCCTGGTGCTGGTCCGGGCTCGTGCGACCCGGTGGCGGCAGTGAGAGCAGGGTGTCGGCACGCAGCATCTGCCGCAGCCACGCCCAGGCGACGGCGAGGACGAGGATCATCAGCCCTAGCGCATGCAGGGCCCCGTAGCTGAGGTCCCGCCACGGCAGACGCACCTGGGTCGCGACCAGGAGCAACAGCACCCCGAGGGCTGCGACCGGTGGCAGGAGCCACGGCGCCGCGGCGCGGCGGGTGGCGACCTCCCGGAAACCGGCCTCGGTGGGATGGGCCGGTGGTTCGAGGGCGGCGAGGGACCGCGCCGCCCAGGGCAGCAGGGCGAAGGAGACGAGCACGCCGAGCAGCGGGACCAGCACGGTCCCCAGCCCGACGCTGCGCAACGGCACACCGGCGCTGCGGGCGGTCATCCCGAGGGTGTTCTCCCCCGTCGCAGTGACCAGCAGGGAGAGCACCCACATGGACGGGCCGCTGCCAAGAACGAACAGCAGCCACAGGGTCGCCCACACTCCGGCGACGAGCACAGCGGGCCCGAGACTGCGGCGCCCGAGCCTCGTGAGGATCTCCCGGCGGGAGTCGAGCAGATACTCATGCGGCAGCACGACCGGGGGCAGACCCGGCGGATGTGCTGCCGATGGGCCGGTGCGCCCTGCCGGGGTGGTCATCGGCTGTCCCTCACACGGAGCGGCGCCCCGCGAAGGCGCGACTGAGGGTCATCTCGTCGGCGTAGTCGAGGTCGCCGCCGACCGGCAGACCGGAGGCGAGCCGCGTGACCGTCAGCTCCATGGGCGCCAGCAGGCGCGAGAGGTACGCGGCGGTGGCCTCCCCCTCGATGTTCGGGTCCAGGGCGAGGATCACCTCCCGGGTCTCCCCGCTGCCGAGACGGGCCATGAGCTCCCGGATGCGCAGATCGTTGGGGCCGACACCGCCGATGGGGTCGATGGCGCCGCCGAGCACGTGATACCGGCCGCGGAACTCGCGCAGACGTTCGATCGCGACGATGTCCTTCGACTCCTCGACCACGCAGATCATCTCGTCGCTGCGGCGCGGGTCGGTGCAGATGCGGCAGCGTTCCTCGGCGGAGACGTTCCCGCAGATCTCGCAGAAGCGCACCGTGTCCTTCACCGTGACGAGAACGTCGGCCAGGCGGCGGACCTGCTCGACGTCGGCGTCGAGGAGGTGGAACGCGATGCGCTGCGCCGACTTCGGCCCGATGCCGGGAAGCCGGCCGAGCTCATCGATCAGGTCCTGGACGATGCCTTCGTACACGCGCTCCACTGTAGTGAGGGGGCCCGACATCCGAGGGCGGTGACCGGGGAACCGGCCACCGGGGATGGGTCCGAGCGGGTCTGAGAGGATGCGAGGGAGGCGTCCGGGGCGGGACCACCGCGGCGGTGGCCCAGCGGGCGCGGGAGGAGGCGGTGATGACCACGAGCGACGGGCTGGCTCTGCACCGGGCGGAACAGCCGCTACACACGGTGGAGATCCGGGAGGTGCCGGAGGTGCCGACCGTGGCGGTGTGCGTGCGGGACTGGCGCACCGCCGACATGGGCCACCTGATGGACACCGTGTTCTCGCAGCTGCCGCAGGCTCTGGCGCACCACGGTCTGGAGCCGGCGGGCCCCGCCTACGCGCTGTACCACCGGATGCCGGTGGCGACGGCGGACATCGAGGTGGGGTTCCCTGTCGCGGCCCCGGCGCAGGTGCGTCTGGAGCTCGACGACGACATGGTGGCCACCCCCTCCCGGCTGCCGGGCGGGCGGGTCGCGGTGATCAGCCATGTCGGCCCGTACCAGGGCCTGGCGGAGGCGTGGGGGGCGTTCATCGCGGCCGTGGGTGAGCGCGGTGAGCGCGGGGCTCTGCCGTTCTGGGAGTTCTACGTCACGGAGCCCACGCCGGATCTGGACCCGGCCGAGGTGCGCACGGACCTGGTGACGCTGCTGGCCTGAGCCTCAGCGCGCGGTGCGGCGCGGTTCCTCCCCCGGCTGCTCGGTGATCACCTCGAGTACGGTGCCGCCGAGCAGGCGCTCGATCACCTCGCGGCCGCTGCGGCGGGAGATCGGGTCGGCATCGGCGTCGTCGCGGGAGGCCCCACCGGTGGGGTCCGCCTCCTCGGACCCGGGGGCGGCCGCACGCCCGCCGGTCGGGGTGTGCCCCGGGCTCGCGGCGCCTGTGCCGCGGCGACCGGTGGCCCCTCCCGCCGGGCCGGGGCGCCCGGTGGTGGACCCCGGTCCAGCACTGTGCAGGGCCGCCCGGACCAGGCTCGGCCCGCTGGGGTGCTCGTCGGTCACCGGGGAGGCTGGCGGTGCCGACCGGTCATCGATGGGGTCGTCCCGCCGGGCTGCGGGGGCCTGCTCCCCGTGGGGAAGCGAGGCCGTCGGCCAGTCCGCATCGGCGTGCACGGGGGGCGGCTCCGATGAGGTCGCGGGAGCCGACGTCGGGGTCTCCCCCTCATCCGCAGGGGCTGCGCCCGGCGACCCGGGCGTGCCGGTGACACGACGGGGGCGCACCACCCGTCCGGTCTCCAGGGCACGGCGCAGCGCCGCCTGACCGTGTGTGCGCGGCTCCCCCTCCGGCACGGTGTCCCGAGGGACCTCGTCCGCGATCTCGGGCTCGTCGGTGCGGGCGGGGTGCTCCAGCGTCTCGTCAGCGGCATCACCGGCCTGTGAGGCGTCGCCCTGTGGCCCGGTGGCAGGCTCCGCGGGCGGGCTGGCGGGGGTATCGGTGCTGGCCGCAGCGCCGACGGGCTCGCCGGGGTGGTCCAGAGGGTCGGGCGGGTAGGGGTCGTCGTCAGGCTCCGGCGGCCAGTCGTCACCGGGCGGCGGCCCGGATACCCGGGCGGGGGCACCGGCCCCGACGGGGGCGGAGTCCTCCCGGCCGGCGGCGCGCGGACCGCTCCCCCGATCGGCCGGTCCGTTCCCCGGGCCGTCCTGCGGACGGTCACCGGGGCCGGGGCTGCGCACGGGCGCCGTGGCCTGCGGTGAGCGGCCCGATCCGCTCTGGGTCGGCGCAGGGGGCCGGCGGGGCCCGCCTCCATCGGCGCCGCCGCCGGTGCCGCCGCCGGTGCCGCCACCGGAGGGGCCCTCGTCCCCGACCTGCGCGTCGATCCGCAGGGTGTGGCGGGTGACGCGGCGGACGGCGTCGGCGAGGTTGTCGGCGGTGGTGCCACGGTGGAACGCCGCAACCAAACCCTGGGTGCGGAAACCGAGCACCAGCACATCGCCGCGCACCGCGACCGGGTGGGCGTTCTGCGAGACCAGCGCCCATGCGGGGCGGCGGATCTCGTGCAGTTCGTCGACGATGGCCGACCAGTGCCCGAGGATCTCCTCGAGCGTGACACCGCCCGCGCCCGGCTCATCCGCGGGGGCGTCGGCGGGGGTCGGGGACTCGGACCGCTGCTCACCGTCGTGCTCGGGGCGTCCTGCCGCACCCCGCCCACCGGGCGCGGCGACCGGGCCCCAGCCGTCATCGGCGGCGTCCTGTGATCCGGGGCCCTCCTCCCGACGGTTCGGGGTCGCCTCCGCCGCCGCGGGCTGCGCGGGTGCGGTCTGCCCGGGCGACGAATGCTCCGGTCCCTGGGTCTCGGGGCCCGTCGGGCGCGGGGCCTGGGTCTCGGGGCCCGTCGGGCGCGGGGCCTGGGTCTCGGTGGGCC
Source organism: Brachybacterium sillae (assembly GCF_025028335.1). Classification (NCBI taxonomy): domain Bacteria; kingdom Bacillati; phylum Actinomycetota; class Actinomycetes; order Micrococcales; family Dermabacteraceae; genus Brachybacterium; species Brachybacterium sillae. Next base: position 1,201,121 of record NZ_JAFEUW010000001.1, read on the forward strand.
ACCCGTCGCCGGAGTCCCCGACCGGGGTCGAGGAACGCGGGCGGGTCTCCTCGGTCAGCGACCCGCCACCGGCCGGGGGCGTCCCCGGTCGCACCGGGGCGCCGCGCCCCTCCCGCTCGCGGCGGGCGATCTCGGCCTGTTCACGGGCGATGCGTCGCATCTGCTCCCGGCCGCTCTCCCCACCCGCGGAGGCATCACCCGCCCCGGGGACGGGGGCACCCCCGGCGGCGTCGCGTCGGGCCGTGGGCACCGCGCCGCTGCCACTCCCGCCGGATCCCGCGCCACCGGCGGGGCTGTGGGCGCTGCCGGCGGGGGCCGCAGCGAGATCGTCGCGCAGCACCAGGCGGGCGGCCAGGAGCTCGAGATGCAGGCGGGGTGAGGTGGCGCCGGTCATCGAGGTGAGCGCCTCATGCACCAGGTCACCGCAGCGGGAGAGATCAGGAGCGGCGAAGCGCTCGGCCTGCGCCTGCACCTGCTGCAGTTCATCGGCGGGCATCTGCGGCAGCAGGTCGGCGCCGCGGTCGGGAACGGCCGCCAGCACGACCAGGTCCCGCAACCGCTCCAGCAGGTCCTCGACGAAGCGGCGGGGTTCCTGACCGGAGGCGATGACCTCCTCCACCGCCCCGTACAGACCCTCGGCGTCCCGGTCGGCGATCGCGTCGACGGCGCGGGCCAGCAGAGCGGTGTCGGTGAAACCGAGCAGGCCGATGGCGGTGGCGTGGTCCAGACCGTGCTCATCGGACCCGGCGATCAGCTGGTCCAGCACGGAGAGGGTGTCGCGGGCAGAACCCCCGCCCGCACGGACCACCAGCGGCAGAACCCCCTCCCCCACCTGCACGCCCTCCGCAGAACACACCTGCTCCAGATAGGGGGTGAGGATCTGCGGCGGGATCAGCCGGAACGGGTAGTGGTGGGTGCGGGAGCGGATGGTGCCGATGACCTTGTCCGGCTCGGTGGTCGCGAAGATGAACTTCACGTGCTCCGGCGGTTCCTCCACCAGCTTCAACAGGGCGTTGAACCCGGCCGAGGTGACCATGTGGGCCTCGTCGATGATGAACACCTTGAAGCGGTCACGGGCCGGAGCGAAGCTCGCCCGTTCACGCAGTTCGCGCGCATCGTCCACACCGCCGTGGCTGGCGGCGTCGATCTCCACCACGTCCAGGCTGCCGGCGCCGTCGCGGGAGAGATCACGGCAGGAATCGCAGTGGCCGCAGGGGGTGTCGGTGGGCCCCTCGGCACAGTTCAGGCAGCGCGCGAGGATGCGGGCGCTGGTGGTCTTGCCGCAGCCGCGGGGGCCGGAGAACAGGTACGCATGCCCCACCCGGCCGGTGCGCAGGGCGCGCATCAGCGGCACCGTGACATGGTCCTGGCCGATCACATCGGCGAAGGACTCCGGGCGGTAGCGACGGTACAGAGCGGTGGCCACCCGCCCAGGCTAGTGGGTGGGCCCGACAGTCGAGATCCGGTGGTGGACGGCGACCTCCGCGGGCAGCCCCGTGGCACGAGCAGCCGATGGTCGAGGCAATCGCCGCCCGAAGGAGGAGGACCCCGCCGCACCCTGGACGTTTGACTGGAGAGATGACGAGGGAGGCGACGGAGTTCAGCGGCCGGGTCGGGAACCGGGACTACCAGGTGGCTGTGGAGTTCACCCGGGCCCGGGTGGATCCGCAGCTGCTGGCGATCGACGGGGTGGGCGTCGCGATCCCCCGCTCCGGGGGCGGGTGGGTGATGCTCGGGGAGGACCGGCGCCTCCGCACCGCCGGCCTGCTCCCCTGGGGCCGTGAGGTCACCGTGCAGCATCGCTCCTCCGGGGAGTGGGTGGATCGCGAGGTGATCCGCTTGCGCACCTCTCTGCTGCGGCGAGGGGCGGGGGAGGTCGATGTGCGCTCCGCCGGTGACCTGCAGTGGCACCCGCTGGCTCCGGCCGCCGGCAGTCGTGCGGACCGATGGGAGCTGCATCGAGCCGAGCACATTCCCCGGGCCGCCCTGGTGGCCGGGGTCGGCACGTCCGCGAAGTACTTGGTGCCGCTGCTGGGCATCCCCGCTCTGATCGACCGGATCACCCAGCCCGCGCAGGATCGCGCCGCCGAGGCGGCCCGTCCGGTGGCCGACACCCTGGCCGCGCTGCTGGAGCCCGTCGGCCGGATCATCGGCGCCGTGCTGGGGTTCCTGTTCGGGTGGATCCCGCCGCTGCTGGGATGGATCCCGGACGTGGACCTGCCCGACTGGGTGGGTGCGTTGCTGATCCCGATGCTGGTGGTGCTGTTCTCGGCCCTCGGCGAGCACGGGCGTCTGCGTCGCCGCGCGAGGCTGTTGGAGGCACAGAGGGCACGGCGCGACCGGACCTGAACGGGCCACGGCCCGCTGCCGGGGGCAGCGGGCCGTGGACGCCAAGGCGGCGGGGGCCGCGCTCAGGGGTGCGAGGGGTCAGACCGCGACGGAGCCGTCGGCCGGGCCGTCGACATCGCGACGGTGGGTGCCGGCGGTGGCACCGTCCCGGGCCAGGCCGAGCTCGTCGGCGCGCTGCTCCCAGAAGTCGGCGTTGCGGATGCCGAGGCGGCGCGGGTCGAACTGCGGATCCAGACCCGCCTTCTTCTGCTCACGGTAGTCCTTCAGGGCCTTCCAGGCGGGCACCTGCAGGATGAGGATCGCGACGATGTTCAGCCACGCCATGGCACCCACGCCCACGTCACCGAAGGCCCAGGCGGGTCCGGTCTCGGTGGAGGTGCCACCGCGCCACACGGCGGCGACGACCAGCAGGCGCAGGAGCCACTTCAGGGCGGTGCGGACACCGGCGTTGTGGATCCAGCGCGACAGGTACACCAGGTTCACCTCGGCCATGTAGTAGTACCCGACCACGGTGGTGAAGGCGAAGAAGAACAGGGCGACGGCCACGAAGGATGCACCGAAGCCCGGCAGCAGGGTGTCGATCGCGGCCTGGGTGTACCCCGGGCCCACCTTCACCGTGTCGGCAAGGCCGCCGGAACCCTCAGCGAGGACCGGGGTGTCCTCGGCGCCGCCGGAGAACACGCGGTACATGCCCGTGGAGAGGATCATGAAGGCGGTCGCGGAGCAGACGAACAGGGTGTCGATGTACACCGCGAACGCCTGCGCGAAGCCCTGCTTGGCCGGGTGGGACACCTCAGCGGCGGCCGCGGAGTGCGGGCCGGTGCCCTGACCGGCCTCGTTAGAGTACAGGCCGCGCTTCACACCCCACATCACCGCGGTGCCGAGCAGGCCGCCGAAGACGGCGTCGGCGCCGAAGGCGGAGCGGAAGATCAGGGAGAACACCGGCACGATCTGGTCGAAGTTCACCGCGAAGATGACCAGCGCCAGGAGGATGTAGACGATCGCCATCACCGGCACGACCAGGGAGGCGAAGTTCGCGATGGACTTCAGGCCGCCGATGATCACGACCAGCAGCACGGCCAGGGTGACGGCGGTGGGGATCCACAGCGGCAGGCCCCAGACGCCCTCGATGGAGGTGGAGATGCCGTTGGCCTGCACGCCCGGCAGGAAGAAGCTCAGCGCCAGGATCGAGACGACCGCGAAGGCGATGGCGTAGACGAGGGAGGGGACGCGCGCCTTGTGGGCGTAGGCCTTCTCGATGTAGTAGGCCGGGCCACCGCGGTACTCACCGGTGTCGCGGTCGCGCTCCTTGTAGATCTGTCCGAGGGTGCACTCGATGAAGGAGGTGGCGGCACCGAGGAAGGCCATGGCCCACATCCAGAAGATGGCGCCCGGGCCACCGAAGGCGATGGCCGTGGCCACACCCGCGATGTTGCCGGTGCCCACGCGTCCCGCGAGGGACATCATGAGCGACTGGAACGAGGAGACGCCGTCCGCCGACTTCTCGCCGTTCTTCAGCTGGCTGAGCATGTCGGGGATGTTCACGACCTGCAGCAGCTTGGAGCGGATCGTGAAGTACAGGCCGGCACCCAGGCAGAGCACGATGAAGGGCGTGCCCTGGATGTTGGATGCGAGCCAGCCGATGATGTCGTTCATCTGGACTCCTGAGGAGAGGGAGAGGGCCGGGCCCGACGGACCGTGACCGCGACTCTGCGGCGACGGGGAGGGATCCCCGGCACGCGTCGACCACCTGCTGATCGACGCGGTCACGCTACGGGACGGGCACCACTGTGACCAGAACGTCCCCCACCTCGTGTCCGGGATACCGGGCGTGTTGCGCAACTGTGACCCTCGCTGCGGGACCTCTGGCCCAGCCGCGGGGTGCGGAGGGTGAGAAAGAGGTCGGTCGGGCACTTTCCGCGGCGCAGGCCCGGACAGGAGAGGCCTTCGGGAGGGCGCGGGCGCCGGACGAGCGCACAGCCGGGTCGTTGACCGGCTGCGGGCATGCGACGACCCCCCGTGCACCTGCCAGAGCCCGCCTGCCCTTGCTGCCGTCAAGCCCTGGGGGAGTTCAGCGAGGTGACACCGCACGAGGGGTCGCGCACCACGATAACGGAGCGGGCCGGGTCGCGCACCCGCGGACCCGCCCCGACGTGATCGGCGGCTCAGCCGATACGGATGTCGTTGCCGGGGCCCAGAGGCAGCCCCAGGAAGAAGAACACCGCCAGGAGGAGCGTCCATACCAGCCAGAACGGCACCACGAACGGCAGCATCCGGGCCATCAGGGTGCCGAAACCGGCGGCCGGCTCGTAGCGCCGCAACATCCCCAGCAGCACGATCATGTACGGGTTCATGGGGGTGATCACCTGGGTGGCGGAGTCGCCGACACGGAACGCGGCCTGCGTGAACGCCGGTTCGTAACCGAGCAGGGCGAACATCGGCACGAAGACGGCGGCCATGATCGTCCACATCGACGAGCCCGAGATGATGAACAGGTTGAGCACGCTCGCCAGCAGGATGAACGCAAGCACCGCCGCGAACCCGGTCAGGCCGATGCTCTGGAGGAACTCCGCGCCGGTGACGGCGATCCAGGCGCCGATGCCCGTCCAGGTGAACAGGGCGATGAACTGGCCCAGGATGAACGCCAACAGGATGAAGGGGAGCATCTCCTTCAGCGCCTCCAGCATCATGCGGGCGGCGTCGGTGACCGACCGCACCGTGCCGGTGACCATCCCGTAGACCACGCCGACCACGACGAAGTACGCGAACACCAGGAAGGTAATCGACGACAGCAGCGGCGACTTCGGCAGGAAGCCGCCCTCCTCGTTGCGCCACGGGGACCCCGCCGGAAGCACCGCCACCAGCACCAGAGCGGTCAGCGCCACGGCGGCGAGGGTGGCCAGCACCATCCCGCGGCGCTCGACCGGGGTGAGCGACGCCTGCATCGTCTCGACGTCGGTGCCACCGGCGGAGGCGGTGGCGTCCGGATCCTCCACCTCGTCGACCGGAACCCCCTGGCGCACCAGACGGGGCTCGATCACCCGATCGATGATCAGGCCCGCGAGCAGACCCAGCAGCACCGCCGAGACGATGTTGAACCACCAGTTCGACACCGGGGTCACCGGTGCCGCCTCGAGGTTCGGAAGAGAGCTCATCACGGAGGTGGTGATGCCGGCGAAGAGCGCATCCAGGCTGGTCGGCAGCACGTTCGTGGAGAACCCGGCACCTGCGGCGGCGAAGCCGCCCAGCAGTCCGGCCACGGGGTGACGCCCGGCAGCCTTGAACACCAGGGCCGCCAGCGGCGGGATCACCACGAAGGCGGAGTCGGCCATGATCGACCCGCTGACGCCCACCACGCCGATGACGTACGGCAGCAGCCAGCGCGGAGCGGCACCGAACAGGGAGCGGATGGCGGCGGCCAGCAGGCCCGAATGCTGCGCGATGCCGATCGCCAGCAGGATCGGCAGCACCGTGACCAGGGGCGGGAACCCGACGTAGTTCGCCCCGAGGTTGGTGGTGAGCCAGGTGAGGCCCTCTCCGGTGAACAGACCCTTGATGACGGTCGGTTCGTCATCCCCCGGCACCTGCACTACCACCCCGGCGAGCGCCATGGCGGTGGAGATGAGGCCGGTGAGGAGGAACAGGACGAGGAACAGGGTGAAGGGCTCGGGCAGCTTGTTGCCCAGCCGCTCGACACCGGTCAGGAAGCGGTCGCCGAGGCCGCGTGGGGCCGGGGCGGAGGGGACGGAGGTGCTCACGGGGACTCCTCGGGGATGGGCCGGGTGGGTGGCGTGGGTCGGGTGGCGTGGGTCGGGCGGAGAGGGCGGGGGCAGGGGTCAGTTGAAATAGCCGGGGACGTCGACGGGGCCGCCGGCGTCGGCGAACTCCTGCATGACGGCGCGTGCGAGCTCGGGGTCGTGCAGGGCATCGAGCGCCACGGCCGCGAGACCGTAGGCGCCGTCGGCAGCGGCCGAGCGGGCGAGCTCCCCGGTGGCGGCCTCGGCGAACTCCCGGGTGTGCAGGGCCGCCTCGGGGCCGGAGGTGCGGATCAGCGGGTGGATGCCGGGGATCCGGTAGCTGACGTTGCCGAAGTCCGTGGACGCGGCGAGGTGCTCGGAGACCGCGCCACGCGGCAGCGGGTCGCGCCCTCGGCGGCGCTGCGCCTCGACCCAGCGGCCGAGCAGGGCCCCATTCGTGCGCACAGGCAAAGAGGGCGGGTGCTCGTCCCAGTGCACCTCCACGGTGCACCCGGTCATGAGGGCCGCACCGCGGGCGACATCCTCCACCCGATGCGAGAGGTCCCGCAGGGTGGCGGGGGCGAGAGAGCGCACATACAGGTCCAGGCGGGCCAGGTCGGGGATGACGCTGGCACGATCCCCACCCTCACGGATGACGGCATGCAGGCGGTCCGTCGGGGGCATCTGCTGCCGCAGCAGCCCGAGACCCTGGTACATGAGGCTCGCGGCATCCAGGGCGTTGCGCCCCATGAACGGTTGCGCGCTGGCGTGGGCGGTGTGCCCGTGGAACTCGACGGTGAGGGTGCGGCGCCCGAGCCACGCCTGGTCGGCGAGGTCATACGGGTACGCGTGCGCCATCACGGCGAGGTCGATGTCACCGAAGGCACCCTCGCGAGCCATGAGCTCCTTGCCGGAGTGCCCCTCCTCCGCAGGGGTGCCGAGGAAGACCACCCGGCCCGGCACCGCATGCGGGTCCTCGCGGGCCAGCTCGGCCAGAGCGAGGAAACCCCCGACCCCCATCGCCGCGATGACGTTGTGACCGCAGCCGTGGCCGATGCCGGGCAGGGCGTCGTACTCCGCGAGGATCGCGGGCACCGGCGGAGTCCCGGTCGATCCTCCCGGCCGGTTCACGGACCCCGGGATCTCCGCACGCAGCGCTGTGTCCAGGCCGTGGGCGCCCCGCTGCACCTCGAGGCCGTGGGCAGTGAGCAGATCGGCGATGACGGCGGCCGACCGATGTTCCTCGAAGGCGGTCTCGGGATGTGCGGCGAGGTCGAGCATGAGGTCCACCAGCTCGGGTCGCAGCTCGTCGGCGATCTCCCCCAGGCGGCGGTGGAGATCCGCGCAGGCCCCGGTGAACGACGACCCCGGATGTCGCTGAGTCGCCACGGCGTCCGCCTGCGCGGCATCGAGCTCGTCGAGGTACGCGGTGGACGGGGCGGGCGGGATACGGCCGGGGTCGGCGTCGTCGGCGATCATTCCGCCACCCTAAGTGGAGGAAGCCCACAGTCCGGGACGCCGTCCCGGATCCCGGATGACGCGCTGCCCGTCCCAGCATGTGGCCATCACGGGCGTGGTCGGCACGCCCCGCATAGATTCTGCGCGATCGTCGCCCTACCGGGCCCCGGTGGCTGCGACGAGCGTCGGCCCCGCCGACACCCAGCCCCGCTGATGTCCCTGCGCATCACTCCTCCTCGGAAGGCCCCCGTATGAGCACCACCGACCGGACCACGGAGAGGGCCGACCGCGGCTCCTTCTCCGGACGCTCCGCCTTCATCTTCGCCGCCATCGGTTCCGCCGTCGGCCTCGGCAACATCTGGCGCTTCCCCGCCGTCGCTTACGAGAACGGCGGCGGCGCGTTCATGATCCCCTACCTGGTGGCGCTGCTGACCGCGGGCATCCCCCTGCTCTTCGTCGACTACGCCATCGGCCACCGCTGGCGGGCCTCCGCTCCGCTGGCTTGGCGGCGCCTGCGCCGCTGGTCGGAGGTCTTCGGCTGGTGGCAGGTGCTGATCTGCGTGATCATCGCCGCCTACTACGCCGTGATCATCGCCTGGGCCGTGAACTACGCGGTGCTGTCGATCGGGCAGCGTTGGGGAGAGGATCCGGAGGGGTACTTCTTCGGCTCCTTCACCCGCTCGTTGACCGGCGCCGACACCCACCTGGCCTTCGATTACACCTGGCCGATCCTGGTCTCGATCGCGCTGGTGTGGATCGCCACCACCCTGACCATGGTGCTGGGGGTGCAGAACGGCGTGGCCCGCACCTCGATGATCTTCATCCCCCTGCTGGTGGTGATGTTCCTGTTCCTCGTGGTGCGCGCCCTGTTCCTGCCGGGGGCCCTGACGGGCCTCGATGCCCTGTTCCGGCCGAACTGGTCGGCACTGGCGAACCCGGCGGTGTGGGTCGCCGCCTACGGGCAGATCTTCTTCTCGCTGTCGGTGGCCTTCGGCATCATGGTCACCTACGCCTCCTACCTGAAGAAGCGCACCGACCTGACCGGTTCCGGCCTGGTGGTGGGCTTCGCGAACTCCAGCTTCGAGCTGCTCGCCGGCATCGGCGTGTTCGCGGCGCTGGGCTTCATGGCCCAGGCCAACGGCGTGCAGGTCTCCGAGGTCGTGACCTCCGGCATCGGCCTGGCCTTCGTGGCCTTCCCGACGATCATCTCCCAGGCCCCCGGCGGTGCGCTGATCGGCGTGCTGTTCTTCGGCTCCCTGGTGCTGGCGGGCTTCACCTCCCTGGTGTCGATCGTCGAGGTGATCATCGCGGCGGTGCAGGACAAGTTCGGCCTGAGCCGCGTGGCCTCCAGCCTGCTGGTCATGGTCCCGCTGGGGCTGCTGTCCACCCTGCTGTTCCCGACCACCATGGGCCTGGCACTGCTCGACACCCTCGACGCCTTCGTCAACACCTACGGCATCGTGCTCGTGGCGCTGGTCTCCACCGTCGCGCTGGCCTGGCTGCTGCGGGCCCTGCCGACGCTGCGCGACCACCTGAACCACTCGGGCACGTTCCCGGTCGGCCGCGTGTGGATGCTGCTCACCTCCGTGGTGGCCCCGCTGGTGCTCGCCGTGACCCTGCTGTTCGCCACCCGCGACCTGCTGGTCGCGGACGAGCCCTACGGCGGCTATCCGGCGTGGTGGGTGGGCGTGTTCGGCTGGGGCATGGCCGCGGCGCTGATCGTGGTGGCGATCCTGTTGTCGCTGGTGCCGTGGTCGCACCGCTCGCATCTGGATCGCCTCGACTCCGAGGGCCACGAGATCGCCCCGGAGGCCCGGCCCGGCCACGGACTCGACGCCGTCGCCGCCGAGGGTGCCCACACCCCGCACGAGCTGCGCTGAGCATTCCCCCATCCCGGCGGCGCCCCGGCGCCGCACCCGTCCCCTCGAGGAGGACCCCATGTCCGCATCCGCCATCGCCATGCTGCTGATCGCGATCGCCACTCTGTGGGGTGGTCTCGCCGCCGCGATCGTGAACATCCTGCGGCACCCCGAACTGGAGGACTGACCCGGTTCGGCGGTCGCTTCGCGGGGCAGGCGCAACCTGTCCCGCGATGTGACCTCGGCCCCGGGGATTGGCCCGCTCCCGGGACCGTCGTCTACAGTGGGCATGCTCTTCGGAGCGCTGGAGGATTCGCCTAGCGGCCTATGGCGCACGCCTGGAACGCGTGTTGGGTTCACGCCCTCGGGGGTTCAAATCCCCCATCCTCCGCCGGCGTCACCAGACGCACACAGCGCCCCCGCCCGGGATCCGGGCGGGGGCGCTTCGTCGGGCCATGGCAAGATGCGGACTCAGGCGTCCGCGCCCGAGGAGGATCCGTATGGCAGGTGGCACCCCCAGCCGCTCCCCCATCACCAGCGGATCCATGCGCTCCGGGAATCTGGAGACCGTGCTCCGCCACCTGCACACCCCCGGTCGAAGGTCACGTGCCCGCTTGGCGCAGGAGACCGGTTTCTCCCGGTCGGCGATGTCCTCGATCATCGGTGAGCTCGTCCAGCGCGGACTGGTCCGCGAGGGGTCCGCCCAGCGCGACGGCACCGTGGGGCGCCCCGGCACCGACATCGAGGTGACGCCGGGCCGCGTCGCCGGTGTCGGCCTGGAGGTCAGTGCCGATCACCTGGCCCTGCTGGTCCTGGACCTGGCCGGTGAGGTGCTCATGAAGAAGCTGACGCCCCTCCCCCGGTCCGGAGCCGGCGAGGGCACCGAGGTGCTGCTCGATGCCATGGCAGCCCAGCTCCGTGAGGCCCTCGCTCTGCTGGACGAGCGTTCCATGCTCGCGTCCGGACTGCCCATCGCCCCACCCGGAGTGATCGATCCCCATGAGGGGACCGTCCTCCTCGCCCCGCACCTGGGGTGGACCGATGTGCCCCTGCGCCAGGAGCTCCGACGCCGTCTCGGACCGGGATGCCCGGCCATCGACCTCGAGAACGATGCGAAGCTGTCGGCGCTCGCCACGGCACCGCCCCACGTGGCCCACGGGGTGGGGGACCTGGTGTTCCTCACCGGGGACGTCGGCGTGGGTGCCGGGATCATCGCCGGTGGCGCCCTGGTGCGCGGATGGTCGGGTTTGCGGCACGCGGTGGCTCCGGGGCGCGCCGTCGTGCCCCCGGTGGGGGTTAGTCCCAGAGCTCGTCGACCTCATCCTTGTCGTCCGCTGACTTGGCTTGTGCTGCGGCGGCTTGCGCGTCTGCGACAGCGTTCAACGCCTGGGCGACCGCCTCGAACTGGTCCTGCAAGTCGCGCTCGGAGAACAGCCACTGTGGCAGCACCAGGCCCTGATGACGCTGGGCGTTGTCGTCGTGGACGTTGAAGCCGGCTGCCTTGAAGATCGTCGCCATGCTGTCGACGGGACTGCCGTACAGGAAGTGGAGGATCGCGGTCTGCACTTCACGCGCCGTGACCGGCGAGTAGGTGGGCTTTCGCTGGGGCCACTTGATCGCGTCTACACCACCATGAAGAACGGCGACCAGTTCGTCCGCTTTCAAACGCAGGTCCGCTCGCAGCTTCTTGACCCCGTCTCCGCCGAGGGCCTTGGTGACCTCAGGCTGGCTGTGGGCCGTCTTGCGCGCGAGCTCTTCGGCGCGAGCGGGCAACTCGGCGGCAATCGCGTGGAGGAGTTCCAGCTCGATCGTCCGTGCGTGATCGCGCGCGGAGGTCAGCTCTTCTTCGGCGCGGTGCAGCACCGCCCGCGTCTCTTCGCTCATGACCGGGACCCTAGGGCGGCTCACCGACACAGATCGAGGCCATGCGGCGCACCGTTTTCTTGAAAGACCTGCTTGCCACGTCGTCTTGATGAGGTAGTATGGAGGCATGACAGACGATGTACTCCCCCGCCTCATCCCTACGGGTACGTGCTGGTGCGGCTGCGGCCGTCAGGTCGGCCTGGGCTCGTTCTTCGCCCAAGGCCACGACAAGGTGGCCGAGGGTGCGCTCCTCGCCGCGCGCTACGGCGGCTCGGTGGCCCAACTGCTCCACGGGCACGGTTACGGGCCAGGCCACTCCGTCACGGCCGACGCGGTATCTCAGGGAGCATGGGAGAGGTGCCCCGGCCACCTGTGCGACTACGCCGGCACCCCGGCGAGCGTCCGCACGCATCAGCGCCACGCTGGCCACTGAGCCGCTGATGTGCCCTCCGGCTGCTCCGCAGGCCCCGTCCCCGGTCACCAGCAGGCGCATGAGCGCAATCCGACGTCGGGACACCCGTCCCGAGCTGGCGTTGCGCCGGGCACTGCACCGGAAGGGTCTTCGGTGCTTCGTGGACCGGGCACCCCTGCGGGAGTTTCCTCGTCGCCGCGCTGACGTCGTCTTTCCACAGACCCGCATCGCGGTCTTCGTCGACGGCTGCTTCTGGCACGGCTGCCCGGAGCACACCCGCCCGTCCCGGGCGAACGCTCGGTGGTGGACAGCAAAGCTCCAAGGGAACGTGGCGCGCGATCGGGAGACCGATGCGCGGCTCGTGGACGCCGGGTGGTGGGGGGTCCGCATCTGGGAGCACGAGCCCGTCGAGGAGGCGGCCTGCGGAGTGAGCCAAGCCCTCATCAAGCAGGTTGTTCAGAACGGCGTGAGGACTGCGGGCAAGAAGGGCACCTCAGTTTTTACACAGGGTAAAGGCGCGAACAGAATCCGCGTCATCGTCGACAACAAGACCGGCAACATTATCACCGTCACGAACGGGTGAAGAATGAGACTGACGTACGACCGTGACGCGGACGCCGCCTACCTGATGGTGGTCGACAGTATCGCTCCCGGTGAAGCTACACATCAGGTCGAGCTGACCCACGACGGAGACGTCGCAGGCCAGTTCATCTTGGACTTCGACACTGATGGGAAACTGCTCGGACTAGAAGTTCTCTTCGCCTCGGACGCATTACATGCGTCCGTCATCGCCGCTGCTGAACCAAAGTAAGCCGCGACGATCCCCGGGCACACGAAGCTCGCAGGGGTTCGTCAGTCATGCCTTAACGCTGTGGTGTGTTGAGCCTGAGGCCTCTGCTCGCATAAACCATGGGGTTGCGAGCCCGCGAGCGCCCGGCGTGGTGGGGGAAAATTGGCTCATCGCAGATGAGGGTGTAGGCGTGGTCTGAACCCGCCGGCCTCGAGTAGGGACCGGGCGATGTAGTGACTCAGGTTGCGGAACCCGAGGGCGGAGCCGCGCAGGTGTTCGAGGCGGCCGTTGATCGCCTCTGTCGGCCCGTTGCTGGTGCCGGGGCGGTCGAAGTAGGCCAGCACGTCCGCGGCCCGCTTCTTGAGCGTGCGCCCCAGCGAGGTCAGTTCCGTGAGCGCCGTGGGTACGCCCGTGGCGAGGGTGGCGATGACCTGGCTCATCAGGCCGCGCCCGGTGGCGCGGTCGGGGTGCCGGTAGGCGGCGACCATGCGTTGGTAGATGCCCCAGGTCGCCTCGACCGGCGCGTGCTGGTCGTCGGCGAACAGCGTCTCGATCCTCTTTCTCTGCTTGGCGGTGAGCAGCTCGGCCCCGGTGTGCAGGGTGCGTCTGGCCTTGTAGAGCGGGCCCCTGGCTCGTCCGCGGCGACCGTGCAGGTCCTGCTGGACCCGGCGACGACACCGGTCCAGCGCATCGCCGGCCAGGCGCACCACGTGGAACGGGTCCATGACCGCGACCGCGTCGGGGATCTCTTCGGCGGCAGCGGTCTTGAACCCGGTGAACCCGTCCATCGCGACCACCTCGATCCGGTCCTTCCATTCCTCGGGCCGCGCGTCGAGCCAGGTCTTGAAGACCTGCTTGGAGCGGCCGGAGACCATGTCGAGCAGCCGGGCCGGGCCGGTGCCGTCCCGGATCGGGGTGAGGTCGATGATGACGGTGACGTACCTGTCGCCCGAGCGGGTGTGTCGCCAGGCGTGCTCGTCCACGCCGATCACGGCCACGCCGTCGAAGCGCGCGGGGTCGTCGATCAGCACCCGCCGTCCTTCTTCCAGGACGGCGTCGTTCGCGGTGTGCCACGCCACCGCCAGAGCCTCGACGATTCGGGCGACCGTCAGATGCTGGACGACCAGTCCCGTCAGTGCCCAGCGGACCGCCGATCGCGACAGCTTCGCCCCCGGCTCAGCCGCTGCGGTGGTCTCCTGGCGCCACACGTGCCCGCAGCCCGAGCAGCGGTAGCGACGCACCCTGATCAGCAGCGTCGTGGGGCGCCAGCCGAATGGCTCGTGCGCCAGGCGCCGGACCACCGTGCCGCACCCGACGCCCTCGGCGCCACAACGGCGGCACCACTGGTCCGGCTCCACGACTCGGCAGGCGATCACGGCACGATCGGGCTCCAGGCGCTGCCCGACAGCGACGAGGCCGAGCTCGTCCAGGCGCGTGAAGGTGGTCAGGTCCGGGCAAGCGAAGGTAGCGTCAGGCACGTCGAGGTCTTCCAGATGAGGCGGGTAGGAACCTTCATCATCGGAAGGCCTCGACCCTTACCCGGACACCAACGCGCCGACCGGTCCCGCCACCACGCCTACACCCTCATCTGCGATGAGCCTCATATCCTGCTGGCCAGCGCCGCGAGAACCGCAGCGTGAATACCCGCCACAGCAGACCCATTCACCACGAACCACGAAGAGCCTCCTTGCGTGCCGCTTCGGCGATGGACATCTCGCCGGCCAGCACGCTCAGCACTATCCGGGTCTTCTTCTCCGCCGGAATCGAGGGTGGTCTACCCATGTCTGACTCTACTTCAGGACCTACATAACGGCCCTGCCACTAAGTCTGACGCGCGACAATGCTCGGCAGGTGTCCGAAGTCGGCTGCACAAACGATCGTTATTGGGATGCGCCGTTCGCGCCGGCGAGGAGTTGATGACGTGCGAGGTCGCGGTAGAGGTGACTGCTGTTCAGGAGTTCGGTGTGGGTGCCGGTGGCGGTGACGCGGCCGGCGTCGAGGACGATGATCTGGTCGGCATCGGCCACGGTGGCCAGCCGGTGGGCCACGATCAGCACGGTTCGCCCGACGGCAGCCGAGCGGATGGCCTGGTGCATGGCGCGCTCGTTGCGTCCGTCGAGACTCGCGGTTGGCTCGTCGAGCAGGAGCAGCGGGGCGTCACCGATCAGTGCGCGGGCGATCGCTAGGCGTTGGCGTTCCCCGCCGGACAGGCCCACGCCGTCGTCTCCGACCACGGCGTTCAAGCCGTCGGGGTGCTGCTCGATGCGCTCCAGCAGGTTTACGCTCGCGAGGACTTGCCGGCAGCGAGCTTCATCCGTGGTCGGTGCGGCCAGGAGGAGGTTGTCTTTGATGGTGCCGGCCAGCACGGGGGCGTCTTGTTCGACGTAGCCGATCCGGGAGCGCAGGTCCGATCGGGGTAGGTCTCGGATGTCAGTCCCGTCGAGGCGGATGGTTCCGTGGTCGGGTTCGTAGAAGCGCTCGATGAGGGCCAGGAGTGTGGACTTGCCCGCACCCGATGGCCCGACGATCGCGGTGGTCGACCCGCGCGGGACGGCGTAGCTCACCTCGTTCAGCACGGGCTCGCCCTCCCGGTAGGCGAAGGAGACGCCGTCGAAGGTGACCATCGCCGGCAGGGCCGGCTCGATGGGCTTCTCAGCAGTAGACCGACGGCCCAACGCGGACTCACCGTCCTCCTCGGTCGGCAGGTCCAGGACCTCGTGGATGCGCGCCAGGGCACCCAGGGCGGAGCGCACGGTGATGACGGCGTTGAACGCGGTGCCCAGTGGCATGAGCATCATGAACAGGAAGAGGATGAAGGTCACCAGGTCGGCCACCGACAACGTGCCGGCGGCGACCCGGTAGCCGCCGATGCCCAGCACTGCGAGGAATGCGCCCTGCACGGCCAGCCCGCTGACCGGCCACAGCACGGCGCTGATGCGCACGATCCGCACTCCCAGGTCATAGGCGGCCTGTGCATCGGCGACGAGCGTGCCCTCCTCGCGTTCGGTGGCACCGGCGGCCCGGATGGTGCGCACTCCCGACAGTGCTCGCTCGACCCCGGCCGCGACTCGACCCAGGGCTTCCTGCGAGGCCAGGGTCAGGGCCTGGACGCGGGCGCTGACGGCCACCACGCTGACGACGGCGACCACGATCACAGCCAAGGTGATGCCCAGCAGGGTCAGGTCCAGCAACGCCATCGCCACCAGCGCCCCGACGAAGACCAACGCGCCGCTGAGGGCGTCGACCAGACCACCGGTCAGCGCCTCGCGGACCATGGTGGTGTCCGACCCGACACGAGACACCAGGTCGCCGGTGCGGCGGGCGTCGTACTCTCTGATCGGCAGCCGCAGCAGGCGTGCGAGCAGGCGGCGGCGTGCGCCGAATACCACGCCCTCGGCGGTGCGTCCCAGCAGGTACTGCTGGACGGCCTCCACCAGGCCCGCGCCCACGACGAGGCCGACCAGCACCGCGACCGCACCGGTGAGTGCTCGTCCCTCTCCCACGGCGGTGATGACCTGGTTGACCATCACCGGCTGCGCCAGGTTCAGCCCGGCACCCACCAACGAGATGACCAGCACGATCACCAGCACGCCGCGGTGCTCCCGCAGGTAAGAAAACAACTCACGCAGTCCCGCCTTGGGCGGTGCGGCAGTCTCGCTGTCAGTCACGGCTGAACCTTGTTCCGCCGTACTGTCCCGCGTCAAGTAGTTTGAAGCGCCTGGGTTTCGTTCCGAGGTCAGGACGCAACGGGCGCTACGTCTCGGTCGTGAGTGTAGGCTGCTTCGACCTCGGCGGGGGTGCGGTAGCCGAGGGCCTCATGCAGACGCTGCGTGTTCCACCAGTGCACCCACCCCATGGTGGCCAGCTCGACCGCCTGCACGGACACCGCGGACCGTGAGGGCCAGGTGGTCCTCGCCGACGGCACCACCGCCACGTCGCGGGTGACCTCCGTGTCGGGCACCCAGATCCCGACGGACCGCACCATCACCACCGACGGCCAGGTGGTCTACACCGGCGGGACGTACCTGCTGCCGTGGACCGACGGCGAACCGCGTCTGTACCACTGGAACCCTGACGGCGGGACCTCCACCTGGCACCTGACGGACCAGTGGGCCTCGCAGACCTCTCTGACCGCCTACCGCCTGACCGACACCGGTCGCGTGGATCCGGTGACGGTGCCCGTGGTCGATGGGGCCGTGACGCTCACGGCGGAGGCGGGGAGCGCGTACGTGCTCTACCCGACCTCCGAGCTGCCGACGCCCGTCGATCCCGAGTGGGGTCAGGAAACCGCGGTGAACAACCCCGGGTTCTTCTCCACCGACCTGAGCGGGTGGAACACGCACGGGAACGCCTCGGTGGAGATCACCGACCGCGGCAACGCCCAGGCGGTGCTCGGCGAGGGGAAGTCCTCCATCTCCCAGCAGCTGCGCGACCCGGAGAACCCGGCCGCGAATCTGCCCGCCGGCACCTACTCGGCATGGGCCTGGGTGGAGGTCGAGCCCGGTCAGACGCGGCGGGTGACCGTCACCGCCTCGGGCCCCGGCGCACGGGGCCTCGACGGCACCGGCAAACCGGTCAGCGCGAGCATCGACTCCTCGACGGCTCTGAACGCCACCGCCTCCGATGAGAAGCACCGCACGTACTTCCAGCGGGTGCGCGTGGTGTTCCGGTCCACCGGCAAGCCCGTCCACCTCACCATCGCCGCCGACAAGGGATCGGCCCCGGTGCGCGTGGACGACGTGCGCGTCGTCCCGTTCACGCCGGCCGATGATCCGGCTCCGACCGCCGGCACCATCCTGTTCGAGGACTTCGAGCATGTGGACACCGGATACGGCCCCTTCGTGACCGGGAGCGGCAACGCCGGCGGTGACGCCCGGACGCAGCTGGCGGAGCGGCATGAGCCGTACTCGCAGTCCGGGTGGTACGGGATCAACCAGAGCGGCGCCGTCGTCCCCGGCGGCAAGCTCACGGACAACGTTCTGCGCGGCGACTGGTCGCTGATGGCGAACGAGGAGAACAACGGACTGATCCTGCGGGCCACCTCCGCCACGCTGCCTCTGCAGCCGGGCCACCGGTACCGCCTCACGATGGATCATCAGACGGCGTTCGCGGACACCTACTCCGTCGTGATCGGCTCCGACACCGTCGCCGCTCCGCCGCAGGAACAGGAGCGCGAACGCATCCCCCTGCCGCAGGCCCGCGAGACCGAGCGCTTCACCCACGAGTTCGTGGTGCCCGCCGATGGGACCGTTCCCTGGATCGGGATCGTGAAGACCGGCGGCGGTCGCCAGGCCAACCTCACGATCGATGATCTCCGGGTGGAGGACCTCGGCCGGGTGCGGTGATCGGGAGGCTCGCCTCTGATCCCTGAGTGGAGCGGGGTCGGTTCCGGTGTCTGCCGGAACCGACCCCGCTCCGTCTGCACCGACGCCGAGGCGGCGCGCGTACCCTCGTCGGGTCGCATCCGATGCTCCCCGGAGGTCCGCATGTCCGCTCGCCCGTCCCGCACCACCACGGCTCTGATCGCCGGCGGAGTGGCCGCCGCGGGTGGGGCGCTCGCGGTGACCGGGGCGCTTCTCGCGTCGGCGCAGATCAACGGGCCGTGGCGCCCGAAGATGTTCTACACCTTCACCCCCTTCGAACTGCAGGTGCCGGCCGAGGATATCCGCTATCCGTCGGAGGACGGCGTGCGTCTGGCGGCCTGGTGGCTGCCCCAGCCGGGGGCGACCCACACCGTGATCTGCTCCCACGGTTTCCGCGGCAGCCGCGCGGACCTGCTCGGCATCGGCACCGGCCTGTGGCGGGCGGGGGCGAACGTGCTGCTGCACGACTTCCGCGGCAGCGGGGCCTCGACCGACGGACCCCGCTCCCTGGCCCACTACGAACAGGCCGACCTGCGGGCGGCGATCGGGTGGGTGCAGCAGCACGCCCCGGGCACCCGGATCGATCTGGTCGGGTACTCGATGGGCGCCGCGGTGAGTCTGCTGGTCGCCGCCCGGGACGAGCGCGTCGATGCGGTGGTGGCCGACTCGTCCTTCGCCGACATGGCCGGGGTGATCCGGGCGGCCGCCGCCGGATACCACGTGCCCGGCGGGGTGGTGCCGCTGGTGGACCTCGCCACCCGGTGGCGCTACGGCTACTCCTTCGCCCAGGTGCGGCCGGTGGACGTCATCGGGCAGGTCGCCCGCCGCATCCCGGTGCTGCTGTTCCACTCCACGGCGGACACCGTGGTGCCCGTCGAGCACGGGCAGCGGCTCGCGGAGGCGGCGGGTCCGTCGGCGCGGTTGGTCCTCACCCCCGGTGCGGACCACTGCGGCTCCTACTTCGCCGACCGGCCCGGCTACATCGCGACGGTGGCGGAGTTCCTCCGGATCCGCTGAGGCGGGCGGGCTTGCACACCGACCCAGGACTGGTTTAACCTTCAAGTATTCCGCCGGTCGGCGCCGGCGGCCACCGCTCGGGAGACCCGCCCCAGTCCGTCGGGCCTCCCCCGACCCTCAGGACGAACCACCATGCAGTTCGGCATCTTCTCCATCGCAGACATCACCCCGGACCCCACCACCGGTCGGGTCCCCACCGAGAACGAGCGCCTGCGCTCGATCGTGAAGCAGGCCCAGCTCGCCGAAGAGATGGGCCTGGACGTCTTCGCCCTCGGCGAGCACCACAACCCGCCGTTCGTGACGTCCTCCCCCACCACCACGCTGGCGTACATCGGTGCCCGCACCGAACGCATCATCCTGTCCACCGCGACCACCCTGATCACCACCAACGACCCGGTGAAGATCGCCGAGGACTATGCGATGCTGCAGCACCTCACCGGTGGCCGCGTCGACCTGGTGATGGGTCGCGGCAACACCGGCCCCGTCTACCCGTGGTTCGGCCAGGACATCCGCAAGGGCGTGGAGCTCGCCATCGAGAACTACGACCTGCTGCGCCGGTTGTGGCGGGAGGACGTCGTCGACTGGCAGGGCCACTTCCGCACCCCGCTGCAGCAGTTCACCTCCACCCCGCGCCCCCTCGACGGGGTTCCGCCGTTCGTGTGGCACGGGTCGATCCGCTCCCCGCAGATCGCCGAGCAGGCCGCCTACTACGGTGACGGCTTCCTGCACAACAACATCTTCTGGCCCATCCAGCACACCAAGCAGATGGTGCAGCTGTACCGCGAACGCTACGAGCACTACGGCCACGGCACCGCGGCCCAGGCGATCGTCGGCCTCGGCGGGCAGGCGTTCATGCGACCCAACAGCCAGGACGCCGTGCGCGAGTTCCGGCCCTACTTCGACCATGCCCCCGTCTACGGCGGCGGCCCCTCGCTCGAGGACTTCTCCCGCATGACCCCGCTCACCGTCGGCTCCCCGGAGCAGGTCGTCGAGCGGTACCTGACCTTCGCCGACGAGGTCGGCGACTACCAGCGGCAACTGTTCCTCATGGACCATGCCGGTCTGCCCGAGAAGACGGTCCTGGAGCAGATCGAACTGCTCGGCACCCAGGTGGTGCCGGCGCTGCGCAAGGAGCTCGACGCCCGCCGTCCGGCCGATGTCCCCGACGGCCCCACCCACGCCTCACTGGTGGCCGCGGCCGAGGCCGAGCGCGGCGCCTTCGACGACACGTACCGCTTCGAGACCGGTGACAACTGGACCGGTCTGCGGGCCGAGGACCACCCCGAGCAGCAGCAGGCGGGCCGTCGATGAGCGCGCGCCGAATCGTCGTCCTCACCGCAGGGCTCTCCACCCCCAGCACCACCCGCATGCTCGGCGACCAGCTCGCCCGCGCCGCCCGGGACGCCCTCGGGGCCCGCGGGGACCAGGTGCAGATCCACACCGTCGAGCTGCGGGAGATGGCCCACGAGCTCACCGACGCCCTGCTCACCCGCGTCCCCGGGGAGAACCTCGCGGCGGTGATCGAGCAGATCCGCGCCGCGGACGCCGTCATCGCGGTCTCCCCCATCTTCAACACCGGCGCGAGCGCCCTGTTCAAGATGTTCTTCGACGCGGTGGATGTGGAGCTGTGGCAGGGGCGCACCGTGCTGCTCGGCGCCACCGCCGGCAGCGCCCGGCACTCCCTCGCCCTGGAATACGCGCTGCGGCCGATGTTCGTGTACCTCAAGGCCCAGGTGGTCCCCACCGCCGTCTTCGCCGCCAGCGAGGACTTCGGCGGTATCGGCGAGGAGAGCCGCTCCCTCGCCGATCGTGCCCGCTGCGCCGGGGAGGAGCTCGCCGAGCTCGTCGTCGGGCGCACCGTCTCATCGACCACCGGTTCCGCGGACGCGCGGCGGGAGGACGGCGACGGGAACGACAGTCATGGGGAGGACACTGCGGCGGAACGCAGCGCCCGCGGCCGTGGCCTCGATGCGGAGTTCTCCGACTTCACCCCCATGGATCAGCTGCTCGGCCGCGGCTGACATCAATGCCGGGCGCACCTCCACCTCCGGTGGGGGTGCGCCCCCGTCCCCGGTATGACGGGCCCCTCCCGCCGGTGTCCCGCCGGGGGATCCGCTCGCGGGCCCGCCCGACGCACAGTGGCCCCATGGACACCACCGCACCGGCCTGTCCGACAGACGCCTCACCCGCCTGCGTCGTGACCGCATCGGCTTCGTGTTCCAGGCGTTCAACCTCGTGCCCGCCCTCACGACAGAGCAGAACATGGTGCTGCCATCGACCTCGCCGGTGGGCGCGTGGATCGCGACTGGATGGACGAGGTGGTGCGAGTGCTCGGTCTCTCGGACCGCCTCACGCATCGGCCCCATGAGCTCTCCGGAGGCCGGCAGCAGCGGGTGGCGGTCGCCCGGGCGCTGCTGACACGGCCCAATGTGGTGTTCGGCGACGAGCCCACCGGCAACCTCGACACCACCACCTCCGCGGAGGTGCTGGACCTGCTGCGGCGGTCCTCCCGCGAGATGGGCCAGACGATCATCATGGTCACCCACGACCCGTCAGCCGCCTCCTATGCCGACCGAGTAGTGATGCTCGCCGACGGGCTGCCCGCCGGGGAGATGGTGCGCCCCAGCAGCGAAGAGGTCGCCGCGGAACTGGGCCGCCTCCACGCGGTCACCATCGGCACCGCATTCCTCGCCGCGTCGTTCCTGGTGGGGTCCACATCCCGCGCCGCCCTTCGGGACATGCTCGGGGCGGGCATGTCCCGTGCCGACCTGGTGGTCCAGGCCGCCGCCGAGCAGGGAACCGTGGACTCCGGCGGCGCTCCCGCCCGCGCGCTCTACACCTCGGTGATCAACGCGATCCTGCTGGTCGTTGTGGCACTGCTGGCGGTGTCGGTGATGATCGCCCTGATCGGGGTGGCGAACACCCGCAGCGTGTCCGTCATCGAACGGACCAGGGAGAACTCCCTGCTGCGAGCGCTGGGTCTGACCACCGGCGGACTGCGCACCATGATCGCGCTCGAGGCGATCCTCATCAGCACCGTCGCCGCGGCCCTCGGCTGTGCCCTGGGGGTGTTCTACGGGTGGGCCGGGTCGCAGCTGCTGCTCTCCGAGGTCATCGCCGGGACCGCCTCCGTGGTGGTGCCATGGTTTCCGATCCTCGAGGTGCTCGCGGTCGCGGCCATCGCCGGGCTTCTGGCCTCGCTGGCCCCGACCCGGCGCGCCACCCGGCTCTCACCGGTCGAGGGACTGAGCACGACGTGACGCAGCCATGAGCCCGCCGCAGGGCTCACGAGCCGAGGCCGGTGGCCCGGGGGACGGCCCCGGGCCACCGGCCGTTCACCTGCACCCCGTACCGTCCCCGCCGACACCGTGGACCGACACGACGGCCGGGGCGAGCGATAAGGGGTGGAGTGGTCATGGACATCACCGAGCTCTCCATGGACATCATCCGCACCCTCGGCGGCCCCGGCATCGCCCTGCTGCTGGCCGCCGAAGCACTGTTCCCGCCGATCCCCGGGGAGGTGCTGCTGCCGTTCGTCGGAGTCACCGCCGCTGCGGAGGGTCGCGGTGTGCTCGCCCCGATCCTGTGGACCACCACTGGGTCGGTCCTCGGCGGCCTCGGGGTGTACGGCATCGGGCGCGGCCTCGGCCTACGCCGGGCACGCGGCCTGGCGGACGGCGTACCGCTGCTGGATCCCGCCGACGTCGACACCGCCGTGCGGTTCTTCGATCGTCATGGCACGGCCGCGGTGATCACCGCCCGGTTCGTGCCGGTGGTGCGCACCTTCATCTCCGTGCCCGCCGGGATCGAACGCATGCCCGTGGCACTGTTCGCCCTGGCCACCGGGATCGGCTCCGGCATCTGGAACGGCGTCTTCGTGACGGTCGGGTACCTGTTCGGCACCGCCGGGGGTGACGCCCTGCAGCGGTTCGTCCAGATCTATTCCACGGTGCTGGCGGTGATCGCGGCCGTGGCGATCGCCGGGTTCGTGCGACGGCGCCTACGGGACCGCCGCCAGCAGGTGGGGCGCTCTACCCTGGAGCCGTGACGAGCTCGTCCTCCCCCGCGCACCCCGCGGCGGACGTCGGCCGATGGTTCTCCACCGCCACCTCCCCCGCCCCCGGCACCCGCGGACTGCCGCGCATGCCCCGTTGGGACCCGATCCCCTCGGACCAGTACGGCCACGTGAGCCCCCGGGCCGAGCGCCTCGCCGCCCTGCGACTGCTGCAGGGTCGGCCAGTCGCGGTGCTGACAGGGGCGGGCATCTCCACCGGGTCCGGGCTGCCCGACTACCGCGGCCGTGACAGCGTGCCCCGCTCCCCCATGACCTTCCAGGAGTTCACCGGCTCTGACCTGGCGCGACGCCGATACTGGGCACGCTCCACCGTCGGCTGGGAGCACTTCGGGCGGGCCCGCCCCAACGCCGCCCACCGGGCCCTCTCCACTCTGCAGACCCTCACCCCGATCACGGCGGTTATCACCCAGAACGTGGATGGTCTGCACGAGCGGGCCGGGTCGCATCCCGTGATCGACCTTCACGGCCGCCTCGACACCGTCCGCTGCCTCGACTGCGGGGCCCTCAGTTCCCGCGCCGCCCTGCACGACCGGCTGTTGCGGATGAACCCCGAGGTGGCGCGGCGGCTGCCGCACCTGGCGGCCGACGCGGCCCAGGCTCCTGACGGCGATGCCGAGGTCGACCGCACCGCGTCCTTCCGGTACCCCGAATGCCCGCTGTGCGGTGGGGTGGTGAAACCGGACGTGGTGTTCTTCGGGGAATCCGCGCACCGCGAGGTCGTGGCGCGGGCCGCACAGGCGGTCGCGTCGGCGGACGCGCTGCTGGTGTTGGGATCCAGCCTGAGCGTGCAATCGGGGCTGCGGTTCGTGCGGCAGGCGTCCCGGGCCGCGATGCCCGTGGTGATCGTCAACGACGGACCCACGCGGGGGGACGCCCTGGCGACCGCCCGGATCCACGGCCGCCTCGAGGACGTCCTCGCGGAATGGGTCGATGAGCTGCGGCTCAGCGCCCCGCCGGGACCCTGACGAGGTCATCGGGGCGAGACGCCCGAGCGCGGTCGGCGGGAATGTCGGGCCGCAGCAGGTGCCACACCAGCGCGGCCGCGCACAGTGCCAGGCCCAGCAGCAGCGGCACGCGGGTCACGGTGGTGAACACCGCCGACGTGAGTGGGCCGGTGAGCACGGCCGAGGTGGAGGACGTCAGTCCCGCCGCCAGCCCACCGAGCAGCGCCGCCCGCACCAGCCAGCGGGCGGGGACCTGGCCGGAGTGCCGCACGGGGCGCGGGTCGGAGGTGTCGGCGCCACGCAGCCACGCCGTGTGCAGGGCCCGCAGGATCAGCAGCGCCACCCCCATCGAACCCAGCAGTGACAGGCCGTACTGCAGCCAACTCGTTCCCGGCAATCCCGCATGCACCTCCCGGAACCATGCGACGTTCCGCCACGCCCAGCCACCCTCATGGGTGAACTGATCGAGGCCCACATGCGTCGCCGCCCCCATCCACAGCGCGACCACGGCGCGCAGCACCCCGGCGGGGGTGGTGGGCGTCGGCGTCGGAGAGATCACCAGTCCGTCGCGGAGGCGTCGGGGCAGGGCGTCGGCGAGGGGCCACCGCACCAGCAGCCACAGCGCCCACAGCACCGCGCCGGTCCCCAGGCACGCGATGAGGATCCCGGGGATCGTGTGCGTGTGCTCATAGGTGAGCCCCAGCGCCGTCAGAGACGCCGTGGTACGCGGGCCCGCGCTGCCGAGGAACAGCGGCACATCCGGGGTCATCGCCCCGATCGCGAGACCCGCGACAGGCAGACCCAGGCGCCGCAGCGGCACCGCGAACAGTGGATGGGCGAGCGTGTAGGGCATGGCGGCAGTCCACCACGAGCGGCCGACACCCGGCAGCGGGGCCCGGCGGTGTTCACAGGACCCGACCGGAACAGCACCCGAATCCCCGCCGCATGCGCAGAGCCCTCACATCTCCGCCACGTGGCGGGCCCGCAGCGGCCGATGGCCGGGGCACCGCTCACGCGGTCACATGTCGGCGTACCGCGCACGGAAGACGCAGTAGACCCCGAAGAGGATCAGCCCCGCCCCGGTGAGCACCAGCAGGATCGTCCCCACCGGCATTCCGGCCAGGGCCTTCAGGGCGCCGTCCAGCCCGGTCGCCTGCTCCGGGTTCGCCCGCAGCGCCGCCCAGCCGAAGAGGATCCCCACCGACGCCAGCGCGAGCCCCTTCGCGACATACCCGACCACCCCGGTCACGACGACCGCCGGCCCCACCGCGGGATGGTGCGAGCCGCGCTCGAGGTCGTCCACGAATCGCCTGGTCGCACCCTTCACCACGTGGTACCCGCCGATCGCGAGGACCACCAACCCCAGCAGCGCCACCAGCATCCGTCCCAGCGGCATGCCCATCAGGGTGGAGGTGACACTGGCGGACTGCTCTCCGGAGTCCGAGCTCCCTCCCGCGGCGAACCGCAGCGCCGTCGCCGCCAGCACCCCGTACGTGACGGCCTTGCCCAGGGACTTGACCGCGTGCACCGCGCGGTCGGAGGTCTCACGCTCCCGCCGCGCCCCGAACCAGGCGTCCAGCCCCAGCCACAGCGCCAGCGCGATCATCACCAGACCACCGACCCACAGCAGCACCCCGCCGAGCGGCAGCTGCGCGAAACTGCGCAGCGCCCCACCCTGGTCGGCGTCACCCCCGGCACCGAAGGCGATCCGCAGGGCGATCCACCCGATCATGGCGTGCACCAGACCGCTCATCACGAAACCCAGCCGGGCCACCCGCTCCACCCACGGGTTCTCGGCGACGTCCTGGGCCACATCCTCCACGGACTGTGCGACGTCCCGCCCGGTGGCGCCCTTCTGCGGCGAAGTCCCCGTCACGTTCCCTGCTCCTCACCGCGCCCGTCGGGAGCGCCCCGCTGCCGCCCCGGGGCGACGCGCCCGGGCGGGTTCAGGGTAGGGCACCGGGAGAGGGTGCGCGCGGCACAATGGCCGCACCCCGACCCGACCAGGAGGCTCCCGTGGCCCGACTCAAACAGACCCTCGGCCTACCTTCGCTGATCGCACTGGGTGTGGCCGGTGTGGTCGGATCCAGCTGGATCTACACCTCGTCCCGTTTCTTCGCCGACCTCGGTGCCGGCGGCATGATCCTCGGTCTGCTCCTCGGCGCCTCCCTCGCCGCCTGCGTGGCCCTCGCCTACGGGGAGCTCACCAGTGCGGTGCCGCGCGCCGGCGGTGAGGTGGTGTGGGGATACACCGCCCTCGGCCGCCCCGCGGGCTTCGCCACCGGGTGGTTCCACATCGGCGCCTACCTGTCGTCCCTCGCGTTCTATGTGACGGCCTTCGGGACCCTGCTGGGCCGGTACGTGCCCGGTTTCGATGCGCTGCCGCTGTGGAGCGTGAACGGGGAGGCGGTGACCGCGCCGGTGCTGGCCGTCGGACTGCTCCTGACGCTGATCGTGTTCGGCCTCAACTGGTTCGGGGTCTCACTCGGGGCGCAGGTGCAGGTGGTGCTGTTCGCGATCATGATCCTCATCGGTCTGGCGCTGGTGGTGACAGCGCTCATCGCAGGGTCACCCGCGAACCTGTGGCCGATGTGGGCACCCGAGCAGGAACCGGTGTCCTCGACCCTCCGGATGGTGGTGCCGGGTATCACCTACGTGGTCGGGTTCTCCCTGGTGGCGGTGCTGGCGGAGGAGTCGTCGCTGCCGCCGCACCGTGTCGGCCGGGCCGTGGTGCTCACCGTGGCGTGCGCCGCCGCCTTCTACACCGCCGTGCTGCTGGCCACCGCCTACGTGGTGCCGTGGGAGACCCTCGCCGACCCGGAGCGGCAGGGCACCATCGACGCGTTCACCGACGCCGGGTTCCCGCTGCTGGGCCTGGGGGCGTTCCTGATCGGCGTGCTGGGCCTGGTCACGAGCTTCCTGGGGCTGTTCGTGGCCGCCAGCCGGGTGGTGCTGGCGCTGAGCCGCTCCCGTCTGCTGCCCCACGGGCTGTCCGTGGTCGATGAACGGTCCGGGGTGCCGCGGCGGGCACTGCTGTTCGTCCTGGTCGCCACGATCCTGCCGGGCCTGCTGGGGCCGGGGGCGATCATCTGGTTCCTGGATGCGGGCGGGGTGTTCCTCGGCATCGTGTGGCTGCTGGTGGTGATCGCCAAGTACCGCATGCCGCGCGTGTACCCGGGCCTGCACTACGGCTACCGCGCTCGTCCGGCGTTCCTCCCGGCGATCGGGGCGATCGGGGCGGTGCTGGTGATCCTGTTCGCGCTGCTGCCCGGCACGGGTCTGTCACTGGTGTGGCCGGCGGAGCATCTCATGCTGGTGGGCTGGGCGCTGCTCGGCGTGGTGCTGTATCTGGTGACGCCGGCCCCGCGGGATGCGGAGGCGGCGTTCGACGACATGCTCGGGCCGCTGGCGCCGACGCTGCGGGAGGCGCGGCGGGGTGGGGCGCATGGCGCTGGGCGTCGTGCGCACCAGGCTGCTGATCGGGCGGTTGATCGGGCCGCTGATCCGGGCCGCTGATCCGGGTCGCGGTTTCCTCCCCAGGGGCGGATCATCCCCAGTCGGAACAGTGAAGCGGGCGGGTTGCCCCGCGGGGCTCCTAACCTCCTGCTGACCCGGACGGACCGGGGCGTGAGGCGAGGAGGTGCCGGCGGTGAGGACAGCGACATCGACCGGCCCCGGTGCTCCCACTCCCGCGGAGTGGATCGGCCAGGCGCGCGCGCTGCTGGAGGCTGCCGCCGCGAGTTTCACCCTGGACGGCACTCCCCCGCCACAGGGACCCGCTCCGAGCGACCGCGACAGGATCGAGGCGATCGCTGCCCTGGAGGGATTGCGCGGCGCCGTCGGGGCTCTGCAGGCGCGCCTCCAGGTCGCGTTCCGCGACGCCCAGGTGGAGCAGCAGCGCGAGCAGGGCGTGCGGCCGGAGCATCTGGGCCGAGGGATCGCCGACCAGATCGCTCTGGCGCGGCGCATCTCTCCGTCCCAGGAGCAGAAGCATCTGGATCTGAACGCGGTGCTGGTCGAGTCCCTGCCACAGACCCTCGAGCATCTGGCCTCGGGAACGGTCCATGAGACCGCGGCCCATGAGGTCGCGAAGGCCGTACGGACGCTGGGCGAGGCGGATCGCGCCGCGGTGGACCGGGCCCTCGCTGAGGACCTCCCGACGCTCACCCCCCGTCAGGTGGCCCGATCGGCCCGCGCCGTCGCCGACCGTCTGCAACCGACCGCCATGACGGAGCGGCACCGCGTCGCCCGAGACGGCCGCTGTGTCCTGCTGCAGCATGAGGAGGACGGCATGGTGCGGCTCTCCGCGTTGCTGCCGGTCGAGAAGGGTGTCGCGGCGCACGCCGCTCTGGAATCCCACGCCCGGGCGCGGCTCGCCACCGGGGATGAACGCACCCGGGGGCAGATCATGGCCGACGTGATGGCGGAGCTGCTGCTGCACGCCGCAGGGGCCGGACGTCCGTGCCCGCCCTCCTCGAGAGCCGACGACGTCGACGGGAGGACCGCGGCCCCGGCGGTCGGCATCGAGGTCCAACTGATCATGACCGATCTGGCTCTCCTCGGCGGCGATGACGAGACCGCGCAGCTGAACGGCATCCCCGTGCCCGCCGCCATCGCCCGCCACCTGGCACTGGGTGAGGACCCGGCCGACCCGACCGGGACAGAAGGGATCCGAGAGGGCACCCGCTGGATCCGGCGGCTCTACACCCATCCCGCCACCGGGGATCTGCGGGCGACGGACCCCCGCCGACGCACCTTCCCCGCGGACGTGCGCCGGTTCCTCACCCTGCGGGAGCGGACCTGTCGACATGCCCACTGTGATGCCCCCGTACGGGACATCGACCACGTGCAGCGCTACGCCGACGGTGGTGAGACTGTGCCGGGGAACGCTGTGGCCACCTGCCAGCGCCACAACCTTGCCACGGAGATGCCCGGGTGGCGGAAAGAACTGCACACCGACCCCGCCACCGGGGCCACCGAGCTGAGGGTGACCACGCCCACCGGACATCGGTACACCAGCACCGCTCCCCGGCTGCGGGGTCCCGCGGTGGGCGACGCCACCCCTGAGGACGACAGAGCGGGGCCGGGCGCTCCCTGAGTGGGAGACACCCGGCCCCGGTGAGAGGCGCACCGCCCCGGAAGGACGGGTGCGTGTCTCAGTGACGCGCGAGCTGTGCCATCGTGCGGTCGTACTCCTCCAGCACACGCTGCGACGGCTTCGGAGTCATGAGCGACACGACGATCGCGAGGACGAGGCAGACCAGGAAGCCCGGCACGATCTCGTATAGACGCTCCGGCAGCAGGCCAAAGAGGGTGCCCAACTCGGTCTTGCCCCACAGGAACGCGACCACCGCACCGCTGACCATGCCCGCCAGAGCACCGGCCGTCGTCAGGCGGCGCCAGAACAGGGACAGGAGCACGATCGGCCCGAAGGCGGCGCCGAAACCGGCCCACGCGAAACCGACCAGGTCGAGGATGGTGTTGCTCGGGTTCAGGGCCAGCAGCATGGCGATGATCGACACCACCAGCACCCCCGCACGGCCGTACCACAGCTGCACCTTCTCCGAACGCTCCCGGCGGCCGCCGAGGATGCCGATCAGATCCTCCACCAGCGCGGAGCTGGTGACCACCAGCTGCGAGGAGATGGTGGACATGATCGCCGCGAGCACCGCCGCGAGCAGGAAACCCGCGGCGAGGGGATGGAAGAGGATCTGGGCGAGGTCGAGGAAGACGGTCTCACCGTTCTCGGTGTCCGTGAGGATCGCATCCTGGTTCTGCTGGAAGTACGCCAGACCGGCGAGGGCGGTGAAGATCGCCCCGACGGCGCACAGGATCATCCAGCCGATGCCGACGACCGTGCCGTACCGGGCGTCCCGCGAGGACCGCATCGCCATGAAGCGCACGATGATGTGCGGCTGGCCGACGTACCCCAGGCCCCAGGCCAGAGCGGACAGCACCCCGATGAACGTGGCCCCACCGGTGAGGGAACCGAAATCCGGGTTCACCTCGGCCACCGAGCGGAACATCTGCGCCGGGCCCCCCACCGCGAACATGCCCATGATGGGGACGATCAGCAGCGAGACGAACATGATCAGGCCCTGCACCACGTCCGTGTAGGTCGCACCGAGGAAGCCCCCGAACAGTGTGTACAGCACGGTCACGCCACCGACGAGCATCATGCCCGCGAGGTACGAACCGCCGAACGACGACTCGAAGAACCGACCGCCGGAGACCATGCCCGAGGACACGTAGAACGTGAAGAACACCAGGATCACGGCGCCGGCGGCGATGCGCAGCAGCCGGGAGCGATCATGGAGACGGTTCTCGAAGAAGCTCGGCACGGTGATGGAATCACCGGCCACCTGCGTGTACTCCCGCAGACGAGGCGCGACGAAGATCCAGTTGAGAGCGGCGCCGACGGTGAGGCCGATGGCGATCCACGCCTCCACCAGACCGGACATGTACAGGGCGCCGGGGAAACCCATGAGGAGCCAGCCCGACATGTCGGAGGCCCCTGCGGAGAGTGCGGCGGTGAACGGGTGCAGAGAGCGGCCGCCGAGCATGTAGTCGTCGCCGCTGCGGGTCTTGAGGAAGGCGTAGAGGCCGATGCCGATCATCGCGAGGAAGTAGATCGCGATCGCGATGATCTTGAAGGTGAGGTCCAACGTCACGTCCTTGTCGTCGGAGGGATGGGTGCGGCGTCACGATAGTGCCGACCGGACGGTTCTCCGAGCGGACGTGACGCATCTGGCGTGAGGGACCAGTCCTCAGCCCTTCACTGCGCCGAGCGAGGTGTTCATGATCCGCCGCTGGAAGATCAGGAACACAACCGCGACCGGCAGCGTCATGAGTGTCGCAGCCGCCAGCTTCAGCGGGTACTGCGACCCCTGTGACAGCTGCCCGGACGCGAGCTGCGCCACGCCCTTGGTGAGAGTGGTCAGCTCCGGGCTCTGGGTCGAGACGATGAAGTGGTTCAGCTCGTTCCACGACCCCTGGAAGGACAGGATGATGATGGTCATGAGAGCCGGGGTGGCCATCGGCAGGACGATCGACCAGAACGTGCGGAAGGTTCCCGCCCCGTCGATCCGCGCCTGCTCCTCGACCGACCGGGGGATCGACTCGAAGAAGTTCTTCATGATGAAGATCCCCGCTGCGTCGGCGAGAAGGGGGACCGTCATTCCGGCGAACGAGTCGTAGATCCCCAGGGTGTTCACTACCAGGAACTTGGGGATCAGCAGCACCACTCCGGGCACGGCCATCACTGCGATAAGCAGGGCGAAGACCGCTCCCCGTCCGCGGAAGTCGAGACGCGCCAGTGCGTACCCAGCCAGCGAGTTCAGGAACACGCGCCCAAGGGTCACGATGAGGGTGACGACGAAGCTGTTCCGGATCCAGGTGGGGAAGTCGGAGTTCGCGAAGAGCCGCTGATAGGCGGCACCGGTCCAGGTCTCGGGCACGAGCGACAGAGGGTTCGACGCGGCATCCGGTTCGGTCTTGAAACTCGTCACCACCTGGACGAGGAACGGGAAGATGTAGATGGCGGCGACGAGGAACAGCAGGATCCACAACACAGGTGCGACCCCTCGGCCGGCTGGCACTCGGTGACGTCGCCCGGCTGCGGGTGCCGGGGTGCTGACAGCAGTGCTCATCGCACACTTCCTTCCGCGGGGGCAGCGTGGGTCGCAGCGGCGGCACGGCGTCGCCGGGAACGGGAAGCGGGATCCCGTTCCACCAGGGCGAGGCGCTGCAGAACAGTGAAGATCACGATGATCGCGAACAGGATGAAACTAATCGCGGCGCCCTGCCCCCATCGCTGGCTCTCGAAAGCCGACGTGTACGACAGATAGGCGGGTGTGAGGGTGGTCTTCGACGGCCCCCCTTGCGTGCCGGTGTAGATCTGATCGAACACCTGCCAGGTGCCGATCAATCCCAGGGTCAGAACCGTGAACAGCGTCGGACGCAGCTGGGGCAGGGTCACACGAAGGAAACGTTGCACGGCTCCGGCACCGTCCATCATAGCCGCCTCCTCGACCTCGGGATCCAAGGCCTGCAGGGCGGCCAGGAACAGCAGCATGAACGTTCCGGAGGTGGTGAACACTGCCATCAGAACGAGGGCGCTCATCGCCACCGACGGTCCGGCGAGCCACTCCCACGGGGTGACCCCGAGGGGTCCGCGCTGCGTGAGCGCGGCGGGCGGGCTGTCCACACCGAACCAACTGAGCAACACGTGAACGACGCCCCGAGGGTCCTGGAACCAGTTGGGACCGTTCAGACCGATGAACGAGATCGCTTTGTTAACTACGCCGTTGTCGTTGAACAGGAACAGCCACAGCACGGTGATGGCGACAGCGCTGGTGACGGATGGGAAGTAGAAGGCTGTGCGAAAGAAGCCCTTGCCCCGCAACGCTCGTTGGTTAACCGCCACAGCGAGCAGCAAAGCCACGACGGTCTGCAGCGGCACCACCGCCAGCACGTAGTAGAGATTGTTCCGCAGGGCGAGTCCGAAGTCCCGCTGCGCCAGGCCGGGTTCGCTGAGGATCGCGGAGTAGTTCCGCAGACCGACGAACCCGACCTGGGAGCTGAAGGGGCTGCCCCGTCCTGTCCAGTCGGACAGGCTCACCCACAGGGCCATGAGGACCGGGACCACCAGGAACAGCCCCAGGATCACGATGACCGGCAGCGTGAACAGCCAGCCTGCCGCGGCGTCCTTGCCCAGGAGCCGGTGGCGTCGACGGTGCATGGCAGCGCCTTCCGTTGGTACGTTCGCGGGCAGTCGCCGCGATCAGCCGCCGAGGGCAGCCTGCAGGTTGGTCTGGACTGAGTTCAGGATCGTCTTCGGGTCCGAGCTCCCCAGCGTCTCCAGCTGTGAGTTCAGGTCGGCGATGACGTCAGACGTGCCGGCCTGGGCGGGCGGATTCTTGGCGTACCCCGCTCCAGCCATGAAGGGCGCCAGATCCGGGTACTCGGCCGACCAGTCCTCGGCAGTGGACTGCACAGATGGCATCACACCGAAGGCCTTCGCGAAGGCCATCTGCTGCTCGGGGGAGGTGAGGTGCTCGATGAGAGAGCGCGCCTGGTCCTTGTTTGTCGAGCCCGCCGCGAGCCCCCAGGCGTTGGAGAACTGCAGAGTGCCCTTCCCTCCGGGACCGGCGGGCAGCTCGACGACCCGATACTTGACGTCCGGGAAGTCGTTGCTGAGGGCACCGGTGATCCAGTTGCCCTCGATGACCATCGCCGCCAGCCCCTTGCCGAACGCCTCCCCGCCCCAGCCTGCGCCGAGGTCCTTGGCGAACTTCAGCGAACCGTCGGCCATCATGGATTTGACGAAGGTCAAGGCCTCGATGTTCTGCGGGGAGTCGGCGGTAGCCCTGCCATCCGTCACCAGCTCTCCGCCAGCCTGAGCCATGAAGGCGCCCAGGCGCTGGTACTCCGCCCCCATGGACAGACCGACGACATCACCCTGAGTCAGTTTGGTGGCAGCTGCGTGGAGTCCATCCCAGTCGGTGGGAATGTCGGCGTCGGTGAGACCAGCAGCGCTCCACAGGTCGGAATTGATGATCAACGCCAGCGTGGAGAAGTCCTTCGGAGCGGCGTAGAAGGTGCCGTCAAGGGTGAAGGCCTCCACGAGCTTGGGGAAGAAGTCCGCCTTGTTGGCGAGGTCGTCGCCATAGGCCTCGATAGACCCGTTGCCCGCAAAACCGGCGAGGGCATCGGTCGACAGGTAGAACACATCCGCCGGCTTGCCCGAGGCGAAGCCCTGGGAAAGCTGCTGGTTCAGATCGGACGCCACGATCACCTCAGCCGCGGTTCCACTCTGCTGGCTCCACGCGGCCACCGCATCCTTCACGGCCTTGGTCTCCGCGTCACCGGAAGAACCGATCAGGACGCTCAGAGCACCGCCGGATCCACTTCCTGCGTCACTTCCACCGGAACCGGTGCCACCGGAATCGGAGTCAGCATCCTCGAAACCGCTGCCTCCGCAGGCGGCGAGTGTGAGTCCCAGAATGGGCACGGCGCCCGCGGTCAGCGCACGACGGGTGATTCGGGGGGTGGGGATCATGGTGTCCTCCTGTTTTCGGTGTGGTGCCCGGGGGCGGGGTCAGTGGGGAAGCCGCGTCAACGTCGCCTGACTGTCGGCGGCAGGAGCTCCTGCGGAAGCGGGGAAAGCTGATCGGCGGAGGTCTCGATGCGGGCGACGATCCGGTCGACCATGACCTGCGCCACCTGCTCGAGAGGCTGGTCGACGCTGGACAGACCGAGAGCCTGCGCGACGGGGGTGTCGTCGAAGCCGATCGTCCGTCCGAGCAAATCGGGGCGGCCTCCGATACGGAGGTGGGCGGCTACTCCGAGAGCGAGCGTGTCGGATACGCAGACGAATGCGTCGGCCCCGCGCTCCATTAGTGATGCGGCAGCGGCGGCACCCTCGGCGACA
The DNA here is from genome assembly GCF_025028335.1 of Brachybacterium sillae. Taxonomy (NCBI): domain Bacteria; kingdom Bacillati; phylum Actinomycetota; class Actinomycetes; order Micrococcales; family Dermabacteraceae; genus Brachybacterium; species Brachybacterium sillae. Next base: position 1,235,420 of record NZ_JAFEUW010000001.1, read on the forward strand.
CCGTCCTCCTGCCGGACCTCGAGTACCGGGTCGACGACTTCGCCCGCGTCGATGAGCGCGTCCCGATACCCAGCGTGTCGATCGTCCCCCACCTCTGAACCCTCCGGCCATCCCACGAAGGCGATCTTCCGTGCTCCTTCGGCGAGCAGCGATCGTGTGGCCTCCAGGGTCCCCGCGCGACCGTCTACGTCCACCCAGTCATGCGCGGCTACGGCATTCCCATCGGTTCCACTTCCCCAGGGGCGGCCGAACACCACGAAGGGAATGCCCTGCTCTGCGAGCCACGTCGGTCGCCGGTCTCCCCGGGCCGTGGAGGTCAGGAGGAACCCATCGAGGGAATAGGTGGCACGCAGTTCCGCGAATCGCGCGATCTCCACCTCATCGTCCGCGGCCTCGAACAGCAGCACCCGGTAACCGCGATCCGCGGCACGGGCTGTGACCGCATGGAGGAGCCGGTCGAGCACGGTCCCGTTGATGCCATCAGCGGCCCGATGCATGCGATATCCGAGCAGGCCGGAACGACGGGTCCGCAATTGTCGGGCGGCGGCACTGGGTCGATACCCCACCCGGCGGATCTCCGCCTCGACGATGCGTCGGGTGGCGGGGGCGACGCGGGCGGGGTCGTTGAGCACGTTGGAGACGGTCTGGCGGGAAACCCCGGTCGCGGCCGCGATGGACTGCAGAGTGGCATTCCGGGCTCTGCCCGTGCTCACCGTCGTGCGTCCCATGGGGGTCCTCCTGCGGGGTGCCGCCAGCAGGCTCCACTGCTTACCTGGGCGACGCGCAGATGGAGGATCAAACCTTTCGAACCGGTTGTTTGATCGATCAAACTATTGAAGGAATCGTGCGATGGCACCACTGCCGATGTCAAGCCCTCCCGGCCACATCGCCCCTCGGGCCGATGCCCCCTGCAACCTCCGGAGCATCCTGATCATGGACTCACCGAACCCCCCTCCGCCACTCCGACCGCCCCACCGAGCGCCACCAGCCGTTCATCCACGACCTGCTGGGGGTGCTCCGCGCCCCCATGCAGGTGTGGTCCCAACCGGATGGGTCCATCGGCTCCACCGGCGCCGAAGGCATCTACCTCGGCGACACCCGGCTGGTGGATCGACTCACCCTTGACTCCCCGCACGCGGACCTGACACCCGTCGGAGTCCACCGCGCCTCCGCTGCCGAGGCTGTGCTGCGCACCGTGGTCTCGGCCGACGATGACGTGGTAGACCCCCTGGTGACCCTGGAGCGCCGTCGGACTGTCGACATCGACGGGGTGCGGGAGACGATCACCCTGGCGCCGACTGACGAGCGACCGCGGCATCTACGCCTGCGCCTGACGCTTCGCACCGATGACTCCCCGATGAGCTGGGTGAAGGACCATCGACGTGGTGCCCACCCCTCAGCGCAGCGCCCTACACCGACCCCGACCGCCGAGGGTGGTGCCACCTGGTCCACGCCCGGTGGTGCCACCGCCCTCATCACCGCATCCGGGTTCGACGCCGCTGTGACCGTTGACGGATCACTGGTGGTGCTGGACGCGCATCTGCAGTGTCCCCCGCGCGGCACTTCAGCGTTGACCTGGGCACTGACCTGCGAGGATGCTGTGCTGCCGGTGGCTGGGCTGGCCGAGACGTGGCCCGCTGCGCACACCCGGCCGGGTCCTCCCGGGCACGCCGCGGACGAGAGGGCCGCCGCCGCGCGCCTGCTGCACCGGTCCCTGCAGGACCTGGAGTCACTGCGGCTGCACCTGCCGGGCCGCCCCGAGGAATGGTTCCTCGCCGCCGGCGCCCCCTGGTATTTCACGCTGTTCGGGCGGGACAGCCTGATCGCCGCCTCTCTGTTGTTGCCGCTCGACCCCTCGGTGGCGGCCGGCACCCTGCGGACGCTCGCCGCCCGGCAGGGCACGCACCGTGATGCGGCCACGGCCGAACACCCGGGGAAGATCCTCCACGAGCTGCGCGCCGCGGGCATGGGCATCGGGCACACCCACCTGCCCCCGGTGTACTACGGAACCATCGATGCCACGCCACTGTGGATCTCCCTGCTGCACGACACCCACCGGGTTGCCCCGCACCTGGGTCTGCTCAGGGAGCTGGCACCGCAGCTGCGGGCCGCCGCGCAGTGGTTGCTCGAGGAGGGTGACGCCGACGGGGACGGTCTGCTGGAGTATCTCGACGAGCTCGGTACCGGGCTCGCGAATCAGGGTTGGAAAGACTCCGGGGACTCGATCCGTTTCGCCGATGGGAACCTCGCCGAGGGGACGATCGCCCTGGTGGAGGTCCAGGGGTACGCGGTGGCGGCCGCCCGCAACGCCGCGGACCTGCTGGAGGAGCTCGCCGCCGCCGGGAACGGCCCCACACCCGCAGCGAACCGCGCCGTCGACACCGGCTCCGCGGACCTGCCGCAGCGCCTGCGCGAGAGGGCGGAGCTGATCCGCGCCCGGGTCCACGAGCGCTTCTGGTGTGAGGACGAACTGGGCCCCTACCTGGCGCTCGCGCTGGACGGTCGGAAGCAGCCGGTCGATGGTGTCGCCTCGAACATGGGGCATCTCCTCGGCACGGGGCTGCTGGATGCGGCACAGGAGTCCCACGTGGTCCGGCGCCTGCTGCACCCGACGATGTTTTCCGGCTACGGGGTCCGGACCCTGTCGACCACGAACGGCGCCTACGGCCCGCTGCGCTACCACGGCGGCAGCGTGTGGACCCATGACACGGCGATGATTCTTCGGGGCATGCTGCGAGAGGGCTTCACCGAGGAGGCCCGGCAGGTGGCACAGGGTCTGTTGCGGGCGGCGGAGGGCTTCGACCTGCGTCTGCCGGAGCTGTTCAGCGGGGTGTCCGCCGACGAGGTGTTTCCGCCGTTGCCGTATCCGGCGTCGTGCCGCCCGCAGGCGTGGGCGGCGGCCTCGGCGGTGCCGATGGCGCAGGCGCTCGGAGCTCTCTGACCTCCAACCGCGCCGCGTCCCCGCACCCCTGCCGCCGTTGCCGCGTGGTGTGACCTGTCACCGCCCGTGGGCGACGACGTCCGCCTGCGCCTCTCCACGCAGCACCGCGAGGGCGCGACGCACGCGCAGCGCACCCCAGCCGGAGAGCAGGTCGGCCTCGTCCTCGTCGACCAGGCGCCACTCGTCCAGCTCGGTCCTCTGCAGCACGATCCGCTCCCGCAGCTCGGCCTCCGGCAGCATCCCGGCGTCGAACACGAAGTGCAGACCCATGGGGGCACCGATCTCCGCGCGTGGCGGGACCCAGTCGACGGTGAGCAGGCGCCCGATGGGCAGGTCGAGGCCGAGTTCCTCGCGGACCTCCCGCTGGGCGCAGCGGCGGGGGTCCTCGCCCGGGTCGACACCGCCGCCGGGCAGCAACCAGTGGGGGCGGTAGTTGGGTTTCTCGATCAGCACCCGTCCGTGCTCGTCCCGCAGGATCACGGCCCCGGAGGTGATGACCTTCGGCAGGCCCGCGAAGTACACCGGGTCCGGCAGCAGCTCGCTCATCCGGCCATGGTGTCACGGCCTGCACCGTGGTCCCTCTCGCGCAGCTCCCTGCAGCGCCGGTTACTCTCCGACTGGCGACCGAACGGTACGCCCCCGCTGGGTCAGTGGGCCGCGACTCGTCAGGAGCGTCATGACCACCACTTCCACTGCTCCCGCCCCCGATCGGACTGTCGACGTGGTCGTCATCGGTGCCGGCCCCGTCGGTGAGAACGTCGCGCAATACGCGATCGAGGGCACCGAGGCGACAGCGCTGCTAGTCGAGGAGGGGCTGGTCGGCGGTGAGTGCTCGTACTACGCGTGCATGCCGTCGAAGGCCCTGCTGGGCCCACTCGCGGTGGCACGCACCACCGAGCTGCTGCCCGGGGTGAGCACCGCCCGTCCGGACCGCGATGCTCTGCTGGAGCGTCGTGACGTGTGGGTGTCGCAGTACGACGATTCCGGGCAGGTCGAGTGGGCCGAGGGCGCGGGCATCCCGGTTCTGCGCGGCCGCGGTCGCCTCGTCGGTGAGCGCCGGGTGGAGGTCACCGCCCCGGACGGCTCCCGCACCGTGGTGGAGGCTCGACGGGCGGTGGTCCTGGCGACCGGTTCGACCCCGGTCATCCCGGAGGCGGTGGCGCAGGTGGCGCCGTGGACCAGCCGCGATGCCACCGGTGTGGTGGAGGTCCCCGGTCGCCTAGCGATCATCGGCGGCGGGGTCGTGGCGGTGGAGGCCGCAACATGGATGCAGGCGCTCGGCGCCCAGGTGACGATGCTGATCCGCGGTGAGCGACTGCTCAGCCGCTTCGAGCCGTTCGTGGGGGAGGCGGTGCGGGCCGCCCTCGAGGCGCGTGGCGTCACGGTCCGCACCGGTGTGGCCGTCTCCGCCGCCGACCGGCCCACGGTGCGGCAGGACGTCGGCGAGGAGGTGCCGGGGGTTTCGACCGGCCTGGGTCGCCTGCACGGGGGCCCGGTGCGGCTGCACCTGGGCGCCGACATCCTGGAGGCCGACGAGGTGCTGGTGGCGACCGGCCGCCGCCCCGCCCTCGACGACCTCGGCCTGGACACGGTGGGGATCGACCCCTGCACCGTCACCGACGCGACGGATGGGCTGCCCTCGTGGCTTCACCTCGTCGGCGACGCCTCCGGGGAGACGCCCCTGACGCACTGGGGCAAGTACCGCGCCCGGGTGATCGGGGAACGGATCGCCGCCTCTCTGGGGGCACCGGCCACCGCCCCGGCCCCAGTGGAGGTCCCGGTGCCGCAGGTGGTGTTCACGGACCCGCAGGTCGCGACGGTCGGACTGACGGAGGCCGCGGCGCGTGAGGCCCACCGGGGCGTGGTCACCGCGACGGTCCCCTACGGCAGTGCCGCGGGCACCTCGCTGCTGCGGGATGAGGTGCAGGGGACCGCGTCGATCGTGGTGGACTCCGAGTCGGGGTTGTTGCTCGGTGCGACGTTCGTCGGACCGGAGTGTGCAGAGCTGATCCACGCCGCGACGGTCGCGATCGTCGGGCGAGTGCCGGTGTCGGTGCTGCGGCACGCCGTGCCGTCCTATCCGACGGCCTCGGAGCTGTGGCTGCGGTTGCTGGAGGAGCTGCCGCGCGAGCTGCGGTGACCGCGCGGTCCGCTCGCAGTCGTGCGACGGGCACCTCGCGAGTCCTCTCGCAGCGAACACGCCCTTGTGCCGGCGGGCTTCGGGGAGCACGGTGGAGGCATGACTGACACCACCGCATCCGATCTGTCGAACCGTTCCGTCCTCTTCCTCGCCCGCAACGGGGTGGAGGAACCGGAGCTGAAGAAGCCGCTGGAGGCCCTGAAGTCCTCCGGCGCCCGCGTGACCCTGTTGTCTCCCCAGACCGAGCCGGTCGTCGCCCTGCGTGGGGATTGGGATCGCGGCGAGGAGTTCCCCGTCGACGGCCCGCTCTCCGGCGCCTCCGCCGACGACTATGACGCCCTCGTGCTGCCCGGTGGCACCCTCAACGCCGACGCCCTGCGCGCGGATGACGATGCCGTCCGCCTGGTGAAGGAGTTCGCCGCGGCCGGGAAGCCGATCGCCGCGATCTGCCACGCCCCGTGGGTGCTGATCGAGGCCGGCCTCACCGACGGGCTGCGCATGACCAGCTACTCCTCGCTGCGCAGCGACCTGGTGAACGCCGGGGCCGACTGGGTGGACGAGGAGGTCGTGACCGACAAGGGCATCACCACCAGCCGCACCCCGGACGATCTCGAGGCGTTCATCGGTGAGATCCGCTCGCGTCTGGCCTGACCCCGCCGTCCCATCCCCCTGACGACCGGAGGGCCCGGACACCACACGGTGTCCGGGCCCTCCCCTGTCTGCTGACGTCTGCCGGCGGGCGGGTCAGCCCGCCGAGCCGACAAGGTCGGCTGATCGCGGTCAGCCGTACAGCGCGTCGACGTCCTCGTCCATCCACCCGCGGGTGCGTTCCACGGCCTTCTTCCACAGACGCAGGTAACGCTCGCGGGTCTCCTCGTCCATGGAGGGCTCCCAGCGCTTGTCCTCGTCCCAGTTGTCGATGACGTCCTGCTCGCCGTCCCAGAAACCGACGGCGATGCCGGCGGCGTAGGCGGCGCCCAGGGCGGTGGTCTCGATGACCTTCGGACGCACCACGGGCACACCGATCATGTCGGCCTGGAACTGCATGAGCAGCTCGTTCTTCACCATGCCGCCGTCGACCTTGAGCTCGGTGAGCTCCACACCGGAATCGGCGTTCATCGCGTCGAGCACCTCGCGGGACTGGAAGGCGGTGGCCTCCAGCACGGCCCGGGCGATGTGGTTCTTCGTGATGTAGCGGGTGAGGCCGACGATGGCGCCGCGGGCGCTGGCGTCCCAGTGCGGCGCGAACAGGCCGGAGAACGCGGGCACCACGTAGGCACCGCCGTTGTCCTCCACCTTCTCGGCGAGCTTCTCGATCTCCGGGGCGTCCTTGATCAGGCCCAGGTTGTCGCGCACCCACTGCACGAGGGAGCCGGTCACGGCGATGGACCCCTCGAGGGCGTAGATCGGCTTGTTGTCGCCGATCTTGTAGCACACGGTGGTCAGCAGCCCGTTCTCGGAGCGGACCAGCTCCTCACCGGTGTTGATCAGCATGAAGTTGCCGGTGCCGTAGGTGTTCTTCGCCTGGCCGACCTCGAAGCAGGCCTGGCCGAAGGTGGCGGCCTGCTGGTCGCCGAGGATGCCGGCGATCGGGGTGTCGATGAGCAGCGACTCCTTGGCACCGTGGCCGTACACCTCGGAGGAGCTCTTGATCTCCGGGAGCATGGACAGCGGGATGCCCATGTCGGCGGCGATATCGGCGTTCCAGTCGAGGGTGTCGATGTTCATCAGCATGGTGCGGGAGGCGTTGGTGACGTCGGTGACGTGCACGCCGCCGTTCACCCCGCCGGTCAGGTTCCACACCAGCCAGGAGTCGGTGTTGCCGAAGAGCAGGTCGCCCTTCTCGGCCTTCTCCTTGGCGCCGTCGACGTTCTCCAGGATCCAGGTGATCTTCGGGCCGGAGAAGTAGGTGGCCAGCGGCAGACCGACGCGCTCCTTGTACTTCTCGTCGCCCTCGTCGCCGGCGAGTCGGTCGCAGATCTTCTGGGTGCGGGTGTCCTGCCACACGATCGCGTTGTAGACGGGTTCACCGGTGGTCTTGTCCCACACCACCGCGGTCTCGCGCTGGTTGGTGATGCCGACGGCGGCGATCTGGTGGCGGTTGATGTTGGCGCGGGAGAGTGCCTGGCCGATGGCCTCGCGGGTGTTGTACCAGATCTCCTTGGGGTCGTGCTCCACCCATCCGGCGCGCGGGAAGATCTGCTCGTGCTCGAGCTGACCGGTGGAGACGATCTGGCCGCTGTGGTCGAAGAGAATGGCTCGGGACGAGGTGGTGCCCTGGTCGATGGCGAGGATGTACTTCTTGTCGTCGGACATGAGAACTCCTGTGTTCTGTGTGGGGTCCAGCGGACGGATCGGTCAGGGAGTGGTGGGCGGGTGCGGGTTTCCGATCACCGGGTGGTCGATCAGACCAGCACCATGGAGACGAGACCGGCGAGGACGCCGCCGACGATCGGGCCGAGGATCGGGACCCAGGCGTAGCCCCAGTCGGACCCACCCTTGTGGGGGATCGGCGCGGCGGCGTGGAAGAGACGCGGGCCGAGGTCACGGGCCGGGTTGATGGCGTACCCGGTGGGGCCGCCGAGGGAGGCACCGATGCCGACGACGAGCAGCGCGACGGCGAGCGGGCCGAGGCCGCTGGGCGAGGAGCCGAACATGATCACCACCAGGACCAGCACGAAGGTGCCGATGACCTCGGTGAGGAAGTTGCTCAACGGGTTGCGGATCTCGGGACCGGTGGCGAAGGTGCCGAGGATGGCGCCCTGGTCGGTCTCCTGGGCGTAGTGGTCCTTGTAGGCGAGCCACGCCAGCGCCGCGCCGAGGAAGCCGCCGATGAGCTGGGCGATCAGGTAGGCGATGGTGTTGGGGAGGGTAACCGCGATACCGGGCGCGAACTCGTCGGCGCCGCTGGCGAGCAGGCCGAAGGTCACGGCGGGGTTGAGGTGGGCACCGGACTTGAAGGCGACGTAGACGCCGGCGAAGACGCCCAGGCCCCAGCCGAAGTTGATCAGGAGCCAGCCGCCCCCGTTGCCCTTCGTCTTGGTCAGGATGGCGTTGGCGACGACGCCGACACCGAGCAGCAGCAGGATCGCGGTGCCCGCGATCTCATACAGGAAGATGGTTCCCATCAGGTGGTGTTCTCCTCATCGAGCGGGTGGGCGGAGGGTCCGCCCGACCGTGGTGGGGGGGGGTGGGGTGTGCCCCGGTCGATCCCGGGTCAGTCCCGGGACTCGGGGATCTCAGAGGCGGAGGCGACAGCGGCAGCTGCCTCCTCGTCGGTGCGGGCGCGCTCACCGGCGAGACGCGCCTCGATGGCGGCACGATACGCGTCCACCTCGGCACGGCGGCGCGAGACACTCCACCCGAGCTCGTCACCGACCAGCTGGGCGACCTCGTCGGCGGCGGCGACACCGCGGTCCCGCACCTCGTACTCCAGGCGCAGACGATGCTCGAGTACATCGGCGAGGTGGACGACGCCTTCGGCGCGCGCCGCGTAGACGACTTCGGCGCGCAGGTACCGGGAGCCGTGTTCCAGCGGAGTGGCGAGCTCCGGGGCCTCGTCGATCAGGTCGAGGACCTCCCGCAGCAGGGTGCCGTAGCGGAAGAGCAGACGGTCCACGCGCTGGGCGTCGAGGCCGTAGCGGCGGGAGATCTCGTCCTTCTCCCCGGCGATCTGCTTGTACCCCTGCCCACCGAGGACGGGAACGGACGCGGTGAGGCTGGGGCGGCCGGGGAAGAGGTCCTTGATGGCGAAGTCGACGACGTCCTCGGCCATGACCCGGTAGGTGGTCCACTTGCCACCGGCGATGGCGCTGAGACCCGGCTTGACCTGCATCACGGTGTGCTCGCGCGAGACCTTGGTGGAGGCGGCGCCGTCCTTCTTCACGGGCTGCAGCAGCGGGCGCAGACCCACGTACACGCCGATCACGTCGTCCCGGGTGAGCGGGTGGTCGAGCACCGCGTTGGCATGCTCGAGGACGTAGTCGATGTCCTCACCGGTGGCGACGGGGTGCGCGACATCGTGCGTCCACGGGGTGTCGGTGGTGCCGATCACCCAGTACTCGTCCCACGGGATGAGGAACAGTACGGACTTCTCGGTCTGGGTGATCACCCCGGTGGCGTCGTCGGCCCGGATGGCGTCCTTCGGCACGACGATGTGGATGCCCTTGGAGGCGAGGACCTCGAGGCCGGCGCTGGCGCCGGCGAGTTCCTGCTGCTCCTGGGTCCACACGCCGCCGGCGAGGATCGTCGCACGGGCGTGGACGTCGAACTCGCGGCCGCTCTCCTCGTCGCGCACGCGGGCGCCGACGACCCGCTCGCCCTCGTGGAGGTAGTCGATGACACGGGTGTAGGTGGCGACGGCCGCGCCGTACTGCACGGCGGAGCGCGCCAGCATCATCGCCATGCGGGCGTCGTCGAACTGGGCGTCGTAGTACTCGAGCGCACCGACGATCTTCTCGGTGTCCAGGGACGGGAAGTGTGCGCGCAGGCCGGCACGGCCGAGGTGCCGGTGGAACGGCACGGCACGCTTGCGACCGACGGATTGCATGGCGTCGTACAGCGCGACGCCGGAGCCGATGAAGCCGCGGTCGATCACGGGCCGGAAGAAGGGGAAGACGAAGCTGACCGGACGCACGAGGTGCGGAGCGGTGTGGGTGAGGAGGAGGTCGCGTTCGCGCAGGGCCTCGTGGACCAGCTTGAAGTCGAGCATCTGCAGGTACCGCAGGCCGCCGTGCATCAGCTTGGAGGAGCGGGAGGAGGTGCCGGAGGCCCAGTCGCGGGCCTCGACCAGGCCGACATCGAGACCGCGGGTGGCGGCGTCGAAGGCGGCACCGGTGCCGGTTCCGCCACCGCCGATGACGAGCACGTCGAGGGGCTTGTCCGGGGTCGCCGCGGCCAGACGCTCGAGGTGCTGGGTGCGCAGCTCGCTGCTGAGGGGGATGGGGCGTGCAGTGGGCACGGCAGGCTCCTTCGCCGACGGGTGGCGCCGCTCGGGCGCATGGTCCGGCCATGGTGGGACGTTCGTGCGCTGAGCGCAACCGGAGTGCACGAACGTGCAAGACTCTGCGTATGCCCCGCAGCACCCGCCTGGAGACCGCCTTCGAGGCTGCACGGATGTACTACGACGCCGGCCAGACGATGGAGTCCATCGCCCGGGAGCTGCAGGTGTCCCGCTCCACGGTCTCCCGTCTGCTCGCCACCGCCCGGGGTGAGGGCCTGGTGACGATCTCCCTGCGCCCCCCGGGTCTGCACCGCGCGGCGGAACTGCGCCGTGAGCTGGAGCGCCGGTACGGCGTGCGGGCGGTGGTGGTGCCCGCCCGGGCGGGTAACTCCCAGCGCGACCGGCTCACCGCGGTGGCCCGTGAGGCCGCGCGGGTCACCGACGATCTGCTGCGTCCCGACATCACTGTGGGGATCGCCTGGGGCACGACCGTCTCGGCAGTGGTGGAGCAGCTGATGCCCCGCCCGCTGCCCGGGGTGCGCATCGTCCAGCTGAACGGGGCGATCACGACGGAGGGCTCGGGTCTGGACTACGTCGCCGGGGTGCTGGATCGGGCCGGTGCCAGCTGGGATGCGTCGGTGCACCACTTCCCCGTGCCGGCGTTCTTCGACTACGCCGCCACCCGCACCGCCCTGTGGCGGGAACGCTCCGTGCAGCGCGTCCTCGACCTGCAGCGTTCCTGCCGACTCGCGGTGTTCGGCGTCGGGACCTTCGATGCCGAGGTGCCCAGCCACGCCTACTCCCCCGGGTATCTCACCGCCCGGGACGTCACCGAGCTGCAGGAGGACGGCGCGGTGGGTGATGTGTGCACCGTGTTCCTGCGGGCGGACGGGAGCTGGGCGCCGGTGCGGCTGAACGCCCGGTCCTCCGGTCCCGATCCGGACCGGCTGGCCCGCATCCCCCGTCGGGTGCTCGTCGCGGCGGGCGCGAGGAAGGCGGTGCCGTTGCGGGCCGCGCTGCGGGCGGGGGTCGCCACCGACCTGGTCGTCGACGAGGTCACCGCGACCCGCATGGCCACACTGGACTGAGACACGGGTGCCGGGGCTCAGCCCAGCGCAGTCTCCCGCCACCAGTCGTCCTGCGGGGCGACCGGGGTGGTGCGCTTGTGGCGGGTGCGCAGGAAGATCGCCTCGAGCTTCTCGGCGGCGGCCTCCTCGATCTCCCGCCCCTCCAGGTAGTCGTCGATGTCCTCGTAGCGCAGACCGAGCTCGGCCTCATCGGCCTGCCCGGGGCGGCCGTCGAGGAGGTCCGCGGTGGGGACCTTGTCGACCAGGCGGCCATCGGCGCCGAGCTCCGTGAGGACCGCCCGCACCTGGCGCTTGTCCAATCCGAACAGCGGCAGCAGGTCGGCGCCGCCGTCACCGTATTTGGTGAAGAAACCGGTGGTGTTCTCCGCCGCCTGGTCGGTGCCGATCACCAGCAGCCCCAGGTCCCCGCCGATGGCGTACTGCACGGCCATCCGCAGCCGCGCCTTGGTGTTGCCCTTGGTGAAGTCGGTGACGTCCTGCCCCAGACCCTCCCGGAGGGCGGCCGCGAGACCGTCCACCCCCGGGGCGATGTCCACGGTCACCTCACGGTCGGCCCGGATGAAGTCGAGGGCCGCCTGGGCATCGGATTCATCGGCCTGCACCCCGTACGGCAGCCGAACCGCGACGAACGTGGCCTCACCGCCCTCGGCCCGCACCTGCTCCACTGCCAGCTGCGCGAGACGCCCGGCGGTGGTGGAGTCGACACCGCCGGAGATGCCCAGCACGAAACCCTTGGCGCGGGTCGCGCGCAGGTAGTCGATGAGGAAGGCGACGCGGTCGCGGATCTCCTGCGCCGGGTCGATCTCGGGGCGGACGTGGGTCTCGGCGATGATGCGCTGCTGCAGTGGCCTCATGGATCGCGAGTGTAGGCGGCCCGTCCGAGACTCACTCGGCGGCGGTCAGGTCCAGCCGCTGTGCACCGGTGTACACGTTCATCCGCCCGTCACCGTCGTCGAACGCCCGGGTGAAGCCGACAAGGGTCATGCCCATCGCCTCCGCTGTCTCCACCGCCAGGGAGCTCGCGGCGGAGACGCACACCAGCAGCGGGATCCCCGCCATCGCGGCCTTCTGGGCGATCTCGAAACTGGCACGTGAGCTGACCAGTAGGAACGCGTCGTCCAGGGGGAGCAGGTCCTGCAGCAGGGCCCAACCGATCACCTTGTCGACGGCGTTGTGCCGACCCACGTCCTCCCGCACCGCGAGCATCTCCCCGTCGACGGTGACCAGGGCGGCGGCGTGGACGCCTCCGGTGCGGGAGAACACGCTCTGTTCCTCCCCCAGCCGGCGAGCGGCGTCGAGGATCACCGCCGGGTCGAGGCCCCAGCCCTCGGGGCGCCGCGCCCACTGCTCAGCAAGGGGGTGGCGGCTCTTGCGCTTGACGGCGTCGATGCTCTCCGAACCGCAGACGCCGCAGGCACTGGTGGTGGTGAACTGCTTGGAGATCACCGGCAGCAGCGTGGGTGTGGATGTCGTGAAGTCCATGACGTTGTAGGTGTTACGCGGCAACCCGGTCTCGTCCTCCACCACCGCGCCTTCGCAGTAGCGGGCCTCGTGCACGTCACCGCGGCCGGTGATCAGCCCCTCGCCGTGGAGGAAACCGTGGATGAGTTCGACATCGTGACCGGGGCTGCGCATGGTCAGCGACAGCTTTTGGCCGTTCAACCGGATGTCGAGGGGTTCCTCGATGGCCAGCTGGTCGCCCTTGTGCCCCGAGTACAACCGCCCGTCGCGCACGCGCACGGTGGTGATCCGACGGGTCCTCGTCCCCTTGCCCATCCCTCGAGGGTAGTGCGCGCACCCCACCGCGCGTGCCGCCCCCGCATCCGCCGGTGACCCACCCCGGGATCCGGCAGGGCCACCCCACGTCAGTCGGCGCGGCCTCGGGCCACCCCGGGTCCAGCCCCGGCCCGACGGATCAGCCGACGACGGTGGGGCCGGGCCACCTGGGGTGGCCCGGCCCCACCGTCACGGCACGTGGCTCATCGCGGGGCGACGATCCCTGCGCCTCGAGGATGCGGTGCGTCAGCTCCCGGAGACGGCGGCGGCGAGGCGGTTCAGCGACTCCTGCAGCTGCTCCTCGTCGACCACGGGGAACAGCGGCAGCAGCTGCTTGTCCTCGACGCGGCTCCAGTCGTAGGTGAGGGTCACCTCGGTGGTGTCGGCGTCGACGGGGCGCAGCTCCCACAGCCACTCCCAGCCGGCCGGCTCGGTCTTGTTCTCCTCCTGCGCCGGCGTCCAGCCGATCATCTTGTTCTCGTCGAAGGCGGAGACATGGTTGTGCATGCGGTAGTCGCCGCCCATGGCCTCGGCGTGCATGTTCATCACGAACACCTGGCCGGTCTTGGTGATCCGCTCCGTGTCGACGCTGCCTCGCAGCATGCCCGAGCCGTCGAGCTCGGTGTGCTTCGCCGGCAGGCTGAGCAGGGCGAAGATGTCCTTCGCCGGGGCGTCGATGGTGCGGGTGACGGTGATCTGCTTCTGGTCCTGGGTCATGTCTGCACCCTGCCACGCGTTCCTGGCAACGGATCCAGGAACGCCCGGGAGCCGCTGGGGACCGCCCCCCGGGGCCGGTCAGCCCTGGGTGATGCCCTTCTCCGCCAGCCAATCCCGTGCGATGTCGGCGGACTTCGCCTGTTCGTCGACACTGCGGGCGTTGAGGGTGCGCAGGTCCGTCGCGGTGAGGACGGAGGTGACCTTCCGGATCGCCTCGGCAGCGGCCTCGTCGACCTTCTGCGAGACCAGCGGCACCACGTTCTGCGGCAGGATCAATGCCTCGGGATCCTCGAGCACCACGAAACCGTTCTTCTCGATCGCCGGATCGGCGGAGTAGAGGTCCGCCAGCTGCACGGTGCCGTCGGTCAGGGCCTTCACGGTGAGGGGACCGCCGGAGTCCTCGACGGGCACCACCTCGACGGTGGCGCCGTAGGTCTTCTGCAGCCCGTCGGGGCCGTAGGGGCGTGTGCTGAACTCGCTGTTCGCGGCGATCTTCAGACCGTCGACACGGGCGAGGTCCGCCATCGTGCGCAGCTGGTTCTGCTGCGCGAAGTCCCCGGTGGTGGTGTAGGTGTCCTGGTCGGAGGCCTCGGCGAAGTCCAGGACCCGCAGCTCCCCCGGCAGCGCCTCGGCGAGGGCGGACGCGATCTCCTCCGGTGAGGCCGAGGGGGCGTCGGGCTGATAGAACTGCAGCAGGTTGCCGGTGTACTCGGGCATGACGTCGATGGCGCCGCTCTCGACCTCCGGCAGGTACACCTCGCGCTGACCGATCTGGTACTGGCGGGTGACCGTGATCCCGGCGGCCTCGAGGGCCTGGGCGAACAGTTCGGCGATGATCTCGTTGGAGTAGTACTGCTGGGAGCCGATCACCAGGGCGGCCCCACCGGCGTCGGACGCGCCGCCCACACCGGAGCCGGAGCCGCCGGAGCCGGAGCCCCCCGACCCCGCGCCCTGGTCGAGCGGATCGGCGTTGCTGCAGGCGGCGGCCGTGGTGGCGGTCAGGGCACCGAGCCCGAAGGCGGCGAGGGTGCGACGACGGGGGCGGAACGAGCTGGTGGTCATGCGGTGCCTCCTGAGGGCGTGGTGGGGGACGGTTCCGCGGTGGCGGTCTGGGCGGGCCCGCGACGGGTCCGATCCGCGCGTGCGCGGCGCTGGGGGTCGGCGAGGCGCTGCAGGGTCAGCAGCGCGAGGTCGAGGATAATCGCGAGCAGCACGACCAGCAGGGATCCGGCGAGCATCAGCGGATAGTCACCGGTCTTGAGCCCGCGGAAGATGTAGCCGCCGAGGCCGCCGTTGCCGACGTACGCGGCGAGCATGGCGGTGGCGACGACCTGCAGGGTGGCTGAACGCAGGCCGGTGATCAGCAGGGGCATGCCCAGCGGCAGTTCGACGCTGCGGAGGATCTGCATCTCGGTCATGCCCTGGGCGCGGGCGGCGTCGATCACCCGGTCGTCGACGGATTCGCAGGCGGAGTAGGCGCCGGCCAGCAGCGACGGCACCGCCAGCACGATGAACGCGAGGATCGGGGCGGTCAGTCCGATGCCAAACCACAGGGCCAGCACCGTCACCAGGCCGAGGGTCGGCACGGCGCGCGCGCCCGACGTGAGCGCGACGGCGAGGCCGCGTCCGCGGCGGGTGTGTCCGACGAACAGTCCGGCGGGGACGGCCAGCAGGGCGGCGAGGCCGACGCCGAGGGCGGTGTACCACAGGTGCTGCAACAGCGCCCGGCCGATGCCTGTGGCGCCACCCCAGTGGGTGGGGTCGAGGATCCAGGCGATCGCCTGCAGCAGGAAGGTCATGCGCGCACCTCCACCGCTGCGGTGGCGTCGGCTCCGGGTCGCCGGTCACCGGAGCCCTCCGAGCGCTGCGCGATCCCGGCGCGACTGCGTGTCCACGGCATCAGCAGCCGTCCCAGGGCCACCAGCAGAGCGTCCAACACCAGCGCCAGCAGCACGGTGGCGATGATGCCGGTGAGGACCTCCGCGATGATGCCGCGCTGGAAACCGTCGATGAACAGCATGCCGAGACTGGGGACCCCCAGCACCCCACCGACGGTCACCAGGGACACCGTGGAGACGGTGACGACGCGCAGCCCCGCGAGCAGCGCGGGCCCCGCGAGCGGCAGCTCCACCTGGGTGAAGCGCGCCAGCGGGGTGAAGCCCTGGGCGGTGGCGGCGTCGAGGGCGTCGGGGCGGACGGAGCGGAAGGCCTCCTGCGCGGCGGGCACCATCAGCGCCAGTCCGTACAGGGTGAGCGCGATGATGACGTTCACCGGGCTGCGGATGCTGGTGCCGATGATCAGGGGCAGCACGATGAACAGCGGCAGGGACGGCACCGCGTACAGCAGGCCGGAGCCGACGGAGACGCCGTTGCGCAGCAGGGGCCTGCGGGCCGTGAGCTTCGCCAGCGGCACCGACAGCAGCAGCGCCAGCAGGATCGGCGGGACCGCCTGCCCCAGATGGGCGAGGAGGTTCCGCCCCACGAGGTCGAGGTTCGCCAGCAGCCAGGTCATCGGCGCTCCAGCACCCCGACGGCGCGCCCGGAGCCGTCGAGCACGAGGTCGTGGTGGGTGCCGCGCTCCACTCGCAGGGACCGTTGGCCGGAATCCATGCCGAGGAACCCGCGCACGAAGTCGTCGGCGGGGTCGTCGAGGATCTCCTGGGGGGTGCCGCGCTGGGCGATGACCCCGCCGGGCCGCAGCACCACCACCTCGTCGCCGAGCTGGAAGGCCTCGTCGATGTCGTGGGTGACCAGCACGATCGTCTTGCCGAGCTCCGCCTGGATGCGGCGCATCTCGCCGTGCAGCTCTCGGCGCACGATGGGGTCGACCGCCCCGAAGGGCTCGTCCATGAGCAGGATGTTCGGGTCGGCGGCGAGCGCGCGCGCCACGCCCACGCGCTGCTGCTGGCCGCCGGAGAGCTGGGAGGGGTAGCGGCGGGCCATGGAGGCGTCCAGTCCCACCAGTTCCATCAGCTCTCCGGCCCGGCGGCGGGCCTCAGCCCGCGCAGTCCCGACGAGCACCGGCACGGTGGCGATGTTGTCGAGCACGGTGCGGTGGGGCAGCAGCCCGCCGGCCTGCATCACGTACCCGATGCGGCGCCGCAGACGCACCGGGTTGATCCCGGAGACGTCCTCGTCATCGATGAGGATCCGCCCGGAGGTGGGGTCCACCATGCGGTTGACCATGCGCAACAGGGTGGTCTTGCCCGAACCGGAGGAACCGACGAGGGCGACGCAGCGGTGGGAGGGGACGTCGAAGCTGACGTCGTCCACCGCGACGGTGCCGTCGGGGTACTGCTTGCGGACGTGGTCGAAGCGGATCACGAGGGCCCTTCCGGGGCGCTCCGTCTGGGCGCGCCTGTGTCGTCCGACCAGCCTAGGGGAGGCTCCCGGGCCGCTGCTGGACCGGGGCGACCGTCCGGTCACACGACGCCCGACCCGACAGCGAGCCGTCCGTGGCCTCCCCGGCGTCTCAGCCCGCGGCCCGGCGCCGTCGCACCCGATCCAGCAGGTCCTCGTGCCAGTCGGTGACGCCGGTGAGCTCCGGGTGGAAGGCGAGCGCGACGATATCGGGTCCCTCGCCGGTCGTGCCGGCGGCGCGCGGGGTCCGCACGCCGACGATGGAGCCGCCGCCGCGGTGGGCGGCATCGGGCCTGGTGGCGATCACCTCGACACCCTCCCCCACGTCCTCGACCTTCGGGGCGCGGATGTAGGCGACGGTGCGCTGCCCATCGGGGGTGTCGATGGGTTCCTCGGTGGAGTCGACCTGTCGGCCGAAGGCGTTGCGCCGCACGGTGACGTCGAGCCCTCCAAGGGTCTGTTGCCCGGGGGCCGGATCCAGCACGCGGTCGGCGACGAGGATCATGCCGGCACAGGTGCCGAGCACCGGCAGCCCGTCCGCAATGGCCTGCTGCAGCGGCCCGCGCAACCCGAGCACTCGGGTGAGGCGGTCGATGGTGGAGGACTCCCCGCCGGGCAGGACGAGGGCCTCGAGGCCGTCGAGGTCGGCGGCGCGGCGCACCAGCACGGGATCCTGGCCGAGGGCGCGGAGCATCTGGGCGTGTTCACGCACACCACCCTGGAGGGCGAGGACGCCCGCGCGCACGGGGCGGCGGGCGTCCTCAGCGGCGGGGATGGTCACCAACCGCGCTCCGCCAGGCGATGGGGGGCGGGCAGGTCGGCGACATTGATCCCAACCATGGCCTCACCGAGGCCGCGGGAGGCGTCGGCGATGGCGGCGGGATCGTCGTACTGCGCGGTGGCCTTGACGATCGCGGCGGCGCGCTTGGCGGGGTCGCCGGACTTGAAGATCCCGGAGCCGACGAAGACGCCGTCGGCGCCGAGCTGCATCATCAGGGCGGCGTCGGCGGGGGTGGCGACGCCACCGGCGGTGAACAGCACGACCGGCAGTTCTCCGCGCTCGGCGACCTCACGCACGATCTCGTACGGGGCCTGCAGCTCCTTCGCCGCGACGTACAGCTGCTCCGGGTTGGAGGCGTGCAGGGCGTGGAGCTCGGCGATCTGGGTGCGGATGGTGCGGATGTGCTTGGTGGCCTCGGAGACGTCCCCGGTGCCGGCCTCGCCCTTGGAGCGGATCATCGCGGCACCCTCGGCGATGCGACGCAGGGCCTCCCCGAGGTTGGTCGCACCGCACACGAACGGCACGGTGAAGCGCTGCTTGTCGATGTGATGGGCGTAGTCGGCGGGGCTCAGCACCTCGGATTCGTCGATGTAGTCGACACTCAGGTGCTCCAGCACCTGGGCCTCCACCTGGTGGCCGATGCGGGCCTTGGCCATGACGGGGATGGAGACGGCGGCCTGGATCTGTTCGATGAGGTCGGGGTCGCTCATGCGGGCGACGCCACCCTGGGCACGGATGTCGGCGGGCACCCGCTCGAGGGCCATGACGGCGACGGCGCCGGCGTCCTCGGCGATGCGGGCCTGCTCGGCGGTGACGACGTCCATGATGACGCCGCCCTTGAGCATGTCGGCGAGGCCGCGCTTGACCAGCGGGGAGCCGGTGGTCGACGCGGCGGGGGTGGTGGAGGGGGTCTCAGTCATGCGGACCATCGTCCTCCCGGGAAGTGGCCCGACGGAAGATCCACTTCTTGCGTGTCGCAATGGACCACAATGGGGGCATGGCTCGCACCCCCCGCCCCGTCGACCTGCCGCTCGACCCACGGGTCGGGGCCGAGGGCTCGGTCACGGAACGCCTCACCGCCCAACTGCGGGAGGCCGTGACCACGGGCACCCTGCGCCCCGGGGACCACCTGCCGAGCACCCGCAGCCTGGCGGTGAGGCTGGGGGTCTCCCGCGGTAGCGTCGTCACCGCTTACGAGCAGCTCACCGCTGAGGGCTACGTGGAGGCGGTCCGCGGCAGCGGCACCCGCGTCACCCCTGCCCTGACCAGTCACCTCGCCTCACCCCGGCCCCGGTCCGCTGACCGCTCCCCCCGCGCTGCCGGCGGGGCCGGCGAACCCGCCGGTGCCCTCCGCGGCGCCGCCCGGCGCCGGGCCACCACCGGCCCCACGGTTCCCCACCCCATCGACCTGCGTCCGGGCGGTGTCGATGTCTCCCCGCTGGTGACCCCCGCGTGGCGCTCCGCCTGGCGGGAGGCCGCCGCCCACCCGCGTCGATCCGCTCCCCCGGCCGATGGGGACCCGGCGCTGCGTGCCGCGATCGCGGAGCGTCTTCGCCGCGTGCGCGGGTGCAGTGTCGACCCTGCCGCACCGGTGGTCACCGCCGGCGCCCGTCACGGCCTCAGTCTGCTGCTGACCGCCCTGGCCACCCGTCGCGGCCGTCCCCTGGTGGTGGCCTTCGAATCCCCGGGTTCCCCCGGATTGCGGCAGGTGCCCGCCCTGCTGGGTCACCGCACCGTCGATGCCCCCGTCGATACGGACGGGCTCGATCCGGCGCAGGTGCCGGCCGGGATCGACGTGCTGGTGGTGACGCCCTCCCATCAGTTCCCCCTGGGGGCGGACCTCCCGCTGGCGCGGCGCCTGGCGGTGCTGGAACTGGCACGGGAGCGGGACGTGCTGGTGGTGGAGGACGAGCACACCGCGGAGTGGCGCTGGTCGGGCGCACCCCTGCCGGCGCTGGCGGGGCTCGACGATCCCCGGGATCCGCGGGTGGCACTGCTCGGGACGGTGTCCTCCCAGTTGGGGCCGGGCAGCGCCCTGGGGCATGTGGTGCCGCCCGCCCCGATGCGGGACGCGGTCACCGCCTCCCAGTCGGCCCTCGGCTCACCGGTCGATGCCGTGGTGCAGGACGCCGCCGCGCGGTTCCTCACCGGCGGTGGGTTCGACCGGCATCTGCAGCGTCTGCGCACCGCCCACCGCAAGCGGCTGGAGATCCTGCAACACACCCTCGCGGAGGTGCCCGGCGTGGAGCTGCAGCCGGTCCCCGGCGGGCTCGCGGCCGTGGCCCTCACCGCGCTCCCCGAGGAGAAGGCGGTGGCCCGGGCCCGCGCGGCGGGGGTGCTGGTCACCGGACTGCACGGCTACTGGGGTGGACCGACGGGCCGCGACGGCGTGCTGATCGGCTTCGGGGGGCCGACCCGGGAGCTGCAGCTCGGCCTCAGCCGCCTCGTGGAGGCCCTGCGGACCGCGCCGTCCCGGGATCAGCGCCCGTAGGCCCCCTGATACACCGCCTCGAACGGCGCGTGGCCGCTCTGTCGGTGCTCGATGGAGCTGGTCACGACGTCCTTCGCGACCCGCGCGGCCTCCAGCGGGGTGGCGCCCTTGGCGAGTTCCGCGGTGACGGCGGCGGCGAGGGTGCAGCCGGCGCCGGAGACCCGCTCCTGGCCGATCTTCGGGGAGCGCAGCTCGACGGTCTGCTCTCCGTCGTGGAACACGTCCACGGCGTCGTCGCCGTCCAGTTCCACACCGCCCTTGGCGAGCACCACCGCACCGGAGATCTCGTGGATGCGGCGCGCTGCCTCGGTGAGATCCTCCACCGAGGTGATGGAGTCCATCCCGGACAGCGCCATCGACTCGAAGTGATTGGGGGTCACGAACGTGGCCAGCGGCAGGATCTTCTCCTTGAGGGCGTTGTCGGTGTCCAGCGCCGCGCCGGGCTCCTGGCCCTTGCAGATCAGCACGGGATCCAGCACCACGTGCCGGAAGGTCCGCTCCCCGAGGCTGCGCGCCACCGCGTCGATGGTGGTGGGGGTGCCGAGCATGCCGATCTTCACGGTGTCGATGTCATGCAGGGCGGTGGTCGCCTCGATCTGGTCGCGGATCACCTGGGGGTCGATCGGCACGAAGCGGTGCGCCCAGTCGTGGGACGGGTCGAAGGAGACGATGCAGGTGAGCGCCACGGTCCCGAAGGTGCCGAGCTGATGGAAGGTCTTCAGGTCGGTCTGGGCACCGGCGCCGCCGGTGGCCTCGGATCCGGCGATGGACAGGGCGACATGCGTCATCGGGGGCACTCCTCGGGGTCGGTCGGATCCCCCGATGGTACGTCCCCGACACCTCTTCCCGCCGGGGCCCCGAATGCGCCCCGCGGCCCGGTCGGGCGGCGGGGTAGGGTCGAGCCCCGTGCCCTCCACCCTCCGTCGCCTCCGGGACCGCCACCTGGCCTCCAGCGCGAAGTTCCTCCTGGTCGGGGGTGTGGTGTTCCTGGTGGACGCCCTGATGTACAACCTGCTGGTGTTCTGGCACCCGACGCAGGGCTGGGGCCAGGGGATGCTGTTCTCCCACCCGATCACTGCGAAGGTGCTGACCATCGCGGCGGCGTCCGTGCTGACCTACCTGGGCAACCGCCTGTGGACCTTCGGGGCCCGGCCGGTGGACAGCACCTCCCGCTCCGTCCTCGCCTTCGTGGTCGTGAACATCATCGCGGCGGGCCTGCAGCTCGCCTGCCTGGGGTTCTCCCGGTACGTGCTGGGGTGGGACTCACCGCTGGCCGACAACATCTCCGGGACGGTCGTGGGACAGATCGTCTCCACGTCCTTGAGATATGTGACGTACGGCCGGTTCGTGTTTCCGGATCGTGACCAACTGTCCCGGTCGGACGGCCCCTCTATGCCCCTAAACTGACGCGAACCGCATGCGACCCGCGCGCCCATGCCGTTCCCCGGAGAATCCATGACCACCACCGCACCCGGACACACCGAGACGGGGCGCTCCGGCGCCTCGCCGCGGGTGCTCGTCCAGAAGGTCGGCACCGCCCTGTCCAGCATGGTGATGCCGAACATCCCCGCCCTCATCGCGTGGGGCCTGATCACCGCCCTCTTCATCCCCGTCGGGTGGATGCCGAACGAGGCACTGTCCTCGATCGTGGGCCCGATGATCCACTACCTGCTGCCGCTGCTCATCGCGAACACCGCCGGCCGCATGGTGTACGACGCCCGCGGCGCCGTCGTCGGTGTCACCGCCACCATGGGTGTGATCGCCGGATCCGACTGGCTGATCCAGCAGGAGAACACCCGTCTGCTGGCCGACTGGGTGGCCGCCGGGAACGCCGAGGCGGACTTCGCCCCGCTGGGCCAGGTGCACATGTTCATCGGCGCGATGATGATGGCGCCGTTCGCCGCCTGGGCGATGAAGCAGCTGGACCGTCTGTGGGCCGATCGCATCCCCGCGGGCTTCGAGATGCTCGTGAACATGTTCTCCGCCGGCATCTGGGGGACCATCGCCGCGCTGCTCGGGTTCTTCGCCCTGGCCCCGGTGATCAACGCCGTGATGGCGGCGCTCAGCGCCGGTGTCGCGGCTCTGGTCGGCGCCGGGCTGCTGCCGCTGGTGTCGCTGCTGATCGAACCCGCCAAGGTGTTCTTCCTGAACAACGCCATCAACCACGGGGTGCTGACTCCGCTGGGCACCCAGGAGGCCGGTGAGGCCGGCAAGTCGATCCTGTTCCTGCTGGAGGCGAACCCGGGACCGGGCCTGGGCATCCTGCTGGCGTGGTCGATCTTCGGCCGGGGCGCCGCCCGTGCGTCCGCGCCGGGTGCCGCCATCATCCACTTCTTCGGTGGCATCCACGAGATCTACTTCCCCTACGTGCTCATGCGCCCGCTGCTGATCATCGCCGCCATCGCCGGTGGCATGACCGGCGTGTTCCTCAACGTGCTGTTCGGCAACGGGCTCGTCGGCCCCGCCGCCCCGGGTTCGATCATCGCGGTCATGACGATGGCCGCCCGCGGCGACCAGCTGACGGTGCTGCTGTCCGTCCTCGGCGCCGCCCTGGTGAGCTTCCTGGTCGCCGCGCTGCTGCTGCGTCTGGGCCGCAAGGACCGGGACGACGACCTCGCCGCCGCGACCGCGCGGATGGAGGAGATGAAGGGCAAGAAGTCCTCCGTCGCCGGTGCCCTCACCGGGGCCGGGGCCGCCGGCTCCGTCGCGGCCGCCGCCGCAGCGTCGGGCGCCACCGGCCCGATCCGTCGGATCGTGTTCGCCTGCGACGCGGGTATGGGGTCCTCCGCCATGGGCGCGACGGTGCTGCGCAAGAAGGTCCGTGCCGCCGGTTTCGACGACGTTGAGGTGACGAACAAGTCCATCGCCAGCCTCTCCGACGAGTGGGATGTGGTGGTGACGCAGAAGGAGCTCACCCCCCGCGCCGCCCAGCGCACGGGTTCCGCGGTGCAGGTGAGCGTCGACAACTTCATGAACTCGCCGCGGTACGACGAGGTCGTGGAGCTGATCCGTGAGCGCAGCGGCCAGGGTGCCGCCACGGCCGACGGGCCGGCCGAACCCGCCCCGGTGGCCGCCGCCACAGCCCCCACCGCCGCCACCACCGGCAGCCACCGCGCCGAGCCCACCCCCACCCAGGCCAGCTCGGCCCCGGGGGCGGAGGCCCCTGCGGACGGTGCCGCCACCGAGGTGCTGCCGCTGAGCTCGATCGTGCTGGGTGGGGTCGCCGCCTCCGCTGACGACGCGATCGACGAGGCCGGCGGCCTGTTGGTGCGGGCCGGTGCCGTCGAGGACGGTTATGTGGCCGCGATGCATGACCGCGAGAGCACCGTCTCCACGTTCATGGGCAACGGCCTGGCGATCCCCCACGGCACCCACGAGGCGAAGGAGTCGATCCTGCGCTCCGGCATGTCGCTGGTGCGGTACGACCGGGAGATCGACTGGAACGGCAACCCGGTGCGGTACGTCGTCGGGATCGCCGGCCGCGGTGACGAGCACCTCGCGCTGCTGCAGAGTGTGGCGCTGATCTTCGCCGACCCGGCCCAGGTCGCCCGCCTCGATGCGGCCACCACTCCGCAGGAGGTCCGTGCGCTGTTCGACGAGCAGCGCTGACCCCACCCCCGAGGTGCCCCCGGACGCGGGGCGCGGTAACGTCACCCGTGACGGCGCCGCGTCCCGCGTCCGCGGCCCGTCCCGCCTCTCCCCGGGCCCGCCCGGGATCGATCACCAGCAGGGAGACCATTCATGAAGGCAGTCCATTTCGGTGCCGGGAACATCGGCCGCGGTTTCGTCGGTCTGCTGCTGCACGAGGCCGGGATCGAGGTCGTCTTCGCCGACGTCGCGGCCCCGCTGATCGAGGCTCTCCAGCAGGCCGACTCCTACACCGTGCATGCCGTCGGCGTCGCACCGACCGACACCGTCGTGACCGGTTTCCGGGCCCTGAACTCCGCCACCCAGGCGGAGGAACTGACACGGGAGATCGCCTCCGCCCAGATCGTCACCACCGCCGTCGGCGCCCACATCCTGCGGTTCGTCGCCCCGGCGATCGCGGCGGGTATCGCGGCCCGCCCCGCCGACACCCCCCGTGTGGCCGTCATGGCCTGCGAGAACGCCATCAACGCCACCGACATCCTGGAGGCCGAGGTCCGCAGGGCCTACACGGGTGAGGATCTCGACGAGCGCGCCTTCTTCGCCAACACCGCCGTCGACCGGATCGTGCCCGCGCAGGCGGCTGACGCGGGTCTCGACGTCACCGTGGAGACCTTCCACGAGTGGGCGGTGGACCGGCGTCCCTTCGCCGGTGAGGAGCCCGACATCCCCGGCATCACCTGGGTGGAGGACCTCGCCCCCTACATCGAGCGCAAGCTCTTCACGGTGAACACCGGCCACGCCACCACCGCCTGGTTCGGGTGGGCCGCGGGCCTCGAGAAGATCGCCGACGCCGTCACCGACAAGGACGTGCGGCCGAAGGTCGCGGCGGTGCTGGCTGAGACGTCGTCACTGCTGGTAGCCAAGCACGGGTTCGCCGCCCAGACCCAGCAGGCGTACGTGGAGAAGATCCTGCAGCGGTTCGCGAACCCGCATCTGCCCGACACGGTCGAGCGGGTCGGCCGCGCCCCCGAGCGGAAGCTCTCCCGGCATGAGCGCATCATCGGCCCCGCCGCGGAGCTCGCCGAACGGGGTCTGAATCACGACAGCCTGGTCTCGGCCTTCGCCGCGGCCCTGCGTTTCACCCCGGAGGGCGATGAGGAGGTCACGCGGGTCCAGCAGCTCCTCACCGGAGGCGACGCCGACCAGGTCACCCGCACCCTCACCGGTCTGGAGCCGGAGCATCCGCTGTACCCGTCGATCCGCAGCGAGGTCGAGCGCCGCATCGCGGAGCTCTGAGCCCCGCGCCGGATATGCTGGCCCCAGGGTGTCCGGTCCCGGGCACCCTCGTCGTCGAAAGGTTCCCCGTCATGGCAGAGCGCACCGTGAAGATCGCCAGCGCCTCCGGGCTGCACGCCCGTCCCGCCGCGATCTTCTCCAAGGCCGCCGGTGAGCAGCCCGCCCAGGTCACCATCGAGAAGGTGGGCGGCAACCCCGTGCAGGCCTCGAGCATCCTCATGCTCATGACCCTCGGCGCCGGTCACGGCGACGAGGTCACGCTGCGCGCCGAGGGCGAGGGCGCCGAGGAGTCGGTGAACGCCCTGGCCGAGCTGCTGGAGAAGGACCTCGACGCCGAGGGCTGAGCCCTCCCCGTCCACGTCTGATCGCGTCGGCCGGCGGCCGGTTCCCGGCCCGTCGGCCGACGCATCGTGCTGCCCGCCGGGGGCGGGTCAGAGGAACTCGAGCGGATCGAACTCCTCGATCGCGATGACCCGCAGGCGCGGCAGCTCGATGGTGAACGCCTCGACGTCATGTTCGAGGTCGAAGAACTCCACGCCCTCCAACGCCCGCAGCTCCGAGGAGAGGAACTCCCGGAAGCCCATGAGGCCGACGCGCCGCTGCGCGTCCTCCCGCAGCCGCGCCAGCTGCGGCGCGAAGTCCCGGTCGTGGCTGAGCAGCACCACATCGTCGGACCGGTCCACGAGCGCCTCAGCGGTGCGCTGGATCGCGATGTCGACGACCTTGCCCTCACCGCTCAGCATGATCGGCTGATACCCGAGGGTCGTCAGCGCCTGCACGAACGGCACGGGGATCTCCCCGTCCACGGCGAGGAAGAACAGTCCCCGCGTGGACTGGCCCCAGGTGCGCTGCATGAACGCCAGCGGCTGGTTCCAACGGGGCCGTTCCTCCGGTCGGGGGCGGCGCCCGAGGATGCTGCCCCCGAGCGTGGCGTCGATGTTCTCGCCGTCGACGAGCAGGTAGGTGCGGCGGTCCGTCATGACCTCAGGGTGTCACAGTCCCAGCTCGGCGAGGACCGGCAGCGCCGCCCGCACGGTCTCGCGGGCCTCCACGGCGGTGCGTGCGCCGACGGCCCGCTGCGCGAGAACCCGGGCCTCGTCGCGGCTGACGGAGCCGAGCACCCGCGCGACCGCCGGCAACGACCGCGGCGTCATCGACAGGGTCGACACTCCGAGCCCGACGAGCACCACGGCGAGCGCCGGGTCCCCGGCGGCCTCCCCGCACACCCCCACGGGCTTCGTGACCGCGTCCCCGGCGGCCTCCTCGGCGTCCCCACCGGCGGCGCGGGCCCCGCGGCAGGTGGCCCCGACCAGGGCCAACACCGCGGGCTGCCACGGATCGTTGAGGGCGGCGAGTGCCCCGAGCTGCCGGTCGGCGGCCATCGTGTACTGCGTGAGGTCGTTGGTGCCGATCGAGGCGAAGTCCGCGACCTGCAACAGCCGGTCCGCGGTGAGGGCGGAGCTGGGCGTCTCCACCATGATCCCGGCAGTGCGCAGACCGGCCTCCCGAATGCGGCCGACCACGTCCTCGGTGTCCTCGAGGGTGGAGATCATCGGCGCCATCACCCACACGTCGGCCTCGGTGGCCTGCGCCGCGGCGGCGACGGCCTCCAACTGGTGGGCGAGCACCTCGGGCTTCTCCCAGCTGGTGCGGTAGGCGCGCACACCGAGCGCCGGGTTGGGCTCATCGGTGTCGGTGAGGAACGGCAGGGGCTTGTCGGCGCCGGCGTCGATGGTGCGCACCACCACCTTCTTCCCGGGGAAGTGCTGCAGCACCGCCGTGTACGCGGCGGTCTGCTCCTCCACCGAGGGCTCCTCGTCGCGGTCGAGGAACAGGAACTCGGTGCGGAACAGGCCGACACCGTCGGCGTGCGCCTCGGCAGCGGCGCGGGCGTCCTCGGCGCCACCGATGTTGGCCAGCAGCGGCACAACGGTGCCGTCGCTGAGGCGGGCACCGCCGCCCTCATACGTCAGCGGGTTGCGCTGCAGGTCGGCCCAGGTCTCGGCGAGACGGCGGTGGTCCTCGGTGACCTCGTCAGTGACGGTCCCGGCAGCACCGTCGACGAACACCTCGGTACCGGCGGTGAGGGTGTCGACACCCCGGGCGGCGACGACGGCGGGCAGACCCAGCTGCCTCGCGAGGATGGCGGTGTGCGACTGGGGTCCACCGTCGGAGGTGACGAGGGCGAGCACCACCTGCGGGTCGAGGGTGGCGGTGTCGGCGGGGGCCAGGTCGCGGGCGGCGAGCACGAACGGGGTGTCGGAGCCGGGGATACCTGGCGCGGGCTCCCCCCGCAGTTCGGCGACGATACGGGCGCGGACGTCGCGCACGTCGGCGGCACGTTCGGCCATGTACCCGCCGAGGCCCTCGAGCATGACGGCGACCTCGTCGCCGGCCTCCCACACGGCCCGTTCGGCGCTCATCCCGGAGGCGACGCGGCCCGCGGCGGACTGCACCAGGGTGGGGTCGGCGGCCATCTGGGCGGTGGCCTCGAGCACGGCCTTGGCGCCGCCGTGGGCGCTGGCGGCACGCTGCTCCAGGGCGACGCGGACGGCCTGCGCAGCCTGCTCGAGGCGGGCGGTCTCGGCGGCCGCATCGGTCCCTTCCGGCAGGGTGGCGCCGGCCGGCGGTTCGGCGACCGGCGGGGCCATGGTGAGGACCGGGCCGACGATCCTGCCGGCGCTGACGGCGACTCCGCGGTACTCGGTCATGGGGATCCTCCCGGTGTGGACACGTCGCGGGGCTGCGACCTCGGTCACCCCATGCTACGGCGCGGCGCCTCGACGGCTCCCGGACCCCCGTCCCTCTCCGACCACGACCGCCGCCTCGACAGACGACGACGCCCCCGCCGCAGTGCGACGGGGGCGCCAAAGACGGGACATTGTCCCTGGTCAGGAGCGGTAGCGGCGGGATTTGAACCCGCGGTACGGGGTTACCGTACACATCATTTCGAGTGATGCACCTTCGGCCGCTCGGACACGCTACCGCCGGAGATCCTACGCCATCTCGGCGCTCGGCCCCACTCGGGCGGGCGGGCTGCGCGATGCAGGTCACGCCTGGCGCCACCCCACGCCACGGCCGACGTCATTCCTCGTCGGGCAGCTCGTCGGCGTCGTCCCAGGACCAGCGGATCCCGAGGCGGCCCGGCCCGAAGTCGGGCTCGGCCAGTTGCACACGGCGACCGGGCCCCAGCCGCAGCGGCGTCTCCTCCAGGCCGCGATCGGTCTCCCGCACCGCGATGAAGGACCGCGGAGCACGACGCCCGATGAAGCTGACCTCCACGATCGCGTCACGGGCACGCTGAGTGAAGGCGAACTGCGTGGAGATCGACGACTCCGCCGGGAGACCGTGCATGTCCAGGGCATAGGCGCAATACACCAGCTGTCCACGCTGATCGTCGCCGTCGAGCAGAATCTCTGCCCCGTGGATCCTGCCCTCCGGGAAGTCGACCCGCTGCCCCACCCGGCAGTTGTCCAGGGCGATGGTCTCCCCATGCACGGGACTCTCGGACTCCTCGTACTGATTCAACGCGAGCAGCCGGGCTGGTCCGCTGGCCGGCACCCGCACGAGCATCCGCAGCTCGGCACGCTGTGTCGTGCCCTCCGAGTCGACGAGGTACCGCTGGTACAGAGTGTGGCGCCTCGGGATCTCCACACCTGGGGGAATCCGAGGATCTCCCGGGCCTGCGCGATCTTGTCGCGTTGGGTGCGGATCCCCTCCGGGGAGGGGATGGCGCCGGTGCGGCCGCGGGGGCGGGCGGGCCCAGATGGGTGCGCAGACCACCGGGAGGCTGGCCGAGGATCTCCTCGAGGGCGGCCACGGCCTCCAGTGACGCGTCCCGTTCGGGTCGGCTGCGGCCCGACTGCCAGTGCGACAGGCTCGCGATGCTCACCCGCACGCCGCGCTCCGCGAGGGCATCGCGCAGGGCTGACAGCGGCATCGCCTGCTGGGCGATGGCGTGGCGCAGGGCGACCGCGAAGGGCTCCTCGGCCTGCGCTCCCATGGCGCGTCTCCTCCCTGCGGGGCGGCCCCTGTCGCGGATCTGCGGGCGCAGTCGCTGACGGGGTGTCTGCAGTGTACGGGTGTGACGGAGCTGACGCCGCCCTAGGATCGCCCGTATGACTGTCACTCCTCCTGCCCCGCCCCGTCCCGCCCGGCGCCCGATCGAACGTCGCGCCCACGGCGATGTCGTCGTCGACCCGTATGACTGGCTGCGCGACGGAACGGACCCGGAGGTCATCGCGCACCTGGAGGCCGAGAACGCCTATGCCGACGCCCGCACCGCGCATCTCGACGGGCTGCGCCACACCCTGGTGCAGGAGTTCGTGGGCCACACCCAGGAGACGGATCTGACGGTGCCGGTGCGCCGCGGCGACTGGTGGTACCTGGTGCGCACCACCCAGGGACACGACTACCCGCGGTGGACGCGGGTTCCCGCCACCGACGACACCCCGCCGACGGTGACCCCGGGGGACATGCTGGACGGCGAGCAGGTGATCCTCGACGCCCAGGCCGCCGCCGAGGGGCACGCGTTCTACCAGGTCGGCGGGTTGCGGATCTCGCCGCGGGCGGACCTCATGGCCCATGCCGTGGACGTCGCCGGGGATGAGCGCTACGCCCTGTTGGTGACGGACCTGACCACCGGGCAGGTGCGGGATGAGGCGGTCACCGGCGCCGGGTATGGGCTCGCGTTCTCCGCCGACCAGGAGTGGCTGTTCTACGCCCGGGTCGATGACGCCTGGCGGCAGCATCAGATCTGGCGGCACCGCATCGGCGGCCCCGCCGAGGACGACGTGCTGGTGCTGGAGGAGCCCGACGAGCGGTTCACGGTCGGCTTCACCACGTCGCGGGACCAGTCGACCCTGGTGATCCAGGCGTCCTCCACCACGACCTCGGAGTGCTGGCTGCTGGATCTGTCGGATCCGACGTCCGCGCCGGTGCCGGCCGGTGGCCGCCGCCCCGGTGTCGAGTATGGGGTGGAGCACGCCGGCGACCACCTGCTCGTCGTCCATAACGACGGGTGCGAGGGTTTCGCTCTGGCGGTGGCGTCGCTGGATCAGCCCGACCGGTGGCACGACATCCTGCGCGCCGCCGAGGGGGAGCGCCTGGAGAGTGTGGAGGCGTTCGCGACGGCGGCAGCACTGGAGCTGCGCTCCGGTGGGCTCGCGACGGTGCGGGTGATCCCGCGCCGGGAGGGGGCCGAGGCCCTCGCGGATCGCTGGGATGTGAACGCCGCCTGGGGGGTGGACCACGGCGGCGAGCTCGACACCGTGTGGCTGGGTGAGAACGCCCAATGGGACACTCGCCGCCTGCGCTACGAGCTGACCAGCCTGCTCACCCCGGGGACCGTCGCGGAGGTGCCGATCGACGGCGGGGAGCCGACGATCCTCAAACGCACCGCGGTGCCGGGATATGACCCCGAGCTGTATGTGGAGAAGCGACTGTGGGCCACCGCCGCCGACGGCACCCGGGTGCCGATCTCCCTGGCCGCGCGGCGGGAGGTCCAGGCCGACGGCACCGCCCCCGGGTACCTGTACGGGTACGGCTCCTATGAGGCGTCGATCGACCCGACGTTCGTGGCGACGCGCCTGTCACTGCTGGATCGCGGCGTAGTCGTCGCGATCGCACATGTGCGCGGCGGCGGGGAGATGGGCCGCGCCTGGTACGAGCACGGGAAGCTGCTGGAGAAGCCGAACACGTTCAGTGATTTCGTGGCCTGCGCCGATCACCTCGTCTCCACCGGCTGGGTCGACCCGGCACGGCTCGGGGCGGAGGGTCGCAGCGCCGGCGGGCTGCTGATGGGTGCGGTGGCGAACCTGGCGCCGGAGCGGTTCCGGGCGATCATCGCCGGGGTGCCGTTCGTCGATGCGCTGACCACCATCCTCGACCCCTCGCTGCCGTTGACGGTCGGCGAGTGGGAGGAGTGGGGCAACCCGGTGGAGAGCCGCGAGGTGTACGAGTGCATGAAGTCGTACACCCCGTACGAGAACATCCGTGCCGTCGAGTACCCGGCGATCTTCGCCTCCACCTCGCTGAACGACACCCGTGTGTTCTTCGTCGAGCCGACGAAGTGGGTGGCGCGTCTGCGGGAGACCGTCACCAGTGACCAGGGCGAGCGCCCGATCGTGTTCCGCTGCGAGATGGTGGCCGGTCACGGCGGGCGGTCCGGCCGGTATGCGAAGTGGGAGCAGCGGGCCGACGAGCTGGCGTGGCTGCTGGATCAGCTGGGAGCCACCGAGCCCCTGCCGACCGCCCCGCGGTGACCTGCGACTCCTGGCGGCACCCGGAGCCCTCCGGGTGCCGCCCGCGGTGCTAGGTTCTCCTCGCCCGTCCCGGAGAGGAGCCCCCATAACCCCCGCCTCCACCCCGGCTCACAGGCCGTCGGTCACCCCGCGGACCACGGGCACGGAGCCCGCGGACCCCGGCACCGACGGCGGTCTGCAGCGTGGCCTGCGGCCGCGGCACCTGCGGATGATCGCGATCGGCGGTGCCATCGGCACCGGCCTGTTCCTCGCCTCCGGGGCGTCGATCGCCACCGCCGGTCCCGGTGGCGCACTCGTGGCGTACGCCGTGATGGGGCTGATGGTGCTGCTGCTCATGCAGTCCCTCGGGGAGATGGCCGCGCATGTGCCCAGCTCCGGGTCGTTCCAGACGTACGCCACGCGGTACGTCAGCCCGTCGTTCGGTTTCGCCACCGGGTGGAACTACTGGTTCAACTGGGCGATCACCGTGGCAGCGGAGCTGGTCGCGGCGGGGCTCATCATGGCGTTCTGGTTCCCGGGGGTACCGAACTGGGTGTGGGCCGGGGCGTTCCTCGCGGTGATCCTGGCACTGAACCTCGTCTCCTCCCGCACCTACGGTGAGGGCGAGTTCTGGCTCGCCACCATCAAGGTGCTTGCGGTGATCGTGTTCCTCATCGCCGGGGTCGCAATGATCCTGGGGATCCTCGGCGGGCGCGGCCCCGGTGGCGGCGGCTCCCCCGGTCTGACCAACTGGACGCTGGGCGATGCGCCGTTCCACGGCGGCATCCCCGCGATCGTGGCGATCTTCCTGGTGGCCGGGTTCTCCTTCCAGGGCACCGAGCTGGTGGGCATCGCCGCCGGTGAAGCCCAGGATCCGCGCCGCGAAATCCCCAAGGCGCTGCGCAGCGTGTTCTGGCGGATCCTGCTGTTCTACATCGGTGCGATCGCGGTGATCGGGACTCTCCTTCCGTTCACCGACCCGAACCTGCTGCGCAACGGGGAGTCGGACATCGCCTCCTCACCCTTCACCCTGGTGCTGGAGCGCTCCGGCGTGGCGTTCGCGGCGTCGGTGATGAACGCCGTGATCCTCACGGCGATCCTGTCGGCCGGGAACTCCGGCCTCTACGCCTCGACCCGCATGCTGCACGCCCTGGCGGTGTCCGGGCAGGCACCGCGGCTGTTTGCGCGGGTTAGCCGCCGCGGGGTCCCGGTGCCGGCACTGTTGGCGACCACCGCCGTGGGCGCCGCCGGGTTCGTCTCGGCGCTGGTGGGTCAGGGTGCCGCCTACGAGTGGCTTCTGAGCGTCTCCGCCCTGACGGGCTTCCTGGCCTGGATCTCGATCGCGGTGGCGCATTACCGGTTCCGGCGCGCCTGGGTGCGGCAGGGCCGGGCGCTGTCGGATCTCCCCTACCGGGCTCCGTTCTTCCCGGCCGGGCCGCTGCTGGCGTTCGCGCTGTGCGTGGTGGTGATCCTGGGGCAGAACTATGAGGCCGTGCTGGAGGCGCGTCTGCTCGAGGTGCTCAGCGCCTACGTGGGGCTGCCGGTGTTCGCGGCGCTGTGGATCGGCCACCGCCTTGTGACCGGGTCCCGACGGGTGCGTCTGGAGGACGCGGACCTCAGCGGCCGGGTCTGACGCCGCGCAGGCAGCGGCGCCCCGCCCCCGCGCCCTCTTCCCGTAACGTGCCACCTCAGTACCACTGTCGGGAACAGACGCAGCACCTCACTGCACCCTCGGACGCGCCCACGCATCCCCACCCCGCGATGTACCGCTCCCGTTCCACTTCCTGGAACAGACGCAGCACCTCACGAACCGCAGCCATGTTGAGGTCCCTCACCGATGCGGACGCGGCAGACAGGACACTGCAGCGTCTGCCCTAAGGTTCCGGCGGGCGGGGAGACCATGCCACCGCCCCACGCCCACTCCCCACGCCCCCACACGAGGAGGACTACCCGATCCCCCCGGGCGCCTCCTCAGCTCGCTACGCCTACCTCCCCGGCCCGCGCCAGAGCCCCACGCAGCCGTCGCAGGAACCGGAAGGGATTCCGCAGGTCGGCCGCCGTGATCCGCAAGACCACATACCCGAGCCGGTGCAGGACCTCATCCTTGTGTCGGTCACGCTGCCACTGACGTCGGTCCACCCGATGCAGGTCCCCGTCGTACTCGATGACCACGTGCACCGCGCGATAGAGCAGGTCCACGACGAAGACCTCGCGCGTGTCCGGGTCCACCACCACCACGTTCGTCTCTGGCTCCGGGAATCCCTCCTCGGCGAGCAAGAGCCGGACAGCGGTCTCCGCCGGCGACCACACCCGCTCCCTCGCCGCCTCGACCGCCGCCCGCACACGCCTGCTTCCCCTGCCCGTCAACGCAGTGGCTCGCTGCTTCAGCATCGCGAGCGGAACCAGGGGCGGGCCCGTGCGGTCGCTGACCAGAGCGTCGCAGCACTGCACCAGTTCCAGGTCCGTGAGCTTCCCGGAGATCTGCTGCAGAACCACCACGGGGTCGGCGATTTCCACACCGTGATGGCGAAACGTGCGAGACGGCCGTCGAGAGTGCACCACGATGCGTGACCCGGCATGACCGGTCTGCGTGGAGGTCCGGGGGACCGTGCAGTGCAGGCGCGCCCCGCCCTCCCGTCGGAGGGACAGCGGCAGCGGGAGTCCCCAGAGCTCCGCCGCGGTGTCATCGCTGATCACGGCCCCGGGTACGACCTCAGTCTGGAGCACCTTGCAGACCTGCAGAAGAGAAGCGGGCGCGTCGGCACGGGTGCACCACCCGCGCATCGGCCGCAGCAGGGCATCGGAGGCGAGCACCCGGGGATGGATACCGCGCGCGCGAAGATCGCCCTGTGAGTACAGACGGCCCGGCGCCAGATCCGCGACGTCGCGGACCGGGGGCCCGTCGACGCGACGACTCGAGCCTCGGGTGGGGGCGGACCGGGTGAGGGCGGCCGGGGGTACGGGTTCAGCTGTCATGCCGGCACGCTAGGGCCGGGCATGGAACGGTCGGGTGGGCGACGGGCTCCCTGTGGATCGCGGCACCGTGGGGAGGAAAGGCCGGCCCCGGCCTCACAACCTGCCGCCCCACAACGGGCCCCGCCCCTCACGACGCACCGCCTCACAACCGGTCCCGCCCCCAACGACGCACCGCCCCAGTTCCCCATCTGGGAACTGAGGCGGCACATCACGAAGGCCGGGAGACCGAGGCCCGGGGGCGTCGTGGGGCCCGCGACCGAGCCCCGTGCCCCCGCCCCTGTCAGAACGCCGGGATCACCGAACCGTCGGTGTAGGTCTCGGTGATGAACTTCTTGACCTCCTCGGAGTGCAGCAGCTCATCGAGCTTCTTCAGCCCCGCGTTGTCCTTGTCGGCCTCGCGGCACACCACGAGGTTCGCGTAGGGGCTGTTCTCACCCGGCTCCAGGAAGAGCGCCTGCTCCTTGGGGTTGAAGCCCGCCTCCAGGGCGTAGTTGCCGTTCACGGCACCCAGCGCGAAGTCGTCCAGCGAGCGAGCGATCTGGGCGGCCTCGAGGGTGGTGAAGGTGAGGTTCTTCGGGTTCTCGGCGACATCGGCCGGGGTGGCCTGGGCGACGTCCACCCCCTCCTTGAGGGTGATCAGCCCGGAGGACTGCAGCAGCCCCAGGCCGCGACCGGTGTTGGCCGGATCGTTGGCGATGGCGACCTTCGCCCCGTCCGGGACCTCCTCGAGGGAGGTCAGGGAGTTGGAGTACAGACCCATCGGCTCGATGTGCACGCCCTCGAAGGCGAAGAAGTCGTAGCCCTTCTCCTCCTCCTGCTGCTTCAGGAAGTTCGGGGTCTGGTAGAAGTTCGCGTCGATGTCACCGTCGTTCAGGGCCTGGTTGGGGATCTGGTAGTCGGTGTACTGGGTGATCTTGAGGTTCAGCCCGGCGTCCTTGGCCAGGTTGTCCTGCACGAACTTCAGGATCTCAGCGTGCGGCTTCGGGCTGGCGCCGATCGCGATCTCGGTGACGCCGTTCTCCTCCTCGGGGCCCTGGGCTGCGCCACCGCGGGCGCCGCAGGCGGCGAGAGTGACGGCGGCCAGGCCTGCGCCGGAGGCGAACAGGGTGCGGCGGGTCAGAGCGGTCATGGGGTTCTCCTGTCGGTCGGGGCGTCGCGGGTGCGGCACCCGAGGATGTGAGAGGTGGGTCGGATCGTGAGGGTCAGATCGTGGGGGTCAGATCGTGGGGGTCAGTTCGAGGGGCCGGGCCGGCGGGGTCAACCCGCCGGCGTCGCGGCCCGGCCGAGCCGGATCGGAAGTCCCGGGGACGAGACGACACCGCGGGTGCTCACCTGCTCTGGGCGCGGTGGTCGACCTTCCGCGCCAGGGCGGTGCCCAGGGCCTGCACGGCGATCACGATCGCGATGAGCACCAGCACGGTCGCGATCATCACGACGTTGTCGTAGCTCTGGTAGCCCATGCGGATCGCGAGGTCACCGAGACCCTGCCCGCCGACGGCACCGGCCATGGCGGTATAGCCGATCACGGCGATCGCGGTGGTGGTGAGGGACCCGATGATACCGGGCAGCGCCTCCGGGAGCAGCACCTGCCGGATCACCTGCCAGCGGGAGGCACCCATCATCTGCACCGCCTCGATCTTCCCGGCGGAGATCTCCCGCAGGTTGATCTCGATCAGGCGTGCCAGGAACGGGATCGCGGAGATCGTCAGCGCGAACATCGCGGCGTTCGGGCCGGTCACACGGCCGACGACGAAGCGGGTCACCGGGATGAGCGCGATGATCAGGATGATGAAGGGGAACGATCGGCCGACGTTCACCACGAAGCCGACGACCCGGTTGATCCACCGCGCGGCCGGGCTGGACGAGCGCGAGGTCTCGTACAGCGCGACGCCCAGCGGAATCCCGATCAGGGCGGTGAACAGCATGGTGCCGAGCGTCATGTACAGGGTGATCAGCGTGTTCGACCACAGGCTGGTGTTCGGATCCCAGCTGGTGAACACCGGGTTGTCGAGGATCTCGTTCATCGGGTCGCCTCCTTCGCCACCACACCGGCCTCACGCAGCTCGCCCAGGAACTTCTCCAGGCCGGGGCGGCTGATCGGCGAACCGTCGTTGTTCCGCAGGGCGATCTGCACGCGGCCCACCTGGACCCCGGAGATCGTCTCGATCGTTCCCGCGACGATGGTGGCGCGGGTGTCGTAGGTGGCGGCGTGCGCCACGAGGTCCTGCGCCGAGTGGATGGTGGGGCTGCGGCCGTAGTCGCAGTCGACCATCACGT
The DNA here is from genome assembly GCF_025028335.1 of Brachybacterium sillae. Classification (NCBI taxonomy): domain Bacteria; kingdom Bacillati; phylum Actinomycetota; class Actinomycetes; order Micrococcales; family Dermabacteraceae; genus Brachybacterium; species Brachybacterium sillae. The sequence continues at coordinate 1,272,035 of NZ_JAFEUW010000001.1, forward strand.
CGTCGACACCCGTGGGCGCCGGCGGCAGGGGGATCAGCTCGGAGGACAGCGGACCGGTCGGGTCGCTCGCGACGTCCAGCAGGGTGCCGGTCTGCACCACGCGGCCGTGCTCGAGCAGCGTCACCTCGTCGCAGATCTCCCGCACCACGCTCATCTCATGCGTGATGATCAGGACGGTGATGCCCAGGCGGTCCCGCAGCCCACGGATCAGCTGCAGGATCTGGCGAGTGGTCGACGGGTCCAACGCACTGGTCGGCTCATCGCACAGCAGCACCTTCGGCTCGGAGGCGAGACCGCGGGCGATGCCGACGCGCTGGATCTGACCGCCGGACAGCTGCGCCGGGTGGTTGTGCTCGCGACCCTCGAGGCCGACGAGGCGGATCAGGTCGCGGGCCCGCTGCTCCCGCTGCGCCCGGGGCACCCCGGCGATCTCCAGCGGGTGGGCGATGTTCTGCAGCGCCGTGCGGGAGTCCAGCAGGTTCGCGTGCTGGAACACCATGCCGATGTGGCGGCGGGCGGTGCGCAGGGAGGTGCCGCTCAGGGCTGCGATATCGGTGCCGCCGATCTCCACCCGGCCGGAGGTCGGACGCTCCAGGCCGGTGAGGCAGCGGATGAGGGTGGACTTCCCGGCGCCGGAGCGGCCCACGATGCCGTGGATGCTGCCGGCGCCGACGGTGAGGTCGATGCCGTCGAGGGCGACGACCGGCTCACCGCCGTCGGGCGCGGGGAAGACCTTCGTGAGGCCGTCGAGAGTGATCACCCGTCCAGTGGAGCAGGTGAGGGCCACTCTGTGACCGTTTCTGTTCACATTCCGACACGATCAGGCCCCGAAGGTGCGGGAGATCACGACATGCGCGGGGGACGCCGGGTCGCGGACCTGCCGGCCCCGGTCCCGGCGACCCGTCCGACATCGTCAGCCGTCCAACCCCGGCGACCGCCCGGCACCGTCAGCCGCGGGCGCCCTGCGCGAAGCGCGCGTCGACCACGTCCGCGATGGTCACCGGCTGCGCAGCGGTGATCAGTCCGGCGTCGAGCCACACGTTCTGCATGGCGTCGAGCTGCTCCGGCTGCGGGGCGAGGTCCGGCAGGTAGGTGTACATCGGGGAGGCCCGGAGCACCTCCACCTTCTGCCCGGTGGCTGCCGCGAGGATGTCGTACACCTCGTCCGTCTGGGGGCCGTCGGTGGTGAGCTGCTGCGCCCCCTGGGTGAGGGCGGTGAAGAACGGCTGCGCGAGCTCCACCCCGAGGAACTGTTCCGAATAGACGACGCCGGTGCCGGTGGTCCCCTGGCGGGGCACGGCCACGGTGGTCGCGATGCCGGCCTCCGCGATCGCCGTGGAGAACGGCGCCGAGGGGGTGGCGGCGTCGACCGAACCATTCTGCAGAGCCGCCTGTTGATCCGGCGTCGCGAGGTTCACCACCTCGACGTCCTTCAGCGTCAGACCCTCGCCCTCGAGCATCGACGCCAGCAGATAGCCGCCGGTCGCACCGGCGCCACCGGCCACGGCGATCTTGTGTCCGGCCAGACCCGCGACCGAGGTGATGGTGCCGTCCTCGATCAGCGCCTGACGCGCCATGAGGGCGGTGGGGGACGCCTCCGGATCACCCGGAGAGATCCCCATGGACCCGACGATCTTGAACGCGAGCCCCTCAGCCAGCGCGTTGAACATGCCGGCGCTGAACCCCGCGACCATGACGTCGAGCTTCCCGGAGGCGAGCATCGGCACGCCGTCCTGCCCGGACTTCAATGGCACCAGCTCGAGGGTGATGCCGGCATCGGCGAAGCGCTTCTGCGCATCGGCGATGTACAGCGGGGCGAACAGGCTGGAGGGCAGGTGGCCGACGCGCACCGTGCCGGACGCGGCACCGGCGCCGCCGCCGGAGCCGGATCCGGAGCCGCCGGCGTCCCGGCCGGTGATGGCGGGGCCGCAGGCGCTGAGGGCTCCGGCGGTGAGGGCGAGAGCGGAGGCGGAGAGCAGGGAACGACGACGCATGACGGACTCCTGTCAGGGGCGGAGGGATGCGGTGGGGCGGGCGGCGACGGTCACTGTCGCGCCCGCCAGGGGATGAGCACGCGTTCCAGCAGTCCCAGCGCCCAGGTGAGCAGGGCGCCGATCAGGCCGATGGTCACGAGCCCGACGTACAGCTTCTCGGGGATGAACAGCTGCCAGGAGTTCCAGATCAGGTAACCCAGGCCCGTGGTGGAGGCCCCGGTGAACTCCACCGCGGTGATGACGACGACGGCGGTGCCGGTGGCGGTGCGCAGACCGCTGAGCACGAACGGCAGCGCCCCGGGCAGCACCACGTGCCGAAACCGTGCCAGGCCGGTGGCCCCGTAGGCGCGGGCAGCCTCCAGCAGTTTCGGGTCGAGCGCCCGCACCCCGGCGACGGTGCTGATCTGCAGCACGAAGAAGGTGGTGATGAACACCGACAGCAGCTTCGGGATCTCGGTGGGCCCGAAGATCATCAGCAGGATCGGGAAGATCGCGATCTTCGGCAGCGGGTACAGCGCGGCGAACAGCGGTCCGAAGGCGGCGTTCAGAGCGCGGCTGGTGCCCATGACCAGGCCGACGACGATGCCGGCGAGCGCCCCCAGGCCCCCGCCGACCAGGAGCCGCAGCAGCGTCGGCCCGGTGTGTCGCCACAGTTCCCCGTCGGCGATCATCCCGGCGCCGGCGCGGAGGATCGCGGTCGGTGCGGGGAAGAACCGCGGGTCGATGATCAGCAGGCGCGCGCACACCTCCCACAGCAGCAGCAGGCCGATGGGGGTGGCGACGGCGAGCGCGGCGTCCCGTCGGCGCAGTCGGTTCTCGCGGGTGCGCAGAGCGCGGGCGGCCTCGAGGGTGCGGCGCTCCCTCTCGACGAGGCGGTCGGCGTGCTCCGCGGCGGAGGCGGAGGTGGGGGGAACGGGGGTGTTCATGCGTTCTCCTCCGTCCACCGGTTCTCCTGCCGCAGTGATTCCCAGATGTGGGTGCGCAACCGGGTGAACTCCGGGTCCTGTTCGATCCGTCGCGTGCGGGGCCGCGGGAACGGGACGGTGATGTCCTCGGTGATGCGTCCGGGCCGCGGCGACAGCACGATGATCCGGTCGCCGAGGATGATCGCCTCGTCGATGTCGTGGGTGACCATCAGCACCGTCGTACGCTCCGCCTCCCACAGGGCCAGCAGTTCCTCCTGCATGAGCATGCGGGTCTGGGCGTCGAGCGCGCCGAGGGGTTCGTCCATCATCAGCACCGGGCTGCCGGTGGCGAAGGCGCGGGCGATGGCGACACGCTGGCGCATGCCGCCCGACAGCTGGTGCGGGTAGGCGCGGTCGAAGTCCTGCAGCCGCACGCGGGTGATCCATTCGCGGGCCACGGCCTCCCGCTCGCCGCGCGCCATCCCGGCCATGCGCAGACCGAAGGCGACGTTCTCGAGCACCGTCATCCACGGGAAGACCCCATGCTCCTGGAACACGAAGGCGGCGCGCACGGTGTGTCCGCCGCCGTCGAGGGCCACGGTGCCGCTGGTCGCCTCCTCGAGGCCACCCATGATCCGCAGCAGGGTGGATTTGCCGCCGCCCGACGGGCCGACGACACACGTGAAGGACCCCGGGGCGAGGTCGAGGGAGACGTCCTCGAGTGCCCACACGGGCTGGTCGGCGGTGGAGAAGAAGACCTTGGAGACCCGGTCGGCGCGGACTGCGGGGGCGGTCGCCGACGCAGGCGCGGTCGCGGCGCCCGCAGGGGCGACGTCCGAGGGGCGGTCGGTCACGGGCGGCACCTCCTGGCGCGGGCGGACACCGCCCGGCGGGCGGCAGGATGGGCCCACGATACGGGGATTCTCACGGCTCGGGACGGCCGACCGGCATGCGGTCACGCAGAGCGCCCGGGGCAGCGACGGGCGGTGTCCCGATGGCTGTCACCGGGGCGAGACCTGCTCCCTGGTCACGCGAGGTTCTGTGGCAAGACCCGGGACCGTCGGCGTCGCGCCCGGAAGAACTCCCGCAGCAGGTCCCCGCACTCCTGCTCCCGCACCCCCGCGGTGAGCTGCACCCGGTGGTTCAGCCGCGGTTCGCGGACCAGGTCGTACAGGGACCCGGCGGCCCCGGCCTTGGGGTCGTGGGCTCCGAACACCACCCGGTCCACCCGCGACAGGACGATCGCCCCGGCGCACATGGTGCACGGTTCGAGCGTCACGACCAGTGTGCATCCGCTGAGGTTCCAGCGGCCCCGTGCCCGGGCGGCCTCGCGCAGCGCCAGGATCTCGGCGTGGGCGGTGGGGTCCTCGTCGGCCTCCCTCCGATTCGCGGCGCGGGCGATCACAGCGCCGCTCTCGTCGAGCACCACAGCCCCGATGGGCACATCCGCCGGTTCCCTCTCCCCCGCGGTCCGGGCGTCCTCCAGGGCGAGCACCATCGCGGCGTCGTCGGCGGCGCCCGGTTCACTGGGCGCGCTGACGGTCGGCGCGCCGGGTGCGGCCGGGGGCGGTGGGGTCGTCATGGTGACGAGGGTAGGCGCTGGTCCGGCACCGCGACGGCGGCAGCCCGCACGCGGCCCGGCGGGGTCGCTGGTCCCCGGTGGGCCCACGCTCTCTCCGGTAGATTCGCCGCATGCGCGTCCTCGAGATCGACCACCCGCTCGTCGCCCACAAGCTCACCGTGTTGCGCGACCGCACCACCCACTCCAGCGTCTTCCGACAGCTGGCCGACGAGCTGGTCACCCTCCTCGCGTATGAGGCCACCCGCCATGTGCTGGTGGGCCCCGCCGAGGTGGAGACCCCGGTGACGTCGATGACCGGCACCAAGCTCACGGCGCCCAAGCCGATGGTGGTGCCGATCCTCCGCGCCGGCCTGGGCATGCTCCACGGCCTCACCACCCTCCTGCCGACCGCCGAGGTCGGGTTCCTCGGGATGGTCCGCAACGAGGAGACCCTCGAGGTCACCACCTATGCCAACCGTCTGCCCGAGGATCTCCAGGGGCGGCAGTGCTTCGTGCTCGATCCGATGCTCGCCACCGGCAACACCCTGATCGCAGCGGTGGAGTACCTGCATGAACGCGGCGCCCGCGACATCACCTGCGTCACCCTGCTCTCCGCACCGGAGGGCATCGCCAAGCTCGAGGCCGCCATCGACCCGGAGATCGACCTGACCGTGGTCACCGCCGCGATCGACGAGAGGCTCAACGAGAAGGGGTACATCGTCCCGGGTCTCGGCGACGCCGGTGACCGCCTGTTCGGTGTCGTCGACTGACGCCCGGCGGGGCGGCTGACCACGGCGCCCGCCCGGGGCGAGAGGCAGGGTGACCGGCAGGACACCCGAAGCGGTGACCGCCGCGGCATCGCCCCCGCACGACGCCCACATCACGACGCCCACATCATGGACAGGGACTTGCGTCGCGCCCGCCCTCCGGTGCATCCTCACTGCCATGTCCATCACGCGTGCGCTCACGCCGGCCACCTCCTCGGTGGTCCGCTTCGCTGCGCCCGCGATGCCGGCCATGATGATGCGCGCGTCGATGATGATGCGCATGATGCAGCGTCAGCCGAGCCTCTGAGCTTGCACCACACCTCCGGGGTCGGCTGACAGGAGCCGGCCGAGGGGCGCGGGCTCCAGGTGCCACCGGGAGCACGGCCCGACGATGGAGACCGCACCGCAGGTCCATCAGGGATCCCGGGTCCACCACTCGCATCTGCGCCGCGACACCGACTCTCGCGCAGCGCCAGAGCCCAGGAGCTCCTGTCATGACCGCCGTTCTCACCCGCCCTGCCGACGCCCCCGCCACCCCGCACCTGCAGAGCGTCCGCCGCCCGACCTCTGCCCCCGCCGTCCGCACCTCTGACGACCCGACCCGACGCCTGCGCCTGTCCCCCGCTGCGGAGTCGACGCCTCAGCGCACCGCAGCCGCGGGCACCGTCACCGTCACCTTTACTCTGGAGCTGCCCGCTGGCACGTCCGATGTGGACGCCGCCCGCCTCGCCGACACCCTGCGGCACCAGGCCACGCGGCTGGCGTCCGCCCACCGAGCGCGTGCCAGCGTCACCGTGGACGCTCCGGTGTCCTTCACCACCGCCCGCGGATCGTCCGCCCGTTCGCTCGCTCCCGAACGCAACCTCAGTGCGGTCGGCCCCCAGCGCACCCGTCGGCCCGGCGTGGTCTCCCCGAATGCGCCGGCCCGCCGGGATGTGGAGATCGCCCGGCGGCGCGTCCTCGACGCCACGGCCGTCAGCCCCTCCAGCCCGTCCACCGCCCCGTCGGGCCTGGTGATCGACCTGCTGGGGCGCCGGGCGCGGATCGACGGTGCGGATGTCGAGTTCACCCACCGCGAGTTCGAGCTGCTCGCCCACCTGGCGCGTCATGCCCGCCGCGTGGTCGGCCGCGCCGAGCTCATGGAGCAGGTGTGGTGCGACCCGACCGGCGAGACCGGGGAGCGCACTGTGGATGTGCACGTGCGCCGGGTGCGCAACAAGCTGGGCCGCTACCGTCGGCTGGTCAGCACGGTGCGCGGGGAGGGCTACCGCCTCGACCCGGGCAGCGACGTGCGGATCCTCGGCATCGGCTGATCCGGTAGCCCCTGATCCGACAACCGGAATGCGCACCGGAATGCGACGAGCGGTCCGGAGCTCTCGCGCCGCCACGAGGGCGGGGGCTCACGGACCGCTCGTCAGGCCTGCCGACCGTCAGGGGTGGGGTGCGGACGGCAAGGCAGGACGGGCCCGGAATCGGGGGAACCGGGTGATCCGTCCGGCCGCGCCCGGTGAGGGGGACCAATGGGCGCGGCACATCTGGTGGCCTGTCTCTTCAGTTGATGTCGAGCGGGGCACCGAGTGACCTGCCGACGATCCTCACCGCCACCCCCGGCGCGCCGGTGGGGGCGATGAGACGGTGTTGAGCGTACGCCCTGTTCCCCGCATTCCGCCGCTGTCCCCCGGCGGGAGGCTTTCTGCGGGCTGTCGAGAGGTCGGCAGGTCAAGCCTCGGTCAAGTCCCGCAGGATCCCACAGGGGGTTACACCACCGAGGGCTCCCGCGATCCTGCTGGTCACAGCGCTGCGGCGTGAGAACGAGTGGTGGAGTGGGAACCCCCACGGTGTATCTGCGCGGGCGCTCGGGAACGGTGCCAAGAATGCGCAAAACTTTCCCGCCGAGTGCGTCCGGAAGGTAGATCGGTACGTCGGTCTCGGCCGCGGCCGCCGACGAGGTGACCCGGCGGCTCGGCGGCACCCCGCGTCCGGCCTGAGGCCCCACCCCCTGCTGCTGCGGACCCCGGGTGACCAGGCCGAGCACCTAGAGTGGACCCCGGGAGGGTCTCGCCCTCCGACCGCGCCGGGATTCCGCCCGTCCGCGGCACCGATCACGCCCCACGGCACCCCTCACCGACTCGGAAAGGCCACCCGATGATCGCGCAGGCCCGGATCACCTCCGACACCACCGCCACGGTGCATCTGGCGGACGGCCCCGTGGAGATCGACGCCGCATCCCTCCCCGAGGTGCGCTCGCAGGTCAAGCGGGTCTTCATCGACGAGGCCCGCGTTCAGGGCGGTCCGGTCGACGTGGTGATCGTGGAGACCGACGTGGTGCATCACCTCCAGGTCTCACCGAACGGCCGCATCACGGGCCGTCCGGCCGATGATCGTCCCCTGTACGGCCCGCCGATCGACGGACCGCATCGGCAGGAGTCGCGCGGCGGGCGTCGCCGTCGCGCCGGGGAGCCCGTCACCGGGGAGCACGTGGCAGTCGACGCGGACGGTCACGTCTCCGCAACGCCCAGCGCCTCCGCCGAGAAGCTCCCTGTCGAGGAGCGCCCCGCTGAGCTGCCGGATGCGGCGTTCGCCCCGCGGCACCCGGCGCCGCCGTCGACGCCGTCAGAGCCGCGCCCCACCGCCTCGTCGACCGTCGACCCCTCCGCTTCTCGGGCGGCGCGGGAGGCGCGTGAGGCCCGCGCCCCGCAGCCGCCCGTCGGCGCGCCCCGCCATTCCGCGCCCCGTTCCGATGACGGGCGCCCCACCCTGCAGGATCTGCAGACCTCCTCGCGGCGCATCGCCCGCCAGACCCCCACGCGCGGTTTCCCCGGGGCGATCGCCCGCCTCACCGGGGGCGCGATCCTGTTGCCGCCGACCCGCGCCGAGCGTCTGCACCGGGACCAGGTCGAGCGGATCCGCAAGCCTCTGGACGGCCCGAAGAACGTCGTGGTAGTGAACCTCAAGGGCGGTGCCCACAAGACCACTGCCACCCTGATGCTGTCGGCCACGATGGGATCGGTCCGCGGCGGTGGGGTGCTGGCCTGGGACAACAACGAGACCCGCGGCACCCTCGGCTGGCGCGGTGTCCCGGCGGAGCATCAGCGCACCGCCCTGGATCTGCTGCATGACCTGGACCGGCTGGACAGCAGCACCGCCTCGGTGGCGCAGATGGACCAGTATGTGCGGCCCCAGGGTGAGACCCAGTTCGACATCCTCGCCTCCGATGAGGATCCGGGGTCGGCAGCCTCCATCGACGGCGCCGCCTTCCAGGCGCTGGACCGCATCCTGTCGCGTTTCTACCGCATCAAGGTGATCGACACCGGCAACAACGTGCGGGCCTCGAACTGGCTGGCTGCGGTGCATTCCGCGGACCAGTTGGTGATCGTCTCCACGCTGCGCGAGGACACCTTCAACGCGGCCGCATGGATGATCGACGAGCTGCGCGCCACAGGACTCAGCGAGCAGGTGGATCGGGCGGTGACGATCCTGTCGCATTCCGCCCCCGGCAACGGTGAGCGCGAGCTGCGCCGGCGGCTGCACGACCACTTCGGGGCCCACACCCGCACCGTGGTGGAGGTGCCGTACGAGAAGCATTTCGTCTCCGGCACGCCGTTGAACTGGTCGGCGCTGGAGCCGTACACCAAGGAGGCGTGGCAGGCGGCCGCCGCGGCGGTCGTCGACGGTCTCTGAGCGTCCGGCGAGGGCCGGTCTCCGCCCACCCCCGACCGTTCCTTCCCGCGGCGATGCGTCCGCCGCGTGATCTCTCCCCCGGGTGCCCGCGGCCCGTCCGTCTGTCACACCCGAGCCCTACCCTGGGTCCATGCCGATCCGCCTGAGCCTTGAGCAGGACCCCCAGCTCGGGTTCGCCCTGGGGCTGCGGGAGCCGACGGGTCCGCGCACCTCCCGGTATCGCGCAGATCTGGGGGCGGTGCGTCCACTGTTGCCGCCTCCGGTGCGGCAGGCCCTCGAGGGGGCACCGGATCAGCTGCGGCACCGGATCACCAAACATCTGCCGAACGGGGCGGAACGACGCCTTCCGGTGCTGCCTCTGGAGGGTGACGTGCTGGCCTCGCTCGCGGCGGCACTGGTGACGGTCGCCGCCGACGGGGGTGAGGACGATCCGGAGGGTGTCGTCGTCGGTCTCGTGGAGCAGCGGGCTCCCCTGCCCCTCGGCACCGAGGCGGAGGCGCTGCCGACGCTGCTGCCGATCGTCGCGGCCCGCGCCCGCGCCCAGGAGATCGTGGACGCGCGCCAGGTGGCGCCCCGCCTCGAGGAATCCCCGGCAGGGGTGCGCGCCCAGTGGCGCCCGGTCGCCGATGATGTGCATCCTCTGGTGGCGTTGATCGTCGACGCCCTGGCCCGGGGCGCCTTCGCCGACACCAGTCCGATGCCGGGGGGGAACGACCGGACCGCGACCACCGGTCCGGCGGCCTCGACCGTGGACGCTCTCGGCGCCGAGCTCTGTGCAGCGCTCGGTCCGCAGCGCGCTCTGATCTCTGCGGATCTTCCCCACCGGCGGCGTGTGGAGCGTGCGCTGGAGGACATGATCCGGGCGGCCCGACCGCAGGTGCAGCTGCAGTCCACCGACAACGCCCTGGTGGTGCGGCTGCATGAACCGCCGCTGGGGACCGGCTGGCCCTTGCAGACCTGCCTGCGCGAACCGGACGGGACCGTGCACCCGGTGGCGGATCTGAGGGCGGTCGGTGATGTGAGCCCGGCGGGGGCCGCCGAGGCCGCAGCGGAGGTGCTGCGCTTGGCCCCGACGGTGCGCACCGCCCAGGTGGAGGACACCGGTGTCGACTGGGTGCTCACCACCGCGCAGGCCTCCGCGTTCCTCGCCCACGACACCCCTTCGCTGGAGCTGGCAGGGGTGACGGTGCTGCTGCCCCGCCAGTGGACGAAGCAGCGGGCGCGAGTGCGTGCCGACGCGGTCGACGACCAGCACTCCGGTGAGGAGAAACGCCCCGCCGGGGAGAGCGTCGGCCTGCGGGCCATGGCGAGTTTCCGCTGGTCGGTGGCCGTGGGGGACGTGGATCTGACGGAGGACGAGATCGCCGAGATCCGAGAGGCGCAGTCGGAGCTGGTGCGGCTGCGCGGGGAATGGGTGCGGCTGGACCCGGGGACGCTGCGCGCGGCGGAACGATTCCTCGAGGCGTTCTCCCGGCGGGCCCGGCAGCGGTGGCGGGAGGACGGCCCGGACGGTTCGGGCGCAGCCCCCGGGATGCCCGATGCTCCCGCTGCGCAGACCTCCGCCTGCCCCGCCGAAGCGGTCTGCGCGGCCGGCGCGGCCGGCGCCGACACCCCCCGCCTGGTGCCCGCGCAGGTCGAGGGCGCCGCATCCTGGCAGGAGATGCTCTCCCTGATCGGCAGCGAGGTCGCCGAGGACGTCGAGGTCCAGTGGGGCCCCGAGGAGGGCCGAGATCGGCCCCGCGGGCCGGTCGGCCTCGCCGATCTGCTGCGCGGCGACGCGGACCTCCCCACCGTCGGGTCCCCCGCCACCCTCACCGCGACGCTGCGGCCCTACCAGCAGCGCGGCCTGGACTGGATGTGGTTCCTGCACGAGCGCGGACTCGGCGGGATCCTCGCCGACGACATGGGCCTCGGGAAGACGATGCAGGTGCTCGCACTGCTGTGCACCGAGCGGGAACGCACGACGTCGACGCCCATCGGCCCCACCCTGCTGGTGTGCCCCATGTCCGTGGTGGGCTCCTGGCAGCGGGAGGCCGCCCGCTGGGCGCCCCACCTGGCCGTGCACGTGCACCACGGGGGCGACCGGATCCGCGACGACTCCTTCGTGGAGGGCGCCCGTGAGGTGGACCTCGTGCTCACCACCTACGCTCTGCTGGACCGCGACAGCGAGATCCTCCGTGCCGTGCCGTGGCATCGACTGGTGCTCGATGAGGCCCAGCACGTGAAGAACCCCGACACCCGGGTGCACCAGGCGGCGCGGGCGATCCCGTCTCGGCACCGGCTCGCCCTCACCGGCACGCCGGTGGAGAACCGACTGCGGGACCTGCACTCCCTCATGGAGGTGGTCAACCCCGGTCTGCTCGGGCCGGCCGCACGTTTCCAGGAACGCATCGCCGATCCGATCGAGCAGGAGTCCGACCCCGCCGCGATCTCCCGGCTGCGTGCCTTGACCGGCCCGTTCCTGCTGCGGCGTGTGAAGACCGACCGGGCGATCATCTCCGACCTGCCCGAGAAGCAGGAGGAGACCACCCGCGTGAACCTCACCCCCGAGCAGGCCGGGCTGTATGAGGCGATCGTCGCGGAGATGATGGCTCAGGTGGACGAGGCCGACGAGCGGCAGCGCCGCGGTGTGGTGGTCTCCGCCCTCACGAAGCTGAAGCAGGTGTGCAATCACCCCGCCCACTATCTGGGTGACGGTTCCGCCCTGCTGCGCGACGGTGCGCACCGCTCCGGGAAGCTCGAACGCATCGACGACATCCTGGAGACGGCCTTCGCCGAGGGGGAGAAGGTCCTGCTGTTCACGCAGTTCACCGCCTTCGGGCACATGCTGCTGCCGTATTGGGAGGAGCGTTTCGGTCTGCACGTGCCGTTCCTCCACGGCGGGGTGCCGAAGGCGCAGCGCGACGCGATGGTGGCGCAGTTCCAGTCCACCCCGGATCAGCCGGGCGCGATGCTGTTGAGTCTGCGCGCCGGCGGCACCGGCCTCACCCTCACCGCCGCGAACCACGTGATCCACATCGACCGCTGGTGGAACCCGGCCGTGGAGAATCAGGCCACGGATCGCGCCTTCCGCATCGGCCAGCGGCGGAACGTGCTGGTGCGGAAGCTGGTGAGCGCCGGCACCGTGGAGGAACGCATCGACCAGGTGATCGCCGCCAAACAGGACCTCGCCACCAGTGCGGTCGGCAGCGGCGAGGGCTGGATCGCGGGCCTCGATGCGGAGGCGCTGCGGGAGCTGCTGGTGCTCGATCGGTCGGAGGTGCAGGGATGAGCGGGATCCGGTTGCGGGCGCAGCGGGGCGCGATCGGCCGCACCTGGTGGGCGGTGGCGCTGCGGGAGCGGCTCGAGGCGCACCTGGGTCCCGCACGCGCCACCGCCGGGAGGCGCCTGGCGCGGGCCGGGCGGGTGCAGTGGATCGATGTGGCGCCGCAGCGGGCCCGCGGCGGGGTGCTCGGGGATGACGGCTCCCTCGCCGAGCCCGAGATCGACCTGCGGGCGTTCCTTCCCGGTGACCGTGAGGTGTTCGTGCGGATCGCCCTGTCGCATCCGGAGCTGCCCGCAGCCCTCGCCGGAGGTGACTTCCCGCAGGCCGTGGAGGAGGAACTGCGCGCGAACGACGTGACCCTCCTGCCGCGGGAGACCGTCACGGAGGAGCTGAGTCACAACTGCTCCTGCCCGGACTGGCCCGGCCCCTGCGTGCATGTGGCCGCGCTCGCCTACGTGCTGGTGGAGGCCGTGGAGGAGCATCCGCTGCACCTGCTGACGCTGCGGGGGCTGCAGCTCGGGGATCTGGTCGCACCGGCCCCCACGCGGGGACCGGCACCGGATCACGCGCGGGGTGCCCGGTCGCCCGACGGGGCAGACCCCGCCCCGGTGCCTTCGGCCGGGGAGGCAGACCCCGCCGCGGCACCGTCGGCCGATATGCCGGCCGCGGACCCGGCCCCGCAGACACCACAGGACCGGGTCGCATTCGACCCGGCCCTGGTGGAGACGGCAGCGCTGGTGCCGCTGATCGGCGAGCGCGCCGCTGAGGCGTTGGGGGCGTTCTATCGCACCGCCGGGGATGTCACTTCCCGAAGCCGTCCTTGAGGTCCTTGGCGGCGTCCTTGATGTGCTCGCCAGCCTGGCGGGTGCCGGCCTCGGCCTGGTCGCCCGCGCCCTCCGCCTGCAGATCGCGGTTGTCGGTGGCGTCGCCGAGGCCCTCCTTGGCCTTGCCGGACAGCTCCTGGGCCTTGTTCTGGATCTTGTCGCCGAGGTTCATGGATCCTCCTCATGGTTCGCCCCGCCGTCTCTCGACGAGGTGGGGCGACGGTACCGCACCGTCCCGGGCGGCCCCTGGGCCCGCGTCACCCCAGCCGCCCTCGACTGTCGCCCTCGGCTGTCGTCCTCGACTGTCGCGGGGGCCTCCTAGAGTGAATCCATGCCCACGACGACCTCCCCTGCTCCCCTGCCCTCCGACGACGCCGTCCGCGCCCTCACCGAGCTCTTCGACACCGCTGTCGCCGAGCACCGCACCAGCGGCGTGACCTGGGCCGTCATCGGTGGCCACGCCCACGACGAGCGGATCCTCGCCCACGGCGCCGCCGGCCACCGCGCCCTCACCGACGGCACCCCCGACGAGGGCTCCGCCCCGATGGATCGCGCCACCATCTCCCGCATCGCCTCGATGTCGAAGTCCTTCACCGCCGCGGCGATCCTCCATCTGCGCGATGAGGGCCGACTGCGGCTCGACGAGCCCGCCGCCACCTACGTCCCGGAGGCCGCCGCGATCACCCCCGCCACGCCCGACTCCCCCGTCATCACGGTGCGGGATCTGCTCACCATGAGCGCCGGGTTCGTCACCGACAACCCGTGGGGCGACCGGCAGGAGTCCATGACCCGCGAGGAGTTCGCCCAGCTGCTGCGCGGGGGCCTGGGCTGGGTGCACCGCCCCGGCACCGGCTTCGAGTACTCCAACACCGGGTTCTCCCTGCTCGGCCGGATCATCGACGAGGTCTCCGGCGAGGGGTATGACGAGTACATCCGCCGGGTCTTCCTGGAGCCGCTGGGTCTGAGCGACACCGCCTACTCCCGCGACGGCCTGGACACCTCCCGGCTGGCGATCGGCCACCGTCTGAACGAGCGCACCGACGCCACCCGTTTCGAACAGGTGCCGTTCGACGACCCCGGCGTGTACGGGGCGATGGCGGGGCTGTTCTCCACCGTCGACGACGTCGCCCGCTGGGTGCGGTTCCTCGCCGCCGCGGAGCAGCCCGAGGCCGCGCAGGCCGAGCCCGAGGATGCGACGGCACCGTTGTCGGCGGCATCGCGCCGGGAGATGCAGCAGTTCCACCGGGTGCAGCCGATGCCGCCGCTGCCCGCCGGGGCCGACGGCGTCTCCCCCGGTTTCGACCGCATCCGCGCCTACGGGTACGGGCTGGTGGTGGAGCGGTTCGCCGACCTCGGAGAGATCGTCTCCCATTCCGGCGGCTACCCCGGGTACGGGTCCTTCATGGCGTGGCATCGCGACAGCGGCGTCGGCGTGGTGGTGCTCGCGAACTCGAAGTACGCCCCGGCGGTGCCGCTGGGCATGCAGGCGCTGCGGGCGTTGCGTCGGCACAGCCCGGACCTGCTGGCCCCGCGTCCGCTCGAGGCCGCTCCGCGAGCCCGGGAGGCCGCCGAGGCGATGCTGCAGTGGCTGCGCACCGGGGATGACGCCCTGGCGGATGCGTGGTTCGCCGACAACATGGACCCCGACATCTCCCGGGAGGAGCGGCGCCGGCGGCTGGACCTGGCGCTCAGCACCGCCGGTCTGGACGCCTCCGCGCTCGAGCAACTCACGGTCGACACCGCCCGGGTCATGTCGCGGGCACACCTGCGGTGGGTCCTGGAGCCCGTCGGGGAGGGCCACCGCGCCGCTCAGGTGGACCTGCTGCTCGACCCGCGCGCGCAGGCGCGGGTGCAGGCGCTCGACGTCACCACCGTCAGCGACTGATCGGGGACGCTCTCAGCCCAGCAGGCTTCGCAGGAGCAGGCCGGCGGCGCCGCCGAGGGTGATCGCGGCGGCCGCGCCGGCGCCGAGCGAGACCACCCAGGCCCGAGCCACCTCGCCGTCGGCGCCGGGCTGTGGTGACGCGGTGCGTCGCCCTGCCGCCCGGTACCCCGCGGCGGCGCCCGGCGCCTCCCGTGCCTCAGGCGCCTCCCGTGCCTCCCGTGCCTCCCGTGCTTCCCGTGCGTGCGGCACGTCCACCCCTTCGGGCCACGGTGGGAGCGTGTCGGCGACCAGAAGCGGCCGGCCGTCGGCCCAGTGCACCGGGCCGGCCGGTGGGGTCGGCAGGGCATCCCGGGCCGCGGCCGCGTCGCGGAAGCGATCGTCCGGATCCTCGGCGAGCATGCGCCGCACCGCCGCCGCGAACGGCTCCGGCGCCCCGGCGAGCTCCTGGTCGATCCGCGCCGCGGTGAGCTCCCGGTCCTCCCGCCGCGTGCGTCCGCTGAGCAGGGCGAGGGCCAGCACCCCCGCGGCATACACATCGTGGGAGGGTTCCGGGCCGGCCCCGTCGAAGAGCTCCGGGGCCAGATACCCGGGGGTGCCGTTGAGCATCCCCACATGCGTCAGCCGCACATCCCGGTGGTGCACGGCGATGCCGAAGTCACCGAGCCGGCAGTGCACCGGCACGAGCCCGTGCGCTTCCAGCAGCACGTTCGCGGGTTTCACATCGCGGTGCACCCATCCGGCGGCGTGCACATGGGCCAGACCGTCGAGCACCTGATGCAGGATCACGGTCACAGCTTCGGACCCCAGCGGGCCGTGCCGGGACACCAGCGCCTCGAGGGTTCCTCCGGTGACCAGAGGCAGGGCGATCACGACGTGCTCGTCCTCGGCACCCCAGCCGTCGGGCGTGAGCAGGTGCGGATGATCGAAGGTGACGCCCTTCTCGCGGGCGAAACGCAGCAGATCCTCCGAGTCCCGTTGCCGCAGCACCTTGGCCGCGCAGATCCGCTCACGCTTCCGATCCCAGGCACGCCACACATCGCCCGAACCCCCGCGGGCGATGCGGTCGATCAGCGCGAAGCGCCCGGCGATGACGTCGGCCATGATGCGGCCATCGTAGGAGCGGCACCCGCCCTACCTCCTGGCTGTGCACAATCCGCAGGCCACGCCCCCGCCGCGTAGCATGAGCGCGTGTTCGTCCCGGCCGGTCCCCCCGAGTGGCTCGACCTCACCCGCGCTCCCGATCCCGACCCCACCCTGTTCTGGGTCGGCATCGCGGTGATCTGTCTGCTCACCGTCGCCACGTGGGTGGCGATGGCGGCGTGGCCCGCGCGGCCCGGGGATCATGAGGAGGGGCTGCGCCACAGCGTCGAGCGGGAGGAGCGCGCCGCCCGCACCGTGCGCCGGGCCCAGGAGGCCGAGGCCGGGCGCGGCGACCCCAGCGCGCCCGACATCCGCTGACGCCCGCCCGCCGACCACGCCCCGTCCCGCACCCCACCAGACCCCCGCGCCCCGTCCACCGACCCCGCCCCGGGGGCGTTCAAGCGCTGTTCACCGAGCGGTGCGCCACCGCTCACCCCCTCCACCTGGCATCGTCACCCGTGCCCCCTAGCCTGCCGAGACGTCGCGGGCGCGCTCCCGTGCGCCCCGCCGCGCACCGGCCACGCCCCGATCCCCGACACACCGCCTCCAGGGAAGGGAGCCCGGCATGGACGCCGCACGCCTCGTCGTCGTCGCTGTCGACGGCGCCTCCCCCGGGGAACTGGAGCGCATCCTCGACACGCTACCGGCGCGCCCGACGCCCTGCCGGGGCCTCACGCTCGTCGGAGGCGGCCCCTCCGAATCAGACCCCGCGCTGGTGAGCCTCTCCACCGGCCGCACCGTCGCCGCCACCGGGGTGCCCACCCAGGTGCCCTTCGATCCGAGTCACAGCGGGCCGCGCGCCCACTGGTTCGCCGCGTCCCTGCTTGCACCGACGCTGTTCGATGCCGGCCACGCCCAGGGCCGCGCCACCGCAGCGATCCGCTGGCCCGCGACCGCCGGCGCCCCCATCCACTGGTGTCTGCCGCTGGTCGAGCAGCTGCGCGACTACCCCGACCGCTGGGCCATGACCCTCGCGACCAGTTCCCCGCGGATGGCGCAGGGCCACCTCGCACCGCGTCGCGACGCCGGGGTGCGGCTCGGCGCGGTCCCGAAGGATGCCTTCGCCGCCGAGATCACCGCCGAGGTCGTGCGAACCCACCGGGTGGACCTCCTGGCCCTGCGCCTCGCGGACCTCTCCGAGGCGCGTCGCCGCGACGGGGTCGACTCCCCCGGGGTGCGGCGAGCCGTCGGGGACCTCGCCACGCACTTGGAGCAGGTGCTGACGGCTGTGCGCCCCACCCCGGAGGACGTGGTGGCGGTCCTGCCCGGCCGCCCGCTGGTGCCGGTGACACACCTGGTCCACCCGAACGTCGCCCTGGCCGACGCCGGGCTGCTGCGCACCGACGGCACCGGTCTTGCGTCGTGGTCGACGCTGGTGTGGCCCGACGGCCCACACGGTGCCCTGCACGTGCGCCGCGACCTGCCGGAGGCCCTGCGGGAGGCCGCCGTCGACACCCTGTTCGCTCTCGCGCGTCGGGCACCTGTCCGGGTCAGGCCGGTCGACGACGGGCTCGGCGCGACCGTCGACACCGACGTGATCGCGGTGATCGACGGGGATCTCGGCACCGTCATCGGTGGGTCCGCCACCCAGCGGGAGATCGTCTCCGGGGAGGACCCGTACTACGCCGGACCGCGGGCCGTGGCCGACGCCGAGGCACCCGTCGGGGTGCTTCTGGGTGGTCAGGCGGCTGACCGCATCGTCGGCCCGCAGTCCTGGGCGTCGCTGGGTCGCGCGCTCGCGACGGTCGCGGGACTGCCGATGGGGCCGTCGACCCAGGTCTCAGCGGCCCCAGGGCAGGGCGTCCCGCACCCAGTTCCGCAGCCGGCGCGTCCATGAGCAGCACGCCGCACGGCGCGCATCCTGCAGGGCTTCCAGGTCCGGGGCGTTGAGCCGCAGGTCCAACGCGGGGTCGTAGAGGGCGTCCGGGCGCGGCACCGCCCCGATCTCCTCCGGGCCGATCTCCACGCCCCACCGCAGATGCGCCACCGGGTCGCGGCGCCAGTCACGGGTGAGGCGCAGCACGTCCACAGCCTCCAGGCCCTGGCCGGCGAGGTCCCGCAGGAGCTGCTGCGCACCGACCTCGAGTGCGTCGAGAAGGTCCTCGTCGCCGGCCCGGTCGAACAACGCCGTGAGCTCCACCGGCACCAGGTTGCCGTCGACGTCGGCGATGGCCCCGGCCTGCCAGTGCACTCCCACCGGCCGCCCCCTCTCGGTGAGCCGCAACCGCTGCACCACCACCCGCAGGGTTCCGGGAGGGGCCAGACGCGACCCCGTCTCCTCCACGGCATCGACCAGGCAGGTGGGCAGGGTGCCCTGCCACGGGGCCTCCGCCCCGGTTCCCGATCCGACCATCCGCCCAGGATAGGCGCGGAATCCACTACGCTCCCGGCATGCATGCCGACGGCCCGCACCGCATCCGTTCCTCCGTCCGGGGCTCCGGCCACGGGGGCTGCGGGCCCGGGGACTGCGCGCCCGGGGACTGCGGGCCCGGGGGCTCTGGCCACGGCGGTTCCGGGCCCGGGGCGGTGCGGATCCTGCCCGGTGCCGAGCACCACATCAGCGCCCTCGTCGCCCAGCGGGAGGACGCCATCCGGCACAGCCCAGGTCTGTGGATCGAGGAGGTCCCACCCCGCCCGGAGACCGTGGCGTGGGCGCGGGAGCTCGTCGAGCATGGTCGGGTTCTGGTCGCCGAGGACACCGGCACCGATCCGGGAACCTTTCTCGGTGCAGCGTGGGTCGGACCGTTGCTGCCCCGTTCCGGGTACCGGCACACACTGGAGGACTCGGTGTATGTGGAGGCGGCGGCGCGGGGGCGCGGCGTGGGGCGTCTGCTGCTGGAGGCCCTGGTGCAGCACGCTCGCCACCTCGGTGGCCATTCCATGGTGGCGCTGATCGAGGCGGGCAACGGGCCGTCGCTGCGGGTGCATGAACGGTGCGGATTCACCCGCGCCGGGTTCCTGCCAGAGGCGGGGCGGAAGTTCGGACGCTGGCATGACCTGGTGATCATGCACCGGGGGTTGTGAACGCAGAGCGGTGCAGGAGCGAGGGGCGCGGCCGCGAGGGGCACCACGCACGTCGGCCCGACCACTCGCGCGTTGGCCCGGCGACCCGCACGTCGGCCCGGGAATGTTGCAACCCACGCTGTAGTTGAATATTCTACGACTATCTCGCGGTGGCGTGGCACCCCGGGCCGATCTCTCCGGGCCCGGTGCCCGACCCCCGCCAGCGCCACCCCTCGACCACTCCCAGGAGGTCACCATGAGCGAGACCACCACCCGCCCCCTCACCTTCGGACTCGACACCTTCGGTGACACCACCGTCGGCCTCGACGGCACCCCGCTCACCCACGCCCAGGTGCTGCGCAACGTCATCGCCGAAGGCGTGCGCGCCGACCAGGTCGGCGTCGACCACTTCAGCGTCGGCGAACACCACCGCCCCGACTTCACCATCAGCGCGCCCGACACGGTGCTCGCGGGCCTGGCCACCGTCACGGAGAACATCACCCTCGGCACCGCCGTGGTGGTGCTCAGCTCCGACGATCCGGTGCGCGTGTTCGAACACTTCTCCACCATCGACGCCCTCAGCAACGGCCGCGCCGAGATCACCCTGGGCCGCGGCTCCTTCACCGAGTCGTTCCCCCTGTTCGGCTTCCAGCTGCAGGACTACGAGAAGCTGTTCGAGGAGAAGCTCGATCTGTTCGTGAAGCTGCTCCCGCAGAAGCCCGTGACCTGGTCCGGCACCACCCGGCCACCGCTGACCGACCAGCGCGTCTACCCCGAGATGGAGCGCACCCTGCCCACCTGGGTGGCCGTCGGCGGCAGCCCGAACTCCGTGGTCCGCACCGCCTCCCACGGCCTCGGCCTGCGCCTGGCGATCATCGGCGGCCCGGCCGAACGCTTCGCCCCGTACGTGAACCTGTTCCATCAGGCCTCCGAGCAGCTCGGCAAGGGAGCTCTGCCCGTGGCCGTGCACTCACCCGGCCACATCGCCGACACCGATGCCGAGGCGATCGACCAGCTGCGCGACGCCTGGATCATGAACCGCAACAAGATCGGTTCCGAGCGCGGTTGGGGCCCCAGCGGTGAGGCCGAATACCAGGCGGAGATCCAGGGCGGCAGCCTGTACGTCGGCAGCCCCGAGACCGTCGCCCAGAAGATCGCCCGCACGATCGACCTGCTGGGGCTCGACCGCTTCGACCTCAAGTACTCCACCGGCACCGTGCCGCACGAGCACCTCATGCACTCGATCGAGTTGTACGGCACGGAGGTCATCCCCCGGGTGCGGGAGATCCTCGGCCGCTGACGCCGGCGGGGCTGGCGCCGGGCGCATCCCCCATGCCGTGCCCACCCGGCGCCGCCCCGTGCGCACCAGGCCCCGCCCCGTGCGCGATATGCGCGCCCGCTCCCGCCCCCGCCCTCGCCCCGTGCGCGATGTGCGCGCCTGGTTTCCAGTACGTGGAAACCAGGCGCGCACATCGCGACATCGGCTCGGGAATCGGCGCACCCGCACTGCCCCGTCCCGCGGCGTCAGTGTCCCTCGGCGCCCCCGGGCAGCGGGAAGGTCAGCGGGGCCTCGCACAGCCCCAGGTGGCCGCGCACGGCCTCGATCTGCGCCCGACGCGCGTACTGCACGGACGCTCCGCCGGGAAGGAACGGATGGTTGTGCACCCCGCCGGGCACCTCCACGTACTCGACGTCCACACCCGCGGCCACCAGGGCATCGCGCAGGCGACGGGAGTCACCGAGCAGGAGGTCGCGGTCCCCGGCCAGCAGGTGCACCGGCGGCAGGCCGCGCAGGTCGGCGAACAGCGGGCTGACGCGGGGATCGGACTCATCGAGCGACCCCGCGTACACCCGGGCGGCGCGCTGCAGGTTCTGGGCGAGCATGGCGGGCTCGCGCTCCTGCTGCACGGGTCGCAGCGGATCCGTGCCGGTGAGGTCGACCCACGGGCTGGTCAGCACCAGGGCGCGCGGCAGCTCCAGGCCGCCGTCGCGCAGCGCCACGGCGGTGGCGAGAGCCAGGCCGGCGCCGGCGCTGTCGCCGGACAGCACCCAGCGCCCCTCGCGCACGGTCGTCTCCCGCACCATCGCCTGGAGGGCGTCGAGGGTGTCGTCGAGGGCGTACGGGTAGGGGTGCGCGGGCGGCATCCGGTAGTGGACCATCGCGGCGGCGGCACCGGTGCGGCGCTGCACCTCGGCGAGCCAGTCCCAGGTGGTGGCGTTCTCCCCGTGCACGTAGCTGCCTCCGTGCAGGTGGATCAGGGCACCGGCGCCCGCGAGGTCGCGGCGGATCCACGTGACGGGGGTGCCGCCGAGGCGTTCGCGGGTGACCTGGGCGGCCGGCACGAGACGACGCGAGGGTGTGCTGGGTCGGTGGGTGCGGCGCGCCCACTGCGCCATGAGCTCCTGCGGCAGGAACGCCCGCACACGCGAGGAGAGGCGGCCCCGTCGAGCGGGGGCGATCTCGCGGTCGGTCACGGGCGGGATGGTGTCGTCGGTGACGTAGTGCGGGTGGGCGCTGGGGCTCATGGCGTCATGATCGCACGGTGGGGTGACACTGCGGGGAGAGCCGACAGGGTGACCCGGCACCGGCAGCCCACGGGTGCCACCGCAGCGGTCGACGCATCCCTCAGCGCGCCTGGGCCAGCTCATCGTCGACGACCACAGGGGCCGCGGCGCGCAGCCCCACCAGCCCCAACAGCAGCCCCGACCCGGCCAGCAGCCCGAGCACGAGAGTCGTCGAGCCGGTGGCGGCGAGCACCGCCCCCGCTCCCAGCGGCATCAGCGCCGCGACGATGTACCCGAGCGGCTGCACCATTCCCGACAGTCGCGCGGTGATCTCCGCCGACCGGCTGCGCGCCGGGATCAGCGCCAGCACCGTCGGGAAGGTGAAGCCGCCCAGCCCCAGCATCACCGCCCACAGCAGCGCCCCCGCGTGCGGGGCGAGCAGCAGCCCCACATATCCCCCGGCGGTGAGAAGCCCGAACAGGCCGCAGAGCGCCCGCAGGTGCCGCGAGCGGTCGATCACCACCGGCATCACCAGACCGCCGACGATGCCCAGCCCCGCGACCACTGCGAGCAGCGCCCCGGAGGCGGCCGGCCCGATCCCGGCGTCCGCGTACAGCCGCGGCAGCCACCCGAACTGGGTGTACGCGTTGCCGGACTGCAGAGCGAACAGGGCGGTCAGTGCCACCGCGGTCGGAGCCCGCAGCAGGGTCCGACGTCCGTCGGTGCGGCCCACGGCGCGGGGTTCGGCCGGCGGGAAGTCGTGGCCGGCACGGCGCAGCACCACGACGGCGAGCAGCATCGGCACCACCGCGGGCAGCACCCACCACAGCAGCGACAGACGCCACCCCTCAGGGGTGTCGGGGGCGAGCGGCACCGCCAGCAGCGACGCCAGGAACGCGCCGGCGGAGAGCACCGAACTGTAGAGGGTCATCAGGGCCACGCGATGGCGGCCACCGTGGACCTTGATCCACGCGGGCAGTACCACGTTGCCGAGCGCAGGTCCGGCGAGCGCCAGCGCGCTGAGCGGCAGAAACAGCCCCATATCGCCGACGCGGGTGCGCACGCTCCCGGCGACGACCAGAAGCAGCATGGCGAGCACCAGGGCGCCGGTGAGGCCGGTGCGACGGGCCAGCGGCACCGCCGTCAGGCCGGCGAGGCCGAACACCAGGCAGGGCAGGGCGGTGAGGGCACCGGCAGAGAGGTCACTGGCACCGAGGGAGGTGGTCAGGGGCTCGAGGAGGGGTCCGACGGCTGCGGCGGCCGGGCGCAGCATGATCGCGAGGGACGCGACCACCAGGACGATGAGCAGCGGCGGGAGGGCACGGCCGCCGCGGGGCGTCGCGCGGGAACGGGATGCGGTGTCTACACCGGGGGTCGTACGGGCGGAGCGCGGGTGATCGGTCGGGGGCACCGAGGGGGTCACGGAGGGCACCGCACAGTTCTACCGGTTCGGCGCGCGCCTCGTCGCCGGTGGCCAGGGGATGCCGCCCCGTCACGCCGTCCCGCCGCGCACCGGGTGAGTGCCGCCACCCCGAAGGCTCAGCCCCATGAACACGATCGACGTGCGCCGCGAGCGCCTCATCGCCGCCCGCCCCGAGGTGGTGTGGTCCGTCCTCACGGATCTGGAGAACGCCACCACGTTCCTGTCGGGTGTGGAGTCGGTCGAGGTCCTCACCCCCGGCCCGTACGCCGTCGGCACCCGCTGGCGGGAGACCCGCTCCATGCTGGGCATGCGCGGTACCGAGGAGATGCAGGTGGTGGAGGTCGACGCCCCGCACCGCACCACGGTCACGGCCGCCCACAAGGGCACGCAGTACCGCTCCGAGTTCCTGCTGGAGCCGGTGCCCGGGGATCAGACCAAGCTGACGACGGTGTTCGGCGCCTCGAGCCCGGCCCGCACCGGGGCCCTCGCGATGGTCGGACGGGCGCTCGGTGCCCTGGGGATGCGTGTGACGACGAAGGCGATGGACACCGATCTCGCCGATATCGCCGCGGAGGCGGAGCGCCGAGCCCGCTGATATCAGCAGGCCCGTTCGGGGCCTCCCCTCAGCCCTCGCGGCTGGCCACCAGTCCGGTGCGCCAGATCGTTGCGTACAGCCACGGCATCCACCGTCGGGCGATGATCCACAGCACCAGCGGCGCCGCGACGCCGACCACGGTGCCGGCGATCAGGTGCACCCAGGGGTGCGTCACCCCCGCCATGCCGAGCGCCACCCGGGAGCCGGCGGTCGCGATGATGTGCGGCAGGTAGATCTGCAGGGACGTGCGCCCGCAGTACGCCAGGGCGCGCCGCACCGCGGGAATCGTCCGCGACACCGCCCCGACCAGCATCACCAGAGCAAGCCCGCTGACCACGGTGCCGGCGACCCCCGCCGCCAGACCTGCGACCGTGCGCGCGATCGACGGCTCCGACGGGATGAGCGTGCTGGGCGGCACGGCCAGGGCGACCCAGCCGACCAGGAGCGCGAGACCGCCGGCTGCGAGCACTGGCAGCGGCGTCCGACCGGCGAAGGCCTCCACCCGCGCGGCACCGATCACCGCACCGAGCATCACGAACACCAGCAGCGGCAGCACCTGGATCGCGATGATGCCGCCCACCGCACCCCAGGTCAGCAGCGACAGCGCAGCCGCGACGGCGAGCGCCCCGGCCGCGCGGGCGCGGGACCTCCACGGGGCCACGGCCGCCGTCAACAGGCTCGCCACCAGGATGAACGGCAGGAACCACAGGTGCCCCACCGGGTGGGTGAGGTCGGCGACCTGCCCCCAGGTGGTCGGCACGTTCTTCACGGGGCTGGTGAGGACCTCGACGGTGCCCTGCAGCAGGGTCCACAGTAGGAACAGGTAGCCGAGGGTCTCCACCCGGTTGCGGCTGAAGGCGCCGAGGCCGCGGGAGTCGACACTGCGCGGGATGAACGTGCCGGCGATCAGCGCGAACATCGGCATGTGCACCAGGTACAGGGCGCGGTCGAGCACGCCCCAGGCGGTCCCGTCGGCCGACACCAGACCGGCCGCGAACAGGCCGCGCAGCACATGGCTCAGCACCACCAGGAGCATGGCGCTGCCACGGACGGCGTCGACCAGGTCCAGTCGACCGGTGCCTGAGCCACTGCGCCCGGTGGTCGGGGCCGAGCGCGGTGTCACGGGGGGGCGGAGTCGGGGTGCTGGTCACGGGCGTTCCTCCCGGGCGGGCCTGAGATGCCGCGTGCCGGGAGGCCTGCGGCGGCTTGATCCTAGGCGACCCCCTGTCGGCGCCTGCTCTTCCGCCTACCCTTCCGGGGTGAGCCAGACCCGTGACGAGACCGCCCGGGGAACCGCGTACGGGTTCCTCGCCTACGTGCTGTGGGGCGTGTTCCCCCTGTATTTCCGCCAGCTGCTGCCCGCCGGTCCGTGGGAGATCGTGGCCCACCGGATCCTGTGGGCGTTCGTGGTGTGCGCGCTCGTCATCGTTCTGCGCCGCGACCTGGGGTTCGTCCGGCCTCTGCTGGCCGATCCCCGCCGGGCATTGCTGGTGGTGCTCGCGGGGCTGGCCGTCGGGGCGAACTGGTTGATCTACGTGGTCGCCGTGAACAGCGGCCACACCTCGGAGGCGGCGCTCGGGTACTTCCTGAACCCGCTGGTGACGATCGCGCTCGGGGTGCTGGTGCTGCGGGAGACCCTGCGCCCGCTGCAGTGGGCGGCCGTCGCGATGGGCACGGCGGCCTGCCTGTTCCTCACGATCGCCCGGGGCACCGTGCCGTGGATCGCCCTGGGTCTCGCGGTGAGTTTCTCCGGGTACAGCCTGCTGAAGAACCGTCTGGGGCCCCGTCTCACCGCCTTCCGCTCGCTCGCGGCGGAGACGACGGTGCTGCTGCCCGTCGCCGCGATGATCCTGGTGGTGGTCGAGCTGCAGGGCCGCACCACGTTCGGCAGCGGCGCCGGGAACTCGGTGTGGATGGCGTCGAGCGGCATCGTCACGGCGATCCCACTGCTGTTGTTCGCTGCGGCAGCCGCCCGGGTGCCGCTGGTGACGATCGGGCTGCTGCAGTTCCTCACCCCGGTGATGCAGCTGCTGGTGGCGGTGTTCCTGCTCGGGGAGCAGGTGCCGACGGTGCGGTGGTTCGGCTTCGCCCTGGTGTGGGTGGCGCTCGCGCTGCTCACCACGGATTCGGTGCGGGCGCACCGGGTGCGGCGCCGGGCCGCGCGGCTGGGGTCGGCTTCCGACGGCTCCGACGTCGCATTCTGACGCGTTCACTTCCACTCCGTGGAACGGAACACGTCAGAACGCACAGGAGCACCGGGACGGGAATAAGCCGGGCCGGCCGCTCGGTGACGCGCGTCACCCCGCTCGCTCGCCAGTCACCACCCCGCTCCACTCCGCCGCCGTCCATGCGTCGTTGCTACGGTGCGCGAATGCCCGACTCCCAGGCGCCTGCCACCCCCGGCCATCCCCTCGGCTCCGCCCTCGACTCCGCCCCCGGCTCCGCCCTCGACTCCGCCCCCGGCTCCGCCCCGGACCCCGCCTCACACCCCACCCCCGGCCACATCCACGTCCACGACGCGCATCTGCACAACCTGCGCCACGTCGACGTCGACCTGCCCCGCGGCCGCCTCGTCGCCGTCACCGGGGTGTCCGGCTCGGGCAAATCCTCGCTGGCGTTCGGCACCCTCCACGGGGAGTCGCAGCGCCGCTACCTGGAGTCGGTGGCGCCGTTCGCCCGGCGGCTGATCGGATCGGCCGTCGACCCCCGCGTCGAGGACGTCCGCGGGATGCCGCCGACCGTCGCCCTGGAACAGCGCACCGCCGCCGGGGGCTCCCGCTCCACCGTCGGCACCGTCTCCACCCTGTCGAGCTCCCTGCGGATGCTGTACTCCCGCGCGGGCGATCACCCTGCCGACGTGCTGGAGCGCGGCTCCGCCCTGCACGGCGGCCGCCTGACCTCCGACCACTTCTCCCCCAACACCCCCGAGGGCGCCTGCCCCACCTGCCACGGCGCCGGGGTCCTGCGGGAGCCGACGGAGGAGTCGATGGTGCCGGACCCGTCGCTGTCGATCGCCGACGGCGCCATCGCCGCCTGGCCGGGGGCCTGGCTGGGCAAGAACTTCCGCGACATCCTCGCCACCCTCGGCGTCGACATCCACCGTCCGTGGCGGGACCTCGACGCCGACACCCGCCAGTGGATCCTGTACACCGACGAGCAGCCCGTCGTGACCGTCCACCCCGAGCGGGAGCCGCACAAGGCTCAGCGCACCTACCGTGGGCAGTGGCGCTCGGTCACCCGCTACCTGCGCGAGACCCTCGAGCACACGGCCGCGGAGTCCTCCCGCCGTCGCGTCCTCGCGTTCTTCGACACCCGCGTGTGCCCCGCCTGCGAGGGCCACCGCCTGACGCCCGACGCGCTGCGCGTCACCTACCTAGGGGAGCCGATCTGGGCCCTCGCGGCGCTGCCCACGCGGCGCCTGGCCGAGCGTCTGCAGGAGCGCAGCGACCACTTGCCCCGCACCGGCGGCAGCCCCGAGGACGAGGCCGAGCGGATCCTCCTGCCGACCCTGCTGCCCGCGCTGCGGACCCTTGTCGGCCTCGGCCTCGGCCACCTGTCGCTCGACCGCCCCGCCCGCAGTCTCTCCACCGGTGAGCTGCAGCGCCTGCGCCTGGCGGCACAGCTGCGCAGTGGCCTGTTCGGTGTCGCGTACGTGCTGGATGAGCCGTCGGCCGGGCTGCACCCGAGTGAGAAGGGTGTGCTGGTGGAGCTCATGCGCCGCTTCCTCGACGAGGGCAACTCGGTGCTGCTGGTGGAACACGACATGTCGCTGGTGGAACAGGCCGACTGGGTCGTGGACGTCGGCCCCGACGCCGGGGAGGGCGGCGGCCGGGTGCTGTTCTCCGGGCCGGTGGAGGCGCTCGCCGAGGTCGAGGAGTCCCGCACCGCGCGCTACCTGCACCTGGACCCGCCGGTGCTGCGGGGCAGCGCGGAGCTGCCGGTGCGCGGCGGAGACCAGATCCTGCGTCTGCGCGGCGTGCGCACCCGCACCCTGCAGGGCATCGACGTCGACCTGCCCCGGGCGGCACTAACCGCGATCACCGGCGTCTCCGGCGCCGGGAAGTCGACCCTGCTCACGCATGTTCTCGGCACGGTGATGGGCGAGAGGGTGCGCACCACCGTCGCCGATGCCCCCGAGGCGGGTGACGAGGCCCCCGACGACGCCACCGACCCGGCCCTGCTGGCCGGCGCCCCCGACCCCGCCGAGCAGGTGCGGGTCGAGGCCGTGGACGGTGCTGACGGCCTCACCCGCCTGGTCCACATCACGCAGCGCCCCATCGGCCGCACCCCGCGCTCGTGCCTGGCCACCTACACCGGTCTGTTCGACCGGGTACGGCGCCTGTTCGCCGACACCGCGGAGGCCCGGCGGCGCGGTTGGGGCGTCGGCCGGTTCTCCTACAACGTGGCGGAGGGCCGCTGCCCCGAATGCGCCGGCACCGGCCAGATCGAGGTGGAGCTGCTGTTCCTGCCCGGCACGTACGTCACCTGCCCCCGGTGCGGCGGGTCGCGGTACGCCCCCGAGACCCTCGAGGTCACCTGGAACGG
The DNA here is from genome assembly GCF_025028335.1 of Brachybacterium sillae. Classification (NCBI taxonomy): domain Bacteria; kingdom Bacillati; phylum Actinomycetota; class Actinomycetes; order Micrococcales; family Dermabacteraceae; genus Brachybacterium; species Brachybacterium sillae. The sequence continues at coordinate 1,300,128 of NZ_JAFEUW010000001.1, forward strand.
GCTCACCATCGCCGATGTCCTGCAGCTGACCGTCGACGAGGCGGCCCGGGTGTTCGCGGATGAGCCGCGGGTGGCGCGGGCGCTCGGGGCGCTGTCCCGTATCGGGCTGGGTTATCTGCGGCTGGGGCAGAGCGCCACCGAGCTGTCGGGGGGTGAGGCGCAGCGCATCAAGCTCGCCACGGAGCTGCAGCGCACGGGCCGCGGGCAGAGCCTGTACCTGATGGACGAGCCGACCGTCGGGCTGCACCCGGCCGATATCGACCGGCTCCTGGCCGAGCTCGACCGCCTGGTGGACTCCGGTGCGACCGTGGTGATCGCCGAGCATGACGTGCGGGTGATCGCCCGGGCCGACCATGTGATCGACCTGGGTCCCGGCGCCGGGGAGGACGGCGGCCGGGTGGTGGCGCAGGGCACGCCGGCGCAGGTCGCGGCCGACCCGGCGAGCGTCACGGGGCCGTGGCTGAGGGGTCGCGACTGACGGGCGTGGCCCGGCGGTTCAGTCCCGCACCAGGGCCGGGGTACTCGCTCCGCGCCGCGCACCCCCGCGAGCAGCGCAGCGTCGATCTGCTCCCCCGCCCGCACGATCGAGATCTGCCCGCGCGCCTCGAGGATCACCAGCGCCGCATCCTCGAGGTGTCGGACCCCCGCGCGGCGCAGCAGCACGGCGAGGTGCTCGGGCTCCAGGCGCCGCCGGTGGAGTGCCGCGGCCACGGGCTCCCCGGCCACCATCACCACATCGGCCCCGCCTCGCCGGCGGCCGGGGGATCGCTTCGCCCCCAGACCGTGCAATGCGGCCCCGGCCCGACCCAGCGTCGCTTCCATCACCAGCAGTGTGGCGAGCGCGACGAGGGCACCCATCAGCGTCGGGGAGTCACCGAGCATGGCGCGGGCGGTGAGCGCCCCGAGCAGCACCATCACCCCCCAGCTCAGCACGGACGGGCTGCCCAACAACCGCGGCCCCGACACCTGCACCAGCGTGACGAGCACCAGGTACAGCACCACCGTCGCGAGGGCCACGCTGAGCGCGCCGAGCGGGGTGATGCCGACGTGGGACCAGATCTCTGCCGCCATGGGCCCATTCTCGACCCCGCCCGGCCACGCCCCACGCCCCGTGGGACCATGTCCCCCGTGACCACCGACGATCGCCCCCGCCCCACGCCGGACACCACCGCCTCGCAGGGCCAGCCGGACACCCCCGCCCCGGCCCCGGGAACCGCCCCGGCCCCGGGAACCGCCCCGGCCCCGGCAGCCACCGCGGCCGAGCGCTCCGCCTTCACCGAGGCGTCCGATGCCCTGCAGCGCCGCCGCCCGCCGTCGCGCATCTGGGGCGATGAGCATGAGGCCGTCACCGTCGCGCTGAGCTGGGCCGCCTCCCACACCACCCTCGCCACCGACCCGAAGACCACGGCCCGCAGCGCCGAGGATCTGCAGGCCGAGGTCGGCGAGACCATCACGCCCCAGGGCATCGGTGCCCAGCGCGCCATGGAGCTGTATGACCGGGTGCTGCTGCCGGCCACCCGCGCCGCCGACGACCCCATGAACCTGGCGTACATCCCCGGTGCCCCGACCCGCGCGGCCGTCGCCTTCGACACCGTCGTCAGCGCCGCGAACGTGTTCGGCGGGCTGTGGGAGTCGGGCGCGGGTGCGCTGTTCGCCGAGAACCAGGTGCTGGACTGGCTGGCGGGCCTGCTGGGCTGGCCGCAGGAGGCCGCCGGGGTGTTCGTGGCCGGCGGCACTAGCGGGAACCTGTCGGCGCTGGCGACAGCGCGCGAGCATGCCCGTCGGATGCACGGTGGTCGACCCGCCGGGGGCTGGGCGCTGGCGTGCGCATCGACGGCGCATTCGTCGATCGCCTCGGCCGCGCGGCTGCTGGACATGGACGTGGTGACGATCCCGATCGACGAGAAGGGCCGGCTCACCGGGGAGGCGCTGCGCCCCGCGATGGAGGCCCACCCGCGGATCTGCGCCGTCGTCGTCTCCGGGGGCACCACGAACGCGGGGATCGTCGATGACATCGCCTCGGTGGTGGAGGTGGCGCATCACCACCGCGCGTGGGTGCATGTGGACGGCGCGTACGGCGGGGCGGCACTGCTGGCGCCGTCGGCGCGGCCGTTGTTCGCGGGGATCGAGCAGGCCGACTCGTTCATCGTCGACCCGCACAAGTGGCTGTTCGCCCCGTATGACTGCTGCGCCCTGCTGTACCGCGACCCGCGTCCCGCGGCGGCCACGCACTCGCAGCATGCGGCGTACCTGGATGCGATCGACCGCGGGGAGTCGAACCCGTCGGATCTGGCGGCGCACCTGTCGCGCCGCACCCGCGGCCTGCCGCTGTGGTACTCGCTGGCCACGCATGGCACCGACCGGTACCGGGATGCGGTGGAGCACTGCCTGGCGCTGTCGCGGCAGGTGGCACGGGCCATCGAGGAGGCGGACCACCTGGAGCTGGTGATGGAACCGCAGCTCAGCGTGGTGATGTTCCGCCGCCCCGGCTGGGACGCGCAGGCGTATGCGCGGTGGTCTCGGCGCCTGGCGAAGGACGGCACGATTCTGTGCGTCCCTACCTCCGTGCAGGGGGAGCCGGCTCTGCGGCTGGCGTTCCTGAACCCCGACACCGATGCCGACCGGGTGATCGACGTGCTGCGCACGACGATGCTCGCCGACGACGGAAGCTGAGTTCCGTGCCCACCGTGGCGGAGGCAGATTCCTCAGGGCGGTCACCCCTGGCGTCCGACCACACCGTGTCGCTCCACTTCCGCGCGGGGGCACCACCGGGCCGACCTCACGGCATCTTAGGGAGCTTGCGACACTTTAGGCGCTGCAGATAAAGGTACCTAAAGTCGGTAAAGTCCCCAAGGAGCGGCGTGGACCCGATCAGGAACCCCTACACCCCTAACGCGGGCGAGCGTCCTGACGTGCTGGCGGGCCGCGATGACCAGCTCGCCACCTTCGACGTGGCGCACAGCGCGTGGCCCGCGGCCGATCCGCGCGTTCCATGATCATCACTGGCCTGCGCGGGGTCGGGAAGACCGTCCTCCTCGGCAGATTCCGCGACGCTTCGCTGACCGAGAGGTGGGCCGTGGTGGAGTACGAGGCAGTCAAGCACGATGACCACCGGTTCCGGCGCGACCTCGCTATGCGGCTGCGCGCCGCCCTGTTCGAACTCTCCCCGCGGGCCCGATGGACAGCCCGGTTCGAGCGCGCCGCCGCGGCTCTCTCAGCATTCACCGTGTCCGTCGACGCTACGGGGCAGCTGCAGGCCGGAATGAACGTCGACATGATCGAAGGCCTCGCGGACCACCAGGACCTGTCCATGGATCTCACTGATGTCCTGCTCACCCTGGGCGAGGCGGCACAGGATGCGAACCGGGGCGTCGTGCTCCTCATCGACGAGATCCAATTCCTCTCGCGGCCGCAGTTGGAGGCACTGATCATCGCCCTCCACAAGACGGTCCAACGCGGACTTCCCCTTCTGGTGGTCGGCGCAGGCCTGCCTCAGGTGGCGGAACTGGCCGGCGACGCAAAATCCTACGCAGAACGCCTGTTCACCTTCCCTGCCATCGGAAACCTGGAACACGCCGACGCCCTCGAAGCGATGCGCGGGCCCGCCCGACAGGAGTCGGTCGAGTTCACCGCTGACGCCCTCGAGCTCGCCCATGACCTCACTGGCGGCTACCCGTACTTCATCCAGGAACTCGGCTCAGCGGTGTGGGGCGTCGCGGACTCGTCCCCCATCACTCGAGACGACGTCGCCATCGCGCAGGAGGTCTACCAGGCCAAACTCGACTCATCGTTCTTCCGCGTGCGATTGGATCGCGCGACCGAACTGCAGACCGCCTACCTGCGAGCCATGGCGGAGCTGGGACCGGAACCTCAGAAGGCGGCGGATGTCGCAGCCGTCCTCGACAGGGAATCGACACAGTTAGGCCCCACACGAGCCGAGCTGATCGACATGGGGCTGCTATACACCCCTCAGCACGGGTACGCAGCCTTCACTGTGCCCCACTTCGACCTCTATATGCGACGGGCGATCCCGGAAGTCCTGGTTCCTCCCAAACGGCCACCGCGCCGCCGATGACCGGGAGCCTCTCCCGGGCCGAAACTACGGGCGCCCCCCATCGCGCTGAGAGCCCCGCCCCTCGACCCACCCTCACCTGATGTGATCTGGGTCGCAATCGAACCTCGGATATTCCCGCGAGGGGACCCAGGTCCCCCGGTGCACAACCCGTCCGCCAGCCACCCCTCGCCCGTGCCGGGATCCCGCCCGAGGGCTCCGGATTCCCAGCCTCCAGCCTTCCGCAAAGGCGCAGGTCAAGCCGGGACAGCCGTCCCCCTCCACAGGCCTCCTCCGGAGTGATGTCTGTCACACACAACCGAGATCGCCCTCCGGCATGTCGGACGTAGTCGGCCGCCCGCCACCCCGAAACCTTCGCTGACCAGCGGCGATGCTCATAGCACGATCACCCCTCCAGCGCCGTTGAGACGGCTGTGACCTTCCCCATAGCGTCAGGGACGTCAGCTCCGACGGAGCGGACGCGTCCCCAACGCACACGAAGGACACAACAGTCACCATGGCATCCCCTCGCCCCTCGACTTCGCCCGACACCTCCGCCGCCGGCGGTGCCCCCGCACCGGCCGCCGACATCGACCTGCTGGCCTCCCGCGCCGCGCAGGCCCTCACGGCCTTCGGCGCCTATGACCAGGAGCGCATCAACCGCATCGTCCATGCCATGGCCCTGGCCGGCGTGGATCAGCACATGCCGCTCGCCCGCATGGCCATCGAGGAGACGGGCCGCGGCCTGTTCGAGGACAAGTGCGTCAAGAACCTGTTCTCCACCGAGTACATCTGGAACTCGATCAAGGACGACCGCACCGTCGGGGTGATCCGGGAGGACGACCAGACCGGCATCACCGAGATCGCCGAGCCGGTGGGTGTGGTCGCGGGTGTCACCCCGGTGACCAACCCGACCTCGACCACGATGTTCAAGTGCCTGATCGCGATCATGACGCGCAACCCGATCATCTTCGCGTTCCACCCCAGCGCGCAGACGTGCTCGAGCGCCGCCGCGAAGGTCATGTATGAGGCCCCCGCGGTGGAGGCCGGCGCCCCGGAACACTGCATCCAGTGGATAGAGCAGCCGTCGATCGAGGCCACCAACGCCCTGCTGAACCACCCGACCGTCGCGCTGACCTTGGCCACCGGCGGTTCCGGCATGGTGAAGGCCGCGTACTCGACCGGCAAGCCGGCGCTCGGCGTCGGCCCGGGCAACGTGCCGGTGTATGTGGACCGCACGGCGAAGATCGCCCGCACGGTGAACGACCTGATCCTGTCGAAGACCTTCGACAACGGCATGATCTGTGCCTCCGAGCAGGCGATCTTCCTCGACGAGGAGATCGCGCAGGACGTCATCGCCGAGTTCGAGAAGTTCGGCAGCCACGTCGTCTCCGAGGCGGAGCGCGCGAAGCTCGAGGCCTTCATGGTCACTGAGACCGGGTCGATCGCCGCCTCGGTGGTGGGTCAGAGCGCCGAGGCGATCGCGAAGGGTGCGGGCTTCGACGTTCCCGCGGGCACGAAGCTGCTGTTGGTGCCGATCGAGGGAGTCGGCGGGGGCCACCCGTTCTCCCGCGAGAAGCTGTGCCCGGTGCTGGCGATGGCCACGGTCTCCGGGAAGGACGAGGGTTTCGCGCGCTGCGAGGAGATGCTCGAGTTCGGGGGCCTCGGCCACACCGCCGTCATCCATTCCACCGACGAGGCGGTGCAGCGTGAGTTCGGTCTGCGGATGAAGGCCTGCCGCATCGTCGTGAACTCCCCCAGCGCCCTGGGCGGCATCGGCGATGTCTACAACGGGCTGATCCCGTCGCTGACCCTGGGGTGCGGCTCGTACGGCCACAACTCCGTGTCGCGCAACGTCTCGGCCATCGACCTCATCAACGTCAAGCGGGTCGCAGAACGGCGGAACAACATGCAGTGGTTCAAGGTGCCCCCGAAGACGTACTTCGAGCGGTACTCGGTCCAGTACCTGCAGAAGATGCCGGCGATCTCCCGCGTGTTCATCGTCTCCGATCCGGGGATGGTGCAGTTCGGGTACGTCGACGTCCTCATCGACCACCTGAAGAAGCGGAAGGAGGAGGTGGCCTGGACGATCTTCTCCGACGTCGAGCCGAACCCGACCTCCGCGACGGTCTTCAAGGGCGCCGAGCGTATGCGCGATTTCCAGCCCGACTGCATCATCGCGCTGGGCGGTGGATCCGCGATGGACGCCGCGAAGGGCATGTGGCTGTTCTACGAGGAGCCCGAGGCGTCCTACTTCGGCATGAAGCAGAAGTTCATGGACATCCGCAAGCGCACCTACCGCTTCCCGAAGCTCGGGAAGAAGGCGCAGTTCGTGGCGATCCCGACGACGTCCGGCACCGGCTCGGAGTGCACCCCGTTCGCGGTGATCACCGACTCGGAGACCCACGTGAAGTACCCGATCGCGGACTACGCGGTCACGCCGCACGTCGCGATCGTGGACGCCCAGTTCGTCGACACGGTGCCGAGGCGCACCGCCGCCGATTCCGGCATGGACGCGCTGACGCACTGCATCGAGTCGTACGTGTCGGTGATGGCCAGTGACTACACGCGTGGCCTGTCGGTGCGGGCGGCGCAGCTGATCTTCGAGAACATGCGGGCGGCCGTGCTGGAGAACGACATGGAGGCCAAGGAGAAGATGCACAATGCCTCGGCGATGGCCGGTATGGCCTTCGCCAATGCGTTCCTGGGGATCGTGCATTCGCTGTCCCACAAGTGCGGCGCGGAGTTCGAGATCGCCCACGGGCGCACGAACGCGATCTTCCTGCCCCACGTGATCCGGTACAACGCCACACGGCCGTACAAGCACGCGATCTTCCCGAAGTACGAGTCGTACCGGGCCGACCAGGATCTCGCCGACTTCGCACGGTTCATGGGCTTCCCGGCCTCGACCGTCGAGGAGGGTGTGCAGTCCCTGATCGACGAGGTCACCAAGCTCGCCGAGGATCTCGGGATCGAGATGAGCCTCAAGGCGAACGGGGTGACGGCGGAGCGGCTGGAGAGCGTGATCGACGACCTGGCCTATCGGGCGTTCGAGGACCAGTGCACCCCGGCGAACCCGAAGGAGCCGCTGGTGGCGGAGCTGAAGGAGCTCATCCACGACGCCTTCGAGGGCGAGGTCGGGTACACCCGGGCGCATGGCGGCTCGGTGATCCATCCGAGCACCGCGCCGACGGCCGAGCCGATTTCCGGGTCGGCGTCCGCGTCGAGCTCTGAGGAGTCGGCGGGGTCGACGGCCCGTGGCTCGTCCGCGAAGGGCTCCGGCAAGGGGGCGCGCAAGGGCTCGGGCGCCTCGTCGGCCGCGGCCGGCGACGCCGACGCGGCCCGCGACACGGCGGAGTTCGTGGACTCGATCGACCCTGAGGAGGAGCGGGTCAAGGGCAAGGCCTGACAGCCACAGCGTGTGAGCGCTGACGGCGGCCCCGGGACGTCATGGGCGTCCCGGGGCCGCCGTCGTTCACGTCAGCCGTCGTCACCGCAGCGTCAGCCGTAGTAGCCGCCGCCGTCCCGGGCCATGTCGGTGAAGCGCGAGTACTGGCCCTGGAAGGCCACGGGGATGGTCTTGGTGGCGCCGTTGCGGTGCTTGGCGACGATCAGGTCGGCCTCGCCGCGGCGGTCCGTCTCCTTCTCGTAGTAGTCCTCGCGGTGGATGAGGACGATGAGGTCGGCGTCCTGCTCGATCGACCCGGATTCGCGCAGGTCGCTCATCATGGGCTTCTTGTCCTGCCGCTGTTCGTTGCCGCGGTTCAGCTGGGAGATGGCGATCACCGGCACCTCGAGCTCCTTGGCGAGGAGCTTGAGGGCGCGGGAGAACTCGGAGACCTCCTGCTGGCGGGATTCGACGCGCTTGCCGGAGCTCATGAGCTGCAAGTAGTCGATGACGACGAGCTTGAGGTCGTGCTTCTGCTTGAGCCGCCGGCACTTGGCGCGGATCTCCATCAGGCTCATGTTGGCGGAGTCGTCCATGAACAGGGGCGCCGCCTTGACGCGCTCGGTGGCACGGGCCATCGCCTGCCAGTCGCGGTCGTCCATGGAGCCGTCACGCATGCGGTTCATCGGCACCTGCGCCTCGGCCGAGAGCAGACGCATGGTGATCTCGGTCTTGTCCATCTCCAGGGAGAAGATGACGGCGGCCATGCCGTTGTGGATGGCGGCGCTGCGCAGCACATCCATGCCCAGGGTGGTCTTGCCCATGGCGGGGCGGCCGGCGAAGATCACCATCTGGCCGGGGTGGAGGCCCTGGGTGAGCTCGTCGAATTCCTCGAAGCCGGTGGGGATGCCGGTGACCTGGCCGCCCCGACCCTGGGTGGCCTCGATGACGTTGAGGGTCTCCTCCAGCACCGCCCCGAGGGGCACGAAGTCCTCGGCCTGGCTGCGTTCGGTGACGGCGTACACCTGAGCCTGGGCCTCGTTGACGACGTCGTCGATCTCCCCGCCCTCGGCGGCGTAGCCGAGCTGCACGATGCGGGTGCCGGCCTCGACCAGGCGCCGCAGGGTGGCGCGTTCGGCGACGATCTCGGCGTAGAACCCGGCGTTGGCGGCGGTGGGCACCACGTCGATGAGGTCGGCGAGGTAGGCGCCGCCGCCGATGCGCTGCAGTTCGCCGCGCTTGGTGAGCTCATCGGAGACGGTCACCAGATCGGCGGGCTCACCCCGGCCGTAGAGGTCGATGATCGCGTCATAGATCAGCTCATGCGCGGGCCGGTAGAAGTCGAAACCCTTGAGCTTGTCGACGACGTCCGCGATCGCGTCCTTCGACAGCATCATCGCGCCGAGCACGCCTCGCTCCGCGTTCAGATCCTGGGGAGGGGTGCGCTCCAGGCCTCGGTCCGGACCGGTCTGCAGGGCGTCGTTCTGGCTCACTCGGCCAGTGTAGGAGTGGGGCCCGACACCCGAGGGGTGACGGTGGACGGGGGGCGGGGCACGCGGGACGGTGGACGCGGGCGCCAGCCGCCTCGGGTAGTCACGAGCACCCCACCGTAGGAGCATCGGGACCGCCCCCCGAGCACTCGCGAGTGGCGGACATCCCGTGACCGCATCCGCGCGCTGCCCGTGGCATGCCACGGACACGCCCGCCCAGGGCAGACGCGGACACCTGGTGTCCGCCACTCGCGAGTTCGGCGTACCGGTGTCCCGGATCGCGGGCGTGACGAACCGCGCGGGGTCCGACCTGGGGTGCCGGGTGTCTCGCGCGTCATCGGACACTCGGACGAGAACCTTTGGTTCAGTACCTGTTGACAGCCCCGGGCAGATCGGTTGGAATGACAGCGACGCACTGAATCTCAGGTTCACTACCTTTCGTCACCGCAGAGAGCCACAGACCATTCCCCCGCACAGTTCCTCGCCCCCCGCCGCCCCCGCATCGATCGTCGGACCCGCCGCACCGGCCCTCGACCCTCGGGGGCCCTGAAAGGAGATCCCTATGACTGCTGCCCCTCCCCTGCCGACCCCGTCGGACGACTCATCTCGGGCACATCACCCGCCTCACTCCCCCGCCCGTGACGCCCACGCCGCCCTGCTCCCCTACGCGGCGGCCCTGGTGACCGGTGCGGTCGTCGTCCAGATCGCCGTCGCGATCAGCGGCGGCCCGACCCTGGTCCCGATGCTCCTGCTCGCCGTCGTCGCCCTCGGAGCCGCCGTCTTCGTGGCCCTGCCAGGCCGCAATCTCGGTCGCGTGCGCTATGGGGTGGTCATGGCGCATGTGCTCCTGTACCTGACGGTGAACCTCGGTTTCGGTGTGCACGCCCTGGGACGCGCGCTGACGGACCGACCGCTGGACCTCGCCGCGTGGGGTGGAGTGCTGCTGTCGATGCCGACGATCTGGGGCTGCGGTCTGCTGCTGCATACGATCGGCGCCCTGCTCTCTCGCGGTTACGAGGCTGCCCGGCCGTGACCCGCTCCGACCGCGCCCCTGAGAACGCGTCCCGCCGCACGCCACCCCCCGCCCCGATGCCTTCCGGACCGGGAAGCCCGGTGCCGTCGCGGCCCGCACCGGGACTTTCCGAGGAGGACACAGCCTGGGTAGAGGAGCTGACGCGCTCGTGGCTCGAGGTGCACAAGAAGTCCGCCACCACGCTCGTGCTGCTGCGCCTCGTCCGCGATCACGGCCCCGTCTCGGCCGCGCAGCTCGCCCCGCTCGTCGAGGATGCCACCGGGTGGGGCCTCAGTGAGCGCGGCCTCTACCGAAGCCTGCGGCGCCTGGCCGACGCGGGTGCCCTCGAGATCTCCCGGGCGGACGTGGCTCGCACCGGCGCGAAGCGCCAGGACTTCACTCTCACCGCAGTGGGCCACCACCACCTCGAGGGCATCGAGCGCGCTCGTCTGCAATAAGGCGCGGGAGCGACCGCTCTGCGCACGCATCTGATCGCACGGGCTCACCGGGCGTGCGGGGATACCTGGTCCTCGGCCTGGGAGCGCTCGTGCGCACCGGCCTCGGTCAGCGCAATGACCTGTCGTATGGCGCCTATCTGTACGCCTTCCCCCTGCAGCAGCTCATGTCCGTGGTCGGTGTCGATCGCCTCAGCATCCTGCTCCACCTCGTGCTCAGCCTGGCACTGACCCTGCTTGCGGCCTTCCTGTCCTGGCACCTGGTGGAACGACCCGCACAGCAGCTCGGAAAGCGCCTGATCAGTGCCTTGCGGATGCCGCGGCCTCCGCGTGGCTCCACCGCCTGACCTCGTAGGACCTTGCGCGCGAGGGTCGCGTCAGCCTCCAGTGGAGACCCCACCGTGGCCCTCGGCCTGCAACCGCTGCATCAGGGCGGTCATCCGCGCGGCATCGGCGTCGGCGCCGAGCGCCACCCACGCGTCACGGGCGCGGCGGGCCGCTCGCAGCGCCCGCGCCCTCTCGTCGAATCGCTCCAGCATCTCGGCGTGCCGGTCGTCCACGTACGCCGACCAATACTGCGCACGCTGCTCCTGACCGGCCGGGACGGCATCGATCAGTCGCAGCGCCGCCAGACGACGCCGGCCGTACTCCCCGCGTGCTGTCAGGCGCGGTTCCCTCTCGAGGTCGGCGGGGCCACCGGCGTCGTCCGCCGCCGCATGCAAACCCTCCGCGTGCAGACCCGCCGCGTGCAGGCCCGCCGCGAGCATCGCCCCGACCTCGGCGTCGACACGGTGCTCCCACACCTGCCCGGCCTCCAGCAAACCCGGCCCGGTCGCGGGATCTGCACGCCGCAGGATCAGCGCGGCCGAACGCTCCGCCCGCCCCCATTCCTGGGCGTCGAGGGCCTGGCGCAACGCCATCGACTCCTCCCCCAGTTCGAGCCGGAACAGGCCGGGCCGCTCGGCCACGGGAGTGCTCAGATCATCCACCAGGCGCCGGGCCTGCCGGGCGGCCTCGCGGTGCGCGGCCGCGGCCTCGGCGGGACGTCGCTGCTGCTGGCGGGCCGATGCTGTGAGCCGGGCCGACGTCAGGGCGGTGCGGCGATCCGGATGCTCACGCAGGATCCGCTGCACCTCCCGCAGCGCACCATCGGCCGCCTCGATCCGTCCGACGCTGAGCCGCTGCGCGGCCACAGTGAGCAGTGCGCCGGTGCGGTCCTGCTCCCGCGGGAGGGTGCGCTGCAGGGAGGCCAGACGGCCGGCCGCATACGTGGCCTGCGACACCCGGCCGGCCGCCATCAGCGCCGTCACCAGGTCGTCGATCAGAGCGACCCGCACCGTGGGGTTATCCACGTCACCCATCGCGGTCAGTGCCCGCACGGCCTGTTCGGCGGCGGCCAGGGGCTGGTCGTGCAGCAGCGCCCGCGCCAGCACGGCGCGGGCCGCGAGGGCCGGTCGCACCGCCAGGGTCGGGGCCAGCGTCTCCGGGTGCCCGTCGGCCTCTGCGGCATCGACCTCCTGCTCCAGGACCTCGAGGGCGTCAAGGGCCTGGCGGGCGGCGTCGGCATCACGACCGAGGGCCAGCAGCACCTGCGCTGAGCGTGCGCGCAGCACCGCCTCGGAGACCCCGGGCACCGCTGCCGCGGCCCCCGCCCGCAACCGGTCGAGGGCCGCCAGGGCCGCCTCGAGCCTCACGGCCTCAACCGGAGGGCCGAGCCGCTCCCGGATGAAGGGCTCCACCAGGCCGCGGGCGAGGATGCGCAGATCCTCGGAGATCGCCACCTGACCACGGCGACGGCCCCGGGCACTCGCCGCATCCGTCTCGGCGCGCCCGCGCCACCCGCCCCGATCAGTCGACGGGTCGCGGCCCTCCGATTGTGGCGCTGCGGTCAGTCCGTCCAGATAGACCCCGCCGAGTGCTGCCGCGAGGTCGGCCGCTCCGAGCTCCTGCCACGCCCTCAGCAGGGCCGCCCGGGCCTCGACGGCGCGTTCGGGTCGGTCGGCGGCGTCGAGGACCAGTCCGCGGGCCGACCACAGCGCGACCTCCTCCGCCGGGGTGCCCTGCACCTGCGCGGTGCGGTGCAGCATCGCGAGGGCCCGCTCCGGGCGCCCGGCACCCAGCAGGTCACGCAGCCGCTGCGCCACCCCGAGGGGGCCGCGGGGGAACGGCAGCGGCAACTGCGCCGGACGCAGAGCCAGCCGCAGATCCTCCTCGGCGAGCGCCGCGCCGGTCGCGGGGACCCACGGCAGGGATGAGGCGGTGGGAGAGCCTCCGCCGGCCACGGCCCCGTTCTTCGCATCGGGGGATGACTCGGACACCCCGGGACCGGGCGGGCCCAGAGGGTGCGTCCTGGACCCGACCGGCTCGGCGCGTGAAGGTCCGGGAGGTGCCATGCGATCAAAAATACCGCCTGCCGCCCGCCCCGGGCCCGGCCGTCATCGGCTGTTCACCGAGCCGGGGGCGGGCGGCCTGGATGAGAGCACTCTCATCCCTCCCTCACGTGCTCCTCATTCCCCTTCGGTGGACTCACTCGCGTCCCACCCCGGTGGACGGCGCCCCCGCCGCACCGGGATCCCGACCTCCCGGAGGCCCGCCATGACTGCTCTGCTCGACACCCCGGCCCCCTCGCCTGTCTCCCCGCTGCCGGCGCCCTCCGCGTCGACCCCCGACGCGGTGCGGGCGCGCGTCGCCGCCGCCAAGCACGCCTACCAGACCCGCCGTCTCGCCGCGCAGCTGCCCCACCTCGACGGGCTGCACCTGTCCGACCGTGACCATCGACCCGCCACCGGGGAGCTGGTCCTGGCCCGTGTCACGGCGATCGGCCAGCACAAGCGACTCGAGGGCCCCGATTCCCGCCGCGCCACCCTCTTCCTCGGAGATGAGATCGTCGTCGCCTACGGCGCCCGCTACGCCGCCGACCAGTTCCTCGCGGAGCTGCCGGAGGACCTCGGTCCGTGTCATCTGGCGGCTGCCGGAGGTCTCGCCTCCCTGGTCATCGACCAGCACGATCGTCTGGACGAACCCACCTGCCTCGAACCGGTCGGGGTGCTGTGCGATGCACACGGGCCTCTCACTCTGTCCCGTCTGGCGGAGCTGCAGGTGCGGCCGGCGGTCGAGCGGGCATCCCGCCGCGCCCTGGACATCCCGGTGATCGCCGTTCTCGGCACCTCCATGAACTCCGGGAAGTCGACGGCGCTGGCGTGCCTGGCGCACGGGCTCGCTGCCGCGGGCCTGGGCGTCGCCGCAGGCAAAGCCACCGGCACCGGGGCGGGCAATGACGCCGGCCTGTTCCGCGACGCCGGCGCCCACCGGGTGTTGGACTTCACCGACTTCGGCATCTCCTCCACGTACCGGCTCACACTGCAGGAGGTCGAGGACCTCTTCCACAGCCTGGTCGACGCACTCGCGGAGCAGCCGCTGGAACGGTTCATCGCCGGTGCCGACACCCCAGGCACGGCTGATGTGGTGCTGGTGGAGATCGCTGACGGGCTGTTCCAGGGGGAGACCGCGCAGCTGCTGGCCTCCGAGTCGTTCGCGCAGGTGGTCGATGGGATCGTGTTCGCCGCCGGGGACGCCCTCGGGGCCACGGGCGGGACCCGCGCCCTGGCGGATCTGGGCCGCGCACCCGCTGCCGTGACGGGGGTGCTCACCAGTTCCCCGCTGGCGACCGCAGAGACCCGCCGTGCTGTCCACGCCCCGGTGGTGCCCACCATGCAGCTGGCGGACGCTGACACCGCTCGCTCGCTGCTCGCGCAGATCCGACCGGCCGCCGACGGCACCGGCAGCCGTGACGGTGTCCCCGGCGCCCCCGGTGCGGGCACCCGCATCGACCCCGCTCACACCCGCACCGATGCCGACCGCTGACCGCCCCGGCCCGCTACCGCCGCTGCTGCGCGGCCCCCGCACCGCCTGGCTCGCGATCCTGGTGCTGTTGGGGCTGCTGCAGGCGGCGGTGGCGGGGGTGTCCGCCTGGGCGCTGGTGCGGATGCAGGCGGCGCCCGCGGGGGTGTCGGATCTGTTCCTCCGCGCTGCGGCGGTGCTGGTGCTGGCGGCGGTGGCCCTGGGCGCGCTGACGGTGCAGCAGCGGGTCCTCGCCGAGCGCCTGGGCCAGCATTACGTGCACGAACTGCGCGGGCGTCTGCTGCGTGATGCCCTCACCCCCGGGGCCACCACGTCCCTCGGTGTCACGGTGGCCCGCACCACGAACGACCTGAGCAGTGTGCGGGGCTGGGTCAGTCAGGGCATCGCCCCGCTGGCCGTCGGGATCCCGCTGGTCGCCGGGTCGGCGGTGGCGCTGGCCCTGCTGGACCCGGCCCTGGCGGGGGTGTTCGCGGCGCCCCTGGCGTTGCTGGCGGTGCTGTTGGCGGTGTGGTCGCGGGTGATGTTCCAGCGCACCCGTGAGCTGCGCCGGCAGCGCGGTCGCCTGGCCGCCCGCATCGGCGACACGGTCTCCGCAGCGCCGACGATCCTCGCCTCCGGGGGAACCCACCGGGAACTGCGCGGCATGGACCGTGCCAGTGCGGACGTGGTCGAGCACGCCGTGGAGCGGGCGGGGGCTGCTGGAGCACTGCAGGCCGCGGGCACCACCGTGTCGTCCCTGTCCACCCTGGCGGTGGCCGCGGCCGGGGTATTCCTGGCGTTGCCGGCGTCGACCACCGTCGCAGCGATGGCGATCGCCGGGTTGGCCGCTGCACCGGTGCTGGAGCTCGGCCGCATCATCGAACGTCGCGAGACGTTCCGCGCCGCTCGCGCCGTTCTCGGCCCCGCCCTCGAGGACGCCGAGGAGGCCCGCGCCCGCGCCCGGGAGCACGAGCGCGCCTCCGCTGAGGTTTCCGCTCCCCGCGAGCAGGAGCATGCCCTCACCCAGGGGCGCCGGCATGGCCCCGTGCATCTGGAGCTCCCCGGCCTGACGGACCGGCACGGCCCGGTGCGGGGTCTGCCCGGGATGATCGTGCGCCTCACCGGTCCGGTGCCAACGGAGGCAAGCCGGCTGCTGGACCGGGTCGTGGGCCGAACGTCCGACCCGGAGCAGAACCCCGACAGTGTGTGGGTGGCCGGTCACAACCTGCGAGCACTGGGGTGGCGCGCCCGCCGCGAACTGGTGGGGCATGCCGCCGCCGGGGCCGTGATCGAGCGCGGCCCGCTGCTGCGGGCCCTGCGATACCGCCGCCCCGAGGGTGAGGAGGAGCAGGCCGTCGCCCTGTTCCAGCGGCTCGGTGGTGATCTGTCGCGACTGCCGAAGGGCCTGCGCACGCGGCTGCGCTCCGGTGGGGAACCGCTGAGCCGCCCGGATCGAGCCCGTCTGCTGCTCACCCGAGCCCTGGACGGCACTCCCCCGCTGTTGCTGCTGGACGGCATCGATGCCGACCTCGACCCAGAAGGGCGGCAGGCCCTGGTCCGGGAGCTGCGCGCCTACCCGGGGGTGGTGGTGATGACCTGCGGTGACGAGCTGGCGCAGGCCGTCGGTGCCGTCGATCACCCGGTGGAGAGCGGTGCCGGGGGCGCAGCAGACTGAGAGACGCCGCCGGATTCAGCGAGAGCCGGAGAGGCCGACCCGACGGGCGAGGTCGGCGGGTGGCCAGGCGAGCGGGTGGCCACCCGTCGTCGTCAGCGCATCGGGTCAGTCGTCGCCATCGTCGTCGCCATCGTCGTCACCGTCATCGTCGCTGTCGTCGTCGCACTCCCAGGCGCCGTCGTCCCACTCACACACACCGCCGGCCGGGGCAGCTGGACGCGGAACCGGGGAGGGCGCCGGCCGCGGTGAGGGCACGGTCGAACCCGACGATGCGCGCGGGGTGGTGGTTCGCTCGGCGGGGGCATCATCGGTGGAGTCACGCTGGGTGCGTCCCGTGCCGGTACCGTCGCCACCGTTCCGGGAGGTTTCGGTCTGCGCGACCTCGCCGTCGCGGTCGGCGGTGCGGGGCGAGTCAGACCCCCGCTCGGCACCCGACGGGGCGGGAGAACCGGAGGCGGAATCGGCCGCTGGCACCCGGCCTGTGCCTGTCAGGGTGCTGGTCGGAGCGGCGAACGCCTCCCCGGCCTCCCGGCCCGGATCAGCGCCGGGACGAACCGGTAGCGCCAGCCCCGTCGTCTCGACGTCCCCGGCCTCGGCGTCGCGGCCACCCGAGCGGTTCCCGTCGACGAGGGTGCCGGAAGAGCCACCGCGCGCATCACCGGGTACGCCACCGCGGGGGTCGCTGCCAGGGGCGGGGCTGCCGACGACCACCCCGGGGGCGTCATCGGTCGGGGTGGCCCCCTCGGGCAGCAGGGCGAGGGTGATCGCGGCGGCGCCCACTGCGCCCACTGCCGCCGAGGTCCGCAGCCATCTCATGACCCGCAGGGTGGCGGTGCGGCGTGAGATGCCGGTGAGGCCACGATGAGAGGTCTCTCATCTGGCGTCGGGGCGATGCTGCGGGTTGATCAGCCGGTACCCGGCGCCGCGCACCGTCACGAATCGATCGGCCCCGAGCTTCCCCCGCAGGTACCGCACGTACACGTCGACGACGTTGGAGGCGCCGTCGTAGTCATACCCCCAGGCGCGTGACAGCAGCACGTCGCGGGTGAGCACCTGGTCGGGGCTACGCAGGAACACCCCGGCGAGGGCGAACTCGCGGGCCGACAGCTCCACCTCCCGTGGCCGCCCGTCCACCACACAGCGAGCGATGCGGGTGCGCAGGTCGAGGCTCAGATCACCGTGGGTGAGGACGTCCGAGGCCCCACCGTCGTGCACCGCCCCGGCGGCCTCCCGGGCCCGCAACCGCACCCGCGCGATGAGCTCCTCCACCCGGAAGGGCTTGGCGATGTAGTCGTTGGCCCCGAGCTCCAGCCCTTGCACGGTGTCCTCCACTCCCGTGCGGGCGGTGACCATGAGGATCGGCAGCGTGGACCCGGATTCCCGCAGGGCCCGCAGCACCTGAAAGCCGTCGAGCCGCGGCAGGCCGACGTCGAGCACCAGCAGATCGGCCTCCCCGGCCGAGGCGAGGTCGAGGGCCGCGATGCCGTCATGCACCACGGTGGTCGTGTATCCGGCGGCGGTCAGGCCCTTGTCCATGAACCGGGCGATCCGCGGCTCGTCCTCAGCGATCAGGATTCTCATCGGGGCGTTCTCCGGGGGACTCAGGGGCGGGCTCAGGAACGGGATCGGGGTTGTGGGGGTGGGGATCGTCGGTGGCACCGTCGGTCCTGCTCCCCCGGGACGGTACCCGCAGCACGAACCGCGCCCCGCCGCCGGGGGCCGCCGTGACATGCGCGCTGCCGCCGTGCGCCTGGGCGATGGCCCGGACGATGGGCAGGCCGAGGCCGGTGCCGGCCGTGTCGGTGACGCCCGTCCCCCGCGCGAACCGGTCGAAGATCCGTTCCCGCTCGTGCTCGGGCACCCCCGGGCCTTCATCGTCCACGTGCACTTCGAGGATCTCGCCGTGTTCGGTCCGGTCGGCGGGCCGGCGGTGCACGCCGAGGGTGACGGTGGTGCCGGGCGGGCTGTATCGCACCGCATTCGCGGCCAGTTGCAGCACTGCCTGGGCGAGTCGCTGATCGTCGAATTCGGCGACGCCTGCCGGCGAGTCCTCCAACAGCCAGTGGTGGTCGCCGCCGAGGTGTTCGGCCCTGGCCAGCAGCGACTGCGCGAACAGGTCGAGGTCCACGGGCCGCGGGGTGAGGAAATCGGGCCGACCCGCGCGAGCGAGCTCCGACAGGTCACCGACGAGGCGGCTCATCCGCTCCAGCTCCTCCAGGGCGATCTCGCGGGATTCGCGCACGTCAGCGGGGTCGTCGGGGTCGGTGGTCTCCAGGGTCCCCTGCACCACTGTGAGCGGGGTGCGCAGTTCATGCCCGGCGTCGCGGAGGAACTGCCGCTGCCCGTCGAAGGCGTCCTCCAGCCGCTCCAACATGCCGTTGACGGTCAGGGCCAGCGCGGCGACGTCATCGTCGGTGGGCGGGACCGGCACCCGGCGCGACAGGTCCGTGTGGGTGACCTCCTCGGCGGCGCGGCGCAGGGTCTCCAGGGGGCGCAGCAGGCGGCCGATGAGCAGCGCCCCGACGGTGCCGGCGATGAGCACGGAGGCGGCGGCCGCAGCGGCGTACGCACCGGCGCGCTGCCAGATCTCCCGGTGTTGCGGGCCGACGTCGATGCCGACGACGAAGATGCCTTCGGCAGGGTCACCCTCCACACGCACCGACGCGATCACGCTGCGGACGGTGCGGCCGCGGACGTCGAGGGTGGTGTGCACGGTGCGTCCGGGCACGTACGCCTCCCGCACCTGCTGCAGCGTCTCCGGATCGGCCAGGTCAAAGTCCTGTTCCACCGGCCGGTACGCGGGGGTGCCGTCGACGATCGCCAGCACCGCCTCATGGTCGCTCGGGGCGGAGGACCGGGTCACCGCCTGCAGCAGGTTCGCGACCCCGGTGCGGGCGCCGGGGTCCTGCGCCCGGTACTCCGCGGCGGTGCGCAGCTCGGCCACCTCCTGGTCGAGCTGCCCGCGGACGTTGTCCTCCAGCGACCGCACCTGCAGCAGGAACGTGACCAGACCGGTCAGCAGGAAGCCCAGCACCATCACCGTGAGCATCACGACCAGCACGCGGAGCCGGACGGTGCGACGGGGAGGCGTGGACATGCGGCTCACCCTCGCGGCACCCGGGCGGGCCACCAGATGCGGTCACCGATCAGCAGGGCCAGGGGGATCACCAGCCGCAGGAGCAGGCTCGGCCGGGGGGTGTCGCACGGCGGCGCGGAGGGCGCGGGGTCTCGCATCGGTCCAGACTAGGGCGCGGGCGGCGAGGTATCACCGCGGCCCTCGGGGTTCTCGCTGACGTCGCGGGCGCCCCGCGGCTCCACGGCCCCTCGTGCCTCACCGGTCTGCCGCGCCTCACCGGTCTGCCGCGCCTCCCGATCGGCCCGCCGCTGCTGCTCGGCGGCCTCACGGCGCAGGCGCCGCTTCTCCCCCGGGCCCTCGGCGATCCGATACAGCACCGGCACGATCACCAGCGTCAGCAGGGTCGAGGAGACGAGGCCGCCGATCACCACCACCGCGAGGGGCTGCGAGATGAACCCACCACCGCTGCCGGTGATCCCGAACGCCATCGGCAGCAGGGCGAAGACGGTCGCGGCGGCGGTCATGAGGATCGGCCGCAGACGGGTGTGGGCACCGGCTTCCAGGGCCTCGTCGAGACCCTGGCCCGCGCGTCGGTACTGGTTGACCAGGTCAATCAGCACGATCGCGTTGGTGACGACGATGCCGACCAGCATCAGCAGGCCGATCATGGCGGGCAATCCCAGGGGCACCCCCGTGACCAGCAGCGCGACGAAGGCTCCGGTGGCGGCGAAGGGGATCGACACCAGCAGGATCAGCGGCTGCATGAGGGACTTGAAGATCCACACCAGCAGCACGTAGGTCAGGAGGATCGCCGCGACGATCGCGATGCCCAGCTGACCGAAGGTGTCGGCGATGTCCTCCGCGGTGCCGCCGAGGGTCGCCTGCACGCCGTCGGGAAGGTCGGCGGCGTCGATCGCCTGCTGTGCGGCCTGGGTGACGGTGCGGACGTCCTCCCCCGCCGGGGTGAGGGAGACGGTGACGGTCTGGCGGGTGTTGTCGGTGACGATCTGCGGGCGGGTCTGCACCTCCTCGACGGTCGCGACGTCCGTGAGCGGGATCCCGGCGACGTCCATCGAGCGCAGCTGCTCCAGGGTGGAGACGTCCTGGCTGCCGGCGAGGCGGATGTCGATGTCCTGGTCGTCCAGGGTGATGGTGCCGATGGCGGAGGGGAACAGCTCCCGGGCGACCAGCCCGACGACGGCCTCCTCGGTGAGTCCGCGCTCGGCGGCGGCCTCCCGGTCGACGGTGATCTGCGCGGTCGGCTGTTCGGCCTGCAGGTCACTGGCGATCTCGGCAACACCCTCGGGCAGCGGGTCGAGCTGCTCCCGGATCGCCTTCTCGGCCTGTTCGCGGGCCTGGGGGGTCGGGCCGGTGATCTGGATGTCGACGGAGGTGGAGCCGGTCGGGCCGCCGGTGGTCAGTTCCTCGATGTCCCCGGCATCGGGCATGCCCTCGAGGGCGGCGAGCATGTCGGCACGCAGCGCCTCCTGGTCGGCGCCCTCATCGGTGGTGACCTGGTAGCTGATCTCGTTGGGGGTGCCGCCCATGCCGAACTGGTCGGCGCCGATGGTGGTCTGCACGGTGCGCACGCCGTCGACGGCCATCAGGGCGTCCTCGGCGCGTCCGGCGGCGTCGGTGGATTCGTCGAGGCTGGTGCCCGCCGGGAGGGTCTGCCGGTAGGAGGCGAGGTTCTGACCGGAATCGCTGAGGAAGTTGACTGTGAGCAGGGGCAGCAGGAACCCGGTGCCGACGAGCACCGCGACGGCGGCGAGCAGCGTGAGGATGCGGTGGCGCAGGGCGGTGCGCAGCGTCGGGGCGTAGAGGCGGTGGGCGAGGCCACGGCGCTCCTTCACCTCGGCGGCCTCCCGCACACGCGCGACGGCGGCGGTGTCCTCGGGGTCGAGGTCGCGGGCGGCCTTGGGGGCGCGCAGGAACCAGTAGGCGAGGACCGGCACGATGGTGAGCGACACCAGCAGCGAGGACAGCATGGCGATCGCGACGGTGAGGGAGAACGGCCGGAACAGCTCCCCGGCCATGCCGGAGACCACGGCGACCGGCAGGAACACCACGACGGTGGCGAGGGTGGAACTGGTGACGGCGCCGGCGACCTCGCGGACGGCGTCGAGGATCGCGCGGGTGCGGGGTTTGCCGTAGGAGAGGTGGCGGGTGATGTTCTCGATCACCACGATGGAGTCGTCGACGACGCGGCCGATGGAGATCGTCAGGGCCGCGAGGGTCAGCATGTTCAGGGTGTAGCCGGAGACCAGCATCCCCACGAAGGCCATCAGCAGCGACAGCGGGATGGAGATGGCGGTGACCAGCGTCGGCCGCAGCGCCCGCAGGAACAGCAGGATCACGGCGACGGCGAAGCCGAGACCGAGCAGGCCCTCCTCCGCCAGGGTGACGATGGAGTCCTGGATGAACGGTGCCTGGTCGAAGACGACGTCGCGGCGGGCGTTCCCGCCGACACCGGGCAGGGTGCGCTCCAGCGTCGCGGCGACCTCGTCGGAGACGTCGACGACGTTGCCGGTCGCGGTGGCGGTGACGACCAGGACCAGGGATTCGCGGCCGTTGGTGCGGGAGACGCTGGTCGGGTCTTCGGTGGTGCGCTCGACCGTGGCGACGTCCCCGAGGGTGGTGACGGGGGCGGGTGACGCGGGGGCGGGCTGGCCCTGGGCGTCGGCCCCCTGCTGTCCCGTGCCCGGCTGCCCCGCACCCTGCTGGCTCGCGCCCTGCTGGCCCTGCGCATCGGCCCCGGCGGGCGGGAGGATCGTGATGGCTTCGAGGTCCTCGATCGAGGACAGCGGCCGGCCCACGGTCACATCCAGGGAGCGGTTGCCGTCGGTGACGGTCCCCCCGGGCACGCTGAGGCCGCTGGCGTCGAGAGCGGCGGTGATGTCGTCATCGGTGAGGCCGCGGGCCGTGAGTTCGTCCTGGTCGGGGGTGATCCGCACGACCTGCTCCGGCGCGCCGGCGACGATGACGGAGGAGACCCCGTCGATGCGTTCGAGTTCGGTGATGACAGCGGTGTCGAGCCGGGTGCCGAGCTCCGCAGGGGCGAGGTCGGAGGACACGGCGAGGACGACGGCGGGGATGTCCCCGGAACCTCCGGAGATCACCTGGGGGTCGGCGCCCTCGGGCAGCTGGTCATCAATGCGGGACAGCGCGGCATCGACCTGGTTCGCGCTGCGGGCCACGTCCGTGCCGTAGGTGAGTTCCACCGTCACCATCGACAGACCCGGCCGGGACGTCGAACGGGTCGATTCGACGTTCTCGAGGCCCCGCACGGCCTGCTCGATGGGGCCGGAGACCCGCGTATCGACCTGCTCCGACGAGGAGCCGACGGCGGGCGTGACGATCTGGATCTGCGGCAGGGCGATCGACGGGATCAGTTCCTGCCGCAGGGTGGTCATGGACAGCGCACCCAGCACCGACACCACCACGCAGACGAGCGCGATGAAGGCACGGTTGGCGAGGCTGAGCTGGGCGAGGCGATGCACGGAACCTCCCGGGACGCGGCGTGCGACCCCGATCCGGGGCGCGGCTCCATTCGACCACGGGGCCCCGACAGCCGACGTGCGACTTTCGGCGGGGGTTGCTGAACGAAAGACGCCGCGCGCCGGGGGCCATGCCACGGGGGGCCGTTGGGCAGCGAGACCGCTCCACAGCGGGACCGTGGGCAGCGAGACCGCTCCACAGCGGGGCTACTCCACGACGCGGGGCGTCGCGCCGTCGTGTCGTGATCCGGAACCACTCCCGCGAGACTGACGAATGGCGGACATTCCGTGTCCACATCTACCACCCGTCGACCCTCAGATATGCCTCATGTCAGACACCCGGGACGCAACAGGACACGTCAACCCGGGAGACTCCGTACCGAATTGCGGACATCCGCTGTCCTCCACTCGCTAGCTGTTCTTCCCCGACACGTTGTGAACGGCTGAGGTAGGCGAGGACCTCCGGGAACGATGTGGGTAACCACACTCACAGTTCGTTCCACGGAGGTCTTCGTGATTCACGCTAACGCGCCTTTGACGCCGGAGGGGCGTCGCCGACTCGCTTCCCTGATCGTCGATGACGGCTGGACCGTCAGGCGGGCCGCGGAACGGTTCCAGGTCTCACCGGCGACCGCGTCGCGGTGGGCCCGGCGATACCGGGCAGGACAGTCGCTGACCGACCGGCCGTCACGCCCACATCGCTCGCCGTCACGCTTGTCGGCGCGGCGGGAACATCGGATCGTGTCGTTGCGGTTCACCCGGCGGTGGGGACCGCACCGCATCGGCTACCACCTCGGGATCCCGCGCTCCACGGTCGGGCGGGTTCTCGCCCGGTACCGGATGCCGCTGCTACATCATCTCGACCAGGCCACCGGGCTCCCGGTCCGCAAGACCGCGCCGGTCCGCTACGAGAAGCAGATCCCGGGCGAGCTGGTCCATGTGGACATCAAGAAGCTCGGCCGGATCCCGGACGGCGGCGGCTGGCGCATGCTCGGCAGGCAGGCCGGGAATCGCAACAACAAGAAGCAGGGACTGGGGTACGCGTTCCTGCATCACGCGGTCGACGATGCCACCCGCCTTGCCTACTCCGAGCAACTCGACGATGAACGCAAGGAGACCGCCGCAGCGTTCTAGACCCGCGCCCGGGCGTTCTTCGCCGAGCACGGCATCACCGTCACGGCCGTGATGACCGACAACGGGTCCTGCTATCGCTCGCACGCGTTCACCGACGCGCTCGGTGCCGGGGTGAAGCATCGCCACACCCGCCCCTACCGACCCCAGACGAACGGGAAAGTCGAGCGCTTCAACCGCACCCTCGCCACCGAGTGGGCCTACGCGCAGACCTACCAGTCAGACGCTGACCGCGCAGCCACCTACGACAACTGGCTCCATCACCACAATCACCACAGACCCCACACCGAGCTCGGAGGCTCCACCCCTGCCGAATGTCGCGCGTCAGACTTTGTGGCAGGACCATTGATTGAGTCCTGAGCGGAGAGTTCGACATGGGAAGACCACCTGTGATCCCGGTGGAGAAGAAGACGAGGATCGTGCTGAGCATCCTCGCCGACGAGATGACGATCGCCGAGGCGGCCAGGCGCGAGAAGGTCAGCGAGCAGTCGATCGGCCGGTGGAAGGCGGACTTCCTCGAGGCCGGGAAGACGAGTCTCGCGGCGGGCAAGAACGGGCCCTCGACCCGGGAGCAGCAGCTCGAGGCGGAGGTCGCGGAGCTGACCCAGGCGCTCGGTGAGGCGGCGGTCGAGATCCGGGTATGGAAGAAGTCCGCGGAGGGACGCTTGGGCCCTTCGAGGACCTCGAGGTGATCCGCGTCGAGGCGGGCATGTCGACCGCGAGGTTCTGCAAGCTGATCGACATGCCCGAACGCACCTGGCGACGCTGGCAGGCCAAGGCGCGGCAGGAACAGCCGCCGAAGGGGCCGCGGCCGCAGCCGGCGAGGGATGCCGCTCGGCCGCTGGTGGTGAAGCATGCGCTGGCGAAGCCGACGAGGGGTCACCGGAAAATCTGGGCGATGACGCGGCACGACGGGCACAAGGTGTCGCAGGCGACGGTGCTGCGGCTGCTGCGTGACGACGGGCTGATCGTGCCGTCGGAGTACCAGAAGCAGCGCCGGGAGTTGGCGAAGGACCGGAAGGCAGCGTTCGCTCGCAACCCGACCGGACCGAACCAGGTGTGGCAGCTGGACTTCAGCGAGTTCGAGACCACCCAGGGCGGGACCTGGCGGATCGCGGGGTGTCGGGAATGGTTCTCGAAGCTCGAGTACCCGTTCCATGTGTCGCCGACGGCGAACCAGTACGACGCGATCGCCGCGATCGAACTCGCCTTGGCCGAGTACGAGCGTCTGTGCGGGCACCCGCTCGTCGACGAGTGTCAGGTCGATGCGGACACCGGGGAGCTGCTGCCGGTCCTCACCATCGTCACGGACAATGGCGGCCCGTTCCGGTCGTTGAACTTCGAGTTGTTCATCATGCGTCACCCCGAGCTTCGGCATGTCCGCACCCGGGTGAAGTCGCCAGGCCAGAACGGGTCACGCGAACGCGGGTTCGGGACGCTGAAGTACGAGCGGCTGTTCCTCGACGAGATCCCGGACGCCTTGACGCTCATCGAGCGGGCCGAGGACTACCGAGTCGAGTACAACACCGAGCGCCCGCATGAGGCGATCGCCTGGAACCGGCCACTGGAGGTGCACCTCGGCCTGGCCGACCCCACCACCCCCACCTTTGAAACAGAAGAAATCCTGCCAACTACTTGACGCGGGACAGCAGCTCGGCTCGCGGCGACCCGCCGCCCGTTTACTTCTTGACGACGTAAACAGGAACGCCGAATCCGTCGGCGTTGGTGAGCACCTGATCGATTTTGGTGCGTTCCTGGTCTGTGGCGTAGTTCACCTGTATGAGGGCCGCGTCGGGAGCATCAGTGCAGGGGTTCGCGACCTGTACCGTGATCTCCGTTCCCTGAGCGGTGAGTTGCTCGGCGAGTTCGCTGTGGGCAGCAAGCGCGGCGTCCACCTCTTGGCTGGTCGGCAACTCGTCGCACGGCGGATGCGTCGTCGCGCTCCTCGGGAAGAGTCCTCCGAAGAGGGCGGCCGCGCCGAGCACGCCGGCAACGACGATCAGCCCGAGAATCGTGACGGTCGCGGTGCGGTTACGCTTCGATGCCGACTGCTGCTGTTCTTGCTGGGTGGTCATTGTCATCTCCTGCCTGTTGCGGTGGTCACGGTCTGGACTTCTCGCATCCCCATCGGGTGGCGGCTGTCGCAGGCGGCGATCATCTCCTCGTCGTGAGTGGAGACGACCACGGTTGCTCCTTGCCGTGCGAAGCCGGTGAAGAGTTCGATCACCGTGTGGCGGTTGCGCGCGTCGAGAGACGCGGTGGGTTCGTCGACAAACAGGACCGACGCGCGGCGGTAGATTGCTCGCGCAAGTGCCAGCCGCTGCTTCTCTCCACCGCTGAGGTGACTGGCGGTTTCGCCAGCGCGGCCCGCTAGACCGGTTTGCTCCAGCGCGGCGCTCAGGCGGGCGTCCGCGTTCGTCGCACGACGCTGCCCGCGCATCGTGACGTTGAACCCGACGGACTCGTCATCGACGATTCCATAGTCCTGCAACACGAACGCCGCATGATCCCGCCAGAACCTTCGGCGTTGTCCACCGTCATAACTGGTCACGTCTTTGCCGTCCACGAGGATGTGCCCGCGGCTCACCGGCAGGAGCAGGCCGAGAGCATGCAGCAAGGTGGTCTTGCCCGAACCGCTCGGGCCGACTAGAGCGGTCATCTCGCCCGGTGCGCATCGCACGGACTCGTCCGCGACGATCTCGCGTCCGTCGATCGCTACCGACAGGTTGTTTCCTTCGATCAGCACGGGATCCTCCTAGAGCTTTCGATGCACGACACGGTCGAAGACCGCGCGTGCGGCGATCAAGTGGCTTCCGTAGATGGCGATGATGGCGAACGCGGAGGCAAGCGCCGTGACCGCCATGGTCGAGACGGGTTGGATCGCGATGATCACGATCGCGATCACGGTGCCCATGCCGACGTCCAGCAATGCGCGGGACCGCACGACTTCTGCCCAAGTCGATCCCGTCAAGCGCAGGGGGAAGTCGCGACGCGCGTTGATGAGTCCCGAGATCATGGCGGTGACGGCCGAGGCCACCAAGAATGCGATAGTGAGGGCCGCGAGCGATATCGCCAGCAGTTGCGAGAGATAAGCCGCGAACTGCGCTTCCAGGATGCCCTGCTCCGCGACGTACAGCGGGCGGATGGTGCCTTCGATGCCGAGTTCTGCCAGCCCATCAGGAGTGAGCTTCTCGGCATCGAGGCGGTTCTGGGTCGAGGCGACGCCTGTGAACACGATGTTCCCGGTCGACGCGAGACTGACGATGTTGGGCGCATCAAAGAACGCGCTGATTCGCGGCACCTCCAGCACAAGCACGTCGCTCGAGAAAGTGAGCTGCCCGGCCGCGCCGCCATTGATCACGGGGAACGGCGCATCGGTCGCCGGCTCGAATGCTCTCAGATCGTCGACTCCACGCGCCTCTGTTCCGCCGCGGCTCCAAAGCTCCAGCGAGGGGCCCAGCTCTCGCGAGAGCATTACGTTCAGCGCATCAGGAGCAACCGGGCGAAGAGCATCGGGGCCGAGAGCACGCTCCATCAATGAGATCCACTGGCGGTTCACCAGAGCGATCGCATCGTACTCCCCGAAGTCGCCCGCCCACTGCTCCTCGGTAATCGCGTACGACAGCGCAGCCTCCCCGTCGCTCTCCGCGCTGCCCACGATCCTGTCCACTTGCGGAGCGACGGTGTCCATATCTTCATCGGGGATATCGAAGGAAAGCATCACCTGATCTGACAGTTCGTTCCACGCATCCAACTGGACGGCGGTGCGTTGCGCATCGGCCGCGGCCGCCCACGCCGGCCCAGCGAACGCGATCAGGGTGATCAGCGTCCCGATCTGCACCACGCGCGCCGCCCAGCGAAGACTCTTCACCGCCGGCAGTCGGCGCGCAATGACCTCCACGCTCGGCCACGATGACGCTGACAACAGCAACGCGACCAACACCGACGCCGCGAGCGTAGCTCCCTCGAACGTGGCAGCGATCGAGAGGAAGACGGGCACATAGGTCCAACCCCGAGTCAGTCCGACGAGGCAGGACGCCACGGCGGCGACCCCGACCGCAGTGGTGAGAAGCGTGATCACTAGCACGCCGAGGTCCTGCGCCTGGATACGCCACGGTGCAGCTCCAGCGAGCACTCTCAACGCACGCGAACGGGCCTTGATCGCGAGCCAGAAGACGGTGATCGCCGCGACCAGTGCGCAGGCGGCGAGCACAGGCGCGGCGAAACCCGCCTGCTGGGACAAATTCAGGATGCTGTCCAGCGTCGACACATCTACGCGGTCGACGATGACTCCCCGCTCGGTGAGAGAGTCGACGGCGCCGTCGAGATCCCCCTCGCCGGTCACCAGGTAAGTACCGTCGGGCGACGAGTTCGCCAGCCGCTCGACGCCGACGATCTGAGCTGGTGCATAGTTGCCGAACCACCCGACGGTCTGAGCCGCGCTGTCCGCGCTGAGATCGACGAATACTTGACCGCCCGCGCTGTCGAGGTCGGGCGCGAGCTTGAACAACCCGAGCCCGCCGTCACTGTCCAGTTCCTGCAGCGCGACGAGTGCATCCGCGTCGCTGATCTGTGACTGCGAGAAATCGACGATCAGCTTCGCGTTGACGCCGATGGACTGCGGGTTGTAGCGGTCATGGAAATCCGTCACGACTGCTGCCAGGAACGCCAGCAACGTATACAGCGCGACTGCAGTGACGGCGATGATCTTGCGGTACACAGTCCTCCTCGAGACGGAACCGGCCGGCAGGGCCGCTTGCCTCGACGCGGCGGAACGCGCCGAGGCAAGCGGCCCTTGGTAGTACGTCAGCAGGTGCGGTAGAAGTAGTTCCCGTCCAGGCTTGCGTAGTTGAGCGTGGCGATCTCGGCGATCGACTTCTTGCCCGAGGCGGTGTTGATGCTGCGCGACGTGTTCACGATCTTGCCGTTCTCGGTCTTCTGCACTGAGCTGCCGTGGCACTTGTTCACCGTGTAATAGGACCGCAGGGCGGCGTTCGAGAAGCCGTACTGCCAGGTGCCGCCCACCGACGGGTACCGCGTCTTCAGGCCCACCGACTCCCATGCACTCGCGCCAGTCACCGATCCGCCGAGCACGAGCCCGGCCGCGATCGAGGCACCAGCCAGGGCCTTCGTAAACTTCCGCATCATTCACACCCCATTCGAGATGGCAGGGGCACGGTGTGCGCCCCTGCGGGTGGGTACACGATGAGACGGCCGCCTCGAAGGATATGTTACACACTAGCCTCGAGATTTCACGGGGGTGTGGTCTCGACCGGCGGAATGAATGGCGAAAGGTGCTCCTGGGCTGGGATGATACGGGGTGTTGAGACCCGTACCCATCCACTGGAAGGAGCACCTTTCAGGTGTCCCACCCTACCTTGTTCTTCTACCCCCGCCCGCGCGTGGACATCGCTGAGGTCCCCGCGGTCTCACACGCCGGCGCGGTGCTGCTGACCGACACGATCCACGCCACCGGCCTCGCCCCTTCGCTGCGTGAAGCACTGGCTCCGTGGACGAAACCGCTGGCCGAGCACCACGCCTCGAAGGTCCTGCTGGACCTCGCACTCACTCTCGCAATCGGCGGCGAGCACGCTTCGGATGCTGATCTGCTGCGATGCGAACCGGACCTGTTCGGAGACGTCGCCTCGACCCCCACGATCTCCCGCATGCTCACCACCCTCGCCCAGGACGCGCCCACCGTGATCGAGGCGATCTCGAAAGCCCGCCGGGCCGCGCGTGAAAGAGCCTGGACCCTCGCCGGAGACCATTCCCCGGCTGCGGGGGTCAGTGCGAAGAACCCGCTGGTCATCGACCTCGATGCCACCCTGATCAACGTCCACAGTGAGAAGGAGCAGGCCGCACCGACGTTCAAACGCGGGTTCGGATACCACCCGTTGTGCGCGTTCCTTGACCACGGCAGCGACGGGACCGGGGAACCGCTGGCGATCCACCTGCGCCCCGGCAACGCCGGCTCGAACACCGCCGCTGATCACATCACCGTCACCCGGCAGGCTCTCGCGCAGCTGCCTGCGGGCCTGCTGGCCCGGGGCGGGCGGGGGTCGAAGAAGATCCTGATCCGCACCGACGGGGCCGGCGGCACCAAGGACTTCCTGGCCTGGCTCCAGCGGCAGCGTCTAGCCTACTCAGTCGGGTTCACTCTCCCTGCGAACACTCCTGACCTGCTGAAACGCCTCGATGAGGCGGAGGCGTGGACTCCGGCCTACGACACCGAGGACGAGGGGATCCGCGAGGGGGCGTGGGTGGCGGAGCTGACCGGGCTGCTGGACCTGTCCGGGTGGCCTGCCGGGATGCGGGTGATCGTGCGGAAGGAACGTCCTCATCCTGGGGCGCAGCTGCGGATCACCGATCACGAGGGGATGCGCATCACCGCGTTCGCGACCAACTCTCCGCGCGGCCAGCTCCCGGTCTTGGAGCTGCGGCACCGTCGCCGGGCGCGCTGCGAGGACCGGATCCGTAACGCCAAGGACATGGGCCTTGAGAAGTTGCCGTTGCAGGGTTTCGCGCAGAATCAGCTCTGGTGCCAGATCGTCCAGCTCGCCAGCGAGCTCGTCGCCTGGATGCAGACCATAGCTCTGACCGGCCATGATGCGCGGAAGTGGGAGCCCAAACGGCTCCGCGCGCGGTTGTTCGAGATCCCCGCGACCCTCGTGCGCCGCGCCCGGCACAAGGTCCTCCACCTCGCCGAACATGCACCCGAAGCCGTGAGGGTCCTGACCGGCGTCAACCGGCTCCGCACCACCGTCGCACAGACCTAACCCGGCGAGACCACCCGCCCCACCGACCAGCATCAACCTCTCGGGAGTGGAACCCGACCGCCCGCAACGGACACTGCGACGATCTGTCACACCCGAATGCCACAATCAGCAGCTCAACACCGGCAACGACGCCGACCCACCCCGCTCACCAGCCCGATGAAAGATCGAGGCTAGCACTCCGCATCAACACCCGACCCACTGGCGGCGGCCGAACGCGACACCCGGAACGACCAAACGCATCGGCCCCTGCCCAGACCCGTGGGCGGCACCGGAAAGCGGCGCGCACCCTCGCGGCGCACACCCGCGCATCGCGCACCCGCGCCCCACGAGAGTCATCGGCGCGCCCACTAGAGTCAGAGTCCGTGTCTGCGCCCGCGCCCGTGCCCTCCCCCGATCCCGAGCGCACGTCCGCCACCGCGTCGTCGGACCGTGCAGCTCGCCGCGAGGTCGATCACGACATCCTGCGCCTGGCCATCCCGAGCCTCGGAGCGCTCATCGCCGAACCGCTGTTCGTGCTGGTCGACTCCGCCTTCGTCGCGCGGGTGTCCACCGAGGCGCTCGCCGGCCTGGGCCTCGCCGCGACCATCCTCACCACCGTCGTCGGCCTCGCGATCTTCCTGGCCTACTCCACCACCGCCGCCGTAGCGCGCGCCGTCGGCGCCGGGCGGATGCGAGAGGCGCTGGCCCGCGGTACCGACGCCTGCTGGCTGGCTCTCGGGCTCGGGACGGCCTGCGCTGTGGTGCTGCTCGTCGCCGGGCCCTGGCTGCTGGGCCTGTTCGGGCCGACGCCCGCCGTCCTGCGGGAAGCCCTCGTCTACCTGCGCATCGGCGCCCTCGGCCTGCCCGCCATGCTCGCGGTCCAGGCCGCGACGGGCCTGGTGCGCGGGCTGCAGGACGCCCGGTTGCCGCTGATCGTGGCGGTGAGCGGCGCCCTGGTGAACATCCCGTTGAACGCAATGCTGATCCTCGGCCTGGGGTGGGGCATCGCGGGGTCCGCCGTCGGCACCGTGATCGTCCAGTGGGGCATGGCGCTGACGCTGCTCGCGGTGGTCGCACGGGGAGCCCGCCGGTACGGGGTGTCGCTGCGGCCCCAGCCCGGCGAGGTGCAGGCGGTCGGCCGCGAGGCGGTGCCGATGTTCGTGCGCACCCTCAGCCTGCGCGCCGTGTTGATCGTCGCGACCCTGGTCGCCACCCGGTTCGGGCCCGCGCAGCTCGCCGCCCACCAGCTCGCCTTCTCCGTGTTCACCCTGCTGTCGCTGGCGCTGGACGCCCTCGCGATCGCGGGTCAGGCTCTCACCGGTCGCCACCTGGGGGCCTCGCGCCCCGACATCGTCCACGCCGTCACCCGCCGCCTGATGCTGTGGGGTATCGGCGGCGGTGTCGTGACCGGGGTGGTGCTGCTGGTCGCCTCGTACATCGCGCCGCAGCTGTTCAGCCCCGACCCCGCCGTACAGGAGAACCTGCGGGCTGCCCTGTGGGTGCTCATGGTAGCCCAGCCCGTCGCCGGGTATGTGTTCGTGCTCGACGGGGTGCTGATGGGGGCCGGGGACGCCCCCTACCTGGCGCGGGCCGGGGTGGTGGTCGCCGTGCTGACGATCCTCCCCGCGCTGGGGGTGGCGGCCTGGACCCCCGCGGGGCCGATGGGCGTGGCCGCACTGTGGCTCGCGATCATGCTGTGGTTCCTGGTGCTGCGGGCCCTGGCCCTCGGGTGGCGGGTGCGCGGCGACGCCTGGATGCGCCTCGGCGCGGAGTGAGCCGGGGCGGGGCGGGACGGGACGGGACGACTGCCCGGGGCGGACTGAGCCGGGGCGGGCGCCGGCGCCTGGCCCGGGCGGTGTCGCCGGGTCGGGGCCGCAGCGGAGGGCCAGACCCGCAGGTACAGCGTGGGGCAGGCACTCGCAGCAGAACCTGCCCTGCGCTGTCAGACCCTCAACGAGGGGATGTCCCACTCCGGCATCGTCAAGACGTCGGGCTGCACCGCCCGTCCTGTCACCTCCACCAGCAGACGAAGATGCGGGTCACCTCCAGCGGCGTTGACGTGGACGACCCGTGCCGCGACCTCACTCCAGGAACCGATGAACGGAGCGAGAGGCGCAGGGACCCATCCGAGGGCCACATCCTGCAGCGATACGACCAGTTGAGCATGCCTGTCGGCCACGTTGTCGGGCTCAGGCCGAAGCTGCAGGCGATCGTTGGCCGCCAGAGCATCGATCGCCGCTTGTTCTTCCTCTGAACGGTGGCGGACTCCATGAACCAGGAACTGTGCAGACACCGTGCCGTCGCCGCGCTGCTCCGGCAGGCGCAACAGTTCGATGGTGTCTCCGTGGCGATGGCCATTCGTCGCCGAGAGGATCTCGAACGCGCCGGCGTCCGGCGGAAGGTCGAGGGCGTGGAGGTATTGCACCCGATCCGGACGCCGTGGGGAGATGATCCGTTCGGCGAAGATCGGGAAGAGATAGCTCCGGATGACGGGCTCCTCGGTCAGCGGAAGCCCAGGGAGCTCATGAGTATGGCCGCCCTCACACGCCGTGCGTGTATAGCGGAAGACCCACCTCCCACCGTCCACAGCGGTGAGCACACCGGCGGGGACGTACCTGCGCGACCCGTCAGCCGGCTGGCGGGTCACAAGGAACGACCGATCGCGGTCCAAGGTCGTCGACTCACGGATGTCGTCGGTTGCCGGGGATAGCGTCATCGCTCGATCAACCTCCTTCTGTTCTCCGCGAGCAACTGTGTGATGAAGATACGTCGATGGTCCGACAATCGAGGGGTCGCACGGACTATCTCCTCGATCACCTCACGATCGACGCCGACAAGATGAACGATCCACGGGCCACCCCAGCGATCGACGGCCCGCAGGGCGTAGTCGACCAGTGTGACGTCCCGACCGTCACCGAAGCGCGTCGCCTTCCCCCGTCTGCTGTGATCCTGGGGATCCCGCTGGACCAGGGAATCTTCCGCCACGCCTGCCCCGAGTGCGCTGCCATGGTCGAAGCTCGGCGCGAGTCGTCGCGCCCCATCCGCGCCCTCGATCATCGCCCAGTTCCCGGAGTGCCGGTCCCCATTGGCGATCCATGCGTCGAAGACCAGGTACCCGGCGAACACCTCCGTATCGGGCCGCCCGGGGCTGCCTTCGGTGGGGCGACGGCGCCGGAGCACCTGTTCAATGTTCTCCAGGGTGTGACCCGTCCGGTCGCGAGGATCCACAGAGTTCGGCACGTAGTCCGTGGAGACCTCCGTCAGCAGGACATCCCCGGAGAACAGCTGGCTGCCCGGCGGTCGCACGTCTCGAGAGATGCACCCCGGGATCCCATCACGAACCGCGAGTTCTACCGTCGCGGTCGGAAGATCGATCAATCGGGAAAGCCGGGAGGCGATCACTTCGCTTTCGGCATCGGCCCAGTGGAAGTCGTCGACCCTGCCCTCTCGGAACGTCTGCTTCCCCCGACGCGCCTGCTTGAACAACCACAGGACCTCTGGAGCACCGGGATCGCGCAGCCAGAGTTTGGGGTGATCACCCGCCGGTTCCTCGGCCGCGATGCTCCACGGCGAGACATCGACGACTTCTATCTCATCCATCGCCCCCACCACATCCCGTGCGCCCCCCCACAATCTCACCGCTCCCCCGCACGCCGCAGCTCGGTGATGTCGGCGACCTGCGCGTCGAGGGCCCGCAGGGCGTCCTCCGACCGCACCGTGATCCCCACGCCGTGCTCACCGCCGCCTAGGGAGATGCGACGCTGCGGATCACCCGCCAGGGATGCATCTGCGATCACGGGCCAGGCGGTGCGGACACCGAACGGGGTGATCGTCCCGCGGGCATACCCGGTGACCTCGTGTGCCACGTCGGCGCTGGGCATCGACAACCGTGACACCCCGAGCAGATGCCGCAGCTTCGGCCAGGAGATCTCACGGTCCCCCGGCACCAGCGTGAACAGGTAGTCGTCCTCGCCGCGCCGCACCACCATGGTCTTCACCAGGTCGGACGGGGCGATGCCGCGGGCGGCGGCCGCCTCCTCCAGCGACCCCACACGCCCGTGC
This sequence comes from Brachybacterium sillae, assembly GCF_025028335.1. Taxonomy (NCBI): domain Bacteria; kingdom Bacillati; phylum Actinomycetota; class Actinomycetes; order Micrococcales; family Dermabacteraceae; genus Brachybacterium; species Brachybacterium sillae. The sequence continues at coordinate 1,334,560 of NZ_JAFEUW010000001.1, forward strand.
CGGGTCACCTCGATATCCAGGCCCATGGCGCGGGCGGCATCGATCGCCGGAGTGGAGGGGGCGGCGTCAGCAGGAGTCGGCGGGCTCATGGCCCCAGGCTAGAGCGGCCGACTGGGCAGGTGAGGCGGCCGGGGCGGAGACGGCCACGACAGGGCGGGCCGGAGCGGCGACGGCCTCGAGAGAGCCGGCCGGGCCGGGGCCGCAGGGCGGGCCGCCGGCCCGCTCAGCCGCCCCGGGCCCGCCCCGCCTCCGCTCAGCCCGCCGCGACGCCGATCCGCTCGCGGGCGTCCTTCGCTGCCGCCACCAGGTGCTCCAGGCTCGCCTCGGTCTCCGCATACGCCCGGGTCTTCAGCCCGCAGTCCGGGTTCACCCACAGCCGCCGCGCCCCGATCCGGGCCTCACCGCGTTCGATCAGCTCGGTGATCTCCTGCTGCGACGGCACCCGCGGGGAGTGGATGTCCCACACCCCCGGGCCGATGCCGCGGTCGAAACGCTGCGGGTCGATCGCCTCGACCACCTCACCGCGCGACCGAGCCGACTCGATGCTGGTCACATCCGCGTCGAGCCCGTCGATCGCATCGATCACCTCGTTGAACTCGGAGTAGCACAGGTGGGTGTGCACCTGCGTCCCCACGGCCGCTCCACCGGTGGCGAGACGGAACGCGTCCACGCTCCACCGCAGGTAGTCGGGTTGGTCGGCGCGCCGCAGCGGCAGCAGCTCCCGCAGCGCCGGCTCGTCGACCTGCACGATCCGCAGCCCGGCGGCCTCCAGGTCGGCCACCTCATCGCGCAGCGCCAGCGCCACCTGCTGGGCGGTCTGGCCCAGCGGCTGGTCATCACGGACGAAGGACCACGCCAGGATCGTCACCGGCCCGGTGAGCATGCCCTTGACGGGCTTCGCGGTGAGCGACTGCGCGTACTGCGACCACTCCACAGTGATCGGCGCGGGCCGCGACACGTCACCGAACAGGATCGACGGGCGGGTGCAGCGTGATCCGTACGACTGCACCCAGCCGTGCTCGGTGGTGGCGAAACCGTCGAGGTTCTCCGCGAAGTACTGCACCATGTCGTTGCGCTCGGCCTCGCCGTGCACCAGCACATCCAGCCCCAGCCGCTCCTGCAGCGCGATGACCTGCGAGATCTCCTCCCGCATCGCCGCCCGGTAGCCGTCGTCGTCGAGGCGACCGGCGCGATGCTCGGCGCGGGCGGTGCGGATGGTGTCGGTCTGTGGGAAGGAGCCGATGGTGGTGGTCGGCAGCGGCGGCAGCTGCAGGACCTCCTGCTGGGCCTCCTCGCGCGCCGCATAGGGGCCGCGGTCCAGGTCGGCATCGGTCAGCGCGGCCTGACGTTCCCACACGGAGCCGTTGCGCACACCCTCCCAGTCGCGCACGACGGACCGCGGCCCGTCGACGGCACCGGGCGTCACCTCACCGCCGGCCAGGCGCACCACCTCCGCGACCTTCTCGTCGGCGAAGGCGAGGGTCTCGACCAGGCGCGGATCCAGCGCGGTCTCCGCGGTGAGCGAATGCGGCACATGCTGCAGCGACACGGACGTCCCGACCCCGACCGCCTCGGGGTCGCCCCCGGCGCGCTCCACGCGATCGCGCAGCTCCTGCAGGCGGGCGGCGGCGGTGCCCAGGTCGGTGCGCCACACGCTGCGGCCCTCGACCAGCCCCGCGACCAGCTGCACCCCGGCCACCCCGGCGAGCTGCTCGACCGTCGGCAGCTCCCCGCGGGTGAGATCCAGATGCACGGCCTCCACGCCGGTGCCGAGCAGCGCCGGCAGCAGGTCACCGATACCGCCGTACGGGGTGGTCACGAGGATCCGCGGGCGGTCGGCGGAGCGGGCGAGCTGCCGTAGGGACCGCTGGAGGGCCTGCGCGAGAGCGGCGGCGTCCACCCGCTGGTCGGCGACCAGGCCGGGCTCGTCGAGCTGCACCCATGGCGCCCCGGCCTCCGCCAGCTGCGCGAGGACCTGCGCATACGCGGCGACGACGTCGTCGAGTCGGTCCAGCGGGTCGAAGCCCTCGGGAGCGCCGTCGGCGGGCTTCGCCAGCAGCAGCAGGGTGAGCGGGCCGACCAGCACCGGACGGGTGGTGACGCCGTCCTCACGCGCCTCACGGAACAGGTCGACGGCCTGTGTGAGGGCGGGGCCGAACGCGGTGTCGGGGCCGATCTCCGGCACCAGGTAGTGGTAGTTCGTGTCGAACCACTTCGTCATCTCCAGCGGCGGATGCTCGGCGTCGCCGCGGGCGAGGGTGAACAGGTCATCGACATCGAGGGCGCCGGTGACGACGTCGGCGAAGCGGGCGGGGACGGCACCGACGGTCGCCGCGGCGTCGAGCACCTGGTCGTACACCGAGTAGGTCTCGGGGACGGCGGCGTCACCGGTGAGACCGAGCTCGACGAGGCGGGCGCGGGTGGCGCGACGCAGTTCGCGGGTGCGGCTGTCGAACTCCGCGCGGTCGATGCGGCCGGCCCAGTAGGCCTCCTCGGCGCGCTTGAGCTCACGGGCGGCGCCGATGCGCGGGTAGCCGACGATCGTAGCGGCGGGCAGGGCAGCCGGGGTGGTGGAGGTGGGCATCAGGCGGCTCCTTCGAGGGAAGAGGACCAACGGTCCAGGTCGAGGCTGTCGAGCACGTCGAGGGCTTCGGCGTGCCGGTTGAAGGTGAACAGGTGCAGGCCGGGGGCACCCTCGTCGAGCACGGCGCGCACCAGGTCGACGGTGAAGCGGACACCGATGCGGCGACGCTCGGCCTCCGACTCCGCGGAGTCGAGGGCGTGGAGCAGGTCGCGGGGGGCTTCGACCCCGGACAGCTCGGCCAGACGCCGCAGCCGGTGCGGGTCGACGGCGGGGATCACGCCGGGGATGATCGGCATCCGCAGCCCGGCGCGGCGGGCGCGACGCACCAGGTCGGTGTAGACGGCGGGGTCGAAGAACACCTGGGTGATCGCGAAATCGGCACCGGAGCGCTCCTTCGACACGAGCACCTCGATGTCGTGCTGGCGGCTGGGAGACTCCGGGTGACGATGCGGGTACGCCGCCACGCCGATCGCGACCCGGCCCGCGGCCAGGAGGGCGCTGCGCGAGGCCTCGATCTCCCGGATCAGCTCCACCACGTAGCGGCCGAAGGGGAACTCCTCCTCGTCGGGCTGGTAGTCGGGCGGGGCGTCACCGCGCAGTGCCAGGACACCGCGCACCCCGCGGTCGAGCAGCGCGGAGACCACATGGGCGAGTTCCTCACGGGTGGAGCCGAGCCCGGTGAGGTGCACCAGGGGGCGCAGGCGGGTGCACGACAGCACGTGATCGGTGAGTTCCAGGACCCGGTTCAGGTTCTGCTGGCCGATGCGGCTGGTGACGGAGACGTAGTCGGGCTGGGTGGCCTCGAGGTGGGTGATGGTCTCCTGGAGCGCCACGAAGTGGGCGTCGGAACGGGCGGGGAAGAGTTCGTAGCTGAGCGCCGGTCGTCGGCGCAGCGGCGGGGCGACGTCCAGGACGGAGCTGGTGGCGAGGGACATGCCCCGGACGCTAGGGAGGCGCGGGCGCCGCCCGCCACGATCGTGACGCCACGTGACGCAGTGGGTCGCGGGCTGGGCCGGAGTGGGGCACCTCAGCCCCGCGCGGCAGCCCCGGCCCTCCGCTCCCGCCGTTCGCGCCGCAGGTCGTGCACGCTCACGCCCATCGCCGCCAGGGTCAGCGCCACGATGCACGAGATCGCGATGACGAACCCTTCGAGCCACGAGCCGCCGCCCTCGGTGAGGGTGAACAGGATGCCGGGGATGAGCGCGGTGCCGACCGCCGCCCCGAGGCGCTGCCCCAAGGAGAGGATGCCGCCGGCCACTCCCCCGGACCGCGGGTCCACGGCGCCGAGGGTGAGGGTCTGGTTCGGGGAGATGGTCATGCCCTGGCTGACTCCCATCAGCGCCAGCGGGAACGTGAGCACCCAGTACGGCAGGGCGCCGCTCTCGATGGGCGCCGCCAGCAGCGCCACCCCGGTGAGCCCGGCGGCGGCGGTGGCGAACCCGGCGATCACCAGTTTCCGACCGAGTCGCAGCACGTACCGCCCGCCCACCTGGGAGCTGATCGCGGCGAGGATGCTGGAGGGCAGCCCGAGCAGCGCCACCTGGAACGCGGTGTGGTCCAGGTGCATCTGCAGGTACAGCGGCACCACGATCCAGATGCTGGTGGAGCCGAGGAAGAACACGGCGATGATGATCAGGCCGTTGCGGAACCCCTCATTGGCGAACAGGGCCGGGTCCACCATCGGTTCGCGGCCGCGGTCCTTCTCCCGGTGCTCCCACAGCCACCACGCGCCCAGCACCAGCAGCCCTGCGGGCAGGCTGAGCCACACCAGCGGGTTGACGTCGCGCTCCAGGAACGGCGCCATGATCCCCAGGATCGCGACGCCGAGAAGCACGATGCCGACGGGGTCGAGCTGGGGCAGGGACTCGCGACGTGCGTCGCCCGGGATCCACCGCAGCCCCGCCAGCACCGATGCGATCCCCAGCGGGACGTTGAGCAGGAACATGGCACGCCAGCCGAGGTCCTCACCGAACACCTGGATCAGGACACCGCCCAACAGCGGCCCGACGGCGGTGGCGACCGCGACGGTGGTGCCGAAGGAGGCGAAGGCCCGCGCCCGCGCCTGCCCCGTGAAGTGCGCCTGGATCAGCCCCATGGCCTGCGGGTTCAACAGCCCGGAACCGATGCCCTGCAGCAGACGCGCCACGTTCAGCACCTCGACGGTGAGGGCGAGGCCGCTGAGCAGCGACCCGGCGGTGAACACCGCGACACCGGCGAGGAAGATGCGTTTGCGTCCGGTGGCGTCGCCGAGGCGCCCGGAGGGCACCAGCAGCAGACCGAAGGCGAGGGCGTACCCGGAGATGACCCACTGCAGGGCACTGGAGTCGGCCTCGAGGCTGGTGCCGATGGCGGTGAGTGCCACGTTGATGACGCTGATCGCGACGAGGGCCATGAACAGCGGCACCAGCAGCACCGCGAGCATGCGGTGGCGCTGACCGCCGTCGAGCTCACCGCCGGTGGGATCGGAGGGGCGGGAGGGCGCGGAGTCGGTCACCGCGCCAGGCTACGCGGGCGCCCACCCGACGGCCCGATCAGGCCGCCGCGTCACCCCATCCGTCGGGCGTCCTCCCGGTACGGCCCCGGCGGCACCGTGTACCCGGAGTGGCCGGAGATCAGCGTTGTCAGCAGCTGCACGTGACGGGCGGGCGGCCGGCCGTCGGGATGCGCCCCCGGGTAGCGGCCGAACTGCCCGGCGGTGCCGGCGGGCCGCACCCGGTCGGCCTCATCGAGCATCCGCAGGGCGTCCTGCGGCGACGGGTAGCGGGAGGACCACACGTGCCCCGGCGGCAGCGGGGAGACGAACAGGTTGCCGCGGGGCCGGATGATCATCGCCCCGGGTTTGCAGCGGTCGCGCAGCGCCGCCGCACGCCAGGTGATGATCGGGTGGGTGGACTGCAGGTTCACCAGGTGCACGAACAGGCTGGGGTCGGTGGCGGCGCGGTCGGCGAGCTCATGAACGTTGACCTCGCCGTTGAGGTACTTCCCGCCCGACAGCAGCGCCACCGCCCCCACGGCGCCGTCGGGGCACAGGGCGTACCCGTAGTTGTCGGCGGTGTACTCCTGGGATCGCGACAGGGTGGGTCCGAGCAGCGGCACCTGGTACAGCAGGCTGGTGAACAGCAGACGGAAGAACGACACGTGACCGGCGGCGATGTGCCCGACCTCGTGGGCCACCACGAAGCGCAGGGCCTCGGGGTCGCGCACCGCGTCGCCGACCTCGAACAGGTCCGAGTGGACGATCACGAAGCGCCGGAAGCCGTGGCCGGAGGCGAAGGCGTTGATGACACCGCTGCCGCTGAGCACATAGGCGTCGGGCATCTTCCGCAGGCCGAAGGCCTGCGCGGTCTCGGCCACCATGCGGTAGCCCTCGGGGAACTGAGTGGGGCTCATCCGCACCGCGCGGGAGCGCATCTGCGCGTACAGCATGGCGCGACCGAACCAGATCAGCGGCGCCGCCAGGGGGACGATCACGAGCAGCTGGATCGCCAGCGGCAGGCCCAGGATCATCTCCTGGAACCGGACGTCCTGCCGGAACGCACCGACGGACAGCAGCACGATCAGGGTGATCCACAGCGCCCAGCACAGCAGCGTGAACAGCACCGCGACCACCACCATCGGGATCTCCCAGGGGTGACGGATGCGGGGCCGGCCCATGACGCCGTGGGTGGTGGCACCGTTGAACAGGCCGGGACCCTCCGGGCTCGACGCCGACGAGGGACCGCCGGGCGGCGGGCCCTGAGGCGGTGGACCCTGAGGCGGCGGAGCGAAGGAGGGCAGCTGGGTGGTGCTCATGGTGCGGCGGCCTCCGGGTGACTCGAGGGGCGCGGGCACCGGCCGGCGCCCGCGGGGAACGAGCGTCACGCTAACCGGACGGGCCGACACGGGACTCCGACGTTCGTCGACGCCCACGGCGTCGCGGGTCGACGCCGCGCGTCCCGCGCCTCAGCCGAGCAGCCGCCGCAGCAGCGTCCGCTTCAGGGCCCCCACCGGCGGGTACACCATGCGCAGGGTGTCGGGCCGCAGCGGTTTGCGCACCACCGGCTTCTCATGCGTGAACACGCGCAGCGAATGCTCACCGTGGTACGCCCCGTGGCCGGACTCCCCGACCCCGCCGAACGGCATGGTCACCGCGCCCAGATGCGCGACCGTCAGCCCGATCGCCAGCGACCCGGAGGAGGTCTCCTCCACGAACTGCCGCTGCACGTTCTCGTCCTCGCTGAACACGTACGCGGTCAGCGGCTTCTCCCCGGCGCGGATGCGGGCCACGGCCTCGGCGGAGTCCCGCACCGGCAGCAGCGGCAGCAGCGGCCCGAAGATCTCCTCCTGCATCACGGGCGAGTCCCAGTCGACGTCCTGCAGCAGGCTCGGCGGGATGTAGAGGTCGTCGGCATCGGCGCTGTCGGGGCCGCCCAGCACCGCGGTGGTCCCCTCGAACAGGCCCATCAGCCGCTCGTGGTGGCGGGCGTTGACGATGCGTCCGTAGTCGCGGCTGCGGTGCGGATCGGCGCCGTACATCTCGTGCACGGCCCGCCGCAGATGCGGCACCAGGTCCTCGATCACCTCGGCGGGCGCCATCAGGTAGTCGGGTGCCACGCAGGTCTGTCCGGCGTTGGTGAACTTCCCCCACACGATGCGGCGGGCGGCGGTGGCCGGGTCCACCGTCTCGTCGATGTACACCGGGGACTTCCCGCCCAGTTCCAGCACCGTCGGGGTGAGGTGCTCGGCGGCGGCCCGGGCGACGATCCGTCCGACGGTCCCGTTGCCGGTGTAGAAGATGAGGTCGAAACGTTCGGCCAGCAGCGCGGTGGTCTCCGGCACCGCCCCCTCGATCACCTGCACCCAGGCGGGGTCGAGATGCTCGGCCACCAGGCCCTCCAGCACCGCGGAGGTGGCGGGCGCGACCTCCGACGGCTTGAGGATGGCGGTGTTGCCGCCGGCGATGGCGCCGATCAGCGGGCTCAGCGACAGGTTCACCGGGTAGTTCCACGGCGCGATCACCAGCACCAGGCCCAGCGGTTCGCGATGCAGCTGCGCCGTCCCGGGGGTGAGGGCGAGGCCGAGGCCCACGCGGCGCGGCCGCAGCCACGTAGCGAGGTTCCGCCGCACGTGGTCGATCTCGTGCAGCACCGGGCCGATCTCGGTGGTCTCGGCCTCCGCGGCGCTTTTGCCGAGGTCCTCGGCGAGCGCCGCGGTGATCTCCGGTCGCATCCGCTCCACGCCGCGGCGCAGCGCCGCGAGCTGGTCCAGCCGCGCCTCCAGGGGACGGGTGAGCCCCTGGTCGAAGGACGTGCGCAGCTGCTCGACGACGGGCCGGATGCGGGCGGTGAGCGCGGGGTCGATCCCGGGGTCCGTGGAGGCGGCGTCGGCGGGGGTGCCAGAGGTGTTCATGACATCGGAGGGTACTGCCGGGCTCTGGCCACCGTCTGGGGTCGGGCGCCGCGCTACCGTGGTCGCATGATCGCCGCTCCCCCGCCCGAGGACGCTCCGGTGCAGTCCGTGCTGTTCGTGTGCACGGCGAACATCTGCCGCTCGGCGTATGCCGAGATCCTGCTGCAGTGGCTGGTGCCGTCCCTGGACGTGCGCAGCGCCGGTGTGTACGCGCTGCGGGGCACCCCGATGGATGAGCCGATGAAGGGTGAGGTGGAGCGCCGCGGCATCCCCGCGCCCGACAAGCGGGGGCACCAGCTGCGCCCGTCGGACGTGGCGGAGGCCGACCTGATCCTGGTGATGGATGAGAACCATCGGGAGTTCCTCCTGCAGGAATACCCGAGGTCCCTGAAGAAGGTGGGACTGCTGGGCGCGATCGACACCCTGGTGCCGATCGTCGGGACAGGCGATGTGCTGCGCACCTCGCATGTGGCGGCCTGGGCCCGCCAGCCCGCCCGCGCGGAGGACGCCATCGAGGACCCGTACAGGAAGCCGCGGGAGGTTGTGGAGCGGGTCGCTGCGACATTGACGCAGAAGGTGGAGGTGCTCGCGGATCTCATCGCCCCGCTGGAGCACTCCGACCTGGTGGGACCGGACGGGAGGGCACTGTGAACGGACTCGAACTGCTGCTGCCGGCGGCACAGGTGGTGCTGTCGCTGGTGTTCCTGGTCAGTGGCGCCGCGAAGCTCGGTGCCGCCGAGCAGCTGCAGGACGCCATGCGGTCGCTGCGGTTGCCGGCGCGGTCGCTGCATGCTGTGGCGGCGCGGGTGGTGCCGCTGGCGGAGATCGCCGGGGCGCTGCTGATCTGGGTGCCGTGGCGCCCGCTGCAGGTGGCCCTGGCGGTGGCGCAGCTGCTGCTGGCACTCGCGTACCTGGTGATCATCGTGCGGGCCCTCGGGTTCGAGGAGAAGGTCACCTGCTCGTGCTTCGGCTCGCTGGCCTCGCCGACGGTCTCCGGGGCGACGGCCGCACGGAACGTGCTGCTGGTGGTGCTGGCGGGCCTGGCGCTCGGGGGTGCCGTGGCCGGTGCGCTCGCCTCCGCGGTGGTCACCGCTCCGGTGACGCTGCTGGCCCTGGCCGTGGCCCTCGTCATGGCGATGGCCCTGACGGTGCTGGCGATGGGCGGGCTGCGGCCCGACAGCGCCTCGACACCTGCTCCCGCCTCCGCGGCCGCGCGGCAGCCCGCCCCGACCCGCCCCAGCCCGATCCCGGGGATCACCACCGTCGACGCCGAGGACGTGGACCCGTCGGAGATCGGGGAGGACGGGATGCTCGACTACGAGCGTTCGGTCACGCCGTTCGGCATGATGCGCCTGGAGGATGAGTCCTACCTGTCGCTGCGGGAGGCGACCGCCGCCCAGGCGAACCTGCTGCTGTTGATCAACCCGGGCTGCGGCCCCTGCGAGAGGGTGCTCGACGAGGTCCCCGGGTGGGAGCGGGAGCTGGAGGGCATCGTGCAGATCCGTACCCTGTTCTCCCAGGAACCGAGCAAGCTCTCCCCGTCCGTGCGGGAGCGGGCCGGGCGTCTGCCCGCTCAGGACCCGGAGGGGAACATCCGTCGGGCGTTCGCGATCAGCGGGTACCCGGGCGCGGTGCTGCTGGGCGCCGACGGCATGACCGCCGGCGGTCCCGTGGTCGGTGGCGAAGGCGTGCGGCAGTTCGCCGAGGAGATCATCGAGCAGATCCGCGAGGCCCGCGCCGCCGGGGAACTGCCCGAACCCGCCCCGGAGGCGACCCCGGGCAGTGAGCGGTCAGCGGCCGGTCAGGCCTGAGCGCACCAGCCCCGCCGCGAGCAGATCCGCCACCGCGGAGTCGACGAACTCCCGGCTGCGAGGGTGGGCACCGATCTGCGCCACCAGCCGGGCGTCGAGCTGGTCCTCGGTGGCCGGGCCGCTCTCCTGCAGCAGGGACCACAGCGCCGCCCCCAGACCGGTGACGGTGCTGACCTTCCCCCGGGCGAGCACCAACAGGGCGTCCTCGACGAACAGGGCCTGGGTGAAGGGGCAGATGTGCAGCAGCCTCTCCCCCTCGGCGGGACCGGCGGCCAAGGGGGGCAGATCCTCGGCGCTCTGCCCGTCGACGAGCTCGACCTCCTCCACCAGCGGCGCAGGAGCCTGCTCCAGCAGGCGTGAGAGGTGCTCGGATTCGGAGTAGACGACCTCCAGGGCACCGCCGACGGACTGCAGCAGGCGGCACAGGGTGCCCAGCGGGTCCGGCACCCGCCAGGCGGACGAGGACTGCTCGATGATCCGCGGCAGCGCCTGCACCAGGGGAACGCGGCGCACCGTGTCCTCCTCGGGCAGGTCCTCCGGGAGGGGCCGCCCGCCCAGGGCGGCGGATCCGGGTCGGCCCGGGCGGGGTGGGGCGTTCCGGTCGCGCCGGCGGGACAGCAGCACCACCTGGCTGGGGGCACCGATCTCGTCGGCCAGCCGCAGGTCGAGGTCGGCGAGCGCGAGGTCGTGCTTCTCCCAGCCCTCTTCGCGCACCACCCGCGAGACCGGTTTCGCGTACGCCTCGATCTCGAAGGTGTCCGGGTCGAGGATCGCCAGCTCGTCGGAGACGTACCGGCCCTCCCGGGCCAGTCGGCTCGTGGCCGTGGACTTCCCGGCACCGGAGGGGCCGATCAGCAGCACGGTGCCCAGACGCGGGTGGCGCACCACCCCGGAGTGCAGCAGCACGCGGCGGCCCAGCAGAGCGGAGAGGATCTCCCGGGTCACGTCCCCGCTGAGTGTGTACGCGACGGCGCCCGTCGCGGTGCGGTCCTCCTCCCCGCGGGCGGGCACCTCCACGGTGGCGAGGTCGGGTCGCGGATCGTCCTGGGTGATCAGCAGGTGGGCCCACAGGTCCCGCAGCCGGTCGGCGACCCCCGGGCGGGTATCGAACACCTCGACGCGGACGGGACCGCCGGGCACGTCGAGCCGCAGCACGACCGGGGTGGCGTCGGCGCTCATGCCGCGCCTCCCTTCTGCTCCTCGGCGGTCACGACACCCAGCCGCGCCATCAGCGGCAGGAACTCCTCGACGATCTGTTCGGCGTCGTCCGGGGCATCGGGGACGTACGTGCGCAGCCGCCGCGTGAGCTCCGCCGCGTCGAGCGGTTCCCCGGCCTCCGCCAGCACATCCAGCAGCAGCGGGCCGATGCCCTCCAGCCGTCCGATGGGACCGTCGGGCATGGGGGCGATCCAGCGTCCGCCCTGCGGGTCGTCCTCCCAGGCCACGAGGGCCGCGCGGTACCGCATCACGGCACGCTCGCCTGCACCAGACGGCCGGTGCCTCCGGCGCGCAGGGGGCCGTCGACGGCTCCGAGGAAGAGGGCCTCACCGCCGTGCAGGGTGCGGCGCCCGGCGTCGGTCTCGACCAGCAGCTGGCCGTCAAGCGCCAGGAGGATCCGCGGCCCGGAGCCCGGCACCCGGTGGCGGGGCTGGAAGCGGCCGCGGCCGTCCTCCAGGGTGATCATCGACAGCTCGAAATCGTCGGTGGGGGCGTAGTAGGCGGCGGTGGTGGCCGTCAGATGCTCGGGCGCCACCCGCAGCGGCGGCGCCGCCACCACGGAGACGCATTGCAGCATCTCGTCGGCGTCGACCTTCTTCGGGGTCAGGCCCGCCCGCAGCACGTTGTCGGAACTGGCCATGATCTCCACCCCGAGGCCGTCGAGGTAGGCGTGGATGGCTCCGGCCGGCACGTACATCGCCTCTCCGGGCTGCAGCGTCACCGGGTTCAGCAGCAGTGCCGCCACCACCCCGGGGTCACCGGGGAAGTTCTCGTGCAGCGTCGCGACGATGCGGTCGATCCGTGGCGAGGGCGAGGTGCCGGCGGCGAGACGGCTGGCGCAGGCCGCCACGACCTCCTGCACCTGCGCGGCGTCGGGCCGCAGCGCCGGGGTGACGAGCATCCGGAACGCGGCGCGCATCCCGTGGGCGTTGGGGTGGGCGCGCAGCAGCCCCAGCATCCGTTCACTGACGACCGCTCCGAGGCCCTCCAGCAGCAGCGCCGCCTTGCGGGGCGTGCGGAACCCGCACAGCGCCTCGAAGGTGGTCAGGGCCAGCACCATCTCCGGCTTGTGGTTGGCGTCGCGGTAGTTGCGCTCCGGGGCGTCCAGCGGCAGTCCGGCCGCGTTCTCCGCGGCGAAGGATTCCGCGGCGTGCTCCCGGGTCGGATGCACCTGCAGGGACAGTGGCTTCGCCGGGGCGATCACCTTCAGCAGGAACGGCAGTCGGCCGCCGAAGGCATCGGACACGGTCTCGCCCAGCAGGCGTCGGGGGTCCCGGGCGATCGCCACATCGAGGGTGCGGTCCCCCGCCACCCGGGAGGGCGCGGTCGGGTGCGCCCCGTACCAGACCTCGGCCCAGGGACGGCCGTCGGGCTCCTGCCCGAGGAAGGCGGGGAGGGCTGTCTCGGACCCCCACGCGTAGTGCTGCAGGGCACCCGTCAGGTCCCACATCGTCCGGATCCTCCTCCCCCCGGGGCGGTCCCTAGTATGGGCACATGCCCCGAGATGTGCATATTCCGACCGGTGTGAGGCTGCGCCTCACCCACGCGCTGCTGGAACATCTGGCGCAGGAAGCCGGGGTGCGGGTCCTGCACGTCAAGGGAGAGGCGCTGGACCCGGTCCTCGCGCGGGGCCGTGGGACCTCCTCCGACAATGACCTGCTGGTGGACCCGGCCGGGGTGCCCGCGATGATCGAGGTGCTCACCCGGCACGGCTGGACATTGATGACGCAGTTCGCCTTCGGCAGCGTGTTCGCGCACGCCGCCACCTACTACCACCCGAGCTGGGGCACCGTGGACCTGCACCGCTCCTACCCGGGCCTCGATCGCGACCCCGTCGCCACCTTCGAGTGGATGTGGGAGCACCGCGAGCAGCGGGAACTCGGTGGCGTCGCCTGCGCGGTGCCCGACCTGACCGGCCAACGACTGATCCTGCTCACCCATGCGGCGCGGGACGCCCTGGGGCGCCGTCCGCATGACGTGCGCGTGGCCTGGGAAGAGCTCACCCCCGCTGAACGCGCGGAGCTGGATGACATCGCCGACCGGCTGGGTGCGAGGGTCCCGATGGCCTACGCGACGGGCCGACCGGAGCGGGCCGCGGGACGGCCGGGAGAGCACACCTGGCTGGCGTTGATGCGCGAGGAGAATCCGACGCTGATGTGGATCGCCCAGCTGCGGGACGCCCGCGGGCTGCGCGGCCGCGCGTCGGTGTTGGCGGCGGCTATGCATCCGAATCCCGATCGGCTAGCGATTAGCCTCGGCCGGAAACCGACGCCGCAGGAGCTGCGCCGGGAGTCGGTGGTGCGGTGGGGCCGGGCTGCGCGGCGTCTGAGCTCGGTGGCACGGGCGAGGTGGGCGCAGCAGATACCGGGCCGCGGGAGCTCCCGCCGATCCTGAAGTCGTGGGGGCGCGCGCCGCCAGCACGTTCGTGGGCCGCGAGGGCGCGGACCACCCGGGCACGGGCATCACGCTGGCGGGCCCAGCGGTACAGCGCCAGGCCGACGACGGTGCCGAGCACCGCCCCGAGAGTGTTCGTGACGACGTCCCCGATATCCGGGGTGCGGGTGCCGATGCCCGACTGGTAGATCTCCACGGTGCTGCTGAGGGCGAGCCCCAGCGTCGGCCACCACCATCGCGGCAGCAGAGCGGCGAGTGCCGCGAACGGTGGGATGAACAGCAGCACGTTGGCGAAGGCGGCGAACATCTCGGGGGTGAGGCCGGTGATCGGCAGCACCGTCACCACGCGCACCCAGATGGCGACGTTCAGCCGGTTCACCGCCCAGCCGTCGCTGGCGAGAAGCAAGACCGCAGCGGCCACGGGGTAGGTGAGCAACAGGGCGACGGCGGCCAGGCGCAGGGCCCGCAGACGCGGTCCGGAGCTGAAGGCGCGGGACTGCTGGTCGGGCATCTCAGTACGCCCCGGAGGGCGCGAGCACGGCCCGGACGGTGCGCAGCAGGATCTGCATGTCCTGCGTGAACGACCAGTTGTCGACGTAGTAGAGGTCCAGGCGCACGGTCTCGTTCCACGAGAGGTCACTGCGGCCGGAGACCTGCCACAGGCCGGTGATCCCGGGGCGGACGGTGAGGCGGCGGCGGGCATCGTCGTCGTAGGCGTCGACCTCATTGGGCAGCGCCGGGCGTGGGCCCACCAGGCTCATGTCCCCGCGCAGCACGTTCCACAGCTGCGGCAGTTCATCCAGCGAGTAGCGGCGCAGGAACCACCCGGCCGGGGTGATGCGGGGGTCGTCGGCCATCTTGAACATGACGTCGTTGCCGCGATCCTGCCCGCCCTCGGCGAGCATCCGCTTCAGACGTTCCTCGGCGTCGGTGACCATGGAGCGGAACTTCAGAAACTCGAAGGGCTCGCCGCCGCGGCCCACGCGCTGCTGCCGGAAGATGATCGGGCCGCCGTCGGTGAGCTTCACGGACAGGGCGATCACCAGCAGCAGCGGGGACAGCACCAGCAGCAGACCGGCGCTGGCGACGATGTCGAACAACCGCTTGGACCACTTCAGCGAGGCGGTGGCCCGCGGAAGGTCCATGTGGACCAGCGGAAGACCCGCCACGGGGCGCATGCGCACGCGGTCGCTGGCGACCTCCGTGAGAGCGGGCACCACGATCACGTCGATCGCGAGGTCCTCCAGCTGCCAGGCGGTGCGGCGAAACTCCTCGGCACTGGCGGCAGACCCGGCGGTGAACAGCAGAACGGCGGGGCGTTCGCGGCGCACCAGCTCCAGCAGATCCGTCTCATCGCCGAGGATCGGGTAGGGGCAGTCCAGGCAGCTCGTCGCATCACCCGGGGGCACGATCACACCGGTGATCTCGTACCCCAGCCAGGTCTCGCGCTGCAGGGTGCTGGCGATCCCGGAGATATGCGGGAGAGTGCCGACGGCCACCACGGCCTGGCGGAAGTGGCCCCGGGTGCGGGAGCGGTTGATAATCAGCCGCCCGATGTACCGGTTGAGCAGCAGCAGCACCGGGCCGACGAGGAAGAACACCACGAAGTAGGCACGGGAGAGCTCGATGCCCATGAGGTACATGGCGGTACCGGTGATACCGGCCGCCGCGAGGCTCGCGTGCAGCACGTTGCGGAAGATCTCCGGCCCCGAGGTGAGCAGGCGCGCGGAGTAACCGCCGAACAGGGAGATCGCCGCCAGCCACGCGGCCAGCAGGATCCAGGAACCGACCGCGACATTCTCAGAGAGGTCACCGGCGTGCCCCAGTCCGGGAACGGACTGGCGCAGCACGTACGCCAGGAGCATCGCCAGGCTGAGCATGAGGAGGTCCGCCGCCACCAAGCAGCCCGCCGCCAGACGCCGCAGGTGACGGATACGGTCGAAACTGGAGAAGCGCTGATCGGGGAGTACACCCTGCACGGAGGCGGGGTCCACGGCTCCGTTCGCCGACGGCGACGCCACGGCATCGTCGATCACTGCCACGGAGACCTCCGTTTCCCCTGAGAACACATCAAACCCTGACCTGCACCACTGCGCACCAGTATCCACCGAGTAGCCATCGAGGCCACGGGCGACGCCGGACACATCACGTCGCCACAGCAGTGTACGGAATGCCCGGTTCAGAGGGTGCGGCCAACCCATCGAGGAGGCCCCTTCGCAAGCCACCGAAGGCCACCACACTGAACGGACACGCCTCGACGGTCGTGGATACCCTCAAACGAGCGACACCGGTGCGATGGAACCCCGCCGGCCCACCGTCCGTAGGAGGCACAGGCCCACGCCAGCGCACACCGACGACCCAAACCAGCGCGTCTTAGAGGCAAGCTGACTCACTGCGCTTTAGGCCGTTTCGCAGCGCCATCCGCTGTGAGCATTAATCGACCCTGAGGTCGAGGAACTCATCCGACTACAATGACAAACACGTCCGCCGACACACCGCATTCCACTACTACCAGGCCACGCCGGGGCGCCTGCCACCACTGATAGAACCCTCGCGGCACAGTTGGCCAACCACACCACTGAGATTACAAACCCACTCGCGAGCTCAAACTTTCCAAGACCAAGTTCGCAGTTCCCGCGGATGCGAGCAACATCGTCATCGAGCCCTCCATACGAGGTACGAGGCACAGCGCTCATCTCCCCCTGCGTTCAGCAGTGTCAGAGACCGTGCACCGCCCACCCTCACAGCACCCTTTGTTACGGAGCAGCAAACCCAACGCATTCTGGCGACGATTGTGATGTCCAACACGTAACAGCACGACCGGATATACCTAGTTCCGAGGCTGCATTTCCGTCGCCTGAGACGGCTCCATCCCTAGACCAACCGCAGAACCGGGATCTCGACGGAGGAGCCGGTACTGGATCCACCCATGCATCAGCCCCCACACTGTCGCCCCGCGGTCTAACACCCCGGCCGGATCCTTCGGCTTGAGGCATACAGCCATAGCCCCCGCCGCAACGATAACCTTTACCAGCTCGAGCACGGGAGGGCGGCGCAGAACTGGCACCTGGTTCCAAGCATGACGAGCGGCTGTCGCACGCGCCAACGCTTGGCCCGCTTTCCTGTTGGCGCGGGCGCGCGCGGCAGGCACGTCAGGGCGAATGTAGAGAATACTCATCGCGCCGCAATCCATGATCGTCAAACCGGCCGCAGACAGACGGTAGCCCAGGTCGTTGTCTTCCCCACCGTCCACGAGTCCTGCATCGAAACCTCCGACTATTCTCAGCGCATTCCTCCGGGCGGCAAAGTTCCCCCCATAAGAGCGGGGCCCATAGCGCCTCGCCCTACTGGGCGCGGAGGAACATCACTGGTCGCCTCGACGAGTAGTTGGAGTTTTTTCTCAAGCGACAAGCCTTCGAGCTCTGCATCCGTTCGCACCACCACCCCCCGGAGACGACCTCGTACTCGTCCAGGAGTCTGGAGGCAAGACGACACCAATCGGGGTGCACCAAATCGTCGTCATCACAAAACGCCAATTTTGCGGCCCGGGCCTCAGCGATCCCACGATTTCGAGCGTAGGCGGCGCCAGGCCTAGTCTGGGCGTCCACGACGCGAATGTCGACCCCTTCCGGAAGTTCGGCCATTGAATCCACGTATTCATTCAGCCATGGGTTTCCGCCATTGTCGCACAGGAGGATTTCTCTGCTAGGGGCGTCGTTTTGATCTACAAGCATCGATAACTGATCTTTCAGCCCTTCACCGCTATCGAAGCACGGGATAATAACGGAAAGTTGAGGCACTTCGGTCACACTACTATTCCTCTCTAAATATGCCGCCGGATCTGTGCCGTTAACCGGGCGGCATTTTTGCGCGGTCACGCTTGGGTCCGAACCCACAACGGGTCCATTTCTACGCTGATTGGCCCGCGGCGAGGAACGATCTCGTGATAAGGCGGAGCAACTACCATCACTCCGGGTGCGAGAGTCTGGGCGATATATGCCCCCAATAGGAGAATGTCGAATTAGCCAGGACTAGAGTTGGCGCAGTAGCGAGCGCCGCGAGATCGTCAAACATATCCTCGCGGCGAGACAACGTCCGGAACTTTCCGGCCACCCGTGTCAGGTTCTCTCGGCACCAGGCCACGTCATCAGAAATCACCAACACGTCGTCGGTTGAGCGGCCGCTACCCCGCACGAGCTCGAGCGCTTCACCGACATGCCCCTCAATGTCGAGGGCGTAGCGCGCGGTAAATTCCGGAACCGTGTAATAATCGCCTCGCCTGACGTTCACGACACACGTCTGCGGCCGCAACTCCGCCCGTACCCGGTCCATCCGCCTCCGAAATGATTCAGAGCTTTCAATAAGACGCCGACAGAACAGCTCGTTGTCTGCCCGTGTGAAGTGGATGCCGAACTTATTAGGATACCCTTCCTTCCGGCGGTCCAAAAAGCGCTGTTCAGCCTCGAGAATGCTCAGCTCACGCAAAAGCGGAAATTCCTGCAACCACGGCACCATTCGGTCGTTCTGCAGAAGGAAAAACGGCTCGCCGTCGTGTAGCGAGATGTAAGCCTCCTGCCACAAGTAGAGCAAGTTGCCGCCGTTGGCTCCCGAGGGGGGCGGACGGTCACACGCCGCCCGAGGCGTTCCCGCACGACATGCAAGGCGGGGCGGACAATCCGCCGTGCTGTGGACCCCGCCAGCGAGCGTGATGCCGTCACGACGTCTCCCTCGGTGCCGCGGAAACCTGTGGCGAAGCATTGTCACTCATGCTTGACCCCGGGATTCCCTCGCCTGTGAAGCCGAAGAGCCACTGAGATCCCCCAAGCGCACCAATTCAGCGAAATCCTTGTTGCTGCGCGTGAGCTCGTCGAACGTTCCCGCGCCGCTGACGCGACCACCCTGGAGAAACACCACCATGTCGACGTTTTTGACCGTCGAAAGGCGGTGGGCTACAACAACGACCGTGACCTCGCCATGAAGGGCGTCGATGGTGTCAGTGATGCGCCGCTCGGTCTCGTTATCGAGGGCGGACGTTGCCTCGTCCAGAACCAGGAGGCGTGGATTGCGGTAGAGCGCTCGCGCGATTCCCACGCGTTGCTTCTGTCCACCGGAGAGTCTGCTCCCCCAGTCTCCTGCTGAGGTTTCCAGGCCCTGGGGCAGCGTCGAGACGAGGTCACCGAGCTGGGACCGGGCGACTACATCGTCCAGGCGAACACGGTCCACCTCTGAGGTGGGCACATCGAACAGGATGTTCTGCAGCACGCTGTCCTCGGTCACGAACACATCCTGGGCTACCATTGCGCATTGACGTTGCCACGCAAGGCGATGCTCCTGCATGTCCTTGCCATCGATCGTGATGCGACCCGACGTGGGAAGGTGAAGACCCAACAGCAGATCGACCATGGTCGTTTTGCCTGCACCTGATCCTCCGACGAACGCGATGGACGACCCGAACGGTATCCGGAGGTCGATTCCCTTTAGAACGTCATCGCGGCCGCCGGGATACCGGAAATATACGTTGTCGAACCGGATTTCGCGGCGGAGCATTGGGGCGGGGGTCTCCCTGCTCGCGATGGACCCCACGGGCGCCACCGACCGCAGCCCTTCACGGCCCATGCCGGTATCGCCCAGGCCCTCGTCAAGGCTATCCAGTTCGTCGTAGACAAGTCTCAGCGAGGGATTGCCGAGACGCAGGTTATTCACCGCGGTGACCAAATTCGAGATGTTCGGAAGAAGGCGGAATCCTGCCGCGACAAAAACAGCGAGTGAACCCACCGCCTGAGCGGCTTCCCCGACGGAAAAGCTGTACACCAAAAGGGCGCCAATACCCAAAATGAAAAGTATCTCCAGGAGATACTTAGTTACGGAAGAATAGTAGTTGCCTAGTCGGGCGCCTTGCTCTAGGGTCCTGACGCCACGCGCGAACCGCCCAATAAAGTATTCTTCCGATTGTCGGAGCTTGATTTCTTTAAAGCCGTTGAGTCCCTGCATGGCCCCAAGAGTCATCTCTACCGAACCGTCGAGGACCTGCTGCCCGGCCGCAGTCAGTTTCGGTTTGACGAACCGTACATAGCTCAGAGCGGCCGCACCGAAGAATATCAGAGCAATAAGTGCTTGGACGGGGGTGGTGACCAGCAACGCGACAACGATAGCAACTACCGTAAGCCCTGCGGAGACCATGTTGATCATGCCCCCGACAACGGACCCGTACACCTGGGATACTGCTGCCGTCATAGTTCGGTAGGACTCGCTTACCGATCGTAGACGATAGCGCGTGTAATCCTCCCTCATGACGGCGCGGAACAGACGGGTGGACAGCTCCGCGCGCTGCCTCGCAATAAACCCAGACTGCCACCAATTGAAGACCATCGTCGCGACGTCTTTGCCAATGAACGTGATCACCACGAACAACACCAGGATCAACCCGTACAGAGTACGGTCAGGCCGTCCGAAAAGGTCCCACAGTATCCCCAGGATGCCAGAATTAAAGGGGGCGCCGGTGGCCAGGTTCACTACCGGAAGCACGATGACGATCGCTGCGGTCTCCATAAGCGCAAGAACCATCGAAATCAGGGCCGCCAGAACCAGCTTGCGCTGGGCGGCGCGGTCCAATACACGCCGCAGCATGCGCCATGTTGACGGGTACTCGTGGGCATCGGTCGGAGTAGCGTCGGCGCTCGTGGCGGGTCCCTTGCTGGTCATGCGTCCTTGATCTCTCCCTCTCCGGCGACCTGTCGCATCGCTTCCCGAATGGCGGTGATGAACCGCTCCTCCGAAAATCGGTCCGTGTGTTGGCGGATGATCTGCGGGTCCCAGGGTGCCCGATCCGCCAGCTTCTGCACACCCTCCCGGATGCTCTCGACCTCTGGTGCGTCGAAGAACACCCCGTTCACCCCCTCCCGGATGGTGTCGAGGTACCCGCCGGCGCGCAGCGCGAGCGTCGGCACCCCGTGGGCTCCCGCCTCGAGGGGAGTAAGGCCGAAGTCCTCATGGCTGGCAGCGATCAGCGCGCGGGCGGTGCCGTAAGCCCAGCGCATTTGGGCGTCGCTGAGCCCCTCGACCAGGCGCACGTTCTGTGGAGCCAGGGCCCGTAGACGCTCCCCCTCAGGCCCCTTGCCGATCACCAGCAGACGCGCCTCGGGCAGATCGCGGAATGCCTCGATCACGCGATCGACGTGCTTGTAGGGCAGCAGTCGGGAGACCACCAGGTAGTGACCGCCCTCGGTGCCGTCGGCCCCGGCCCACCCGGCGAGCTGCGGGATCGGGTCCTTCGACCCCTCGGCCACGGCAGGGCTGAACGGCGGGGGCACCACGGTGGCTGGCAGACCGTAGACGCGGCGGATCCGATCGCGGACCACGGTCGAGTTGGCGAGATAGACGTTGGCGCTCAGGGCCGCGCGACGGTCCCAGATCCGATGCAACGGCGTGACCAGTGCCAGCACGATCCGCTTGGGATCCCAGCGCCCGGCATCCCCCAGGTAGTCCTCCGGTAGGTACAGCCAGCGGGCCGGGGAATGGCAGTACACGACCTTCCGGCCCCGGGTGCGGTACCCGTGCGCCCAGCCCGTCGAGGACGCGACGACCACATCCCCCGGTGGCCGTAGCAGCCACGAGGTGAGGGGGAGGATCGGCAGCGCCAGACGCGGATCTCGCCGGAAGATGCCGATGCTATTCAGGGGGCTGGTGTGGACCACCCGGTCCTGGAACTCGGGGTAGGTCTGGTCGGGCTCATAGAACTGCGTCCAGATCTCCGCCTCCGGGAAGGCCTTCGCCAGGGAGGCGACCACGCGCTCAGCGCCGCCGCGCTGGGTGAGGTAGTCGTGGGCGATGACGACTTTCGGCATGGTCAGAACACCTCCCGGTGATGACGAGCAGTTTTGTAGCCTCCCCAGGCGGCGCCTTCGACGACCACGGCTACCAATTTTCGACCGAGCGCGGGCGGGGCGAATCTCAAAACGAAATCAACAAACCCCCCGACAGCGCGCGGATGCCGGGCCACCACTGGGGAAGCGCAACGAACGGCGATATTCCACAGCGTCCAGTCCGGCGCGGCCGCAGGAAGGGGTGTATCGGGAAACTTGCGCTCGAAAATCCTCCGAGCGGCGCCTGAGTACACAGCCCGCTGAGCCCTTCCGGCCGCCGTAACAGCAGCGACCCGGTGGGGTGTTTCAAGGCTTTGGTCGAGAATAACCGGGAAGCCTTCTCGCCATATCCTGTACCCGTAATCGACATCCTCCCAACCGTAGAGGCGGTAGGTCGGATCGTACTCGCCAACCACTTCCCAGACATGCCGACTGATGGAGCAGTTTCCAGCCCAGTAACGCCACACCTGATCGTCAGGGGTCCTGTAGGCGGCCTCAAGAAACTTCTTCTGGGCTGATTCTCCGTACACCTCGGAGTACCTGGTCTGGGCGAAGACATTGCGATATAGTCCCACAACGCCACAGGAGTGCGCCGAGTGTGCTGCGACGTGCCGTGCCACGTAATCTTGCTGGGGCACGAGGTCGTCGTCGCAGCGTATCAAGATATCCCCTGAAGCTTTCTCAAAGCCAGCATTCAGGGCCGCCACCCTGCCGCGATTCTCCGGGAACTGGATGCACTGGATAGGAAATCTGGTCTCCGATTCGACGATCTTCACCGATCCGTCGTCGACCCCGTCGATCACCACGATCACCTCGAAGGCGGGGGTGCCGGCCTGCTGGTGGGCCAGGGAGTCGAGCAACGCCGGCAGACGCTCGGCGCCGCGGTAGGAGGGGACGATCACGGATGCGACGGGCTGGGTCATGCTCACGGCTCCTGAGTGTCGAGGCCGAGGGGGCAGTGGCGTCTCACCACAGGTCGGCGAGGGTGCGGGCGCGATGCACGAGGGTGTGCTCAGCCAGCGTGCGTCGGCGTCCCGCCTCGCGCAGACGAGCGGCGAGGGAGGCATCCCGTTCCAGTCGGCGGACGTGATCGACGGCTTCTTCGGGGGACTCGAAGACCAGCAGCTCCTCGCCCGGCTCGTAGTGCATAGCGACGTCTTGGCGGTCAATGAGCTGCACTGCCCCCACCCCGCACGCCTCGAAGGTGCGCATGGTGAAGCCGTCCTGGTCCCGGTGAATGTTGAGGGTGGCCCGGCTTGCCGCCATCACGCCGTAGGCCGCGGCCCGCGGCAGGTCGCGGCCCGCAGGGATCGCGGGGCGGGCGCTGCCCCAGGTGCGAGCGCGGTCGCGCAGGTCATGCGACCAGCTACGCCCGTAAGCCCGCACGGGCAACCCAGCCGCCGCGATCGCCTCGAGCACCCGGCTGCGATTCGGGTAGAGCGCGCCAATGAAGGTGGTCTCGTCGGTGGCGGGTCGGTGTGCCACCTCCAGCAGATGGTCGAAACCATCCGGGACGTGCACGGCATCGATCCCCTGCTGCTGAAACGCCAGGCAGTCCAGCGGAGAGTAGCTCGCCACCCGGCCGGGCAGTGTCAGCCGCTCCCGTTCCCACCGGGTGCGGCGCACCTCGTCATACAGCCACAGCACCGTCGCCGCCCCGTGCTGGTCAAAGGCCTCCCAGACGGTATCGGGTAGCACGTCACCTTTGATGACGAGCACCACGTCGGGATGCACCGTGCGCACGGCCTCGATCACACCCCGCGCCGCACGCTGTTCACGCTGCGCGGTGGTGTCGCGCCCAACCTGCTCCGGCAGCTCCAGAACGAGCTTGTTATGAAGCTTCGCACCGACCCCCGCGAACTTGTCATACAGGTGCGTGGTGACGTCGAACCCGAGCTCCGTGAACGCCGCCGCGACGGCGGCGTCGTACCCGTGGAACGAGGGGCTGACAATCAGCAATCGCCGAGGGGCCACGACGCGACGCACTTCGCTAGCGGATCTCTGAGAGTCGCCTCCCGGTTGCCCCGGCGGGCACGGGCTGTTCTCCCAGGAAGAGCGGATGAAGTCCGCGACCGCGTCCTGCGGGGAGATTCGCGGCAGCGGGCCACCGAGCTCGCGGACGCGGCTCATGTCGGCGTTGGCGTCCTGGATGTCCCCCGCGCGGTGCACTTCCACGTGCTCGATCGGCACCTTCGGCCCGGGGGACCCGGCGATGGAGTATTCGGCGAGCTGCAGCAGGGTGATGCGCTGCCCGGTGCCGGCGTTGACCACCAGCTCCCCGCCGTCCCGCACTGACGTCAGGACCCACGCGATGATCCGAGTGACATCCTGCACGTGGACGAAGTCGCGGGTCTGGGAGCCGTCGCCGTAGATCGACAGGGGGCGGCCCTCCCGCAGTCGGGCGAGGAACGCGGCGAGGACACCGGTGTATGGGTTGTGGAGGGCCTGGCCCGGGCCGATGACGTTCTGGGGGCGGACGATGCCCAGACCCACCCGGCCGGCGATCTCCTGGCGGGCGGCCTCCTCGGCGAGCGACTTGGTCTCCCCGTACACCGAGACGGGGCGGTGGGGGTCGTCCTCGGTGGAGTCCGCGGGCACGGCGCGTTCGCAGCAGACGGCCCCGAAGGTGGTGGCGTGCTCGGGGCACTCGTGGCGACCCTCCCCGTAGACGGCGCGGGAGCTGAGCGACACCAGCGGCACACCTCGGCGCACAGCCTCTCGGGCGGCAAGGCGGGTGCCCTCGACGTTCGCGCGGTGGTAGCGGTCCTGTTCGTACATCGACTGGCCGGTACCGGTCTCCGCGGCGAGATGGATGATCGCCTCGATGTCGTCCCCCGGCTGCGCCCAGGCGGCTTCGTCACTGACGTCGCCGCGATGGACGGCACCGGGGAAGGCCTCTGCAGCGGCCTCCGGATCCAGGTGCACCTGCGGATGGAGCGAGTCGAGTGCGGCGACCTGGTGGCCGTCGGCGACGAGCAGGCGGGCGAGATGCTGCCCGATGAAGCCCGCCCCGCCGGTGATGAGTAGGGTCATGATCCCTCGTGCGTCCTTCGGCGTGCTTGGCTGAAACGGCGTATTCCGGTCACGATGGTAACGGGCCGGTCACCACCGACCGCGCCGCCTGACGAGAGTCACAGAGCACGAGTCGCAACGGAGAAGAGGTCCTGGGTTGTCCCTCACAGGTCACGCCGCGCGCCGCATCGCCACCCTGCGCCCCTCTCTGCGCTGGCACCTGTCCGCGGCGATGTCCCGGACCGTCTACTCCGCCGCCTTCGCGCGCTTCGGCGCTCGATCAGTGATCGTCGCCCCCCGCTCACTGCGGAACCTCGACCGCATCTCCATCGGTGAGGACGTGGTGGTGTTCACCGGAGCGTGGCTCGACGCCGAGCCCGGCCATTCAGGCCCCCTGAGTATCGGCGACGGCACCTATCTGGGCAACAACTGCCATCTCCACGCGGTCTCGGACGTCACCATCGGGCGGGGCTGCGTCTTCGCCGACAACGTCTTCGTCTCCTCCAGTGAGCACGGCCGCACCGATCGACACGAGATCCGCGACGCCGGAACGGTGACGATCGGCGACCACGTGTTCCTCGGGCAGAACGTCTGCGTGCTCGGTGGCGTGACCATCGGCGACGGCGCCACCGTGGGTGCCGGGGCCGTCGTCACCCGGGATGTCGCCCCCGGGGAGGTCGTCGGCGGTGTCCCGGCGCGTCCGTTGCGCTCCACCCCGCGCTGACCTTCAGTGCCGGCGCGGCCCCAGCCCGGCCCGGAGGTGGGCCGCCCACCGCACCGCCTGCCGAGCGAGGGCACGGTTCCCGCCCCGACGGCGCGCCGCCACGAGAGTGCGCGGAAGCGAAAGGGTTTCCCACAGCAGGTATCCCCGCTCCAGCTGCGCGGCATAGAGCTCAGGATGGCGGCGCCAGATCTCCACTTCGGCCAGCGACCCCAGATAGACCTTGCGGAGAATCTGCCGCGGATCGGTGGTGGCGCGGAAGTACACGACCATGTCGGGGGCGGGGATTATCCGAGCTCCCGCGAGGTTCATACGCAGGGAGAACTCGGAGTCGTCCCCGCCATATCGCGGCAGGGTCTCGTCGAACCCACCGAGTTCCTGGAGCAGGCTACGCCGCATCACCATGTTGCAACCGATCACACCGCCTCCACGAGCGGTCGCGACGTAGGCGGACCGGGGTAGCAAGGGCGCTCCCGGGTCGAATGGAGTGCGCAGTTCACGCAGTGCCCCTCCGGCGCAATCGGCGCCGCCGTCGAGGGCGCGGATGCCCTGCTCCACCCAATCCTCCGCCACCCGATCGTCGGCATCGCAGAAGAGGATCAGAGATCCGACCGCAGCGGCCACACCCGCATTACGGGCGTGCGGCACTCCCGCAACGGCCGAGGCATCGACCCGGCGAAGCGGCACGGGAAAAGCCGCAGCACGGGAATCCACCAGCGCGGCCGTGCCGTCCGTCGAGCCGTTGTCGGCGATGATCAGCTCCCACCGGGCGGTGGTGCGCTGCGCCGCCAGGGCGTCGAGCTGCTCACCCAAGGTGCCGGCGTTGTTGTACGCAGTGATCAC
The DNA here is from genome assembly GCF_025028335.1 of Brachybacterium sillae. NCBI lineage: Bacteria > Bacillati > Actinomycetota > Actinomycetes > Micrococcales > Dermabacteraceae > Brachybacterium > Brachybacterium sillae. The sequence goes on from NZ_JAFEUW010000001.1 coordinate 1,360,393, forward strand.
CACACTGGCGTCCAGGGACTCAGTCATGATGCACTCCTCGGAAGATCGGGGACGAGGTGGCCCGTGCGCTACTCGGCCACGCGCATCCCCGCCAAGTCTAGCCTCGATGTTTCATGGGGCTGGTGAGCGGGGACGGTCGGCGTCGTTGCCGGTGTTGAGCTGCTGATTGTGGCATTCGGGTATGACAGATCGTCGCAGTGTCCGTTGCGGGCGGTCGGGTTCCACTCCCGAGAGGTTGATGCTGGTCGGTGGGGCGGGTGGTCTCGCCGGGTTAGGTCTGTGCGACGGTGGTGCGGAGCCGGTTGACGCCGGTCAGGACCCTCACGGCTTCGGGTGCATGTTCGGCGAGGTGGAGGACCTTGTGCCGGGCGCGGCGCACGAGGGTCGCGGGGATCTCGAACAGCCGTGCGCGGAGCCGTTTGGGCTCCCACTTCCGTGCATCATGGCCGGTCAGCGCGATGGTCTGCATCCAGGCGACGAGCTCGCTGGCGAGCTGGACGATCTGGCACCAGACCTGGTTCTGCGCGAAGCCCTGCAACGGGAACTTCTCAAGGCCCATGTCCTTGGCGTTACGGATCCGGTCCTCGCAGCGTGCACGGCGACGGTGCCGCAGCTCCAAGACCGGGAGCTGGCCGCGCGGGGAGTTGGTCGCGAACGCGGTGATGCGCATCCCCTCGTGATCGGTGATCCGCAGCTGCGCCCCAGGATGAGGACGTTCCTTCCGCACGATCACCCGCATCCCGGCAGGCCACCCGGACAGGTCCAGCAGTCCGGTCAGCTCCGCCACCCACGCCCCCTCGCGGATCCCGTCGGTATCGGTGTCATAGGCGGGAGTCCACGCCTGCGCCTCATCGATACGTTCCAGCAGGTCAGGGGTGTTCGCGGGGAGGGTGAACCCGACTGAGTAGGCCAGACGCTGCCGCTGGAGCCAGGCCAGGAAGTCCTTGGTGCCGCCGGCTCCGTCGGTGCGGATCAGGATCTTCTTCGACCCCCGCCCGCCCCGGGCCAGCAGGCCCGCAGGCAGCTGCGCGAGGGCCTGCCGGGTGACGGTGATGTGATCAGCGGCGGTGTTCGAGCCGGCGTTGCCGGGGCGCAGGTGGATCGCCAGTGGTTCCCCGGTCCCTTCGCTGCCGTGGTCCAGGAACGCGCACAGAGGGTGGTATCCGAAGCCGCGTTTGAACGTCGGTGCGGCCTGCTCCTTCTCACTGTGGACGTTGATCAGGGTGGCATCGAGGTCGACGACCAGCGGGTTCTTCGCACTGACCCCCGCAGCCGGGGAATGCGCTCCGGCGAGGGTCCAGGCTCTTTCCCGCGCGGCCCGGCGGGCCTGGGAGATCGCCTCGATCACGGTGGGCGCGTCCTGGGCGAGGGTGGTGAGCGTGCGGGAGATCGTGGGGGTCGAGGCGACGTCTCCGAACAGGTCCGGTTCGCATCGCAGCAGATCAGTATCCGAAGCGTGCTCGCCGCCGATTGCGAGAGTGAGTGCGAGGTCCAGCAGGACCTTCGCCGCGTGGTGCTCGGCCAGCGGTTTCGTCCAAGGAGCCAGTGCTTCCCGCAGCGAAGAGGCGAGGCCGGTGGCGTGGATCGTGTCGGTCAGCAGCACCGCGCCGGCGTGTGAGACCGCGGGGACCTCAGCGATGTCCACGCGCGGGCGGGGGTAGAAGAACAAGGTAGGGTGGGACACCTGAAAGGTGCTCCTTCCAGCGGATGGGTACGGGTCTCAACACCTCGTATCATCCCAGGCCAGGAGCACCTTTCGCCATTCATTCCGCCGGTCGAGACCACACCCCCGTGAAATCTCGAGGCTAGAGTGACAGAGAGAGCGCCCGCGGAGCGCGGGAGGTCGGCGAGCAGGAGTGCCACGCGCTGGCGCCCGGCCGAGGGGGAGAATTCCCGTTCCCACCGTCGACGAGCTCGCTTGAGCTCAGGGCCCAGGGAATCAGGCCCACTTTCCCGCAGCAGGCGAAAGAGAGCCCGCGCAAGATCCGCGGAATCGCCGGGCCGCACGACCCACGGGTGCTCCGATCCGGTGACCTCGGGGAGCGCGCCGCTGCGGCTGATCACGAAGGGGATGCCGGCGGCCATCGCCTCGGCGGCCACCAGCCCGAAGGGTTCCTCCCAGACGGAGGGGAACACTGCGACGTCGATGCCGGCGAAGAACTCCGTGCGGTCCACCCAGCCGAGTCGCTCCACGGCGTCCCCGAGGGGTGCCAGCGCTGCGGAGATGACGCGGTCATCCTCCGCATCCCCGAAACGGTTGGCCCCGGCCAGGACGAGACGGACATCGAGGCCGTGCTCCCGACGCAGGCGATCGACTGCCTCGGCCAGAACATGGACTCCCTTGTCCCGCGTGAGGCGCCCGAGGAAGCCGATCCGCACCGGCCCCCGCTCAGGCAGCGGGCGAGGGCGGAAAGATATCTCCTCGGTCCAGTTGTGCAGCACCGTGCCACCGCCGAGCCGGCCACGCATGAACTCGGAGATCACCACGGTGCGACGCGCGCCGAACTGCGCGATCCGAGCGGCCGGCCGCTGCAGCCCCTCGGGGACGATGTGCAGATGCACCAGCCGCGGACCGATGCCCGCGGTGGCGAGGGAGGGCACCAGCCCGTTGCACCACAGCGGCAGATCGCGGTGACGCAGTCTCCACCGCAGGAGCGCCACCATCCAGGCGCGGCGACCCTCGGCCGGCAGTGCCTCCACGGCGAAACCGCGATCTCGGGCTTCGCTCACGAGGTCACCGGGGCCGGTGGGGCCCAGCACCAGCACCTCGATGCCCAGGGACCGGAGGGCCTCGGCGATGTTCAACAACATCACCTCACCCCCACCGATGTCACCGTTGTTGGTGGCGATCGCGACGCGCGCAGAGGGCATCGTTTCTCCCGTACACATCGCAGGTAAGGCGGACAATCGGGACCCTAGCGTAGCCAGTCCCGAGACGGTCACGCCCGTTCGGAACCGTCTACACTGGCGCCGACTTGCCGCAGTCTGCTCCAAGCCTGGGGCACCGCTTCCAAGCCCGCACCTTGAGGTGGCCGTTCCATGACCATTTTGCTGACCCGGGGCGTCGGTTTCATCGGCCAACACCTGGCGCGCCGTCTGCGCGCCGGTGGGCATGGGCTGTACGCCCTGGATTCCCTGAGCACACAGGTGCACCAAGTTCCACAGGGCGCGGTGCGCGCGCTCAAGCGCTGGCAGGCGCCGCCGGTGTCACTCAGTTCCCGCGCCATCTACGATGAGGGTCGCCACGAATCTCGCGAGCTCGAGACCACCTTCGGCACCGTGTGCTGTAAGCGTCCCGTCTCGGTGGATTCGCGGGAGACCGATAAGCATGGTCCCGTCTCCGTGTATACGGACTGGAACGCCGCCCGGGGCCGACTCGACCGCATGGGCCTCCGCCTCGGAGGAGCTCACCTCCATGGGTCTCGCCTCGGGAACAGACACTGGCATGACCGCGCCTGCCGCGGAGAAGGAAGGACGCTGACATGAGCCGCCTCGCCGAGCGCGTCGCCAACGCGCCGTCCACCCTACGCTGGTACACCGCCCGGGCGCTGAGCCACACCGTCCACCGCGCGGCTCTCGGCCACTTGGGTGAGGGCGCGACCATCGTGGCACCGCGACGTCTCCAGGGCCCAGACGCGATCAGCATCGGCGCGCACACCCTGATCCGAGAGAATTCCTGGCTGGCCACAGAGTCAGGCGGCACCCTCAGCATCGGCGCGAACTGTTACATCGGCCATGACGCCCACCTGCACGCCATCGACCGCGTCATGATCGGCACCGATTGCGTCCTGGCCGACGGTGTGTTCATCGCCTCCACGGACCACGACCGGGAGAACCGCCATGCGGTGCACGGCACCGGTCCGATCATGATCGGGGACCGCGTGTTCATCGGGCAGCGTGCGATAGTACTGGGCGGTGTGACCATTGGGGACGGCGCCACTATCGCCGCCGGGGCGGTCGTCACCCGCGACGTACCCGCCGGGGCCGTGGTGGCCGGGGTGCCGGCCAGGCCGCTGCAGCATCCCCGGGGGCAGGAATGATCCTCGATTCCCCCGTGGGCAGGTGACACCTACTCGCCGAGTTATCGCGAGATCCCGGCCAGCGGGGCTCACTCGCCAGGAGTTGAAGAAGACCCCTGACGGCCCCATTGCACACAGTGGAAAGATCATGGGCGCCCCCGGAGAAAATTGACATTACGCCGGGCGTAAGCAGGGCATGACGCACGCTCCTTCTCCGCCTCTAGGCACCATCGGTTCCTCGAGGATCACTTGATTGTCCTCGGCCCGAGTCTCCGGAGCTGCCGGTCCCAGCTCGCCTTTGAGTGCTCGGTCACGATCCTCAAACGTCATTACCGGAACAGACTCGGCGCCTGCTCCCGTGAAAGAGACCATCGATGAGCCATTGACTGGAGGACAGTGCGATCATGACGTCCGATCCCGGTTCCCCGGCACGTGTTCTCGACTCAGCTAGGCGATGCCGCGCCCGTACCCAGCCCCAGCGTAAGCGCGCCCGCAATCATCCCGCGGCAACGTTCTCCAGGATTGCGCTCACCACCGCGATCCCTCCGCGACTTCGGGGCCTCCTGTCAGAACCCCGGCGTACACCTGCGCAACCTGCGCGGCCATGCCCGCGACGGTCGGCACGGACGCGGGCAGTTCCGGCCGGACGGCCAGGTCCTGCCCCTGCTCGACCATGATCCGGGCCAGCGCGGCGTCGTCATCGAAGGGCGCGATGCATCGCGGCGGCAGCATCTCGGGGTTGCCGCCGATCGGGCTGGCCGCCACCCCCATGCCGTGCACCACGGCATCCAGCAGGGTGTAGGAGAAATTGTCGGATTTCGACGGCTGCACGATCACGTCGTGCCCGTCCATCGTCGTGACCGGGTCGACGAAACCAGGGAACTCGACCCGGTCGGCGATGCCGAGGTCTCGGGCCAGGTCCCGCAGGGACGGCGCCTCCGGCCCCTCCCCTGCAATGGTCAGCCGCGCCTCGGGATGCTCGACCGCGACCAGCGCGAAGGCCCGCAGAGTGGCCTGCACGTTCTTCTCCGGCGACAGTCGCGTCAGCGACAGGAATCGCAGCCCCGGGTGCCGCTGCGGCGGGCTCTCGAGCCGGTCCACACCGTTGTGCACCACGGTGATCGGAACGCTCGTGTGCCACCAGCGGCGCATGTCTCGGGCGGTGGAGTCACTGACCGCCATCGCGGCACCGACGCGGCGCAGCCGCAGATGGTGCACAGTCTCCATTGCCATGGCCTTCGGGCGGGAGCCGTGGAACATGAACCGGTCCGGTGGGATGTGATGCTCGGTGGTGACCAGGCGGGTGGGCAGGGCAGCGGCAGCGAGGGTGGCGAGGATGTCCGCCTTCGCCAGGTGGGAGTGGACGATCGCCGGGCGCAGGTGCCGGATGAGCGCCCGTAGCGCCGCCACCGCTCGCGGCACCGACGCCTCATCCAGCGGGAGCGGCACCACCGGGGTGCCGAGGGCGCGCAGCTCCTCCAGCAGCGGCCCCTCCGGCCCCGTGACGACGATCCGCCAGCCGGGGATCCCCACCCGGGCAAGGTCGATCACATGGCGGGCGACCCCGGCGAGGTTCGACACCGGCGTGACGATCAAGGTGGTGGGGGTGGGAGTGGGCGTGCTGGCGCTGGGACGGTCTGACGGGGTGCAGGCGCTCATCGGGGTCCTCCCTGGTCGGATCAGACGGGCCACAGCTCGGTGAGCTGGGCGGCCCGGTGGGTGAGGGTGTGTTCGGCGAGGGTGCGGCGCCGCGCCGCCTCCCGCATCCGGGCCGCGCGGGCGGGGTCCGCGAGAAGACGCCGGGTGACCTCCACGATTCCGTCGGACCCGTCGGCGCCGTCGAACACCTCGACCTCCACCCCCGGTTCGTAGTAGCGGGAGACCTCGGTCCGGTCTACCAGCTGCACTCCGCCGACCCCGGCGGTCTCGAAGGTGCGGATGGTGAAACCGTCCTGGTCACCATGGATGTTCAGCGTCGCAGCGGAGGCTGCCATCACCCCGTATGCGTCGGCCCGCCCGAGATCCCGGCCCGACGGCAGACCCGGGGTGCGCCACCTCCACGTGCGCAGCCGATCCTGCCATGCCCCCGACCAGTCCCGGCCGTAGACCCGTACGGGCACCCCGGCCTCGGCGAGGGTCATCAGCAGCTGCTCCCGGTTGGGATAACGGGCACCGATGAAGCTGGTGGCATCCACCCGGGGCGGGTGGGGATCGTCAGGGAGTCGTCGAACCCGAGTGGCACATGCACCGCGTCGATGCCCCGCGCCCGCAGCGCCTCGGTGTCGAGCGGCGAATAGCTGGCGACGCGGCCGGGATGGTGCACGTCGGCCGTACCGTCGGCCCACCGGGTGCGGCGCAGCTCGTCATACAGCCACAGCACCGAGGGGATCCGCCGACGGTCCAGCTCCTCCCACACATCGGCGTGGAGGACGTCCCCCTTGATCACCAGCACCAGGTCCGGGGCGGTGTCGCGGATGGCCTGTAGGGAGCGGGCGCTCGCGTCGGCGGCACGGGCGGCGCTGGTGGAACGCCCGAGGCGTTCGGGTAGCTCATACCGGGCCTTCGTGCGGACTTTCTGACGCAGTGTGGCATTGACGTCGTAGAGGTGAGTGACCACGTCGAAACCCTGGCGTTCGAACCCGATCGCGATCGCACGGTCGTAGTCGTGGAAGGCGGGGCTGAGCACAAGCCTCGAGATTTCACGGGGGTGTGGTCTCGACCGGCGGAATGAATGGCGAAAGGTGCTCCTGGCCTGGGATGATACGGGTTGTTCAGATTCGTATTGATCCGCTGGAAGGAGCACCTTTCAGGTGTCCCACCCTACCTTGTTCTTCTACCCCCGTCCGCGGGTGGACGTCGCTGAGGTCCCGGCGGCCGCGCATGCGGGCGCTGTGCTGCTGACCGACACGATCCACGCCACCGGCCTCGCTGCTTCGCTGCGGGAAGCTCTGGATCCGTGGACGAAACCGCTGGCCGAGCACCACGCGGCGAAGGTCCTGCTGGATCTCGCACTCACTCTCGCGATCGGCGGGGAGCATGCTTCGGATGCTGATCTGCTGCGTTGCGAGCCGGGCCTGTTCGGTGACGTCGCCTCGGCCCCCACGATCTCCCGCATGCTCACCACGCTGGCTGAGGACGCGCCCACCGTGATCGAGGCGATCTCCCAGGCCCGCCGGGCCGCGCGTGAAAGAGCCTGGACCCTCGCCGGAGACCATTCCCCGGCTGCGGGGGTCAGTGCGAAGAACCCGCTGGTCATCGACCTCGATGCCACCCTGATCAACGTCCACAGTGAGAAGGAGCAGGCCGCACCGACGTTCAAACGCGGGTTCGGCTATCACCCTCTGTGCGCGTTCCTGGACCACGGCAGCGAAGGGACCGGGGAACCGCTGGCGATCCAGCTGCGCCCCGGCAACGCCGGCTCGAACACCGCCGCTGATCACATCACCGTCACCCGGCAGGCTCTCGCGCAGCTGCCTGCGGGCCTGCTGGCCCGGGGCGGGCGGGGGTCGAAGAAGATCCTGATCCGCACCGACGGGGCCGGCGGCACCAAAGACTTCCTGGCCTGGCTCCAGCGGCAGCGTCTAGCCTACTCAGTCGGGTTCACCCTCCCCGCGAACACCCCTGACCTGCTGAAACGCCTCGACGAGGCGGAGGCGTGGACCCCCGCCTACGACACCGAGGACGAGGGGATCCGCGAGGGGGCGTGGGTGGCGGAGCTGACCGGGCTGCTGGACCTGTCCGGGTGGCCTGCCGGGATGCGGGTGATCGTGCGGAAGGAACGTCCTCATCCTGGGGCGCAGCTGCGGATCACCGATCACGAGGGGATGCGCATCACCGCGTTCGCCACCAACTCCCCGCGCGGCCAGCTCCCGGTCTTGGAGCTGCGGCACCGTCGCCGTGCACGCTGCGAAGACCGGATCCGTAACGCCAAGGACATGGGCCTTGAGAAGTTCCCGTTGCAGGGTTTCGCGCAGAATCAGCTCTGGTGCCAGATCGTCCAGCTCGCTAGCGAGCTCGTCGCCTGGATGCAGACCATCGCGCTGACCGGCCATGATGCACGGAAGTGGGAGCCCAAACGGCTCCGCGCGCGGTTGTTCGAGATCCCCGCGACCCTCGTGCGCCGCGCCCGGCACAACCTCCTCCACCTCGCCGAACATGCACCCGAAGCCGTGAGGGTCCTGACCGGCGTCAACCGGCTCCGCACCACCGTCGCACAGACCTAACCTCGAGATTTCACGGGGGTGTGGTCTCGACCGGCGGAATGAATGGCGAAAGGTGCTCCTGGCCTGGGATGATACGGGTTGTTCAGACTCGTATTGATCCGCTGGAAGGAGCACCTTTCAGGTGTCCCACCCTACCTTGTTCTTCTACCCCCGTCCGCGCGTGGACATCGCTGAGGTCCCGGCCCTCTCGCATGCGGGCGCGGTGCTGCTGACCGACACGATCCACGCCACCGGCCTCGCCTCTTCGCTGCGTGAAGCACTGGCTCCTTGGACGAAACCGCTGGCCGAGCACCACGCGGCGAAGGTCCTGCTGGACCTCGCACTCACTCTCGCAATCGGCGGCGAGCACGCTTCGGATACTGATCTGCTGCGATGCGAACCGGACCTGTTCGGAGACGTCGCCTCGACCCCGACGATCTCCCGCATGCTCACCACCCTCGCCCAGGACGCGCCCACCGTGATCGAGGCGATCTCCCAGGCCCGCCGGGCCGCGCGGGAAAGAGCCTGGACCCTCGCCGGAGACCATTCCCCGGCTGCGGGGGTCAGTGCGAAGAACCCGCTGGTCATCGACCTCGATGCCACCCTGATCAACGTCCACAGTGAGAAGGAGCAGGCCGCACCGACGTTCAAACGCGGGTTCGGCTATCACCCTCTGTGCGCGTTCCTGGACCACGGCAGCGAAGGGACCGGGGAACCGCTGGCGATCCAGCTGCGCCCCGGCAACGCCGGCTCGAACACCGCCGCTGATCACATCACCGTCACCCGGCAGGCTCTCGCGCAGCTGCCTGCGGGCCTGCTGGCCCGGGGCGGGCGGGGGTCGAAGAAGATCCTGATCCGCACCGACGGGGCCGGCGGCACCAAAGACTTCCTGGCCTGGCTCCAGCGGCAGCGTCTAGCCTACTCAGTCGGGTTCACCCTCCCCGCGAACACCCCTGACCTGCTGAAACGCCTCGACGAGGCGGAGGCGTGGACCCCCGCCTACGACACCGAGGACGAGGGGATCCGCGACGGGGCGTGGGTGGCGGAGCTGACCGGGCTGCTGGACCTGTCCGGGTGGCCTGCCGGGATGCGGGTGATCGTGCGGAAGGAACGTCCTCATCCTGGGGCGCAGCTGCGGATCACCGATCACGAGGGGATGCGCATCACCGCGTTCGCCACCAACTCCCCGCGCGGCCAGCTCCCGGTCTTGGAGCTGCGGCACCGTCGCCGTGCACGCTGCGAAGACCGGATCCGTAACGCCAAGGACATGGGCCTTGAGAAGTTCCCGCTGCAGTCCTTCGCGCAGAACCAGATCTGGTGCCAGATCATCCAACTCGCCAGCGAGCTCGTCGCCTGGATGCAGACCATCGCGCTGACCGGCCATGATGCACGGAAGTGGGAGCCCAAACGGCTCCGCGCACGGCTGTTCGAGATCCCCGCGACCCTCGTGCGCCGCGCCCGGCACAAGGTCCTCCACCTCGCCGAACATGCACCCGAAGCCGTGAGGGTCCTGACCGGCGTCAACCGGCTCCGCACCACCGTCGCACAGACCTAACCCGGCGAGACCACCCGCCCCTACGACCAGCAGCTCCTCTTCTCGGGAGTGGAACCCGACCGCCCGCAACGGACACTGCGACGATCTGTCACACCCGAATGCCAGAATCAGCAGCTGAACACCGGCAACGACGCCGACCCACCCCGCTCACCAGCCCCATGAAACATCGAGGCAAGCAATCGTCGGCCCATGGATCAGAGCTCCTTCGTCACCGGGCTGATGCTGGCGTGGAAGACGTCGCCAACGCGGCCGGAACCGTGGTCCAGCCCGATGCCGAGCTCCGGCTCACCGCCGCGTCCCAGCACGTGGTGCCACGCATATCCGCTGAGGAGACCGGCACTCATGCCGACTCGCCCTGCCGCACCATGCCAGTCCGCGCGGCGCAGTCGAAGAGCCATCATGCCGGTAACAAGCAGCGCCTTGGGCAGTTCAAGGCCCCAATTCCCTCGCAGCGAAGGGCTCGTGGACCACAGATCATGGCGTTCTGCCAGACGCGTGTGCATGAATGCTCGTTGCGCCGACTTCTTCGCGGTGCCCCGTACGGTCGGCCTATCGCGATAAGCGATACGCGCACCGGCGAATTGCCCGATTCGCGCCCCAGCGTGTTGAGCTCGAAGCGCGAAATCCACGTCGTCGGAACCCCGCACGAACGACTGGTCGAAACCTCCGATCGCCCGGGCGAACGCCGTCCGCATCCCGCAGTCCCCACCCATCATGATCGGATATCCGGGATCCGCCGGGTGGGGTGAGGGCGCTGTCCCGGTCTCTTCCGAGTCCAGCCACGACCAGATGGCGTCGACATCGGTGAAGGCGGAATCCGGGGTGGGGCGTGCGCTCCCCGAGATGATCGTCCACCCCGCCAAAGCGGCGGCCATGTCTCGCAACCAGTGCTGAGAAACCACGTCGTCCGCATCGCAGATCACCAGGTGTTCACGCCGGGCCTCACCGATGCCCACATTTCTTGCGTAGGAGACTCCCTGGCGTTCCGTCGCTCGGACGATGCGCAGGTCCAGCCGGCCACTCCGATACGGTTCCACAGCCCCCAGGAGGTCATCCGTGGAACCGTTGTCCACGATGACGACCTCGAACTCAGGCGCATCCTGCTGGCGGCTCAGCGCCTCCAGTTGCAGTCCGATGGTGGCGGCCGCGTTGTAGGCGGGAATGACTACCGTGATTCCCGGGGCCAAAGCGTCCCTCACCTCCAGCCGCCCGTTGACGGGGACCCACAGCCGCTCGGTCTCCGGGAGGGTGGCGGCGCTTTCCAGGCGACGCTTCACCGGATCCATGAGGCGGACCTGCGAACGATACCGCGTGATCGCGTCGACCTTGGCGGCGCGATCCACTGGTACCTCACACCGCGCGAGAGGGACATCCGGCGACTGGAGGGAGCGGGCTTGCGCATCGCCGCGCTCGCCCCATAAGTAGGGCAACTCTTCGTAGAACCACACCTTCACATCCGCTGCACCGGTGCAGTGCTCACGCACGACGTCTCGCACCGCCACGTGATCTTCATTGGCCAGCATGCCGCGGCGTTGTGCAGCCGCGCGCCGGCGTTGGAAGTCCCAATGGAGAGCGGACCGGACGACCCCAGCCGCGGTGCGGATGGCGTTGTGTCTCAGGTCCACTCCCGCTGACGAGCGTGCATCGGCGCCACTCGTTCCCGTACCCGCGGAGCCGGTGGCGTCGGGAGTTGAGGCCGGTGCGGGCGCTGGAACCGGAGTATGGGTAGACGGCGCCGCCGCGCGACTCCCGCGACGGGGGAAGGCAGACCGGACCCGATCCAAGGTGGCACGGGCGAGATCTGCAACCCCTGGAGCCATCCGGGTACCTGCACCCACGGGAAGAAGAATCACGCCTCCCTTCGGGCCGATCTCGGCTCTCCACGCATCGATCAGACGCAGAAGCTCCGTCATGTCGCGCTCTCGGCGTTCGGGGTCGCTGTACGCCCGTTCCAACATGTCGAGGTGGCGCACCTCCACCTCGGGCAGGTTCGCGAAAGCGGCGAGGTCCTCAGCGCGGCGATCACGGATGAGCGATTGCGCGTTGTCATATCCGCAGCGCCGGTCCCACTCCGTCGGGGTCGGGTCCTCGGGAGCACCCGCGAAAACTGTCCACGCCTGGACGGTGCGCGCCGTGCGCACCGAGTCACGGAGCACCGTGTGGGCACTGAAGAGAGCGTCGTCCAGGTGCGGTGAGAGCACCAGCACATCGACGCCGGTGAGCGCACTGGTGAGGTCCATCAGAGTCCTTTCTCGGCTCTTCGTGGTTCGTGGTGAATGGGTCTGCTGTGGCGGGTATTCACACTGCGGTTCTCGCGGCGCTGGCCAGCAGGATACGCATCCGGTAGTTCTCGGCGTTGCGGAAGCCGCGGCCGGTGCGTTTGATGTTCTTGATGCCCGTGTTCGCTGCCTCGACTCGGTCGGTGGTCGCGCCGGTGAGGATGAGGACCCCGATCGCGTCCCACCAGGTCACGATGGTATCGTAGAGCTTGGTCGCCTCGGGAATGTTCGCGATCTGGACGAAGTAACCCATCCGCATCCGTTCGTTCCAGGCCTGGGCCAGGGTGTCGGTGGCCAGCAGGCGGCGGAGCTGCTCCTTGATGCCCCAGGCGGCGGAGAGCTCGTCGGTGGGGTCATCGGTGCCAAACACGTCCTCGAGCCGCTCCCAGGCGCGCGGGGTGAGGGTGTCAGCGCCTCGCAGCAGCAGCATCCGGCGCGCCCAGGCCGGATCGTCCTTGCGACCCCGACGACCGTGATGGGTGCGGGCCAGGCGCTGCCTGACAGTGGTGACCATGTCGTTTCCCAGCTTGACGAGGTGGAACTTGTCGACCGATACCGCAGCGCGGGGCAGGTAGGTCCGCAGTGCTTTGCGGAACGCCGCTGAGGGATCGATGGCGACGACCTCGATCCGCTCCCGCCAGCACTCGGAGCGTTGGGCGAGCCAGGTACCGACGGCGGTGGAGTCCCGGCCGTCGACGATACCGAGGACCTGCCCAGTGGTCAGGTCGACCAGGGTCGTCATCCAGGGCTCGAACCGTCTCCAGGCACCGTCGTCGGTGCGGAACCAGCGCACCGACCGGTAGCGGTGCTCATCGATGCCCAGGCGCGTCACCGGCACCTCGTCAACGGCAGGCAGGGCCACGGCGGCAGCCGCCAGCGCGGCCTGGACCAGCCACCACGAGACGCCATGGGCCTGAGCGACTTCCGAGGCCGCCCGGCCCGAGGTGATCACCGCAGAGACGACCTGATCGCGCAGCCGGGTGGTCGAGCGTGCGTATCGGGGGACCTGGTCGGTGGCTTCCCAGAACGTGCGCCGGGCGCAGGCCGGCTCGAGGCAGAACCAGCGCCGCTTGGCCCACACCACCTGAACCGTCCCGGCCACGGGGACGTCTCGCACCTGCTGAGAGCGGCGGGAGTGGACCTTCGTCGCGATCACCCCGCACGAACCGTGAAGAGCCCTCAAACCCGAGTTTTATCAATTTAGCCTCGATGTTTCATGGGGCTGGTGAGCGGGGTGGGTCGGCGTCGTTGCCGGTGTTCAGCTGCTGATTGTGGCATTCGGGTGTGACAGATCGTCGCAGTGTCCGTTGCGGGCGGTCGGGTTCCACTCCCGAGAGGTTGATGCTGGTCGGTGGGGCGGGTGGTCTCGCCGGGTTAGGTCTGTGCGACGGTGGTGCGGAGCCGGTTGACGCCGGTCAGGACCCTCACGGCTTCGGGTGCATGTTCGGCGAGGTGGAGGACCTTGTGCCGGGCGCGGCGCACGAGGGTCGCGGGGATCTCGAACAACCGCGCGCGGAGCCGTTTGGGCTCCCACTTCCGCGCATCATGGCCGGTCAGAGCTATGGTCTGCATCCAGGCGACGAGCTCGCTGGCGAGCTGGACGATCTGGCACCAGAGCTGATTCTGCGCGAAACCCTGCAACGGCAACTTCTCAAGGCCCATGTCCTTGGCGTTACGGATCCGGTCCTCGCAGCGCGCCCGGCGACGGTGCCGCAGCTCCAAGACCGGGAGCTGGCCGCGCGGAGAGTTGGTCGCGAACGCGGTGATGCGCATCCCCTCGTGATCGGTGATCCGCAGCTGCGCCCCAGGATGAGGACGTTCCTTCCGCACGATCACCCGCATCCCGGCAGGCCACCCGGACAGGTCCAGCAGCCCGGTCAGCTCCGCCACCCACGCCCCCTCGCGGATCCCCTCGTCCTCGGTGTCGTAGGCCGGAGTCCACGCCTCCGCCTCATCGAGGCGTTTCAGCAGGTCAGGAGTGTTCGCAGGGAGAGTGAACCCGACTGAGTAGGCTAGACGCTGCCGCTGGAGCCAGGCCAGGAAGTCCTTGGTGCCGCCGGCCCCGTCGGTGCGGATCAGGATCTTCTTCGACCCCCGCCCGCCCCGGGCCAGCAGGCCCGCAGGCAGCTGCGCGAGAGCCTGCCGGGTGACGGTGATGTGATCAGCGGCGGTGTTCGAGCCGGCGTTGCCGGGGCGCAGCTGGATCGCCAGTGGTTCCCCGGTCCCGTCGCTGCCGTGGTCAAGGAACGCGCACAACGGGTGGTATCCGAACCCGCGTTTGAACGTCGGTGCGGCCTGCTCCTTCTCACTGTGGACGTTGATCAGGGTGGCATCGAGGTCGATGACCAGCGGGTTCTTCGCACTGACCCCCGCAGCCGGGGAATGGTCTCCGGCGAGGGTCCAGGCTCTTTCCCGCGCGGCCCGGCGGGCTTTCGAGATCGCCTCGATCACGGTGGGCGCGTCCTGGGCGAGGGTGGTGAGCGTGCCGGAGATCGTGGGGGTCGAGGCGACGTCTCCGAACAGGTCCGGTTCGCATCGCAGCAGATCAGTATCCGAAGCGTGCTCGCCGCCGATTGCGAGAGTGAGTGCGAGGTCCAGCAGGACCTTCGCCGCGTGGTGCTCGGCCAGCGGTTTCGTCCACGGAGCCAGTGCTTCACGCAGCGAAGGGGCGAGGCCGGTGGCGTGGATCGTGTCGGTCAGCAGCACCGCGCCGGCGTGTGAGACCGCGGGGACCTCAGCGATGTCCACGCGCGGGCGGGGGTAGAAGAACAAGGTAGGGTGGGACACCTGAAAGGTGCTCCTTCCAGTGGATGGCTACGAGTCTGAACAACCCGTATCATCCCAGGCCAGGAGCACCTTTCGCCATTCATTCCGCCGGTCGAGACCACACCCCCGTGAAATCTCGAGGTTAGTGAGCACTGCGTGACGGTGGCCGGTGGATGCGGTCGAGCGCGTCGCGGAGCTCGTCGGGGATAGGGTCGGCGGCGGTGATGTTGTGGTCGCCGGCGCGGATCGTGACGGTCTTGTAGCGCCGGGCGGTGGTGACGAACTTCTTCAGTGACCAGCCGGTGAGGTGCTCGAGGCGGCGGGCGACGGCGAGGGCGGCGAAGACGATGCTCAGGTGGGCCTCGATGGAGTCCTGCAGGCGGTGGTAGATCGGCCGGGCGGCGAGGTCGTGCTTGGACATCCGGAAGGACTTCTCGATCTGCCAGAGGCGGTGGTAGGCGCCGATGACGAACTCCGCCGACGCCTGCTCGGGCAACAGGTTGGTCAGGTAGCCCTTGATCCCGGCCAGGGCCCGGGCCTTGGCCTCTAACTCACGGTTGACGGCCCGTTCCTCGCCGGTGACGGTCAGGAACCGGTTGCGCTTGACCGGGGCCTTGCCGGCGGCGGCCTGTTCGGCCTTGGCGACCTGCTGATCGATCCCCCGCAACGTCCGCCGCGCCCGGGCGGCCCGGTACTGGTAGTAGATTCGCCCCTCACGGCGGTTGCCGGCCGGGCCGGTGAAGGTCTTGGCGGTGAAGATCTGCCCGTCCTCCGGCCCCTGCCCGGGGTGCTCGGCCAGCCACTTCTCGATCACGTACGGGACCTCGGCGATCCGCGCGCCGAGGATGTAGGACAACCCGGCGGCCTCGATCGCGTCCCGGTTGTCGTGGCTGAGCATCCCGGCATCGGCCACCACGGTGAGGTTGTAGGTGGCCTTGAACGCCTCGATCACCGGCAGCATCGTCTTCGTCTCGGCCTTGTTGCCCTCAAAGGCGTTGACCATCAACGGAAACCCGGCGGCATCGGTCAGCAACCCGATGGTGATCTGCGGATCGATCCGCCGCTCCTTGGAGTACCCCGGCTCCCGGAAACCGTCACCCTCGTCGGCCTCGAAATACAACGTCGAGACGTCGTAGAGCACCAACGCCGCTGGCCCCAGCTCTGCCGTCGCGGCCAGGGCGGCCGCCAACGCCTGACGGAAGGCCGGCTTGGCGTAGCGCGGCAGGCGCCGGTTAACGGTCGGGTAGGACACCGGGGCCAGGCCGGTCTCCTCGATCACCCGCAGCGAGTCCAGCTTGCTCGTCGGCTCCACCAGGCGGGCCAGCACCAGGTGAAAGAAGACCTCATCTCCCTGCGCCGCGGCCTGAAGGCCCAGATCGACGTAGACACGCTCGATCGCACCGATCAGGTGCTCCATCCGGGTGGTGGTAATCGGCAACGGCCCACCCGAGCCGGGCCTGCCGAGCCCGAGATCGAGCTCGTCTTGCCCCGCTGCCAGCCGCTGCCGCGCCGCGGCCTTGAGGGCTTCGATCTCGGCATCGGAGTGCGCTGAGCCGATGTGCTCGATGTCCTTCGACCCGCGCCGCGTAGAGTGAACGATCTGCACCGCCCGCGCCCCAGAGGCGGTCTTCACCGTGCGGATGTAGGCCACCGCCGCACTCTACGACCCCCGGTTAGTGCACAAATCCAGCCCCCGAACCAGACATCACCGCAGGTCACCGACCCGCCGATCCAGAATCTCGCGCCGACTGATAAAAGTCAGGTCCCGGCCACGGGGACGTCTCGCACCTGCTGAGAGCGGCGGGAGTGGACCTTCGTCGCGATCACCCCGCACGAACCGTGAAGAGCCCTCAAACGCGGACGCGGCTGGCAGTCGATCAACGACGTGGAGATCGCCGTCGCCGAGTACATCGACTGGTACAACCACCGCCGCGTCCACGGCGAGCTCGCCCAACGCTCCCCAGCCGAGGTCGAGGAGGCGTACCGGACCACGCGCGACGATCAGCCCGCCGAGCTCACCCGGGCACGGTGACAGACAACGAAGCCTGCATCAGACCCGGGGCGCAACAGTGTCACGTGGTCTCCCTTCGCAGCCGCAGCGCCGGCACCACTGGTCGGGCTCGACCACCTGGCAGGCCAATACGGCACGATCCGGCTCGAGTCGCTGCCCGGTGACAACGAGGCCGAGTTCGTCGAGGCGGCAGAAGGCAGTCAGGTCGGGGCTGGCGAACGCATCAGCGCGCCCGCCGACGGTAGCGTCGTGCACGTCGAGGTCTTTCGGGCTGAGTGTGTAGGAGCTCTCATCCTCGGGAGACCTCGACCTCTATCCGGCCACCTGACTTGGACCTCTCTGGGGTATCGACGCGGGTTTTGGGTGTATCGGTGCTGGTGAGCGCTTCGCGCCTGCCTGGAGTGACACACTAAGCGGGTGGTGTTCCTGCGGAAGGTAGGACGGCGTCGGGGGCGACGGCTGTGCAGATTGCTGAGCGGCGGAACCGTCGGGATGTGGTCCTGGAGCATCTCGGGTCGGCTCATACCGAAGCCGAGCTCGCCGGCCTGATGGAGGCGGGTCGGGAGAAGATCAACGCTGGTCAGGGCGTCCTCGACCTGGGGACAGCAACGTCGACGAGCCCCGCGACGATCACGTCGAAGCAGTCCCGGCTGCTGCTGGAGACGCTGCAGTCCGCGTGGGCGGCGCTGGGGTTCACGGCGATCGGTGATGAGGCATTCTTCCAGCTCGTCGCCGCACGCCTGATCGAGCCGACCTCGATGAGCGACTCCGCCAGAGTGCTGGCGGAGGTCGGGATCGACCCGGTGCATCGCTCGACGATGAAGCGCTGCCTGGCCCGGATCGCCACGAACGACTACCGCGGCCAGATCGCGACGAGGTGCTTCGAGCATGCCGCGACCAGCGGCGACATCTCGCTGGTGCTCTACGACGTTACGACGCTCTATTTCGAGGCGGAGAACGAGGATGCGCTGAGGAAGGTCGGCTACTCGAAGGAACGCCGCGTGGATCCGCTGATCGTGGTCGGCCTGCTCGTGGACCGGGGCGGGTTCCCGCTGGAGATCGGCTGCTTCGAGGGGAACCATGCTGAGACCCGCACGATCGTCCCGATCATCCGCCAGTTCCAGGCCCGGAACGACCTCGCTGACATGGTCGTGGTCGCGGACGCCGGGATGCTCTCGGCGGCCAACCTGCGCGAGCTCGACGAAGCGGACCTGAAGTTCATCGTCGGCTCACGACAGACGAAAGCCCCGGGTGACCTGGCCAATCACTTCCATTGGAACGGGGACGCGTTCACGGACGGGCAGCTGATCGACACCATCACGCCCCGCCACGGGAACACGAAACCCTCCACGACGAAGCGCCGCAAGGAGCCGGTCTGGGACGCAGAGGAGCATCCCGGGCACTGGCGTGCCATCTGGAGCTACCGCACCAAGCGTGCCACCCGGGACAATCACACCCTCACCGCGCAGGAGAACCGGGCCCGAGCCGTGATCGACGGGACGCGTCGGTGAAGTCGACCAGATTCGTGAAGACCACCGCGAGCGGCCGATCCCTCGATACGGCCTCGCTCGAGCGGGCACGAAGTCTGGTCGGGCTGAAGGGCTACGTCACGAACATTCCTGCCGCCACGATGCCGGCGGCGGAGGTGGTCTCCAGCTATCACGCCCTCTGGCATGTCGAGCAGTCATTCCGGATGAGCAAGACAGACCTGCAGGCCAGGCCCATGTTCCACCGCACCCGTGACGCGATCGAAGCCCACCTCACCATCGTGTTCACGGCCCTGGCGATCGCCAGACACCTCCAAGCAGCGACCGGGTTCAGCATCCGCCGGATCATCCGGACACTCCGTCCCCTCCAGGACGTCACTATCACCATCGCCGGGCAAAAGATCACCGCGAGCCCCGAACTCACCGACGACGCCCGACACGTCCTTCAGCGAGTGACACACTAAAGAGGTCCAAGTCAGGTCGAGGTCTTTCGGGCTGAGTGTGTAGGAGCTCTCATCCTCGGGAGACCTCGACCTCTATCCGGCCACCGACGCGCCGGCCCGCCGCACGACGTGCGCTACACCCTCATCTGGGAAGAGCCCACAAACCTCTGTGCACTTTCATCCGTTCAGGTGGCCACACGATCACTGATGTCACAACCCCGGCGGCAGTGGCGAATATTCTGCCGCGACCGACGATCAGGGGGCGTTCTCGCTCCACTCCCGGTGTCGTATCACGCCGGACGGAAGGTCACTGCGCCCCCGGGGGTCCAGCTGCGCACTGTCGGGGTCGGTCAGCTCCCGACCCGATATCCAGGCGTGGATCGCGAGAGCCATCACCAGACCCCAGGCGGTCGTGATGAACACCTCACCCAGACGCGTAGAGCACACCAGGATGACCACCCCCAGCCCCTGGACGATCGCCTGGTCGCGGGTCTCCACCTTGCGCCAGATGGGGGTCATCGCCACCACCGTCATGGCGACGATGAGGACCGCCCACGGCCAGCCCCCCTCCACCAGCAGGGTCCAGAACGAATTGTGGAAGAACCATGCCTTCTCGCCCACGAAGGCATACGCCTCACCGAGGCCCTGGCCGAAGAAGCCGGTCTCCTCCACTTTGATCTTGGACGCGGCGTCGATTCGCGCTCGCAGCTGATCGCTGCCCTCGCGGTCAGAGAACACCCCGATCTGCGAGAAGTCCTCCTGGACTAATCCGATACCCCAGTAGAGCAACCATGCGAGGAACGGGCGAGCAAGGAGAGGGATCTTCGGCGCCACCACGATCCATACCAGACCCGCCGCCGCACCACCCATGGACGTGCGGGAACCTGTGAGCCACAGCGCCATGGCGAACACACTCATCAGCGGCAGCAGGAAGAGCCACCGCCGCACGATCATCGGCAGCATCACCAAGCCCAGGGCATACGCCAGGCCCGCCACGTTCTTGTCCTCGAGGACACCCGTCAGGAATCCGGCGTACAGGTCCGTCGTGAGTCCCGCATAGTACAGGGGAATGTTCACGATCAGGGCCGTGAGCCACCCCAGGGCGCCTGACCAGAGATCCACGCGACCCGTAGAGCTCATGAACACGAACGCCATGACGGTCATGATCCGGATGAGACGCGTTCGCCAGTCCGCCACCTCGCCACCGTCCACGTTGGCCTCGGAGACCAAGCTGAGGTAGGGGACGGCTACTGCCAGCAGCGGAATGAACGCCCCGAACCATCCGAGCGAGTACTGGGGTCGCCGAAACATCGCGTATATGCAAATCACCACGAGGATGACAGCATCGAACCGGAACGCGAGGCCGCCCGGTACCACCATCGGGTACATCACCAAGAAGAAGAACAGCAGGAACTCGGGAATGCGCACGCGACCGACGCTGTGGGCGGTGTCGCTGATCCCGCCCAGGACCCGCTTCCCGAGCGTCACACGATTCCAGTCCGAGTCTCGGCCGTGACCTGCAACTTTCGACGTCAGACCCATCGGAGCATTGGCCGCGTTCAGAACCATGCCTGCAACCGATCCAGGGCCGTGAAGAACCCCTGCCCGTTGTTCACGTGACCCATCCAGATCTCCGGGATGAACGGGGCCTTCGGGGCCAGGCGATCCATGCGCTCAGCCAGGTCACGGAAGTCGACCTCACCCTCACCCACCTGGACACCCTCACCATCGACACCCACCGAGTCCACGATATGCAGGTGCTCCGTGTACGGGCCCATCAGATCGACGTACTCGCTGAAGGGCCGACGGAAGAAGTTCGCGGCGAGCTTCGAATGGGAGACGTCAAAGGTGAGACGCCGACCATAGGTCTCGCAGAACCAGACCGTGTCCTCCGGCTCCATGAAGAGGTTGTGGTACTGCTGGCCGCCCATCAGCCACGGGAACGGCGGGAGGGTCTGCGCCGTCAGTCGCACACCCGATTCGTCGATCCGCTCCAGGCCCTGCTGCACCCGCTCGTACATCGGGCGCCGCTCCTCGGGGCGCACGTGGCGGTCGGGCAGGAAGCCACCCATGGTCACGATGACGATCGGATCCTCGTCACAGGTGAACCACTGGCGCAGCTCCCGCGTCATGTCCACCACTCGCTGGACCTCACGGATCGAGCGCTCCCAGATCTCCTCATCACGGGAGGCGAGGTCGATCAGGAAATCCCCGGCGTAGAGGTCGGGGGCATGGACGGTGAAGAACTGGGGCAGGCGCTCGCCGGGCTCGAAGAACTCCGACGGTTCGAGGTCCATGTCCTTGTAGGACTGGTGGAACTCGAGGAAATCGGGCTCGGAGACATCGAGAAGGCTGCGGAAGTCGTGGAACCTCACCGGCAGGCCCCAGGGGCGGTGGAAAGAGTACTGCCGCTGCCCGTGCTCCTCGCCCGCGAGGTCTCCGGGGTAGAAGAAGTCCCCTGCAGGGACGTCTCGCTGGAGCGTCACGCCCAGGAGACGCTGCTTCTGGTCAGGCTGCAGTCCCCGGCCGGGGCTCTTGACGGCGAGGTCCTGCTCCTGCACCACATGACCAGCCGGCAGGTCGCGGGTGGCCACCAGAGACTTCGCCAGGTTCACGCGGTTCATCAGCTCACCGGTGGACAGTGACCGCGGTGCTGCGGACCCGAGTGCCTCCTCGACGTCCCGGATCTGCCGCACCATGCTCGCCAGTTCCTCGGGCAGCAGCGACACCTTGTGATCATTGCCCTCGAGGGTCTTGTCCACCGTCACGTGTTTCTCGATGATCGCGGCGCCGCGCGCCACCGCCGCCACCGGCACATGCCATCCGCGTTCGTGGCCGGAGTAGCCGACGGGGCAGTCCCCCAGCTCCGCCAGACGGTCCATGTACCGCAGGTTCACGTCCTTGAGCGGGGCCGGGTAGGTGGACTGCGTCTGCAGCAGCGCGAACGGGGCGCCGTGGGCGCGCAACAGCTCCACCGCCGAGGTGATCTCCTGCTCGGTGCTCATGCCGGTGGAGACGATCATCGGGGAGCCGAAGTCGGACACATGCGCCAGCAGCTCATGGTTGGTGAGGTCCGCGGAGGCGATCTTGTACCCGGGCACGCCGTACCGCTGCAGAGCGTCAGCGGAGGCGATATCCCACGGCGTGCAGATCACGTCGATGTCGCGCCGGGCGCAGTGGTCGAAGACGCGGTACATGTCCTCCACGCTCAGCGAGTACTTCGCCAGCAGATTCATCGTGTACTGCGGGCCGAGGTCCTCGCCCTCGCTGGAGGCGCCGCCGGAGCGATACAGGCTCGCCATGTCGCGCAGCTGGAACTTCACCACGTCCACCCCGGCGTCGACGCAGTGGTCGACGAGGGTCTTCGCGAGCTCCACATCGCCCTGATGGTTGTTGCCGATCTCGCCGATGATCAGCGCCGGCCGACCTTCGCCGACGGTGTGCCGGCCGATGGTGAGGGACCGCTCATCAGGCGCCGCCACCGCGACCAGGTGACCGCGCTCGTCGAGCACCGGGATGCGGTCCACGCCGTGGCCGAAACGCTCGGCGATCTGCGCCACCGGGGTGCCCTCCGGCACGGAGACGAAGCCGGTGTTGGCGGCCTCGATCGAGGGCGTCGACAGATCGGGCGCGGTGCGGGCCACCAGCCAGCGGCGCACGTCCCCATCGGTGAGAGTGCCGCGCATGGTGCCGTGGGTGTCCACCAGGAACACCACCCGGGCCTGGTTGTCGCTGATGGCACGCAGTGCCTCCAGCACGGTGGCGTCCGCGCTCACGGTGTACTTGTCGGTGCGGCGGTCGAGGATCACGACAGACTCCATCCCAGTCGGTGAAGCATGGATTCGGCGGAGGCGACGTCGGAGATCGTGTCGATGTCCACGCCTTCCACCTCGTCGAGCACGAAGAGGCCGACGCGGCCTCCGATGCGGTTGGTGCGGGTGCGGTAGATGTGCGGGGCCGTGACGTACAGGCTCCCGTTCTCGAAGTAGTGCATCTGCTCGGGCAGAAGCTCCTGGCGGCGGGGCCGGGCCTCCACGTCGTAGGCGGGGACGGCCGACTCCCCCGGTTGCGGCGGCAGATGCCAGAAGAACGGCGACTCCGGGACGACACCGACCAGGCTGTCGCACCCGGACTCGCGGAACTGCACGATGGCGCGCTGGATCGTATCGGGCCGGCGCACCGGGCTGGTGGCCTGCAGCAGCATCACGGCGTCGAGCTCCACACCCTCCGCCTCCACCACATCCATGGCGTGCAGGATCACGGGTTCGGTGGGCGCGGTGTCGACCGCCAGCTCGGCGGGACGATCGATCACGCGGGCGCCGTGAGCCGTGGCGACTTCGGCGATCTCCGCGTCCTCGGTGGACACGGTGACCAGCACGTCCCCCCGCCTCCCGGGCGCTGACCGCCTGCGCAATGGTCCAGGCGATCAGCGGGCGCCCTCCCACCGGCAGCAGGTTCTTCCGCGGGATGCCCTTGGACCCACCGCGCGCGGGGATCACCACAAGAATGGTCATGCGGCACCCTCCAGCGCCTGCGCCACCAGGCTGGCGGGCTCGTCGGCGGCGAGGCGGGGCCGCGGCGTCGGTTCCCCGCCCCATCGGCGCAGGCCGTACCGGTCCCAGAATTCGTGCACCCAGGCCGGTGCCTCCGGGGCGTACACCCAGGCGGGAACCCCGCGCACGGCAGCCTCCAGCACACCCGTGGAGAACACTGCGACCACCGGCCGCGCCACCTCCCGCAGGGGCACCGAGGTGTCGGCGAAGGTGATCCCACGGCGGCGGAACAGCTTGTGCGCCGTCCGGGAGATCACGTCGGACTCCATCGGGTGGGGGCGGTACTCCGCCCCGGTCTGGCGACAGAACCGGTAGGCGGCGCCGGCGGTGACCCGCCGCGGCAGCTCCGCCCCGTGCATCTGCCCGAGAAACACCGGGGTCGCGTCAGGGGAGACAGGCTCCCCCTCGGGCTCGTGAGCGGCCTCCCACAGGATCTGCGACCCGACGGTGCGCACCGCTACGTCGGAGCGCCCCGAGCGCCAGAACGCGCCGTCGGCGTCGCTCCAGGCCAGCAGGGTGGCCCCACCCGGGAGCGGCGGTGCATACGGGGTCAGGGCGCCATGCTGGATCACCAGCTCGGGCACGTCCCGCACGGTGGCCACCTCATGCGCCAGCTCCCCGGCTCTGAGGAAATGCCCCAGAGAGAGGACTGCGGAGGGGGTGAGCTCGCGCAACTGGGCCACAGGATCACCGGTCAGCGCCTGCTCCTCCCAGTCGTCACCCGCGAGGGCCTCCGGCCGCACCTCACGGGGCGCCAGCACGTGCACCGTCGAGCGCAGGTACGGCAGGGCGGAGAGCACCGCAGCGAGGTTCGAGGGGGATCCGCTGTCCAGAGCGAGCAGCAGCGCTCCCCCGGCCTCCCCCCGACGCGTGCGCACCACCAACTCGGACCCGGCGGGGGCCTGTTCCTGCTCCTCAGGCCGCGGGCGGACCCGGCGGGCGGCACCGAGCACCGTGTGCTTCAGACGCCGTGCGGGATGCCGGGAGCTCTGCCATTCCCTCCAGAGCTCGAGGCTCTCCGGGTGCACCAAGCCTGAGGGGGAACGGGTCATCGCGGCAGATCCCTTCCAGCGGTCCAGATCAGTGACAGTTCCTCGCGGGCCGCGCCCAAGGGGTCGACATCGCGGCCGGCGAGGCGGCGCCCCGTCTGCCACACGAGGTTCACTGCGCTCGCGGCTGTCAGCCCGAGGCGCAGGGCGACGACGCTGCGGTGCTTACGGGCGTAGCGCATGCGTGCCCCGACCAGCCAGCGGCGACGCCGTAGCTCCCCACCGGAGGACGCCCCTCCCACGTGGAGCACGGTGAGGTCGGTGTCGTACAGCGAAGGGATCCCCTGCCCGCGCAGACGCTTCTGCAGGTCCACCTCTTCGGTGTACATGAAGTACCCCTCGTCGAACCCGCCGATGGCGCGCACCTGAGCGACCGGCAGCAGCATGACGGCGCCGGAGACCCAGTCCACCGGCACCATGCCGTGGCCACGCTCGGCGCGCATGTCATGGCCCACCGCACGGTGCAGCAGATCCAGATGGCGCAGTCCCGCCAGCGGCACGAGCCACTCCACCACCTGGTGGGCGGTGGTCGGGAACACGCGCGCCGCGTACCCGCTGCGCCCCGAATGATCGGCGTTGCGGCAGCCCACCACGGCGGGCTGCCACGGGGCCGCGTGCTCCACCAGGGTGCGGGCGAAACCGGGTGGGATCTCCAGGTCGCTGTTGAGCACCAGCGCCAGGGGTGTCGTGAGGTGGTCGATGCCGGTGTTCACCGCGGCACCGAAACCGCCGTTGACCTCACGACGCACGAACTCGACGCCCTCCGGCAGGCGCGCGGCGTCGACCGGATGCGGGCTGGCGTCATCGACCACCACCACCTGGGCGGGGCGGTCGGCGTCCGGGACGCCCTCCCCGAGGAGGGCGTCCAGCAACGGCAGCACCGGCTCGATCGCCCCGTGGACGGGGATGACGACGCCGAGCGCGGAGATCATTCCGCGGAGTCCCCGGCCGTGGGCAGCACCCGCCGGGCGCGGCGACCGCCACTCGTGGAGGTCTGCTCGCCGTCCTCGGCGCGGTGCGCGTCGGGCGTGACCGGATCCGCCACCTCGATCTCGTCGATCTGGGCGTTGCGGGAAGCGTCGGCGTACCCCTTGCTGCCGTAGGAGTAGCTGCCGTACACGCCGTAGCCGTAGCCGTACTCGGCATCACCGTAGGCGATGCGGTTGATGCGGCTGGTGGAGGCGCGGTTGAGCACCACACCGAACACCTTGGCCTGGACGTTCTGCATGGCCACCGCGGCGCGACGCAGGCTCTCGACGCGGGTGCGGCCGGGAACGGCCACCAGCACGGCACCGTCGGCGTGACGGGCCAGCAACTGGCCGTCGGTCACCGCCAGCACCGGCGGGGCATCGATGATGACGAAGAAGTTCTGGCGCAGCTCCGCGATGAGCTCCTGCATGCGGCGGGAGCCCAGCAGCTCCGACGGGTTCGGCGGCACCTGGCCGGAGACGAGCACGTGCAGGCGGCCGTTCTCGACCTGCTGGATGACCTCCGCCGGAGTGACGCTGCCGGCCAGCAGCTGGGACAGGCCCACGGTGCCATCGAGGCCGAACTCCTTGGCCACCACGGGGCGGCGCATGTCGGCGTCGATGAGGAGGGTGCGGTGGCCGGCGCGTGCCATGACGCGAGCGAGGTTGCCGGAGACGGTCGACTTGCCCTCACCCGGGAAGCTGGAGGTGACCACGATGGCGCGCGGCGGGTTGTCGACGTCGATGAACTGCAGGTTCGTGCGCATCTTGCGCAGCGCCTCGCGGGCCGCGAAGGACTTCGGCTCCGGCAGGGGGCCGTCCTTGTCGCGGGTGAGCTCCTTGAGGTCGGGCAGCACGCCGAGGGTCGACAGGCCCACGGTGCGCTCGACATCCTCCACCGTGCGCACGCGCGAGTCGTGGCGCGACCGCAGCCAGGAGAGGATCAGGCCGAGGGACAGGCCCAGGACGGCGCCGATCAGGGCGTAGCGCGGACGATCCGGGGAGACCGGGGCGTCGGGGGTCAGAGCGGTCTGGTAGGGGACCATCTGCACACTGACGCGGGCGTTCTCGTTGCCGCCGGACTCCAGCTGGCGGGCCTCCGCCGCGGCGGCCTCGACGGCGGCGTTGGCGATGGCGCTGGCCCGCTCCGGGCTCGGCGCCTGGGCGGTTACGGTGATGATCGGGGCGTTCGGGTCCAGGGTGGCCTGCAGGGAGCCGGCCACCGCGTCGGGGCTGGACTGCAGCTGCAGCGACTGGACGATGTTCTCGCCCACGGCCCGGGTGTTGAACAGCGGGAGGTAGGTCTGCGCCTTGGCGTACTGGAACTGCATGTTGCCGCTGGCCTGGGAGACCGGATTGCCCTCCGCGTCGACCTCCGAGGACGCCGAGACGTACCCGAGGGCCGTCGCCTCATAGACCGGGCTCTTCAGGTAGGACAGGCCGTATCCGGCGGCACCGCCGAGAATGGTCAGGCCCAGCAGCAGCAGCGCGTTGCGCAACAGCATGCTCAAAAAATCTTCAATGGTCACGCGACCATTCCTCCCGTGGTGCCCGACGAACTCGGCCATCGTACCGGGGGGCGGCGAAATGACCAGATGGCGGTGATCACCCCAGCCAACGTCACACCGCCCGCACCTCGACCCCCCACGCCCGGAGCGCGGCGAGCTCCCCGGGATCGGCCTCGGCATCGGTGATGAGCACGTCCACGCGTTCCGTCGGACAGATCCGGGCGAAGGCACTGGCACCGACCCCCAGCCCGACGGGCCGGCCGTGCATGCCCAGTTCGAGCGCCTGTTGGACTACGTGCAGGACAGGTTGCCCGCGGTGGCTGGGCACCTCGATGCAGCACGAGAGGACATCCTCGCGTTCACCTCGTTCCCGAGGGACGTGTGGTCCCAGATCTGGTCGAACAACCCTGCCGAGCGGCTGAACCGGGAGATACGGCGTCGCACGGACGCGGTGGGCATCTTCCCGAACCGAGACGCGATCATCCGGCTCGTAGGGGCCGTGCTGGCCGAGCAGACCGATGAATGGGCCGAGGGCCGCCGCTACCTCGGGCTCGAGCTGCTCGCCAGGTGCAGCGAGCCCTGCACGCAGGAATCGGCCACCGGGATGGGCACGGAGGTGATGCCGACCCTGAAGACCTGACCGACTCACGCCCCCATTGCTTCGAAGGCTGTTACACCACTTCCAGGGACTTGACCCAGGTGGTCCTTGGGCTGATTGGCGGTGAGACCGGCGAAGGCGGCCAGAGCGCCGACGGGGTTGGTGATGGGGAGCAGGGCTGCCACGGCAGCGAGGGTGCGATCTCCCGCTGGTTCGAAGCGCTGAGCTGGGCGTCCTGACAACGCCGTGGATCATCGCCGCGACAGGCAGTCCAGATGCCGCCGCACCAGCATCCGTGCCCGCGTGAGCGGCATCCGCTGAGGTTGCGCAGCCCGCGCGACGGCGATGCCGTCGAGAACAGCGAGGAGATGAGCCGCCTCGTCTGCCGGATCGAGCGCGGGGTACAGATCTGCGATGACAACCGCGAGATGCTCCTCGGTTCGGGACCAGGCCGCGGCGAAGGCGTCGGCCACGGGCCCGGGACGGGTCGCCTTCGCCGCGTACCAGAGCCAGACGGCGGACGCCGTCGTATCGTCCCCGGTTCCTTCCGGTGCCGGTGACGAGTTCGCCAGGAGCTCGCAGAAGGCGACGAATGCCGCGAACGCTCCGTCCTCGGCGAGAGCTCGGGGGCCCTGACCCCGGAGGGTGGACACGCCGAACCCAGCACTGGCTGGAGGAAGCGAGAAGATCTACACCATGCCCAGGAAGAACTACACCGATGAGTTCCGGCGTGAGGCGGTCGAGCTGTACGAGCACACCCCGGGCGCCACGTTGAGGGGGGTCGCTGCCGATCTCGGCGTCTCCCGCGGCACGCTGGCGACCTGGCGGCGCGAGCAGGGGTACACCGGCCCCAGGACCGAAGCCTCCGACCCGCACAGCGACGCGCCCGAGGGTGAGTCCCCACAGGCCCGGATCGCCCGCCTGGAGGCCCAGGTACGTCGCCTGGAGGACGACAAGCGGATGCTGGCGACCGAGCGCGACATCCTGCGCAAGGCAGCCAAGTATTTCGCCGGGGAGACGAACTGGTGAGCCGCTTCCAGTTCGTCGCCGACCACCGAGACACCTACGAGGTGAAGCGGCTGTGCCAGGTGCTGGAGATCAACCGGTCCTCGTTCTACGCCTGGGTCGAGGCTGCCCCTGCCCGGGAGCAGCGGGCCGTCGACGACCAGGTGCTCGCCGACCGGATCCGGGCGGTGCAGAAGGACGACCCGGCCTACGGGGCACCACGGGTGACTGCCGAGCTCAACGACGGCGTCGACCCCGATGAGCGGGTGAACCACAAACGGGTGGCCCGGGTCATGCGCGAGCATCACCTGCCCGGGCTGCGGCTGCGTCGCCGGGTGCGGACCACGATCCCGGCCCCTGCCGACCAGGACGTCCCGGACCTGATCAAGCGGGACTTCACCGCCGAGGCAACGAACCGCAAGTACGTCGGCGACATCACCTACCTGCCGATCGCCACCGGCGGGTTCCTCTACCTGGCCACCGTCATCGACTGCTGCTCCCGGGCACTGGTCGGGTGGGCCATCGCCGACCACATGCGCACCAGCCTGGTCACCGACGCCCTCGACATGGCCGCCGCAGCCCGCGGGTCCCTGGCCGGGGCGATCTTTCACAGCGACCACGGAGCCCAGTACGTCTCCAAGGACTTCGCCGCTGCTGCCGCCAGACACGGACTCAGGCTCTCCCGGGGCGCGGTCGGCTCGAGCGCTGACAACGCCCTGGCCGAGAGCCTGAACGCGAGCTGCAAACGCGAGCTCCTCGCCGGCGCGCACGCCTTCCCCGGCGCCGTCACCTGCCGGCGCCGCATCTTCTGGTGGGCCAACCGGTACAACACCCGCCGACGCCACTCAGCCTGCGGTTACCAAGCCCCATTCACCTACGAAGCCTCCCTGGCCGCTACCCTGGCCATCCCTGCGTAACCACCACCCCCGTGTCCACCACCAGGGGTCAAGGCCCGACCCCCGTCGAATATGAGACCATCATGAACCTGACCGTCACCCTGGCGGCCTAAACCAAGCTGACACCTGATCGTGCATCAGTCCCCTGCCCGTCCGTCGGCGCGACACCGTCCGCGCAAATACCTCCTGTACATGCTAGCAAATCAAAGGAAACATTATGTCGGAGCAGTCATCGCCACAGTCGGCGGCACTACCTAGCTCGGGAATTCGACAAGTATTTGTCGCCTATCCGTATTCAATACCAAAGGATGACTATAGGCGCCCCTATAACGAGGTTGGCAAGGCCTTCCGAGTCAAGTTCGTGTTTGCAGATGAGCGAATATCCGATCTCCACATTCTCGAGAAGATCAAGGGGTACATCCAAGAGTCTCGCTTTGGGATATACGACATCACAGGATGGAACCCGAACGTGGCCCTGGAGCTCGGCCTCGCATTGGGGATGAATGCAACGTCATACATCGCCTTCGATCCATCTAAAACAAGGACTGAAGACGTGCCTTCAGATCTTAGGGGCATGGATCGCATGCAATACGATTCGTTCACTTCTCTCGAAGATCGCCTCGGGACCCTTATAGGCCAAGAGCTCCCTCTGCCGCGCACCCATACCGCCGAGGACCAGTTGACTAAACTGCGCGACGAGATTCTACGTCTACTTTCAGGCACCGACGGGCTCAAAATCGGAGATATTGCTAAGGCGCTGGGCGTTTCAAACGATCTGGCGAAGGTGGCCCTAAAGCCCTTGCTTCAGCAGGGAGCAGTTACGGGAACGGGGAATACGCGCGCGGTCCGTTACACGACCGCCCACTAGCTGTACTGGCCGGGGACGTTGGTTGAGCTGTTCGAGGAGTGGGCCTGCATGATCTGGGCGGCGACGTCGTGGAACCGGGTGACCGCTTCAACCGGACTCAGGATGCGGATGTGGTCGCCGAACTGGAGGAGTTGCCGGACCGATTCGACGTCGGGATAGCGGACGGTGATAGTGATCCACTCTTCGTCGGTGTTGGTGATGTTGGCGATGCGGGTTCCGAGAATTCGCTGAGCCAGGTCCAGGCGGGTTGAGCGCAGCAGCGCGTGCACTTCGATACCGGGTGCCGACTGGAAGTCGGTCAGCAGATCCCACCACACCGAGCGGAGATCGCAGTCCGCTCGCAGTACCGCGGTATCCGTGAGGGCCTCGCGATCTTCGATGCGGGTTGTTTTAAACATGTGGGGTTTCCCGTTGACGTCGGCGACGAGGTACCAGGAGCCGGCCTTGTTCACCTCGATGTTTCATGGGGCTGGTGAGCGGGGTGGGTCGGCGTCGTTGCCGGTGTTGAGCTGCTGATTGTGGCATTCGGGTGTGACAGATCGTCGCAGTGTCCGTTGCGGGCGGTCGGGTTCCACTCCCGAGAGGTTGATGCTGGTCGGTGGGGCGGGTGGTCTCGCCGGGTTAGGTCTGTGCGACGGTGGTGCGGAGCCGGTTGACGCCGGTCAGGACCCTCACGGCTTCGGGTGCATGTTCGGCGAGGTGGAGGACCTTGTGCCGGGCGCGGCGCACGAGGGTCGCGGGGATCTCGAACAACCGCGCGCGGAGCCGTTTGGGCTCCCACTTCCGCGCATCATGGCCGGTCAGAGCTATGGTCTGCATCCAGGCGACGAGCTCGCTGGCGAGCTGGACGATCTGGCACCAGAGCTGATTCTGCGCGAAACCCTGCAACGGCAACTTCTCAAGGCCCATGTCCTTGGCGTTACGGATCCGGTCCTCGCAGCGCGCCCGGCGACGGTGCCGCAGCTCCAAGACCGGGAGCTGGCCGCGCGGAGAGTTGGTCGCGAACGCGGTGATGCGCATCCCCTCGTGATCGGTGATCCGCAGCTGCGCCCCAGGATGAGGACGTTCCTTCCGCACGATCACCCGCATCCCGGCAGGCCACCCGGACAGGTCCAGCAGCCCGGTCAGCTCCGCCACCCACGCCCCGTCGCGGATCCCCTCGTCCTCGGTGTCGTAGGCCGGGGTCCACGCCTCCGCCTCATCGAGGCGTTTCAGCAGGTCAGGAGTGTTCGCAGGGAGAGTGAACCCCACTGAGTAGGCCAGACGCTGCCGCTGGAGCCAGGCCAGGAAGTCCTTGGTGCCGCCGGCCCCGTCGGTGCGGATCAGAATCTTCTTCGACCCCCGCCCACCCCGGGCCAGCAGGCCCGCAGGCAGCTGCGCGAGAGCCTGCCGGGTGACGGTCATGTGATCAGCCGCGGTGTTCGAGCCGGCGTTGCCGGGGCGCAGCTGGATCGCCAGCGGTTCCCCAGTCCCTTCGCTGCCGTGGTCCAGGAACGCGCACAACGGGTGATAGCCGAACCCGCGTTTGAACGTCGGTGCGGCCTGCTCCTTCTCACTGTGGACGTTGATCAGGGTGGCATCGAGGTCGACGACCAGCGGGTTCTTCGCACTGACCCCCGCAGCCGGGGAATGCGCTCCGGCGAGGGTCCAGGCTCTTTCACGCGCGGCCCGGCGGGCCTGGGAGATCGCCTCGATCACCGCGGGCGCGTCCTGGGCGAGGGTGGTGAGCATGCGGGAGATCGTCGGGGCCGAGGCGACATCACCGAACAGGCCCGGCTCGCACCGCAGCAGATCAGCATCCGAAGCATGCTCCCCGCCGATCGCGAGAGTGAGTGCGAGGTCCAGCAGGACCTTCGCCGCGTGGTGCTCGGCCAGTGGCTTCGTCCAAGGAGCCAGTGCTTCCCGCAGCGAAGAGGCGAGGCCGGTGGCGTGGATCGTGTCGGTCAGCAGCACCGCGCCCGCATGCGAGAGGGCCGGGACCTCAGCGACGTCCACCCGCGGACGGGGGTAGAAGAACAAGGTAGGGTGGGACACCTGAAAGGTGCTCCTTCCAGCGGATGGGTACGGGTCTCAACACCTCGTATCATCCCAGGCCAGGAGCACCTTTCTTTATGCCGTCCGCCGATCGGGACCACACCCCCGTGAAATCTCGAGGTTCACGAGCCCGTAGGGGTCGGAGGTGAGCCACTGTCCAGTGGTCTCTCCGCTGTGTCGGTAGCGCAGGCGGATGCGTCGCCGTTCCCGCGCGGCGGCCAGCAGATCGGTCAGGTCAAGCTCCCGGCCGGTCGTGAACCACCCTGACGGATCGATGAGAAGCACCTCGGACAAGTGCGAGCTGGTGGGCACCTGCCCTCTCGTAGCAACGGCCGTCAGCTTCTCCTGGGCGCTGGCGTTGACTGCCTGCAGCCCGACCTGCTCGAGAGGGTTGGCGTCCAGACCCGCGACGGTCAGCAACTGCAGCTCGGCCGGATCGAGGCGCGCCACGTCCAGCCGGGACCGACGGTCCAGCACAATCGCACCGCCCCGGCCCTGCTCGGTGTGGACCGGCACGCCGGCGGCTGAAAGGGCCTCGACGTCACGCAGGATCGTGCGCGGTGACACCTCAAACCGGCGGGCCAGCTCCTTGCTCGTCATCCGTTCATGGGTCTGCAGAAGCAGCAGGATCGACAACAGCCGCGAGGACTTCATGGCCCGATCCTCACACAAAACATGACAGAAGGTGTCGTCTTTGGCTGGTCGGATGAGGCCACCTGATCCACCGATCCGAGGAGACATCATGTCGGCACCCAACCTGTTCCTGATCTACGTCAGCGACGCCGAACGGTCCACCGCCTTCTACAGCGACCTGTTCGATATCGAGCCCACCTTCACCAGCCCGCGCTACGTCGCCTTCGAGGTGGCGCCCGGGGTGCTGTTCGCCATCTGGACCGGCGGCAACGAGAACACCACCCCAGACACGCCTCGTACTCGGAGCAGGAGCCGCTGCGCAGCGAGATCGAGGCCGAGGCACGCGAGCAGATCGTGCGCCTGGCCTGGCACCCCTCCCTGGTGCACTGGAACGGTTCGAACGAGAACGTCATCGGGTACTACACGTGGGGGTGGAAGGACAAGCTCGAGGAGGGTGCGGCCTGGGGCCTGGGGTACTACCTCGACCTGTTCCCGGCACTGATGGCCGAGCTGGACCCGACCCGCAGCTATTCTCCGTCGAGCCCCTACTCCCGCGGGGACGTCTCCAAGCCGGGCAGCCCCGACCACGGAACCATCCACAACTGGGTGGCGTGGTGGAGCGGTGACGACAACGACTACACCCGGTACCGCGACAACGTGCCCCGCTTCTCCGCGGAGTTCGGCTACCAGGGGGCAGCGAACTACGCCACGGTGGAGCGGATGGTCAGCGAGCGCCCTCTGCGCGAGGACTCCGAGACGATGCTGTCGCACCAGAAGGCCTCGGGCGGCCAGGACAAGCTGTACCGCGGCTTCGCGGCCCACGTGCCGGCGCCGGTGGGCTACGAGGACTTCCACTTCACCACGCAGCTGAACCAGGCCCGCGCCCTGATCTGCGGGATCGGGCACTACCGGTCGCACTGGCCGGTGTGCGCCGGGACCCTCGTGTGGCAGCTGAACGACTGCTGGCCCGTGACCAGCTGGGCCGCGGTCGACGGCGACGGCCGCCGCAAGCTGCTGTGGTACGCCCTGCGGGACATATACGCGCCCGTCCTGATCACCGTGCAGCCGCGTGAGGACGGCGAGATCGTCTCGGTCGGCAACGACACGGACGAGCAGCTCGACTCGCGCCTGCTGCTGCGCCGTCAGGACCACACCGGCCAGGTGCTGGCGCGAACTGAGATCGATGTCGAGGTGCCCCCGCGCAGCGTGGCATCCGTGCGGATCCCGGAGGACCTCGCCACCCCGCAGGACGCGGACCGGGAAGTGCTCGTGGTGGAGTCGACCGAGGGCCATGGCCGCACCGTGCACTTCTTCGCCGAGGACAAGGACAGCGCCATTCCCGAGGACGCCGTGGAGGCGACTGTCCGCCGTGTCGATGACGGGTACCAGATCATCGTGAGCGCCTCCGGCACTGTGCGCGATCTGTGCGTGCTGGCCGACAAGGTGGACCCGGACGCGGTGGCCCAGACCCAGCTGCACACCCTGCTGGCCGGGGAGACGGCAGTGATCATGGTGCGCTCCCGGGCGGATCTGGATCCGCAGGCGTTCCTCGCCCCCGGCGTCATCATGAGTGCGAACGACCTGGTCGCCCGTGCCCGTGGACGGGAGCGTGAGCAGCTGGATTGGCCCCGCCCGACCGCTGGCGCTCACCCCACCTGCTCGGTGCGCACCACCTCGCCGGCACCGTTGATCAGGGTGGCGCAGTCCTTGGTGCGGACCTCCATGGGGCCCTCCAGCTGTGCGCCCTCGTCGACGATGCACCCGCTCAGGTGCACGCCGGCGCCGATGCGGGCCCCGTCCAGCACCACGCAGTCCTCGAGGTGGGCACCCTCCTCGACCTGCACCGACGGGCCGATCACGCTGTGCCGCACGACCCCCTTCACCACCGAGCCGGAGGCCAGCATGGACTCGGCGACGTCGGCGCTGCTGCCCACTCGTGCGGGCACGAGCTGCGGCGGGGCGGTGAAGATCGGCCACTCGGGATCGTCCAGGTCCACGCCGGTGCCGTCCAGCAGCTCCATGTGCGCGCGCCAGTAGGCGCTGAGGGTGCCGATGTCCTGCCAGTAGCCCTCCAGCCGGTGCTCGACCACGGTGTGGTTCTCGACGAAGTGGGGGATCAGGTCCTCCCCGTAGTCGTCCAGGCCGTCCTCGCCACCCAGCTCCTCCAGGGCTGTCAGCAGGGCCGGCCCGTCGAAGCAGAACGTCTCGGTGACCACGAGGTCCGTGGGCGGCTCCTCCGGCTTGTACCAGAACTCCTCGATTACGCCCTTCGTGCCCACCTTCACCACGCCGTAGCGGCTGGCGTCGCCGTCGTGGCGGGTGGTGACGATGGTGAGGTCGGCGCCGGCGTCCCGGTGGGTGTCCACCACGTCGGTGAGGTTCAGCGTGAACAGGTGATCGGCGCTCATCACCAGCACCAGCTCAGGTTCGAAGGAGGCGATCTGCCTGCGGAAGTGCCACAGGCTGTCGCTGTTGCCCTCGGGCAGGCCCTCCCCGGTGCCGCCGGTGAACGGGGCCAGGATCCGCAGTCCGCCGTGGGTGCGGTCCAGGTCCCAGGGCCGGCCGTTGGACAGGTGCTCGTTCAGGGCGTGCGGCAGGAACTGCTCGATGACCCACACGTCGCGCACGTGGCTGTTGGCCAGGTTGGACAGGGCCACATCGATCAACCGGTAGTTGCCCGCCACCCTCACCGCCGGTTTGGTGCGGTGGTCGGTGAGGGCGTCCAGCCGTGACCCGGCACCACCGGCCAGGACGATCGCGAGCACTCGTGGGATGCGCATGGTGGGGGCCTCTCGGGTGGTCGGCAGGAGTGGCTGGGAGGTTTCTACTCCCCGATGCTGAGGATCGGCCCGGAGCGACGTCGATCGCATCCGGGATGCGGTACGAACGGTAGGAATCTCCGCTTCGCACCACGCTGCCCCACCCGACCCCTGGCTAGCATGGCCATCATGGCCTCCGTCACCGCCCGTTACCGTCGGATCGCCGAGGTCCTGGTGCGCAACGGCATGTCGGCCCTCGCCGATCAGATCGGCCTGCGCGAGCACATGACCGGACTGGTGTACCGCCACCTCTCCGGCGACGACTCCGGCCCCGTCCCCGGCCCGATGCGCCTGCGCCGCGCCCTGGAGGACCTGGGGCCGACGTTCGTCAAGCTCGGCCAGATGCTCTCCACCCGCCGCGACCTGCTCCCGCTGGAGTACACCTCGGAGCTGGAGAAGCTGCAGACCAGCACTTCGCCCGTCACCTATGCGCAGATCGCCGAGACGATCCGGCGCGAGCTGGGCGCGGACCCGCACGAGCTGTTCTCGCACTTCGACGAGGTGCCGCTGGCGTCGGCCTCCATCGGCCAGGCCCACCGCGCCCGCCTGCAGGACGGCACCGAGGTGATCGTGAAGGTGCGCAAGCCCGGTGCCGCGGAGATGATCCACTCGGACCTGGACCTGATCCGCTCCCTGGCGGCCCTGGCCTCCCGCGAGTGGTCCCTCGCCCGTGACGCCGACATCGAGTCGGTGGTGGCGGCCTTCGATCGCATGATGCGCCGCGAGCTGGACTACCGCACCGAGGCGGACAACGCGCGTCGTCTGCGCCGCAACCTGGCCGAGGACCGCACGGTGCGGGTCCCCCGCGTGTACCGGGAGCTGACCACCTCCGAGGTGCTCACCGAGCAGTTCGTCACCGGGATGGTCATCACCGACACCGCCGCGCTGGACGCCGCCCGCATCAACCGCCGCAAGGTCGCCCACGACGCCACCGAGTCCCTGCTGCGGATGGTGCTGGTGGACGGCTTCTTCCACGCCGACCCGCACCCCGGCAACCTGTTCGTGGAGACCGACGGGACCATCTGGCTGATCGACTTCGGGATGGTCGGCACCCTCTCCCCGCAGGTGCGCGAGCACCTGCTGTGGCTCGCCTTCGCCCTGGGCCGACAGGACGAGGACGGCGCGGTCTCCGCCCTGCTGCAGCTGGCGCCCCCACGCGGCGGGGTGGACCGCAGGCGGCTCTCGCGCGACGTGTCCGAACTGCTGGACATGCTGACCGAGAAGCCGCTGGGCGCGATCTCCGTCGCCGCCGTGGTGGAGCGCATCACCGCGCTGCTGCGCCGCCACCGCCTGCAGCTGCCCTCGGACGTCTCGGCCCTGCTGCGGATGCTGGTGCTCACCGAGTCCAGCGCCGTCACCCTGGATCCGGGCTTCCAGGTCGCGACGGTGCTCGAAGAGGTGCTGCCGATCGCGATGGGCGAGCTGCTGAGCCCCGAGGCGCTGGCCCGGCGAGCGGGAATGGCGGGCCGCACCGCGCTGCGGCTGGGCACCGACCTGCCCCAGCGGGCACTGCGCCTGCTGGACGACTACGAGAGCCGCGGCGTGGACGTGCACATCGACGCCGCGGACCTCGACAAGGTCATCAGCCGCATGGAGAACACTGCTGACCGCCTGATCGTGGGCATGACGATGAGCGCGCTACTGGTAGGCATCTCCACGGTGCTGGCCTCGCAGCCGTCGGCCGGGGGCCGCATGAGGGACCCTCTGCTGATCGGCGCGGGCGGCACCACGGCCCTGATGGGCATGCTGCTGGCCGCCGGCGCCGGCCCCGTGCGCACCGCCGGAAGATTCGTACGACGGAACCTGCGTGGCAGTTGAGACACCCCCGGCACGCGCGAGTGCCCGGCTCCTGGGTGGTGGGGCAGGCGGCCGACGCGGTGGGCCGCGCTGACGGGCTGCCGCTCACTAGGCCGTGTTGCTAAATGCTGGTTCGGGGCCTTCGGGTGATCCTTGAGGCGTGTCGCGAGATGTCGTCACGGACGAGGTCTGGGAGCTGATCCGGGACGTGTTCCCGCCGGTGAGGACACGGGGCCGTCCTCCGGTGGATCGGCGCACGGTGGTCGAGGCGACCGCGTGGCGGTTCCGCACGGGATCGGCGTGGCGAGACCTCCCCGACCGGTTCGGGAGCTGGAACACGATCTACAAGAACTTCCGGCGATGGGCGACCGACGGCGTCTGGGAGGACCTGCTCACCCACGTGCAGAAGCGGGCGTCGCTTCAGGGTGAGATCGACTGGGTCGTGTCGGTGGATTCCTCGATCGCGCGTGTCCATCAGCATGGCGCGACCCTGCCCCGGGTCACAGGGGGATCCATCGAACGACAAGAAGTCCGGGCCGGAGCCTCCTGACCACGCGATCGGCCGGTCACGGGGTGGTTTGACGACGAAGATCCATCTCGTCTGCGACGGGAAGGCCCGGGCGCTGGCGTTCGTCCTCACCGGCGGGCAGGTCGCAGACACGAGCATGTTCACCTGCGTACTCGACGAGATCCACGTCCCCGGCCGAGGGCCCGCGCGCACGAGACCGGACCGGGTGCTCGCGGACAAGGGCTACCCGTCGAAGAAGAACCGGGCCTGGCTGCGCGAGCGCGGCGTCAAGGCCACGATCCCCGAACGGGGCGACCAGATCGCTCACCGCCGCAAGCGTCCGGGCCGCCCGATCGACTTCGGCGATGAGCAGCGGGAGCGTTACAAGGGGCCGCAACGTCGTCGAGCGGTGCTTCAACTTCGTGAAGCAGTAGCGAGGACTCGCTTCCCGCTACGACAAGACCGCCCGGTCATACGCGGCGGGGCTCTGCCTCTCCGCCGCCTTGCAATGGATTTAGCAACACGGCCTAAGTCTGACGCGCGACAACCGACGCGGCGGGTGACCGTGCTTCGTCGGCTCTGCCGCCGACTCACTCCCGAAGCCCACTGCTCAGGGCCGTGCGTCGAGGGTGACCGTGACCTCCTGGGCCTCACCGTCGCGGATGATGTCGAGGGTGACCTCGGTGCCCACCGGCCGTTCACGGATCTGCGCGATCAGCGAGAGGGCGGAGTCCACGGCCTCGTCGTCGATCGCGAGGATGCCATCGCCCTCCTGCAGGCCGGCCTGCGCTGCGGGGCCGTCGGGTGCCACGTTCGCGACACCTGCGGCCCACCGCTGGGCCCCGTCGACCTCGACGATCACGTCGCCCACACCAACGCCCAGGTAGGCGTGCTGGACGGTGCCGGTCTCCAGGATCTGGTCAACCACGGACCGCATCTGCCGTGAGGTGATCGCGAAGCCGATGCCGATGTTGCCGGATTCGGGGCCAAGTGCGGCGATCGAGGAGTTGATGCCCACCAGCTGGCCGTTCGCGTCGACCAGGGCGCCCCCGGAGTTGCCGGGGTTGATCGCGGCGCTGGTCTGGATGGCGTTGGTGACCACGGGCTCCTGCGCCCCCGACGCCGACGGTTCAGCGCTGCCAGCCGTCACGGGACGATCCAGCGCGCTGACGATGCCGGTGGTGACCGTGCCGGACAGTCCCAGCGGGTTGCCCACGGCCATCACGGGTTCGCCGACCACCAATTCGTCGGAATCGGCGACCTCGATCGGGGTCAGGTCTGCGGGAGCATCGGCGATCTCCAGGACCGCGAGGTCGCTGGCCTGATCGCTGCCCAGCACGGAGGCCTCGAAGACCCGCTCGTCAGCGAGCGTCACCAGGATCTGCCCGCCCTCGGTGGCCCCGGCGATGACGTGGTGGTTGGTGACCACGTGGCCCTGCTCGTCGATGATCACGCCGGATCCGGCGCCACCGTCCTGCGAGGTGCGCACCGAGATCGAGACCACGCTCGGTGCGACCTGCGCTGCCGTGGCAGACCAGTCCCCGCCCGCCGATGCCGCGACGGCAGGCGGCTCAGAGGCCGGTTCCGAAGCGGAGGAGGCAGGCGATGCGTCCGGGGTAGCGGAACCGGTGTCCGCGCCTGTGCACCCCGCCAATGCCAGGGCCACACAGGATACCAGGACCACTGGTGCAGCGGTGCCTCTCACCCGTCGGATCGTCCTGACCGTGCTCGGCCACGTGATCCTCATCCCTGATCTACCCCTCTCATGGACAGCGCAGCGACGCACGATGCGCCGCGACGGCGAAAGAGGTGGATCGCCGGCGCCTCTTCGCAAGACACCGGCGATCTCCCCCTACGGGGAGCATCCCACACCGCATAGTCTCTGCCAACTGTAAGGGGCTCTTCGCAGTTGACGGTGTAGTCGGGGGTGGGCGGCTGGTTCGTGGATAGACGTCGAGGTCTTCCAAGATGAAAGTTCCTACACTGCCCATCCGCCGGAAGACCTCGACTTGCACCACGCTACCTTCGCCGCGCCCGACCTGACCACGTTCTGCCGTCTCGACGAGCTCGGCCTCGAGGCCGTTGGGCAGCGTCTCGAGCCAGATCGGGCGGTGATCGAGTGCCGCGTCGTCGAGGACGACCCGTGGTGTCGGAAGTGCGGCGCCGAGGGCGCGCCACGGGACACGGTGACGCGCCCGCTGGCGCATGAACCGTTCGGGCACCGGCCGACGACGCTGCTAGGCCGTGTTGCTAAATCCATTGCAAGGCGGCGGAGAGGCAGAGCCCTGCCGCGTATGACCGGGCGGTCTTGTCGTAGCGGGAAGCGAGTCCTCGCCACTGCTTCACGAAGTTGAAGCACCGCTCGACGACGTTGCGGCCCTTGTAACGCTCCCGCTGCTCATCGCCGAAGTCGATCGGACGGCCCGGACGCTTGCGGCGGTGAGCGATCTGGTCGCCCCGTTCGGGGATCGTGGCCTTGACGCCGCGCTCGCGCAGCCAGGCCCGGTTCTTCTTCGACGGGGTAGCCCTTGTCCGCGAGCACCCGATCCGGCCTCGTGCCCACAGGCCCTCGGCCGGGAACGTGGATCTCGTCGAGTACGCAGGTGAACATGCTCGTGTCTGCGACCTGCCCGCCAGTGAGGACGAACGCCAGCGCCCGGGCCTTCCCGTCGCAGACGAGATGGATCTTCGTCGTCAAACCACCCCGTGACCGGCCGATCGCGTGGTCAGGAGGCTCCGGCCCGGACTTCTTGTCGTTCGACGGATCCCCCTGTGACCCGGGGCAGGGTCGCGCCATGCTGATGGACACGCGCGATCGAGGAATCCACCGACACGACCCAGTCGATCTCACCCTGAAGCGACGCCCGCTTCTGCACATGGGTGAGCAAGTCCTCCCAGACGCCGTCACTCGCCCACCGGCGGAAGTTCTTGTAGATCGTGTTCCAGCTCCCGAACCGATCGGGCAGGTCTCGCCACGCCGATCCCGTGCGGAACCGCCACCCGGTCGCCTCGACCACCGTGCGCCGATCCACCGGAGGACGGCCCCGTGTCCTCACCGGCGGGAACACGTCCCAGATCAGCTCCCAGACCCCGTCCGTGATGACACCTCGCGACACGCCTCAAAGATCACCCGAAGGCCCCGAACCAGCATTTAGCAACACGGCCTAACACGCTCCCCTTACCCGCGGCCCACCCTCACCCCACCCTGAGACCTGGATCACGTAGGGTCGAACGCCGACGCTGCGCGCAGCCGACCTGTGCGCCGACATCGACGTCTGCGAAGGGACCCCATGGAAGCGTTCATCACCTCCGCCAACGAGATCATGTGGAGCCTCCCCATGGTCATCCTGATCCTCCTGCTGGGCGCCTACTTCACGGTGCGGATGGGCGTACCGCAGGTGCGTCTGGTCGGGGACATGGTGGGGCAGCTCCTCCACGGGGGCCGCACCAGCGCCGGGATCAGTTCGTTCGAGGCATTCGCCATGGCCCTCGGCGGACGCATCGGCGTCGCGAACATCGCAGGGGTGGCGGTGGCGATGCACTCCGGTGGTCCCGGGGCCCTGTTCTGGATGTGGGTGACCGCGCTGCTGGGCGCGCCGGTGGCCGTCGCCGAAAGCTCCCTGGCGCAGCTGTACAAGCACAAGGTGCAGGGTGAGTTCCGCGGCGGTCCGGCGTTCTACATCCTCGAGGGCCTGGGCCGGAACTGGCGCTGGCTGGCCGCCGCGTACGCCGCCGCGACCGTCGTCGCCACCACCCTGACCGGTCCGCAGATCCAGTCCAACGCCGTCTCCGCCGCCACCGCGCAGGCCTGGGGCTGGGACCCGCTGTGGACCGGCGTGGGGATGGCCGTGCTGTTCCTGGTGATCGTGCTGGGGGGCATGCACCGGCTGGGTCGCACCGTCGGCCTGGTGGTGCCGTTCATGGCCGCCGCCTACATCCTGGTGGGCCTGGTCGTCGTGGTCCTCAACGCGTCCGCGGTGCCGGAGATGCTGCGTCTGATCGTCGGCAGCGCCTTCGCCACCGACTCGGTGTATGCGGGCATGCTCGGCGCGGCGATCGCCTGGGGCGTGCGCCGTGCCGTGTACTCCACGGAGATCGGCACCGGCTCCGGGGCGCAGGCCTCCGCCGCGGCGAACGTCTCCCATCCCGTGAAGCAGGGCCTCGCCCAGGGGTTCTCCGCGTACGTCGACACCCTGTTCGTCTGCACCGTCACCGGCCTGATGATCCTGTCCACCAACAGCTTCAACGTGCTGGGGCCCGACGGGACGACCACCATCGTGGAGAACCTCCCCGGGGTGGAGGCGGGCCCGGCGTGGACGCAGATCGCCATCGACTCCGTGCTCCCGGCGTTCGGGCCGACGCTCGTGGCACTCGCGGTGTTCCTCTTCGCGTTCACCACGCTGCTGTCCTTCGACTTCTACGCGGTGACGAACCTGGCCTACCTGGTGAAGAACCACACCGCGCAGCGGGTGGCCGGCATGATCGCCCACCTGCTGCTGGCGGCGTCGATGGTGTACGGCGCCCTGCAGAAATCCGATATGGCCTGGGCGTTCGCCGACTTCGGGGTCGGCCTGTACACCTGGGTGAACATCCTGGCGCTGGTGCTTTTGAGCGGGCAGGCGATCACGCTGATGAAGGACTACGACCGGCAGAAGCGGCAGGGCCTGGACCCGGTGTTCGACCCGCGCCGGGTGGGCATCACCAACGCACCGCTGTGGGAGCAGATGGCCGACGAGCACGCCCGCACCGGTGATGTCGACGCCGCCATCGAGACCGTCGCCGAGACCGCGCCCGACACCCGTGACCTGGAACTGGAGCAGGCGCCGGAGACCGAGAACTCGACGGCCTCCGACGATCGCTGACGAGCCTGGGTGGACGGCCCGCGCCCCGTCACTCCCAGCCCCGGACCCGGCGCCACCGCGCGACGGTCAT
This sequence comes from Brachybacterium sillae, assembly GCF_025028335.1. Taxonomy (NCBI): domain Bacteria; kingdom Bacillati; phylum Actinomycetota; class Actinomycetes; order Micrococcales; family Dermabacteraceae; genus Brachybacterium; species Brachybacterium sillae. The sequence continues at coordinate 1,403,323 of NZ_JAFEUW010000001.1, forward strand.
CTCGGGGTCCAGTGGCACGGCCCCGCCGAACGGGCCGGGAGCGGCGAGTGCGTCGTCACGCACACGGCGGTTGTAGTCGGCGACGTACTCACGCACCTGCTCCTCGCGGGTGAAGGCGGCGAGGGTGTCGTCGAGCCGGGCGGCTTCACGGCGCAACAACACCGGCAGCGGCAGAAGCGCCTCCCGCTCGATGTCCCCGGCGGCGAGGCGGCGCTTCACCCACCAGTCGGGGTCGTGGGCATCACGCAGATCCAGCGGCTGACCGGCAAGGGGCAGGTCGTCGAAGGCCCCCTCCGCGGCGGCGCGGTCCATGGCGTCGGCCCCGCGGTCCCACACCGCGGGGCGGTGCGGGTGGGGGCGCACCGGATCCTCCGGCGTGTCAGCGTGGTCGGCCCTGCGCGGATCCCCGGGCCGCCCCGCTCCCTGGGACCGGCCGACGTTCCCGCGGGAACGTCTCACGACTGGACGTGCTGCGCCAGACGGTCGAGCGACGCCCGCAGGTTCTCCGCCGTGGTGGCGCGGGCCTTGGCCATGCGCTTCTCGTCGGTCAGGGCGGTCCAGTCGTAGGTGTGAGTGACGCGGGTGAGGCCCTCCCCCAGCGGCTCCACCTCCCACCGCCACAGATGCCCGGGCGGCTGCTCACCCTCCGGGGCGGGTTTCCAGGCGATGCGGCGGCCCTCCTCGAACTCCACCACGTGGTTCTCTCGCACGGACCCCTTGGTGAGGACCATGCGGAAGACGTCGCCGACGGCGCTGACGCGCTGTCCGGTGGGGGCCTCTCCCAGGTTGTCGTTGCCGTCCCACTCGGGCTGCCGGGCGGGATCGGCGATCAGCTCGAAGATCGCCTCGGGTGCGGCGGAGATCTCGCGGGACGCGGTGACGATGCGCTGTTCGCTCATGCGCCCATGAAAGCACGCGACAGCGTGCGACGACACCTCTGGACGGCGAGGCGGGGATACCGCCGTAGGGTATGCACGTGCTGACCGCTCTCCGCCACCCGACCTACCGCCGCCTGTTCGCCGCCCAGGTCGTAGCGCTGGCCGGCACCGGGTTGTTGACGGTGGCCCTCGGTCTGCTGGCCCATGACATCGCCGGGGTGGGCGCCGGGCGCGTGCTGGGCACCATCCTGGCGGTGAAGATGATCGCGTACGTGCTGGTCGCCCCGGTGACGACGGCGCTGGTCCATCGGGCGCCGCGCCGACTGGTGCTGATCTCCTCGGACATGGTCCGGCTGGCCATCGCCCTGCTGTTGCCATTCCTCTCCGAGACCTGGCAGGTGCTGATCGCGGTGTTCGTGCTGCAGGCGGCGTCGGCCACGTTCACGCCGACGTTCCAGTCGGTGATCCCAGACGTTCTGCCCGATGAGGAGGACTACACCGCGGCGCTGTCCCTGTCCCGCCTGGCCTACGACCTGGAGGCGGTGCTCTCACCGCTGCTGGCGGCCGCGCTGCTGCTGGTGGTGCCGTTCACGGGCCTGTTCGTGGGGACCGGTCTCGGCTTCGCCGTCTCCGCCCTGCTGGTGCTCGGTGCCGCGATCCCCGCGACAGCCGCGGGCCGGGACGCGGCCGACGACGTCCGGGACGCGAACGATGACGCCCGGGATATGACCGAGGGGACGGGTGGTGAGCTGCCGTTCCTGCGGCGGGTGAGCCGAGGAACGACGCTGTTCCTGTCGATCCCGGCGCTGCGGGCCGTCCTCGCACTGCACCTGACCGTGGCGGCCGTGGGGGCATTCGTGCTGGTGCAGACGGTGGTGATCGTCCGCGACGTGCTGGAGCTGGGAGAACCGGACGTGGCGGTGATGCTGGGGGTGCACGGGGCCGGGTCGATGCTCGCCGCGCTCGCGCTCCCCCGGCTTCTACGGGGGCGCGGCCCCGTCGGGGAACGGCGCGTCATGCTCGGGGGTGCAGTGCTCCTGGTGGTGGCGGGTGCGCTCATCGCCCTGGGTCTGCCTCGCGGATCCGTGGTCCTCGTGGGCGTGCTGTGGGCGGCGGTGGGCGTCGGCTGGTCGATGGCGGAGACCCCGGTCGGCCGGGTGCTGCGGCGCAGCGTCGATCCGCGTGACCTTCCGGCAGTGTTCGCGGCACAGTTCTCGCTGTCCCACGCCTGCTGGCTGCTCACCTACCCCCTGGCGGGGTGGCTCGGAGCATGGAGCCTCACCGGCGCGGCCTGGGGTCTCACAGCGCTCGCCGCCGCCGCGGCGGTCACCGCCGTGGTGCTGTGGCCGCGGGCCGTCCCTGGTAGGCGATCTCCCGGAACCTCACCTGGTATCCGAGCTTCTCGTTGATCGCGATCATCCACGGGTTGACGTGAGAGTTCCACGTGACGATCTGCTCCACCCCGGGAGCCAGTTCCCCGATGCGGGCATGCGTGGCGACCTTCAGGGCAAGTCCCAGCCGGTGCCCGCGGTGCTGTGGCATGACCAGCGTGTTCTCCTGCCAGCACAGAGTGGTTCCCTCGGTGCGACGCCAGTGCAATTCTGAGTTCCCCGCGAAACTGCCGTCAGGAGCGATGGCCACCGCCGTCAGGACCCGGATTCCACGCTCCCGCCGCCGCTGCTGCATGGTGCGCAGACGGTCGGGAGTGTAGGTCGCGGCCTCGTACTCGAACTCCTCGTCGGGATCGTCGACCTCGAGCTGGGTGAGCAACGTGCCGTAGGTCTCGAGGTGCTCCTCGGGGATCTCGTCATCCCACACCTCCACGCGGTAGTCGCCGATCTTCTCGGCGGCCTCGGCCCCCAGCCGACGCAACAGCTCCGGGTCGATCGGCAGGGAGAGGGCGCGGCACACGGCCACGTTGCGTCGTTCCAGGCCGAGCCGGTGGGCGAGCTTCACCTGCGGCAGGGCCGGGTCCTCGACCTCACCCTCGGACGGTCCGGCGGCCCAGGCCGACACGAGGGTGCGGCCGGTCTCGCGGATCATCGGGATCACGGCCTGCTCCAGAAGTGCGGTGCCGACGCCGTGACCGCGCAGCGCCGGGTGGACCGTGATGTCGACGTAGACGGTGTCAAGGTTCTCCTGGAGCGACTGGGAGACGGAGGCGTACCCGGCGATCACCTGACCCTCCATCTGCTCGACCTCCGCCACCGCCACGCGCACCGAGGAGTAGGGACTGTCGGAGAAAAGGCTGCGCTGCTGGGCGACGGTCGCCGGTTCGACTCCGCCGAACAGCAGCTGATCGTGGGCATCGTCGATGCGCGCGACGGCGTCGAGATCGGCGTCCGAGCCGAGGTCCAAGGGGCGCACAGTGATCTGCATGCGGTCGATCAGATCACGCGGCACCGGAGGGGCGCGACGTAATTTCGCGAGGCAACGTACTGAGGCGCCACACACGAGCCGATCCGAGGTGTGCCGCATGTCCCCCAACGGGGCGCCCCGCATGTCCCCGCCCCAGGTGCGCCACCACGGCCCGGCCGCGCAGGAGAGTCCGCTCCCACATGCTCACGGATGGCGGACAGTCCATGTCCGCATTTGCGGTCTCATCTGGAGTTCCCGTGCGCCATTGCGGACACCGCGTGTCCTCCACTCGGGAGTCTCCGCGCCCTGGCCCCGGGACCCGCGTGGTCGGGTCGCCCGTCGGACGACCAGACGCGACGCCTCTGGGCCCTCAGCGGCCGCGGGTGGGGCGGGTGCCGGGACGCAGCAGTGCGGGCTGCATCACCGTGGCGGGGCCGCGGCGGTAGAGCGTCGGACGGGGTGCCCCGGTGGCGCTGCCCGGTTCCGGTTCGACGAAGTCCTCGGTCGACAGCACGGCGCGGGTGAATTCGGCGCGGTCGGGCAGATCCCCCACACCGCCCCGTAGACCGCACGCAGCTCCGCGATGGTGAACGGCTCGTCGACGAACTGCGCCGCCAGGGTTGTGTACTCGATCTTGGCGCGCACCCGCTCGCGGGCGTCGGTCACGATCTCGCGGTGATCGAAGGCGAGCTGCGGCGCCTCGGGGTCTTCGAGAAGTTCGTCCACCGACCACCAGCGGGCATCACCCATACCGTCGTCCACGTTCGGCACGAAGGCCAGGTGCGCGATCGACACCACCCGAGCGCGGGGATCACGGCCTGGTGTCGCATATGTGGCGAGCTGCTCCAGGTGGAATCGCTGCTCGCTCGCGTCGAGGCCCGTCTTGGCGGTGAGTTGGCGGCGGGCGGCGTCCTCCGGGGTCTCCTCGACCTCCATCAGGCCGCCGGGCAGGGCCCAGTGGCCGGCGTACGGCTCCTGGGTCCGCTGCACCAGCAGGACCCGCAGGGCACCGTCGCGGATCGACAGGATCGCCACGTCCACCGACACCTGGATCTCGCACCGCGCGGGCGCGCCCGGCCCGGACACGGTGGGGGTGGTGGAGGGGTTCGCGTCGGGCATCCTGCTCACCTCCGGATCTCGATGCCGTGGCCCCGCAGTTCGGTCTCGAGGGCCGACACGTCGCTGTGCACAGGGGCGGTGAGGTCCCGCGGGATCTGCACGGTCGGAGCGGCAGCGACCGGGGTCTCCTCCGACTCGCCGCGCACACCGAGCGCCGTGGCGCGCACGCAGTAGTCGTACGCCAGACCCACCACGACCGCCTCATCGACATCCGCCAGCAGCTCCCCGAACGGCGCCCCATCGGACGGCCCACCCGTCACGGTGCCCTCCAGCACCGAATAGGCGGGCTCCCCGAAGCCCTTGCGCACCCGCACCAGGCGATCCCCCAGCCGCGTGCCCACCTCCTCCAGGGCCGCGGCGAGCGCCGGATGCAGCTCGGCCCCCTCGCTCCCGGCGCAGCAGTGCACCGGCCAGGAGTCCACGAAATCGGGGGCGTCACTGAAGTGCCCGCCGTTGTCGCTGTCGGGGTCGTGCCAGTCCTGGGAGACCACCACCATGTCGTAATCCTCGGCGTGGTCGCGCAGGTGAGCGGCGATACGCTGCGCCACCGCGGCGCCACCGTCGACACCCAGCGCACCGCCCTCACAGAAGTCGTTCTGCACGTCCACCACGATCAGCATGGTCCTCGTCATCACTCGGCCTCCTCCGCTGGATCCCATTCCTCACTGTTGCGCAGCGCCGTCCCGGCACTGATCCGCCGCGCCACGGCGGGCAACTGCGCCAGTTCCCGGGCCACACGCTCCCGCACCGTCGCCAGATCCTCCGCCCCCACGGCGTCGCCGCCGCGCAGCAACGGCACCTGCACGGGCTCGGCCCCCGTCGGGACGGTGCCGTCGGTGGTCCACACCTCGCGGCCGTCGGGGAAGCGGAACACCGACTTCTCCCCACCCACCGACCGCTTGGAGCTGCTGGCCTTCGCCACGGAGCGGCGCGGCCCGCCGGGCTCATCGGACACCGCCACCAGCTTGTAGACCATCCCGGCGGTGGGGTGTCCGGAGCCGGTGGCCACACGGGTGCCCGCCCCGTAGCGATCGATCGGGGCACCCTGCAGATGCTCCATCAGATACTCGTCGAGGTCACTGGTGACGGAGATCTGCGTGTCCGTGGCGCCGAGTTCGTCGAGCAGGGCCCGGGCCCTCGTCGCCTCCACGAGCAGGTCTCCGGAGTCGATCCGCACCCCCGCCAACTGCGGACCGGCGACATCGATCGCGGTGCGGATGCCCTCGGCGATGTCGTAGGTGTCGACCAGGATGGTGGTGCCGGGGCCGCTGGTGGCGACCTGCGCGGCGAAGGCCTCCCGTTCGCTGCGGCGCGCCAGCACGCTCGCGTGCGCGGCGGTTCCCGCCACCGGGATGCCGAATCTCCGCCCGGCCTCCAGGTTCGACGTCGACCCGAATCCGGCGAGGTACGCGGCGCGGGCCACTGCCACCGCGGCCTCCTCATGCACCCGGCGGCCTCCCATCTCGATGATCGGCCGGCCCTGAGCGGCGATCACCATCCGCGCGGCGGCCGAGGCGATCGCGGAGTCGTGGTTCAGCACCGACAGCACCAGCGTCTCCAGCAGCACGCACTGTCCGAGCTCCCCCTCGACCGTCAGCACCGGGGTGCCCGGCCAGTACACGCTGCCCTCCGGCAGGCCCCGCACCTCCCCGGTGAACCGGAAATCGGCGAGGTAGTCGGCGGCGGCGTCGCTGATCGCCCCGCACTCGCGCAGGAAACCGATCGTCGGCTCGTCGAATCGGAACTCCTGCAGCAGCGGCAGCAGACGCTGGGTGCCGCCGAGAAGCCCGAACCGTCGCCCCTCCGGCAGGCGCCGCGCGAAGGCCTCGAACACCGCGTCGTTGCGGGCCGTGCCGTCGTGGAGCATCGCCGACAGCATCGTGTACTCGTACATGTCGGTCAGCAGGGCGGTGGTGGCCACGCAGGATCCTTCCGACGGCGTGGGGCCAGGGATGAGGCCGAGGGTCTGAGGCCAGGGTACGAACTCCCCCTGCACGCGGGCGGGAGACGGCAGCCCTGACCGCCCGGCACCGCGGATTCCGTCGGCCGATGCCGTGCGACGGCCGGCGTGTCGGCGGGTGCTGGCACAATCCCAGGCATGACCGTCGAGGCCCACGGCGGGGCCCCGCGCCCCGTCCACCTGCTCTCCCCCCTGGACCTGGGGCGCTTCACGGTGCGCAACCGCATCGTCATGGGATCGATGCACGTGGGTCTGGAGGACTCCCCCGCCGACCTCGAGGATCTCGTCGCGTACATGGCTGAACGCGCCCGCGGGGGCGTCGGTCTGATGGTCACCGGTGGTCTCTCCCCTGACCGGGCCGGCCGCCTCACCCGCCGCGGCGGGGTGCTCACCGAGCGTCTGGCCCGCCGCCACGTGGCGGTCACCCGCGCGGTCCACGAGCACGACGGGCGGATCCTGCTGCAGCTGCTGCACGCCGGCCGGTACGCCGGCCATGCGCTGCCGGTGTCAGCCTCCCGCACGCAGGCACCGATCTCGCCGGTGCGGGCGCGGGCCCTGACCCGGTGGGGCATCGGCCGCACCGTCCGGGCGTATGCCCGCGCCGCCGCCCTCGCCGTCGAGGCCGGGTACGACGGGGTGGAGATCATGGGCAGCGAGGGCTACCTGCTGAACCAGTTCCTCGCGCCCGCCACGAACCGGCGCCGCGACCGCTACGGCCGGGATGCCGAGGGCCGCCGCCGTCTGCCGCTGGAGGTCGCCCGGGCGGTGCGTGAGGCGATCGGTGAGCGGGCCCTGCTGTCGTACCGCATCTCCCTGCTGGACCTGGTGCCGGACGGTCAGACGTGGGAGGAGACCGTGACGCTCGCGCGGGAGCTGACCACCGCCGGGGTGGACGTCCTGTCCACCGGCATCGGCTGGCATGAGGCCCGCATCCCGACGATCGCCACCTCCGTGCCGCCGGCCGTGTTCACGCCCCTGACCGCGCGGCTACGGGAGGCCGTGGAGGTGCCGGTGGTGGCGAGCAACCGGTTGCACGACCCGCAGATCGCCGAGCAGGTGCTGGCCCGCGGGGACGCCGACCTCGTCTCCCTCGCGAGACCGCTGCTGGCCGACCCGGAGCTGCCGAACAGGCTCGCCCGCGGGGAGGCCGCCCGGATCATCCCCTGCATCGCCTGCAACCAGGCCTGCCTGGACCGTGTCTTCGCCGGTCAACGTGCCGGATGCGTGGTGAACCCGCGGGCCGTGCATGAACGCGAGCAGCGGCTGGTGCTGCACCCGGTCCCACCGCGGAGGCAGCGGCGGGTGGCGGTGGTCGGTGCCGGACCGGCCGGGCTGGAGGCCGCCGTGAGTGCGGCGCAGCGCGGCCACAGCGTCACCCTGTTCGAGGCCACCGGGGACCTGGGTGGGCAGTTCCGGTTGGCGGCTCGCATCCCCGGCAAGGAGGACTACGCCCGCGCGATCAGCGCCTGGCGCACCCGCCTGCTGGCCCACGGCGTCGGGGTCCGACTCGACACCCGTCCCACCGCCCGGGAGCTGCAGGCCTTCCATGACGTGATCATCGCGACCGGGGTGGAGCCGCGCCGCAGCGACCTGCCCGGGTTCACCCCCGACGGCGAGCGCGTGCTCACCTACGCCGATCTGCTGGAGGGCCGGGCCACGGCCGGACGCCGGGTGGCGGTGATCGGGGCGGGTGGCATCGGCGTCGACGTCTGCGAGTTCCTCACCGCCCCGGCCCTCTCGCTGACGCAGGACCCGCCGGCGTGGCGGGAGCGCTGGGGTGTGGCCGACCCCGACGAACACCGCGGCGGTGTGCGACCGGACGGCGGGCCACGTCGCGGGTCGGAGGCGACGGTGCCAGGGGGTCGTGAGGTCCACGTGTTCCAGCGACGCCCCGGGAAGATCGGTGCGACGCTCGGCCGCACCACCGGCTGGGTGCATCGCGCCGAACTGCGGCACGCCGGGGTGGTCGAGCATCGCGGCGTGACGTACGACCGGATCGAGCATCTGCCGGACGGCGCCCTCCGGCTGCACTGGCAGGAGCAGCCCGAGCGTGCCACCGACGAGGCCCCCGCCCCGGCCACGAGCTCGTGGTCGACACCGTGGTGCTGTGCATCGGTCAGGAGTCGGTGACCGGCCCGGCCGAGGAGCTCGCGGCCCTGAGCGACGGTCCCCGCGTGCATGTGATCGGTGGCGCCGAGCATGCCGGGGAACTGGATGCCGAGCGGGCCATCCGTCGCGCCGTCGAGGTGGCGGCCGCGCTGTGAGACCCATCCGCCCGTCCGCCGATCCGCAGGAGGATCCCCGTGACCGTCTCTGACTCCCGCTCCGCCGCGCCGCGGGTGCTGCACACCGCGCAGGCTCTCGTCGATGTCGTGATCGAGGTGCCGGCGATGCCGCCCCGCGGGGGCAACGTGCACGCCGAGCGCTCCACTGCCTACGCCGGGGGCGCTGTGACGATCCTGGTGGCGGCCGCGCGGTTCGGGGCCCGCGCGGTGCACGGCGGCACCGTCGGCACGGGCCCGCACGGTGATCTGATCCGTGAGGCTCTGTCCGGTGACGGGGTGGAGCTGGTGACCGATCCGGTGCCTGACGTCGACACCGGCCCCTGCTACGTGCTGCTGGAACCCAGCGGAGAGCGCACCTTCGTGGTGACCTTCGGGGCGGAGCGCGCCGTCACCGCCGAGGACTTCGCGAGGCTGGAGCCCCGGCCCGGGGACTGGCTGTGCGTCTCCGGGTACACCCTGCTGGACGTCACCCGCGATGCCCTGCTGACGTTCCTCGACACCGTGCCCGACGGGGTGCAGGTGGTGCTGGATCCGGGCGCCCCGTTCGCGGATCTTCCGCCGGAGGTGATCGAGCGGATGCTGCGGCGCACCACCCTGTGGACCTCGAACGCCGCCGAGGCCCGGCAGCTCACCGGCCGGGACCACCTGGGGGATGCCGCGGCGGTGCTTCGCCGGCGCCTGGCCCCTGGAGCGGTGGTGGTGCTGCGCGACGGCGAGGACGGCTGCCATGTGCATTGCAGCGGCCGCGGCACCCACGTGCCGGGGTTCCCGCAGCGGGCGATCGACACCAACGGCGCCGGGGACACCCACACCGGGGCGCTGCTGGCGGAGCTCATCCGCGGTTCCGACTGGGAGGAGGCGGCGTTGCGGGCCAACGCGGCGGCGGCTCTGAAGGTGACGCGTCGCGGGCCCGTGACCGGGCCCACCCGCGCGGAGGTGGAGGCCTTCCTGGAGGGGTCCGACGAGGAGCAGCACTGAGGCTGTGGAGCCTGCACCCCCCGCCTGCTGGACCGGGCCGCACTGGTGGCGGGCTGGCGGGAGGGCCTGCTGGCGCACCCGCTGTTCCGGGTGGTCGTCGGCCCGATCGAGAGCTGGGAGCGCGGGGCACACGAAACCTTCACCGAGCCGTGACATTTCCCCCTTCCACCCGCGGGTGACCGACACGTAACATTCTCGGCGCGAGACGCCCGTCACAGCCCGCGCCGAGGGGACCGGCCGCGGACCGGGGGTCTCACCTGAGGTGACCCATGTCCGAAACCGCTGTGCGCGAGGTCGTGTCCGCCACGGACCACGCCCTCGCCTCCCGTTGCACTCTGACCCTGGATCGACCCGCCGCCCCTGGGCGACCCCGCCGACGCACCGGCGCGGGGACGCGCCGCACCTCCCTGTCCTCGCAGGGCACGGTGATCGGCGAGGAGGCGCTCTCCCTGCACGATTTCACCGCCCGCACCATCGAGGGCGACCGGCGGCCGCTGTCCGATTACCGCGGCCAGGTGGTGCTGGTGGTGAACACCGCCACCCGCTGCGGGCTCGCGACCCAGCTGGAGGAGCTCGAGGACCTGCAGCGCACCTTCGGCCCCCGCGGTTTCACCGTGCTCGGTTTTCCGTGCGATCAGTTCCTCGGCCAGGAACTGCCGTTGGACGAGCAGGTCGAGGAGCTGTGCCGCTCCCTGTTCGAGGTGACCTTCCCTCTGTTCGCCCGCGTCCGCGTCAACGGGCCCGACGCCGATCCGATGTGGCAGTGGTTACAAGCGCAGAAGGCGGGGGTGATCGGAGGGCGGATCTCCTGGAACTTCACGAAGTTCCTCATCGGCCCCGAGGGGCAGGTGGTGCGCCGGTATGCGCCCCCGCTTCCCCCGCGCCGCATCGCCCGCCGCATCGACATGATGCTCACCGACCTGGAGGCCGGGCGTCCGACCGACTGACCTCCGTCGGTCCGTGCGCCGGGGCCGTCCCCGGGATGTCGACCATCGTCGGGTCCCGCATGTCGGGGCCCACTGTTAGCGTGTGAGGCAGATCAACGTCTCTGCTTCTGATGGCACTGCACCCTGGGGGGATCCGTGGAAGGCATCATCACCGGTTTCGGAGGTCTGGTCGGCCTCATCTTCCTTGTCGTCCTGGCGATCCTGCTGTTCGGCGGGCTCCGTACCAGCATGCTGTTCACCGTCCACACCCAGGAGATGGTGATCGTCGAGCGTTTCGGCAAGTTCCTGCGGGTCGCGGGGCCGGGCCTGAACATGAAGATGCCGTTCATCGACGGCACCACCCGGCCGATCTCGCTGCGCATCCAGCAGCTCGAAGTGAACATCGAGTCTAAGACGAAGGACAACGTGTTCGTGACGGTGCCGGTGGCGGTGCAGTACGTGATCAAGGAGAACCAGGTCGTCGACGCGTACTACCGGCTGTCGAACCCGGAGGCGCAGATCCGCTCGTACGTGTTCGACACGGTGCGCTCGGCCCTGTCGGGCCTGGAGCTCGACGCCGCCTTCGAATCGAAGGATGACATCGCCCGCAGCGTGGAGAACACCCTGTCGGCGCGTATGCAGGAGTTCGGGTTCAACATCGTCAACACCCTGGTGCAGGACATCTCCCCCGACGCCCGCGTGCGCGATTCGATGAACTCCATCAACGCCGCCCAGCGCGACCGCGTGGCCGCGCAGTCCCTGGCGGAGGCCGACAAGATCAAGCGCGTCACGCAGGCCGAGGCGGAGGCCGAGTCCAAGCGTCTGCAGGGTGAGGGCGTGGCCGCGCAGCGCAAGGCCATCGCGATGGGCATCGCCGAACAGTACGAGATGCTCAAGCGGGTCGGGATCGAGAACTCCGCCGAGCAGCTGCTGCTGATGACGCAGTACTTCGACACCATGCAGGACATCGCCCGCAACGGCCGCTCGAACGTGCTGTACCTGCCGTCGAACCCCGGGTCCGTGGCGTCGATGGGCGAGGAGGTCCGCAACGCCATGCTTCAGGCCCAGGCCGCGCAGGATGCCGACGCCCAGGCCGACGACGACGAGGCGCACTGGGCCCGTCAGCGGGCTGAGGAACGGCGTCGAGCCGAGGCCGCCCGCCGCGCCCAGGAGGCCGAGTACCAGGCACGTCTGGCGGAGCAGGAGGCCCGGGAGCAGGGACGCGCCCCGCAGGGCGGCTCCGCCCCGTGGGGCCCGCAGGACTGACGCCGAGCCCGACCCGGTGGATCCCGTGACCGATCGTCCGAACATCATCCTGGTCTGCGTCGACCAGATGCGGGCCGATGCGCTGGGGGCCGATGGCAACGAGCACATCGACACCCCGTGGCTGGATCAGATGGCGCGGCGGGGCAACCGCTTCTCCCGCGCCTACTCCTCCACCCCCACCTGCGTGCCGGCTCGGGTCGCCCGGTTCACGGGCAAGTCGCCGGCGCTGCACGGACGCTACGGCTACCGGGAGGGCGTGAACTTCCCCGCCGCATAGGACACGCCGGGGCGACTCATTCTGCCCCCGAGTTGAGGCGTAGGGCACGCACTCTTGTGACGCTGGCGCATCTCGACCGCGCATTTCACCCGCGCGGCGGGGACGCCGACGGTCGGCCCCGTCCCCGTGCCCGTTATTGTGACGTCAACCCATCAGAGCAGTGCGAGGAGACGTGTGTGGTCCGGGCCGAGAACGGGACACTATCTGGAGTTCTTGAGGGCAAGAAGCAGTACCAGGTGCCGCTCTACCAGCGCGTGTACTCCTGGGGAAAGAAGCAGCTTGACCAGCTTTGGGTCGATGTTGCGGAGTTGGCCGACACGCTACGCACCGACCCGAAGGCGTCCCACTTCATCGGGTCCCTGGTCCTGGCCAGCAGCCCGGACTCCGGCACGATCGGCATCCAGAAGTATCTCGTCGTCGACGGTCAGCAGCGCCTGACGACGTTGACCCTCTTGTTGGCCGCGTTGCGAGACCATCTGTACGAAGTCGGCGACGTCGAACGCGCCCAGGGGATCGATGCTCAGTACCTCATCAACGTGTACGACGCCGGCAAGCCGCACAAGGTGGAACCCACGCAGGCCGACAGGGACGCGTACAGCGCGGTGCTCGGGCGGTCGCCGTCGGCGGGCGGCGAGGACAACATCGGGGAGGCATACCGGTTCTTCCGGTCGCGCATTGCAGCGGCCGACGACCCTGACGACCCACACGATCTCGCACTGATCGAGGCTGCCGTCGTTCGAGGGCTCGCGCTCGTCGTGGTCACGGCGGAGCCCGGCGACAACGCGCACCGCATCTTCGAGTCGCTCAACAACACGGGACTCCGGTTGACGCAGAGCGATCTGCTCAAGAACTACCTCTTCATGCGGCTCGGAGACCGGGCCGCGACGGTGTACGCCAACGTGTGGGTGCCGCTCGAGAAGCGCCTGGACGCGGACAACCTCGAGCTGCTGTTCTGGCTCGACCTCGTCCAGACGGATGAACGGGCCAAACAGTCCGACACGTATATCGGGCAACAGCGCCGACTCGAGCAGCTCACCACCGCTGAGCAGATCGAGGCCGAGGTCCTGCGCGTGGCCAAGCTCGGTGACGTCCTCGCGACGATCCTGAACCCGGAGGGGGAGCCGCACCCCGAGGTGCGACGCCGGCTGACCAGGATCCGCGCATGGGGGTCGACGACGGCGTACCCCGTCGTGATGCAGATCCTCGCTCGTCGTGCGGCCGGGACGGCGACCGACGACGAGGTCGCCGCCGCGCTGACCATCCTGGAGTCGTACTTCGTCCGGCGCATCGTCATCGGCCGGGCGACCGCCAACCTGAACAGGACGCTGCTCGACGCTGTTGGTCACGTGAGCGCTGCGGAGCGTGTCGATGTCGGGCTGCGCGACTACCTGTCCCGCGGCCGGAAGTACTTCGCCACCGACAAGCAGGTTCGTGACGCGGCCACCAGTGTGGCGTTCTACTGGCAGGGGCGCGCGGCCCAGAAGAAACTCATCCTGCAGTGGCTGGAAGAGTCGTACCGACCCAAGGAGATCGTCAGCCTCGACCCCCGGCACCTGACGATCGAGCACGTCCTGCCACAGACGATGACGCCCGCGGTGCGTGCGACGCTCGCCTCGTCTCTGGCACCCGGAGCCGACGTCGACCTGGAACACGAACGCCTCGTGCACACGCTCGGGAACCTAACGCTGAGCGGCTACAACAGCGAGTTGAGCAACAAGCACTTCGACGAGAAGCGTGAACTGCTCGCGAAGAGCGGTGTGGCGATGAACCTCGAGATCGCGAAGTCCGCGACCTGGGGACCGACGGAGATCACGGCACGCGGTGAACGCCTCGCCGAGCGCATCATCGAGCTCTGGCCGGGCCCGGACGAGAAGCTCGTCGGACCCGGCGACGAACCGTCAACGATCCGGACACAGGTCGCTGCGATCGTCGCGGCGATCCCCGCGGGGCGATGGACCACCTACGGCGACGTCGCGCTGGTCGCGAGCACGGGCGCGCAAGCACTGGCCCAGATCATCACCACCTACCCCATGGCGAACGCCTGGCGCGTCCTCCAGAGCGGAGGGGCCGTCTCTCCGGGCTTCCGGTGGTCCGAACCCGGCCGGACCGACGACCCGCGCGACGTTCTGGAAGACGAGGGAGTGACCTTCGGCGCCGACGGGCGTGCCGATGCCGCGCAGTTCATCGGTGCCGAAGAACTTGCGGCTGAGGCTGGACTCGATGTCGATGAGGCGACCGTGGCTGCGTGGCGCGCACGCTCGCACGGAACAGGCTCCGGCGGATCGAAGGTCACCCCACTCAGACTCGCGCGCCGAGAGTTCTTCAGAAAGGTCAGAGAGGCCGGGCTCGCTGGGGCACCGCACGTGGCCGGCTGGCGCACGCCGCCCCTCCACTACTGGTACGACGTGGCCGTGGGCGACTCGCGATGCCACATCTCCCTGCAGGTCATCACACACACGAAGACCCTTCGAGCGATGTTGTGGATCGTGAACGACATGGAACTCTTCGAGGCACTTCATAGTCGACGAGAGGCCATCGAGGCGGACCTCGGCTTCACGGTCGAGTGGGACCCCATGCCGGAGCACAACGCGTCGAAACTCGAGGTCACCCGTCCAGGGGACATCTTGGACGACGCCGAGGTCCCCGAATTGGTCGAGTGGTTCGTCGAAAAGGCCGACGCTTTCGCCAAGGTGCTGCCCGCGTACCTCGCGGATGTCTGAGCGGTTGACCACGTCAACGGTCCGCACGAGCCACTACCCGCCGCACCCGCGCCTCTTGGACCTGTGCGACGAGTACGGCCTGTACGTCATCGACAAGAACGACTTCGCGACCCACGGCTTCGACTGCACGGCTGGCGCAACAACCCACCGACGACGAGTCGCGGGCGCCCGTCCTCGCCGACCGGGCCAACTGCACTGTCCGCCGCGATGGCCATCACCCGAGCACCGTCACGTGGTCGCTCGGCAACGAGTCGGGTGCCGGCGGCAACGTCGAGGTCATGCCGCAACGGTCCGCGCGCTCGACGCCACCGTGCACGACGAGGGCGATTGGACCGGCGCGCGCGTCGACGTCTACTCGCGCATGTACCCCGATCGAGGAGATGGCGCTCATCGCCCGCGGTGAGGAGGAGCCGCTGCCCGATGCCGCGATCGACGCCCGCCGTCGGCCCTGCCCTTCGTCCTCTGCGAGTACGCGCTTGCCATGGGCAACGGACCGGGCGGCCAGACGGAGGAGATCGACCTCGTCGCCGGCTCCAACCCCATGATTCGGCGCGCTTGTGTGGGAGTGGGTCGACCACGGATCGCCCGCCCGCACGCCCGACGGCACCCGTTCTACGGGCTCGAGACCGAACGCGCATGTCGTCACGGCCGCCGGACGTGCTGCCCGAAGCCTCTTGGCAATGCTGGATAGAAGCCTCACATGATCGTGCGAAGCATGAGCGGTTCTTATCCAGGCGCCCAGCCTGTATGGGATGAATGCACCGTCGGCGCTCTGGTTGCGATGCACTGACAGCTTCGACGCCCCGGCACTAACTGTGTACAGGTCCGGCGTCCCTGTACACGGTGAGGAACGCTGAGGCATGCTCGACGTCATACCGGGTGCTGCGGTTCACTGCCGGACGACGGACGCTGCCAGGCGCGCGGGCGCCTGGATGCAGTAGGAGTCGGTGAGCAGCTCGGCGAGCTCCGACCAGTCGGTGCGTTCGTCGAGCAGCATGCCGACGACGTCGGTGCCCCAGCCGGCCCTGAAGTACGGCTCGCCGAGGTGCTCGAACGCCGCCACCTCCTCCGGCTCGGCCCGGAAGACGATGCGGAAGCACTGGTCCTCGCCGCCGAACACGTGCGCCACCGTGTTCCCGCGCACGCGCCAGCGCACGCCGGTCCAGGCGTCCTCCTCGACGCACTCGGGGAAGTCGAGCAGGGCACTCAGCCGTTCGACGACGTCGAGCGGGACATCAGGTCTGTCGGGCACGCCACGAACCTGCCACGTGCCGCTGACATCCGCCGCGAGGTGCGGGGCATGGTTCGGGCGGGTCTTGGGCTACTCGTGGGACCCCAGCGTGTCCAGCAGGCGCCGGGCGTGCTCCTCGAGGGAGTCGAGCTCCGTCGTCGCGGCGCTGTGCAGGAGATCGACGTCGACGATGACGTACTCGTGGACCAAGATGTTGCGCATCCCGACCATGCGCCGCCATGCGTCACCGAACGCTGCCGCCACAACTCCGTCTTCCACCGAGTTCGCGGCGATCAGTGCGTCTATCGCGGCGATGAGCTGCATCGAGACGGCGTCATGGAGCAGCGGGTCGTCAAGGTCGAGGCCTCGGTCAAGGTGCGCGCGTAGTCGGGCGACGTGATCGAGGGAGCGCTGGACGTGCCAGCGGGGACTACGCTGCGCTGGACTCACAGGGTGACCGCCTCGCGTGACACCGTCCGGGCCACGTCCGGCACGACCGAGGCGGAGTCGACGACATCGACATCGACCCCGAGCAGGTCTCGGGCTTCGTCCGCGAAGGCGGCGAGATCGCCCAGGCTCCGTCCGCGCGGCACGTCGACCATGAGGTCGACGTCGGAGTCGGGGCCGTCCTCGTTTCGCGCGACGGATCCGACAAGTCTCAATCGCCGGAGGCCGTACTTCTCCGTGAGGCGACGCAGCTCCTTGCGGTGGGCGGCGACCTTCCATGCCAAGGGCGACGACGGACGAAATCTCCCGGTCGTAGTCGCGCCCAGAATCATCCGCAATCCCGGCACGAACGGGGACGCGTCGTTCAAGGTGACTAGCGTTCGACGGCCCGACCGCCGTGATGTCAGCACACCAGACGCCACAAGAGAGCGGACCTCCCGTGAGACCGTGGACACGGGCATCCCGATCTGGCGCGCGACGTCGGACGCAGAGAGCGGCACTTGGGAGCGGTGCAACTCACGCAGCACCTGCTCCTGGAGCTCGGAGCGAAAGAACGGAACGGTCTGCGGCATGCTATGAGTCTATTGCTCACTTCGTGAGCAATGCCACCGGGCCTCAGCCTGGATCCGCCGGCCGGGTGAGTGCGGGAGGTGAGTCGTAACAGCCGGATGCTCCTGTGACCAGCGAGAATGGGACTGGCGAAGGTTCCAAACCCGTTGAGCAACAGGAGCACCGGTAGTGCGAGTCTCCCACAATTTCTCTGCCGAGTTCGATGACGACAACCTGATCGCGGCCGCGGGGTTGGTGCCGGTGATGTTGCTGGCCGAGTCCGCCGGCCTGTCGGATCTCGTCGAGGAGTTCGTCACGGTGGCTGGTAGTGCCGGGGCGAACGCGGCGGTGAAGGTGCCGGCGCTGGTCGCGGGGATGGTCGCCGGGGCGGACAGCATCAGCGACATGGACCTGCTGCGCCACGGCGGGATGGGCCGGGCGTTCACCGCCCGCCGGGCGCCGACGACGTTGGGCACCCACCTTCGCGGTTACACGTTCGGGCACGTGCGCCAGCTGGATGCGATCAACTCCCGGCTGCTGATCGCGCTGACCGCGCGGGTGCCGGGACTGGTGCGCGGCGCTGAGGGGATGGCCTACCTGGATATCGACGACACCATCCGGCAGACCCACGGGTACGCCAAGCAGGGCGCGGGGTATGGCTACAACAAGGTCAAAGGGCTCAACGCGCTGGTGGCCACGGTGTCCACGCCACTGGCGGCGCCAGTGATCGCCGCCATCCGGCTGCGCAAGGGGTCGGTGAAGTCACCGCGCGGGGCTCACCGGATGATCGCCGAGGCCATGGCCACCGCCCGCAAGGCCGGGGCCGGCGGGCAGATCACCGGGCGGGCCGACTCCGCGTTCTACCAGCACGACGTCATCGCCGCATTGCGCCGGACCGGGGCCTACTTCTCCATCACCGCCAGGATGGACGCGGGCGTGGTCGCCGCCATCTCCCAGATCCCGGAGGAGGCCTGGGTGGGGATCAAGTACCCGGAGTCGATCTGGGACGAAGCCGAGCAGCGGTGGATCTCCGATGCGGAAGTCGCCGAGATCCCCTACACCGCCTTCACCTCCCGGAAGAAGGCCGACCACGTCACCGCCCGGCTGATCGTGCGCCGGGTCAAGCGGCTCAACCCCGCCACCGCCACCGGCGAGCAGGACGGGCTGTTCACCGCCTACCGCTACCACGCGGTCTTCACCGACTCACCGCTGTCGATGCTCGAGGCAGAGGCCGCCCACCGCGACCACGCCATCATCGAACAGGTCATCGCGGACCTGAAGAACGGGCCGCTGGCGCACTGCCCCTCCGGGGTCTTCACCGCCAACAGCGCCTGGGCCGTGCTCGCGGCGATCGCGTTCAACCTCACCCGGGCCGCCGGCGTGCTCGCCTCGAAGTTCCACGCCCGAGCCAGGACCGCCACGATCCGCGCTCACCTCATCGCCGTGCCGGCCAGGATCGCCAACCGCGCCCGTTCCTGGCTGCTCCACCTTCCACGCAACTGGCCCTGGCAACCCGACTGGGAAACGCTATTCGACGCCGCCAGCAGTCCACGACCAAGAGCGGCTTGACCGCCAGCCCCTGTCCCGACGAGAAGGAACCCGAAGTGGGAAAGCCGGGCAGACCGGCAGACCTTTCACGCCCTTCTCCGAAGCGCCTACTCAGCCCGCGCCCGAAACGCCTTCACGACGCCACGAAAACCGGCTCGGCGGATCCAGGCTCAGGCCTGACCATTCTCGAAGTACTCTCGCACGTCCTGCGGGAGGGCTGGCACATCGCGCGGTTCCCCGCCGCGACAGATCGACTCCGCACCGAGGATGCCGGTCGCCACGGCCTCGCGGGCCGCCACCGCGGAGACATCCGTGGCACCGCCGTCGCGTGCGAAGCGCACGAACTCCGCGACCAGGTTCGGGTCGGCGCCGCCGTGGCCGCCATCGCCGCGGGAGATCACCTCGACCTGGTCCGGCTGGCCGGGGCCGCCGTGGCGCGAGGTCCACAGGTGGATCTGGCCGCCGCCGCTGTCGGACATGTTCTCCAGACGACCGGCGTCCCCGATCACCGTGTAGTTGCGCCAGTAGTCGGGGGTGAAGTGGCACTGCTGGTAGGAGGCCAGAACACCGTTGTCGAGGGTCATGGAGATCATGGAGATGTCCTCGACGTCGATCACCGGGTTCAGTTCCTTCTGCGCGGTGGGTGGCCAGTTGTCGTCGCTGTACCAGTCCCACATGCGGCGGTCGGAGTTATCGCGCCGGTCGGTGATGTCCCTGTACACGGCGAGGTTGCCGATGCCCTGCACCCGGCGGGTGTAACCGCCGGCGAGCCAGTGGATCACATCGATGTCATGGGCGCCCTTCTGCAGCAGCAGACTGGTGGCTCGCTCCCGCTCGGCGTGCCAATCCTTGAAGTAGAAGTCTCCACCGGCGCCCACGAAGTGACGGCACCAAATCGCGCGTACCCGACAGATACGGCCCTCGTCGATCAGCGCTTTCATCTGCCGCACCACCGGCATGTGCCGCATGTTGTGGCCGATGTACAACCGCGCCCGCTTCTCCTTGGCCATACCGAGCATCGCGTCGGCGTCCTCCAGGTGGATCGCCATCGGCTTCTCGCAGAAGGTCGGGAGTCCGGCGCCGAGGGTCTGCAGCGCGATCGACGCATGCGCGTCGTCGGGGGGCAGCACCATCGCGGCATCGACCTGGCCGCTGGCCAGCAGATCCTCCACTGAATCGACACACACGACGTCCTCACCGTAGAGCCGGCGGGCGTCCTCCTTCGCCCGCTCGGACGGGTCCGCGACCACCGTGACGCGGGATCCCTCGCCGGGGTGATGGGCGTGGCGGGCGAGGCCGCCGCGCGCGCCGTGGCCGATGACGCCGATAGGCAGGTCGGACATGGGAGGGCTGCCTTTCTCGTGGCCGGTCAGGAGGGCAGGTCGATGGGGCTGAGGAGCGTCCGGCTGCTCTGGCGGAACGCCGCGCTGTCGATCAGTCGAGGACCGGCCCGCCGACCAGCGCGAGCCGGGGGGAGCTCTCCTCCATCTCCAGCAGCAGCACCTGGTTGCGCCCGGGATGCAGGACGGGGGCCGGGATGTAGAGCGTCCGTTGCGGCCCGACGGACCAGTAGCGCCCCAGACAGAACCCGTTCACCCAGGCCACGCCGCGGCCCGCCCCCGACATGTCGAGATGCGCATCCGCCGGGTCGTCGACGGTGAAGGAAGCGCCGACGAGAAGCGGCAGGGTCAGGTCGGGGCCGTCGGCCGGGCCGTCGGCGACCATGGGGTCGGGGCCGTCGGCCCGCATCGAGGCGTCGTCCTCCAGCAGCGCCGTGAGTTGCGGCGCCATCCCCGGCAGGCGCCAACAGTGCGTCTCCCAGTCGTTCAAGTAGCGCACGCGATGCCACACGCCCCCGCAGATCCCCTTCGCATCACCCAGGTGGGGACCGAAGTTCACGCGGGCCAGGGATTCGACCAGGATCTCCACGGTGACCTCGGCACGCCGCGCGCCGTCCGGCAGCACCACAGGGGCGAGCGGGGTGAGGTCGATGCGGGCCGGGTCCTCGTGACCGTGGCCGACGGCGCCAGCGAGGTAGCCGTCCACGTACACCTGCGCGAGATCGCGCAGGCCGTACAACCGCAGCGGGTCCAGGACCAGCTCCCCGTCGCGCTCGGCCGCCTCGATCTCCACGCGGCGACGCAGCAGCTGCAGGCCGCGGTCCAGATCAGCCTCTTCGAAGGACGGCGGGACGGGATGCACCGGACCGGGTGCTGTCCAGAGAGAGGTGCGTCGCAGCGGCACCCGTCGTTCCACCGTCACCTCCCCGGCGGGGAGAGCGGCGGGGTGTTCGGTGAGACCCAACTGCTGCAGGTGCTCCGCCAGCGGCGGCAGGTCGCGGTGGCGAGAGATGACCTCCCGGAACGCGTGGAACTTGGGGGTGAGGGTGCCGTCCTCGGCGATCGGGGCGTCGTAGTCGTAGCTGGTGGTGGTGGGCTGGAGGACGCCGTCATGGTTGGCGCCGGCCCACAGCGCGAAGTTCGAGCCCCCATGGGCCATGTAGAAGTTCACGCTCATCCCCCGGGAGAGCATGGTCTCCAGCTCCGCGGCGGCGGAGTCGGCGGAGCGTGTGTGGTGCTCCTCCCCCCAGTGGTCGAACCAGCCGTTCCAGAACTCCATGCACATCTGCGGCTGATCGGGCAGCTCCTGCGCCGCCATCTCCAGCACCTGTTCAGTGCGGGATCCGAAGTTGAGGGTCGCGAGCGCCCCCTCCACGGTGCCTCCGCTCAGCCACATGCGGGCCGGGCCATCACTGGTGACCAGCAGCTCCGTGATTCCGCGGCGGCGCAGACCGTCGCGCACATGCTCGAGGTACTGGGTGTCGTCACCGTAGCTGCCGTACTCGTTCTCCACCTGCACCATCACCACCGGTCCGCCGTGGCAGGCCTGGCGCGCGGCGATGATGGGGATGAGCTGGTCGAACCAGGCGTCGACCGGGTCCAGCCAGCGCGGGTCCCGGGAGCGCAGGTGCATGCCACGGTCGGCCAGCACCCAGGCGGAGATGCCGCCGGCCTCCCACTCCGCGCAGATGTACGGGCCGGGTCGGACGATGACATCGAGGCCCTCCTCCCCCGCCAGGTCGAGGAAACGCCCGAGATCCGCTATTCCGTCGAAGGTCGTCACCCCACGCTGCGGCTGGTGGAGGTTCCATGCCACGTACGTCTCGACGGAGTCGCAGCCCATCGCCACAAGACGCCGCAGGCGGTCCCTCCACAGTTCGGGATGCACACGGAAGTAGTGCAGTGCTCCGGAGATGATCACGTGGGGCTGCCCGTCGCGGAGGAAACGCTCGGGGGTGGGGACCAGGCGAGCTGCGAGCTGCGGGGATGCGGCGGCGGGGGACGTCGGCATGACGCCGATCCTTTCACGCAGCCCGGTGGCACACGGGTCCGGGTCCCACGGGTCCGGGTCCCACGGGTCCGGGTCCCACAGGTCCGGCGCGACCGGACAGGTGTCCTGCGGGCGGTCCTCACGAATGGCGGACACGGGGTGTCCGCCATTCGTGAGCTGCGCAAGACACCCACCCGTCTCCTCGCCCTGGCCGCACGCCCCGCCCTCACCCGCCAGCGCCTGGCCTCCGCCCTCACCCGCCAGCGCCTGGCCTCCGCCCTCACCCGCCAGCGCCTGGCCTCCGCTCTCCCCGCCAGAACGAGCTGGGCCCCACCGCCTAGAGTGGCTCCGACAGCGCCGTCACCCACCGGTCACGGCGACCACCCCGCTCGAAGGTGCCCGATGAAGCAGCACGAGGTCCGCGTCCACCCGTCCGCCGATCACCTGCCCCGCCAGGAGCAGCTGGCCTGGCGCCTCGCGGAGGTCGCGACCGACCCGGTCGCCGTGGAGCCCGCGGTCGCCGAGATGATCGGCAACCGGATCATCGACAACGCCGCCGTGGCGCTGGCCTCCCTCACCCGCGCGCCGATCGTCTCCGCCCGCGCCCAGGCCCTCGCGCACACCGTGCCGACGGGACCGACCGCCTCCGGTGGACGCGGCGCCGGGGTGATGGGCACCCCGTGGCGCACCTCCCCGGAGTGGGCGGCATGGGCCAACGGGGTGGCGGTGCGTGAGCTCGACTTCCACGACACCTTCCTGGCCGCCGAGTACTCCCACCCGGGGGACAACATCCCGCCGATCCTCGCCGTCGCCCAGCACGTCGGCTGCTCCGGCGCCGACCTGGTACGCGGTCTCGCCACCGGGTACGAGATCCAGGTGGATCTGGTGCGGGCGATCTCCCTGCACCGCCACAAGATCGACCACGTCGCCCATCTGGGGCCGTCGGCCGCGGCCGGGATCGGCACCCTGCTGGGTCTGGACGAGGAGACGATCTTCCAGGCGATCGGGCAGGCCCTGCACACCACCACCGCCACCCGGCAGTCCCGCAAGGGCGAGATCTCCACCTGGAAGGCCCACGCCCCCGCCTTCGCCGGGAAGATGGCGGTGGAGGCGGTGGACCGGGCGATGCGCGGCCAGACCTCCCCGGTGCCGATCTACGAGGGCGAGGACGGTGTCATCGCGTGGCTGCTCGACGGCCCCGAGGCCCGCTACCAGGTGCCGCTGCCGGAGCGCGGGGAACCCAAGCGGGCCATCCTCGACACGTACACCAAGGAGCATTCCGCCGAATACCAGGCGCAGGCGTGGATCGACCTCGCCCGTCGTCTGCACCGCGAGCGCCCGGAGGTCACCGACCCGGCGAACGTCTCCTCGATCCTGCTGCGCACCAGCCACCACACCCACCACGTGATCGGCTCCGGGGCGAACGACCCGCAGAAGTACGATCCGCAGGCCTCGCGCGAGACCCTCGACCACTCGATCCCGTACATCGTGGCGGTGGCGCTGCAGGACGGCACCTGGCATCACGTCGACTCCTACACCCCGCAGCGGGCGCAGCGGCCCGACACGGTGGAGCTGTGGCAGCGCATCAGCACCGTCGAGGACCCGGAGTGGACCCGCCGCTACCACTCGGACGACCTCGCCGAGAAGGCCTTCGGCGGCGCCCTCGAGATCACCCTCACCAGCGGGGAGGTGATCCGCGACGAGATCGCCGTGGCCGATGCCCACCCGCTGGGCGCCCGCCCCTTCGCCCGTCCGCAGTACGAGCAGAAGCTGCGCACCCTCGCCCAGGGGATCGTGGAGGACGCGGAGATCGACCGGTTCCTGACGGCCGTCGTCGAGCTGGAGCAACTGCCCGCCGGGGAACTCGACCGGCTCACGGTGCGGGCCGCCGACGGCGTCGTCGATCTGACCGCCTCCCCGAAGGGCCTGTTCTGATGCTGCACACCACCCGCACCCCCACCGAGAAGCGCCTCGCCCTGCGCGAGGGCCTCACCTCCGGCACCCTGCAACGGTTCCCCGGGGCGTTCACGCCGCTGTCGGCGCCGCTGATCCAGGAACTCGGCTTCGAGGGCGTGTACATCTCTGGCGCGGTGATGGCCGCTGAGCTGGGACTGCCGGACGTCGGCCTCACCACGCTGACGGAGGTCACGCGCCGCGGCGCGGAGATCTCCCGGATGACGGATCTTCCGACCCTGATCGACGCCGACACCGGGTTCGGGGAGCCGATGAACGTGGCCCGCACGGTGCAGCTGCTGGAGGACGCCGGGGTCTCCGGCCTGCACCTGGAGGACCAGGTGAACCCCAAACGCTGCGGCCACCTCGACGGCAAGGAGGTCGTGGGGCTGGACGTGGCGGTGCAGCGGATCGCCGCGGCGGTCGCAGCCCGCCGCGACCCGGAGCTGCTGATCATGGCCCGCACCGATGTGCGTGGGGTGGAGGGCCTGCCGGCGGTCGCCGACCGCGCCCGCGCCCTGGTCGATGCCGGCGCCGATGCGATCTTCCCGGAGGCCCTGCGCACCCTCGAGGAGTTCGCCGCGGTCCGTGAGGCCGTGGACGTGCCGATCCTCGCGAACATGACGGAGTTCGGGAAGTCGCCGCTGTTCACCCACGAGCAGCTGGCCTCCGTCGGTGTGAACCTGGTGATCCACCCCGTCTCCCTGCTGCGCATCGCCTTCGGGGCGATGGAGCGGGAACTGCGGGAGCTCGCCGCCCACGGCACCCTGGAACCGGCGGTGGAGCGGATGCAGACCCGCGCACGCCTCTACGCACTGAACGACTACGCCTCCTACACCCGCTTCGACCAGCACCTGGTGGATTTCGAGGTGCCCGGTGCCGCTGCATCGGCGGCAGGTGCGACCGATGACGAGAGCGACGAGGAGGGGGCTCGATGACCGGCCTGTTCGACCCGATCGCCCTGGGACCGCTGACGGTCCGCAACCGGGCGTGGGTCTCCCCCATGTGCCAGTACTCCTGTGAGGGGGCCGATGGCCTCGTCGGTGACTGGCATCGGGAGACCCTCACGTCCTTCGCCCGCGGCGGCGCCGGACTGGTGATGACCGAGGCCACCGCGGTGGTGCCGGAGGGACGCATCTCCCCCTGGTGTGCCGGGCTGTGGTCGGACGATCACGTGGAGGCGTGGGCACCGATCGCCGAGCGGATCCGGGAGCTCGGGGCTGTGGCCGCGGTGCAGCTGGGGCATGCCGGCCGGAAGGCCTCCACGGATCGGCCGTGGGCCGGGGGCGGACCGGTGGGCGCACCCCTCGGCTGGTCGACCGTCGGCCCTTCCGCCCTGCCCTTCGGGGAGCTGCCCGCCCCACGTGCCCTGACCACCGAGGAGGTCGAGGGCCTGCCGCCGGCGTTCGCCCGGGCGGCGGAGCGCGCCCGCGACGCCGGATTCCAGACCGTGGAGCTGCACGCCGCCCACGGCTACCTGCTGCACCAGTTCCTCTCGCCCTTGTCGAACGACCGTGATGACCGCTGGGCCGATGGCACCACCCTGCTGGAGGCGATCATCCGTGCGATCACGACCGCGGTGCCCGACCTGCCGGTGATGGTGAGGCTCTCGGCCACGGACTGGGTCGACGGGGGTGTGACCCTCGAGCGCACGCTGGCCACGGTGCGGCGCACCCACGCCGCCGGGGCGGTGTGGTTCGACATCTCCAGCGGTGGTCTGGATCCGCGCCAGCAGATCACCCTCGGCCCCGCCTATCAGACGCCTTTCGCGCAGGCCGTGCGGGAGGCGTTGCCGCAGGACGGGAGCGTGGGGGTGAATGCGGTGGGTCTGATCGACACCCCGCAGCGGGCCGACGCCGTGATCCGGGAGGGCCGGGCCGATGCCGTGATGCTCGCCCGCCCCTGGCAGCGCAACCCGCACTGGGCACTGGAGGCGGAACGGGTGCTCTCCACCCGGGAGCATCCCGTCGACCCCGGGTTGTGGCCGCGGCAGCTGGTGCGTGGCCGGCACGTGTCCGCCGACCCCTCCTGACCCCGGCCCCCGCTGGATTCCCACCGCACTCCCGCCGCATCCCCGCCCGCCGCCGTCGACCCGACCCCTCCGCTGCGAAGGAGCACCTCATGAGCACCCCCTCCGCCTCCCCCGAGCCCGAGATCCGCCGCGGCCTGAACGGCGTGGTCGCCGACACCACCGCGATCTCGACGGTCTCCACCGCCACGAACACCCTGCTGTACCGGGGCTACCCGGTGCAGGAGCTTGCGGAGTCGACACCGTTCGAGGCCGTCGCGGACCTGCTGTGGACCGGGGACCTGCCTGACGCGGACCGGCTCGCGGAGATCCAGCGCCAGGAGCGCAGCCTCCGCGGCCTCTCGGAGACCGTGCAGGGCGTGCTCGATGCCCTGCCCGCCGACACCCACCCGATGGACGCGGTCCGCACCGCCGTGTCGGTGCTCGGCGCGCTGGAGCCGTCGGCGGAGGACATCTCCCCGGAGGCGGAACTGCGCAAGGCCCGGGAACTGTTCGCCCAGCTCCCGGCGATCGTCGCCTACGAGCAGCGGCGCCGCTGGGACGTGCGCGGGGAGCTCGAGGCGCACGACCCGCAGGGCGTCGGCCGACTGGTGCCGCCACGCGACGACCTCGACTACTGCCAGAACTTCCTGTGGATGACGTTCGGGGAGACCGCCCCGGCACCGGTGGTCGATGCGTTCCGGGTGTCGATGGTGCTGTATGCGGAGCACTCCTTCAACGCCTCCACCTTCACCGCCCGGGTGATCGCCTCGACGCTGTCGGATCTGCACTCCGCGGTGGTCGGTGCGATCGGCGCCCTGAAGGGCCCGCTCCACGGCGGCGCCAACGAGGCGGTGATGCACACCTTCGACGAGATCGGTCTGCGGGAGGACGAGAGCCGCGAGGAGGCCTTCGCCCGGGCCGAGGCCTGGCTGACCGACGCCCTGGCCCGCAAGCAGAAGATCATGGGCTTCGGGCACCGCGTCTACAAGAACGGCGACTCCCGGGTGCCGACGATGCACGCCGCCCTGGAGCGGATGATCGCGCACTACGAGCGGCCGGAGATCCTCGGGCTGTACGACGGCCTGCGCGAGGCGATGGGCCGGGCCAAGGGGATCCACCCCAACCTCGACTACCCGGCGGGCCCCACGTACCACCTGATGGGTTTCGACACCGAGATGTTCACGCCCCTGTTCATCGCCAGCCGTGTCACCGGATGGACCGCGCATGTGCGGGAGCAGCACGCCCACAACGCACTCATCCGCCCGCTCTCGGCGTACGACGGCGTGGAGGAGCGGCACCTGCCCTGACGCCGGGGCGGGCGGTGCCCGTCGTCAGTCGCGGTTCTCCTGCAGCTTCCCCTTCGGGATCGCGAGGGCCGCGAGCGCGGCGAGCACCAGGAACACGACGGTCAGGCCGATGGCGTAGAACGCGGCCTCCCGCAGGGCGACATTGTCGGTGCGCCCCTGCATGAACGGGTCCAGCCACCCGGTGGGGTTCTCGATCAGCGCGGTGAACAGCGCCAGCGAGGTGGCGGCACCGATCGCCCCACCCCGGGGACGACGCCATCTTGTAGATGCCGGCACCGGCTCCGGCCTGCGCGGCCGGGAGGCTCGCCAGGGCGCCGTCGATGGAGGGCGTGGCCTACAGGGCCAGGCCGAGGCCGAAGAGGCTGTACGCGATGATCGCGAGGATCACGTAGGTGCCGACCATGACGTGGGTCATCATCAGCATCACCGTGGCGACCATGACGATCAGCGGGCCCCAGATCATCGGCTTGCGCGGCCCGACGCGCTGCAGCAGCTTCTCCCCGACGCGGATGAAACCGATGACGAACACCGCGTAACCGAGGCTCATGAGACCGGCGTCCATCGCGGTGTAGCGGGAGCCGTCGGGCCGGTGACCGGCGAGCTGGACCAACTGCTGGGACACCAGCAGCATGCCGACGGTCGCGTTCATCAGGAAGTTCGACACCACCGCACCGGTGAAGGTGGGGTTGCGGAACAGTCCGAGCGCGATGAACGGTTGCCGTTGGCGCCTCTCGACGATCACGAACCCGACGCCGGTGACCAGCGCGACGGCGACCAGGGCGAGCACCACCGGGTCCGCCCACCCGAGGTCGGAGCCGAACAGCAGCACGATCATCAGGGCGAGGGTGGCGATGATGAACAGCACCAACCCCCGAGATCGAACTTCCGCGTCAGATCCGGCACCCGCACCGCGGCGATGTCGCGGCGGATCGGGCGGGACGTGGCGGGAGTGAGCCGCCCCCTTCATTCGGTCCGGACGTTCTGTGAGTCGTCGGTTTCCATTTGATGGGTGCACTGCCGAGCGTACTCGGCTGGGGTTAGGTAGCCGAGCGAGGAGTGCCGGCGGTGGTGGTTGTACTCGTCCTTCCAGTCGCCGATGATGACCTGTGCGTGCAGCAGCGAGTAGAAGCTGTTGATGTTGAGGCACTCGTCGCGGATCCGGCTGTTGAACGACTCGACGTACCCGTTGCGCCACGGCGAGCCCGGAGGGATGTAGGACAGGCCGGTGCGGGTGCCGGCCCAGTCGGCCATCGCCTCGCTGATGAACTCCGGCCCGTTGTCCGACCTGAGCACCGCCGGGGCGCCCCGGGCGGCGACGAGGTCCTCGAGGTGGGCGGTGAGTCGGTCGGCGGTAATCGAGCGCTCCACGAGGCCGCCGATGCACTCCCGGGTGTGTTCGTCGACGATCGAGCAGATCTTGATCAATCGTCCGTGCTCGTCGGCGTCGAACTGGAAGTCCACCGCCCACACCACGTTCGGCGCGTCCGCCGTCGGCGCGTCGACGGTCGAGGACCCGACGCGCTTGCGTCGACGCCGCTGCGGGACCCGGAGCCCTTCGTCACGCCACAGGCGTTGGATCTTCTTGTGGTTCACCACCCACCCCTCGGCGCGGGCGTCGTGATACGCCCGCCGATACCCGTAGCGGGGATGGTCCTTCGCCCAGGCGCGCAGCCACTCCCTGAGCGCCCGATCCGGGTCCGTGACCGTGTCGCCCTTGAGCGGTCGCCGGTACGCGCAGCGGCTCAGCCCGACCAGACGGCACGCCATCCGTTCGCTCACCCGCACCTTGCGCTTGAGGTGATCGACGGCGGCGCGGCGCCTGTCCGGGCTTAGAAGTTTCCCTCAGCCAGCTCCTTGAGCGCGGCCTTCTCCAGCTCCGCTTCCGCGAGCAGACGCTTCAGGGTCGCGTTCTGCTTCTCCAGCTCCTTCAGGCGCTTTGCGTCGTCGGCCTTGAGGTCGTCGTACTGGTTCCGCCACCGGTAGTACGTCTGCTCGGACACCGCCAGCTCCCGGCACACCGCCGCGACGTCCTGACCATCGGTGAGCATCCTGTCGGCCTGCCCGAGCTTACGGACGACCTGCTCGGGGGTGTGACGCTTCCTGCTGTTCGTCATGATCTGACCAGTCTCCCTGCCCGCGACCGCGGGCAACAGGACGACTCTCATAACGACTGGACCTACGAAACGGGGTCAGCCCAATACCGTCGGGACGGCGCAGCTGGCCGCGACCGCATCGACGAGGTCGACGCGGTCGGTGGCGTCGAACACGCGCACCTCACCGGTGCGGGCGTTCGTTGCCGGGATCTTCAGGGCCTGCTCCGGCCACGTGTGCACGGGGAGGCGTTGTTCGATGACGGCGCGACGCACGGGCTCGGCGACCGTCCTGGCCCGCAGGGCGAGCGCCCCGACCTTGACCAGGGCCGTGCGCTCGTCCCGGTGTCCTCGCCCGGCGCGGAAGAGTCGCAGCATGTTGAGCGGCCCGACCTTGCCGGGGATCTCCTGGACCGCCCCCTCGATCTGCATCGTGAACAGGTCGTCGAGTGAGGTGGGGCCCGCGACCTGGGCAGCCACGGCTGAGCCAGCCGACGTGCCCACGATGAGGTCGGCCGAGCGCAGCGTGATGCCGTGCCGCTCCAAGCCGAGGAGGATCCCCGTCTCCCAGGCGATGCCGGCCAGGCCACCGCCGCCGAGAACGAGGGCTCTGTCGTGGGTCGTCGTCATGCGGTCACTCTAGGGCGTGTCCCCCTTATGTGCGTAGCCAGGTGAGGATGGCGAAGACGGTCGTTTGTGGCGGGCGTCCGGGATGCGACGGGGCAGCGTGTGTGACTTCGTCTGCTGAATGGCGGGGTTCTTCGGTCGCTTCGTGGCGGGGTCAGGTGACACCGATGACCAGGGTGCTCTGTGCGGCTTCGATGACGTCGTTGGTGATGGTGTCGAGTTCGTTGATCTTCAGGACCCGCTGGATCTGGGGGAAGAGGCGTTCGAGGAGCCGGAAGTTGCCGCGGGCGTAGAAGAGGGACAGGACGATGATGTCGTCGATGTTCGTGGCCACGAACAGACCGATCGCCTGCAGGATCGGGGTGAGCAGTTCCATCGGTGCCTTTCAGGGCGCGCCGGACCGCCGGCGGTGGGTCAGTGGGGCCGCGTTGGTCCGCGGGGGTCAGTGTCCGCGCGTGGGCTGGTGGGTGCGTGCGGCGCGCAGGCCGTTGAGGATGACCAGGACCTCGGCGACTTCGTGGATGAGTACGACGGCGGCCAGGCCCAGGACGCCGGTGATGGCCAGGGGTGGCAGCGCGGCGATGATGAGCAGTGACAGGACGATGTTCTGGTTGACGATGCGCCGTCCGCGTCGGGCGTGGGCGATGGCCTGGGGCAGCAGGCGCAGGTCCTGGCCGGTGAAGGCGATGTCGGCGGACTCGATCGCGGCGTCGGAGCCGGTGGCTCCCATCGCGATCCCGACGTCGGCCGCGGCCAGGGCGGGGGCGTCGTTGATGCCGTCACCGATCATCGCGGTGGGCCGGCGCACGCTGAGCTCGCCCACGGCGGCGGACTTGCCTTCGGGGCGCAGCTCGGCGCGCACGTCGCTGATGCCGGCCTGGGCCGCGAGGGCGCGGGCGGTGCGCTCG
Source organism: Brachybacterium sillae (assembly GCF_025028335.1). Classification (NCBI taxonomy): domain Bacteria; kingdom Bacillati; phylum Actinomycetota; class Actinomycetes; order Micrococcales; family Dermabacteraceae; genus Brachybacterium; species Brachybacterium sillae. The sequence goes on from NZ_JAFEUW010000001.1 coordinate 1,434,091, forward strand.
TTGTCTCCGGTCAGCATCGTGACGTCGATGCCCTGGCCCGCCAGGGTCGTGATGACCTCGGGGACCTCGGGACGGAGCTCGTCACGCACCCCGATCGCCCCGGCGACCGCGCCGTCGCGGTGGACGACGACGACCGTCATCCCCTGGGCCTCCAGGTCACGGACCCGGTAGGTGAGGTCGCCGGGGTCGACCCAGCGGGGGCTGCCGACCAGCACTACGGCGCCGTCGACGGTGCCGTGGATTCCGTGGCCGGCTTCCTCGGTGGTGCCCTGGGCGGCGGGGATTGTAGGGGCGGCGTGGGTGACGGCGGTGGCGAGGGGGTGGGTGCTGTGCTGCTCGAGCGCGGCGGCCCAGGCCAGGACCTGTTGCTCGGTGACGTCGGCGGCGGGGACGACGGCGGTGACGGTGGGCTGGTTGCGGGTCAGGGTCCCGGTCTTGTCGAAGGCGACGTGCCCGATGTCCCCGAATCGTTCGAAGATGGCACCGCTCTTGATGATGACGCCGAACTTGCTGGCCGAGCCGACCGCGGAGACCACGGTGATCGGCACCGCGATCGCCAGCGCACACGGGGAGGCGGCCACGAGCACCACCAGGGCGCGGGTGATCCAGGTCTGCGGGTCACCGGCGAGTGAGCCGATGAGCGCGACCAGCACGGCCAGGACCAGGACGCCGGGCACGAGCGGACGGGCGATGCGGTCGGCCAGCCGGGCGCGTTGCCCCTTCTCGGCCTGGGCGCGTTCGACCAGGCTCACGATCGTGGTCAGGGAGTTGTCGGTGCCGGGCGCGGTCGCCTCGACCTGCAGGGCTCCGGCGGCGTTGATCGCCCCGGCAGACACCTCATCACCGGGGCCGACCTCGACGGGGATGGACTCACCGGTGATCGCCGAGGTGTCCACGCTGCTGTGCCCGCTGCGGACGATGCCGTCGGTGGCGATGCGCTCACCGGGCCTGATCAGCATGACCTGCCCCGCGGCCAGGTCACGGGCCGGGACGCTCGCGCTATGGCCGTCGGTGAGGACGGTGGCGCTCTGGGGCACGAGCTTGAGCAGCGCGCGCAGCCCGGCACGCGCCCGCTCCATCGCCCGGTCCTCCAAGGCCTCGGCGATGGAGTAGAGGAAGGCCAGGGCCGCGGCCTCCTCCACGTGGCCGAGGATGACCGCGCCGGTGGCGCTCATCGTCATGAGGAGCGCGATGCCGAGCTTGCCCGTGGCGAGCTTGCGCAGCGCACCGGGGACGAACGTGGAGGCCCCGAGCAGCAGACCGACCCAGAACAGCACCAGCGCCGCGCTCTGGGCGCCGGACCACTCACAGGCCAGCCCGGCGACGAACGCGACCCCCGAGGCGATGGGGATCAGGACGGCGCGGTCAGCCCACCACGGGGTCTCGTGCTCGTCGTCGGTCTCGAGCTCCTCGACGGGGGTGTGGGTGGTCGCCCTCATGCCACGGTCCCGCTCGGGCAGCAGCCGGGCACCGTGCAGGTGGCATCCACGCACGGGGCGTTCTCATCGACGGCCAGCGTCACCTCGACCAGCGCGGTCATCGCCGCCCCCAGGTGGGGGTCGGCGATCTCGTACCGCGTCTGGCGCCCCTCGGGCTCGGCCACGACGATGCCGCAGTCCCGCAGGCAGGTGAGGTGGTTCGACACGTTCGACCGGGTCAGGCCTAGGTCGCGGGCGAGTACCGCCGGGTAGCTCGGGCCCTCGAGGAGTGTCATGAGGATGCGGGAGCGGGTCGGGTCGGCCATCGCCCGGCCCAGCCGGTTCATCACGTCCAGCCGCGAAGCAATAGTCAGCATGCGCTGACCATACAGAACCTGCTGACCTCTCGTGTGTGGCTCCCGCTACTGATATCTGCATAGGTGTATGATCGTGGCATGAGTGTGACGCCGTTGGATTCGTGTCAGGTCACCGCCGTCCATCCGGAGAAGGTGGCGCTGACCCGGGAGAGGATCCCCGACGAGGGCGAGGCCGGCAGGTTGGCCGGGCTGTTCAAGCTCCTGGGGGACCCGCGCCGTGCCCGGGTGCTGTATGCGTTGCTGGAGGCCGGCGAGCTGTGCGTGTGTGACCTGGCGGCGTCGGTCGATGTCGCGGAGGCGTCGGTGTCCCAGGTGCTGCGGGTGCTGCGTACCGCTGGGGTGGTCGAGAACCGCCGGGAGGGGCGGATGGTGTACTACCGCCTCGCTGACGGGCATGTGCGGATGCTGCTGGACGTCTCCCGTGAGCACGCCCGCCACGAGGGGCAGGGCTGATGGGGGCGGGACACAGCCATGCCCCGGCGACCGGGCATGCCGGTGGCCGCTACCGTCGGCGGCTGGCGGGGGCGTTCGCCCTGACGGCGGGCTTCTTCCTGATCGAGCTGGTCGCGGGGCTGGTGTCGGGGTCGTTGGCGCTGCTGTCGGATGCCGGGCACATGGCTGCCGATGTGGTCGTGCTGGGTGCGGCGCTGCTGGCGACGCGCATCGCGAGCCGGCCGGACTCCACGGGGCGACGCACCTATGGCTCCTACCGGGCCGAGGTGTTCGCCTCGGCGTTGGCGGTGCTGGCGATGCTCGCGGTCGGGGTGTACGTGGTGGTCGAGGCCATCAGCCGGCTGGGCGACGCGCCGGAGGTGGCCTCCGGCGCCATGCTCGCGGTCGGCTTCGCCGGCCTGGTGATCAACATCATCTCCATGCTGCTGCTGCGCAGCGGGGCCAAGGACAGCCTGAACGTCAAGGGCGCCTACTACGAGGTGATCGCCGACGCCGCCGGGTCGGTGGGTGCCATGGTCGCCGGCGTGCTGATCATCCTCACCGGCCAGCCGATCTGGGACGTCGTGGTCGCGGCGCTCATCGCGGTCTTCGTCATCATCCGGGCGGTGGTTCTGGGCAGGCAGGTGATCGCGGTGCTGGGCCAGCACGCCCCGGAAGGGGTGGACCCGGAGGACGTCGCCGGTGACCTGGGCGCGGTCGAGGGGGTGGAGGAGGTCCACGACCTGCACCTGTGGACCCTGACGTCGGGGATGAACGTGGCCACGGCCCACCTGGTCGCTGACCAGGGCGCGGACCACGGCGCCGTGCTTGCCGGCGCGCGCCGGGTGCTGCGCGACCGTTACGGTATCGCCCATGCCACCTTGCAGGTGGAGGGCGCCGGCAGCGACGGCTGTCACGACCTGAGCTGGTAGCACTCGGCACGGAAGCCCGCTCGCGAGAGCCGCACATGCTTGAGCAACGTCTTAGGAGCGCGCGATGACCGCGAAGCACGGCAAGGGCCCCGGGCCGGACGAGGGCCAGCGGCCGGCCCGGCGCGGGGTGGTGCTCACCCTGCTGGGATCGGTCTGGTCGCCGCGGCTTACGTGGTGACGATCGTGGTCATGGTGGTGCGGTGACGCGGCCCAAACGGACCGCGGCCTCATGGCGGCGCCGCAAGGCGGTCATCGCGTCGTCCAGTGCTGTCCTCGTCGGGTCGAGCACGTAGAGGTCGTGAAGACGTCCAGATATAGGCCTGGGACGGGAGTTCTTGCATCGACTGAACTCCCCGGTGGTTGCAGGTCCGATACGCAGGGGTGCCAGTAAGTAGGGCTGATCGGCGCCCATTTTCTTGTCTCGCGCCCCGGGGCGAGGCGGTCCCCTATCGGTGTCCCTGTGTGCGGGGCAGGTTCACGCCGCGCAGCAGGAGAGCTTGGCGATGTCGGTGGTGAAGGCCTGCGCGGTGAGCTTGAGGCCTTCGGCCATGGTCAGGTAGGGGCTCCAGAGGTTGGCGACCTGGCTGGTGGTCATGCCGGCCTCGAGCATGTAGACCCCGGCGGCGGCGAGGTCGCCGGCGTCCTGGGCCAGGGCGGTAATGCCGATGATGCGGCCGGTGTCGGCGTCGGTGACCATCTTGATGAACCCGCGGGTGTCGCGGTTGACGATCGCGCGTGGGACGTGCGCGAGTGACAGGACACGGCTGTCGTAGCGGATCCCGGCAGCGGAGGCCTGCCGTTCGGTCATCCCGACGGCGGCCAGGGCGGGGCTGGTGAACACGACCCGGGGCAGGTGGCGGTAGTCGACCTCGAGGCCGGCGCCGGTGAGGGCGTTGTCGGCGACGAGGGCGCCGTGGGCCGCGGCGACGTACACGAACTGACGGTGGGCGGTGACGTCACCGGCAGCCCAGACGCGCGGGTTGGTGCTGCGCAGATGGCTGTCGACGACCACCTCGCCGTGGTCGCCGGTGCGCACGTCGACGGTGTCGAGACCGAGCGTGGCGGTGACCGGGCGGCGCCCGGTGGCGACGAGTACCTCGGCCGCCCGGACTTCCTGTGAGCCGTCAGTGGTGGTGGCAGTGACCGTGACCTCGCCGGTGGCCGGGTCGCGGCGGACCGCGCTGGGCACCGCGCCGCGGATGATCTGGATGCCTTCGTCCGTGAAGATCTCATCCAGGGCGGTGGACGCCTCGGGTTCTTCCTGGGACGCCAGCCGTGAGCGGACCAGCATGGTGACCCGGACGCCGAGCCGAGCGAAGAGCTGGGCCTGCTCCATCGCGACGTAGCCGCCGCCGATGACCAGCAGCGACTCCGGGACGTGGTCCAGTTCCATCGCGGTGGTCGAGGTCAGGTAACCGGCCTCCTGCAGGCCGGGGACCGGCGGCGCCCAGGGCCTGGAGCCGGTGGCGATGAGGTAGTGTGCGGCCCGGACCGTCTCCACCGTGCCGTCAGGGCCGGTGACGCGCAGTGCCGGCTCGCTGGGTGTGCCGACGAACGTGGCGTCCCCGGGGTGGAGATCCCATCCGTACTCGGTGGCCAGGTCCAGGTACTTCTCGCCACGCAGTGACCCGACGAGCCGATCCTTGCCGGCGATCAAGGCGGGCATGTCGACCGGCCGGACTTCGGGGAGCGGCAGGCCGGGGAACCGGGAGGCGTCGAGTGTGACGTGGCGGGCCTCGGCGGTCGCGAGCAAGGCCTTGGAGGGCACGCACCCGGTGTTCACGCAGGTACCGCCGACGGTGCCACGCTCGATCATCACCACCCGTCTGCCGAGGTTGGTGGCGCGGATCGCGGCCGCGAACGCCGCCCCACCGGACCCGATCATTGCCAGGTCATACGACCTGCTGTTAGCCGTTGCCGTCATGAACTCCTCCTTCATCGCCCTCAGGATCGACCTTCCAGTGCACTGGAAGGTCAAGGGGGAGAATGAGTGGCATGCGGATCGGTGAGGTGGCTCGGGCGTCGGGCACGACGAGCAAGACCCTGCGGTACTACGAGGAGGTCGGGCTGCTACCCGCCGCGGACCGCACCCCGGTGGGCTACCGGGACTACGGCGCCGAGGTGCTCGACCGGCTGGACTTCATCCGCCGGGGGCAAGCGGCCGGGCTGACCCTGGCCCAGATCGGTCAGGTGCTGGACATCCGCGACCGGGGGCAGGCCCCCTGCCGGCACGTCACCGACCTGCTCGACACCCGCCTTGATGTGATCGACCGGCAACTCGCCGAGCTCGCGCAGCTACGCACCACGATCGCCGACCTGCGCGAGGACGCCGCCGCCGGCGACCCGGCCACGTGCTCCCCCGAGGATGTCTGCCGCTACCTGTGACACCGAAGTTCACGGGCCCGTGGCAGCGCATGGCGGCCCACTCTGTTGCGTTGGGGTGTTAGCTAAGAGGCCTCGCCGAGGGCAGGGCCCGCAGCTCACCGAGGAACCGGTGGCGAATGCGCCGGCGCCGGCGGCGATTCCCGCCACGAACGACGACCTGTCCGGTGCTCTCTCGTGGATCGGGGCGTACGCGAAGCAGAACAAGCACAGGCTCCCCGCCGAGGCGTACGTCTCAATCCTCGAGTCGTGCCAGGTCCTGGACGCCGTCACGGAGGCGGAGCGACGAGAGCCGTCGGGCGACGCGCGGCTGCAGTACGAGCTCGGGGCCCTTGTACGGGAGTACTTCCCTGCGGTTCTGAGGGGCTACCTCGCGATTCCGGCAGGAATGGTGGAGGTCCGCCAGTCGAACGGTCGCACCGCGAATGAAGAGCTGGTCGAGCAGCTGCACCTCCTCTCGGGGCAAGCCGAAGCTCTGCACTCCAGCCGGCACAGTCACATGTCTTCGCAGCTGGCGACGACCGGGAACTTCCTGCGGGAGAAGTTCGGGCGCCGGCAGCAGGGTGCTTTCGACTTCGGCGTCGAGTGAGTTAGAGATTCCGCGGATAGGCGCGTCGTTACTTCGTGCTCGCCGTCGCCCTGTGGGTTCGCCGAGTTTAGTTCAGCGCGCGCGTCGACTCGGGGATCACGCCGTCGGCGTAGAGGCTCTTCGCGACGTCCTGCAGCGCGGTGAGCGCCACGCGCTGGGTGGTGGGTCCGTAGGAGATGCGGGCGACGCCGAGCGCCTGGTACTCGGCCGCGCTGAGCGCTCCAGGCAGGCCGATGACGCTGACCTTGCGCTCCCCGATACCCTCGACGAGCTGTCGGGTGACGTCGGCGTCGAGCACGCCGGGGACGAAGATGAGGTCGGCGCCTGCGTCGAGGTAGGCCCGTCCGCGCTCGATCGCATCGGCAATGGACTCCTCGACGGGACGGTCGCCGCCGCGCACGATGGCGTCGGTGCGGGCGTTGAGCGCGAACGGCACGCCCTCGGCCTCACCGGCGGCGACGACGGCCTCGACGCGCGCCGTGGCTTCGCCGAGCGGCCGCAGCCGGTCCTCGATGTTCGCCCCGACGATGCCCACGCCGATGGCGCGGCGGGTGGTCTCGCCGGTGTCCTCGTAGCCGTCGTCGAGGTCCGCGGTGACGGGGATGTCACCGGCTGCTTCGACGATGCGGCCGACCATGTCCAGCGTGATGTCGAACGGGATGGTCCCGTCCGCGTAGCCGAAGGTCGCGGCGATCGAGTGGCCGGCCGTGGCGATCGCCTTGGTCTCCGGCAGGGCGAGGATCGCCTTGGCGGAGACGACGTCCCACACGTTCACCACCCGGAGGATCTCCGGGGCCGCGTGCAGGGCTGAGAGGGTGCGTGCGCGGTCGGCCGGGGACGTGGTGGGCTGGTTGGAAGGCTGCGAGGTCATGTCGGCCAGTGTAGGGCGTGTTGCTAAAGGATGGTCGCTAGCCAGTGCAGTGTCGCTGCGAGGCTGAGCCCGGCGTGATAGTTCCGGGCGTACTTGTCCGAACGCATCGCGATCCCTCGCCACTGTTTGAGCCGGTTGAAGCACCGCTCCACGACATTGCGTCCCCGGTAGCGCTGGCGCTGGTCTTCACCGAAGTCGATCGGCCGGCCCGGGCGTCTGCGCCGGTGCGTGATCTGATCGGCCCGCTCGGGGATCGTGGCCGCGATGCCATGCCGGCGCAGCCAGGCCCGGTTCGCCCTCGAGGGGTAGCCCTTGTCTGCAATCAGGCGGTCAGGCCGTGTCCGGGGCCGCCCACGGGCCCCGGCAACGCTGATCTGCTCCAGCGTGGTGGCCAGCATCGTGGTGTCCGCCACCTGCCCGCCGGTCACCACGAACGCCAGCACCCTGCCCTTGCCATCACAGACCAGATGATTCTTCGTCGTCAGACCGCCGCGGGAGCGCCCCTTCTGCGCATCTGATCCTTCTGGGCAGGCCCGCGGCCGCCAGAAGGGTCAGATGCGTCGACGATTCGCCGCCGCGGGCGCGAACAGCTGGGAGCGCGCCGTTTCCCGAACGAAAGTGGTGCGACACGCCGCCGTTTCCCGAACGAAAGCGCTCGGCGCGGCGGGGCGGGGTTGGGTCAGCCGGCGAGGCCCAGCAGCCGCAGCTGGTCGGCGTACTTGCGCAGCCCCACCTCCACGGCCTGCGGGTTCTGCGCGTACCAGTCCAGGTGGGTCTGTCGCAGCTGCTCGGCCGGGACGGTCTGACCGGCCACGGTCCAGTCCTCGGTCGGCTCGGCGTCGAGGTCGAGGGCCTCGACCACGACCGCCTCGAGGGGAGCGCGCACCCCGCCGAGGAGCACGCGGGAGGCGGGCACGGGCTGGACGGCGACGTCGCCCGGCAGGTGCTCGGCCACGCGCTCGGCCACGCGGGTCAGCACCGTGTTGGTCGGGTGGTTCACGGTGTAGAAGCCGACGCCCCGCTCCGCCGCCACGAGGTCCGCCATGGACAGCGTCCCCTTCGCCTCCTCCCGCGCCCGCAGCGCCTGCACGGAGGCGGCCGCGGCCTCGCGGATCGCCGCCGGCGCCACCTCCCGACGACGGCCCGTCGCCGCCTCGGCCAGCACGCGCAGGTCGTGGTACGGCACGACGGGCGGGTCCTCCCCCGGCCGCTCGGCCGCCCCGGGCGCGAACTTCCAGTTGCGGAGGGTGACCTGCCAGGGGAAGCGCGAGACGTCGTACACCACGGGGATCCGCACCACGGCAGCGTCCTCAGGCAGCCGGGCCACGAGCTGGTCCGTGCCGATGGGCATGCCCCGGTAGTCGTGCGGGATCGGCTGGGTGACGAGCGCCTTCACGCGCGGCAGCAGCCGCTCCAGGTGCGCGACCTCGTCCGGCTGGGCCTCGAAGGCGGGCGGCACGCGCACGCTCACCAGGTCCGCCCCGTGCAGCGGTGTGCCGGGCTCCCCGCCGAGCAGCCGCCGATACGACTCGCCCTGGCAGTTGCCCCACACCAGCAGCAGGTCGTCCTCGGGCAGGTCCTCGAGCCCGTAGAAGTGCCCGTAGTGCCGGCGTCGTCCCTCGTCCTCGTGCACGCCGGCGTCCTCTCTCCTCAGCCGTCCTCGCGCCGGATCCAGTCGACGCCCGTCTTCCCGAACCACCAGGCCAGGAACGCGGAGAGCGCCACGAAGTCCAGCTCGTCCAGCTCGCTCATCGGTCCTCCCGTGTTCCGTCCTGTCCGCGATTCTGCCAGCCCCGCGGGCACCGGCCCGCTCAGCCCCAGCCGCCCCACCACGCCTCGAGGTCCGGCACGGCGGCCACGGGCGCCCAGCCCAGCCGGGAGGCGGGCACCCGCCACACCCGCGCCGTCCCGCCCCGCCGGTGCCGCCACCGCGCCCGCGCACACGTCAGCACGGCGAGCACGTCGCGTTCGGCCCGCTCGCCCGGCTCGCCCAGCACCTCCACGCGCTCGACGCCGGCCCGTTCCAGGCGCAGCAGCCACGCGGCGACGGCGTCAGCGTCAGGCCGGGCTCCGGCCGCGGCGGGCCGCAGCGGCACGCGCACGTCCACGGACCAGTCGGGCACCGACCGCGCGGCGTCGAGGTCGCCGCGCGCCGGCGTCGGCGGCAGGTCCTCGGGTGCCGCCGCGTCGCCGTCAGGCTCGCCCAGCAGCCGCACGCGGGGGTCGCCGAGCGCGCGCGCCGCCGCCTCGTCGAGGCCGCCTACGACGCCGACCCGCGCCCCCGGCGCCGCGCACAGCACGGCGTCCACCGCCACCACGGCCGCCGCCGCGCCGTCCGCGCCCTCCGGCACCCGCACGCGCGCCTCGACCCGCAGTGGGCCGGCCAGGGACAGGCCGTAGCCGCGGGCCGTCGTCGCGGGGATGCGCGAGGCGAGCACGAGCGCCTCGCGGGCCTTCACCCGGGCGGCCTCGGCGGCGTCGCAGCGTCCGCCGAAGTCGGCGCCGGCCTGCCACGCCACCGCGCCCGGTGCGTGGCGCAGGGCCGCCCCCACGCGCCACAGCCGGTGTGCCAGCTCCCAGTCCTCCCCGCCGTAGCCCACGAAGGCGGGGTCGAAGCCGCCGGCGTCCTCGTAGACCTCGCGCGCCACCGTGAGCACGGCCGAGATGACGTACCGGTAGCCGGTGGAGTCGGCGCGACGCAGGTCGTCCGTGGCCCGGTACCCCTCGCGCATCCAGGCCGGATCGGCCAGGCGGGCGTCTGCGGGCACCTCGTGCCCGGGCCGCCAGCCGTCCGCCCAGGCCCGCTCCAGCCAGGCCTCGGCCAGGTGCCGCCGCCGGCCCACCACCGCGGCGTCCCGGGGCGCCGCGGCCACCGCTGCCAGCGCCGCGGCGAGGTACCCGGGCTCGGGGAGCATGTCCCCGTCGAGGAAGGCGAGCACGTCCCCGTCGGCCGCCTCCGCCCCGAGCGCCCGAGCCGCCGAGGCGCGGAACCCGCGGTCCGGCTGGCGCACGGTCACCACGTCGAACGGCAGGCCCGGGTCCACCCGGGGCGGGACGGGCGAGCCGTCGTCGGCCACCACGAGCTGCAGCCCCCCGGTCAGGCCGCGCTGGGCCGCGAGCGCGGCCGTGAGCCGGTCGAGGTCCGCCTGGGCCCGGTAGTAGGGCACCACCACGGAGACGGCGGCGCTCACGTCCACCTGTGCACGCGGCGGAGCACGTCGAAGAGCATCCGCGCGCAGTCCTCGGCCCCGGGCGAGAGGTCCACGCCGGGGCCCAGCCACGTGCGCTCGGGGTCCTCGACCGCTTCGGCGATCGCCTCGGCCATCGCGAAGGCCGGCGACCCGTTCGGGTGCACGAGCCGCAGGGTGCCCGGGCGCAGGCGCTCCATCTCCTCCGTGTAGCGGCCGGCGGAGGCGATGGCCCGCCGCCCCACCGAGGTCCACGCCGCCAGGGACCCGGACGCGGACACGTTGCGGTGCGCCGCGAACGGGATGCCCGCCGAGAGCAGGGCCGCGTCCGCGAACTCGTCCGGCACGAACCCGGTGACGCGGAACTCCAGGCCGCGCGCCTCGGCGTCGCGGGTCAGCTCCGCCACGAGGTCGTCATGCCCGGCGCTGACGGGTCCGAGCGCCGTCAGCCGGCGCGGCGCCCCGGAGTCCGGGCCCCACTGGCGGTGCAGTTCGGTGAGGGCCTCCAGGGCGAGGGCGTGCCCCTTGCCCGGGTAGACGAAGCCGAAGAGCACGAGGTCCCGGTCGAGGCCGGCCATGCTCTCCGGCACCACCGGCTCGGCGCGGGCGGCCGTGGCCCGGCGGTCCTCCACGGGCAGCGGGACCACGTCCGCGGCCACGTCCACCAGGCCCGCCAGCAGCGCCCGCTCGTGCTGCGAGGAGACCACGACGCCGTCCACCGCCTGGGCGAGCCGCGCGTATGCCTCGCCGCGGCGGCGGTAGCGGCCGTCGCCCTCGGCGGGCTGCGGGATGTCGTGCAGGGTGAGCGTGGTGCCCTCGGGCAGGACGTCGACGAGCAGGTCCGCGGCGGCGGTCGCGGTGGGGCCGAACAGCGCGTCCGTGACGTCCAGGTGCACGGCTGCGCCCAGCGCGCGCGCCTCCTCCAGCACGGGCACGAGGCCCCGGAACGCCGCGACGTCCTCCGCCGTGAGCAGCTCCACCTCGGCGCCCACCCGGCGGAGGGCGGCGGCGGTCTGCCGGCCATGGCGCACCACGCCGTGCTCCGGCGCGCCCACGGTCACGTACAGCACACGTCCCTGCGGCTGCGAGTCCACGTCCACGATCCTCTTCACCTGCGGCGGCGCTCCTCGACGCGGCGGCGCGTCGGAACGGACAGGATGTCGCTGCTCCGATTCTCCGATCCTGCCCTGACAGACTAGATTCCGCGACCCCCGGCCCGGGACGGGGACACGCCGCCCGCGCGGCATCGCATCCCCCAGGTCAGGAGGCCCTCCCCCGTGAGCATCACCGTCCAGCACGTGCCCGCGCAGCACCCGTACACCCGCGCGATCCGCCCCCTCGACCCGGGCGCCGCGCCGGACGTGGAGTTCCTGCCGAACCCGCCGGTGCCGGGCGCGCCCGCGCACCAGTGGTGGCCGCCCCGGGCCCTGGACGCGGAGTGGCTGGCCGAGCACCGCCCGGACGTGCTGCACGTGCACTTCGGCTTCGAGCACTTCAGCCCCGCCCAGCTGGCCGCCGCCCTGGACACGCAGCACGCGCACGGGGGCGCCGTCGTCGTGACCGTGCACGACCTCGAGAACCCGCACCTGACGGACCAGGGCCCCCACCGAGACCGCCTGGCCGTGCTGCTGGGCCGCGCGGACGCCGTGCTCACGCTCACCCCCGGCGCCGCGGCGACCCTCGCCCGCGACTACGGCGTGCGCGCCCTCGTGGTCCCCCACCCGCACATCGTCCCGCTCGAGGACCTCGTGGCGCAGGGCGACGACGACGCCCCCGGCGCGCTGCCCCCCGACGCGTCCGACGACGGCGACGGCGCGGCCGCCCCCGCCCGCCTGCTGGTGCACGCCAAGGACTTGCGGGCCCAGGTGGCCCCGGTGGCGCTGCTGCCGGTGCTCGCCGCCGCCGTCGCGACGCTGGCCGACCGCGGCCTCGACGCGCGGGTGACCGTGGAGGTCCAGGACACCGTGCAGGACGAGGACGCCCTGGCCGCGCTGCGCGCGGGCTGCGCCCACCACGGCTTCGAGCTGTGGCAGCACGACCGGCTCGACGACCCCGCCCTGCACGCGCTGCTGCGCGACGTGGACGTGTCCGTGCTGCCGTACCGCATCGGCACCCACTCGGGCTGGGTCGAGATGTGCCGGGACCTGGGGGTGCCGGTGGCCGTCGCGGACATCGGGCACATCGCGGACCAGTCCGGCGCCTGGTTGACCCCCGACTCGCTCGCCGCGTTCGACCCGGAGGATCCCGACTCCCTCGCCGACGCGCTCGAGACGCTGGTGCGCGCCCGCGCGCGCACGGCCCCCGCCGACCCGGCCGCCCGGGCCCGGCAGCGCCGTCGCGTGGCCGCCGCACACGTGGCGGTCTACCGCGAGGCCCTCGCCCGGGCGCGCGGAGCGTTGCCGAGCGTGTCCGTGCTGGTGATCACGGGGCACCGGGACGAGCACCTGGCCCGCGTGATCGCCGGGCTGGAGCGCTCTCACCGCCGCCCGGACCAGGTGGTCGTGGTGTTCATGGGCCAGCCGGACGGGCGCGTCCCGGCCACGGACCTGCCCGTCACCGTGGGGCACGTGGCCGCCGACGCCGGCCTGCCCCTGGCGCAGGCCCGCAACCGCGCGGCCGAGCTCGCCACCGGCGAGATCCTCGTCTTCCTCGACGTGGACTGCATCCCGGCCGCCGAGACCGTCGGCGTGCTGGCCACGGAGGTCGCGGCCCACCCCGGGTCCGTGGTGATGGGCCGGCCCCGCTACCTGCGGCCGGGCTGGACCCGCGGCGTCGGGGACGCCGACCTGACCTCGCACCGCGCCGACACCCTGCTGCGCCGCCTCTCCGTGCCCCACCGGGCACGCGCGCACCTGACCGCCGGCCCCTCGGACGAGTGGCACCTCGTGTGGACGCTGATCCTGGCATTGCGGCGCGCGGACCTGGCCCGCATCGGCGGTTTCGACGCGGGCTTCACCGGCTACGGCGCCGAGGACACGGACCTGGCCTTCCGCGCCCGCGACGCCGGCCTGACGCTGCGGTTCAGCCCCGCCGAGGCGTTCCACCAGCACCACGGGGTGATGGCCCCGCCGCTGCACCACCTCGAGGACATCCTGGTCAACGCCCGCCGCTTCCGGCAGGTGCACGGCCGATGGGCCATGGAGGGGTGGCTGCGCGCGTTCGCGGACGCGGGGCTGATCGCGTGGGACCCCGAGGGCGAGCGGCTCGAGCTGCTGCGTCACCCCACGGAGGCGGAGCTGACGGCCGCCCGCCGCGACGACGCCGCGTACTGAGGGCCGAGGGCGGCGGGCCCGGACTCAGCCCAGTGCGCCCTCGATCGCCGCCTCCCAGCGCCGCCGGTGCTCGTCCGGCGCCACGAGTAGCAGGCCCGCGAGCCGGTCGGCGGCGGCCGGGTCCGCGAGGGCGCCGCGCACCGCGCCAGCCCAGTCGGCGTCCGGGTCCTCCCACGCGCACCACGGCACGCCCGCGGCCCGGTGGATCTCGCGGACGAACACGCGCTGCTCGTCGAACGGCCGCGGCTCGGGGGCGAGCACCACGGGGCGGCCGGAGCGGGCGGCGTCCACCACGGCGTTGTGCCCGGCCGAGACCACCACGACGTCGGCGTCCGCGGCCCGGCGGGCCGGCGCCTGGACCCAGCCGTGCAGCGTCACGGTGGCGGGCATCGCCTCCGCCGCGAGCCCGCCCGGCGCCTCCGGCTCGCCCACCCCGGCGATCGGGCCGTACACCTCCCACGTCGCCTCCGGCACGGCGGATGCCGCCCGGGCCAGGTCCGCGGCCCGCACCCCGCCGCCGCCCGTCCCGGCGATCACGGTGACGCGCGGGGCGGCGCCGGCCGTCGACGTCGTCGTGGCGCGGCTGCCGAGTCGGCCGGTGACGTCCGCGACCCCGAGGTAGGTGACCCGGTCCGCGTGGGCGGCGCGCCAGGCGGGGACCTCGAGCTCGGCGGCGTAGTGGGCGAAGAGGCCGTCGGCCTCGGCGTAGACGAGGGCGTGCGCGGGGTCGGTGCGCTCGCCGTGCATGCGGCGGTGCAGCACGGGCCAGCCCGCCAGGCGCAGGAACAGGGCGGCCTCCACGGACACGTCCACCACGCACACGTCCGGGTCCACCCGTTGCGCCGCCGCGTGGAGGGCGTCGAAGCGCGCCCGGATCTCGGGCCCCACCGGGGACCAGTGCAGGGGCGAGCGCGCCGGCTGCTCGTGGCCGGGCACGAGGTCCGAGGGCAGCGGGATGACGGGGACGTCCGCGGGCAGCAGTGCGGCCGCCCGGGGGTGGGCGGTCACGACGGTCACGTCGAACGCCCCGGTCGACGCCAGGCCCGCGGCGTGCCGCAGGTGCCCCGCCCCGTGCTGGTGGGCGTAGTAGAGGACCCGCCTGCGGGCCGGGGCCATCAGAGGGACTCCAGGTCCGCCGCGTCGGCGGACGGGCGCGGGACCTCCCGGGGGTCGAACCCGTACGCGTCCTCGGCGGCGGCGAGATCGCGGGCGTCCTCGGCGGCCTGCTCGAGCAGGTCCACGTATCCCTCCACCATGGTCTCCGCGCTGAACCGGCAGGCCCACGCACGCACGCGTCCCCGGTCCTTGCGGCGGGCGTGGCGGATCGAGACCGCGAGCTCCTGCGCCGTGTGGTGCACGGCCAGCGCGCCGGCCTGCGGGGCGACGATCTCCCCCATCGCGCCGCTGAGCAGCGCGGCCACCGGCACGCCGAGCGCCATGGCCTCGACCACGGCGAGCCCGAACGGCTCGGCCCACAGGGGGGTGGCCAGGAAGACATCGCCCGTGGCGAGCATGTGCGGCAGCGCGTGGTGGTCGAGGTGGCCGTGGTAGACGGTGTCCGGGCCGAGCCGCGGCACGACCTCACGGGCGTGGTACTCCTCGTCCGAGATCGGCCCGGCGAAGTGCAGCTCCATGCCCGCGATCCGGGCGGCGTCGATCGCCACGTGCAGGCCCTTCTCCGCCGTGATCCGGCCCGACCACACGGCGCGGCCGCGCACGGGGACGGCGTCGGAGACCCAGTGGTGCAGCTCGATCCCGTTGGGCACCACGTCCACGCGCGGCAGCCGGTGCTGCCAGGCCAGCGCGTTCGACGCGGACACCGAGGCCCACCGATGGTGGTCGGGGGCCGTCCAGCCCGGGGCGTCGACGACGGCCAGCACCTCCGCCAGCGTGGCCGGCGTGTGCAGGACGGTGACCATGGGGCGGGCGCGCAGCAGCTCGAGCGGCGCCGGGGAGAGGGAGTTGTTCAGGACGGCGTCGGAGTCGCCGTCGAGGATCAGCGCGCAGGCCCGGCGGGCGGCCTCCTCGCGCACGCGGGCGCCCGCGCGGCCCGGGCCGGCGCCCTCGGCGGGCAGCACGGCGACGACGTCGCCCGGCAGCCGGGTGCCCTCCCGCGCGTAGACGGTGACGTCGTGGCCCCGGCGCACGAGGTGCTCCACGGTCATGGCCGTGTGCCTCTCCAGCCCGCCCTCGTAGGGCGAACGGATGGGGTGGAGCATGTGGGTGAGCACGCTGATGCGCATCGGCGTCCCCTTCCCGGCCCGGGCCGGGCCGAACGGCCCCGTGCGGGGCGGCAGAAGCGCGACTGACCTGCGGTGAGACGACCGCATCACGTCCGCGCTGACGTACCCCGGCACTGTAGACACCCGGGGGGTCCCCTCGGAAGCGCCGGCCCCCTCCCGGGGGTGAGGGCAGGGCAGGCGCACACGCCCCGTCACGAGAAAGTCCCGGCCCGCGACCTCGAGGATCGCGGACCGGGACGGTCCGTGGAGCTAAGGGGAATTGAACCCCTGACCTTTTCATTGCGAACGAAACGCTCTACCAACTTAGCTATAGCCCCAGGTCATGCCCTCCCGCGGGAGTGCACCGGACCATCATACGCCCGACGCCCCCGATCCTCCAATCCGGCGGCGCCACGCGGCGACCACGCCGAGCACCACACCCGCCAGATCCGCGACGACATCCACCGGGTCCCCCGTCCGCAGCGGCATCCACGCGTGCTGCACGAGCTCGCTCACCGGCGCGTGCACCGCGAACGGCAGCGCCCACCACGCGCTCCGCCCCCGCCACACGGCGAGGAACGCGGGCAGCGCGAACACGGCCACGTGGATCGCCTTGTCCAGCCCCGGCGCGGCGAACCCGGCCTGCGGCACCTGCTCGCCCGGCAGGTACAGCACCACCAGCTGCACCACGACGGCGACGGCCAGCGCCGCCGCCAGGGCGCGGCGCCGTCGTCGGGAAGCGGGGGGCGGCCGGGGAGCCGGAGGGAACGGTCATCCACCCATTCTGTCCGGCTCCCGTGCCGGGCACTCATGGTCCCCGCCCTGCTGAAAAGGCTCTATGTTTTTGCCATTTCTGCGCCGACCATGTGATTATCGCGCCATCCGGGTGGGCTCGTTCCGCCAGGATGCCGGTGTTGACAGCGCCGCCCAGGGCCGAGGGACCGCGATGGCTTGAGCAGAGAGCTCGCCGTTCGTGGACTCAGGACCCGGCGGGATGCCCTCCACCTCCCCGGCCCCTGGCCGCGACGTGATCGGTACGCCACCCTCCGCCCTGCGGAGCCGTGCCCTGACCGGACCGCGCCGGGGGATCGGGACGTCCACAGTCACTCGTGCGAAAGGAAGTTCGATGCCGCCCTCCCAGGACGCAGCGTCCCTGACCCAGCTCGGCGTGATCGGGGTGATCCTGCTCATCGTGCTGTTCTACGGCGGGACCATGATCATGTCCGTGGCCATCTCCAAGAAGAAGGAGAACGCCGACGCCTACATGACGGCCGGCAACCGGATCGGGTTCGGCGTGTCCGCCGCATCCGCACGGTCGCACCGCGCGCCCACACCCTCGCCGAGGTGATGTACGCCCGGCACGGCCGCTCCTCGCAGCTCATGCTGGTCGGCTCCAACGTGCTCGGCTCCGTCATCTCCCTGACCTCCAACTTCATCGCCGGTGGCGCCCTGATCTCCCTGCTGTCCCCGCTGCCCTTCGGCGCGGGAATCCGGATCGTGGCCGCGGGCGTGCTGCTGTACACCCTGTGGTCCGGCTTCCGCGCCTCCGTGCTCACCGACTTCGCGCAGGTGATGGCCATGCTCGGCGCGACCGTCATCATCATCCCCGCCGTGTTCTTCGCCGCGGGCGGCCCGGACATGTTCCAGACCGGCGTCGAAGCGGGCCACGTCACGGCCCAGCAGCAGAGCTTCTTCTCCTCCGACGCGTTCATGAACCAGGGGGCCCCGGACATCGCCGCGGTGCTGGCCTACGCGATCGGCAACCAGACCATCGCCCAGCGCCTCTTCGCCGTGCGTGAGGACCTCATCGAGCCCACCTTCATCACGGCCACCCTCGGCTACGGCGGCACCGTGATCGGCGTCGGCACGCTCGGCGTCATGGCGCTCTACCTGGGCGTCGAGCCGCTCGACGACGACGTCAACAACCTCCTGCCACAGATGGTCGCCGACCACCTGCCGCTGGCGCTCGTGACCCTGGCGTTCCTGATGATCATCGGCTCGCTGTCCTCCACCGCCGACTCGGACCTGTCCGCCCTCTCCTCGATCGTGATGACGGACGTCTACGGCCAGTCGGTCGGCCGCCAGAACGCCGACCCGAAGACCATGCTGCTGATCGGCCGCATCACCATGATCGTGGCGACGGCGGCGGCCCTGTACTTCGCCACCGCCAAGTTCGACATCCTCGACCTGCTGGTCTTCGTGGGCGCCCTGTGGGGCTGCCTCGTGTTCCCCGTGATCGCGTCCTTCTACTGGGGCAAGATCACCAACGTCGCGTTCACGGTGTCCGTCCTCGCCGCGCTGGCTGTGTTCCTGCCCGTGCGCTTCGAGTGGATCCCGATCGAGGGCGCCTGGGCATTCGTGGTGGGGACCCTCGCGATCCTCGGCGTGGGCGTCGTGCTGGGCATCATGTGCTTCGGCTTCTTCGGCCTGCGCCCGGCGGTCGTGGTCGGCGCGATCGCCTCGGTCGTGATGCTGTTCCTCGGCTACGGCTTCCTGCGGGACTACGCCACCCTCACGGGCTCGCTCGTGGCCTACGCCGTGTCCTTCCTCGTCTGCTGGGGGCTGTCCGTCCGCTCCGGCCAGGACTTCGACTTCGACCGGATCGCGCGCGTGACCGGCGACTTCGACCCCGCGACCGAGGACCTGCCGCAGGTCGAACGCACCTCGGCCGCCGTGTCCTGATCCCCCCGTCCCCCGACTCGCAAGGAGCATCCGCATGACCGTCGGTCTGACCCTGTACGTCCTGATGTGGCCCGTCCTCGTGCTGGCCGTCCTCGTCTCGATCGCCCGCGGCTTCTTCGCCGACTGGGCCGCGGCCCGCCGCGAGGGCCGCTCGATCATCTGAGGCACCCGCCGGGGGCGGCCCGTGACCCTGGTGGTCCTCGCCCTCGACGCGGTCGTCCGCCTGCCCCCCGCCGAGACCTCGGCAGCCATCCCGGGCATCGCAGGGCTCGGCCACCTGCTCGTGACCGCCGGTCTCGCGCTGCTGTTCGTGGCCCTGTACGGCGGCGTGCGGGAGCGTCAGGCCCACCTCGAGACGGGCCGCACCGGCGGCGCCGTCATCGAGGGGGCCTGAGCCGCCCGACCCCTGCCCGACCGCGCCCGCGTCAGCGAGCGCGGTCGAGCAGGATCACGTCCAGGCGGCGCGGCCCGTGCACGCCTTCGACGCGCTCGAGCTCGATGTCGCTCGTGGCCGAGGGCCCGGAGACCATGGTGATCGGCGCCGTCGCCTCCACGCGGGCCAGCGCCTCGGGGAAGAGCTCCACCACGGAGTCCAGCGGAACGATGCACACGTGGTGGTCCGGGACCAGGGTGATCGCCCGGCGGCCCTCGTCCGGGCGGCCGCTGAGGAAGATCGTCCCGGTCTCCGCGCAGGAGACCGTCGAGGACGTCACCACCGCGTCCACCTCGTTCAGCGCGTCCATGCTGAGGGGCTCGCGCTCGCCGTCGTGGGCGCCGCGGACCGCGGCCCGCTCCCCCGTGTGACCCACCGCGGGCTCCGTGATGCGCTCCCGGCCGGCCCCGCGCGAGTCCGCGGGGAGCCAGTCGGGCTCCAGACCGGCCGGCACCACGTACCGGGCGTCCGGGCCGAGCAGCTCGGCGATGGCCGCGGCCACCGTCTCCTCGGTCTCATCCCGCACGGAGGCCCGGTAGTCGATCAGCCGATCGCGCAGCATCTCCACCACCTCGGCCCGGTCCCGGGAGGAGGTCCGCCGGTAGGTGCGCTGCACCGGGTCCGGGACCGGGCCGTCCGCCGTCGCCTCGCGGATGCGCCGCAGGATCTCGGCCTTCGCCTCGCTCATCGTCCGTCCTCCTCGACGTGCTCGTCCTCCTGGCGGTCCAGCCCCGCGACGCCGTCCAGGGCGGTCCGGTGCTCGGTCTCATCCTTGTGGCGGGCCCACCAGTTGCGGAAGGACTCCCGCGGGGGCGCCGGCACGTCACGCTCGTCGGTCCACCCGCCGGCGATGCCCGGCAGCCAGCCGAGCACCCGGTCCGGCCCGGCCGCGACCCGGCCCAGCCCCAGTCCCCGCTCGGCCAGCGACATGCGCCGACCCGAGGACATCACCACGGAGGCGCCCTTCATCGCCACGTCCATCTGCGAGGGCGTGACGGACTCCACCGCCGCCTTGGCGCGGGCCAGGGGGCCGCCGGCGGCGTCCTCGTCCGTGCGCAGGGCCTTCCGGGCGGCGTGGGTGGCCTGCACGTCCTCGTCCCGGAGGTGGATGAGGATCGAGGGGATGTCGATGGCCACGGGGCACACGTCGTAGCACGCCCCGCACAGCGTGGAGGCGTAGGGCAGGGTGCCGTTCTCCCCCGCGTCCACACCGGTGAGCTGCGGGGAGAGGATCGCGCCGATCGGGCCCGGGTAGACCGAGCCGTAGGCGTGGCCGCCGGTCTGCTCGTACACGGGGCACACGTTCATGCACGCCGAGCAGCGGATACAGTGCAGCGCGGAACGGCCCTTCGGGTCGGCCAGCACCGCGGAGCGGCCGTTGTCCAGCAGGACCAGGTGGAACTCCTGGGGACCGTCGCCCTCGGTGACGCCCGTCCACATGGAGGTGTACGGGTTCATCCGCTCGCCCGTGGACGAGCGCGGCAGCAGCTGCAGGAACACCTCGAGGTCCTCGAAGGTGGGCACGAGCTTCTCGATGCCCATCACGGTGATCAGCGTCTCCGGCAGGGTCAGGCACATGCGGCCGTTGCCCTCCGACTCGACGACGGCCAGCGTGCCCGTCTCGGCGACGCCGAAGTTCGCCCCGGAGATCGCCACCTTCGTGCTCAGGAACTTCTCGCGCAGGTGCCGGCGTGAGGCCTCGGCCAGGTCGGCCGGCTCGGAGGTGAGGCTCTCGTCCGTCTCTGGCATCTCCCGGATGAAGATGTCCCGGATCTCCTCGCGGTTGCGGTGGATCGCGGGGACGAGGATGTGGCTGGGCCGGTCGTGGCCGAGCTGGACGATGAGCTCGGCCAGGTCCGTCTCGACGGCGGCCACGCCGGCATGCTCGAGCGCGGCGTCCAGGCCGATCTCCTGGGTGGCCATGGACTTGACCTTGATCACCTCGTCCACGCCCTTGGCGGTGACGAGCTCCGTGATGATGCGGTTGGCCTCGGCCGCGTCCCGGGCCCAGTGCACGACGCCGCCGCGCGCGGTGACCTCGGACTCGAGCCGCTCGAGGAGCGCGGGCAGGTCCGCCATGACGGACTGCTTCAGCGCGGAGCCGGCGGCGCGCAGCTCCTGCCAGTCCGGCAGCTCCCCGACGACGCCGGCACGCTTGGCACGGATGGTGTGCGTGGCCCGGCGGATGTTGGCGCGCATCTGGCCGTTCCCCAGCTGCTCGCGGGCAGACTCGGGGAACGGGGTGTTCAGCAGGATCTCGCCCTCGCCGTGGACGGGGCGGACGGCGGGCATTCCCAGGCGCACGCGGGTGGGTGCGGTGCTCATCGGCGGGCCTCCTCAACACGGGCGGACGGTCCGCGGCGGGCGCCGGCCGACGCGGGGATGGACAGTTCGACGGGGCCGTCGACCTCGAGCGGGTTCTCCCGGGTGGCCGCGAGGATCTCGGCGAGGTGCACGGTGCGCAGCGGGCGGCCGTCCTGGCCGCGCGCCTCTCGACGGTGCATGGCCCCGTCCAGGTGGAGCAGGCAGGAGGCGTCGCCGCCCGTGCAGAGGGAGGCGCCGGACGCGGTGATCTTCTCGATCTTCTCCTCCGCGATGGCGGCGGAGACGTCCGGGTTCTTCAGGGAGAAGGTGCCGCCGAAGCCGCAGCACTCCTCGGCGTCCGGCAGCGGGCGCAGGTCGATGTCCGCGACGGTGCGCAACAGGTCCTCCTGGCGCGAGCCCAGGCGCAGCAGGCGCATGCCGTGGCAGGAGGGGTGGTAGGTCACGGTGTGCGGGAACCAGGAGCCGAGCTGGGCTCCGGCGTCCGTCACGCCGAGGACGTCCGTGAGCAGCTGGGACAGCTCGAGGGTGCGGGAGGCGACGACCTCGGCGTCGCGGGCCAGACCCTCGTCCCCGCAGGAGCGTGCGACGTCCGGCTGCTGGTGGCCGAGCGAGGCCACGCAGGAGCCGGAGGGGGCGACGGCGAGGTCGTAGTCGGCCTCCATGAAGGTGCGGACGTGGTTGCGCACCACGGGCAGGGCGTCCTCCACGTACCCGCTGTTGACGTGCATCTGCGAGCAGCAGCCCTGGCCGGGCGGGAAGACCACCTCGTGGCCGAGCCGCTCGAGGATGCGGACGGTGGCGAGGGCCACCTTGGGATACATCGCGTCCACGATGCATGTGGCGAACAGGGCGATTCTCATGCCGGTCTCCGTTCCGGACGGGGCGCCTGGGGTGCCGTGCGGTGCGGCAGCACACGGGTGCCGTAGTGGTCAGACCATATCACGCCAGCTCCTTGCAAGGTGACCGCCCTCACAGTATTCTCCTTCGTCTGACCACTGTGGTCCGACCATCACCGGCCCGACCGGATCCCGCCCCGTCCCCTCGCCCACCGGGAGACCCCCGTGCACACCTTCACCCCCACCCCCGATGCCGCCGGCAGCGTCGCGCTCTCCGCCGCGCTCGGCGCCCTGCCCCTGCTGACGTTCTTCGCCACACTCCTCGGTCTGCGCCTCAAGGCCTGGCAGTCGGGGCTCGCCGCGCTCGTGGTGGCCCTGCTCGTGGCCGTGCTGGGCTTCCACATGCCGGCCCACCTGGCGGCGCTGGCCGCCGCCCAGGGAGCGACCTTCGGCCTGTTCCCGATCGTCTGGATCGTCGTGATGGCGCTGTGGTTCTACCAGGTCACCGTGCTCTCCGGGCGATTCGACGACATGCGCGCGATCTTCGACTCGCTCGGCGGCGGAGACATCCGCATCCAGGCCGTGCTCATCGCGTTCTGCTTCGGCGGCCTGCTCGAGGCCCTCGCTGGCTTCGGCGCCCCCGTGGCCATCACGGCCACCATGGTGCTCGGCCTGGGTGTGCCCCCGCTGCGGGCGGCCACCGCCGTGCTGCTGGCGAACACCGCGCCCGTAGCCTTCGGCGCCGTGGGCACCCCCATCACCACCGCGGGCACGCTCACCGGCATCCCCGCCACGCACATCGGTGCGATCGTCGGCCACCAGGCCCCGTTCGTGGCCGTGTTCGTGCCGTTCCTGCTCGTGTTCATCATCGACGGGCTGCGCGGCGTGCGGCAGACGTGGCCGGCGCTGATCGTGATCGGCACGAGCTTCGCCGTCGCCATCTGGCTGGCCTCGACCCACTTCTCCTACGAGCTCACCGACGTCGTGGCCTCCCTGGTCTCCCTCGCCGCCGCCGTCCTGCTGCTGCGCTTCTGGCGGCCGCGCGGCGCCGAGGAGACCCGCCAGCGCCTCGATGCCCCCGCCCGCTCGGCGGCGCAGGACCTCACCCCCGGCCGGATCTTCATGGCCGTGCTGCCTTACATCGTGGTCGTGGCCGTGTTCGCCCTGGCCAAGCTGGCCCCCCCGATCACCGCGGCCCTGAACTCCGTCACCGCGAAGATCCCGTGGCCCGGGCTCGACGGGCACCTCGTCGACGCCTCCGGCGCGCCCCTGGCGAGCACCGTGTACAAGTTCGAGTGGCTGGCCTCCCCCGGCACGCTGCTGCTGATCGCCGGCCTGATCATGGCCGTGGTCTACTCCCGGTTCGACCACGGCGGCCGGTTCCCGCTCTCGGTGGGGAACGCGATCGCCGAGATCGGCCGCTGCTTCGCTCGCATGCGCTGGTCCGCCCTGACGATCGTGATCGTGCTCTCGCTGGCCTACGTCATGAACTTCTCGGGCCAGACGGTCGCCATGGGCACGTGGGTGGCCGGCCTGGGCACGGCCTTCGTGTTCCTGTCCCCCGTGCTCGGCTGGCTCGGCACCGCCGTGACCGGCTCGGACACCTCCGCTAACGCGCTGTTCTCCACCCTGCAGCAGACCGCCGCCACGAACATCGGCGCCGATCCGGCCCTGCTGGTGGCCGCCAACACCTCCGGCGGCGTCGTGGGCAAGATGATCTCCCCGCAGTCCCTGGCGATCGCCGCGACGGCGGTCGGCATGGAGGGCCGGGAGTCCGAGATCCTGCGCCGCGTGGTGGTGTGGTCGCTCGTGCTCCTGCTGGCGGTGTGCACGCTCGTGTACTTGCAGTCCAACCTGCTGGCGTGGATGCTGCCGGCGGCGGGCTGACCGCCTGCACCACCCGAGCGGGGCGGCGTCCGTCGGTAGGACGGACGGTCGCCGCCCCGCCCCCTCGGAAGGTCCGTCCATGACCGCTGCCCCCGCCTACACCATCGTGCTCGACTGGCTCGAGGCCGAGCTGCGCTCCGGCGCCGTGGTCGTGGGGGACAAGCTGCCCGGCGAACGCACCCTGGCCGAGCGCTTCGGCATCTCCCGGGCGTCCGTGCGGGAGGCCACCCGGATTCTCGAGGCCATGGGCCTGATCCGCGCCAGCGCCGGCTCCGGGCCAAACTCGGGGGCCGTCGTCGTCTCCGAGCCGTCCGCGGCGCTGGGCTGGGCGCTGCGCCTGCACATCGCCACCCGGTCCCTGCCGATGGCCGACGTCGTCGCCGCGCGCGTGCTCCTCGAGACCGATGCGGCGCAGGCGGCCGCCGCCACCTCCGGCGACCCCGAGAGCGTCGCCGTCCTGGCCGAGGTGGAGGCCCTGCTGGACCGGATGGACGACCCCGCGCTGCCGGAGGAGGACTTCCACCTGCTCGACACCGAGTTCCACGTGCGGCTGGCCACCCTGGGCGGGAACGTCGTGACGGCGATGATGCTGGACTCCCTGCGTCAGGCGACCATCGGCTACGTGACCGAGACCGTGGCCGGGCTGTCCGACTGGCCCGCCGTGCGCGCCGGTCTGCAGGCCGACCATCGGCGGATCCTGGCCGCCTCCGCCGCCGGGGACGGCCGGGCGGCCGCGCAGGAGCTGCGGGAGCACGTCCTCGGCTTCGCCGCCCTCGCCCAGACCGGCAGGGTGCCCGCCGCCGGCTGAGCCGGCGAAGGGTCCGGCGCGCGGGGTCCCGCCGGACGGACGGCTCCGGCGGTTCAGGCGGTGAGGCCGTGCACCAGGGTCAAGTCCCGTGGCGTGGTGTCACTTCGTTGTTCCCGTGATGGATGGGGTCAGGCTGTGAGGTAAAGCTCGGGGCGGGCGGGTTCTGCTGTCGCGCGGGATGCCGCGCACGTGGCCGTGGCGTGGGCGGCACTCGGGCTGCCGCAGCGGGCGGGGGCGACGCTCACGCAGCTGGCGCGACGCTGCGGGCCCGACGGCTGGTTCGCCGCCCGCACCGACCCGATGACGGGTGCGGCGCCCGATGACCGGGAGCGTCAGCTCGACGGCACCGCCTGGTTCCTGTGGGCGGCAGATGAGATCGCCCAGCGGGGCGGGGCCGGGCAGGTCTCGGGCGCGGACACGGGCACGGGCGCGGAGACGGAACTGCTGGGTGATGCGCTCCGGCGCTGCACGGAGCTGCTGCTGCGCGTCACCGAGCCGGGCGGGGCCTCCGCGCGGGGGGTGATGCGGGGTGGACGGCCCGCACGCGGGTCGGCCGCGGCCCTTCCGCCACCCTCCCCCGACTATCGGGAGCGGCCGGAGCGGCAGCCGACGATCGCGACCTGCGCCCTGGTCGCGGCCGGGTTGGAGCGCGCCGCCCGCCACTGCCCCGCAGGGCTCGCCGAGGCCTCGGCGCAGCGCGCGGCCGCGCTGCGGGAGCGCATCGCCCGGGACTTCGGGCCCACGGGGTACGGCCGGTACCCGGGGCGGGATCTGCCCGATGCGGGCATCGCCTTCCTGCTGCCGCCGTACGCACCGCCCGTCACCAGCGACTCCGCCGCGGCACCGGCCGGCGCCATCGGGGCGTCACCCGCCGACGTTCTCCCCGAGGTGGTGCGGGCCCTGGCGCGTCCGGCCGGGGGGCTCGCTCCGGGGGCGGGGTGGCACCGTGACGGCATCTCCTGGACACCCGCCACCGCGCTCATGGCCCGGGCGCTGCGCGAGAGCGGCCACGGGCAGGAGTCGGCGCGGTTGCGGGGGTGGCTCACCGCGCACCGCACCGCCGCCGGCAGCCTGCCGGAGAAGGTGCGGCATGACGGCACGCCGACGGAGATCGCCCCGCTCGGCTGGACTGCGGCGCTGGTGGTGCTGGACCTGCTCAGCTGACGGCTCCGCTGAGGATGCTCGTGAGGGCGCTCGTGAGGGCTGCGGGAGAGGGTTCGAGACGGTTCGGGGAGCGTGTCGGGGGACCCGCGCCGGTGGGGCGGGCGGGTATCCCGCGGCGGGCGTCAGTCGAGGCCGGCGCCGCGCAGCTCCGGCAGCTGGAAGGCCGCGACGGCAGCGAGCACGAAGGATGCCGCGATCACCGCGAACACCAACCCGACGCCCCCCGCCGCCAGCAGCACCGGCACCAGCAGCGGCGCCACGATGGACGCGAGGCGACCGAAACCGGCGGCAGCACCGCTGCCGGACGCCCGCACCGCCGTCGGATAGATCTCCGGACTGATGGCATAGAGCGCGCCCCAGGCACCGAGTGCGAAGAACGACAGCACACAGCCGACCACCACGATCTGCCATGCCTCCCCCGAGGTGCCGTACACCAGGGCCGCACCGGCGGAGCCCAGGAGGAACGCCCCGAGGGTCCAGCGACGGCCGATCCGCTCGATCAACCAGGCGCTCACGGCATACCCGGGAAGCTGGGCGAGGGTCATCACCAGCGTGAACTCGACCGACCGGGTGAGGTCGAAACCCTGCTCCACCAGCAGACTGGGGATCCAGATGAACGCGCCGTAGTACGCCAGGTTCAGCAGGAACCATGCGGACCACAGGGCGGCCGTGCGGTACCGCAGCTGCGGGGACCACAGCCCCGGCCGGACGGATGCGGGGTCGGACGGTGCGGCACCGGGGTGTTCGCGGTCGGATGCATGGCGGTCGGATGCACCGCGGTCGACCGCGGTGCGGACCGTCTGACCGGGGCCCGTCGCCGTCGGGGTCGCGGACGAGTGGTCATCGACGGCACCCGGGCGCGCACCCATCACGGCCGGGGACTGTTCGAACCCGCGGACCGTGCGTTCGGCCTCCTCGTGTCGCCCGCGGCGTTCCAGGAACCGCACCGACTCCGGCATCCCCCAGCGGACGACGATCGCGTAGAACGCGGGCAGGCACCCGAGGGCGAGCGCCCACCGCCACCCCGAAGGGCCCTGCGCCACCACGGTGGCGCCGATGATCGCCGCGAGGATCCACCCCACCGCCCAGAACGCCTCCAGCCACACCACCATGCGACCGCGGATCCGGCGGGGTGCGAACTCACTCACCAGGGTCGAGGCCACCGGCAACTCGGCACCGAGTCCCAGACCGACGATGATGCGCAGCGCCACCAGGACCGCGAACGACGTGGCCAGGGCCGAGGCCCCGGTCGCAAGCCCATACACCAGCAGGGTGAGGGTGAAGACGTGACGGCGGCCGTAGCGGTCAGCGAGCGCCCCGCCGACGACGGCTCCGATCGCCATGCCTACGAACCCGGCGGAGGCGAGCAGTGACCGCTCCTCCAGGCCCAGATCCCAGTGCACGGCCAGAGCGGCCATGAGGAACGAGACCAGGCCGACGTCCATCGCATCCAGGGCCCAGCCGATGCCCGAGGTCCCCAGCAGGCGGGCGTGTCGGCGGGTGAACGGCAGCGATTCGAGACGCTCGGTGCGGCTGGGCGTGGACGGGGTCGGGGCGTGGCGGTCGGGCGCGAGGGTCATGGGGCGGTCCTGGCGTCGGGACGGGGTGTGCGGCGAGGGGGACGGCCGGCCCGGCAGCCGGCACCCTGGGGCGCGGGTCGACGGGTCAGTCGACAGTGGAGCGAACACGCGGTGGGAGCACCGCGTCTCCACCCTTCGATCCTGGCATGACCTGCATGAACTTCGGACTCGAAGAGGTCACGATCCGATTCCGGGACGGTCACGATGCCCGGCGGCCCGGACGGCATGGGGTGGGGTCGTAGTGTGGGCGTATGAGCGAAGAGAGCCGTCCCACCACCTCCCGTGACATCCTCCGCGAACTCGTGGCCCGCGACTCGACCTCCGCCACCGGCAACCGCGGCGCGGTCGATGTGCTGGAGGAGGTGCTGGCCGCGTCCGGCGCCGAGATCCACCGTTTCGACGAACCCGACGGCATCAACGCGAACATCATCGCGGTCTACCCGGCGACCGACGCTCCCGGGTCCGCCGCCCCCGGGTCCGCCGCCCCCGGGTCCGCCGCCCCCAGCCCGTCCTCCGCCCCCAGTCCGTCCTCCGCCCTCTTCCGGGCCGGCGAGGACGATCCCGAGCGGGTCGGCGTGATGCTGGCCGGACACCTCGACTGCGTGCCCGTCACCGGGCAGTCGTGGACCTCGGACCCGTTCACCCTCACCGAGCGCGACGGCCGCCTGTACGGCCGCGGCACCGCCGACATGAAGGGCTACCTCGCTGTCGCCGCCGCCCTGGCCCCGCGGATCGCCGCCGCCGAGCGGCGGGTGCCGGTGATCATCGCCGCCACCTGGGACGAGGAGACCACCGGCACCGGCGCACGGCATCTCGTCGAGCAGCTGGAGGAGCTGCAGCTGCGCCCCGCGGTGTGCTTCGTCGGCGAGCCCACCAGCATGGAGGCCATCCCCGCGCACAAGTCGATGAACACCCTGCGGGCGGAGTTCCGCGGTATCGCCGCGCACTCCAGCCTGCTGCCGCGCGGCCTGAACGCCATCCGCTACGCCGCCGAATTCATCGACTTCTACCACCGCGAGGTCATCGACGACTTCCGCGAGAACGGGCCACGCGACGACGCCTACCCGGTGCCGTACTCCACCGGCGGCGTGAACGTGGTCGAGGCGGGCAACGCGATCAACACCGTGCCGGCCCGGGCCGTGGTCGACCTCGAGTTCCGGGCGCTGCCGCATCTGGATCCGCAGCAGGTCGTGGACCGGCTGCAGGAGCGGATCGACCGGATCGACGCCGAGATGCGCGGGGCGATCCCCGAGGACCCCGCCGATCCCGTCGCCGCCGAGCAGGTGGGCGCGACGCTCACCGTGCTGAACCTGCTGTACGGGCTGGACGGATCGCCCGACGGGCCTGCGGCCACGGCGGCGGTGGCGCTCGGCGCGGATCGCACGGAGGGCAAGGTCACCTACGGCACGGAGGCCGGGATCTACGAGCATGCGGGGATGGCCGCCGTGGTGGTCGGACCCGGGGACATCGCCCAGGCCCACGGTGCCGACGAGTTCGTGACCCCCGAGCAGCTGGAGCGCTGCGAGGCCTTCGTCGCGGCGCTCATCGAGGCCGTCGGACGCTGACGGCCCGGTGCGCCCCCGTGCGCCTCACCTGCATGCGCCTCACCCCGGTGCGCCCCCGTGCGCCTCACCCACGCTTGACGCCACCCCGTCCCCGCGTGCGCATAGTGCGCACCTGAGTTCCACTTCCTGGAAACCAGGCGCGCATATCGCGCAGGGACCGCGCCATCCGCCAGGTGATCCGCTTCGACTGACGCAGGCTTCGACGGAATCAGGAGATACCGATGCCCGACCTTCCCACCATCACACCCGAGACCGTCGCCGACCTCGTGGACCGGCTGCCCCGCAGCTCCTGGATCGGCGGCCGCTGGATCCACGGCCGCGACGGCTCCGACCGCCCGGGCGCGAACTCCGACACCGACCGTCCGGGTGCCGCCTCCGGCACCGCCGTCTCCCTCGCTGCCGAGGATCTCGCGGTGGAGGACCCCGCCACCGGTGAGACCCTGGTGACGATCGCCGCGGCGTCCGACGGTGCCGCGGCGGGGCTCGCTGCGCTGGATGCCGCCGCGGAGGCGCAGGCCTCCTGGGCCGCGACCACGCCGCGGGAGCGCTCTGACATCCTCCGTCGGGCGTTCGAGCTGCTGCACGCGCGAGCCGATGACCTCGCCCTGACCATGACCCTGGAGATGGGCAAGCCCCTCGCGGAGGGGTACGGGGAGGTCAGCTACGGCGCCGAGTTCCTGCGCTGGTTCTCGGAGGAGGCGGTGCGCACCCCGGGCCGTCTTCGCCCCGCCCCCGCGGCCGCCGATCAGCTGATGTTCGTCGACTCCCGCCCCGTTGGCCCCTGCCTGCTGATCACGCCGTGGAACTTCCCGCTGTCGATGGGCACCCGGAAGATCGGCCCCGCGCTGGCTGCGGGATGCACGGTGGTGCTGAAACCCGCTGGGATGACGCCGCTGTCCTCCCTGCTGCTGGTGGAGATCCTCGAGGAGGCGGGTGTCCCGCACGGCGTGGTGAACTGCGTGGTCACGCCGCAGTCGAAGGAGATGTCGGCGGCGGTCATGGCCGACCCGCGCCTGCGGAAGGTGTCGTTCACGGGCTCCACCCCGGTGGGGAAGGGACTGCTGCGGCAGGCCGCCGAGCATGTGCTGCGGACCTCGATGGAGCTCGGCGGGAACGCCCCGTTCCTGGTGCTGCCCTCCGCGGATCTCGACGTCGCCGCCGAGGCGGCGCGCCTGGCGAAGTGGCGCAACAACGGAGAGGCCTGCACCGCCGCGAACCGTTTCTACGTCCACTCCTCCGTGGCGGAGGAGTTCACGCGCAGGCTCGCGCAGGTCGCGGACTCCCTCGTGGAGGGGCCCGGCATCGAACCCGAGTCCACGCTCGGCCCGGTGATCAGTGCGAAGGCCCTGTCCGAGATGCAGGAGCTGGTCGACGACGCCGTCGAGCGGGGCGCCCGGATCGTCACCGGTGGCGAGGCCCTGGACCGGCCCGGGCATTTCTACCCGGCGACCGTGCTGGCCGATGTGCCCGCCGACGCCCGCGTGTGCCGGGAGGAGATCTTCGGACCGATCGCCCCGGTGGTGGTGATGGACGACGTCGACGAGATGATCGCCGCCGCCAACTCCACCGAGTTCGGGCTGATGAGCTACGTGATGGCGGAGGACCACCGGGAGATCGCCCGTGCCGTGCGGGGCATCGCATCGGGGATGGTCGCGGTGAACGTCGGTGTGGCCTCGGACCCGGCGGCGCCGTTCGGCGGTGTCAAGGAGTCCGGGGTGGGCCGCGAGGGCTCCCATGAGGGCCTGGCCGAGTACCTCGAGACGACGTACGTGCGCATGGCCCTGTGACGCGGCAACGCCCCTGACGCGCGAACGATCCTGACGTGCCGTGGCATCGGCACGTCAGGATCGCGGCGCGTCAGCGCATCCTGTGCGTCAGTGGTCGAGGTCCTCCGAGAGGGCGTTGGCGCCGCGCTCGTCGAGCGCCGGCTCCTCGGCCTGCATCTCGTCGCCCTCCCGGTTGCCCTGTTCGGCGGCGGTCGCATCGTCGGCGCCACCGCCCCCGGGCAGGCTCTGCGCCGCCCCGACGGGGAGGTTGCCGTCAGTGCCGTCCTCCCGAGCGGCGCGCTCGGCCTCGAGGATGTCGTCGGCGCCCTCGACACCGCTGCCGACGGGGCCCTCACTGCCGGGCTCGACGACGGGATCGGCGACGTCCTCGATCGGGTCGGCGGCGTCGGAACGGTCGCGGGTGGGATCGGTGGTCATGGGTCCTCCTCATCGGCTCGGGGCTCTCATCCCGGGGTATCGCCGCAGTGTACGGGCCGGGTCTGGCCAGCATCTGGGCCTCGCGCGGGTCTCAGGCGCGTGGGTCTCAGGCGCCGGTGACGCCCAGGCCGGTGGGGCGCGCTCCCGGGTCGGACAGCAGCCAGTCGGTGAGCTCCGGGGGCCGGACGTCGTGCTCGTGCAGTTCCCGGATCGGCACCCACGCCACCCCCACCTGGCGGCTGTCGGGCGCCGACCCCAGGCCGGGTTCCTCCCCCGGAGCGAGCCCGGCCCAGTACGCGAGATTCACCTGGTGGAACCGCAGCGTCCCGTCGACCCGCTCGATGGTCTCGTAGACGCAGGCCAGGTCGTGGACGGCCACGTCGGCACCGATCTCCTCACGGCACTCGCGGCGCAGCGCCTCCGCCTGGGATTCGCCGCGCTCCTGACCGCCACCGGGCAGGGCCAGCACCTCGCGGCCATCGTGCTCCCGGTAGCGGTTCAGCAGCACCCGGGCACGATCCACGATGATCGCCTTCACCGCCACCCGGGGACCGCCGGGGACAGGGGCGGCATCGGGGCGGGGTGTGGAGGTCATGGGCACTCCTGCGGGGTGGGTCGAACCGGACGGGGACGCGTGGAGTCTACGGACCGGGCGTAGTCTGCCGCGGTGTCCGATCAGCCCACTCCCCCGCTCCCGCCGACCCCGCCCGCCGGCACACCAGCCGCCGACCCCGCACCCATCGACGCCGCCGCCGCGTGGTGGGCGCTGCCGGTCGCGGTCAGCGGCGGCGTCCTCGCCGCCGTCCAGGCCCGGATCAACGCCCGGTTGTCCGCCGAGATCCACGACGGGTACACCGCCGCCGCCCTGTCCTTCAGCACCGGCCTGGTGATCGTCGCGGCGCTGGTGCTGCTGCGCCCGTCTCTGCGTCGGCGCACCCGCGCCTTCGCCTCCGACCTGCGCCGCGGCGTCTTCCCGTGGCCGCTGACGCTGGGCGGCCTGGGCGGGGCGACGTTCGTGCTCAGTCAGAACCTCACCGTGGGGGTGCTCGGGGTCGCCCTGTTCCTGGTGTGTGTGGTGGCGGGACAGACCGCCACCGGCCTGCTCGTCGACCGCAGGGGTCTCGGCCCGGGAGGCAGCCGACCCCTGACCGTCCCGCGCGTGGTGGGCTCCCTCCTGATGATCCTGGCGGTGGTGATCTCCGTGGGGGCGGGGATGACCGGGGCACCACTGTCCCCGCTGGTGCTGCTGCCGATAGTGGCCGGTGTGGCGGTGGGGCTGCAGCAGGCGGTCAACGGCCGCGTATCCCAGCACACGGGGCACTTCCTGGTGGCCACCCTCGACAACTTCATCGTGGGGGCGGGGGCGCTCGTGGTCCTGGCCATCGCCCACGCCCTGGTCACGGGCCGGTTGCCCGGAGCACTCCCACCCGAGCCCGTGCTGTACACCGGTGGGGCGATCGGGGTGGCGTTCATCGCGATGGCGGCGGCGCTGGCGAAACCGCTCGGGGTGCTGACCCTCGCGATGACGACCATCGCCGGGCAGATCGTCGGATCGGTGGCGCTCGACGCCCTGGTGCCGCAGCAGGGCACGGAGCTGACCCTCGCGACGGTCGCCGGAGCGCTGCTGACCCTGGTCGCGGCCGGTGTTACCGTGCTGCCGGCCCGCCGCGCCCGCGCATAGGCTCGGACCACCCGCGCCCAGCGCCCGCGCCCGACACCACCCCCCTCGGAAGGAGCCGCCCCGTGCCCGCCCCGCGCGACACCGCGATCATCGTCCAGGCGGCCCGCCTCTACTACGAGCAGAACCTGTCGCAGGCCGAGATCGCCGCGCAGCTGGACCTGTCCCGCTCGAACGTCTCGCGGATCCTCACCCAGGCCCGTGAGCGCGGCATCGTCGAGGTGATCATCCACGACCCCGACGCCCCGCCCAGCCACGACCCGGCGCTCGAACAGGCCCTCGCCGCCCGCTGGCCGGCCCTGACGCAGGTGCAGGTGGTCTCCTCCGGGCTCGCCGGCATCGACGCTGTCGCGCGGACCGCCGCGGAGCTGCTGGCGCAGCGGGCGCGGAGTGTCCGCAGCATCGGTGTCTCCTGGGGGCACACGGTGCAGAGCGTCGTCGCCCACCTGCCGTCGGCGCGACTGCGGCCCGCCCCGCGGGTGCTGCCGCTGGTCGGTGGGTTGAGCGCCCTGGATGTCACCGAATCCGGGGACACGGTGCTGCGGTTGCTGGCGCAGAAGCTCGGGGCGCAGGCGGAGCCGCTGTACGCGCCGGCGATCCTCGAGTCCGCGGCGGCGGGCCGGACCCTGCGGCAGGAGTCGAGCATCGCGCGGGTGCTGGAGGCCGCCGCGGAGGTGGACCTGGCGCTGGTGGGCATCGGCTCGCTCGGCGTGCACTCCTCGCCGCATCTGGTGGAGCTGATGCGGCTGGACGCGGGCGAGGAGGCGGCGTTCCGGGCCCAGGGACCGGTGGCCGACCTGTGCGGCTGGTTCCTCGACGCCGCGGGGGAGCCCCTCGGACCGCCGACGGCGGACCGGGTCGTCGCGGTCACCGTGGATCAGCTGCGGGCGGTGCCGGATGTGCTGGCGGTCGCGGCGGGTGCGGAGAAGGCCCCGGGGCTCGCGAGCGTGCTGCGCTCCGGGGCGGTCGACACCCTGGTGGTGGACACCGAGCTGGCGCGCGCGGTCCTCGCCCGCTGAGTCGGCAGTCGGCCGCGGTCCTCGACCCCGCGGTCAGCTGCGGCCGCTGATCGCTCCGCTGAGCGTGGCGGTGAGTTCCTCGTCGATGTTGAGGTCGGTGTCATCGAGGCGACGGATCGGCGCGGCGCGGCGGACGCTCGACAGCAGCCAGGCGGCGTCGGCGCTGCGCACATCCTCGACGGTCAGCAGTTCCTCGTGGACCTCCTGGCCCTGCTCCCGCAGGCGCGTCACCACGGCGGCCAGGGAGGTGCCCGGCAGCACCCCGGCCTCGGCGGGGGTGGTGGAGAACCGGTCACCGCGCCGCACCAGCAGGGTCGACGTCGGGCCCTCCAGCGCGTAACCGTCGCTGGAGACGAACAGGACGTCGTCGGCGCCCCGGCGGGCGGCCTCCCGGGAGGCGGCCATGTTCACCGCGTAGCTGAGGGTCTTCGCACCCAGCAGCAGCCACGGGCTGCTCGCCGGCGCCGTGGTGGAGACACCACGGTCGAGGGTCACCACATGCAGGCCGGTGCGCTCGGCGGTGCTGAGCGGCCACTCCTTCGCGTGGACCCACGCGGTGGGGGTGTTCTCCCCCTCCGGACCACGGGTGACGATCACCCGCACGCCCAGGTCGGCCACATCCTCGTGCTCCCGGATCGCCCGCTCGATGGCGGCCTCGAGCGTCTCTCGGGCCGGCGGCACCAGGTCGATCATCCCGGCGCTGCGCTCCAGCCGGTCCAGGTGGGGGCCGACGTTCTGGGCGCGGCCGTCGAACACGCCGATGGTCTCGAACACCCCGTCGCCGCGGGTGACACCGAGGTCGGTGACCCGCAGCGCCGCCTCACCCTCCGGGGCGACACGCAGCCCATCGGGGGCCGACGGGTCGAGCAGGACGAGGAGGGGATCGGCCATGGGGCACCTCCGGCGGACTGGGCGGCTCGGGCGCGGTCAGATTACTCCCGCGCCCCATCGACCAGCACGATCACGCGGCCACCGTCGCGCCACACCAGGCGACGGTCCAGCTCCTCACCCGCGACCTGCGCCTCCAGCACGTCGATGCGGGCGCCCATACCGCAGCGGCGCAGGTCCGCGACCCCCACGACCCCGAACGGCAGGTCCAGGCCGTCGAGATCCGGCGGCAGCGCACTCCCGGCACCGAGCGGCAGCACCGGCACCTCCTCCTGCTGTGCCTCCCCGGTGCCGTCCACGACAGGCCCGAGCACGAGATCCCGCACCAGCGTCGCGGCCTCCTCGTCGCGGGCGGTACCGGAGGTCTCGCTGCGTTCGAGCCGGGCGGCGACATCCTCCAGCGCGGCGGCGGCGTGCTCCAGCCAGGTCCGCAGGTCCGGGGCGGCCAGGTGCACGGCGAGATCATCGGCGATCGCGAGCACGGCCCCGGCGGAGCCGTCGTCGGCGATCGTGAGGATCACGGCCTCCTCCTCCGTCTCCAGCAGCGGCAGGTAGGTGATGGCCTCGCCGAGCAGCGAGTACGGGCCCAGGTCGCTGCGCTCGTCCCCCAGCAGGGTCACTCCGCCGGCGCCCCGCACGTCCACGCCGCCGAACTCGTCGACGATCTGGCCCAGCACCGGCGGCGGGTCGGCCGCCACCTCACCGTCCTCGAAGGCCAGGCCGGGCAGCAGGGTGACGTCGTCCGGGTGGCGGCGGGCCAGGGACGACAGTCGCTCCACGACCGGTCGCAGCGGGCCGATCGGCAGCGCGGCGGGGGCGGTGGGCCAGGGCAGGGAGGAGGAGCTCATGCGTCCATTGTCGCGTCTTCTCCGCCGCCCGGCCCCGTCGCGGTCGTCGCGTCGGCCCCGCGTCAGGCTTCGAGGCGGTGGGCTGACGCGCCCGGCCGGGTGACCAGCCAGGTCGCGGCGTTCGCGGGGCCGGGATGGCGCTCGGCGTACCGGTCGAACCACTCGGTGGCGAAGGCGTCGGCGCCGTCGGCCTCGACCAGCGCCCACACGCTGCCCCCGAAACCGGCTCCGAAGGCGCTCGCGGCGTGCGCGCCGAGCTGTCGGGCCAGCTGCTGCAGAGTGACGGTCTCCGGGACCTGGTTCTGCAGACCGACCTCCGCCAGATGCTGGGAGCGATCGACCAGATCCCCGAAGCGGGGCAGGTCACCATCGGCGAGGGCCTGCGCCGCGGCGGGGATGATCTCCTCGCTCTCGGCGAGGAACTGCGCCAGGCGGCCGGGCAGGTAACCGCCCTCACCGACGATCCGGCGCAGCTGCTCGCCGGCCCGCTCCGAGGAACGCACCGCGTCCCCGAGGGTGAGGTCCTCCCGGCCGGTGTCCCGGTTCCACAGGGCGAGGATCTCGCGGGCCGAGAGCGACACCCGGTTGTACAGGTCCTTCGCGGCGCCGGTCTTCTCGGCCTCCACCCCGGAGACCCCGACCACCAGGGCGAGGCCCGGGGGCAGCGGGACCTGTCGTTCGAAACGCACCGGGCAGAAGGCGTACTGCACGAGCGCGTCGGGTCGGCCGCACAGCATGGCGGTGTGGTCCTCGCTACCGCCGAAGGTGCCCACCCCGCGGTGGCCTTCCAGGCGGCCGTAGCTCTGCCCGTTCTCGACGGTGCCGAGGTACTCCGACAGGCGCTCCCGATCGGGCACCTCCCGGCGGAACGTCTCGGTGCGGTCGATCCCCGCCAGCTCGATCATGGTCATCGCCAGGCCCACCACCAGCGCGGAGGAGCTGGACATGCCCGCCGCGAGCGGCAGGTCGGAGTCGATGGTGATGTCGGCGCCGCGCAGCATGTCCGGGAAGTTCGCCCGCAGCCGGTCCACGACCCCGTGGACATACCCCGACCAGTGGCCGGCGCCGAGCCGCTGCACGGTCTCGGGAGCATCCAGGTCGATCTCCACGGCGTCGAGCGACAACGTCGAGCGCACGTGCAGGATCTGGTCGGGCCGGGCGGTGGCCCGCACGGTGTGGCCGCGGTCGACGGCGGCCAGCAGGGAGCGGCCGCCCGCGTAGTCTGTGTGCTTGCCGAGCACCTCGACCCGGCCCGGCACGAACCAGCCGACGGTGGCGGGGCCGTCGCTCACAGGCGCACCTCCACGCCCTGCAGTGCCTCCTGCACCGCGCTGATGTCCCCGCGGGAGGACATGTCGAGCACCCCGACGGCGGCCGGGACCACGGTGAAGACCTCCCCGGCGTCGCGGGCCAGACGCACGGCGTCGATGATCTCCAGCTCCCCGCGGGGACTCGGCTCCACCCGCGCGGCGGCCTCGAAGATCGACGGGGTGAACATCCAGCAGTTCATCGACACCGGCGCGGCCTCACCGTACGCGGCGAGGGTCTCCTCGTCGGGCTTCTCCACGATGTCGGTGAGGTGCCCCTCGGCGTCCTGCGCGACGACGGCGAAGGCGCGGATCCGGTCGGCCGGGATGTTCGAGCCCTCCACCAGGGCGGTGCGGTCGAAGCCGACGAGGGCGCTGCCGGGGGCGGCGACCAGGGCCTCGAGCGCGGGCAGCGGGTAGTAGTTGTCGGAGTTCAGCACGACCACCCGGTCGTCCCCGGCGAAGTCACGGGCGGCGCTGACGGCGTCGGCGGTGCCGCGTGGTGTCTCCTGCACGGCGGTGGTGACAGTGAGGCGCCCGCCGCTGGTGCGCGCCGCGTAGTCGCGCAGGATGTCGTGCTCCGGGCCGATCACCAGGCAGACCTCCTCGATGCCGGCGTCGGCCAGCACCGACAGCACGTAGTCGAGGAACGGGCGACCCACGTCGATCATCGCCTTCACACCGCTGTTCGCGACCTCCGCCTGCTTCGCGTCGAGCTGCGCGGAGTCGTCGGCGCGGCGCATCCGAGTGCCGAGGCCGCGGGCCAGGACGACCGCCTTGCGGGGGCGTTCCGCCGCGGCACCGGGGCCGGTCGGTCGGTCAGGGGACGAGGAATCGGTTGCAGAGGTCACCCGCCCAGTCTACGAAGGCGCACTCGCCACAGGTCCCGCGCCGCCGGGCACGCCCACTGCCCACGCCACCGCCCACGGCACCGCAGCGCGCTGACACCGACCGATCCGCCCCTAGACTGCGCAGAGGCGACAGGACGTCCCCGGGACACCGGGCCGCACCGAACTCGGGATCCCCCGTCCCGGTCACGCCGTCGCACCCCCGCCGCCCCCGGGCGGCCGACGCAGGAGGCACTTATGGGACGTGAGGTCGGCACCACCGAATACACGCGCAGCCAGCGCACCCGCTACCGGCGGGAACTGCGCCGCAACCTCGACCTGTTCGAGTCGTTCCTCGATCACGCGGAGTTCGTCACCGAGGGCACCATCGGTGTGGAACTGGAGCTGAACCTCATCGGCCCCGACGCCCGCCCCGCCCTCACCGCGGTGGAGGTGCTGGAGACCGCCGATGATCCCGGGTTCGTCCACGAGATCGGCGTCTTCAACGCCGAGGCGGACCTCCCGATCACCACCCCGCGCGGCCAGGGACTGCGCGGGATGGAGCAGCAGTTCGCCGACCGTCTGGAGACGTTGCAGCGGGCGGCCGACCAGCACGACACCCGGGTGATCGCCATCGGCCACCTGCCCACCATCGACGAGGACCTGCTGCGCGGCGACCAGTGGCGCTCCCCCGGCGCCCGGTACGAGGCGCTGGAGACGACGGTGATGCAGCTGCGCGGGGAGGAGATCCACCTGCGCATCGAGGGCGAGGGCCGCGGACTGGACGTCGAGTTCGACACCATCGCCCCGGAGGCCGCCTGCACCTCCATGCAGCTGCACCTGCAGGTCGCGCCGGAACTGTTCGCCGACACCTGGAACGCCGCGCAGGCGATCGCCGGACCGCAGGTTGCGCTGGGGGCGAACTCCCCGTTCCTGCTGGGCCGGCGCCTGTGGCACGAGACCCGCATCCCCACCTTCGTGCAGTCCCTGGATGTGCGACCGCCGGAGTATCAGGAGCAGGGGGTGCGGCCGCGGGTGTGGTTCGGGGAACGCTGGATCACCTCGATGTTCGATCTGTTCGAGGAGAACGTGCGGCTGTTCCCGGCGCTGATCCCGGAGTCACGCTCGATGGCGGAGGAGCCGCTGCTGACGGAGGGCGCCGCGCCGACGCTGCACGAGCTGATGCTGCACAACGGCACCATCTGGCGGTGGAACCGGCCGATCTACGACCCCGGCAAGGACATGCCGCACCTGCGGGTGGAGAACCGGCTGCTGCCGGCGGGCCCGACGCCGGTCGACATGGCGGCGAACGCGGCCTTCTTCTACGGCATCACCCATGCGCTGGTGGAGGAGCGGCGCCCGCTGTGGTCGCGGATGAGCTTCGGGCGGGCACAGGAGACCTTCGAGACCTGTGCCCGGTGGGGCCTGGAGGCGCGGGTCACCTGGCCGAAGCTGGGTCGGGTGCGGGTGGCGGACCTGCTGCGCCAGCATCTGATCCCGCAGGCCATGGACGGCTTGCGGGACCTCGGCGCCGATCAGGACGTGGTGGAGCGTTACGGCGAGGCGCTGCTGGAGCGGGCCCGCACCGGCCGCAACGGCGCCCGCTGGCAGATCGACACCGTCATGGCACTGGAATCGCAGGGCCGGGACCGACAGCAGGCCCTGGCGGAGATGACGGAGCTGTACCTGGCCGGGCAGCGCAGCGGGGAGCCGGTGCACCGCTGGGGGGTGCCCACCCGCCACCGCGGCACCGCCACCACCGCCTGAGGCGCACTGAATCCCGCCGCGGGCGGGCCACCCGCGGCCGTTCACCCGTCCACCCGCGGATGCTCACCCGACCTGTGCGAGAGCCAGCGGCAGCACCGGCCCGGATCCGGCGCGACGCAGCAGGTGCGCTGCGACGGTGAGAGTCCAGCGGGAGTCGATGACGTCGTCCACGAGCAGCACCGGGGCGCCGTCGAGGTCGGCGAGCGCGGCGGCGAGGTCCTCCCCGACGCTCAGGCGGGACGCGACGGCGGCGAGGCGGAAGGCACTGTTGCCGGAGCTGCGGGGCCGCCCCGCCTGCAGCGCCTGCTCGGTGAGCTGCAGGGGCGGCAGCAGCGGCAGGCGCCCGACGGTGGCGAGGCCCTGCGCGAGCGATCCCACCAGGCGGGGCCGGGACATGCTCGGCACGGCGATCACCCCGGCGGGCCGCTCCTGCCAGTCCCAGCCGGCGAGGACCCGCACCACCGCCTGCCCGATGTCGGCGGGGACCTCGGTGTCGATCGGTTCCCCCTGCGCGTCCACCGCGAGCAGGTCCCGCAGCCGGGCGGCCCATCCGAGGTCGCTCGTGCGGGCGAGGACACGGCCCGTCTCGGCGCGATGCTCGGTGGGGATGCGCCCGGTGAGGGCCTGGCCGGTGGCGTCACGGATGCGGAGGCGCTCGGCGCCACTGGGCCACTGGGCCCGCGGTTCGACCGGCACCCCGGCACGATCGAGGACCTTCTCGACCCGGGCGCGCGCCTCCCCGCCCGCGGCGGCCTCAGCCGGGTCGGGATACCAGGGCCCAGCGCAGACGTCGCAGCGGCCGCAGGGACGGGCGGTGTCGTCGTCGAGCTGCTCGGCGAGCACCACCATGCGGCAGCGGTCGGTGGACTCGTAGTCGAGCATCGCCTGCTGTTCGGCGCGGCGCGCCGCCGCGATGCGCCCGTACCGCTCCGCGTCGTACTGCCAGGGTTGACCGGTGGCGCGCCAGCCCCCGCGCACCGCCTCGGCGGCACCGTCGACCGCGAGGACCTTCAGCAGCAGGTCCAGCGGGGTGCGGCGGATGTCGACCCGGGCCTCCAGGGCCGGCACCGACAGCGGGCCGTCGGCCTCGGCGAGCGCCTCGAGCACCCGGTCGGCTCGGTCCTGGTCGGGCATGGAGGCGGTGGCGAAGTACTCCCAGATCCGCGGATCCTCCTGGCCGGGCAGCAACAGCACATCGGCCCTGTCGGTGGCGCGGCCCGCGCGACCCACCTGCTGGTAGTACGCGACGGGGCTGGAGGGTGCGCCGAGATGCACCACGAATCCGAGGTCGGGTTTGTCGAAGCCCATGCCGAGGGCGCTGGTGGCGGCCAGGGCCTTCACCCGGTTGTGGCGCAGGTCCTCCTCGAGCTCGGCGCGGGTGTCGGGGTCGGTGCGGCCGGTGTAGGCCCGCACGGGCCGGTGCGGCGCATCGAGGAGGGTGGCGAGGTCCTCGGCCGCGGAGACCGTGAGCGCGTACACGATGCCGCTTCCGGGCAGGGAGTCGATCACCTGGGCGAGATACGCGAGGCGGTCGCGGTCATCGGGCAGTCGCACGCAGCCCAGGCGGAGGCTGTCCCGGGTGAGGGGCCCGCGGACCGTGAGGACGTCGGCGGCGGTGCCGTCGCGGCGGCGGCCGATCTGCTCCTCGATGTCGGCGACCACGCGGCCGTTGGCGGTGGCGGTGGTGGCGAGCACCGGCACCCGCGGGTCGAGCTGGGCGACGAGGTCGCGGATGCGGCGGTAGTCAGGCCGGAAGTCGTGACCCCAGTCGGAGATGCAGTGGGCCTCGTCGATCACCAGAAGTCCCATGCGTTCCACCAGACGGGGCAGGTGTTCGCTGCGGAACCGCGGGTTGACCAGGCGTTCCGGGGAGACGAGCAGGGCGTCGACGTCGGCGGCGGCCAGACGCTGCTCGATCTCCTCCCACTCGGTGGCGTTGGCGGAACTGATCGCCACCGCCCGCACCCCGGCCCGCGCGGCGGCCGCGACCTGGTCGCGCATCAGAGCGATGAGCGGGGAGACGATCAGGGCGGGGCCGCGGCCCCGGCGGCGCTGCAGCAGCGCCGACAGGAAGTACACCGCGGATTTGCCCCAGCCGGTGCGCTGCACCACGAGCACCCGTCGGCCCTCACCCACCAGGGCGGAGATCGCCTCGAACTGGCCGTCATGGAACACCGCATCGGCGCGGCCGGTCAGGGCGCGCAGGGCCCCCAGCGCCTCCTGGTGCAGGGCGTCGGGGTGGAGGGAGTCGAGTTGGAGTGTCGGGTCGAGCGGAGGGCCGGTCGGGCCGTCGGGCGGGGCTGTCATGTCGGTGAGTGTGTCACCCGGGCCCGACAGACGATGTCCCCCATCCCCCGACGCTTCCTCCACACCCGCGCCCCGTCCACCCACCCGCGGAAACGTCCATATCTCAAGACGACTGACCGTATGCTGAACAGGCGGCGTACCGTGCCTGCATGTCGACCTCCTCCCACCCCGAACCCCGACGTCACGGGGCCCCGGATCCCTCCCCCGAGACCCCGGCACCGACCCTCTCCGCGGAGGACCGCTCTGCCCGGCTGGCGGTGACGGCCTTCCCCCTGCTCGTGCTGGCTGCCGCAACCGTCGGGTTCCTCGCCCCCGGACCGTCGGCGGCGATGCTCCCCTGGGTGAACGTGTTCCTGGGCGTGATCATGTTCGGGATGGGCCTGACGCTCACGCTGCCGGACTTCGCCCTGGTGGCGAAGCGGCCCCTGCCCGTGGCCCTCGGCGTGGTCGCGCAGTTCG
Organism: Brachybacterium sillae; assembly: GCF_025028335.1. Classification (NCBI taxonomy): domain Bacteria; kingdom Bacillati; phylum Actinomycetota; class Actinomycetes; order Micrococcales; family Dermabacteraceae; genus Brachybacterium; species Brachybacterium sillae. The sequence goes on from NZ_JAFEUW010000001.1 coordinate 1,476,358, forward strand.
TGATCATGCCCCTGCTGGGTCTCGCGGTGTCCCTCGCGCTGGGGTTGCCTCCGGCGCTCGCGGCCGGCGTGATCCTCGTCGGTTCGGCGCCCGGTGGCACCGCCTCGAACGTCGTGTCCTACCTGGCGCGGGCCGACACCGCGCTGTCGGTGACCATGACCACCATCTCGACACTGCTGGCGCCCCTGCTCACGCCGCTGCTCACGCTGTGGCTCGCCGGCCGCTACATGCCGGTGGACGGGGCTGCGATGGCCCTGTCGATCGTGAAGATCGTGCTGGTGCCGGTGCTCGCCGGTCTGCTGGTGCGCCTGCTGCTGCGCCGCCTGGTCGACCGGGTGCTGCCGGTGCTGCCGTGGATCTCGGTGATCTTCGTGGCCCTGGTCGTCGCCGCCGTGGTCGGCAACAGTGCCGACCGGGTGCTGCAGGCCGGGGCGATGGTGCTTCTCGCCGTCGTGCTGCACAACGGCCTCGGCTACCTGCTGGGGTACGGGGCGGCGCGACTCAGCCGGCTGCCGGAGCGCTCCGCACGGACCGTCTCCGTCGAGGTCGGGATGCAGAACTCAGGGCTGGCCGCGGGTCTCGCCGCGCAGTACCTCTCCCCCGAGTCGGCTCTTCCGGCGGTGGTGTTCTCCATCTGGCACAACCTCTCCGGGGCGATCCTCGCCGCGGTGTTCCGTCGCTCCGACGGCCGCTGAGCGCGACCCGTCAGTGCCCGCTGCCGCGGGTGAACACCGCGTCGCGCACGTCGTCGTCATCCTCGAGTCCGGCGCCGAGTGCGGAGCCGATCGTCGCGAGGCCGCCGACGAACCACGCCAGCTTCAGGTACTCCACCCAGGTGGCCGCTTCCCCCGTGACCTCGGCGAACACATCCGCGTCGACCAGCAGCGCCGCACCGGCGAGCGCCGCGATCATCAGCAGCACGTGCAGAGTCACCACGCCCAGCAGCACCGTGAGCAGCGTGGCGATGTTGAACACGGTCACCTGTTCGCGTTCCCCCGAGCGACGCGGGCGCTCCCACAGGTGCGCGCCGATCATCAGGCTCACGGTCACCGCCCCCACCGCGGCGATGCCCAGCAGGGCCATCTGCACCCCGTTGTACTCGGCCGCCAACAGCCACAGGTCGGTGGTGATCAGTGTCAGCGCCCCGGTCGCCAGGGCCGTCGACATCGAGCGCGTGAGGGTCAGCGCCACAGTCCACGGCCGATTCGCCCGCACCGCGCCGAGGATCAGCCGGGCGTTGGAGCCGGCGACCCGGGCGGCGTAGGCGACCCCGGACTCTCCGCGCCGTTCCTCGACGTCGTCGGCGAGCTGCCGGGCCCAGCGCACGGCTCCGGCACGGTCGGTGGCCGAGGGCGCGTCATCATCGGGGTCCAGCCCGAGGATCCATCCGACGACGCGAGCGGTCGCCTCTTCCGCGGGCTCGGCGGCATGGTCGAGGGAGACGACCGCCGCGGCGTGCACCGGGGAGACCTGCTCGGTGCGGGTGTGGTGCCCCTGCACCAGGGGGCGGTCGAGCAGTCCGACGACGACGTCCCAGTCCTCGTCGAGCATCCGGTCGCGCACGAGTTCCAGCAGGTCGAGGGCGTCGGCGTCGGCATCACCGAGGGCCTCGCGTCGCAGGTGCACGCTCCACCGCAGGCCGGGGAAGGCAGCGTCCAGGCGCACCCGGAGAGCGTCGGCGTCCACAGCGTCGACCGGAAGCTCGGGGGCGAGGACGACGCCCAGGTGGACGGACGTTTCTGCAGGACCCGAGGCGGAAGGGCTCATGTCCTCATTGTCGCCGCTGCGTTTCCCAGCGAACCCCAAGCACCGGCACAGCGCCCGTCCCGGGACGGCTGGTCTGATAGTCGCAACGCGTCGCCGGAGGGCTCGCCCACTGAGGAGGGGGCGACCCCAGTCACGACATCCGGGCGACGCGGGGGAAAGGGATGGCCCCGGCCGGTGGGGACCGGCCGGGGCACTTTCCTGTCCGGGGGCGATCCGGTCCCGTCGCCACTGTTCCCGCCGCCACCGTGCTCCCCTGCCCGGCCGGTCTCGGCGTTCCCGCCCTGGAGCCCTCAGCGCAGATCCACGCCGAACACCCGCCGCACCTGCGTCACCACATTGCGGGTGAAGCGCCGCTGGTCGCCGGGGGTCGAGGCGAGCGGCACGAACAGCCCCGGATGCAGCGGGTGGGTGATGCGCCCGTGGGTACGGCCGTCGTGCACCTCGAAGCCGGCCGCCGCCAACCGCTCCAGCAGCTCCCGCCGCGTCGTCGGATGCCGCGTGCCCATGCCGCCGCGCACCGACCGGGCGTCCTCCCCTCCGCCGCGCTGCACATCATCGGGCCGCACCGACAGGGCATAGCTGCGGGAGAACACACCGATCACCGCGTTGTCGGCCCGGCGCACCTGCACCACGAGACCCCCGCGCTGGAAGTGGTCACTCACGCCGGCGTCGGCGGTCCACACGTCCTCCGGGTCCGCGACCGTCTCGATGATCTGGTGGTCGCTCGCCCAGTCGGCGCCGACGATGCGGATCAGCTCCTCCCGCACCCGCAAGGGCCGCAGCGCGGGGCGCGGGTCGCTCTCCCGCAGGGTGTGGACGGCCGCCTCCGGGGGCGCGGGTTCGGGGCGCGGCAACTGTACGGTGCGGGCCCGCCGGCGCGGTGCAGGACGGGCGGCACCGGGGTGGTCTTCCCGTGGCGTGGCGTCGGGAGTCACGGAGGCGGGCCGGGCGGACCAGTCCACCGGGCGCACGCGTCGCGCGGGGTCGGTGCGTCCGCGCAGCTGTGCCGGGGTCGGCGACGTGGACGCTGGCGGCGTGGATGCAGGCGGCGTCGACGCAGGCGAGGGGGAACGCTGTGCGCCCGGTCCCCCAGGGCGCCGGGAGGTCTGGGCCATCGGAGCTCCTTTCTCGCGGTGGGTGGTGCGCGTCTCGCGGTGCGACGCGGCAGAATTCTGAGCGATGGTGGACGCACGCCCGCCCGCCACGCGCTCGAGAGGGTCAGCGCTCCTCGGCATCACCCTGGTCGAGGCCCTCCCCCAGAGCGGCGTCGCGCAGGACGGTGAGAGCCTCGCGCATGGCGTCCTCCTGCGCCGACGTGACACCGTAGCTCCGGAAGCGGTGGCTGGAGGGGAAGCGGGCAGAACCCGGGTGGAGGATGCGGGCGAACTCGGAGCGGTCGAAACCGGGATCATTGTGAGCACCCATGGTCATGATCTGGTCGGCGCTCCATCGTCCGTCGAGCAGGATCGCGGCGACATCCATGTAGTCGCGCGATTCGTTGCGGGAGTACAGTGCGGCGACCTTGCTCCCGATGGAGTCTCGGACGTCGAGGACGGGGCCGATGTCCATCTGGACCGGGGGGTACCCGCGCCAGTCGGCGCCCAGGTCGAACCCGATCTCATAACCGTCGAGCTGGATCCGCCCATCGACAAAGCCGGGGAACTCCCGCCCGATGATGAGGGTGCCCCCCTCCGCGTCGAGGCGCGCCCGGAGGAGTGGGATGACATCAGGGACGCGCTGCCCCTCCTCCCCCACCGTGAACAGGTCCACATCCTTCGTCTCACGGTGGATGAGGCCGTGCTCCGCCAGGGCGCTCGCGCCGGTGAGCACATACTCGGTGCCGGCGAGAGCCTCCAGCATCAGCCTGGCGACGCGACGGCGGACGGCATCCTGCTGGCGATCCATCAGAACTCTCGCTGGATGGCGGCGATCTCGGGGAATCGATCGCACCACAGGTCGAGCACGCGCCGATCCAGGGCGAGAACCGGCCACACCGTGAGCAGCAGGTCCTTGTGGAGGAACTCCACCAGGTGCTCGCGCCGGCCGTTGGAGAGGATCGACTGGTACGCCTGCTGAAGGTCGTCACGGTCCTGGACGTCGAACGTGGACCGAGGCCCAGACCAGTGCACGTCGACGGGCAGCGTGATCTGTCCGGCGCTCGGGCCGGTGAGCTCATCGAGGGAATCGACGATCGAGTACGGCTTGATGTCGCGGAATCGGACACGCTGCTCGCTCACAGCCTCCACCTCCCGGGCATCCGTGTTTCCCCCAGAAGCGTAGGACGCGGGCGTCCCGGTTGCATCCTGTCGGGAGGGCACCCCGGGTGGGGTCACCGGCCACCCCAGATGCGCCGCACCCCTTCCCCGTGATGTGCCGCCTCCGTTCCATGGTCTGGATCTGAGGCGGCACATCACGGTGCGCGACGCGTCGGGTGAGGGGGACACGGAGCCCGGGTCTCCCATGGGGACACCCCGCCCCTGGGGAGGAAACCCGACCGGAAACGTTCCCGCGGGAACGCCTCCGGCACCTCTGGCACGGGGGTGCGGGCCCACGAGGGTCACCGTCACGGGGTCATGCCACCAGCGATCGACACACCCCCGGGCCGGGGTTCACGCGGCCACGCGGCGGCCGTCGGCGTCGTAGCGGTAGAAGCCCTCCCCGGCTGCGACACCCGTCTTGCCCTGATCGATGTAGTCGCGCTTGATGAGGTCGGCGAACGCCCGCACGTCGGGGTGCTCCGACTGCGAGGTGATGTTGTACGAGGTCTCCAGACCGATGATGTCGAGCGCCGCGAACGGTCCGTTCTCCATGCCGGTGGCCACCTGCCACACGGTGTCGATGTCCTCCGGTTCGGCGATGCCGCGGGCGAACAGCGACTGGGCCGCGTCCAACCACGGGATGGCCAGCGAGTTGAGGACGTACCCGGGCTGCTCCTTGTGCAGGGCGATCGGGATCAGGTTGATCTCCGCGGCGAAGGAGATCACGCGCTCGAAGGTCTCGTCGGAGGTCTTCGGCGTGCGCATGACCTCACCGGTGTTGTGCAGCCACACCAGGTTCGCGAAGTGGAGGGTGGTGAAACGCTCGGGGCGCCCGGTCGCGTCCATGAAGTCACTGGGCAGCAGCGAGGAGGTGTTCGTCGCGAAGAGAGTCTTCTCGGGGGCCTTCTCCCCGACCTCCGCCCAGACCTGCTTCTTCAGGTCGAGCTTCTCCGGCACCGCCTCGACCACCACGTCGGCGTCCTGCAGGGCGTCGGCGAGGTCGGTGGTGGAGCGGATCCGGCGGATCGCCTCCTCGAACCGCTCCTCGGAGAAGTCCTCCAGGTCACGGCGGTACTGGCCACGCAGCCACTCATACCGCTCCGGCAGCGCGTCCAGGAACTCCTGCGTCACGTCGTACGCGACCACATCCTTGCCCGCGTAGGCGGCCTGCATGATGATCTGCGACCCCAGCACCCCGGATCCGAGGACGGTCAGGTTCTGCAGCGTGCTCACTCTGTTCCATTGCTCTCGTGCCGCCTCCGCGCGGCAGGTCGGCCGGATTCCCCGGCGCATCATTGCTTGAATATTCAACCTTTTGGGAGTGGGGCGTCAAGGGGGGTGTCTCGGCGCGAGCACCCCCACCCCGCCTCCGTAGACTCCCCGCATGCCCGCTGCGCACCGCTTCGACCTCGACGCGATCGGGGCCGGCCTACCGGTGGCCGAGGCCCGCGCGCAGCTGGAACGGGCCGTCGACACCGGTGTCGCCGTGGTCACCGCCCCACCGGGCAGCGGGAAGACGACCCTCCTGCCGGCGCTCGTCGCCTCCCGCACCCGCGGCCTCACGGTGGTCACGCAGCCCCGACGGATCGCGGTGCGCGCCGCCGCCCGCCGACTGGCCTCCCTGGACGGCTCCGCGCTGGGCGGCCCCGTCGGCTTCACCGTGCGCGGCGAGCGGCACGTCGGGCCCGAGACCCGGGTGGAGATGCTCACCCCCGGTGTGCTGCTGCGGCGGCTGCTGGTCGACCCGTCATTGGAGGGGATCGGCGCGGTGCTGCTCGATGAAGTGCACGAACGCTCCCTGGAGACCGACCTGCTGCTGGGGATGCTGGCCGAGGCACGGATGCTGCGGGAGGACCTCACGGTGGTGGCCATGTCCGCCACGCTCGACGCGGCGGCGGTGGCGCAGGTGCTGGGTGGCGCCGAGGTGGTGGACGTCCCCGGTGCCCTGCATCCGCTGCAGATCGACCACGCCCCGGCCTCCGGTCCGCGCCTGGACGAGCGCGGAGTGAGCGAGACGTTCCTCGAGCACCTGGCCCGCACCACGGTGGTCGCACTCGACGACGGCGATGTCGATGCCGACGCCCTGGTGTTCGTCCCCGGGGCGCGGGAGGTGGACCGCACCGTCGCGCTGCTGCGGGACCTGGCACCCCAGCGTGAGGTGCTGCCCCTGCATGGACGCCTGCCCGCGGCGCAGCAGGATCGCGCCACCGGTGGCCGGCCGCCCGGGGCGCCACCGCGGATCATCGTCTCCACCGCCGTCGCGGAGAGCTCCCTGACCGTGCCCGGGGTGCGCCTGGTGGTCGACGCCGGGCTGTCGCGGCAGGTGCGCCGGGACCGGGGCCGCGACATGCCGGGCCTGGTCACCGTGAGCGCCTCACGTGCGGAGGCCGATCAGCGGGCGGGCCGCGCCGCCCGCCTCGGGCCCGGTCGCGCCATCCGCGCCTACGCGGAGGCGGAGGCGGCGGCGATGCCCGCGCAGTCGCCCCCGGAGATCACCACCGCCGACCTCACCGACGCCGCGCTGCAGCTGGCCTGCTGGGGCGCACCCCGCGGGGAGGACCTGCCACTGCTCACCCCTCCCCCCTCCGCGGAGATCCGCGCCGCCGAGGCCACGCTGCGCGCCCTCGATCTGGTGGATGCAGCGGGGCGTCCCACCGCATCGGGCCGGGATCTCGCGACCTGGCCGGTCGGGGTGCGGGAGGCGCGGGCGCTGCACGACGGCACGGCGCGGCTGCCGGGCCCGGAGGCGGGCCGTGTCGCCGCGGAGGTCGTCGCCGCGATCTCCGACGACCACCGCGTGGACGGCGGCGACCTGCCGGGACTGCTGGCAGCCCTGCGGCGCGGGGATGCGCCGGGGGTCGAACGATGGCGCCGCGAACGCGACCGCCTGGAGCGCCTCGGTCAGCAGGCGGCACCCGGGCCGGAGGGCACGGCGCCCCCACCGCTGACCGGCGCCACCACGCCCGGGGAGCGGGTCGGGGTGGTGCTGGCGCTGGCGCGTCCCGAGCGGATCGCCCGCCGAGTCTCTCCCACCTCCCGCACATACCTGCTGGCCTCCGGCACCCGCGCGGCCCTGCCGGAGGGCAGCCCCCTGCTCGGGGCGCCGTGGCTCGCGGTGTGGGAGGTGCAACGCGCCCAGGGTCGGCAGGCCGACGGCACCGGCGCGGTGATCCGGCTGGCGGCGCCCCTCGCGCCGGCCGATGCCCTCGCCGCCGGGGAGCCGCTGCTCACCGAGGGGCGGGTGGCACGGCTCGACGGCGGTGCCGTGCGGGTGCGGGAGCGGCGCGCCCTCGGGACCATCGAGCTGAACTCCACCCCGGTGTCGGCCCGGCAGAGTGACATCGCCGAGGCCGTGCTCACCGAGGTCCGCGACCGGGGCGTGGCGGTGCTGCCGTGGACCGAGACCGCGACGACGCTGCGTCGGCGGCTCGCCCTGCTGCACCGGGAACTGGGGGCGCCGTGGCCGGCGGTGGACGACGAGGCGCTGCGGGAGAGCGTCGAGTTGTGGCTCGCCCCGCAGCTGGCATCCCTGCGCTCGGCCGACCTGTCGGGGCTCGATCTCGTCAGGGGTCTGCGCCTACTGCTGCCCTGGCCGGAGGCCTCCCGGCTGGAGGACCTGGTGCCGGAGCGTCTGCCCTTGCCCTCCGGGGGCAGTGCGCGGGTGGAGTACCCACCGGTGCCGCAGACGCCGCGAACGTCCCGCACCGACCCACCCAGCGGCGAAGCAGCCTCCGCCCCCGAGCCGCCCGTGCTCGCCGCGAAACTGCAGGAACTGTTCGGGCTCGCGACCACACCCCGTCTGGTCGACGACCGGGTGCCGGTGCTGCTGCATCTGCTCTCCCCGGCGCGGCGGCCGCTTGCGATCACCGACGACCTGTCGTCGTTCTGGAACGGCCCGTATCAGGAGGTGCGGCGGGAAATGCGCGGCCGCTATCCGAAACACCCCTGGCCGGAGGACCCGTGGACGGCCCCGGCGACGGCCCGCACCACCCGCCATGCGACGCCCCGCACCGGTGGGCCCTGCTAGACGCACCGGCCCCCATAGACTCCCGGGGTGCGCTGCCACCACTTCGACGCCGGGACCTGCCGTTCCTGCAGCTTGCTGGCGCTCCCGCACGAGGAGCAAGTGGCGCGGGCCCAGGAGCGGGTGCAGCGGTTGCTCGCGCCGTATTGGGCCGAGGCCGAGGCGCGCGGCCCCGACCTGACTGACCTCCGGTGGCTCCCGCCGATCATCGGCCCCGAGGCGGGGTTCCGCAGCCGCGGGAAGATGGCGGTGGCCGGCACCGCCGCCGCCCCGGTGCTGGGCCTGCCCGGTCAGCCCGCCACCGCCGACCTCAGCGACTGCCCCCTGTACCCGGAGGGCGTCGAGCCGGTGCTCCACGCCGCCCGGGAGCTGATCCGCCGCGCCCAGATCCCCCCGTACGACGTCACTCGACGCCGCGGCGAGATCAAGAACGTGCTGGTCACCGCATCCCCCGACGGGCATCACGCCCTGCGGTTCGTGCTGCGCAGCGAGCAGGCGCTGCCGCGTCTGCGCGAGCATCTGCCGCGGCTGCTCGCCACCTGCCCGACGGTGCAGCAGGTCAGCGCGAACATCCACCCGGACCACACCACCGCCGTCGAGGGGCCCACGGAGATCCCGCTGCACGGGCCCGGGCGGCTGCCGGTGCCCACCGGCGACGTGGTGCTCATGGCCCATCCGCAGGCGTTCCTGCAGACCAACCCGCACGTGGCAGGGCAGCTGTACCGGCAGGCGGCCGCCTGGGTGGCCAGCGCCTTCGCGCCGACCCCTGCGGCACCTGCCCCGCGGATCTGGGACCTGTACTGCGGTCTCGGGGGTTTCGCGCTGCACCTGGCCCGCGCCCTCCCGCACGCCGAGATCACCGGCGTCGAGGTCAGCGCTCAGGCCATCGAGGGGGCGCAGGAGGCCGCCGCCGCGCTCGACCCGGCGGCCGCCCGGCCCCGGTTCCTCACCGCCGACGCCACCACCTGGGCCGAGGCACAGCCCGACGCCGATCAGCCCGACGCCGTGGTGGTGAATCCGCCGCGGCGCGGGATCGGCGAGCGCCTGGCCACCTGGCTGGAGGGTTCCTCCGTGCCGCACGTCGTCTACTCCAGCTGCAACCCCGCCACCCTCGCCACCGACCTGGCACGGATGCCGTCGTTGCGGATCACCGCCGCCCGCTGGGTGGACATGTTCCCGCACACCCACCACAGTGAGGTCGTCGTGCGCCTGGCCCGTCGGCCCGGCACCTGACCGCCATCGAAGGGACTCCCCGTGACCGCCGCCCCCTCCCCTGAGCCCACTGCCCCGCGCGGTCGCGTCGCGCTGCTCTCCCTGGGCGGCACGATCTTCATGACGCAGGACGCCTCGGGGCTGCGGGCCACTCCCGGCGGCGCCGGCGACGCCCCGATCACCACCACCATCGCCGAGGCGGTGGTGACGCACCGGCCGGTGGCGAACATCGGATCGCCGTCGGTGCGGCCGGCGCATCTGCGGCAGGTACTGGAACTCGCCCACGAGGCGCTCGACGCCGGCGCCACCGGGGTGGTGCTCACCCACGGCACCGACACCCTGGAGGAATCGGCGTTCCTGCTGAACCGGCACTGGGAGCGCCCGGAGCCGCTGGTGGTGACGGGGGCGATGCGTCCGGCGAACGCTCCGGGTGCCGACGGCCCCGCGAATCTGCGTGACGCGGTGCGCACCGCTCTGGCACCGTCGGCCCGCGGTCTCGGGGTGCTCGCGGTGTTCGACGGGCTGGTGCACCTGGCCGACCGGGTCACGAAGACCAGCTCCCGGTCGGTGGACGCCTTCCACTCGGAACCCTCCGGCCCGGTCGCCCTGGTCGCCGAGGAGGACCTGCACCTGGTGTATCGGCCCACGGACCGCCCCTGCACCCGGCCCGAGCTGCTCCCGGCGATGCTGCCGCGGGTGCCGGTGGTGGCGCTGGGCCTGGGCGATGACGGTGAGATCCTCGATCATCTGTCGGCCGCATCCGCCGACGGCCTGGTGATCGCGGGCGTCGGCATGGGGCACGTGCCGGCGGCGGCGGTGCCGCGGCTGCGCGCGCTGATCGACGCCGGGGTGCCGGTGGTGGTGGCGACTCGCGTGGCGGAGGGCGGCACCTCCGACCGGCACTACGACTATCCGGGCAGCGAGATCGATCTGCTGGCCAACGGCGCGATCATGGCGGGCGCCCTGCCGGCGCAGAAGGCGCGGCTGCTGCTGCAGGTGCTGCTGTCCCGCGGCGCCGACACCGCGCAGCTGCGCGACGCCTTCTCCGCGTACGCGTACTGAGGGAGGGACCCCAGGCCCGGCTGCGCCTGAGCCGATCCGGCGCGGCCCCTCCCGAGCCGTGCGTGGAGGGGCACCTCCCGAGCCGTGCGTGGAGGATTTCGTGGGGAATCCGGCGTCGATTCCCCACGAAATCCTCCACGCACGGGGCGCCGGGGTGCGGGAGCGCCGGGGCGCACGGGGCGCGGGGGTCGACCGGCCGCGGGGTGGGCCGCCCCGACCCGGACCGGCCCGCGGTCCCCGCGCATTCATGCTCAGGCCGTACCCTTGGCGCGCACACGACTTACCATCTGGTGGGCCGGTGTCCCAGCGCAGAGGAGATCACCATGCCGGACCGGTCCCGACCCGACATCCTGCTCATCGTCGTGGACGACATGGGTACTCCGATATCTCCCCCTTCGGCGGGGAGTTGGAGACCCCGGTGCTGCAGCAGCTCGCCGACCGCGGTGCCCGTTTCCGGGGCTTCCACACCTCCAGCTTGTGCGCACCGACCCGGGCGATGCTGCTGACCGGCTGCGACAACCATCAGGTGGGACTGGGCGTGATGCAGCCGCACCACTCCCGCAACCAGTACATGCAGCGCGGATACGAGGGCTACCTGAACCACCTCGCCCCCACCCTGGCCGAGACCCTCAGCGCCGGCGGGTACCACACGTTCATGGCGGGCAAGTGGCACATCGGCATCACCGATGAGACCCGGCCCGCCGCCCGCGGTTTCGAGCGCAGCTTCGCGTTCCTCGGTGGCGGGGGCAGCCACTTCGCCGACGCCCAACCGCTGAGCACCACCGAGGCCGTGCAGACCGCGTACCGGGATGATGACCGCGACGTCACCGATGAGCTGCCGGAGGACTTCTACTCCTCCATCGCCTACGCGGATCGGATGATCGACCACATCGAGGGCTTCGAGGACGACGCCCCGTTCTTCGGTTACCTGGCCTTCACCGCCCCGCATGACCCGCTGCAGCTGCCCGAGGACTGGCTGGATCGACACCGCGGCCGCTACGACGACGGCTACGACGCCGTGCGCGAGCGCCGGATCGCCCGGATGCGGGACCTGGGCCTGGTGGCCGCCGACACCGAGGCGCACCCCGGCACCGGCGCCTTCCCCGCCTGAGACGAGCTCAGCCCGCAGCAACGCGCCGAGGAGACCCGCGACTTCGAGCTGTACACCGGCATGGTGGAGCTGGTCGACGAGCAGATCGGGCGGGTGCTCGAGGCCCTCCACCGCACCGGCCGTCTCGACGACACCGTGATCATCTTCCTGTCCGACAACGGCGCGAACTCCGGTGTGGCCTCGCACGACGCCGGGAACTCCGAGGAGCAGATCGCCCGCGACTTCGACAACTCCCTGGAGCATCGCGGCCGGCCCGGGTCGTTCGTGTCGATGGGTGGCGCCTGGGCGGAGGTGTCGGACTCCCCGCTGTCGCACTTCAAGGCCACCACCTTCGAGGGCGGCATCCAGACCCCGCTGATCGTGGCGGGCGGACCGGTGCGGCTGCGGGGGGTCATCACCGACCAGCTGCTGCATGTCACCGACCCGTACCCGACGGTCCTCGACCTCACCGGGGTGGAGCGTCCGGGCACCTGGTGCCGCGAGGAGCCCCCGGCCCTGGAGGGCCGCAGCCTCGCGCCGCTGCTCACCGGCCGGGATGACTCCCCGGTGCGGGATGAGGATGATGCCCTGTGCTTCGAGATGCAGGAATCCCGCAGTGTGCTGCGGGGCCGTTGGAAGGCGGTGCTGGCGATGCCGCCGTGGGGCGACGGGGAGACCTGGCGGTTGTTCGACCTGCAGGCCGATCCGCGGGAACTGGACGATCTGGCCGCGGAGCACCCCCAGCTGCTGGCGGAGATGACCTCCCAGTGGGACGAGTACGCCGAGCGCGTCGGATACATCCGGGCCGACGGCCACAAGGTGATCGACGACGTCGGCCCTGACCGTTTCTACCGGTTCATGCCGATCGACGTGGATCAGTGAGGCGGGCCGCATGAGCGAGATCCTCGATGTGGTCCTGCGCATCGCCCTGCAGGTGTTCGTGCTGGGCAGCATGCTCAACGTGGGCCTGGGACAGAAGCCCTCCCAGATCGCGCATCACCTGCGCAAACGTCGCTTCCTCACCCGCATGCTGATGATCAACCTGGTGGCCGTGCCGGGGATCATGACGTACCTGATCATGCTGTTCCAGCCCACCGAGGAGTACGCCGCGGCGCTCCTGCTGCTGGGTCTGTGCGCCGGCGCCCCGTTCCTCATCAAACTGGCCGACACCGCCGCCGAGGACCTCGCTCTCGCGGCCTCGGTGATGCTGGTGCTGGTGGCGGGCACCGTGATCGAGGTGCCGCTGGTGCTGCCGCGGCTGGTGGCGGGCCTGGAGGTGGACGGGCTCGAGATCGCCCGCAGCCTCACCCTGCAGCTGGTGGTGCCGATCCTCATCGACATGGTGCTGCAGAAACTGCTCGGGGAGACCGCCCAGAAGGCCCGGCCCTGGATCGCCCGCCTGGCGAACATCGCACTGTACGTGCTGCTGGCGCTGACGATCCTCACGAACCTCGACGCCCTCACCGACCTGCAGCTGTGGAAGGCTGCGGCGATCGGCGTCGGCGCCCTGCTGCTGGCGTTCCTGATCGGCTACATGATGGGTGACGACGAATCCCACCTGAAGGACGTCGGCGGTCTCGCCACTGCCCAGCTCGGCACCGCCGCGGCGATCATCGTCGCTTCCCAGAACTTCTCCGATGAACGGGTGTTCGTGTTCATCAACGTGCTGAACGCGTTGAACATGGTGCTGTTGGTGGCGGCCGCGAAGGCGATGGACCCGGACAACGACTTCCTGCCTCTGGGCTGGTCGAAGGAGCAGGCCGACGCCGAGCGCAGGTGAGTGTGCGCAGCGCACGGCCCACCCCAGCGCCTGTGTTCTGCAACATCCCCGTCCCGAAATTCAGGGGTCGGGTGACACACTGGGACCATCCGACCGACCCATGAGACGAGGTGCGCATCGTGACCGTTGCCCTGGACCCGAGCCCCGAACTGCAGGACTACGCCCACCCCGAGAAGCTGGTGACCACCGCGTGGCTCGCCGAGCACCTCGCTGAGGACGGCCTGGTGGTGGTGGAGTCCGACGAGGACGTGCTCCTCTACGAGACAGGGCACATCCCCGGCGCCGTGAAGATCGACTGGCATCTGGACCTCAACGACCCGGTGACCCGCGACTACGTCGACGGGGAGGGGTTCGCCGAGCTCATGCGCCGCTCCGGCATCTCGGAGGACACCACCGTCGTGGTGTACGGCGACAAGTCGAACTGGTGGGCCGCCTACGCCCTGTGGGTGTTCGAGCTGTTCGGCCATCGCGACGTGCGCCTGCTCAACGGCGGCCGCGCCGCCTGGGAGGCCGAGGGCCGGGAGATGACCCGCGAGACCCCGACGCCCCAGCCCGCCGACTACCCCGTGCGGGAGCGCAACGACGCCCCGATCCGCGCCTACCGCGAGGACGTGCTCGGTTTCCTCGGCGGGCAGCTGATCGATGTGCGCTCCCCGCAGGAGTACACCGGCGAGCGCACGCACATGCCGGAGTACCCGCAGGAGGGCACTCTCCGCGGCGGCCACATCCCCACCGCGCGCTCCGTGCCGTGGGCCCGCGCCGCCCAGGAGGACGGTCGTTTCAAGCCCCGCGCCGAGCTGGAGGCGATCTACCGCGAGGAACTCGGGTTCGACCCGTCAGCTCCGACCATCGCCTACTGCCGCATCGGCGAGCGCTCCAGCCACACCTGGTTCGTGCTCACCCACCTGCTGGGTTTCGAGAACGTCCGCAACTACGACGGCTCGTGGACCGAATGGGGCAACGCCGTGCGGCTGCCGATCGCCGTCGGCGAGGAGCCCGGGGAGGCGCCGGCCCGATGACCGCCCCGACGAACCCCTCGACCAACCCCCCGATGGGACAGGGCGCGGTGCCGGCGGCGCTGCAGGAGATCGCCGACGACTTCACGGCCCTGCCGCCGAAGGAGCGTCTGCAGCTGCTGCTGGAGTTCTCGGACGGGCTGCCGGAGCTGCCTGAACGCTATGCCGACCACCCCGAGCTGCTGGAACCGGTCCCGGAGTGCCAGTCCCCGATCTTCCTGATCACGGAGGTCGAGGGCACGGGACGCGACGCCACCGCGCACCTGTTCTTCTCCGCCCCGCCGGAGGCCCCCACCACCCGCGGGTTCGCCGGGATCCTGGCGGAGGGTCTCGATGGCCTCACCGTCGGGGAGGTGCTGGATGTGCCCGGGGACGTGACCGAGCGGATGGGCCTGGCGGAGGTCGTCAGCCCGCTGCGCCTGCGCGGCATGGCGGGGATGCTCGGCCGGATCAAGCGACAGCTGCGGGAGAAGTCCGGGGCCTGACCTGCCGGTCCGACTCCGGGTCCGACGCCCATCGGCCCTGCCCACCCGCATGATCCGGTGCTGCGCCCATGAGATCCCCGGGTGGATGTGCTCGGATGGGGCCCAGCCCGGCCCCGGGCGCACCCGAGTGCCCGGGCCCACCCGAGAGAAGGGGACGTGATGACCGACGACATCCGCCGCAGCACCGCCGATCGCCCGCACGGCGGCTCCCTCGTGGAGCGCCTGTTCGCCGAGGAGGCGGAGCGCCTGGAGCTGACCACGGAGGGCGGCCGCCACACCGGAGCCCTTCCCGACCTGCAGATCCCCCTGGAGGAGGCCTCCGGGTCACTGCTGGGTGAACTGCGCGGCGTGCAGGTGCGGCTGCCCGGCGCGGGTGTGTGGGGTCCCCTGGAGGACATCCGCCCCGCTGCCGACGGTCAGGTGACCGTGTCCTTCGCCGACGGCCGCACCGTCGACGTCCCCCCGCAGACCCACCTGCATGTCGCGCACGACAACTGGGTCGAGGCGCAGAACGCCGGCGGGGTGGACCTGCGCCCCGGGGGCGCCCGCGACGAGTGATCCCCTGAGCCGGTAGCGTCCGGAGGGTGACGAACCCTCTGCACGAGTATCTGCTCCAGTTGCGCACGGCTCTGCTGGACGTGTCCACCGATGATGGCGAGATCGAGCCGCTGTCCCGTCTGTCCGGGGCGCGGGCCGACCATCTCGCCCTGGCGGTGTGCGACCGGCAGGGCCGCGTCGTCTCCGCGGGAACGCGCCACGCCTTCCCCATCCAGTCGATCTCCAAGGCCTTCGCCTACGGCGCCGCCATCGACCGCCACGGCCTGGACTATGTCCTCGACGCCGTGGACCAGGAACCGACGGGTGAGGAGTTCAGCGCCATCAGCATCGACGAACACACCGGCCGCCCGAAGAACCCCCTGGTGAACGTCGGTGCCCTGCGCACCCACGCGATGCTCGGGGCGGATGCCCGCAGCCGTGCCGCCCTGCTGCGTGAGGTCCTCGACGGCGCTGCCGGACGGGAACTCCCCGTCCATGAGGAGACGTTCGCGACCGAGCGGGCGAGCGCCCACCGCAACCTGGCCCTCGCGCACATGCTGCGCGCCGCCGGGTCCATGGAGGACGAACCGGTGGACGTGGTCGACGGGTATCTGCGCGGGTGCGCGGTGCTGGTCACCGTGGAGGACCTCGCGACGATGGGTGCGACCCTCGCCTCCGGCGGGGTGAACCCGTGCACCGGCCGGCGCGTCCTGTCCCCGGAGGCCTCGCAGCAAGTGCTCAGCGTGATGCTCACCTGCGGGATGTACGACGACGCCGGGGAGTGGATGAGCCGCGTCGGCCTGCCCGCGAAGTCGGGGGTGGCGGGCGGCATCCTCGCGGTGCTGCCGGCGATCTGCGGGCTCGCCGCCTACGCCCCGGCCCTGGATCGCCACGGCAACTCGGTGCGCGGCACCATGGCGTTCCGCCGCATGTCCCGGGACTACTCGCTGCATCTCCTCAGCGGGGAACTGCCGCGGGATGTGAGGGAGCGGGCGGAGGAACTGCTGGCCGCCGGGGGGCCGACTGATCTCTCGGAGGGTCCGTCGAGCGAGGGGTGAGGCGAGCGACGGGGCGGTGTGCCGGCACGCCCCCGGCGAGAGTTCCGATGTTCGACGGGTCCAGCGGAGCTTTCCCCCAGAAACTTCCCCGCGGACCTCCCCACACGTCGGATGATTCGCTACGGTGTGTCCACAGCGCTTCACCCCCGGGTGTCGCGCCTCCCACTTCGTCCCGTAGGGACTCGCGGGGAACATGACCGATCCGCTGGTGCGCGTCTTCGGCTCCGTGTTCTCGACGAGCGCCTTCCAGTCCTCCCTGGTGCAGTTCGCCTACTACGGGGCGTACTTCGCCCTGGTGCTGCCGGCCGTCTGGACGTGGCGCCGGCCCTCAACCCGCTGAGCTCCCCTCTCTGAGGGCTGAACGCCGTGGCCATCGCGGCGGTGCAGGTGCCCCCGAACCCCCGGACCGTCACCCGCCACCACGAGATCGCCGAGAGCGCCGCACACCTTCACGGCACCGCCGTCGGTCGTCTGCTCGGCCGCCCCCTGTACTCCTTCGGCGTGGTCGCCCAGTTCTTCAATGTGGCCGCGCAGACGTGCTTTTGGACCTTCACTCTGCACTACGCCTCCGAGCAGATCGGCGCGACCAACACTGAGGCCGGGTACTGGCTGCAGGCGTCGGTGCTGCTCTTCCTCGTCTTCCGCTTCCTGATGGTGGCGCTGATGGGTCGGATCGACCCGCGCGTGCTGCTGACGGTGATGACCGTCGCCGGCGTGGTGCTGTCCCTGATCGCCGCGATCATCGGCGGGGCCGTCGTGCCGCTGGCCCAGGGCCGCCTCCTCGACCTCACCAGCGCGAAGATCTCCTACCTGGTGGTGGCGGTGTGCTTCGCGGCGATCGTCGCCTACGCGGTGTACTCGCTCCGTCACGCTGACGAGCAGCTCGCTTCTGCCGTCAACGCCTGACCGACGCAGGCTCACCCCTCCCGCAAACATCGGACCTCTGAGCGGTAGGCTGTCCGGGACATCGCTTCCCTCCCTACCTCATCGCTCCGCCGGAAAGGACCCCCGCATGAAGCTGTTCGCCTACGGACCCCGCGGCGCCGAGCGCCTGGCCGTGCTGCACCAGGACACCGCCTACGCCCTCGACTCCCTGACCTCCGCCCCCGCGGTGGACCGCTCCTTCCTGGAGCAGGGTGGCCTCGACCGGGTGCGCACCGCCCTCGCGCAGAACACGCTGCCGCCGCTGCCCGTCGAGCAGATCGACGGGGTGCGCCGCGGAGCGGCCGTGGCACCGGGCAAGATCCTGTGCATCGGCCTGAACTACCGCGACCACGCCCGGGAGACCGACGCCGGGATCCCCACGGAGCCGATCGTCTTCATGAAGGCCCCGGACACCGTCGTCGGTCCCGACGACGAGGTGCTCATCCCCCGTGGCTCACAGCGCACGGACTGGGAGGTCGAGCTCGCGGTCGTCATCGGCTCGACCCTGCGCTACGCGGCCTCCGCCGAGGAGGCGCTGCAGGCCGTGGCCGGGTACGCGATCAGCAATGACGTCTCCGAGCGGGACTTCCAGCTGGAGCGCGGCGGCACCTGGGACAAGGGCAAGAACTGTGAGACCTTCAACCCGCTGGGGCCCTACCTGGTCACCGCCGACGAGGTCCCCGACGTGCAGGACCTGCGTCTCACCCTCGCCGTCAACGGCACCACCCGGCAGGACGGCACCACTGCCGACCAGATCTTCCCGGTCGGTGAGGTGGTCCGCTACCTCAGTCAGTTCATGACCCTCTACCCCGGCGACTGAATCGCCTGGGTCTGATGGAGGCTCTCATTCCACGGAAGGATGAGAGTCATGGCAGCACCGCGGAAGTACAGCGAGGAGTTGAGGGACCGCGCGACGCGGATGGCGATGGACGCGCGGAAGGACCCTGCGACGGCCACGGGAGCGATCAAGCGGATCGCCGATCAGCTTGGGATTCATCCCGAGGCGTTGCGGACCTGGGTCCGCCAGGCCGAGATCGATGGTGGGGTCCGGCCCGGCACGACGACGGATGACGCGACGCGGATCGCCCAGCTCGAGCGCGAGGTCCGCGAGCTGCGGCGGGCGAACGAGATCCTGAAGACGTCCGCGGCTTTTTTCGCGGCCGCGGAGCTCGACCGCAAGATCAAGTAGCCCGCGAAGTGCCGACCGAGGTGGTGGTCGAGTACATCGACACCCACCGCGATCGGGTCGTTGAGGGTCGCCGGCTCGGGGTCGAGCCGATCTGCGCCGTGCTCAAGGACGCCGGCGTGCAGATCGCCCCGAGCACCTACTACGCCGCGAAGAACCGTCTCCCGTCGGCGCGCGCCGTGCGGGACGCTGAGCTGATCGAGGAGATCAAGACCGTGCACACCGACAACCTGGGCGTCTACGGGGCTCGGAAGGTCCACGCCGAGCTGGTCCGCAAGGGCATCGCCGTGGCCCGGTGCACCGTTGAGCGGCTCATGCGCGCTCACGGGTTGCGCGGGATCGCGCGGGAGAAGACCCGCCGCACCACCCTGAGCGAGGGCGCCGAGACGCCACGGCCGGCCGACTTGGTCGAGCGGCGGTTCGTCGCCGAGGCACCGAACCAGCTGTGGGTGGCGGATCTGACCTACATCCGCACCTACTCCGGGTGGGTCTACGCCGCGTTCGTCCTGGACGTCTTCTCCCGGATGATCGTCGGCTGGCAAGTCTCGACCTCGCTGCGCACCGACCTGGCCCTGGACGCCCTGGACATGGGTCTGTGGGCCAGGCGCCGCGCCGGGCAGGACGTCACCGGTCTGGTCCACCACTCCGACAGGGGCGTGCAATACCGCGCGGTTCGCTACACCGAGCGGCTCGCCGAGGCCGAGGCTGTCGCCTCGGTGGGGTCCCGCGGCGATTCGTATGACAACGCGATGGCGGAGGCGCTGAACTCGCTGTTCAAGGCCGAGTGCGTGCGCAACCCGGTCATGCGTCAGGGCGGCTGGAAGTCCATCAGCGACGTCGAGATCGCCGTCGCTGAGTACGTCGACTGGTACAACCACCGGTGCCTGCACGGCGAGCTCGGCCACGTCCCGCCCGCCGAGTACGAGGCCACCTACTGGGCCACCCACTACCCTGACAACCGCGCCCTCATCGAGGCCGGAACCAACTAACCGAGCCTCCACCAAACCCGCGGCGATTCAGACATCATCAACACCGGCACCCCCGCCGGCGTCGCCCTCGGCCACCCCGACGCCCCGTTCCTGCAGGAGGGCGACGTCATGGAACTGTCCATCACCCACCTGGGCGAGCAGCGGCAGCGCCTCGGCCGCGCCTAACACCCCATCCACCCGCACGACACCACGACCTGATCGGAGGCCCGTCATGACCGATGTCCTCGACCCGTACCGCGGGCTGCGTGTGCTGGTGACCGGAGGGTCCTCCGGTATCGGCCGCGCCACGGCCCGGCGTTTCCTGCAGCTCGGTGCCCGCATGGCCGTGCTCGACCTGACCGCCGACGGGGCACCCGAGAGTGCGGAGGTCGTGACCGTCGACCTCACCGATCGCGCCGCCACCACCGCCGCGGTGGAGGAGGCCGCCGACCGGCTCGGGGGTCTCAACGTGGTGGTGAACAACGCCGGCATCAGCGCCGTCGGGGACGTCACCGCCAACGACGACGAGGAGTGGGCGCGGGTGCTGTCGGTGAACGTCACCTCCATCGCCCGCGTCAGCGCCGCCGCCCTCCCCCATCTGCGCCGCAGCGAGCACCCGGTGATCCTCAACATGTCGTCGATCGCCGCCACCGCCGGTCTGCAGGAGCGAGTCCTGTACTCCGCCACGAAAGGGGCCGTGCAGGCCATGACCCTCGCGATGGCGACCGATCACGTCGCCGAGGGCATCCGGGTGAACTGCGTGAACCCCGGCACCGTGGCCACGGAGTTCGTCGACCGCATGCTCCAGGGTTTCCCCGACCCAGTGGCTGAGCGCGCAGCGTTGGATGCCCGGCAGGCCACGGGTCGCATGGTCACCCCCGAGGAGGTCGCCGAGTCGGTGGTGTTCCTGGCCTCACCGCTGAACGGCTCGACCACCGGGGTGTCCCTCCCGGTGGACGGTGGCATAAGCGGACTGCGCGCGCGCCCACGTTGATGCGCGAAGATCGGGGTATGGAGCCCGACACCACACCGATGGCGGCGACCGACCGCACCATCCAGGCGATCACCCGCATGATCACCGACGGCTCTCTCACCCCCGGAGACCGTCTGCCGCCGGAGAAGGAGCTGTCGGAGCAGATCGGCGTCTCCCGCAACTCACTGCGCGAGGCCGTCAAGGCACTGTCGGTGCTGCGGGTGCTGGATGTGCGCCGCGGCGACGGCACCTACGTCACCGCCCTCACCCCGGATCTGCTGATGCAGACCCTCGGGTTCCTGCTGGAGCTGCCGAGTGGGTCGCAGGCCGCTCAGGCCACCGCCGTGCGGCGCCTGCTGGAACCGGAGGCCGTGGCACTGGCCTGCGGGAACATCAGCGAGGAGCGGTTCGCGCACCTCGAGGAGATCATGCAGACCCTCCGCGAGGACACCCCGGTGGATGATCTGGTGCAGGCCGACATCCGCTTCCACCACCTGATCAACTCCTGCTGCGGCAACGACTACCTGACCTCGCTGCTGGACAGCTTCGCGAGCGTCACCACCCGCGCCCGCATCTGGCGGGGCCTCACGCAGGAGAGTTCCGTGAGCACCACCCTGCGCGAACACCGGCAGATCCTCGACGCCCTCCGGGCGGGACGGCCCGACCTGGCGCGGGTGTACGCCGCGGCGCATGTGGCCGGGGTGGAGAGCTGGTTCGCGCAGGCGTCCTGCGGCGCCTGAGCCCGACACGTTCGCCACCACCGCGGGGCAGACCGCGAGCTCCCGCAGGCCCCGTTCCCACGCCGCCATCGCCTCGCCGTCCCCGAGCGGGGGTTTGCCCAGGTGGTCGAGCACCACGGACAGCTCGGGATACGCGTGCGCCACTCGCTGCACCTGCGCCAGATGCCGCGGCCAGGCATCCGGGACGTCCAGGACAAGGCCCGCCGCCGCAAGCAGCTGCAGCGACCGGCCGACATCCGGCCGGTCGAGCATGTCCGCCTCGGGATCGTCGTGCACCAGGTGGCGGACACCGACGAGGGCCGCCGTGGAGGTGCCCTCCGGCAGAGCCTTCGCGGCGAGCAGCCGTTCGGTGAGCTCCGGGGTGCGCAGCGGCAGCCAGCCCACCACGTCGGCGTGACGCACAGGCCCGGGATCGGCCTCGATCGCGGCGGCGGTGCGCAGCAGATGGGCGGTGTCGGCGAGGGTGTCGTCGGCCTGCACCAACACCACCCGCGTCACCCCGGCAGCCGCCTGCGCCGGTGCCAGCTCCTGCCAGGACACCGTGCGGCGCAGCTCCTGTGGCGCCCGCTCCATCCAGGAGTAGGGGCTGCAGCCGAGATCCCACAGGTGCACGTGGGCGTCGGTGACGGGGATATCCGCGTCGGGGATGCCCGTGACGGGAATATCGGTAACGGCAGCCCCGGGGGCCTCGGTCACGCCCGCGCCCCGGGGAGGTCCAGCGGCGGCAATGCGTCGACAGCATCCCAGGCGGCCTGCGGCACGGGGGCCTGCAACCGCTGCAGGTTGGTGCGGACCTGCGAGGCGTTGCGCATGCCCAGAGCAACCGCACGGATCTCCGGGCGGCGCAGCGGGTACTGCACGGCCAGGTCCGGCAGCGTCACCCCGTGGTCGCGGGCGATCGCGGCCAGCTCCCAGGCCCGCTGCAGCACCGGTTGCGGCGCGGGGCCGTACTCATAGTGGGCGTCGTCGGGTACCTCCTGCCGCGCGAGCAGACCGGAGTTGAACACGCTCACGGCGACGACGCCGACGCCGTGCTCCCGACAGGCGGGCAGCAGGTCGGCCTCGGCGGGTTGTTCCAGCAGGCTGTACCGACCGGAGACCATCACCAGATCCAGCAGCCCGGTGCGCACGGCGCGCGTCAGCACCCGCTGGTCCTTGGAGCCGACACCGATCGCGCCGACCAGGCCCTCCTCCCGCATTCGGGCGAGTGCGGGCAGGCCCTCGGCGAGGGCCTGCTCCTCGGGGCCCTCCTCGGGGTCGTGGAGGTAGAGGATGTCCAGACGATCCAGGCCCAGGCGCTCCAGGGACTCCTCCAGGCTGCGGCGGATGCCGACCTCGCTGACGTCCCACACGCGCTGCAGGTCATCGGGCACCGCGAAACCGTTCGCGAGGTCGTCGCCGGTGCCGGGCCCGGGACGCAGGAGCCTCCCGACCTTGCTGGAGACCACGATCTCCTCCCGCGGCAGGTGCTGCAGCACGCGGCCCAGGCGCCTCTCCGACAGCCCCAGCCCGTAGTGCGGGGCCGTATCGAAGTACCGGATCCCACCCTCCCAGGCCGCCCCGACGGCCTCGTGGGCGTCGCGTTCGGAGGTCTCCCGGTACAGGTTCCCCAGCTGCGCCGCACCGAAACCGAGACCGTTGAGGCGTTCGACGATCGCGGCGCTCATGCGTCGCTCCCCCGCGTCGGCAGCTGCCACACCAGGTCCAGGCCGGTGTCGTCGCCGTCGTAGCTGTCGACCACCTCGAGGAACTGGTTGATGTGCTGCTGCCAGGCGACGTTGGCGGGGTCGGTGCGCAGCTGCTCCCGCATGGCGGCGTAGTCGTCGACCTCCACCAGGTGGAACAGGTCCTGGCCGTCGCGCCAGATCCGCCAGCTGTGCACCCCGGCCCGACGCAGGGCGGCGTCGAGGTCGTCGGGGATGCGGGCGTGCTCGCGGTCGTAGTCGCCCTCCCGGCCGGCGGCGGCACGGGTGTGCAGGGCGATCACCTGCCGCGGGCCGCTCATCTGTCGACCTCCGCGGTGACGAGACGGCCTGAACGGTCAGCACCGGGGGCGGCCGTGGGATCGCCCACCGAGGTCTCCTCCCGCCAGACGGGGCCGTCGGGGAAGCGATGCTCGTCGATGGAGGCGTCATGCATGCGGGCGCCGATGCCGGGCTCCTCCGGCGGCCAGTAGGCGCCGTCGTGCACATCGGTGGGGACCACGAAGTGCTCGTGCAGGTGGTCGACGTACTCGCACCACCGGTCGTGCCGGTCCCCACCGATCGCGACGGCGTCGAGCATCGCGTAGTGCTGCACCATCTCGCACAGCCCCACGCCGCCGGCGTGCGGGCACACGGGCACGTCGAACTTCGCGGCCAGCAGCAGCATCGCCACGATCTCATGCACCCCGCCGACGCGCGTGGCGTCGATCTGCAGCACATCGAGGGCCTCAGCCTGCAGGAACTGCTTGGCGAGGATGCGGCTCTGCATCTGCTCCCCGGTGGCGACCCGCAACCCCGGGACGCCGCGACGGATGGCGGCGTGGGCGAGCACGTCATCGGGGCTGGTGGGTTCCTCGATCCAGTACGGTTCGTACGGCAGCAGTGGAGCGAGCCACTCGATGGCCGGCTGCACGTCCCAGCGCTGATTCGCGTCGATCGCGATGGGGAACCCCGGGCCCATCTCCTCGCGGGCCAGTCGCAGCCGCCGCTGATCCTCGGCCGGGTCGGCGCCGACCTTCAGCTTCACCATGCGGAAGCCCTCCTCACGGGCCTCCCGCAGCAGTCGCAGCATCTTCTCGTCGCTGTAACCGAGCCAGCCGGGGGTGGTGGTGTAGGCTGGCAGGCCCTCCGCTCGAAGCCGCGCGATGCGCTCCTCCTTGCCGGGCAGCTGCCGTCGCAGGATCGCCAGGGCCTCCTCGCGGGTGAGGGCGTCGGAGAGGTACCGGAAGTCGACGAGGTCCACCAGCTCCTCGGGGTCGAGACGAGCCAGCAGCAACCACAGCGGCAGGTTCTCGCGGCGGCAGCGCAGATCCCACACGGCGTTGATCACCGCGCCGATCGCCATGTGCATGACGCCCTTCTCCGGGCCGAGCCAGCGCAGCTGGGAGTCACCGATGAGGTCGGCGGCAAAACGGCCGGGCGCTGCCAGCACCTCCTCGACCTCACGGCCGACGATGTGCCTGGCCAGGGTGCGCACGGCGGCGGCCTGCACGTCGTTGCCGCGGCCGGTGGTGAAGACGAGGCTGTTCCCCTGCTCACCGGCGTCGGTGCGCAGGGTGACGTACACCGCGGAGTAGTCGGGGTCGGGGTTCATGGCGTCGGAGCCGTCGAGGTGCCGACTGGTGGGGAAACGGACGTCGACGACGTCCAGCTCGAGGAACGTAGCCACGGGACCTCATCTCTGGGACGGTGCGGCCGCCTCGTCGCGGCGCGGGTCATGCCAGTCTGCGCCATCCGACGGGCCCGTCGCAAGAAATGATCCGATGTTTAGGTCGGGCGGCGTCGTTCTCCACGGATTTCGTGCACCGGATCGCCGCAGACATCCGAGGAATACGCGAGGCGGCGAGGAGGGCCCAGGAGACCGGGACACCGATCCCGTCGAGGGCGGGGGCGCAGCGCGGCGGCTGCATTCCCCGGCGACGACGATCGGGGCCGGATCCCCCCGGATGCCGACCCCGATCTGTCGCGTGGTGCTCAACCCCCCGGACGAGCCCCACACACCGCATCGTCGGCGGGCCGTCCCGAGCCCCAGTGACGATGCGTCGCACCTGACCAGCCGCTCAGCGACAGTGCAAACGCGGGCGGTGCCGCGACGCGACACCCTGCGCGACCGGTGCGGACGCAGGTCGAGCCGTTGCGTTCCCTCACGAGCACTGCGCAGTGACGCAAGGGTAACGGCACTTCTCCCATCTGACAACGCGTCAAATCCCGAATGTCCGGGTCGGGAGACGCACGACTAGTCACATCCCGGCCGGCTTCCACGCCACCGTGGGGAATGCAAGGGACTCTGGTCCCGATCCATCCGACGCGGCCGGACGTCGCGGCACGCGCGCGGGACGGTCAGACGCCGCGGTCGCCGTCACCCTTCGCGGAGCCGGATGCCCACGGCCGACCCGCGCTACCCGCGGCGCCGGGGCCGCCTCCCTCCCGGCGCTCCTGCGCCGCACGCTGTTTCTCGTAGAGCTGCCACGCCTTGGCCGCACCCATCCCGAGCACGGACACCGCCGCCTGGCCGGCTTCCGACCGCACGAAGTCATTGAGGGCTGCAGCCTGGTCGCTGACGGCCCGCACCCGCTCCGTGAGCGGCACCTGCCTGCCGACGGAGGGGCGGGGGCCCGCCCCTGTGGCGCCTTCCCCGGTCGTTCCCGAGGACCCCGTCGGCCCCGTCGCCCCGGAGGTGCCGACCGTCCCCGTCGCCGCCTCTCCCGGTGCAGCGGTGGGGTCGTTCTCCGCCGCCTCGTGCACCGCGAGTGCGCGGCGCATCTCCAACGGCGCCGTCACACAGCGCACCAGGGCGGCCCGAGCGGCGTCACGCAGCTGCTGGGCATCCCCCGTCGGGTCGTCGGCCCCGACCGCCGTCCCGGCCTCACCCTCCTGCGTGACCCGGCGTTCCCGAGCGGCGAGCAGCAGGTATCCACCCAGGTCGCTCGCACTCTCGAGCGAGAGGCCGTGTCCATCACGGGCCCCGGGACCGTGCAGCAGCTCGCGGGCGTCCTCCGGGCGCAGGGCCTCCTGCGGGAACGTCAGCACCGCGAGGGTGCTCTCCACCAGGGCATGGAATCTGGGGTCGCTGGGCAGGCCGGCCTCCTGCAGCTCGGCCCGGCCCCAGCCCTCGGGGAGGTCGACCAGTCCGACGCCCTCGCGGGCGAACTCCGCCTGGGCGGCCTCCCGCACGAGTCGGCGCGCCCGGGCGAGCAGGTCGTCGGCCGAGGGGTGTCGCGGCAGGTCGGGGAAGGCGGAGCGCAGTTCCTCATCGCGCACCCGGCGGTCGACGGGGGCGGCGGTGGCGTGCGGACGCCCCTGCCCCGCCCGGGTGGGCAGCGGCAGTGAGGACAGGGTGCGACGCAGGCGGTCGACGCGGGGCATGTCGGCTCCTTCGGTCCACGGGGCGGCATCCGGCGGGATGCCCTCGGGCCTTCTCAGCGTAGGAGCGGGCACCTGAATGACCTCGACCACTCGGACGACCACCACCGCCGGCCACCGCCGCGGGCGGGCCACAATGGAGGAACGGGATCGCCCGCCCTCCGCGCGGAGAGCGGGCGATCCGATCAGGGTTGGGGGCGCCCCGGACCCCCACCCGGGGCGCCGCGGACCGACGGGGTCGGTCACGTGACTCACGTTACGTGAGGCCGTGATGTCTCGCATCTCGGATCCTGGCGAATCGGACGTCCCGCCTGCCCGCAGCCAGCATTAACTTTTTCATTGCGAGTCTCCACAGAATGCAACGGCGCGATGGCACCGGGAGGGACGGGCACAGATGGACACCCACGGACCCTGGCGGCGGGCTGCGGCCGTCACTGGACTCCTCGCCGATTCCGGGGAGGTCGCCCCGACGATCTTCGCGCGGATGTCGGCTCTCGCCGCCGACGCCTCCGCCGTGAACCTCGGGCAGGGGTTCCCCGACGGCCAGCCGCCGACGATCGTCGCCGATGCCGCCGTCTCCGCCATCCGCGCGGGGGTGAACCAGTACCCGCCGGGTCCCGGCACACCGACCCTGCGCCGCGCCATCGCCGACCACCAGCGCCACCGCTACGGCCTGCAGTGGGACCCGGAGCGCGAGGTGCTGGTGACCACCGGTGCCACCGAGGCCCTCGCCGCGACCCTGCTGGCCCTGGTCTCTCCCGGGCAGGAGGTCCTCACCCTCGAGCCGTACTACGACGCCTACGCGGCGATGATCGCCCTGGCCGGTGGCATCCACCGAACCGTGCGGATCGAGCATCGCCGCCGCGCCGACGGCACCCTGGAGCTGGACGTCGATCCGGCCCGGCTGCGGGAGGCCATCACCGACCGCACCCGCCTGATCCTGCTGAACACCCCGCACAATCCGACCGGCCTGGTTCTGGACCGGGACGTGCTGGCGGCCGCCGTGGAGGGGGCCATCGCCCACGACGCCCTGATCGTGTGCGACGAGGTGTACGAGCACCTGATCCTCGACGACGACGCCCGCCATCTGCCACCGGCGACCCTGCCGGGTGCGCAGGACCGCACGCTCACCATCGGATCGGCGGGGAAGTCGTTCCGCGTGACCGGCTGGAAGATCGGATGGGTGACGGCCCGGCCCGCGCTGATCACCGCAGTGACCGGGGTGAAGCAGTGGCTCACCTACACCTCCGGCGCCCCGTTCCAGGACGCCGTCGCCGTGGGCCTCGCCCAGGACGAGCACGCCCTCACCTCTCCGGCCCGCGAGCTGCGCCGCTGCCGCGACCTGCTGGTGGAGGGTCTGCGGGACCTGGGGCTGCCGGTGACCGTTCCCGCGGGCGGTTATTTCGTCCTGGCCGACGCCGCAGCCTGGGGTGAGGCCGATGCCGAGGCCCTCTGCGAGCGGCTCCCTCAGGAGGCGGGGGTCGCGATGATCCCCGTCAGCGCCTTCCATCCACCCGGTGGCGCCGGCGAGCATCGCAGCTGGGTGCGCGTGGCCTTCTGCAAGGACGAGGCCACGATCCGTGAGGGTCTGCGCCGCCTGGGGGCCTGGCGTTCGAGGGCGTGACCAGCGCGAGCAGGGGCCGCCTCAGACGCTCAGCAGCCTACGGGTCACTGCACCCCGGGTCACTGCACCCCGGGTCACCGCAGGGCGACCGTCACCGGCTCGGCGTTGAAGTTCGTCAGGCTCTGGACCTCCATGGTCCCCTTCCCGGCCTGGTCCGACGGCACCGCGAACACCCAGTTCACCTCGGTCGGCGTGCCCGCCGGAATCGGTTCGCTGAACGCCGAATGCTCGACGAACGCCTCGACGTCCGTGGCCGAGGCACTCGACCCGTCGGCGGTCTGCAGGCTGGCGCTCACCCTCAGCGCCGCGATGGCAGTGTCCTGTGAGCCACCCTGGTAGGTGACAGTCGCGGGGACCACCACATAGACCGTCCCCGCCGGCGGCTCCGGGTTGTTGCCGGGGGCGTTCATCACCTCGTCGGTGGCATCCCAGTTCACCGTCCCGAACTGGACAGTCGTCTTCTCGCCCTGCATGTCCTCGACGGTCACCTCGGACCCCGCGGGCAGCACCTCCCCGGCCGGGGCAGCCGCCGGGGCGCTGCTGGACGATGCCGGATCCGAGGACGCGGGCGCCGACGAGGACTCCTCCTCCGGTGACGACGACGCCGGCTCCGAGGTCTCCGGCGCGGACGTCGCCCGCTCCTCCCCGCCGTCGCTGGTGAACGCTCCCAGGCCGACGAGCAACAGCACCAGAGCGATCAGCGACAGCAGGCCGCACACACCGCAGCCGACGAGCGCCCAGATCCAGCCCTTCTTCTTCGTGGGCGGCGTGCCGACCGGGCTGGACCCCGGGGCCCCCGCCGAGGGCACCGGGCCGGGCATTCCGGCCGCGGGGGCGGGGTCGGCCGAGCTCTGCCCGTACGCGGCGGACTGCCCGTAGGGCGCGCTGGAGCCTTAGGGCGAACTCGACCCGTACGGCGAGGAGTCCGAGGACCCGAAGGTCGGCTCGCCGACGCGTCCCTCACCCTCCGGGGACGACGGATCAGACGACGGACGGTGCGGGTCGGACGGGAACGGGGACTGGCTCATGGCAGGCGGACGCGGGGCGTCCTGCTCCTCTCGCGCAGGGGGTGGCTCCAGGCGATCCTACGTGGTGGTTGTGAGACTCAGCACAGAGCATTCCTCTCCCGGCCGGCCCCCGGCCTCACCCGGTGAACCGCTCCCCGTGGAAGGTCCGCCCGGTGGCGCGCTGCGAGGCCCCCACCTGGTCGAGGTACGGGGTGATGCCGCCGCGGTGCCGCGGGTATCCGGCACCCAGGATCATGGCCAGGTCCACCTGGCCGGGGTCCTCGACCACGTGCTCCTCGAGCAGCATCCGGATCTCCTCGGCCAGGCCGTCCTGCACCCTCTGCAGGAGATCGGAACCGACCGCCACCCCCCTCGTCGGCGCCCCACTCTCCTGCGCGGCGGCGAAGACCTCCGCCACCCGCGGGTTCACCGGGGCGTGCACCGCGTCGCGGGTCGGCTGGGAGAACCGCTCCCCCTGCTCGGTCATGGCCGCCAGGCCGGGGCTGACCCAGAAGCGCTCACCGAGTTCCTCGCCGAGCACCCGCCCCACATGGTCGGCGACGCCCAGGCCCACCAGATCCAGCAGAGTGAAGGGACGCATCGGCAGGCCCAGTTCGTCGAGGGAGGCGTCGACGGCGGCCGGGTCGGCACCCGCGTCGAGGGACCGCAGCACCTCCCCGAGCACCCGGAACAGCAACCGGTTCACGACGAACCCCGGGGCATCGGCGCACTGCACCACGAACTTCCGGCACGCGCGCACGACCTCGAGTCCGGTGGCGAGGGTGGTCTCATCGGTGGTGTCGGTGTGGATCACCTCCACCAGGGGCATCTTCGCGACCGGGTTGAAGAAGTGCAGGCCGATCAGGCGCTCCGGATGCTGCAGCCCCTCGCCCATGGCGGTGACCGACAGGGAGCTGGTGTTGGTGACCAGCAGGGCGTCCGCGGCGACGTGCTGTTCCAGCTCGGCGAAGACCTTCTGCTTGACCCCGAGGATCTCCGGCACCGCCTCGAGCACCAGGTCGCAGTCGGCGAGGTCCTCGACCCGCGCGGTGGCGCTGAGCAGCCCGGCGACCTGCTGCGCCTGGTCCTCGCGCAGTGCGCCGCGGGCAGCGGCCTGGGCGATGACGTCCCGGGCGTGGGCGAGGCCCCGGTCGGCGATCTCCTGGTCGAGGTCGCGCAGCACCACCGGCACCTGCAGACCGAGGGCGAGGGTCGCGGCGATCTGCGAGGCCATCAGGCCCGCCCCGGCCACGCCGATCCGCCGCAGCTCGCGGGCACCCACGACGGGGGTGCGACCGGGCTTGCCGCGGCGCAGCAGTTCCGCCGCGTAGAGGGAGGCCGCCGCGGCCGGCGTCTGGGCGAGCTCGACGAGGGCGTCCTCCTCGCGGGACAGGGCCGCCTCCAGGTCGGAGCCGGGCAGCTGCTCCAGCAGGTGCAGGGCGCGTTCGACGGCGGGCGCCCCCGCGGCAGCCAGGCGCTCGGCCCAGGCGCGGCGGGTCTCGGCGCCGTGCGGGGCATCGAGGGCGGCGCGCAGCTGCTGCGCCTGCTCGGAATCGGCGGCGGGCACGGCGTTCGGGCGGGCGGAGGGGTCGATGGCGCGCTGCGCGAGGTGGTCGAGGGCGGCCTCGAGGGAGTCGACGACGGCGTCGACGAGTCCCAGCTCCAGCGCCTGTGAGGAGGAGAGCTGACGGTCGCGGGCCGGATCCTCGAGGATCAGTCGCACTGCGGTCTCTCCGCCGACGACGCCCGGGAGCAGCGTGGTGCCGCCCCAGCCGGGCAGGATGCCCAGGCTCGTCTCGGGCACCCCGATGCCGCGCACACCCGGGGCGGCGGTGCGGACATCGGCCATCAGCGCCACCTCGAGGCCGCCGCCCAGGGCGGCGCCATTGAGGTGGGCGAGCACCGGTACGGGGCAGCTGCGCAGGTCCCGCTGCAGGGCGTGCATCCGGCGGGTGAGCGGGCGGATCTGCTCGATGACGGCCGGGTCGGCGAACATCGACAGGTCAGCACCGGCGAGGAACACGCGGTCGGTGCCGGTGAGCGTGAGGGCCTGGATCTGACCGTCCTCGGCGCGACGCAGGGCCTCCCGCAGAGCGGTCTCGAGGGCGTCGACGGAGGCGGGCCCGAGAGTGGCGGGCCGCCGCTCCTCCC
Organism: Brachybacterium sillae; assembly: GCF_025028335.1. Lineage (NCBI taxonomy): Bacteria > Bacillati > Actinomycetota > Actinomycetes > Micrococcales > Dermabacteraceae > Brachybacterium > Brachybacterium sillae. The sequence goes on from NZ_JAFEUW010000001.1 coordinate 1,507,286, forward strand.
CCTCCGGCGGGGCGATGCGCAGCACGGCGACGGTGCCGAGCTGCGGGTGCTGGACATCCTCGGGGATCACACGGGTGACGTGCTCGGTGTAACCGGTCATGCGACGCTGCTCCTCACGGTGCGGGGCGGTCGGCGCAACCGCGCGCGACCGTTGGTGATACCGGGAGTATCAGGTTCATGGTGCCGCACCGGACGGCCGAGGGCAACCGGGCGCGGTTCACCCCGGGCGCCGGTCTCAGGCGCGGACCGGGGCGTCCTCCACCACGGCGGCCCGGCGATCGCTGCGCAGATGCCACACCCACAGGGCGAAGCCCACCAGCACGGACACGAGCACCGCCTCGGCCAGCGACACCGCACTGCGCATCACCAGCGGTGCGACCGCCCCGGCCAGCAGGGCATTCATCGCCAGCGAGAAGAACGTGGCCATCGATCCGGCGGTGCCGCGGTCGTGCGGGAACACATCCATCACCTCGATCTGCATCGGGCCGAAGAACAGCTGCACGGTGAAGGCCAGCAGCATCGGCCCGACCACCGCTGCGATCACCCGCGGCTCGAGCCCGTCGAAGGGGCCGGCGATCGCCACCAGCCCCAGGTTCACCAGGGCGGCCGCGATGGTGCCCAGGTAGCCGAGGGTGATCATGCGGGCGCGGCTCATCCGATCCGACAGCATGGCGACGGCCTGGGCGCCGGCCATCATGCCGAGGATCAGCGGGACGAACAGCACCCAGTAGTCCTGGGCGCCGAGGCCCAGCAACCGCTCGACGAAGATCGGCGCCCCGGCGATGTAGAGGAACTGGGCGGCGAAGCCGAAGGCGCTGCCGGTCGCCAGGCGCAGCAGTGCCGGGTCGTGGCCCACCCGCCAGATCCCGGCGAGCATGGAGCCCACCCGCACGGGCCGGCGGTCCTGCGGCGGCAGGGTCTCCGGCACCACCAACAGCATCAGCACCGCGCCGAGTGCCGCGAAGGCCGCAACCGCCGCGAAGATGATCCGCCAGGGGCCGAGCAGCAGCAGCCAGCCCCCGGCGACCGGGGCGATGGCCGGGGCGAGGGAGAAGATCATCATGATGCGGCTCATGAGCTTCTGCGCCTCGGCGCCCTCGAACATGTCGCGCACGACCACGCGGGAGATGATCGTCGCCGCGCCGGCGCTGGCCCCCTGGACGGCACGCAGGGCCAGCAGGGTCCCGAAGCTCGGCGCCACCATCACCGCGAGCATTGCCGCGATGTACACCGCGAGGCCCACCAGCATCACCGGCTTGCGGCCGACCGCGTCGGACACCGGCCCGTGCACCAGCGACATGACCGCGAAGGCCGCCATGTACACCGACACCAGCTGCTGCAGCTCCAGCGCCGTGACGCCGAACTCCTCGCCGATGCCCGTGTACGCGGGATAGAAGGAGTCGATGCTGAACGGCCCGATCATGGCCAGCAGCGCCAGGGTGACGGTGAGCAGCAGGCCCGCCCGCGTCCGAGGGGTCGAGGCCGGAGGAGTCGACGCGGGAGGGGTCGAGGTCGGAGGGGTCGAGGAGGAGTCGGCGGCGGGGGTCACGTCACGCGTCACGGGAAGGCTCACTCACAGAAGTTTATCGTTCAATCATTCGGGTGTCGAGACAGTGGCCCCTCCGCGTGACGCGCGGAACGAGGCCGCTCTACCCCGGGCGCAGCACGGAACGGCCCCTGGCATTCTGGCCCCATGCCCCACACGCCACCCTCCTCGTCCGCGTCCTCCTCGTCGGGTCCCCGGATCGGGGTGGTCACGGCCTCCCCCACCTTCTTCCACCCCCAGGACCCCGACCGGGACACCGCCCCGTTGCTGGCGGCGCTGCGGGAGCGCGGCGCGGTGGCACAGGCCGTGCCCTGGCGTGGCGCTGAGGTCGACTGGGCGGGGTTCGACCTGGTGCTGATCCGCAGCACCTGGGACTACCTGGAGGATCTGCCGGGTTTCCGCACCTGGGTGCGGGATGTCTCGGCCCGCACGCGCCTGCTCAACCCAGGCGCACTGGTGGAGTGGAACCTCGACAAGCGCTACCTGGCGCAGCTGGACCGGGCCGGGATCCCCACGGTGCCGACGCGATGGGCCGCCACCGTCGACGACCTGGAGACGGCGCTCGCCACCGACACGCACGGCTCCCCTGCGTTCGCGGACGCCCCGGGGTGGGTGGTCAAGCCCTCGCACGGGGCCGGGTCCTCCCTCACCGGACTGTTCGCGCGCGAGGATCCGGCGGCCCGCACCCTGGGCCGGGAGATCCTCACCGCCGGCGCCGAGGTGATGGTGCAGCCGGAGATCCCCGAGCTCTCCGCGGGGGCGGAGAAGGCACTGTACCTCATCGACGGCACCCTCACCCATGCGATCGCCAAGGGAGCGTTGCTGCGGCGCGGTGGCGGCCTGATCGGAGGCGTCTACCAGGAGCACGCACAGCGGGTGCCCGTCACCCCCGCCGAGGAGGAGCTCGCGCGCCGCACCCTGGCCACGGTCTCGGACCTCACCGGTCAGCCGGCCCCGCTGTACGCGCGGATCGACCTGGTCGACTCCGCCCGGTACGGCCTGCTGGTGCTGGAGGCGGAGATGATCGAACCCTCCCTCAACCTGCACCTCGCGCCGGAGGTGGCGGGAGTGCTGGCCGCGGCGGTGCTGCGGCACGCGGTCTGAGACGGCACCAACCCCCGGGGGACGGACCCCCGCCGTCCGGTCACACGAAAGCGCTCATCCCCGTGAGGCGCCGGCCGACGATCAGCGACTGCATGGTGTCGGTGCCCTCATAGGTGTGCAGGGCCTCGACATCGGCCATGTGCCGGATCACCCGGTTCTCCAGCAGGATGCCGCTGCCACCGAGCAGGTCGCGGGCGTCGGCGGCGATGGCGCGGGCCCCTCGGGTGTTGTGCACCTTCGCGAGGGAGGCCTGTTCGGGACGCAACGCCCCGGCGGCCTCGAGGTCGGCCAGGCGGCGGCAGTGCAGCATCATCGAGGTCAGCGTCTGCAGCATCCCGGCCAGGCGCACCTGCACGTGCTGCGCCTTGGCGAGCGGCCGCCCGAACTGGACGCGCCGCGTGGCGTGCTCGAGGGCGCTCTCGTAGCAGGCGATGGCGTGGCCCAGCGCCGCCCAGGACACCCCGGCGCGGGTGGCGAACAGCACCGCGGAGGTGTCCTTGAAGCTGCGGGCCCCGGGCAGGCGCGCGTCGAGAGGGATCCGCACGTCCCGCAGGGTGATGTGCGCCTGGTGGATCGCCCGCAGCGACACCTTGCCGCGGATCACCTCGGCCTCGTACCCGGGCCGGTCCTGCTCCACCAGGAACCCGGACACCTGCCCGTGCAGCTCCGGGTCGGCGGGGTCGTCCACCCGCGCCCACACCACGGTGAGGTGGCCGCCCGCGCCGTTGCCGATCCACCGCTTCTGACCGCTGAGCACCCACTCCTCGCCGTCGCGGCGGGCAGTGGTCTCCAGGGAGACGGAATCGGAGCCATGCTCCGGCTCGGTCAGCGCGAAGGCGGCGTACTGCTCGCCGCGCGCGACCGGCTCCACCCAGCGCTCCTTCTGCGCCTCGGAACCGTGCATGACGATCGACCGCAGCGCCAGTCCGCCCTGCACGCCGATCATGGTGCCGACGCTGCCGTCGAGCCGACTGGCCTCCATCGTCACCAGGCCCGCGGCCAGCGGCGACATCCGCCGGTGACCGGGCACGTCGAGTCCGTCGACGAACAGGTCGAGCTCGCCCAGGCGGTGCACGATCTCCAACGGGTACTCCGCGCGGTCCCAGGCGTCGTCGATCCGTTCCAGGATCTCCCCGGAGAGGGAGCGCACGGTGCGCCAGGCCTCGAGGTCCTCCCCGGTGACGTCCTGCAGCACGGCGTAATGGTCGATCACCGGGGGCAGCAGGTCGGCGGGGGTGGCGGCGGACGGGTCGGGGGCCGACACCACGCTGCGATCGGTGCGCACGCTCGTCGACGGGGCGTTCATCATCACTGCATCCTCTCCAGCACGAGGGCCATGCCCTGCCCCCCACCGACGCAGAGGGTGGCCAGGCCATAGCGGCCGTCGCGTGCGCGCAGGCCGTTGATCAGGGTGGTGGTCATGCGGGCGCCGGTGGAGCCCCACGGGTGTCCCAGGGCGATGGCACCGCCGTGGACGTTCAGCCGCTCGGGGTCGATGCCGAGCTGCTGGGCGGAGGGGATCACCTGCGCGGCGAAGGCCTCGTTGAGCTCGACCAGATCGATGTCCTCGATGGTGAGGCTGGCCAGGGCGAGGGCCCGGCGGGTGGCCTCGACGGGGCCGAGCCCCATGATCTCGGGGCTGAGGGCCGACACCCCGGTGGAGACGATCCGCGCCAGCGGTGTGATGCCGAGCTGCTCGGCGCGTTCATCGGACATGACCACCAGGGCGGCGGCGCCGTCGGACAGCGGGCAGCAGTTGCCGGCGGTGACGGTGCCGTTCTCGCGGAACGCGGGCTGCAGGGCCTGCACCGCCTCGAGGGTGACACCGGGGCGTGGAGAGTCGTCACGGTCGACGACGGTGCCGTCGGGCAGCGTCACCGGGCTGATCTCACGGGCGAAGAACCCGGAGGCGATGGCGGCCTCGGCGCGGTGCTGGGAGCGCACGGCGTACTCGTCCTGGGCCAGACGGTCGACGCCGCACAGGTCGGCGACGTTCTCAGCGGTCTGCCCCATGACGATGTACGGGTCGGGCAGGTCTCCATCCTCACGCGGATCGTGCCACGGCTCCCGCAGACGACCGGTGGCGCGGGCCTCGGTGCGCTCCCAGGCGCTCTCGAAGACCGGGTTGCGGGTGTCGGGCGCCTGCAGCTGCCCGGTGGAGAAGGACAGCGATTCGACGCCCGCGGAGATGATCGTGTGGGCCTCACCGGCACGGATGGCATGGAAGGCGCTGCGGGTGGTCTCGATGCTGGAGGCGCAGAAGCGGGTGACGGTGGCGCCGGGCACCTCGTCCAGCCCGAGGCGGACCGCGACGGTGCGGGCGAGGTTCCCGCCCTGGTGTCCCTCCGGCAGGGCGCACCCGAGTTGGAGGTCGTCGATCCCCTCGAGCTGCGGCAGCTGGTCGAGGGCGGCGCGGATGGTCTGGGCGGCGAGTTCATCGGGCCGCAGGCTGGCGAGGGAGCCCTTCCGGGCGCGGCCGATGGGTGAGCGGGCGGCGGCGACGATGACGGCCTCGGGCACGCGATCCTCCTGGCTGATGCCGAGCGGCAGGTGACGGACGGCCGACCCACCACCGCGCTCACCCATGAGCGTTTTGGTGATACTTGCCGTCCTAGTTACTTTTCCCCAGTGTGACGCATGTGACGCTGCGCGTCCAGCCCCCGGACAGCGCGACGCCCCCGGCCGGGTGGACCGGGGGCGTCGGGGAAGGGGGCGTCGGTGCGGGAGCGGCGGCTTGTGGATCAGGCGGCGTGCGCGGATCAGGCGGCGCGCACGCGCTTGCGGGCCAGGGTGGCCAGGGAGACGATCCCCAGCAGCAGCACCACGCCGAGAACCACGTGGACCCAGCGCGCCCCCATCTCGCCGAGGGCGTACTGGACCAGAGCCAGCACCGCCATGGTGAGGGCGTGGGCGAACACGCCCCAGTTCTTCACCTGGGCGCCGAGCACCCCGGCGGCGATGGTGGCGACGATCAGGCTGAGCAGCAGCAGCACGGCCACCACGGTGTGGACGGTGATGACGCCCCAGCCGCCGCCCACGAGGACGATGCCGAGGACGGTCTGGAGGATTGCGAGGGCCGCAGCGGCGTAGGCGATCGGCGGCAGGGCCAGGGCGAACCCGCGGGCGGTACGAGCGTCGGCCGTGGTGGTGCGGGTGGTGTCGCGGGGGGTCGTCTCAGGGGTGTGTGTCATGGTCTCGACTCTATCGGCGGTCCCGCCGGGAGGATCGAACCTTCGGTTGATCCGCGCGGGCCGCGGCGGCGCGAATCTCCTCCCATGCTTCCTGCCGCCATCGTCCTCATCACCCTGGCCCTCGTCCTCTACACCGCGGGGTGTGGGCGATCTGGCTGATCCCGTACGTGACGGGGATGCTCGGCGCCATGATCGGCTGATCGCCGGGCCGGGCGGTCGGAAAGGACCATCGACGGCGCACATCCAGGCAGCGGGGCATACGTTGAGGTCATGTCCCCCTCCTCCCCCTCCCGGTCCGGCGCACGCGGGCCCTCTCCGCTGGATGACCTCGCCGAGGCCGTCGGAGGTACGCCGCTGGTGCGTCTGCGCCGTCTGTTCCCCGACCTGGACGGCGACTCCCCGCGCCTCGAGCTCTACGCGAAGCTGGAGCAGTTGAACCCCGGCGGGTCGACCAAGGATCGCCCGGCCCTGGCCATGCTGGAGGACGCCCTGGCCAGTGGGCGACTCGCCCCCGGCGGCACCGTCGTGGAATCCAGCTCCGGCAATCTGGGCATGGCGCTCGCCCGCGCATGTGCGGCCCACGGGGTCCGTTTCCTCTGCGTCGTCGACTCCCGCATCAACGCCCCGACCGCGGCGACCATCCGCGCGCTCGGCGGCGAGCTCGAGCAGGTCACCCAGCCCGACCCGGAGACCGGCGATCTGCTCACCGCGCGCGTCAAGCGCGTGCAGCAGCTGCTGGAGGAGATCCCCGGCGCGGTGAACCTCCACCAGTACGGCAACCCCGCCAACCCCGCCGCCCACCGCGACGGCACCATGCGCGAGATCGCCGAGGCCCTCGACCACCGCGTCGACGCGCTCTACGCGGCGGTCTCCACCACCGGCACCATCGGCGGCTGCGCGGCGTACGTGCGGGACCACGACATGACGACCCGCCTGGTCGCGGTCGACGCCGAGGGCAGCGTGCTCTTCGGCGGCACCGCGGGCACGCGCCGCCTGCCCGGGATGGGCGCCGGATTCGTCACTGACCTGTCGCGGCAGGTGCAGCCCGATGAGGTGGTGCGGGTGGATGAACTGGCCTGCACCGCCGGCGCCCGCCTGCTGGCCCGCCGCGAGGGCATCCTCGCGGGGGCCTCGACCGGTGGGATCGTGGCCGCACTGGCCCGCACCCTGCCGTCGCTGCCCGACGGCTCCCGCGTCGCGATGATCGTGCACGACGGCGGTTCCCCGTACCTGTCGACCGTCTACGACGACGAGTGGGTGGGGCAGCAGCTGGGGGCCGACGCCGACGCCCTGGACCGCGCCCGGCAGGACCTCCTGGCGGCTTCGCGCGGGGCGGAGGCACCGGGAGGCGCGGCGTGAACCAGCCCCCGCATTCCCCCCGGCCCCTGCACCTGGTCGTCGTCGGCGGCGGGCCGAAGGCCCTGTTCGCGCTGGAGGATCTCGCCTCCGCACTCCACCGGCCTCCCCACGCCGCCGACGGGCGAGACGTTCCCGCGGAAACGTCGAGGTCCGAGACCCCGGACAGCGGAACCGCGGCGGAGACGGTGGCGGTGTCGGGGGCGGAGAGCGTGTCGGCGTCGGTGCGGGTCACGGTGGTCGACCCGGGCCGCACCCTCGGCCCCGGTGCCGCGTATGACCCGGAGCAACCGGAGGTGCTGCGGTTGAACGTGGCCGCCCCGATCCTCGACGCCCCGCCGCCGCTACCGGGTGTCGCCGATCTGCCCGATCTGCCCACGTGGCTGACCGAGCATGCGCCCGAGCACGCCGGGGAGTCCTTCCCGCCGCGCGCGATCGTCGGCCGGTACCTCGAGCAGCGGTGGGAGCGCCTGCGCACCGCCCTGCCGATCGAGCACGTGCAGGGCCGAGCGAGCGAGGTGCGGTCCGCCGGCAGCACCACCGAGACCCCGCGGTGGACCGTGCGGCTCGCGGGGTCGGAGGACCTGTCAGGCACTGAGCTGTGTGCCGACGAACTGGTGATCGCCACCGGCCACGCCCCCGATCACGCCGGAGCCCTGCACCACACCTGGCAGGCGACCGCCCCGGATGGTCGGCCGCTGCCGCTGGTGCCCGCCGTGCTGCCCGCCACCCGCTTCCTCACCACCGAGGCCGTGCCCCCGGGCAGCCGGGTCGCCGTGCGCGGCGGCGCCCTGACCTTCATCGACGCCGCCCTGGTGCTGTTCCGCGCGCGCCCCCTGCACGAGGCACCGACGGTGCTCATCCCGATCACCCGCGACGGCCTGTTCCTCGACGCGAAGCCCCCGGCCGATGTGCCGCTGATCGAACCGGTGGCCGCGGCGCTGGCCACGGGCCGCCGCCAGTTGGAGGACCGACTGGACGCCGACGACGCGCGCGGCGGAACTGACAGGCGGCTCGCCCTGTCCGAGCTGCTCTCGCACGTGGCCCGCACCGCCGCCGCGGTCCTCGCGGTGTACCAGCTGCGCGCCGACGAACGGAGCAGTGCCGTCTCGGGACGGGTCGTGTCGGGCGGGTCGGTGTCGGCGCAGATCGCGACCACCCTGCTGCAGGGCTGCGAACCCGACCTGCCCACCGGTGCCGGTCGCGCCCGGGAGGCGCTGCGCCGCAGCGTCGAGGTCGCGGAGGGCCGCCGCACCCCCGGGCCGGCGTGGGCGCTCGGCCGCGCCTGGTCGGCTCTGTATTCGCTGGTGGTGCGGGCGGTGAGCCGCTCCGAGGAACCGGAGGAGGCGTGGGCCGCGTTCCACCGGTCCGCAGCGGTGCTGGAGCGCTTCGCCTTCGGGCCGCCGCCGTCGAACGCACGGATCCTGCTCGATCTCATCGACGCCGGGGCCGTCGACACCTCATGGATGGACGCCAAGGTGCGGATCGACGCCGAGGGCCTGCACGGGCTGCCGACCGGTGCCGTCGTCCCCGACGTCGTCATCGACGCGGTCCTGCCTCCGCCGGGGGTGCCTCGCGGTGGCGACCCGCTTCTGCTGGATCTGCTCGACCGCGGGGTGCTGTCCCGTGCTCCCGGGCGTCGCGGCGTGCGCACGACGCGCGCGGGCACCGCCCTGACCAGCGACGACACCGAGGCGGTGGGCCTCGCGGTCCTCGGCCGCCCCACGGAGGACTGGTCCCTCGGCCAGGACAGCCTGAACCGCCACCTGCACCCCGAGAGCCGGGCCTGGGCGCAGCGCGTCGCCACCCGCCTGCGAGGCACCGGCACATCCGACAGCCCCGACGGAAGGATCCGCCGATGACCCCCGATCCGACCCCGCCGAACGACGCGCAGCTGCGGTCCCGCTGCCACGGCGAACCGGCCCTCCCCGCACGCCTGGAACCGTGGATGCGGGAGCTGCTGGCCGACTCCCGCGCCTGCGCCGACCTGCTGGACCGCTACGGCAGCCCCGTGAACGTGCACGACATGGGTCCGCTCGCCCGCAACGTCGGGGAGCTCAGCGATGCCGCCCGCGAGCAGCAGGTGCCGCTGCGGGTGTTCGTCGCCCGCAAGTCGAACAAGACCCTCGCGGTGGTGCGGGCCGCGGCGCGTCTGGACTGCGGCATCGACGTCTCCAGCGAACGGGAGCTGGAGCAGGTGCTGCGCGAGGGCGTGGAGCCGGAGCGGATCGTGCTGACCGCCGCGATGAAGCCCCGGGAGCTGCTGCGCGGTGCGGTCGAGGCGGGCGTGACCATCGCCCTGGATTCCGTCGCCGAGGCCGAGGCCACCGCCGAGGAGGCCGCGGTCGCCGGTCGCACCGCCGCCGTGGCACTGCGACTGGCCCCCGAGGTCGACGACCTCATCGGCCCCACCCGCTTCGGCGAGCGCCGCGCCACCTGGGAGTCCTGGGCCGGCAGCTCCGCGAGCGTCGGCACCCGGTTGCGGATCGACGGCGTGCACTTCCATCTCCACGGGTACAGCGCCCCGGCCCGCACCCGCGCGCTCGGCCAGGCGCTGCAGCTGGTCGACTCCCTGCGCGCCGCCGGCCAGCCCGTCGCCTTCATCGACATCGGCGGAGGCGTGCCCATGTCATATCTCGAGGACGGCGCCGACTGGGAGGCGTTCTGGCGCGAGCACGAACGGGCTCTGCGGGGGGAACGCGAGCCGCTGACCTGGCGCGGCGACGGCCTGGGACTGCGCGCGGTGCCCACGACGGATGCTGAGGGCGAGGGGTCCGTGCGGGTCGTCGGCGAACCGGCGCTGTACCCGTACTGGCAGGAGCTGATCCGCGGCCCGTGGCTGACGCAGGTCCTCACCACGGAGGTGGCCCCCGGTGTCCGGGCCGCCGACGCGTTGCGCGAGCGGGGTCTGGAGCTGCGCTGCGAGCCGGGCCGGTCGGTGCTCGACGGCTGCGGCCTCACCCTGGCGCGGGTCGCGCAGGTCACCACCACCAGCGACGACGTCGGCATCATCGGCCTGGCGATGAACCGCACCCAGTGCCGCTCCACCTCGGAGGACTTCCTGGTCGACCCGATCCTGGTGCCCGACCCGGACGCGGCCCCCACGGACACCCCCGGTACCCCTGGAAGCGCGGAGCCCCGCACGGGTTTCCTGCTCGGGGCGTACTGCATCGAGGCCGATCTGATCCTGCGCCGGCGCCTCACCTTCCCCGGGGGTGTGGCCCCCGGGGACATGATCGCCCTGCCGAACACCGGCGGGTACCTGATGCACATCCTCGAGAGCGCCTCGCACCAGATCCCGCTGGCGGCGAACGTGGTGCGCAGCTCCGACGGCAGCGTCCGTCGCGACGGCATCGACGAGGTCTCCCCGCTGCGCTGAGGCACGCCCCGCGGATCTGTCGGTTCCACGGCGTACGGTGAGCCCAGCGATCCACCCGTCCGCCAGGAGACCCGCGATGACGCCCACCTCTGATCAGACGCCGCCTTCCCCGGCCGCCCATCCCCGGGCCGGTGACGCCCACACCCGCCTCGCCTCCGAGCGCATGGACTACCGCGCCGGCACCCTCGGTGACGACGTCCCCGCCGACCCGCTGGAACTGTTCGGCCGGTGGCTGTCCGAGGCCTTCGACCGTCGGGACTCCGAGGGCGACCTGCCGGAGCCGACCGCCGTCGTGCTGTCCACCATCGAGCTGCCCACCGGCGACGCATCCGCCGACGGCGGCCACCCCTCCGCCCGGCCGCGATCCCGCACGGTGCTGCTGAAGGAACACGACGAGCGTGGCTTCGTGATCTACACCAACGGCGATTCCGCCAAGGGCCAGGAGATGTCCGGCACGCCGTGGGCGGCCATGCTGTTCCCCTGGTACGCGCTGCAGCGGCAGGTGCGCGTGGAGGGGTTCGTGCAGCGGGTGGACGATGCTGAGGCCGACGAGTACTTCGCCTCCCGTCCGCGCGGCTCGCAGCTGGGCGCGCGGGCCTCTCACCAGTCGCGGCCGATCGCCTCCCGGGAGGCCCTGGATGCGCAGTACGCGCAGGTGGAGAGGGAGTTCGAGGGGCGGGAGGTGCCGCGGCCCGAGCACTGGGGCGGCTTCCGTCTGGTGCCCGACCGGATCGAGTTCTGGCAGGGCCGCTCGGGCCGCATGCACGACCGCATCGTCTACACCTCCGAGGGATCGGGCTCGTGGACCCACGAGCGCCTGCAGCCCTGAGCGCGCCCACCCAGCGGACCGTCAGCCGGTTCGCAGACGGACCGGTCCACACTGGGCCCCGCTGTCGGGCGTCCCGAGCCCGACCCGACTGGAGGAACCCCCAGGCTCGACCTGCTGACCGGCATCCCCGTGCACGTGCTCGTGGTGCACGCCGTCGTCGTCCTGGTGCCGCTGGTGGCGCTCGGCACCCTCGCGGTGGCCCTGGTGCCGCGGTGGCGTCGGCAGTTCGGTGGGCTGCTCGCCCTGCTGTCGCTCGTCAGTGTGCTGGTCCTGCCGTTGGCGCTGGAGAGCGGTGAGGCGTTGGGGGAGCGCGTCGGCGTCCCCGAGCTGCATGCGGACCTGGCCGAGACGCTGCCGTGGCTGGCGGTCCCCCTGTTCCTGTTGACCACGGCCCTGTGGTGGCTGGGCCGGGGCGATACTCGCGCTGACACCCGCGCGGGGGCCGACCACGACGGCTCGGTGGCCGTCGGTTCCCGCGGCCGCACCCTGCAGCGGGTCCTCGCCACCCTGGCGGTGCTGTTCGCGCTGGCCGCGGCGGTGGACGTCGTCGCTGTCGGGCACACCGGTGCGTCGGCGGCGTGGACCGATCGTCTGGCGCCTGCCACCGGATCCCCCACACCCTCCGACGGCGACTGACCCCTCCGCCGGGCGGCTCCGGGGTGTGCGCCGGACGTGCGACGATGTGGCATCCCGACCCCAGGAGGCCCCATGCCCACGGACGACACCGCGCGCCCCGCGGAGGACACCCGCTCCGACCGGACCACCGGTGACACCCACACCGACGGCACCGACGCCGACGGCACGGACTCGAAGGGCACGGGCGGCGCGGACGGCCTGGACGTCGCCGACCCGAAGGAGGCGCTCGAGGAGGAACTCGTCGAGGAGTTCGAGAACACCGTCTCCGAGGGTGCCGAGCGCCTGCATCGCACGTGGCGGGCGCTGGTGATCACCGGCCTGTTCGGCGGGATCGACGTGGCCCTCGGCATCATGGCGATGCTCGCCGTGATGGATGCGACCGGTTCGAAACTGCTGGCGGGTGCGGCCTTCGGCATCGGCCTGTTCGCTCTGCGCATGGCCCACTCCGAACTGTTCACCGAGGACTTCCTGCTGCCGATCAACGCCGTCGTCGCGGGCCGGGGCACCTGGATGCAGCTGCTGCGGCTGTGGATCGTGACACTGGTGACGAACCTGGTGGGCGGGTGGCTGTTCACCTGGCTGATCGTGGCGGCGTTCCCCCGTTACCACGACACCCTCACCAGGGCCGCGACCGGGTACCTCGAGGACGGCTTCACGGCGGAGACGGCGGCTCTCGCACTCCTCGGTGGATTCACGATCACATTGGTCACCCGCATGAGCCAGGGTTCGAGCGAGGGCATCATCGCCCTGGTCAACTCGCTGATCTCCGGTTTCCTGGTGGTGGGCCTGGGAATGCTCCACGGCGCGCTGAATTCGGTGGTGATCTTCGGGGCGATGCACGTCGGCGCCGACATCCCGTACTTGACGTGGCTGCGGTGGTTCGCCTGGGTGATCCCGCTGAACATGGCCGGTGGCCTCGTCATCCTCACACTCCCCCGGCTCATCCGGACCTGGGAGCTCATGCGCCGCGCCCGGCGGAAGGCCGCGGCCGCCTGATCCGGCGACCCCGTGCCGGAGGCGCTCCCGCGGAAACGTTCCCGCGGGAACGCCTGCGGCGGGTTTCCTCCCCACGTACCCCTCGTCCACATCGGCCGAGGGGTGCTTCGTCTGTCGGGGCCCCCTGGTGCACTGTTCGTACACCTGTTCGACAGAAGGGGGAGAAATATGAGCATGCCTGCGGACACCTGGGCGTGGACGACACCCGCCGACGACCCGGACGCCGAGGGCCCGGACGGCGATGACCACGCGGATCTGCTCACCCAGTCCGACGCGGAGGCGCTGGGCCTGCGGATCCAGGACCACGCCGCCCGGATCGCCGAGCTCACCTGCGAATTCCTGCTGCTGCTGGCCGAGTTCGACCGCCGCGACGGGCTGCGCTGGTACGTCGGGCTCAAGAGCCTGGCGCACTGGCTGTCATGGGCCTGCTCCATGGCACCGGGCACGGCACGTGAGCACGTGCGGGTGGCGCGGGCGCTCGCGCAGATGCCGCTCACCGTGGAGGCCTTCCGCGGCGGCAGGCTCTCGTTCTCGAAGGTCCGTGCCCTCACGCGGGCCGTCGGTCGGGTCGACGAGGAGACCATGGTGGAGCTCGCGCAGGACCTCACCGCGTCACAGCTGGAACGCACCGTGAGCGCCCTGCGGGCCGCTCAGGGCACACACGTGGAGCAGTCCTCGTTGCGGGAGGCACGCTGGTGGACCGACGAGCAGGGCATGGTGCACCTGAGCGCGACGCTGCCGGCCGAGACGGGGGCTGAGGTCGTCACCGCCCTCGAACGGCTCACCGAGGAAGCCGACGCGCGGCCCGTCGCCGAGGACGACCCGCCACCGGGCGATGACAAGCTCACCGCAGACGCTCCACCGTTGGCGCACCGCCGGGCCGACGCGGTGGTGGAGCTGGCCAGGTCCCATCTCGCGCGCGCCTCGGTGGATCGCAGTGGCGAAGACCGGCATCTGGTGGTCATGCAGGTGGACCTGGCCGCCTTGGAGCACCCCGGCGAGGGGACATCGGGGACCGGAGCCGACCGGGCCTGGGTGCGCGGTGCGGGGTCCGTGGAGGCGGAGACCGCTGCACGCTGGAGCTGCACGGACCGGATCGCGCTGGCGATCGCGGGTCACGAGGGGGAGATCCTCCACCTGGGGCGGGCGAAGCGGCTGGTGAGCCGAGCGCAGCGTCGGGCTCTCGCGATCCGCGATACGACCTGCCAGTTCCCCGGCTGCCACCAGACGCGCCACCTCGACAGCCACCACGTGGTCCCCTGGTCGGAGGGCGGCCCCACCGATATCGAGAACCTGGTGCTGCTGTGCCGTCGTCACCACGTCACCGTGCATGAGGGGGGTCTGCGGCTGAGCTGGGAGGTGACACGGCCGGGCACCCCGTCGATGCGACGCGTGCTGGTGGTGAGGCACCCCGACGGCCGACGGGTCGACGACGACTGGCCCACCCCCCGCCCGGTCCGGGAGTCCGGGGACGCCGGTGACTGTGACACGCGACGCCCCGGTGACCCCGACCCCGACCCCGAGCCCGACCCCGAGCGGATCTTCCCCCGCACCGGGGGCGGAGGGTTCTCCCTCCGGGCATGCGTCGACGCCCTCCTGGCGGCGGCGTGAGCCGCGCACCCGGAGGGCGTCGATCATGTCAGGCCAGCGAGAGGAAGAGCTTCTCCAACTGCTTCCGATCCGGCTCGGTGCCGGCCGCGATGCAGTGCTGCAACTGGGTGGAGATCAGGGCGAAACCCGCCCGATCCAGCGCCTTCGACACGGCCGCCAACTGGGTGACGACGTCCTGACATTCCGACCCTTCATCCAGCATGCGGATGATGGCGGTGAGCTGTCCGTTGGCGCGGCTGAGACGGTTGCGCACCGCACGCAGCTCCTCGGGGTCGAGATCGAGCTCCACGTCGCCCCCTCAGTTCTCGGTCGCGGGGTCGGACAGCGGGGAGTCGGTCATCGAATCACCCTTGCCGAGGTCGGCCGAGGGGGTCACGGTCTCGCGCCCGGCACCGACCCAGGCGTTGTAGCTGCCCTCGAGTTCGGTGACGTCGAAGCCCTCATGCCGCAGGGCACTGGCGACCACCGAGGCGCGCATGCCGCTCTGGCAGTGCAGGACGATACGGCCGTCGCGCGGAAGCTCCTCGAGGTTCCACAGCACCTTGCCACCGGAGAGCTGGCGCGCCCCCGGGATGGCCCCGGCCTTGTGCTCACTCACCTGGCGCACGTCCAGCAGCACCGCACGGTCGTAGTCGTCGAGCCCGTCGACCGGCACGGTCTCAGGATTCTTCAGGGCCATCCCCTCGAAGTTCGGGATGAACCCGGTGACCTTGTCGATGCCGACACGCACGAGGTGGCTCCAGATGTCACGGGCGGCGGCCTCATCGTCGGCGAGCACCACCAGGGGGGCGTACTCGCGCTCGGGG
This sequence comes from Brachybacterium sillae, assembly GCF_025028335.1. Taxonomy (NCBI): domain Bacteria; kingdom Bacillati; phylum Actinomycetota; class Actinomycetes; order Micrococcales; family Dermabacteraceae; genus Brachybacterium; species Brachybacterium sillae. Next base: position 1,522,740 of record NZ_JAFEUW010000001.1, read on the forward strand.
TCGACCACCCAGGCGCCGTAGTTGGCGATCTTGCCGGTGGCCACGGGGATGTTCAGCGCGCCCGGGACAGTCCCGGTGTGGACCTCCGCCGGCATGCGGGTGTCGACGACGGTCACCTCGCCCTTCTCGACCTGCTCGGTGAGCTCCGGTGCCGTGAACTCGTGCAGCTCGCTCGCGGGTTTCTCGCCGGCGCGCTGGGCCGACGGGCCGGCCTCCCCCATCACCTCGGGGCCGAGCTTGTTCTGGCGCTTCATCCGCGCGAAGTAGGCGTGGGCGTCGGGCTGACCGTCGAGGAGCTCGTCGATGAAGCCCTGCTTGTCGTCGTTCTCCAGGTGCTTGGCCCACCAGGCGTACCGGCGCTCATAGCCGACGGTGGTGCCGGGCAGGGAGCCGAGGGCCTTGCCGCAGGCCGAGCCGGCACCGTGGCCGGGCAGGACCTGCACATGGTCGGGCAGCGTGAGGAAGGAGCGCTTCAGGCTCTCGAACAGCTGCTCGGCGCCGACGAACCGGGTGTTGACACCCCCGGCGGCCTCGTCCAGCAGGTCGGGGCGGCCGAGGTCGCCGGAGAACACGAAGTCGCCGGTGATGGCATACCCCGGTTCATCGGCGAAGGCACCGTCCGTGACCAGGAACATCAGGTGCTCGGGGGTGTGACCCGGGGTGTGGACCGCGCGGACGGTGATGTTGCCCAGGCGGATCTCGTCGCCGTCGTGAAGGCGCTCGGCCTCGAAACCGTACTGCCAGTCCTGACCGCCCTCAACGGAGACGTGGATCGTCGCACCGGTCGCGGCCGCCAGCTCGCGGGTTCCGGAGAGGTAGTCGGCATGGATGTGGGTCTCGGTGACATGAGTGATGGTCATGCCGTGCTTGGCGGCGAGGTCCAGGTACTCCTGGATGTCGCGCCGGGCGTCGATGACCATCATCTCGCTCTTGGCCTGGCAGCCGATGACGTAACCGGCCTGGGCGAGGTCCTCATCGAAGATGCGCTCGAGAAGCATGGATGTCTCCTTCGGGGCCCCAGCGGGGCGGTTGCTCCGGTCTCCCGGGCGGGGGGTGAACAACCCCAGCATATACCCCCCGGGGTATCTTCGCAAGACTCGGAGCATGACCGCCGCGATAGGCACGACGTTACCCCGCCCCCCCTCCGAGGGGTCAGGCCGTGATGATCACGCGGCCTGAGGCATGTCCACCCCGGGAGCGCTTGATGGCCTCGACGGCACGGTCGATCGGAGTGGTGCTGTCGATCGCGACGGTCACGGTGCCGGCCTCCACCGCCCGCAGCACATCGTCCAGGGCGTCGGCCCGGGCGCTGGCGGCGCCGGTGCTCACCACGCCGTCGGGCACGTCGCTCGCGGCGATCGCGGTGATCCGCTCGGCCGGGACACCCAGCTCCAGGGCGGCCGAGATCGCCTCGTCGCCGTGAGTGTCGGCGGCGGCCACCAGGCCCTCTGGGGCGGCCTCGCGGATCCGGTCGACCATGCCCTCGCCGTACTCGATCGGCTCGGCCCCCAGAGTGCGGATCGCCTCGGCGCTGCGGGCCGACCCGGTGGCCAGCACCCGGGCACCCTTGCTCACCGCGTACTGCACGGCGAGGCTTCCGACACCGCCGTTGCCCCCGCCGATGAGGATGGTCCGACCGGAGATGTCCCCCAGGTCATCGATGATCGCGACGGCGGTCCTCCCGGTCGTCACCAGAGACCCGGCGACCTCGTCGGACACCCCCTCGGGGATGTGGTGCAGCGCCAGCTTCTTCGGGGTGCCGGTGATGGTGTCGCCGAACCCCGCCGCCAGGCGTGAGCCGAAGACCCGATCACCCACGGCGAACCCGTCCACGCCCTCGCCGACCTCATCGATCACCCCCGCGAAATCCGTGCCGAAGGGCATCGGGAAGGACTTGTGGAAGGCCTCGGCGGGGGCGACCCCGGTGGCCAGCTTCCAGTCGAGCGGGTTGACCGCGCCGGCCCGGAAGGCCACGCGGACCTCACCCTCCCCCGCATGCTCCTCCTCGACCTCCACCAGCTCGATGTCGTGGATGTCCCCGGCCTGCTGCTGCATCAGTCGCTTCGCCATGACTGCTCCTCCTGTCGCCGTGTCACCGTCACCGCGTCACCGTTTCCCTCGACACTCTCCGAGGGGGGACGCCCCCAGGGGGAACGCCCGGAGACGTTCCCGCGGAAACGTCGATGAACTTTCAACCATCGCTGGGTGTGACGCCTCGGCGGTGGGGAATATTCCCGGGGCCAGGGCCGGCACCCGGGGCCGGCGCTGTGGCTCGCCGCGGGAGCGCCGCACCTGGGGGCGGGAGCGGTGATCGCCGCGAGCATGCCGGCGGCGCGGTGGGGGTCCTTCCGCGCCGCCGGCAGCCCGGTCGGTGGATCGGATCCGGTCAGCGCAGGCGGCCGGTGACCTCCTCGACCGCGGTGAGGACGCTGCCGTCGAGCAGGCGCGCCTCGGCCTCGGCGATGTCGGGGGCGAGGAAACGGTCCGGGCCGGGGCCCTCGACGGTGCGGCGCAGCACCGCGATGGCGGCGGCGGAGGCCTGCGACGGCTCCAGCGGGGAGCGCAGGTCGATCGCGCGGGCAGCGGTGAGCAGCTCGATGGCGAGCACCCGCCGCAGGTTGGCGATGGCGGTGCGCAGTTTCCGGGCGGCGTGCCAGCCCATCGAGACGTGGTCCTCCTGCATGGCGCTGGAGGGGATGGAGTCGACGCTCGCCGGCACCGCCAACCGCTTCATGTCGCTGACCAGGGCGGCCTGGGTGTACTGGGCGATCATGAACCCGGAGTCGACGCCCGGGTCGTCGGCCAGGAACGGCGGCAGGCCGTGGCTGCGGGCCTTGTCGAGCATGCGGTCGGTGCGCCGCTCGGCGATGGAGGCCAGGTCCGCCGCGACGACGGCGAGGAAGTCCAGCACGTAGGCGACGGGCGCGCCGTGGAAGTTGCCGTTCGAGGTGACGGTGCCGTCCTCCAGCACCACCGGGTTGTCGATCGCCGCGGCGAGCTCCCGCTCGGCGACGGTGCGGGCGTGGGCGATGGTGTCACGCACCCCGCCGGCGACCTGCGGGGCGCAGCGCAGCGAGTAGGCGTCCTGCACGCGGGAGCCCTCCGCGGCGACGTCGGCGATGATCGGCGATCCCTCCAGCACCGCCAGGATGTTCGCGGCGGAGTCGGCCTGACCCGGATGGGGGCGCAGCGGCTGGTGCAGTTCGGGGCGGAACACACCGTCGCGGCCGCGCAGGCCCTGCACGGACAGGGCGCAGGTCACATCGGCCACCCGCACCAGCGCCTCGAGGTCCGCCAGGGCCATGAGCAGCATGCCGAGCATGCCGTCGGTGCCGTTGATGAGGGCCAGGCCCTCCTTCTCCTCCAGGGTGATCGGTTCGATGCCGGCCTCGGCGAGGAGCTCCGACACGGGGCGCTCCTGCCCCTGGGCGTCGCGGGCCCGCCCCTCGCCCAGCAGCACAATCGCGCAGTGCGCGAGCGGGGCGAGGTCGCCGGAGCATCCGAGGGAGCCGTACTCGTGGACGATCGGGGTGATGCCCGCGTTCAGCAGCGCCAGCATCGTCTCGATCACGACGGGGCGCACACCGGTGCGGCCGGAGGCGAGGGTCTTCGCGCGCAGCAGCATCAGGGCGCGCACCACCTCGCGCTCGACCTCGGGGCCGGCGCCGGAGGCGTGGGAGCGGATGAGGGCGCGCTGCAGGTCGCGTCGCATGTCCACCGGGATGGAGGTGTCGGCGAGGGCACCGAAGCCGGTGGAGACGCCGTACACCGGGGCGTGGTCCGGGGCGGCCAGGGCCTCGATGTGGGAACGCACCGAGGCGACATGCTCGCGGGCGGCGGCGTCGAGCTCCACGCGGGCGTCGTGGCGGGCGACGGCGAGGACGTCGGCCGGGGTGAGACCGGAGGAACCGAGGGTGATCGTCTGCTGCGAGGTCTGCTGCGTCATGCGGGCCAGTGTGCGGGGCGCGGCGGCCCGGAACCAAGGGGCTCCGGGCCGCCGGGCGAGCCGCTGACCAGGACCCGTCCGGGATGTCGGATCGGGTGCCCGGGAGCAGGCCGGCAGGCAGGGGGCGTCAGACGACGCGGGTGCCGCGGCGCCACACCTGGTGGGTCAGGGGCATGCCCGGCCGGTACGCGAGGTGGATCGCAGCGGGCGCATCCAGCACATGCAGGTCGGCTCGGGCGCCGACACCGAGGTGGCCGACGTCGGAGCGCCGCAGCGCGAGGGCCCCGCCGCGGGTCGCAGCGCGCAGCGCCTCCGCCAGGGACAGGTGCTGCTGCAGCACCGCGGTGCCGACGCAGAAGCTCATGGCGCTGGTGTAGCTGGTACCGGGGTTGCAGTTCGAGGCGATCGCCAGCTGCGCCCCCGCATCGGCGAGGCGACGGGCCGGGGCCAGCGGCGCCCGCGTGGAGAGATCGCAGGCCGGCAGGATCGTCGCGACCGTCGGCCCGGCGTCGACCGCGAGACGCCCTTCCCCCTCCCCGCGCACCGGGTGCCCGGCGGTGGAGGCGAGCGCGTCGATATCGGCGTCGGAGAGGAAGTTCAGGTGGTCGACACTGGCCGCCCCGAGCTCCACCGCGAGCTGCACCCCCGCCTGGGACTCGCCGATCTGGTTGCCGTGCACCCGCAGCCCGAGCCCGGCCTCCCGGCCCGCCTGCAGCACCCGGCGGGACTGCTCAGTGGTGAACGCGCCCTCCTCGCAGAACACGTCGATCCAGCGCAGCGCGTCCCCGCCCTGCGCCTGCACCGCCTGCAGCATGTCCCCGGTGACCAGGTCGACGTAGGCGTCGGCGTCGGCCGCCCGGCCGTGGACGGTGACGGTGCCGTCGTACTCCGGCGGCACCAGGTGGGCGCCGAGGAAAGTGACCTCATCGAGCTCCCCCGCCGCGTGCAGGATGGCGGCGATCTGTGCGGCCTCCGCCTCGGCGGCGACGGTCAGGCCGTATCCGGTCTTCGTCTCCAGACAGGTGGTGCCGCCGCGCACCGCCTCCGCGATCCGACCCCGCACCAGCTCGGCCAACTGCGCGACGCCCGCTGCGCGGGTCGCCTCCATGGTCACCCGGATCCCCCCGGCCGCATACGCCTCCCCGGCCATGCGGGCCTCGAACTCCGCCGAGCGGTCCCCGGCGAAGACGAGGTGGGTATGCGAATCCACCCAGCCCGGCAGCACCGCGCGACCGCCCAGGTCGACGCGCTCGTCGGCGTCGGGGGCGTCGGCGGCGGGGCCTGTCCAGGCGATGCGCTCACCGTCGATCACCACGGCGGCGTCCCGCAGCACCTGCTCATCGGTGGCTGCGGCGGCGTTCGGGGTGCCGCGCTCGGCGTCGCGGACGGGGTCGAAAGTCCACAGTTCACTGATGCCGGTCAGCAGCGTCGTCGTCATGGCACGAGCGTACGGGGGGGCGGAGTGGCTCCCGAAACCGACTGGTGGCCGATCAGTCGGCGCAGTCTCCGGCGACCACCGCGGAGACGGCGAGCTCACAGTGGCCCTTGCTGCGGAACTCCAGGCGAAGGCCCCGCCCCTGGGCCGTGCTGGTGAGCCATCCACCGGTCCCACCCGTCAGCGCGGACGTCTCCGCCATGCCGTGCTTCCGGGCGGCAGAGGTCAGTGCCTCCTCGATGCGGCTCCAGTCGGACGCCTCTCGCCCCAGATAGGTGGAGGCGCGTCGTCCCGGCACGCGAACCGTGCAGCCTCCGAGGACGGCCGACGACTCCGGGGCCGCCGTGTCAGCCCAGTCGAGGCCCGTGAACGCCTCGCTGAGGGCCGCCTCCGCATCGGCGAGGAGGGCGCGCAACTCCTCCTGCGCAGCAGCGGCATCCCCGTCGAACACTGTCATCGGCGTGGACTGTCCACTCTCCTGCATGCGAGGTCCTTCCGGTCGTCTCGTGCAGCCCGGGAGGCCGACCAGCCCTCCCCCCACGACAGCGGCAAGAGGCAGCAGTGACCGTCTCGGGATCATTCGAGATCACCCTCTCAGCCGGTGCGTGTAGGATCGGCGCGGCCATGGGCCGGGTTCCAGTGTGGTGGGCGGCACCGCGGTGATGCCACTTCGCACGATGGGGACTTCTCCCCATGGACAGCCGTCGCCGTTCACCATGAACTGCTCTGTCACGCCATTCGAAGCCGCGTATGCACAATACAAACCTCGATGTTTCATCGGGCTGGTGAGCGGGGTGGGTCGGCGTCGTTGCCGGTGTTGAGCTGCTGATTGTGGCATTCGGGTATGACAGATCGTCGCAGTGTCCGTTGCGGGCGGTCGGGTTCCACTCCCGAGAGGTTGATGCTGGTCGGTGGGGCGGGTGGTCTCGCCGGGTTAGGTCTGTGCGACGGTGGTGCGGAGCCGGTTGACGCCAGTCAGGACCCTCACGGCTTCGGGTGCATGTTCGGCGAGGTGGAGGAGGTTGTGCCGGGCGCGGCGCACGAGGGTCGCGGGGATCTCGAACAACCGCGCGCGGAGCCGTTTGGGCTCCCACTTCCGCGCATCATGGCCGGTCAGCGCGATGGTCTGCATCCAGGCGACGAGCTCGCTAGCGAGCTGGACGATCTGGCACCAAAGCTGATTCTGCGCGAAACCCTGCAACGGCAACTTCTCAAGGCCCATGTCCTTGGCGTTACGGATCCGGTCCTCGCAGCGCGCCCGGCGACGGTGCCGCAGCTCCAAGACCGGGAGCTGGCCGCGCGGGGAGTTGGTCGCGAACGCGGTGATGCGCATCCCCTCGTGATCGGTGATCCGCAGCTGCGCCCCAGGATGAGGACGTTCCTTCCGCACGATCACCCGCATCCCGGCAGGCCACCCGGACAGGTCCAGCAGCCCGGTCAGCTCCGCCACCCACGCCCCCTCGCGGATCCCCTCGTCCTCGGTGTCATAGGCGGGAGTCCACGCCTCCGCCTCATCGATACGTTTCAGCAGGTCAGGGGTGTTTGCGGGGAGGGTGAACCCGACTGAGTAGGCCAGACGCTGCCGCTGGAGCCAGGCCAGGAAGTCCTTGGTGCCGCCGGCTCCGTCGGTGCGGATCAGGATCTTCTTCGACCCCCGCCCGCCCCGGGCCAGCAGGCCCGCAGGCAGCTGCGCGAGAGCCTGCCGGGTGACGGTGATGTGATCAGCGGCGGTGTTCGAGCCGGCGTTGCCGGGGCGCAGCTGGATCGCCAGTGGTTCCCCGGTCCCTTCGCTGCCGTGGTCCAGGAACGCGCACAACGGGTGGTATCCGAAGCCGCGTTTGAACGTCGGTGCGGCCTGCTCCTTCTCGCTGTGGACGTTGATCAGGGTGGCGTCGAGGTCGACGACCAGCGGGTTCTTCGCACTGACCCCCACAGTCGGGGAATGGTCTCCGGCGAGGGTCCAGGCTCTTTCACGCGCGGCCCGGCGGGCTTTCGAGATCGCCTCGATCACGGTGGGCGCGTCCTGGGCGAGGGTGGTGAGCGTGCGGGAGATCGTCGGGGTCGAGGCGACATCACCGAACAGGCCCGGCTCGCAACGCAGCAGATCAGTATCCGAAGCATGCTCCCCGCCGATTGCGAGAGTGAGTGCGAGGTCCAGCAGGACCTTCGCCGCGTGGTGCTCGGCCAGCGGTTTCGTCCACGGAGCCAGTGCTTCCCGCAGCGAAGAGGCGAGGCCGGTGGCGTGGATCGTGTCGGTCAGCAGCACCGCGCCCGCATGCGAGAGGGCCGGGACCTCAGCGATGTCCACGCGCGGACGGGGGTAGAAGAACAAGGTAGGGTGGGACACCTGAAAGGTGCTCCTTCCAGCGGATGGGTACGCGTCTCAACACCCCGTATCATCCCAGGCCAGGAGCACCTTTCGCCATTCATTCCGCCGGTCGAGACCACACCCCCGTGAAATCTCGAGGCAAAGGCGGTTATGACGACATCGAGAATGGTGGGCATCCCGATGATCCGCTCTTCACGCTGACAGGGCCCAGTATCCGGCACGCGACCGCCACCGGCACCCCCACCCGGGCACCGACCCCGGCCATCTCCTTCACGCGCGGATAGATCATTTTGGGGGCGTGATGTGAGCCTGCGACAGATACGCCGCCGCGCGCCGCAGCACCTCGTTTTCCATCTCCAACTCCCGGATCCTGCGCAGCGCCTGCGACATGTCCTTGCGCGCCTCTGGATCGGTGGTCGGGGTCTTCCCATGGGACTTGAACCTCGCGTCACGGATCCACGCCTGCAGCGTGGTTTTCGCCACTCCGAGGTCCTTGACGACCTGCTTCTGCGGGATACCCGACTCGACCAACGCGACCGCGTCGCGCTTGAACTCGTCGGTGTAGGTGATCTTCGGCATGGTTGCCATCCTTTCAGCACGACGCCCTCTCAGGAATCATGCGGTCTTGGAGTCACCCAAACCTTCGGCAGTCCCGGCCCCTTGCATAAGTTCTACGAGGAATGGCATCGCCGACGACGGGTTCGGTCCTTTGCGACCCGGGCGCATTTCAGGATCGATGGCCTGGGCGATGCCAGATGCGTCGTGCACCCGGTGGAACGGGAACGACTGCGAGAGAATCTTGCCCTTGACGAGACCCAGCTTGTCCATAAGCTCGTCGAGCTGCGCCGAGGTCAATGCTGAGCGCTTGTCTTCGGCGTGCCATCGCAGCCATGCCTCGAACTTGAGGTTCGAGATCAGAAGCCGTATCTTCTCTCGTTCCGCAAGTTTAATGGCCGCGGGCAACGTCTGGTGTTCATCAACGTCGACCAGGCACACGCAGTCGTCGTACTTTCTGTCGTTCTCTTTCGCTTCGTTACGCTTCTCGATGCACTTCTGGACGACTCTCAACGGATCCTTACCCACCGAAACAGGCTTGACGATAGCCGTCGCACCCTTGCTTCGCAGGTAGCGGTTCAGGCCCTCAACGTACTGAGGTTCGGTGCGGGTGCCTTCGGTGACGACAAGGATGCGCCGCGCAGGCTGCCGATGAGGCCTGCCGCGACGTCGACGCTGTCCGCCCGCCACTATTCCTACGCCTCCCCCGCGTCGACAAGCGCGGCAAACAGGCTCGGTGAAAGCCGCGGGGTACCGCCGTACCGTCCAGTGAGGTATCGCTTCGCTACGTTGGCATCCGGGTGCTTGGGGAAGTCGGCCAGGCAGGTCAGCTCGGTCACGCCCTCGTTCGTTTTGTCGGTCAGCCAGATCTGTTCAGGCTCGAGACGGACCTCGCTCAGTGGTGAGAGGACGTAGGACTCGTGGCTGGTGAAGATGAGCTGTGCGTGATGCCTGTTGACGAGCGGGTCTGAGAACGCGCCGAGGAGCACTTCGAGCAGATGCGGGTGAAGACTTGCATCGATCTCATCGACCAAGAGCAGCCCGCCACCGCGCAGTGCTTCAAGTGCTGGCACTGCGATCGCGAGCCAAGCGATGGTTCCATCGCTCTCCTCGTGGATAGAGAAAGGTGGGCAGTCGTCAGCGGTTCCACGATGGGTAAAGAGAAGACGACGTGCGACCTGTTCGAGCTCATCAGCTTCAAGTTCCTCTGGGTCATCCTCTCCGTCTGGCTCCCCCTTCTTAACGGAGGCGTCTTCGTCCTCTTCCTCGCGCAGGTCACGTTCAAGTCGACGGAACGCCAGGCGGATCCGTTCTGGGATGTTGGTTTCTTCAATACTGACGTTCAAAACGCCGATATCCGCGACTTGAAGCAGTGCTTCAAGATCGGGGAACGTCACATCGCCGTCTGCCAGGGAGTCTGCGAGTTTGGACAAGCGAACGGCGCGGTGCGAGTCCTTGACCAAGACGATGTCGAAGCTCTCGACCAGGTCATCCGCGAAGGCGTATAGCGATGACTCCTTCAGTAGGAGCGCGCGGCTGAGAACGAGTTCTCGGGGTGTTACCTCGATCTTGGTGCGAAGGCTCGGGTGGAACGTAAGCAGACCTTCTTCTCGATCTCGCTCCAGCAGTGTGCGCCAGCGTGAACTGGGGACATCGCGCAGCCATTCTCGTCTGATTCCGTCTTGGTCGACCTCGAAGCCGTAGACGTAGCGGCGTCCATCGTGGACGAGGTCAAGTTCGTAGAGACTCGTTGAAGTCCGGGAGTTCCCGTCGAGCTTGAACGGTGCCCGCCGCATGGACTTCGACTCCTGCCACACCGTGGCAGAGTGCAGGATCGCAGTGAAGGCATAGCGGAGAGCGTCCAATACCGCGGACTTACCGGTTGCGTTGCCTCCAAAGATCCCAGCGAGCGGATAGCTCACCGCGCTCCAGTTGCCATCCTTTGGCTGGAGGGTCTTCAGCGCAGAGCGAGTGAGATCGATCGCGACCTCGTCGCGGATGCTCTTGTGGTTGCGCACGGTGAAGCTCAGCAGGATCATGCAGCTATGCTAGCACGGAGCACTCGGTTGGGTACGTTTTTCGAGCAAATTGACCAGCTCGGCACGCTCATTCCGATCTTAGACCCTCAAGAAGGCTCGCCTCAGAACCCGCGCCTCAGAACAACAGGTGCGCGATCGGGGCGGTGATCAGGATGGTCAGCGCCACCCGCTCGAACCACAGCACCACCAGGCGTCCCACCGAGACCGGGATCGAGGTGGCGAGGATCGACGGCACCAACGACGAGAAGAACACGATCTGCGACACGCACACCACGCCGATGGTGAAGCGCAGCACCATCGAGCTGTGCTCGCTGACCATCAGCGCCGGCAGGAACATCTCCGCGATGCCCACCGCGGAGGCCTTGCCCGCGAGTGCCGGGTCGGGCAGGCCGGTGACCCACGCGAACGGGTAGAACAGCCAGCCGAGGATGTCGAACACCGGGGTGTACTCGGCCAGCAGCAGACCCGCCAGGCCGATCGACAGGATCGACGGGACGATCGCGGCGGCCATCAGCACGCCGTCCTTGAAGGTGTCCCAGGTGCCGCGGGCGAGGCTCGGAGCATCGGCCAGCGCATCCATCGCCTCGCCCCAGGCGGCCCGCAGACGGTTCCCGGTGACGACCGGCTCCGGGTTGTGCGGCACACCCTCGAAGGTCTCATCCGGGATGGAACGCAGCGGCGGGATGTGCACAGTGATGGCCGTGACGATGAACGTGATCAGCAGCGTGAGGAAGAAGTACAGGTTCCAGTGCTCCATCAGTCCCAGAGTGGCGGCGACGATGATCATGAACGTCGCCGAGACGGTGGAGAAGCCGGTGGCGATGATCGCCGCCTCCCGCGAGGTGTAGCGGCCCTCGCGGTAGACCCGGTCGGTGATCAGCAGCGCCAGCGAGTACGAACCGACGAAGGAGGCGACCGCGTCCACTGCCGCGCGTCCCGGCACCCGCCACAGCGGACGCATGATCGGCTGCACGAACACGCCGATGAACTCCATCAGGCCGTAGCTGATCAGCAGCGCGAGGAACACCGCGCCGATGGGGACGATCAGACCCACCGGGATCGCGAGCCTCTCCCACAGGAACGGCCCGATGGCCTCGTCGGCGAGGGGCCCAGGGTAGATCCCGACGACGGCGAGCGCCGCCACCACCAGTCCGACGATGTTCGCGAAGGCGAACACCATGCGCAGCGGGCTGGTGCGCCACCGACCGGTGACGAACGGGCGGACGGTGCCCAGCACCACCAGGGCCAGCACCACCCAGGGGGCGACGGGCCCGAGGATCCAGCGCACGAAGGTCAGCACGTGATCCACGAGGATCGTCGACTTCTCCCCGATCCGCACCGTCACGAAGAACATGGCGATGCCGATGAGGCTGTAGACGGCGAAGCGCCAGCGGGCCGTGACGGGGCGGCCGGCGCGATGGCTGCCGGACCGCATCTCGTGGTCGGCGATGCGCGCAGCGGCGGGCTCGTGGACTGCGGGATCGGGGGCGGCGCCGGCAACGTTCGCCGCGGCGGGGCGGGGAGTCTCCATCGACTGTCCTTCCGTCGGTTGCGGGGATCGTAGCAGCCCGGAGGCGGCTGTGATGCCGGGCGGAGCGGACATTTCGGGATCACGGACGGTGGTGCGGGGGCGGCGCGGGTGCACACCCCCGACGGTGCCGCGGAGACGTTCCCGCGGGAACGTCTCCGCGGCCCACCGCCCCGCCGGACTACCGTGGAGAGACCATGCCCACGCCACCCCCCGACCTACACCCGCACGGTGATGCAGCGGGAGGTGTGGCCGCAGGAGGACGCCGCCGAGATCCTCACCGCCCGGCCGTGGGGTCACGGCCCCGAGCACAAGGTCGTCCTGGGCCTCGTCGCAGACGTCGCGGATTCTCCCGACGGCCCGCCCGCACCGGAGCTCGTGGGGCTGGTTGACGTGATCCGCGGCTGGCCGCGCCCCGAGGTCGCCCACATCGGACTGGTGCTCGTGTCGGAACGGCATCGTCGACAGGGCCTCGGCGCACGACTGCACGAGGCCGTAATCGACCGGGCGCGCACCTGGGAGGGCATCACCACGCTGCGCGTGACCATCGTGGACCGCAACGAGACCATCGCCCTCCCGTTCTGGCACCACCTGGGGTACACGCCGACGGGTGAGTCCCAGCCGTTCGTGGCGGGCAGCATCGCCCACGTGTACGAGCGGCCGTTTGAGGAAGCGCATTCGTGGCCGCCGGTCGGCCCACGCCGACAGCGCGAGAGCGTCGACACCGAAGGAGCTGCCTGCGCCAGGGATCTCCCCTCCATCGTCGTCCACTCGCCGCGGGAGGCGCCGTCGCGGCGGCTGTGATCGCCCTGAGCGGCTGCGGCCTGATCGGTGGACCCGCGCCGAGTCCCTCACCGACCGTGTCGACCGCCCAGGACGGCAGGTCCGCTGCCGTCCCCGTCGAGCTGCTGACCGAAGGGACCACGTCGGTCGACGTCGCCCCCGGAGAGACGGTCCAGGTCTCCCTGGGCACGGGGAGCCAGGGCATCGGTGATGACTGGGGTGACGTGTCGATCTCCGATGATGCCGTCGCCACAGCGGAGGTCGTCCGCGGCGACCGGGTCGCGACGACGAGCGCCGGTTCGGACGCCCCCGGGGGTGAGATCCCCTTCGCCGTCGCCATCGAGGGCCACGCCCCGGGCACGACCACTGTTCGCGTCCTGTACTGCACGCGCACGGCGATCGCGGAGGGTTGCGATCAGAGCAAGGGCACGAAGGAGGCGCCGGTCGCTCCCGCGGAGCTGACGGTCACCGTCTCCGAGTAGTCGCACGACGCCCCCGCCGTGTCGTAAAGGCTGATGCCGGCTCCGCTGCGTCCGGCTCCGCTGCGTCCGGCTCCGCCGGCCTGGCTCAGGCTCCGGCCTTCGGGGCCTTCCGGGAGCTCGCCCGACGCAGCGCCTCGGCCTGGGCGGCGTCGGCGGCGGCCTGCTTGGCCTCCTCGCCGGCGTCGTCGGCGTCGTCACCGCGGTCGCGCAGCTGCGCCTGCATCGGCACGCGCACCCCGCGCTCGGCGGCGACATCCACCGCGCGGCCGTACCCGGCGTCGACATGCCGGAACACGCCCATGGCCGGGTCGTTCGTCAGCAGGGCGGTGAGCTTCGCGGCCGCCAGCTCGGTGCCGTCGGCCACACCCACCTGACCGGCGTGGATGGACCGGCCGATGCCGACACCGCCGCCGTGGTGGATCGACACCCAGGTGGCGCCGGAGGACGTGGCGGTGAGGGCGTTGAGCAGCGGCCAGTCGGCGATCGCGTCGGAACCGTCGAGCATGGCCTCGGTCTCACGGTACGGGGAGGCGACGGACCCGGAGTCCAGGTGGTCGCGGCCGATGACGATCGGCGCCTTGACCTTCCCCTCGGCGACGAGGCGGTTGAACAGCAGGCCGGCCTGGTGGCGCTCGCCGTACCCGAGCCAGCAGATGCGCGCGGGCAGGCCCTCGAACTCGACGAACTCCCCGGCGGCGTCGAGCCAGCGGTGCAGGTGCTCGTTCTCGGGGAACAGCTCCTTGAGGGCCTCGTCGGTGACCTTGATGTCCCCGGGGTCACCGGACAGCGCCACCCAGCGGAACGGGCCGAGACCCTCGCAGAACAGCGGGCGGATGTACGCGGGGACGAAACCGGGGAAGTCGAAGGCGCGCTCGTACCCGGCGGTGCGGGCCTCGTCGCGGATGGAGTTGCCGTAGTCGAACACCTCGGCACCCTCGTCCTGGAACTCGACCATCGCTTGGACCTGGCGGGCCATGGACTCGCGGGACTTCTTGGTGAAGCCCTCGGCGTCGGCGTCGGCCTCGCGCTGCCACTCGTCGACGTCGACCTCGACCGGCAGGTACGACAGCGGGTCGTGGGCGGAGGTCTGGTCGGTCACCACATCGATGCGGATGTCACCGGCGCGATGGCGCTCCAGCAGCGCGGGGAAGACGTCCGCGGCGTTGCCGACGATGCCGATGGACAGGCCGCGCTTCTCGTCGCGGGCGCGGTTGGCGCGGGCGATGGCGTCGTCGAGGTCGTCGGCGATCTCATGCAGGTAGCGCTTGGCGACGCGCCGCTCGAGGCGGGTGCGGTCGACGTCGGCGATCAGGCAGACACCGTCATTGAGGGTGACGGCCAGGGGCTGGGCGCCACCCATGCCGCCGCAGCCGCCGGTGAGGGTGATGGTGCCGGCGAGGGTGCCGCCGAAGCGCTTCTTCGCCACGGCCGCGAAAGTCTCGAAGGTGCCCTGCAGGATGCCCTGGGTGGCGATGTAGATCCAGGAGCCGGCGGTCATCTGCCCGTACATGGTCAGGCCCTCGGCCTCGAGGCGGCGGAACTCCGGCCAGGTGGCCCAGTCACCGACGAGGTTCGAGTTCGCGATGAGAACGCGCGGCGCCCACTCGTTGGTGCGGATCACGCCGACCGGCTTGCCGGACTGCACCAGCAGCGTTTCGTCCTTCTCCAGGTCCTTCAGGGTCGCGACGATCGCGTCGAAGGCCTCCCAGGAGCGGGCGGCGCGGCCGGTGCCGCCGTAGACGACGAGGTCATCGGGGCGCTCGGCGACCTCCGGGTCGAGGTTGTTCATGAGCATCCGCAGCGGGGCCTCGGCCTGCCAGTGCTTGGCGGTGAGGTCGGTGCCGCGGGGAGCGCGGACGGGGCGGGCGCCGGGCAGGGCCATGATGACTCCTCGATGGGCGGGCGAACAGGTAGGCGAATGGTGCGCACCAGTGAACAGGGCGCACCTGGGCGCCGTCATCCACCACCACGAACGGGCCGTCCGGAATCCCGGTCATCCCCAGGTCAGGGCGCAGAATTCGACGTCATGCCCGACCGAGCAGGCGCTCGAGTGTGTGGACGAATTGGTCCAGATCCTGCCCGGGTTCGGGGGTGATCTCCAGGTGCGGCCCGCGGGTACTGCGCACCACGAGCCGGCGGCTGCGCTTCACCGTGCGGATCTCCGCTCCGGCGACCTCCGCCCCGGGGATCTGGGCAAGGATCTTCCAGCGGCCGAACGTCCGGCGTCGCGTGTGCAACACGCGGCGATTCGTGGCGACCAGCAGCGGGTAGGTGTCCCTCTGCAACCGGCAGTACACCAGGGCCTCGACCCTCTCACCGAGGTCCAGGCAATCGGTGACCATCTCGGTCTCGCTGACGGATCGGGTGATGCCTGTTCGTCGCACCGCCGCGGTGGCCGACATCGCCGCCTCGAGTCGCATGCGTGCCTCCTGCGAGTCCATCGGCGCCCCTCTCCTTCACCTCGATACCGCTGGCTCCTGCAGGGACTGCTCCGGTGGAGCGTACGCGGTCCCGCTTCGCCCCCAGCTGACCGCCCTCCCCCTCCCGCCATACCCCGCAGGGGTATACCCTGGAGGCATGTCCGACCCCACCACGACCTCTCCCCCGCCGGCACTCGTGGACCTCGACTTCGAGGTGGGCGGGATGACCTGCGCCTCCTGCGCGATGCGTATCGAGAAGAAGCTCAACCGGGTCGAGGGGTACGAGGCGTCGGTCAACTACGCCACCGAGAAGGCCCACGTCCGGGCACCCGAGGGCACCGACCCGGCCGACGTCGTCGCCGTCATCGAGCGCACCGGATACACCGCCGAGCCGCTGCGCCCGCGCGGGGCGAC
Source organism: Brachybacterium sillae (assembly GCF_025028335.1). Classification (NCBI taxonomy): domain Bacteria; kingdom Bacillati; phylum Actinomycetota; class Actinomycetes; order Micrococcales; family Dermabacteraceae; genus Brachybacterium; species Brachybacterium sillae. The sequence continues at coordinate 1,538,671 of NZ_JAFEUW010000001.1, forward strand.
CGGCAGCACGACGACCACAGCCGACGCCCCCGCAACGCACGCCATCACTGCGACCGACGCCAACGCGAGCGACACCGGTGCCCCTGCCGCGCAGCACGCGTCGGCCCCCACCGGCCCCACCCGCGCCGACCGGGAACTCACCGCGCTGCGGCGTCGCCTGATCCTGGCAGCGGTGCTGACGGTGCCGGTGATCGTGGTGTCGATGGTTCCGGCGCTGCAGTTCGACTACTGGGGCTGGGTGATGCTGGTGCTCGCCACGCCCGTGGTGCTGTGGTCGGGTTGGCCGTTCCACCGCGCCGCCCTGGTCAACGCCCGGCACGGCGCCGCCACCATGGACACCCTGGTGTCGATCGGCACCCTCGCCGCGTACGTGTGGTCGGTGATCGCCCTGGTGTTCGGGCATGCGGGGATGCCGGGGATGCACCACGAATTCACCCTCGCGATCCAGCGCACCGACGGCCTGTCGAACATCTACCTCGAGGTCGCCGCCGGGGTGGTGACCTTCGTGCTGCTGGGCCGCTACCTGGAGAAGCGCTCCAAGCGCCAGGCCGGGGCCGCGCTACGCGCGCTGATGGAACTCGGCGCGAAGGAGGTGACGGTCCTGCGTCCGGCCGGCCCGGCCGCCGGCCCCACCACGGGCCGTCGTGAGATGCGGATCCCCATCGAGCAGCTGGTCGTCGGCGATGAGTTCGTGGTGCGACCCGGGGAGACCATCGCCACCGACGGGGTGATCACCTCCGGCACCAGCGCCGTGGACACCTCCATGCTCACCGGGGAATCCGTACCCGCCGAGGTCGGTGACGGTGATGCCGTCACCGGCGCCACCGTGAACGTCGGGGGCCGCCTGGTGGTGCGGGCCACCCGCATCGGTGCCGACACGCAGCTGGCGCAGATGGCGCGCATGGTGGAGGAGGCGCAGTCCGGCAAGGCACAGATCCAGCGGCTCGCCGACCGGGTCGCGTCCGTGTTCGTGCCAGTGGTGCTGCTAATCGCGCTGGCGACCCTCGGCGGGTGGCTGCTGCTGGGTCAGCCGCTGACCGCCGGGCTCACCGCTATGGTGGCGGTGCTGATCATCGCCTGCCCGTGCGCGCTGGGGCTCGCCACGCCCACGGCGCTGCTGGTCGGCACCGGTCGCGGTGCCCAGCTGGGGATCCTCATCCGCGGGCCGGAGGTGCTGGAGTCCACCCGGCGGATCGACACGATCGTGCTCGACAAGACCGGCACCGTCACCACCGGCACCATGTCGCTGGTCAAGGTGCTGCCCGCCGAGGGCACCGACCGGACGCAGCTGCTGAAGCGGGTCGGCGCCGTCGAGCACGCCTCCGAGCACCCCATCGCCCGGGCGATCGCCACGGGTGCTGCCGAGGAGCTCGGTCTCGAGGGGCCCGAGCAGCTCCCCTCCCCCACCGCCTTCCGCAACCACGCGGGCCGGGGCGTCGAGGGGATGGTCGACGGCGAGCGCGTGCTCGTCGGCCGCGCCGCCTTCCTCACCGCCCACGACCTCACCATCCCGGAGGCCCTGCAGCGCGCGGCCGCCGATGCCGCCGCCGAGGGCCGCACCACCGTGATGGCCGGCTGGGACGGTGCCGCCCGGGGCGTGCTGGTGGTGGCCGACGAGATCAAACCGACCAGTGCCGAGGCCATCGCCCAGTTCCGCGAGCTGGGGCTGCGCACCGTCCTGCTGACCGGTGATCAGCGCACGGTGGCGGAGTCGGTGGCTGCGCAGCTGGGCATCGACGAGGTGCTTGCGGAGGTGCTGCCGGAGCAGAAGGTCGCCACCATCCAGGAGCTGCAGCGCAGCGGGGCCACCGTGGCGATGGTCGGCGACGGCGTGAACGACGCCCCGGCGCTGGCCACGGCCGACCTGGGCCTGGCGATGGGCACCGGCACCGATGCCGCGATCGCCGCGGCGGACATCACCCTGGTGCGCGGGGACCTGCGGGTCGCCGCCGACGCGATCCGGCTGGCCCGTCGCACCCTCGGCACCATCCGAGGGAACCTGTTCTGGGCCTTCGGTTACAACGTGGCGGCGATCCCGCTGGCCGCCCTGGGCCTGCTGAACCCGATGCTGGCGGGCGCCGCCATGGCGTTCTCCAGCGTGTTTGTGGTGACCAACAGCCTGCGGCTGCGGGGGTTCACCGCGGCCCCGGACCGCGCAGACTCACCCCGCCGTCGACCGTGAGCACCTGCCCGGTGACCCACGCGGCGTCTGGCGAGAGCAGGTAGGTGATCGCGGCGGCGATGTCCTCCGGCTCCCCCACCCGCCCCAGCGGGTACAGGGGGCGCAAGATGTCGACCCGCCCCTGCCACACGCGGGTGCGCACGGTCCCGGGGGCGACGGCGTTGATGCGCACCCCGGCGGCGGCGTGATCGCTGGCGAGGTTCCGCACCAGCGCCTCCAGACCCGCCTTCGCGGAGGAGTACGCCAGGCCGCCCCAGGCCATCGCGGCGTTCACGGAGCTGACCGCCACCAGCGCCCCGGCGGACTCCCGCAGCGCCGGCAGGGTCTCCCGGGCCACGCGCGCGGCGCCGACGAGGTTCAGGTCCAGCAGCTGTGTCCACTGCTCATCGTCGACGGGGAACCCCTCGGCGGGGCGCTCGCGGGTGGACTCCGGGACGGTGCCGCCGGAGGTGTGCGCCACGGCGTCGAGACCGCCCAGATGCGCCACGGCCTGCGCGACCGCCGCGGTCACGCTCTCACCGGAGGTGATGTCCAGGGCGACGGCCCCGTGCCCGGACCCGGGGAGCTCCTCGGCGACCCTCTGCGCCTCCTCGAGGGACAGATCGGCGACGACCACGCGGGCGCCCTCCGTCGCCAGTCGGTGCGCCGTCGCGGCTCCGATGCCGTGACCGCCACCGACGACGAGGGCGCGACGACCGCCGAGGCGCCGCCCACCGGCGGCGTCGGGAAGCATGTGCTCGACCATGCGCCCAGGATGAGGCCGATGCCACCCCCGCGCCACCGGTGACCATGACCGGTGTGGCGGGGCCGACAGATGACAGCCCGGCGAACGTCCAGGGACGCTTCGGCGGCACCTGCGTGCCAGGGGTACCCGGGGCGGGAGACCTGCCCCTACCGTGGCCGCATGACCACCTTCCCCCCCCCGAGGGCCTCACCACCCGCGCCGGGTGGGCGCTCGACACCGAGGTGACCGTCCCGGCGACGCCCGACGACCTGTGGCAGCAGCTGCTGGCGGACTGGCTGCCGCTGTGGCTCGGCACCGACACGATCCCGCAGATGGTCGGTGCGCCGCTGCATCGTCGCGGCAGCGTGCGCGGGCGGGTCGTCGGGTGTCACGTGGGGCGCCGACTGCGGCTGCGCTGGACCCCGCCGACCCTCGACCACGAGACGGAGATCGACGTGGCGCTGGAGTCGGAGACCGGCGGCACCGCCGTGCGGGTGCACCAGGATCGTCTGCTGGGCCCGGCGGAGCGGCAGGACCAGCTGCTGCGGTGGGAGTCGCGGCTGCGGGAACTGACCGAGGCCCTCGGTGCGGAGCAGGAGCGCCTGCGTCAGCGGGAGGCCGAGGGCATCTGACGGCCCGCCCGTCCCACCGCCCGCTCCTCGCGCGCCAGGGCGTCCTCCATGTCGCGCCGCTGCTCGGGGCTGAGGCGGGCGTGGTCGCGCAGCACCGCGGGTCGCAGCACATCCATGTCCAGCGGCCGGGGTGAGCCCGCGACCCGGCCGTCGAACCGCAGCTGCCACACGGCCCAGTCGTCCTGCACGGGGCGGGAGTCGTCGTCGTACAGCCAGTCGGGTCGCCCGTCGGAGACCGGCAGACCGTAGTGGCGGCGCCAGTCGGAGCTGGAGTACACCACCACGCGACGCCCCCAGGCGGCCTCCACCGCCAGGGTGAACGCGTCGATCTCCGCCTGCACCCGCTCCGTCTCGGGCCGCTCCTCGCAGGCGCCGTCGAACTCCAGGTCCAGGGCGGGCGGGAGCATGGCGTCATCCGGCGGGGCGGCCCGCAGGAAGTCCCGCGCCTGGTCACGTCCCGGGGAGCAGAGGGTGAAGTAGTGGTAGGCACCGATGGTGAGGCCGGCCGCGCGAGCATCGCGGCTGTGCTCGGCATAGCGGGAATCGGTGAACCCGGAGCCCTCGGTGGCCTTGATGTAGGCGAAGGAGATGCCGTCGGCGCGCATGGCCTCCCAGTCGAGCTCCGACTGGTGCGCGGAGACATCCACGCCGAGGACCTCGTCATCCTCGAGGGTCAGCCCCTCGGGCAGCTGGCTGAGCGCCGGGGCGTCCGTCGGGGTCGGTGGGATCTGCAGTGCGCGTTCATCGACGGTCCGCACCCGGTTCTCGTCCCCGAGCAGCCGGCCGAGCGGCACCAGCCACGACAGCAGCACCAGCAGCGCCAGAGCTCCGCAGGCGAGACCGGCCACGCGGCGACGACGGGCCACCTGCGCCCGGCTGTACCGGGGTCGGCCTGAACCACGAGGCGTGGTCCCGCGGCGGGGCGTCGATCCCGGCACCGCGGCCTCAGCGGGCGAACAGCTCGCGGAAACCGCGCAGCAGTCGTTCGGGCTGGTCGACGGCGTGCTGCCGCACCTCGACGGCGAGGTCGTCGTAGTCGGCGGGGTCGATGTACCCCTCATCGAGGTACTGGGCGAGCCGCTCCAGGAACCGCTCCACATCGAGCTCCGGGTGGAACTGGGTGGCGTACTGGCGGCCGCGGGTGCGGAAGAACTGCACGGGGGCGCCGGTGCTGGAGCCGAGGTTCACCGCGTTCGGCGGCAGCAGGGAGATGGCCTCCTTGTGGCCCACCAGCGCGAGGAACCGGTCGGGCAGCCCGGAGGCCTGCACCAGCGGGTCGTTGCGCCCGGCATCGGTGAGGGTGACGGTGATGGCGCTCGCCGGTTCGCCGTACTGACGGTCCACCACCGCCCCCTGGTGCTTGCCGAGGGTGCCGACGCCGTAACAGCATCCCAGGAAGGGGACGTCATCGGCGACGATGCGATCCAGCAGGCCGGAGATGTCGGCTTCGGCGCGGCGCTGGTCTGCGCTCTTGCGGCCCTCCGGGTCGGTGGCGTTGTACGGGGACCCGGCGAGGATGACCCCGGAGTAGTCGTCGAGGTCCAGCTCCGGCAGCGGGCCCTCGTTGACGCGGATCCATCGCAGATCCTCCGGCTGCACACCCAGCAGCTCCACGTAGGTGCGGTACTCGGTCTCGGCCGGGGCGTCCTCGGGGCGCGTGGCCAGCAGCAGGAAGGGTTTCATGCGGCCGATGCTAGTGCGCCCGGCGGTGTTCACCGCAGGTAGGCCAACTGCGGGAAGGTGTCGAGGGCGGCATCGAGCGCGCGACGCGCCACCCCGAACCCGTCCACCAGCGGGTGCAGGGCGAGGGCCTCGACGGCGAGATCCCGGGAGCCGGTGGTGGAGGCCCGGATGACGGTGCGCTCCACCTCCTTCACCGTCTGCACCAGCCCGAGAGCGTGCCCGGGCAGCCCGGAGACCTCCAGCGGTTCGGGCCCGTGGGCGTCGACCCGGCAGGGCACCTCCACGACCGCGTCCGCGGGCAGCTGGGGCAGCGTGGAACCGTTGCGGACGTTGAGGATGAGCTGCGCGGGCTCCTGACCGGCGACGGCGTGCATGATCGCGAGCGCCACCCGGTCGTACCCACCGGATTCGAGGTCCTCCTCCTCGCGCTCGATACCGCCGGCGGCCTCACGGCTGGAGGCCATGTAGGTGGCCTCGCGGTCACGGCGGGTGCGTTCCCACAGCTGCTGCACCTCGGCGCCGTCGGCCCCGGCCGCTCGGGAGTAGAACTCGGACTGCTGACGCGCCAGGTAGACGCCGCGGGTGACATCGCTGGCGGCGTCGGCCTCCCGCACCTCCCGTGCGAAGTAGTAGTAGTGCAGGTACTCGTTGGGGATGCAGCCGAGGGTGCGGATCCACTCGGCGCCGAACAGGCGGCCCTCCTCGAAGCTCTCGATCGCCTCCGGGTCGGCGAGCAACCGCGGCAGCACGTCCCGGCCGTCGACGACGACACCCTGCAGCCAGCCGAGGTGGTTCAGGCCCGCATAGTCGAGCCGCACGGGGCTGGCGCCGGTGCCGACGTCCCGGGCGGTGCCGGCGGGCAGATCGCCACGGCGCTCCAGGACGGACAGGGCCCGGCGGGCCAGGCCGATCGGGGAGTCGCAGATGCCAATCACGCGGTCGCCGAGGTGCTCACGGCTGGCCTCGGTGATGATCCCGGCGGGGTTGGTGAAGTTGATCAGCCAGGCGTCGGGGGCGAGGTCCGCCACCGTGCGGGCGATGTCGCGAGCCACCGGCAGGCCCCGCAGAGCGTAGGAGATGCCGCCGAAACCGGTCGTCTCCTGGCCGATGATGCCGACGGACCGGGCGATGCGCTCGTCGGCCGCCCGGCCCTCGGTGCCTCCGACGCGGATCGCGGAGAACACCACGTCGGCGCCGCGGACGGCCTCCTCGAGGGAGTCACTGAGCACGACCCTCGGGGGGTCCGGATGCTCCGAGGTGAGAACCTCGAGGATCCCGGCCATGGCGCGCAGCCGATCGGCATCGACGTCATGCAGGCGCAGTTCCCGCACGCGGGCCTCGGAGGTGTCGGCCAGCAGGGTGCGCACGACGAGCGGGACGCGGAACCCGCCGCCGCCCAGGAGAGCAAGCTTCATACCAGCACCCTAGCGGCGGCGGGTGACCCCTCTCGGGGCGTTCGAACAACCCCGCCGATCAGTGCTGGTCGGCCGGAGCCCCGTCGGTGTCGGTGTGGTCGCCGTCGGACGCGCGGCGGTCGGAAGAGGCGCTGTCGCCACCCGCGGTGCTCTCGAGGGTGCGGGAGGTGTGCGCCACGGCGATCTTCCGCGGCTTGGCCTCGTCGGCCAGCGGGAAGCGCAGGCGCAGCACACCGTCGCTGTAGTCGGCGTGGATGCCATCGACGGCGACGCGGCGGCCCAGGGTGAGCTGCCGGGCGAAGGTGCCGACCGGGCGCTCACGGGTCAGCCACGAACGCTCACCCTCCGACGCGGAGGGACGACGCTCCGCGCGGACCGTCAGGGTGTGGTCCTCGACGTCCACGTCGATGGTCGACGGGTCGACGCCCGGCAGGTCGATCTCCGCGACGAAGGCATCGCCGTCGCTGTACAGGTCCATCGGCATGGCGAGCGAGGCGGGGGTGCGGGTCATGTCCGCGAACAGGCGGTCGACCTCGGCGAAGGGGGAGAAAGTGCGAGCCATGGTGAACTCCTTCCATCTGCGGGCCGCTGCTGCGACCCCTCGTGAGTCCGGGCGCTGCTGCGTCCGATGTCCGGTCCAACGACCTGAGTCGCCCTGCTATTCCCCTCTTGGGTCTCCTCCACTCAACTTTAAGGGTGAGGCGCGTCACGGTCGGTGAGGTCCGGCCTCCCGCAGTACCCCCCGGGGGTCCCAGCGCGCTCGGGGCAAACGTCCCGCAACCTCCCGGCAAGGTCTGCCACCCTCGACCCCAGAGGGGCAATCCGGACCCGACCGGACGCCGCACCCCGCGCCACAGCGACACCTCCCCCGCTGCTGACCCCCCGGAAGGAGCTCCCATGTCGACTTCCCGCAGCACCCAGCACCCCTCGCGACGCCTCCCACGCCGACTGGTGCTACTCAGTCCCGCCGCCCTGGTTCTCGCAGGCTGCGGCACCGATCCGGACGGCACGGCCGATGACGCGGACGACGCGGACCGCGGCGGCATGATGTCGGGCCCCGCGACGGCCGACGGCATGCCGGGCGGGATGATGTCCGACGGCAGCGGCCACGAGCACATGATGGACGGCGGCCCCGTCCCGGCCGGCATGACCCCGGCGCCGTCCCCGACGTTCGCCCCCGGCAGCGAGGTCGTGCTGACCGCCGGCCACATGCCGGGTATGGAGGGGGCGCGGGCGCGGGTCGTCGGTGCGTATCGCACCACCACGTATGCCGTCGACTACTCGCCCACCACCGGTGGCCCGGAGGTCACCGACCACAAATGGGTGGTGCACGAGGAGCTGCAGGATGCAGGCCCGGCGCCGCTGGCACCCGGGACCCCGGTGACCATCACCGCGAACCACATGCCCGGCATGCAGGGCGCGAAGGGCCGGATCGTCAGTTCCACCGACGAGACCGTCTACCAGGTCGACGTCGAGATGAACGGCGGCATGACCATGCGCAACCACAAGTGGATGGTCGAGAGCGAGATGCGTCCGGCATCCTGACGCTCACCTGACCCCCGCACCTCCTATCAGGCCTCTGTGAGGCCTGCCCCCAGCAGAGCCCGCAGGGCGGGGGTCAGCCCGTCAACCTCGAGCTCCAGGCCGCGGCGCTCGAAGGTCTCAGGTGTGACCGCCACCCTCTGCTGGATGAGGCGCCGGCCTCCTTCCACCACGACCTCCGTGCCGTTCGGGACGTACCCGCAGGAGCTCGACACCGCGAGGGAGGGCTCATTGCCGAGCACCGCTGACGATTCGGCGCGCAGCGCCCCGAGGTGGTCGAACGCGAACGCCACGGCCATCCGGCGCATACGCCCGCCGTATCCGCGGCCCTGCTCCGACAGGGTCAGCCACGACCCGGATTCGATCACTCCGCGCCGGGGGAGCTCCCGGGCCCGCAGGTCCTGCATCCCGATCAGACGCTGCCCGGCGAACACCCCGAAGGAGAGCGTCCAGTCCTCCGGTTGTACGCGGGTGCGCAGGGCCCACTGATAGGTGATCGCCGAGGCGATGCGCTCCTCCTCGGGCACCGCGTACCAGGGGAAGACGTGGTCGGCCCCGGTATCGGCGAAGATCGGCCGGCGCAGCAGCTCGGCGTACTGCGGGAGGTCCTCGTCCCGCAGCAGACGCAGGGTGAGGTCACCCGAACGCAGCCGCAGGGCGAACGGCGGGAACAGGGTCGCGAGGTCGGCGGGCATGGAGGCAGGGTAGGGCGGCGCCACGGTGGGCGACAGTGTTTTTCGGACCCCGTTTTTCCGGCCGTACGCTGGGGTGATGGCCCTCGACGTGCTCCTGACCGGTTTCGAGCCCTTCGATGGGCACTCCACGAACGCCTCCTGGGAGGCGGTGCGCCACGCTGCGGACGCCCTGCGCGAGCGCGGGATCACGGTGCAGGCGCATGAGCTGCCGGTGGTGTTCGGCGCGGCGGGTGAGCAGCTGGTGGCGCTGGTCGACGCACTGCGCCCGCAGCTGGTGGTGGCGACGGGAGTCGCGGGGGGACGCGCGGAGGTCACGCCGGAGCGGGTGGCAGTGAACCTGCGCGATGCGCGGATCCCCGACAACGTCGGCGCCTCCCCGATCGATGTGCCCTGCGTGGCCGGCGCCCCCACCGCGTATTTCACGTCGCTGCCGGTGAAGGCGATGACCCAGGCGGCACGGGAGGTCGGCGTGCCCGCGAGTGTGTCGCTGAGCGCCGGCAGCTACGTGTGCAATGACCTCTTCTTCCACCTGCAGCATGCCCTGGCGACCCGGCCGGGGTGCGCGGGAATCCGCGGCGGCTTCGTGCACGTGCCACCGGAGTCGGCGCTCGAGGTCGAAGCGACCAGCCGCGCGCTCACGCAGATGGTGGTGGCGGCGCGGGAGGCCGCCCAGGATCTGCGCGTGAGTGCGGGTCGGGAGGACTGAGGCCCCGGTGAATCAACGCGAGGGATGGAGGTCGAGTCCCGCGGCCTGCGCCGCCTGCGCGTAGGCGCGGCCGAGGGACTCGACGGTCTCGTGGGCGTTGAGTCCGCTGGGGTTCGGCACGACGAACAGCGGAGTGGCCTGCAGGGTGGTGGCGTGCTCCCCCGCTGCCTCGAGGGCCCGCGGAGGCCAGCCCTCCTGCCGCCCGACCGTCGTCGACCGTGCCCCGAAGGCCTGCCGGAAGGAGGTCACCCCCGCCACCGCCACGGCGACCGGCCGGTGCGTGAGGACGGTCCCGACCAGGCGCTCCCCACCGGCGTGCAGCTCCGCGGCGCTGAGCTCGTCGGCGCGGGCCGTCGCACGTGGTACGAGATAGGTGATGCCGAGGCCGAGCCGGTGCAGCAGCGCGAGATCCTCCGATCGGTACCCGGTGGAGGCATCGATGACGTGCGGGGTGATCCCGGCGGCGGCGAGCGCCGGGTAGAAGCGATTGCCGGGGCGGGCGAAGTGGGCGCCAGTCGCGGCGGTCCACAGCCCCGGGTTGATGCCGACGACCAGAAGCTTCAGCGGCTCCGGCAGCAGGTCCGGCACCTCGCGGTCGCGCGCGGCCTCCAGGGCGGCCCGGTCGGGACGCGACCCGGGCGCCAAGGAGGAGTCGGCCTTGCCGGACACGACGCGGCCAGAGGCTGCGCGACCGCCGGCGGCGTGATCTGACGCGGCGCGGGGAGAGGCGGACATGACTCCAGTGTGCCGTCGGACCCTCCTCACACAGTTATCCACACCTCTGTCCACCATGGGGACGAATGACATCCATGTGGTTCCGCAGGTGGGGACCCTCCGTGTCGTCACGTGTCCGGCGCGGCCGCCGCCGGTCACGCTCGCTGCGCCGGATGGGGCGGCCGGTGGCCTCTGGACGTTCGTCGTAGTCGTTCATCTGCGCAGGTCAGAGCCCCTTGTGTGCGGGATAGCGCCGGGGCTGATGCCGGGGTGGACGGGGCCGGCCGCGGGCGCCGGCCCCCGGGATGCGCTGGCCAGAACGATCTGTGTCGCGGCTGTGGTGGGAGACCCGTCCGCCTGCGGTCATCCCCAGCCGGAGGGGAGTTATCCCCAGTTCTCCCCACCACATCCCCCGCTATCCACACCGCGGTCCACAGCTGGGGATAATCACAGTGGTGTGATTCGCGGGGCGCCACGGTGCGACCAGCGCGAACAGCGCGGACCATCCGGGCGGAGTCAGCCCGTCGGAGCCCTCAGATCAGTCCGAACATCGGCGTGCCGGTCGTGACCACCTTGACCGCCACGAGCAGCAGCAGGATCACAGCCGCCCCGCCGAGCACCAGGGCGTGGCGGGTCGCGGCGTGACGGGCGAGGGCCGCTCGGTCCGCCCCGGGACGCGCCTGAGGACGCACCGCGAACAGCGCCGCCGTCACGGCCGCACCCGTCACCAGGCCGCCCAGGTGCCCCTGCCAGGAGATCCCCGGCATGGTGAACGTGAGCACGAGGTTCAACACCAGCACCACCGCGATCCCGGCGATATCCGCGCCGGTGCGTCGCCCGATCACGAACATCGCCGCGAACAGGCCGAAGATGCCGCCGCTGGCGCCGTAGTGGATGGTCATCCAGCCCTGTCCGGCGACGGAGGTCAGCAGCAGCACCGCCACATGCCCGCCGATCACGGACAGCAGGAACAGCGCAAGGAAACGCACCGGACCCATCGCACGCTCCAGGTACTGGCCGATCGACCACAGCGCGAACATGTTGAGCGCGATGTGGGCAAGGCCCCCATGCAGGAACCCGCTGGTCACGAAGGTCCACGGCATGAGCAGCGACCGTGCGGGGGTGAAGGCCAGAAGCTGCTCGACCACCCCGCCGCCGACCATCTGGCCCAGGAACAGCACCACGCACAACCCGATCAGCGAATACGTCACCAGCGGCCGGACCATCCCGGAGGCCCGGCCCCCCAGAGCCGTGCGCGGAGCGGCCCCGGCCTGCAGCCGCGCCAGGTCCCGTTCGCAGTCCACGCAGATCATGCCGACCGGGGTCGGACGCTGGCACTCCCCGCAGGCGGGCCGGCCGCAGCGTCGGCACCGCACGTAGCTGACGCGATCGGGATGCCGCGGGCAGACAGGCGGCTGCTCGTCGGCCTGCGTGGGAACACCCGTGGCCCCTGCCCCCGTGGGCGCGGCTCCCGTGGGCGTGTCGTCCCGGGCGGGAAGCCCGAAGCTGGGGCGCTGGGCGCCACGGGAGGAGGTCTCGGGGGCGGGCATGGCGTCGAACGAACTCCCCGAGGGGTGCGACGCGGGGTGCTCCCCCCGCCCCGACATATCGGGGAGCCCGGCCGGTTCGGCGCCGTGGGGCTTCGGGTCGGGGGTGTAGCCGTAGTCGTACTCGGGGCGGTTCATGCCCCCATTGTCGCCGAGGGGGCCGCACGATCCATCGTTCGGTTGATCCGACCCACCGACCGCGTTCCTAGCGTGGATCGTGCCCGCTCACCTGCGCCGACGCGCCGCTGCGGCCCGGCCCCGGGTGAGCCCCCTCGACCCCGGAGACACCTGTGTCCTCTCAGTCCCTCGATCGCTCTCTGACAGACCGCCTGGCGCATGTGCTCACCGGCCGCCGCAGCGCCTGGGCGGTGCTCGCGATCGGCCTGCTGCTCGCGCTCGCCCTGCTCGGCGGGTTGCGGGGCGGCGGCCCTGTGGCCGGCATGGATGCTCTGCCCTCCACGGCCGAATCGGTCCGCGCCCAGGAGGTGGCCGACCGGCTCCCCTCCTCCGACGAGGAGACACTGCTGGTGGTGGTGACGCGCCAGGACGGCGCCGCCCTCACCCCGCAGGACGCCCGCGTGCTCCAGCAGCTGCGCACCGAGCTCGCGACGCCCGGTTCCCGCCCGCCGCCACCGATGCCCAGTGAGGACGGCCGAGCCGATCTGGTGCTGGCCAGCCAGCGTGCCGACCTGTCCGATGAGCAGGCCGACGAGGCAGTCGCCGCCCTGCGCCACCGCGTCGACACCGTCCTGCAGGGCACCGGCCTCACCGCCCAGGTGACCGGCGGACCCGCCGTCGCGGCCGACATCCGCGGGGCCTTCGCCGGAGCGGACTTCCGGCTGCTGGCGGTGACGATCGCGGTGGTGGCGGTGCTTCTGCTGGCCACCTACCGCTCCCCCGTGCTGTGGTTGCTTCCGCTGCTGGTGGTGGCGACGGCCGACGCCGTCGCCGGGAACCTCGCCGACACCCTCGGAGAGCGGTTCTCCCTGGCCTTCGATGCCGGGGTGATCAGCGTGCTCGTGTTCGGCGTCGGCACGAACTATGCGCTGCTGCTGATCTCCCGCTACCGGGAGGAACTGCGGCGCACCGAGGACCGCCGCGAGGCCCTGCGCCGGGCGTGGGCCGGCAGCGTACCGGCGATCCTCGCCTCCAACCTGACGGTGGTGCTGGCGCTGCTGTGTCTGGGGGTGGCGGTGATGCCGGCGACGCGGGGCCTGGGGATCGCCTCGGCCGCCGGTCTGCTGGTGGCGCTGCTGGCGGTGCTCGGCCCGCTCACGGCGCTGCTGGCGGTGACGGGTCGTTGGGTGTTCTGGCCGTTCGTGCCGCGGCCCGGGCAGACCCGGACCGCCGCGCCCGAGCGCACCGGTTTCGGTCACATCGCGCAGTCGGTGGTGCGCCGGCCGCTGCTCGCCGCGCTCGCGTCCCTGGCCGTGCTGGGGGTGCTGACCTCCGGCCTGCTCGGCACCCGCGTGGGCCTCGCCCAGGACGAGCAGTTCGCCACCCCGTCCCCCGCACAGGTGGGCTTCCAGAACATCGTCGAGCACTACGGCGCCGGGCAGTCCGCCCCGCACCAGGTCGCGGTCCCGACGGCATCGGCGGAGCAGATGGTGACGCGTCTGGAGCAGGTGCCGGGGATCGCGTCCGTGACGTCGACCGGTCGCACGGCCGACGGCTGGAGCGTGCTGAGCGCCACCGGCACGGCGCTGCCGGAATCCCCGCAGGCCACGACGGAGGTGGCGGCCCTGCGCGCGGCCGCCCGGTCGGTCGACGATCAGGCTCTCGTCGGGGGGACCTCAGCCCGAGCGGTGGACGTCCGCGCCGATTCCCGCCGCGATCTGGTGGTGATCGCCCCGATGGTGCTGGCCGTCGTGCTGGTGGTGCTGGTGCTCCTGCTGCGCGCCGTGGTGGCGCCGCTGATCCTGCTGGCGGTGAACCTGCTGAGCGCCGTCGCGGCGATCGGCCTGGGGCTGTGGGTCGGGCGCACGGTGTTCGACATCCCCGCCCTGGATGTGACCGTGCCGCTGCTCGCGTTCCTGTTCCTGGTGGCGCTCGGCGTGGACTACACGATCTTCCTGGTGCACCGGGCGCGGCAGGAGTCGGCGCTGCTCGGGGTGCGGCAGGGGATGGTGCGGGCCGTCGGGGCGACCGGGGTGGTGATCACCAGTGCCGGTGTGGTGCTCGCGGCGGTGTTCGCGGCCCTCGGGGTGCTGCCCCTGGTGGTGCTCGGGCAGCTGGGGCTGATCGTCGGCTTGGGCGTGCTGCTGGACACCCTGCTGGTGCGCACCGCGCTGGTGCCGGCGCTGTTCGCGCTGGTCGGTGACCGCATGTGGTGGCCCGGCCGCGCGGTGTGACGCGCGGAGAACGACACGGGGCCCGGTCCGATCGGACCGGGCCCGGTGTCACGCCGTGGGCGTCACTTCTCGATGGTGACCTTCTCGATGACGACCTCCTCGAGGGGACGGTCGCGCATGTCGGTCTTGGTGGTGGCGATGGCGTCGACGACCTTCTTGGACTCGTCGTCGGCGACCTTCCCGAACACGGTGTGCTTGCCGTGCAGGTACTGGGTCGGCACCACGGTGATGAAGAACTGGGAGCCGTTCGTGCCCGAAGGACGGCCGGTGATGGCGTTCGGTCGGGTGCCGGCGTTCGCCATGGCCAGCATGTACGGCTCGTTGAAGTTGTTCTCGTTGATCTCGTCGTCGAAGGTGTACCCGGGGCCACCGGTGCCGGTGCCCAGCGGGTCGCCGCCCTGGATCATGAAGCCCGCGATGACGCGGTGGAAGATCACGCCGTCGTAGAACGGGCGGGTCACCTTCTGCCCGCTCTCCGGGTCGGTGAACTCCTTGCTGCCCTCGGCCAGGCCCACGAAGTTCTGGACGGTGGTCGGCGCGGCGTTCTCGAAGAGCTCCAGGCGGATGTCGCCCTGGTTGGTGTGCAGAGTTGCGAACATGCGGCCGATTGTTCCACAGGGGCCCGACGGTCGACAGAACACCGGCGCTCGACAGAACACCGGCGGATGACCGCACTTCCCTGCAGATCGCCTGAATCGTGCGTGATCCCCCGCGATAGAGTGACGACGCACGTGGCGTGCCGTAGCTCACGCGGCCGCCCCGCTCCGACCACCGTCGCCGTCGGCGGCGGTCTCGACCGAAAGGGGAACCCCATGGCCTTCGGGAAGGATGCGCGCGCGGCGAAGTTCGAGAAGCGCGCCGTGAAGAAGGACAAGCGCGCCGAGAAGCACGCGGACGCCGCCGGTGATCACGCCGCCGCGACCCTGCGTCATCTCGGTGCCGCCGCCAACGAGCGTCTCGGCTTCGTGGCGGAGAAGACCGGTCACGTGGTGACCGCCGGTGCCGACCAGGCCCGCTCCCGCGCCTCCGAGGCGTTCGACACCTACCGTCCGCTGATCGAGCAGCAGCTGCGCTTGCAGGGCACCAAGATCGCCGCCCTGGCCGGCGACCTCGGCCCGAAGGCGGAGAAGCTCCGCTACAACGTGCGTGAGGACTACATCCCGCGTGCCCGGAAGACCGCCGATGTCACCAACGCGGTGCTGACCGCCGCCGTGGCCGCCGGTGTCGAGGCCGCCCGCCGCGAGTTCGAGAAGGGCCAGGGCGACATCCGCGCCGCGGCCACCACCTCCCTCGCGCCGAAGAAGAACCGGAACGTCGCCGGCACCGTCGCGCTCGCTCTGGCCCTGGCCGCTGCCGGTGGCGCCGCCGGGTACGTGGCGTGGAAGAAGACCCGCCCGGTGGAGGACCCGTGGGCCCCGCCGGCCGACTTCGCCCGCGCCCACTACCCGGCCGCTGCCGCGACCGATTCCGACTCCTCGCAGGTCTCTGACACCGTCGCCGGTGCGGAGGCCGGTGACGTCGCCTCCTCCCTCAAGGGTGGAGCGACCGGTGACGTCTCCCCGAAGACCGTGAAGGTCGACTCCGCCGACTCCACGCCGGCCGAGGTGCGCGACGCCGACCGCGATCGCCGCTCCACGACCACCACCACCTCCTCGGGCGATGCGTGGACGACCTCCTCCGACTCCCGCACCACCTCCGATGCCCGCACCACCTCCGCGGAGGCCCCGAAGGTCATCGATCCGGTGGGCAACCCGGAGGAGAACCCGCAGGACCCGGAGATCGGTGAGGCCTTCCAGGAGCCCGGCAAGAAGGGCAACCACCGCGCCGACCACTGATCGAGTGCCGGTGAACGCGCTCGCGTGAGCACGCGTCACCGAGCTCGACCCCTCACGGACCCCGTCGCTCCCCTGTGGTGCGACGGGGTCCGCGGCATTCCGGCCCGGCTGGCTCCGGGAAGTGTCCGGGTCGTCTCCGGTGGTCGGCGTTGTCTCCGGTGGTCGGCGCTCGCTCCGTAGACTCGGCGCATGCTCTCCTCCCCGGTGCCGCCTGACGAGCCGTCGCCACGGACCGCCGGGGCCGGGAGGTACGCCCCCTCCCCCAGCGGTGACCTACACCTCGGCAACCTGCGCACCGCCGTGCTCGCGTGGGCGCTGGCGCGGCGCAGCGGCCGCGCCTTCCATCTGCGCATCGAGGACCTCGACGTCGACCGCTCCCGCCCCGAGGCGGCTCACCGGCAGGTCGAGGATCTGCGCGCCCTCGGCCTCGACTGGGACGGCGAGGTGGTGTGGCAATCAGAACGCGGCGCCGCCCACGACGTCGCGATCACAGACCTCCAGGAACGAGGCCTGGCCTACGAGTGCTACTGCACGCGGCGGGAGATCCTCGACGCCCCCCGCGCCCCGCACTCCCCACCCGGGGCATACCCGGGCACCTGCCGCGACCTCGACCCGGTGCAGCGGGAGGCCGGTCGCGCCCGAATGGGGGAGCTGCATCGGGAACCCGCCCTGCGGCTTCGCAGCGAGGTCGCGACGTGGACGGTGCAGGACCTGTTCGCGGGGGAGGTCACCGGTGCGGTCGACGACCTGGTGCTGCGGCGCGGCGACGGCGTGGTCGCCTACAACCTGGCGGTGGTGGTCGACGATGCCGCGATCGGTGTGGACCAGGTGTGTCGCGCGGACGACCTTCTCTCCTCTGCACCCCGCCAGGCATACCTCGCGCATCTTCTGGGGGTGACGCAGCCCGAGTACGCCCACGTGCCCCTCGCCGTCGGGCCAGAGGGTCGCCGCCTGGCCAAGCGCGACGGGGCAGTGACGTTGCGGGACCGGATCGCGCTCGGTGAGACCCCCGCCGATGTCATGCGACGCATCGGGGCGTCGCTCGGTGTGGATGACTGCCGCACCGCCCGGGACGTGCTGGAGCATTGGGAGCCCGGAACGCTCGACCCCGCACCATGGGTGGTCGATCTGGCGGGCTGACCGACCGAGCCGGGCGCCGGGCGCGCCCGCCGCCCCCCACAACGCGAGGGCCGGCCCCGCAGAGGTGCGGGACCGGCCCTTGGGCTGGCGACCGGGCAGCGCCCCCGTCAGGGGGCCCGGCGGTCAGGACGGCGGGTTGTACCGGGTGCGGTCCTCGATGTCCCGGCGGTCCTGGCGGGTCACCCGGGAGTCGAGGTCGGAGGCGGTGGCCGCTCCGGAGTCGGAGCCCAGCGCCACGGACTCTGCGGCTCCCACGGTCCCGTGTGCCTGCGCGGCGTGCACACGCTCCCCGTGGGACCCAGCGTGCTGCCTGTGGGAGTCGGCGTCACGGGAGTGCGTCGTGCCGGGCTTCGGCGGGAACATGATCGAGGCAACGGTCGCCACCGTCATCGACACCACGATCACGGACAGCGACAGCCAGATCGGCACCTCGGGGATCTTCTCGAGGGCCGCGAAGCCGGGGATCCACTCCAGCGGCGCCTCATGGATCGCGTGGATGATGAGCTTCACGCCGATGAACCCGAGGATCGCAGCGATGCCGTAGTGCAGGTAGGCGAGACGGTCCATGAGGCCGCCCAGCAGGAAGTACAGCTGCCGCAGACCCATCAGCGCGAACAGGTTCGCGGTGAACACCAGGAACGGGTTCTGCGTGACGGCGAAGATTGCAGGGATCGAGTCCAGCGCGAACATCACGTCGGTGAGGCCGATGGAGATGAACACCAGCAGCATCGGGGTGAACAGCTTCTTCCCGTCGACCACGGTGCGCAGCTTGTTGCCGTCGTAGTGGTCGGAGACCGGCAGCATCTTGCGCACCGTGCGCATGATGAACGAATCGCCGTCGTCCTCGTCGTCGTCCTCCCGGGCCTGCTTCCAGGCGGTGAACAGCAGGAAGATGCCGAAGATGTAGAACACCCAGGCGAAGTTCTCGATGATCACGGCACCGAGCAGGATGAACGCGGCGCGGGCGATCAGTGCGATGACGATGCCCACCATCAGGACTTCCTGCTGGTACTTCTTCGGCACGGCGAACTTCGCCATGATCACGATGAAGACGAACAGGTTGTCGACGCTCAGCGAGTACTCGAGCAGCCAGCCGGTGATGAACTCCGTGGCCGGCTGGGCACCCCCGACGAAGAACAGCACCCCGGCGAAGATCAGGGCGAGGGCGACGTAGAAGCCGATCCACGCCGCACATTCCTTCATCGACGGCAGGTGCGGGCGCTTCACGACCAGCAGCAGGTCGGCCACGAGGATGGCCACGAGAGCGACGAGGACGCCGATCTCGAAGGTCAGGTTCAGTTCGCCCATGCAGGACCTCTCAGATGGGCTCGCGCCAGGGCGTGCGCGAGCGATGGCGGGGGATCAGTTCAGGGTACCGCCCCCCCGCCCCGACGGCTGCCGGGGAGAGATCAGGGTCTCTCCCGGCCGGGTCACTGGACCTGGACGTCCCCGCCCGAGCGCGCGATGAACTCGTCCCGGCTGAATTCCGCGAGGCCCCCGTCGGGAGAGGCGAGCGTGGCGAAGATCCGGTACCGGGTCATCTCCGTCACCCCGAGCGCCACCCCGAACTGGTCCAGATGGGCGGCCTCCAGACGCGGCAGAGCCACCAGACGCTTCTCCAGCAGCGGGGTGAGGATCTCGATGACCTGGTCGGCGGCGAGGCGGCCGGCGCCGCCGATCGCCACCAGCTCCGGGTCGACCACGCTGATCGCGACGGCGATGTGGTCCGCGAGGGCCTCCAGGCGGCGGGTGAGCTCCCGCCGGGCGGCCTTGTCACCGGCGGCGACCGCACGGAAGGCGGCGGCGACGTCGGGGAAGTCCTCCCCGGAATCACCAGCCCAGCCGCTCACGTCCAGCAGATCGTTCCCCAGGGACATGCGGGAGACATCCCCGGCGAGGTGGTGGGCGCCGATGCGCGGGAAGCGATCAAGCACGGTACCGATGTAGGGGCGGCGGCTGAGAGCCAGGAGCATCATGTCGGACGCGGTGCGGCCCACGCCCAGCACGTTCTCCGCGCTCAGGGCGGCCCGGCCGTCGCCGATCACCATGACCGGGCACTCGAACCGGCCCGTGAGGACGTCCGCGGGGCGGGTGCCCTCCAGCTGCGGGGTCGCGACGGAGGTCACCAGCACGCCGTCGTCATCGAGAGCGCCGGAGACGGCCAGGCCCGCGCCCCAGATCTTCTCCTCGGGGACGTCACCGACTGCCTCATCGATCATGGACAGGATCAGACGGTCGCGCTCGGCCGCGGAGGCGTCCTCGGCGACGGGCTGCTCGAGCTTCACGGCAGTGGAGCCGGTGAGCTCGCGACGCAGCACGCGGATGGCCCGCGCACTGTGGTCGACGCTCACGGTGTAGGCGTCGGGAGAGACGATCCGATAGATCTGCGCCGGGCGACCGGGGCCTTCGATGGGTGCGCGTTCGGACGTGACCCATCCCTTCTCCTCGAGGCCGCGCAGCAGCTGGCCGAGCGGGCCGGGGGTGATGCCGGTGCGGTCGCGCAACTCGCTGATGCGCTGGGAACCGTGGGCGTAGAAGGTCTCCAGACGGCGTATTCGTTCCAGTGCCGGATCGAGCGGGGGTCGGCGCCGCGCACGGGGCGCTGCATGGGGGTTCTCCTCTGTGCCGGGGGGAGCAGACAGATCGTCCGTCCGCCCTCATCCCACCGGCACGACTCGCGGTCGGCGGGAATTGGCGGCCGTGGAGGCAATATACGGCCCGCTGATCCGTGGACCTACTGGCCGCGCCCGAGCTGACCTGCAGGTCGGGCGTCAGTCACGCAGCCAGCGACTCCATTTCTCCAGCCTGTGCTCCGCCTCCACCACGCGCACGGTGCCGCTGGCGGAGCGCATCACCAACGACTGGGTGACCAGTCGGCCGTGCTCGAAGCGCACGCCACGCAGCAGCTCCCCATCGGTGATTCCCGTGGCCGCGAAATAACAGTTGTCGCTCGTGACCAGATCCCCGGTCGAGTAGATCCGCTCCACATCCAGACCGGCCGCGCGGGCTTTCTCGCGCTCCTCGTCGGAACCGGGCGCCATCCGCCCCTGGATCATCCCGCCGATCGCCTTGATCGCACAGGCCGCGACAATCCCCTCGGGGGTGCCGCCGGTTCCCAGCAGCATGTCGACGCCGGTGCCGGGTCGGGCCGCGGCGATCGCCCCGGCGACATCGCCGTCCATGATGAACTTCACGCGGGCGCCGGCCTCGCGGATCTCCCGCACCAGGCCTTCATGGCGCGGACGGTCCAGAACACACACCGTCACCTGGCTGATCGGCTTGCCGAGCGCCTCGGAGACGGCCCGGATGTTGTCAGCCACCGGTCGAGCGAGGTCGACGGCCTCCGCGGCTTCGGCCCCCACCACGAGCTTGTCCATGTAGAACACGGCCGAGGGGTCGAGCATGGAGCCGCGCTCCGCCACGGCGAACACCGACAGGGCGTTCGGGTACCCCATGGCCGTCAGGCGGGTGCCGTCGATCGGGTCGACGGCGACGTCGACGTCGGGGCCGGTGCCGTCACCCACCTGCTCCCCGTTGAACAGCATCGGGGCCTCGTCCTTCTCCCCCTCACCGATCACGACGGTGCCGTTCATCGCCACGGTGTCCATGAAGGCGCGCATGGCGTCCACGGCGGCGCCGTCCGCGGTGTTCTTGTCGCCGTGGCCCACCCATCGGCTGCCGGCGATGGCCGCGGCCTCGGTGACGCGCACCAGCTCCATCGCCAGGTTGCGGTCGGGCGCGGTGGGGTCGGTCGGGGTGGCGGGGGTCGGGGCGGGGCTGGTGCTCATGGGTTCTCCCTCGAACGCTCGATCGGGTGACGCCGGGCGCTGTCGACGTCGACACCGCCGACGCTACCGCCCGGGGCGGTGTGCGTCACACCAGGGCGCGTGCGGCGGTTCCGGGGTCCCGGACGCCACCCCGGGGAGAGGTGGGGCTACGCTGACGCCACCGGTTCGCCGGCACCGTCCCCACCCCCTACCTACCTCTCTGACACGGAGCCGAGATGCAGACCTTCACCCTTCCCAGCGCCGAGCTTGACGTGCCGAACGTCGTGTTGGGTCTCATGCGGATCGCCGAGAAGTCCGACGAGGAGATCCGCACCCTGGTGCACACAGCCCGCGACGCCGGCATCACCTTCCTGGACCACGCCGACATCTACGGCGGCACCATGCACCGCTGCGAGGAGCGATTCGCCCAGGCGCTCCAGCTGAGCCCCTCGGAGCGCGAGCAGTGGATCATCCAGACCAAATGCGGGATCGTCCCCGACGGCCCCTACTTCGATTTCTCGTACGAGCACATCATCGAGTCCGTCGAGGGCTCCCTGCGGGCTCTGGAGACCGACTACCTCGACATCCTGCTGCTGCACCGCCCCGATGCCCTGGTGGAGCCCGATGA
Organism: Brachybacterium sillae; assembly: GCF_025028335.1. Taxonomy (NCBI): domain Bacteria; kingdom Bacillati; phylum Actinomycetota; class Actinomycetes; order Micrococcales; family Dermabacteraceae; genus Brachybacterium; species Brachybacterium sillae. The sequence continues at coordinate 1,560,232 of NZ_JAFEUW010000001.1, forward strand.
GGTCGCGCGGGCCTTCGACGAGCTGCATGCGGCGGGCAAGGTGCTCCACTTCGGCGTCTCCAACCACACCCCGCGTCAGATCGACCTGCTGCGCGCGAGCGTCGACCAGCCGATCGTCGCCAACCAGCTGCAGCTGTCGATCACGCATTCGCCGATCATCACCCAGGGCATCGCCGCGAACATGCTCGGTGAGCAGCAGGCCGTGACCCTCGACGGCGGCGGCGTGCTCGACTACTGCCGCCTGCACGGCATCACCGTGCAGGCGTGGTCGCCGTTCCAGGCGGGATTCTTCGACGGCGTGTTCCTCGGCAGCGACAAGCACCCGGAGCTCAACGCCGTCATCAACCGCCTCGCCGCGCAGTACGAGGTGACGCCGGAGGCCATCGCCGTCGCGTGGATCACCCGCCACCCGGCGAACATCCAGGTGGTGCTGGGCACGACCACGCCGCAGCGCGTCACCGACGCCGCCGCCGGGTCGGACATCCGCCTGACCCGACCCGAGTGGTACGAGCTGGTGCGGGCCGCCGGCTGGAAGGTGCCGTGACGGCCGGGCGGGGGATGACCGTGCGGGTGGCGCTGGCGCAGATCTGCTCGGGGCCGGATGTCGCAGCGAACCTGGAGCTGGTGCGGCAGTTCGCGGCTGAGGCCTCGCAGGCGGGGGCACGGCTGGTCGTGTTCCCGGAGGCGACGATGCGGGCGTTCGGGCATTCCGCGCGGGACGTCGCCCAGCCGCTCGACGGGCCGTTCGCGAGCGCAGTGCGGGAGACCGCCGCGGAGCTGGGTCTGACGATCGTGGCGGGGATGTTCACACCGGGGACCGAGGCGGCGACCGGTGGGGAGGAGCGACCGCGGGTGCGCAACACGTTGCTGGTCACCGACGGGGTCGAGGTGCGGGGGTACGACAAGATCCACCTCTACGACGCGCACGGGTACCGGGAGTCCGACACCATCGAGGCCGGGGACACGCTTCTCCGCACCCGGGCCCGTGGTCTCGAGCTGGGGCTTGCCACCTGCTACGACGTGCGTTTCCCGCCGCTGTTCCTGGGTCTGGCACGGGCGGGTGCGCAGGCGATCGCCGTGGCGGCCTCCTGGGCCCCGGGCCCCGGCAAGGCCGAACAGTGGCGACTGCTGTGCCGCGCCCGGGCCGCGGACTCGACCAGCTACGTGCTGGGCTGCGGCCAAGCGGTGCCCGCGATGTCAGGTGTCGACGCGGTGGAGGGCGCACCGACCGGTGTCGGAGGATCTCTCGTGGTGGACCCGTACGGCACGGTGGTGGCCGAGGCCGGTGAGGCACCGCAGCTGCTGATCGCGGACCTCGACCCGGAGCTCGTGGCCCGCGCGCGTCGGGAGGTTCCGGTGCTCACGAACGCCCGGTGGGGCTGAGCGGGCCGCGGCGCCGGACCGGAGCGGGCCCCGCCTCCGTGACGTGCCACGTCCGTTCCAGAGAGTGGATCTGACGCCGCACGTCACGGCCCGGGCGGAGCGACGCGGCCTCGAGAAACGTTCCCGCGGGAACGCCGTCAGTCGACCGGGGCGATGTCCTTGGGCACCTCGGCGCCCTCGTCGTTGTCCTGCACCACGATGCGGATCGGGTCCACCCGCGCCCACACCTCGAACGCCACCGCGACCGCGAGCATCGCCAGACCCGCCCACAGGTTCGCGTTCACGCCCCCGGTCTTCTCCAGGTCGGCCGCGGAGTGCGCGAACAGGCCCATGAGAGTCAGCAGCAGGCCGAACAGGCCGATCAGGGCGCCGATGAAACGGCGGATGTCGAAGGCCCCGACGTTCTCCACATGGGCTGTCCCGGGGGTGGTCCCGGAGGCAGTCTCCGAGGCGGCCACGGGGGCGCTCTCGGGGGCGGTCCCGTGGGCGGACTCGTGGCCCCCGCCCTGCACGGTGCGGCTTCCGGTCATGTCGGCCCTCCTCGGCTCGGCGGGATTCATGTCGCCGCGGTTCATGTCAGCACGATGCGTGGTGTCGCGGCTCATGCGAACACCACGTTCAGCAGGATGACGAGCACCAGACCCAGCGCGGCCATCGGCACCGGGCGCCGCCAGATCGGCAGGTCCGCCTCCTCCGGGTCCACCAGGTCGGTCTTCGGGGTCTCGGAGTACACCAGCCCCTTCAGCTCATGGGCGGGCTTCGGACGCGTCACCAGCGTCACCAGCACCGACACCACGATGTCCACCACGAAGGCCGTGGAGGCGGCCACGAAGGCGAGACCCTGCCCGGGCAGGGTGAACGCGCCCAGGAACTCGGAGGACGCCCACAGCGCCACGGCCGACAGGGTGCCGGCCACCAGGCCCGCCCAGCCCGCCGTCGGCGTCATGCGACGCCAGAACATACCCAGGATGAACGTGGCGAACAGCGGGGCGTTGAAGAACCCGAACAGCGTCTGCAGGTAGTCCATGACGTTGCTGAACGAGCTGGCGATCAGCGCGGTGAAGATCGCGACCACGGAGGCGACGACCGTCGCGACCCGACCCACGCGCGTGTAGTGGTCGTCGGGCATCCCCGGCTTCACGTACTGCTGGTACAGGTCATAGCTGACGACGGTGTTGAAGGCGGAGACGTTCGCGGCCATGCCCGCCATGAACGCCGCGAGCAGTCCGGCGATCGCCACACCCAGCAGGCCGTTGGGCAGCACGTCGCGCATGAGCAGGAGCAGCGCGTCGTTGTACTGCACCCCGGTGGCGGCGGCACCGGCGGTGTCCCCCGTCATGGTGAGCTGCTTGAACTGGCGCATCTCGCTCACCAGCAGGGCCGCGATCATGCCGGGCACGATCACGATGAAGGGGATGAACATCTTCGGGAAGGCACCGATGATCGGCGTCATCCGCGCGGCGGTGATGGACTTCGAGGCCATCGCCCGCTGCACCTCCACGAAGTTCGTGGTCCAGTAGCCGAAGCTCAGCACGAACCCGAGGCCGAAGACGATGCCGATCACCGACAGCACCGGGTTGTCGAACCCGGAGAGCTGCTGGCCGGGCCAGGTGTGCAGCTGCTCGGCGCCGAGCATGCCGTCCCCGCGCACCGCCTCGGTGAAGCCGCTCCAGCCGCCGATCTTGTGCAGGCCGATGAGGGTGAGCGGCAGCAGCGCCGCCACGATCACGAAGAACTGCAGCACCTCGTTGTAGATCGCCGCGGTGAGGCCGCCGGCGCTGATGTAGAACAGCACGAAGGCCGCGGCGACCACCAGGCCCACCCAGAAGGGCCAGCCGAGCAGCCGATTCACGATCGTTGCCAGCAGCGACAGGTTCACGCCCGCGATCAGCAGCTGCGCCACCGCGAAGGAGAGGGCGTTCACCAGGTGGGCGCCGGTGCCGAAACGCATCCGCATGAACTCGGGGACGCTGCGGACCTTCGACCCGTAGTAGAAGGGCATCATCACCACGCCGAGGAACAGCATGGCCGGCACCGCACCCACCCAGAAGTAGTGCATCGTCGGGAAGCCGTACTGGGCGCCGGTGGCGCTCATGCCCATGATCTCGACGGCGCCGAGGTTCGCGGCGATGAAGGCCAGGCCCGTGACCCACGCGGGCAGGGACCGCCCGGACAGGAAGAACTCGATCGAGTTCGACACCCCCCGCTTGGCCCACCACCCCACACCGAGGACGAACAGGAAGTAGAGCGCGATGATCAGATAGTCGATCCATTGCGCGTCGAGACGCAGGGGTGACATGGAGGAGGCTCCTGGGGAGGGGCAGGGACGGAACGGAACGGGCGCGGCGCGGGCCCCGCGGGGCGGACCCTCGGGATGCCGTGGCGCGGGCGTTCCTCGGTTCCTCGATGCTACCCCAGGCCCGAGGATCTCCGGGCCCCCTGCGCCTCCACTTGATGTGCCCTGTCCGTTCCCGAACATGGAACGGACAGGGCACATCACGGGCCCCGTGGGGCATGGGGGATCCCCACCGGGCCCCGTGGGGCATGGAGGGCCCCCACCAGGCCGTCGTCACGCGCGCCCGGCGGACGCGGGATCAGGGCTGGGTCTGCACCTGCTCCACACCGGCCGGGGCCTGCGCCTCGGGGGCGTGGTCGGCCGGGGCGAACGCCCCGAAGAGGGAGCCCCCGATCAGCAGCGCGCCGACGACGACGCCACCGCAGCCGCAGCAGCCGGGCAGAAGGATCGGGAACGGCACGACACGGGGCCGACGGCCGGGCTGGGGGGCGGGGTAGGTCATGGGGATCACGTCTCGGATCGGGATCGGTCGACGGGGATGGACAGGATCGGGATCGGTCGGTCAGCCCTTCACGGCGCCGATGAGCACGCCCTGGGTGAAGTGCCGCTGCACGAAGGGGTACACCAGCAGGATCGGCACCAGCGCCAGCACCACGATCGCCATCTTCACGGCGAGACTCGCGGGACGCTGGGCGCCGTTCACACCGGCCGGCATGAGCTCCGATCCGGGCAGCTGCACCCCCTCCAGCACGTAGCTCCTCAGCACCATCTGCAGGGGCCATTTGCCACTGTCCTGCAGGTACAGCATGGCGTTGAAGAACGAGTTCCAGTACCCCACGCCGTAGAACAGCGCCACGACGGCGATGACGGCGGTGGACATCGGCAGCACGATCGTGAGCAGGATCCGCAGCTCGCTGGCGCCGTCGATCCGCGCTGCCTCGAGAATCCCCTGGTCAAGGCCCTGGAAGAAGGACCGCAGGATGAGGATGTTGAAGGCCGACACCGCCCCCGGGAGGATCAGCGCGAGATAGCTGTCGATCAGCCCGAGGTTCGAGACCACCAGGTAGGTCGGGATCAGACCGGCGGAGAAGAACAGCGTGACCAGGAAGAAGCCGAGCAGCGGCCGGTGCAGCACGGTCCCGGTGCGCGACAGCCCGTACGCCGCCAGCACCGACACCGCCGTCGACAGCACCGTGCCGGCGGCCGTCACGGCGAGGCTCACCAGCACGGAGCGGGTCACCACTCCCCCGCCGAGCACGCTGCGATACGCCGACAGCGTCAGCTCTCCGGGGATCAGCACCATGCCGCCGGCGCGCTGGATCGTCGCCTCGGTGGAGAACGACGTCAGCACCACCGTGTACAGCGGCAGCAGCACCGCGAGGGCCACCAGCAGCAGCACAAGACCCCGGCCCAGGCGCTCCGGCAGCGGCGGTGCCTCCTGCCAGATGGGGCGCTGGGCACGGACCCGGGCGCCGCGGCGGGAGCGCCCGGTGCCCCGGCGGGTGGGATCACCGCGCCGCCCGGCGGGATCACCGCTGCGGTCGGCAGTGCCGGCGCCGCGGCGGGCGGTCTCGGCGGCTGCGAGGGCCTCCGGATCGTTCGCGGGTGTGCTCATCGCCCCTCCCTCTGGTAGACCCCGGCCTCACCGGCCATGTGGGCGAGCTTGTTCGCCCCGAGCACCAGCAGCAGCGACACGACACCCTTGAGCAGCCCGGCCGCGGCCGCATAGGACCAGTCACCGCCGAGCACGCCCTGGTAGTAGACGTACGTGTCGAGCACTTCGGCGGCGGCCGGTCCGACGGCGCCGCGCTGCAGGATCATCTGCTCGAAGCCGACGGTGAGGGCGTCGCCCAGGCGCAGGATCAGCAGCAGCACGATCACGGGCCGCAGTGCCGGCAGGGTGATGTGCCACATGCGCTGCCAGCGGTTGGCGCCGTCCACCGCGGCGGCCTCGTAGTGCGAGGGGTCGATGGTGGAGAGCGCCGCGAGGAAGACGATCATCCCCCACCCGGCGTCCTTCCACACCGCCTGGCTGGTGACCAGGAACAGGAAGGTGTCGGGGTTGGTCATGATGTCGATCGGCTGGGCACCGATGTCCCGCAGCACCCGGTTCAGCAGCCCGGCGCCCCCCAGCAGCTGCTGGAAGATCGTCACCACCAGCACCCACGAGAAGAAATGTGGCAGGTAGACGATCGACTGGATGGTGGTGCGCAGCCACGGGGACAGCACCGAGTTCAGCAGCAGCGCCAGGGCGATGGGCACCGGGAAGTAGAAGACCAGCTGGAACGCCGTGATGGCGAGGGTGTTGCGCAGTGCCTCCCAGAACGTGGGGGTGGTGAACACCCGCTGGAAGTTGGCCCACCCGATCCAGGGGCTCCCGGTGATGCCGGTGTACGGGGAGTACGACTGCCAGGCGATAACGTTGCCGAGCATCGGCACGTACTGGAACACCAGCAGCAGCAGGGCTGCGGGCAGCACCATCCACAGCAGCGGTGCGTCCCGACGCAGCCGCACCCGCAGGGGCACGCGGCGACGCAGCGGGGCCGACGGGCGGCGCGCCGCGGCTGGGGACGGGGCCGACGCCGCCGGGGCCGACGCCGCCGGGGCCGACCCGTGGGGGCGGGTCGGCTCCGGGGCGTCGTGAGAAGAGCGCGCGCTCACTGGCCGATCTCGTCGAGAACGGCCTGGTAATGCTCGCGCATGCGGTCACCCCCGGAGTTCTTCCAGGTGGTGACGGCCTTGTCGAAGTCCTCCATGGTGCGGCGGCCGCGGGCGACGTCCTTCTCCAGGTCGTACATCGGCTGGTCGAGCGTGGCGTATTCGACCGGTCGCACCACCTGGTGCCCGTAGAACGGGCCGTCGACGACGTACGCCATCTCGCCCTGCATCCACTCGCAGTACGCCTTCACGTGCTCCGGGTCGGTGGCGTCGAACTTCGCGACCGGGCCGGTGACCAGGGTGCCGAGCACACCGGGGTGCTGTTCGCCCAGCGCGTCGGTGGGCACCGGCACGCCCTTGTCGTCGCGGGTGAAGTGCACACCCTCCTTGCCGAAGTTCACCAGCTCCCATTCGGCGGTGCCGAACGGGGCGGCCAGGTAGTCGGCGATGCCGAGCAGCTCTTCGATCCGGGCGGTGTCGTCGCTCTTCTTTAGGAAGGAGAAGAAGTTGGCGGGGGCACCGCGGTACCGCAGCGGCTTCGCGTCCCCGGCCGACAGGCCCGACAGCGGCGCCATGTCGAACTGCGGGTTGCTCTCGCGCACCCGCTTGCGCATCTCCGTCCAGGCGCCGATACCGTCGTAGTGCAGCGCCACCTGACCGGACTCGAAACGCTGCTTGGAGTCGCCGGCGTCGGCAGCGGCCTCCGGGTGCACGTACTTCTTGGCGTACAGCTCCCGCTGGAACTCCAGCGCCGCCCGGTACTCCGGGGTCTCCCACCGGTACTGCAGGGCGCCGTCCTTGACCCGCCAGTCCGGCGGGGCGCCGAAGATCAGATTCGGGGCACCGACCCCCATGTCGTTGGTCGCCCAACGGTTCTGGTCGGGGTTGGTCAGCGCCTTGCACACCTCCAGGAACTCCTCGGCGGTGGTCGGGGCCTCCACCCCGGCGGCGCCGAACAGGTCGGGGCGGTGGAAGATCGCGTCAGTCACGGCCTCACCGGGCACCGGCAGGCCGTACAGCTTGCCGTGGAAGATGCCGAAGCGCCAGGCGTCGGTCGGCAGGTTCGCAAGGTTCTTCCAGCGGTTGATCTTGTCGCCCGCCAGGAACGGGGTGAGGTCCTGGAACAGCGCCTCGACGGCCTGGTCGAACCGCGCCGGCGGGTTCCACCCGAACACGCCCACCCAGTCGGCGACGTCCTTCGGGGAGGCGAACACCGCGGCCTGCTTGTCGCGGTAATCGTTGCCGGTGGTCATCTGGAACTGCAGGGTCGATCCGAGGGCCTCGAACAGCGTGCGGGTGTAGTCGTTGTCGAGGTCGTCCTTCACGCCACTCCAGGTGGGGACCATGGCGGTGAAAGTCTGACCGGTGCCGGGCTTCTTCTCCACCGTGGTGGGGCGCTCCGCCGGGTAGCTGGTGTACCCGGGGGTCGAGCCGTCCTTCCCGGGGATGTCCGGGGTCGGGGCGGTGGTGTTCTCCGTGTATGCCGGGAGAGCGGCCTCCTCCACCTCGGGAGCGTTCTGCTGCGCCTGGTCGGCGGAGTTCGTCCCTCCACCGCAGGCGGCCAACAGCGGGAGCCCGGCGAGGCCGCCGAGCACCAGGCGCCGGGAGGCACCGGGCTGCGGGGCCGGGGGACGGGGGAAGGGGGTGGAGCCAGTCATGCGTCCTCCTCGAGGCAGGGCCCGCGCGCCACGACCGTTCGAGGCGGTCCGGAATCCCAGGCCTGAGACGACGGACGGTCGCACGCGGGGCGAACCGGGAAACACCCCCCAACCCCGCTGTCAGTGCAGGTCGGAGGGCGTTTCCTACTCAGTGGTGCGTTTCACGGTAAGACCCCCCGGGGGGGCCGTCAACGCTCCCGACTTCCAGATGGTCGGGAGCGTTGACGGACCCCAGGAGCCCGCGGGTCTCAGGAGGCGAAGTACGCCGTGCCGAAGTCACTGGTGAAGACCTTGATTCGGACCACGACATCCCGCGCATCGTCCACCCCGAAGGCGACCTTCCAGGATGCGGAGGAACCGGGGGCGATGGAGATGTCCGGAGGGCCGTCGATGCCCCGGTCCATATCGAAGATCTCCGACGCCTCCTGCGACGCGGAATCGGCGCTCACCCAGATATCGAACGGGCTGATGGCACCCCCGGTGTCGTTGCGCAGGGTGACGGTGGTGACCACCGCTGCCGGGTACCCCTCGTGACCGGCGGCGGTCGACGACGGCGTGTACGGCTGCGGCGCGGAGACGCTCACGGACAATCCCGATCGGAAGGCGAACCAGCCTCCGTAGGGGCGCCGTCCGCCGTCGGTCGGCATCCCCAGCAGCACCTTGTGCCAGAAGCGGTAGAGGAACGCCGCCATGGCCTCACGGGTGACGGGGGTGACAGGACGGAAGGTGCCGTCGGGCCAGCCGGTGGTGATACCGGTGGAGGCCAGCCAGTGGATCTCCTTCGCGAACTGGCTCCTCAGCGGCACATCGCGGAACCGGGAGGTGGACGGGAGACGATACGACGGGGAGCCGGCCAGGCGGTACAGGAACGCGGCCATGGCGTCGCGGTTGACGTTCGCCAGCGGACGGAACTGCCGTCGGGCCACCCGGTGGAGATGCCCCAGTCGGCCATCCAGGTGATCTCCTTGTAGAACATCTGCCCCGGACGGATGTCGCGGAACGGGGAGGTGCGCGGCGCCGCGAACGGGGGCTCGCCCGCGAGCCGGTAGAAGAACGCCGCCATCGCGTCGCGGTGCACATACTCCGCCGGGCGGTACTGGAGGCGATCCCCGACGGTCCAGCCGGTGGAGATCCCCTGGTCGTGCATCCACTGGATCTCCGCGAAGAACAGGGTGGAGGCCGGAACATCGGAGAAGATCCCGACGGCCTGGGCCCCGGGTGCGAGGGCAGAGCCGGTGGCGGCGACGGCGCCGCCCGCGAGCAGTGCGGACAGGGCGTGGCGGCGGGTGAGGGTGATCTGGTGCATAGCCGCTCCCGAGGTGGGGCCCCGGGCCGGTTCAGCGTGTGGGCGGCCGCGGCTGCGGGCCCCGACGGCTGCCGTTCCCCAGGGCGGCGAAGGAAAGGGCGACCGCGCTGCGCTCCTGCGTCACTGCAGTCCGCTGCCGCTGTCGGCGTCATCGTACGGCGGGCGGGGAGCCGTGTCACCGGGGACGGCGGGGGAATGATGCGGGGTGTCGAGAAGGGGCGGCGGCCCGGCGCTCCTCCACCTCGTGCCGGTCAGCCTGGCGGGCGGGTATCGGTCGCGCCTCGGTGGCCTGACCGCCCACCGGGCTCAGGCCGCGACCTTGGGCCGCGGTGGCGCGGGTGAAGTTCGGGGCCGGGTCCTCAGCGGGGTCGTCCCGGGTGGCGGGCGTGACGGCGCTGGCGTTCCCGCACGGCGCACTGGTCGCCAACGCGCGGCATCACTCTGCCAGACGGGCGGCCTCGTCGGCACGCTCCTCCGCTTCGTTCGCGCGGACGGTGGCGCGGCGGGCCATGGGCAGGGCGACCACGGCGAGCGCCACCGCCAGCACTGCCACCACCAGAGCGGCCACCGTCATCTCGGGTCCTCGTTTCTCCAGGCACCGTCCACACCGACGGGTGACACGACGCGATGTCCCTCCAGGGCACCGGCCCGGAACCGGCATGCAGGGTCACTGCACCGAGAGGACACCGTCGGCCCGGGTGGTGGCCTGCGATGACTCCCCCGACACCGGACGCGCGGTCGCACTGCGGGTGCTGCACGAGAGCACAGAGGCGCAGACCGAGACGGGGCTGACGGTGGTGGTCACGTCCCGCGGGGCGCAGTACGCCACCGAGGAGATGTTCGCGCGTCTGGGCCTCCGCATGCGCGGTGCCGACGCGGTGGTGGTGAAGATGGGGTACCTCCAACCCGAACAGTACGACGCCGCCGCCGACTGGCTGCTCGCGCTGACCCCCGGCGGCGTGGACCAGGACCTGCACCGCCTGGGACACGCACGCATCGCCCGACCGATGATCCCCTTCGACCCCGAGATCCCCTGCCCCACCGCGGCCGACCTGCGGCGGGAGTGAGGGCCAAGGGGTAAGGCCCCCGCCGCCGCGCTCAGGTGTTCTTGGTGCTCAGGCGGTCTCGGTCGCCCCGCTCGCCTCGCCCGCGCCGGACGAATCACCCGTCGAGCGCTTCGGCTTCGCGGCCTTCGCGGTGGTCGCCTTCGCCCCCTTGCCGGCGTTCTTGGCACTCTTGGTGGCCTTCTCGCCCGTGGCAGCCTTGGTGCTCTTCGCACTCTTGGCCGACTTCGTACCCTTGGCGCTCTTCGTCCTCTTGCCGCCCTTGCCCACACGCCGGGCCACGGCGTCCTTCTCCAGGGCGGAGGCCACATCGGCCACGTACACGTAGTCGGAGCGGTCCGGGCGCTCGTAGCCCTCGCTCGGCGGACGCTGCGGGATCTCGATGTCCTGCGGCGCCACGTACTCCCACGGCACCCGCGACAGGATGTCGTGGATGACGTTGATCCGGGAGCGCTTCTTGTCCTCGCTCTCGACGGTGTACCAGCGGGCCCACGGGGTGTCGGTCGCGGCGAACATGGCGTCCTTGGCGCGCGAGTAATCCTCCCAGCGGGAGATCGACTGCACGTCCATCGGCGACAGCTTCCACCGGCGCATGGGGTCGTTCGCGCGGGAGCGGAAGCGGGCTTCCTGTTCCTCGTCGGAGACGGAGAACCAGTACTTGATCAAGCGGATGCCGTCCTCGACCAGCATCCGCTCGAACTCCGGCGCCTGCCGCAGGAAGCGGTGGTACTGGGCGTCGGTGCAGAAACCCATCACGCGCTCCACGCCGGCGCGGTTGTACCAGGAGCGGTCGAAGATGACGATCTCCCCGGCGGCCGGCAGATGCTGGATGTACCGCTGGAAGTACCACTGGGTCTGCTCGCGCTCAGTCGGAGCGGGCAGGGCGACGATGCGGGCGTGTCGCGGGTTGAGGTACTGGGTGATGCGCTTGATGGCGGATCCCTTGCCCGCGGCGTCGCGGCCCTCGAAGATCAGCGCCACGCGCTCACCGTTCTCGATCACCCACTGCTGCATGGCGACGAGCTCGGCCTGAAGGCGCTCCAGCTCGGCCTCGTACGCGGCCTTGTCGAGTTTGGCGGGGGCGCCGGAGGAGACATGGTCGTTCTTGGACATGGGGGCGAGGGTAGGGCATCGGCCCGGACGCCCCGTGGGACCTTCGGCCCGGCCCCGGGACCGACGGGGATGTGCTGCCGGTCACGGTCGTGATGGCATGGATGCCGAGCCTCATCCCCTCCCCGCACGTCCCCAGGAGCCCACCGTGCACGACAACCGCAGCACCAGCGAAGGCCGCCTCCAGCGCTTCCTCGGGGAGTCGCTCCCGCGGCGGCGTCACCTGGCCACCGCGCCGTTGACGATCGGCGCCTGGGAGGCCCCCGGGGAGCCGGTGCCGTTCACCGAGGCGATCACCCAGGAGTTCACCCCCGTGACCGAGGGCCACGCGTGGGGCCGGCCGTGGTCGACGATGTGGCTGCACGTCACCGGCACCGCCCCCGCCCACTGGACCTCCGACGACACCACCGACGTCGAACTGCAGCTGGACCTGTCGTTCTCCAACATGCCGGGGTTCCAGGCGGAGGCGCTGGTGTGGACGCCGCAGGGGCACATCGTCAAGGCGATCAACCCGTTCAACCAGTACCTGACGCTGCCCGCTGATGACCCCGTCGACCTGTTCATCGAATGCGCGGCGAACCCGAACGTCGCCGGGGACTGGTCGTTCGCGCCCACGCAGCTGGGTGAGTGGGAGAGCGCCGGCGATGACCCGATCTACCGGATCACCCGGCTGCACCTGGCGTGGCGCTCGCGGGTGGTGTGGGAGCTGGAGCAGGACCTGCGGGCCCTCGGCGGGCTGATGCGGTCGCTGCCGGAGGAGTCCCTGCGCCGGGCCGATCTGCTGCGGGCGATCGAACGGGCGCTGGATGCGGCCGACGTCGATGACCTCCATGGCACCGCCGCCGCGGCCCGCGCCGAGCTCGCCCCGGAGCTGGCCAAACCCGCGCACGCCTCGGCGATGACGGTAATCGCCACCGGTCACACCCACATCGACTCCGCATGGCTGTGGCCGGTGCGGGAGACGAAACGCAAGTGCGCCCGCACCTTCGCGAACGTGTGCTGGCTGCTGGAACGGTACGAGCATCTGAACTTCTCCTGCTCCTCGGCGCAGCAGTACCAGTGGATCCGCGACGACTACCCGGAGTTGTTCGAGCGGATCCGGGCGCTGGTGGCGGCGGGCCGGTTCATCCCGGTGGGCGGCATGTGGGCGGAGTCCGACACGAACATGCCCGGCAGTGAGGCGATGGCCCGTCGGTTCCTGCACGGCAAGTCGTTCTTCCTGCGGGAGTTCGGGGTGGAGACCACGCAGACGTGGCGGCCGGATTCCTTCGGGTACTCGGCGGCGCTGCCGCAGATCTGCGCGCTCGCGGGGCAGGAGGATTTCCTCACGCAGAAGGTGTCGTGGAACCAGTACTCCCGGTTCCCGCACCACACCTTCTGGTGGGAGGGCATCGACGGGACGGTGCAGTTCGCCCACTTCCCGCCGGTCGACACGTACAACGGGCAGCTGTCGGTCAAGTCCCTTTGAGTGGTGGCTTTTGGGTCAGGCGGTCATGAGGAGCCGGCTGGCGGTCTCGGGGGTGTCGGTGGTGAGTATGTCGGCGAGGCGGCGTAGGGAGATGTCACTGATGTAGCGACGCTCGCCGTACTGCCATTCCTCGTGCTGGTCCTGGAGAACAGCGCCGACGAGACGGGTGGCGGAGTCTCGGTTAGGGAAGATCTGGACCACGTCCGCGCGGCGCTTGATTTCGCGGTTCACACGCTCGATGGGGTGGGGGCACCTCCCGCTTGCGGGGGAGTCGACCAGATCTTGCGCCAGTGCTCGATCGGAAACGCAGCGAACGCGGTCAGGTCTGCTTCGGCGTCCTTCAGCATCGCCGCGACCTGGGGGAAGGAGTTCTCGAGCGAGGCAGTGACCTGCTGATACGTCTCCCTGACGGTCTCCGGGCTGGTCTGGACGAAGATCGTGGAGACCAGGGCGTTGACGGGCTTGGAGCGCGCAGAGCCCAGCATCTGGGTGATGTTGCGGGCGAAATGGACCCGGCAGCGCTGCCATGACGCGCCGGGCAGCACGGCTTTGATCGCGTGCTTCAACCCGGAGTGCGCGTCGCTGGTCACCATAAGCGGCGGGGAGCATGCTTCGGATACTGATCTGCTGCGGTGCGAGCCGGGCCTGTTCGGTGATGTCGCCTCGACCCCGACGATCTCCCGCACGCTCACCACCCTCGCCCAGGACGCGCCCACCGTGATCGAGGCGATCTCCCAAGCCCGCCGGGCCGCGCGTGAAAGAGCCTGGACCCTCGCCGGAGACCATTCCCCGACTGTGGGGGTCAGTGCGAAGAACCCGCTGGTCGTCGACCTCGACGCCACCCTGATCAACGTCCACAGCGAGAAGGAGCAGGCCGCACCGACGTTCAAACGCGGCTTCGGATACCACCCGTTGTGCGCGTTCCTGGACCACGGCAGCGAAGGGACCGGGGAACCACTGGCGATCCACCTGCGCCCCGGCAACGCCGGCTCGAACACCGCCGCTGATCACATCACCGTCACCCGGCAGGCTCTCGCGCAGCTGCCTGCGGGCCTGCTGGCCCGGGGCGGGCGGGGGTCGAAGAAGATCCTGATCCGCACCGACGGAGCCGGCGGCACCAAGGACTTCCTGGCCTGGCTCCAGCGGCAGCGTCTGGCCTACTCGGTCGGGTTCACTCTCCCTGCGAACACTCCTGACCTGCTGGAACGTATCGATGAGGCGGAGGCGTGGACTCCGGCCTATGACACCGATACCGACGGGATCCGCGAGGGGGCATGGGTGGCGGAGCTGACCGGGCTGCTGGATCTTCAGGGTTGGCCGCCCGGGATGCGGGTGATCGTGCGGAAGGAACGTCCTCATCCTGGGGCGCAGCTGCGGATCACCGATCACGAGGGGATGCGCATCACCGCGTTCGCGACCAACTCCCCGCGCGGCCAGCTCCCGGTCTTGGAGCTGCGGCACCGTCGCCGGGCGCGCTGCGAGGACCGGATCCGTAACGCCAAGGACCTGGGCTTGATGAAGTTCCCGCTGCAGGGCTTCGCGCAGAATCAGCTCTGGTGCCAGATCGTCCAGCTCGCCAGCGAGCTCGTCGCCTGGATGCAGACCGTCGCGCTGACCGGCCATGATGCACGGAAGTGGGAGCCCAAACGGCTCCGCGCGCGGTTGTTCGAGATCCCCGCGACCCTCGTGCGCCGCAGCCGGCACAACCTCCTCCACCTCGCCCAGCACGCTCCCGAAGCCCGCACCGTCCTGACTGGCGTCAACCGGCTCCGCACTGCCGTCGCGCAGACCTGATCCGGCAAGGCCGCCCGTCCCACCGACCAGCAGCATCTCTTCTCGGGAGTGGAACCCGACCGCCCGCAACGGACACTGCGACGATCTGTCATACCCGAATGCCACAATCAGCAGCTGAACACCGGCAACGACGCCGAACGCGACCGCTCACCAGCCCGATGAAAGATCGAGGCTATACTTCTACGACGTAGAGATCGCCAGGAGGAAGGCCGGGGCATGTCGTCATTTCTGGGGAGCGATCCGGAAGCCGTTCGACGCTTCGCTCAGCTCCTCCGTGACCGGCAAGAGGCGCTGGAGCGAACTCGATCGATTCTGGAGCTGGCAGCCCAATGCGACCCGATCTGGAAAGGGCCAGACGGTGACAGCTTCCGAATCGCGGTCCGCACCGACGTTCTCCCTGTCCTCATCGACGTGACGTCCAGGTTCAGCACCCTGGCCGGCGAAGCCGATGCTCATGCGGATGAACAGGACGGCGCCTCTGCGGCCTCTGACCCCGTGGGCGTGCAGACCCATCTCCCTCCCCCGGCTTCACCAAGACCGGAGACACCGAGCAGGGCGGGGCGCGAGGGTGGTCGTGCGCATGACCGTCGTGGCGATGGAAGTGAAGTCGGGCCCCCCGACGGGCCACTGGGATCCGGACTCCCTGACGGTCTCGGCGACCCAGTGCCAGGCACAACTGCAAATGACCCGGGGATGACGGAATGGCATCCTGTTGATCCCGGCGCCGGCGACTGGTCCAGTGAGGATGCAACTATTGCCGACCACGCATCCCATGAGGCCGCAACATTGGCCGCGACCGTCATGTCATCGACCTGGCCCGACGCCTCGGACAACCTTCTTCACTTCCTTAGCAACTCTGGCGCGGACAAGCAAATGGATCTCGACGCATATCTGGAGGACGAGTCCGAGATCCGCACTGCCATACAGTCGAGAGAACGAAGCATCGGATTGGCGGCGATCGAGAGGGCCAAGACATCCGGCATCGAGGGTCCAGTGACATTTCCCGTACAAACAGGCTGGCCCGGCGTGGAAGCGGCATCCCGCAACTGGTACTACGCCACCGGATCTGGAAACTATTCCATGCATGGGCAGGTCACCGTTTATCCACCGGATGCCAATCATCCCGAATGGAGATTCGAAATGGACACCACACTCCACTACCGTGACCAGTACAACTGGGACGGATCCAAGTCCACAGTTATCGACTTGCCGGGACCGTTCGACCCGACCGTCACGGATCAGCAGCTCGCCGAGCTGCATCGAGCGGGTCTTGCCAAGGAGTTCCTTCTTCACGGATCGACCGCAAGAAGGACGACAGGGCCATGAGACGTCGAATCGCCCTCATCGGGGCTCTGAGCTTGGTTCCACCGTCACTGCTGACGGCCTGCAGCATTTCCGATCCGAAGAGTGAGAAGACCACGGCTATGACAAGCAAGCCCAGTACTCCTGAAGAAGCACTCACCGCTGTGGGCCTGCCTGTCCCCGACGCAGAACTGACTCTCAGCGAAGGAATCGTCAACACCGAACTCCTCGAATGGAGTCTGCGAGTCACCTTCACGGGCAGCGCCGAGACGGTGCAGACGTGGATGGCCGATGCCTTCGGGGAAGGTACGAACGGCCTCCCCGTCAGTGAGGACGGGGCCCCCATCTCCCCGCGCATAGCGCCGGAGGAGGTGCACACGGGAATGCGCTGGGAAAGCGGCTCCAACCCCAGGGATCCGAACGCCACCTACACGGTGCTGATCTCGTCCGACGGCACCGACGTCGTGGTCGCAGCCGCCCGTACCACTCGCTGACGCCTGCGAACTGGACGAACGGACAGGGCGAAGGTCCAGGCCCTCCTCACCTGTGCCTCAGTCGGCGCGGTGCGATCCACCGCCGGCGGGCCCACTCCCCGCTCCCCCATCGCCCTCGCTGCGCCGCTCCTCGACCGCCAGGAACTGTCCGGTGTCCTGACTTGGACCTCTCTGGGGTATCGACGCGGGTTTTGGGTGTATCGGTGCTGGTGAGCACTTCGCGCCTGCCTGGAGTGACACACTAAGCGGGTGGTGTTCCTGCGGGAGGTGAGGACGGCGTCGGGGGCGACGGCTGTGCAGATTGCTGAGCGGCGGAACCGTCGGGATGTGGTCCTGGAGCATCTCGGGTCGGCTCATACCGAAGCCGAGCTCGCCGGCCTGATGGAGGCGGGTCGGGAGAAGATCAACGCTGGTCAGGGCGTCCTCGACCTGGGGACAGCAACGTCGACGAGCCCCGCGACGATCACGTCGAAGCAGTCCCGGCTGCTGCTGGAGACTCTGCAGTCCGCGTGGGCGGCGCTGGGGTTCACGGCGATCGGTGATGAGGCATTCTTCCAGCTCGTCGCCGCACGCCTGATCGAGCCGACCTCGATGAGCGACTCCGCCAGAGTGCTGGCGGAGGTCGGGATCGACCCGGTGCATCGCTCGACGATGAAACGCTGCCTGGCCCGGATCGCCACGAACGACTACCGCGGCCAGATCGCGACGAGGTGCTTCGAGCATGCCGCGACCAGCGGCGACATCTCGCTGGTGCTCTACGACGTTACGACGCTCTATTTCGAGGCGGAGAACGAGGATGCGCTGAGGAAGGTCGGCTACTCGAAGGAACGCCGCGTGGATCCGCAGATCGTGGTCGGCCTGCTCGTGGACCGGGGCGGGTTCCCGCTGGAGATCGGCTGCTTCGAGGGGAACCCCATGCTGAGACCCGCACGATCGTCCCGATCATCCGCCAGTTCCAGGCCCGGAACGACCTCGCTGACATGGTCGTGGTCGCGGACGCCGGGATGCTCTCGGCGGCCAACCTGCGCGAGCTCGACGAAGCGGACCTGAAGTTCATCGTCGGTTCACGACAGGCGAAAGCCCCGGGTGACCTGGCCAATCACTTCCATGGGAACGGGGACGCGTTCACGGACGGGCAGCTGATCGACACCATCACGCCCCGCCACGGGAACACGAAACCCTCCACGACGAAGCGCCGCAAGGAGCCGGTCTGGGACGCACAGGAGCATCCCGGGCACTGGCGTGCCATCTGGAGCTACCGCACCAAGCGTGCCACCCGCGACAATCACACCCTCACCGCGCAGGAGAACCGGGCCCGAGCCGTGATCGACGGGGACGCGTCGGTGAAGTCGACCAGATTCGTGAAGACCACCGCGAGCGGCCGATCCCTCGATACGGCCTCGCTCGAGCGGGCACGAAGTCTGGTCGGGCTGAAGGGCTACGTCACGAACATTCCTGCCGCCACGATGCCGGCGGCGGAGGTGGTCTCCAGCTATCACGACCTCTGGCATGTCGAGCAGTCATTCCGGATGAGCAAGACAGACCTGCAGGCCAGGCCCATGTTCCACCGCACCCGTGACGCGATCGAAGCCCACCTCACCATCGTGTTCACGGCCCTGGCGATCGCCAGACACCTCCAAGCAGCGACCGGGTTCAGCATCCGCCGGATCATCCGGACACTCCGTCCCCTCCAGGACGTCACTATCACCATCGCCGGGCAAAAGATCACCGCGAGCCCCGAACTCACCGACGACGCCCGACACGTCCTTCAGCGAGTGACACACTAAAGAGGTCCAAGTCAGGCTCGACCGCCAGGAACTGTCCGGTGTCCGGGATCGGCTCATCGGGGGTGCCCATCGGTGAGGCGAGGTCGTCTCCGTGGTGGGCGGCGCGCACCGGGAAGTCCGGGTCGTCCGAGAACGTGCGGTGCAGGGTGCGCAGGCGCTCCTTACTCCGCGCGCTCCTCCTTCTCAGCTCGCTGCGTCTGCTCTGGGGTCGGGTCCTCCGACCTGAGTTGGACCTCTTGGGTCTGGTTTGAGGGATTTCAGTAGCGTTTCTGCTGGTCGTGGGGTTTCCAGGGTGGCTGGATGGGTCACTAATTGGGGGTAGGGTCGGGGGTTGTGAGCCCGTTTCTGAGGAAGGTGACCACGGCGTCTGGCGCGACTGCCGTGCAGGTGGTCGCTAAGGAGGGTCGGCGGAACAAGATCCTTGAGCACCTCGGGTCCGCGCATACCGAGGCTGAGCTCGCTGTTTTGATGAGGGCCGGCCGGGACAAGCTCAATGCTGGTCAGGAGACTCTCGACCTCGGCTTGGAGCGCCGATGAGGGCCGCTACCGGCTGCGGTATGCGATCCGTCCCGACGCGGGCATCGACGAGGCGATCGACCTGGGTGAGGCCCTGAACCTGGCCGCGCGGACGCTTCCGGCCGGGGCCGCCGTGGAACCGGTGGCGCAGGTTCTGGAGGGTGCCGCCCGCGTGCAGACGGTGAAGCTCGCCGAGGACCGCTCCGGTGACCTGGTGGTGCGGCTCTACGAGGGTGCGGGCCGACGGGAGCGCACCACCGTGCGGGTGCCCGGGGCGCGGCGCCTGGAGGTGGTGGATCTGCTGGAGCGTCCACTGCGCGAGGGCATGCCGCTGGGGCATCGGGCGGCCGCGGCCGACACCGAGGAGATCACGCTGGAGATGCGTCCGTTCATGATCACCACCCTGCGCGCGAGCTTCTGAGGGGGCGCGGCGCGTCGACCCCGAGGCGCCGCGCCGCCGCGATCAGCCCTCCGCGGGCAGGCGGGTCATGCGGGACAGTCGCCGGGTGACGGTCAGCGCCGTGACCGTCTGGGCGAGCATGATCGCCGTGAGCACCACGACCTGGAAACGGGCCGCCTCCAGGGGGCTCGCGCCGCCGAACAAAGCGCCGATGAACGCCCCGGGAAGCGTCACCACCCCGGTGGAGCGGGTCTGGTCGAGGTTCGGGATCATCGCGTCGGTGACGGCCTCCCGCGCCACCTGCGCGTAGGCGATGGGGCTGGTTGCGCCGAGCCCCCACCACGCCTCGACCTCCCCGGACCGTTCCCGGGCGAGGGTGCGGAAGTGCCGGCCGGCGAGGGTCGCGGCGGTCATGGCGTTGCCGATGATGATCCCGCCGATCGCCAGCACGTTCCGGGAGGTCAGCGGCATCACCCCGAGGGCCAGGACCGCGGAGGTGGCGACGACTCCCCCGGTGACGACGCCCAGCACCGCCGCCTCGCGGCCGCCCGGAAGTCCCCGCAGCCGCCCGGCGGAGGTGCCGGAGGCCGTGAGGAGCATCAGCAGCAGCACCGCTGCGATCAACCACGGCATGCTCAGGGCACCCGAGAGGATCACCGAGGCGAGGCCCAGCTGACCGATGGCGCGGGCCACCGCCGTCACCGGTTGCACACCGAGGTGCACCCCCGCCCAGCGCAGCAGCAGCATCACCACCGCGACCATGGCGGCGATCCCCACCAGGGTGCGAGCGAACAGCATCGGGTCGAGCCCGTCGAACCACGTCACCCGCCCAGTGTGCGCCCTGACGTGGACGACCCCGCCGCCGCGGCCGGTAGCGTCACCTCCATGCGCCGATCCCGCCGTGCCGCGCAGCTGCGCCACCGCCACCGTGTCCGCAGCGTCGAACGGCCCCTGCGCTCCGGTGGCACCCTGCCCCTGGCGGTGGTGCGCTCCGGTCCGGTACCGGGACGGCCGACCATCGTGGTGGTGCCGGGCGGACCGGGCATCGGCTCCGTCGTGCCGTACGCGGATCTGATGCGGTGGGCGCGACGTGAGGGCGTCGACCTGCTGATGATCGAGCATCGCGGCGTCGGCCTGTCCCGCTGCGACACCGCGGGCCGCGATCTCGGCGCGGAGGATCTGTGGATCGCCGATGTGGTCGACGACGTGGTCGCCGTGCTGGACGCCGAGCGCGTGGACCGGGCGGTGCTGTACGGGGTGTCGTACGGCAGCTACGTGGTGCAGGCCGTCGCCGCCGTCCACCCGGAGCGGGTGTCGGCCCTGGTGCTGGACTCGGTGATCCTCTCGGCCCGGGACCATGAGGCGGTGCGGGCCACGGAACGGGCGGTGCTGTGGGACGGCAGCGGCACCTCCCGCACCGCCTCCCGCGCCACCGTGCGCTCCCTGGTGGAGTCGGGACGGGTGCCGCTGGCGGAGGCCGAACCAGTGGCACGCCTGCTGTACGAGGTCAGCGGCCCCGAGGTGCTGCAGCGGCTGCTGGCGCTGCGGGCGTCCGGGCGCGGCGAGCGCGTGTGGCGGCGGATCCTGCGGTGGAGCACCCTCGACACCCGCCGGGTGCTGCCGTTCGTCCTGGAGTTCGACCTGGTCGGCACGATCGCGTTCCGGGAGCTGAACTACGCACCGGAGCCCGACGGCCTGCCCTTCGATGCCGCGACCGCGTTCCAGAAGGTGGCGCAGTCCTTCCCGGCTTTCGTCGGCGAACCATACGACCTGCGGGAGATGCTGCGGGGTCTGACGGTGCCGGTGGTGGTGCTCTCCGGTGAGCGCGATCTGCGCACTCCCCGGTCGGTCGCCCGGGAGGTCGCGCGGCTCGCGCCGCACGGTCACCTGGTGCCCGTCGCGGGCGTCGGACACAGCCTGCTCGATACCCGCCGGGCGGTGGTGCGGCATGTGCTGCGAATGCTCAGTGCGCACGGCCCGGCGGCGATCCGGGCCGACGACCCGCGGCTGGTGCGGGCGGCGGCCCGCACTGCACTCATGTCGGCCGATGTGCTGCTGCGCGCCCTTGTGCGGGCGGCGGAGCTCACAGCTCCTCGCTGAGGGGCCGCCGCCGGTCGACAGCGACGCGTCCGCACCCGGGACCGGGCAGGGCGGCGGTCACTGCTCCCGGCGGATCTCCGAGAGGAAGTGCCGCACCTCGGCGCCGTCGGCGAAGTACGAGCGGAAGTGCTGCTCGGCGTACCGCTGCACGTCGGGATCGGCGGCGGCCACCTCCAGGTAGTGGGTGTCCCGGTGGGTCTCGATCGCCCCGCCCTGCCAGCCGCCGTCGAAGGTGACGGTGGTGGCGTTCCCGGTGACCTCCGGCTTCCGCCAGGACCCGTCGAGGTCCAGCCACGGGCCGTCCACGTCGAGGTGCGCGATCGCGTCGTCCTGGAACTGGAGGTTGAGCTGCCGGCCTTCGATGACCTCGAAGGTCTGCACGGGTGAGCCGTAGGTGAGGACGTCCTGCACGGCGTACTTCCCGGTGAAGTCCTCGTCGGCGGCGAGCGCGGTGGCGATCATGCCGCCCTGCGAATGCCCCTGCAGCATCATGGGGGTGTCGCCGGGGATGTTGTGCTGCGCATACAGCTGGTCGACGGCGTGGGCCACCGCCTCGGAGGCGGCTGAGGAGGCCTGCGGGCTGATCAGCGACAGGTTGCTGCCCAGGTCGAAGGGGTTCTCGCCACCGCTCACGCTCCAGGTCTTCGTCCCGGGGATGTTGACGATCACCGCCTGCGGGGCGGCCGGGTCGCCCACCACACTGAGGGAGATCGCCGGATCGGGGCTGCGGCCGGTGACGGTCGTGTTCCAGATCAGGTCGCCCACGGAGCCGGGGGCGCTCATCCGGTTCTCACCACCGAAACCGTCGAAGAGCTCGGGCGGCGACGCCACCCCGGTGCCGTCGTCCATCAGGTGCGGCGACCATCCGGTGAGGGCATGGATCCCCGTGGTGAGCAGGTCCCCGGTGACATCGGCGCCGCTACCGATCACCTCCGCGAGCTCGGTCCAGCGTCCGTCGATCACGGCATCACGACCGAGCTCCAGCAAACCTCCGAGGGATTCACGGGTCTCGACGAGGTTCTCGCGGAGCTCGGCGCCGTACTCCCCGAAGCCGGCCCACAGGTCGGTGGCGTCCCGGGTGTGCTCGGGCAGGGAGAGGTCCGCCATCGGCGCCACATCGACGACCGGATCGGCCCCCCGCAGGAACGCCCAGACGTCCGGGAGGGTGGAGCCGTCGCGGTCAGGTGCGGCGAAGAGGCCATCGCGCAGATCCGGCCCCGCAGGACCGGCCACGATGGCCCCGCCGGTGAGCGTCGCCGAGGTCGACTCCTGCTCGTCGGACTCGCGCTGCAGGAGCAGCGCCCGGGCGTGGAGGCCGTCGACCCCGGCCTGACGGGCCCGGGCCTGGGTGGCGCTCCACGTCTCGCGGAAACTGTCGGCGTCGGGCCCGGTCCAGGTCACGGAGCGGACGGTGGTCTCCAGCGCACCCAGCAGATCATCCAGACGTCGCGCGCAGCGGTCCAGCGTGTCCGCATGGGCGAGGACCTGCTGCGGGTCCATCCCGAGGAAGGTCATCGCGCCTCCTCCTGAGCGGTCTCGGCGTGCTGCAGGGCGGAGGCGAGCTGAGCGCGCACCAGGCCATACAGCTCTGCCGGATGCACCACGACCGGGTCGGCGGCGGGGGCAGCACCAGTCCCACCGCTGGTGGCTGCCCCGGGGTGATCGGCGGGGGCGTCGCCGGGACGGAGGGTCAGCAGGCGGGTGCCGTCCGGGCCGACGGCGTACCAGGAGGTCGACAGAGCCAACGGCGGCCGGCCGGCCGGGGCGCTGGTGACCATCAGGTGGGCCTGCGCCACGGCGAGGGGATCCACCGAGGGAATGTCGGCGGCACCGTCGCTGCCGGCGCCGTCGACCGCGCCCTGCAAGGCCGGGACCAGCGGCAGCAGCGTCGCCAGAACAGCACTGAGGTGGTCGAGGCGGGCCACGCCGACGGTCACCGCCGGGGAGGGCACCCCCAGCTCGATCTGCCCGCCCCGGGAGTGGACCGTGTGCACCTGGTCGACGACCACGAGATCCCGGCCGAGCACATGGACGGCGGTGCGCCACGCCGTCTGGCCATGCACGGCGACCAGGTCGAGCCGAACCGCGGAGCGGGAGGCGCCGCGCAGCACAAGATCCCAGTCGGCCGACGGCATGCCGGAGTCCTCGACGAACCCCGCCCGGTGCAGGGCCTGCAACACCTCCGGCGGGAGGGTCGTCTCGCTGGCGCGGTTCGCGGCGATGGCATCCCACGCGGCCTGCGGCAGTCGCACCAGGCGGCTGGGCCCGGGCAACCGCGACAGGCGGGGCTGGGTGTCGAGCTGGGCTGCGGCCCGGCGATCCTCCACGTCGATCTCGGCCATGCGCTCGACCCTAGCCAGGGGAGCGCGGCAGGACCATGGGGACTTCTGCCCATGCCCGGGGCGCGGGGGGGCAGAGTGCGCGGAATGCTCCGCGGGCGGGGGCCTCAGCGCGCGGCGGCGCCCTTCTCCGCCTCGGCCGCGGGCTGCGCCAGGCCTCGGTCGAAGTCGCGGGCCAGGGCCTTCTCCATGCGCATCACGCGGAACAGCAACGTCACCAGGACGTTCTGCTCCCCCGTCATCGTCCAGAACAGGTCGCTGCCGCCGTCGCGGGCCTCGACCACATCCACCCGCACATCGTTGTGAGCACGGAACGGCTTGGTGAAGCGCAGATCCACCGCGATGCCGTGGTCGTCGGCGCGCACCACCTCCATCGACCCCGCACCGGCCTTCTTGTTGCCCGACCAGGCGTAGCGGGCACCCGTGCCGCGCTCCGGACCGGAGTACTCGCGGCGCAGCTGCGGGTCCACCCCCTCCCACAGGGACCACGTCTCCCACTCATGGAAGTCCTGCAGCAGCGGCAGCACCTGCTGAGGGGCGGCGCTGGTGTGGCGGTGGCGGGTCCTCTCGAAGATCGGCATGGCCTCTCCCGGGGCGTCGGGGCCGCGGCGGGTGCCGACGGCCGTCGGGGGGAGCCTCCGGTGTGGGGCTCGGGGACAACACCGTCCCCTCATTCCAGCCCGCTCATTCCAGACCGCTGACCGCCCCCAGCACCTCCCGCGCCCGCAGGTTCTCCTCCAGGTGCGCGACCGAGCTCGTCCCCGGGATGACCAGCAGGTTCGGATGGCGCGCCAGCAGCAGGGCCAGGATCACGGCAGTCGTCGGCGCACCGGTGGCCTGCTGCAGGTGCTGCATCCGCCGTGCGGTCGCGGGGTCGGGCCGGCCCTGCAGCGGCAGGAACGCCACGTACGGGATGCCGTCGTGGGCGAGCTCCTCGATCAGGGCGTCATCGCGAGTGGCCGAGAGGTTGTGGAGGTTCTGCACGCAGGCGAGGTCGGTGAGGGTGCGGGCGCGGCGCACATGCTCGGCGGGGGGGCGTGGGAGATGCCGATGCGGCCGATACGTCCGGCCTCTTGTTCCGCCTGCAGCACCCCAAGGGGTTCATCGATGCTCTCGGGACGGGCGTGGAGGCGATCGTCCAGCCGCAGGTTCACCATCGGCAAGGTGTCGAGGCCGAGGGTGCGACGGTTCAGCTCGACGGCCTCCCGCAGCTGCTGCGGGGCGAAGGCCGGGCTGAACTGCGGGGTCCAGCCGACTTTTGTGACGATCAGCAGGTCCTCCGGGTAGGGGTCGAGGGCGGTGCGCACGGCCTCGTTGGCGGTGCCGGGGCCGTAGAAGCCGGAGGTGTCGATGTGGTCCACCCCGAGGTCCACGGCACGGCGCAGCACCGGGACGGCGTCGGTGTACTGCGGCGGCACAGCGTGCAGACGCATGGTGCCGAAGCCGACGCGGTCCACGCGGTGTCCGGCGACGACATAGGTGGGGTCGGTGGCGGGACGGTGCGCCGACGATGGGCCGGGCTGCGGGGTGCTCATGGACGCATGATGCGCCGGTCGGCTGGGGGAGGGCCGACCGCCATCGGATCGGCCCCGTCGCCGGTGGCCCGCGGCTGAGGCCGAGGTGACATGCCGCGAGCCGCGGGGCTGGAGTGCCACGCGGCCCGCGGTCTGTGCTCGGCGTCCCGCCTGCGGTCAGCCGTTGTCGGTGTCGTCGCCGTCGTCACCCTCGGTGTCCGCGTCGGTGTCGTCGGTGTCGGTGTCGGTCTGGTCGGTGTCGTCCGCGTCGTCGGCGTCATCGTCCTGACCTTGCTGGCCGTCACCCTGGTCGCCGCCGTCCTGCTGCTCCTGCTGCTGCTCGGCGGGGGCCTGCTGCTCCTCATCGGCGCCGCCACCGCAGGCGGCGAGGGACAGTGCCAGCACGGGGGCGGCGAGGGCGTAGCGAAGGCGTCGCATGAGGGGTCCTTTCCCGAGTCTCGTCCTGCGCAGACACGCAGGGTTCCCTTCGACGGTAGCCCGTTCCCCGGCGCGATGGGGGTCGTGACAAGACCGGGTGGTCCGTTTCCCCCACCGTGCCGCCGCGCCCGTAGCGTGGGGGCATGACCCCTGCCGACCCGACCACCGCGCCGAACCCCGCCGCGCCGAACCCCACCGCGCCGAACCCCACCGCGCCGAACCCCGCCGGTTCTGACTCCGCGGTGCCGAACCCCCTCACCGATCTCACCCTCGAGGAGCTCCGCCGCCGCACCTCGGTGAAGTGGCAGCGGTTCGGTCCCGATGTTCTGCCGCTGTGGGTCGCGGAGATGGATGTGCGACCCGCCCCGGCGGTCATGGAGGCCTTGACCGCAGCGCTGCGTGCCGGGGACACCGGGTATCCGCACGGCCGCGGGTACGCCCGCGCGTTCGCCGATTTCGCCCGGAACCGGTGGGGCTGGGCCGATCTCGACGTGGAACACACGGCGCAGGTCACCGACGTGATGACCGGCATCACCGAGGTGCTGCGGGTGCTGAGCGACCCCGGGGACGCGGTGGTCGTCACCTCCCCCGTCTACCCGCCGTTCTTCGAGTTCCCGGAGCGCATCGGCCGCACCGTACTGGAAGCACCGCTCACGGCGGAGGGCCGCCTGGATCCGACGACGCTCGCCGACGCGCTCGATCGGGCCCGGCGCCACGGCCCCCGGCCGGTGCTGCTGCTGGCGAACCCCCACAACCCGACCGGCACGGTGCACACCCGCGCCGAGCTGGAGCAGGCGGTGACGCTGGCGCGTCAGGCCGGTGCCCGGGTGGTGGCCGACGAGATCCACGCCCCACTGGTCCACGGACCGGTGCCGTTCACGCCGCTACTGACGGCGGCGGGCGCTGAGGATGCCGTGGTGGTGACGAGCGCCGCGAAGGGGTGGAACCTGCCGGGGCTGAAGGCGGCACTGGTGATCGCCGGGCCGGAGGCGACGACCGTCGGGGACCTGCCCTATGAGGCGCAGCAGGGTGCGAGCCACCTGGCGATCCTCGCGCACACGGTGGCCCTGACCAGCGGGCGGGAATGGCTCGACGCTCTGCTCCCGGCCCTCGCGGACAACCAGCGTCTGCTGCGGAAGCTGCTGGCCGAGCATCTGCCCCAGGTGCGGTACCGGCCCGGGGAGGCGACGTACCTGGCGTGGCTGGACTGCTCCGCACTGGGGCTGCCCGGCCCGGCCGACGGCGGCCACCACGTGCGCGACATGGACGGCCCCGCCCGGTTCTTCCTGGAGGAGGCGCAGGTGGCGCTGAACGCCGGGCACACCTTCGGCGGCGGCGGTGAGCAGTGCGTGCGCCTGAACTACGCGACGCGACCGGAGATCCTCACCGAGGCGGTGCAGCGGATGGGCGAGGCCGTGCGGCGGCGCGGCTGAGGGTGCGGCGGGCCGAGCAGCAGCTGTCGTCGGCGAGCCCGTCGGCTGCCGGCCAGCCCGGGCGCACGGCTCGGGCCCGGGCGCGGGCGCGGGGCTCGGGCCCGGGCGCGGGCGCGGGGCTCAGGCCCGGGCGCGCCGCGCCAGCACCATGATCGTGACCGCCGCGAGCACCAGCACCACCGCGGCGACGCCGTTGATCAGCGCGAACCCTCCGAGCGCCAGCAGCGGACCGGCCCCGGCGGCGAACGCCGCGGCGCCGAACGCCGCGGCGCCGAAGTTCATCGCCGCGTCGGAGACGCCCTGCACCCGCACCCGGTCCTCACCCTGAAGGGCCTGCGTGAGCTGCGCCGAGCCGGCCAGGAAGGTGTGCGACCAGGCGATGCCCAGGGCGATCAGCGCGAAGGGTGACGCGCAGATGGTCGGAGGCACCCAGGCCGTCCCAGATCCCCAGGCCGAGCGCGACGGCGAACCACGCCAGGCCCAGACGGATCACGGGAAGCGGGCCGATGCGGTCGATGAGGATCCCGAGCAGCGGCGACAGGGCATACATGCCGAGGATGTGCAGGCTGATCACCAGGCCGACGACGCGGATGCTGGCCCCTGCCCGTGCATGTGCACCGGGGTCATCACCATCACGGCGACCATCAGCACGTGCCCCACCACGGCGGCCAGCAGGCCCAGCAGCGCGGCGGGTGAGCGGGTGAGGACGCGGGCCAGCGGGGTCGGGGCCGTGGCGGCCGGGGCGGGCTCGGTGGCGACCGGGCCGGGTTCGGTGGCGACCGGGGCGGCGGCAGTCGTCGGCGCCCGCAGCAGCGAGGTCGCGACCGCGGCGAGCGCGAACCCCGCCAGGGACACGAGGAACGGCCCGCCGAGCTCCCCGATGCCGACGGCGCGGCCCAGGCGTCCTCCGAGTCCGGCGAGGTTCGGCCCGGCGACGGACCCGACGGTGGTGGCCCACACGACGATCGACATCGCGCACGCCCGCTGATGCGGGGCTGCGGTGTCCATGGCGGCGTACCGGGCCTGGAAGCCGGAAGCGGTGGCGGCACCGAAGCACGCCATGCCCACGAAGAACAGCGGGGCGACGGCGGTGGCCGCCGCGAGCACCACCAGCAGGGCGCCGAGCGCCGCGAGGGAGAAGCCGAGCGACAGGGCGATGCGCCGCGAGCGGGCGGCCGCCAGCCGCGCCAGCGGGACGGCCAGCAGCGCCGCACCGAGGATCGAGGCGGTCTGTCCGAAGCCTGCGGCGTCGGTGCGGCCGGTGAGCTGCTCGGCGAGGATCCCACCGACGGCGAAACCGGTGGCGATGCCGACGCCGGAGAACAGCTGGGCGGCCGAGAGCTTCCACTGGTTCCCGCGGAAGGCCGGGTCGGGCAGTTGGTGGGCGGTGGCCGTGCAGGAGCCGGGCCGGGGCGTCGGCGTGTCGGCCGCCGCCCCGGAGGGATCCTGCCCGCTCACGCGCGGGCGTCGGAGGCGTCGTCCTGCGGCAGCAGGCTCGCGATGAGCTCCTCCACACGGGTGCGGATCTCGTCGCGGATCGGCCGCACATCCTCCACACCCTTGCCGGCGGGGTCCGGCAGCTTCCAGTCCTCGTACCGCTTGCCGGGGTAGAACGGGCAGGCGTCGCCGCAGCCCATGGTGATCACCACGTCGGAGGCCTGCACCGACTCGGGGGTGAGGATCTTCGGCGACTGGTCCGACAGGTCGATGCCGACCTCCCGCATCGCCTCGACGGCGGCGGGGTTGATGCTGTCGGCGGGGGCGGAACCGGCCGAGCGCACCTCGATGCGGTCGCCCGCGAGCTCGCGCAGCCAGCCGGCGGCCATCTGGGAGCGGCCGGCGTTGTGGACGCAGACGAACAGAACGCTGGGGCGGGTGGTCATGGGGGCCTCCTGGAGGGGTGTGCGGGTATCGGTGAGGGTCAGGCGATGTCGAGGAAGGCGCTGAGCTCGGCGAACGCCGGGGCCACGATCGTGTAGTGCGCCCATCGGCCCCGCTGCTCGCGAGTGAGCAGGCCGGCATCGACGAGTTTCTTCATGTGATGGCTGACGGTCGGCTGCGTGATGCCGAGCGGTGCGGCGAGGTCACACGCGCACACGGATTCACAGCCCTGGGCGGCGACGTGCGAGAGCAGCCGCAGACGGGTGGGGTCCGACAGTGCCTTGAGCATCCCGGCGATCCGGTCGGCGGTGTCGGCGTCGAGAGGGCCGGTGGTCAGGGCACAGCATCGGCCGACCTCATCGGCTGCCATCGGGTTCCGGGACGCCATGGGGCTTCGGGTTCCGGGGGTCTCGCTCATGCACCCACCTTACTTTGACAGTCATCTATACGACGCATCGCCTACCGATAGATATCCGTCGATACGACTCAGGGAGTGCGATGAGCACCACAACCCCCACCGCGCCGCAGGGGACCGACGCGGCCCGTTCCACCGTGCTGCGGGAGATGTCCTTCCTGGACCGGTGGCTGCCGGTGTGAATCCTCGCCGCGATGGCCGTGGGCCTGCTGCTCGGCCGCCTCGTGCCGGGCCTCAGCACCGCTCTGGACTCGGTGTGGATCGGCTCCGCTCCCTGCCGATCGCCATCGGCCTGCTGGTGATGATGTACCCAGTGCTGGCGAAGGTCCGGTACGACGAGACCCGCCGCATCAGCGCCGACACCCGGCTGCTGATCACCTCCCTGGTGCTGAACTGGGTGGTCGGCCCGGCCCTCATGTTCGCCCTGGCGTGGATCTTCCTGGCCGACCTGCCCGAGTACCGCACAGGCCTGATCATCGTGGGCCTCGCCCGCTGCATCGCCATGGTGCTGATCTGGAAGGACCTCGCCTGCGGGGACCGGGAGGCCGCGGCGGTGCTGGTCGCCATCAACTCGGTGTTCCAGGTGGTCGCCTACGGGGCGCTGGGATGGTTTTACCTGCAGCTGCTGCCGTCGTGGCTGGGCCTGCCCACCACCTCTGCCGAGTTCTCGATCGGCGCGATCGTGCTGAGCGTGCTGGTGTTCCAGGGGATCCCCCTGGTCGCCGGGTTCCTCACGCGGGTGCTCGGCGAGCGCGCCAAGGGCCGCACCTGGTACGAGGAGCGGTTCCTCCCGGCGATCGGCCCGTGGGCGCTGTACGGGCTGCTGTTCATGATCGTGCTGCTGTTCGCGCTGCAGGGCGATGCGATCCTCTCCTCCCCGGGGGATGTCGCGCGGATCGCGCTGCCGCTGGCGGTCTACTTCGTGGTCATGTTCCTGGGGTCGTTCCTGCTGGGGCGGGCGATCGGCCTGGATTACGCCCGCTCGACGACCCTGGCCTTCACCGCCTCGGGCAACAACTTCGAGCTCGCCATCGCCGTGGCGATCGGCACCTTCGGTGTCACCTCCGGGCAGGCCCTGGCCGGCGTGGTGGGACCGCTGATCGAGGTGCCGGTGCTGGTGGCACTGGTGTACGTGGCGATCGCCCTGGGGCGGCGCCTGTTCCCGGGGGATCCGACGCTGCCGCAGCGCTGACGGGGGCGGGGCCGGGCCGGTCGGCCAGGCCCGGTGGCGGCCGGGCCGGTCGGCCAGGCCCGGTGGCGGCCGGGCCGGTCGGCCAGGCCCGGTGGCGGCCGGGCCGGTCGGGCCAGGCCGGGCGGGACCGGGCCGCTCTGACCGTCCCGATCCGGCCGCATGGACCGGGGGCAGGATCGACGGCATGAGCACACCGTCGTCCTCCACGAACCCCACTCCCACCGGCCATCCCGGCGCCCCCACGGGCCGCGCCGAGGGCCCCACCGCCCCGCGCCGTGACCGCCCCGACCTCGAGGACGCCCTGGCCGAGCGCTTCCTCCGCTACAGCGCGGTGGTCAGCCAGTCCGACGCCTCCGCCACCACCGTCCCCACCACCGAGGGCCAGCGGGAACTCGCGACCCTCCTGGCCGAGGAGCTGCGTGCCCTGGGCGCCGCCGACGTGCACGTCTCCGAGACCGCCGTGGTCACCGCGTGCATCCCATCCACCCTGCCCGAGGGGGCATCGGCCCCGGTGATCGGGCTGTGCTCCCACCTGGACACCGTCGATGCGGGCCTGTCCCCCGTGGTGCATGCGCGGATCATCGAGCACACCGGCGGGGACATCGTGCTGAATGCCGAGACCGGCGCCGCCATCCGCGAGGCCGAGCACCCGGAGATCGCCCGCTACGTGGGCGACCGGCTGCTGGTGGCCGACGGCACGAGCGTGCTCGGCGCCGATGACGAGGCCGGGCTGTCGGTGATCATGGAGCTCGCCGCGCGGCTGCTGGCCGCGGATGCGGGCGGCAGAGCCACGGGGGCTGCTGCCACAGCCGGGTCGGACGGCACGGGCCAGGGTGCCGCAGCCGAACCGCACGGTGAGATCCGGATCGCGTTCGTGCCCGACGAGGAGATCGGCCTGCGCGGGGTGCGCACCCTCGACATGGACCGCTTCCCCGTCGACGTCGCCTACACCATCGACTCCGGGGAGACCGGCGAGCTCGTCGAGGAGACCTTCAACGCCGCGACCGCCGAGCTGACCATCGAAGGTGTCACCGCGCACCCCATGGAAGCCAAGGGCGTGCTGGTGAACCCGATCCTTCTGGCGCGGCGGTTCATCGCCCGGCTCGACCCCGAGCAGACGCCCGAGTGCACCGAGGGTCGCGAGGGCTACTAGTGGGCCAACGGCATCACCGGTGACCAGGCCACCTGCCGCGTCACCATCTCCGTGCGCGACCACGACCTCGCCCGATATGAGGAGCGCAAGGAGGTGCTGCGGCGGATGGCCGCGGAGCTCCAGCAGGGGGAGCCGCGGGCCCGCGTGCAGCTGGAGATCGAGGACGTCTACGCGAACATCGCCGACGCCGCCGCGCGGGGGTGAGGCCGGGGGTGCGGGGGTCCGGCGCGGGGTCGCGGGCCACGCGTTCCCGGGGTGCGGGGGCGCGGCGCGGGGCCTCGCGCGGCGCGGGGCCCCGCCCCCCTCGTGCCCGAAGCCCCGCCCGGCGTGCGCGATTTGCGCGCCTGGTTTCCAGAAAGTGGAAACGAGACGCGCAAAACGCGCAGGGTGGCCGCCCGGCGGCAGGGGCGACGGAGCCGGGCCCCCGAGGTGCGACCCCGGCGAGGCGCGACACCAGCTCCAGGGTCCGCGGCACGGGCCTTGGGTGCGCGGAGAACGGGCCACCAAAAGCAGGTCGCGAGCCCGGAGGTGCACGCCGGGGCGGGATGTCAATCGGTGGCGAGCAATCCAAGGTCGAGGGAGCGGACCCGCACTGATCCGTCCTCCGTTCCCTGCAGGATCAGAGTCACCTGGGACGCGCTGTACTCCGAGTCATCGCTGGTCAGGCGGCACAGAGTGTCGCCAGGGACCACGTCGTACGACGGATCCGGCATCCCGGTGGCCAGCGTCCACAAAAGCATCTGCTGGCCACCGAGGTAGTAGGACTCGTATCCGCGCGACCCATCCGGCCGCGCGACGAGATCACCGCCTCCGATCACCTGGCAGACGTCCACCCGGGCGTCCGAGGGGAACACCGTCGAGAGTGCCGGGATGACTATCTGCGTTTCCTCATCGACCGTCGGCTCATCCGCCAGTTCCTCGGGGAAGTGACCGGGCATGAAGTACTTCCACGCGCCCGCGCGGTCTCCGTCCGCCAACAGCGAGATCACCTCGTTGACATCGTCGGGGTCGACCGGGCGGATCGTGCCGACCTTCGGTTTCGACGGTGCCGTGAGCACGATGTCCTCGGAGACCATGCCGTCCTCGGTCAGGGTCCACGTCATGGTCGCCTGGCCGCTGCCACCGCACCCCGCGCACGGGTCATCGCCGAACAGCTGGATCGCGCCGTGTGTGTAGGTGATGGTTTGGCCCTTCACGACCACGTCGTCGAACACGGGCTTGAGCGTGACCCACGGCGTCGGGTAGTCGTCGTCGAGCGTGGAGATGCTCCCCAGGAGCTCCTTCCCCGCGCCGTACACCAGGATCACCGGGTACTGATACGAGCCGCCTCCGTAGCAGGACGCCTGCACGAGGGTTGCGTTCTGACCGTTGACCGTCATCGGTTGCGGCTTCTCGAGGGTGATGGATGACATGGACCGCGCGCCCGGTGCCACCCCGTCGGTGAACGTCACGGTTTCTCCGGAGCCGCTCCCGAGCTCAAGGAATTCCGCGCAGGACGCGGGGATTTCCAGCTCGCTGTTAGACAGCTCCTCAAAGGTGGGGGCGGGGTCGGTTGCTGCAGCGGACGCGCTCGAGGTGCCCGCGGGGGAGGCACTGCTCCCGCCGTTCTCAGCACCCGCGCTCGCCGTACCGTCCGTACTCGCGGTGTCACCCCCGTCTGACACCGCAGCCGAAGGATCCTGGGGAGCGCTGCCCCTCTCACCCGCCGACGGTGCTGCATTCTGGGAGGCTCCCGGGGCACTCTGCGATGACGCCTCACCGGGCAGGGCATTCTTGGCCACGATCCCGACGCCCGCCCCCACGGCCAGCAGCAGTACGGAGGCCGCGGCGAGCGGAATGACCGGAACGCGTCGGCGACCGCGGGCCGACGTCTCCGGCGACGACGGCTCCACATCCTCCAGGTCCGGTTCCGAGGCCGCGTCGGATCCACCACCGCTGAGGCGCGCCTTTGCCGCCTCTGCCACCTCGGGATCACCGCTGGTGGCCAGCCAGCGCAGAAGGTCCTGATAGGTCGCCGGGTTCCGCGCGAGCGCGGCGTGGAGATCAGGGCGCTCCGCGGCGATCCGCCGGAGCTCCTCCAGCGGGCTGTCCGCCGACGAGGCGGCGAACGCGTCGTGATCGTCCACTCCCGGCCCTTGACTGTAGTCGGAGTTCGGCACCCCCGAGGCGCCCGTACCACCGACATGACCATTCATCGCTTCCCCCTGGGGCGGCCGTGCGGGGATCCCGCCATCGGATATCTAGCGGCGAGTGTACAATCCTTCGGAGGGAGTCTCCCTTTTCCCCGCCAGGGTTTTCCTGGCTTCCCCGCAGAGGTGTCACCATGACTGATTCCACGCCCGCCGCGGACGGCAGCATGCCGCCGCACACCCCGCCCAACCTCCCCGCCGGGCCTCCTCCACCCCCGCCGGGCAGCAGCGCACTGACCGACCCTGTCCCGCCATCCCCGTCACACAGCGTGCCCCCCGGTCCTTCCTCGCCGACCAGTCCGGCACCGACGACTGAGACGGCGGCCAGTGACACACCGACGGGAACACCGGCCGGTGAAGCGCCGGCAAGTGCCGCGACCGCGCCCCAGTTCACGGCGGAGTCGGTCCTCGGGCCGTTGCGGAAAGGCGGTATCGGCAATCCCCTGCCGACGTTCGCTGTCGGTGCCGGGACCTACGTTCTGTCACTCCTCACCGCCTGCCTGGTCATGCTGACGACGTTCCTGGCCAGCTTGACCAGCGCGTTCGACGCGGTGGACGGCGTCACGGACCTCCCGGCTGATACTGGTGACTTCTCCGATGTCACCTCGGGGGACGGCCTGGGCCCCGGTATCAACCCGGTCCTTCTTCTCCTGCGTATCCCGTTCCAGCTCGTCTCTCAGGCGTTCTTCGGGTCGTACTCGGGTCGAGCCTCCCTTTCGCTGTTTGGCGTCGGAGGCGACCTGGCCATCTCGCTGCGATTCATCCCCGCACTCATCACGCTGGTGGCCGTCTCCGCAGCGTTCTTCGGCGGACGGTACGTTCAGCGCCGCTGGGGTGGTGGCCGGATCGATGCCGTCGTGGTGCCTGTCGTCGCTGGGTTCGGCTTCGCCCTGACCACGGTGCTGGCTGCGCTGATCTTCGCTCAGCCGCTGCCGACGCTCACGGAGACCTTCACGTCGACCCGTCTGCACGCGGCGGGTTTCGACGCGTTCTTCGGCTCCTGGTTCCTCATTGCTGCTGCCCTCTGTCTCGGACGCCTCTCCGCCCTGCCCCGTCCTCAGTGGTGGCCTCAGGTGGCTGACATCCCGGCAGCTCTGCGGCTGGTAGCTGCCCACGCTCTCACCGTCACCGCCCTCGCGACGCTGATCGCCGCGGTCGCGATGACGGTCCAGGGGGTCCGCGACGACACTCCCACCGCCGGGCTCATGCTGCTGCTGATGTCCCCGCTGTTGCTGGGGCAGCTCATTGCACACTCCACCGGCCTCGCGTCGCTCTCCTCGTCCTACGTCTCGGCGGGCATGGTCACGAGCCTCGACTCGGCGACGCGGGAGACCCAGCGCGCGAACATCTTCGACCTGCCCTGGTGGGCGTGGCTCGCCACGCTGGTGATCGGCGCTCTGCTGCTTCTCGCCGCCTCCGTGCTGTGGGCAGCGGGCCGGACGCGCGTGCCCAACAGCCTGGTGGCCCAGATCAGTTCCTGGCTTGCGCTGCCACTCGCCTACCTGTTCGGAGGACTCGTTGCCATGCCGCTGGCACACGCGGGCTTCTCCGGCGCCATGGAGAGCATGGGTGAGATGGGCGTCCTCCGTGGTTCCGTGGGTATCGCAGGGTGGACCCCGTTGCTGTTCCTCCTTGTCGGTGCGGCCGTGGAGCTGGTGTCCCGTCTCGCGGGGTCGGCCCTCGTGCCCTACGTGCCCCCGCGGATGTTCAGCTGGCTGCGCACGACTGGCCGGACTCCCGCCGAGTCGACCGCCGCTGCGACCCCCGGTCCCGTATCGGGTGCTGCAGGCGCAGGTGCGACCTCTGATGCGGCGTCCGGGAATGCAGCCTCGGATACGACGGCCGGCGCGGAACCCGTCGCCTTCGCCCCCGCCAAGCAGCTCAGCCCTGCCGCTCGGAAGCGCCTTCGGCTCGGGCTTGCTCTGACCGGTGGCGCCCTCCTGCTGCTCATCGGAGCGATCGTCGGCATCAATGTGCTGTCCTCCACCATGTACGGCCCGTCGAAGCAGGTCGAGCAGTACCTCACGGCCCTGGAGGATGGAGACGCCAAGACTGCGTCCGAGCTGGTGGATCCGAACGTTCCCACGAAGCAGCGAGCTCTCCTGACCAACGAGATTGCCGGCAAGGCGCAGAACCGGATCAGCGCCCACGAGATCACGAAGGTGGAGACCGAGGGCGACACTGCCACGGTGCTTGCCACCGTCACCCAGGACGGTGTGACCACTGAGCGGTCGTTCACTCTCCAGCGTCAGGGTCGTCAGGCCGTCTTCTTCCCCGCATGGCACCTGACCACCCAGGACAGTGCACGCCTGAACATCGTGGCTCCCGGCGGGGCGACGACTCTCACCGTGAACGGTGTCGATGTCGATGTCGCGGGTGCGGCCGAAATCGATGACGGAGACGCCACCGTGTTCTCCCTCCCCGCCCTGCCCGGTGACTACGAGGTATCCATGCCGTCTGCCTCGAAGTATGTGGAGGCAGCCCCGGTCACGGCTCGGGTCTCCGCGGATCCCGCGCAGCTCGACAGTACCGAGAGTCAGGCGATGATCCAGCCCTCTCTGAACTCCACCGGGGAAGATCGGATCCGCGCCATGGTGAAGGAGAAGCTCGACGCGTGCACCAAGGAGACCGGACCGGCTCCGGACGGGTGCCCGTTCAGCGTGTACATCTATCCCATGGAGACCAAGGGGACGTGGACGATCGACACGTACCCCCAGATCGGGATCGTTCCTGATTCCGCCACCTCGTGGAGGGTCTCGAGCGAGTTCGGCCAGGGGGAGGCGACGTTCTCCTACACCGCCCCCGATTCGCTGTGGAGCCCCGGTGGCCCGACCTCCGAGCAGACCGACTTCACCGTCTCAGGAACGGTCACGGTCGATGAGAACGGGGAGCTGGTGCTCTCGGGGCTGGAGTGACCAGAACCCCAGTTCACGGATCCCCGACGGGCGGGGCGGCGCCTTGCCGCCCCGCCCGTCGGGTCGGTGGGTGGCCTTTCGTTCGGACAATCTGACCTTGTGGCCGCGCGCACGTCACGACGCAGCACGCGCCGCCGCGAACGGCTCTCCCTCAGCCCAGTCGACGGGCCTGACTCTGCAGTGACGAATCCGTACGGCAATCCCTCAGGCCAACCGCGTGAGCGCCTGCCGCACACGTCCCGCAAATCGTGGACAATCGGCCCGGTACAAGGCGTTGTCGAGCTGCACGCGGTCTGGCCGCTTCGCCACTGTGAATCCGCAGATCCGCCTTTGATGGACCCATTTCATAAGGGTCGGACGGGAGACCTCAAGCCACTCGGACGCCACCGTGCTGGTCCGCTCCTCCGGAAGACGGCCAAGGGTGGCCTCCCCGTTCTCCGCTACCGACGCCAAGACAGCCAGAAGCATGCCTTGGATCCGCCCCGGCAGTGTTGTCTCTGCTCCATCTGCAGTCTTCAGCACGAGTGTCGCGCCCTGAGAATGCGGGGTCTCTCTCGCCAGACGAACGTCCGTGTCGTCGATGATGATGTTCTCGGCCGTCAGCACGCCAGCCATTGCGCCCCCTTCGTCGCTCCCGGGCTACCCGGCGTAGGGGGTTGCGCTTACATCTGCAACACCTCGGGTATCTCGTGCCGGGCCCGCGACCACCCGCGCACGCCCACCGCGTCACCGCCACCAGGTCACGCGCCGCCACAGGGCCTCGAGCGGACCCTGGTCATATCGCGCCAGCCACCACCGGGCGATGAGCACCTGCAACGCGAGGAACACCGCGCAGCCGCCCTACACCGCCGCCATCCCGACGTCGGTGAGCTGCACGTACTCGGTGCGCGGCAGCCAGCTGATCGGGCGGAACCACAGGGTCGCCACGCCCAGTGCCACCAGCGTGACGGTGACATAGCTGGTCAGAGCTGTGCGACCGAGGGGCGCGAACACAGCGACCAGTGCCGCCCGCAGCGGGGTGTGCATCAGCAGAGCGGTGATCCCGAGGTAGGTCGCGGCCATGGCGAGGCCCGCCCCGGCGCTGATCGGTGAGAACCCGGCCGTCTCCGGAGACTGCAGCTGCAGCACGATGAGGGGGATCGACGCGAGCGCACCCACCATGGTGAGGATTCCGGCCGCGCGGGCGTCGGACTCCAGGCGGGCAGGCCGGCGAGCGCCGCCGCGAAACCCAACAGGAGCAGGCCCGGGATCAACGGTGCTCCACCGGCCATCACCCCCGGGACCAGCAGGGCGGCGCCGAGCACCGCGGCCCCGGGAATGAGTGCGCGGTGGGGCAGGAACGTGGCCGGCAGCAGCAGCACCAGCGCACACAGGGCGTAGGGCAGGAGGGCCTCGCCGGGGTGGAGCACCTGGTGCGGCACGCCGATCAGTCCGAGGAAGAGCCGGCGGCGCAGCATGACCAGCCGCGGGTGCGGGCTGCGTCGGCCGGCGGACTGCCACAGGATGCCGAAGCCCACGCCGAACAGCAGCGAGAAGATCGGGAAGAACCGCTCCTGCACCAGGAGATGCAGCGCGGTGTAGCTGACGGGTGGCTGCTGCGGAGAGGTCCACGGCACGTCGATACCGAGCTGCAGCGCGATGTTGGCGAAGAGGATCCCGCACAGCGCCAGGCCCCGC
Organism: Brachybacterium sillae; assembly: GCF_025028335.1. Lineage (NCBI taxonomy): Bacteria > Bacillati > Actinomycetota > Actinomycetes > Micrococcales > Dermabacteraceae > Brachybacterium > Brachybacterium sillae. The sequence continues at coordinate 1,598,714 of NZ_JAFEUW010000001.1, forward strand.
ACCACGTCGAGCACCTGGAGACGCGGGGCACCGGAACTGGTGAGGCCGGGCCGGACTCCGCGAGGGTGGGCGGTGCGGGCGGCGGGCCTGGTCGCGTCGTGAGAGTCGGGCTCGGGACGGGTGGCGTCGGGGGATGCGGGCTCAGAGGGCGAGGTGTCGCGGACGGACAGGGGGGTGGGGGAAACAGCAGGGATGGTCAGAGGACGATCCTTCCCGGCGAAGGGGTTCCGCGGATCACCCAGAGGGGTGATCCGACGTCCCCCGACGGGTGGACCCGCGGAAGGTCAGGGATGCGACCGGGGGCGGGATGCCAAGATAGGGGCGCTCCGCTGTGCGGACGCCGTACGACGCACCCACCCCGCCCCCACCCCGTCCAGCATTCCGGACCACCCCTGGCCCGCGCCCCGTGGTGCCGCACCCCCCTTCCGTAGACTGGACGCGCCCGGCCGCCGGTGGTCGCGGCAGCTCCTCATTCGACGACGACACGCGGCACCCCAGGGCGCCCGCGGCGAGGACGCCGCGTCGCCCGCCAGGTGCCCAGGACGGACGCACCGTGGCACACGATTCCCTCACTCTCGTCCAGGACCGCTTCGAGGCCTGGAGCTCCATGGAGACCCTCGCCGAGCGGATGGTCCCGCTGATCGGCACCCTCTACCGCGATAACAACGTCATCACCAGCATCTACGGCCGGGCTCTGGTGCGTCAGGGTGTCGTGGACATCATCAAGGCCCACCGGTACGCCCGCCAGGTGGATGAGGCGGAGCTGCCGATCGCCGAGACGTTCCCGCTGGTCGAGGCGATGGCGGAGATGAACCTCGGGGCCTGCTCCGTGGACCTCGCGCTGCTGGCGAACCGTTTCCGCCGCTCCGGTGGTGGCGATGTGCGCGCGTTCCTCGACACCGAGCTGGCGGATGTGGCCGGCAAGGGTGGCGAGGGCGTCGCCGAGCCCACCGACGTGGTGCTGTACGGCTTCGGCCGCATCGGCCGTCTGCTGGCCCGCATCCTGCTGTCGCACCAGGGCGGCGGGTCCTCGCTGCGGCTGCGGGCGATCGTGGTGCGGAAGAACGGCGACGACGACATCGTCAAGCGCGCCTCCCTGCTGCGGCGCGACTCCATCCACGGTCCTTTCGAGGGCACGATCACCGTGGATCGCGAGGCGAACACCATCACCGCCAACGGCACCGTGATCCAGGTGATCTACTCGAACGATCCCGCCTCCGTCGACTACCCCGCCTACGGGATCCACGACGCGATCGTCGTCGACAACACCGGCCGTTGGCGCGACGCCGAGGGCCTGGGCCAGCACCTGCAGTCCGAAGGCGTCGCGAAGGTGCTGCTGACGGCCCCCGGCAAGGGCGCGCTGAAGAACATCGTCTACGGCGTGAACTCCGACGACATCACCCCGGAGGACACGATCCTCTCGGCCGCCTCCTGCACCACCAACGCCATCACCCCGGTGCTGAAGGTGCTCGACGAAGAGTACGGCATCGACCACGGCCACGTGGAGACCGTCCACTCCTACACCAACGACCAGAACCTGGTGGACAACTTCCATAAGGGCGCCCGCCGCGGCCGCGCCGCCGGCATGAACATGGTGCTCACCGAGACCGGCGCCGCGAAGGCCGTCGCGAAGGCCCTGCCGCAGCTGGCCGGGAAGCTCTCCGGCAACGCCATCCGCGTACCCACCCCGGACGTCTCCATGGCGATCCTGCACCTGGAGCTGCGTCGCGCCACCAGCGTGGACGAGCTCAACAGGCGTCTGCGGTCGGAGTCGCTGACCGGGCCGATGCGCACGCAGATCGACTACATCCACTCCCCCGAGGTGGTCTCCACCGACTTCGTCGGCTCCACCCGCGCCGGGGTGGTGGATGGCCTGGCCACGATCGTCAACCCGGGCTCCCACGAGCGCAGCGGCGAGGACGACGCCAGCGGCACCAACGCCATCGTCTACGTCTGGTACGACAACGAGTTCGGGTACTCCTGCCAGGTGGTGCGCGTGATCGAGCGCATGGCCGGTGAGGCGCTGCCGACCTTCCCGAAGCCGCAGGCCTGACGGGCAGCGAGGGCGCGAGACAGGGGCCGGGGGGTGGCGCCACGCCGTCCCCCGGCCCGCCCTCTCAGTCCAGCAGCCGCCGCAGCAGGTTCGTCTCGGCCAGGTCCAGCAGCTCCCCGCCCCGCCCCGACATCACGGTGCGCAGCGCGTACAGGGTGAAGCCCTTGGCCTGCTCGGCGGTGATCGTCGGCGGGATCGACAGCTCCTGCCGCGCCGTGACCACATCCACCAGCGCCGGCCCGGGGTGGGCGAAGGCCTCCGCCAGCGCGCCCGGCAGGTCGTCGGGCTGCTCCACCCGCCAGCTCCGGATCCCCGCGCCCTGCGCGAGCTGCGCGAAGTCGGGGTTCGTCAGCTCGGTGCCGTAGTTGACGTACCCGGCGGCCTTCATCTCCAGCTCCACGAAGTTCAGCGAGGAGTTGTTGAACACCACCAGCTTCACCGGCAGCTCCAGCTGGGTGAGCGTCAACAGCTCGCCCAGCAGCATCGCCAGACCCCCGTCACCGCACAGGGCGATCACCTGCCGGTCGGGGAACGCCGACTGGGCCCCGATCGCATGCGGCAGAGCATTGGCCATCGTCCCGTGGTTGAAGGAACCGATGAGCCGCCGCTGCGGGGTCATCTCGAGGTAGCGGGCGGCCCACACCACCGGGGAGCCGACGTCGGGGATCATCACCGCGTCGTCGTCGGCGAGCTCGCTGATCAGCTTCGCCAGGTACTGCGGGTGGATGGGCGTGCGGTTGTGGTCGTTGGTGGCGAGCTCGTCGAGGTCCTTGCGGGCGCGGCGGTAGTGCTTCAGCGCGTCCTTCAGGTGCTTGGAGGAGCGCCCGGCATCGATCAGCGGCAGCAGCGCCGCGGCGGTGTCCTTGACGGTGCCGACGAGCCCCAGGTCGAGGTGGGTGCGGCGGCCGAGGTGTTCGCCGCGCACGTCGACCTGGATGATCCGTGCCTTCGACGGGTAGAACTGCCGGTACGGGAAGTCGGAGCCGAGCACCAGCAGCGCGTCGGCCTTCTCCATCGCCCGGTACCCGGAGGAGAAGCCGAGCAGGCCGGTCATCCCGACGTCGTACGGGTTGTCGTACTCGAGGAACTCCTTGCCGCGCAGGGCGTGGACGATCGGCGCCTGCAGTGCCTCGGCGAGGGCCAGGACCTCCTCGCGGGCACCCTCGGTGCCGGCGCCGCCGAGGATCGTCACGGCGGAGGCGTCGTTGAGGATCTGCGCGGCCAGCGCCAGTTCCCCGTCGGCGGGGCGGATGATCCGATCCGGGCGACGGATCGGCGCGGAGCGCGGGGTGTCCGGGGCGTCCTGGAGGAACGCCTCGCCGGGCACCACTACGACGGCGGCGCCGCGCCGCTCCAGGGCGGTGCGCATGGCGGTCTCCAGCACGTACGGCAGCTGCTCGGGGTAGCTGACCAGCTCGGTGTAGACCGCGGCCTCGCGGAACATGTCCTGCGGGTGGGTCTCCTGGAAGTAGGTGCCGCCGATCTCGGCGCCGGGGATCTGCGCGGCGATGTCGAGCACGGGTGCGCCGCTGCGGGTGGCATCGAACAGGCCGTTGATCAGGTGGAGGTTGCCGGGCCCGCAGCTGCCGACGCACACGGCGAGTTCCCCGGTGAGGGTGGCTTCGGCGGTGGCGGCGAAGGCGGCGGCCTCCTCGTGGCGCACGTGCTACCAGGAGATGGTGCCGCGGCGACGCAGGGCGTCGGTCAGGCCGTTGAGGGAGTCCCCGGGCAGGCCGTAGACGCGCTGGACACCGGCGTCCTCGAGGGTGGAGACGAACAGGTCGGCGACGGTGGGCATGGGGCTCCTCCCGGGGTCGGAGTGCGGACGGGTGGAGAGGGCTGGCCGGGGCGTGCTGCGGCACGACGGGGGCCGGGCCCGGTGATCTCCGGACGCGCGGCCCCCGTCGGCGCAAGCCGGGTCAGTCCTCGGTGTTCTCGGTGCCGGCGGGAACGCGGCTGCCGAGCTCGGCATCCAGGCGCAGCAGACCGGAGCCGTCGTCACCGATGAGGCGGATGCGGCCGATGATCTCGGAGACCGTGGCCTCCTCCTCGATCTGCTCGTCGAGGAACCAGTTCAGGAGCGGGCGGGAGTCGAGGTCGCCAGCCTGCTCCGCCGCGCGGTACAGGTTGCGGATCGCCTCAGAGACCTTCTGCTCGTGGGCGAGGGCCGCCTCGAAGATCTGCAGGGGCGACAGGCCCGTGGGGACATCCGGCTTCTCGATGGTGCCGATGCGGGCCTCACCGTCGCGGTCCACCACGTGGTCGATGAACTTGTTGGCGTGGACGATCTCCTCGTCGGCCTGGGCGCGCAGCCACTGGGCCATGCCGGAGAGGTCCTGCTGGTCGGCCTCGATCGCCAGCTGGCGGTACGTGATCGACGCGGCGAACTCGAGGGTGATCTGGTCGTTGAACGCGGCCTGAAGGGTGTCGTTGAGCTTCATGCCTCGACTGTAGGCCCCGAGGCTGGGCGGGAGCGCAATGCGGGGGTGAGGGCGGGAAGAGAGGTCGGGGGCGACCACAGGACCGGCCACGACGCCCCTTGACCAGGTGTTTCGGACCTTCCGGACACCTCGAGGTTCTGTTAGGGAAAGACTAGGATGGAAGTCCCGACGCCGGTCATCGCGGTTTGTCTCTCACATTCCTGGAGCCTTCATGTCCTCACCCACCCCTCCGCCTTCCGGCGATCACTCCGGTTTCTCCCCGAACGCAGATTCCGCCGGTGGCGGCTGGGCGCCGAAGCCCCCGCAGCCGGGTGAGCAGTCGGTGTCCGGGTCTGTCTCCTCCGCGCCGTCCGCCAACGGCGCGCCGTCCGAGCAGTCCCCCTACGGCCAGCAGTCCCCGTACGGCCAGTCACCCGCCTACGGGTCGGCGCCCTCCGCGAACACCGCGCCCTACGGCCAGCAGGGACAGTACGAGCAGCAGTCCCCCTACGGCCAGCAGTCGCCGTACGGGCAGTCTCCCGCGTACGGGTCGGCGCCCTCCGCGAACTCCGCGCCTTCCGGCGTGCAGGGGCAGTACGGCCAGCAGTCGCCCTACGGTCAGCAGTCCCCGTACGGGGCGCCGCAGCAGGGGGCATGGCAGGGTGCCGCCGGTCAGGCCGCGTACGGAACCGGTCAGCCAGGTTACGGTGCGCCAGATTCCTCCCAGCCGGGTACGGGCCCCGCTGGTCAGGGGAGCATCGCGGCCACCCCGCCCAAAAAGAAGCGCAACCCGCTGTGGTGGATCCTCGGCGGCTGTTGCCTGTCGCTGGTGCTGTTGTTCCTTCTCGGAAGCTGCGCAGCGCTCCTCAGCGGCGGATCGGACGACAGCGAGTCGGTGACGGGGACCTCCACGACCTCGTCGGCGCCCAGTGCCACCCCGTCCGAGTCCCCGTCACCGAGCAGCTCGGCCAGCGCCACTCCGTCGGCGTCCTCTCCCGCGGCGAGCGCTCCGGTGGACCTCGCCACCAACGAGAAGTTCACTCTGACCATCACCGACGTGTCGCGAACCAAAGTCCTCCAGGACAGCGTTTTCGAGGCCACCGCCCAGGGTGAGTTCGTGCTGGTCGAGGTGCAGGTGTCGAATACCGGTGCCGAAGCGCTCGAACTGTTCAGCTCCTCTTTCACCTTGGTCGACACCGAGGGGCGCGAGTTCTCCGACAGCTCCGACGGCGCCCTCGCGGTGTCGGAGCCCGACCCGATCATCATGGAGACCGTGAATCCGGGTTCCACCCTGACGGGGGTCGTGGTGTTCGACGTCCCCGAGGGGACGCGCTTCACCAAGCTCGTCCTTGAGGAGAGCCTGTTCGGCGGCGAGATCGCTGAGGCTGCCGTCAACGGGTGACCGACGGGTGGCCGGGCAGGCCGTGGGGCCTCCGCCGGTGGTGTGCGGGGAACCGCCAGTGGTGGCGTCGGGCGCCCCGGGAATCTGCCGCACGGCGTCCTCTGGCCGGCCGGTCAGCTCGAGCGGTTCGAGGTCGGCGGCAGGTCGGAAGCCCTCCGGCAGCTGTCCCGTCTCCGCCAACATCCCGAGGATGCCCTCCGCGATCTGTCGCGCCCGCCGGTGGCTGAAAACGTAGTACGCCCGGGGGTGGAGGGCCTGGCGGTTGGGGCTCCGACCAGGCAGGACGCTCGCACCATCCGGCCCCCGCAGCGCCACCGCGGGCACCCCGTACGTCGCGGGCATCACCAGCATCATCCCCGGCCTCACCGGGAACCCGAGCTCACGAGCCGCCTTCACGCCGCTATCGACCACGCACACCGTCGCCGGATCGATCTCGTCAGCCCGCAGCACGAACGTCGGCAGCAGCACCGACCGCCCGAGGAACCAGCTCAGCACCACCCCGTGCTCAAACACCACCAGACGCGGCATGGTGAAGAACAGATACAACGGGACCACGACGGCAGCGCTGAACAGCAGGGCCGCGAGCGCCCATCCCCAGTTGTGTTGGGAGTTCAGCGTCAGGGAGACCTCGAGGATCAGCGTCAGGGCCACCCAGAACGCCAGCGGTCCCCAGCCCCACTGCAACCGCCAGGACCGTACCGGCCGTCCCACGAGGCCGTGGTGGCGGCGCAGCACCGGCCGGGCGCGCAGGGGGATCATTCCGGAGCCGCCCCGACCAGGAGTTCCTCGAGCAACCCGTCGACGTGCTCTGGGGAGACGGGGATGATCGTCACCTCGGCTCCGTCGGGAGAGGGCCGACCGACGAGCACGCGGGTGTCCGCGAGGAGCGGGCCGAGCTCCGGGTCCGTCTCGACCTGTGCGGTGCTCACCGTGCGGGCTGCGCCATCGGCGCCGCCGACCTGGTTCTGGTCCACGAGGTGATGTGCCCGCGGCGCCGCGTACTCCTGCGGCATCACGGTGAAGAAGTGCAGACCGTCGGCCGTGACCTCCTCCTCGAGCATCACTCCGCCGTCCTGGGGGTAGTAGTAGAGGCGATGGGTCTGGCCCTCGACGCGGCGTTCGAACCACGTCACTGACGCGGTCCACCGGCGCAGGGTCAAGACTCCCGTGAGCGTCGGGGACGGGACCATCGACAGCAGGTTGTCCTCCCGCAGGGGGCGACCCTCGGCGTCTGCCGCCTCCACCTCGGAGGCGATGTCCCGGCGCGCAGCGAGGATCCTCAGCACGGTGCGCGTGAGCAGCTGGCGCTCAGCCGGATCTGGAACGGTGCTCTCCAGGAACGGCATCGCGGCGAACTGTTCACGCTCCGGCCCGTCCAGCGCGAGGATCTCCTCGTCGCTGAGCACAGCCACCAGGGCTGGTTGCGTACTGCCCTCGACGAGCACACCCATGGCGCAATCGAGTGCACGGGGGTCGAGGTCGACATCCCTGGGGGCTGCCGACGCCGCATCCTCGGAAGAGGAATGGTCACTCATGCACGGTCTCCTTCTGCTCTGCCCGAGCGGGGGCTGGCTGGCGCCGGTGGGCTCATGCCTCCTGTGACCGCGAAGGCGGCCGTTCACCCGAAGAGGCTACCGAGCCTCTTCCTGGCTGCGCCGCCGAGATCTTTCAGGGCCTCGCCCACCTGGGCGACACCCTCACCCACCTTGTGCGCGGCGTCGGACACGGCGTGGTCCACCGACTTCGCCAGGTCGAAGTTCTCGTTACCCATGAGGTGCTTGCCAATGAAGTTCCCGGCGTACTTGCCGACATCCATCGCCACACTGCTTCCCGCGAGGACGACGCCGACAGCCGCCGCCGGCGGGAACGCAAGACCGGCCAACATCAGGGCACCACCTGCCACGGCCAGGCCACCCGAGACCTTGTCGTATCCGGTGTCTGCTGTGGCGATCTGTATCCCGCCGGCCACGATGTCGAGCCCGGGCAGGAACTTGCCCATCTTGATGCCCGCCGAGCCGAGGCCCTTGAGAGCGTCGGGCCCGATCTTCTCCGCCAGAGTGCCGAGGAGTTTCTCGCTGTTGTAGAGCTGACTGGGGAGCCGGTCCACCACCCCGCCGAGCTTCTCCCACGCCTTCGACGGAATCAGCGCCTTGGCCTGCCCCAGAGCGGAGTCGGCCATCCCGGGGACCTGGTCGAGGAGGCGCGAGAGCATCCCCGTCGATTTGCTGGTGAGCTTCCCGTAGCTGTCGGAGGCGATCAGCTGGTCGAGGCCCTTGACATGCTGGGCCCAGTCCACGGCCCGAGCGAAATCGTCGATCCGTGCCGCTTCCGCGGTCGCCATCATGCTCCGCCGCAGATCCATCAGCTCTTTGAAACGGGTGAGGTCCTCGACCATGGTCCCCGGTCCCCGCAGCATCGAGCGGAGGTGACGCAGATCGGTGATCCCGTCCACGGCCTTCCCCGTCGCCGAGAGCAGACCGGGGATCTTCCACCCCAGGATCCAGGCGTCCTTGACCATGCCCCAAGGGAACGATCCTGCGCCGCCGGGTCCAGATGCACCGGTCCCACCGCCGGGCGCCTGCGCCGGCGTGCCGACGCCGCCGTTGACCGCCGAGACGCCGTCCTGCTCCTCCGCCTGCAGAGTGAGCGCTCCACCGGCGGCCTCTATCCGTTGCGTCATCCCGTCGACACGGGAGCGCAGACCATCCCAGGACGTGCGGAGGGCCTCGGCATCCGACCCCTTGCCACAGAGAGACGTCCCGGATCCGCACATCCGGGCGGGACACCGCGGTGGTCAACCTGTCGGCGGACACCCGGAAGCTGTCGGCCAGGGAGCGCAGCTGCTCGGTGTCCGCGCCGTAGAAGCCCGTCATCGCTGCTCTCCTCACCGTGTCGGCCCGGGTCACGCAGTCGTGACCTGACGGTTCCCGTCCGACCCTAGGTCACAGCACGCCCGACGACGATGGGGAGAAGTCCCCATAGGGCCCGGGAGGTAGCCGACGACGACCTCGACATCCCCCTCCTGAACGACTGAGCCCCTGACCCATCATCCCAGGTCAGGGGCTGTGAGTGGTGAGTATCCCACAGAATCCCGGGTCAGGGGCGATGCGGGAGGCCCACTGGGGTTCCGTACGCCGTGAGTCACGGTTTCCGTACAGGGGCACAAGGCGGGCGAGACCAGAGTGGGGAATGAGAAGGTCTTGCCCCTCATGCCCCACCGTGGGGATCGGCTACTTCAGCCGCATCTCGATGCGAGTGCCTTCGCTGATGAGAGTCGCGTACTCGGTCAACTCGGGATCGGAGATCGACCCACCCACCCGGGACCACTCGCGCCGCAGAATGGGCTTGATCTCAGAGACGGGCCGACCCTTGTAGCGACGTCCGAGCGAGTCGAACATCGTCTGGTAGTCGTTGGCGATGTCCTTCATCGCGGGCCGGATGGCCTTCTCCAGTTCCTTCTCCCAGCCGGGAGTCATCTTGAAGGTGCTCATCGTCACACCCGCTGACTGATCGTCGTGTCGGGGTGGCGCTGAGCGGTGGACTCCTTGACGAACCGTCCCGTGATCGTGGAACGGTTGACCGTGGTCTTGTTGGACGTGCCCCGACCCACGGTCTCGGTCGAGGTCGTCTTGGGGCTGCGGCGTGCTGTCGACGCCTTCACGAAGCGGCCCGTGCGGGCGCTTCGACTCACAGTGCGTGCCATTGTGACTCGCTCCAATCTGGGCATGACCCAGTTGCGAGCACTGCGCAGGGAGCGACTAGAGTTGGTGTCCTAGTTGCCCGACTAGACGCCAGCCCCGAACGCTCCGCCCCGGAGTGTCCGGGGCTTCGCTCTGAGACTCAGCATACCTGGATCTTGGGAAAATCCCAAGAGTGCCATAGGATGGCAAACATGAACCCCAGCATTGGCGAGCGGGTGCTCGGGGCGCTCCCCGTAGGCACCCCCCAGAAGGAGATCGCCCGTCAGGTCGGCATGACCGAGGACGCCTTCTCGCGCGCGCTGCGCGGGCAGCGGGGCTTCTCGGCCTTGGAACTGGCACGACTGGCGGAGGTCTTGAACCAGGACATCCACCTGCTCATCACGGGCGAGCCCGATCCGAACCGTCTTGTGGTGTCGGGACGCCACAACTTCGACAGGGAGACTTGGAGCCGCAGCATCGACGGGGAGCAAGGGGACAAGGCCATCCTGTCTGACGTGCTGCTCGCCTACCGTCAGGCGGAGGCGGTCCGCCCGCTGGAGCCCAGCCGCATCCCTCGTGACCTGCCCCAGGCGCGGGAGACTCTTGGAACCGGCTTCGTCCCCGAGTTCATCGACCGCCTTGCCGCTCTGGAGATCGACACTGTGCGGCTGTCGGGGCTTAGTACCGCCTACTCTCTGCATGTCGGAGCCCGGGCCGTGATGGTTATCCCTGAGACGGGAAACTGGTTCAAGGAGAACTTTGACCTGGCCCATGAGTTGGCCCACCTGGTCCTGGGGCACGAAGGCGTGTTGGCGTCCATGGAGCGTGAAGTGAGCCGGGAGGAGGCTGCTGCGAACAGGTTCGCCGCAGAGTTGCTTCTCCCCGAAGAGGAGATGCGAGCACTGGACTGGTCGACCGTCTCTCCTGAAGACCTTGCGGCGCTGATCTGGAGTTGGGGCGTGTCGACTCACACCGTGAAGGTTCGCTTGAACAGTCTCGGCATTCGGGTATCGCCTGACACGCACTCGCTCTTGGACCTGACCACGCAGGGGCTGCTGCGGCGGCACTGGAAGCACGACGGTCTGGGTGACCCGATCACCGAACGGATGACCCTGGCAAGCGCTCGGCGTTTCCCTGCCTGGCTCACCGAGACGCACGTGGAAGGCGTGACTCAGGGGCGCATTCAGAAGGGCACGCTCGCGTGGATGCTGGGAGTCGACCCGGAAACCTTGGAGGTGGACGAGCCGCCAGCGCCGACCATGAGTGACTCCGACCTGATGTCCCTGCTCGGATAGCCTGTCGAGGTGCAGGCCGACGAGACTCCAAGGCTGGTGTTTCCGGACACCACTGTGCTGGTCAACTTCACCCTCGTGGACGAGATGTCGCTCTTGGCACTTCTTGTCGGGGAGAACGGTTGTTGGTGTGGCACGGTCGCTAGCGAATGTGACGATCAGGCTTCGAAGCAAGGTTTGCCCCGCATGCGCGAGGCGCACCAAGTCTTCGGGGAACCTCTCCGGATGCAAACCCAACGGGAGTTTGTAGATTTCCACCTAAATCAAGACTTTTTCAGGCAGGCATCTAGCAACCCCGTGGCTACGCACGCTGGGGAATCTGAGACTTTAGCGATTATCTCCGCGCGACGCATCAAGTCACTGGTGGTATCAGATGACGGGGCCGTTCCCCTTCGACTGGCGAACTTGGAATTGCACCCCACAGTTCAAGCAACTACCTCATGGCATTTCTTCCGGGTGGCCTATTGGAAGGGTCACATCAGTGAGGCGAGGTTCTGGGAGATTCGGGGGGTCCTGTTGGAGCACCAACGAGGATGCCCGGACGACGTTCGCGATCCGGCTAAGTTCACTGTGTGGATTACTCGTCCGTCATGAGTTAGACAGGAAGTACCTCCTTACTGCTCGTCATCGGGAGCAATCCGCCCTCGCAGACCTCGGGGGCGAGAACCTCGGCCCGGGTCGAGATGGCTCGGGAGGTGCTGGGGTTCGAGAGCGTCAGGTTGGCCAACCTCTTCGCCCTGCCCTCCTACCGCTCGGGTGGACTCAGCGAACTCGGGGCGACGCCGGAAGGGTGGCTGGCGGCACGGGTCGAGATGGAGGAGGCGTTGAGTGAAGCCAGCGCGGTGCTGCTGGCCTACGGCATCGGAGAGCCCACTGGCTCAGCCCGAGCGCACTTCCGCGAGCAGGTGGCCTGGCTCAACGAGCAGATCGACCAACGAGACCTCCCGACGTGGTGGGTCGGTGGGGCTCCTCGACACCCGTCTCGGTGGCAGCGGTACACGTGGCGGGCGTACCCAAATGCCTCCTTCACTGAGGCTCTAGGCACGGCCCTTTCACTGATGTCACCTACTGATCCTCCACCTGCGCGCCCTTGATGTGGCCGTGGGGTCCTGGGGCACCATCCATCTTGGCGTTGACCAGCCTTGACAGGCTGGGACGAGAATCCTTGTCCGCGCGGCTGAGCACGTTGCTGATCTTGGCCATGTCCTGCTTCATGTCGCGGAGGGCCCGTGCTACGTGATGGATGTTGTACACGTCCGGCTGCATGGCACCACCCATGGCATTGAGATCAACGACGCCTGAGTCGCGGTGGTCGCGCTTACCCTTCTTCGATGGGTGCCTAACCTCGTCGTACTCAACGGTGTAGTCATGGGCCATCGGCAGGTCGTCCCGCCCGGAGTTGAGGCGATCTTCCATCGAGTCGTAGAACGTCCTCAACTCCTGCCCAGGGGCCAGCATCGGGATCACCTCGCTGAGCCACTTCACCTCGGTTATGGGAGCCCCTGGAGTCTCCTTTGTGCGTTGTGGTTCGGGGGTCAGCATCACCTTGACGTTGTACGCCGGTCGCTGCCCGATGTTCCTGATCACCAGGTCTAAGACACGCCAACCGATGGGGGACGACTCAGCGGTGACAATGACGTAGGGCCGCGAAGCCTCACGCTGACTGGCGCGCGCGATCTGGACTTGCTTGCGGGCATACAGCGCTGCCGCGATGGCTACAAGGAGGAGACCTGAGGTCAGCAAGGTGTAGTAGGCAGTCCACCCCGTGGACGAGAGGCCCCAGAACGTCTCCATGTCAGTACCTCCTCGCCAGCGCCGACTCGTACAGCGCCTTGGCGTCAGTGGCGTCCCGCACGGCCTGTCGGACGTGGTGCTTGGTGAGGTCGAGGACCTTCAGCACCCCTCCGGTCTCGGCCACGGATTCGATGCGGCGGAACTCGGAGCCGTACGTCTCTGCGAAGTCGGCTAGGCCGCGCAACTTGGGTAGGGCGTCGGAGAAGTGGTGGCCGTGGGGGTCCACGAGGTCGACCACGATCTTTCCGTCGTGCTGGGAGCCGAAGAAGATGAAGTCCGGGCGCATCGCTTTCCACTCACCTGTGCCGTCCTTGTAGGCGATGGCCAGGGACTCCTTGGTGGCACGGGCCGGGTTGCGGTACCACGCCTTGAAGCCCGGCTGCTTGGCCTCGGAGTCGAGCACCTTGCGCTCCCACTCGTTGAGGTCAACCGGGGTGTTGCCCTCAGGGTCGGCCAGCAGGTGATGGGCGCGCTGGGGCAGGTCGTGCTCGGTTCCGTCCTTCTCCCGGGCCTTGCGGTCAGCCTGGCCCACCTTGGGCGCGGTGAGGGAGATGCGTTCGGGCTGGGTGGACATGCCTTCGATGCGGTCGTACTCCACCTGCCGTTCGTCGGGGAGTCCCTTGCGGGCGACCCGGGTGTCCGTCAGCCACTGACGGGCCAGCGCGTCGGCTTCGGCTTCGATGGCGGTGACGATCTCGGGGACTCGTCCGAGGGAGGCGACGATGATGTTGGCCTCCAGCAGGTCGAGGTCTTCCTCGTCCGGGCCGACGAGGTGGTTCACGTAGGCCCCGGCGAGACCCTTGGAGAGCAGGCGGGCCGCGTACTGATAGGCGTCTTCAATGGCTCGGGTGTCGGCGGCCATGTCAAATGCTTCGTAGGAGAAGCCTTCCTTGCCGAGCCGGCCGCGGGCTTCCTCCGCCGACATCATGAGGACGTCCTGGCGGGCCTTGGCGACCTTCTCCTTGTACTGGACGGCCCTCCCGTCCAGCGCTTCGCAGAGAGTCTTCTCGGCCTTTGCCACCGCGTTCTCGACCAGCCCATCCTTGGAAAGAGCCACGGCCAAGGCGTCGAGGCGCTTGATCGGTTTGACGTTTTTCTTCGGAATCGTGACCGAAGGGAGGACCTCGAACAGATCCCAGACTTCCTTGGGGACGTCCGGGTTCGGCTCCAGCCGTACCGGGTCGAACAGCACACGACGCGCCTTCTGGGTCTCCTCCTCCCCGTCGCCCTGGTCGGAGTCGTCCACCGCCGTCTTGCCCTTCATCAGCATCTGGGCGATGGCCGTGGAGGTCTTGCGGTCGAAATGGGGCAGAAGGCAGTCCACCGAGTTCAGCACCTCGTTGCCCGGGATGCGTCGCGCCAGCGGGGTGCGCATCATCCGCCCGAGCAACTGGTGGATGTAGGTCGAGTCGCTGCGGGGCCGGAACGACACCAACACCTCGGCCCGCGGGCAGTCCCATCCCGTCGAGATCGCCTCCATCGCCAGCAGGACACGTACGTGCTTGGCGTCCTGCACCCGCTGCGGAGCGATGTAGGGGATGACCTGCTGACCCACGCTGAAGTCGGTGTGCGTGCCGAACACATGCGCCACCGCGTCCGAGGACAGATCGGGCCACTCGTCGTAGATCGCGTCCAACACCCGGGCCAGGTCGGCCTCGTTCGGCCTGTCGGCCACCTGCACCACCAGCAGCGGCACCACCGGGTCCGACTCCTCCTGCTCGACCGCATAAGCAGCCCATGCCGCCGACGACTCCCGCACCTTCTGCACCGCCCGCCGCAACAGGGTCGTGTCGAACGAGCCCTCCTCGGTCGGGATCGTCAGCACGATGTCGTCCTTCAACAACCCCGACGCCTGCACCAACGCCGCGTCCACCTCCACGGGAGGCAACCCGGTGCGGTTGGTGGCTTTCTTCATGGCTTGGGTGAAGCGGTCCACCGTCGCCGAGATACCGAACACCACCGGCATCGGCGGAGCCCCCGACCCTCCGTTGATCAGGCGCTGGACGATGGTCTCTCGGTCCTTGCCCGCCTTCATGCCCCGGTGGGCCTCATCGAGCACGAAGTACAGCGTCCGGCCCTCGGCCTCGACGGTGTTGCGGATCACGTCATAGATCGTCTGCTGCACCATGTCTGGCGCCGGCTTAAACAGCCTCGGCTCGTTCGGGTTATCAGGCTCCGCCCCGCGCACCAGCCGTCCACCCTCACGCAACTTCTGGGCGTTGAGGAAGTAGACCATCCCCGGGGCGAACGTGGCCTGGGAGAAAGTGTTCTCGATCACCCGCAGCCGGGAGTCTAACTCCGACGCCGCCGCCTGAATCCGTGCCCGGGACTGCTCGTTCAGCGACGGGTCGTCGGAGAACCACAGCACCGTCGCGCCGGGGTCGGCCTCAAAGTCGAACTCGTCCGACCCGAAGAACAGCGCCTCGATCACCGCCGCCGCCATCACCGTCTTGCCCGCACCCGTCGTCGCCGCAAGCGAGAACTGCGACAGAGACCCGTAGCGGTGGAACAAGTCCCGCGCCTGCGTCAGCCGATTCAGAACGTCCGCGACGGCCTCAGCCTGGTAGTGCTTCAGCGTGTACCTCATGCCCCAGCCCTCCGGTTGATCGCGAAGTTGTGCAGGTACGACTCGTACAGCCTGACCGCCGTGACCCGCTCCGGCAGGTCCCGGCAAGCGTTCTGGAAGGCAGCGTCAGAGTCCGTCACCACGAAGACCGTCTCCACCGTCTCGACCTGTTCGATGCTCTCCAGGAAGTCCGGCATGTTGTCGATCTTCTCCACCACGCCGTATCCCTCGGCCACGTCCCAGCCGCGCTCGCCCAGGTCGGTGATGACCCGGCCTCGTGCCCCGGCCTTCAGCCACAACATCGGCGCGATCCGCTCGAACGCGCGGTGGTGCCGCACCGACAGCGGGTCCTCGTACGTCAGCGTTAAGAACGCGGCGTTCTCCTCGAAACCGTCCGACATCGGGAACTCGTCGGTGAACTTGTAGTCACCCTTGACCGGCGTCCCCTCAGGAGTCTTGCCCGTGATCGCCGCCGTGATACGCGGCTTGGTGATGTAGTCGCAGATGCCCAACGCTTCCCAATCGGCGTCGCCCGGACGCAGCCCCTGCTTGCGCAGCGCCTGCTGCTCCTCGGCACTCACCTCGTTGTTCGTCACCGAGATGCACTGACGGCGACCGCCGTCCTGCCTGTTCAGCCGCATGAGGGCATGCGCTGTGGTGCCGGAGCCGGAGAAGAAGTCGAGTACGACGGCATAAGGCTTGTCCTTGACAAAGAACCGGAGTGCATCTTCAACGGCATACAAGGACTTGGGGAATGGGAACTTGCGGTCCGGCATGAAGTTGAGCAACAGTCGGGTCCCATACTGAGTTGCGTCGTGCGACCCGATCCTCCACTGAGTGCCCGGAACGGTGTTTCTCTCGGCCAGTGCCAGCGTCGATGTTTCGACGGAGCCGTCGCTCCTCCTCCCGATCACCGTGTATACCCCCGCCTCGATCTTGGCTCTCTCACCTTCGGCCAGGTAGTAGATCGGGGTTGTTTCGCCCTTCACCGTTCCGATTCGGATGCAGCCAGCCTCTAGCACTTTTCGCACGGTCGCTGGTTTCAGCCGCCAGCGGCCCTCGGTTCCGTTCTGGCGGATGGGCCAGACTGCGAAAGTCCCCTCGGGAGCCACGGTGGCGTGCCGATCAGCGCCTACCCCGATTGGCTCACCAACGCTGTGGATGCTCTTGCCATCCAAGTTGATGAAGAACGGGTAGAAGGTTTCAGGGTGACCGGCTCTAGTCGGGCTTGATCCCGACTTGCGCAACAAGTCCCAACGAATCTCCCCCTTGTGAGTTCGGCCCGCAGTCGTGACCCACTCGCCAGGGAGAGGCAGGGGGCGAGCCCCCGCAGTTCCTTGCATGACGAAGAAGTAATACTCGTCTGACCTACCGAAGTAACCAGCGCGCGCTACAGCGGCGGGGTTGATCAGTGTGCTTACCATCTGGATTCGTGCAGCGGGAAAAGTCTGCTCCAGGAGCAGAGCAAGGCGAGCGTACTCCTTCTCGTCAATCGTGACGATGAGAACTGAATCGTCCGGGTTCAGCAACTCCTTTGCAATCTCCAGCCGTCGCTCCATGAAGGCGAGCCACTTGGAGTGCCGGTAGTCGTCGTCACTCGCCACGTAATCGTTGTTGTACTTCCAGTCCTTGGCTCCGGTGTTGTAGGGCGGGTCGATGTAGATGGCGTCGACCTTGCCCCGATGGGTGTAGGTCAGCATCTCCAGAGCGTGGTAGTTTTCCGCGTTGATGACCGTGTGGAAGGGCTTGTCCGGCCCACCGCGCTCGACCCGTCCCGTCTCCACGAGACCGGGGAAGATGCGGTCCTTGAACTCGGCCACGACCACGAGGTCGTCGCAGAGCACGACCTGCTTCTCGGGTTCCTCTGCGTCGATCTCGACCAGATGGGCCACCCGCTGACCGTCGACGCGCTCGATCCGCTCCACGAGCCACAGCCGCTGGTCACCCTTCGCGGTCTCGCCTCGGGGTGGGAGCACGCGCACCTTGTCGCCGCGTCGGATCGAGCGTCCGGGCAACTCCACCGCCTCGGGCTGGTGACGCTCGAAGACCAGGCCGAACTGCCGCCTCTTCAGCAGAGCCGACACTTCGGCTTCGAGATCGGCTCCCAGTTGCGGATCAGCCTTGCGCGCCTGGCGCAGCAGTTCAGTCAGACGTGACACGGAAGGGTCTCCTTCGGGGGACTTGCACAGAGCGGCCATGCTCTCGAAAGTCATCGTATTCGGGAGGTATGACAGACCTGGAGGGAGCGCGCCGACACGGTGGCGGGCCGGCCACCCATCTCTCCCACTTCGTCGTCATCACGGACCTTCGATGAACCGACCGAAGGAACGACCCGGCTGCGTCTGACGGACCTCCGCCTTGGATGGCTTCTGCAGTTCCCTACGCGCCGAGTACTGCTCGCGGCAGACCTGCACCGACAGCGTGCCTTCCGCCGACCGCCCCGGACGTAGCCACCGCCGCCCAAGACCGGCCAGTTCACGACCTCGAGTGTGACGACGAAGCGGATAGCGGAGCCCCCGAGGAAGAAGAGCGTCAACCGGAGGACCAAAGACCATGACCCCTGCCCAAAAATCCCCGGGAAGGGGTCATTGTCGTTCTTGCGGGTGACCTGTGGGCCGAGCCCGGGGTTGCAGGTGGCACCCAGCGCTCGAACCGGAGCCTGACATTTCGTCAAACCGCGTCAACGGGGTCAACCGGCCCCTGACCAGGGCATTTCCTGGAGAAGATGGTGTCATCGACTGAGCCACGTGTGGTGGAGCCTACGGGACTCGAACCCGTAACCCCCTGCTTGCAAAGCAGGTGCGCTACCAATTGCGCCAAGGCCCCTGGGTGCGCCGCTCGGCGGCACGGGGGAGGATCCCGAGGGGGTCGGGATCCGGAGTGGTCAGGAGGTGGGGGTCCGCTCGGTGCTGGCGGTGAGAGTGCGCTCGGCGGCGGTGGCGTCGGCCCGTTCGGCCTCGGCCCACAGATCGTTCTCCAGCCGGGACTTCTCCACGGTGCGCCACACGGCGAGTCCACCGAGCGTCGAACCGGCAACCACCAGGGCGATCCTCAGGAGCTTCATCAGATCCTCCGATCCACGGGGTGGGCCTAACTGGACTTGAACCAGTGACCTCTGTCTTATCAGGACAGCGCTCTAACCGACTGAGCTATAGGCCCGAGGGCGGTGCATCCACGACCAGTTCGGTGCCCCAGGGGGTCCTCCGAAACACTGTGGCGTCGTACTACCGACCGACGACTCTACCGTCCCGCCTGGTCGGACGTCCAACCCGGGCGGGGCAGTGTTCGCGAGGTCACAGGACCGGGAGGTGGCGGCCCGGTCCTCGGCCCTCACTCGGCCCAGGCCCCGCCCGTCACTCGTCCGTGAAGGTGAGCTTCAGGCCGCCCAGCAGGGACGCCACGATGTTGTACAGGAACGCGAGCAGGGTGCCGAGCGCGGTGAGCAGCACGATGTTCGCGACCGCCACCACGGTGCCGTAGCTGAGGAACTTCGAGAAGGAGAAGTACTCCATGAACGGCAGCGGCCGGCCGCCGTTGAGGTCGCGGCCCAGCTGGTCCATCTGATCCCACAGACCGATCGCGTCGACGATGTTCCACAGCAGTGCCACCGCCACCACGGTCGCCAGACCGATGCCGATCGCGATGAGGAAGCTCAGCTTCATCACCGAGAACGGATCGAGCCGAGCCAGGGTGAGGCGCACGCGCCGCGGCCCGCGGGACGCGGTTCCGGCGGTGCTCGATGCCGCAGCCCCGGCGGTGCTCGATGCCGTAGCCCCGGCCGAGGTCCCGGCGACCCGCACCGGGGCGCGCTCCGCCCCGGGATCGGCCGGCAGGGCCTCCGTGCGGGGCTCACCGGCGGCGGTGTTCCCGGTGCCGTCAGGGCCGGGACCCACGGTGCCGTTCACGCTGGGGGCCACGGGTCACTCCTCGCTCGGCGCGCCGTCCTCCGGCGCGTCGCTGCTCTCGTCGATCGTCAGGTCATCCTCGTCGGACGAGCCTAGGGCATCGTCCTCAGCGTCTGCCGACGACCCGGCCGACACCTGCCCGACGGCCTCATCGGTGGCGTCGGTGTCGTCCTCCTCGGCCTGCTCCTCGACGTCCTCCTCGCTCTCGGCGGAGGCCGTCACCAGCACGATCCGGTCGCCCTTGTCGGGCTTGGCGAACACCACGCCCATGGTGGTGCGGCCCTTCGCGGGCACCTCCGCCACCCTGGAGCGCACGACCTTGCCCCGCTCCATCACGACCAGCAGCTCGGCGCTCTCCTCGACCACGGCGGCACCCACCAGGTGGCCGCGGTCGTCGGGCAGCTTCGCCACCCGGATGCCGAGGCCGCCACGGCCCTGCACCCGGTACTCGTCGATCGGCGAGCGCTTGGCGAACCCGCCGTCGGTCACCGTCACCACGTAGGTGTCGGGCCGCACCACGTCCATTGCCAGCAGCTGATCATCGCCGCGGAACTTCATGCCGGTCACGCCGCTGGTGGCGCGGCCCATGGGGCGCAGCACGTCATCGGCGGCGGGGAACCTCACCGACTGCCCGTTGCGGGAGACCAGCAGCAGGTGGTCGTCGGAGTTCACGATCCGCGCGGCCACCAGCTCGTCGGTGACCACACCGTTCTCGTCGCCGTCGATCTCGCGCAGGTTCACGGCGATGATGCCGCCGGCGCGGTTGGAGTCGAAGGCGCTCAGCGCCGTCTTCTTCACCAGGCCGCTCTTGGTGGCGAGCACCAGGTACTCGGCGTCGTCGTAGCTGCTGATGGCGAGCACCGAGGCGATCCGCTCCTCGGGCTGGAACGCCAGCATGTTCGCCACGTGCTGGCCCTTCGCGTCGCGCGGTGCCTCCGGCAGCTCGTAGGCCTTCGCCCGGTACACGCGACCCAGGTTGGTGAAGAACAGCAGCCACTGGTGGGTGGTGGTGGTGAAGAAGTGCTCCACCACGTCGTCGGTGCGCAGGCTCGCCCCGCGCACACCCTTCCCGCCGCGCTTCTGCGCCCGGTACTGGTCGGTGCGGGTGCGCTTGGCGTACCCGCCGCGGGTGATGGTGACGACCACATCCTCCTCGGGGATGAGGTCCTCCATCGACATGTCGCCGTCGTGCGGCAGGATCCGGGTGCGGCGCTCGTCGCCGTACTTCTCGACGATCTCCGCGAGCTCCTCGGAGACGATCTCCCGCTGCCGCTGCTCGGAGGCCAGGATCGCCTGGTACTCCTCGATCAGGGCCGCGAGGCGATCGTGCTCCTCGATGATCTTCTGCCGTTCC
This sequence comes from Brachybacterium sillae, assembly GCF_025028335.1. Classification (NCBI taxonomy): domain Bacteria; kingdom Bacillati; phylum Actinomycetota; class Actinomycetes; order Micrococcales; family Dermabacteraceae; genus Brachybacterium; species Brachybacterium sillae. The sequence continues at coordinate 1,619,180 of NZ_JAFEUW010000001.1, forward strand.
AGGGCCGCCAGGCGGCGCAGCTGCATCGCGAGGATCGCATTGGCCTGCACCTCGTCGATGTCCAGCAGCTGCATCAGGCCGTCGCGGGCCTGGTCGGCGTCCGGGGAGCGGCGGATCAGTGCGATGACCTCATCCAGCGCGTCGAGCGCCTTGAGGTAGCCGCGGTAGACGTGGATCTGCTCCTCGGCCTTGCGCAGGCGGAAGCGGGTGCGACGCACGATCACGTCGATCTGGTGCTTCGTCCACTCCCGCACGAACACGTCGATCGAGAGGGTGCGCGGCACCCCACCGACCAGCGCGAGCATGTTGGCGGAGAAGTTCTCCTGCAGCTGGGTGTGCTTGTACAGGTTGTTCAGCACGACCTTCGCAACGGCGTCGCGCTTGAGCACCAGCACCAGGCGCTGGCCGGTCCGCCCGGAGGTCTCATCACGGATGTCGGCGATGCCCTGCAGCTTCCCGAGCGTCACCTGCTCGGCGATCTTCCGGGCCAGCGAATCGGGGTTCACCTGGTACGGCAGCTCGGTGACGACCAGGCACATGCGGCCGTCGATCTCCTCGGTGGAGACCACCGCCCGCTGGGTGATGGATCCGCGGCCGGTGCGGTAGGCGTCCTCGATGCCCTTGGTGCCGAGGATCGTCGCGCCGGTCGGGAAGTCGGGGCCCTTGATGCGCGCCAGGCACGCCTCCAGCAGCTCCTCCTTGGTGGCCTCCGGGTTCGTCAGCAGCCACTGCACGGCATCGGCCACCTCCCGCAGGTTGTGCGGGGGGATGTTCGTGGCCATACCGACGGCGATCCCGGCGGAGCCGTTGACCAGCAGGTTCGGGAAACGCGACGGCAGGATCTCGGGCTCCTGCAGGGTGCCGTCGTAGTTGTCGCGCATGTCGACGGTGTCCTGGTCGATGTCGCGCACCAGCTCCATCGCCAGCGGCGCCATCTTGCACTCGGTGTATCGGGGGGCGGCGGCGCCGTCATCTCCGGCGGACCCGAAGTTCCCCTGACCCAGGATCAGCGGATAGCGCATCGACCACGGCTGAACCAGACGCACCATGGCGTCGTAGATCGCGGAGTCGCCGTGCGGGTGGTACCCACCCATCACATCGCCGACGACCTTGGCGCACTTGGAGAAGGAGCGGTCGGGCCGATAGCCGCCGTCGTACATCACGTAGACGATGCGGCGGTGCACGGGCTTGAGTCCGTCGCGAACATCGGGCAGGGCGCGGTCCACGATCACGCTCATGGCGTAGTCGAGGAACGACTTCTGCATCTCCTGGTTGAGATCCACCGGCAGCACGTGGTCGCCCTCGTCGACGGCATCGACCAGGGTCACCAGCGGGTCGTGGCCGTCGGCCGTGGGGTGGTGGCCCTCGGTGAAGGGGTCGGCGTGGTCAGGGGTGCCGGTGGGGTCGACGCTCTCGTCGCCGGAGCCGGGGGTCTCGCTCATGTGGATGCCTCTTTCGCGAGCAGGTCAGGTCGGTGGGTCGTCGGCGGCGCGGTGCTCCGCGCCCGCGGTCGGCGCGCCCATGCGGGGCGGTGCCGACCGGCAGCGGTCAGATGTCGAGGAAGCGCACGTCCTTGGCGTTCTCCTGGATGAAGCGGCGGCGGGATTCGACGTCATCACCCATGAGCACGGAGAAGATGGCGTCGGCGTCGGCGGCCTCATCCACCGTCACCTGCTTCAGGGTGCGCACCGCGCGGTCCATGGTGGTGGACTGCAGTTCCCGCCAGTCCATCTCGCCCAGACCCTTGTAGCGCTGGATGCCGTTGTCCTTGGGGATGCGCTTGCCGGCCGCGCGACCCTCCGCCAGGTGCTGGTCGCGCTCCTCGTCGCTGAACACGTACTCATGCGGAGCGTTCGACCACTTCAGCCGGTACAGCGGCGGCATGGCGATGAACACGTGGCCCAGTTCGATCAGCGGCCGCATGTAGCGGAACAGCAGCGTCAACAGCAGGGTGCAGATGTGCTGGCCGTCGACGTCGGCGTCGGCCATGAGGATGATCTTGTGATAGCGCAGCTTCTGCGCGTCGAAGTCCTCCCCGATGCCGGTGCCGAAGGCGGTGATCAGCGAGCGGACCTCGGCGTTGTCCAAGGCCCGATCCAGCCGCGCCTTCTCCACGTTCAGGATCTTGCCGCGGATCGGGAGGATCGCCTGGGTCTTCGGGTCGCGGCCCTGCACCGCGGAGCCACCGGCGGAGTCACCCTCCACGATGAAGATCTCCGACTCAGCGGGGTTGCGGGACTGGCAGTCCTTCAACTTGCCGGGCATCCCGCCGGTCTCCAGCGGGGACTTGCGGCGGGTGGCGTCGCGGGCCTTGCGGGCAGCCTCCCGGGCCGCCGCCGCGCTCTGCGACTTCTTCACGATGTCGCGGGCCTCGGAGGGGTGCGCGTCGAACCAGTCGGCGAGCTTCTCCGTCATCACCTTCGAGACGAAGGTGCGGGCGATGGTGTTGCCGAGCTTCGTCTTGGTCTGGCCCTCGAACTGCGGCTCACCGAGCTTCACCGACACCACCGCGGTGAGGCCCTCGCGGATGTCCTCACCGGTGAGATTCGCGTCCTTGTCCTTCATCAGGCCCTGGGCGCGCCCGTACCGGTTCACCACCCCGGTGAGGGCACTGCGGAAGCCCTCCTCGTGGGTGCCGCCCTCATGGGTGTTGATGGTGTTGGCGTAGGTGTGGACCGACTCGGAGTACGAGGTGGTCCACTGCATCGCGATCTCGACGCTGATCAGGGGGTCCTGGTTCTCCGCCTCGATGCCGATGATCTCCGGGTGGATCACCTCGGCCCGCTTGGTGCCGTTGAGGTACTCGACGTAGTCCTGCAGGCCCCGCTTGTACAGGTAGGTGACAGTGCGGGGCTTCCGGGGCGAGGCCTCGACCTCACCCTCCGCCTCACTCCCGTCGGTGGCGGGGGCGGCGACATCGTCAAGGGGTTCGTCCTCGTGATGCTCGACCCGCTCGTCGGTGAGCGTGATCTGCAGGCCCTTGTTGAGGAAGGCCATCTGCTGGAAGCGCTTGCGGAGGGTCTCGAAGTCGTAGACCGTCGTCTCGAAGATCTCCGGATCCGCCCAGAAGGTGACGGTGGTGCCGGTCTCCGAGGTCTCCTCGCCCTTCTCCAGCGGCGCCTCCGGCACCCCGCGGCGGTAGGCCTGCCGCCACACGTGGCCGTCGCGGCGCACCTCCACCTCGAGCCGCGTCGACAGGGCGTTCACCACCGAGGAGCCCACGCCGTGCAGACCACCGGAGACGGCGTACCCGCCACCGCCGAACTTGCCGCCGGCGTGCAGCACGGTGAGCACCAGCTCCACGGCCGGCTTCTTCTCGGTGGGGTGCATCTCCACGGGGATGCCGCGGGCGTGGTCCACCACGCGGATGCCGTTGTCCTCGAGGATCGTCACCTCGATGGAGTCGCCGTGACCGGCCAGAGCCTCATCCACGGAGTTGTCGACGATCTCGTACACCAGGTGGTGCAGACCGCGTTCCCCGGTGGAGCCGATGTACATGCCGGGTCGCTTGCGCACCGCCTCCAGACCCTCCAGGACGGTGATGTCGGAGGCGTCGTAGTGCTTGGCCAGCAGGTTCTCGTCGTGATCCTCGGCGACGGCGTTGTTCGGGACGTCGCTGGGGAGGTCGGGGGCCGTGCCCTCGGCGGGGGTGGGGGTGTCTGCCGGCTCCGGGCTCTGCGCGCTGTCGCTCACGAAGGAATCCGCTCCTCAGGTGCTGCGGGCCTCGGCGGCGGGATCCGGCCGAGGTGGCCCCGGGAGCGGCGCGCGCGCTGCAGGCCACGGGAGGGCAGGTGGATCACGGCCGTTTCGGCTGGTCACAGCGCTCGAGTGGCGCTCCGCCCCATGCTGGCTCGACAGCTGCGGCGCACCGCGGCCGAGACCTCTAGATTCTACCGGAGGCGGGCGGTGTTTTCATGTTCAGCGCCGATACGACCAGGGACAAACCACGCCGAGATGCCCCTGTGCGCTCCGTGAAGGGTGTCGGGGCGCGTCAGAGGGGTGGGCGACGAGGGCCGGTACGGGTCACGGGCCGCCGACGCGCCTGCGGGGCGCGCAGGCGCCTGGGAGAGACGGGGCGATCCGCACGAGGTGCGGCCGGCATCGGGCCGGCGCCACCCCACGTGCTCACCGGCTCTCCGTGCCCCGCGGGCCCTCACCCGTAGGTATCGCGAACACCGCGCCAGTGCACGGTGCGCCTGCCGCGGGTCCAGGAACGCTGCGCGGCCGCGGGTCCCGTCACCTTCACCTCGCTGACGACGCTCGCGCCGATGTGCTCGTGGATGCGGGTGACCAGCTGCGGAGCGATCATCCGCACCTGGGTGGCCCAGGCGGAGCTCGTGGCCGACAGCACCAACACCCCCTCCTCGAAGCTCACCGGGGTGCAGTGCGCCGCGAGCTGATCGCCGACGATCTCGTCCCATTCCTCCAGCACGCGGCCGGCGCTCACCCCACTGGTCCAGCCGAGATTGCCGAGCACCTGCGCGAGCACCACGTCGATGCCCTGGGGGTCGCGGGGATCGGGGCGGGCTCCGGAGAAGCCGGGGGCGTCACGGGAACGGTCGCGGGCCTCACGCATCTGAGTGGTGCGGGAGATGGGGAACATGCCGCGGTCCCGGGCGGAGGCGCGCGACTGGTTCACCACCCGGCGCGCCAGCTCGAAGCGGTCCCGATGGGGATCGCGGGGGAGCTCCGGCGGGTCGTAGACGACCTCCTCCTCGGCGGGGTCGGGCGCGCGAGGGAGATCCCCCGCTTCCTCCGCGCGATCGGGATCCCCCACGAGATCGGGACCCCCCACCGGATCGGCATGGTGCGCGGGATCGGGGTGGTGCCCGGGAGCTGCCCCCCGCCCCGGGAGTCGGTCCGATCCCGGTCCCCGGCCCCCGGCGTCAGGACGCAGAGACGTTTCCGCGGTAACGCCGTCCTCCGAGACCCCGGACGCCCGGCGGGTGATGGGTTCGGCTGCGGCGCCGGCACTCGCATCGGCGCCGCGCCAGGTTCCCAGGTCGTATGGGTTCGGGACCCGTCGGGATCCGGGTCCGGTCACCAGCCGCCTCCGAGCTCCTCGCCGCGGGCGCCGCCGCCGCGCTGCACGGTGCCCTCCCGCGGCACGGCCGAGCCGAGGGTCACATCGACCACGTGGATCTCGCCCTCGAGCGACTCGGGGATGTCGGAGTCGTTCGCCGTGGTGATGAGCACCTGGTGGGCACCGGTGACGATCCGGCCGAGCCGCTCCCGGCGGTGCACATCGAGCTCGCTGAAGACGTCATCCAGCAGCAGGATCGGCTCCCCATCCCCGAGGTCGCCCTCCTCCAGCCGCAGCAGGTCATACGAGCCGAGCCGCAGGGCCAGGGCCAGCGACCACGACTCGCCGTGGCTCGCGTACCCCTTGGCGGGGAAGTCGTGCAGGCGGATCTCCAGGTCATCCCGGTGGGGGCCGACGAGGGTGACGCCGCGCTCGATCTCCTCCTCACGCCGCGCCGCGTACTGCGCCAGCAGGGTCTCGACCAGCTGCGCGGTCGTCGGCAGGTCCCCGTCGGCGGTGCCGAGCTCGTCCAGCACCGTGGAGCGGTACCCGATGCCGGCCGGGGAGTCGACGGACCCGCGTTCGTGCGGTGGCAGGGCAAGGGCGGCATCCGACCCGGCATCCGTGGCGACCTGCAAATACGCGTACCCGACGTGGGGGCGGAGGCGGTTGACCAGATGGAGGCGGCCGCGCAGCAGCTCGGCCCCCAGCCGGGCGATCTGCTGGTCCCACACCGCGAGCGTGGAGTCGGCCGCCTCGGCCGGGTCGAGCCCGCCCACGGACCGGCCCGTACCGCCGCGGTGCATCGACCGCATCTGTTTGAGCAGGTGGGAGCGCTGTTTCAGCACCCGGTCGTAGTCGGCCTTGATGCCGGCGAAGCGAGGGGCGATGAGCACCAGGATCTCATCGAGGAAACGGCGCCGACCCTCCGGGTCGCCCTTGACCAGGGCGAGGTCCTCGGGCGCGAACAGCACGCAGCGCACCTCGCCGAGCAGGTCCCGCAGGCGGGAGAGGTTCTGGCCCTGCACCCGGGCGCGGTTCGACTTGCCCGGGGTGATCTCCAGGTCCACCTGCAGGGGCCGCCCCGCGCGGCGGAACCCCGCGCGGATGATCGCGGTAGAGGAGCCGCGGTGCACGAGGGCGGCGTCGTGGGCGACGCGGTGGCTGGAGAGGGTCGCCAGGTACCAGAGGGATTCGACGATGTTCGTCTTGCCCTGCCCGTTGGGGCCGACGAAGACGGTGATCCCCGGGTGGAGCGGCAGCTCCAGCCGCGGGTAGGAGCGGAAGTCGGTGAGCTCGAGGGTGGTCAGCTCCACGCTGCCCCCTCGGCTCAGATCCGCATCGGCATCAGGAGGTACCGGTACGAGGAGTCGGCCGAGCCCTCGAGGCAGTCCTGTCCGGTGAGCACCGACGGCTTGACGGAGTCGGTGAAGGCGAGCTTCACGAAGTCGGTGCCGACGGCGCCGAGGCCGTCGAGCAGGAAGCCGGAGTTGTAGCCGACGACGATCTCGTCACCCTCGAGCTGCGCCTCGAGCACCTCGCTGGCCTGGGCGTCGTCCCCGGCGCCGGCCTCGAGGGCGACCTGGCCCTCGCTGAAGCTGAGCCGCACGGGGGTGTTGCGCTCGGCCACCAGGGACACACGCTTGACGGCCTCGATCAGCGGCTGGGTCGCGACGACGGCGGTGACGGGCACCGAGTCGGGGAACAGGCGCCGCACCGGCGGGTAGTCGCCGTCGACCAGGGTGGAAGTGGTGCGGCGGCCGCCGGATTCGAAGCCGATCAGCTGGTGGGAGCTGCCCTCCTCCAGCGCGATCTCGACGCTGCCGCCGCCGGTGAGGGACCGGGCGACCTCCGAGAGCGTGCGGCTGCGAACCAGGGCGCTGGTGGACACCGACGGGTTCGCGGGGTTCCAGGTCAGCTCGCGCATACCGAGCCGGTACCGGTCGGTGGCCATGAGGGTCATCTTCTCGCCCTCGATCTCCATCCGGACGCCGGTCAGCAGCGGCAGGGTGTCGTCCTTGGAGGCCGCGACGGTGACCTGCGCGATGGCGGAGGCGAAGACGTCGGCCGCGACGGAGCCGAGCACCGGCGGCATCGCGGGCAGCTGCGGGTACTCCTCGACCGGCAGCGTCGCCAGCTGGAAGCGGGAGTTGCCGCACGTCACACGCAGTTTCGTGCCCTCGAGGGCGACGGACACATCGCGGTTGGGCAGAGCGCGGACGATCTCGGAGAGCATGCGGCCCTGGACCAGCACGTCACCGGGGGTGTCGACCTCCGCGGCGGTGGTGATCTGGGCGCTGACCTCGTAGTCGAAGGTCGACAGCTGCAGCTCGCCGCTGGCGTCGGCGATGATCCGCACACCCTGCAGGATCGGCATGGCGGGGCGCACGGGGAGCGTGCGGGTGGCCCAGGAGACGGCGTCCACGAGAACGCCCTTGTCGAGGTGGAACTTCACCGGAGCCACTCCTTACGCACGCAGTCGATCGTCGGGCTCGGCTCTCCCGGCCCGCTCCGCGGACACTCACCCTAGCCGCAACCCCCCACATGGTGCGACACGCGGGCGGCGGTCATTGACTTCCCGGCTCCGATCCGCGCCCGCCGCGACACGACCCCGCAGCCCGCGGTTCTCCACATCCCCCGTGAGCTCTTCTAGAGAAACCTCTTCTTCACAGCTGTCGATACTGTGGACAACGCCCATCGTCGCAGGTCAGTGCCGTCAAGCCCCAGGTGTACGGAACGTGAACGACCCCCCGTGCCCCTGTGGTCGCGCTGTGGAGGAATCATCGCGCGCTGTCGAATCACACGTTTCGTCGTGCACATCGGCTCCTGCGCGGACGTCGATCGCTCCACATTGTCCACAGAGTTCTTCACACTGGGGACAAAGGTCCTCTGACCAGCACCGTGATTCGCCCAGCCGCCGACCGATGCGGACCCCGCGATCCGGGTCACATCACCGGCAGGGTCGTCCTGACTCACCGGCGGGACCCTCGTAGCGGCGGTCCTTCGAGGGGTCGAGCCCTTCCGCGCAGACGTCCGCAGCGTCAGCCGGCGTCCTTCGCCGAGGAGCTCTTGATGCGGGCCGTCAGCTCCGTGACCTGGTTGAAGATCGCCCGGCGTTCCTTCATGAGCTCCGAGATCTTCTTGTTCGCGTGCATCACGGTGGTGTGGTCACGGCCGCCGAACTCCTCGCCGATGCGGATCAGCGGCATGTCCGTCAGCTCCCGGCACAGGTACATGGCGATCTGCCGAGCCGTCACCAGCAAGCGGGTGCGGGCGGTGCCGGTCACCTGGTCGACGGTCAGGCCGAAGTACGAGGCGGTCTGGGCGATGATCGTCGCCGCGGTGATCTCCTGACCGTCGTCGTGAGAGAGCAGATCCTTCAGCACGCTCTCCGCGAGGGAGACGTCCATTGGCTGGCGCGACAGGGAGTGCAGCGCCTGGACGCGGATCAGGGCGCCCTCGAGCTCGCGGATGTTGGTGGAGATGCGGGAGGCGATGTACTCCAGGACGTCGCGCGGGACCTCCTGGGTGCCCTCGCTCTCGACCTTCTTGCGCAAGATCGCGATGCGGGTCTCCAGGTCCGGCGGCTGCACGTCCGTCATCAGGCCCATCTCGAAGCGGGAGCGCATGCGGTCCTCGAAACCTCCCAGCTGCTTGGGCGGCAGGTCGGAGGTGATGACGATCTGCTTGTCGGCGTTGTGCAGCGTGTTGAAGGTATGGAAGAAGGCCTCCATCGTCTCGGGCGCCCGCTGCAGGAACTGGATGTCGTCGATCAGCAGGATGTCGATGTCGCGGTAGCGGCGATGGAACTCCTGCGCCTTGCCGAACTGGCCGGACTGCACCGAGTTGATGAAGTCGTTGGTGAACTCCTCCGAGTTCACGTACCGCACCTCGATACCCGGGTACAGAGACTTCGCATAGTGGCCGACGGCGTGCAGCAGGTGGGTCTTGCCCAGACCCGACCCGCCGTAGATAAACAGCGGGTTGTACGCCTTGGCGGGGGCCTCCGCGACGGCCGAGGCCGCGGCCTGGGCGAAGCGGTTGGAGGAGCCGATGACGAAGCTGTCGAAGGTGTACTTCCCGTTCAGGCGCGAATCGGACCCGAGGGTCGGCTCGGCCTCCGCGGTGGGGCGGCGGCGCGGCCGCGCGGCAGGAGCGGGCTGCTCGTCGCGGGCGGCGGCCCGGCCGGCCTCGGCGACGGTCTGCATCCACGACGGCGCGCCGTCCGCGGGGCCCGGGTCGGAGGGGCTGTCGGTGCGCGTGTCGGTGCCGGTTCCGGAGCTGGTCGCGCCGGAGATCCCGAAGGCTGCGACGGCCCCGTCGGGGAGGAACCTCCGCTGTTCCCCATCCACATCGTCGGCGGCGTCATCCACAGTCCGTCCACCGTCCTCGGCGACGTCCTGCACCGGCCGGGCTGCGGCCGCTGACGGGGTGGGGCCGGGCCGGTCGGGCTCGTCGTCATCGGTCATCAGGAGGGATTCGTCGATGGTCACGGCGAATCGCATCTCCCGGCCCAGTGCCTCCGAGAGAGCACCCTTCAGGGCACCGGCGATACGCTGCTCGAACACGTCCTTCGCCCAGGCAGAGGGCACGGCCAGCAGAGCGGTGTCGGCGACGACGGCCATCAACCGGGACAGCGTCAGGAACGCCATCACGCGCTCGGAGACCGTCTCGTCGCGGCGCAGGATGCGCAGGGTCTCATCCCAGGTCGCGTCGACGTCAGCAGGGGTCTGGTCCATGATCTCTCCGAGCAGGGCGCGGGCACTTGTCCACGTAGTTTTCCACATCTCGTCCCCGGCGGGGAGACACGAGGCGAGATCCCGACGCGGGATCCGAGCGCCGCCGCAACCCCGGTGAGAATCCGGCCACACTCGGCGAAAGGGCCGGTCACGACCGTTGACCGCCCTCCTGGCCGGTGCCTAGACTCGTGCGGTCCGTGCCGCGAACTGGGCGGCGACTTCCCCGGACGCCTGCGCCCCGGCGCGCTGCAGGGTCACCCGAGCCCTCGGCCCCGGCGGACGCGCGACCGGGTGAGACCCTGCGGGGCGGACCGCCGGCCACCGACGCAGGACGCCCACCCGGGCGTCCGTCCTCGAGGAGACAGCATGACCAAGCGCACCTTCCAGCCGAACAACCGTCGTCGCGCGAAGAAGCACGGCTTCCGCGCCCGCATGCGCACCCGCGCCGGCCGCGCCATCATCAACGCCCGCCGGGCGAAGGGCCGCGCCGCGCTCTCGGCCTGAGCCGCCCGCGCGGTCGCCGGAGCCTGCGATGAGCTGGTCCGACCACCGGCTCCGCTCCAGCGCCGACTTCCGCGTGATCTCCCGCCGGGGGACACGCAGCGCACGATCCCACGTGGTGGCCCACGTGGCGCTCCTCGAGGGGAGCCCTGCCGGGCCGCGCGTGGGATTCGTCGTGTCCACGAAGGTCGGCAACTCGGTGGTGCGGCACCGGGTCACCCGCCGCCTGCGCGAGATCGTCCGCGCCAACCTGGACCGGCTGCCACCGGGATCCTCAGCGGTACTGCGGGCCCGGCCCGGCATCGACGCCCTGCCCTTCGAGCAGCTGCGCGAACAGGTGGTCGGTGCCCTCGACAGCGCTGTCCGGAAGCTGCCGCCGTCATGACGTCCCCTCGCACCCGGTCCCCGGGACGACGCCTGCTGCGGGCACCGATCCTCGCCTACCAGCGGGGTCTGTCGCCGTTCATGCCGCCGGCGTGCCGGTTCTACCCCGTGTGCTCCCAGTACGCGGTGGAGGCGATCGACCGGCACGGCGCCATGAAGGGGGCAGTGCTGGCCGCCTGGCGGATCCTGCGCTGCAACCCCCTCAGCCGCGGTGGGGTGGATCTGCCGCCCGCCCCGGGCATGTGGCGAACCCCCGCGGGGTGCGCCCCGACGGCCCCTGAGGCCCTACCCTTGACCCCAGACCCCGACCCGTCGTCGTCGCTCGCATGACCGTCATGCGCCTCCGGACGGCAGGAAGAACAGGCCGATGAATCCCCTGATTCCGATCGAGCTCGCCGTCGCCTGGATCATGGTGAAGTTCCATGCGCTGCTCTCGCTGTTCATGGACCCCAACAGCGGCTGGACGTGGCTGCTGTCGATCGTGGGCCTCACCGCGGTGATCCGCACGCTGATCATCCCGCTGTTCGTGCGGCAGATCCGTGCCTCCCGCGCGATGCAGATGGTGGGGCCGGAGCTGCAGGCCATCCAGAAGAAGTACAAGGGCAAGACCGATCCCGAGTCCCGCCAGGCGATGGCGCAGGAAACGATGGAGGTCTACAGGGAGGCCGGGGCGAACCCGCTGTCCTCCTGCCTGCCGGTGCTGCTGCAGCTGCCGATCTTCCTGGCCCTGTTCCGGGTGCTGTACACCCAGCTGCCGGCGCACGCCCGCGGCGGCGCCCAGTACGGCGAGACCTTCGGTGCCCTCACCCCGGCCCTGGCCGACAGTGCGCACCAGGCCGTCGTCTTCGGCACCACCACCATCTCCGACAGCTTCCTGTCCGGTGATCTCTCGGCGAAGTTGCTCTCCGGCATCATCATCGCGCTGATGTGCGCCGTCACCTTCGTGACCCAGAAGGAACTGACGATGCGGAACATGCCGCCGTCGGCCCTGGAGGGCCCGATGGCGAGCACGCAGAAGATGATGCTGTACACGCTGCCGTTCATCTACGTGTTCACCGGCCCCGGTATGCCGATCGGTGTGCTCATCTACTGGCTCACCACCAACGTGTGGACCCTGGTGCAGCAGTGGATCGTCATCCGCAACACCCCGACGCCGGGCTCGCCCGCCGAGCGCAACCGCGAGGAGCGCATCAACCGCAAGCGGGAGCGCAAGGGCCTGGAGCCCATCGACTTCGAGGCCGAGCGCCGGGCGAAGGCCCGCTCCGTCTCCGCCCGCACCGAGGTGGCCGCTCCGATCCGCGTGCAGCCCACCGGGAAGAAGCGTGCGACCGGTAAGAAGCTCACCGACGCCGAGAAGCTCGAGCGGGCCCGCCAGGTCCGCGCCCGCGCGGCCGAGGAACGCCGCGCCGCCCAGGCCGCCTCGGGCTCGTCGGCCCTCGGCTCCCCGTCCGCTCGTCGTGGGAAGAGGGGCGGCAGCGGTGCCGCCCGTCGCTGACCCACGCTGATCCCGTCGCGGGAGAGTGCTCCCCGCGCCCCTGCCCAGGAGGTTCCCCCATGACCGATCCGCAGACCGAGACGCCGGTCGACACCCCGGTGCAGCAGCCGACCGGCGCTGCCGCCGAGACCTCCGGGGTCGCGCCCGCCGAGACCCCGGGGTCGACCGAGACCGCGGCGCTGGCCGATCTCGCGGCGACCGTCGACCCGGACGAGACCGACGTCGCCGACGACGACCCGGCTGAGGATGTCCGGGCGGGCGAGTCGGATGCCGATCGTGTGAGCCGCCTCGAGGAGGAGGGTGACATCGCCGCCGACTACCTCGAGGAGCTGCTGGACATCGCTGATCTCGATGGCGACATCGACATCGACGTCGAGGGCGACCGCGCCTCCGTGGAGATCCGCAGTGCGCAGCAGCTGGCCCGCATGAACGAGCCCCGCGGGGAGCTGCTCGACGCCCTGCAGGAGCTGACTCGCCTGGCGGTCCAGACCCGCACCGGGGAGCGCTCCCGCCTGATGCTCGACATCGGCGGCTTCCGCCAGAAGCACCGCACGGATCTGGAGGCCCTCGCGGCCGACGCCATCGCCGAGGCCGGCCGGACCGGCCAGCCGGTCCCCCTCGCTCCGATGAACCCGTTCGAACGCAAGGTCGTCCACGACGTCGCCAAGCGTGAGGGTCTGCGGTCGGAGTCCCACGGTGACGGGAAGAACCGTCACGTCGTGATCTACCCGGGCGCCTGAGCCCGTGGCGCCCGAGCTCAGCCCTGAGCTGCGGCCCGTCGCGCAGCGCCTGTTCGGGGAGCGGTTGCCGCTGGCGGAGGAGTTCGTCCGGCTGCTCGCCGACCAGGGCGTCACCCGCGGTCTCGTCGGCCCTCGCGAGGTCGACCGGCTGTGGGAGCGGCACCTGATCAACTGCGCCCTGATGGTCGATGCCCTGCCCGGCGACGCCCGCAGCCTCGCCGATGTCGGCTCCGGGGCGGGCCTGCCCGGAGTGGTCCTCGCGATCGCTCGGCCCGGCCTGGAGATCACGCTGATCGAGACCATGCAGCGTCGCGCCACCTGGCTGCAGGAGGTCGACGAGACCCTCGACCTCGGCGTGGAGGTGCTGCGGGCCCGCGCGGAGGACCTGCACGGGCAGCGGGAGTTCGATGTCGTCACCGCGAGGGCCGTCGCCGCGCTGGACAAACTGGCCCGCTGGTGCCTGCCGCTGGTGCGTGAGGGCGGTCATCTGGTGGTCATGAAGGGCAGCTCCGCACAGCAGGAGATCGACGATGCCGCCGCGGTGCTGCGCCGCCTCGGTGGGGAGGATCCCCGGGTGAGCATCCACGGGGACGGCGAGGTCGAGGTCCCCACTACAGTGGTGACGGTGCGCGCAGGCGTGCGACCGACGAGGAGAGGAGGCCCCCGTGGCCGATGACCGCAGGAGGTCCGCCGAGCAGACGACCACCGGGTCGTCCTCCCTGGCCGACACCCCCCTCATGCGCGACCTCACCCGGGATCACCAGCGGCGGCGCGAACTGGAGAACGCGGTGTTCGAGGCCCCGGCGAGCACCCGCGTGCTGACCGTCGCCAACCAGAAGGGCGGCGTGGGGAAGACCTCCACGGCCGTGAACCTCGCAGTGGCGCTCGCCCAGGGTGGCCTGCAGGTGCTGGTGGTGGATGTGGACCCGCAGGGCAATGCCTCCACCGCGCTGGGGATCGACCATCACGCCGACGTCCCCAGCATGTACGAGGTGCTGGTGGAGTCGCTGCCGATGGCGGAGGTTGTGCAGACCTCCCCGGAGTCGGAGAACCTGCTGTGTGCGCCCGCGACGATCGACCTGTCGGGTGCGGAGATCGAACTGGTGTCGATGGTGGCGCGGGAGAACCGGCTGCGCGGCGCGATCCGGGATCTCCTCGCCGAGCGGGAGAAGGCCGGCGCCCGACTGGACTACGTGATCATCGACTGCCCCCCGTCGTTGGGGCTGCTGACCGTGAACGCGCTGGTCGCGGCGCGGGAAGTGCTGATCCCGATCCAGGCGGAGTACTACGCCCTCGAGGGCCTCACGCTGCTGCTGAAGAACATCGAGCTGATGCGCCAGCACCTGAACCCCGACCTGGTGGTCTCCACCATCCTGCTGACCATGTACGACGCCCGCACGCGGCTCGCGGCACAGGTGGCGGAGGACGTGCGCGCACACTTCCCCGAGCAGACCCTCGAGGTGACGATCCCGCGGTCGGTGCGGATCTCCGAGGCGCCGAGCTACGGCCAGAGCGTCCTCACCTACGATGCCAACAGCAGTGGTGCGCTGGCGTACCGGGCCGCGGCGCTGGAGCTGACGCGCCGTCCCGTCCCCTGACCCATCCGTCCACGACGGTGAGGGCCGCGACGCTGCGGGCCGGGCCGTTCTCCTGATCCAGACGAGGAACATCCATGACGCAGAAGCGTGGTCTCGGGCGTGGCCTGGGCGCTCTGATCCCCGGGGGCTCCACCCCGCGCGCGACCGGACCCCGGGAGACGGGTGCCGGGCCGTCGGAGGCCCGGACCGAGGGTGACGGCACCGGCGCGCGGAACCCGGCGGCCGCGCGCTCGACGACCGGCGCTCGCTCCGAGGAGGCGCGCGATGTGGTCGCCGGCGGCGGTGACACCCGCGCCGGAGCCGACGAGCCGCCTCTGCGCACCCGCACCCATCCGCGCACCACACCCGAGCCGGGAGAGGTCGGAGCGACGGGACGCCCGGCCGACATGTTCTTCTCGGGTGAGCCGATCCGGTCGGTCGGCGAGGAGGGCACAGAGACCCGCCGGGGTGCCGGACGCAGCGCCTCCACCGACATCGCCGGGGACATGGCCCGGGCCGCTGCGGAGCGTCGCTCCCACAAGGGACGTTCCTCCCGTCGCACCGCCGCGGGAACCGCTGGTGCGGCCGAGTCCAGCACGAGCACCGCGACGGGGGAGGACAGCACCGCAGAGTCCTCCGGCACGCGGCGGGGGACGTCCGGGAAGCGTACGACGGGGGCGTCGAAGACGTCCGCGGGCACGAAGGGATCCGGGAGGACCACGACCTCCGGGGCGACGTCGTTGACGACCAAGTCGTCGGGCACGAAGTCGTCGGGGACGAAGACGTCGGGCACGAAGTCGTCGGGGACGAAGACGTCGGGGGTGACGTCCTCGAAGGCCGCGAAGGCTGCCACGAAGCGTGCCCCGGAAGAGGACGAGTCACCCGCGGTGGAGGTCGAGCCGGTGGAGCTGACCCCGGCTCGCCGACCCGAGGCAACGACCACCGCGGGGAATCCTGCGGAGGCCCCGACGGAAGTGCCTGCTGAGGAGCCCGCCGTTGCCGAATCGGTCGAGCCGGTAGAGGGCGCCGGACGCGAGACGGCGGTCGAGCCTGAGGCCGATGGAGCGTCCCCGGATGACTCCGAGGGCGATACGGCCGCGGACCCTGAGGCCCCGGAGAGCGACCTGGTGCCTGTTCCCGGGGCGGAGTTCGCGGAGATCCCGATCCAGGAGATCCGCGAGAACCCCCGCAACCCCCGCACCGTGTTCGACGAGGAGGAGCTCGAAGAGCTGGCCTTCTCGCTGCGCGAGGTCGGTGTGCTGCAGCCTGTCGTGGTGCGGCCCATCCCGGCCACCGACGCCGGGGAGTCCTTCGAACTGGTCATGGGAGAGCGCCGCTGGCGGGCAGCCCGTCGCGCCGGGCTCGCCAGCATCCCCGCGATCATCCGTGAGACCAGCGATGACGACCTGCTGCGCGACGCCCTGCTGGAGAACCTCCATCGTTCGCAGCTGAACGCCCTGGAGGAGGCTGCCGCCTATCAGCAGCTGCTGGAGGACTTCGGCATCACGCAGGAGGAACTGTCCTCGCGGATCGGACGCTCCCGGCCGCAGATCTCCAATACGCTGCGTCTGCTGCGCCTCCCCCCGCTGGTGCAGCGGCGCGTCTCCTCCGGAGCGTTGACTGCTGGGCATGCCCGCGCGCTGCTGGCCCTGGATGACCCGTCCCTCATGGAGGAACTGGCGCAGCGGATCGTGGCCGAGGGCCTGTCCGTGCGTGAGGTGGAGCGACTCATCAACCGTGGCACGCAGCCGGCGGCCCGACGGACCCCTGCGCGCACGACCTACAACCCGCGCGTCGTGGACATCACCAGCCGCCTCTCGAACCGTCTGGAGGCACCGGTGCGGATCGATGTGGGCAAGCGCAAGGGCAAGATCACCTTGGAGTTCACCAATCTCGAGGACCTCGAGCGACTGGTGGACCGACTCGGCCTGGCCGAGGACTGACATCCCCGCCCCTCCCCCGGGGCGGGGCAGTCTGGCCGCGCACCACTGCAGGGCGGGCCAGCCTCGATCACGCCCCGCCTATAGGTGATCTGGATCACACCAGGTAGGCGGGGCGGCATTGCCTCACCGCCCCAAGCAGTGCGCGTCCAAGCCGCCCCGGGTTGAAGAGGGTCGGCGTCCCCCTGCACCGAGGGTGCCGCAGAGAGTGGAACGTCGTCGGCAACCTGCCAACATGAGGGGGGGCTCGGCCACCGTTCCGGTCTCGTGAGCGATGGCGGATTACGAACCGGCCGTACGACGCGATTCGGTGCGTTCGCTGTCCTGTGCATCAGTGCGTGGTGCGGTCTCCCGAGTTGCGCGCGCGTGGTGGACCTGGCCGTGGAGTGTTTCCCGTGAAACCCCGTACGAGTCGGTTCCGTTGCGGACCCCGGACCGGTGACGAGTGTGGTCCGTGTGGGGCCGGGCTAGTCTGCGCGGGCCGTACGAACCCGATGGCCCTCCATGTGTGCGGTGTGGGCTCTGATTGCCCGCGCCACCGACGTATATTTCCAGGTGTTCCACGTGGAACGGTACGGGACGCAGCATGACGCCGAGGGGCGTCGAGGCGTACAGGGATGCGGGGGTACGGAGAGCGGAGCGTTTCACGGGAAACCTGGTGGTGCGCGCTCCGTGACGCGCCGCTTCGTGGAGAGCCCCGGTCGGATGTGGCAGAGACGTCGACAGTGGGATGCCTCTGTGCGGGGTGCCGGAAGGGTGCCCAGAAGCACATCACCCTGTTTCTTGCGTCGGTGGGGTACCACGGTGGGCCCACCGTGGGGTGGTCGATAGGGCACCCGCAAGGCAGGATGCGAGACGCCACGGATACCGGGGCACAGGAAAACTGCCCACCGCGAGGAGTTTCACGGGAAACGACCCTTCTCGATGCGGTGCGGGACAGGGCGGCATCGGCGCGGCACAGCGCGGAGATATAAGTCTGAGTTGCTGACCGATCCTCGCCCTGCAGGACAACCTCATCCTCACCCCGTGGGACGCCTTGTCTCTCACCCTGGGCGACCCCGATAGGCCTCGCCCAACTGCTCGCCACGACCCTCCCCCAATGAACACTGCAGCCCCAGGGCCGAGGCGGAGGTGGTGCGGGCCGACGTCGTCGACGTGCATGTGACGACAGCGCGGTTCGCCGCCGTTTCCCGTGAAACACTGGTCAATCACCCAAGCGCGCCCGTAGCTGAGGTGGGGCGAACTTGAGGATCCACGGCGTGACGTGGTGAACCGCTACGAGACGGCGAGAGCTGCGCTCGCCCCACAGGTGTTGTGGGGAGATCGGGGGCGACTCCCCGAGGGGATGACCGGGTATCACTGCGACCCCGCGGGTCCAGTGAGCGACGTGCCGAGCGTTGGCCTTCGGTGGTGTTTCCCGTGAAACCCCCCGACGTGTCGTGCGGCGAGGTCGGGGGGTTGGGCCCGCAGCATCGGGACCGAAGGGTGTGCGATCGATGTTTCGCGTGAAACACACGCACAAGGAGCATGTGCACGGCTCCCGCCAATGTCGCGCGCGACTACGTGAATGAACGGTAGTGGCGGATCTGAAGAGGGTTTCCCGCGAAATATCCCCAGCGATGTCCCTCAGCTCACGCAGGTCTTCAACAGTGATGACCTCATGGCCCCAGGTCATCCCGTGAGCCGCCGCGGACTGACCAACATCCCGCCACGACCCGAGGTCGCCATGGACGCACGTGGGATTCACACGCCCGACTGTGTGGTCAAAGGGAGCGACACCGAGCAATGCGCGGGGCGGGGAGCGCGCTGTCGGCCTCTCGCTCTATCTGGCGATCGCGGATTCTGCGGTGGATAGATCGCCCCGGTGGGTCAGTGAGGACGGACGTTTCACGGGAAACGCCGCCGAGCAGGTGACAGGACGCGTCCTCCGCCGATCAGTGTCTGGGGGCCCCTGGGATCCGTCGTCACCCGGCGCTCGGGCGCCCGCGCTCACGACAGTGGGGCTGTGGTGCGATGTCGCGTGCGTCAGTCATTTTTCCCTCCTCACTCCCGGCCCGTGGTCACGCCCCGTCTGGTCCTGAGTCATCGTCGAAGCCACGATCGGCCATGGCCGGGGGAATCGCGAGCTGATCCGCCGCCCCGAGATGAGGGGCCGCGTCACGGGGTCTCCCGTGAAACGCACTGCAGGGAATCAGCTCCCTCGGGTCACCGCGACGTGGACGTTTCACGCGAAACCACCGGGCCAGAGCACGTTCGGCGTCGAGGATGAGTGGCAGCGATTGGGCACGCGGCTGAGTTGTCCGAGCCCGAGTCACGAGAGCCCCACACTCGCCCGTCGCGTCGGGCGCAGGCAGGAGAGGCTGCGCGGCTGCCGCGTGGCGCCTGCGCGACGCCTCGTCACCCGGCCCGCGGACCCTCGTGGGGCCCCCGCGTCCCCGAGGTCACAGTGTGCGAAAGTCTGTGGACAGCAGAGTCAGCTCTCCCCGCACGCCCCTCGTTTCACACGAAACACCGTGAGCACGCCGGGGGTGGTCATCCGGTGCGCGTCCGCGTTAATGCAGGTCAGACGAGGAATAGGTAGTTGGTGCCCCCCGGCGGCATAGCTACATCAGGCAGTTCACACACTGTGGATAACTCTGGGGATAAGCTTGTGGAGAGACGTCCGTCTGCTGTGGACAAGTGGTGGATGACCGCCGCCTCGTGGGGGACAAAGTCCCCGTCGGTCGGGACGGCGCGCAACGGCACCACAGAACGCCTGGTCACGGGGGCTGCCCGTGCGCAGGACCGGTGAATGCGCCAGGAATCCACGGTGCCGCGCAGGCACGGCGGCGTGGTCAAGCCCGGGCGAGTATGACTTGGGGTCACAGGCCCCGGAAGATCGCCCGCTCGACCACGTGTTTGGGATGGGCACCGCGAAGGCTCCGCGTGCGACACCACCACGAGGGGCCGTCCGTCGAGGGGGTGGCTCCTGCACTCGTGGCACCCACTGCACCACCTGGGGCACCTGCCAGTCTCCGGAGCGGTGCACCCGTGGGGTCGGTCGCCTTGGCCTCACAGAACCGGTCCCACAGCTGCGGGAGGTGATCGACGCTATCGCCGCCCGCCACGTCGTGCTCGCCCGCCGGGCCGTCGCCGCCTGCACGGAGTTCCAGCCGCAGCCACGTGGGGATCACCTCGACCCCCAGAGCGTCAGCAAGATCCTCAGGAGGATCGGAGATCACCACGCCCTGCACCTCGGGGTGACGCCGGGCCAGCTCACGCATCACGGTGGCGGCGGGGCGGCACGGTACGCACCAGGGCGCCGTCACCAGCACGATCAGTGCCGGTGCGGCGCCCTGGGTCGTCACGTCGTGAGGCGTGTCAGCGCTCGTCGTGCTCGGAATCGGCGCCCTCCTGCACCCACGCCTCGGCAGAGGGGACGTCGGCCTCCTGCGTCGGCTGCGCCTCCTCCGCGCGCTGCGCGTCGTCGAGCGGCTGCGCCTGGTCCACCGGCTGGGCATTCTGCGCGAGGAACGTCTCCCCGCCCTCGGTCGAGGGCCGCTGCCCATCGAGCTCCGGGGCGCACGCCGCGAGATCGGAGCTACCGGGAGTGTCCTCGGCGGGAGTCACCGGCACCGGCTGCACATCCCCCTCGGTCTCGGACTCCATCGCGGCCCGGTCGGCCAGCCACCGCTCGGCGTCGAGCGCCGCCTGGCACCCGGACCCGGCCGCGGTGATCGCCTGGCGATAGGTGTGGTCCACGACGTCGCCGGCGGCGAACACGCCGTCCACCGAGGTGTAGGTGGAGCGGCCACGGCACACGATGTAGCCCTGATCGTCGAGCTCCAGCTTCCCGCGGAACAGATCCGACCGCGGCACGTGCCCGATGGCCTCGAACACGGCGGAGGTCGGCAGGGTCCGCTCCTCGCCGGTGAGGGTGTCCCGCAGGGTCACGCTCTCCACGGCGTCATCCCCGTTGATGCTGACCACCTCGGAGTTCCAGGCGAAGCCGAGCTTCTCGTCGGTCTCGGCGCGGCGGGCCATGATCTTCGAGGCCCGCAGCTCGTCGCGGCGGTGCACCAGCGTCACCTTCGTGGCGTAGCGGGTGAGGAAGGTGGCCTCCTCCACGGCGCTGTCACCGCCGCCGATCACGACGATGTCCTTGTCCTTGAAGAAGAAGCCGTCGCAGGTGGCGCACCAGCTCACACCCTTGCCGGACAGCCGCTTCTCACCCTCCACACCGAGCTCCCGGTACGCCGACCCGGTCGCGATGATGATCGCGCGGGCCCGGTGCACGGAGCCGTCATCGAGGGTGACGGTCTTGATCGGACCGTCGAGCTCCACGTCCACCGCGTCCTCGAACAGGATCTCGGCGCCGAAACGCTCCGCCTGCTCCTGCATGGCCGCCATCAGCTCGGGGCCCTGCACACCCTCGGCGAACCCGGGGAAGTTCTCCACCTCGGTCGTGGTCATCAGCGCGCCACCGGCCGCCAGTGCACCGGCCACGACCAGTGGCTCCATCGCGGCCCGGGCCGTGTAGATCGCGGCCGTGTACCCGGCCGGTCCGGAACCGACGATGATCACCTCGCGCACAGGGCCCTCCGTCTCCTGCGGGGCCTGCGCCTCCGCGGCCGGCGCGGTGCCGCCGCCGAGCAGATTGAAGGTGGGGATCGCAGAGGTCATGGGTTCGTCCTTCGGGGGTGGGCCATCGGCTCGCGCGCTCGCGCGAGGTCACCGCACCAGGCTACGGCGTACGGCTGACGGACGAGACCCGGCGGGTCCCTTCTGCGCCACCCGTCACGCTGTGCCGACCCCGGTGCGACACCGACACCGACCTCAGGGGGAGGTGCCGAGCTTCGTGGACCCCGCCCACACCAGGGTCTCGGCGGCCGCCTCGGGGCCGCCCACCCCACAGTCCGGCGTCACCACTGTCACGTCCACCGTTCCGCCGTTCTCCCGCAGGGTCTCCCGGTCGGTCGGGCCGTGCACGATCACCCAGGCGGCGGAGCCCTTAGGCCCCCACTGCACCTGTTCCATCACCAGCACCCGCGCCGACACCGACTGCTGCTGCAGGCACTGGTCCAGGTCGAACACCGTCACGGCCTCGGTGGTGCCGGTGTCGACGATCCGCTGCACCTCGGTGCCGAGGTTCCGTTCGGTGATCACCGGGAGCCCGGTCATGGGCAGACTGGTTCCCGTGCCGACGGAATCATCCGAGCTGGTGGCACGGTTCAGGGCGAATGCGAGGACGAGCCCGACCAGGGCGGCGGCCGCGAAGATCGCCACGACGGCGCGCAGCGGCACACCCAGCAGTGACGGCTCGTTCCGGAGGGCCGCAGGGCGCCGCGACAGCGGTCGACGCTCGTCCTCGGAGGTCATTCGGCGCGGATCTCCGTGATGTGTGCACGGAACCGACCGTCCCGGTCGGCATCGGCCGGCAGTTGGGGGATCCAGACCATCACCCGCTCGGCGGTGACAGGGGCCGGCGGCGCCAGTCGCACCTCGCCGTCACCGGCGAACGGGGCGGAGGCGAGCACCTCCCCGGGAGCGCCGTCCGGGGCCACCGACCGCAGCTCCAGGGTGCCGCCGGAGTTCGCGGCGCTGGTGACCACCACGGCCGTCACCTGCGCCGGGCCCTCCAGATCAAGGCGGATGCCGACACCGTCCTTCACACTCCCGAACTCGGCGCTGCCGTAGAGCTTCGTGGACCACCGTCCACTGAGATCACCGTCGGTGAGCCGGTCGGTCCACTCCGGGTGATCCGGCCGATCCCCGACGATCTCCGCACCCGTCACGCGCGGCGGCGCGGCCGGGGCCGCGCTGGGCGAGGCCGCGGGCGAGGACGAGGCGGCTGCGGACGGCGCCGGTGATGCGGACGCCGCCGGGCTCGAGGGCGGCGCCTGCGTGGCCAGAGGATTCGTGAGGCTCTCCCGCGAACCCGAGGTGATCGAGGTGATCGCCAGGACCATCGCCAACACCACCAGCACGGCGGCACCCAGGAGGATCCACTGGGCGTGGCGCGACCGGTCGGACCCCTCATAGGACTGCAGGTGGGCACCGTCATCACGATCGGCGGCGATGTCCAGGACCTCACGGAACAGGGCCCCGCGCGAGGCGTCGGCGGATTCGGAGGCACTGCGGCCCTTGACCACGATCGGACCCGTCGGCACCGCGAACGGTGCGGCGGCCATGTCCCGGTCCGGGGTGGCGCGGGGCCCGTCCGTCACGTCCGTCGCGGCGCCGTCCGGGGTATCCATCGGGGTGTCGACAGGGGCGTCGACCCGGCGGGACCCCTCCGAGCTGCGACGCTCTCGCCAGGCCCCCACCCGCTCGGTGACCACCCGGCGGGTGGTGCCGGCGGCGGTGGAGCCGGCGGCGACGATCGCTCCGGCAGCGGCCCCGGCGCTCTCCACCGCCCCGCGTCCCAGGACAGCCGCGCGCTGGGTCATGGGCGATCCCGGGGCGTGCAGGGCCCGGCCGACCGACGAGCCCGGCGGGGCGTCGGGCAGCTGCGGCACCGGTGGGGCATCCGCCGGACGCGCGATGGGCAGCACCGCCGGGAACGGGGCACGGGATCGCGGTTCATCCAGGTGCAGCTCGCGGATGAGCTGCTGCGCGTCCTGAGCGGCCGCCCCCGGGAAGGGCGAGAGATGGCCCGGCTCGGGGGAATCGGGGACAGCGGGGTCAGGATCGGGGGCGGCGGAACCCATCGCGGGGAGGGTCTCGGTGGCCGGTTCCTCGGACACCGTCTCGGATGGGTCGGTCGCCAGCGGGTCCTCGGTCGGCAGCGTGTTCTCGGTCGGCAGCGGGCCCTCGTCCGGCAACGGTGCGGCGGCGGGGGTCGAGGCGTCGGGCCTCGGCGCCGGGTCCGGTTCCTCCTCCGGCCGATCCTCCGGGTCGTAGGCCTCGAGGGTCACCGGGATCGACTGCCACGGCTCCAGCGCGTCGATCACATCGCGGGATGACGCCGGGACCTGCGCCCCCGGGTTCTGGGACTCATTGAGCACGAGGTCGCACAGCAGGTCGAGCTCCGGCGGGATGCTGCGCGCCACCAGCTGCGAGGGACGCGGCACCGTACCGTCCTCCCCGCGGTGGGGTGCACTGCCGGTCACCGCGCGGTACAGCAGGGTGACCAGCGCCGTCGTGTCCTCGAAACCGGCCTGGCCGGAGCGGGAGTGATACCCGTGGGCGGCGGCCTCCACCCCCACACCGAGCACCTGCACGGTCCCTGCGCCGGTGTCGACGAAGATGCGGTTCGAATCCAGCACCCGGTGCCGCACTCCCCGTCGGCGGGCGGTCTCCAGGGCCTCCGCGGCCTCCCCGATGATCGAGCGGGCGGTCTCCGGCCGCAGCCTGCCCTGCTTCAGCAGCGCCGCCAGCGGCGGGGCCGAGGGGACCGGGTAGCTGACCACCGTGAGGGGATCCTCCCCGTCGGGGTCGTCTGCGCGACCGCGCGGGTCCCCCAGCACGGTGACGTCCAGGACCTCCATCAGGCGGGGGCTCTGCACCAGGTAGGCGCGGCGGGCGGCGTCGGCGGCCTCCAGCGCGGTCGGTCCCTCGACCAGCAGCAGCGTCACCGGCTGACCGTCCGGCACCGTCCGGGCGCGATGCCACGACGCCCCCGGCGCGGTCCCCGACAAGGGGATCTCCGCCTCGAGCGTCCAGCGCGCGCGGAGCGCGTCCTCATGAGGTCGTGGAGCCACCGTCTGTCTCTGCCTTCCCCGCTGCCATCCCCGAGTCGTCGCCGCGCCCGCGACCGCTGGGGTCGGCCGCGACATGTCCCCCCATGCTACGGAACCCGCGGTCTCAGGACCGGGAGCGCCGCCGCCGTCGACGCAGCACGTCCACCAGGTCGCGCAGCTCCCGCACCCGCAGCAGCCACGCCAGACCCAGGAACACCACCGTCATCACCGCCGCGATCACCGCCCCGACGGCGATGGCCGCCAGACGCCCGATCCACACCAGGTCACCGACGAGAGCCAGCAGGCCCCAGCCGACCAGCAGCGCCACCGCCCCGGCCAGGAGCAGCTTCCCCATCACCACGGCGCTCTCCCGCGACGCCCCGGAGCGCACTCCCAGACGGCGGCCGATCCGACGCAGCAGCCACAACCCCAGCACCCACCCCAGCAGGTTCCCCAGGGAGCTGACGGCCGCCGCCGTGGCGGTGGCCCAGCGGGGATCCACGAACGCGAGGATCGGCGCGACCGCGAGGACCGACACCAGGGTGTTCGGCAGCTGCATCAGGAACGGGGCACGGGCCTGCTCATACGCGTAGAACACCCGCTTGACCAGGTAGGTCGCCGCGAACGGCACGAGCCCGAGCATGTACGCCACCAGCACCCAGCCGTTGGCGCGAGCCGCGACGGGACCGGTGCCACCGCCGATCACCCACATGATCGGCCCGGCCAGGGCGATGAACACCGCGGTGCACAGCACCATCGGCACTGCCAGCATCCGCGAGGTCTGCGCGTACTGGGCGAAGGCCCCGGCATGGTCGTCCGCCGCGGCGCGGCGGGAGATCGTCGGGAAGGCGGCCGTCACCAGCGTCACCGCGATGATCCCCTGCGGGATCATGAACGCCATGTAGGACCAGTCGATCGAGGCCAGCGCCGGGTAGACCGCGGCCTCGCCGGCGCGCCCGGCACGGATCAGCTCCTCCGCGCGGGCACTGGCGCCCCCGGTGGCCCAGCGGGTGGCGGAGATGCCCACCTGCGAGACCAGCAGCATCGCCAGGGTCCAGGTGCCGATCCGCCCCAGCTTGCGCAGCCCCAGGCCGCGGAACCCGAAACGCGGCCGCAGACGCAGACCCAGACGCCGCACGAACACCCACAGGAACAGCACCTGGGCGGCCGACCCGCCGATGTTGATCGCCGCCAGCGCGATGATCATCGTCAGCGTCCAGTCCTCCACCCGGGGGGTCGACCCCCACATCGCCAGGAACGCCAGGGCCCCGAGGATGCCCACCACGTTGTTCATCACCGGCGCCCACTGGTACGGACCGAAGGAGTCGTGGGCGTTCAGCAGCTGCCCGCACATCACGTACAGGGCCGACAGCATGATCTGCGGCATCATCCAGTAGCCCATCTGCACCGCGAACGCGAAGGTGCCCGGGGCCAGGCGGCCGCTGGTGACGGTCAGCAGCACCGGCACCAGGGCGATGCACAGCACGGTGAGGCCGCCGGTCAGCAGCACCACCAGCGTCATGAGACGGGAGACGTAGTCGGCCCCGCGATCGTCCTGGCGGCTGGCGCGCACGATCGCCGGCACCAGGATGGCGTTGAGCACGCCCCCGCCGACGAGGATCCAGATCTGGTTGGGCAGGAAGTTCGCGGCGCTCACCGCATTGCCCACGGCCGTCATGGACCCGGCGGTGATCAGGCCGAACAGGAAGTTGCGCACGAACCCGAGCAGGCGGGAGACGATCGACCCGGAGGCCATGAGGGCGCTCGCGCGCAGCAGCCGCCCGCGGGGTGCGGTGCGGGCGGGCACGTCCCGCGGTTCGGTGGCCGGCGACGGGTCCGGGCCCGGCCCGGAGTCGGGCTCAGGCGCAGGGTCCTCTGCGGGCCGGTGATCCGAGGGGGGTGTCGACGACATGCGGGGGTCTCTTCTCGATCGGGGGGCGACGGGTCAGGAGTCGGCGGTGGGGGGTGGTTCCGGTCCGCGTTCGGCGGGGGCTCGACGGTCCGACCCGGTGCGCCGCGCTCGCAGCACCCCCACGATCACCAGCAACCCCATGGCGATGCCCACCAGCAGCGTTGTCCAGTTCTCCCACGCCGGATTCACCGTCAAAGAGGCGTGCTCGGCCTGCGTGAGCCGCGTGCCATCGGGGCTGCGCAGCTCGACCGACAGGGTCACCTGCCCGTTGGCGATGGCCTCCACCGGCACCGACACCTGGGTGCTGCTGCGGGCCGGCACCTCCACCACCGGCGGCTGGCCCAACCGCACCAGCGGCTTGTCGGCGGAGACCCTCGCCTGCAGACGCACGGGTGAGTCGAGGTCGTTGCGCACCGTCACCGGCACATTGGAGGCGTCGGCCACCAGGTTCACACTGCTGGGTGTCCGGACGCTCACCCCGGCGGTGAGCCGGGCAGCGTCCTGCGCCGCCAGCTCCGCCCGCCGCCGTGGCTCCGGGGACCCGCCGCGCCACTGTTCCGAGGCGCCCGACAGCGCCGTCACCACCGGCACATCCAGCAGGTGCGGATCCTGCACCGCGTCGGACAGTCCCGCCAGCGGTGCCAGCGCGCTCTGCAGGTCCCGCAGGTCATGCCCCGCGGCCGGTTCCGGCGCGTCGGCGGAGGGCAGCACCGTCGCCCGTCCGTCGGCCTCGAAACCCGTCGGGCGCACGTCCTCCAGCGGCACCGTGCCGAGGACCCCGGCACCCTCCCCGCCACCGTCCGTGCCGGTCTGGTCAGGGGTCTGCTCCAGCAGCTGCTGGGCCGGGGTGCGGCGCAGCCATGGCGCCTGCCCGAGGGCATCCAGGGTGGCGCTCGCGGCCGGCTCCGACAGTGTCACCGTCAGCGGCGGGGCGATGAGCACATGGCGGGGTGCGGAGGTCGGTTCCGCTGCGATCACCGCGGTCTCGGCGAGGATCCGCTGCCTGATCTGCTCCGGATCCGCGGAACCGTCCAGCAGCGCGAACTCCGCCGAGAGCGTCGAATCGGGGGCGAGCACCGGGACCGACCCCCGGTCGGGGCCCGCCGCGATCGACGCAGGCCCCGACGGGGTGACGGTGGACTCGAGGTCCTCCCGCAGGGAGGCGGAGGGGATCATCAGCGCCGACAGCCCCGAATCCAGAGCGGACCCGACCTGCGTCGGGTCGGCCCGTTCCCCGGGGACCACCGCGACCGTCGCCGCCGGGGTGATACCGGTGCGGGCGAAGGCCTCCCGTGACCGATCCTCCGCGACGGTGCGAAGCCCCTCGGCGCCGGCGGAGCGCAGGGCCTGGACGTCGGCGCGGCCGTACGGCAACGCGAGCACGGTGCGGTTGCCCGCGGCGTCGGTGAGCGCCTGCACCGTGGCAGCGGCCTGCGGTTCCGCGGTGATCGGGTCGACTCCCGTGCCGACCGGCGGCGGATTCGCCGGGGTGTCCTGCGGTGGCCCGGAGGATGCGTCGGGGCCGGGTGGGACGGCACCGCCTGCATCGGATGCTGCGGGCGGTGGGCCCTCGGCGGGGGCAGCATCGGACGGATCACCGGAGGGGGCACCGGGCGCCGTGGGGCGGAACGGCGGGTCCAGCAGCGCGGGGTCCAGCAACCAGTCGACATCGTCGCGTCGGGCCAGGGCGAGCATGGCCCCCAGCCGGCCCTCTCGGAGGTCCTGCGCATGGGCCGCGGGATCCAGGGCGGCGGTGCCCGGGTCCTGCGCGGTCAGCGGCAGCAGCACCGACTGGTCCACGCGGGCGGTGGTCCCGTCGGGCCGCCACACCACGAACGTGCGCACCGTCGCCAGCGCCCCCGAGGCGTCGGCGACGGTCAGCGCCACGCGCCGAGTGCCCCACAGATCAGGGTCGGAGGACCAGCCGAGGTCATCGGCAGGAACGCTCAGCGTGAGATCCAGAGACTCCCCCGGCGCGAGGACCCCCGTGGGGTCGGCCGTCGCCCGGGCCGTGCCGGGTTCCTCGGGTGTCGGATCCGACTGCCAGCGTTCGAGATCCGCCCGGGAGGTGACGCGTGCGGTGCGGGCCCGCAGCTCCA
Organism: Brachybacterium sillae; assembly: GCF_025028335.1. Classification (NCBI taxonomy): domain Bacteria; kingdom Bacillati; phylum Actinomycetota; class Actinomycetes; order Micrococcales; family Dermabacteraceae; genus Brachybacterium; species Brachybacterium sillae. The sequence continues at coordinate 1,647,251 of NZ_JAFEUW010000001.1, forward strand.
GGCGGGGATCGACCAGCGGCTCCTCCGACGTGTTCGTAACCCGCAGTGTCACCGCCAGGCTGTCCCCCGGGGCGAGGGCCACTGGTCCGAGGGAGACCAGGTCCATGCGCACCGGCGCGCCGGGGGCGGCTGGTGTCGGATCACCCGGACGCGCCGGGGCTGACGGGCCGCCTGCCATCGCAGGCGCCGACACCGGGGCGGCGTGGGCCCGCGGGCTAGACTGTCCCGGCCCTGTCGGCCCCAGCACGGCCACCAGCGCCAGCAGCAGGGCGAGCGATGCCCACAGTGCGCGCGCCCACCGTGCGCGCACCGCCCGACGCGGGGGATCCGCGACGGGTCCGGACGAAGCGCAGGACGGCATGGTGACACTGTAGGGGGCGTGTCCCGCTGCAGTGCGGGAGGCCGCGAGGCGGCAGAGACGAACAGGAGGTCACGTGGTCGAGAGCGCATCGCAGGACGAGGCGGCCGCCCGTCTGGACCTCGCCCGCCGGCGCGCCGCAGGGATGTTCCACGCCCTTCCGCCGGAGGTCCACGAACTCGGCCGCCTCTTCGACGAGGCCGGTCACGAGCTCGCCCTCGTCGGCGGACCCGTGCGCGACGCGGTGCTGGGCCGCTCCAGTGCCGACCTCGACTTCACCACCTCCGCCCGCCCCGAGCAGACCGAGGAGCTGCTGCGCCGCTGGAGCCGCGGCGGGGGCCTATGGGACATGGGCCGCGACTTCGGCACCCTCGGCGCAGTGCGGGACGGTGTGCGGGTAGAGGTCACCACCTACCGCACCGAGGCCTACGACCCCGACAGCCGCAAACCCCAGGTCTCGTATGGCGACACCCTCGAGGGGGACCTCTCCCGTCGCGACTTCACCGTCAACGCGATGGCGGTGCGGCTGCCGTCCCTGGAGCTCGTGGACCCCTTCGGCGGCCTCGGAGACCTCGCCGCGCAGCTGCTGCGCACTCCCGTCGCCCCGGAGCAGTCGTTCTCCGATGACCCGCTGCGCATGCTGCGGCTGGTGCGGTTCGTCTCCCAGCTCGGCTTCTCGGCCGAGGCCGGCACCGCGGCGGCGGCCCGGGCGCTCGCCGACCGGCTCGGGATCGTCTCCGCGGAGCGTCTGCGCGATGAACTGGTGAAACTGCTGCTCGGGGAGCATCCCCGGGCGGGGCTCGAGCTCATGGTCGAGCTGGGTCTGGCGGACACGGTGCTGCCGGAACTGCCCGCGCTGCGGCTGACGATCGATGAGCACCACCGCCACAAGGACGTCTACGACCACACCCTGACCGTGCTGGAGCAGGCGATCGACCTGGAGAGCGCTCCCGGGTCCGGCGGTCCCTGCGAGCGACCCGACCTGGTGCTGCGCCTGGCGGCGCTGATGCATGACGTGGGCAAGCCCGCCACGCGCCGCTTCGAGGACGGCGGCACCGTCACCTTCCGTTTCCATGAGGTGGTGGGTGCGAAGATGACCGCCACCCGGATGAAGGCCCTGGCCTTCGACAAGGACACCACCAAGAAGGTGGCGCGTCTGGTGGAGTTGCACCTGCGCTTCCACGGGTATGCCGATGCCCCGTGGACGGATTCTGCGGTGCGCCGGTACGTGACCGACGCCGGGCCGCTGCTGCAGCACCTGCATCGACTCACCCGGGCCGATGTGACCACCCGGAACAAGCGCAAGGCCCGCACGCTCTCGCGGGCCTACGACGAGCTGGAGGAGCGCATCGCGCAGCTCGCGGCGCAGGAGGAGATCGACCGCATCCGGCCCGACCTCGACGGCAACCGGATCATGGAGATCCTCGGCATCCCGGCGGGCCGGACGGTCGGTGAGGCGTACCGATTCCTGCTGGACCTGCGGATGGAGCACGGTCCCCTCGGTGAGGAGCGCGCCGAGCAGGAACTGCGTGCGTGGTGGGCGGCCCGGAGCGTGGACAACCCGTGACGGCCGGGGCCGGCGCGTGGGGAGACTGTGAAAGTCGACGCGCCGCCGTTCCACCCGCGCGTGGTCACGCGGGATACTGGACGGTCGTGGACCCCGGTCCGCGCTGTCCGGGCGCCCCCGCGCCCTCTCCGAGCGACAGGAGCTCCTCGTGAACGAAGCCGGTCGGCCCGACCAGGGCTCCCAGCCCGGCGCCCCCCGCTCTCGCGGCTCCCGGGGCCGCCGAGCGGCCGGAGTGCATGCCGCCGCGTCCTCGACGTCTGGCCGACTGAGCGGCCTCGCGGCGAGTGTCTCCCGGGCCGGTTCTGACCGTTCCCGCACCTCGCCGGAGCAGCCACGGCCCGCCAGGCGGCGCGCCGCCGGCGCGGAGGCCGGGGCCACCGGGTCCGAGCGCGGCAGCAGCCGGACGGGTGGTCGGCGAGCCGCCGTGGCGGCCGGGACCGGTGCCGCGACCGCGGGTGCGCCGGCGGGCGCCGCCGCGGCCGGGACCGCCTCCCGTCGTCGGGCCGAGCAGCGCGGCCGAGCCGCCCGCACGGGCGCAGCCGCCTCGGCCGCCGGTGGACGGGCCAGGGCGACGAACATCCTCAACTACCCGCGGGCCGGGAAGACCGGATTCTGGCGGTGGCTGCCGTCCTGGCAGATGGTGTTCGGCGCGATGGCCCTCTTCGTGCTCGCCGGTCTCGGTGGCGCCTGGTGGCTGTACTCCACCACCGATGTGCCCGAGCCGGACCAGATCGCCCTGGCGCAGAGCACGACCGTCTACTACGCGGATGGCAAGACCAAGATCGGGAGTTTCAGCGAGGTCAACCGCACGATCCTCCCGAACGACCAGATCCCCGAGAACATCAAGCAGGCCGTCGTCGCCAGCGAGGACGCCAGCTTCTACGAGAACCGCGGCGTGTCCCCGCGCGGCATCCTCCGCGCCCTGGTGAACAACCTGAGCGGCGGCGCCCGACAGGGCGGTTCGACCATCACCCAGCAGTACGTGGAGCGCTACTACACCGGCACCACCACCTCCTACAGCGGGAAGGTGAAGGAGATGGTGATGGCGCTGAAGATCGACCAGGAGCTCGAGAAGGACGAGATCCTCTCCCGCTACCTGAACACGATCTACTTCGGCCGCGGCGCGTACGGCGTGCAGGCTGCCTCCCAGGCGTACTTCGGGAAGGATGCCAAGGACCTCACCGATGCCGAGGCCGCACTGCTGGTCGCGGTGATCCCGGCGCCCTCCGCCTACGACCCGGCGAAGAACCCCGAGCGGGCCGCGTCCCTGTGGGACCGCGTGGTCGAGCGACAGGTCAACAGCACCGGCACCCTCACCGCCGCGGAGGCCGACCAGCTGCAGTTCCCCGAGACCATCCCGCCCAACAGCCGCAACGTGCTGGGCGGCACCAACGGCTACCTGCTGCAGATGGTCCGCGGCGAGCTGACGGGCATGGGCCTGTCGGAGGACGAGGTCAACCAGGGCGGCTTCACCATCGTGTCGTCCTTCGACCCCGCCATCCAGAAGAACATCCTCGACGCGGTCGCCGGCCTGCCCGACGACCGGCCCGCGCTCAACAAGGTCGGCATCATGACGATCGAGCCCGCCACGGGGGCGATCAAGGGCGTGTACGGCGGACCCGACTACGTCGAGCAGGCCCGCAACGACGCCACCCAGTCGCGCATGCAGGCCGGCTCGATCTTCAAGACCTTCACGCTGATCGCAGCCCTCGAGGAGGGGTACTCGCTGAACTCCACCTGGGACGGCAACAGTCCCGCCGAGTTCAACGGCTGGACCGTGAACAACTTCGGTGACCGCTCCTACGGGCGGGTGAGCCTGCGCGGCGCCACCACCGACTCGGTGAACACCGCCTACGCGGAGTTGAACCTCGAGATCGGCCCGCAGCGCACCCGCGAGACCGCCGTGAAGCTGGGCCTGCCGGAGAAGACCCCCGGTCTGACCGACGAGCCCTCCAACGTGCTGGGTTCGGCCAGCCCGACGGTCGCCGAGATGGCCGAGGTGTACGCGACCCTCGCCGCGCAGGGTGTGCACCGCACCCCCCACACCGTGCTGAAGATGACGCGGCCCGACGGGTCCGTGCAGTACGAGTGGAAGGACGACGGCGAGCGGGTGCTCGACGAGGGGGTGGCGATCAACGCCACGCAGGCCCTGTTGGGCCCGCCCTCCGAGGGTTCCGCCTCGTATGTGGGCCGGGAGATGGACCGCGAGGTGGCGGGCAAGACCGGTACCTCCTCCTCGTTCCGCTCGGCCTGGTTCGTGGGGTACACCCCGCAGCTGGTGACCGCGGTCGGCATGTTCCAGCCCAGTGAGGACGGGAAGACGGAGATGCCGCTGACCCCGTTCGGCGGCGCGGAGAACATGACCGGTGGCTACTGGCCGGTGCGCCTGTGGGTGGCCGTCATGCAGCCGAGCCTCGAGGGGCAGGAGGAGCTGGAGTTCCCGGAGGCCGTGCGTCTGGAGCGGCAGCGCACCAGCAACACCGACCGAGAGCGCCAGCGTCAGGAGGACCGTCAGGAGCAACGGGAGCGCCAGCGGGACCGCGAACGTCAGCGCGAGCGTCAGCGTCAGCGAGAGCGCGAACGTGAGCGGGAGCGCCAGCGCGAGCGGGAGCAGCAGCAGGATCAGCCCGCCGAACAGCAGCCCGCCCCCCAGCCGTCCGCGCCGGAGCCGCCGGCCGAGCAGCAGCCCGCTCCCCAGCCGCCTGCGCCGGAGCCGCCTGCGCCGGAGCCGCCGGCGCCGGAGCCTCCATCCTCGCAGCCGCCGGCCCCGGAGCCGCCGGCGTCTGAGCCCCCGGCCCAGGACCAGCCGGCCGAGCAGCAGCCTGCGCCGCAGCCCGAGCCCGGCAATGGTGGTGGCAACGGCGGTGGAAACGGCGGCGGTGACGCCAGCCCGGGTCCGGTGACCCCGGGCGGCTGATCGACCCGGGATGGTCCGACCACCCCTCCTCCCTCTCCTCACTCTCCGGCCCGACTCCCCCTGGGAGTCGGGCCGGAGGTGGTTCCGGTCCGGGGTGTCGTACGGGTGCCGTACCGCCCGGCCGTGCCTGTGATCCCCCGCGCAGCCGCCCACCGGCCCTGGCCGGTGCCCGCCCCGCCGGGTAGGCTGAGTCGGTCCGTGCCCGCACGCCGCACCCGCGGGTGAGGGGCCGGACCTCGCATGAGCCCTCCTGCCACGGATGGACCGTGGCCGCGAAGACCACAGGAGGTGGGTACTCGAGCATGCGCAAGTACGAGATGGTCGTGATCCTCGACCCGTCGATCGACGAGCGGACTGTCGGCGGGACCTTCGAGAAGCTCGTCCAGGTGATCCCCGCCGAAGGCGGCACCGTGGACGGCGTCGACGTGTGGGGCAAGCGGAAGTTCGCCTACGAGATCGACAAGAAGCAGGAGGGCGTCTACATCGTCCTCACCTTCACCTCCAAGCCGGAGACCGCCCAGGAGCTCGATCGTCAGCTCGGTCTGAACGAGTCGGTCCTGCGCACCAAGCTGATGCGGGTCGACGAGAAGTGACCCCGTCGGCGCCGCGCCGCTGAGCGGTACGGCGCCTCCCGTCGCCCGCCGACCCTGAGGTCGGCCTGCGACACCGCACGCGACCCCACCCACCCGTTCCGCACGAACCAGGAGCACCCATGGCCGGAGACACCGTCATCACCGTGGTCGGCAACCTCACCGCTGACCCGGAGCTTCGTTTCACGCAGTCCGGCGTCGCGGTGGCGTCGTTCACCGTCGCCTCCACCCCCCGCACGTTCGACCGTCAGGCGAACGAATGGAAGGACGGCGAGGCCCTCTTCATGCGCTGCTCGATCTGGCGCGACGCCGCGGAGAACGTGGCCGAGTCGCTGGAGAAGGGCGCCCGCGTGATCGTCCAGGGCCGCCTCAAGCAGCGGTCCTTCACCGATCGTGACGGCAACAACCGCACCGTCATCGAGATGGACGTCGACGAGGTCGGCCCCTCCCTCCGCTACGCGACCGCGAAGCCCGCCAAGGTGCAGCGCGGCGGCGGTGGCGGATTCGGTGGCGGTCCCCGCGGAGGCGGCCAGGGTGGCGGCCAGGGTGGCTACGGCAACCAGGGCGGCGGCAACGGCGGCTACGGCAACCAGGGGGGCTACGGCAACCAGGGCGGCGGTTACGGCGGCAACCCCGCCGACGCCGACCCGTGGGCCGGTGGCGGCAACCAGGGCGGGTACGACGAGCCCCCGTTCTGATCGGCCTCGATCCGAACGCGGACTGACCCGCACACCACTCATCCATTCCATCCCGGGCTGGAACCCCGGGCTCCACGAGAGAACACAGGAGCACCACGATGGCCAAGCCTGTTCTTCGCAAGCCGAAGAAGAAGCAGAACCCGCTGAAGGCGGCGGGTGTCGAGAAGGTCGACTACAAGGACGCCGCCCTGCTGCGGAAGTTCATCTCCGACCGCGGCAAGATCCGTGCGCGCCGCGTCACCGGCGTCACCGTCCAGGAGCAGCGTCAGATCGCGAAGGCCGTGAAGAACGCCCGCGAGATCGCCCTGCTGCCCTACTCGACCTCCGGTCGCTGAGCAGGGAAGGGAACCACACCAGATGACCACCAAGCTCATCCTCACCAGTGAGGTCTCCGGCCTCGGCACCGCCGGCGATGTCGTCGAGGTCAAGGACGGCTACGCCCGCAACTTCCTGCTGCCCCGCAACCTGGCCACCCCGTGGACCAAGGGCGGTCAGCGTCAGCTCGACCAGATCGTCGCGGCCCGCGCCAAGCGCGCCATCGCCTCCCTGGAGGAGGCGCAGGCCCTGCGCGACCTGCTGCAGTCCAAGCCGGTCGTCGTCTCCGAGCGCGCCGGTGAGAACGGCCGCCTGTTCGGCGCCGTGACCACCGCCGAGATCGCCGAGAGCGTCAAGGAGCTGCACGGCAAGGACATCGACCGCCGCACCGTCGAGTTCACCGCCCCGGTGAAGGCGCTCGGCGAGCACAAGATCACCGTGCGCCTGCACGAGGACGTGGTGGCCCATGTGCTGCTGCAGGTCGTCGCGGCCAAGGGCTCCAAGGCCTGAGACCCGGCCTGAGCTCGCGGACCCTCCCGGGTTCGCGGACGGCGGGTCGCCCCGCCGCCGACTGATCGCGGAAGGCCCCGCACCGATGAGCATCGGTGCGGGGCCTTCGGCGTCGAGGCAGGGGCGGGGCGCGGGGACTCCTCAGTCCTGTGCGACCGCGCCCGTCAGTGCGCCTCCGTCAGTGCGCGTCCGCCAGCTCCAGGGACCGTCCGGTGCGGAAGCCGTCGAGCACAGCGGTAGCGACCTTTCCGACCTGCGCGGCGTCCCCGACCACGGTGCACGGCACCCCGGCCGCGTCGAGAGCCTCGGCCAGGTCGCGGCGAGGCCGCATCCCCATCGCGAGCACCACCGTGTCGGCGTTCTCGTGCACCTCCCCCTCGGCGGTGTCGAACACCGCCTCGCTGGGGGTGATCGCGGTGAGGCGATGACCGGTGCGCATCGGCACCCCGCCCGCCTCGAGCTTCATCGCCACCGATTGGATGTTCCCACGGAACGCGCCCGCACCGATCGCCTCGGCCATCTCGTGCACCGACACCGTGTGGCCCTGGGTCATCAGCAGCTCGGCCGTCTCCAGGCCCGTCATGCCGGAGCCGACGACCACACAGGTCGGCCCCACCTCCACGCGCCCCTCCAGCACGTCGACGGCATCGACGACCGTCGGCCCGTCGATGCCGGGGATCGAGCGCGGCGCCGACGGCAGCGCCCCGGTGGCCAGCACCACCGCATCGGCGCCGGATTCCCGCACCGAATCCACGGTGGCCTCGGTGTTCAGATGCACCTCGACGCCCGCGGTGCGCAGGCGCACCTCGTAGTTCTCGATCACCCAGCGCATCGCGCCCTTCCCGGGCGGGTTCGATCCGGGCACGATCTGCCCACCCAGTGAGTCGGTCGCCTCGTACAGGTCCACGGTCATGCCGCGCAGGGCGAGGGTCTCCGCGGCCTCCGCACCGGCGGGGCCACCCCCGACGACGATCGCCGTCCGGCCCTCCGCATCCCGGGTGGGGATGTCGGCGGGGAACTCGGTCTCCAGCCCGCAGCGGGGGTTGACCGCGCAGCGGATCGGGCGGCCGCCGCTGACCTGCTCCACGCAGTACATGCAGCCGATGCAGCGGACGATGTCGGCGTCGCGGCCCTCGATCGCCTTGCGACCCCAGGCGGGGTCGGCCAGCCAGGCCTGAGTTGGACCTCTTTAGTGACCCATGCGTCAAGTCATCTTGAGGGCCTTGAGGATGGTGCGGGCATCGTCAGTGAGCTCGGCCTTGGCCGTGATGTCCTGGCCGGCCAGGGTGATGGTCACGTCCTGCAACGGCCGTAGGGTCCGGATGATCTTGCGGATGCTGAACCCCGTCTGGGCCTGCAGGAGACGGGCCATTGCCAGGGCGGTGAACACGATCGTGAGGTGAGCTTCGATCGCGTCCCGCTGCCGATGAAACATGGGCCTGGCCTGTAGGTCCGTCTTGCTCATCCGGAAGGACTGCTCGACCTGCCACAGGTCGTGATAGCTGGAGAGCACCTCCGCCGCGGACATCACCGTCGCGGGGATGTTGGTGACGTAGCCCTTCAGCCCCACGAGGCTCCGTGCCCGCTTGAGGGAGGCTTCGTCGAGGCTGCGACCGGCCGCTGTGGTCTTCACGAACCGCGTCGACTTCACGGTCACGTCCCCGTCGATCACAGCGCGGGCTCGGTTCTCCTGCGCGGTCAGCGTGTGCCCATCCCGGATGGCGCGTTTCTTCGAGAACGCCCAGACCGCCCGCCAGTGCCCGGGATGCTCCGTCGGGTCCCAGACCGGCTCCCAGCGGTGCTGCTTCGTGTCGGTTTTCGTGTTGCCGTGACGTGGGGTGATGGTGTCGATCAGCTGCCCGTCGGTGAACGCGTCACCGTTCCAGTGGAAGTGATGTGCAAGGTCACCAGGGGCTTTGACCTGCCGCGACCCGACGATGAACCGCAGTCCCGCTTCGTTAAGGGCGGTCAGGTTCGCGGTGGAGAGCATCCCGGCGTCAGCGACGACGACCATGTCCGCCAGACCGTGGCGGGCCTGGAACTGCTGGATGATCGGCACGATCGTCGTGGTCTCGGCCTTGTTGCCCTCGAAGCAACCGATCTCGAGCGGGAACCCGCCCCGATCCACCAGCAGCCCGACCACGATCTGCGGATCCACTCGGCGCTCCTTCGAGTAGCCGACCTTCCGCAGTTCGTCCTCGTGCTCGGCCTCGAAGTAGAGCGTGGTGACGTCATAGAGCACCAGAGAGATATCGCCGCTGGTCGAGGCATGTTCAAAGCAGTTCTTCGCTATCTGGTCGCGGTACTTGCACTGCTGGATCCGGGTCAGGCAGCGCTTCATCGTTGAACGATGCACCGGATCGATCCCCACCTCGCTCAGCACGCGAGCGGAGTCGAGCATCGAGGTCGGGAAGATCAAACGCGCGGCGACGAGCTGGAAGAACGCCTCGTCCTCGAGCGCATCGAAACCAAGCCCTCTCCAGGTCGCCTGGAGCACGTCCAGCAGCAAGCGCGACCGCATGGACCGCACCACAGCTGCCTGGGGATCCTGCTCCAAGCCGAGGTCGAGAGTCTCCTGACCAGCATTGAGCTTGTCCCGGCCGGCCCTCATCAAAACAGCGAGCTCAGCCTCGGTATGCGCGGACCCGAGGTGCTCAAGGATCTTGTTCCGCCGACCCTCCTTAACGACCACCTGCACGGCAGTCGCGCCAGACGCCGTGGTCACCTTCCTCAAAAACGGGCTCACAACCCCCGACCCTACCCCCAATTAGTGACCCATCCAGCCACCCTGGAAACCCCACGACCAGCAGAAACGCTACTGAAATCTCTCAAACCAGGCCCGAGAGGTCCAACTCAGGCGATGCAGCGGACGATGTCGGCGTCGCGGCCCTCGATCGCCTTGCGACCCCAGGCGGGGTCGGCCAGCCAGGAGCGGCCCATCGCGACCAGGTCCACCAGACCGTCGCGCAGCATGGTCTCGGCCTGGTCGGCCTCCCGCACGATGGAGGTGCCCATCACCGGGATCGAGACGGCGTCCTTCACCGCGCGGATCAGCGGGTCGCGCCAGTTGCGCGGGGTGTTCACCGGTTCGATGGTGGTGATGCCGGTCTCGTAGGTGCCGGTGGAGACGGAGATGAGGTCCGCCCCGGCCTGCTCGCACATCTGGGCGATCCGCACCCCCTCCTCCTGCTCGATGCCGACACCCGGCATGCCCAGCAGGTCGTAGGACTCGGTGATCGACAGCCGCACCGTGATCGGATAGTCCGGCCCGACCTCCGCGCGGATGCGCTCGAGGATCTCCCGCAGGAAGCGGGTGCGGCCCTCGAAGCCGCCACCGTACTGATCGGTGCGGTGGTTCGTGCGCGGGGAGAGGAACTCGTTGATCAGGTAGCCGTGGGCACCGTGCAGCTCGATGCCGTCAGCGCCCGCCTCGCGGGCGCGGCGGGTGGCGGCGATGAAGTCCTGCACCAGTGCGATGACCTCATCCGTGGTCAGGGCGCGCGACGGGGCATGGGTGAGCGGGTTGTCGAACTCCGAAGGGCCGACGACGACGCCCTCCTGGTCTAGCTCCGCGACGCCCTGCACGCCGGCGTGGTGCAACTGCACGAAGAACTTCGCCCCGCGCGCGTGGACCGCCTCGATCGCATCCCGCAGCCCGGGCACCAGGTCGTCGCGGCTGAGGCCCAGCTGCTCCTTGCCGCCCTTCCCGTGGGCGTCGTTGACCCGGGTGAACTCGCTCATGATCAGACCGCAGCCGCCTTCGGCACGGGCCAGCCAGTACTGCAGCAGCGCGGGGGTGACGGATGAATCGCCCGGGTCTGATGGAGGCTCTCATTCCACGGAAGGATGAGAGTCATGGCAGCACCGCGGAAGTACAGCGAGGAGTTGAGGGACCGCGCGACGCGGATGGCGATGGACGCGCGGAAGGACCCTGCGACGGCCACGGGAGCGATCAAGCGGATCGCCGATCAGCTTGGGATTCATCCCGAGGCGTTGCGGACCTGGGTCCGCCAGGCCGAGATCGATGGTGGGGTCCGGCCCGGCACGACGACGGATGACGCGACGCGGATCGCCCAGCTCGAGCGCGAGGTCCGCGAGCTGCGGCGGGCGAACGAGATCCTGAAGACGTCCGCGGCTTTTTTCGCGGCCGCGGAGCTCGACCGCAAGATCAAGTAGCCCGCGAAGTGCCGACCGAGGTGGTGGTCGAGTACATCGACACCCACCGCGATCGGGTCGTTGAGGGTCGCCGGCTCGGGGTCGAGCCGATCTGCGCCGTGCTCAAGGACGCCGGCGTGCAGATCGCCCCGAGCACCTACTACGCCGCGAAGAACCGTCTCCCGTCGGCGCGCGCCGTGCGGGACGCTGAGCTGATCGAGGAGATCAAGACCGTGCACACCGACAACCTGGGCGTCTACGGGGCTCGGAAGGTCCACGCCGAGCTGGTCCGCAAGGGCATCGCCGTGGCCCGGTGCACCGTTGAGCGGCTCATGCGCGCTCACGGGTTGCGCGGGATCGCGCGGGAGAAGACCCGCCGCACCACCCTGAGCGAGGGCGCCGAGACGCCACGGCCGGCCGACTTGGTCGAGCGGCGGTTCGTCGCCGAGGCACCGAACCAGCTGTGGGTGGCGGATCTGACCTACATCCGCACCTACTCCGGGTGGGTCTACGCCGCGTTCGTCCTGGACGTCTTCTCCCGGATGATCGTCGGCTGGCAAGTCTCGACCTCGCTGCGCACCGACCTGGCCCTGGACGCCCTGGACATGGGTCTGTGGGCCAGGCGTCGCGCCGGGCAGGACGTCACCGGTCTGGTCCACCACTCCGACAGGGGCGTGCAATACCGCGCGGTTCGCTACACCGAGCGGCTCGCCGAGGCCGAGGCTGTCGCCTCGGTGGGGTCCCGCGGCGATTCGTATGACAACGCGATGGCGGAGGCGCTGAACTCGCTGTTCAAGGCCGAGTGCGTGCGCAACCCGGTCATGCGTCAGGGCGGCTGGAAGTCCATCAGCGACGTCGAGATCGCCGTCGCTGAGTACGTCGACTGGTACAACCACCGGCGCCTGCACGGCGAGCTCGGCCACGTCCCGCCCGCCGAGTACGAGGCCACCTACTGGGCCACCCACTACCCTGACAACCGCGCCCTCATCGAGGCCGGAACCAACTAACCGAGCCTCCACCAAACCCGGGATGCTTCTATGTGTTGTCAAGTCCGCTCTGCTCGCTGAGGCGGCGGTAGAGCTGGCGGGCTATGTATCGCTTGAGTGAGCGGCGGATTTCCTTGGTGGTGCGTCCTTCGGCTCGTCGGCGTTCGACGTAGGCGCGGGTCGGCGGGTGGTGCGACATTCGGGTCAGCGCGATCGACGATAAGGCTCTGTTCAGACGCCTGTCGCCTCCTCGGTTGAGGCGATGACGGGTGGTGTTTCCGCTCGAGGCGGGCACGGGACTGACGCCGGCGAGCACGGCGAACGCTGCTTCGGAGCGGACCCGGCCGGGGTGTGACCAGGCGGCGATGATCACGGCCGCGTTGATCGCGCCGATCCCGGGCTCGTCGAGCAGGATTGCGGCGTCGCTGGCGGCGACCAGCGCGGTGATCTCGTCACGGTTAGCAGCGAGGTCCTGATCGCAGACGGCAACCCGTCGGGCCAGCCGGATCGCTTCCCGGCGGGCTGTCGCGGTCGCGAGGTCCTCCTGTCGCGTGCGCCAGGACTCGATCGCCGCGAGCTGCTTCTTGGTGAGCGAGGCGCGGGCGTCGATGCCGAGGTCGACCGTTCGAAGCAGCGCGGTCAAGGCGTTGATCGACCTGGTGCGTTCGAGGTTGATGAGGTCGCGGGCGCCGATCAGCACCCGCAGCGCCGCGCGGACTCCCGCGTCCTGACGCGGATCACGGAGGTTGTCGGCATCGACGCCGAGCACGGAGCGGGCGATCAGTTCCGCGTCGATCTCGTCGCTCTTGCCTCGTCCGCGACGTTCACGTGCCGCTGTCGGGAACGACTCCACGACCCGGTAGCCGGCGTCCTGGCATGCTCTCGCGAGCCGGGCGCCATACGAGCCGACGCCCTCGATCGTTACGAGCACATCGGCCAGCCCGCTGGTGCGCCGAGCGATCCACGCGACCGCGCGTGATAATCCCGCCGGCGTCGTCGGGAAGGTCCGAGTGTCCACTCTGGCGCCAGTGCGCGCGTCGAGCACGGCGAGAGTGTGTGTTCTGGAATGGGTGTCCGCGCCGATGACATACGCGAACGTGTTTGCGACGATGGTCATGGTGACCGTGATCCTCTCCACTGGGTTGACGTCACTGCTGGCGTCGACCCGGGAATGGTCACTTCGAGGCAGGCCTGTAATGGGCCACGACCGCCGTGAACGGTCGGGCAAGCTTCTGATCAAGCCATCGGAGTGGGCAGGGTCGGCGCCGGCACCCACCCGGCCGGACAGATCCTGGGAAAGGCACCCCGCCGAAGCGGGAGGCCAGGCGATTCAAGAGTCACGACCAGACGGAGCACCAGCACCCACCCTGCCAGCCGACCCCAGGCCAGCCACTTCAGAGACTTACAGATTCAGGAGCCGTCCTCCGCGGCGAGACCCGATTCCATGGGGGTCATCACCAGGCGGTTCGGGAGGGTGACGGAGCCGAGGCGGAACTCGGTGGACAGGAGACGGTCGGGGGAGGCCGGGGTGCTGGCGGGGTCCGGGGTGGAGGTGGTGGCAGACGGGGTGGACATCGGTGCTCCTTCGCAGCGAGAGGAGGCCGGCCGGACCGGTCGGTCTGACGGGACTCTACGGCGGGTCTGTGACGCTGAGAAGGACTTTCGGGCCGGGGCCGCCCCGGTTGGGGCGACCCCGCCCCCCGTCAGACCCGGTCGCCGTACGCGACCGCGGTGGCCTCACTCTGGGCGTCCAGGTGCGGCCGCGCCTTCAGACGGTCCAGGTGGCGGTGCCCCAGCAACAGGGCCACACCGGCGGCCACCATCGAGGCGGCGCCCAGCGCGTACGGGGCGAAAGCCCCTGCCGACAGCGCCAGCGGTCCGGCGACGGCCGGTGCGAAGGACCCGCCGATGAACCGCACCCCGGAGTAGGCGGAGCTGGCCACGTTGCCGGGCAAGTCGGTGGCCTCCATGACGGCCTCGGTCAGCGCCGTGTTGGTGACCCCCAGCAGCAGGCCGCCGACGATGATCAGCACGATGATCGCGACCATCGAACTGTGCAGGGCGGCGAGCAGCCCCAGCACCACGGCCATGCCGCCGTAGATGCACAGCAGGGTGGGGATGAGACCGATGGTGCGGGTCAGGCGCGGGGCGACGAGCACCGAGGTCACGGCCACCGACAGTCCCCACCCGAAGAACACCCCGCCGATGCCCATGGGCGTGATGTGGGTGCCGTGGGCCTCCGCGGCGGCCTCCAGCGGGAACGGCGAGTATGCCAGCAGGATGAAGAACGCGAAGTTGTAGCAGACGGCGGAGGCGGCGAGGGTCAGCAGCGCCGGGTTGCGCAGGGCCCGCAGGGCGGCGGTGGGCTCCACGCGGGGGGCCTCGACCCGCTCGCGCATGAGGGTGATGATCCCGAGGGCGCCGATGCCCATGAGCACGGCGGTGCCGGCGAACGGCGCCCGCCAGGAGACGGACCCGAACAGCCCGCCGAGGAGCGGCCCGATCGCGAGCCCGAGCCCGAGCGCCGACTCGAACAGGATGATCTCCCCGGTGGTGCTGCCGTGGGCGGCGGCGACGATCGCTGCGAGAGCGGTGGAGATGAACAGCGCGTTGCCCAGGCCCCACCCGGCCCGCAGGTTGATGATCTGCGCGACGTCCCTGGAGACACTGGCCAGGCCCGCGAACAGCACGATCAGCAGCAGGCCGGTGATGAGGGTGGTGCGCACGCCGAAGCGCCCGGAGAACCAGCTGGTGCCGAACATGGCCAGGCCCGTGATGAACAGGTAGCTGGTGAACAGCAGCATGGCCTGGCCGGGGGTGGCGTTCAGTTCGCGGCTGATGGCCGGGAGGATCGGGTCGACCAATCCGATGCCCATGAACGACACGGTGGTGGCGAAGGCGATCTCCCAGACCGCGCGGGGCTGGTGGAGGAAACCGGTGCCGTGGGGGTGCGCGGCGGCGGTGGTGTCGGGGGCGTCGGGCGCGGTGGTGCCGGCGATGGTGTCGGGACGGTGCTGGTCGATAGCAGCGCTCATGGGGGTCTTTCCGGGGGTGAGCGAGGGGGCGGGGGTGAGGGTGGAGGAACGGGGCGGCGGAGGGCGGGGGTCAGGAGGCCGGCGGTGGCGTGTGGTCGTGCTCGGCGGCATCGGCCAGGCGGTGGAGCAGGGCGGTGGCGCGGTACAGGGTGGCGAGGTCCTCGTCGCTGAGCTCCCCGAGCAGGGGACCGGCGGCATGGCCGAGGGCGGAGGTCCAGCGACGGAGCGCCTCGAGACCGGCGGGGGTGAGGTCGATGAGGGAGGAGCGGTGGTCGTGGGCGTCGGGCTCCCGGCACACCAGACCCGCCACCTCGAGCCGGTGCACGGTGGCGGTCGCGGTGGGGCGGGTGACGTTCTCGGCGTCGGCGATCTCCGACAGGCGCAGCGGGCCGCGGCGGTGGATGGTCGAGCACAGGCGCCACGCCACGGACGAGACCCCGACGTCGGCCCGTCTGGCGATGGTGCGAGCGAATCGGCTGGCGGCCACGGTCAGGTCCTGGGCGAGACGCGGATCGAGCGACCCGGGAGAGGGGGCCGGGGCGGGGATGTCGGACGGCACGCGCAGGAGGATAGCCGAATGTAGTTCGAGAGGCTAACTAGTTGGGCGGTGGGGTGGGCGCCGCGGCGGGCGAGAGCAGGACCACGTGGGACGGGGCGAACGCCCGCGCACCGGGCCTTTTACGATGCCCCAATGAGCCACACCCCCTCCTCTCCTCCTCCCGGTGCTCGGCCCGGCCCCGCGGGTCGCCCCGATCCGTCCGACCGACCGACCTCCGCAGATGCCCAGGTGACGTCCTGTTGGCCCACCACGTCCGGGGCCGACGACGCCGTGGCCGGTGCTCCTGCGGCCGCCCCCGCCGACGACCGCCACCTCGAGCGCTCCCTGGACCACGGCCAGATGGCGATGATCGCCATGGGGTCGGCCCTCGGCACCGGTCTCTTCCTCGGCACCGGTGCTGCGATCGGAGTGGCCGGTCCGGCCGTGATCATCACCTTCGCCATCGGCGCTCTGATCGCGGCCTGCATCGCGCTGACGATGGGGGAGATGGCCTCCCGCCACCCCGTGCGCGGCGGCTTCGGCACCCTCGCGGCGCACTACCTCTCGCCGTTCTGGGGATATCTGACCCGCTGGCTGTACTGGATCGTGACCGTCGGCGTGACGGGCGCGGAACTGGTGGCCGCCTCCACATACCTCACGTACTGGTTGCCGAGTCTGCGCCTGGAGATCGGCATCGCCCTGTGTGCGGCACTGATCATCGCGGTGAACCTGGTGAGCGTCGGATCCTTCGGTGCCATCGAGTTCGTGCTCTCCAGCATCAAGGTGATCGCGGTGGTGGTGTTCCTCATCGTCGGCCTGATCCTGGTGTTCGTCGGCCTGCCCTCGGCTCCCGCACCGGGGCTCGCGAACCTCACCAACGATGGCGGTTTCGCGCCGAACGGCCTGGCCGCGATCTGGGTGGCGCTGTCGATCGTGATGTTCAGCTTCGGCGGCATCGAGCTGCTGTCGATCACCGCGGCCGAGGCGAAGGATCCCGCGCGTTCCATCCGCACCGCCGCCCAGTCGACGATCATCCGCCTGGCCGTGTTCTACGTGCTGGCGGTGACGATCGTCGTGGCGCTGGTGCCGTGGCGGGAGGCCGCCGGTACCGGTGACGATGTGGCTGCCTCCCCGTTCGTGCTGGTCTTCGACCGGATCGGCGTGCCCGCCGCGGCGTCGCTGACGAACGCCCTGGTGCTGATCGCGGCGCTCTCGGCCGCGAACGCCAACCTGTATGCGGGCAGCCGGATGCTGCAGTCGCTGGCGGTCGACGGGCTCGCACCGCGCTGGCTGGCGGGGCTCTCGCGCCGGCGTGTGCCGGTGCGCGGCCTCATCGTCAGCACCGTCGGCATCGTGGTCGCGGCGCTGCTGGCGTTCACCGGTGTCGGCAACGTGTTCGGCTACATGATCAGCCTGGTGGTGTTCTCGATCCTGCTGGTGTGGGCCCTGATCCTGGTGACGTTCCTGGTGTATCGCCGGCGCGGCGTCACCGGGGCGACGTTCCACGTGCCCGCCGGGCCGGTGGTGGCCATCGTCGGTCTGATCGGGGTGGCGGCGGTGGTCGCGACCGTGGCCGTGGTGCCCGACATGCGCGTGGCCGCGATGGTGGGTGTGCCGGCGGTGATCGTCGCGAGCGTGCTGTATGTGCTGGTGGCGCGACATCGCCTGGATCCGGCCGAAATCGAGCATGCCTTTGAGGAGGCCGAGCGTCTGCGCTGAGCGCCGGGGCCGGGCGTCAGCGCTGGGTCTCGACGCTGTGAACCGACCCCACGGGTCCCGCTGACGAGCGGCTCCCCTCGCCCCTTCCCGGCCCCGCCCGACGTGACATGCACGACGTCGGGCGGGGCCGGATTGGGTGGGGGCGCAGGCGGCCGCTATGCTGGGGGAACCTTCGGCCTCGGCGGCAAGATCCCGGTGTCGAAGACATGCGCGAGTGGCGGAATAGGCAGACGCGCACGGTTCAGGTCCGTGTGCCCGAAAGGGCGTGGGGGTTCAACTCCCCCCTCGCGCACCGCAAGGGTTTGGCGATCCAGGGGAATCCTGGTTGCGGAATCCGCTTGGACGACATGGCGGCCCCCGGGATGATCCCGGGGGCCGCTTGTTGTTGGTGGCTCGCCGTCGGCGCCGATACTGCGGCAAACTTCCACACTGACTCTGACACTGACAAACCGACACTGACAAACCTACACATTGGCACTATGACGTGGCCCTTTGACGATCGGGACGATCGTGTCCCGTGGTGGCGAGGCCGTCCGCCACGACGCGTTCGATGACGGACACGGCTCGGGCCGGGCCGTCGAGGCCGGCCATGCGCTCGCTCAGGCCGGAGGCGCTCCGGCGCAGGGCCCCGTCGGTCAGGAGCCGGCGGACGACGTCCGGCACGCGTCCCCGGGTGACGTCCGAGCGACGCAGACGGAGTGCATTGCCCAGGCGAACGCACTCGTCGACGTTCCAGCGCTGCTCGGCCTGCATGGGGTACCCCGCGAAGGGGACGCCGGCGAGGCAGGCCGCCTGCACCGTGCCCTCCCCTCCATGGATGACCGCGGCGTCGATCCGCCCGCGCAGCCGATGCTCCGGAACGACGTCGACGCGGTGCACGCGGTCGCTCAGACCGGCTGCGACGTCCGCCGGGATCGCCACGCCCCCGCCGACGAGGAGGTCGATCCCCGTGGCGTCCAGCTGGGCCAGGACCTGTCCGAGCACCTTCGGCGAGCCCGAGGATCCGAAGCTGACGTAGACGAGCGGGTGCGGCGCGCCGCGCTCCTCGAGGAAGGCGGGCAACGGGGCGGGCGAACGGTAGTGGACGGGGCCGACCGCCACGTCACGGCAGTCGAGGGGTCGCCGGTCCAAGGCCGGGGGCAGCGATGCGATCAGGTCGACGTCGGACGTCATGGCCTCGACGAGCGGACCCGGGAGGCGCACCCCGTACTCGGCCGCCGCCCGCGACAGGCTCTTCGGCTTCCAGGTGATCAGCCGGGCGGCCCACCGGAGCGGCCCCGGCGCGCGGTAGCCGTCGTCGACGTCCAGGAAGTACGACCTCGACATGTAGTACGGCCGCACGTAGAAGAGGGGCACGCCACCGGCTCGGGCCGAGATGAACATGGTGGGATTCGACCCGATCACCGCGGCGTCGGCGTCGTGGATCGCCGCCAGCTCCCCCGAGATCCGCCGACGGACCGTGTCCAGGTCGAAGGGGTGGGAGAGCCCGCGGCCCTGGTCGAAGTCCATCACCTGGCGCGCCTGTTCCGGCGTCATCACCGGAGAGCCGAGTCGGACCGCATGGCCGGCCTCTTCGATCAGCCCCAGATATCGATCGGAGTAGACATGGAAGCTCGTCTCGTGACCGGCGGCGCGGGCGGCCCCCGCGACCTCGATGCAGCGAGTGGTCTCGCCCAGGTTGTAGCTCTCGGGTGAGAAGACGATGCGCATCAGTCCTCCTCTCCTGTTGGCGGGGCGGACGGTCGGTCAAGGACGACGCTAAACTCGAGATTTCACGGGGGTGTGGTCTCGACCGGCGGAATGAATGGCGAAAGGTGCTCCTGGCCTGGGATGATACGGGTTGTTCAGACTCGTATTGATCCGCTGGAAGGAGCACCTTTCAGGTGTCCCACCCTACCTTGTTCTTCTACCCCCGTCCGCGCGTGGACATCGCTGAGGTCCCGGCCCTCTCGCATGCGGGCGCGGTGCTGCTGACCGACACGATCCACGCCACCGGCCTCGCCTCTTCGCTGCGGGAAGCACTGGCTCCTTGGACGAAACCGCTGGCCGAGCACCACGCGGCGAAGGTCCTGCTGGATCTCGCACTCACTCTCGCAATCGGCGGGGAGCATGCTTCGGATGCTGATCTGCTGCGTTGCGAGCCGGGCCTGTTCGGTGATGTCGCCTCGACCCCGACGATCTCCCGCATGCTCACCACCCTCGCCCAGGACGCGCCCGCCGTGATCGAGGCGATCTCGAAAGCCCGCCGGGCCGCGCGTGAAAGAGCCTGGACCCTCGCCGGAGCGCATTCCCCGGCTGCGGGGGTCAGTGCGAAGAACCCGCTGGTCGTCGACCTCGATGCCACCCTGATCAACGTCCACAGTGAGAAGGAGCAGGCCGCACCGACGTTCAAACGCGGGTTCGGCTATCACCCGTTGTGTGCGTTCCTGGACCACGGCAGCGAAGGGACCGGGGAACCGCTGGCGATCCAGCTGCGCCCCGGCAACGCCGGCTCGAACACCGCCGCTGATCACATGACCGTCACCCGGCAGGCTCTCGCGCAGCTGCCTGCGGGCCTGCTGGCCCGGGGCGGGCGGGGGTCGAAGAAGATCCTGATCCGCACCGACGGGGCCGGCGGCACCAAGGACTTCCTGGCCTGGCTCCAGCGGCAGCGTCTGGCCTACTCAGTGGGGTTCACCCTCCCCGCAAACACTCCCGACCTGCTGAAACGCCTCGACGAGGCGGAGGCGTGGACCCCCGCCTACGACACCGATACCGACGGGATCCGCGACGGGGCATGGGTGGCGGAGCTGACCGGACTGCTGGACCTGTCCGGGTGGCCTGCCGGGATGCGGGTGATCGTGCGGAAGGAACGTCCTCATCCTGGGGCGCAGCTGCGGATCACCGATCACGAGGGGATGCGCATCACCGCGTTCGCCACCAACTCCCCGCGCGGCCAGCTCCCGGTCTTGGAGCTGCGGCACCGTCGCCGGGCGTGCTGCGAGGACCGGATCCGTAACGCCAAGGACATGGGCCTTGAGAAGTTCCCGTTGCAGTCCTTCGCGCAGAATCAGCTCTGGTGCCAGATCGTCCAGATCGCCAGCGAGCTCGTCGCCTGGATGCAGACCATCGCGCTGACCGGCCATGATGCACGGAAGTGGGAGCCCAAACGGCTCCGCGCACGGCTGTTCGAGATCCCCGCGACCCTCGTGCGCCGCGCCCGGCACAAGGTCCTCCACCTCGCCGAACATGCACCCGAAGCCGTGAGGGTCCTGACCGGCGTCAACCGGCTCCGCACCACCGTCGCACAGACCTAACCCGGCGAGACCACCCGCCCCTACGACCAGCAGCATCTCTTCTCGGGAGTGGAACCCGACCGCCCGCAACGGACACTGCGACGATCTGTCATACCCGAATGCCACAATCAGCAGCTCAACACTGGCAACGACGCCGACCCACCCCGCTCACCAGCCCCATGAAACATCGAGGCCAGAGCTGATTCTGCGCGAAGCCCTGCAGCGGGAACTTCATCAAGCCCATGTCCTTGGCGTTACGGATCCGGTCCTCGCAGCGCGCCCGGCGACGGTGCCGCAGCTCCAAGACCGGGAGCTGGCCGCGCGGGGAGTTGGTCGCGAACGCGGTGATGCGCATCCCCTCGTGATCGGTGATCCGCAGCTGCGCCCCAGGATGAGGACGTTCCTTCCGCACGATCACCCGCATCCCGGCAGGCCACCCGGACAGGTCCAGCAGCCCGGTGAGCTCCGCCACCCATGCTCCGTCGCGGATCCCGTCGGTGTCGGTGTCATAGGCAGGAGTCCACGTCTTCGCCTCGTCGAGGCGTTTCAGCAGGTCAGGGGTGCTTGCGGGGAGGGTGAACCCGACTGAGTAGGCCAGACGCTGCCGCTGGAGCCAGGCCAGGAAGTCCTTGGTGCCGCCGGCTCCGTCGGTGCGGATCAGGATCTTCTTCGACCCCCGCCCGCCCCGGGCCAGCAGGCCCGCAGGCAGCTGCGCGAGAGCCTGCCGGGTGACGGTGATGTGATCAGCGGCGGTGTTCGAGCCGGCGTTGCCGGGGCGCAGGTGGATCGCCAGTGGTTCCCCGGTCCCTTCGCTGCCGTGGTCCAGGAACGCGCACAGCGGGTGGTATCCGAAGCCGCGTTTGAACGTCGGTGCGGCCTGCTCCTTCTCGCTGTGGACGTTGATCAGGGTGGCGTCGAGGT
The DNA here is from genome assembly GCF_025028335.1 of Brachybacterium sillae. NCBI lineage: Bacteria > Bacillati > Actinomycetota > Actinomycetes > Micrococcales > Dermabacteraceae > Brachybacterium > Brachybacterium sillae. The sequence goes on from NZ_JAFEUW010000001.1 coordinate 1,668,835, forward strand.
CGACGACCAGCGGGTTCTTCGCACTGGCCCCCACAGTCGGGGAATGGTCTCCGGCGAGGGTCCAGGCTCTTTCACGCGCGGCCCGGCGGGCTTGGGAGATCGCCTCGATCACGGTGGGCGCGTCCTGGGCGAGGGTGGTGAGCGTGCGGGAGATCGTCGGGGTCGAGGCGACATCACCGAACAGGCCCGGCTCGCAACGCAGCAGATCAGTATCCGAAGCATGCTCCCCGCCGATTGCGAGAGTGAGTGCGAGGTCCAGCAGGACCTTCGCCGCGTGGTGCTCGGCCAGCGGTTTCGTCCACGGAGCCAGTGCTTCCCGCAGCGAAGAGGCGAGGCCGGTGGCGTGGATCGTGTCGGTCAGCAGCACAGCGCCCGCATGCGAGAGGGCCGGGACCTCAGCGATGTCCACGCGCGGACGGGGGTAGAAGAACAAGGTAGGGTGGGACACCTGAAAGGTGCTCCTTCCAGCGGATCAATACGAGTCTGAACAACCCGTATCATCCCAGGTCAGGAGCATCTTTCTCTATGTCGTCACCAGTCGAAACCACACCTCGATGAAATCTCGAGGCTAGCCTCGATGTTTCATCGGGCTGGTGAGCGGTCGCGTTCGGCGTCGTTGCCGGGGTTCAGCTGCTGATTGTGGCATTCGGGTATGACAGATCGTCGCAGTGTCCGTTGCGGGCGGTCGGGTTCCACTCCCGAGAAGAGATGCTGCTGGTCGGTGGGACGGGCGGCCTTGCCGGATCAGGTCTGCGCGACGGCAGTGCGGAGCCGGTTGACGCCAGTCAGGACGGTGCGGGCTTCGGGAGCGTGCTGGGCGAGGTGGAGGAGGTTGTGCCGGCTGCGGCGCACGAGGGTCGCGGGGATCTCGAACAACCGCGCGCGGAGCCGTTTGGGCTCCCACTTCCGTGCATCATGGCCGGTCAGCGCGACGGTCTGCATCCAGGCGACGAGCTCGCTGGCGAGCTGGACGATCTGGCACCAGAGCTGATTCTGCGCGAAGCCCTGCAGCGGGAACTTCATCAAGCCCAGGTCCTTGGCGTTACGGATCCGGTCCTCGCAGCGCGCCCGGCGACGGTGCCGCAGCTCCAAGACCGGGAGCTGGCCGCGCGGGGAGTTGGTCGCGAACGCGGTGATGCGCATCCCCTCGTGATCGGTGATCCGCAGCTGCGCCCCAGGATGAGGACGTTCCTTCCGCACGATCACCCGCATCCCGGGCGGCCAACCCTGAAGATCCAGCAGCCCGGTCAGCTCCGCCACCCATGCCCCCTCGCGGATCCCGTCGGTATCGGTGTCATAGGCCGGAGTCCACGCCTCCGCCTCATCGATACGTTCCAGCAGGTCAGGAGTGTTCGCAGGGAGAGTGAACCCCACTGAGTAGGCCAGACGCTGCCGCTGGAGCCAGGCCAGGAAGTCCTTGGTGCCGCCGGCTCCGTCGGTGCGGATCAGGATCTTCTTCGACCCCCGCCCGCCCCGGGCCAGCAGGCCCGCAGGCAGCTGCGCGAGAGCCTGCCGGGTGACGGTGATGTGATCAGCGGCGGTGTTCGAGCCGGCGTTGCCGGGGCGCAGGTGGATCGCCAGTGGTTCCCCGGTCCCTTCGCTGCCGTGGTCCAGGAACGCGCACAACGGGTGGTATCCGAAGCCGCGTTTGAACGTCGGTGCGGCCTGCTCCTTCTCGCTGTGGACGTTGATCAGGGTGGCGTCGAGGTCGACGACCAGCGGGTTCTTCGCACTGACCCCCACAGTCGGGGAATGGTCTCCGGCGAGGGTCCAGGCTCTTTCACGCGCGGCCCGGCGGGCTTGGGAGATCGCCTCGATCACGGTGGGCGCGTCCTGGGCGAGGGTGGTGAGCGTGCGGGAGATCGTCGGGGTCGAGGCGACATCACCGAACAGGCCCGGCTCGCAACGCAGCAGATCAGTATCCGAAGCATGCTCCCCGCCGATTGCGAGAGTGAGTGCGAGGTCCAGCAGGACCTTCGCCGCGTGGTGCTCGGCCAGCGGTTTCGTCCACGGAGCCAGTGCTTCCCGCAGCGAAGAGGCGAGGCCGGTGGCGTGGATCGTGTCGGTCAGCAGCACCGCGCCCGCATGCGAGAGGGCCGGGACCTCAGCGATGTCCACGCGCGGACGGGGGTAGAAGAACAAGGTAGGGTGGGACACCTGAAAGGTGCTCCTTCCAGCGGATCAATACGAGTCTGAACAACCCGTATCATCCCAGGCCAGGAGCACCTTTCGCCATTCATTCCGCCGGTCGAGACCACACCCCCGTGAAATCTCGAGGCTAGCGTTGACGGCAAAGCCCAGCCGCCAGGCACTCATCGCCGCCGTAACGCGGATTCTCGAGGTGGAAGGCCCCGCGACTGGATTCCGTCTGCATGAGGTCGTGTTGAGCGAGTTCTCCGACCGCCGAACGGCAAAGGAAGTGCCGCGCCTGCTCAACGCCGCCATCTCCTACGCCGCCTCGAGGCGGGACGTCCTGGCCTGAGTTGGACCTCTCGGGCCTGGTTTGAGAGATTTCAGTAGCGTTTCTGCTGGTCGTGGGGTTTCCAGGGTGGCTGGATGGGTCACTAATTGGGGGTAGGGTCGGGGGTTGTGAGCCCGTTTTTGAGGAAGGTGACCACGGCGTCTGGCGCGACTGCCGTGCAGGTGGTCGTTAAGGAGGGTCGGCGGAACAAGATCCTTGAGCACCTCGGGTCCGCGCATACCGAGGCTGAGCTCGCTGTTTTGATGAGGGCCGGCCGGGACAAGCTCAATGCTGGTCAGGAGACTCTCGACCTCGGCTTGGAGCAGGATCCCCAGGCAGCTGTGGTGCGGTCCATGCGGTCGCGCTTGCTGCTGGACGTGCTCCAGGCGACCTGGAGAGGGCTTGGTTTCGATGCGCTCGAGGACGAGGCGTTCTTCCAGCTCGTCGCCGCGCGTTTGATCTTCCCGACCTCGATGCTCGACTCCGCTCGCGTGCTGAGCGAGGTGGGGATCGATCCGGTGCATCGTTCAACGATGAAGCGCTGCCTGACCCGGATCCAGCAGTGCAAGTACCGCGACCAGATAGCGAAGAACTGCTTTGAACATGCCTCGACCAGCGGCGATATCTCTCTGGTGCTCTATGACGTCACCACGCTCTACTTCGAGGCCGAGCACGAGGACGAACTGCGGAAGGTCGGCTACTCGAAGGAGCGCCGAGTGGATCCGCAGATCGTGGTCGGGCTGCTGGTGGATCGGGGCGGGTTCCCGCTCGAGATCGGTTGCTTCGAGGGCAACAAGGCCGAGACCACGACGATCGTGCCGATCATCCAGCAGTTCCAGGCCCGCCACGGTCTGGCGGACATGGTCGTCGTCGCTGACGCCGGGATGCTCTCCACCGCGAACCTGACCGCCCTTAACGAAGCGGGACTGCGGTTCATCGTCGGGTCGCGGCAGGTCAAAGCCCCTGGTGACCTTGCACATCACTTCCACTGGAACGGTGACGCGTTCACCGACGGGCAGCTGATCGACACCATCACCCCACGTCACGGCAACACGAAAACCGACACGAAGCAGCACCGCTGGGAGCCGGTCTGGGACCCGACGGAGCATCCCGGGCACTGGCGGGCGGTCTGGGCGTTCTCGAAGAAACGCGCCATCCGGGATGGGCACACGCTGACCGCGCAGGAGAACCGAGCCCGCGCTGTGATCGACGGGGACGTGACCGTGAAGTCGACGCGGTTCGTGAAGACCACAGCGGCCGGTCGCAGCCTCGACGAAGCCTCCCTCAAGCGGGCACGGAGCCTCGTGGGGCTGAAGGGCTACGTCACCAACATCCCCGCGACGGTGATGTCCGCGGCGGAGGTGCTCTCCAGCTATCACGACCTGTGGCAGGTCGAGCAGTCCTTCCGGATGAGCAAGACGGACCTACAGGCCAGGCCCATGTTTCATCGGCAGCGGGACGCGATCGAAGCTCACCTCACGATCGTGTTCACCGCCCTGGCAATGGCCCGTCTCCTGCAGGCCCAGACGGGGTTCAGCATCCGCAAGATCATCCGGACCCTACGGCCGTTGCAGGACGTGACCATCACCCTGGCCGGCCAGGACATCACGGCCAAGGCCGAGCTCACCGACGATGCCCGCACCATCCTCAAGGCCCTCAAGATGACTTGACGCATGGGTCACTAAAGAGGTCCAACTCAGGCCTGGAGGACAACCCCCTCGCAGAACCGGGCGTTAAGCCACGCACCTACCGACTGTCAGCGCAGTCACCGGCGTTCCCGAGGAGGCTCGGACCTCGCCGGCTAGAACATGTCCCTCCTCGAGAGCTTGCGCAGGTGGTGCTCGATCGCGCCCGCGAACTCGGCTTCGACGACGAGGAGAAGTTGTTCGCGGACGTATGGCGCGTGATGGGAGGGACGGGGAGTGCGCCGCAGAAGGCGTCGTCCCGCCTGTCCGCGGTCATGCGACTCGTGCCTGCACGCGCCGAACCCACTTCCCGATGAGGCGGGTACTAGGGTGTGTTGTGAAAGGGTGTCCCGCCATCGGCGGGGCACCCTTTCGGTATGAGCGATCGAGATGTGATCACGGACGAGGTGTGGGCGCTGATCGGGCCGTGCTTCCCCGCGCCGAAGGCGACGGGTCGGCCGCCGATGGATCGGCGGCTGGTCGCGGAAGCGGTCGCGTGGAAGTTCCGGACCGGGTCGCCGTGGCGGGACGTGCCGGAACGGTTCGGGAACTGGAACACGATCTACCGCCACTTCGACCGGTGGGCCAAGACCGGCGTGTGGGCGTGCGCGCTCGAGCGCGCCCAGCAGGCCGCCGACGCGCAGGGCGAGCTGGACTGGGTGTGCTCGATCGACTCGACGATCGTGCGCGCCCACCAGCACGCCGCGACCCTTCCCCGCCATACAGGGGGGCCCATCGAACTACAAGAATCTCGGGCCTGAGCCGGGCGACCACGCGATCGGCCGCTCCCGAGGCGGCCTGACCTGCAAGATCCACGCCGTCTCGGACGGGAAGGGCCGCCTGCTCGCCTTCGTCCTCACCGGCTGCCAGGCCGCCGACACGAGCCTGCTCCCCGAGGTCCTGGACCAGATCCGGGTCCCCAGGCCAGGCCCTGGCCGGCCCCGCACCCGCCCGGATAGGGTCCTCGCGGACAAGGGGTATCCCTCCCGCGCGAACCGGGCCTGGCTCGCCGAGCGCGGCATCAAGGCCACCATCCCCGACCGGCAAGACCAGGCCGCGCACCGGCGCCGACGCGGCTCAGCCGGCGGACGCCCGCCCGCTTTCGACCCCGAGGTCTACCGTGGACGCAACGTGATCGAGCGGTGCTTCGCCAAGCTCAAGCAATGGCGCGGCATCGCGATGCGCACCTGCAAGACCGCCCGCAGCTACGCCGCGGCCATCTCGCTCGCCGCGACCCTCCACTGGCTGACCAGCAAAGTTTGACAACACGCCCTAGAGCAGCCGGGCAACGGGGTGGGACCTGCGGGTCAGGTCCACCATCCCGGCGAGCTCCTTCGGACCCCGAAGGCGCGGATCACGGTGATGCCACACTTGCTCGTCCACGCCCAGGACCTGCACGCCCTCGAATCGGGTGGGATCCTCTGCGGCCCGGGCCAGGACGGGTTGGACCTGGGACCAGAGCGTGTTCCAGGTCGTGCCGAGCTGGCGGGCGAGCCCCTGGATCGTGGCGCCCTCGCGGCGGAGCTGGCCGATCGCCCACCGGAGCGCGCGCATGGTCAGCAGGCCCCGCGGAGGGCAGACCACGGGATCCTGTTCGACGAATGTCACCACCGGGCAGGCCTCCTCGCGGCAGATCCAGCGGCGCTTGCGCCACCGAATCCGCACGGGCCGGTCCGCCCACGGAGCGTCGATCATCGAGGTCACGATCCGGCCGTGACCAGCGGCGATCACACCGCATCCCGGGCAGCCCGCGACCGGATCGCAGGACTCCACCTCAAGAAGGAACCCGGTTCGGGCGCGGTCCACAGAGATCAGGTGCAGTCCAGGGAGGCCGAGGAGGAGGTCGCATCGGTCACAGCGATCGAGCGCGTCAGGGCATACGCAACTATGGTCGTGCATCGTCGAGGTCCTTGGTGCGAGCAGAGGTAGAAGTCTGCTCATCATCCGGGACCTCGACGCCTACCACCAGCTACCCCGCACCACCGGCGCACCCACACTCAACTCTGAAGAGCCGTATGTGATGATCAACGGCATCCGTTTGGTAGGGTGCAACCCAACCGATTGCCTACAGGAGCACCTCGTGACCAGTCCCTCTGCCGTCTCCCGCCGAACCGTCGCCAAGGGCATCGCTTGGTCGGCCCCGACCGTCGCCCTGGCCGTCTCGGCCCCCGCGCTCGCCTCATCCCACAAGAAGGACTGCTACGTCTTCGACATGTGGTCGTCCAACGGCCGCCAGCCGATCAACAACCACCGCGACCAGATCAGCGGCACGGTTCGGTACTCGCCGAACAACCACCAGGACTGCATCGCGGACATGAACCAGCCCTACCCCTACGACATCAAGATCACGGTCACCCTTGACCCGTCGGTGTACACGGGGGCGTTCACGTACAGCGGCCCGGGCACCGCGACGGGGTCCGGCAACGTCGTGACCATCACCCTCCCCTTCGCGGGGCAGCGGCCGGGCTTCAGCAACCAGTGGAACCTCTACGCCAAGACCAAGACCAAGACCGGTGTCACCAAGGAGAAGGCGAAGTTCAAGGCTCACATCAAGGCGATCAGCTACCCCGAGGCGAAGTGGAAGATCATCGAGCCGCACAACAAGTGGATGACCAACCGCACGCCCAGCTCTTACGACTACTGACCAACTCACACCTCGGACCGGGGAGGTCCCCGGGGTAGTCACTCTCCTGACATGGAGAGCACAGAAGGGGTCGCCGATCAGGCGACCCCTTCGGCCGTGAGCAGCACGAGCAGCTCGGCCCTGACGACGGCGCCCTCAAGATCGTCGGCGAGCAGGTCACGTAACCGGTGCAGACGACCGCTCACGGTCTGCGGGTGAACCGTGAGGGCCTGGGCGATCCCCGGCCGGTTGCCCCACTGGAGCAACCACTGGCGGAGCGTCTCGACGAGCACCGCACGCTGGTCCTCGGCAGCCGGTCGAGCTCTCCGAAGTACTTGCGCCGCAGGGCCCGCACGGCGACCGGGTCGGCCACGCAGACGAGCTCGAGCAGGGAGTCGTCGACGAAGGTCGGCCCCGAGTGGGCGACGGCCCGAAGGGCGCTGAGCCGCTGCCCCATCGCGAGGGAGCCGGGAAACTCGGTGATCGGCACGGCAGGCCCGACGATGCAGTCGACGTCGGCCATGACCGGGCGAAGGGTGGTGGCCAGTTCGTCCGCAGCGACCGGCAGCCCGAGGACGGCCTCGGGGTCGAGGTGCTGGGGAGCGAGCAGGACCGCTCGGTGGACCTCCGCCTGGGCCAGGCGCGCAGCCATGCGGATGAAGTCGTAGAGTGCCTCGGCCTCGACCCCACCGCGGGCCGACTCCAGCCCGATCCGCTCGAAGATCCCACCGCTCGCCCCCAGCCGCTCCATGTCATCGGTCGCGACACAGACGAGGAACTCGCGGGTGGCCTCGATGACGTCGGCCGGCCACTTGTGGTCGATCGGTGGCGCCGGCAGGCCAATCTCCTCGGCCACCCGGTCCATGAGCACCGGGGCGAGCGCCGCCAGCCGATCCTCGTTGGCCTCGAGCAGGTGCCGCGCGATCTCATTGGTCGAACCATGCGGCGCCATGCCCGCCCCCTTTCCGGGTTGTCTCCGCAGAGCCGCACCGTCTCGGACTGCAGGATCTGTCATGTCGCGCGTCAGACTTAGTGGCAGGGCCGTTATGTAGGTCCTGAAGGAGAGTCAGACATGGGTAGACCACCCTCGATTCCGGCGGAGAAGAAGTCCCGGATAGTGCTGAGCGTGCTGGCCGGCGAGATGTCCATCGCCGAAGCGGCACGCAAGGAGAAAGTCAGTGAGCAGTCCATCGGACGGTGGAAGGCCGAGTTCCTGGAAGCCGGCAAGACCGCCCTGGTGGCCGGCAGGTCCGGACCATCCTCCCGAGAGGAACAGCTGGAGGCCGAGGTCGCCGAGCTGACCCAGGCCTTGGGCGAGGCACACCTGGAAGCCAGGGTGTGGAAGAAGTCCGCGGAGGGCCGGCTGGGCCCTTCGAGGACCTCGAGGTGATCCGCGTGGAAGCGGGCATGTCGACCGCGAGGTTCTGCCAGCTCTTCGACATGCCCGAGCGGACCTGGCGCCGCTGGCAGGCCAAGGCCCGCACCGGGACGGCGGTGAAGGGACCGTGGCCGCAACCGGCACGGCAGGCCGCCAGGGAACTGGTGGTCAAGCACGCGCTGGCCCATCCGGCGTGGGGGCATCGGAAGATCTGGGCAATGGTCCGCCACGACGGGCATGTGGTTTCCGAGGCGACCGTGCTGCGGATCCTGCGCGACGAGGGGCTGATTCTGCCCGCGCAGTACCAACGGGAGCGACGGAAGCTGGCCGAGCGGCGCAAGGCCGGGGTTCGCCACCGAGCCCTCAGGCCCGAACCAAGTCTGGCAGCTGGACTTCAGCGAGTTCGAGACCACCACCGGAGGGACCTGGCGGCTGGCCGGGTGCCGGGACTACTGGTCCAAGTACGAGCACCCCTTCCACGTTTCGCCCACCGGGAACCAGCACGACGCGATCGACGCGATCGAGTTGGCCCTGGCCGACTACGAGGCCATGTTCGGTCACCCGCTGGTCGAGGCCTGCCCGGTCGATCCCGAGACCGGTGAGCTGTTGCCCGTGGTGACCATCGTGACGGACAACGGCGGGCCGTTCCGGTCCTTCCGCTTCGAGTCCTTCATCGCCGCCCACCCCGAGCTACACCACGTGCGCACCCGAGTGAAGACCCCGGGGCAGAACGGGTCCCGTGAACGCGGCTTCGGCACGCTGAAGTACGAACGGCTCTACCTGGACGAGATTGACGACGCGATCGTGCTCGCCGAGCGGGCCGAGGACTACCGGATCGAGTACAACGAGCTCCGGCCCCACGAGGCCATCTCATGGAACCGGCCCAAGGAGGTGCACCTGGGCCTGACCGACCCCACCACCCCGACATTCAAAACCAAGGAAATCCTGCCAACTACTTGACGCGGGACAGGATCTTCACGCCCGCGGCGGGGTAGTCATGGTCGTGGGTCGGGGTGTCGCCGTGCATGGCATGCCCTTTCGGTGTCGGAAACCGAACACCTGTAGCTGTGCCGGTGTCGCGACGACGCCGTCCACGGCGCCGGTGGCGGGAGATGTCTGAATCGCCCGGGTCTGATGGAGGCTCTCATTCCACGGAAGGATGAGAGTCATGGCAGCACCGCGGAAGTACAGCGAGGAGTTGAGGGACCGCGCGACGCGGATGGCGATGGACGCGCGGAAGGACCCTGCGACGGCCACGGGAGCGATCAAGCGGATCGCCGATCAGCTTGGGATTCATCCCGAGGCGTTGCGGACCTGGGTCCGCCAGGCCGAGATCGATGGTGGGGTCCGGCCCGGCACGACGACGGATGACGCGACGCGGATCGCCCAGCTCGAGCGCGAGGTCCGCGAGCTGCGGCGGGCGAACGAGATCCTGAAGACGTCCGCGGCTTTTTTCGCGGCCGCGGAGCTCGACCGCAAGATCAAGTAGCCCGCGAAGTGCCGACCGAGGTGGTGGTCGAGTACATCGACACCCACCGCGATCGGGTCGTTGAGGGTCGCCGGCTCGGGGTCGAGCCGATCTGCGCCGTGCTCAAGGACGCCGGCGTGCAGATCGCCCCGAGCACCTACTACGCCGCGAAGAACCGTCTCCCGTCGGCGCGCGCCGTGCGGGACGCTGAGCTGATCGAGGAGATCAAGACCGTGCACACCGACAACCTGGGCGTCTACGGGGCTCGGAAGGTCCACGCCGAGCTGGTCCGCAAGGGCATCGCCGTGGCCCGGTGCACCGTTGAGCGGCTCATGCGCGCTCACGGGTTGCGCGGGATCGCGCGGGAGAAGACCCGCCGCACCACCCTGAGCGAGGGCGCCGAGACGCCACGGCCGGCCGACTTGGTCGAGCGGCGGTTCGTCGCCGAGGCACCGAACCAGCTGTGGGTGGCGGATCTGACCTACATCCGCACCTACTCCGGGTGGGTCTACGCCGCGTTCGTCCTGGACGTCTTCTCCCGGATGATCGTCGGCTGGCAAGTCTCGACCTCGCTGCGCACCGACCTGGCCCTGGACGCCCTGGACATGGGTCTGTGGGCCAGGCGCCGCGCCGGGCAGGACGTCACCGGTCTGGTCCACCACTCCGACAGGGGCGTGCAATACCGCGCGGTTCGCTACACCGAGCGGCTCGCCGAGGCCGAGGCTGTCGCCTCGGTGGGGTCCCGCGGCGATTCGTATGACAACGCGATGGCGGAGGCGCTGAACTCGCTGTTCAAGGCCGAGTGCGTGCGCAACCCGGTCATGCGTCAGGGCGGCTGGAAGTCCATCAGCGACGTCGAGATCGCCGTCGCTGAGTACGTCGACTGGTACAACCACCGGCGCCTGCACGGCGAGCTCGGCCACGTCCCGCCCGCCGAGTACGAGGCCACCTACTGGGCCACCCACTACCCTGACAACCGCGCCCTCATCGAGGCCGGAACCAACTAACCGAGCCTCCACCAAACCCGGGATGCTTCAGTCCCCCGGGCCAGGGCGCTTCACGGAGGGCATGAACAGCCAGGCCAGGCGCAGCTGTACTGCGCCGAAGCAGTGCACGGAGGCCAGGCCGACCTTGTGGTCGGCCTCGGGCAGAGCCTGCTCCATCAGCCCCCGCCCGACGCACCCCGCTACCCTCGCGGGATGGTCCCCGAGCCCCAGCCGACCGCGACCGCCCCCGATCTCCCCCGCTCGAGCGCACCCTCGCCGGCGCCCTCCCGGAGCTCGTCGTCCCCGCGCAGGGCCAGCAGTTCCCCGCACCCCGCCTGGTGGCCCTCAACGAACCTCTCGCCACCGAGCTCGGCCTCGACCCGGACCTCCTGCGCAGCCCCGAGGGTCTGCGCCTGCTCACCGGACGCGCCGGCGGCACCCTCGCTCTGCGCTATGCCGGCCACCAGTTCGGCACCCCCAACCCGCACATGGGCGACGGTCGCGCGCTGCTGCTGGGGGAGCTGCGCACCCCCGACGGCCGCCTCGTCGATCTGCAGACGAAGGGCACCGGCCTCACCCCGCTGTCCCGCCCCGGCTCCGACGGCCGGGCGCCGCTGACGGCGATGCTCCGGGAGCTCGTGATTGGCGAGACCCTGCAGGCGCTCGGCGTGCCCGCAACCCGCACCCTCGCCGTCCTCGCCACCGGCGAGGGCATCCGTCGGCGCGGGCCGGTGCCGGAGCCCGGGGGTATCCAGGTGCGGGTGGCCGCGAGCCACCTGCGCTTCGGCACCGTGCAGTACGCGGCGTGGCACCACGGCCCGGACCTGACCGCTCGCCTCGCCGCCTACGCGGTGCAGCGGCACGGGCTGGGGGAGGTCGCAGCGGGCGGCCCGAGCGGTGACCTGGGCGGCACTGCGAACGCTGACGGGGGTGACTCCGCGTCCGATGCGCTCCTGCTGTTGCGTCACGCCTCCCGCGCGCACGCGCACCTCGTCGCGCAGTGGATGCTTCTCGGTTTCGTGCACGGCGTGATGAACACCGACAACATGACCCTCTCCGGGGAGGCCATCGACTTCGGGCCCTGCGCCTTCCTCGACCGCCACGATCCGCTCGCGGTGTTCAGTTCGATCGACACCGGTGGCCGCTACGCCTATGGCCGCCAGCCCGGTGTCGCGCAGTGGAACCTGGCACGGCTGGCGGAGGCCCTGCTGCCGGTGCTCCATCCGTCGGCCGACCGGGCCCTGGAGCTCGCACGCGCGGAGCTCGACGCCTTCCCGGACCACTACCGCGACGCCTGGACCTCCACCGCAGCCCGCCACCTGGGCCTGCCGCTCGGCCCCGGGGGAGTGCCGGAGGAGCAGGCCCGGGACCTCGCCGCCGATGCGCTCGACCTCATGGCCGCACAGCGCCTCGACCACACCGCGACGCTGCGGGCGCTCGCCGAAGGACGCATGCCGGGAGCCGCAGGCGCGGCCGATTCGGAGGCTCCCGACGTCCTCGGGGTCCCGGCCGCAGCTGCAGCGGCCGATGCCACCGCGTGGGCCGCCTGGCAACAGCGCCGCAGCGCCCTGGAATCCGCCGCCGACCCCCAGCGTGTGCAGGAGGCCCACGAAACCGCGCGCCGCACCGCGCCCGTGGTGATCCCCCGGAACCTGGTGCTGGAGTCCGCGCTGCGGGCCGCCCAGCTGGGAGACCTCGGCCCCGTGGAGGAGATCGTGCAGGCCGTGCGGGAGCCGACCACCCCGGTGACCCGCTCCGGCCCCGATCGCGAGGGGAGTGCCGACCCGGCGGCCGGCGGTGCCCCCGCGGAGGAGCAGGGCCCCGGCCTGCGGGCGCAGCTCGCGGCCCCCGGCCCCGACGATGCGGGGTTCATGACCTTCTGCGGCACCTGACCCGCGGGGCCCGCACCCGGCCGCGACACGCCGCGCCGATGCACCCGGTCGGCCCCTCCCGCGTGCCTACGATCAGGGCCGGACGTGCCGCACCTCGACGCACACCCACGGCGCACCCCGGTTCCCCGACCGTCACGCCCTAGGGTCGAGGCATGAGCACCTCCGAGCATCCCACCCCCGCGTCCCCGCGGGCGTCGTCGGTCACGCGCCTCGGCAGCGAGATCGACGACGCCGCCGTCGTGCGCTCCGCCCCCGCGGAGGACCCCCGCCCGCTGGTGCTTCTGCTGCACGGGCTCGGCAGCCACGAGGGCGACCTCGCCGGCCTCACCCCATACCTCCCCGCCCACTACGGCTATGCCTCCCTGCGCGGGGTCCTCGCCTACGGCCCCGGCTTCGCCTGGCTGGATGAGAACCTCGCCGACGCCGGTCTGCTCGCCGATTCCGCGGCCGCCGTGGAGCGGTGGATCGCCGCCCAGTCGCAGCGCGTGGTCGGGGCCATCGGCTTCTCCCAGGGGGCGATGCTGGCGCTCGAGCTGCTGCGCCGCAACCCCCATGCCCTGGAATGGGTGGTGCAGCTCAGCGGCGGCCCGCTGCTGCCGGGCCTCGCCGTCGGGCCGCTGCTGGAGCGGGCCGACGGGTCGGCGTCGGACGGGTCGGCGACGGACGGATCCGCCGCCGACGCGCTCTCCACCGACCCCCGCGATGCCGAGCTCGCCCGCGCCCAGGTGCCCGCCCTGTGGGGCCACGGTGGTCGCGACCCCTGGTTCCCGCCCGAGCGTGAGCAGCTGGTGCGGGAATGGATGCAGGCTCACCTGCGCACCCGCGAAGTCCGTCGGCCGCTGATGGGACACGGCATCGACGAGGTCGTGCTCGATGCCGTCGCCGGATTCCTGCGCGAGAACCTCGACGACTGAGCCGCGGGGAGGCGTCCGTCGGCGGCGCAGTCGAGCCGTCGTCCCCGGCCGGGGGTATCCTCGGCCCTCGGCCGCTCGGTGATCCCTCCACTCGCGCCAGGAGCGCCGCCGGACCGGTCACATCCACGCGCACCGCTGTGCGCAGATCTGCCCGCCCGCACCCCGTTCCGGGCAGGCCTGAGCACCGCAACGTCGATCGCCCGGAATGATGGACGCCCGGGGACCTCCCGTCCAGGCGGATGTCGGACCCGCCGAGTAGCGTTGTCCCCGACACGATGGAGTGCTGCGCGGCCGCTCGCGCAGGGAGGAGGACCCGATGACGGATCCTGCACGGGGGACCGGTGATGCTCCGGCGACCGATGCCGCGGCGACCGCCCCCCAGGCTCGGGGTGCGTCGGACGACCGGGCTGATCGCGCCCAGGACGCGGTGCCCGTCTACTTCCTGTCGGACTCCACCGGCATCAGTGCCGAGACCATGGGCAACGCCCTGCTGCTGCAGTTCCCCGACATCGCCTTCGAACGGCACCTGATCCCGTTCATCACCACCCTCGAGGAGGCCCGCCGGGTCGTCACCCTGCTGGACCGCGCCATGGACGGGCCGGTGCAGCCGGTGGTGTTCATGACCGCCGTCGACGAGTCCGTGCGCACGCTGCTGCAGACCTCCCGGGCCCCGATCATCGACTTCGTCGGCTCCCACCTGCAGCAGATGGAACAGCAGCTGGGCCGCGCCGGCGACCACGCCCCCGCCCGTCTGCACGGCGTCGGCAACTCCCGCCGCTACAACCAGCGCATGGCCGCGGTCGAGTTCGCCATCGAACACGACGACGGCCAGTCCCTGCGCGCCCTGGAGAAGGCCGACATCATCCTCATCGCCCCGTCCCGCTGCGGTAAGACGCCGACCAGCATGTACCTGGCGCTGCAGCACGGCGTGTTCGTCGCGAACTATCCCCTGGTCGATGAGGACTTCGACAGCCCCGACCTGCCCCGCCCGCTGCGCGGCATGGAGAAGCGCTGCTTCGGTCTGCTCACCTCCCCGCAGCGCCTCAGCGAGGTGCGCAACGAGCGCCGTCCCGGGTCGCGCTACGCGTCGCTGCAGCAGACCACGTGGGAGCTGAACCGGGCACGGGCGCTGTACCAGGCGCACAACGTCCCCTTCGTCGACTCCTCCAGCAAGTCGGTGGAGGAGATGGCCACGATCATCCTGCAGGCCATGCCCCTGCCGCCGCGCTGAACGCGGCACCCCAGACCTCTCGCCCGTCACTCCCTCATCTCGGCCCCGCGCCGAACCGCTTCCGGAAGGACCCGTCATGACCGACAACATCCGCTGGTACTCCGAGCTCGGCATGTCCGACCTCGAGCAGGTGGGCGGCAAGAACGCCTCCCTCGGTGAGCTCATCGGCAACCTCGCGCAGCTCGGCGTGAGCGTGCCCGACGGCTTCGCCACCACCGCCGACGCCTACCGCCGCTTCCTCGGGGATACGGGCCTCGCGGAGCGCATCGACGAGCGCCTGCGCGACCTCGACACCGACGACACCGTCGCGCTCGCCGCCGCCGGCAAGGAGATCCGCGACCTCGTCGTCGGCCAGCCGTTCCCGGCCGACCTCGAACAGGACATCCGCGCCGCCTACGAGCAGCTCGCCGCCGGGTCCGGCGAGGAGGCCTCCTTCGCGGTGCGCTCCTCCGCCACCGCCGAGGACCTGCCCGACGCCTCCTTCGCCGGCCAGCAGGAGACCTTCCTCAACGTGCGCGGCATCGACGCCGTGCTGCACGCCGTGCGTGAGGTCTTCGCCTCCCTCTACAACGACCGCGCGATCGCCTACCGCGTCCACCACTCCTTCGACCACGGCGCCGTGGCGCTGTCAGCCGGGGTGCAGAAGATGGTGCGCTCCGACATCGGCGCCTCCGGCGTCATGTTCACCGTCGACACCGAATCCGGGTTCGACAAGGCCGTGTTCATCACCAGCGCCTACGGCCTCGGTGAGGGCGTGGTGCAGGGCGCCGTGAACCCCGACGAGTTCTACGTCTACAAGCCCGCCCTGGAAGAGGGCCGCCCCTCGATCCTGCGCCGCTCCGTCGGCGCCAAGGCCACCAAGATGGTCTACACCGAGGACCGCACCGTCGGCCGCACCACCGAGTTCGTCGACGTCGACCCCGCCGAGCAGGTGAAGCTGTCGATCACCGACGAGCAGGTCGAGGCCCTCGCCCGCCAGGCCCTCACCATCGAGAAGCACTACGGCCGCCCGATGGACATCGAGTGGGGCCTCGACGGCGCCGACGGCCAGGTGTACATCCTCCAGGCCCGCCCGGAGACCGTGCAGTCCCGCCGCGGCGGCGCCGTGGAGAAGTTCCGCCTGGAGGAGAAGGGCGAGGTGCTCATCGAGGGCCGCGCCATCGGCCAGAAGATCGGCGCCGGCACCGTGCGCGTGCTGACCTCGCTCGACCAGATGCACGAGTTCCAGGCCGGGGACGTGCTGGTGGCCGACACCACCGACCCCGACTGGGAGCCGATCATGAAGCGCGCCGCGGCGATCGTCACCAACCGTGGTGGCCGCACCAGCCACGCCGCGATCATCTCCCGCGAGCTCGGCATCCCCGCGGTGGTCGGCACCGGCGTGGCCACCAAGGAGCTCACCGAGGGCCAGGAGGTCACCGTCTCCTGCGCCGAGGGCGACACCGGCTACGTGTACTCCGGGAAGCTCGACTTCACCGTGAGCTCCACCGAGGTGGACTCCATGCCCGAGATCCCCGTGAAGATCATGATGAACGTGGGCAACCCGGAGCAGGCCTTCGCCTTCTCCCGCACCCCCAACAGCGGTGTCGGCCTGGCCCGTCTCGAGTTCATCATCAACCGGCAGATCGGCATCCACCCCAAGGCGCTGCTGGAGCTCGACCAGGTAGAGCAGACGGACCCGCAGCTGGCCGAGCAGATCCGCGGCATGATCTCCGCCTACGCCTCCCCGCGCGAGTACTTCGTGCGGCGCGTCGCCGAGGGCGTGGCCACCATCGCCGCGGCCTTCGCGCCGAACCCGGTGATCGTGCGCATGAGCGACTTCAAGTCCAACGAGTACGCGAACCTCATCGCCGGCCCGATGTACGAGCCGGAGGAGGAGAACCCGATGCTCGGCTACCGCGGCGCCTCGCGGTACCTCTCGGCTGACTTCGCCGAGTGCTTCGCCATGGAGTGCGAGGCCCTGAAGTACGTGCGCGACGAGATGGGCCTGACGAACATCAAGATCATGATCCCGTTCGTGCGCACCGCCGCCGAGGCGAAGGGCGTGATCGAGCTGCTGGCCCAGCACGGCCTGCGCCGCGGTGAGAACGACCTGCAGGTCGTGATGATGTGCGAGCTGCCCTCGAACGCCGCCACCCCGGAGCTGTTCCTGGAGCACTTCGACGGCTTCTCCATCGGCTCCAACGACATGACCCAGCTGACCCTGGGCCTGGACCGCGACTCCTCCCTGGTGGCGGACCGCTTCGACGAGCGCGACCCCGCGGTGCAGTTCATGCTCACCCGCGCCATCGAGGCCTGCCGCAGCGCCGGCAAGTACGTCGGCATCTGCGGCCAGGGTCCCTCGGACCACCCGGACCTCGCCGAGTGGCTGGTGGAGCAGGGCATCGAAAGCATGTCGCTGAACCCCGACACCGTGGTGGACACCTGGCTGCGGATCGCCAAGAAGGACGGCGCGAGCGCCTGACGGGTGTGAACGCCTGAACCACGACCGGAGCGGCCCGCCCGATGCACTGCATCGGGCGGGCCATCCGGTGTTCCGACCGGCATCCGGATGCGCGGCGTCGGCCCACTTCTCGAAGATCGCCACGTGGCCGAAGTCCTTCCCGTTGTCCCACTTGGGGATCAGCAGGATGTCGCCTGGCTTCAGCTGCGACTTCGTGATGGGGGTGACGACGCCGTAACCCTGAGAGGGGTGCAGCGTCGAGGTGCTGTGGGACATGCTCAGGCCCCACGCCAGCGACACCAGGTCGGAGCAATCCGTGCGCCAGGTGCGGGAGATCGGTCGATCTGCCCCCTGGGGTTCGCTCTCGCCGCGGGGGTCGCCATGCTCAGCCTGGAGCTGACGGTGGCGTGCGTGGGCGTGGCCCGCTCGCCTCTGTTACAGCTGCGGGCGCTGATGGAGGACGGCCCGCTGCAGTTTCTGGGCATGCTTGCGGTCATCGCCGGTGCGATGTTGGGTTCGGATGGTCGCTGTGGTTCATCGCCCTGGTGGCCGATTCCCCGGACTGGTCCTCCTACTCTACGGCGTCGCACTCCCTGCTGGCGCTCGGGCAGTCGGGACCCTGGATCATGCTGGCCGGGATCGGCCTGCTGGTGCTGGTGGCAGTGGTAGGGGCCATGCTCGAGGTGCGCGACCGTCGGCTCCGGGATCGGATAGTGCAGCGCTGGCCCGTGGGACCGGCCCCCCGGGCGTGATCCGGCGGTACCGCCGGGTGCCTCACAGCTCGGGGTCCACCACCGGTATTTGGCCGGTGTGGCTGGTCCGGCCAGGGATGCTGGTGACGGTGGTCAGAAGGAACACGGTGTCCTCCAGCGCCTCCACCGCGTGGCGCTGATGGGTGAGGGCCTCCACGTGACCCTCCTGGATCACCACCTCGTCCTCGCCGGAGACCTGGAGCACCCCGCGGATCACCTGGATCGACGCCGCAGGCGGGGAGTTGTGCTCGGCCAGGCGCACGCCCTTCTTCAGGGCGATGACCGTCTGCCGCAGCGGGCCGTCGTTCACGAGGATCTCGGCGTGGCGGCCGTTGGGGGCCGCGAGGGCCTTGTCGATCGCGAGGCTGATGGTGTCGGACATGGCGGAAATGATTCCTCTCGGGGAGTGGCGGAGGTCCCTGCCCAGTATCCGGCGGGGCAGCGGATCCATCAGGTGATCGTGCCGAACGCGCTGGCAGCGCGTCAGTTCCGGGTGGTCAGTGGTGGGCCGAGGTCGCGGTGCGCGCAACCTGAAGCATCTCCCGTTCCGTGATACCCACGACGCGGGCCGCAGCGGACACGTCTCAGAACTCGGGCTCCCACGCGCAATCATGCCGTTGTCGTCGCGGGCAACCTACACCGCGATCCGCTGACCGTGCACCTTGACGTGTTCGAAGGAGCGGGTGCGGAGGCGGCGCTCCACGGCATGCAGCCGCACACCGGGCGTTCCCGTGGTGCGCATGAGCAGATCGACGAGCTCGTCGGCGGCGTCGACTGATGAGGGCGTGCACCGTCACAGCAGGCCGGCCGTGCTCCAACACGATCCGCGTGAGCCACTCGTACATTGCGCCGTGGCCCAGGAGACCATCGGCCACCCCCGGCCGCAGGTGCAGATCCAGGTCGTCCTCTTTACCTCGATCGGCACGGCGGAGGCGGGGGTGTCATGGATGCCGTCGCGTGGTGAACCGGTGGGATGGCCGACTGGGTCCCCGATCACCACGCGCACTACGTCTGGTCGGCCCGGGGTTTCCTCAGTGCCGGTGTCGATCCCGTGGGCCAGCTGGGTCATCGCGGGCTGCGGGCCCGCCGTGTTGGCGAGGCCGCGCACCAGGGCCGCACCGGTGGGGGATGTCGAGCTCATCGGCGCCGGGGCGACGCCTCGTGCGACCTTCTGGCCACCGTGCGCGTGGGGGCCGCGGAAGTACTTCTCCATCGAGTAGGGCACAGGGCCGCCGTTGTGGGCGGTCAGCCAGTACTTGGCGCGAGCGACAGCCTTGGCGCGGGAGATCGGTCGATCCCAGGCGTCCACGAGGATCGGGCTCGGAGTACCGCTGCCCGGGTTCTCCCCGATGCGGGTGACACCCATGTGGCGGCGAGTGGTGGCGCCGGCGCGACCGTCGGCGGGCAGACCGTGGCGACGCTGATAGGCGAGCACCGCGCTGCGGGTCGCATCACCGTAGAGGCCATCGGCGGTGACGCCCGCGGCGCGCTGCACCTGGACGAGCGTGAGATCGGCGTGGGCGGCCCCGGGCAGGAGCAGTCCGCTGCCGACGGCGCCGGTGACGGCAGCGACCCGCAGCAGGCCGCGGCGTGAGGTGTGATGGTCGCGCCGAGCATCGGGGGACATGATCATCCTTCCCTCGAGAGGGTCTCGCTGCTGTGTCGATGGGTGGGTCGGCCGCGGACCCGGAGCGCCCGGCGCGATCGGTCGTCCCGGTGCCCGGTCTCCCGGTGTCCGGCGGCGCTGCCACGCTAGGGATGCCCTGGCGCCGGGGTCGATGGGGACAGGTCCCCACACCCCGGGCTTGACGGACCGCCGGGTCAGGGGAAATGCGGGTCACGCCGGGTGTGTGGCGCGACCCTGGGCGACCAGAGGGGCGTTCCGAGCGGCCGGGGTGCCCGCTCAGGCGGGGTGTCGGACCGGTCGGATGGACACGTCGAACCGCATGTGGACCCGTTCCCGCGATGTGCCGTGTCTGTTCCCGTGTGTGGAACGGAGGTGGCACCTCGCGGAGGTGGCACATCATGGGGGTGTGGGTGGAGGTATCCGCGACCCTCACCCCACGAGCTTCAGCCCGATCACCCCGCCCACGATCATCGCCAGGAACACAACCTTCGCGAGGCTCACGGGCTCCGTGCCGGTGACGATGCCGACCAGCACCGTGAGTGTCGCACCGATCCCGACCCACACGGCATAGGCGGTGCCGGTGGGCAGGTCACGCATGGCCCAGGCCAGCCCCCACATGCTGAGCACCGACGCGACCGCGAAGACCAGTGACGGGATGAGTCGGGTGAACCCTTCGGAGCGGCCGAGGGCAGTGGCCCACACGGCTTCCAGGGCACCCGAGAGCACGAGAACGATCCAGGACATGACAGCCTCCTGTGGCCGTCTTGTCGCTCGCCGGGTACGGCTCCCTCCTCCGGGGCCACGTGTCGTGGCTCCCACCCAGGGTCGCGCATTCCGGGGCGTGCGGCGGGTCGCCGCCCCCACCGTCGGCTTGTCTCCCGGGTGGGCGGTCCTGACGGGGATCACGGGGGAGCCACGCAGTCCCGATGTTCCCGACGGGTAGGTGATTCGCGCGACAGTCAGATATATTTCAGACACTCGTGCGAACGGGACGCAGGTGGGCGCCCCGGGGTACGCGATGTCGGCGCGACCAGCGCCGTGAGCTCTCAGGGAGATAGTCATGACTGTGTCGCGTTCGGTCGCCTCGCGCCGCAACCTGTTGAAGACCGCCTCGTGGACGGTGCCCTCCGCTGCGGTCGCCGTGACCGCACCGGCTCTGGCCGCGTCGACGGGTGGCGATTCCACGACTCCGCCCGGCAGCGGAGGCGGCGGCACCCCCACGAACCCGACCGACCCGACGGATCCCACCTCGCCCGCGTGCGGTGCGGTCACCCACACCTTCGGCGCGACGATCGACCTCGACACCCCCGACTACTCCAACGCCAACTACACGGGCTCGCTGAAATCCCCGGACGATCCCGTCAACGGGAAGCTGCAGCACTACGTCATCGACGGTTCCCGCGTGTACTGGCGGCCGGTGCTCGGCTTCCTGGACGGCGCGGAGCCGGGGGCGAAGCTGACCATCCCGATCGACCCGACGTGGTCCGAACCCCGGGTCGACAACTACCTCGGCAACGCCCTGTACGCCCGCTTCGACGGTCCGAACGCGTCTCTGATGACCTCCGACCTGGCGCAGCCGGCGGTCACCATCACCGACACCGAGATCACCTTCGTGTGGAACGAGGCCATCGCTCCGGGAGCGGCCGGTGGCATCGTCATCTCAGCCCTCCCGCTGGGCGGCTCCGAGGCGGTGCACGCCGGGGATCCGTACTTCGGTCAGGCGACGCTGACCTTCACCCCTGCCTCCTGCTGACGCTCCACTCTGCTGATCGGCCCGGAGCACCCTGGAGTCTGCGGGGTGCGCCCCGCGGCGTGACACCGCACCCCGCCGGGGGTGTCGCGGCCCACGATGTCGACCGGCCGGGTCCTGCGACCCGGCCGGTCGCCGTCGTCTCGGCCTCGCTCGCCACACGCCTCGTGACCGGCGGAACCGTCGCGTCCGCGGGCTCGGCCGGCCGCCGGGCGGTGATCCCCGGTGGGGGTCGGCCAGGCACGCTGTGACCTGCGACTCCCGGGGGACGTTCACCGGAGGGGACTGCGGTGCGGCAGGGGGAGATTGGGGGCGTGTTCCTGAGGGAGGCGCGCTGGCGTCTGCTGCGCGCCATCCCGGCGGCGTCGGTGATCACCGCGGGAGCGGTGTCCGCGCACATGCTGGGTGGTGCGCCGATGCCCGACGCCACGGTGATCGTCCGCACCGGTCTGGTGACCGCGGTCGTGTGCCTTCTCCTGGTGGGGGTGAGGCTCGGGCCCGCGCGCCTGGTGGCAGCAGTGCTGGCGGGGCATCTGGCCTTTCATCACCTCTTCGCTGCGCACGCGGGCACCTCTGCCGCCGAGCACGTGGGCACCGCCGAGCATGCCGGCGGGAGTGCAGCACACGCCCACGTCGCTCACGGTGCAGTGACCGGTGACGTGCCCGGGCCGATGGTCCTCACCCACCTTGCTCTCGCTCTGGTCACGGGACTGCTGCTGCACCACGGTGAATCCCTGCTGCACCGGTGCCTGGAGCTCGCCCGGTGCGTGGCCGACCGTCTCCTGCCCGCCCGGCCCACTGACCCCGCGGTGCCCGTCGGGCCGCACCTGCGGGACCGGCCCCCGATGCGGGCGCGCCGGATCCTGCGGCGCCCTGTGTTGTGTGTGATGCGGTGGCGCGGACCACCGAGCGGGCAGGGACGCCTCCCACTGCCGTCAGCCCCCTGACCAGGTCGGGCGGTCGAGACACCGCGGGTGAGGGCGTCCACGCACCCCGCGTGACGACGTCCGCACACCCAGCATGACGGGATGGCGACCCCACCCCACGGTCCCGCTCACCCTCACATCACCCGAGGTCACCCATGAACATCACCCCTGCCCCTACCCCCAGCTCCGCGACCCCCACCACCAGTGCGGATGCCCGGGAGGTCCGCCCGCGTCTCGGCGGCCCCCAGCCGGGTCGTCGTCGACTCCTGGCCGGGTTCACCGGAGCTGCCGTGTTGGCCCTCGCGGCCTGCGCCGCTGACGACACCCCCGCGTCCTCCACCGGCACCTCCGCCGCGGAGGCCGCCACCGCCACCTCAGCCCCGTCCGACGGCGGCGCCGCCGGTGATGCCCCCGTCGAGATCCACGACGCCTGGGCGAAGGCCGCCGAAACCGGCATGACCGGCGTGTTCGCCCGGATCGTCAACACCGGCGACGCGACGATCACCCTGGTGGCCGCGGAGTCCGACGCCGCCTCCCGCGTCGAACTGCACGAGACCGCCCCCGACGGCAGCGGCGGCATGAGCATGAACCAGAAGGAGGGCGGCTTCCCGATCGAGCCCGGTGCCGCCCTCGAGCTCGCCCCCGGCGGCGACCACATCATGCTCATGGGGCTCACCCGCCCCGTCCCGCCGGGGGAGAGCATCACCATCACGCTACGGTTCGCCGACGGCTCCACGGTGGCGCTGGAGGCTGTCGCCAAGGAGTTCGCCGGGGCCAACGAGTCCTACGCGAGCGACGGGGGCGGGCACTGATGTCCTCCCCGGACGGACGGGACGCCGCCCCCGCCGACCCCGGACGCCGACGCGTGCTGCGCGCCGGCGCCCTCGGGGCCGGCGCCGCCACCCTGGGTGCCGCCGGAGTCGGCGGGGCGTGGGCCCTGAGTACGCAACGCGGGGGTGGCCCGACGGCTGCTGCGCCGGGCACCCCGACCGCCACCGCATCGGCCGACCCCGCAGCCCCCGAGGCCGCAGCCGCCCCGGCCGACACCCCGCTGTTCGGCGACCAGACCGTGCCGTTCCACGGTGAGCACCAGGCCGGGATCGAGACCGCGCCGCAGGCGGCCGCGACCCTGCTGGGCCTCGACCTGAGACCCGGCACGGACCTGGCCGCGCTGCGTCGGCTGCTGCGGCTGCTCACCGACGACGCCGCCCGCCTCACCCAGGGGGAGCCGGCACTCGCCGATGTCGAACCGGAGATGACCCGCGAACCGGCCCGGCTCACCGTCACCGTCGGCTTCGGCCCCGGGCTGATGACCGCCGCCGGCCGCACGCCGCCCGACTGGCTAGCCCCTCTGCCCGCCTTCCAGATCGATCAGCTCCAGCCCCGGTACACCGGTTCCGACCTGTTGATCCAGGTGGCGGCCGACGATCCGCTGGTCGTGGCCCATGCCGCGCGGCTGCTCGCCAAGGACGCCCGCGCGTTCACCACCGCCCGGTTCACGCAGCGCGGTTTCCGTCGGGCCCGGGGAACGCAGCCGGGCGGCACCACGCAGCGGAACCTGTTCGGTCAGCTCGACGGGTCGGCGAACCCGCAGCTGGGCAGTGAGCACTTCCGCCGGGTGGTCTGGATTCCGGACGGCCCATTCGCGGGCGGCACCAGCCTGGTGCTGCGGCGGATCCGCATGGACCTCGACACCTGGGACGCCGTCGACCGGGTGGCCCGGGAGAACGCCGTCGGCCGACACCTCGACACCGGTGCCCCGCTCGGTGGCCGGGCCGAGCAGGACCTCCCGGACTTCGAGGCCCTCACACCGCACGGCTTCGCGCGGATCCCCGAGTTCTCGCACATGCGGCGGGCACGGGGCGTGGATGAGAGCCGCCACGACGAGATCTTCCGGCGGCCCTACAACTACGAGGAGACCGTGGGGCCCGAGGGAGAGCTGGAGTCGGGGCTGCTGTTCCTGTCGTTCCAGGCGGACCTGCGCGCCCAGTTCCTGCCGATCCAGCAGCGTCTGGCGGAGCTGGATCTGCTGAACCAGTGGACCACCCCGGTCGGATCCACGGTGGTCGCGATCCCACCGGGGTGTCAGGAGGGCGAATACCTGGGGCAGTCGGTGCTGGAGGGCTGAGCGGACCGGGCCCGGGTGGCGTTCGGGCCGGCCCCTACCTGTCCTCCTCGCAGAGGGCCCGCGCCTGCGCCAGGGCCTGCCGTTCGGTCATGCCCAGGGCGCGGGCCGCGGCGGCGACGTCCCGGAACTCCGGTTCCCTCCGCCGCACCACCCCGTCGGTGTCGCGCGCGACCTTCCCCCGGATCCGGTGTCCCTCCAGTGCGACCTCCTCGAAGCTGCGGGTGCGGATGCTGCGCTCGACCACGTGGCGTCGTACGCCGAGGCTGCCGGTCAGTGCCATGATCCGCTCCGATGCGGAGGGTGCGTCCCCGGTGCGGACGAGCGCGTGGACGGTGACGGCGGGGCGCCCGCCCTTCATGACGATCGGGGTCAGCCACGCATCCAGAGCGCCGTCGGACAGCAGGCTGTCGACCACCCCGGGCCACAACCGGGGATCGAGGTCATCGACGTTGGCCTCGAGCTGCACTGCACGGGTCGGGGTGTCGTCGGCGTCGACCGGGGTCTGGGCGGCGCCGACCCCCTGTCCCTGCCAGGCCCGCCCGATGAACACCCGCACCACGTTCGGCAGGCCGGGGGTGTCCTTGGTACCCGCTCCCAGGCCGATCGCCTCGACCTGCAGCGCCGGCTGGGGGCCGGGGCGGTCGGCGAGGGCGCGCAGGAGCGCCATCCCGGTCGGGGTGGTGAGTTCGCCGATGCCGGGGGCGACACCGGGCGGGACCCGCCGTCCATCGTGCCCGTGCCCGTGCCCCTCCGCACCGATCGCATGGCCGCGCGGCGGGAGCAGTTCCCCGGTGACCGTCGGCCACCCCACGGCGAGCCGCGCCACCGCCGGGACCGGCACCGGGATGTCCCCGTGCGCCGCCCGGATCCGACCGGACCCCACCGCCACCACGCT
Source organism: Brachybacterium sillae (assembly GCF_025028335.1). Classification (NCBI taxonomy): domain Bacteria; kingdom Bacillati; phylum Actinomycetota; class Actinomycetes; order Micrococcales; family Dermabacteraceae; genus Brachybacterium; species Brachybacterium sillae. The sequence continues at coordinate 1,693,994 of NZ_JAFEUW010000001.1, forward strand.
GCCGACGGCCCGTCGATCCTGAGCTGCCGCCAGGCCTCGCAGGCGCCCACCACATCGGCGATCGAATCCAGCGCCCCAACCTCGTGGAAATGGATCTGCTCGGCGGGGACGCCATGGGCCGCGGCCTCGGCCTGCGCCAGGCGCCCGAAGACGTCGAGGGCGAGCTCGGCGGTGCGGTCGGGGATGACCCCCGACGCCCTGGCCGAGGTGAGCAGGTCGCGGATCGACGCCCAGGTGCGGTGCGGAGGGTCCGTCACCAGAACCTCGACGTCGACCTTCAGCGCCGTCTGGCCTCCCCGGTCGACACGCGTGGTGCGCAGCGCGACCGATCCGGGGATGAGCGCATCGAGCACCCGCTGCACACGCCCCGCATCGGCGCCGGCGTCGGCAGCGGGGGAGGACATGCCAACGATGCTATGGGGCCCCGTGGTCGCCAGGGCCCGATCACGGCGTGACGGCGCAGTCCGGTGCCGCGCGGACCACCCGTGCGTCCAGCGTCAACAGCGCGCACTCCAGATCGCGAGCCAGGACCACATAAAGGGCGTCATACGCGGAACGGTTGTGACGCAGCGCGAGGACAGCCGGGAGCCGGGGTGTCATGTCGACCAGATCGATACCCAGGAGGGGGAACTCGCGCAGCGCCCGGACACCGTCCGCCTCGCGGAGATGCCCGCCGAGCATCCACCCGCGGACCACTGAGGTCACCTCTGCAGTCAGGTGTGAGGGGGCGACCAGGTGCTCCCCGGCGAGATGACGGCGGGCGGGGCCACTCCGTGAGGTGTTGAGAAGGACCTCCGCGACCACGGAGGCATCGACGACAAGGGTCATCGCTCGGCGCGGGCCTCAGCCAGGACCTCGGCGGCCGGAGGCACATCGGCCTGTGCGCGGGCAGCGATCCGAGCCAGCACCTCTTCCTGGCTCGGCTGCTCGGCCAGGCGCGTCACCTCCGCGAGGAGGTAATCGCTGAGCGAGCGCCCCGCCAGCGCCGCCTTGGCCTTGAGAGCGCGGCTGGTGGACTCCGGGACGTTGCGGATCTGCAGCGTGGTCATGCGATCAGCATAGGGGGCATGTGTAGTGCATGCCCGGGTGGTGCCGCGCACGGGTGGGGTGTGCAGCCGCTGATCGGGACCGCCCCATCGGCATCCCATGGCAAGCCCGCCCGCCCCGCGCAGTGCCGCCCCTAGGGTGGGCGCATGAGCAGCGCAGCCCCGCAGATCCTGCCGATCCCCGATGGTCTGGCCGAATCCGCCGCGGTCATCGGTGGCCCCGAGCAGACCCTGAGCGACGAGCAGATCGACGCGTTCATCGCGGAGCAGCTGGCAGGCACCGACGTCGACGGCCGCAGCGTCTGCGTGATCATCCCCGACGGCACCCGCTCCGTCCCGCTTCCCCGCGTGTTGCCCGCGGTGCACCGGGCCCTCGCGGGGCGAGTCTCCCAGGTGACGGGGCTGATCGCGCTGGGCACCCACGCGGAGATGAGCGATGAGGCGATCGCCCGGCTGATCGGGGCCCCGCCCGTCGACGCCGCGGCCAGCGCAACCGCTGCCACCCCGGCCGCCCCCATCGCAACCACCACACCGGCACCTTCGAGCGCTTCGGGGCAGACGTCGGCGCCGACATCCCGCTGGGGGTGGAGTACGTGGAGGCCCTCGCCCCGGTGCTCAACGACGTCGGGCTGTCCGACGGGTTCCGCCTGGTGCTGTTCACCATCGACGAGACCGTCTTCTCCCGGGAGATCGCACCGCTGGCCGGGTTCTACCCGTCGGTGTACGCGGGGGCGCCGTGGTGGTTCATCGATGCACCCGACGCGATCCTGCGGTTCCGCCGGGCGGTGTCGGAGACCATCGGTTACTCCCGGACCAGCGGATTCATCGACGACACCCGCGCGTTCTGCTCCATCCCGGCGCGGCATGACATGGCGCGCCGCCTCGACGCCCACCACCTGGCCGGGCTGGTGGCGGAGCACCGGATGCGCAGGGAGGACGCTCTCGCGCTCGCCGACACCCTGCCCGTCCAGCACCCCCGCAGCACCCCCGCGAGGTGTTCCGCCTCGACCGTGACCAGGAGGCGACCGCGTGACCGACCAGACCCCGAGCACCCCGGCGGAGCACCGCCTGGTGCACCTGGGCATCGGCAACTTCGCCCGCGCCCACACTCTGGTGTACACCGCCGCCGATCCCGCCTGGCGCGTCGTCGCGTTCACCGGCCGCTCCGCCCGCATGGCCCAGACCCTCACCGCGCAGGACGGCCGGTACGGGCTGATCGTGCGAGGCGCCGACGGCGATGACGTGTCGGTGATCGCCGTGCTGGAGGCCCTCGAGGAGTTCGCCGGGGATGCCGGGGACGTGAACGGGGTCGGTGGCTGGTTCGAGCAGCACGTCGACATCATCTCCACCATGGTCGACCGCATCACCCCGACCGCCTCCCCGGCGGACGCGCAGGTGGTACGGGACCAGACGGCTCTTGTCGATGCCACCCCGGTGGTCACCGAGCCCTTCCATGAGTGGGTGGTCGAGGACCGCTTCCGTGGTGCCCGGCCCGCGTGGGAGAAGGCCGGTGCGCAGCTGGTCGACGACGTCGAGATCCACGAGCGACGCAAGCTGCCCCTTCTCAACGGCGCCCACACGTACCTGGCGTACGCCGGGCAGCTGGCCGGGCACGAGCGGGTCGATCAGGCGATCGCCGATCCCACCCTGCGCGACGGGGTGGAGGCGCTGTGGGCGGAGGCCCGCGCCACCCTGCCGCTGCCGGAGCAGGAGCTCACCGAGTACACCTCCGCGTTGGTGGAGCGCTTCGCCAACCCCCGCCTCGCCGACCAGCTGCTGCGCATCGCGGCCGACGGCTCGGCGAAGCTGCGGGTGCGGACCCTGCCGGTGATCGCCGAGGCCGGTGGGCCGGAGGCGGCCCCCGGGGAGGTGGCGGTGGTGGCCGCCTGGACCGCCTGGGTCACGCAGCGGGTGCGCGCCGGTGGGGAGGTCTCCGACCCGCAGGCCGACGCGATCGCCGCCGCGGTGAAGGACGCGGGGCAGGACGATGCCGCTCGGGTGCGGGCCCTGGTGGGCCTCACCGGTGGCGAGGAGCTCGGACTCGACCTCGACGAGCTCGCGAGGGCGGTCCACGCGGCGGAGTGAGTGGGAAGGCCGAGCCGTCCCTGCCGTCAGGCGACGTCGGCCAGTGCCTCGAAGCGGGCCAGCCGCTCCCGGTAGTACTCGCCGTGCGCGGCCACCGGTTCCACGGTCTCCCGCACCGGCACCTCGGCGATGGGGACGTCTGGTGCCACCTGCTCCAGCGCCAGCAGCGCTGCCCCCCGCATGGTGGAGCGGGAGATCGCCACGTGGTCGATGGGTTTCTGCAGGGCGTCGGCCAGGAGGTGCAGCCACGCCGGCACATTCTCCGTCATCCCCCCGGACAGCACGATCCTTTGCGGCGCCCCGCCCACCAGCTCCAGCTGGTCGGCGATCCGCAGGTACGACAGGGCGAGGCCCTCGAGGGAGCCGCGCAGCAGGTCCTCGGCGGTGGTGGAGGCGCTGATGCCGGCGAAGACGGCGCGGGCACCGTCCCGCCACCGGGTGCCACGTTCCCCGGAGAGGAACGGCACCACCAGCGGGGTCGCGTCGCTGACCGGGGCCGACAGCAGGGCAGTGGTGTCGGTGTGGGCGATGTCCTCCGGGATCGCCAGCCGCGTACCGGCCCAGTCGAGCATCCGTCCGGCATCGCTCATGGCGGAGCCGACGAGAGTGCGCCGCTGATCGACCCGGTATGCCCACAGCCCCTCGGGCAGCCGGTCCACGTTCCCCTCGACCAGACGGCGGATCGCCCCGGAGGTGGCGGTGGAGATCCCCCACGTGTCGGGGCCGGTGGCGCCGATGCCGAGGTTCGCGGTGAGGCCGTCACCGACGACCGGCACCCACATCGCGCCTACGAGCTGCGGGAACTCCCGGGCGAGGGGGGAGTCGGCCAGCGGCAGGGTGTCGGAGGGGTCGCGCGGTCGGCCGAGCTCTGCGGTCTCGGTGTCGGTGGCCTGCAGCAGCTCCGGCACGTACTCCCCGGTGCGGCGGTCGATCATCCCGGACCACGCCGCGGAGGCGGTGCCGAGCGCTGGCTCACCCAGCAGCCGCAGCGCCGCGTACTCCCCGAGGGCCATGAACCGAGCGGCACGCCGGGCGATGTCCGGCTGGTCCTCCCGCAGCCACCGCAGGCGCGGTGCCAGGTAGGAGGCGGCGATCCGGGCACCCGTGCGCTGATGCAGCGCGGCGGCGTCGAGCTGCGCGCGCAACGTCGCAACGTGGGCGCGGCAGCGGGTGTCGGCGTAGGTGATGCAGGGGCTGAGGGCGCGTCCGGTGTCGTCGACCACCACCAGGGAGGAGGCGAAGGTGTCGATGCCGATCGCCGCGACCGGAGCCTCGGTGCCGTCCAGCACAGCGCCGATGGCGGTGCGCAGCTCCTCGCACACCTGGTCGGCGTCGAGGGTGGAGGTGCCGTCGGCGGCGGTGGTGAAGGCGTGGGGCACCTTGTGTCTGTGCCCGGCGACCTCCCGCCCGGTGGCGTCGTAGAGGGCGGCGCGGGTGCCGCCGGAACCGACGTCGAGGCCGAGCACGAACGGAGCGATGGCGTGGGCCGGGTCGACGGCGAAGCGGCTCATGCGGGGTCCTTCCGGGGCGCGCGGGCCGGTGCGGCGGCGCACGCGAGGTGGGTGGGCTGGTGCGGCCACTCTAGGCATCGGGGCGGGGAGGACCCGGGGCTGGCCGGGGATTGCCAGGGCGGATGCGCCGCCGACCCCCAGCCCTGCCGCGTAGGCTCGCGGGACTGCCGGGGCGGCCCGGGACCGCCCGGGGCCGACACCCCGCCGCCGACGAGAGGGGCCCTGCCCATGACCTCCGCCCGCACGATCGTCCTCGGGGCGGGTCCGAGCGGCCTGGCCTGTGCTCTGCTGCTGGCGGCCCGCGGCCACGACGTCACGATCCTCGAGGCCGCCGAGCAGCTGGACCTCGACCCCACCTCCAGCTACCCGATCGGAGTGAACCCCCGCGGCCAGGAGACCCTCCGCCGCATCGACCCCGTCCTGCTGGCGCGGCTGCGCACCGAGGGGAGGTGGTCGAGAACTTCCGCATCCACGTCGGGCGCCGCCGGGTGGCCCGCCTGCGCAGCGGCACCCTGATCGCCACCACCCGCGCCGGGCTCACGGCGATGCTGTGGGAGCGGGCCCTGGCCACCCCCGCGATCACGGTGCGCCTCGGCACCCGCGTGGTCGACCTCGACCCCACCACCCGCACCCTCACCCTCGAGGGGACGGACGGGGGCCGCTCCACCCTCGATGCCTCCGACGCCCGGGTGGTCGCCGCCGATGGGGTGCATTCGACAGCCCGCAGCGCCCTCGTGCAGCGCGGGGTACTGACGCCGCCGCGGACCCTCGACTGGGGGGTGCGGTTCCGTGTCGCCACCTCCGCCCCGGGGGCGAGCGCCCCCGGCATGCACCCCGAGGATCACCACATCTTCACCAGCAAGGGCATCTACACCGCGACCCTGCGTGACGGCGTGTGGTGCGTGGTGATGACGGCGATCGAGGGCGACCCCAGCGAGCAGCTGGTCCTCACCGAGCGCTCCGACGCGGCGACCCTCGATGCCCTTGCGGCGCACCTGCGGGAGCACGCCCCGGCGGCAGCGCCGCTGCTCACCCGTGAGGACCTCGCGGCCTTCACCCGGCAGCGGTCTTTCGGCGGGGCGGTGGTGATCTGCCCTCAGCTGGTGGTCGACGACTGGCTGGTGCTGGTCGGAGACGCCGCGCACGGGGTGATCCCGCCGACGGGGGAGGGCGGCAACGCGGGCCTGGAGGATGCCGCGGTGCTCACCGAGCATCTGGCCTCCGGGGCGGCCCGTCCACTGGCCGACTACCAGGCGGCCCGGGTGCCCGACCTGCACGCGCTCGGCCAGTATGCGTGGGCGCTGTGCGAGAACCTCCGCGGCGGCGACCCGGCCCGGGCCACCGCCACCACCGTGCTGCGGATCCTCGACTCCACCGCGGCCGCGCTGCACCTGCCGTCGGCGCAGGTGGAGCGGCGGCTGTTCGGGCCCGAGGCCGGACGCACCCCGTACCGGGAGGCCCTCGGGCCGTGGCTGCGGCAGCGCCGCCGGCTGCTGCCGCCCCTCGAGGCGGGCCTGCGAGTGGCATTCCGCGGGGCCGGCCGGGGAGGCCGCCGGTGAACGCCCCGGCCCTCGCACACCGCAATGTCGCGAGCCCGCTGGGGGAGCTGCTGTTGGTGGCGACCGCGACAGGCCTGGTGCGGGTGGCATTCAACGGAGAGGGTTTCGCGGCGGTGCTCGACACCGTCGCCCGCACGCTCGGGGTTGAGGACGTGGGCGGCAGGGAGGGTGCGGGCGCCGCGGGCCAACACCTCGAGACCGCCGCCCGGCAACTCGCCGAGTACGTGGCCGGGGAGCGGTGCGACATCGAGGTGCCGTTGGATCGGTCCCTGTCGCGCGGGTTCCGCGGCCAGGTGCAGGCGCAGCTGCAGACCATCCCGTACGGCACGACCGTCACGTACCGGCAGCTCGCCGAGGCCGTCGGCCGCCCGGCCGCGGTGCGCGCCGTCGGCACCGCCTGCGCCACGAACCCACTGCCGATCGTCATGCCCTGCCACCGGGTGGTCCGCTCCGACGGCGGCCTCGGCGGCTACCTGGGGGGTCTGGAGACGAAGCGGTTCCTGCTGGAGCTGGAGGCGACCGCCGCCCACCCGGCCTGACACCCGGCTCACGCCCCCCGCGGCGAGTCGGCCCGGTCGAGGCGTCCGCCACCCCGGCCCGCGGGGTCCCGCCCCGCCGGGCGTACGATGAGCGCGCATGATCCGGGAACTCGGTGGAACTCCGAACTGGCGGTGAGAGCCCGCTAACCCCCACGACCGCATGGCGCGGGGGCCTGGCCGGTGGAATTCCGGCGCCGACAGTCACAGTCTGGATGGGAGGATCGTGCGGTCGTCGCGCGCCTGCGTGACGTCATGACTCCATGCGGGCAGGGCCGGATCGGTCCTGCCCGTTGTGCTGTCGTCCTCCCACGACGTTCCCGGACCGGAACGATGTGGACGGAGGCGACATGGAACCCACCCCCAGCACCGTCGCGCCTCTCCCGGAGGCGCTGCTGCGCCGAATCCTCGAGGCCGCGGCACTCGGCCCGATCGGTGCCAACCCGCGGGTGGGTGCCGCCCTGGTCGCGCCCGACGGGACGATCCTCGCCCTCGGGCATCACCGCGGCGCGGGCACCCCGCACGCGGAAGCCGACGCCCTGGCCGCCGCCCGCGCCGCCGGGCACGACGTCCGCGGCGCCACCTGCGTCGTCACACTGGAACCGTGTGCCCATCAGGGCCGCACCCCCAGCTGCGCCCGCGCCCTGATCACCGCGGGCATCGGCGCCGTCCGCTACGCGGTGCCCGACCCGCACGCCCCCGCCGCCGGGGGTGCGCGTCTGCTCACCGACGCCGGTATCGACACCGGTCGCTGGGACGACCCGGCCCTCACCGCCGAGGCGGAGGCCCTGAACCGCCGCTGGCTGCAGGCCATCACGCAGGAGCGTCCACTGGTCACTGCGAAGGTGGCGCAGACCCTCGACGGTCGGATCGCCGCGGCCGACGGCACCAGCCAGTGGATCACCGGCCCCGAGGGGCGCGCGGCTGGTCACGCCCTGCGCGCCGTGGTCGACGCGATCGCCGTCGGCACCGGCACCGCCCTGGCCGACGACCCCGCCCTGACCGCCCGCACCCCCGACGGTGCCCTGCACCCGCACCAGCCGCTGCGCGTCGTCCTCGGCCGACGCCCCCTGCCGCCGGAGGCCCGGCTGCACCGCACCGACGGTGGGCCCGTGCTGCAGTTCGACGGTCGCGACCTGGCCGCGGACCTGCGCCTGCTGCGCCGCGACCACGGTGTGGAGCATCTGCTGCTGGAGGGCGGGGCGGGTCTGCTCGCCGCCGCGCTGCGGGCAGACCTGGTCGATGACCTGTGGGTGCACCTGGCGCCGACCCTGCTGGGGGAGGGCCGCAGCGGCGTCGGCCCCCTCGGCATCGCGACCCTCGCGCACCGCCTCGATCTCGACCTTGTGCCCGGCAGCGTGCAGCAGCTGGGCCGCGACCTGTTGTTCCACGCCCAACCGGCCCCGCGCCGCACGGCCTGAAGGAGACCCATGTTCACCGGCATCATCACCGGGCTCGGCACGATCCGTGCGATCACCCACGGCCCCGACCACACCGCCACCCTCACCCTGGACGGACCCGCCGAGCTGCTGGCCGACCTGCCCCGCGGCGGGTCCCTCGCGGTCTCCGGGGTGTGCCTCACGGCGGTCGAGCCGGTGTCGGACCCCGCGGCGGCGGCGTCCGACACCGGAGCGTCCGCCGCCTTCACCGCTGTCGCGATGGGCGAGACCCTGGACCGCACCACCCTCGGCCACCTCACCCCCGGGGACCGCGTGAACCTGGAGCGCTGCACCCGCGTCGACGACCGCCTCGACGGTCACGTGGTGCAGGGGCACGTCGACGGGGTCGGCACCGTCCGGCAGGTGGAGGACGACGGCACCTGGCGGCGGCTGCGCGTCGGCATCCCCGCAGGCCTGGCCGGTCAGGTGGCGGAGAAGGGCGCGGTGGCGCTGGACGGTGTGTCCCTCACCGTCACCGCTGTGAGTGACCCGGGGGCCGCCGAGCCGTGGTTGGAGGTGGCACTGATCCCCGAGACCCTCGCCGCGACCACCCTCGGTGCGGCCCGGGAGGGCACCGCGGTGAACATCGAGACCGACGCCCTCGCGAAGTACACCGAGAGGCTGCTGGCTGTGCGGGCGGCGGAGGCACGGCGATGAGCGCGACCCCGCAGACGGCTCCCGCGCTGGCCCTCACCCCGCTGCCGGAGGCTCTGGAGCGGCTGCGCCGTGGCGAACCCGTGGTGGTGCTCGACGACGTCGACCGCGAGAACGAGGGCGACCTGATCCTCGCCGCCCAGCTCGCGACCCCCCGCACCATGGGCTTCCTGGTGCGCCACACCTCCGGATACCTGTGTGCGCCGATGCCGCGGGACCTCGCTGCACGCCTCGAGCTGCCGCTGATGGTGCCGAGTACCGAAGACCCCCTGCGCACCGCCTACACCATCAGCTGCGACGCCCGGGAGGGCGTCACCACCGGGATCTCCTCCGCCGACCGGGCCCGCACCGTGCGGACCCTCGCCACCGGCACCGCCGCCGACCTGATCCGCCCCGGGCATGTGCTGCCGCTGATCGCGAAGGACGGTGGCCTGCGGGAACGACGCGGCCACACCGAAGCGGCCGTGGAGCTGATGCGCTGGGCCGGGGTGGCCCCCGTCGGCGTGATCGGTGAGGTGGTGCACGACGACGGCTCCCTCATGCGGGCCGATGACCTCGCCGCCTTCGCCCGCGAGCACGATCTGGCGATCCTCACCATCGAGCAGATGGTGCAGTCCCTCAGCGAGAGCGGGGGGACCCAGGAGCCGATGCCTGATGCCTGACCTGCCCCGCACCGACCCGATCGCGCTGCCGACACCGCACGGCACCTTCACCGTGCGCGCGTGGCGCGGCCGCGACGGGGAGCACCTGAGCCTGCAGGCCCCGGCGACCGCCACCGGCACCGCCCCGCTGGTCCGCGTTCACTCCGAATGCGCCACCGGGGACATCCTCGGTTCCTACCGCTGCGACTGCGGTGAACAGCTGGACCAGGCCCTCGCCCGGGTCGCCGCGGAGGGCGGCGCCGTGGTGTACCTGCGCGGGCAGGAGGGCCGCGGCATCGGCCTGTTCGAGAAGATCCGCGCCTACCACCTGCAGGATCAGGGCGCCGACACCGTCGAGGCGAACACCCTGCTGGGGCACGCCGACGACGCCCGCCGCTACGACGACGCCGCCGACATCCTGCGGGCGCTGGGCCTGACCTCCCTGCGTCTGCTGACCAACAACCCCGACAAGGTGGAGGCCCTCACCGGCCTCGGCCTGACGGTCACGTCCGTGGAACCGCTCATCGTGCCGCCACGGCCGGAGAACCTCCGCTACCTCACCACCAAGCGGGAGCGGATGCACCACGCCCTGCCCTGAGCAGGCGCGTCGCAGCCACCCGTCCCGTCCACTCCACCCCCACCCGACGACCATCCCCTGACAGGAGCAGCCCATGGCCGGACACGGCACCCCCACCACCCCTCTCACTCCCGCGGCCGACGGCCCCCGATCTCTCGGGATCGCCGCCGCCAGCTGGCACGCCGCCCTGATGGACCGGCTGCTCGACGGCGCGCGTCGGGCCGCCGCCAACGCGGGGGTCGACCAGGTCACCGTGGTGCGGGTGCCCGGCTCCTTCGAGGTGCCCGTCGCGGCGCAGGCCCTCGCCCGCACCCATGACGTCGTCGTCGGGCTCGGTGTGGTGGTGCGGGGGGAGACTTCGCATTTCGAGTACATCTCCGCCGCAGCCACGGAGGGTCTGGCCCGGGTGGCGCTGGATGAGTCCACGCCCGTCGGCAACGGCGTGCTCACCGTGAACACGATGGCGCAGGCCGAGGCCCGCGCCGGTGGCCCCGGTGCCGACGAGGACGCCGGCTACGCCGCCACCGAGGCCGCGATCCGTACGTTCCGGGCACTGGCCTCTCTCCCGCAGTGAGGGCGGTCGGTGGTTGAGCCCTGACGCGACGACGCCGGGGGCAGCCCCGCAGGGCTGCCCCGGCGTCACCGTCGGGTCAGCGCGCTCGCCGGACGGCTCACGGCGTGGGCATGCCGCCGTTCACGTTGAGGGTCTCGCCGAGCACGTAGCTGGACTCCGCAGAGGCGAGGAACACGTAGGCCGGTGCCACCTCGGTCGGCTGACCGGCGCGGCCCAGGTAGGTGTCCTTGCCGAACTTCGGCAGCTTCTCCTTCGGCTGGCCGTCGCTGACCTGCAGCGGCGTCCAGAAGGGGCCCGGGGCCACCGCGTTCACGCGGATCCCCTGCGGGCCGAGCTGCTGGGCGAGGCCCTTGGTGAACGCGTTGATCGCGGCCTTGGTGGAGGCGTAGTCGAGCAGCGTCTCCGACGGCTTGTACGCCTGCACCGAGGTCGAGTTGATGATCGAGGCGCCCTTGGGCAGCAGCGGCAGCGCAGCCCGCACGACGCGGAACATCGACAGGATGTTGACGTCGAAGGTCTGCTCCAGCTGCTCGTCGGTGATGTCGGCGATCTCCTCCTGGGCGATCTGCTTGCCGGCGTTGTTCACCAGGATGTCGAGGCCGCCGAGCGCATCGGCCGCGGTCTTCGGCAGCGAGGCGCAGAAGTCCTTGTCGGCGAGGTCGCCGGGGATCAGCACCGCCGTGCGGCCGGACTCCTCGATGACGCCCTTGACCCACTCGGCGTCGCGCTCCTCGGCGGGCAGGTAGGTGAGGGCGACGTCGGCCCCCTCCCGGGCGAAGGCGATCGCCACGGCGGCGCCGAGGCCGGAGTCCGCACCGGAGATCAGAGCCTTGCGGCCCTCGAGACGGCCCGTGCCGCGATAGGTGTCTTGGCCGCGGTCGGTCTGCGGCTCCAGCGTGGCGTCGAGGCCGGGCTCCTCCTGGTGCTGCTTCGGCGGCTCGATGGAGGGGTAGCGGGTGACGGGGTCAACCATCTGCAGCTGATCGGTCATGACAACTCCTTCGCAGGTCGGCCGGTGCTCACGCGCACCGGGATACCCCCACTGTTCCGCGTCGCGCCCTGCACCCCCAAGGATCATCCGACCACTTGGACGGGGGCGTCAGCGTCGTGCCCGCGCGTTCCGCGGGATGGAGCACTCCGCGCCAGGATCGGGGACCCGGCGGCGGCAGGACCAGTCACCCGATGCCGGCCGAGCAGCTCAGGAGGATTCGGCGCAGCGCTGCACGAGGCGGTGCAACCACGCCGCCGCGTGGGCGCGATCGAGCGGGTCCTCGTCCGACGGGTCCTCGGGACGCAGCAGGCCGAGGGCGATCGCCCAGGCGGTGTCCGGGTTCGCGTCGACGTCGCGCTCGGTCCTCGGTGCGGGCAGGGCCTCCCGGGCCAGAGCGGCGATCGCTGCGACGGCCTCCCCGGCTCGGATCGGCTCCTGCGGCCGCAGCCGGAACTCGGCATCGACCAGGAGGCCGCCGTGGGCATGGAGCCAGCGCAGGGCCGCGGCGGGGGCGGTGGTCTGGGGCAGATCCGTGACCGGCGTGGGCACGGTGGTGGGGGGCACCGGTCGCCCGACGAGGGTGTGCAGGGCGAGGGCGAGGTCGGCGCGGGTGAGGTTGACCGACGGATCCTCTCCGGCGTCGGGGGAGAGGAGCTGATGGTCGACGGCCCAGGACAGCGCCTCGGCGGCATCGACGTCGGCGATGCCGGCCGGGCCGGTCTGACCGGGGGTCGCGCGGGATCCATCATCCCCCGCGGTGTCACGGCGAGCGGTGACCCCCACCCCAGCAGTGACCAGCACTGCGGCCGCGATCGCCCCGCCTCCGAGCAGCAGCGTGCGACGGGACGAGGTGGAGGACGCCGAGGCGCCGGCGATGCCCCCCGGGGTCGGGGCGTCGGCGCGTGGGCGAGGCGCCGGGGCGGCGGATCCGTCGGGTGCCGGAGCAGGGGTGACCGTCGGTGACCCCGGGCGCAGATGCGGGGGTGTGGGCCGTTTGATCAGAGCCATCGCAGCTCCTTCATCCGACGCACCAGCGCCCAGCCCACGGCGAGGTTCCCCCAGGCGTTCAGGTGTCGCTCATCGCGGGCCACCAGACGGTGCGGCACATGCCCGCGCTGCAGATCGGCGGCGACGGCCGGGTCATCCTGCAGGCGCAGTGGCGCAAGGACCGGCACCGACGCCAGCCCCTCGGCGGTGGCGAGCAGCGACCGCAGGTCGAGGAACCGGCGTCCGTAGCGGCGGGCCTGCTCAGCGTTGACCGCGCTGAGGGCCGCCTCAGTGGCGGAACCGCGGGGGTCCAGCGGGGTGGGCCACTGACCCAGCACCAGGGAGTCCTCCGCGGGGTCGCGGGCGGCGTCCCACATGGCCTGCACGTCGGCGAGGACCTGGTCGACCTGCTCGATGTTGTTCTTGCCCATCCACAGCACCTGGCGCATGCCCTCGGCCGCCGCCCCCAGGGAGGAACGGAACACCGCCGGTGCCAGTGCCGCGCGGGGATCGTCGGCCACGAACTCCCACCCGGTGGGCGCGGTGCACCGCAGATGCCCGGGGATGCGACCGAGCATGCCGGGCATGTCGAGGGCTCCCCGCGGCGGCAGCACCGGGTCGAGGCCGACGGGCGCGCGGCCGATCGCCTGGGCGGCGGGCAGCAGCGGGTGGACCGTCGGGGCGGCCAGCCCCCGCTGCAGGAGGGTGTGGGTGGAGAGGATGCCGCCGCGCTCACCGTGGAGGATCACCGGCAGCGGCGCAGCGGCGGCGGCCAGGAGCTCATGCAGCCGGACCGGGACGGGCGCCCCCTCACCGCCGCCCTCGGAGGCCATCGAGGACGAACCCCACAGCACGATCCCGCGGGTGGTCTCGGGGATGCCGAGGGCCGCGCGGGCCTCGGGGATCCCGGGGGTCTGCGGGGGCGCGAAGGGCGCGGTCGAACTCGGCATCGCCGTCACCACCCCCGTGCCCCGTGCGTCGGCTGCGGCGGATCGCCGCTCGGGCACGAGTGTACGGAGGAGGGGACCGCGCGGGGAGTCTCAGGAACGCGGGTCGATCCTCAGGAACCCGTCACGGGATCCCCCTGCACAGGATCGCCCTGCACGGGGCCGTCGGTGTTGGGCCGCCAGCCCAGAGCCGGAGCCACATGCTCGGCCATGTTCTGCAGGATCCGCAGGTTGAGGTCGACGCCGAGCTGCGAGGGGATCGTCAGCATGAGCGTGTCCGCGGCCTCGACCGCGGCGTCGGCGCGCAGGGCCTCCACCAGGTCGTCCGGTTCTCCCACGTAGGTGCGGCCGAAGGTGGAACGGTATCCGTCGATCACGCCGATCTGGTCGGCCCCGTCCCCGGGGCGCAGGCCGAACATCATCCGGTCCTCCCCGGTGACGATCGGGAACACGCTGCGGGAGACGCTCACACGCGGCGCCCCGGTGTGCCCGGCCTCCCGATAGGCGGCGCGGTAGCGGTCGATCTGCTCGCGCTGAAGGTCCGCGAAGGCTTCCCCGGTGGCCTCGGTGAGCAGGGTGGAGCTCATGAGGTTCACGCCGAGGCGGCCGGCCCATTCGGCGGTCTCCCGGGTGCCGGCGCCCCACCAGATGCGGTCGATCAGCTGCGGGGCATGGGGCTCGACCCGCAGACGGGTGCCGGGCAGGGAGCGCTGGGGGTCGGCGGGGGCGAGCTTCTCGCCGCGCACGGCCCGCAGGAACAGGTCGAACTTCTCACGGGCGAGGTCCGCACCCCGCGGATCCTGGGAGCCCAGGTAGCCGAAGGTCTCCCACCCGCGGTCGGCCGCTTCGGGGCTGCCCCGGGAGACTCCGAGCGCGACCCTGCCGTCAGAGAGCAGATCCAGCGCCGCCGCCTCCTCCGCGAGGTACAGCGGGTTCTCGTAGCGCATGTCGATCACGCCGGTGCCGACCTCGATGCGGCGGGTGCGGGCGGCCATCGCCGACAGCAGTGGCATGGGGGAGGCCGACTGGGTGGCGAAGTGGTGCACCCGGACGTACGCCCCGTTCACACCGAGCTCGTCGGCACCGACGGCGATGTCCACCGCGTCGTGCAGCATCTGGCGGGCATCGACGCCGCGGACGCCGCTGCCGGCGCCGTAGTGACCGAAGCTGAGGAAACCGAAGGCACGCATGCCGGGGGAACGGCTCGACGACGCGGATCATTCCCCGCACCGGCGCGCCGCGCGCCGTCGTGTGCACCGGCGCACCGCGCGCCCGTCAGCGCGGGGCGCCTCACCTCAGCCGGCGGATCCCTCCGTGACGTTCACCTGCCACAGCACCCCGTACCTGTCCTTCACCTGCCCGTAGTGGTCACCCCACGGTGCCTTCTCGAACGGCATGGTGACCTCACCGCCGTCAGTGGTCAGGCGGTCGATGAGGTCCTGCGCCACCGCCGTGGTCTCCGGTTCGATGAGGAAGGAGTAGGTGCCGGACTCCAGGGAGGCGCCCCCGCCCAGCACGTCGTCACCGCCGGTCAGGCGCAGCATGCCGCCGTCCAGCAGGGCATGCGCCACCGCCTCGGCGGGCGGCTGGAACTCGCCCATGTCACCCATGTTCGCCTGGCCGTAGGTGAGCATGTCGAGGGTCCCACCGAAGACGTCGCGGTAGTAGGTGAGCACTTCGGCAGCGTTGCCGGGGAAGCTGATGTACGAACTGATACGGGTCATGCGGACCTCCAGGGTCTCGGAGCGGGGGCGCGGCCTGCGTCTCCCGTGGACGGGGCCAGTGTGGCGCAGGCGCCCGACAGACGAGTGACCGTGCAGTGAGGGGACACGGGATGCCGCAGCGGGCACACTGGCAGTCATGAGCTCCCAGGCCACGGACCATCCCACCCTCCCGGACATCGTCGGCCACCGCGGCGCCGCCCTGTGCGCCCCGGAGAACACGCTGCTGTCGCTGCGGCGGGCGATCGCCGACGGTGCCGACGCCGTCGAGGTCGACGTGCACCTCAGCCGCGACGGCGTGGTGATGGTGCTGCACGACGAGACGGTCGATCGCACCGCCACAGACACCTCCCCGTGCCGCACCGGCGCCGTCGCGGACCTCACCGCCGCAGAACTGGCCGAGGTGGAGCTTCCCGAGGGGCAGCGGATCCCGACGCTCGCGCAGGCCCTGGAGGTCTGCGTCCGCGAGGACGGCTCCCCGGTGCCGATGCTGGTCGAGGTGAAGGCCGTCGCGGCAGCCCGCGCGGCGGTGCGGGAGCTGCAGCGCCGCCACGGTGACCGGGTGGGGGAGAACGCGGTGGTGATCAGTTTCTACGCGGAGGCGCTGCGCGCCGTCCGGGAGGCCGAACCGCGCATCCCCCTCGGCTATCTCCAGGACAGCACCGACGCCTCGACCGCCTCGGTGCTGCGGGGCCTGCACGCCGAACGGTTGAGCGTCGACGTGGACCACGTGACCGCGGCCGGCGCACAGCTGGCCCGGGAGGCCGGCGCGGAGCTGCACGTGTGGACCACGAACACCGCCGAGCAGGTGGACCGTGCCCTCGCCGCGGGGGCCGCGTCCCTCACGACCGATGATCCGCGGCGGATCCGGGCGATGGTCGAGGCCCGCCGGGCGCGGTGACAGCGGGCGGGGTGACGGTGACCGCGCGGCGGCTCAGCCCTCCTCGCCCTGGTTCATCACCAGCAGCTCCTGACCACCGTCGGTCTCCGAGGCCTCCACGGTCCACGTCACGGTGGGGCCGTCCTCCGGGGTGACGGCGCACGCCGACGACTCGTCACCCTCCACGGCCGAGAGGCGGTCGCTGCACAGCACCTCCAGTGACCCGCGGACATCCTCCGGCAACGGCGCCTCGTCCTGGAGCAGATCCTCCAGGTCGCCGGAGTCCAGGGGGTCATCGACCTGGAGGGGACCGAACTGGGCGCCCACCTCACTCAGCATGGCGGTCTCGGAGTCCCCACCGCCGTCGCTGGGTGCGGGGGCGGGGGCTGCGGGCGCGGAGCTCGACGGGGCCGCGGTGCTGGGCGGGGGAGTCCAGTTCGCGTCGGGATCGGGCTCCGAGCAACCGGCCAGGGCGAGGGCGGACAGGGCGACGACCGCGGACTCGAGGAGGGGACGGGCGAAGGGTCGAAGGGGCATGACGACTCCTGGGCTGAGGGGATCAGGACGGGAGAGGGTGCAGAACGGCAGGCATGAGGAGAGTGCCCCACCGACCGGTGGGGTCCCCCTCGGGGTCAGTGTGACCGGTCGGCCGGGTGCAGCGCCAGACGGGCGGTCACCGCCTCGCGCAGGGTCGGCAGCAGGCGGGCGTGCATCGGGTCCGACGACGCGCGGGTGGCCACGTGCAGCAGCATGCTCGTGCGTTCATACGCCTCCCATCCACGCATCCGCAGCAGCAGCTCCTCGCAGCGCTCCGCGAGGTCGCTCGGGTGTGGTGTCTGCGCGCCCCGGGCCTGCGCCCCCGCCCGCACGTACTCCTCCACCAGCAAGCGCCAGGTCTGCTTATCCCCGGGCAGGTACCAGGGGTCCACATGGATCGGGCCCGCAAGGATCTCCAGGTCACGGGCGGGATCATCCGCGCGGGCCCACTCCAGGTCGATGAACCTCGGCCGGGCGCCGAGCGCCCCCGCCTCCGCGTCGGACTCCCACACCACGTTCGTGGCGCACAGGTCCCCGTGGGCGACGACGAACTCCGCACAGGGTCCCGCCAGCTCGTCCACCCGCTCGACGACCGCCAGGGCGGCATCGACCAGAGGCGCGAGGCCCTCCCGGGTGATGACCTCCGGGGCACGACGGCACTGGCCCTCGAGGGCCGCGCGGGCCTCCGGCAGCAGCGGCAACGGGCCGGGGGTGACGTCGGCCAGCGGGTCGGGGCCCAGGCGCAGGGTCCCGCGGCCGGGCATGGCCACGGTGTGCAGTCGCGCCAGCGTGCGAGCGTGGGCGCGCAGATGCTCGGGGGTCCACCGGGCGGGAGGGAGGATGCGACCCGGCTGGGCGGTGGTGACGAGGACCGGGACTCCGAGCGGGGAGGTGGCCGGATCGTCGTGGACGGCGACGGCGACGGGCACGATGTCGCCCACATGGCGCAACTGGGTGAGGGCGGCGGCCTCCGCGCTGCGGGGGGCGGCCGGAGCGGCCGGGTCGCGGGGCACGCGGACGATGAGGGTCTGCTGCTCCCGGGGGCGCAGCTCCCACGCGGCGGAACTCTCCCCGACCCCCAGCAGGCGCACCTCGGCACGAGGGTCATCGGGGGGAGCGCACAGCAGGCTGCCCTCGGCCCAGGTCGCGAGGATGCGCTCGCCCATCGCGGGGGAGGTGGGCGGGGGTGCGTCGGGGGAGGGGTGGCGGGACGGCGCGGCGCTGCACGGTGTCTCGCTCGACGGCGCTGTCATCACAACGGGGCCTCCTCGCCTGGGTCCGTCCAGTCTACGGACCGGCAGGCGGGGAGGCCCTGGGGGATGGGGTGTGTCCGGCGGGTCAGGCCTGCAGCAGCTCGCGAGCGCGGGCCGGCGTCGGCACCTCATCGTTCAGGACGCCGAAGGGGTGCAGGTCTCCCAGCACCTCGATGCGCAGCGCGGAATCGACCCCGCCCACGCGGGCCGGGGTGAACCCGGCCGCGGTGATCAGACGATCAGACGCTCGGCCTCCTGGGCGGCGGGGTCGTCTTCGGTGGCGGCGGAGCCGAGCTGCGCGGCGAGGTCCTCGGCCTTGGCGCGGGTGCGGTTGGCCAGCACCACGGACTCCCCACCCTCGACGAGGTGGTGGGCGACGCTGCGGCCGATGTTCCCGGTACCGATGATGGCGACAGTCATTGAGGTTCTCCTTCTGGTCGGCGACCGAGTCGCGAGGGCTCGAGGTCGGAACGGAGGGGCCGGAACCGGCCCGACGCGTCGATAGCAGAACATTCAACTACTTCGGTGCAAGGGGGTCGGGAACGTGTGACGGGCGAGACGTCCGCTCCGACCTGTGGGGCGCCCCCGCGGCTTCGTATCATGACCGCACCCGGACGCGACCCCCGGTGTCCGCGTGGAAGGAACCCCCATGGACCTCGCACTGCTCGCGATCGGGGTGGGCCTCGGCATCGGCGTGGTGGTCGGAGCGCTGGGCGCCGGCGGCGGCATCCTCGCCGTCCCGGTGCTGGTGTACCTGCTGGGCATGCGGCCCGCCGACGCCGCCGCCAGCAGCCTGGTCATCATGGGCATCACCGCGCTCGTCAGCTTGCGCCACCACGGGCGGGCCGGGAACGTCGCCTGGCGTGACGGCGTCGTGTTCGGGCTGGTGTCGGTGCTGGGCGCCGTGGCGGGAAGCCGGGTCTCGGTGCTGGTACCGCCGCGTGTGCTCATGGGCCTGTTCGGCGCCCTGCTGCTCGTCGTCGCCGTCACGATGCTGCGCAAGGGCCTCGCCACACGCCGCACGGAGCGGCGCCTGGCCGAGGCCGAGACCGCCCGGACCGACCCCGGGGAGGGGGCCGATGACGCCGCGGGTGATGAGGCGAGCGCCGACGCTCCTACCGTCACAGGATCCGTGGCCGCCGCGCCGCACCACGGTCCCAGCGTTCTCGGCGTCGCCGGGGCCGCAACCTTCACGGGCCTGATCACCGGGTTCTTCGGCGTCGGCGGCGGCTTCGTGGTGGTGCCCATGCTGGTGCTGGCCCTGGGCCTGGCCATGCGCCGCGCCTCCGGCACCTCGCTGCTGGTGATGGTGATCGTCAGCGCCACCAGTCTGCTCGCCCGGATCGGCACCGATGTGCATCTGGATTGGCCGACGACGCTGCTGTTCGCCGCGTCCTCGAGTGTCGGCGGGCTGATCGGCGGGCCGGTGTCGGCGCGGATGCGCCCCTCCACCCTCACCCTGGTGTTCTCCGGGTTGTTGGCGGTGGTGGCCGCGGTGACCCTCCTCAGCACCCTGCTGCGCTGAACCCCCGGGCAGTGCCCTGACGGGGCGGTGGTCGAGGGCGGGGTGGTCCACGGAGAGACCCTCGCCACGCGGAAGCGTCGGTCGCCGTGAGACACCCTGCGACGTGAGACGGCCCGTCCGTAGTATGGGACGGCGGCACGGGCGTCGCGCCCGTGCGCGCGAGCCCCTCCACCCCTGACGGAAGGAGCACCCCCATGTCCACCGGAGTCACCCAGCGCGTCCTCGAGACGGCCCTGGCCCGCAACCCCGGCGAGCCCGAGTTCCACCAGGCCCTGCGGGAGGTGTTCGAGTCGCTGGAGGTGATCGAGGGTCGCTTCCCGGCCCTCGAGGAGGCCCGCGTCCTCGACCGTATCGTCGAGCCCGAGCGGCAGATCATCTTCCGGGTGCCGTGGGTCGACGACTCCGGCACCGTGCAGGTGAACCGCGGCTTCCGCGTCGAGTTCAACTCCGCGCTCGGCCCGTACAAGGGCGGCCTGCGGTTCCACCCCAGCGTGAATCTCGGGGTCATTAAGTTCCTCGGGTTTGAGCAGATCTTCAAGAACGCGCTCACCGGGCTGCCGATCGGCGGCGGCAAGGGCGGCTCCGACTTCGACCCCCACGGGAAGTCCGACGCCGAGGTGATGCGCTTCTGCCAGTCGTTCATGACCGAGTTGCACCGCCATATCGGTGAGCACACCGACGTCCCCGCCGGGGACATCGGCGTCGGCGCCCGGGAGATCGGTTACCTGTTCGGCCAGTACAAGCGCCTGGCCAACCGCTGGGAGGCGGGCGTTCTCACCGGGAAGGGCCTCACCTGGGGCGGTTCCCTGGTGCGCACCGAGGCCACCGGCTACGGCGCCGCCGTGTTCGCCGACGAGATGCTGCGCGCCCGTGGCGAGTCCGCCGGTCAGGCTGACGACGGCCGCGGCGTCGAGGGCCGCCGCGCGATCGTCTCCGGCTCCGGCAACGTGGCGATCTACGCCATCGAGAAGGTGCAGCAGCTGGGCGGCACCGCCCTGACGGCCTCCGACTCCAGCGGCTACGTGGTCGACGAGGCCGGGATCGACGTGGAGCTGCTCAAGCAGATCAAGGAGGTCGAGCGCGAGCGGATCAGCGAGTACGCGGAGCGTCGCAGCGGTGCCCGCTTCGTCGAGGGCGGCTCCGTGTGGGACGTGCCCGGGGAGATCGCCCTGCCCAGCGCCACCCAGAACGAACTCGACGCCGACGCCGCCCGCACCCTGCTGGGCAACGGCCTGCTGGCCGTCTCCGAGGGCGCGAACATGCCGTGCACCCCGGAGGCCGTCGACCTGTTCCGCGAGGCCGGGGTGTCCTTCGGCCCCGGCAAGGCCGCGAACGCCGGCGGTGTCGCCACCAGCGCCCTGGAGATGCAGCAGAACGCCGCGCGCGACGCCTGGACCTTCGAGCAGACCGAGGAGCGGCTCACGCAGATCATGCGTGACATCCACACCACCTGCCTGGAGACCGCGGACGAGGTCGGCCGACCGGGTGACTACGTGGTCGGCGCGAACGTCGCCGGGTACCGCAAGGTCGCCGAGGCGATGCTCGCCCACGGAGTGATCTGAGCGGGTCATGACAGCCGCCATCACCCTGCACCGGGGCGACATCACCCGGGAGACCGGCGTGGACGCCATCGTCAACGCCGCCAACACCAGCCTGCTGGGCGGCGGCGGTGTCGACGGGGCGATCCACCGCGCCGCCGGCCCGCGGCTGCTGGCCGAGACCCGCACCCTCGGCGGCTGCGCGACCGGTGACGCGAAGATCTCCGGTGGCTACGACCTGCCGGTCGCGCACGTGATCCACACCGTCGGGCCCGTGTTCAGCGCCTCCCGCGCCGAGACGTGCGACCGCCTGCTGGCCTCCGCCTACCGGCGCAGCCTCGAGGTCGCGCACGAGAACGGGCTGCGCTCACTGGCGTTCCCGTCCATCTCCACCGGCGTGTACCGCTTCCCGGTGGAGCGGGCCGCCCGGGTGGCGATCGCGGAGGTGCTGGAGGTCAGCGCCCGCCTCGGCGATATCGACGAGGTGCGGTGGGTGCTGTTCGACGATGCGACCCTGCACGCCTACGAGCAGGCGCTCGCCGAGGCACTGCCCGGCACGGACGACGGGGCGGGGCTCAGCGCCGACTGAGGCGGTCCAGCACCGCGGCGGTGTCAGTGATCTCCACCTGCGGCGGGAACAGACCCATCGTGTGCACCGCGGCGGCGCCGTTGGCGGCGGTGGAGGCTGCGCAGGCGTCGACCGGGACCAGCACCCGCGCTCCCGCGTCGGCGGCCGCCAGCACCGTCGTGATCACGCAGCAGTCGGTCGAGACCCCCGTGACGATCAGATGCGGGGCCGGGCCGACGATCTCCCGCAGACTCGCATGCCACTTCCCGAAGGTCGGCTCATCGACCGGGGCGCGGGAGCTCAGCTCCGCCATGCCCGGCAGCAGGGCGTACAGCGGATCGGCCGCGGGCACGTCCGCGAACGGCCAGGCCGCGAAGTAGTCGCCCCACGAGGTGCTGCGGTCGGCCGTCGGCAGCCAACGGGTGAGGATCGTCCGCTCCGGGCCGACGGCCTCCGCGAGGTCGCGGATGTGTGGCTCCGCCTCGGCCCAGAACGGGGAGGCCCAGTCGGATGCCGGGTCGGCGAAGATCCGCTGCGGGTCGATCACCAGCAGCCAGGGTGCGGGGGTGCTGGTCATCGCCCCTCCGCGGGCAGCTCCTCCTGTCGGCGGATGCGACCACGCCGCGCCACCAGCGTCACGAGGAAACTCAGCACCAGCGCCAGCAGCACCCCCAGGTTCGCGTACGCCCAGTTGCCGTCCCAGTACGAGCCGGCCGGGTCCTCCACGAAGGTGCCCAGGCCCAGCGGCTCCAGCAGGTAGCCCTGCCAGTTGTTCCACGGGGCGTCGTCGGCGAAGGAGTTCACCACCAGGCCCCAGCCCAGGATCGAGGCCACCACGAAGGTCGCCAGGGAGATGCCGTCGAACGCGCCGTAGCGACCACGGGCATCGAACAGTGCGGCCTCGTCGTAGTCACGACGGCGGGTGAGGATGTCGGCGATGAGGATGCCCGCCCAGCTGGCGATCGGCACACCCAGGGTGATGAGGAAGCTCTGGAACGGGCCGATGAAGCTGGTCGCGAAGAACGCCACCCAGATGGTGCCGATGGTGAGGATCACGCCGTCGATCGCGGCGGCGGCCGGGCGCGGGATGCGGATGCCCAGCGACAGCAGCGTCAGCCCCGAGGAGTAGATGCCGAGCACCGCGCCGGAGACCAGCGTCAGCACCGCCACGATCCAGAAGGGGATCACCGCCCACAGCGGCAACAGGGTCATGAGCGCGCCGATGGGGTCGGAGCCGATCGCGCCCGACAGCTCCTCGTCGGAGCTGGCCAGCAGCAGACCGAAGATCACCAGCACCACCGGGGCGAGGGACCCACCGAGGGTGTTCCAGGCGACGATGGCGCCGTCGGAGGTGGAGCGCTTCTGGTAGCGCGACCAGTCGGCGGCGATGTTGATCCAGCCCAGGCCGAACCCAGTCATCACCATCACCAGGGCGCCGATCATCTGCTGGGGGGACCCGGCGGGTCGGGACAGCACCGCGGACAGGTCGATGTGCGGGATCGTCAGCAGCATGAACACGGTGGTCATGGCGCCGGTGGCCCAGGTGAGGATCGACTGCAGACGGATGATCGTGTGGTAGCCGAGCACACTGGCCGCGACGATCAGGGCCGCCACCAGGATCGCGGCGATGACGGTCACCACGCCGCCGTTGGAGGATTCACCCGCCACCCCGAGGGTGCGCAGCATCGTGGCGGTGGCCAGCACCGCGGTGATCGCGAGGCTGGTCTCCCAGCCGATGGAGGTGAGCCAGGAGATGATGCCCGGCACCTTCTGCCCGTGCACCCCGAAGGCGGCGCGGGAGAGCACCATCGTCGGGGCACTGCCGCGCTTGCCGGCGATCGCCACCAGGCCGCACAGCGCGAAGCTGATGATCACGCCGATGATCGACACGATCGTGGCCTGCCAGAACGAGATGCCGAAGCCCAGCAGGTAGCTGCCGTAGGTCATACCGAACACCGACACGTTCGCGGCGAACCACGGCCAGAACAGGTCAGAGGGTTTCGCGGTGCGCTGCGACTCGTCGATGATCTCGATGCCAGTGGTCTCCACCAGGCCCGCGCGGGGCGTTGAGAGCGGGGCACCGGCAGCGACGGGGGCGCCGTCCCCACCGGGGGCGGGCGAACCTACAGCGTGCGAACCGGGGGTGGAGGAGGTGCTCACGGGGACTCCGAGGAGGTCGGGGTCGCGCGCTCGGCGCGGCGACGGGCTTGATGCGGGGCGCACCGCACGTGACCGAGAGCGGGACGACCGCCACGGGGTGCGAGGCCCATTGTGGCGCGAGAGCGACCGGAGTGTCGTCTCGCGGGACATCCGGGGCGGGGCGCGTCGCGGCGGCCGGATGTGGGTCGCGGGCGGTGGGCGCCCCGGGCGTGTACCGGGGCGCGTGCCACCGACGCCCCTTAGTCCCTCGCGCGGATCAGACGCTCGTGGCCTGTCTCCTCCAGCTCGGCGATGTCCGCGTGGGCCTTCACGAAATCGGAGAAGCTGCGGAAACCCAGGGCCTTCTCGCTGAACGACGGATCCATGCGGCGCATGTGGCTCTTCACCGCGGAGCTGTGCAGCCACTCGCTGTCGCCGCGGTCGCCGATCTGCAGCGCCCGCCGGAGCAGCCGGGCGGCGACCTCCTGCGGGTCCTCCCGAGGGTCCTCCTCGTCGGCGTCCTCGGAGGGGTCGGGCAGGTCCGTCGGCGCTCCGGCGGGGCGGGTGGCCCGACGACGCCCGCGGCCGCGCCCGGATCCACCCTGCTTCTCCGCAGTGTCGGCCGATGCCGTGGCGGGTTCGGAAGCGGGCTCGACTGCCGTGTCCTGCTCTGGGGCAGTGGGGGTGGTCTCCTCGACCTCTGGGGCGCGCGTATCGGCGCCCTTCCCGCCGCGCCGGCCCCGGCCGCCGCGGCGGGGCTCCTCGTCCTGCGGCACCTCGACACCCGGCAGCTGGTCGTACGGTTCGAACTCGTCGCAGGCCGCGGCCAGGGACTTCGCGGTCGACCCGGTCACGCCCATACCCACCACGTAGCGGCCGAGGCGGCGGCAGCGCTGGGCGAGCGCCACATAGTCGGAGTCCCCGGCGACGATCACCACGTGCGTCAGCGCCGGGATGCGGAACATGTCCTCCACGGCGTCCACGGCCAGGCGGATGTCCGCGCCGTTCTTCCCGTACGCGGCCGCGGGGAAGAGCTGCACCAGGTCGACAGCGCGGCCCACCAGCTGCTGGCGATAGGTGGCGTTCACCGGCGCGGACCAGTCGGCGTAGGCGCGGGTGAGAGTCAGCGCCCCGAACGACGCCGCATAGTCGATGATCGCGCCGACGTCCACGGTGGCGGCGGCCAGCCGCTCGGCGACCTCCGGGTCGGTGATGTCCTCGGCGATGCGCTGTCGGTCGCGGCTGTAGGCGTGGCGTCCGTGGATCCGGTCGTACCAGGACATGACGATGTTGTCGAAGTCCAGGTAAACGGCGACGCGGGGATCGGTGGTGTCGGGCATCCTCCCAGTGTGACGGATGGGCGGGACGAGCGCTGCGGGGGCGTGAGGGGAGTCAGCGCGGGAGCGCCCGCGGACCGTCGTGGTGGGGCCCGCCACAGCGGGACGAAATACCCTGGGGGGCATATGGTCCGCGCCCTAGTCTGGCCACAGCGACGACGGCTAGAGGCCCGCTGTGAACACCCTCGTCATCATCGCCACCGGCACCCACACCGACCCGACCGAGGTGACCGGCATGGCCGAGGCGCTCGCCGCCGGTCAGGCCCACGACTTCTACTCCCTCGAGGGCTCCGCCGCGCTGGCACCGGTGCTGAAGAACCTCCGCCGGGGCAACCTCGTGGTGCACATCAGCGAGATGCCGATCAAGTGCCCGGTGGCGCCGATGGAGTTCGCCCTGTTGGCTCAGGACTACATGCGTCGCCGCGGCCGGATGTTCGACGTCGACATCACCTTCGTGACCCCGCTGGACGGTGCCTTCACCAAGCCCATCGCCTCCGCAACCCTCGCGAACCTGCTCGCGGAGCGCGGGATCCGGGTGGTGACCGACTTCCAGATCGCCGCCGTGGACGGCGAGGCGAAGCAGATCCGCTCCTATGACGACCGCGTCGTCGACTATGACGTGCTGGTGACGGTGCCGCCGAACCGCGGGGCGCAGGTGGTCGTCGACTCCGGTCTGGGCAACGACGCGGGCTTCGTCCCCGTCGACCGCCACACCCTGCGCTCCCTGGCCGACCCGGACATCTGGGTGATCGGTGACGCCACCGACGCTCCCACCTCCAAGGCGGGATCGGTCGTGCACTTCGAGGCCGACGCCCTGGTGCCGAACCTGCTCGCGGACATCACCGGGAAGCCGCTGCCGGAGACCTTCGACGGGCACGCCAACTGCTTCATCGAGTCGGGGCGCGGCCAGGCCATGCTGCTCGACTTCAACTACGAGCAGGAGCCCGTCACCGGGGTGTTCCCGCTGCCGGCCGTCGGCCCCCTGAAGCTGCTCGCACCGTCGGGTCTGAACCACCTCTCGAAGCTCGCTTTCGAGCAGATCTACTCGACGATGCTGATCCCGGGCCGAACGCTGCCGTTCCCGGCGCACATGTCGCGCGCGGGCAAGAACATCCCGCGCGACTGACACGGCCGCGGAACCGGCCCCTGCCGTCCCCGACCACCCCGACGATTCCCGCAGAAAGGCACACACCATGCCCACCAACACGTTCCTGGGTCGCCCCATCACCGTCAACGAGGAGGGCTTCCTCACCGTCCCCGAGGAGTGGGACGAGGAGCTCGCCGCGGAACTCGCCCGCATCGCCGGCTTCCCCGAGCTCAGCGACGCCCAGTGGGAGCTGATCCGCTTCGTCCGTCAGGACTACCTCGCCGAGGGCGCCGCACCCACCATGCGCCGCATGAACAAGGTCGGCGGGTTCGACATCAAGGCCATCTTCGAGATGTTCCCCGGCAAGCCCGCCAAGATCCTCGCCTACATCGCCGGCGCCACGAAGCCCGTGGCCTGCGTCTGACCCGGGCCTCCCCTCCACCGACACCCCGCACCGCCCGGCGGTGCCTCCGAAAGGACCCCCCATGCCCCTCGACGCCCACGGCAACATCATCCCGGACTTCGGCACGAACGCCGCTCGGTCCTCCGGGGCAACTCCGGATACCCCCTCCACCTCCGCCGCCGGTGCTGCCGCCGCGGCCGGCCCGCGGAAGATGGCCTTCATCTGCTCCAAGGGCAACCTCGACATGGCCTACCCGGCGCTGATCATGGCGAACGCGGCGCTGTCCGAGGGCATCGACGTCGACATCTTCTTCACCTTCTGGGGTCTGGACCTGGTGGACGTGCGCACCGCCGACTCCCTGAAGTTCACCTTCAGCGGCAACACCGCGATGCACATGCCGGAGCTGGAGCGCCTGCGCGGCGGGCTCGGCACCGCCTCCATGCCGCAGGCCCTCGCGGTGCTGCCCGGGGTCACCGGCTTCGCCACCCGCATGATGAAGAAGCAGATGGCCGACCTCGAGATCCCCACCGTGCGGGAGATGCTGGAGCAGATCTCTGCGATGGGCGGGAAGCTCTGGGCCTGCAAGCTCACGGTGGAGATGATGAAGATCAAGGAGGCGAACCTCGTGTCCGAGATCGACGCCATCATCTCCGCCACCGACTTCATCGAGAAGTCCGCGGGCGCTCAGATCGTGTTCGTCTGATCGCCACGTCAGGCGCCCGGTCCACGCCGCCCGCAGAGCGTCATGGATGGTGCGACCTGCAACGATGAGCGGTGCCCACTGAGGTGAGCACCGCTCACTCTGACCGCGGGGGCGTGCCGGATGCGGCACAATGGCGTCCATGACCCCGGAGATCACTGCTCACACCCGCGATGACGCCCGCAGTAGCACCCGTGCGCGTCTCCTCGCGGCAGCTCGTGATCAGCTCGCGGCCGGGGGTGCGTCGGCGGTGTCCACGCGGGCTGCGGCGCGCACCGCCGGGGTGGTCTCCTCCGCGGTGTTCCGGCATTTCCCCACCCGGGAAGCACTGCTCACCGCCCTGACGCATGAGGCCATCAGCGCCCTGAACGCGCACGTCGGTGCGGCGACCTGCGGTGACGACGGCCCCGACGCCTGGCGGCGAGCAGCCGTGGCCCTGCGGGACTGGGCCCTCGCACACCCCCATGAGTTCCACCTGCTGGTCGGCACCCCGGTGCCCGGTGCCCTGCAGGCCATCGACACCACCCCGACGCTGCTCACCCTCGCCGAGCCCTTCCTCGACGCGGTCCGCACCGCCCGACCCGCCCCCGTGCCGGCCCCCGTCGCGCAGGACATGGCGGAACTCCAGCGGGAGCATCCCTTCACGCCGCCCGCCGCCCTGGCCCTCGCCCTCGGCGGTCTCGCCCAGGTGATCGGGCTCCTGCTGCTGGAGCTCAGGGGATATGACCAGGGGCTGCTCGACCGCCCCGACGGGTTCTACGCCGCGGTGGTGGAGCAGCAGATCAGCGCGCTCGCGTTCCGGTGAGGCCCCTCAGCGCGGCCGCACCTGCACCGTGCGGCGCCGACCGTCGACGATCACCTCGACCGGCCCCGGGGTGGTGCGGTCGGCGATCACGTGCAGCGCGGTGACGCGTCCCTTCCGCCACGCACAGTCCACCCGGTACCCGCCGCGGGCGCGCAACCCCGTGAAGGATCCGCGCTCCGCCCACGCCTGCGGCAGCGCCGGCAGGACCCGGATCACCCCGTCGTGGCTCTGCAGCAGCATCTTCGCCACCACGGCGGGGATGCCCAGGTTGCCGTCGATCTGGAACGGGGGATGCGTGGCGAACAGGTTCGGATGCATCGAATACGTCAGCAGGCCGCGCAGCATCTCGTGGGCGCTGTCGGCCTCATCGAGCCGGGCGAACAGCGCGGCCCGCCACGGCCAGGTCCACGAACGCCGGGAATCCCCGCTCACACCGGCGGCGGTGACCACCTCGGCACCCCGCTGGCCGCAGCGTGCCTGGAGCGAGACCAGGGCGGCCCGCTGCAGCTCGGGCGGGGCCTGCGTGATCTGCCGCCCGGGATACACGGCGAACAGGTGCGAGGTGTGACGGTGCAGATCGGTCGGGTCGTCGCGGTCGGTCTGCCACTCCTGAAGCTGCCCCCAGGAGCCGATGCGGTTCGGCGCGAGATCCGCCTGCAGGACTGCGATCCGCGTGCGATGCTCCACCAGGTCCGCAGGCACGGGCACCGCATCGGCCCCCGTGCGGGCACCGGCCTCCTCGAGGGTGGTGGCCACCTCCTGCAGGTTCTGGAACAGGTCCCACACGATCTGCTGGTCGTGCATGGCGCCGTCCTCACGGGGCCCATGCTCGGGCGACCAGCCGTCGGGCACCACCAACAACCCGTCCTCCCGCCGCACCAGGCGGGCCTCCCACAGGTCGCAGATCTCCCGGATCATCGGGTAGGCGACCTCGGCGAGGAACCGGGGATCCGGCGTGAAGGCCGCGTGGTCGGCCACGTGCTGCATCAACCAGGCACTGGCCGGGAGGTTCCACTCCCACGCGTTCCCTCCGAAGACACTGACCGAGGTGCGGGTCGTCCACCCGGGGGTGTCCTCCCCGAAGGCGTGCCGTGTGGCCACGCGGCTGGGCACGGCGATCTCGCGCAGGAACCCGATCAGCGCCTCATGCGCCTGCGGCATGTCCAGCGTCTCCGCCGCCCAGTAGTTCATCTGCAGATTGATGTTCGTGTGATAGTCCGAGGCCCACGGCGGCTGATTCGATGCGTTCCACAACCCCTGCAGGTTCGCCGGCAGACCCCGGGGCGTGAGGAGCTCAGCAGCAGGTACCAGCCGTACTCCACCACCAGCCGCTCCAGGCCCGGATCGGAGACGCCCGTGGCGTAACGACGCAGACGGGCATCGGTGGGCAGGTCCTCGACCTCGGCACCGGCGCTGCCCAGGTCGAGCAGCACACTGCCGGTGAGAGCCTGCATGGCCCGCTCGTGATCGGCCCGCAGCGCCTCCCACTCACGCCGCGCGGCCGACGCCAGTCGGGCCTCCACGGCAGGAGCGGGGTCGGGGCCGCGCCAGTCGTCCGCGGCCGAGAGGGCGTAGTCCGTGCCGGCATCGATCACCAGGGTCACCTCGGTGGCGCCGGCGACTCGGAGGGCGGCGGTCGTCGTCGCGTCCCCCGGGACCGCGGTCACGGCGCCATCGGTGCGCCCCACCCGCACGGCGACCAGGTGCCGCAACCCGTTCGTGAGCGTGCCGGAGGCCCGCAGGGTGCGACCGTCGGCATCGGCGTCGGTCGGAGCGTCCTGCGCGGACTCGAGCGTGATCGCGGCATCGAGACCGCCGACCGCGGTGCTGTGCAGGTGCAGGAGGATCACATCGGTGTCGCGATGCGCGATGGCCTCACGGGTCACGACGGCCGGTCGGCCCTTCGCGTCGGTCGCGCCGGGAAGGGTGTACACGACGCGATGCACGCCGGTGCGGAGGTCGAGGCTGCGGCGGTAGTCGGAGACGGCAGAGAGGTCCGCGGCCCCCGAGGCCCCGCCGATCTCGACCCGCACCCTGCCCGTGTCGAGATAGCAGCCGAACCCGGTCACCGAGGTGTCGAAGGCCCAGTCGGGCTGCCCGGCGAGCGCGTTGTCGTAGTCGTTGATGCCGCCCCACAACGAATGCTCGTTGAGCTGGATCTCCTCCACCGCCGGGGCGCCGAACAGCATGCCCCCGAGGCGGCCGGTGGCGATCGGCAGGGCCTGCTTCTCCCACGAGGCGGCGGGCTGGTCGTACCACAGCACGGCGTGGTCCCTCAGCTGCGCAGCACCTTCTCCATCGCCTTGCCGCGGGCCAGCTCATCCACCAGCTTGTCGAGGCGGCGGACGTTCTGCAGCAGCGGGTCCTCGATCTCCTCCACCCGCACCCCGCAGATCACGCCGGTGACGCCCGCGGCCTGCGGCGGCAGGGTCGCCTCCTCGAAGAACTGCGCGAAGGTCGTGCCGGAAGCCAGGTGGTGGTCGAGCACCGCACCGTCGTACCCGGTCAGCCAGGTGATGACCTCCCGCAGTTCGGCCTCGGTGCGGCCCTTGCGCTCGAGCTTGGTCACGTAGAGCGGGTAGACATCGGCCACGGTCATGCGGGCCACGCGCTCCTCGGCAGTGGGTCGGGGCATCAGGCGTTCCTGGGTGGGGTCGGGAGGGACGGGGCCTCGGCGGGGTCCCCCGCCGAGGAGGTGAGAGCCACCGCGGGGTGGGCATCCAGGACGGTGCGCACGGCCATATCGATCAGGCGGGCGGCGGCGCGGGCGGTCCGGTCGGCCTCATCGACCGACGGGTTCAGCTCCACCACGTCCAGCAGGCGCATCCGGCCGGTGGCCGCGGCGGCCCGCACGGCCGCACCGATCAGCGGCAGCGGTACCCCCAGGGCCGCCGGAGCCGACACCCCCGGGGCGACCGACGCCGGCAGCACGTCCAGATCGATCGTCAGGTACAGCACGTCGAGGTCCGCGGCGAACTCCTCGATCACCGCGCGGATCCCCGCCTCCCCGGCCTCCAGGCACTCCTCGTCGGTCATCCACCGCACGCCCAGTCGGCGCGCCTCGTCGAAGAGCACCTGGGTGTTCGACGGTTCGGCGATGCCGAGCACCATGTAATGCAGGTCGCGGCCGGCGGCGCGCTCGGCGTCGGCCATCTGTGCGAACGGGGTGCCCGAGGACGGCTCGTCGGCGCGCCGCAGGTCGAAGTGGGCGTCGAGGTTCAGTACACCCCAGCGTCCACCCCGGGCACCCGCCCCCTCAGTCCCGCCGCCACCCCCGGCGACGGGTGCGGAGGCGACGAGCCCCTGGTAGGAGGCCCAGGCGGTCTCGTGGCCCCCGCCCAACACCACGGTGAGGTGGTTACCGGGGGCGTCCAGGGCGCGGGTGATCTGCGCGGCGGCCTCGGCCTGGCCGCCCTCCAGATCGCGCCCCTCGTAGGTCACATCGCCGCGATCCACGATCGCGACCTCCCGGTGACCGACCGGTCCGTGCACGGCGAGGGGTCCCAGGGCGCGGCGCAGCGCCGTCGGCCCCTCCGCCGCACCGGTGCGGCCCCGATTGCGCCGCACGCCCTCGTCGCTGCGGAAGCCGAGCACCGCCACATGCTGACCTGCGGGAACGCTCCCACTGTCCGGAGCCTCCTCCCGCTGCACCACCTGGTGCCAGCGGGCGTGCTCGGGGCCGTCGCCGTCGCGGCGTCCGTCCCACAGATCGGCGGGAGTGGGGATGAGCGTCACAGTGACCTCCTCGCGGGGCGGCGGAGTCTGCGAGGGGTGCGCGTCCGCCGGGGTGGCATGCTGATCCATCATGGCAGAGCAGCCCGCGCACACCCCCGCTGCCGCCGCGGCACCGAAGGCTCCCGCGGCGGATGCGACGCTCCGCGTCCTGACCTTCCTCGCCGCCCAGAGAGGGCCGGTGCCGGCGGCTCGGGTCGCGGCTGAGCTGTCCCTTCCGCGCTCCACCACCTACGACCTCCTGGCCACCCTGGTGCAGCACGGCTATGCCCTGCACCTGGCCGCCGACCGTCAGTATGCGCTGGGTCCCGCCGCCTACGAGCTCGCCGCCGGGTATTCACGGCACGCGCCGCTGGCGCGGGTCGGCCGCCGAGCGGTGGAGCGTCTCGTCGACTCGGTGGGGGAGTCCGGGCACCTGGCCGTGCTGCATGGCGCCGACGTCCTCTACATCGTCGAGGAGCGGGCCCGCTCCCGCTCCCGCGCCTCCCTGGTCACCGACATCGGTGTGCGCCTGCCCGCCCACCTCACCGCCAGCGGCCTCGCGATGCTGGCGCAGATGCCCCCGGCGCATGTGCGCACCCTGTACGGCGGCACCGACGACTTCCTGCAGCGCACCTCCGCGCCGGACGCCCCCCACTCGCCCTCGAGCCTGCGCACCGCGCTGACGGCCGTGCGGCGCGACGGCGTCGCCTACGAGCGCGGTTTCGTCACCGAGGGTTTCAGCTCCGTGGCCGCACCGATTCTGGACCGCGCCGGCTGGCCCCTCGCCGCCGTCGCCCTGACCTGGAAGGACAGCCAGGTCGACGAGCGCCAGGTGCAGATGCTCGCCCAGGCCGTGCAGCGCACCGCCGAGGAGATCACCCGCGTCGCCACCGGCCAGCGCCGCAGCTGACCCCGCCCGCGCACCGCACAGCGCCCCGGCGAGTCACTCGTCGGGGCGCTGTGCGTCGTCGGCCCGGATCGGGCGCCGTCTCGACCAGCGGCGACGGACCCAGACATGAATATGAAACGCGGGCGTTGCGTAATCGGATCAGGTGAGGCTAACCTTTCCGACGCGACGCCGTGCATCCGCCGACGCCCACCTCTCGTCGACCGTCGCGCCGACCCGACCGTCTTCCCCGTCGTCACCCCCAAGGAGCCCCCGTGAGCGCACTGACCCGCCGCCAGCTGTCCACCCTCGTCCTCGGCACTCTCGGGGCCGGGACCCTCGCCGCCTGCTCCGGTGGAGCGCAGACGGGTGCCGCCGGAGGCTCCGGCAGCGGCGCAGGCGCCTCCGACGCCGGCGCCGACGGGGCCGCCCCCGGAGCCACCGTGGAGGACAACTTCGGTCAGGTGCAGGTGCCGGCCTCGCCGCAGCGCGTCGTCCTCACCGACAGCCGGGTCTTCCGTACCGCCGAGGCCTGGGGCATCGCACCCGTCGCGGTGCCGAAGCCGATCGTCCCCAAGGGCGTCGCCTACAAGACCGATGACGAGATCATCGACCTCGGCTCCCACCGCGAACCGAACCTCGAGGCCTTCGTGGAGGCCGCACCCGACCTCGTCGTCACCGGCGGCCGCTTCGCCGGTCTGCGGGAGAAGATCCTGCCGCTGGTGGGGGAGGCCGCCGTCGTCGACGTCACCCCCCGCGACGACCAGCCCGTCGCCGACGAGCTGCGCCGCAGCACCACCGTCTTCGGCCAGATCTTCGGCAAGCAGGCCGAGGCGGAGAAGCTCATCGCCGACTTCGACGCCGCGATCGAACGGGCGACGCAGGCCTACGACGGCACCTCCCCGGTGATGGGCCTGATCACCAGCGGTGGTGACATCGCGTACGTCGCCCCCGGCACCCCCCGCAACGTCGGCCCGATCTTCGACATGGTGGGTCTGACCCCGGCCATCGACAAGCCCGCCGAGGACGCCGCCCACGGTGACGACATCTCCGTTGAGGCCATCGTCCAGGCCGCCCCCGAATGGCTGCTGGTGATGGACCGCGACGCCGCGATCACCGCCAGCGAGGAGCCCGGGTACCGGCCCGCCCAGCAGCTCATCGAGTCGAACCCCGCCCTGGCGTCCGTCCCGGCGGTGGCGAAGGGACAGGTCGTGTACATGCCGGCCACCTTCTACACCACCGAGGACATCCAGGCGTACACCGAGATCCTCGGCTCCCTCGCCGACGCCATGTCCGCTTGATGCCCGGGTCCGTCCTGACGGCCCCCGCGCGCCCCCGGCGCGTGGTCACCCCCGCCCTGCTGCTTGCCGGTGCGGGGGTGCTGGCACTGCTCGCGCTGAGCCTGGTCGTCGGGGCGTACGACGTGTTCGGTCAGCCCGACGGCTGGGAGATGTTCCTCATCACGCGTGTGCCGCGCACTCTCGCCCTGGTCCTGGCCGGCGCCACCATGGCGCTCAGCGGCGTGATCATGCAGCTGCTCACCCAGAACCGCTTCGTCGCGCCGACCACCACCGGCACCACCGAATGGGCGGGGCTGGGTCTGCTGCTGGTGACGATCACCCTCCCGCAGGCCGGGCTCGGTGTGCGCATGGGCGGGGCGGTGCTCGCGGCCTTCGTCGGCACCATGGTGTTCTTCCTGCTGCTGCGGCGGGTGGCGCTCACCAGTTCCCTGGTGGTGCCGATCATCGGGATCATGCTCGGCACCGTCGTCAGCGCCCTCACCACCTACCTCGCCCTGCTCACCGACACCCTGCAGAACCTCGGCATCTGGTTCGCCGGATCCTTCACCGCGATCTACAAGGGCCAGTACGAGCTGCTGTGGCTCACGGTGATCGTCGCCGCCGTGCTGTTCCTCGCGGCCGACCAGTTCACCGTGGCGGGTCTGGGCCGCGAGGTCGCCACCAGTGTCGGCCTGTCGTACGAACGGGTGATGCTGTTGGGCACGGTGCTCGTCGCCCTCGGCACCGGCGTCACCACGGTGATCGTCGGCTACCTGCCGTTCTTGGGGCTGATCGTGCCGAACGTCGTGGCGATGGCCCGCGGGGACGACCTCCGCTCGAACCTGCCGTGGATCGCCCTGACCGGCACCGCCCTGGTCGCCGCATGCGACATCCTGGGGCGCATCATCCGCTACCCCTTCGAGATTCCCGTCAGCCTGATCCTGGGGCTCGTCGGCGCGGTCGTGTTCATCGTGCTCCTGCTGCGTCAGAGGCCCCATGGTTGAGCGTCCCGATCCCGCCCGCCTGCTCCCGATCACGCCACGGCAGGGGAACGGCCTGCCGGGGCAGGTGTGCACCGCGCGGCTGCTGGGGCAGTGCACCGATGACTGCGGTGTGCGCTGCACCCGGGCCTTCGACGCCCCGCGGCAGCAGCACCGCTACTGGGTGCACCTGGGGGTGCTCGCGGCGGTGGCGGTCGTCGCGACGTTCGCCCTGCTCAGCTACGACAACCCCATGCCGTGGGGCAGTGAGGGGTACTGGCTGATCGCCCGGCTGCGCCTGAGCACCATCGCGGTGATGGCGGTGGTCGCGGTGTGCCAGGCCCTGGCCACCGTCGCGTTCCAGACCGTCGCCGACAACCGTATCCTCACCCCGTCGATCCTCGGCTTCGAATCGCTGTACATCGCGATCCAGACCGCGACGATGTTCGTCGCCGGCGCCGCCGGGCTCGCCGCCTCCCAGGGTCTGGGGGCTCTGTTCCTGCGGATCGGGCTGATGGTGGCGCTGGCCAGCGCGCTGTACGGCTGGCTGCTGTCGGGGCGACGCGCCGACATGCACACCATGCTGCTGATCGGCATGGTGATCGGCGGCGGGCTCGGTGCGCTGTCGACGTTCCTGCAGCGGCTCCTCACCCCCAGCGAGTTCGACATCCTCACCGCGCGGCTGTTCGGCAACCTCGGCAATGCCGACCCGCGGCACCTGGTGGCCGTCGCCCCGGTGGTGGCGGTCACCGCGGTGCTGCTGTGGCTGCGCTCCCCGGTGTTGAACGTGCTGGCGTTGGGCCGCGACACCGCCGTGAACCTGGGGGTGCCACACCGGGCGGAGATGCGTCTGACCCTGGTGATGGTGGCGGTGTTGATGGCCGTCTCCACCGCCCTCGTCGGTCCCATGACTTTCCTCGGTTTCCTGGTGGCGATGCTGACGTACCAGCTGGTGCCCAGCCGCGACCACCGCTACCTGCTGCCCGCGGCGGCGCTCGTCGGGTACGTGGTGCTGGCCGGTGCCACCCTGATCATGCGCCACGTGTTCTACGCCGCCGGGGCCGTCACCGTCATCATCGAGCTGGTCGGCGCCTCCGTGTTCCTGGTGGTGCTGCTGCGAAAGGGGCGTCTGTGATCCGCGTCGAGAATCTCCGCAAGGAGTACAGCTCCGAGGTGAGCATCGGTCCCGTGAGCGTGGAGCTCCCCCGCGGCGGGGTCACCGCCATGGTGGGCCCCAACGGTGCCGGAAAGTCCACCACCCTCACGATGATCGGGAGGCTGCTGGAGGCCGACGGCGGGGAGATCACCGTCGGCGGGGTGGACGTGCGTCGCGCCAAACCCCGCACCGTCGCGCAGATGCTCGCGATCCTCCGCCAGGAGAACCACTTCGTCACCCGGTTGACGGTGCGGCAGCTGGTCGGTTTCGGCCGCTTCCCATACTCCAAGGGGCGGCTCACCCGCGAGGACGAGCACCACATCTCCCGCGCCATCGACTTCCTGGATCTGCGAGAGCTCGAGGACAGGTTCCTGGACCAGCTCTCCGGTGGCCAGCGGCAGCGGGCCTACGTGGCGATGGTGCTGGCACAGGACACCGAGTACGTGCTGCTGGACGAGCCGCTGAACAACCTCGACATGCAGCACAGCGTGCAGATGATGCGGCAGCTGAAGGAAGCGGCGCAGGTGATGGGCCGCACCGTGGTGGTGGTGCTGCACGACATCAACTTCGCCGCCGCCTACGCCGACCGCATCCTCGCCATGAAGGACGGTGCCATCGCCGAGTACGGCACCGTGGAGGAGATCATGCGCTCCGAGGTGCTGACACGGGTGTTCAACACGCCCGTCGAGGTCGTCGCGGGACCGCGCGGACCTCTCGCGGTCTACTACTGAGACACTCCGGCGGGGGCGGCCGCGCGGATCAGCGCTCGGCGGGGTCGGCGCCGCCGCGACCGTCGGGCCGGTCCAGGGCCCGGATCGCTGCGAGATCCTGCTCCGTCAGCTCCAGCTCCGTCGCGGCGAGGTTCTCCACGATCCGCGACGGTGTCACCGACTTCGGCAGCGCCACCAGGCCCTCGGCCAGATGCCAGGCCAGCACCACCTGGGCGGAGGTGGCGTCATGCTCGCGGGCGATCCGCACCAGGGTGTCGTCCTCCAGCAGACCCTGCTTCCCCTGCCCCAGCGGGCCCCACGACTCGGTGACGATCCCCAGCTCCGCATGCAACGCCCGCAGGTCATGCTGCTGGAAGTACGGGTGCAGTTCGATCTGGTGGATCACCGGCACGACGCCGGTCGCCTCCACGATCTCCTCCAGCTGCGGCCGCGGATGGTTGCACACCCCGATGGAGCGCACCCGCCCCTGCTCCTGCAGCTCGATCAGCGCCTCCCACGCCTCCACGTACCGGCCCTGCGAGGGCGTGGCCCAGTGGACGAGGAACAGATCGACGTACTCGAGCCCCAGCTCCTCGAGGGAGCGGGCGAAGGCCCGCGGCACCTGGGTGCGGGCCATGTCATCGGGCTGCAGTTTGGTGGTGATGAACAGATCCTCCCGCTCCAGGCCGGAGGCCCGCACCGCCGCACCGACCCCGGCCTCGTTCTCGTACCGAGCGGCCGTGTCCACGTGGCGGTAGCCAGCCAGCAGCGCCTGCGCGGTGACCTCCTCGGTCTGCCCCGGCGGCACCTTGAACACGCCGAAGCCGAGCTGGGGGATCGTGCGGCCATCGGCCAGCGGGATCGAGGCGACGGGCATGGGGACCTCCGGGGCGTGCGAGTGGTGAGGACGGATCGTCGGGTGGATCGGGTCGGCCGGGCGGTGGGCACCACCCGGCCGACCCGATCCGGGCCCGGTCAGCGGATCAGAAGTCGCATTCGGCCGGGTCGGGGCCGATGCGGCCCTCGGCCGAGTCGAGACGGCCGATGGCGCGGACCTCGTCCTCGGTGAGGGACACGGAGGTGGCCTCGAAGTTCGAGACGATGCGCTCGGGGGTCACGGACTTCGGGATCACCACGTTGCCGATGGCCAGGTGCCAGGCGATGACGACCTGTGCCGGGGTGGCGCCCTTCGCCTCGGCGATCTCCGTGATCACCGGGTCGGTGAGGACGTCCTTGCCCTGGCCCAGCGGGGACCAGGCCTCGGTGAGGATGCCGTGGTCACGGCCGTAGGCGCGCAGATCGGCCTGCTGGAAGTGGGGGTGCAGCTCGATCTGGTGGATCACCGGCTTCACGCCGGTCGCCTCGATGATCTCCTCCAGCTGCTCCTGCGGGAAGTTGGAGACGCCGATGGACTTCACCTTGCCGGTCTTCTGCAGCTCGATGAGGGTGCGCCAGGCGTCGAGGTACTGGCCCTGCTTCGGCTTGGCCCAGTGGATGAGGTAGAGGTCGACGTAGTCCAGGCCCAGCTTCTCCAGGGAGGTGTCGAGGGCGGCGACCGCATCGTCATGGCGATGCGAGTCGTTCCACAGCTTGGTGGTGACGAACACGTCCTCCCGGGCGACGTCGGACGCGGCGAGGGCGCGACCCACGCCGGCCTCATTGCCGTAGATGGCGGCGGTGTCGATGTGGCGGTAGCCGACCTTCAGGGCCTCGCCGACGACCTTCTCGGCCACCTCGTCCTCGACCTGCCAGACGCCGAAGCCGAGCTGCGGGATCTCACGGCCGTCATGGAAACGGAGGGTCGGGACAGTGCTCATGGGAATCTCCTTACACACGGTTCGTCGGTCCCGTCAGCGTAGAGGGACGGCCTGACACGCGGCGGGGAGGGGCCCGGGAGATGCACCGTGGGGCGGTCCGCGGGGTGGCCGCACGGCTGTGGCGCCCCGCACAGCGGCGGCCGGATCGCCCCGCCCCCGTCCCACGTGTGCCAGAGTCGGAGGGTCCAGGAGCCGACCGGGAGGAACCGCCGTGACCTTTCCGTCCGACCCGGGCGCCCCGCGTCAGTCGCGGTGGGTGTCCTCACGCGCCAACCCGAACGGGTCGGCACGCCCTCTGCCGACCCCGCCGGCCCAGACCCCCGGCGCGGAGCCGGTGACGCAGCAGGTGCCCACGGTCGCGGACCCGCCGTCGCGGCCCGGCCGGGACGCGACCCCCGGGACGTCCCCCCACCCGGCGCCCGCGCAGGCGACGCCCGTCGCCGTCCCCGCGGGGGACCCCACCCCTCCCGCGGGTGACCCCGGTCGTCCGGCGGACGATCCCCCCGGATCGGCCGGTGGCCGTCGCGCGCTGTGGGCCGTCGGCTGCCTGCTGCTGACCCTGCTGCTGGTGCTCGGCGCCGTCCTCGGGCTGCGGGCCCTGCTGGCGGAGCCCGACGCCGGGTACCGCCGCACGACGGACCCCTCGGAGGTCGCCTCCTCCACCGGCCAGCCGGCGGGAGCCGGTGCCGAGGGGCTGGCCTCCCCGGCCCCCGAGGGGGCGCAGGAACTCGACCTGATCGTCTCCCCCTCCGGGAACATCATCTGCGCCCTGGAGCAGGAGTCGGTGCGGTGCAGCATCGAGGACCGCCGCGGGGGAGGGGAGCCGGAGAACTGCGAGGACGGCCCGGAGCTGACGCTGCGACTGCGGGACGACGAGGCCGCACCCGCCTGCGACGAGCCGGTCGACGCCACCGATGCCACCACCCTCGAGTACGGGGAGACCGCCGTGACCGGCGCCATCGCCTGCACCAGCGCCGAGGACGGCATGACCTGCTGGGACACCCGCTCCGCCACGGGCTTCACGCTCTCCCGCAGTGAGGTGCGCACTTTCTGACGCACCCCGGGGCTCGGTCGAGGATCACGCCCCGCTACGCTGGGCGCATGTCCGCCCCCTCGGCCCGGCCCCCGGTCCCGATCGACCGGCCCGTGCCGTCGTCACCCCCGGTGTACGACCATGAGCGCGGTGGCGAGGCCCATATCGAACGGCCCGAGCTGTACACCCTGTTCGATGCCCTCTTCGTGGTCGCCGGTGTGCTCATGTCGATGTGGCTCGCGGGGCTGTACCTGCGGGCCGGGTTCGTCCCCAGCCCCGTGCGGATCCTCTATCTGGTCGGCTTCTGGCTGCTGCTCACGTACGTGACCCTGCCGCGTCTGCACCAGGTGCTCACCTGGATCTACCTGCCCGACTACTTCATCGGCCGCACCCGCACCTCCGACGGCGTGTTCTCCGACCCCGTCAATGTGGGGCTCGACGGCTCGGAGGCCGACGTGCACGTGGCCATGCGCCGCGCCGGATGGGTGCTCGCCGAGGAGAAGACCCTGCGCTCCGCCTGGGGCATGGTCGCGGCGACGCTGCTGCGCCGCTCCTATCCGGCCGCGCCCGTGTCCGACCTGTACCTGCTGGGGCGGCGCCACGACTTCACGTACCAGCAGGAGGTCGGCGGCACCACCAGCAAACGCCATCACGTGCGGTTCTGGCGGATGCCCGCCGACTTCGTGCTGCCCGGCGGCTACCGCACCGACTGGCTCGCGGCCGGCACCTTCGACCGCGCCGTCGGCTTCTCCTTCTTCACCTTCCAGGTCACCCACCGCATCGACGAGAACATCGACGTCGAACGCGATTACATCGTCGACACCGTCCGCTACGGCAGCCCGGAGGTACCCGTCCACGTGGTCCGGGACTACTCGACCTCGTACCACCACCGCAACGGCCAGGGCGACCGCCTGCGCACCGACGGCGACCTGCCCGTCATCGACGTCACCGGGGTGGCCGAGCGGTCCGACGGTGCCACCGCCGCCATGCTCCCCCGACACCGCGGCACCGGCAGCTCCGTGCTGCGGGCCCGCGCGCAGGAGGCGACCCGGGCGGCGCTGGCGGTGGCCCGTGGCGGCGCGGCGGCAGCCGAGGGGCGCGTCGGTCGGGCGGAGCTCGCGGCCCAGTGGCACGACGCCCTGGATGACTTCCACGATGCCCTCGCCGGGGCCGGTGATCACCACCTGCCTCCGCCCACGGTGATCCTCACCGGTGCGGTTCTCGCGATCCAGACACTGTTCCTGGCGTGGGTGTGGCTCGCCCTGGGTCTGCATGTGGACGCCTCCGGGGTGCTCGAGGAGCTGAGCATCTTCGTCGATGAGCGGGGCACCCCGTGGATCGCCACGGCGATCTGGGCCGCCGGTGTGCTGCTGCTGTTCGGGGTGCTCCGCCGCCAGCGCTGGGCGCGTCTGCTGCTCATGGCCCTGTTCTCCGCCGACGCCGCCGTGCGACTGCTGTTGGCGACGCTGCGTCCGCTCGAGCAGCTCGACACCGCCTCCCTGGCGGCGGTGGGAGCGTCCGTGCTCGGGGTGATGGCGCTCAGCAGCGAGGCCGCGCGCCGCTGGGTGCAGACCGACCGTGAGGACGTGCGACGCAGCGCCGTGCCCGCCGCCGGCACCGAGGGATCCCGCGGCGGCTCGATCCGGGTGGACCTGCTGCGGGACCAGCCGACGGCCGCGCATTGACCCGGTGACGGGGGTCATCGTCTGGTGTAGCCTGCCTCGACCGTGCCGCCCGGTGCGGTGGCCCCGGACGTGGCGTCCCGAGCCCGCTCGTCGCCGCCCGCCCTTCCCGTCCCCCTCCCCCAGGAGCACACATGTCCCAT
This sequence comes from Brachybacterium sillae, assembly GCF_025028335.1. Classification (NCBI taxonomy): domain Bacteria; kingdom Bacillati; phylum Actinomycetota; class Actinomycetes; order Micrococcales; family Dermabacteraceae; genus Brachybacterium; species Brachybacterium sillae. Next base: position 1,735,435 of record NZ_JAFEUW010000001.1, read on the forward strand.
GCGGTCCCGAGCGCGCCCGCTGAGGCGTCGGCGCCGGAGCAACCGGAGCTCAAGAAGGCGATCACGCCGAAGCTCCTGCTGCTGTTCATCGTCGGTGACATCCTCGGCACCGGCGTCTACTCCCTCACCGGCAAGGTCGCCGGCGAGGTGGGCGGCGCCGGATGGCTGCCGATCCTCATCGCCTTCACCGTCGCCCTGATCACCGCCTTCTCCTATCTGGAGATGGTGACCAAGTACCCGCAGGCCGCGGGTGCCGCCCTGTACATCCACAAGGCCTTCGGTGTGCACTTCGTGACCTTCATGGTCACCTTCGCCGTGCTGTCCTCCGGCATCACCTCTGCCGCCACCAGCTCCGTGTTCCTCGCGGAGAACGTGCTCAAGGCCTTCGGCCTCGACGAGTCGATGGGGGAGGACCAGGCGAAGCTCACCGCCACCGTCATCGCGGTGCTCTTCGTCTGCCTCGTGGCGTGCATCAACATGATCGGCGTCAGCGAGTCCGTGAAGCTCAACGTGGTGCTCACGCTGATCGAGCTGAGCGGTCTGGCCCTGGTGATCCTGGTCGGCTTCCTCGCGATCGCCGAGGGCAAGGCCGACTTCTCCCGCGTGGTGCTCTTCGAGACCCAGGGGGACAAGTCCCTGCTCATGGCCGTCGTCGGCGCCACCGCGCTGGCGTTCTTCTCCATGGTCGGGTTCGAGGACTCCGTGAACATGGCGGAGGAGACCGTCGACCCGGTACGGAACTTCCCGCGGATGCTGGTGGCCGGCCTGTCGATCACCGGCTTGGTCTACGTGATCGTGTCGATCACCGCCGTGGCGATCGTGCCGATCGGTGAGCTCACCGAGGCCACCACGCCGCTCCTGACCGTCGTGGAGAAGGGCGCCCCGAACCTCCCCATCGACACGATCTTCCCGATCATCTCGATCTTTGCGGTCGCCAATACCGTGCTGATCAACATGATGATGGCCTCGCGTCTGCTGTTCGGCATGTCCCGCCAGGGTGTGCTGCCGGGCTTCATGCGGTACGTGCTGCCGGGCCGTCGCACGCCGTGGTCGGCCATCGTGTTCTCGACCCTGCTCGGGGTGGCGCTGATCCTCACGGTCCGCTTCGTGCTGGGGCAGGAGACCATCGGCGCCCTCGGCGGCACCACCGCGATGCTGCTGCTGGGTGTGTTCTGCCTGGTGAACATCGCGGTGCTGGTCCTGCGCAGGAAGGACCCGGTGGAGCGGGAGCACTTCCGGACTCCGTCGCTGCTGCCGTGGATCGGGGCGCTGACCTCCTTCCTGCTGGTCACGCCGATCGCCCAGAAACCCATCAACTACGCGATCGGCGGCTCCCTGCTGCTGGTCGGCCTGGTGCTGTACGTGATCACCTGGATCTACAACGGCGCCGTCTACGCCCGCCGCACCCGTTTCCACCACGTCGACGAGATCGGCAAGGAGTGACCGCTGTGAAGATCCTGCTCGCCTATGTCCCCAGCGCCACCAGCGAGGCGGCCTTCGAGTACGCCGTGGCCGAGGCCCGCTCCAAGGGCGCCGAACTCGTGGTGCTCGCCTCCGAGAGCACCACCTCCGGGGTGTCGAAGGCCCATGGGGTCACCGACACCCGTCCGCTCTCGGAGCGTCTCGCGGAGACGGGTGTGCCGCACGATCTGCGGATCGTCCCCCGGCGCGACGATCCGGCCGATGACATCATCGCCGTCGCCCAGGACGAGCACATGGACCTGCTGGTGCTGGGTATCCGCAAGCGCACCCCGATCGGGAAGATCTTGCTGGGCTCCACCTCCCAGCGGGTGGTGATGGAGGTGCCCTGCCCGGTCGTGCTGGTCAAGCCGAAGGACTTCGTGCCGCGGGCGCGCATCTGAGGCGACCACATGCGATGACGCCCCGGGGATCCGTCCCCGGGGCGTCATCGCATGTTCACCTGGGTGTGGGGCGCACGTTCGGTGCGGTGGGGAGGATGCACCGCACGGCCGCGTCGCGCGACCGATCCTGCGGCACCCGTGGCCTGTGTCCTCCACAGACCCCCGCACGACTCCGTCCTCCGGATGACGAAGGGAACCCCATGGCCCTCCAGCTCCCTCTCCTCATGGCCGGTCACACCAAGGGCAAGCGCTCTCCGGTGACCTGTGCTCTCAAGTGCGCCAACGCCTGCGCCGGCGAGGTGTGCAACACCTCCGGCAACGGCTACTTCCGTGACATCGCCACGGCCGCCCTGTCCCGCCGCGCCCTGATCGGCGGCGGCCTCGGCGCCATCGCCATCGGTCTGGCCGGCACCCAGGGGGCGGGCACTCCCGCCGCCTCCGCCGCCGGTGCGCCCGTCGCCCCGACGGTCACCCCGAACGGCACCCGCCTCGACTTCACCCCGATCGCGCCGGTGGACGCCGCGGTCGACGAGTTCACCGTCCCGCAGAACTTCGACTGGCACCCGGTCATCCGGTGGGGCGACCCGCTGTTCGCCGACTCGCCGGAGTTCAACTGGAACCAGCAGAGCGCCGAGGCGCAGAAGCGCCAGTTCGGGTACAACAACGACTACACCGAGATCCAGGAGATCCCGGGCTCGCGCGGCAAGCGCGCCGTGATGTTCGTGAACCATGAGTACACGAACGCGAACATCATGCTCCCGACCGGGACCGACGCCACGACCGTCGCCGAGATCACCCAGGCCGCGCACGGGTTCTCGGTGGTGGAGCTGGAGCGCGAGGACGTCACCCGCCCGTACCGCTACGTGAAGGGTGCGACGCTGAACCGCCGCATCCTGGTGGAGGACGAGTTCCGCCTGACCGGCCCGGCCGCGGGTTCGGACCTGCTGAAGACGAAGGACGATCCCTCCGGCCGCACCGTGCTGGGGACCGTCGGCAACTGCGCCGGTGGTCTCACCCCGTGGGGCACCCTGCTGTCGGGTGAGGAGAACTTCAACGGGTACTTCCGCACCGCCGGCACCTCCGCCGCCGACAAGCGCTACGGGCTGAAGGACGCCCCCTCGGTCTACGGCTGGGAGCGGATCGACGCTCGCTTCGATGCCCGCACCGCCGGCTACGAGAACGAGCCGAACCGCTTCGGATACATCGTGGAGGTCGATCCGTGGGATCCCACCTCGACCCCGCGCAAGCACACCTCGCTGGGCCGTTTCAAGCATGAGGGCGCGAACGTCATCATCGCCGAGAACGGCAAGGCCGTCGCGTACTCCGGCGACGACGAGCGTTTCGACTACCTGTACAAGTTCGTCTCCCGCGACACGTACCGCGAGGGCGACCGCGCGCACAACATGACCCTGCTGGAGAACGGCGACCTGTACGTCGCGAAGTTCACCGGTGACTCCCCGGCCGCCGAGATCGACGGCACCGGCACGCTGCCCTCCGACGGTGCCTTCGACGGCTCCGGTGAGTGGCTGCCGCTGGTGGTCGACGGGCAGTCCCGCGTGCCCGGCTTCACCGTGGAGCAGGTGCTCGTCCACACCCGCCTGGCGGCCGACGCCGTCGGCCCCACCAAGATGGACCGCTGCGAGGACGTCGAGCCCTCGCTGCACTCCCGCAAGGTCTACGTGGCCTGCACCAACAACTCCCAGCGCGGCACCGCCGGCAGGGCCGGCGTCGACGAGGTGAACCCGCGGATCGAGAACCGTGACGGTCACGTGGTCGAGATCGACGAGCGTGGTGACCAGACCTCCACCACCTTCGCGTGGAACCTGCTGCTGGTGTGCGGTGACCCCAAGCAGGGTGACCAGACCTACTTCGGCGGCTTCCCCGTCGACAAGGTCTCGCCGATCTCCTGCCCGGACAACCTGGCCTTCGACTCCGTGGGCAACCTGTGGATCTCCACCGACGGCCAGCCCGGCGGCATCGGCTACAACGACGGCCTGTTCCGCGTCACCCTGGAGGGCGAGGCCCGCGGCCGCGTCGAGCAGTTCCTCTCCGTGCCGCGTGACGCCGAGACCTGCGGTCCGATCGTCCGCGACCGTGACCTGTCGGTCTTCGTCTCCGTGCAGCATCCGGGCGAGGAGGGCACCTTCGAGGCGCCGAACTCCTACTTCCCGGATTACGCCGGCACCGGCCCGAAGCCGACCGTGGTGCACGTGCTGCCCTCCCGCCCGCCGTTCACGGACATGCGGCCCGGGTACGAGCACTACGACGCGGTGCTGTGGGCCTGGCACCGGGGCATCGTCAAGGGCTTCCCGGATGGGACCTACCGTCCGCTGGCCCCGGTGAACCGTGACGCCATGTGCGCCTTCCTGCACCGTCTCGCCGGGTCCCCCGAGGTGGATCGCCCGCGCTCGGAGCCGTTCCGCGACGTGCGTCCGGGTGTGGAGCACTACGAGGCGATCATCTGGGCGTACCAGATGGGCATCGCCCGCGGCTGGCCAGACGGAACCTTCCGCCCCACCCAGCCGATCAACCGCGACGCCATCGCCGCGTTCATCTACCGCTACGCCGGGTCCCCGTCGTTCCCCAAGCCCACCACCCCGCCGTTCCGTGACGTGCCGGTGACGATCCCCTTCGCGAAGGAGATCGCCTGGCTGAAGGCCGAGGGCATCACCAAGGGCTGGCCGGACGGCACCTACCGTCCGTGGACCACGGTGAAGCGCGACGCCATGGCGGCCTTCCTGTTCCGCATCAAGGAGGAGCAGCAGATCGCCTTCAAGGCGGCGGGCTGATCGTCCCTCACGGCGCCACGGGACCGAGGCGCCGCTGACGCCCGACGGGGCGGGTCCCTCCGAGCCACGTGCTCGGCGGGGCCCGCCCCGTCGTCACCCCCACCCCCTTCTCGCCCCGCGGACTCTCTGGGCGCTGGGGGTGGGCCCTGGTATCGTCGCCCGCGGTGCGCCGGGAAGTCTGGTCGGCAACGCAGCCTCGGCTGCCGAGACCACGCGCGTGACGCCCCGAGCGAAGGAGCCCGAATGCCCGGACCGCCGATGGCCCCCACGTCGGCCCCCTCCACTCGCAGAGTCGAGCCCCGCGCATGATCGCCCTGCCCCTCACCCTCGGCATCCTGGCCCTCGCAGTCCTGCTCACCCCGCTGCTGGTGCGTCTGCTGGGCCGCAATGCCAACCTGGTCCTCGCCGCCCTCGACCTGGCGGCGGCCGTCGCGTTCCTGCCCGCTGTGCAGGCGGTGCTGCCCGCCGAGCACGCCGGCGGGGGCGGGGCCCGTGCCCCCACCTGGTCGATGCCGTGGGCACCCGCCTGGGACGTGAACCTGGCGCTGCGAGCCGACGGGCTCGGCGTCGTGTTCACCCTGATCGCCCTGCTGATCGGCGCCGTGGTGCTGGCCTATGCCGCCCGGTACCTGCCGCCGGGGCGCGACCTCAGCTTCCCGCTGCTCATGGCGGGTTTCACCCTGTCGATGGTGGCGCTGGTGCTCGCCGACGACCTGGTGGTCCTGTTCATCGCCTGGGAGCTGACGTCCATCGCCTCGTTCCTGCTGGTGGCCCGCTCCGGTGGGGCCGGGCACGGCGCTTCGATGCGCACCCTGTTCATCACCTTCGTCGGCGGGGTGTCGCTGCTGTCGGCGCTCGCGCTGATCATCGTGCGCACCGGCACCACCTCCCTCAGCGAGGCCCTCGCCCACCCGGTGTGGAGCAGCGACCCGCGTCTGGCCACGACGGTGGCGCTGCTGGTGGCGCTCGCGGCGATGACGAAGTCCGCGCAGTTCCCGTTCCACGTGTGGCTGCCCGACGCGATGGCCGCCATCACCCCGGTCTCGGCCTACTTGCATGCCGCCGCGGTGGTGAAGGCCGGCATCTTCCTGCTGCTGCGGTTTAGCCCGCTCGGCGCGCTGGTGCCCGCCTGGTCGGTGGTGCTGATCGCGGCGGGTCTGGTCACGGCGATGGTCGGCGGTGTGCTCGCGCTGCAGCAGCCCGACTTGAAGAAGCTCATGGCGTATTCGACGGTCTCGCAGCTGGGCCTGATCGTCACCCTCATCGGCGTGGGCACGGAGCTCGCGCTCACCGCCGCGGTGCTGCACACCATCGCCCACGCGCTGTTCAAGTCCGGCCTGTTCATGATGGTGGGGGTGATCGACCACGCCGTCGGCACCCGCGAGCTGCGGCGCATGCCGGCCCTCGGCCGCGTGATGCCGGTGAGCTTCGCCGTGACGGTGCTGGGTGCCGCGTCGATGGCCGGGATCCCCCCGATGCTCGGCTTCGTCTCCAAGGAGTCGCTGCTCACCGGTGCCCTGTCGCTGGGCGGTGAGGGCGTGTGGGGTTGGGTGGTGGCCCTGGGCATCGCCGCCGCCTCCGTGCTGACCTTCGCCTACTGCGCGAAGATCGTGCTGGGCGTGTTCGTCGACGGTCGCGACCCGGCCCTGGACGAGCCGGTCGCGGCGCCGGCCACGGCGGATCCCGAGACCCCCCACCACGACAGCACCGGCGCCCTGCTCGACGCCCACCATGCGCACCGGCCCGGTGCGCTGTTCCTGGGGGCGGCCGCGCTGCCGATCCTGGTGAGCGTGCCGCTGGCCCTGGTCGTCGGCCTGCTGGATGCGCCGGTGGCTCGCGCCGTCGAGGCCGCCATGGCCCTGCCGGCGGGGGAGAGCCACGTGCATCTGGCGCTGTGGCACGGCCTCACCCCGGAGCTCGGTCTCACCGCCGCGGTGATCGCGCTGGGCACCGCCATCGCCCTGGGGCGGCGGCGCCTGTTCCCCGCCTGGGAGGCCCGGCCGTTCCCCGTCTCCGGGGCCGACGTGATCGGCGGGATCGAACGGATGGTCGCCCGCCTCGGCCACCTGGTGGATGACCCCTTCGATTACGACAGCCCCTCCCGGCACCTCGCCACCATCGCCCTGGCGATGGTGACGGTGGTCGGCGCCGCCGCGGTGCTGCTGCGCGGCGACCTGCCGCCCGTCGTCGACGGGGTGAACCAGGGCATCGACCTGCTGGTGCTGCTCGCCACCCTGCCCGCCGTGGTGATCATGGTGCGCAGCGCGAGCCGCCTGGCGGCAGTGGTCGCCATGAGCGCCGTCGGCATCCTCGTGACGGTGCAGATCATCGCCCTCGGTGGCGCGGATGTGGTGCTCACCCAGCTGTTGGTGGAGTCGCTGTCGATCATCGTGGTGATGCTGGTGCTGCAGAAGCTGCCGGATGCGTTCCCGCCGATCCCCGTGCGTCGCCAGGTCGCCACCGGTCTGATCGCCGCGGCCACCGGCCTCGCTTTCGGCGCGGCGACGTTCCTGTTCGCCGCGCGGCGCGGCCGCTCCGGCATCGCCGAGTACTTCATCGACAACACCTACGACATCTCCGGCTCCACCAACGTCGTCAACGTGATCCTGGTGGAGTTCCGTGCCTTCGACACCCTCGGCGAGCTGTCGGTGCTCGGGTTCGCGGGCGTCGCGATCGTCGCGGTGATCACCACCATCCGGCACCGCGACATGGACCCGCCGGACACCCGCGAGGACATCCCCGCCCCGGCGCTGCGGCCGCGCGGGTCGACGGCGCACACCGCGATCACCAGCGCCTGGTCGAACACCGCCGCTGCGAAACTGCTGCTGCAGGTGCTCACCCCGATCCTGCTGCTGATCTCCCTGGGCCTGTTCCTGCGCGGCCACAACGACTCCGGCGGTGGCTTCGTCGCGGCCCTCGTCGGCTCCGCCCTGGTGGCGCTGGCGTTCCTCTCCAGCGCCGACGACCGCCAGGTCGGCCCGCCGCGGCTGCCGGTGGTGCTGATCGGCGTGGGTGTGCTCGTCGGCGTCGGCACCGGCCTGCTCGGCTTCGTCGAGGGCAGCTTCCTGGAGCCGATCCACGGCTACCTGGCCGGGCAGCACCTCACCACCTCGATGATCTTCGACGTCGGTGTCTACATGGCGGTGCTGGGCCTGTTCATGATCGCCGTGAACCTGCTGGGCACCTCCGCCACCACCGGTGATGAGACCGGCGGGGAGGGCGCCCGCGAGCGCGCCGACGAGACCATCGAGGGCGAGCTGCCGGGGCCCCTGCCCGGCACCCACGGGGAGCGTCCCGGGGAGCCGCTGCACGTGGAGCCGTTCCGTCTGCTGCGCCCGCGGCGGGTGGGCCTGGGTACCGCCCATCTGGCCTCCGGCACCCCGCCGAAGGAGCGAGGGGAGGACCGCCGATGATGATCCTGTCCCTGACGGTCGCCGTGCTGGTGGGCGGCGGCATGTACCTGCTGCTGCAGCGCTCCATGGTGCGCGCGGTCTTCGGCCTCACCCTCATCAGCCACGGCGTGAACCTCGGCCTGCTGATCATCGGCGTGCCGGCGTGGCGCGGTGAGGCGATCGTCGAACCGTACGACGAGACGGGGCGCGCGGCTGCCCACATGGCCGACCCGCTGCCGCAGGCGTTCGTGCTCACCGCGATCGTGATCTCCCTGGCCGCGACGATCTTCATGCTGGCCCTGGCGGTGATCGGCCGCAGCGACGACATGTTCGTCCACCCCGCCACCGGTGATCCGCGGGATGACGCCGCCGCCCTGCATGACGACGACCCGGACCGGGCGCGTCGCGCGGTGCCGCGCCGGGACGGCCGCACCGAGGACCCGCGCACCGGCGCCATCCCCGTCGTCGACCCCGGTGCCCTGGGGCCGGATCCCGACCCGGACACCACCGCCACCCGCCCGCGAGGAGAGGACGCCTGATGCCCGCTCAGCTCCTGACGCTGTGGGTCGCGGTGCCGCTGCTGAGCGCCGGCCTGCTGGTCGCGGTCCGTGCCCGTCCCCTCCACCGCACCCTGATGCTCGCGCTGCCGCTGGTGCAGATCCTCGGTTCCGTGCTGCTGCTGCGCACCACCGTCACCACCGGGGCGCTGTCGAACGTGGTCGGCGGATACGAGGGCTTCGTCGGCATCCCCTTCGTCGCGGACACCCTCACCGGGGTGATGCTGCTGGTCACGGCGCTGGCGACCTTCGCCGCCTGCGCGTTCCTGGCCCTCACCGGGGAGGATCGACGGCGCTTCACCGCCCCGCTGGTGCTGATGCTCACCACCGGTGTGAACGGTGCCCTGCTCACCGGCGACCTGTTCAACCTGTTCGTGTGGGTGGAGGTCATGCTCATGCCCTCCTACGCGCTGCTGGCCCTCACGGGCACCTGGCGGCGCCTGGGTCTGGGCCGTGTGTTCGTGCTGGTGAACCTCATGACCTCCGCCGTGCTGGTGTTCGGCGTCGGCATGGTCTACGCCACCGCCGGGTCGGTGAACCTGGCGGTGCTGGCGGGCGCCGCCGCCGAGGACCCCCGCACCGCGGGCGCGCTGACCCTGGTGCTGCTGGCGCTGCTGGTCAAGGGCGGCCTGTTCCCGGTGCACTCCTGGCTGCCACGGGCCTACCCGGCGACGTCCGCCGGGGTGATGGCCCTGTTCTCCGCGCTGCACACGAAGGTGGCGCTGTACGCGGTGTACCGGGTGATGGCGGTGACCGGGGAGGGCACCGGCATGCCGCTGAAGGAACTGTTCGTGGTGCTGGTGATCGCCACCATGCTGGTGGGGGCGTTCGCCACCGCCGTGGCGCGGGATCTGCGCACGATCCTCGCCCACCAGATGGTCGCCGGGGTCGGGCACATCCTGCTGGGCGCGGTGCTCGCCACCGAGGCCGCGGTGGCCGCCGGTCTGCTGTACATGGTCCACCACATCGTCACCATGGGCGCTCTGATCCTCGTGGCCGGGGCCATCGAGTACGGCTGGGGCACCGGCTCGCTGGCGCGCCTGGGTGGGCTCGCACGCCGCGAGCCGTGGACGATGGGCATGCTGGCCCTGGGCCTGTTCTCCCTGGCGGGTCTGCCGCCGACCTCCGGCCTGTGGGGCAAGGTGGGGTTGATGATCGCTGCGGCCGACGCCACGGGGGAACAACCCGTGCTGGCGGGCCTGGTGCTGGCGGCGATCGTCCTGGCCTCCGTCGTGTCCCTGCTGGGTCTGCAGCGGCTGTGGTCGCAGGTGGCCTGGGGTGAGGAACCACCGGGCATGCTCGACGAGACGCCCGCGGAGGACGGCAGCATCGCCCTCGGGGCGACCACCGGGCAGACGGAGGCGGATCGGGCGACCGATGAGCAGCGGGCGTGGGCGATCCCCGCCCCGATGCTGCTGCCCGGCCTGCTCCTGCTGCTGACCTCCCTGGCGATGTTCCTGCTGATCGGACAGATCCTGCCGTGGATCGACGCCGCCACCGCCGACCTCGCCGATGTCGAGAGCTACCGGAAGGCGGTGCTGGGCCGATGATCCACCCCGGATACACCCTCAGCTTCCTGACCTGGCTGTTCGGTGAGATCGTCAGCGGTTCCGTCGGCATCGCCAAGGTCGCGATCGGCGGGCGGGGTGACACGCATCCGGCGATCCTGGAACTTCCGCTGCGCTGCCGCACGGATTTCGAGATCATCGCCTTCGCCTCGTCGATCACCATCACCCCCGGCACGCTCGTGGTCGGCACCGCCCACGGCACCGCCACCAGCCCGCCCACCTTGTTCGTGCACGTGCTGCAGGCCGGGTCGCGGGAGGAGGCGATCGCGGACCTGCGCGTCATGGAGGACCGTCTGCTGCGCGCCACCCGCGGCCGCGGTGGCGCGGACGTCGCCCCGCGGATCCGCCAGGCGGCCGCCGAGCCCCGACGCCCCCGACGTCGCCCCGGGCGGGGCCGCACCACGGCCGGCAGCACCCGCCGCGAGACACTCGCTGACCCCCGCACGCAGACCCCGTCCGAGACCCGCACCGACACCCCCCGGGAGGGCCAGCGATGATCGTGGTGCACTGGATCGTGATCGGCATCCTGGGGCTGTCGATCCTGCTGGGCCTGGTGCGGGTCGCCACCCTGCGGGATGACGCCAGCCGCGCCGTCGTCGGCGACCTGACGTTCTTCTCCGCCATCGGGATCCTGGCGATCGTCGGCCTGCAGCGGAACTCCGTCTCCAGTGCTGACGCCGTGCTGCTCGCGTCGATGCTGGGTGTCCTCGCCACCGTCGCGCTGGCGCGCATGCTGACCCGGGGCCAGAGGTAAGGGGAGCGATGAACGTGCTTGATCCGATCCTTGCGGTCCTCGCCGCCGTGCTCATGATCGGCGGAGCCGTGTGGGTGCTGGTCTCCGCCGTGGCGATGTTCCGGGTGGGCGATGCGCTCTCCCGCATCAACGTGTTCTCCCCGGCCACAGGCCTCGGCCTGCCGATGCTGGTGGCCGGGGTGTTCGTGGAGTTCGTGCGGGTCGACGGTTTCGACCCGGTGCGGCTGTTGAACACGCTGCTGAGCATCGTCGCGCTGATCGCGGTGGCGTCGGTGGCCTCCAACGTGCTGGCCCGGTCGGCGTACATGTCGGGCACCCCGGTGGACCCGCGCACCAGCCCGCAGGACCTCGCCGAGGAACCGCCCGCGGAGGCACCGGCGGGGGACTGGGCCGACGCGCCATCGGGGCAGGAGCAGGCCTAGGCCGTGTTGCTAAATCCATTGCAAGGCGGCGGAGAGGAAGAGCCCTGCCGCGTATGACCGGGCGGTCTTGTCGTAGCGGGAAGCGAGTCCTCGCCACTGCTTCACGACGTTGAAGCACCGCTCGACGACGTTGCGGCCCTTGTAACGCTCCCGCTGCTCATCGCCGAAGTCGATCGGACGGCCCGGACGCTTGCGACGGTGAGCGATCTGGTCGCCCCGTTCGGGGATCGTGGCCTTGACGCCGCGCTCGCGCAGCCAGGCCCGGTTCTTCTTCGACGGGTAGCCCTTGTCCGCGAGCACCCGGTCCGGCCTCGTGCGCGCGGGCCCTCGGCCGGGGACGTGGATCTCGTCGAGTACGTCGGTGAACATGCTCGTGTCTGCGACCTGCCCGCCAGTGAGGACGAACGCCAGCGCCCGGGCCTTCCCGTCGCAGACGAGATGGATCTTCGTCGTCAAACCACCCCGTGACCGGCCGATCGCGTGGTCAGGAGGCTCTGGCCCGGACTTCTTGTCGTTCGATGGATCCCCCTGTGACCCGGGACAGGGTCGCGCCATGCTGATGGACACGCGCGATCGAGGAATCCACCGACACGACCCAGTCGATCTCACCCTGAAGCGACGCCCGCTTCTGCACATGGGTGAGCAGGTCCTTCGGTCGGCGTCACTGCCAGTTGTCGCAGGTGATCCCTACGCTGGGGGTCATGACTTTCACCGCTCTGCATCGCGCCCTCGGGGTCGCTCCTGGACCGCTGACGGACGAACTGCTGGACGCCGCGGTGAGCAGCGGAGTCATGGAGACGACCGACCTGGACTGGAAGTCAGAGCTGCCGCCGGCGAAGGGACTACCGCAAACAGACTTCCCCAAGGACGTCGCAGCGATGGCGAACAGCGGCGGCGGCGTCATCGTATTCGGAGTACGCGAGTCGCAGAAGGCCGCGACAGAGCGAGTCGACGTCGGAGAGTTCGATGAAGCGTACGAGCGATCCCTGCGCTCCGCAGCGATCACCGCTATCTCCCCGCCCGTCTTCGACCTCAACGTGCACCGTCTCGGAACCGAGGGTGCCCGAGCTGTCGTCGTGGAAGTCCCGGCCAGTGTGGACGGGCCACACCTGATCTACCGCAACGACTACTTCGGCGCTCCGGTGCGCAACGACTCCGACACCGTATGGATGAAGGAACGCCAGATCGAGGCGATGTACCGAGCACGCTTCGATGAACGCCGCCACGCCAGCGAAGCGCTCGACAACCTGTATGCCGAGACCGCGGGCGGGCGTAGCACGAGCGACCGCGCCTGGCTGATCACTGTCGCCCACCCGCGCGTCCCACGGCTCCACAACCGCTTGACGCGCGACGGCGCGCGCGAAGTACTGACCAAGGCCGAAGGTCTGGGCCGGCGCTATGCCGGGCGTGGCGGTGTGCACCCGCTGGAGAACGTCGACCGGCATAACCCACGACCGGGGTTGCGCCGCTGGGTCGCCGTCAACACCGCAACAGGCGACCGATCACTGTGGAAGGAAGCATGGGCGAGTCTCCACCACGACGGATCGGTCACGCTCGCAGCCGCAATCGGCGGCCACCGCATGAGTAGCGACGGGTACTTCGAGGGATCGCAGGTCCAGTCGGACGCGGTGGAGTGCGGCGTCGCAGACCTGATGGCTCTCATCCGGGTGACCGCCGACGCGACGGGCAACGACGAGTACGACGTGCGCGTCGGGATCGAGTGGACCGGTTCAGAGCCCCTAACGATCCGGACCGTGGACAACTTCGGTCACTCTTACGGTGATGTCTCCACACCGTTGCACCGCTACATACCTGTCGAGAGCACCGTGAACGCTACGGCTGCCGACCTTGACTTCCACTGGCGTGTTCACGACCTCGCTCAGGACTGCGTGAACCAGGGCGGCGTTTCGAACGTACGGATGATCCAACCACCGGATCGGACCGAGTAGCCGAACCGCTACAGCGACGGCCTGACGCGCTGCGGCCCGGTGCGCCGGGCGTGTTCCTGCTCTGACTGCTCGGCCCGGGCGAGGTTCTGCGCCCGGTCGAGCGCGGCTCGGGCGCGGGCGGCGTCGAGCTTCTGCGACTCGGCCTCGGCAGGCGCTCCGAGGGGTGCAGGCCCAGTGATGCCGTAGCGGTCGCGGTAGGCGGCGATGGTGCGAGCAGCGTACCGCCATGCCTGGGCCGCTCGCGCCTGCTTCGGCTGGACGCCGAGCTTCGCGATCCACTCGTGCTTCTCCGTGAGCGCGGTGTCGAGGAGGGCATCGGCCCGGGTCTCGATGAGGTCGCGTCGCTCGGTCAGCGCCTGCCGCATCTCGGACGGCACGGTGCCGGCGGCTTCGGGGATGAGGCCGGCGATCAAGCGTGGTCCCTTCCGCGCGCGGCCCGACCCTGATGGCCGCGCGGTCACCTTGGCGACACGGTAGTGCAGGACCGCGGCAATGTCGTCGGCGTCCCCGAACCCGCGCGCTCGCACGAGGCGCGGCAGCAGGCTCGCGACGTCGTGCTGGTTCGCCTCGGCCCGCCGTAGCTCTGCGGTCAGCGCTCCGAATGCGGGTGAGGCGATCGCGTCGTCTGCGTCCTCGTCGCTGAGCCCACAGGAGCGGATGAGTGCGGCCCAGCGATCGTGCTGTGCGGCGGCGGCCAGGGTCTCGTACTCGGCGGCGAGCTGCGCGATCGAGGCCCAGGCGTCCTGCTCGGCGGTGATCGTCTCATGCGCAGAGAGCTCGGCGCCGACGTGCTGCAGCACCCCGAACAACACACTCCTGGCGGTGGCGTCCGTGTTGTCGCCAGGGTGAGGGCCATCGTGGAACCGCAGGTGGTGGAGTTGCCGGACGGTCGGCGGGAGCTGTGGGCGGTGTGCGAGGACCACACGCGCCCCGCGCCCGCCGACCCCACCCCCGCTGCCGGGGCCGGGGTCGGGCCTGCCCCGGTCGTCGACCCGCACATCGAGCGATACCTGGTGGCGATCCCCCTCGACGGGTCCGCAGCGCAGGATCCCGCTCGGTTGCGACAGATCACCCCGTCGGCCCGGTTCACGGCCGCCGCGCGCCTGAGCCCGGACGGCCGCCTGCTCGCGTGGATCACCTGGGAGCATCCGCGGATGCCGTGGGATGGGACCGAGCTGCACGTCGCCCCGATGGAGGACCCCGACGGGGACGGGCCTGTCGCGGTCGCGGGCCAGGTGATCGCCGGGGGCGAGTCGGTGTCGGTGCTGCAGCCGGAATGGGTGGATGAGGACCGGCTGATCCTGGTGTCGGACGAGAGCGGCTGGTGGAACCCCTGGCTGTGGATGGACGGCATGGGTCTGCGGCCCGTGCTGCAGCAGGACGAGGAGTTCGCCGGGCCGCTGTGGTCCATCGGCACCACCTGGATGCACGTGCTGGACACGGACCGGGTGCTGGTGCAGCACGGTCGGGCGCAGCAGCGGCTCGGTGTGCTGGACCTGCGCACCGCCCGGATCGCCGACCTGGACCAGCCGCTCACCAGCCTGTCGGCGGTCGCCGTGGGGCCCCGCGGGAGCGGGAGTCACGGCGGCCCGGTCGGGTCCGTCGGCCCGGTCGGGCCCGGCGGCGCGGCGGGGAGTGGAGGGCGCGCGCTCGCCATCCTCGGGGCCTCCCCGACCCGGTTCCCGGCGCTGTTGCGCGGCCGCCTCGTGACGGACGCGCAGGGGGCCCACTGGCGCGATGAGCGTGTGGTGCGATCGTCCCGCACGGACACGCCCGATCCCGCGGCCCTGCCGGTCGTCGAGGAGCTGCAGGTCACCACCGCCGACGGGCGGGTCATCCACGCCGTGCTGCACCGCCCGCGGCTGCAGGGCGTGGAAGGGCCCGCCGGGGAGCTGCCGCCCTTCGTCGCGTTCGTGCACGGCGGGCCGACGTCGCAGGCGCCTCTGGCGCTGAATCTCGCCGCCGCGCTGTACACGTCGCGCGGGATCGGGGTGGTGGACGTGAACTACGGCGGCTCCACCGGGTACGGCCGCGCCTACCGGGAGCGGCTCACGGGGCAGTGGGGTGTGGTGGATGTGGCCGACACCGTCGCGGTGATGGAGCACCTGGTGGCCGAGGGCATCGCCGACGGTCGGCGGCTCGCGATCGAGGGTGGCTCGGCCGGTGGGTGGACGACGCTCGCGTGTCTCACCCGCACCGACACCTTCGCCGCCGGCATCTCCCGTTACGGGGTGGCGGATCTCGAGGGGCTGCGGCGCGACACCCACGACTTCGAGTCCCGGTACCTGGAGGGCCTGGTGGGGCCGTGGCCCGAAGCGGCCGCGCTGTACGAGGAGCGGGCGCCGCTGCATCAGGTGGAGGGGCTGTCGGCCCCGGTGCTGCTGCTGCAGGGCGATGAGGATCGGGTGGTTCCGCCCGCGCAGTCCGAGGTGTTCCGTGACGCGCTCGCCGCGAAGGGCATCCCGCATGCGTACGTGCTGTATGCCGGCGAACAGCACGGGTTCCGTCGCGCTGAGACGATCCACGCCGCCACCGAGGCGAGCCTGTCGTTCTACGGGCAGGTGCTCGGCTTCGAGGTGCCCGGGGTGCCGCGGCTGGAGCTGACGACGGGGCGCTGACCGGGGTGCTGATCGGGGTGCTGACCGCGGTGCTGACGTCGGCGTTCTGGCGATCGGGCGTCGACGGCGGGGTGCCGATCGCTGTCGACGCCAGCCGCGTCTGCCGCCAGCCGCTTCTGCCGCCAGGCGCGCCGGGTCGACTGGGCGATCAGGAGCCCGGTCAGGGGCCTCACGAGTGGCGGACACCGGGTGTCCGGGTTTCTGGGGCGGAGTCGGGGTCGCCCACACCCGGGAGCACCCCGCCCCTCGTTCGCTGCGTCAGGGCGCCCCGTGCGCCGTCCCTGGCGTCACAGGGAGTCCTGCCACGCCTGATACAGCGCGGCGAAACGGCCTCCGGCGGCGACCAGCTCCTGCGGGGAACCGTCCTCGACCACCCGGCCATCGTCGACCACCAGCACCCGGTCGGCGATCATCACGGTCGACAGGCGGTGCGCGATGATCAGCGCCGTCCGCTGCCCCAGCAGACTCGTCAGGCCCTCCTGCACGGCCCGCTCCGAGGGGATGTCGAGGGAGCTGGTGGCCTCATCGAGGATCAGCACCCGCGGATCGGCCAGGAATGCCCGCGCGAAGGAGATCAACTGCCGCTGACCTGCGCTGACGCGGACGCCACGGCGGTGCACATCGGTGTCGAAGCCGTCGGGCAGGGCCCGGATGAACTCGCCGGCGCCGATCGCATCCGCGGCGGCCTCGATCTCCTCGCGGCTGGCCCCGGGGCGACCCAGCGCGATGTTGTCGGCCACCGTGCCGCTGAACAGGTACGCCTCCTGCGTCACCATCACCACCGCGCGCGTGAGGTCCTGCGTCGACAGCTCCCGCAGATCCACCCCGTCGAGGGTGACACGGCCGTCGCTGACGTCGTAGAACCGCGCCACGAGCTTCGCGATCGTCGACTTCCCCGCTCCCGTGCGGCCCACCAGTGCGACCGTCTGACCGGCGGGGATGTGCAGATCCAGGGGCTGAAGCACGATCGGGGTGTCGGGCCGGTAGCGGAACGACGCGTCATGGAACGCGATCTCCCCGCGCGCCCGCGGCAGCGGCGTCGGCCGCTCCGGCTCCACCACCCGCGGCTGCTCCGCCAGCAGCGTCGCGATCTTCTCCAGCGCCGCCACGGCCGACTGGAACGTGTTGTAGAAGTTCGCGATCTCATCGACCGGCTGGAAGAACCGTCGCGCATACAGCACCAGCGCCACCAGCACCCCGACCTGCAGGTCCCCGGCCACCACGCGGAACCCGCCGACCAGCAGCACCAGGGCGATCGTCGCGTTCGCCAGCACGCGCAGCGCCGGCTGGTACACGCCGAACACACGGATCGCCGCCATCGACGAGTCGCGGTACTGCCCCGCCAGACGGTCGAACTCCGCGTCGTTGTCACGCTCCCGCCGGAACGCCTTGACCGCCCGGATCCCGCCGAGCGCCTCCACGAAATGCACGATCAGTCGCGCCGAATGCGTGCGGTTCGCGCGGTACGCCTCCCGTGACCGGCGCTGGAACCAGATCGTCAGCAGCACGCACGGCACCAGCATCCCCAGCATCACCAGGCCGGTCGGGACGTCCATGCCGACGATCAGCACGATCGTGAACACCATCGACAGGGAGGCGCCGACCATCACGTTCACACCCGAGTCGAGCAGCTCCCGCAGCGTCTCCATGTCACTGGTCTGACGCGAGACGATCCGGCCCGAGGTGTACCGCTCATGGAACTCCAGGTCCTGCTGCTGCATCGCCTGGAACACGCGGCGGCGAAGCGTCAGCAGCATCCGCTGACCGACCACCACTGACTGGCGCACGTAGCCGAAGGTCAGCAACCCGCCGACGACCGCCGCGGTGATGTGCAGGGCGGCGGCGAGCAGCGCGGGTCGGCCGTCACCGGCGATCAGGGCGGGAAGGGCCTCGTCGATGCCCCAGGCGATGATCGCCGGGCCCGCCACCACTGCCAGCTGCGCCACGACCACCATCAGGCCCATGAGCACGAACTGGCCCTTCACCGGGGCGATCAGCTCGCCGAGCAGCCGCAGGGAGCGGCGACGGGAGGCGCGGTTCTCCTCGACGCTGAGGGTGCGGCCCTCGTCGTCGGCCGGGCGCCCGTTCCGGGGCGCGGGCTGAGTACCGGGCGCCGCCGTGCCGGGTGTTGTCGTGCCGGGTGCTGTCGGGGAGCTGGTCGGGGCGTTGGTACGGGGCGTGCTCATCGGCGGGCCTCCTCACCGGCGACCCCGCGCAGATCCATCTCCCCGGTGAGGGTCTCGATGGTGCGGGCCTCCCGGGCCTCCTGCTCCTGCGCGGCGATCACGAAGCGGTAGCGCGCGGAACTCGCCAGCAGCTCCTGGTGGGTACCGACGGCGACGATCCGGCCGTCGTCCAGCAGCGCCACCCGGTCGGCCAGGGCGACGGTGCTGGTGCGGTGCGCGACGATCAGGGTGGTGGTTCCCTCCAGCACCGCCCGCAGCCGTTCGGTCACGCGCTCCTCCGTCTTCGTGTCGAGCGCCGACAGCGGGTCATCGAGCAGCAGCACCGCGGGCCGGGCGGCGATCGCCCGGGCCAGGGCGAGGCGCTGCCGCTGCCCGCCGGACAGCGACAGACCCTCCTCACCGATGCGGGTGTCGACACCATCGGGCAGGGTGTCGACGAAAGTGGCGTCGGCGGTCTCCAGGGCCTGCCGCAGCAGGGTCTCCGCCTGCTCCGGGGTGAGCGACGGGTCGGCGCCCAGCAGCACGTTCTCCCGCACCGAGTCGGAGAACAGGGTGGCGTCCTCGAAGGCGACGGCGGTGAGGGTGCGCAGGTCGGTGAGGGTCATGTCCCGCACGTCGACGCCGTCGATGGTGAGGCGGCCCCCGGTGACGTCGTACAGCCGCGGCACCAGCTGCAGCATCGTCGACTTCCCCGACCCTGTGACGCCGACCAGGGCCATCGTCTCGCCGGGCCGGATCTCGAGGTCGACGCCCGCCAGGAGATCGTCGATGCGCTCGGGGGCGTCGGGGTAGCGGAAGCGGACGTGCTCGAACCGCACCAGCCCGCGGGCACCGTGTGCGTCGACCGGCGCCGGGTCGGCGGGATCGACGATGGTGTCGGCGGTGTCCATCACCTCGTAGTGCCGGTCGAGCGCGGTGGTGGTGTTCACCGCCTGGCCGAACAGCATGCCGAGCATCCGCACCGGCCCGATCACCATGGTCGCGGTGGCGAAGTACCCGGCGAGCTGGCCGACGGTCAGGCGGCCGTCGGCGACGAGATGCAGGCCGAGGAACAGGGCGATGCCGAGGGCGAGCTCCGGCAGCATGAACATGGCCATGTCGAAGCGGGCCATGGCGGAGGCCTTCGACACCTCGGTGCGGCGCAGCGTCTCGGCCTGGCGGGTGAATGCGTCGAGGGCCTGCGGGCCGCGACCGAAGGCCTTCAGCACCCGGATGCCCTGCACGGACTGTTCCACGGAGGTGGCGAGGTCACCGTTCTGGTCCTGCGAGCGGCGCGAGAGGATCGAATAGGTGCGGTTGAACCGGAAGGCGATGATCGCCACCGGGATCGCGGCCAGGAAGAACACCCCGGCCAGCAGGGCGCTGGAGCGGATCAGCAGCAGCATGCCGACGACGATGGTGACGCCGCTGGTGACCGCCATGATCATGCCGAAGGCGATCCAGCGGCGGATGAGGTTGATGTCGCCCATCATGCGCGAGAGCAGCTGGCCGGAGCCCCAGGCGTCGTGGAAGGCGACGGGCATGCGCTGCACCTTGTGGTAGAAGGCGACGCGGATGCCCTTCTCGACGAGGGTGGAGGGCGCGACGGCGAACACGCGGCGCAGCCAGATCAGGCTGGCCTCGACCAGGCCGAGACCGAGGACGATCGCGGCCCCCGTCCACACCACGGTGGCGGCGGCACCGACGTCGAGGCGGTTGACGACGACCTCGAGGACCTGCGGGATCAGCAGCGCCACGATCGACGCGGTCAGGGCGGTGAGCAGGCCGAGGAACAGGCGGACGCGGATCGGTCGGACGGTCTGCCACAGACGGGACATGGTCGCGAACACGGGAGCTGTGCCTTCGTGCAGGGCATCGGGCGGCGGCACGGGCGCGACCGGGCGGGGTGGCACCGGGTGGCGGTGTCGGGGGAGGGCGCGTGCTGGGCGATGCGGAACGGGTGGGCGGGACGACGGTCATCCAGCCTATCCAGGCGGCCGCGGGCGTGGGAGGGGGTCCGCCGGGGGAGGACGGCGAAGGGACCCGCGGCGGGTCAGACGCGAGGGCGTCGGCCCGGTCGACCGTGGGGAGCGTTGACCCGGTCCACCGCGGAGATGGTCGGTCCTGTCAGACGCGTGGTCGGTCGGCGACCAGGTGCGCGGCACCGGCC
This sequence comes from Brachybacterium sillae, assembly GCF_025028335.1. Lineage (NCBI taxonomy): Bacteria > Bacillati > Actinomycetota > Actinomycetes > Micrococcales > Dermabacteraceae > Brachybacterium > Brachybacterium sillae. The sequence goes on from NZ_JAFEUW010000001.1 coordinate 1,755,681, forward strand.
GCCGCGGCGGTGACGACGGAGACCGAGGGCCAGGCGCCGATCTTCTTCGCCAGCGGGTGCGACAGCCCGAACGCGGCCAGGTACCCGGCCGTGAGGGCTGCGGTCGTGGCGGGTCCGCGGCGTGCCAGCCAGCTGCGCGCCGCCCAGGCGCCGGCGGCGGCCAGCACCACGCCGCCGAGCGGTCGGACGCCGGTCTCGCGCGCTGTGACGTACCCGCCGACCAGGCCCGTCGCGACCACCGGGGCCGTGGCGACGTCAGCGGCGATCTTCCAGGTGAATGGGCTGCGGTCGGTGCTCATGGGCGCAGGGTAGGCCCGCGGTCTGGGAGCCGCGGGGGAGCCGCGACGGCCCGTCCCCTTCACCCTGGACGGGGTCGGGGTGGCCGACCTGGCGAGTGGCGGACAACGGGTGTCCGCATTGCGGGCCAGCGATGCCGCAGTGGCGCGCCCCGCGGGTCAGCCCCGGACGGTCGCCAGGTGCGTGCGCTTGGCGTCCACGCCGGTCTCGGCCTCGGCGATCACGGCGGCCGGATCGGCTCCGGTGGACGCGAGGACCACCGCGCCGACCAGGCCCTCCACCAGCGGGGCCCACGTCGGATGCACCCGCTCGGCAAGGTCCGGGTCGAGCATCTCGATCGCCATCTCGGTGCTCATGATCGCGGAGCCCAGATCCATGAGGACCACCACGCCCTGGTCGTCCATCGCCTGCTCGATCGCCTCCTGGATGGCGGTGGCGTCGGTGCCGAGCGTCGTCTCGGACAGACCCGCGGCGATCTCGATGCGCGGGGCGTGGTCGCGGACCATCTCGCGGGCGAGGTCAACCGCGGCGGTGGCGAGGGCATGGGAGTGGGACACCACGACGATGCCGGTCATGCGGCATCACCGCCCGTCGCGCCCGCCTCGACGGTCTCGGCGAGGGCCTGCCACAGCAGGGCGGTGGAGGCGGCGCCGGGGTCGATGTGTCCGCGGGAGCGTTCTCCCAGGTAGGAGGCGCGGCCCTTGGTGGCGACCATGTCGGCGGTGGCGTCACGGCCCGCCGCGGCGGCGTCGGCCCCGGCGCGCACGGCTGCCGCGAGGGAGTTCTCGGCCTGCTCCATGGCCTCCAGAGCCGGGGCCCAGGCGTCGAGCATCGTCTTCTCCCCCGGGGAGGACTTGCCACGCTGGGCGATGCCCTCCATCCCGGCGCGCAACGCGGCGGCGAGGGGGGCGGCGTCCGCCGTGTCGGCGTCCTTCAGCGCTCCGGCGGCCCGCAGGAAGAACGTGCCGTACAGGGGGCCGGAGGCACCACCGACGGTCGAGACCAGCGTCATGCCGACCTTCTTCAGCAGGGCCTCGGGGGTGCTGAGGGATCCGCCCGCGGCGGGCCCGTCGGCATCGAGCAGCTCCACGACGGCCTGCAGGCCGCGTTTCATGTTCTGGCCGTGGTCGGCGTCGCCGATCTCACCGTCCAGCGCCGTCAGCTCGGCGGCGTGCTCGGTGATGAGCTGGGCGCTCCGGCGCAGCCATCGCTCCAGGGCGGCGGCGTCGAGGGTCGAGAGGGGGTTCGCGTTCATGCTCATCGCCCCCACCGCAGCGCCGTGGTGTGCACGGGGGCATCCCACAGGCGCAGCATGTCGTCGTCGAGCCGGAGGATGGACAGCGAGGCCCCGGCCATCTCGAGGCTGGTGATGTAGTCGCCGACCAGGTGGCGGGCGACCCGGATCCCGGCGGCGTCGAGCAGCTTCTCCGCCTCGTCGAGCAGGATGTACTGCTCCAGCAGCGGGGTGCCGCCCATGCCGTTGACGAACAGCAGCACCGGGGCGTCACCGTCGCCGGAGGGCAGCTCGGCCAGGATCGGTTCGACCATCGCCCGGGCGATCTCGGAGGCGGGGGCGATCCTCTCGCGGCGCCGGCCGGGCTCGCCGTGGATGCCGATACCGATCTCGATCTCGTCGTCCCCGAGCTCGAAGGACGGTTTGCCGTTGGCCGGGACGACGACGGAGGTGAGGGCCACGCCCATGGAGCGGACGTTGGCGTTGACCCGGGTGGCGATCTCCGCGACCTCGGCCAGGCCCAGGCCCTCCTCCGCGGCGGCGCCGGCGATCTTCTCCACCAGCACGGTGCCGCCCACGCCGCGGCGCCCCGCGGTGTACAGGGAGTCCTCGACGGCGACGTCGTCGTCGGTGACGACGGCCTGCACCTCGATGCCGGACTCGGCGGCGGCGAGCTCGGCCGCCATCTCGAAGTTCATGACATCACCGGTGTAGTTCTTGACGATGTGCAGCACCCCGGCGCCGCGATCGACGGCCTGCGTCGCGGCCTGGATCTGATCGGGCACAGGGGAGGTGAAGACCTCACCGGCCACGGCGGCGTCGAGCATGCCGTGGCCGACGAACCCGCCGTGGAGGGGCTCATGGCCGGAGCCGCCGCCGGAGACGATGGCGACCTTGCCCTGGTCCTTCGGGGTGGCGCGCAGGATCACGCGGTTGTCGTGGTCGACGGTCAGAAGGTCGCGGTGAGCGCGTTCGATGCCCCGCAGGGCGTCCGCGACGACGGTGTCGGGCGAGTTGATGATCTTCTTCATGCGGGCACGCTACCCGGGAGGCCCGGGAGATCCCAGGGGCGGGGGTCCCGACCCCCGATCTCACGCAGCGGCCGTCGGCCGCCGTCCCGTCAGGTCCACCAGCAGGCCGACCGCGAGCGCGACCAGCGCCGGAACCACCCACGCCAGTTGCAGCTCGCCGAGCGGGAACGCATCGAGCAGCTGCCGCAGCGGTGCGAACACCGCCGCCTGGGTGGACCACAGTGCCTCCGGCACCGACAGCAGGCCCGCCACCCACGCGGGCAGACGGTAGGCCCAGTGCAGCCGCCCGGCCCCGTGCCCTGCGCGCACCCCGCGCAGCAGCACCTCCAGCAACGCCACCAGGATCAGGCAGATCACGATCGGGTACAGCAGCTGATTGATCGGGGCCACCACCGCGAGGATCGCCTCGAGGCCCAGGTTCGACAGCAGGAACGACACCCCCAGTGTCAGCGTCAGCCACGCGTGCTCGCTCAGGCGCGGCCACAGCTCATGGAAGAACTGCGCGCTCGCCGACGAGAGGCCGATCGTCGTCGTCAGACACGCCAGCACCACGATCGCGCCGAACAGCAGCTGACCGGCCGTGCCGAAGCGCTCCTGCGCCACACCGGCCAGCACCTCCGCACCGTTCGATCCGGCCCCCACCATGCCCACGCGCACCAGCCCCGCGTACACCGCGACCAGCAGCGCCGCCGCGATCACCGCCGAGATGACCGTGCCGCGTCGCACCGCCTGACGATCCAGCCCCGCCGCGGTGAACGACCCGATCACCACGCCCGCGAACAGCAACGCCGCCAGGGCATCCATCGTGAAATAGCCCTGCACGAAGCCCGCCAGCTCAGGCGACCGCGCGTACGTGGCGGATGGCTGGGGATGCACCGGTGCCACCTGCAGCACCGACACCACCAGTGCCGCGAGCAACGCCAGCAGCAGCGGCGTCAGCCAGCCGCCCAGCACGGTGAGGATCCGCGACGGCCGACGCGTCAGCACATACGCCAGACCGAAGAACACCGCCGAATACGCCACCCGCGCCGCGATACCCCCGGCGCCGCCCGCATCGGCGGCCAGCACACCGTCGCCCCCACCGCCGAGCGCCGGCGCCAGCGACATCTCGTAACTGACCGCCCCCACGCGCGGGATCCCGTAGATCATGCCGCAGCCCAGGAAGATCGCCGCTGTCACCAGCAGCCCCAACCGTGGGCCGATGCGGTCGGCGAGGCGCCGCTCCTCGGGGCGCACCGTCGTCGCGGCAATTGTGGACAGCGCGGGCAGCAGCACCCCGGTGAGGGCGAAGCCGAGCATCGCGCGGGAGGCCGCGGGCCCGGCCTCCACCCCGATCATCGTCGGGATGATCAGGTTCCCGGCGCCGAAGAACATGGCGAACAGTGCCAGGCCGGTGGCGGCGACCAGGCGCGCAGACAGGTGAGGACTCACCCGCTCAGACTCGCATCCACACGGTCGTGGCGCCGGGCAGACGGCCTGGGTCGGCCCCCGGATGCGACACATCCCCGCCCGGCCCGCTGGACGCACCCTCGAGGGGACCGCTGGACGCACCCTCGAGTGGGCCGCTGGCCAGCAGCACCTTGCCGTCGGGCAGGTCGACGGCCGCGTCGCCGAAGTTCGTGATGCTCAGCCAGCCGCCCGGTCGGCGGAACGGCAGCACGTCCCCCGTCGTCAGGGTCTCGTCCCAGGTGAGCTCCTCGTCGGCCTGCAGGTCGCGACGCAGATGCAGCGCCGCCCGGTACAGCTCCAGGGTGGAGCCCTCGACCCCGTCCTCGGCCTCGACGGACAGCGGGCCGAACCATTCCGGCTGCGGCAGATGCGCCGGGGCCGGGTGCTCGGCCTCCGCGGGGGTGGCCAGGTCGGCGGGCTTCTCGACCGGCCGCGAGAACCCGAAGTTGGCGTCGGCCGCGCGTGTCCACGGGATCGGCACCCGGCAGCCGTCGCGGCCCTTGTCGACCCCCGGGGAGCGGAAGAACGTCGGATCCTGACGCGCCTCGTCGGGGATGTCCGCGACCTCCTGCAGGCCCAGTTCCTCCCCTGGTACAGGTACGCCGACCCGGGCAGCGCCAGCATCAGCAGTGTCGCCGCCCGTGCCCGGCGCAGACCCAGCTCGCGATCCACTCCGCTGTCGGGCCCGCCCTCGAGGATCCAGCGCACGCCCTGCTTCTCCCCGCTGCCGTCGAGCGGCGGCAGACCGAACCGTGTCGCGTGCCGCACCACGTCGTGGTTGGAGAACACCCAGGTGGAGCTGGAGCCGGCGGCCTGCGCCTCGGCCAGGTTCTCGCGGATGATCCGGTGGAACTGCGCGGCGTCGAAATCCGCCACCAGCAGGTCGAAGTTGAAGGCCTGCCCCAGCGACGTCGGGCTCGCGAACCGCGCCCGCTGTGCCGCGGTGTCCACCCACGCCTCGGCGACGGCGATCCGCGGCGGGTCGTAGGAATCCATGAGTTGGCGCCACTCGGCGTAGATCTCATGCACCTCGGGACGCTGCTCATACGGGTGCTCACCGGAGACCCGCGGGATCGCCTCCAGCTCCGCCGTGGCGCGCAGCTGTGCGGTGTCCTGCGGGATGTCCTTGGCGACCAGGTGCGGCACGTCCACGCGGAAACCGTCGACGCCGCGGTCGGCCCAGAACCGCAGGGTGGTCAGGAAGTCATCGCGCACCTCGCGGTTCGACCAGTCCAGGTCCGGTTGCTCCTTCGCGAACAGGTGCAGGTACCACTGGCCGTCGCCGACCGGCTCCCACGCCGACCCGCCGAAATAACTGGTCCAGTCCGACGGCGGCTCCTCGCCGTTCTGCCCCCGCCCGTCGCGGAAGATGTACCGCCGGCGCGCCGCCGACCCCTTCTCCGACGCGAGTGCCTCCTGGAACCATTCATGCTGGTCGGAGGTGTGGTTCGGGACGATGTCGACGATCACGCGGATGCCGGCCGCGTGCAGCGCCGCGAGCATCGCATCGAATTCCTCCAGGGTGCCGATGCGCGGGTCCACATCGCGGTAGTCCGCCACGTCATACCCGCCGTCGGCGAGGGCCGAGGGGTAGAACGGCGAGAGCCACACGGCGTCGACCCCGAGCCGCTGCAGATACGGGACGCGGTCGAGGACACCGGCGACGTCGCCGATGCCGTCCCCGTTCCCGTCGGCGAAGGAGCGCGGATACACCTGGTACACCACGGCCTGGCGCCACCACGTGGGGTCCGGGGTGAGGCCGGGGGTGGCGTCGGGGGTGGGCGCGGTCGCGTCCGTGCCGGCGCCGGCAGGGGCGGCGGTGTTCGTGGAGTCTCCGTGCGCGGCGTCTCCGTGCGCGGGGGCGCCGTGCGCGGGGGCGCCGGGGTGGTCAGCGGTGGGGCGGTCGGCGGGAGTCGTCATAGGTGTCCGATCCTTCCGTGGCCGGTGGGGCGGGGCAAGTGGGGGCGGGGTGGGGGCATCGTTGCGCGGTCGCCGAGCCGGTGATGCGCGGTTTGCGCGCGTGGGACGCGGGGTGCGGCAAGGGGCGGGGTCCGGCGTGGGGTGGGCGGCGGCGAGGGGCGGGGTGCGGCGGGCCGGTCCGAGGCGGCGTGTGGGAGCGCGCTCGGCCCCGCCCCACCGCCTCACGCGCTCACTTGATCGCACCTTGCGTGAGCCCGGACAGCACCCACCGCTGCGCCACCAGGTACGCCAGGATCGCCGGGGCCATCGCCATCAGGTAGCTGGCGAAGGCCACGTTGTAGTTGTTGGAGAACTGGGTCTGGAACATCGACTGCAGCACCGGGATGGTCTGCAGTGACGGGTCGGAGATGATCAACGACGGCATCATGAAGTCGTTCCAGGTCTGGATGAACGCGAAGATACCGACCGTTGCGCACATCGGCCCCAGCAGCGGCAGGATGAGCCGCCAGAAGACGGTCCAAGTGTTGGCACCATCCACGCGCATGGACTCTTCCAGCTCCAGCGGCAGCGAGCGCAGGAACGCCGTGAAGAGCATCGTGTTGAAGGCCATGGCGAAGGCGATGTGCAGCAGCGTCACACCCACCGGGTTGTCGAGCCCCAGCACCCCGGTGATCCGGATCTGCGGCAGCGCCACCACGGGGAACGGGATGAACAGGGCCGCCAGCAGATAGAAGAACGCACCCCGGAACAGCGGACGGTCCCAGTTGCGCACGATCGCATACGCCGCAGCAGAGGAAATGAGGATCTCACCGGCCACGGCCACTGCGGTGATGCCCAGGGACACCAGGAACGCCCGGGGAAAGTCGGTGAGGGTCCAGGCCTCCGCGAAACTCTGCAGGGTCGGTGGGGCGGGAAGGCTGAAGGCGTTGCCGTCGACGGCCTGCGACGTGGTCTTCAGGGACATGTTCACCGTGACGAACAGCGGGACCAGCACGGTGAGTGACCCGAGGGCCAGCAGGATCGTCAGCGGCCAGTTCGCGCGTTCTCGTCCTACGCGTCCGCGTCGCGAGGGGCTGTCGGCGCGGGTGGCACGCGGGTCGCGGTCGACGTGACGCAGGCCGGGATCGGTGGTGGCGACGGTGCTCATGATCCGTACTGGGTCCTTCCGCGCGTGGCCAGCAACTGCAGGGCGGCGATGGCGATCGACAGCAGGAAGAAGATCATCGCGTTGGCCATCTGGTACGCGTAATCACCGCCCTCGAAGCCTTCGAAGATCGCCATGGCGACGGAGCGGGTGGCGATACCCGGCCCGCCGTCGGTCAGGCCGACGATGATGTCGTAGGCGTTGAGATAGTTCTTGAAGCACAGGATCATGTTGATCACGACGAATCCCGAGACCAGCGGCAACGTGATGCGCCGCAGAGTCTGCCACCCGGTGGCGCCGTCCAGGGAACTCGCCTCGTACACCTCGTCGGGGATGGTGACCAGTCCGGCGATGTAGATCAGCATGGTGGAGGGGATCGACTGCCACGCCGTCACAAGCACCACTGCCACCCATGCCCATCGCTCACTGGCCAGGATCGACGTCGACAGCCACGACGAACCGAGGGAGGTGCCGAGAGCAGGGAGGGTCTGGGCGAATAGGTACTGGAACACGAAGGCGATGACGATTCCGGAGATCACCATCGGGATCACGTAGATGGTCCGCAGTGCCGCCACGAAGCGGATCCGCGAGGTCAGCCCGAGGGCCAGCGCGAATGCGACGAGGTTCACCACCAGCGTCGTCACCAGAGCCACCAATAGGGTGAAGCCGTAGGAGCGGCGCACGTTCTCGTCGCCGAACAGGGCGACGTAGTTGCGCAGCCCGATGAACTCCCAGTCTCCGAAGCCGATGGAGTTGGTGAGGCTGTACCCGAAGCCCAGCAGGGCCGGGATCGTGATCGCCACGGTCAGCAGCAGCACCGCGGGGGCGAGGAACAGATAGTGCAGCGGGTCGACGCGACGACGAGGCGTGCGCAGCTGCGATCGGCCGGTGGCGTCGGGACGGCCGGGGTCATCGGCGCGGCCGGCCTGTCCGGGCCCGCGGCCGGAATCACCGGCATCGCGGCCGGCTTCGTGGGGGATGGCGATGCTCACTGGGGACCTCCCGTCAGGACCGGTACGCGAGGCGCGCCCAGTCGGCGTCCATCTGGGCGAGGATCCGCTGCGGGTCAGACCCGTTCGCGATCGCCTGGACGTAGTTCTCGGTGGGAATGGACCGGGGGATGAACTGCGAGGCCCCCATGTAGAAGCGGCCCGCGTCGTAGTACTCGCGCATGCCGACGATCCGCTCGTCGGTCACGGGCGGGGCATCCTGCGTAGTGCCGAAGGCCAGGAATTCCTCGTTGTACGGGTTCTGCACCTCGGGCCGCATGAGGTACTTCAGGAACGCGCGGCCGCCGTCACGGTTCTTCGCAGCTTCCGGCACCCAGAGCGACAGGTCGATGTTCACCCGCACCTTGGTGTCGTCCGGGTTCTCCGTCATGGGCAGGGGGAAGGTGCCCAGCCGCACGTCGGTTCCGGCCTTCTCGATCTCCCCGAACGCCCACGGACCCTGGAAGTACATCGCCCCAGCCCCCTGCGCCATCGCCGTGTTGCCGTCGCCGTAGCCACGGTTCGGGGCGTCACGGTTCGTGAACGGCAGCAGTTGGACCATGCGCTGCATCGGCTCGGCGAAAGTGCGTTGGAACGACACCTCCGAGTCGGGCCCCACCTCCTCGCCGAGCTCCCGCATCCGCGTGTAGAACTCCCGCACATCGACCAAGCCGCCGATGGTGTAGTCGAACAGGCCCTGGGTGATCGTCCATGGATCGAGGAACGTGGAGTAGATCGGCGTGATGTCCGCGGATTGCAGCCGTTCGCAGATCTCCAGGAACTGCGACCAGGTGGTGGGTACCTCCAGGCCGTTGTCCTCGAAAATCTGCTGGTTGTAGATCACTGACGCGGCGGTGACGGAGTACGGGAGCACCGAGGTGCGGCCCTCATAGGTGGGGTACCAGTCGGCGAGCTCCGCGACATCGGGACGGATGCGGCCTGCCTCCGGCAGGTCGGCGAGGTCCGACAGGGCGCCGCGCTCCATGAAGCGCCCCATCTCCAGGTTGTAGTTCAGCCTGGATCCGCCGAGCCGGTTTTCGTGGCGTCGTGAAGGCGTTTCGGGCGCGGGCTGAGTAGGCGTTTCGGAGAAGGGTGTGAAAGGTCTGCCGGTCTGCCCGGCTTTTCCACTTCGGGTTCCTTCTCGTCGGGACAGGGGCTGGCGGTCAAGCCGCTCTTGGTCGTGGACTGCTGGCGGCGTCGAATAGCGTTTCCCAGTCGGGTTGCCAGGGCCAGTTGCGTGGAAGGTGGAGCAGCCAGGAACGGGCGCGGTTGGCGATCCTGGCCGGCACGGCGATGAGGTGAGCGCGGATCGTGGCGGTCCTGGCTCGGGCGTGGAACTTCGAGGCGAGCACGCCGGCGGCCCGGGTGAGGTTGAACGCGATCGCCGCGAGCACGGCCCAGGCGCTGTTGGCGGTGAAGACCCCGGAGGGGCAGTGCGCCAGCGGCCCGTTCTTCAGGTCCGCGATGACCTGTTCGATGATGGCGTGGTCGCGGTGGGCGGCCTCTGCCTCGAGCATCGACAGCGGTGAGTCGGTGAAGACCGCGTGGTAGCGGTAGGCGGTGAACAGCCCGTCCTGCTCGCCGGTGGCGGTGGCGGGGTTGAGCCGCTTGACCCGGCGCACGATCAGCCGGGCGGTGACGTGGTCGGCCTTCTTCCGGGAGGTGAAGGCGGTGTAGGGGATCTCGGCGACTTCCGCATCGGAGATCCACCGCTGCTCGGCTTCGTCCCAGATCGACTCCGGGTACTTGATCCCCACCCAGGCCTCCTCCGGGATCTGGGAGATGGCGGCGACCACGCCCGCGTCCATCCTGGCGGTGATGGAGAAGTAGGCCCCGGTCCGGCGCAATGCGGCGATGACGTCGTGCTGGTAGAACGCGGAGTCGGCCCGCCCGGTGATCTGCCCGCCGGCCCCGGCCTTGCGGGCGGTGGCCATGGCCTCGGCGATCATCCGGTGAGCCCCGCGCGGTGACTTCACCGACCCCTTGCGCAGCCGGATGGCGGCGATCACTGGCGCCGCCAGTGGCGTGGACACCGTGGCCACCAGCGCGTTGAGCCCTTTGACCTTGTTGTAGCCATACCCCGCGCCCTGCTTGGCGTACCCGTGGGTCTGCCGGATGGTGTCGTCGATATCCAGGTAGGCCATCCCCTCAGCGCCGCGCACCAGTCCCGGCACCCGCGCGGTCAGCGCGATCAGCAGCCGGGAGTTGATCGCATCCAGCTGGCGCACGTGCCCGAACGTGTAACCGCGAAGGTGGGTGCCCAACGTCGTCGGCGCCCGGCGGGCGGTGAACGCCCGGCCCATCCCGCCGTGGCGCAGCAGGTCCATGTCGCTGATGCTGTCCGCCCCGGCGACCATCCCCGCGACCAGCGCCGGCACCTTCACCGCCGCGTTCGCCCCGGCACTACCAGCCACCGTGACGAACTCCTCGACGAGATCCGACAGGCCGGCGGACTCGGCCAGCAACATCACCGGCACCAACCCCGCGGCCGCGATCAGGTTGTCGTCATCGAACTCGGCAGAGAAATTGTGGGAGACTCGCACTACCGGTGCTCCTGTTGCTCAACGGGTTTGGAACCTTCGCCAGTCCCATTCTCGCTGGTCACAGGAGCATCCGGCTGTTACGACTCACCTCCCGCACTCACCCGGCCGGCGGATCCAGGTTCAGACAGCCGAGGTCCGGCGGCGAGCTGCGCACGAAGCTGGCCGACAGATTCGTCGCGATGTCGTGCTGCACCCAGTAGTCCGACTGGGAGCGTGTGAAGGCTGCGGCGAGACGGGAGAAATAGGGGATCGCCTCGGGTTTCGACTCGTAGAACAGCACGTGCTCGGCGCCACCGCGGGCAGAGGTGCCGCAGGACGCGAGGGCGAGGGAGGCCAGGCCACCCCCCATCAGGGCCCGTCGGCTCAGCGTCGGATGCGTGGTCATGCGGCCTCCCGGGGTCGAAATGCGAAGGGCGCGGCACGGCGGATGGCCCACGGTGGTCGGCCGTCGCCGGGCGCCCCGGTGTGAGTGAACCTATGGGTGCCCCCGGGGGTCGTCAAGGACGAGAGTCCCTGGCGGACCGTGTAGCTGTGGTGTCACGGCGGCACCAGGTCCGCCGCCCCGCCCCACCCCCGCCCCACCTCACGGCTGCAGCGCCAGGGCCTCCTCCACGGCGGCGACGAACGCGTCCATCCCCACGGGCTCACGGTGGAACTCCCCGTCGTAGGCGACCACCATCCAGCGGACGATGTGGCTGCCGGGCGCCTGCGCCTTGCCGATGGCCACGTTGATCCCGCGGGGGTCACTGACCACCAGGAGCGGGCCGGGGCGGGAATCGTCGATCCAGTCCTCCCATTCGGGGTGCGCGGCCACGAGGGCGTCCCGGATCTTCATCTTCTCGAGCTCGCGGCCGATGCCGTCGAGCATCTCTGAGGTGGGGAACATGGGGTGCCTCCTATCAGGTGGCGGATCGTGGGCGTGCGGGCGGTGAACCCTCGCGGAGAAGTGTCGCGGGAGCGACTGACATCTGAAGCCGCGTCACCTCTCGGCGGCATCGCTGCGGACCGGGTGGCGTCGCTGTGGATTCAAGGGCGCACTGGAGACCGGGCCCAGTCGGGCCCACTCATCGACCGCGCCGGCCCCGCCGGCGAACGCCACGCCACCACCCTCTCCCTTTCCCTCGACATGAGAAACGCGACGCGGCAGATCCGCACCGTCGGCGGCGGGATCCGCGGCGCCGCCGCCGTCCTGCGCCAAGAGATGAACACCCTCACCGCCGCGCTCCGCTCAGCCGACCTCACTCCATCCGACTGGCTCGCCCCCGGACAGATCGCAGTGATCCTGCGCTCGGCCTACGACCCCGCCATCGCCGCCACCCTGGAACGCCACGGCCAGATCGGCCACGACCTCGCCACCGCCGGCCCGGTCGCGGTCAACGAAACCTGGAGTCGGATCCGCACCGACTCCGCCCACCACGCCGTGCTGTGGATCAGCGAATGGCCCCGCTCCATGGTCTACCCAGGCTTCCTCTCACCCATCCTGCTCTCCAGCGGAATCCAACGGTCGTTCTCCCTGATCTGCACCCCTATGCGCTCCGACCAAGCCGCCCGCGACATCCGCAAGAAGAAAGTCGAGCACATCTCCGACCAAGCCCAACGCGCCAAAATCGGGCAAATCGAAGACGCTTCCCAGACGGCTGAGTACCACGATGTCCTCCAGCAAGAAGCCGACCTCACCGCCGGCCACGGCATCCTGCGCTACACCGGCCTCATCACCATCACCGCCACCACGATCGAAGACCTCGACGCCCACGTCGCCGCCCTCGAACAGGCCGCCATCCAAGCCAACTGCGAAACCCGACTCTTCGCCGGGCAACAAGCCAAAGCCTTCACCGCTGCAGCCCTACCCCTGTGTCGGCAGGTCTGAGAGAGCTGTCGCCTGTCGAGTCGGGTCAGGAAGTGGTGATCGTGTTCAGACGGCTGGTGATCCCTCTGGACAGCGCGGCGCGTCCTTCATCGTTGTTCAGGTACTTGAGTGCCCGAATCCCTTGAAGGTCGAAGGGAATGTCACTCATGGACTGGGCAACCAGGATGGTGTCGCGTCCAAGCGTGTGCGCGATACCGGTTTCGTAGAAGACGTTGGGATTCTTTTCGCTGAGATCGGCGATGACGACGCGGGCGCGCCAGATGAGGCTGAGCACGTCGTCGAGGATGCGGTCTCGTTCCCAGATGTTGTCGGCACGCAGACAACGCATCCCTGCCGCTTCGATGCCTTCCTTCAGGGACTCATACACCGCCGAAAAGGCCGGGCTGAATGGCATCATCACCGCCACGAGGTCAGGTTCGAAAGGTTGTGAGGTTGGGAACTGGAACACCTTGGGCTTAACCCTGGCAGAGAGCTCTTGGTCGAGGACGCGGTACAAGTCAACATCCTTGACAGCCCAGTGCGTCCGATGGAACTCCCAATCAGTGATGTCCAAAACGCCCGCTGCCGCCTCGATTCTGGGCGAGGGAATCGGTGCAATCGCGGGGTTAGGGACAAAGGAAAACGTGTAGCCATACCTGGACTTGTTCACATTTGTGACATGGCCGACGCGAGCGATTTGCGGCTCATCATCGAAACCAGTCTCCGGCATGAGCAGCGTCGGTAGGTTCAAGAGACGCTCGATCCTGACCTGGCCTACCTCCGGAGCGAGGTACTCCCGGACATCATCGGCCGTGTGCTCAAGCAAGCGACCAGCTCCGACCTCGCCTCGCGTCAGGCCGATCAGCAGGTTGTACATCCCAGCGTCCCCTCTAGCGCACTGACCTCGAACTTGTGTCGAAGTCTCGGGCACCCGTGGCAGCCACGAATGCTCAACCCAAGTATCGCGCACCCTCCCGACTGCCATGGGCCCACGGTCGATGACGCACACCTCGTAGGCGTACCACCGCTAACCCTGACCCCGCTGCCGTCCGCGGCCGATGACCAGTGGCACTGCCGCGTGACCTACACCGGGGATGAGGACACGGTGCAGAGGTGGGCGCTGGCGTCGTTCCCGGTGGGCATTCAGCAACCCGCGGCCTCCGATGACCTCCCCGGTGTGGTGGAGCTGATCGGGGCCGGGGTGCAGAAGCGGGGCGACCTGGTCGCGACGGGGGAGCGGGGTCCCGTGCGCTATGCCGTGGCGATCCGCCCCGGCCCGACCCGCACCGTGCAGGTGGGTATCGCCGCCGGGTGAGCCGACGCGGTCTGTCCCGACGCCAGCGTGCCGCGGGACCGGCCGGACTCACCCTCCCGCCGGTCAGAGCGCCGCCGACGCTGCGGCGTTCCCGCCCTCCGCCTCCAGCGACACCGCCAGCTGCAGGCGCCCGGTCGGCGCGGTCGTCAGCGGGACACGCACGGTGCGTCGACCTGCGCGGACCCGCTGGTCCTCAAGACGGCCGACGATCTGCTCGCCGTCCCACAGGTACACCCGCAGCACCCCGCCGACGCGTGTGCGCACCCGCGCCGTGACGGCATCACCGCGGCGTCGCACCTGGTCCAGCTGCAGAGAACCGTCGGGCAGGGCCGGGAAGCCGCCCAGGCCCACACCGTCGCGTGCGGACTGCAGGATCGACTGCGGCGACTCGACCGACCGGGCCGCCGTGTCCGGGATGATCGGCTCCTCCGGCTCCGACGGCGCCTGCTCCCGCTCCGGCAGCTCCAGCACACCCCAGCGGTACGGGTCGGCCTGCACACCGGGGAAGGTCGACCAGCCGATGCGTGACTGGCTCACCTTGTTCTGGGTGTCGGAGTCATAGACGACGACGTTGAACCCGATGTGTGTCGGGTCGACGGTGTCGGGCAGGTCCGCGAAGGGGATCGCGACCTCCAGGTCGTAGCCGCCGCCGTCGTTCACGTGCGCGTGCATCCGCACCCCGGGAGCGGTCTCCTCGAGCGGCCCCTGATGCTGGTCGTGGTCGCGCCCGCCGACGGCCGGGCCGAGGCCCCCGCCGTCAGCGGCCGTCGCGGGCAGCACCCCGAGGATGAACGTCGAGGCGGTGTTCTGGCTGGTCCCGCGCGGGTCGATCATGATCTCGACGCTGTCGGTGCGGAACCGCTGCTTGTTGTCCTCCACCGGCAGCACAGTGCCGAGCACGTCATCGACCACATGCACGAACACGTACAGCGTCTCGTCGTCATAGGTGACGTGCACCTGCCCGGAGGCATCAGCGGCCGTGACCGGCTCCCCCTCCCACAGGGTGGAGATGTCCAGCGCCTGGCCGGGGTACTCGTCGGCCGCGCGCTCGGCGTCGATCGTCGCCCCCTGCGTCGGGGACGCTACCAGGCGTGGCACGAGGTGCAGCCCCTGCGGTGTGGGCGCGGCGACACCGCTGGCGGTGGCGGTGACCGTCACCGGGTAGACCCCACCGTTCGGTGCCCGGTTCGCCGTCGGCATCGACTCGTCGACACTGGTCAGACGCACCGGCACCCGGCGCTCCTCTCCGGCGCGCAGCCCCTGCACCGGGAACTGGGCGGGCTCGGCGGTGATCCCCTCGGGCAGCTGCAGCGTCACCACGGCGTTCTGGGGTTGGTCGGTGAGGTTCCGGACGAGGACGTCGACGCTCTCGCTGCGGCCGAGCCCGAGGACGCGCCGCGTCGGCACCAGCGCGTCCAGACGCTGCATGCCCAGACGCTCGGTCCACTCCAGGAACGCCGCGATCTCGGGCCGGTCCTCCAGTCCCGCCTCCACCAGACCCGCGGTGCGCAGCGGCAGCACGTTCCAGCCGCTGCCGGCGCTGCTGGTCACCTGGGTGCGCAGACGCAGATGCACACCCGGCGCGATACCGCGGGGCACCTGCACCTCGAAGCGGGCGGTCCGGATCTGCCGCGCCGGAACGGTGCCGAGGTCGACCGCGCGGCTGACCGTCCACCCTTCCGGGGCCTCGAGGGCCACACGAGTGCGCGGCAGAGCCCGACCGGCACCGCCGACCTGCACCTCCACCTGGACGGTGCCACCGGGCACCGCCGTGAACCGGTCGGAGGTGATGGCCAGGGTGGTGCCCAGGGGCAGGCCGCCGTCGATCGGCAGGGTGGCGCCGCGCAGCGCCGCCTCGTCACCGCCACGGGGATCGACCAGTGGGGTGCGCGAATCGATGAGGGTGAACCAGGCCGCGGGGATCTTCGCGGGATCCCCGGTGGTCGGCGGGAACGTCGCCCAGCCCTGCGTCTCATAGGCGTGGACCGACAGGTCCCGCACCGCGCTCCAGCGCTTCCCGTGGCGTTCGCTGTAGGTGCCGTTCCACGCACCGAACACCACGTCGCTGGCGACCTGCGGGGTATATCCGGTGGCGACGGCGTCGGGGCCGGTCGGGGCCTTGCCGTTGGACCCGGAGCGCAGGAGACGCTTCACAGTCCACGGCTCGAGGCCCTCGTCGACATGCTCGGGGAACACGTCGCGGCGACCGGCCGTCAGGTACGCCTCCACCGCGTACATCGCGGCCTGCTGGTGGTTGCCGTGGTTGCCCTCCACGGCCGACGGGTTCATCGTGACGATCACGTCGGGTCGGGTGGCGCGGATGATCCGCACGATCCGGCCCAGCACCTCCCGCTCACCCCACACCTGGCGGGTCAGCGGCGCCGACAGCGTGTAGAAGAAGTCCACCGCGTCGAGGTTGAACACGTGCTCCACACCGGCCCAGCCGACGGCCTCGCGCTCCTCCTCCTCGCGGATCAGCCCCAGCGCCGGGCCCTCCTCCAGGCCGACGGCGTTGCCGCCGCCCTCACCGCGGGTCACCGTGATCACCCCGGCGCGCTGACCCTGGTACTCGTTCCACTGGCCGAAGGCGGCGAGGGTCCAGGCCTCATCGTCGGGGTGGGCGCCGATGAACAGGATGTCGAGGTCCACGGGGTCGACCGCCAGAGCCCGCTCCGCCGGGGTGAGGCCGACGGCGGGGAGCGCACTGATCCCGGCGCCCAGGCCGAGGGCGGCGCCGCCCTGCAGCAGGTGGCGGCGGCTCGGACGGAGATCAGTGGCGGTCATGCGGGGCTCCTCGGGGTCGGGGGTGCGTGGTGTTGTCGCAGGTCAGGGGCGGGGTGCCCCGGTGTCGGGTCGTGGTCGGAGTGCGGGCGGGGTGCCCGGGTGCGGGGTCGTGGTCGGGGTGTGGAGCGGGCGATGCGGTGCGGGCTCACCGGGCCACACCGCCCGGCCGATCCGCGGCGTGCGGCCGCTGTCACAGAACTCCAGGGTACCCCGGGGGCGGCGGGCGCGGGGGATGGCGGGGTGGAGTGTGGAGGGCAGGGCGCGGGAGGGCGCGGGCCCTGCACGGGGGTGGGGGACGCGGGCCCTTCGTGCCCGACCGTTCGCGTTTTGACGCGTTTGATTCCGCCAAGTGGAAGCAGGGACGGCAAAACGCGCACGGCACAGCGGGCGTCAGCGCCCCCGCCCCTCAGTGCTCCCCGGCGTCGGAGCGCATGGCGAAGGTGCCCTGGGCGCGGCGTCGTCCCTGCACGGGCCGGCCGGGCAGCACGTCCGCGAGGAATCGGTACCGGTCGCGGGTATAGGCCGCGCGCAGGTCCCCGCCGTCCACGCGGCCGCTGATCGCGCGCCACCAGTCGGAGATGTCGCCCCAGCCGGGCGCCGCCAGTGCACCGCCAAACTGCTGCACCGCGAGCCCCGCGCACAGGGAGGCGAATTTCAGCCGCTCCACCAGCGGCCACTGCGCCAGCGTGCCCATGACGATCGAGGCCGCGAACACGTCGCCGGCGCCGGTCGGGTCCAGGGCGGTCACCGGCACGGCGGGGCAGTAGGCCTCCTCCCCGGTGGAGGAGTCCACGGCATAGGCGCCCTCGGCACCGTCGGTCACCACCGCGAGCGGCACCCGCTCGGCGAGGGCCCGCACGGCCTGGTCGGGGGTGTCGGTGCGCGTGTACCGCACGGCCTCGAGGGCGTTGGGGGTGAACGCATGGCAGTGCACGAGCGGGGCGAGGTCGGCGGGGTCCCAGTGGCCGGTCTCGTCGTAGCCGATGTCGGCGAAGATCAGGGTGCCGCGGCGGGCGAGGTCGGCCCACCAGGTGGTCTCGCCGGCGAGGTCGACGATGGCGGTGCGCGCGGCGGGGGCGGTGCGCACCAGCTCGGTGAGGGATTCGGGAAGGTCATGGCCATGGGTCACCATGGCGCGGTCGTCCTGGGTGGCGACGGACACCGTGATCGCGGAGTGGAAGTTGGTGAAACGGCGGGAGGCGCTGAGGTCGATGTGCTCGTCGTCGCGGAGCATCTGCCACATCCAGTCGCCGTAGGCGTCGTCGCCGAAGCCCGCGACCAGGCCGGTGCGCAGGCCCAGGCGTGCGGCGGCGGTGGCGAGATTGGCGATCCCGCCGGGGGAGGAGCCCATGCCGCGGCTCCATAGTTCCTCACCGGGCTGGGGGAGGTGGTCCATGCCGGTGAAGATGAGGTCGAAGAAGACGGTGCCGGACAGCAGCACGTCCAGCGGCGGGTCGTCGGGGGCGCGGGTGTCGGCCAGGGGGTCCCAGGTCTCGACGGGCGCGGGCGGGGCGACGGACGCGGGCGGGGCGACGGGCGCGGTGCGCGGGCTCGGGTCGATACCGCCGGGCGCGGGCGGGTGGACGGGGGTGGGCGTGCCACCCGCGGCGCCAGCCGGCGGGGTGTGCTCGGGGCTCGGGGTCATCGCGGTCCTCCCGGGGTCCGTGACGGGGGTCGGGGTCAGTCCTTGATCGCGCCGTCCAGCATCCCGCGGATCACGTGCCGCTGCAGCACCAGGAACACCAGCAGCATCGGCAGCGCCACGATGATCGCGCCGGCGGCCAGCAGCGCGTTCTCGGAGGTGTACTGGCCCTGGAAGTTCGCCAGGCCCAGCGGGGCGGTGCGCAGCTGTCCGGACGGCGCCATCACCAGGGCGATCAGGAACTCGTTCCACGTCCACAGCAGCAGCAGGACCGCCAGGGTGATGATCGACGGCATCGCCGACGGCACCGCCACCCGGGCCAGGCCGCCGAGGGCCCCGGCGCCGTCGAGGGCCGCGGCCTCGAGCAGGCTCATCGGCATGGCGCGGAACTGGGCGCGCATCCAGAAGGTGCCGAAGGCGATCGACTGGGCGATCTGCGGCAGGGCGATCGCCGCGTACGTGTCGGTGAGGCCGACGGTGCGCAGGTCGAAGAACAGCGGGATGACGATCGCCTCGGCGGGGATCATCAGCCCCAGCAGGAACAGCGGGAACAGGATCCCGGCGCCGCGGAACCGCATGGTGCCGAAGGCGAACCCGGCCAGCACCGACGCCACCAGCGCCACACTGACCACGATCACCGCGACGACGGCGGAGTGCCAGAAGCTCTGACCGAAGCCACCGATACGCCAGGCCTCGAGGAAGTTCTCGGGGTGGAAGGCGCCGGTCTGGCCGACACGGGCCGACAGGGAGGTGACCAGGATGGTCAGCAGCGGCCCGGCCGCGAACAGGGCGAACAGGGCCAGCAGCACATAGTTCATGGTGCGCTCGGCGGCGGAGATCCTCATCGGGTCACCTCCTGCCCGGCAGCCGGCGCGGCCTGCCCGGCGGCCGGCACCGCCTGCCCCTGGGCCGGCGGGGCGGCGACATCCCGGCGCGGGGTCGCTCGCGCCTCCGCGTCCGCTTCCTCCACCCGATCGCGTCCGCGGCGGTCCTCGCGGCTCTCACCGATGCGCAGCACGCCGAGGTTGATGGCGAACACGATCGCGGTGAGCACGATGGCGACGGCGCTGGCGGACCCGACGTCCTTGAGTTCGAAGGCTCGCCGGTACACCTCGTAGCTCGGCACCACGGTGGCGGTGCCGGGGCCGCCGGAGGTCGTGAGGTACACCAGGTCGAAGGTCTTCAGCGCGGCGATGATCGTCAACACCAGGGCGGCCGCGATCTCCCCCCGCACCGCCGGGAGGGTGATCGCGAAGAACTCGCGCACCGGCCCGGCACCGTCCAGGCGGGCCGCCTCGTAGAGGTCGTCGGGGATGCGGCTCATGCCCGCCAGCAGCAGGAGCATCACCAGGCCCATCTCCAGCCAGGTGCCGATCAGGCCGACCGCGGGGAGGGCGCTGCCGGGTTCACCGAGCCAGCCGCGGGCCAGGGAGTCCAGGCCGACGGCCCCGAGCAGCTGGTTCAGCGGACCGTTCGGGGAGTAGATCTGCTTCCACGCCACCGCGATCACCACCAGGGCGATGACCTGTGGCAGGAAGATGATCGTGCGGAAGAACGCCATGCCGCGCACCTGCCCGCGGCGCAGGATCGCCGCGAGGATCAGGCCGATCACCAGCGGCAGCAGGGCATAGAAGATGATCAGCACCAGGGCGTGGCCGATGGCGGCGCGGAAGGTGTCGTCCCCGGCGAGGTCCACGTAGTTGTCGAGGCCGACGAAGGTCGCCGGGCCCAGGCCCGTCCAGTCGTACAGGGAGTATTGGACGGCCCGGGCCAGCGGGAACAGGGCGAAGCCGGCGTACAGCAGGAAGGCGGGCAGCAGCAACAGGTACGGCACCCACGGGGAGCGCACCAGGGCCGACGGGGCGGTGCGCCCCCGGCGCGGAGCGGCCGCACCGTCCCGGGACCCGCCGGCCACGGATCGCCTGCTGCTGGCGGACGTCACGAGGCGGCGCCCGTGAACTTGCCGTAGTCGTCCTGCAGCGCCTGGGCGGCCTCCTCCGCCGTCTTCTGCCCGCCGATCAGCTCCTGCAGGGTGTTGCCCGCGGTGTCGGAGAACGTCGGGGTGGCGTAGTCGAGGTACGGCAGCAGGGTGCCCTGCGTGGAGACCGCGTCGAAGGCCTCGTAGATCTCCTTGTTGACCCCGGAGGCGGGGGCGAGCTTCGCGGTGTCGAGCACCGGCATGCCGCCCTTCTCGGCGATCAGCGCCATCGCCTCGGTGCTGGTGATGTAGTCGAGGTACGCGGCTGCGGCCACCGGGTTCTTCGCCTTGGCGGGGATGGCGAACGGCACGCCGGTGCCGCCGGTGGTGGCGACGGTGCCGTCGGCACCCTTCGGCGGGGCCATGAAGTGCAGGTCCTCGCCCATGGCCTTCTCCATGTCGGCGGCCAGCCAGGACCCGCCGATCAGCAGCACTCCGGTGCCCTTCGTGAACTCCGGCCAGGCGGCGTCGTAGGACAGACCGTTGGGGGAGGGACCCAGGTAGCCGTTCTTCGCCCAGTCGCCGAGGGTGGTCAGCGCCTGCACGTTCTGGTCGCTGGTCCAGTCGCCGCCCTCGTTGCCCATGCCGAGCGCCACGATCTGCTCCGACGGGACCACACTGGCCTGCAGCGGACCGAACACGTGCAGCGCCGGCCACTTCTCCTGGTTGCCCAGGACGATCGGCTGCTGGCCCTTGTCGGCGGCGGTCTTGAGGAGGGTCTGCAGCTCGTCCCAGCTCGTGGGGGCCGTCGCGCCGATCTCCTGCAGCTTCGTCGCGGAGTAGAAGATGCCGCAGATCTCACCGGTCTGTGGCAGGCCCCACAGCGAGCCCTCACCGAAGGTGGTGCCGTCGGTGGAGTAGCGGGCCTTGGAGAGCACGGAGTCGCTGAACCGCTCGGCCCAGCCGTAGGCGTCGGCGTACCCGGTGAGGTCGGTGAGCTGCCCGGCCTTGACGAACTCGCCCATGTCGGCGCGCGCGTTGTTGACCTGCAGGACATCCGGCACGTCGTTGCCGGACAGTGCCAGCGCGGTCTGCTTCTTCAGGTCGTCGAAGGACTGCGAGGTGCGCTTGACGGTGACGTTCGGGTACTTCTCCTGAAAGCCCTTGATGAGTTCGGTGATGGCGTCGTTCTGGGCGCCGCGGACCTCCTGGTCCCACACGGTGAGGGTGACGTCACCCAGGCCCGCGACGTCGGTGGAGATGTCCTCGGCCTTCGGGGCGGGGGCGGTGGCGGCGTCACCGGGGCCACTTCCCGGGGCGCAGGCCGCCAGCAGGGCGAGCCCGCCGAGGGCGGCGGAGCCGGTGAGGATCGTGCGTCGCTGCATCTATGCCTCCTGGGTCGACGGGCCGCGCAGGGTGCGGGCCGGGAGCGCCCGACCGGTCGCAGCGCGCCACGGCGCTGCAGGATCCGGCCGGTGCGGCGGATGGTGGGGTCAATCTTGCCACCGGGGGCCGACAGACGAGCCGACCGGGCGTCGTGCGGGACAATGCCGTCATGGATCTTGTCGCTGTCCAGTACCTGTATGCCGATGCCGCCGACCGACTGGCCCAGCATCGCCCGGAGCATCGCGCGTTCCTCGGCGGCCTGCTGGAGCGCGGGGTGCTGGTCGCCTCCGGGCCGCTGGGGGATCCCGCCGGGGCGCTGATCCTGGTGCGGGCCGACGGGGCCGAGGAGGCGCTGCAGCTGCTGGACGACGACCCGTTCCGGCGCGAGGGGCTGATCGTCGAACGGACGGCGCGGCCCTGGACGGTGGTGCTCGGATCGGTCGGCTGACGGCGGACAGCGACACGCACCATCCGGTGCCGCGGCGGGAGTCGTGGCGGTATCAGTTGAGGCCGCGTGAGTTGTGGCGGCGTGAGTCGTTGCGGCGTGGGTTGTGGCTGCGTCAGTCGTGGGGGCGGGCGCGGTGCATGCCGGCAGCGCGGGCGTCGAGGTACGCGCCGGTGGTCGCGTGGCGCAGCACCTCCTCCCCGACGATCACCAGCGGCAGCGCGGAGCGGCCACCGTGCGCGGCGAGGAACTCGGCGGCCTCCGGATCCTGCAGCACGTTCACCCAGGTCACGTCGGGGCGGTTCCCGCGCACGGCGGTCTGCAGGCGCGCACTGAAGGTGTCCCCGGGGGCCCACAGGATCACGGCGTGATCGTCGGCGACGCGGGGCAGTGCCTCCGCGAGCGGGGTGTGGGGGCCGCGGCGCAGCGGGGCGGTCCAGTACGCCAGGAGGAGCGCGAGCAACACCAGGCCGATGGCGGCGATCCGCTGACCGATCAGCCACAGCACGACGGCGACGGCGAGCCCACCCAGCAGCAGGAACAGTGGGCGGACCCAGGCGCTCGGGGGCACGGTCGGCGACATCCTCCGAGCGTAGCGCGACGGCTCCGCGCGCCTCAGATCAGTCGCGCCTCAGATCAGGGCGGCGGTGACGGAGCGCTGGTCGGCCTCGGCGGCGAGAGCGTCGCGCAGGGCCGCGACGGCGGGGATCGACAGGGCACCGCGGCGGTTGACCAGCCCGATGGTGCGGTCGTGCAATCCGGGGAGGGCGCGGACCGTCACGTTCTCGGACGGGGAGGCCTCGAGGGCGATCTCCGGCAGCAGGGCGGCGCCACTTCCGTGTTCGACCAGCCGCTGCACCACGGTGGCGTCGTCGGTGGAGTGCTTGATCCGGGGAGTGAATCCTGCCGCCTGGGCGCTGCTGAGGAGGTTCGCGCGGCACCGTTCACAGCCCGCGACCCAGGACTCGTCGGCGAGGTCGGCGAGCGTCAGGTCGGGATCTTCGGCGCGGGGGTGGTCCAGTGGCAGCACGGCGAGCACCCGGTCTTCCGTCAGGGGTGTCCATTCGAGGGCGCCCTCGGCGTCCACGTCGGTGCCGGCGTAGCGGAACACGAGCGCGAGATCGAGCTCGTTGTCGAGCAGGGCGGGGATGACGTCCGGCGGTTCGAGTTCGTCGAAGGTCACCTCGACCTGCGGTGCGGTGCGGGCCATGCGGGCCAGTGCCGGCGGCAGCAGCACGGCAGCGGCCGACGGGAAGGTCGCGAACCGCACGCGGCCGCGGCGCAGTGCGGTGATGTCGGCGAGCTCCTCCTCGGCGGCGGCGAGCTGCGCGGCGATGGCCTCGGCGTGCTGGAAGAGGCGGGCACCGGCCTCGGTGGGCGTCACACCCGAGGAGCTGCGCAACAGCAGGGAGGTGCCGACCTCCTTCTCGAGCGCGGAGAGGTGCTGACTCACGGCGGGCTGCGTCCAGCCGAGTTCACGGGCCCCAGCACCGATCGACCCGTTGCGTACCACCGTGCGGAAGATGAGCAGACGACGCGGATCCATGCGCCCATCGTAACGCGGTACAAAGTCCTGCTTATGCTGCTGTGCTCCCGTACCTGACGTGCCTCCAGCACCTGAGATGCATTGTCGCGACCCCCTCGGGGGATGCCCCCGCACTCACGAGCCGGCCAGCGCTCTCGCCGACACCGCCGCGTCCTGGGCGGCGTTCGGGTGGCCCTCCGCGAGACTCAGGAATGGCGGACAGCGGGTGTCCGGGATCGACCGAGGCGGCGTCGATGGTGTCGGTTGGCACCGGGTGTCGCGCGTCAGACTTAGTGGCAGGGCCGTTATGTAGGTCCTGAAGGAGAGTCAGACATGGGTAGACCACCCTCGATTCCGGCGGAGAAGAAGACCCGGATAGTGCTGAGCGTGCTGGCCGGCGAGATGTCCATCGCCGAAGCGGCACGCAAGGAGAAAGTCAGTGAGCAGTCCATCGGACGGTGGAAGGCCGAGTTCCTGGAAGCCGGCAAGACCGCCCTGGTGGCCGGCAGGTCCGGACCATCCTCCCGAGAGGAACAGCTGGAGGCCGAGGTCGCCGAGCTGACCCAGGCCTTGGGCGAGGCACACCTGGAGGCCAGGGTGTGGAAGAAGTCCTTGGAGGGTCGGCTGGGCCCTTCGAGGACCTCGAGGTGATCCGCGTGGAAGCGGGCATGTCGACCGCGAGGTTCTGCCAGCTCTTCGACATGCCCGAGCGGACCTGGCGCCGCTGGCAGGCCAAGGCCCGCACCGGGACGGCGGTGAAGGGACCGTGGCCGCAACCGGCACGGCAGGCCGCCAGGGAACTGGTGGTCAAGCACGCGCTGGCCCATCCGGCGTGGGGGCATCGGAAGATCTGGGCGATGGTCCGCCACGACGGGCATGTGGTTTCCGAGGCCGTGCTGCGGATCCTGCGCGACGAGGGGCTGATTCTGCCCGCGCAGTACCAACGGGAGCGACGGAAGCTGGCCGAGCGGCGCAAGGCCGCGTTCGCCACCGAGCCCTCAGGCCCGAACCAAGTCTGGCAGCTGGACTTCAGCGAGTTCGAGACCACCACCGGAGGGACCTGGCGGCTGGCCGGGTGCCGGGACTACTGGTCCAAGTACGAGTACCCCTTCCACGTTTCGCCCACCGGGTACCAGCACGACGCGATCGACGCGATCGAGTTGGCACTGGCCGACTACGAGGCCATGGTCGGTCACCCGCTGGTCGAGGCCTGCCCGGTCGATCCCGAGACCGGTGAGCTGTTGCCCGTGGTGACCATCGTGACGGACAACGGCGGGCCGTTCCGGTCCTTCCGCTTCGAGTCCTTCATCGCCGCCCACCCCGAGCTACACCACGTGCGCACCCGAGTGAAGACCCCGGGGCAGAACGGGTCCCGTGAACGCGGCTTCGGGACGCTGAAGTACGAACGGCTCTACCTGGACGAGATCGACGACGCGATCGTGCTCGCCGAGCGGGCCGAGGACTACCGGATCGAGTACAACGAGCTCCGGCCCTGAGCCGCCCCCTTCATTCGGTCCGGACGTTTTGTGAGTCGTCGGTTTCCATTTGATGGGTGCACTGCCGAGCGTACTCGGCTGGGGTTAGGTAGCCGAGCGAGGAGTGCCGGCGGCGGTGGTTGTACTCGTCCTTCCAGTCGCCGATGATGACCTGTGCGTGCAGCAGCGAGTAGAAGCTGTTGATGTTGAGGCACTCGTCGCGGATCCGGCTGTTGAACGACTCGACGTACCCGTTGCGCCACGGCGAGCCCGGAGGGATGTAGGACAGGCCGGTGCGGGTGCCAGCCCAGTCGGCCATCGCCTCGCTGATGAACTCCGGCCCGTTGTCCGACCTGAGCACCGCCGGGGCGCCCCGGGCGGCGACGAGGTCCTCGAGGTGGCCGGTGAGTCGCTCGGCGGTAATCGACCGCTCCACGAGGCCACCGATGCACTCCCGGGTGTGTTCGTCGACGATCGAGCAGATCTTGATCAATCGTCCGTGCTCGTCGGCGTCGAACTGGAAGTCCACCGCCCACACCACGTTCGGCGCGTCCGCCGTCGGCGCGTCGACGGTCGAGGACCCGACGCGCTTGCGTCGACGCCGCTGCGGGACCCGGAGCCCTTCGTCACGCCACAGGCGTTGGATCTTCTTGTGGTTCACCACCCACCCCTCGGCGCGGGCGTCGTGATACGCCCGCCGATACCCGTAGCGGGGATGGTCCTTCGCCCAGGCACGCAGCCACTCCCCGAGCGCCCGATCCGGGTCCGTGACCGTGTCGCCCTTGAGCGGTCGCCGGTACGCGCAGCGGCTCAGCCCGACCAGACGGCACGCCATCCGTTCGCTCACCCGCACCTTGCGCTTGAGGTGATCGACGGCGGCGCGGCGCCTGTCCGGGCTGAGAAGTTTCCCTCAGCCAGCTCCTTGAGCGCGGCCTTCTCCAGCTCCGCTTCAGCGAGCAGACGCTTCAGGGTCGCGTTCTGCTTCTCCAACTCCTTCAGGCGCTTTGCGTCGTCGGCCTTGAGGCCGCCGTACTGGTTCCGCCACCGGTAGTACGTCTGCTCGGACACCCCCAGCTCCCGGCACACCGCCGCGACGTCCTGACCATCGGTGAGCATCCTGTCGGCCTGCCCGAGCTTACGGACGACCTGCTCCGGGGTGTGACGCTTCCTGCTGTTCGTCATGATCTGACCAGTCTCCCTGCCCGCGACCGCGGGCAACAGGACGACTCCCATAACGACTGGACCTACGAAACGGGGTCAGCCCACGGGGCCGTCACGGTGCCATTGCCAGCTTCTGGAGCGCTCGGCGGACCTCTTCAGCGAATGCTGGGCAGTCAGCCTTGATGAGCTGATCGTCGAGCTGCCCTTCGCCTCGGGGGCCCAGTACGCAAGTTGATTCTTCGTGCAGGAAACCAGGCAACGAGGGTTGGACTGGACGACGAGTATGAAGAAGTCGTCGGCGGAATAGACCTCGTAGGGCTCGTCATCCGGATTCTGTGTGATGTCTCGGGGCTTGTTCTGCGTGAGAATAATGTCTGCCCGAGAAGCAATGGCTGCCGCGTGAACGTGATAGTCACCTTCATCAGACCCCGTGAAGGAAAGGTTGCCGGGGAAGGTTGGCACCACCTCGTCCACGCATTCGCGGATCTTGTTCATCCGATCTTCTAGGAGGCTCCCGGGTGCTCGCGGGTTTCGGTCCCTCGTGGCGGCGAGTGCTTCGGCGAAAACATCGTTCGTTGAGTGAAGCTGGAACATGCCTTCGTTGGCGCGGCGGAGGTGGAACAGCCAGTCCATGATCGTCCGGCTGACGAAGATGTTGGCATCCACGAACACTCTCTGCACCATGCCAGAAGTATATGCATGGGGACCACCGGAAGGGTGGTGTCCTTGTGTCCTTTGGACACCACCCATCCGAGGTCTGCGATCAGTCGTCGAAGAGGCTCTCGTGCTCCTCGTCGAAGGCCCGCAGAGCGTTGTGTGCAGCGGCACGCTGCTGCGCACGCACCGTGCGCAGGTGGAGCACGTCATCTCGTCGGAAGCGGGTGTGGCTTCCAACCTTGAACGAGTCGATCGTTCCGTCGTGGGCCCATTTCATGAGGGTGGGGCGGGAGACCCCGAGCAGATCTGCGGCCACGGTGCTGGTGAGTTCCGGGGGCATCCTTCCGATGGTCACCTCTCCGCTCTCTGCGATCGATGCGAGAGCGCGAAGCAGAACCTGCTGCAGCTCCTCGGGGAGGGGGGTGTCCTGGCCGTCTGCAGAGCGCAGCACGAGAGTGGACGTCCTGGAGAGAGGTGCCTCTCGAGCTTCGTGGATGATGTGGTCGTTGATCGTGATTCGGTCAATGGCCAGTGCGGTCGCTGCCATGATCGGTCCCTTCGTGGCGCCGAGTCCCGGCGCCAGGTCGTGCTTGGACCACCACAGTACGCCGCTTGCACTTGTAAGTGCAAGACCTTATGGGTCGTCGTGCTGGCGACGTCGGGCACACGGGGCCTTGCGAGAGTTGCCCGACGATGCCGCTGGGGTGATCCCGCCGGCTGGGCCGTCGGCTCCTATTGGCGGCTGGGTCGTCGGCTCCGATCGTCGGCACGGCCGGCCGGTGCCCCCGGGCTGAGAGCGACGGTGCAGCGGTATAAAGGGGCGATGAACATCATCGTGAAGCGCATCCAGGACGACGCGGCTCAGAACGATGGGACGCGGGTGCTGGTCGATCGTATCTGGCCGCGCGGCATCAGCAAGGAGGATGCCCAACTGGATGACTGGAACAAGGACGTCGCCCCGTCGGACGAGCTTCGGAAGTGGTACGGGCACGATCCTGAGAAGTTCGAGGAGTTCGCCGAGCGGTATCGCGAAGAGCTGGACAGCGAAGAGGGCGGGGCCGCGCTGGATGCGCTCCGCGGGAGCGTCACGGGCAAGCGGCTCACCCTTCTGACCGCCACCAAGGACGTGGACCACAGCCATGCGGCAGTCCTGAAGGGCCTGCTCTCCGACTGACCGGCGCACGCATAGTACCCGGGTCCAACTACGCCGCCCGGCAGGATCGGGAAGAAGCCACACCGGTTGCAGTTCGCGCAGATTCTTCTGGCTGAACAGGACACGGGAATTCGTCCTTGCATGCACTGGTGGCGAGGAGCTCTCTGGAGCCTGTTGTAACGAGGTCGGGTCTACGGTTGTTGAGCGCGAGGGCGACATTTTCGCCCGTCAAGGGAGGGAGCGGGGGCGGAATCGAAGCCAGCTGCTCACCGTGGCTCGTCGCGGTGCCGATGACCGACGTCAACTTGACCAGGAATCGGATGGAGCCGCCTGGTTTGTCGTACCCCCCGGTATACTGTGGCGCTATCACGGTCACCTCCGGCGAAGAGGCACGAACGTCCGTGAGCCATCCAGCGGTAGCAAGGGAGCCCCCATGACTCAGCATGACGAAGCCGTACGCATCGCAAGGTTGTTCACCGCCGCAGTCGAGAAATCGATGGTGACCAGCAAGCTGGGGAGCGGTGATGATTCGCTCCACAGGAATCACGCGCGTCACGAGGCTGTGGCTCAGTACTTACTTGACCACATCCTTCGAATCGAAGGCGAGCTCGATCGCCTCCTCCGCATGCTGGAGATCCGTATAGAGCACTACCCCGAGCTGTACTCGGAGTGGAAGGACCCAGCCTCCGGTCGCAGGTTCGACCACGTCGTGGATGACAGATATGACGAGACCGAATGGACGTCGGTCCTGCTCATCGAGGACAAGATCGATGCTCCCCTCGGGGTGGGCCAGCTCCACAACTACTGCAAGTATCTGTCGAACATGGGGCGGGAGACGACGCTCCTCGTTCTGCATCCGATGCGAAACCCACTGTCCGCAGGTAAGGCAGAAGCCGAGACGCTCCGAAAGGAGTTCCCGTCTGTCGCGATTGAGTTCCGCACCTGGTCAGAGCTGGTGCAGGAGATGATCGAGGTCGCCCCAGATCGGCCCGAAGCAGTCCTGTGGCGAGCGCTGAAGGAGTACACCGAGTCGGTCGGAACGGGTGATCTCGAGCTGCTTCCAGACGCGAGCGTTCTCCTGGACCCTGCGGTATCCGGTGAGATCCGGGATGCCTTCCTCAGTGCTCAGGGTGTTGCGGCAATGCTCAAGGGCGGTAAGTCCGGTCAGCTTCGCTTTTCGCTGCACGGCGGCAATGCAGTGCCCTGGCTGCAGATGGGGATGAGCGACACGAAGAGCGACAGCGTGGGACTCGAGTTCGACCTCGTAGGGAGTGCTGAGCCGCTCCTGGTAGGTGTGAGAGGGCCGAGCGAACCTGGGAGCTACCTGACCTCGGCCAAGATCGGCGTGTTCCGGGACGGGAGGCTCAGTGCTCCCGCGCAGGAGAGAGCCGCAGCTCTGAAGGAACTCGACCGGGGGGTCAGGAGCGGGACCTGAGTTGGACCTCTTTAGCCTCGAGATTTCACGGGGGTGTGGTCTCGACCGGCGGAATGAATGGCGAAAGGTGCTCCTGGCCTGGGATGATACGAGGTGTTGAGACCCGTACCCATCCGCTGGAAGGAGCACCTTTCAGGTGTCCCACCCTACCTTGTTCTTCTACCCCCGCCCGCGCGTGGACATCGCTGAGGTCCCCGCGGTCTCACACGCCGGCGCGGTGCTGCTGACCGACACGATCCACGCCACCGGCCTCGCCTCTTCGCTGCGGGAAGCACTGGCTCCTTGGACGAAACCGCTGGCCGAGCACCACGCGGCGAAGGTCCTGCTGGACCTCGCACTCACTCTCGCAATCGGCGGCGAGCACGCTTCGGATACTGATCTGCTGCGATGCGAACCGGACCTGTTCGGAGACGTCGCCTCGACCCCCACGATCTCCCGCACGCTCACCACCCTCGCCCAGGACGCGCCCACCGTGATCGAGGCGATCTCCCAGGCCCGCCGGGCCGCGCGGGAAAGAGCCTGGACCCTCGCCGGAGCGCATTCCCCGGCTGCGGGGGTCAGTGCGAAGAACCCGCTGGTCGTCGACCTCGATGCCACCCTGATCAACGTCCACAGTGAGAAGGAGCAGGCCGCACCGACGTTCAAACGCGGCTTCGGATACCACCCTCTGTGCGCGTTCCTGGACCACGGCAGCGAAGGGACCGGGGAACCACTGGCGATCCACCTGCGCCCCGGCAACGCCGGCTCGAACACCGCCGCTGATCACATCACCGTCACCCGGCAGGCCCTCGCGCAGCTGCCTGCGGGCCTGCTGGCCCGGGGCGGGCGGGGGTCGAAGAAGATCCTGATCCGCACCGACGGAGCCGGCGGCACCAAGGACTTCCTGGCCTGGCTCCAGCGGCAGCGTCTGGCCTACTCAGTCGGGTTCACCCTCCCCGCGAACACCCCTGACCTGCTGGAACGTATCGATGAGGCGCAGGCGTGGACTCCCGCCTATGACACCGATACCGACGGGATCCGCGAGGGGGCGTGGGTGGCGGAGCTGACCGGACTGCTGGACCTGTCCGGGTGGCCTGCCGGGATGCGGGTGATCGTGCGGAAGGAACGTCCTCATCCTGGGGCGCAGCTGCGGATCACCGATCACGAGGGGATGCGCATCACCGCGTTCGCGACCAACTCCCCGCGCGGCCAGCTCCCGGTCTTGGAGCTGCGGCACCGTCGCCGTGCACGCTGCGAGGACCGGATCCGTAACGCCAAGGACATGGGCCTTGAGAAGTTCCCGTTGCAGGGCTTCGCGCAGAACCAGGTCTGGTGCCAGATCGTCCAGCTCGCCAGCGAGCTCGTCGCCTGGATGCAGACCATCGCGCTGACCGGCCATGATGCACGGAAGTGGGAGCCCAAACGGCTCCGCGCACGGCTGTTCGAGATCCCCGCGACCCTCGTGCGCCGCGCCCGGCACAAGGTCCTCCACCTCGCCGAACATGCACCCGAAGCCGTGAGGGTCCTGACCGGCGTCAACCGGCTCCGCACCACCGTCGCACAGACCTAACCCGGCGAGACCACCCGCCCCACCGACCAGCATCAACCTCTCGGGAGTGGAACCCGACCGCCCGCAACGGACACTGCGACGATCTGTCATACCCGAATGCCACAATCAGCAGCTCAACACCGGCAACGACGCCGACCGTCCCCGCTCACCAGCCCCATGAAACATCGAGGTTAGTGACCCATGCGTCAAGTCATCTTGAGGGCCTTGAGGATGGTGCGGGCATCGTCGGTGAGCTCGGCCTTGGCCGTGATGTCCTGGCCGGCCAGGGTGATGGTCACGTCCTGCAACGGCCGTAGGGTCCGGATGATCTTGCGGATGCTGAACCCCGTCTGGGCCTGCAGGAGACGGGCCATTGCCAGGGCGGTGAACACGATCGTGAGGTGAGCTTCGATCGCGTCCCGCTGCCGATGAAACATGGGCCTGGCCTGTAGGTCCGTCTTGCTCATCCGGAAGGACTGCTCGACCTGCCACAGGTCGTGATAGCTGGAGAGCACCTCCGCCGCGGACATCACCGTCGCGGGGATGTTGGTGACGTAGCCCTTCAGCCCCACGAGGCTCCGTGCCCGCTTGAGGGAGGCTTCGTCGAGGCTGCGACCGGCCGCTGTGGTCTTCACGAACCGCGTCGACTTCACGGTCACGTCCCCGTCGATCACAGCGCGGGCTCGGTTCTCCTGCGCGGTCAGCGTGTGCCCATCCCGGATGGCGCGTTTCTTCGAGAACGCCCAGACCGCCCGCCAGTGCCCGGGATGCTCCGTCGGGTCCCAGACCGGCTCCCAGCGGTGCTGCTTCGTGTCGGTTTTCGTGTTGCCGTGACGTGGGGTGATGGTGTCGATCAGCTGCCCGTCGGTGAACGCGTCACCGTTCCAGTGGAAGTGATGTGCAAGGTCACCAGGGGCTTTGACCTGCCGCGACCCGACGATGAACCGCAGTCCCGCTTCGTTAAGGGCGGTCAGGTTCGCGGTGGAGAGCATCCCGGCGTCAGCGACGACGACCATGTCCGCTAGGCCGTGGCGGGCCTGGAACTGCTGGATGATCGGCACGATCGTCGTGGTCTCGGCCTTGTTGCCCTCGAAGCAGCCGATCTCGAGCGGGAACCCGCCCCGATCCACCAGCAGCCCGACCACGATCTGCGGATCCACTCGGCGCTCCTTCGAGTAGCCGACCTTCCGCAGTTCGTCCTCGTGCTCGGCCTCGAAGTAGAGCGTGGTGACGTCATAGAGCACCAGAGAGATATCGCCGCTGGTCGAGGCATGTTCAAAGCAGTTCTTCGCTATCTGGTCGCGGTACTTGCACTGCTGGATCCGGGTCAGGCAGCGCTTCATCGTTGAACGATGCACCGGATCGATCCCCACCTCGCTCAGCACGCGAGCGGAGTCGAGCATCGAGGTCGGGAAGATCAAACGCGCGGCGACGAGCTGGAAGAACGCCTCGTCCTCGAGCGCATCGAAACCAAGCCCTCTCCAGGTCGCCTGGAGCACGTCCAGCAGCAAGCGCGACCGCATGGACCGCACCACAGCTGCCTGGGGATCCTGCTCCAAGCCGAGGTCGAGAGTCTCCTGACCAGCATTGAGCTTGTCCCGGCCGGCCCTCATCAAAACAGCGAGCTCAGCCTCGGTATGCGCGGACCCGAGGTGCTCAAGGATCTTGTTCCGCCGACCCTCCTTAACGACCACCTGCACGGCAGTCGCGCCAGACGCCGTGGTCACCTTCCTCAAAAACGGGCTCACAACCCCCGACCCTACCCCCAATTAGTGACCCATCCAGCCACCCTGGAAACCCCACGACCAGCAGAAACGCTACTGAAATCTCTCAAACCAGGCCCGAGAGGTCCAACTCAGGTCAGTGCTCCCGCGCAGGAGAGAGCCGCAGCTCTGAAGGAACTCGACCGGGGGGTCAGGAGCGGGACGATGGAGTTCCCTGATCGCCTGAGCGGGAGACGGGCCGGAGAGCTTCTGAGCCCGGGTGCGCAGGAGGCGCTCTTCCTCCTGGGATCGATCTTCCAGGCGCAGGCACTCAAGAATCCGTACCGCGGTGGGGCACCTGGACGCGGTACCACTGGCTTCAACGAGGGCGCCGGCAACGAACGGATCGGAGCCGTCCTCGCCGCGGGGAACGACAAGGACGCACGCTCCATCCATCTGTTCATAGGCCCGCCGGACGGTGCGCCGTGGGAACGATGCACGGTGTGGATCCGCGAAGACGGCGTCGAACGAGAGATCGAGGTAAGACCGGGCGAGCCGGGTCGCGACTATGTGCTTCGCGTCTGGAGTGCGACACGCGAAGCGCTGCAGGGGCGCTGACTGGGGCCGCGCTCGAGGCAGAAATGCCTGCAACGCTCTGAGCCCCGGACGCGGCCAACGACGGCTTGACGGACCATTCTGCGGGCGCCGTGGGCTCTGCCTCGGCTCAGGGTCACCTTTCGTGCCCCGCGTCTAGCATGTGGGTCGCGACAACTGCGACGGAACCGGATGAGGAGGGCGTGCCGTGAGTGTCCACGTGGATGTCGCTCCCACCTTGCTGGACTGGGCCGTGGGGCGTGCAGGCTGGGACGAGGAGACGGCGGAGCGAAGGTTCCCGCACCTCGCCGAGTGGAGGGCCGGAACCCGCAGGCCCACCGTGAAGCAGCTCGAGAAGTTCGCACAAGCCACGCATGCGCCGTTCGGGCAGCTTTTCCTTCCAGCCCCACCGGAGGAACCACTCCCGGTGCCCGACATGCGCACGCTGCGCGACGCGGCGATCAGTAGGCCATCCGCTGACCTCCTCGACACGATCTACCTGTGCCAGTTGCGCCAGGACTGGTTCCGGGACTACCTACTCGAGAACAGCCTGGACCCGGTGCCGTATGTCGGATCCGCGACGACGATGGATGAGCCCGCGATCATCGCGCAGAGGATGTGGGACGTCCTCGGCATCAGTCCTGATGCAGGACCACTCGCTCCGAACTGGGGCAGCGCCTTCAGCCTCCTGTCCGACCGCATCGAGGACAGTGGAACCCTCGTGATGGTCAGCGGCGTGGTCGGATCGAACACCCGCCGCGTGCTGCAGCCTGAAGAGTTCCGCGGCTTCACCTTGGCTGACGACCTGGCTCCCCTGGTCTTCGTCAACGGCGCGGATAGCAAGGCCGCGCAGATCTTCACGCTCGTTCACGAGTTCGCCCATGTGTGGCTAGGAGGAAGCGCACTCTCCGATGCCGTGCCCGGTGCGACGAGTGCGCCTCCGGACGAGCAATGGTGCAACGCCGTCGCCGCAGAGGTGCTGATGCCGGGCGAGACCGTCCGTGCCGAGTACATCGGTGACCAATCCGCAGAAGGACTGGATGCCCTCGCTCAGCGATTCACCGTGAGCACTCTCGTCGTGCTGCGTCGACTTGCCGACCTCAGCCTCATCACGAAGGAGCTGTACTACGAGCGATATGAGGAGGAGAAGGCGCGTGTTCTCGCACTTCTTGCCGAAGCGAAGGAGCAGAAGACAGACGGCGG
Source organism: Brachybacterium sillae (assembly GCF_025028335.1). Classification (NCBI taxonomy): domain Bacteria; kingdom Bacillati; phylum Actinomycetota; class Actinomycetes; order Micrococcales; family Dermabacteraceae; genus Brachybacterium; species Brachybacterium sillae. The sequence goes on from NZ_JAFEUW010000001.1 coordinate 1,790,058, forward strand.
AAGCTTCTACAACGTCCAGCCGCGACGGCTCAGCAGACAGTTCGCTCGAGCCGTGATCGCCAGCGCACGCGAGGGCAGGACGAGTTACCGGGACGCGTTCAAGCTGCTCGGCGTGAAGAAGCACAGCACCTTCGAGCAACTCGCTGAGCGGGTCGGGGTCAGCTGATGTACCTCGTTGACGCGAGCATCCTGATCGAAGCGAAGAACAGGTACTACGCGTTCGACATCGCGCCAGGGTTCTGGACCTGGCTCGAACAGGGCCACCAGGCAGGAGAGCTGATCAGTATTGATGCCGTTCGCGATGAGCTCCTTAGCGGTGATGACGAGCTCGCGGACTGGGCGCGGGATCACCCGGGCTTCTTCCTACCGGTCGATCAGCGAACCGTCCAGAACTTCGCTCCGCTCAGCACGTGGGCAGCGAGGCAGGACTATCGGCAGGATGCGTTGAACGCGTTCTCGAGTGACCAAGCTGATTTCCTCCTCATCGCCCATGCCGCCGGGCATGGCGACACCGTCGTCACCAACGAACTGCCCAGTCCGAACGCACGCAAGCGGGTGAAGATCCCGGACGCCTGTGCCGCGATGGGAGTCGAGTATGTCGATGTCTTCACGGTGATGCGGACTACAGGAGCGAAGCTCCACTTGCATGGGGCGGATGGAAGCACGCCCGCGCCTGCGCCCCTGGCGCCGACCATTCCAGGGCTCGACTGACCTGTGCTCCGGTGGCGAGCAATGAGCCTGCCGCCTCAAGACCGGGTCAGCCCCAAGACGCCGGCGAGACCACGACGCCACCGGCACGGCGTGGGCCACGCGGGGCACTGAACGCCGGCCAGACCGAACGCGATCACGCCGCAGCCAGCCGGAGCGGTCCCTGACCAGCCCATGGGGCGCATAGCCTTTTCGCTGATGTCCGCATGCGGCACGATGGTCAGATGCCGAAGAAGAAGCACCGCCGCGGCACCCAGCGCTCTTGCCCGCAGCGCGGCCCGTCCCACGCGTTCGAGCGATCCGACAGGCGGATGGAGCGAGATCTGCATGCGCTGCTGGCCCAGTTCGTTCTCTGGCGCCGTGAGGCGGTCTCCACGGATCAGGCCGACGAGGAGGCCGCACATGTGGAGCTGCTGCTGAGGCTGAAGGCCGAGCAGCTCGACAGTGCGGACCCGACCTACTGGACCGAAGAACTGATAGAGGTCCTGCTGACCGAGGTGGTTCCACGCAAGGTGATCCAGCCGCGCGAGATGGTCATGGCGCAGGTGCCTGCCCTGGGCCAGTTCTTCGCGTTCCTCGACGAGCACCAGCGCTGGCATCCCGACGGCATCGACGTGGATCGGGCCCGCAGCGTGCTGGAGGGGCTCGAGTTCTCGGCCCTGGAAGCCGCCGATGACCCCACTGCCCGCTCCTTCACCGGCAACATCCTCGTCCACGCGAGCACGCTGGGGGTCGACCTGAGCACGCCCGAGCTGTTCGACGCCTACATGCAGTGGTACAACACCGCGCTGACCAACACCGAGCGCCACGAGATCTCCGACACCGGGCGCCTGGCGAACCCGTCGATGCCCTTCGAGGCTTCGCACTGGACGGGCTCGGGCAGTGTTTTCGGCGGCGGCCCCGATCCTGCCGACGTCCCCGACAAGGAGCCCGGGTTGCCCTGGTTCCTGCCCGACAACTCCACTCTGGAGGAGCCCCTGCTCGCGCTGGAGAGGGCCGAGGACGACATGGAGGAGCTCACGGCAGCGCACGGTGACGTGAGGCTGGTGCAGCGGGCGGCGCGCCTGCTGGAGTTCCTGGGCAAGGGGCGTCAGGTGACTTCGACGGGAGCGCTGCGCCTGGCCGACGTACGCACCCTCGTCGAGGAGTGGGAGATCGACACCGGCCCCTTCGCGGTCACCTCCATGTGGCAGGTCGACGAGATCGCAGGCCCGTGGAGCGCCCTGATCGCGGGTGGGTGGGTCACGCTGACCAGCACCCGGGCCTACCCCGAGCAGCACGACCATGCGCCGTACGTCCCGGCGTCGGAGGACCCGGAGGCGTTCACGACCTTCGCGCGCGCGGTGATGCTGGTGCTGTTGATCACCCTTGTGCAGAACGATCCGGACGAGGGTGGTTTCCGCGGCGGACCGGACACCTTCGCGGCCCTTCTGTTCGCCGCCAGCCCCGACGGGCTGACCCTCCCCGACGCGAACAGCATCCTGGCCGACCTGGCCAGCCACGACCGTGGAGAGCATTCCGCACGCACGGCGGGCTTTCCGGCAGGCAGCGGTCAGATGTGGCAGATGTGGAGGGTCCAGGCCGACCTGATGCACCTGTCGCGATGCGGGCTGCTGCGACAGGACCCGGCGGCGGGTGCTGAGCAGGAGGAGGTCCCGGATCCGGAGGGGTCGACGTTCCGCGGCAACCTCGCGGTGTTCGCGGCGGTGATTACCGCCGTCGACGCCACGCGTCTGGGCGGGGTCTGACGGGAGATAGCCCGTCGCGTGGCTCCACTGATGGGGGTGCGATGCGAGGATGTGGACAATCGACATGCTTCCGTTGTCGCCTAGGGCGTGTCTGAGAATAGATGCACGAGTCAGCTGAGACCCTGGGGACATGTCCCGGTTCCAGATGCTCTCCGACGCCCAATGGGAGTTGATCGCCCCGATGCTCCCGACCCGGACCGGCCGCGCCGGCAGGCCGTTCGCCGACGCCCGCACCATGGTGGAGGCGATCATCTACCGGTACCGGTGCGGAATCGCTTGGAGGGATCTGCCCGAGGTCTACGGGCCCTGGCAGACCGTGTGGACCTGGCATCGGCGCTTGGCCGAGAAAGGCACCTGGGACACGGTGCTGGCCACGCTGACCGCCGCCGCTGACGCCGAAGGCCTGATCGATTGGTCGGTCTCGGTGGACTCCACGATCGCCCGCGCCCACCAGCACGCGACGAACATCACCCGCCACACAGGGGGATGGATCGAACTACAAGAATCCGCGTGAGGAGCCGGCCGATCACGGCATCGGGCGCTCCCGTGGCGGGCTGAGCACGAAGATCCATCAGCTCGTCGATGGGACCGGGCTGCCGCTGGTCAGCCTGATCACCCCCGGCCAGGCAGGGGACTCCCCGATGCTGCTTCCTCTTCTGGAGCAGCTGCGCGTGACCCGGCCAGTAGGGCGGCCCCGGACCCGCCCCGAGGCCGTGCTGGGCGATAAGGCGTACTCCTCCCGGGCGATCCGCACCCACCTACGCGCCCGCGGGATCAAAGCGGTCATCCCCGAACCGGCCGACCAGCAGGGCCACCGCAGACGGCGCGGTGCCCGAGGCGGGCGCCCCGTCAGCCTCGACGCGGACGCCTACAAGGGCCGCAACGTCATCGAGCGTCAGTACGCTCACCTGAAGCAGTGGCGGGGTCTGGCGACCCGGTATGACAAGTACGCGATCATCTACAGGGCCGCTGTGGTCCTGAATGCTGTGCTCGCATAGTCAAAACGATTGTCAGACATGCCCTAGGCAGGCACGTTGCCGCGAGTCCGGTCCGGCGTCGTCCCCGGTCAGCGCGTAGCCTGGCTGCCGTGATGACCCTGATGTGGGGCGCAGTCGCCGCGTCCTCCCTGCTCGTGGGCGCCGTCCTGGCGACCCTGCGCCGCTGGCACATGGGCACGATCGGTCTCGTGCTCGCCTTCGGCGCCGGCGCCCTGATCGCGTCCGTGTCCTTCGAGCTCGCGGAGGCGGGCGTGCAGGCGGCCGGGCCCACCGCCGTCGGCATCGGGCTGACGCTCGGCGCGGCCGCCTACTTCCTCGGCGACCGTGCGGTGGAGCGCTCCGCCGCGAGGTCCGGCGGCTCGTCCTCGGGCGCCGCGCTGACCGTGGGCGCGCTGCTGGACGGCATCCCGGAGCAGATCGTGCTGGGCATCGGGCTGGCCGCGGGCGAGGGCGTGTCTCTCGCGCTGCTCGTGGCGATCTTCATGTCCAACCTGCCCGAGTCCATCGCCGCCACGGCCGACTCCCTCGACGGCGGCAAGACGCGTCGCCACCTGCTGATCCAGTGGTCGCTCGTGGCGGTGCTCTGCGCCCTGGCGACGTGGGGCGGCGGGCTGATCGCCGACGTCGCCTCCCCCGCCCTGACTGGCGGCATCCAGGGCTTCGCGGCCGGCGCCCTGCTGGTCATGCTGATCGACACGATGATCCCCGAGGCCCGAGAGAAGGGCGGGGAGAAGGCCGGGCTGCTCACCGTGGTCGGCTTCGCGCTCGGCGCGTTCCTGTCCCTGGTGGTGTGACCGCCCAGGGACAGGAACGCCCGGCTCCGGTCACGGCGTCGGCATGCCGCCGGTGACCGGGATGGTCGCACCCACCACATAGGAGGACTCCGGCGAGGCCAGGAACACGTACGCCGGGGCGAGCTCGGTGGGCTGCCCGGCGCGGCCCAGCGGGGTGGACTGGCCGAACTCCGGCAGGGCCTCCGGCTTCTGGCCGCCGGAGGGCTGCAGCGGGGTCCAGATCGGGCCGGGCGCCACGGCGTTCACGCGGATGCCCTTCGGGGCCAGCTGCTGGCCCAGGGCCTTCGTGAAGGTGTTGATGGCGGCCTTCGTGGCGGAGTAGTCCACCAGCTGCTCCGGGGCCATGTAGGCGACAACGGAGGTGGTGTTGATGATCGTGGAGCCCGGCTTCAGGTGCGGCAGGGCGGCCTTGACCAGGCGGAACTGGGCCAGGATGTTGATGTCGAAGGTGGCCTCGAGCTGCTCGTTGTCGATGTCCTCGATCGAGTCCTGCGCCACCTGCTTGCCGCCGTTGTTCACCAGCACGTCCAGCCCGCCGAGCTTCTCGACCGCCTGGGCGACGAGATCGGCGCAGAACGCCTTGTCGCGGAGGTCGCCGGGGATCCCGACGGCGGTGCGCCCCTCCGCCTGCAGGACCTCGAGGACGTGCTGGGCGTCCTTCTCCTCCTCGGGCAGGTAGGTGATCACGACGTCGGCGCCCTCGCGCGCGAACGCGATCGCGGTGGCCGCGCCGATGCCGGAGTCGCCGCCGGTGATGAGTGCCTTGCGGCCCTCGAGACGGCCGGTGCCGCGGTAGGACTTCTCACCCAGGTCGGCCTTCGGCGTCATCTCCGCGTCCAGGCCGGTGCCGGGCAGCGTCTCCTCCGGCGGGCTGATCACGGGGTAGCGCTTCGTGGGGTCCTGCAGGGTGAGCTGGTCGGTGGTGGTGGTGTTCGCGTCGTCGTGCGCCACGGGGTGCTCCTCATGGTCTCGGGGCGACGCGCGGTCTGCGCGCCGTCCTCCGAGCGTAGGGAGCAGCCCCCCGGCAGAGCCACGGCTGACCGCCGGGGTCCCCGGGGGGTGCCGGGGCCGGGCGTCACAGCCCGCCGTGCACGAACTCCCCGCCCACGGCGGTGGCGACGACGTCGATCGCCGCGATCTGGTCGCTCGGCACCGCGCGCGGGTCCTCGCTGAGCACCGTGAAGTCCGCGAGCTGGCCTGCGACGAGCCGTCCCTTGCGGCCGCCCCAGCCGGTCGCCTCCGCGGAGCCGACCGTATAGGCGTGCAAGGCCTCGGCCACCGTGAGCCGCTCCGCGTCCGGGCCGTACTGCTCGCCGGTCTCGGTGCGGCGCAGCACGAAGTCCTGGATGACCTCCAGCGGGCGGCCGCCGGCCACGGGACGGTCCGAGCTGCCGGGCAGCACCAGGCCCGCGCGCAGCAGCCGGCCGGCCGGGTACGAGAGCGCGGCCCGCTCCGGCCCGATCCGCTCCCGCACCGACCCGCCGAACGCGCTGATGAAGTTCGGCTGGGTGGCCATCACGACTTCCAGCTCGGCCATGCGGGCCACCTGGTCGTCGCGGACCACCCCACCGTGCTCCACGCGGTGCGGCATCACGGGGCGCCCGAACCGGCCCCGCGCCTCGGCGATCACGTCGAGGGCGAAGTCGAGGGCGGCGTCGCCGATCGCGTGCAGGGCCAGCGCCCAGCCGGCGGCCGCCGCACCGAGGCACGCCCGGCGCATCTCCCCCGCGTCCTGCTGCAGGTAGCCGCGGCCGTGGCCGTGGCCGCAGTAGTCCTCGGTCATCGCGGCGGTCTGTCCGAGCATCGACCCGTCTGTGAACACCTTCGCCGGCCCGATCTGCAGCCACTCATCGCCCACCCCCGTGCGCACGCCGGCGTCGAGGGTGAGGTGCGTGCCGTCGTCGGGATGGCCGTCCACCGAGTGCAGCGCGTCCAGGGTGACCATCGTCTGGAAGCGGGTGCGCAGCAGCCCCGCGTCCCGGGCGCGCTGATACGCGCCGAACTCGAGCGGGCTGTGCCCGATCCACCCGCCGGCCACCCCCGCATCGGTCACCGAGGTGATGCCCTCGGCCGCGTACTCCTGCGAGGCCCGTGCCAGGCACGCGCCGATGTGCTCGTGGGACTCCGGCTGCAGCAGCCGGGTCACCAGGCTCATGGCGGTCTCCTCCAACAGACCGGTGGGCCGGCCGGCGGCGTCTGTGAGGATCCGCCCGCCCTCGGGCTGCTGCAGCACCTGCTCCCCCACGCCGGCCAGGACCAGCACCGCCCCGGACACCGTGACGGCGTGGCCCGTGTTGTGGCGGATGAGCACGGGGCGCCCGGAGGCGGCGGCGTCGAGGCTGTCCCGGTCGGGCTGGGGGCCGGTGAGGTGGCCGGGGTCGAAGCCGGTGCACGTCACCCAGGCGCCGGGGTCGAGCTCGGCGGCGCGGGCGCGGACCCGGCGGCGGACCTCCTCCGCGGTACGCGCACCCTCGAGGTCCACGTCCAGCCGGGACTGGCCGAACCAGACGCTGTGCGCGTGGGCGTCGTTGAACCCGGCGAGGACGGTGCGCCCCCGCACGTCGAGGCGTTCGCGTGCTGCGAGGCCGTCCAGCTCCTCGTCCACCCCGACGACGACGCCCCGCCACACCCCCAGCCGCGAGGCCGACGGGCGGGCGGGGTCGCCGGTGATGAGGCGGGCGTTCTCCACGATCAGGTCGAGCTGCATGGGGGCGGGTCTCCTGGGGTGGGGCGGCGGGGACTGGTTCGCGAGCGTAGCCGGGCCCGGCTCAACCGGGCAGGGCCGGGCTCAGGCGGGTTCGGCCGCGGCGTCCATGGCCCGGGCCAGGTCGGCGAGCAGCTCCGCCGTCGGCTCGACGCCCACGGACAGGCGCACGAAGCCGGCCGGGACGTCGTCGCCCCAGCGGGCGCGGCGCTCCGCCGCGGTGTGGGTGCCGCCGAAGCTCGTCTGCGCCACCACGTACGCGGCCGCCCCGATGAACCGCTCCGCCGCGGCCGCGTCCGCGAACTCCAGCCCGACGACGCCGCCCGCCGCCGTCATCTGGCGCGCGACGATCTCCGCGTCCGGGTGGTCCGGCAGCCCCGGGTAGGCCACCGCGCGCACGGCCGGGTGCCCGGCCGCGAGCTCGGCGACCGCGAGCGCCGACGCGCACATGCGGGCGAAGCGGACCTCGAGGGTCTCCAGACCGCGATGGATCAGCCAGGCCTCGTGGGTGCCGAGGATCCCGCCGGCCAGGGTGCGCCAGCCGCGCACCCGCGCCATCAGCTCGGGGTCGCGGGACGCGACGTGCCCGCCGAGGGCGTCGGTGTGCCCGTTGACGGCCTTCGTGTCCGAGGCGACGACGACGTCCGCCCCCAGGTCCAGCGGCCGCTGTCCCAGCGGGGTCAGGGAGGTGTTGTCCACGACGACGAGCGCCCCCTTCCCGTCCCGCCGCCCGTTCGCGTGGGCGCGGGCGGCGACGTCGGCCAGGTCCGCGACGCGCAGCCCGGGGTTGGAGGGGGTCTCGACGAACACGAGGTCGTAGGCGGAGAGGTCGGCGTCCGCGAGGCCCGGCGTGGACACGAAGTCCACGTGGACGCCGGTGGGCACGAGGTGCTCGGCGGCGAGGGCGCGGGTGGCGCCGTAGCCGTCCGAGGGCAGCAGGGCGCGGTCACCGGGGCGGAGCACGGGCAGCAGGGCGGCGGCGATGGCCGCCATGCCGGAGGGGACGACGGCGACGTCCGCGTCCTCGAGCACGCCGAGGGCGGCCTCGAGCGCGGCCCAGGTGGGCGTGCCCCAGCGGGCGTACTGGAAGGCGACGTCCGCACCGGGGGCGACGGGGGCGCCGTCGGGACCGGACCCGGGCAGGTGGAACGCGGAGGCGTGCACCAGCGGCGGGGAGATGGCGTCGCCGGGGGCCATGCCGTGGGCGCGGTGGTGGAGGACGGGGCCGAAAGCGGGGGGCTGCTGGGATGCCATCAGGCCATTCTGCCGGGGCGCCGGGCGTGGATTCACCAGAGGAGCTGGCGGCCCCGGATCTGGGCCTGCAATTCGTCGATGCGACCGAGGACGGAGACCTGCAGCAGCGCCGGCCACGCGTGGACGAGGGCGCCCAACGCGAGGGCGATCACGCCCCAGACCGGGTGGCCGACGACGGCGAGCGCGGCCCCGGCGGCCACGTGCAGGCCCGCCGAGGCGGCATGGCTGACGAGCGCTCCCACGGCGACCGTGCGGATGCGCCGCAGGTCGTCGCGGCCGGTGATGCGGCGGCGGATGGCCGCGTTCCAGCCGGCGGCGCCGAGCTGCCGGGAGAGCCAGTCCACGCGGACCCGGCGAGCGAGCGCGCGGGTGCGCCGGTCGCGCCGCCACGGCCGGTCCACGAGTTGCCGCGAGGGCTCCCCGTAGAACGGGCCGAACCCGAAGGTCCCCACCGTGAGCACACCGACGAACAGCCCCGGCGCCGTCGGCGCCATCAGCATGAAGGCGGACGTCAGGGCGGCGACCGTGAGGGCCAGGCCGGCGAGCGAGCGGGGAGTCATCACCGCGGACGCTAGCACACCGGGCCCGCGCCCCGGGCGATCCCCTCGAGCCGCCGCACGTGCGCGGCCCACCGCTCGGCGTCCCAGCCGGGCAGGTTGTCCCCGGGGCCGCGCAGGCCGGCCTGCCCGTCGATCCCCTCGCGCGGGATGTCGGCGTGGACGGCATGGCGGGCCGCGCGGACAGCCCTGGCCCGTGGCCCGACGTCGTCGCGGCGTCCGGCGCCCCGGGCTGCGTCGTCGGGCCTCAGCCCTCCCGGCGCGGGACCACGGTGATCGCGCGGGTGTCCGGGGCGGTGTCGGCGACGTGCTCCATGGCGCGGTCGAGGTCGCCGGTCTGCTGGTACGCCGCGTGGATCTGCTCCCACAGGCGGGCGTTCCGGACGCCGATCGCCGCCGGGTCCAGCACGGGGTCCTGGCCGGCACGGCGCTGGCGGTCGTAGTCCTTGAGCAGCCGGATGGCCACGGGGCTCAGCAGGATGAGCGCCACGATGTTCACCCACGTGTAGAGGCCGACGCCGAAGTCGGCGAACGCCCACACGAGGGCCGAGCTCTGCACGGACCCGAACACCATGGAGCCGGCCAGCAGCAGCCGGGCGATCGCGATGACCGCGCGCTGCGCCGTCTTGTTCGGGATGAGGTAGGCGACGTTCGTCTCCGCGTAGAACGCGAAGGAGAGCAGGGTGGTGAAGGAGAAGAGGAAGACGGCGATCGCCACGAAGGACGGGCCGAAGGCGGGCAGTGCCTCGTCGATGGCGATCTGGACCCACGCCGGGCCCTCCTCGACGCCGGGCACGTGCTCCGCGAGCAGACTCTCCCCGTCCGGGCCCAGCACGTTGAAGCTGTTCGTGGCGAGGATCATCAGGCCGGTCATGGTGCAGACGAACAGGGTGTCCACGTAGGCGGAGAACGCCTGGGCCAGGCCCTGCTTCACGGGGTGGGAGACGTGGGCGGCCGCCGAGGCTTGGGCGCCCGAACCGGTGCCGATCTCGGTGGAGTACACGGCACGGCGCACGCCCCACGCGACGGCGGCGCCGAGGATGCCGCCGTAGACCGAGTCCAGGGCCAGCGCGCTGGAGAAGATCAGGCCGAACATCGCGGGGACCTGCTGCCACATCAGCCCGACGACGAGCAGCCCCACCAGGATGTACGCGCCGGCCATGAACGGGACCACGAGGCCCACCGTGCGGCCGAGGCGGTGCATGCCGCCGAACACGATCACGCAGAACAGCACGGCCATCCCGAGACCCACCCACAGCGGATCCCAACCCCATGCCTCGGTCGTGGCGGCGGTGACGGCGTTGGCCTGGATCTGCGGGCCGGTGAAGACCGTGGCGAACACGGTGGCCGCGGCGTAGGCGACCGCCAGCCACCGCCAGTTCCGGCCGAGCCCCTCGAGGATGTAGTACGCGGGCCCGCCGCGGTACTCGCCGCGGACCTTGTGCTTGTAGAGCTGTGCGAGCGAGCTCTCCACGAGGGCCACGGGGGCGCCGAGGATCGCCGTCACCCACATCCAGAACAGTGCGCCCGGGCCGCCCAGGTAGATCGCGGCCGCGACGCCCGCGATGTTGCCGACGCCGATGCGCCCGCCCAGGGCCATGGCGAACGACTGGAACGAGCTGATCCCCGCCGACGACGATCCTCCCCTGGCCAGCTGGCCCACCATGTCCGTGAGCAGCCGCACCTGGGGAGCCGCCATGCGGATCGTGAAGTACAGGCCCAGGGCGAGGAGCCCGACGACCATGGGCAGGCTCCACATGATCGAGTTGGCGGCGGTGACGAACTGCTCCATGGATTCTTCCCAGGTCGCGGACAGGATCCGTGCACTCCATCACATTCGGGCCACCCCGGGCACCTCTGAGCCCCCGGGGGTCGGCGCGGGACCGGCAGGGTCGGCCGGCCAGACACGCCGTGCCGCCCCCGCACCGGCTCACCCCTGCCCCGCTTCCGCCTCCTCCTGCACCGTCACCGCCAGCTCGACGTGCCCGGCCTCCGGGTCCGCGAGGATCTGGCGGATCTCCGGCGCGGCGCCGGCGTCCTCCGCGTCGAACGCGTCCATGAGCCCAAGCAGATCCGGATGGGGCAGCGCGCCGCCGGGGGCGTCGTCGAGGAGGTCGACGTCGCCCGCGTCGGCCCGCACGTCCACGTACCGCTCCACGCGGCGCGGCAGCGTCCCGGTCACCACCTCGTGTCCGTCGACCCTGAGGCCCGTGGGAGCCGGGCCGCTCAGCGGGACGGCCAGGACGGTCTCCACGACGTCGGCGGCGCCCGGCACCGGGCGCAGCGCCGTCCACGGCGGCCCGGCGGGTGCCGACCCCGCCTCCGCGAGTGCCTGGAACAGCGTCGCGAAGGCGGCGTTCGCGCGCTCGGTGGTCGACTCCTCACCGGCCTCGTCCAGGGCCACCCGCTGCACGACGCCGGCCCACGGTGTCGGCCCGACCGTGCGCTCCGCCACGGGGCCGGGACGGGCGGGGCGGCCGTCGTCGTCGGGATCCGGGGCCGCGTAGACACCGGCGGCCGCGAGCGCGAGCGCGCGGTCCTCGAGGTCGCGGCGGCGCCGCAGCTCGGCCGCGTGCGCCTCGAGCCGCGCCGGCAGGGAGGCGGGGTCCGCGAGGACGGACCGGACGTCGTCGACCGTGAGGCCGGCCGCCCGCAGGACGCGGATCTGCGCGGCCGTCCGGATCTGGCCGGGTGCGTAGCGGCGGTAGCCGGAGTGGGCGTCGACGTCGGCGGGGGCGAGGAGGCCGCGCTCGTCGTAGAAGCGCAGCGCCTTCGCGCTCAGTCCGGTGGCGAGGGCGAACTCGCCCCTTCGATACCGACTCTGCAGCGGACGCGATCGAGCAGATAGTCCGTACCCGTCGCTGAAATCGCCCACTCGGGCCGGTCGCTGGGCACGGCGTCTCGCCGAAGTACGTTTCGCTATCAGGCAGGGCAGTACGTTCAGCGCGGCGGGATGGCTGATCACCTCCACACGATCCCCAACGCAGATGCGGCCCGATACGGGCCTTGACCCCTGGTGGTGGACACGGGGGTGGTGGTTACGCAGGGATGGCCAGGGTAGCGGCCAGGGAGGCTTCGTAGGTGAATGGGGCTTGGTAACCGCAGGCTGAGTGGCGTCGGCGGGTGTTGTACCGGTTGGCCCACCAGAAGATGCGGCGCCGGCAGGTGACGGCGCCGGGGAAGGCGTGCGCGCCGGCGAGGAGCTCGCGTTTGCAGCTCGCGTTCAGGCTCTCGGCCAGGGCGTTGTCAGCGCTCGAGCCGACCGCGCCCCGGGAGAGCCTGAGTCCGTGTCTGGCGGCAGCAGCGGCGAAGTCCTTGGAGACGTACTGGGCTCCGTGGTCGCTGTGAAAGATCGCCCCGGCCAGGGACCCGCGGGCTGCGGCGGCCATGTCGAGGGCGTCGGTGACCAGGCTGGTGCGCATGTGGTCGGCGATGGCCCACCCGACCAGTGCCCGGGAGCAGCAGTCGATGACGGTGGCCAGGTAGAGGAACCCGCCGGTGGCGATCGGCAGGTAGGTGATGTCGCCGACGTACTTGCGGTTCGTTGCCTCGGCGGTGAAGTCCCGCTTGATCAGGTCCGGGACGTCCTGGTCGGCAGGGGCCGGGATCGTGGTCCGCACCCGGCGACGCAGCCGCAGCCCGGGCAGGTGATGCTCGCGCATGACCCGGGCCACCCGTTTGTGGTTCACCCGCTCATCGGGGTCGACGCCGTCGTTGAGCTCGGCAGTCACCCGTGGTGCCCCGTAGGCCGGGTCGTCCTTCTGCACCGCCCGGATCCGGTCGGCGAGCACCTGGTCGTCGACGGCCCGCTGCTCCCGGGCAGGGGCAGCCTCGACCCAGGCGTAGAACGAGGACCGGTTGATCTCCAGCACCCGGCACAGCCGCTTCACCTCGTAGGTGTCTCGGTGGTCGGCGACGAACTGGAAGCGGCTCACCAGTTCGTCTCCCCGGCGAAATACTTGGCTGCCTTGCGCAGGATGTCGCGCTCGGTCGCCAGCATCCGCTTGTCGTCCTCCAGGCGACGTACCTGGGCCTCCAGGCGGGCGATCCGGGCCTGTGGGGACTCACCCTCGGGCGCGTCGCTGTGCGGGTCGGAGGCTTCGGTCCTGGGGCCGGTGTACCCCTGCTCGCGCCGCCAGGTCGCCAGCGTGCCGCGGGAGACGCCGAGATCGGCAGCGACCCCCCTCAACGTGGCGCCCGGGGTGTGCTCGTACAGCTCGACCGCCTCACGCCGGAACTCATCGGTGTAGTTCTTCCTGGGCATGGTGTAGATCTTCTCGCTTCCTCCAGCCAGTGCTGGGTTCGGCGCGTCCACCCTCCGGGGTCAGGGCCCTCTGCTTCTCGTAGCGGACCGGCGCGGTCTTGCGGACCGGAAGCCCGGTGGCCTGGTCAACGTGGTGCAGCAGCGGCATCCGGTACCGGGCGAGGACCCGCCCGACCGTGGAGCGCGGGATCCCGAGGTGGTAGCCGATGCGGTGCGGTCCCCACCGCCGGGTGAACCGCAACGACACGATCCGATGTTCCCGCCGCGCCGACAAGCGTGACGGCGAGCGATGTGGGCGTGACGGCCGGTCGGTCAGCGGCTGTCCTGCCCGGTATCGCCGGGCCCACCGCGACGCGGTCGCCGGCGAGACCTGGAACCGTTCCGCGGCCCGCCTGACGGTCCAGCCGTCATCGACGATCAGGGAAGCGAGTCGGCGACGCCCCTCCGGGGTCAAAGGCGCGTTAGCGTGAATCACGAAGACCTCCGTGGAACGAACTGTGAGTGTGGTTACCCACATCGTTCCCGGAGGTCTTCGCCTACCTCAGCCGTTCACAACGTGTCGGGGAAGAACACCTAGCGCGCGGCCTACCATCGGCGCATGGCCCCGCGTCCCCGCCTCGTCGCCTCCGACCTCGATGGCACGCTGTTGGATGCGCGCGGCGCCGTCAGCGAGCGCACCGCCCGCAGCTGGTCGGCCCTGGAGGACGCGGGTATCCAGACCGTGATCGTCACCGCCCGGCCGCCGCGCTGGGTGGAGGCGCTGGCGCCGATCGTCGGTGACCATGGCATCGTGCTGTGCGCCAACGGCGCGTTCGTCTACGACGTGGCGCAGCGGCGGATGCTCCAGACGCACGGACTGGACCCGCGGGCCGTGTCCACGCTGATCGCCGACCTGCGCGCCCGCATCCCCGGCATCACCTTCGGGGCGGAGTGCGCTGACGGATTCCACCGGGAGGATGCCTTCCCCGATGGGGGCGTCCCCGGCGTCGTCGACCAGGACCCGGAGAGCATCGGACCCCTCAACCATGTGTCGAGCCCGGTGGGGAAGCTCCTCGCCCAGGCGCCCGGCATGGAGGCCGAGCGTTTCCGCGCCGCAGTGGAAGAGGTCATCGGGCAGCGCGCCCGGCTGTCGGTCTCCTGCGGCGACGCCCTGGCGGAGATCGGGCCACCGCAGGTGACGAAGGCGTGGGCTCTCGCGCAGTGGGCGTCGGACCGGGGCATCGACGCGCGCAAGGTCTGGGCCTTCGGGGATATGCCCAACGACATCCCCATGCTGCGCTGGGCCGGTGTCGGATGGGCGGTCGCGAACGCGGATCCGAGCGTCCTCGCCGTCGCCGACCGGGTCACCGGGACGAATGACGAGCACGGGGTGGCGCAGGCGATCGAGCCGCTGCTGGGATGAGCGGGGCCGGGACGACCGGTTACGGCGCCGTGTCAGGTGCGGGTCGACACCAGGTGTGCAGGGTTTCGGCGAGGTCGACGAGATCGTCGAGAGTGAGGTGCTCCGTCACGAGCCCAGGCGGTCCAGAAGGTCGGCGTAGCGGGTCGTCGCGTCTCGGGCTGCGCTCCGAACGCGCTGCCGGTGGAGGTCGCGGTCGCGGGCCTCATGGATCGCCTGGATGACGGCCGCCTGTCGACTTGTGCCCCGGCTGGTCGCGAGGTCCGACAGGGCCTGCTCGTCCTTCTCGGTCAGTCGAAGTGTCATCGCCATCCCCAGATGATACCGGAGTGATACCACGCCTTCCCGACCGGGGACGACCGCCTCGGCTGTCGGGCCCCCGCCCTACAGTGGCGCCATGGTGACCTTCGCGCCCGACCGCACCCGGTTCATGCTGAGCCCGTCGGATCTCACGGCAGCCGCCACCTGCGAGTACGGGTGGCTGCGTCTGAGTGTGGATCCGAAGCTGGGGCGCGCTCCGCGTCTGGAGCAGGAGGATGCCTTCCTGGAGCGGGTCTCCGCGCTCGGTGACACGCATGAGCAGCGCGCCCTGCAGCGCCTGATCGCCCAGTACGGGGCGGATCAGGTGGTGCAGCTGCCGCGACCCGAGCACTACACCCCGGACGGGATCGCGCACCGTGCCGAGCAGGCCGCTGCCGCGCTGAGGTCCGGCATCGCGGTGGTGTTCCAGGCGATGCTCCATGACGGGGAGTTCGGGGGCCTGGCGGATTTCCTGGTGCGGATCGTCGACGCCGACCATCCGCACGGTGCGTACCGGGTGGTGGATACGAAACTTGCCCGGCACGCCCGGGTCACCGCCCTGCTGCAGATCGCCGCCTACGCCGACCAACTCGACCGGCTCGGCATCCCCCACACCCGCGACGGGGTGCTGTGGCTGGGGGATGACACCGAGGTGGTCGCCGATCTCGACGAGATCATCCCCGTCTACCGCCACCAGCGCGAGCGTCTGACGCGGCGGCTGCGTGAGCACGTCGCCTCCGGGGAACCGGCCCGCTGGGGTGATGACCGCCTGGGCGTGTGCGGTCAGTGCGAGGCCTGCACCGAGGCCATCGCCGCACATCGCGACGTGCTGCTCACCGCCGGCGCCACTCGCCTGCAGCGCACCCGTCTGCGGGCCGCCGGCATCACCACCATCGAGGACCTCGCCGCCTCCACCGCCGCCCCGGCCGACATGCCCGAGCGCACCTGGCGTGGACTGCGCGAGCAGGCATCCCTGCAGCTGCAACCCACCCGGCCCGACGGCACCCCGCCGTTCGTCCTCACCGACACCACGATGATCCGGGACCTGCCCGCCCCCAGTCCGGGGGACATGTTCTTCGACTTCGAGGGCGACCCGCTGTGGACGGCCGAGTCCGGGGCGATGGAGGGCCTGGAGTACCTGTGGGGCTGGGTGGAGACACCCGACGGGGACACCGCCGCCACCCGCTTCGACGACTTCCTCTTCACCGGGCTGTGGGCCGACAGCCGGGCCGAGGAGCGCGCCGCGCTGGAGCGGTTCGTGGAGACGGTGGAGATGCGGCGCCTGACCCACCCGGACATGCGGATCTACCACTACGCGCCCTACGAGGTCACCGCCCTGAAACGCCTCACGGTGCGGCACGGGGTGGGGGAGCGGGAACTCGACTCCTGGCTGCGTGCCGGACTGTTCATCGACCTGTACTCGGTGGTGCGGGGGTCACTGCGGGCGGGCGTGGTCAGCTACTCGATCAAGAAGCTGGAACCGCTGTATATGGGGTCGGACCATCGCAGCGAGGACGGCGTCACCACGGCGGCGGACTCCGTCACCGAGTACCACGCCTACACCCTCGCCCGTGAGGCCGGGGATGAGGTCGGGGCGGCGCGACTGCGCGCCGGTATCGAGGACTACAACCGGTACGACTGCGTCTCGACCGCGCGACTGCGGGACTGGCTGCTGCGGGAGGCCGCCAAGGCGAAGGACCCCGTCGACGAGGACGACGAAGCCGACGTGGAGGACACCGACGCCCCTGTGTGGTCGGTGGACGAGGAACCGCCGTTCGCCGATGAGGACGGGGATCTGGAGCGCCTCCTGCTGCAGATGCTCCCGGCCCGGCCCGACCCGGTGACGGGGGAGGAGATCCCGCTGCCTGACGACGAGCTCGACGACGAACAGCGGGGGCTCGCCCTGCTCGCCGCCGCGCTCGGATTCCACCAGCGGGAGGCCAAACCCCAGTGGTGGGCGTTCTTCGACCGCGCCATCTCCCCGGTCGACGAATGGCAGGATCCACGGGCGAACCTGGTGGCGGACCGGGTCGAGATCCTCGAGGACTGGCACACCCCACCCCGGGCCCGTACCCGCCAGAGGGTGCTGCGGATGCGCGGCACCCTCGAACCCGGCAGCAGCATCACCCCCGGGGCCGAGGTCCGCACCGTCTATGAGGACATCCCCGCCGAGCATCGCGACAAGCTGCAGCCGAACGCCCTCCGCTGGATCGACAGCCGCGGCAGGGTCGAGGACGTCGAGGACCTTCCCGACGGCACCTCCCTGGTGGTGATCCGAGAGCGGCTGGGCAAGGACGCCGGCGAGCATTCCGAGCTGCCGATGGCGGCGTTCGCCCACCAGATCGTGCCCTCCGGATCCCTCCAGCAGCGGCTGCGGCAGATCGCCGAAGGCACCCTCGAGTTCGGGCATCTGCCGATGGACGTCACCGAGCATGACGTCACCGGCCTGCTGACCATCGCGGGCAGTGAGGTGCTCGCGCGCCGCACCCCTCACAGCCTCGGCCGCCCGCTGGCGCAGATCGCGGGGGAGGTCCGTGCGACCCGACAGGTCCCGGGCGGTGCCACCGGACAGGCCATCCCGGGCGCCGCCCCTGCATCCCACAGGGAGCCCTGGGAGGCGGTGGTCGAGGCGCTCCGGGCGATCCCCGACTCCTATGTCGCCGTGCAGGGCCCGCCCGGCACCGGGAAGACCCACGTCGGCAGTCACGCCGTGAAAGCCCTGGTCGAGCAGGGGTGGCGGATCGGGGTCACCGCCCAGTCCCATGCGGTCATCGAGAACTTCCTGACGAAGCTCGTGGGCATCGGTGTGCCCGCAGAGCGAGTGGGGAAGACGTCCAAAAGCGGGTCGGACGCGACCGGCATCCCCTGGACCGATCTGACCCCCACGGCGGCATCCCGCCGCTTCTTCGACCAAGCCGGGGGCTGGGTGCTCGGCGGCACCGCCTGGACGTTCGCGAAGGAGAACTCCCCCGAACTGGACCTGCTCGTCATCGACGAGGCCGGGCAGTTCTCGCTGGCCAACACCCTTGCCGGCTCCGTGCGTGCCCACCGTCTGCTGCTGCTCGGGGACCCCCAGCAGCTGCCGCAGGTCACCCAGGGCACGCATCCGCAGCCCGTCGGGGATGCCGCCCTGGCGTGGCTTCTGGAAGACGACCCGGTGCTGCGGCCCGACCGCGGGTTCTTCCTCGACACCACCTGGCGGATGCACTCCGCGCTGACCACCGAGGTCTCGCGCCTGTCCTACGGCGGGCAGCTCGGCGCCCGCGCCGATGTCACCGACGCGCGTCACCTCGAGGGCATCGCCCCGGGCCTGCACCCGGTGCCAGTGACCCACGACGGCAACGCCGTCGCCTCCCCGGAAGAGGCAGAGGAGGTGGTGCGGATCGCCCGCGACCTCCTCGGCCGGGGCTGGACTCCCGGCCCCGGGGAGTCGCCGCGGCCGCTGCGGGCGGACGACATCATCGTCGTCGCGCCGTACAACGCCCAGGTCGCCACCGTCCGGCGTGCCCTCGATGAGGCCGGACTCACCGGCACCACCGTCGGCACCGTCGACAGGTTCCAGGGACGGGAGGCCGCCGTCGCGATCCTCACCATGGCGGCCTCCAGCGCCACCGAGGTGCCGAGGGGCCTCGACTTCCTGCTCAGCCGCAACCGGTTGAACGTGTCGATCTCCCGGGGCCAGTGGGCCGCCTACCTGGTGCACTCCCCGGCCCTGGCGGACGTACTGCCCACCTCAGCGGCGGATCTGCCGATGGTCGGTGCGTTCCTGCGGCTGATCCGCCCCTGACCGGGCGCGTCCATCTGAAGGTGGAGTCGGCGTGGTGAAGGACGAGGCGACCTCCCGCAGGTCCGCCAGCTCCTGCCTCAGCCGTGGTCCTGCGTCGACGACCCGGACGTCATCACCCGTCGCGACCCCCTCGCGCTCGAACGCGGTCAGCACCGCCGCGATCACCGCGTCGATGGCCTCCTTCGTCTCCATCTGACGGGCACCGGACCAGAAGCGCAGGTCCATCCCGACCGTCGTCACCCCGACCTCGGTGAGCAGGGCCTGGGGCGGAGGATCCTGCAGGACCTGCGGCAGCGCGGCCATGGCCCCCACCGCGATCTCCCGCGTGCGGGCCAGATCGTTCGCGGCTTCCACGTCCACGCGCACGGTGGAGCGTACGGCGCTGAACCCCGTCTGGACCATGACGGCCTCCGAATGCAGCGTCTGGTTCGGCAGCAGCACCAGGCGACCGTCGAAGGTGCGGAGCGCCGTCGAGGAGAGCCCCATCTCCACCACGGTTCCGGCGTGGTCCCCGACGCTGATCTGATCACCGACACGGAACCGGTCCCGCGCCAGAATGATCATCCCGGCGAACATGTTGCCCAGCACCGTCTGGAACGCGATACCGGCGGCGATGGAGACGACGCCGATGCCCCCGAACACGTCCACGGGGCGGACGCTCGGGAACACCACCGTCACCGCCGCCGCCAGCGCGACGACGGTGAGACCGGCCCCCACGAGACCGCCGAAGACCTGACCGGCGCTGGCGCTGCGTCCACGGCGCACCAACACCCACCGGGTCGCGCGGGCCAGCACCCGCCCGATCAGCCATCCCACGGCGAGAATGGCGAGGCCGATCAGGACGGCCCGCGTGGTGATCGGGGGAAGGTCCATCACGCCTCCTGGGTGGTCGTCGTGGTCCGGCGGCAGGCCGCTCGGACACGGGCCAGCGCGTCACGGTGCTGGGGGAGGGCCACCTCCTCCAGCTCGGTGAGCATCAGAGCGAGGGCCTGCGGGATCTGCACCGAATCGGCGCCGTAGTGGGCGATCTCCTCCGTCGCGAGGCGCAGGAGATCCTCGACCGTCACCACCTTCCGCAGGACGCGAGATCGCCCGGCGTCGTCCAGGACCACCCGCGGCGGGTTCTGGCGTCGGACGGCCTCACCCAGGATGATGCGCAACTCGGTGAGCACCTGCACCGCAGTGGTGGGGTCGTTGATCCCGGGGGAGAGAGCCCGCTCGGCGATGTCGACGAGCTGCCGCACCCCGAAGGCCGGGTCCTGCATCAGGCTGCGCTCCGGGCTCAGCGCCACCCCCGCGCAGAGGGACCGGTTCTGGTCCTCCCACGTCTCCTCGGAAGCGTCCTCGTCCGACCACACCTGGGCGATCACGGTCCCCGGCGCCACGAAGTCCCCCGGGCACACCTGCATCGCGACCCGGAGGTCATGGTCGCTCGCCACGGCGCAGATCCGTCCCTCGTCGATCTCGGAGATGTGACCGTGGCGGTCGTCGAGGCTAACCTCGCGCCACCGGCCCACCGGAGCCCACTCGCCCGTGGCGAGGTCCTCGTCGGGGTCGAGGAACTCCCGCTCCACAGAGCGCAGGGTGCCATGGCCCACGCGGCTGATGACGGCCGAGACCTGGATCAACGTCATGATCGTGCGGATGAACGCGAGGAACAGCGCGAAGGCGGCGAGGACGAGGACGTACGCGAAGGTCACCGAGAGCTGCGGCACGAAGGCCTCGGCTCCGTCGGCGTCGTCACGCACCTCCCGCAGCACGGTGAGGGCGTAGACGAAGGACGCCACGAACAGGCCGAGGGTCCACTGCGTGATCCGGGTGGAGAGGAAGTCCTGCAGGATCCGGGGGCTGAACTGAGTGCTGGCCAGCTGCATCACCACCATGGTGATCGAGAAGACCAGTCCCGTGACGGAGGCATCGCGCTGGCCACGGTGCCGAGGACGCTGCGTGCACCCTCCGGCCCGCCTCGGAAGGCAATACCGATCCGGTGGTCGAAGAGGCCGTCCGCGAGCGGCAGGGTGAGGCCCAGGAGGAGGGCTGCCAGGGTGATGAGAGCCGGCACCACCCAGAACGGTCGCAGCATCCGCCGCAGCAGAGAGGCCCGGTGGATGCGGTGGGGTTCCGCCACCACCGGGAACCGTCCCGGCTGCTCGGGAGGACCGGGCAGGGGGGTCAGGACCTCGGAACTCATATCCGCAGTCAACCAGAACCGGCGGGCCGAGGTGTCACCGATCCTGTGTTCAGCGCCTCGCCAAGGTGGGCCACACTGAACCCCATGTTCGTCCCCGACCTCGCGACCCTCGGACGCATCCTCCTGCTCACCCCGCTCGCCTACGCGGGAGTCGTGCTGGCGTTGAGGCTGAGTGGTAAACGGTCCCTGGCCAAACTCAACGCGTTCGACCTCATCGTCACCGTGGCGCTCGGCTCGATCCTTGCCTCGACCATCACCTCGTCCAGCACCACGCTCGCGGCGGGGCTGCTGGCGTTCGCTCTGCTGCTGGTGCTGCAGGTCGCCGTGTCCTGGGTGACCTCCCGCCGCGGGACGCGGTCGTCGCTGATCCGCGCCGAACCGCTCATGATCCTCCACGAGGGCCGTCTGCTCCCGGAGGCACTTCGGCGCGCCCGACTGACTGAGGACGAAGTGCGGCAGGCGGTGCGGTCGCAGGGCATCGGCGGCTTCGACCAGGTGGCCGCGGTGTGCCTCGAGACCGACGGCACCCTCTCGGTGGTGCCGACGTCCCAGCGCGGTGACGGGGCCGCTCTCGCCGACGTGCAGCGTCTCGACGCCGAGTCGGGCGTCGCACGAGAGGACCGCCCGACCGGGTGAGGCCGGGCGGTCCCCGATGGCGGGGTGAGGGGTCAAGTCCCTTTGAGTGGTGGCTTTTGGGTCAGGCGGTCATGAGGAGCCGGCTGTTGTTCTCGGGGGTGTCGGTGGTGAGTATGTCGGCGAGGCGGCGTAGGGAGATGTCACTGATGTAACGACGCTCGCCGTACTGCCATTCCTCGTGCTGGTCTTGGAGAACAGCGCCGACGAGGCGGGTGGCGGAGTCTCGGCTAGGGAAGATCTGGACCACGTCTGCGCGGCGCTTGATCTCGCGGTTCACCCGCTCGATGGGGTTGTTCGACCAGATCTTGCGCCAGTGCTCGATCGGGAACGCAGCGAACGCGGTCAGGTCTGCTTCGGCGTCCTTCAGCATCGCCGCGACCTGGGGGAAGGAGTTCTCGAGCGAGGCAGTGACCTGCTGATACGTCTCCCTGACGGTCTCCGGGCTGGTCTGGGCGAAGATCGTGGAGACCAGGGCGTTGACGGGCTTGGAACGCGCAGAGCCCAGGGCCTGGGTGATGTTGCGGGCGAAATGGACCCGGCAGCGCTGCCATGACGCGCCGGGCAGCACGGCTTTGATCGCGTGCTTCAACCCGGAGTGCGCGTCGCTGGTCACCATAAGCACGCCCTCGGGGGAAGCGGGCGTGGAGATCGTCAGACCGCGTTCGCGCAGGCTGCGGAGGAACTCGGTCCAGAAGTCGTCGCGGGTCAGGTCGACCATCACCGTGACCGCCTTGTCGATGCTCGAGATCCTCGAGGGACGCCAGATGTGCTCGTCGACGCCGATGGTCTTGATGCTCCCCAGCCGGGCCGGGTCCGCGATCCGGGTCTGCGCGGCGGTCTTGATCGCCGACCAGCAGGTGTCCCACGCGACCCCAAGGTGTCGGGCGATCGCGGACACGGTGGTGTCGTCGTGGCGCAGCGCGTCGACCGCCCAAGCGGTGGCCCGCGTGGTGAGCTTGGCCCGAGCCGGTGCGTAGGGATGCTCCTCGGTCCACGTCGACCGCGGGCACGACGGCTCCGGGCAGCGCCAGATCCGCTTGCGCCACCACACCCGCACCGGCCGGCCGAAGCACGGCGCGTCGTGGAGGACCTGGACCCGGCGGCCATGGCCCACCGCGACCACTCCGCAGTCAGGGCAGCCGGTCAGGTCCACATCGGTTTCGACATCGACCCGCACGGTGCCCTCATCCAGGGTCGTCACACCGAGGAGGTGCATGCCCTCGACACCGAACAGTTCATCTGCCCGCGGACACCAGCCGTCAGAGGCGGCAGCGAACGCAGGCGCACACGTACAGTGAGTCACGCGAGGCCTTCATCAGATCAGGTTGTTTGGTCGCTCCTGATCCTTGAAGGCCTCGTGCTCTATCCAGCCCTCGCCACGCCGTCGGTGACCGACGCCTCAACCACGCTCAACTGGGAAGGGCCAGATAGGGCTGGTGGGGCCCGACGAACAGCACCCCGCCGCGCTGGTCCCGCAGGCGGGGAACGCTGTACAGCAGGTAGGCGACCCGGTGGAGGGCGACGACGGTCTTGCCAGTGCCGGGCCCGCCATCGACCACGAGTGGCCGACGTGAGCTCGCCCGGATGATCGCATCCTGGTCCGCGGCGATCGTGCTCAGCACGTTGGTCATGCGAGGCGTGCGCGCCCGGCCCAGAGTGGCGAGCAAGGCAGACTCTTCGTCGGGACTGGTCCACCCATCGGCCCGGCCACTCAGCGGATCCCCCAAGGTCTCGTCCCAGTAGTCGCGGATCCGGCCTCCGGCCCACCGGTAGCGGCGACGCGAGGAGAGCCCCAGGGGCTGTGCCCGAGTGGCGGCGAAAAACGGCTTGGCCATCCGCTACAGTACCAATCCCAACCACCACAAGGAGATGCCGATGCCGAACAACACTGATACCCCGCAGAACGAGTCGCAGGACCAGACCAACGAAGTGACAGCCACCGAAAAGCCGGACGTCTCACGGCTCACCCGGCGCCTCGACCACATGGTGCCTGAGCCGAAGGTCATCTCTGAGGACTGAGCGCTAGAGATACACGATATGAGCGCTACGAATGCCCCCGACCTTACATGGAGCCAGCGTTGGAGCTATTGGTTCCGCCAGCGCACCCACGTTTGGTCGGGGGCAACTCAATGGGATGCAGTATTCCCTGACATAAAAACGCCCGTGCGTGAGCTCCGTGCGCTCGAACGTGTGCCGTCTACGTTCGTGCAGTCTGCGGATGTATTCACACCCGAGTCCTTGCGCGAGCTCAGCACCGAGGCGGAAGAAACTCTCGAGAGCAAAGGATACCTCCACAACGGCAAGTGGAACGCCGTCGTCGGCCAAGCCGGCTACGACTTCTTGGATTCTTTCGCAATCCCCAGCGTCATTGAGGCGCACACCGGTCTGAAGGTGACTGAACCTCACGGCGGTACGTACATTGCATATTTGAACGCAGGCGAGAAGCTCGATTTCCACCTCGACGATTTCAGTTTCGGCGAAGTGAACATGTTGCTATGCGTCAAGCACGAGGGCGTGCCCGACGGTTCGGACGGTAGTGGCACAGTATTCATTGGCCACCACGGCTATGAGAAGTACGTACTTATGCCTGGAGACTTCCTAATCTTCGACGGCGCTTTTACGCCACACGGCCGGACGCCACTTGTAGCCGGCGAGCGCGTCATCCTCCTTGCACTGGCTTTCAATACAACGTTCCCGCGCAATATTGACGAGACCTCCCTACCCGAGCCACC
The DNA here is from genome assembly GCF_025028335.1 of Brachybacterium sillae. Taxonomy (NCBI): domain Bacteria; kingdom Bacillati; phylum Actinomycetota; class Actinomycetes; order Micrococcales; family Dermabacteraceae; genus Brachybacterium; species Brachybacterium sillae. The sequence goes on from NZ_JAFEUW010000001.1 coordinate 1,814,130, forward strand.
ACTTTAGGCCGCTATGCATGATCATGAATATACTTTGCGGTTCGGGGCGCCCGGCCCCCCATTGCCCAAGCGTCGAGTCTTCGATGATTCGGATTATCAAAACACTGCCCATGAGCCGCACGACGATGTGGTCCGACAGCTCACCGCAGTGAGCATTCGTCTGATCGAGCTTCTTCCCGACCCCTCTCTCAGCCCAGATGAGCGCATCGAGAGATTGTCACGCGTTATACCGACGAGCCAGCTGCAGTCTGCGGGAAGGCGGAGCGCTAGGAACAAACTCGTAGCTATTCGGCGAAGGCTTGACGAACTAGTACCCCAGTTCTCGGGGGACCCCTTAGCACAAATTCAATTCATGGTGGATAGGCTTGAAGAGCTAGTGCCAGACGCCGGAACTACTTTCCAGAAGCTAGAGGCAATGGGTGATTATAGAGCAACCGACATAGGTGTGTCGCCCCGCTTCTGGCAATAGTACATTAAACCACATAGAATGTAGGGTGGCATGAATAACGCTTTGCTTCACAGGACTAGCCTGCCGGGCGTGGTAACCCGGGCTGAGGTCGCACCATCAATAGGCTTCAACGAAGCCTTCATGCCGTTCTCTCCTTTGAAGCTCCACGCTTTCTTGACGGACTCGCCAGTAGAACCGATACTTGAAGATGCTCAATTCGACCTGCTTACGATTGCAGGCAGCGAATTTTTCCTAGTATGGTCACGCAGCGAAGGTGGCACCCTCGATCGCGCGGTCGCGCTAGAGGGCCACACTGTGCAGAAACCGACCCCCGCCTTTCGTGCTCTACTCGAACAGGCTCTTACACTCCTTGCGGAAGATGACTCCGTGTTCCCCATTGTGCATGCCTATTCGCCGGCTCTCGCTTACGTGCGGCCAGCACCGAATTGCGACCGTCCGATCACGTCGTGCACTGTCCCGGATTTCCCGCAGATGTCCTTCCTCTCAGGTATAGCCGGGCGCCACATACCTCCGCTAACCGTAATTGCAGAATCGTCGGCACTCCTGCTTGCCGAGAACATTTTCCACGAATCTGTGCATCAATATGTCAACCATCAGCTACTGACCCAACAACTACTCGCAGAGCGGTATCGGTCCGACGACAGCCCCGAAGTGGATATTTCTTGGCGGCGGAATTTTGACGGAACCCCTCAAAGGTGGCAGATAGATCGCGTCCTGCACGCAGCGACCGTCTACACAAATCTGCTTGCCTGGAGGTACAGGGTCTTACGCCGGCCTGATCTCTCCGACGTCGAACGGCGCGCATTTAGCGAGGCAGCCCTTGCAGGCCTTCGATCAGCCCGCGAGCTTTCTGTGGCGCTGGAGGACAACATCGACTGCTTCTCGCCGCTTGGAGCATTTCGCGTGGGAGAACTGACCGACCGGTGCGCAATGTACGGCCAGCTTGTGGAATCAAGCGTAAACCCAACCGTTAACTCGCTTACGCACAAGGCTTCTGCGTAAGATGCAGAGACGTTCAGGCTCTACCTTTTCTTTCGCACAGCGAGCATCGTCGTCCCCCTCATTGATCGCATGAGAAACCGAGTTTTCGCCACGTTATGGTCGGTTCAAATGGTGCTTTTGCTGGCATCGAGTGGCAGCGCACTTGCGTTAACTCTTACCGTTTTTGATACGTCTTCCTCTGTGGCCGCACTGGGAGCGGTAACTGCGCTAAGTATGGGATGCTCCATCTATCTCGCCCCGGCAATCGGGTCAGTGCTCGATGGATTCAGCCGCAAGGCAGGTATTCTCATCTCGAACGTAATGATTGCTGTCTCCAGTGGGCTTATGGCAATATCGGTGTTCCAGGGGGCACCCCTCCCGATAATGTTGCTTCTAGTTTTCGTTGGAGCGGTCGCAACAACTGCCCAAGGCCTCTCTCTGCAAGCGTCCGTGAGGGTACTCCGCAGGGAAGCGGATCTAACTCGAATCAACGGCATAGTCTCCGTGGTGGAAAACGCCCCGGTATTCGCCGGACCTATTGTAGGCGCAATCGTATACTCTTTCGCGCAGCCTGCCGCTGTCTTTGCTCTAGAAAGCTTGTTAGCGTTATGTGCAGCTACTATTGTTGCGGCTATCCCGTGGCCGTTGGCCGGACCAAGCAGTGATCGACGCTCTCCGAACCCGGTGAAGGGCCTTCGGGAGGGAGTGCGCTTCATTCTCACGGATGGGGACCTGATGCGCACGCAAGGCGCGTTCGCTGGCATAAATTTCGCGAACGGGATCTCGACCCCGGTGGTGACGGGTTTCGTACTTGTTGGCGCAGGCGGTGGCGCATCCAATCTGGTGGAGTCATCGAGATTGACTGCGGTCAATATCGGAGGAGCGTTGGGGCTCCTGTTAGGAGCCACCCTGGTAGTCGCTCTCGCGTCGCGGCTTAAGCGTCATTCTCTGATTATTGCCGGGATCGTCGTGGGCGCGCTTGCAGGAAGGGTCCTATTGCCGGTCATGACCACTTTGCTCTGGCTTGTTCCGGCATTTATTATGAGGAATTTGTGCGTTCAGCTGTCTAATGCCCCACTGACAGCGATCTGGCAAGAGCGCACGCCTGTTCCGATACAGGGCGCCGTGTTTGGTTCGCGACGAATTCTCGGCCAAGGGCTTTACCCGATCGCGGTACTGATCGGCGGCTTCATGGCGGACAGTTTTTCCGAAGCGTCACTCAGTGCTCTGGAGGCGACAACCTTGGTGATCGTGTTCGCGGGCATGCTCGAGCTTGTAATCGGCATTCTGCTTTGGCGTTCAGGTGCTTTACGTCGCTTGTCAAGCAGTGCCATGCCCGAGAGTGGCGACGCAACACAGGCGCAGGTTGGTAGGGAGTGACCCTCTTTGCAAATGCAGACGTGGGGAGATATTCTCGGTGCCCTCTGCGGGTCGGGAATTCGCCCGTCGTCCGCGGCGCAGCCGCTCCACCCTTCTTGCGCATCTATGTGGGATTGACCGTTTCCGGTGCGATGTAAAGGTCGCGGCCGGCCGCGTCAGTTTCCCCAGGGTGGTGTTCAACGTGGCACGTCTATGCCGTTGGGTGTCGCGTCCGGGGGAACAGTGGGTGGGGCGGCACGCTCGGGGCTCCCCTTCCTGCGCTGATGCCAGTATATCGCCTGGTGGGGGGCTTGCGGCTAGGCCCCCACGTTGCGCGAGGATCGATTCCTCGCGCGGCCCGGCTGGCCCGCGAGGACGTGCCACCCCCGGGGGAGATATGACACCGACCAGTACCTTCGACCTGCCCGCACGAGCGGCCGCCAAGGCCGCTCCCGAACGCACCAGCGCCGATGACGCCCACTTTCACACCCTTGCTGACGCCATTGCCGCCGATATCGCTGAGGCCGAGCGGAACCTCGCGGCCGCTCTCACGCAGCAGACGGGTGACGCGCAGGGCCGCGTGGAGCGGGAAGCGCACGTCGACCACTTCCGACGACGCCTTCGCGTCCTGCAGCGCTTCCGACTTGACGCCGTGGTCGGACGGATGAGCCCATCCGACGGTTCCCCGCCGATCTACGTCGGGCGCCTCGCCGTGCACGGGGCCGACGGCACACCGCTACTAGGGTGTGTTGTGAAAGGGTGTCCCGCCATCGGCGGGGCACCCTTTCGGTATGAGCGATCGAGATGTGATCACGGACGAGGTGTGGGCGCTGATCGGGCCGTGCTTCCCCGCGCCGAAGGCGACGGGTCGGCCGCCGATGGATCGGCGGCTGGTCGCGGAAGCGGTCGCGTGGAAGTTCCGGACCGGGTCGCCGTGGCGGGACGTGCCGGAACGGTTCGGGAACTGGAACACGATCTACCGCCACTTCGACCGGTGGGCCAAGACCGGCGTGTGTGCGTGCGCGCTCGAGCGCGCCCAGCAGGCCGCCGACGCGCAGGGCGAGCTGGACTGGGTGTGCTCGATCGACTCGACGATCGTGCGCGCCCACCAGCACGCCGCGACCCTTCCCCGCCACACAGGGGGGCCCATCGAACTACAAGAATCTCGGGCCTGAGCCGGGCGACCACGCGATCGGCCGCTCCCGAGGCGGCCTGACCTGCAAGATCCACGCCGTCTCGGACGGGAAGGGCCGCCTGCTCGCCTTCGTCCTCACCGGCGGCCAGGCCGCCGACACGAGCCTGCTCCCCGAGGTCCTGGACCAGATCCGGGTCCCCAGGCCAGGCCCTGGCCGGCCCCGCACCCGCCCGGATAGGGTCCTCGCGGACAAGGGGTATCCCTCCCGCGCGAACCGGGTCTGGCTCGCCGAGCGCGGCATCAAGGCCACCATCCCCGACCGGCAAGACCAGGCCGCGCACCGGCGCCGACGCGGCTCAGCCGGCGGACGCCCGCCCGCTTTCGACCCCGAGGTCTACCGTGGACGCAACGTGATCGAGCGGTGCTTCGCCAAGCTCAAGCAATGGCGCGGCATCGCGATGCGCACCTGCAAGACCGCCCGCAGCTACGCCGCGGCCATCTCGCTCGCCGCGACCCTCCACTGGCTGACCAGCAAAGTTTGACAACACGCCCTAGTCAAAGCGCTGAACCGGTGCTTCCAGGGCGTGGCACACCAGCGGTGCCGGGTCCACTTCGCCCGCAACCTGCTCGCCCACGTCCCCAAGGGCCAGGCCGACTACGTGGCCGCCGCGTTCCGGATGATCTTCGCCCAACCCACCCCCGCCGACGTGCACGCCGCCTGGGACAAGACCCGAGACGAGTTCGCCGCCCGGTTCCCCAAGCTCGGCCCGCTCATGGACGACGCCAAGGTCGAGGTGCTCGCCTTCACCGCCTTCCCCCGCGAACACTGGCGCAAGATCTGGTCGACTAACCCACTCGAACGCGTCAACAAGGAGATCAAGCGCCGCGCCCGCGTGGTCGGCATCTTCCCCAACAGCGCCTCGGTGATCCGGCTCGTCGGCGCCATCCTGCTCGACATGCACGACGAGTGGGTCGCCGCCGAACGCCGCTACCTCTCCGAAGGATCCATGGCCAAGCTCCATCAGACCGGCGATAATGGCGACATCGCCGCGATCGACACCGGCGAGTAGACACCGAGGATCACCACAAAGCCCACCACCAAGCGGGACGCTGCCGGGGTGAGGCCCCCGCCCGCATCCGCCGGTCGACGCGTCAGACCGTGAGCTCCCGCGCCACCGACCAGGTGCGGTAGCCGCCGTCGAGGTTGCGCACCTCGCGGCCCGCGGCCTGGAGCACCTGCGCGGCGATATGCCCGCGCACGCCCACCGCGCAGTGCACCACCACCGGGCCCTCGGGCACCTCGTCCAGACGCTCACGCAGCTCATCCACCGGGATGTTCACCGCCCCGGGGATCGCCCAGGCCGCATGCTCCCCGGCGCTGCGCACATCCAGCAGGACCTCCCCGTCGGACAGGGCCTGCGGCAGCTCATGCCACTGCAGGGTGCGCTCCTGCCCGGTGCGCAGGTTGTCGGCGACATACCCGAGCATGTTCACCGGGTCCTTCGCGGAGCCGAAGGCCGGCGCATACGCCAGTTCCAGATCGGCGAGGTCACTGGCGGTGAGGCCACCGGCCATCGCCGTGGCGATCACGTCGATGCGCTTGTCCACACCGTCCTCCCCGACGCCCTGGGCGCCGAGGATCGCATCGGTCTGCGGGTCCACCAGCAGCTTCAGTGCCATCGTCGCAGCCCCCGGGTGGTACCCGGCGTGGGAGGCCGGGTGGGTGTGGATCGCCCGGTAGGGGCGGCCGGCGGCCCGCAGTCGGCGCTCGTTCCACCCGGTCGCCGCCACCTGCAGGCCGAACACGCCGAGGATGGAGGTGCCGAGCACCGGTCGATCGGTGCGCTCGCGGCCCGTGAGCACATCGGCCAAGAGCCGACCCTGACGGTTCGCGGTGTTCGCCAGCGGCACCAGGGCGGGCTCCCCGGTCAGTGCGTCGATCTTCTCGACCGCGTCACCCACCGCCCAGATGTGCGGGTCGCTGGTGCGCAGGCGGTCGTCGACCACGATGCCGCCCCTCGGCCCGATCTCCAACCCCGCCTCCCGTGCCAGGGCCGTGTCAGGCTGCACCCCGACCGCGGCGACCACCAGATCGGCGGGCAGACGGGTGCCGTCGTCGAGCGCCGCCTCGGTGGCGGTCAGCTCCGTGACGGCGTGACCCAGGTGCAGCGCGACTCCGTGGTCGCGCATCCGGTCGGCGACGATCTGGGCCATCTCGGCGTCCAGCGGGGCGAGCACCTGCGGGGCGAACTCCACCACGGTGACGTCGAGCCCGCGGTGGGCGAGGTTCTCCGCCACCTCCACGCCGATGAACCCGGCGCCCATCACCACCGCCGTGCGGGCCTGCGCGACCGCGGCCGCCAGCCGGTCGGTGTCCTCGATGTCCCGCAGCGGCAGGGCCCGCTTGATCCCCGGGATGGGGAGGATCCGCGGCCGGGCACCGGGGGAGAGGACCAGCTCGTCGTAGTGGAGCTCCTCGGTGGCCCCGGTCTCGGTGGCGGCGCCGGTTGCGGTGCCCTCCGGTGCCACGCGTCGCAGGGTCAGCGTGCGGTGGTCGCGGTCGATGGCGGTGACCTCGGTGTGCACGCGCACCTCGAGGCCGAACCGGGCGGCCAGGGATTCGGGGATGTGCAGCAGCAGGGCCTCGCGCTGCTGGATCACCCCGCCGACGTAGTACGGGAGACCGCAGTTCGCGAAGGAGACGTGGCCGCTGCGTTCGATGACGGTGATGCGGGCGGCCTCGTCCAGGCGGCGCAACCGGGCTGCGGTGGACATGCCCCCGGCGACGCCGCCGACGATCACGATGTGGCGGGGATCGGAGGCAGTCTCGGTGGAGGTGGTGGGGGAGGGAGTCATCGTGCTCATGCCTCGATCGTAAATACCCCCGGGGGTACTTGCCCAGATGCCCCCGGGGGTATATGGTGGGTGCGTCGGCCCGACGGATCGCCCCGCCGGGGAGACCGACCGACGTTTTCGATCCCTGCTCCGCCGGAGCGGACGACCCGTGCCCTGAGCACCGAAGGAGAACCCCCATGTGCCGTCCCGTCACCTGCAAGACCTGCGGTAAGACCACCTGGGCCGGATGCGGCCAGCACATCGACCAGGTGAAGGCCCAGGTGCCCGCCGGTCAGTGGTGCAATGGCCACGCCGATGACGCCCAGCCCGCCTCCAAGGGCTTTTTCGCGAACCTCTTCGGTCGCTGACACACCCCACGGCGGTCGGCCGCCTGAGCGAGACCTGCCCGTCCGGGCACTCGCCTCAGCGGGAGAAGGCCAGGCGACCGGCGACGATCGTCGCCAGCGGCCGCACGTGACGCAGACGGGCCGCGGCCCGTCGCGTCACCTCCCCGAAGAGGTCGTCCTCCAGCAGCACCAGGTCGGCCGGTCCGCCGACCTCCACGGATGCGACGCCGTCGGTCGACGCTGCGAGGGCCTCGGCCGGCTGGAGGGCCTGGTCGTCGTGCCACGCCGGCCGATGATCCGCGCTGCGATGCACCGCCGCCGCCATCGCCTCCCACGGGTCCAGGGGTGCCACCGGGGCATCCGAACCGAAGAGGAGCGGCACTCCCACCCGTAGGAGGTCGCGCAGCCGGAACAGCTCCCCGCCGTGACCCGCCAACATCTCCTCGCTGGGATCGCGATCATCCAACAGATGGGCCGGCTGCACCGACGCGACCGCTCCGGAGATCGCGAAGCGGTGCAGATCCGAATCCCGCACCCACTGCGCATGCTCGATCCGGGCTGTCATCGGCACGCGCGACAGGGCCTCCAGGGCGGAGGTCACGGCCGCATCTCCGATGGCGTGGATCGCCGCGTGCAGGCCCCGGGAACGGGCCGCGTGCAGCAGATCGGACAGTTCCTCGGTGCCGACGCTGAGCACCCCGCGCCCCTCCGGCCCTGCAGCCCCGGGATAGGGGTCGTGACAGAACGCGGTGCGTGACCCCAGGGCGCCGTCGGTGATCACCTTCAGCGGCCCCATCGTCACCAGGCCGTCGGCGTCCAGCACCCGGCCGCTCGGCCCCGGAGCCTGCGCCAGATCCCCCGGGTAGACGCCACAGCGCACCCGCAGTCGCGGCGTGCGCCGCGTCCAGTCCTCCCAGGTGCGGCTCCACTCCAGGTCCACGAGACCCACGACGCCTCGGGCGAGCGCCCGTTCCTGCAACGCCGCCACACCGGCCTCCCGTCGGGCCGCCTGCCCCGGTAGCTCCGCCAATCGCGGTGCGGCCAGGAACCACTCCTCCTCGGCGACCACCCCCGAGCGCGGGGGCAGCCCCAGGGCGGCGAGGCCCGCCGTGTTCACCCAGGCGTGGTGGGCGTCTCCACTGATCAGGACGACCGCCGGTGCAGGCGTTCCCGCGGGGACGCTCTCGGCGCTCACGCGGTCCAGGTCCGCGACCCGCAACGGGGCGTCCAGCTCCAGGAGCCGATGCCCGAAACCGACCACCGGACCGACCGGGGCGTCAGCCACGGCATCGCGCACCATCGTCAGCAGCTGCGCGACGCTGTGCACCCCGGTGGTGTCGAACCGACCGTGAGCCTCCGCCGCCTGGCCCACATGGACGTGCTGGTCCCACAGCCCGGGGATCACGACCGCCCCACCGCCGTCGATCACCTCGTCCGTGTCTCTCCCCGCCGACCGGTCCCGCAGGATGCTGAGGTCAGGGCCGATCTGCGCGATGCGACCGTCACGCAGCAGAAGATCGACCGGGCGTGGATCCCCGAGGCGGCGAACCTGGCGCAGCAGCATGACCGGCACCGTAACGTCCAGCCGACCCTCCCATACCCCCATCGGGTATCGCAGGTATCATCGGTCGCGCCCGATGAGCCCCACCGGGGCCGACCCGTAGAGAGGAATCGTGATGACCACCACCGACTACACCGTCACCGGCATGACCTGCGGCCACTGCGAGAACGCCGTGCGCACCGAGGTCCAGCAGATCCCCGGCGTCACCGATATTCAGGTCAGCGCCGCCGACGGCACCCTGCGTGTGACCTCCGAGTCCGCGCTCGACGACGCCGCTGTGCTCGCGGCCGTCGAGGAGGCCGGGTACGAGGCCGCCCGCGCCTGACCGTCCGGCCCCGCCACGGGCCCCGAGACCCCGACGACCCCGGCACCCTGTGATGCCGGGGTCGTCGCTGTGAGGTCTGGATGGTGTCGGTCAGCCCCGGTAGGGGGCGACACCCGCGGCGTAGCGGTTGTAGAACGCGAGGGCGTCGTCGGCCATGGCGTCGTACCGACTCGGGTAGGCCGAGCGCTGCACCTTCTGGGCGAGCGTGCCGATGGAGCTGCCGGAGTAGGTGGGCCAGTAGTCCATCAGCCCCGGGTTCGGGGTGTGCATGGCGACACCGAAGAACGCGAGGGTGGCCAGGTGCTTGTGCCGCACCTGCGTGTACGTGCCCCAGCCGGTCGAGGGGCGCTGCTGGAACAGGCCACCGGAGTCGCGATCGTAGGTGGGGTAGAGGTTCAACAGGCCGCTCTCGACCATCGCGGTCGCCAACGCCACCTGGATGCCCTTGGCGGGGATCCCGCGGCCCTTGCCGACGGCGATGAGGAAACGGCCGTTCTCGCGGGTCGTGGTGGACATCCGATCCAGTGCCAGGTTCCCGGAGGAGTCGCGCGGCAGGTAGGCCAGCTTCTCGTCAGCCGTGAGGAAGGTGCTGGTCCACGGGCTGGTGCTGCTCGGCGGCTTCGCGGGCAGCACGAACAGGTACGTCCAGGTCAGGTGGTCGACGATCCGGGTGAGGGTGAGCTGGTAGGCGGTCTGGAAGCTCGCGATGGCGCTGTTCTCGGAGGACGACAGGGTGCCGTCGACGACGGTCGCGTACCCGGCCCGACCGAGCAGACGCTGCGCAGCCCGCACCGCATGGGCGTTCGACCCGCTCGCCCGCACCACGGAGGTGCTGCTGCGCAGCAGCGCGCTCATGGTGTTGGGGCCGGCGATGCCGTCGACGACCAGGCCGCGGGACCGCTGGAAGGCGCGGACGCTGTCGGTGGTGCGCGGGCCGTAGGCACCGTCGGCGGTGGTGGTGAACCCGTGGGCGGTGAGCAGATGCTGCATCGCCTGGATCACCACCCGCGGAGAGGTGGTGCGCACCCGCACGGACAGCGGGGCGGGGGCCGCCAGGGCGGCGGGGGCGATCAGGGCGGGGGCGGCGAGCGCGGCGGCGCCGAGCAGGCCACCACTGGCACCGTGGCGCAGCAGGGTGCGGCGATCGAACATGGGGGTACCTCCGGGTCGGGGAAACAGCCACCCGGGGGAAGGACAGGTGACGACACGCGGCCGAACATCTCGTCAGAACAGCCTGGTCCATGCTAGGGGACGTGTGTGGTGCAGGCCTCACCAGCTGGTCGGGAGCAGACCGGGCCGGACCGAGTTCTCGCAGGTGAGCCGTAAGCTGGCCGACCGTGGCCCCCCTTGTGCGCATCGTGCGCTTCACCCGCGCCCTGACCCCGTTCTACCTGGCGATCGTCGCCTGCTCGATCCTCACCGCCGTGGCGGAGCTGGCGGCGCCGTTCCTGCTGGGCCGGGCCACGGACACCATCGCCGGGAGCCTCGCGGGACGGGTTCCCGCCGATGACGCCGTGCGCACCGTGATCCTGCTGGCCGTCGGACTGCTGGTGGTGGAGGTCGCCAGCTCCCTGTTCTCGAACGTCGGCGGCTGGTTCGGCGACGTCATGAGCAACCGCATGCGGGCCATGCTCTCGGTGCGCTACTTCGAGAAGCTGCTGGTGCTTCCGCAGCGCTGGTTCGACACCGAACTGACGGGCACCATCGTCGCCCGGTTGAACCGCTCGATCACCGAGGTCACGAACTTCGCGAAGATGTTCTCGAACATGTTCGCCACCACCCTCATCACCACGGTGGCGGTGATCGCGATCAGCGCCTGGTACTGGTGGCCGCTGGCGGTGCTGCTGATCATCGTGTTCCCGCTGTACGTGTGGCTGACCTCCCTCACCTCCACCGTCTGGCAGCGTCTGGAGGGGGAGAAGAACGAGCACGTCGATATCGCCTCCGGCCGTTTCGCGGAGGTCATCGGGCAGATCCGGGTGGTGAAGTCCTTCGCCCATGAACGCGGGGAGCTGCGTTCCTTCGCCCACCGCTTCGGCCTCACCGACCGGCTCACCCGCACCCAGTCCACCCACTGGCACAAGATGGACGTGCTGCGCCGCACCGTCCTGAACCTGGTGTTCTTCGGCCTGTACGCGATCATCTTCGCCCGCACCGCGCAGGGGGCCTTCACGCTGGGGGAGATGGTGCTGCTGCTGCAGCTGATCGCCATGGTCCGCCAGCCGGTGCAGTCCATGAGCTACATCATCGACACCGCGCAGCGTGCCATCGCCGGATCGCGCGACTACTTCTCCGTCATGGGCACCCCCGCCGACGACCGCGCGCCGCAGCTGTCGCTGGCCTCCGGCGGTTCCGTCGCGGCGGACTCCACCGTGACGGACTCCACCGTGGCGGACCCCGCGCCGTCCGCGCGGCCCGGTGCATCGACCCCGGCGTCGTCGGCCCCCGCCCCTGCGGTGCTGGACATCCCGCAGAACACGCCCGCCATCACCTTCGACCGCGTCCACTTCGCCTACGAGACCGGAGAGGACGTGCTGCACGACGTCACCCTCGATGTGAAGCCGGGGGAGCGCGTGGCCCTGGTCGGCGAATCCGGCGGCGGCAAGTCCACGATCGTGAACCTGCTGCTCGGCCTGTATGTGCCGCGTGAGGGCTGCGTGCGCGTCGGCGGCCGCGATCTCGCCGACATCCCGGTGGAGACCCTGCGCCGCAGCATCGGTGTGGTGTTCCAGGATGCGTCCCTGTTCTCCGGGACCATCCGCGAGAACATCGCCTACGGCCGTCCCGGCGCCACCGACGAGGAGGTCCGCGCGGCCGCCCGCCGCGCCAACGCCGACCGGTTCATCGAACGCTTCACCGACGGCTACGACACCATCATCGGTGAGCGCGGCCTGAAGCTCTCGGGTGGTCAGCGGCAGCGCATCGCCGTGGCCCGTGCCATCCTCAAGGACGCCCCCATCCTGGTGCTCGACGAGGCCACCAGCGCCCTGGACACCAAGGCGGAACGGCAGGTCCAGGCCGGTCTCGAGGAACTGATGGCGGGCCGCACCTCGCTGATCATCGCCCACCGCCTGTCGACCATCGCCGGGGTGGACCGGATCGTCACCCTGCGCGACGGACGGGTCGACGAGATCGGCACCCCCGCGGAGCTGTCTCGCTCCGGCGGCATCTACGCTGAACTCCTGGCCCTGCAGAGCGCCGGCAGCGCCAAGCAGCTGGCGAAGTTCGACATCCATGGCTGACGCCCCCGCGGCACGTCCCGACGGCAAGGAGGCCGTATGAGCACCGCACCCCGACCCACCGCATCCCCTGCCGCCGCGCCCATCGAGGCCGATGCGATCGTCGTCGGCGCCGGGCTCGCCGGGCTCGTCGCCACCGCGGAGATCGCCGCCGCCGGGCGCACGGTGCTGCTGGTGGAACGGGAGGGCGAGCAGGACCTCGGCGGCCAGGCCCACTGGAGCTTCGGCGGTCTGTTCCTCATCGACTCCCCGGAGCAGCGGCGCCTCGGTGTGCACGACAGCCTGGAGCTCGCCCGGCAGGACTGGTTCGGGTCCGCGCAGTTCGACCGCCCGGAGGACCACTGGCCGCGGGTGTGGGCCGAGGCGTACCTCGAGTTCGCCGCAGGGGAGAAACGAGCCTGGCTGCGTGAGCGCGGGCACCGCATCTTCCCGGTCATCGGCTGGGCCGAACGTGGCGACGGCACCGCCACCGGCCACGGCAACTCGGTGCCGCGCTTCCACGTCACCTGGGGCACCGGCCCGGGGATCGTCGAGCCCTTCGAGCGGATCGTGCGGCAGCAGATCGACGCCGGGCGGGTGCACCTGCTCACCCGCCACGCGGTCGACGACCTGATCGTCGAGGACGGCCGCGTCGTCGGTGTCCGCGGTGGGGTGCTCGCGCCCTCGTCGGCCCCGCGCGGCACCGGTTCCACCCGGGAACGCCTCGGCGACTTCACCCTGCGCGCCCCCGCCGTGGTCGTCGCCACCGGCGGCATCGGCGGCAATCCGGAGCTGGTGCGGTCGGTGTGGCCGGAGCGCCTGGGCACCATGCCCACCGACCCGGTCATCGGGGTGCCGGCCTCCGTCGACGGCTCAGGGCTGCTCGCGGCCGAACGCGCCGGCGGGCGCTGGATCAACCGCGACCGCATGTGGCACTACACCGAGGGGCTGCGCAACTGGGATCCGATCTGGGCCGGCCACGGGATCCGCATCCTGCCCGGTCCCAGCTCCCTGTGGCTCGACGCCCACGGCCGGCGCCTCCCGGCACCCGCCCTGCCCGGTTTCGACACCCTCGCCACGCTGCGGCACCTGCGCACCCGCACCGACCGTGACTGGTCGTGGTTCGTGCTGAACCGCCGCATCATCGAGAAGGAGTTCACCCTCTCCGGCAGCGAGCAGAACCCCGACCTCACCGGTCGGGACTGGCGGCTCGTCGCGCAGCGGGTGCGTCCCGGTGCACCCGCCCCCGTCCAGGCGTTCCTGGATCATGGCGAGGACTTCGTGCAGGCCGATGACGTGCCGCAGCTGGTGGCGCGGATGAACGTCCTCGCGGGGGAGGACCTGCTCGACGCCGACGCGGTCGAGAGGCTGATCCGCGCCCGCGACGCCGAGGTCGACAACCCCTTCGGCAAGGACCAGCAGATCACCGCGATCCGCGGCGCCCGGAACTTCCTCGGGGACCGGCTCATCCGCACCGCCGCACCGCACCGTCTCCTGGACCCTGCAGCCGGACCGCTGATCGCGGTGCGGCTGCATGTGCTGCTGCGCAAGACCCTCGGCGGCCTGGAGACCGACCTGTCCGGCCGGGTGCAGGGCATGGCGGGCACCGGGGCGGTGCCGGGGCTGTACGCGGCGGGGGAGACCTCCGGCTTCGGCGGCGGCGGCATGCACGGTTACAGCGCGCTCGAGGGGACCTTCCTCGGCGGCTGCCTCTTCTCCGGCCGCCAGGCCGGCCGCGGAGTGCTCGCCGACCTGCGCGACCAGGACCGGCAGGTCGACGAGCCCGCGTCTCCGTGAGCCCGCGTTTCCGTGAACCCGCGCCTCAGGCCCCCGCGACGGTGATGGCGATCTTGCCGCCGGCCCTGCCCTCGAACGACATCCGGTAGGCCTCGGCGGCGCGCTCCAGCGGCAGCGTGTGGGCGAGGTCCACGCGGATCTGCCCGCGCTCCACCATCGCGCCGAGCTCGGCGAGGTCGTCGTGGTCGGGATGCACCCACATCGACTCCCCGCCGTGCCCCACCACCGACGGATCGGCGATGGACCCATGGCGGCCGCCCTCGGCGAGCACCTGCACCGTCTGCTCCACGGCCCCGCCGGCGTAGTCGGCCACGACCGTCACACCCTCCGGCGCCAGCGCCCTCACCTGCTCGACCAGACCGTCGCCGTAGACGACGGGCTCCCCGCCGAACTCCCGGACACGGTCCTGCCTCGCCTCCGACGCGGCACCGATCACGCGGGCGCCCAGGGCCCGGGCGATCTGCACACCGTAGGAGCCGACCCCACCGGAGGCACCGTGGATCAGCACCGTGTCGCCCTCGCCGACGCCCAGTCGGCGCAGCGTCTGGAACGCGGTGAGGCCCGCCAGCGGCAGCGCCGCGGCCTGCTCCCACGAGAGCGAGGCCGGCTTGCGCGCCAGGGTGCGCACCGGCAGGGTCATCTTCTCGGCGAAGGAGCCCTGTGACAGCCAGTCCTTCCGGCCATATGCCATGACCTCGTCGCCCACCTGGTAGTCGGGGACGTCGGTGCCGACGGCCTCGATCACCCCGGCCACATCCCAGCCCGGGATCACCGGCCACTGCACGTTCGTCATGCCGTCGAGGTAGCCCGCCATGATCTTCCAGTCCACCGGGTTCACGGCGGCGGCCTTCACAGCGATCCGCACCTCCCCGGCGCCGACCTTCGGCACGGGAACCTCGGTGATCGTCAGGACATCCTCAGGGATTCCGTACTCCGCATACGTCACAGCCTTCATGCCGGACGTCAACGCGCGACGGGCCCGGGATATTCGCGGGTCCCGCCCCGGGGGGCGGGCCGTGCGTCCTCAGGCGCCGCGCGGACCCCGCACGATCGCCACGGAGAAGTCGTGATCGCCGCGGTCCTGCTCCTGCTGCTCCTCGAAGCTGATGAGCGCCGCACGCACCGCCGGCAGTCGGTCCTCGTCGGGCACCGCGGCGAGCATCAGCCGGGCGTCCTTGGCCAGCGCATCGACGGTGAAATCACCCTCGGCGGTGTCGCGTTCACCCCGCACGAACGGGCCCTTCATACCGGCGATGAAGTCCAGCCCGGTGCTCTTCAGCATCGTGAGGATCTCGTCGGGCTCCACCCCGAGGGCGGTGCCGAGGGCGAGGGCCTCCCGCAGACCCTGCGCGCTTACCGCGAGCGCCAGGTTCGCCAGGAGCTTGCCGGTGGCGGCCTCGGAGCCGCTGGTCACACCGCGCAGGCGATCGGGATCGGCCCACGGAGCGACCAGCTGCATGACCGTCTGGCGCAGCTCGTCGTCGGGGGTGCCGACGTACACGCCGAGCGTGCCGTTGCGGGCGGGGCCGAGGGTGCCGACCACCGGGGCCGCGACGTAGGTGGGGACGGCGCGGGCGAACTCGTCGGCGTCGGCGGGGGAGACGGTGGTGGCGTCCACCCACGGCACCCCGTCGGGCACCAGCGAGGGTTCGAGGACGACCTCACGCACGGTGTCGGGGCCGAACAGGGAGGTGATGATGACGTCGGCGTCGGCCACGGCCTCCCGCGGCGTCTCGGCCCGGGTGGCGCCCTCGTCGACGAGGGGCCGGGTGCGCTCGGCGGTGCGGTTCCAGACGGTGAGGTCGTGGTCGGTGAGCAGGTGGCGCGCGAGCTCGGTGCCCATGCGCCCGGTTCCCAGGAATGCGATCTTCATGAGGGCAGTGTGCGCGGGGTGGCTTGGCGGTGGCTGGGCGGGCCCGAGGTCGGGCGGCCCGCCCGCGCTGAACGTCCCCTGGGTGCGCCCCACGAGTCCACTCCGTGTTCGTCCGCATCTCTTTGCCGTGTCGCCGGGGCAGGGCAGGATGGAGGCATGAGGCAGGGCAGGATGGAGGTATGAGCTCGCGCATCAGCCGACGTCGTGCCCTGACCACCGCCCTCGTCGCCGGTTCCGCCGTCGGGACGGGCGCCGCGCAGAGCGCCTCCGCCGCCCGGCCCGCTGCGAAGCCCGCCGCGCCCGGCCGTCGGCCCGGCCGACAGCCGCTGCGGGTCGCCACCTACAACGCGTCGCTCAACCGCGGGACGCTGGGGCAGCTCGCCCGGGACCTCGCCACCGGCGAGGATGCGCAGATCCGGGCCGTCGCCGAGGTTATCCAGATCAACAACCCGGACGTCCTGCTGGTCAACGAGTTCGACGCCACCCCGACGGGTCGCGAGATCGACCTGTTCCGGCACAACTACCTCGAGGTCTCGCAGAACGGCCGCACCCCGGTGCACTACCCGTACGCCTTCACCGCCCCGGTGAACACGGGCGTGCCCACCGGTCTGGACCTCACCGGTGACGGCACCACCACCGGGCCCGACGACGCCCACGGCTTCGGCCTGTTCCCCGGCCAGTACGGCATGGCGATCTTCTCCCGCTACCCGATCCTCACCGACCAGGTCCGCACCTTCCAGAAGCTGCTGTGGTCGAGCATGCCCGGGAACCTCATGCCCACCGACTACTACCCCGAGGAGGCCGCATCGGTGCTGCGCCTGTCCTCGAAGTCGCACTGGGATGTGCCCGTGCGCGTGGGCAGCGTGGTGCTGCATGTGCTGGCCGCGCATCCGACCCCGCCGGCGTTCGACGGCCCGGAGGACCGCAACGGGCGCCGCAACCACGACGAGATCCGCCTGTGGGCCGACTATGTCTCGCCCGGCCGGGATGGCCAGTGGATCGTCGACGACGCGGGCCGCCGCGGCGGGCTCCACCCCTCGGAGCGGTTCGTGATCCTCGGGGATTACAACTCCGATCCCGTCGACGGGGACTCCTGGCCCGGTGCGATCCAGCAGCTGCTGCAGCATCCGCGGATCCAGGATCCGATGCCGACCTCCGCGGGCGCCGTGGAGGCCGCCCGCCTGCAGGGCGGGGAGAATGCCGAACACGAGGGCGACCCCCGCTACGACACCGCCGACTTCCAGGATGTCCCCGGCCCGGGCAACCTGCGCGTCGACTACGTGCTGCCGTCGCGGAACCTGCAGGTCACCGGCAGTGGCGTGTTCTGGCCGGCCACGGGGCAGCCCGGCAGTGAGCTGACCGGCACCTTCCCGTTCCCGACCTCCGACCACCGCCTGGTGCGGGTGGATCTGGAGATCGCGGGCTCCTGAGCAGGGATCTGCGCGCCGAGGCAGCTGTCGGGCCGCCCCGCTAGCCTGCGGCCATGAAGATCCTGCTGCCCGACACCATGCCGCTCGACCCGTGCCTGCCCGACGGCTGGGAAGCGGTGGTCCTCGACGCCCGCGCCCCCATCCCCGCAGAGCACCACGACGCCGAGGCCCTCGTCGTGTGGGGCGCCTCCCGGGCGCACCTGGCCTCCGCCGCGGAGGACCTGCCCCGGCTGCGGTTCATCCAGTCCCTCGCCGCCGGGGTCGAGGGGATCCTCGCCGCGGGGTTCCGACCGGACGTGCGGATCACCTCCGGTTCGGGACTGCATTCCTCGACCGTCGCGGAGCATGCCCTCGCCCTGACCCTGGCGCTGGTGCGTCGCCTGCCGCAGAGCCTTGCCGCGCAGCAGCGGCACGAGTGGTCGCGTGAGCTGGGGGGCCTGCAGCCCCTGCACCCCGAGGGGGAGCTGACCACCCTGCTCGACGCCCGCGTGCTGATCTGGGGGTTCGGGGAGATCGGTCGCACTCTCGCCCCCCTGCTGCAGCAGCTCGGCGCACAGGTGCGCGGGGTCGCCCGCAGCGCCGGGGAGCGCGACGGCTTCGAGGTCCTCGCGCAGGACGACGTGGCCGCGGCGCTGGGCGAGACCGACGTGCTGATCGACATCCTCCCCGCCGACGACCACACCGCCGGTGCGATCGACGCGGCCGTGCTCGACGCCCTGCCCGATCACGCCCTGGTGGTGAACGTCGGGCGCGGAACCACCGTCGACCAGGAGGCCCTGCTGGCCGCACTGCGGGAGGGGCGGATCGGCGGCGCCGCACTGGATGTCACCGACCCGGAGCCGTTGCCGGCCGAGGACCCCCTGTGGGAGGCGCCGCGGTTGATCCTCACCCCGCATGCCGCCGGGGGCCGCCCCGTCGGGGCCGACGAGCGGATCGCCCACAACCTGCGGGCCCTCGACGGGGACGGTGACCTGGTGCACGAGGTCGCGCGGGACTGAGGATCCGACCCGTGGCAGGTCAGGCGGCCACATCGCGCCGCCCCAGCCACGGATCGAGCTCATCGGCCCGGCCCAGCCAGGGCGCCAACCCCGCCCGCCACTCGACGTCGGTGAGCAGGCAGCGTGCGAACGCCCGCCGCACCCGCTCCCGGTCCGCCTCCCCGATGCCGGTCATGACCAGGCAGGTGGTCGGCAGCTCCGCGGATTCGGCCACCGCCCCCACCGACACCTGACCACCGGCCCCGTTCCACTCGCACACCGACCCCGGGCGCGTCGGCACCCAGAAGCGGCCGCGGCTGCGCAGCCGGCCTGCCCCGAGCGCCTCCAGGTGCTGCAAGAACCGACCCGGATGGAACGGTCGCTCCGAGCGCAGCACCACGGTCCAGGTGCCGTGGGGGGAGAGGCCGGGCCGGGGGGTGTGGTCCCCGGCGGCGCAGGCATCGGCGCGGCGCATCGTTGCGGACGCGTCGTGCCGCGGCCGCAGCAGCTCCGCCGGTGCCAGGGAGTGCAGCTCGGTGACGAGCTCCTGGTCGGCGTGCAGCAGATGCGCGAGGAGCTCGGCCCCGGCCGGGTCGGGCTGGGGGCGGGCGTCGATCACCAGGTCGGCCACCTCGACCTGCGCGCACAGCGCCTCACCGACGCTGCGCTCGTCCTCCAGGGCCCAGCGCAGGTCCCGTTCGGCGAGGGTGGCGTCCCCCAGAACGTCCTCGACGACGGTTCCGGAGTCGACGACCGCCGCGATCGTGCTGATCCGCACGGCGTCGGTAGCGGCCCCGAGGGTGCGTGAGACGGTGAGCGGGTCAGCGCTGATCGGCAGCACCAGGGCGAGGGCGTCGTACCGGCCGGTGGCGGCGAGCGCCTCCAGCACCGGCACGGCATCCTCCCGCATCGCGCAGGCGACACACTCGTGGTCGAGCTCCACCAGGCGGTCCTCCCGCACGCGGCCGGCGTCGAGGATGCTCTCCCCGGAGTCGAGGACCAGGCGGCGCAGGGACCCCGTGGCGCGGTCGACGTCGTAGCGCAGAGCGGCCAGGCGCCGGGTGTCGAGCAACAGGTCGGCCGCGACGCTGTCCCGCAGCACCTGGTCGATGGCACAGACCACCGCGAGGGGGAGAGGGGTCGCGGGGGCGTGGTCGCGGTCGGGGCCAGGGGTGCGGTCACGGCCGGCGTGGGGATCGAGCGGCATGGGGCTCCTTCGCTTGACGAGAATGATTCTCGGTAACTAACGTCCTCGTCATGTCCCGTCGTTGTCAAGTCACCGGAGCGTCACCGCGAGTCGGTCGGCGCGTGTCCCATGCGCATCGCCGCACCCCGCGCACCTGGTCCCCGAACCTGCAGACCAGGCGTTTCTGGGTGCCCTCACCCAGGCGGTATGTGCGGCTCACCCTCAGCGTGCGGGCCATGCGGCGCATCGACCGCGAGGGCATCGATGCGGTGGTCGCCGAGATGCTCGCCCGCGGGGAGCGGTTCTGAGGGCGTGGCGTTCTGCCGCGTCTCTCGCCCACCCCGCTCGCCCGCCCCGCTGTGACCGGCGAGACAGGCGGACATGACACGCCCCACCGTCCACGTTCCCCCACCCCAGCAGAAAGGACCCTCATGGCCTCGAAGAACTCCGCCCTGCGCCCCGTGATCCGGCTGCGCTCCACCGCGGGCACGGGCTACACCTACGTGACCACGAAGAACCGCCGCAGCACCCCGGACCGACTGGTGGTGCGCAAGTACGACCCGGTGCTGCGCCGCCACGTCGACTTCCGGGAGGAGCGCTGAGATGGCGAAGGCCTCGAAGATCGCCCGCAATGAGCAGCGTCGCGCGGTGGTCGCGCGGTATGCACAGCAGCGGGCCGCTCTCCAGCGCACCGTCAAGGACCCCGCCACCCCCGAGGCGGAACGTCTGATCGCCCTGCGGGCCCTGCAACGGATGCCCCGTGATGCGAGCCCCACGCGGTTGCGCCGCCGCGACGCGATCGACGGTCGCCCCCGCGGGCATCTGTCCCGCTTCGGGATCTCGCGGGTGCGGTTCCGCGAGATGGCGCATCACGGCGAACTGCCGGGGGTGCGCACCTCCAGCTGGTGAACGACGCGTCTGCACAGACCACCCGCCCGCCTCGCCGCGCAGCCGCGGACCCCCTCGACCACTCATCCCCAACCCCAGGAGGCACTCCATGCGCCAGGGAATCCATCCCACCTACGAACCGGCGATCTTCCGTGACCGCTCCGCGGATTGACAGGCCCGAAGGCGGCGCGCTTCACCGAGCTCTGGGGAGAACCGACCGCCATCCCGGCGGCTTCGGCCCGACGGCGCAACCACCCCGCTCTCGTTGACAAGAGCGGGGCGAGAACCACAGGTGCGTGTGGACCCAGGCGCGGCACCAAACCGCCGCCATCTAGTGACCGCCGCACCGCGGCCCTTCAGTCGCCGTGTTGAGTGCTGGGAAGGACCGCCCGCCGCCCGATGGGTGCGGCCGCCCTGCTCAGGGGCCCGCCAGCATCACCAGCAACGGGACCAGCACAACCACGAGAACGAGAACGACGGCGGCAACCTGCCGCCAGGTGGAACCCGACCACATGCGCCTCAGTAGAATCGGGCCGATCACCAGGTATCCGCAGGCCGTGACCAGCCCCGGGAAGTAGCCGCCGGTCATCACGGTCCACACCAGGTGGGTGATCGCGTTACCCAGGGTGCCGTAGATAACGAAGAACAGGGAGGGCAATAGGAGCGCGCGGCGGCCGTGGACCACGACGCCATACGTCGCGACACCGAAGAGCGCGTAGGAGGCCATGTTGAACCACACGAACACCTCGGGTGCGTAGGGCGCCCCGCCATAGAGCGCGGGAAAGTCCCGCCAAAAACCGGTCTGGAACTCCTCGGCGAAGTGGAGGAACTGCCACCCCAGGGCAACGGCGTACACGGGCAGTGCCCTGCCCGGCGCAGGCAGTGGCGCTCTCGTCCAGTACAGGACCACGACGAGGCCCAGGGTGATCAGGGCGCCCGGCACGAAGGTCACCCACAGAGAGGCGCCACTGCTGAACACCCAGAAGACGCTGCACATTACTGCAGACAGGAGGGCGGCCGCCACCAGATCGCGTCGGCTGAGGGTGCGCTCGGCGGGCGGGAGGAGATTCATGCCGCCATGATGGGGCGCTGGCGACGCCCGAGTCGATCCTGTGGGATTCCCGTGGACCGGCCGGCGGGGAAGCGGTTCCTTGTAAGGTTTGAATGTGTTGGATTCACCGCGCAGCCCAGGCCGCCCGCCGGGCCCGAGCACCACGCGCGAGCGAGTGCTGCGGGCCGCCGCCGCCTCGTTTCATGAGCACGGCTACGAGAAGACAACTCTCCGGGGCATCGCCCGCACGGTAGGCGTTGACGTCTCGACCGTGGCCTATCACGGAGGAGCCAAGCACGAGCTGATCGCCCGGGCCCTAGCCCTGGACGTGGCCCCGGCGGAGCTGCTAGACCGGGCCCTGTCCGTGCCCCGCGACCAAGTACCCGCCGCACTAGTCCGCGTGGTTACCGTGGCCTGGGCGGATGAGTCCCGGCGTCGGCCCGTGGAGTTGCTGCTCTCCACGGCCCTGACCGACCCCCGGGTCGGGGCAGCCTGCCGCAGCTATCTTGAGGTGGAGGTCGTCCGGAGGCTCGCGGAGACTATCGGAGGCCGCGACGCCACCACCCGCGCTCTGGCCGTGGTCTCCCTGGTGGTGGGAGTGTTCGTGACCCGCCACTCCCTCGGCCTGGCCCCGCAGGTGCCCGTGGACGAGCCGTTGCGGTCCCTCGTACCACTTATCGGCTCCATCCTCGATGGACGCAGTTCCTGACCGCCGCTACCAACGTCATGGCCAGGCCACCCGCCCTGTGGCTGCTGGAGGCGAAACAGAGCCGGCGCCAACGAAGTCACGGTGGAACTGATGTGCAGGAAGGTGTCACGAGCGCCGTCGCGAGGGAGGTACCAAACTGGGGCACCCCAGCAGGACACCGACCAAGCCGTCGCTTGCAGTTCCCAATATGGTCTTACTTCCCGATTTTGCGACACTCCTGTCGCACTAGGTATACCCCAGCGCTACACCCCGGCCAGTTGATCCCACGGTTCCCACTATGAAGCGCCTGGGTTCCGTTCCGAGTCTCAGCAAGGAGAATCGGAGCATGCCCAAGAAGTTCAGTCCAGAGCTGCGTGACCGTGCCGTGCGTATGGTCTACGACCGTCAGGTACGCGAGGGTGGTCCCCGTGCAGCATCGATCCGTGCGGTCGCCCCGCAGCTCGGTGTCGGCGAGGAGACGCTGCGGATCTGGTGCAACCGCTACGGCCCCACCTGACTTGGACCTCTCTGGGGTATCGACGCGGGTTTTGGGTGTATCGGTGCTGGTGAGCGCTTCGCGCCTGCCTGGAGTGACACACTAAGCGGGTGGTGTTCCTGCGGAAGGTAGGACGGCGTCGGGGGCGACGGCTGTGCAGATTGCTGAGCGGCGGAACCGTCGGGATGTGGTCCTGGAGCATCTCGGGTCGGCTCATACCGAAGCCGAGCTCGCCGGCCTGATGGAGGCGGGTCGGGAGAAGATCAACGCTGGTCAGGGCGTCCTCGACCTGGGGACAGCAACGTCGACGAGCCCCGCGACGATCACGTCGAAGCAGTCCCGGCTGCTGCTGGAGACGCTGCAGTCCGCGTGGGCGGCGCTGGGGTTCACGGCGATCGGTGATGAGGCATTCTTCCAGCTCGTCGCCGCACGCCTGATCGAGCCGACCTCGATGAGCGACTCCGCCAGAGTGCTGGCGGAGGTCGGGATCGACCCGGTGCATCGCTCGACGATGAAGCGCTGCCTGGCCCGGATCGCCACGAACGACTACCGCGGCCAGATCGCGACGAGGTGCTTCGAGCATGCCGCGACCAGCGGCGACATCTCGCTGGTGCTCTACGACGTTACGACGCTCTATTTCGAGGCGGAGAACGAGGATGCGCTGAGGAAGGTCGGCTACTCGAAGGAACGCCGCGTGGATCCGCTGATCGTGGTCGGCCTGCTCGTGGACCGGGGCGGGTTCCCGCTGGAGATCGGCTGCTTCGAGGGGAACCATGCTGAGACCCGCACGATCGTCCCGATCATCCGCCAGTTCCAGGCCCGGAACGACCTCGCTGACATGGTCGTGGTCGCGGACGCCGGGATGCTCTCGGCGGCCAACCTGCGCGAGCTCGACGAAGCGGACCTGAAGTTCATCGTCGGCTCACGACAGACGAAAGCCCCGGGTGACCTGGCCAATCACTTCCATTGGAACGGGGACGCGTTCACGGACGGGCAGCTGATCGACACCATCACGCCCCGCCACGGGAACACGAAACCCTCCACGACGAAGCGCCGCAAGGAGCCGGTCTGGGACGCAGAGGAGCATCCCGGGCACTGGCGTGCCATCTGGAGCTACCGCACCAAGCGTGCCACCCGGGACAATCACACCCTCACCGCGCAGGAGAACCGGGCCCGAGCCGTGATCGACGGGGACGCGTCGGTGAAGTCGACCAGATTCGTGAAGACCACCGCGAGCGGCCGATCCCTCGATACGGCCTCGCTCGAGCGGGCACGAAGTCTGGTCGGGCTGAAGGGCTACGTCACGAACATTCCTGCCGCCACGATGCCGGCGGCGGAGGTGGTCTCCAGCTATCACGCCCTCTGGCATGTCGAGCAGTCATTCCGGATGAGCAAGACAGACCTGCAGGCCAGGCCCATGTTCCACCGCACCCGTGACGCGATCGAAGCCCACCTCACCATCGTGTTCACGGCCCTGGCGATCGCCAGACACCTCCAAGCAGCGACCGGGTTCAGCATCCGCCGGATCATCCGGACACTCCGTCCCCTCCAGGACGTCACTATCACCATCGCCGGGCAAAAGATCACCGCGAGCCCCGAACTCACCGACGACGCCCGACACGTCCTTCAGCGAGTGACACACTAACCTCGAGATTTCACGGGGGTGTGGTCTCGACCGGCGGAATGAATGGCGAAAGGTGCTCCTGGCCTGGGATGATACGAGGTGTTGAGACCCGTACCCATCCGCTGGAAGGAGCACCTTTCAGGTGTCCCACCCTACCTTGTTCTTCTACCCCCGCCCGCGCGTGGACATCGCTGAGGTCCCCGCGGTCTCACACGCCGGCGCGGTGCTGCTGACCGACACGATCCACGCCACCGGCCTCGCCTCTTCGCTGCGGGAAGCACTGGCTCCTTGGACGAAACCGCTGGCCGAGCACCACGCGGCGAAGGTCCTGCTGGACCTCGCACTCACTCTCGCAATCGGCGGCGAGCACGCTTCGGATACTGATCTGCTGCGATGCGAACCGGACCTGTTCGGAGACGTCGCCTCGACCCCCACGATCTCCCGCACGCTCACCACCCTCGCCCAGGACGCGCCCACCGTGATCGAGGCGATCTCCCAGGCCCGCCGGGCCGCGCGGGAAAGAGCCTGGACCCTCGCCGGAGCGCATTCCCCGGCTGCGGGGGTCAGTGCGAAGAACCCGCTGGTCGTCGACCTCGATGCCACCCTGATCAACGTCCACAGTGAGAAGGAGCAGGCCGCACCGACGTTCAAACGCGGCTTCGGATACCACCCTCTGTGCGCGTTCCTGGACCACGGCAGCGAAGGGACCGGGGAACCACTGGCGATCCACCTGCGCCCCGGCAACGCCGGCTCGAACACCGCCGCTGATCACATCACCGTCACCCGGCAGGCCCTCGCGCAGCTGCCTGCGGGCCTGCTGGCCCGGGGCGGGCGGGGGTCGAAGAAGATCCTGATCCGCACCGACGGAGCCGGCGGCACCAAGGACTTCCTGGCCTGGCTCCAGCGGCAGCGTCTGGCCTACTCAGTCGGGTTCACCCTCCCCGCGAACACCCCTGACCTGCTGGAACGTATCGATGAGGCGCAGGCGTGGACTCCCGCCTATGACACCGATACCGACGGGATCCGCGAGGGGGCGTGGGTGGCGGAGCTGACCGGACTGCTGGACCTGTCCGGGTGGCCTGCCGGGATGCGGGTGATCGTGCGGAAGGAACGTCCTCATCCTGGGGCGCAGCTGCGGATCACCGATCACGAGGGGATGCGCATCACCGCGTTCGCGACCAACTCCCCGCGCGGCCAGCTCCCGGTCTTGGAGCTGCGGCACCGTCGCCGTGCACGCTGCGAGGACCGGATCCGTAACGCCAAGGACATGGGCCTTGAGAAGTTCCCGTTGCAGGGCTTCGCGCAGAACCAGGTCTGGTGCCAGATCGTCCAGCTCGCCAGCGAGCTCGTCGCCTGGATGCAGACCATCGCGCTGACCGGCCATGATGCACGGAAGTGGGAGCCCAAACGGCTCCGCGCACGGCTGTTCGAGATCCCCGCGACCCTCGTGCGCCGCGCCCGGCACAAGGTCCTCCACCTCGCCGAACATGCACCCGAAGCCGTGAGGGTCCTGACCGGCGTCAACCGGCTCCGCACCACCGTCGCACAGACCTAACCCGGCGAGACCACCCGCCCCACCGACCAGCATCAACCTCTCGGGAGTGGAACCCGACCGCCCGCAACGGACACTGCGACGATCTGTCATACCCGAATGCCACAATCAGCAGCTCAACACCGGCAACGACGCCGACCGTCCCCGCTCACCAGCCCCATGAAACATCGAGGCTAAAGAGGTCCAAGTCAGGTCTGGTGCAACCGCTACGGCCCCACCGAGCCGACCGGCCCGGGAGAGCCGCTCGAGGAGGAGAACCGCCGGCTCCGGCGAGAACTCGCCGAGGCGAGACGCGCGAACGAGATCCTGAAAGCCGCCTCGGCGTTTTTCGCAGCGGAACTCGACCGCCCCACGACGAAATGATCGCGTCCATCGACATGCATCGCGAACAGTTCGGGGTCGAGGCCATCTGCCGCATCCTCGGTGCGACAGAATGTGGGTTCATCACCTCCCGCGGATACCGGTCTGGAACGACAGCGAGATGAAGTTCTGCAGGTAGTAGCCGATGCCGGAGACGAAGTCGCGCAGCAAGAACAGCGTGGGCCCCAGGATCAGCACGGCGATCAGCAGCAGCGCCGCGAGCCCCATGTTCAGGTTCGACAGCATCTTGATGCCCTTGTCGAGCCCGCTGACGGCCGACAGCGTCGCGAGCGCCGTGATGACGAGCACCATGACGACCTTGAGCCACTCGGCGGTCTCCGGGAAGAGCCCCAGGTGGGCGAGGCCGGCGAAGATCTGGTTGACGCCGAAGCCGAGGGAGGTGGCGACACCGGCGACGGTGCCGACGATCGCGAGGATGTCGACGAGATCGCCGAGCCAGCCGTCGGTGCGGCGACCCAGCAGCGGTTCCAGGGCCCAGCGGATCGACACCGGGCGGCCGCGGCGGTGGATCGCGTAGGCCATGGCGAGGCCGACGACGACGTAGATCGCCCAGGCGTGCAGCCCCCAGTGCAGGAAGGTCTGGCCCATGGCTCGGCGGGCCCGCTCCTCATCGGCCATGCCGGCGATGTTCGGCGGGATGCTGCCCTCACCGGTGAAGAAGCTCAGCGGCTCCGCGGCGCCCCAGAACACCAGGCCGATGCCCATGCCGGCGGCGAACAGCATGGCGAACCAGCTGAACAGCCCGTACTCGGGGGTGTCGTCGTCCGCTCCCGGGCGGATGTCCCCCAGCCGCGTGAAGGCGACGGTGAGGGCGAACAGCACGAAGGAGGCGACGGCCAGCACGTAGTACCAGCCGATGGAGTCGACGATGGTGGTGTTGATCGCACCGACCACCGCGCCGAACTGCGCGGGCAGCAGCAGCGCGAAGGCGACGGCCAGCAGGATCACGGCGGCGGAGACACCGAAGACGCCGCGCGCGAGCCCGTAGGGGCTCGGGGTGAGGGCGGGGGCGCCGGACCGGGCGGCGGAATGATCGCCTGACGGACGCGGTGTGGCGGGCGCGGGGGATGCAGAGGACGCGGACGGTGCGGGAGACGGTGGAACGGAGCTCACGATGACTTCCGGGTCGGGGACGATTTGTCCACCCCCCTACGAGGCTTCTAACATGTCGCGCTGGGTGCACCGTGAATGACGTGACCAGGGCAACGAGGGACGCCGCAGTTACCCCACGGCCCGGAGCCAGAGGCTCACAACCCCCGCAGCAGCTCCTCCACGACCGCCGCGGAACGTTCCGCGACCACCTCGAGCTCCAGGTGGAACTGCTGGCCGGCCGCCGGTCCGCACAGGTCCGAGACGGTGCGCACGGCGAGGAACGGCACCCCCATCGCCTCGCAGGTGCGGGCGATCGCGGTGGTCTCCATATCGGCGGTGAGGGCCTCGGGGAAGCGCTCCCGCAGGGGTCCGGCGAGCGGTGCCGTGACGAAGGCGTCGCCGCTGAGCATGAGACCGGCGCGCACCGCCCCAGCGTCGAGCCCGCCGACGGTGTCCGAGCCCTCCGCGCCACCGCTGCCCGTGCCGGCCCCGTGGCGCAGGAGGTGGTCGGCTGCTGCTGTCGCGCGGTCGACGAGGGTCGGCTCGGCCTCGTGGCGGACCGGCCCACCGGGAACCTGTCCGGGCGCGTACCCGAAGGCGGTCGCATCGGCCAGGGACCAGGTGAAGGCGCTACCGACCACGACGGTACCCACCTCGATGTCGGCGGCGAGGCCCCCGCAGGAGCCGGTGTCGATCACCAGACGAGGATGCTGGGTGAGGATCCCCCAGGTGGTGGCGGCGGTCGCGGCGGCGACGCCGATACCGCTGGTCAGCACGACGACCTCCTGCCCGGCGAGGCGCCCGGCACGGGCGGAGGCCCCCGCGAGCGGGACGGGAATCGCCCGCGCCCCCTCCAGTCGCCGGTGCAGCGGCGCCGCCTCCTGTGCCATCGCGACGAGCACCAGGACGGGGCCGCCGGGTGTCGGGGCCGCAGAGCCGGACGTGTCGGGCGTCGGGGCAGCGGAGGTGTCGGTCGGCGGGGTGTCGGGGGAAGCTGGAGTCGGGGTGCCGGGGGCGGGGATCGAGTCGGTCACCGCGCCAGCGTACGGGGCGCACGCACCCCCCGCGGGTACGCTGGCGGGGATCGCCGAACCCCGCCGGGAAGGAGTCCGCTCGATGGGCCGGATCGCCGACATCGTGACCACCGGGGCCCGGGCCGTGCGCAACGCCCCCGTGCCCGGACCCGTCTACACGCAGGGCCTGGCGGAGGCCCGCCGGGCGCTGCCGCCGGGCCGGGTGCAGAAGAAGCACGCGGTGGACGTCGAGATGATCGATCGCACCCGGTGCGTGTGGCTGGATCGCCACCTGGCCGCGGAGGGCGTGATCGTGCACCTGCACGGCGGCGCCTATGTGTCGGGCCCCTTCGGTGGGGACTGGGAGTGGCTCTCGGCGCAGGCCGAGGCCCGCCGCTGCGCCGGCCTGATGATCGACTACCGCGTCGGCCCCGACCATCAGCATCCCGTGGCGTTGGAGGACACCGAGGCGGCGTTGCGCGAGCTCGTGGCCCGCGGGGTGCTGGGGGAGGGCTGCTGGGTGCTCAGCGGCACGGATGCCGGCGGTGGGCTCGCGATGGTCCTCGCGCACCGCCACTGGAGCGGGGGCTCGCACGCGCCCGCCCTTCCCCGCCCCGCCGGACTGCTGATCATGGCCGCGTGGATGGATCTGGAGCTCGCGAACCCCGGCATCACGGAGACCGGGCGCCGCGATCCCGTGCACGAGCGCCGTCTGCTGCGGGCAGCGGCTGCCGCCTACGCGGGCCGGACCCCGCTGGATGACCCGGAACTGTCCCCGGCGAACGCCGACCTGAGCGGTCTGCCGCCGGTGCACCTGTCAGTCGGGACCCGCGACCTGTTCCTCACCGAGGACCGTGTGCTGCGGCTGCACCTCGAGGAGAACGGCGTCCAGGTGCGGTACCGGGAGGTCAATGGCCGCCTCGGCGGCCTGCCCTGGATGCGGCGCGGGGAGGACACCGCCCGATTGCTGCGGGAACAGGCCCAGTTCATCGGTTCCGTGATCGGCCGGCGCTGAGGCGTCGGATCATCCCTCGACGACGACCAGCGTCGATCCGCCCTGCGGGAGCCTCCGCGGGCGCGGGGGCTGGTCATCGGCGGCTGTCAGCAACCCCCGCAGGAGCAGCGCTTGCGCGGTGATGTAGCAGGCCATGATCACCACGTCGGCATGGGGGAACCACGCCCCGGGCAGGAACCACTTCATGGCGATCAACGTGCTGGACAACAGGAACAGGGAACTTCCCACCCAGGTCCACCCGTTCACCCCGGCGCCCAGGAAGGCCACCACCCCGAGCATCAGCCCGTAGAGCAGCAGCATCGGCAGCCATCGCCCGGCCGCCCCGGGAAGGCAGGAGACCGCCAGTCCCAGCACCACCGCGGTGACAGGGATCGCCAGCAGGGTCCGCGACAGGCTCCGCTGCCGCCACCACAGGGGCAGCAGCGCCCCGGCGTACAGCATCAGCGTCCCGAGGAAGAGGGCCGCGGCCGCGGTGCGCCGGGCGTCTTCCGCGAGCGCCTGCGGGACCACATCCCCCAGGCCCGCCGCACCGATGGCCATCGCCGCCAGCACCAGGGTGCGGTTCCATCGGGGGCGGTGGGCCACCAGCACCAGCAGCAGCAGGGGCATCAGCAGCGGCTGCGTGGAGACGGCCAGGGAGGTGTGCCCGGCGCCGAGTGCGACGAGATGCACCAGAGCGACGGCGGCATACCCCGCCCACGCCCCGATCACCAGCCCGTTCGCCCGCATACCGCGAACCTATGGCCCTTCGGAGGATCGCACGTCCACCGTGAGTCGGATTTCCCCCGACGTACGGTCACGATCCGGTCTCGGCGTCCGTGGCGACGGACGCCGAGGCCGGCTGGACGATTCCGGTCACATGCGCTCGGGAGCCTGCACCCCGAGGGCGTCGAGACCGTCGACCAGCACCCGCTCGGTGAGCTCCGCCAGCGCCAGCCGCCCCGCGCGGATCTCCTCGTCCGCCTCCTTGAGGATCGGGCAGGCCTCATAGAAGGCGGTGAACGCCTGCGCCGTGGCGAACAGGTACGCCGCCAAGCGGTGCGGCTCCCACTGCTCGGCGACGGCCTGCAGCGTCGGCGCGTGCTTCAGCAGCTGCAGCGCCAGGGCGCGCTCGGCGTCGTCCACCACCCGCGGCGCGACGACCGCCCCGTCGGCACCGGTCAGGGAGACCCCCAGCTCAGCGGCCCGGCGGCGGATCGACCGAATCCGCGCCACCGCGTACTGCAGGTACGGGGCGGTGTTGCCCTGCAGGGCGAGCATCCGATCGAGGTCGAAGACGTAATCGGAGTCGTGCGCGGTGGACAGGTCGGCGTACTTCACGCCACCGATGCCGATCATGCGGGCGATCTCGGCGCGCTCGGCCTCCGGCAGGTCGGGCCGCAGCTCGTCGATCACGCCCTGCGCCTTGGCGACGGCCTCTTCCAGCAGCGCCATCAGGCGCAGGGAGGACCCGGAGCGGGTGCGCAGGATCTTGCCGTCCTCCCCGAGCACCGACCCGATCTTCACGTGCGTGGCCTCGACGTCCTCCGGCAGCCAGCCGGCCTCGCGGGCGGTCGTGAAGATCATCTGGAAGTGCAGCTCCTGCGCGGTCCCGACCACATAGGCGATGCGGTCGGCGTGCAGGTCATCGACCCGGTGGCGGATCGCCGCGAGATCGGTGGTGGCGTACCCGTAGCCGCCGTCGGACTTGCGGATGATCAGCGGCAGCGGCTCGCCGTCGCGGCCCGTGAAGCCGACGGGGAACACGCACAGCGCGCCATCGGACTCGCGGGCGATCCCCGCGCTCTCCAGGTCGGCGACGGTGCGCGGCAGGGCGTCGTTGTAGGTGGACTCCCCGGCCAGGTCGGCGTCGGTCAGGGTGACGTCCAGCAGCTCGTAGATGCGGTGGAAGTACTCCTTCGACATCCCCACCAGGCGCTCCCAGATGGCGAGCGTCTCCGGATCGCCCGACTGCAGCGTCGCGACGCGCTTGCGGGCGCGGGTGGCGAAGTCGCTGCCGTCGGCGGACGCCCCCTGCGTCTCCGCGGCGTCGAACTTCGCGCGAGCCGCCTGGTAGAAGGCGTTGGGATCGGTCTCCAGCAGCTTCGCCTCATCGCTGCCCTCGCCGACCTCCAGCAGGTGCTCGATGAGCATGCCGAAAGGGGTGCCCCAGTCACCGATGTGGTTCTGCCGGATCACCGTGTGACCCAGCTTCTCCAGCGTGCGGGCGAGGGCGTCACCGACGACGGTGGTGCGCAGATGACCGACGTGCATCTCCTTGGCGACGTTCGGCGCCGAGTAGTCGATGACCACCCGCTGCGGCTCGAGGGCGGGGATCCCGAGGCGGTGATCGGCGGCGACCTCCGCGGTGCGGGCGGCGATCCAGTCGGTGCGCAGCCGGATGTTGAGGAAGCCGGGGCCGGCGATCTCGGGCGCCTCGGCGATGTCGTCCAGCTCCACCGCCTCGACGATGCGCTGAGCGACATCCCGCGGCTTCTGCCCCAGGCGCTTGGCCAGACCCATCGCCGCGTTGCACTGGAAGTCCGCGAACTGCGACGGGCGGATGATCGGATCGGCGGTGCGGTACTCCTCACCGAAGGCCGAAGCGAAGGCGGACTGGAAGCGCGCGGCGAGCGCCGTCTCGGGAGCGGTCATGGTGTGAGCCTAGTGGGGTGGGCGGACGGAGCGCGGATCGCTCTGACCGGCGCGCCCCGCTCGCGTGCGCCGCTTCGCGCCCTAGACTCGCCCCGGACCGGTGGGTCCGCCGACGGATGGCCACGCCGGCACACCGGAGAGTCAGCAGGATGGACGGGGTCGATGGCGAAGGACGAGCGCACGTCGTCGGGCGGGGGGATCGAATGGATCTTCGCTGCGGCGGATCCGCGCACCCTCCCCACGGATCGGCTGCCCGGACTCGACGAGGTCGACGCGTACGCCGAGGGTCGCGGCGCCGACGGTGCAGCTGAGGGCGCCTCCGCCGGTGACGACCCGCAGTCCGCGCGTCCGAGCGGCTCGCCCGTGGCGGACGGGATCATCAGGCGCACCGCGGAGACCGTCGCCCGGGAACGCCATGACTCCGACACCTCCCACGCCACCCACGCCGCCGCCGGAGCATCCGGTGGCCGCCTGGCCGCCCGGCCCGTCCCTCCCGTCGGGCCCGCCCCGGATTTCGGACCCCACGGTGACGAATCACCGGTCCTGCCCGAGCGCAGCTTCGCCCGATCCGGCACCACCCCCAACGCCGAGGAGCGGGACCGCGCCCCCGTCGTCCCCCTGCCCTCCCGGTTCGCCGCACTGAACGGCTGGGATGCTCTCCGGGACGGCCTGGCGCTGGTATGTCTCATCGGCGGTATGACCACGCAGCTGACCGGACGCGCCTACTCCGAGGACGCCACGCCGCTGGTCGCCGTGCTGGAGACCGTCACCCGGATCGCTGTCGGCCTGTCGCTCACGGGCCTCGTCGCCGTCCACCTGGGCCGGTGGATCCCGGCGAACCCGCCGCTGCGGACCCTGCGGGTCGTGCGCATGGCCTCGATGTCGCTGAGCCTCCTCGCGGCCCTCGCTGTGATCGTCGCGGACCTCGTCACCGGCCTGCCGGTGCTCTTCGCGTCCCTGCCCGACGGGCCGCCGGTGGGCGTCGGCGTCGGGACCGCCCTGCTGGTGGCGGGCAGCCTGGTCGGCATGGAGCCTCGACGCCACGAGGGTGCCATCGCCCCGCCCGCGGCGCCGCTGCTGGTGCGTCGCACCCTCCGTTCCCTGCTCGCCGTCGCCGGGGTGTTCTACCTGCTCAGCTGGGTGATGGTCATCGGTCGGGTGGCCACCACCGGGTGGGCGTACTCGCTGCTGGCAGCGGCCTCCGCGGCGGTGTCGATGCTGGTGGTGATGCTGGTGATCCGCGCCGGTGTGGGGCGCGACCGCTCCCGCTACGTGTTCTCCGCGGCGATGGTGGCGGGCCTGCTGCTCGGCGCCCTGGCTGACAACTCCCTGCGCCTGAACTTCGCCTCCGCGCAGTCGGTCGCCACCGGTTTCGTGTACCTGCCGTGGTTGTTCGCGGCCCTCGCCGTCATGGTCTCCCGCACCGCCGTGCGGGCCGTGCGCCTGACGTTCCGACGGGTCGACTGGGTCGTGCACACCCTGCGCGCCTTCGAGATCAGCGCCGTGCTGCATGCCGCGGCGGTGGTGTGGGCCGTGCTCGCCGCGATCGCCGCCCTCGGGGGCGCGGCGGTGGCTCCGGTGGCACTGCTGATCGTCGATGCCGCCGTGGCGCTGGTGTTCGTGGTCGTCTCCCTGTTCGCGCGGCGTTCCCTGCTGGAGCGTCCCGCGGCCACCGCCCGCGCCGCCGCGGTGGTCGCCGCGGTGGTGATGATCGTCGTCGGGTTCCTCGACATCATCGTGAACTCCCTGGCCACTGGCGCCGGAGCGGGGCTCATGACCGGCGGGGTCGCGCTCGCCGTCGGCCTGGCTGCGGGTCTGATGCTCACCGTGCCGGCGCCTGTGCGCGACGAATACGGCGCCCCGGACCTCGGCCGCATGTTCGAGGAGTTCCGCGCTCGCAACGGCGGTGACCGCACCCTCGCGTCGCGCGTGCCCGACGTCTCCGCCGAGCGTGCCCGCCGCAAGGTGTTCCCCGCCGGGTCGGGCCGCTGACCCCACCCGCACCTCTCCACCCCGACCCCCGCACCTTTCCATCCCGACCCCACCCAGGAGTGCCCGTGTTCCGCTGGACGCTGCACGGCGACGGCCGCACCGTCGCGCCCGACGCGATCGTCGCCCCCGATGAACGCCTCAGCTGGCCCGTGACCATCGGCATCGGCGCCCAACACGTCATCGCCATGTTCGGCGCCACCTTCCTGGTGCCACTGCTGACAGGATTCCCGCCCTCCACCACCCTGCTGTTCTCCGGCATCGGCACCCTGCTGTTCCTGGTGATCACCGGGAACCGGGTGCCCAGCTACCTGGGGTCCTCGTTCGCATTCATCGCCCCGGTGGTCGCGGCCACCCAGTCGCAGTCGATGGGCGCCGCGCTCGGCGGCGTCCTCGTGACCGGCCTGCTGCTGGCACTGCTGGGCCTGGTGGTGGCGAAGGTCGGCACCCGCTGGATCGGCCTGCTGATGCCGCCCGCGGTGATGGGCACGATCGTCGCGCTGATCGGGTTGAACCTCATCCCCGTCACCTACCAGAACAACTTCTCGAAGTCCCCCCTCACCGCGGTGATCACCCTCGCCGCGATCGTGCTGGCGACGGCGCTGTTCCGCGGACTGCTGGGGCGGGTGTCGGTGCTGTTGGGCGTGCTGATCGGCTACCTCGTGGCGGTGCTGCGCGGCGAGGTCGACTTCACGCCCGTGCGGGAGGCCGCCTGGCTGGGGCTGCCCGAATTCCACGCCCCGTCGTTCCACCCCGGTCTGATCCTCATGTTCCTGCCGGTGATCCTGGTGCTGCTGGCGGAGAACGTCGGCCACGTGACCAGCGTCGGCGTGATGACCGGCCGGAACCTCGACGGGATGGTGGGCCGCACCCTCGCTGCGGACGGCCTGGCCACCGCACTGTCGGCCACCTTCGGCGGCTCCGCCACCACAACGTACGGCGAGAACATCGGCGTCATGAGCGCCACCCGTGTGTACTCCACCGCCGCGTACTGGGTGGCGGGCGTGATCGCGATCCTGCTGTCGCTCTCACCGAAGGTGGGCGCGCTGATCTTCACCATCCCGCCGGGGGTGCTGGGTGGCGTCACCTTCGTGCTGTACGGACTGATCGCCGTGGTGGGCATGCGTATGTGGATCGACGGCAGTGTCGACTTCTCCCGGCCGAAGAACCAGCTCACGGCGGGCGTGGCCTTCGCCGTGGCGATCGCGAACGTCACCTGGAAGAGCGGCGGCGTGGAGCTCAACGGCATCGCCTTCGGCACCCTCGCGGCGCTGATCGTGTACCACCTGATGGCTTGGCTGGGCCGCCACACCGGGACCGACGTCAAGGGGCACTGAGGCGGGCCCGGGGCCGGGCCCGGGGGCGGTGTCTGGGGCGGCGCGGTGGCTGGTGCCCGGGCCGGTGCGCGGTCTGACGTGCCTGCGTCCGCTTGCCGGGAGCACACCCGTCACTCTGCGTAGGAGTGGGGCCGGGTCGCGACCTCCAGCAGCTCGAGGATGTGGCGGTAGGGCCGGCCGGTCGCGGCGGTCATGCCCAGCTCGCAGGTGCGGTTCGCGCTCACGTACCACTCGGTCTCGCGCCGGGCGACCTCGGCGGCCTCGGAGGCGGTGGCGGATGCGGTCAGCTCCGGGTGCAGCATCCCGCGATCCCCCGCGTAGCCGCAGCACCCCCACGCCACCGGCACCACCACATCGCGCTCGGGGTCGGCGACGCATGCACGGGCGAGAGCCAGGACGTCCTCGGTGGACCCGAGGTGGGTGGTGGAGCAGGTCGGGTGCACGGTCACCGAACCGACGGGAGTGGTCACCGGCAGGCGCTCCAGCAGCACCTCCCGCGCGAAGGTCGCCGCGTCGATCACCCGCAGTCCTGTGCCGTCCAGGGTGTCGCGCACCCCCTCGGTGCAGCTGGCGGCATCCACCACCACGGGCAGCTCGCCACCGCGACTGGCCTCAACCAGGGCCTCGCGCAACCGGGAGCGCATCCGGTTCTTCGCGACCGTCATGCCCTTCGACGAGAACGGGGTGCCGCAGCAGAGGTCGGCGGCACCGGGCGGCTCGGTCAGGCCGACACCGGCCCGCGCCGCGAGGACCTCGAGGGCCGCCGCGGCTCCCCGCGCCCTCGACCCCCCGAGCCCCAGTGAGGAGGCGTCGGAACGGCCATCGTGTCCGGATCCGGTGCAGGCACAGCCGTCGTGCGCACCCTGGCCCGGGCTGCAGGCATCGGCCGGTCCGAACATGGTGTGCACGCAGGCGCGCAGGTGCACCGCCACGACCGCTGTCTCGGCGTCCCGCCCAGCCCCGTGCGGAGCCGCCGCGCGTCGCCCAGCCCCGTGCGGAGCCGCCGCGCGTCGCCCAGCCCCGCGCCGGGCGTCCCCGCGCCCAGCCTCCCCGCGCCGGGCACCCCCGTGTCGCGGCAGCTCCGGCCGGTAGTCGGGCACCGCCTCCTCCCCGGCGACCGCCCGCGCCGCCCGCGTGACCAGCCCCGGAACCGCACCCAGCACCGGCACCTGCCGCACCGCCCCCGCCGCGGTGAGCGCCACCGACGCCCCGCCGGTCACGGCGCCCCAGTGTTCTGCCGCGAGGGCCCACCCCCGCTGCACCACCGGCCCCGCCGCCTCGGCCCGCAGGCGCCGCACCAGGTCACCGGTGTCGATGCCGAGAGGGCACGCCACCGCGCACAGGCTGTCGACCGCGCAGGTCTGGACCCCCTGATACGGGTAGGCGGCGCGGATCGCCTCCGCGGTGGCCGCGTCCCCATCGGCCTCTGCGCGCTGCAGCGCACGCCGCAGCCCGATCCGCTGCCGCGGCGTGAGGGTGAGGTCGCGGCTGGGGCAGACGGGCTCGCAGTACCCGCACTCCACGCAGCGGTCGACCTCCTCCTCGACGCTCACCGTCGGCTTCAGGTCGCGAGTGTGCAGGGCCGGATCCTGCGTGAGCACCACCCCCGGGTTGAGGATCCCCGCCGGGTCCACCAGCTCCTTGAGCCGTCGCATCACGGCGGTCAGACGCGGCCCGTACTGACGCTCCACGAACGGCGCCATCGCCCGCCCGGTGCCGTGCTCGGCCTTGAGGTTTCCGCCGTGGCCCAGCACCAGCTCCACCATCTGCTCGGTGAATGCCTCCAACCGGTCCCCGCCGGCGTGCAGCTGCTCGGTGAGCAGGAAGTGGATGTTGCCGTCCTTCGCGTGCCCGAAGATCACCGAGTCGTCGTAGCCGTGGGTGTCGAACAGCTGCTGCAGACCCCGACAGGCCGCCTCCAACCGCTCCACCGGCACGACCACGTCTTCCAGCAGCGCCGTCGTCCCGGGCCGTCGAGCGCCTGCCACCGCCGCGTACAGGCCCTTGCGGGCGCTCCACAGCGCCGCCCGGCGCCGCGGGTCGGTCGTCGGATCCACCCGCACCCCGCCGAGCTGCGCCTCGAGGGTTCGGGCGCGGGCGATCAGCGCCTCCAGGGACTCCCGGTCCCCGGCGCGATGCTCCACCAGCAGCGCCGCCCGGCCGTCGGTCCGCAGACCGTGCAGCTCCTGCGGGGCGGTCGGCAGGGCCTGAGCCACCTGCAGGGAGCGGGCGTCGAGAAGCTCGATCGTGGCCGGATCGGTCGCCAGCACCTCCCCGAGGGCACCGGTCGCGGTGCTGAGCGAGTCGAACACCAGCAGCGATGCCGCGGCCTCCGGTTCCACCACCACCGTGTCGAACACCGCGGAGCTGACGAAGGCGAGGGTCCCCTCCGATCCGACCACCAGATGCGCCAGCACCTCGGCCGGGGTGTCGAAGTCCAGCAGCGCGTTCAGCGCGTACCCCATGGTGTTCTTCAACGCGAAGCGCTTCCGGATCACCTGCACGCTGTCGGCATCGGCGCGCACCTCGCGCACCAGGCGCGCCAGGCCCTCATGCAGCGCCGGTTCGGCCTCCCGCAGGGCGGCGTCGGCCCGAGGATCCCCCGTGTCGACGATGGTGCCGCTGGGCAGCACGAACCGCAGGGAGGCCAGGGTCCGGTACGCGGTCTGGGTGGTGCCGGCGGCCATGCCGGAGGAGTTGTTCGCGATGACCCCGCCGATGGTGCAGGCGGCCTCCGAGGCCGGGTCGGGCCCGAGGCGGCGACCGTGCTGTGCCAGGTGGGCGTTGACCTCCCGCAGCGTCGCTCCGGGGCCGGTGCGCACCCGCCGACCACCATCGAGCACCTCGACCTGCCGGAAGCCCCGGCGCACGTCGGCGAGGGTGGAGGCCGACTGCGCCTGCCCGGCGAGGCTGGTGCCGCCGGAGCGGAAGGTGAGGG
Source organism: Brachybacterium sillae (assembly GCF_025028335.1). Lineage (NCBI taxonomy): Bacteria > Bacillati > Actinomycetota > Actinomycetes > Micrococcales > Dermabacteraceae > Brachybacterium > Brachybacterium sillae. Next base: position 1,852,321 of record NZ_JAFEUW010000001.1, read on the forward strand.
GCCGACGCTGCGCGGTCGCCTCCCGCATCAATCGCACCACAGCGGCCTCGTCGCGGGGCCGCGCCACCGCCTCCGGGATGAGCAGGTAGGGGGAAGCATCGGGCGCGAGGGCCTGGCGCGCGACGATGTCGCGGTCGAGCAGGGACGGTGCGGGGGCGCTCATGCGGTCACACTACCGACGCGGTCCGACGCTCGAACCTCCTCGTCGGGGTCACGGGTGGTCCGTGGGGGCCGGGCGATACGCTGTGCGGGCTCGCCGTCCGACGTCCCTGCGCGGTGGGCGGAGGGAGGACCGTGGTCGAGCCGCTGGTGATCGACTCGTACCTGGTGGTCGACGGCCGCGCGCAGGGTCTGGACCTGCATGAACAGCGTTTCGCGGCCTCGGTGGGGGAGCTGCTCGGGATCGGGGCGGATGAGGTGCGTGCCCTGCGTCGACGCGCCGAGGCCGTCACTCCGCCCCAGGGTCGCTGGTTCCCGCGCTGGGAGGCCCGGCCCGCGGGTCGGGCCGACCAGGCTGCGCCGACCGCCGACCAGGCTGCCCCGACCGCCGACCGGGTGGCCCCGGCGGCCCTCGACGTCCAGGTGCGGCCTGCCCCGCCGCGCCCCGACCGCGCCGGCCTGTGGATCACCTCCGACCCCGACCCGCGCCGTCGCCCCCGCCACAAGGGGCCCGACCTGCCCGCCCTCACCGACCTGCGCGCCCACGCGGAGACCGCCGGCATGACCGACGCCCTGCTGCGGGACGCCGATGGACACCTGCTGGAGACCGACCACAGCGCCCTGGTGTGGTGGCGCGACGGCGCCCTGTGCCTGCCGGATCCGACGCTTCCGGTGCTGCCGTCGGTGACCGCCCGGAGGCTGGTGCAGGCGGCGCGTTCCGCGGGGATCGCGGTGCGCACCGAGCGTGCCCGCTGGCAGGATCTGGCCGGCTGCGAGCTGTGGTGCGTCGGCGCCCTGCGCGGGGCGGACCTCGTCACCCAGGTGATGGGGGAGGAGAACCTGCTGGTCACCCACGCATCGGCCCATGATCGGGTGACCCACTGGCGCGCGGTGCTCGACGGACAGGTGCCCGCCGTGAGCCCGGAGGGGAGCTGACCGATGCGGATCCTGCTGATCGACAACCACGACTCGTACACCGACAACCTGGCGCAGCTGCTGGCGACCAGTCTCGGCACGCTGCCGCTGGTGGTCAGCGCCGACGATCCCGCCCTCACCGCCGAGCTGGTGGCGCTCAGTGACGCGGTGGTGATCTCCCCGGGACCGGGGCACCCTGCGCGGCCCGCGGATGTCGGCGCCTGGCCGGGTCTGCTGGCCGACGATGCGGCGACTCCGGTGCTCGGCGTGTGCCTGGGCCACCAGGGTCTGGCGCTGCTGAGCGGCGCCCAGGTGGTGCACGCCCCGCAGCCGCGACACGGGCATCTCTCACCGCTGCGGCACAGCGGTGACGGGTTGTTCGCCGGCCTGCCGCAGGGCCTGGAGGTGGTGCGGTACCACTCGCTGTCAGTGGCCGAACCGATGCCGTCGTGCCTGGTGGCCGACGCGTGGTCGGAGGACGGCGTGCTGCAGGCCTTCCACCGCATCGACCGGCCGTGGTGGGCGGTGCAGTTCCACCCTGAATCGGTGGCCACGGAGCACGGTGCGCAGATGGTGCGCAGTTTCGCCCGCCTGACGGGCCTGGACTCCGCCCCCGCAGGGGACTGGCGCGAGCCGCGACCCGGTGACGACGACACGGTGCGCCCGGTGGCGCTGCGGCCCTGGGACCTGCCGCCCGTGGGACCCGCCGACCGCCCCGCCGCCGACGACGGCCCCGCCGCGGACGGCCGCGCCGCCAACGGCCGCGCCGCCAACGGCCGCGCCGCCGACCGTACCCCCGCAGCCCCGCACCTCCTCCACCGCGCCCTGCCGATGCTTCCCGATCCGGAGGCCCTGCACGACCGTCTGCTCGCCGGCCGTTGGGCGTCGTTCTGGCTGGACAGCGCCCGCACCGGTGACGGCCAGGGGCGGTTCTCCTTCCTCGGCCATCCGGCCGGTGCGCTCGGGGAGGTGCTGCTCGGGCGGGTCGGCGCCGGGGTGGAGGTCCATGCGGCCGACGGCACCGTGCGCGGCCACGAGAACGCCGGCCTGGCGGCGGTGTTGCAGCAGCGTCTCCGGCAGCGCGCCCGACCCGCCGACCCCGAGCTGCCCTTCGACCTCGACGGCGGGTACGTGGTGGCCCTCGGCTATGAGGCGGGGGCCGAGCTGGGCCTGCCGATCACCCACCGCTCCGCCGCCCCCGACGCCCTGATGATCGCCGCGACGCGGATGGTCGTCCTGGATCACCGCGAGCGGTGCTGCTGGGTACTGGCGCTGGTCGACCCCGCCGACGCGGAGGATGTCGCGGACGGGCAGGCGTGGATCGACGAGGCCGCTGCGGTGGCCTGTGAGGTGCCGGAGGCGCCGGCCGGGCCCGTCCCGCCGCGGGAGGGGGACGGGGCGGGTGCCGTTGTTCCGTGGGACCCCGCGGCGGGCCTGCGCCTGGGCCGCGCGGCCTACCACCGGGCGTTCGACCGCATCCAGCAGCTGCTGCACGACGGCGAGACCTACGAGCTGTGCCTCACCGACGCCTGGACCGGCCCCGCCCCGGCGGACCTCACCGCCGCCTATCGGCGTCTGCGCCGCGGCAACCCTGCCCCGCATGCCGCGCTGCTCACCGCCGGCCCCACCAGTGTGCTCAGTTCCTCCCCGGAGCAGTTCCTGCGCCTGCACCGCGACGGCACGCTCCTCACCAAACCGATCAAGGGCACCGCCCCGCGCCATGCGGACCCCGCCCGTGACGCCGAGATCGCCGAGACCCTCCGCGCCGGGGCGAAGACCCGCGCCGAGAACCTGATGATCGTGGACCTGCTGCGCAACGACCTGGCGCGGGTGTGCGAGACCGGCAGCGTGCACGTGCCGAGCCTCATGGCTGTCGAGAGCTACGCGACGGTGCACCAGCTGGTCACCACGGTGGTCGGGCGTCTGCGCCCGGACCGCGACGTGACCGACGCGCTGCGCGCCTGCTTCCCCGGCGGGTCCATGACCGGAGCGCCGAAGGAACGCACCCTGGCGTTGATCGACGAGATGGAGGGTCATGCGCGCGGCCTCTACTCCGGCACCCTCGGGTATGTGGCGCTGTCGGGCGCGGCGGACCTGTCGATTGTCATCCGCACCGCCGTCGTGCACGAGGATCGGATGCACATCGGCGCCGGTGGCGCGATCGTGCTGGACTCCGACGCGGAGGAGGAGAGGCAGGAGCTGCTGCTGAAGCTCGGCGCCGTGCTGGAGTCGCTGGTCGATCGGTAGAATCCCGGGCATGTCGACCTCTCGCAGCGCCCTCGTCCGCCGCCCCTTCGAGGGCCTGCCCGCTGAGCGGGACCTCGTGGCCATGCGCCAGCTGATCCCCGCCGCCACCCTCCCGACCCGCACCAGCGCGGAGCACGGGTCGGTGCCGGTCACGATCGCGACGATCCTGCCGATGGCGTGGCCGGCGATCCGCCGCACCGACGGCTCCGTGATCCTGGGCCTGCAGGCCTCCGTGCCCGGTGGTGACCTCTCCCGCGCCTTCGGCCAGGCGCTGCATCAGGCCCTCGACTCCGAGGACGGCACTCCCGTCACCTCGGTGCGCCTGACGGATGCGTCCCCGCGGCTGCAGGACCTGCTGGACGTCACCGACGATCCGCAGATCGAGGTGCACGACACCTTCGACTTCTGGATCGACGAGGCCGCCGAGCGCACCCCCGAGGTGGAGCGCTCCCTGGCGCAGGCCAACGACTCGATCATGCCGACCCGCCCGGTGCCGGGCCTGCCCCACGCGTACTGGGTGGATGCGGGACCGAAGGAGCACCTGCGCTGGGTGCTGGACGCCGAAGAGGACCGCGTGATCGACGCCGTCGCCCGCCTCCACGCCCGCCGCGAGTCCGGCCTCGGGGAGGGCACCAAGTACGTCGGCTCCTTCCGCGCGGAGGGTCTGACCGTGCCGGTGTGGGACCTGCCCAAGGGCTTCGGCGCCGGTGGTGTCGCGGCGGTGGCCGAGGAGTTCCGCGCCCGCTTCGAGGAGGCCCTGGCGTCCACCGAGCCGCTCACCCCGGCCGAGCGCCGCGCCCGCGGCGGCATCGTGGCACGTCAGGTCACGCTGCGATGACCCCGCCGGCGGAGGTGCTCACCGCGCATCGCCCCCGGGCGGTTGCGGTGGTCATCCCCGCCAAGGACGAGGCCGAGCGGATCGAGGCCACCGTCCGCGCCGCCCGGGAGCTGCCGCAGGTGGACCTGGTGGTGGTGGTCGACGACGGTTCGTCCGACGCCACCTCGGCCCTGGCCAAGGGCGCCGGGGCCCGGGTGGTGCGGCATCCGCGCAACCGCGGGAAGGCCGCGGCGATGGAGACCGGGGCCCGGGCCGTCGCCCACCTGGAGCGGCACGAGGCCCCGCCGCCCGCGGAGCCGACCTCCGCGCAGCCCGCCGCCGCGGAGCCCACGTCCGCGCAGCCCGCCGCCGCGGAGCCGACCGCCGCAGAGCCGGCCGCTCAGCCGGAGGGCGGGCCGACCCCCGCCGTCGGTCCGGCGTCCGCCGAGCGCATCCCCCGTGCTCTCCTCTTCCTCGACGCCGACCTCGGGGGGAGCGCCGCCGAGGCCGCGCCGCTGATCCCGGCCGTGCTGGGGGAGGGTGTGGACATGGCGATCGCCCTGCTGCCGCCGCAGCCGGGCGCCGGTGGCATGGGCCTGGTGGTCGGCACCGCCCGCCGGGGCATCGAGCGCGCCACCGGCTGGCGGGCGCAGCAGCCGCTGTCGGGGATCCGTTGCCTCACCCGTGAATGTTGGGACGCCTGCCAGCCGCTCGCCGCGGGCTGGGGGGTTGAGACCTCGCTGACGATCGACGCGCTGACCGCGGGCTTCTGGGTCAAGGAGATCCCCTGCGCGCTCCAGCATCGGGCGACCGGGAACGACCTTTCCGGGCGCCTGCACCGGGCCGGCCAGCTGCGTGACGTGGTGCGTGCTCTCGCTCGGCGTCGTCACCTGCGCCCGCCGGAGCCCGAGGGCGAGCCCGAGATCTGACCTGCGGCCCGACGTGCGGGACCGGCCCGCAGCCGGGACGCCTGAGCGCCGTCGCGCGGGCCCGCTCCGGCGCCCCGGCGCCTCGGGGCCTCGGCGTGCGCGTTGTGACGTGCCTGCTTCCACTTAGTGGAAGCGAACGCGTCACAGTGTGCCGGGGCCTCAGCCGGGTCCTACCGCCGCGTCGGGTTCCGGGACCTCAGGCGTGCCCCGCCTTCGCGCCCAGCACCGCAGGAGCGCCCGGCCCCGCCGTTGGGTCGGCCGCCGGGTCGGGCAGCAGCGGCGGCAGCAGGCACAGCGCCACGCCCAGCACCGCCGCCACCAGCACCGGCCCGGTGTCATTGACCAGGTACCCCGCCCAGGTGCCGAGCACCAGGCATAAGCGCACCGCCCACGCCCCGGGGTGGGCCGCGTCCAGGGCAGCCAGTCGCTGCAGACGGAACCGCGCCGGTGCGAGGATCGCGACCGACGCCACCAGCGCGAGCACCAACACCACCAGCAGCCCCGGATAACCCACGGTCATCCCGAGGTTCTGGGCGAGCTTGCGGACCACCACGGTGAGCAGTCGCCCGCCGAGCAGGTCGTCGATGAATCGGCCCAGGTGGGTGCGAGCTTCCGGCGGTCGCAGCCAATCCAGGAAGGACACGGCGAGCACCAGCGCGGCCCCGCCGAACCCGAGCCCCAGCACATGCCACGCCCGCACCCGCAGCCCTGACAGCATCAGCGCGAGGAGCCCGAAGGTCGGGACGGTCACCAGCATGGAGCCGAAGTCAGCGCCCATCGATGGCGCGACCGCCACCCCCGCCACCACCGCGCCGGTGAGCAGCGTGGCGAGGACCCGCACCCGGCGGGAGGCCCCCTGCACCACCAGACACAGCAGAGCGATGAGGGCAGCGGCCAGCACCATCCCGAACAGGTGGTTCGACAGCCCGTAGAACCGGCCACCGGTGATCGGCTGCGCCCCGAGCGGCGAGCCGACCTGCAGACGCGACCCCGTGGCGGATTCGGCGAGGATCCCGCCGGCGGTGAGCACCGCCGCGGCGCCCACGAGGTCGCTGCGATGGCGCCGCCACGGCCCCAGCAGCACCACGGCCGCGAGCAGGGCCGACCCGGCGACGACGGTGCCGATCAGCGCCCCGGTGGGATGCGCCGACCGCCACCACGGCACGATCCCGGCGCACAGCCCTGCGGGCAGGGCGAGGGGGGCGATCACCGCCAGGCGCCGCAGCACCGCGGCGACCCGGTGTCGCCGGGCGACGGCCGGCACGAGCAGAGCGAGGGCGGGCAGGCCCGTCGGCACCATCCAGACGGCGAGGGCGATGACTTCCGTGCCGGTGACGCGGTCGGCCGCCTGCGTGCGATCCAGGGCCAGGCGGGTCGGGGCGATGCGGGTGTCCTCACCGGTGATCGGCTGCCCCGGCAGCGCGGCGGGGACGGGCAGGTCGTGGCTGGCAAGGATCGTCGGGGCCAGGTCGGTGAGCACGACCAGGCCGCTCTGATGGGTGGCGCCGCTGGTCAGGGACCGCCCTGGATACCCGGTGTCGAGGAGCAGCTGCAGTCCGGTGCGTTCCGGCATCGGCGCGCCGCCGCGTTCGATCCGGCGGGCGGCCTCGGCGTCGGGGGCGTCAAAGGGAGCGACGGAGGCGAGCAGGGTGCGTGGGCCCGACGCGGTCCCGGCGCCGGTCGCCTCGACCACCTGGGTGAGGCGGGCATCGAGGGAGCGCAGGGCCGCGGCGTGGTCGGCTGTGTCAGGTCGACCGCCTGCCGCGTCCGCCGAGCCCAGGTCCACGATGACGAGCCCCGATGCGTCGACGGCGCGGCGCAGGGCGGCCGGGTCCACGCGGGTGCTGGCGTCGATCTCGGCGACCCCGCCGGGTATGTCCGCCAGCAGATCGGTGGCGGGGGTCGGCACGCCCGCCGTGCGGGGCGCCTCGGCGGCGAGCCCCCGATACCCGGTGTGGAGGGTCTCCGTGCCCTGCCGCTGGGTGGCGCGCAGCGTGGTGGAGGTGGTGTTCATGGCCCCGGCACCGGCGTTCTGCGTGAGCTCCGCCAGGGCGGGAGTGCCGTCGGGGGAGACGTCCTCCCAGCTCAACCCGGAGGTGACGAGCACCAGGCGCACCGGATCGTTCGGGCCGGCGGCATGCGCGGCGGGGGAGAGGGCCGACCCGGGGAGCACGCCCGGTAACAGACCCGCGAGCACAGCGAGCACCGCGGCGGCGAGCAGTCCAACGAGCGCACGCGGGAACGCGGGGCGCACAGGGCTGGGGGTCATCCATCGATCGTAGAGGGGCAGGCCCGCCGCGAACTGTGACCTCGCTTGTGCCAGCCACTTGACACAAACCTCTGTGGCCCCCGCTCTTGTGTCAACCCACCGATACAAGTCGGTGGCAGGGTGGACCGGACCATCGGGACCGGCACCCTCGAGACCTCGGAGGTCGTCATGGCACCGATGGGACTGCTGGTCCTCATCGCCCCTGTTCTCGCTGTCATCCTGCTGCTGGCCATCGCCGCGACGGTCCCGCTGCGCGCCGCCGTCGTGGCCGTCCTGGCGCTCGCCCTGCCGGTGGTCGGCGGCCTGGTCACCACCCTCACCGCTGACCCCGTGGACGGGCGCAGCCTCACCGTCGATCTCCCCACCCGCGGAGCCGGTGCCAGCGCGTTCCCCGGGGCGTACTACACCCTTCCTGCGCTCGCCGCGCTGGTGGTGCTCGCGCTCGTCATCGGGCTCGCGATCCGCACGGTCGTGCACCGCCGCCCCAGCGGCGACGACGCCGACCTCCTCGCGCGACGCCGCAGCGCCGTCTCCCTTCTCGGGGTCGGCGTGTGCGGGCTGTCGCTGAGCGGCATGGCACTGTTCCAGACGGCCGCCATCGCAGCCCGCAGCGTGGCGTTCTCTCTCCAGCCCGACACTCCCGCGGCACTGGCGGTGCTCGGAGTGCTCGCCGCGGCCCTCGTCCTGCTGGAGCTGGTGCTGCTGGGGGCGGGCCTCGCGATGGTGCTCGCCCCCGCGATCCTCGCCCGCCGCGCGGACACGTCGGCCGCCCCGTCCGGCACCGCCCCGGCGGAGGTGCGCGCGTGACGGGCGCCGGCCAGCTGGTGGTCGATCTGCACGACCCCACTCCGCCCTACGAGCAGGTGCGGCGGCAGATCCTGGAGGCGGTCCGCATCGGCGCCCTGCCCGTCGGGTCGCGGCTGCCGACGATCCGGGCGCTCGCGCGCGACCTGGGCCTCGCCTCCGGCACCATCGCCCGCGCCTACAAGGAGCTCGAGGCCACGGGGGTGCTGGTCACGGCCCGCGGGGCGGGCACCCGGGTGGCCGAGGGGGCTCCGCGTCAGGCAGCTGAGGGCCACGGCCTCACGGAGGCTACCGGGGCCGCGCGGACGGCGGCCCTTGCCCCCGGTTCGGTCGGCGGGGACTCCCGCACCACCCCTGCAGCGCGCGACGTCCCGATGCCCGCCGCCGACGCCCCCGCCTCGCCCCCTGCGCTCGCCGCTGAGGTCCACGCGGCGGTCGCGCGATGGCGGTCGGTCGGGTACGAGGTCGACGCGATCCGGGCCGCGCTGGAGGACGCGCTGCGGCAGACCGACGGCCGCTGATCCGGCCGGTCGCACTACCCTTCCCCTCATGCGTTACGGATTCCTGGGCCCTGAGACGACCTTCACCCACCAGGCTCTTCTCCAGGCCCTCGCGGCGGAGGACGCCGCCCTCACCGGTGCCGCCGACACCGGCCGTGGGGTGGCGACGACGAGGGCGTCGGCGGCGGGCCGGAAGAGCGCTGCGGAGCGGGAGCTGCGGCCCTACGGGTCCGTCGCCGCCGCCACCGCCGATCTGGTGGCCGGTGATCTCGACGCCCTGATGGCGCCGATCGAGAACTCGGTGGAGGGTGGTGTCTCCGGCACTCTCGACGTCCTCGCCGCCACGCAGCGCATCCACATCGTCGCCGAGCAGATCGTGCCGATCACCTTCGTGCTCGCCGCCCGGGAGGCCGTCGACCTCGACGATGTCACCGTCGTCGCCTCCCACACCCACGCACAGGCGCAGGTGCAGTCGTGGGTGCGGGCGCATCTGCCGCACGCCCACCTGGAACCGGCGTCGTCCACGGCCGCGGCGGCCCGGGATCTCGCCGAAGCCGACCCGGCACAGGCGCGGGGCCGGGCCGCGGTCTGCTCACCCCTGGCGGCGCAGCATTTCGGCCTCACCGTGCTGGCGGAGCGCATCGAGGACACCATCGGCGCGCAGACCCGCTTCGTGCTGGTCGCGCGCGACGGCCGCATCCCGCGGCGCACCGGGGCCGACAAGACCACCGTGGTGGTGCATCTGGCGCACAACCGCTCGGGAGCGCTGCTGGAGATGCTGGAGCAGTTCAGCGCCCAGGGCGTGAACCTGTCGCGGATCGAGTCGCGGCCCATCGGTGATGCGCTCGGCCGCTACTCCTTCTCCCTCGACCTCGAGGGGCACCTGGAGGATCGACGGGTGGCGGCGGCCCTGGAGTCTCTGCACCGGGTGTGCCCGGCGGTGCACTTCCTCGGCTCCTACCCGCGGGCCGACGGTCGGCGCTCCGTGATCGACGCCCACACCGAGGATCCGGCCTATGAGCGGGCCCGGCAGTGGGTCGAGGGCCTGCGCCGACAGATCGTGCAGGGCTGAGCCCGCGACCCGGCCGCCTCCCGGGCGCCCCGGGTCAGCCGCGGGTCGGCACCCGCAGGCGCAGCGCCCCGGCGTCGACGCGGGCGATGAGGTGCGTCGCCTCGTCCTCGGTGTCGCCGTCGAGCTGCACCGGCTGCGGCTTCGCGGTGGCGACCCGCACGCTGGTGGTGAGGTAGCGCTCCATGGTCGAGAGCTTCGGCTTCGACACCAGGCGCGGGTTGACGATCTGGGTGACGATCTGGCCGAACCCGGCGGCGCCACGCCATCCGGCGACGAGCACCTCGAGCTTGCCGTTGTCGATGGTCGCGCCGGGCATCAGCACCAGGCCGCCGGGCAGCTTGCCGACGTTCCCGATCAGCACGGTGCGGGCCTTCACCACGTAGCGGGAGCCACCGGGCAGGGTCACCACCACGTTGTGGGAACGACCCACGATCGACTTCGCCCCGCCCACGACGTACGCCAGCCAGCCCATGCGCTTCTTCAGCGTCGGGTCGGTATTGCCGATCATCTGGGCGTCGGCCCCGTAGCCCGACATGACCAGGAAGATCTCCTCGTCGGCGGCCTCGGCGGCCTCGCGGCCGATGCCGAACTTCAACCAGCCGACGTCGACCCGGCGGTCCTGGCCGGACAGTGCGGCGAGCACCGCCGCCTCCGGGTCCTCCAGGGGGATGTCGAGGTTGCGGGCCAGGAGGTTGCCGGTGCCCGTCGGCACGATGCCCATGCGCACGTCGCTGCCGGCCAGCGCCGCGGCGACGCAGCGGACGGTGCCGTCACCACCGGCGGCGATCACCAGCTCGGCACCGTCGTCCATGGCCTTCGTGGCCTGGCCGAGGCCCGGGTCGTCCTCCGTGGTCTCGATGATCGTGACCTGCGCGCCCTCGATGGACTCGACGGTCGCGCGCATCCGCTCCGCCACCGCGTTGGGCTCATCGTGCTTGGAGGGGTTGAAGATGATCGCGACCTTGCTCAGGCCGTGGCCGGATTCGTCGTCCGGATCGGTGTCGTCCTCCACCAGGTGCACGGCATGGTCGAGCTGTTCGGTGTGCTGATCGGCGAGGGTTCGCAGCTCGGCGACCTGCCGACGGGTCGCGTTCACGCGCGCGAGCACGACACCGGTGAGCACCAGCAGGATGAGGAGGAGAGCCAGCACCAGCACGAGGGCCAGCCAGAAGGAGGTCGACACGCGCTCAGAGTACGGGGTGTGCCCGCCCCGGTGACATGCCCGGGGGAAACCGGTCGGTTGTGGAGGAACCGCGCGGGGGTGCCAACCCCACCGGGACGTGCTGCCCATCCCGCGCGGGCCGGGATCTCGCCTAGTCTTACCGCATGATCGACCTGCGATTCCTGCGTGAGAACCCCGACGCCGTCCGCGACGCCCAGAAGGCCCGCCGCCGCGACCCCGCGACCGTCGACGCGGTGCTCTCCGCCGACTCCCGCTGGCGTGAGGCGACGGCGCAGTTCGAATCCCGCCGCGCCGAGCAGAAGACCTTCGGCAAGCAGGTGGCCCAGGCCAAGGGTGAGGAGAAGCAGGCGCTGCTGGCGCAGGCGAAGGAGCTGTCCGCGGAGGTCAAGCGACTCGAGGCGGAGGCCGCCGAGGCCGAGCAGGAGCGCGACGCCGCGCTGCGCGCCATCCCCAACATCGCCGAGGGCGCCCCGGAGGGCCTCGAGGACGACTACGTGGTGCTGGAGCACGTCGGTACGCCCCGCCAGTTCGACTTCCCCGTGAAGGACCACCTGGATCTCGGGGAGGGACTCGGCGCGATCGACATGGCCCGCGGCGCGAAGGTCTCCGGCGCTCGCTTCTACTTCCTCACCGGCGTCGGCGCGCAGCTGGAGCTCGCGCTGCTGAACGCGGCGATGGACCAGGCCGCCGGGTACGGCTTCACCCCGATGATCACCCCGACCCTGGTGCTGCCCGAGGCGATGGAGGGCACCGGATTCCTCGGCGAGCACGCCGACGAGGTGTACCACCTCGACAAGGACGACGACCTGTACCTGGTGGGCACCAGCGAGGTCGCGCTCGCCGGCTACCACGCGGGGGAGGTGCTGGATCTGTCCGACGGCCCCAAGCGTTACGCCGGCTGGTCGGCCTGCTACCGGCGGGAGGCCGGCAGCTACGGCAAGGACACCCGCGGCATCATCCGCGTGCACCAGTTCCACAAGGTGGAGATGTTCAGCTACTGCCGGATCGAGGACGCCTACGAGGAGCATCAGCGGCTGCTGGCGTGGGAGCGGGAGATGCTCGCGAAGATCGACGTCCCCTACCGGATCATCGACACCGCCGCCGGGGACCTCGGCACCTCCGCGGCGCGGAAGTTCGACTGCGAGGCGTGGGTGCCCAGCCAGAACGCCTACCGCGAGCTCACCTCCACCTCGAACACCACCCAGTTCCAGGCGCGGCGCCTGAACATCCGCGAGCGCACCGAGGACGGCCTGCGGCCGGTGGCGACGCTGAACGGCACCCTCGCCACCACCCGCTGGATCGTGGCGATCCTGGAGAACCACCAGCAGGCCGACGGCTCCGTGGTGGTGCCGGAGGGTCTGCGCCCGTACATGGGCGGCCGCGAGGTCCTCGAACCGATCCGCTGATCCCGGGGCTCCGCCGCATTCCCTGCCCCGTGCGCGTTCTGACGTGTCTGCTTCCAGAAAGTGGAAGCAGACACGTCAGAACGCGCACTCTGTCGGCCCTCTCGGTGCCGCAGGGTGCCGCAGGGTGCCGCAGGGTGCCGCACCTCCGTCCGGCACTGCGGCCCCACCCCCGGCCACCGGGCGTTCACCTGCCTGTCGGGCGCATCAGGGACGATGGACGGCATGAGTGCCCACACCGTCTCGATCCCCGACCCCGCCCGCCTGCCGCAGGAGCTCGACGCCGCCGTGCGTGCACTCACCGGGCGTGCCGGAGCGGGAGAGTGGCTGTTCGGGCTCGATGTGGACGGCACCCTGGTGGACCACGACGGCGTGATGAGCCCCGCCATGCACGATGCCCTGCAGCGCGCCGCGGCGGAGCATCGCGTGGTGATCGCCACCGGGCGCTCCATCGGCGCGACCCTGCCGGTGGTGGAGCTCGCCGGGATCCGCCGCGGCTTCGCGGTGTGCTCCAACGGCGCGGTCACGGTGGAACTGGACCCGTCGGCCCCGGGCGGGCACCGGATCGTCGACACCCGACCCTTCGATCCGCACGAGGCGCTGCGGGCGCTGCAGCGGGTGGAGCCTGGCGCCCGGTTTGCGGTGGAGACCGCCGACGGCGGCTTCTACTCGACCGACGGGTTCCAGGACGCGAGCTTCGGCACCACCGCCCAGGAGGCCCCGTTCGAGGATCTGCTGGCGCTGACGGCGGTGCGCGTGGTGGTGCATGTGCCGGACCTGTCCCCGGGGGAGTTCAGCCGGGTGGTGGCCAGCGCCGGGGTGCACGGCGTGGAGTACGCGATCGGGTGGACGGCCTGGCTGGACATGGCCGCCCCGGGGGTGTCGAAGGCGAGCGCCCTGGAGGTCGTGCGGCAGCGCCTCGGGGTGGACGCGACGCGCACGGTCGCCATCGGCGACGGCTTCAATGACACGGAGATGCTGCAGTGGGCGGCTCTCGGCGTGGCGATGGGGCAAGCGCCCGATGGGGTGAAGGAGGTGGCCGATGCGGTCACCGCGCCGGTGGAGGCCGATGGGGCGGTCCGCGTGATCGAGGCTCTGCTCGCCTGACGCCCCGCGCGGCGTCGCCTCCGCGTCTCAGCGACGCAGGTCCAGCACGACCTTCCCCAGGTGGCCTCCGGTGCGGAGCACCTCGTGGGCCTCGGCGGCGCGTTCCAGCGGCAGCACCTGCTGCACGGGGATCCGCACCCGGCCGTCGGCCAGCGCCTCCCACAGCACCTCCCGGGTGGCGGTGAGGATCCGCTGCTTGTCCTCGGTGGGGCGTGATCGCAGCGTCGTGCCGATCACCCGCGCCCGACGCCTCATGAGCTCCCCGAGCGGCAGATCGCCGTGGGCGCCGGCCAGGGTGCCGATCACCACCAGGCGGCCGCCATCACGCAGCATCCGCACGTGATCGGCCAGCAGGGGCCCGCCGACGACGTCGAGGATCACGTCGGCCCCGCCGAGCTGCTCCATCCGCTCCCGCAGGTCCTCACGGTGACGGTCGATCGTCTCCGCTGCGCCGAGCTCCCGGACCTGCGCGGCGGCGTCCGCGGAGCCGACGACGGCCACGACCCGCGCCCCGAGCAGCCGGCCCACCTGCACCGCGCAGCTGCCGATGCCGCCGTTGGCGCCCTGCACCAGCAGCGTCTCGCCCTCGCGCAGACCCGCCTCCAGCACCAGGTTCGACACCACCGTCGCGGCGACCTCCACCACGGCGGCGGCCTCCACCAGGTCCAGACCGCGCGGGACGGGGAGCAGCTGCCCTTCGGGCACCGCGACGACCTCGGCGTACCCTCCGCCGGCCAGCAGCGCGACGACGGGCTCCCCGGTGTCGCGGCGATGCCCCGAGACCTCCAACCCAGGCAGCTCGGACGCGCCCGGCGGCGGCGGGTACTTCCCGCGCACCTGCAGCAGGTCGGCCCGGTTCACCCCGGCCGCGACCACGTCCACCAGCACCTCGCCGGGCGCGGGGGTCGGCTCGGGCACCTCGGCGAGATCCAGGCGATGGTCGGCGGTGATGGTGAGGGCTCGCATGAGACCACGCTAGTCAGCACCGGCGGGGGAGGCGACGTCCACCACGACGATCCCGGCGAGGTGCGTCGGACCCTCGCCGTCGGGGCCGACGGTGCTCTGCGGGTGCCGCCACACCTCCGCACCCGCCCGCGCCCGGTACGCTGAGGGACGCCCTCGCCCCGGCGACGGAGTGCGGGCACTGGAGGGATGACAGAGCGGCCGAATGTGGTGGTCTTGAAAACCACTGTGCAGTGACCCTGTACCGCGGGTTCGAATCCCGCTCCCTCCGCCCAGACCATGCAGGGCGCCCCGCGGGTGCCGACGGCTCGCGCCGGCGAGGTCGAAACGGCCTCCGGCACGGGGGGACGTCGGCGGAGTGACCGGGCACGGATCCCGCCACACCCGTCCCGCGCGGGCTCCGACCGCTGCGGCGCCGTCGGCGATAATGCCGCCCATGGCCTCCGTTTCGGTGATGAAGTTGCTCGATCGCATGTACAACTCGGCCACCTCCTCGGTGGACAAGGGGGAGCGGTTCGAACGCTTCGTGCAGGCGTTCCTGCAGGTGGATCCCACGTGGGGCAGCCAGTTCGAGCACGTGTGGATGTGGAACGACTGGCCGGACCGTCCCAGCCGCGATCTGGGTGTCGATCTGGTGGGTAAGCGCCGCGACGGCGGCCTCGCCGCGATCCAGTGCAAGTTCTACGACCCCAAGCACTACGTGTCGAAGGCTGATGTCGACTCGTTCCTGTCGTCCTCCGGCCGCGAGGAGTTCACGGAGCGGATCTTCGTCTCGACCACGAACCACTGGGGGGCGAACGCCGAGGAGGCACTGCGGGACCAGCGGGTGCCGGTGCGCCGTCTGGGCCTGGAGGACTTCGAGCAGTCCCGTGTGGACTGGGGTTTCTGGGACCCGGACACCCCCACCGTCATGGAGCTGCACGGGGCGTCCGACCTGCGTCCGTACCAGCGCACCGCCATCGACGCCGTGAAGCAGGGCTTCGAGACGGCCGACCGCGGGAAGCTGATCATGGCCTGCGGCACCGGCAAGACCTTCACCTCCCTGCGGCTGGCCGAAGAGGTGGCGGGGCCGGTCGGCAGTGTCCTGTTCCTGGTGCCGTCCATCGCGCTGCTGTCGCAGGCGCTGCGGGAGTGGTCGAACAATGCCGCCGCCCCGATCACGGCGATGGCGGTGTGCTCCGATGCGAAGGCGTCGAAGGCTCGGCGCACGGGGGAGGATTCCTCGGAGATCTCCGTGGTGGATCTGGCGCTGCCCGCGACCACGGATCCGGCGCGGCTGGCGGAGCGGATGCGCGCGGCCCGATCCTCCGGGGAGGGGCTGCGGGTGGTGTTCGCGACGTACCAGTCGATCGACGTCGTGGCGCAGGCCCAGCAGCAGGCTGGGCTGGAGCCCTTCGATCTGGTGGTGTGCGACGAGGCGCACCGCACCACGGGGGCGACCCTCGCCGGGGAGGAGGAATCGGCGTTCGTCCGCGTCCACGATGCGGAGTATCTGCGGGCCACGAAGCGCCTGTACATGACGGCGACTCCGCGGATCTACGACGACGCCTCGAAGAAGAAGGCCGAGAGCCGGGACGTGGTCATCGCGTCGATGGACGACGAGGCCACGTTCGGCCCCGAGCTGTACCGGCTCGGGTTCGGTGACGCGGTGGCGATGGGCATGCTCACCGACTACAAGGTCCTGATCCTCACGGTGAACCAGGAGACGGTGAACGAGGCCATGCAGGAGGCGTTCGCCCAGAACGGTGAACTGACCCTGGATGACGCCACCCGCCTGGTGGGCTGTTGGAACGGGCTCGCCAAACGCGGCGATACGGAGCATTCCTTCGGGGCGGATCCGCAGCCGATGCGCCGTGCTGTCGCGTTCGCCCGTGACATCAAGTCCTCCAAACGGGTCGCGCAGCAGTTCACCGAGGTCGTCTCTGCGTTCGTCGACGCCGACGAGGAGGCGACCGAGGACCTGCTCGCCGTCGAGGCACGGCACGTGGACGGCTCGATGAACGCTATGGAACGCGGGGAGCTGCTGGACTGGCTGAAGGAGGACGCCCCGGACAACACCTGCCGGGTCCTGTCCAACGCCCGCTGCCTCTCGGAGGGCGTGGACGTGCCGAGCCTGGACGCGGTGATGTTCCTGAATCCGCGGCGTTCGGTGGTGGACGTCGTCCAGTCGGTGGGCCGCGTGATGCGCCTGGCCAAGGGCAAGCGGTACGGCTACATCATCCTGCCGGTGGTGGTGCCCGCCGGTGTGGAGCCGGAGAAGGCCCTGGATGACAACAAGAACTTCCAGGTGGTGTGGGAGGTTCTGCAGGCTCTGCGCGCCCATGATGAGCGCTTCGATGCGATGGTCAACCAGATCGAGCTGAACACGGGCCGCTCGGATCGGGTGGACGTCGTGGGCATCGGCTTCCCGGCCGGCGAGGGCGGGGACCAGGGCGAGGGCAGCGGCTCCGCGGATCCCGCGCGGGCGGTGCAGGGCCGGCTGAGCCTGGAGCTGTCGCGGATGGATCAGCTGCGCGACGCGATCTACGCCCGGATGGTGAAGAAGGTCGGCACCCGCCAGTACTGGGAGCAGTGGGCGAAGGACATCGCCGACATCGCGAGCGCGCACATCGCCCGCATCACCGCGCTGGTCGATGAGGACGGCACACCCGCAGCGGCCCAGTTCGACGTGTTCCTCGATGCCCTGCGGCGGAACCTGAACGCCTCGATCACCCGGGATGGGGCGATCGAGATGCTCGCCCAGCACATGATCACCCGACCCGTGTTCGATGCCCTGTTCACCGACTACGCCTTCACCGACCACAACCCCGTCTCCCGAGTGATGGAGCGGATGGTCGAATCGCTGACGTCTATGCACGTGGATGCGGAGGCGCAGTCGCTGGAGAAGTTCTACGACTCGGTGCGGCTGCGGGCAGCGGGCATCGACAACGCCGCCG
This sequence comes from Brachybacterium sillae, assembly GCF_025028335.1. Classification (NCBI taxonomy): domain Bacteria; kingdom Bacillati; phylum Actinomycetota; class Actinomycetes; order Micrococcales; family Dermabacteraceae; genus Brachybacterium; species Brachybacterium sillae. The sequence continues at coordinate 1,869,625 of NZ_JAFEUW010000001.1, forward strand.
GCAAGCAGAAGATCATCACCGAGCTGTACGAGGGGTTCTTCAAGGCAGCGTTCTCCCGCACGGCCGACGCCATGGGCGTGGTCTACACGCCGATCGAGATCGTCGACTTCATCCTGCGCAGCGTCGATGACGTGCTGCGGAGGGAGTTCGGCCACTCGATCTCCGACGAGGGCGTGCACGTGCTGGACCCGTTCACCGGGACGGGCACGTTCATCGTGCGGCTGCTGCAGTCGGGGTTGATCTCCCCGCAGGACCTCGCTCGGAAGTACGCCAGCGAGCTGCATGCGAACGAGATCCTGCTGCTGGCGTACTACATCGCCGCGGTGAACATCGAGACGACCTTCCACGACCTCACCGCCACCACTGAGGATCTGCCGCTGTGGCAGGTGGGCTACGAACCCTTCGAGGGGATCGTCCTGACGGACACGTTCCAGCAGACCGAGGACGGTGACCTCACCGACGAGACCGTGTTCCCGGCGAACAACACCCGTGCGGAGGCGCAGAAGAGACTCGATATCCGGGTGATCGTCGGCAACCCGCCATACTCGGTGGGGCAGACTTCCGGCAACGACGACAACGCGAACATCAAGTATCCGACGCTGGATGGGCGCATCCGCGACACGTTCGCGGCCCGGACCGATGCGGTCAACAAGAACAGCCTGTACGACTCCTACCTGCGCGCGATCCGCTGGGCCACGGACCGGATCGGCGACCAGGGAGTGATCGGTTTCGTCACCAACGGCGGCTGGATCGAAGGGAACACCGCTGCAGGCGTGCGCAAGACGCTCGCCGAGGAGTTCTCCAGCATCTACGTGTTCAACCTGCGGGGGAACCAGCGCACCGCTGGCGAGCAGTCGCGTAGGGAGGGTGGCAAGGTCTTCGGTGCCGGCTCCCGCAACACCGTCGCCATCTTCCTCCTCGTGAAGACCACCGGCCACGACGGCCCGGCGACGATCCACTACCGGGACATCGGCGACTACCTGTCCGCCCCGGAGAAACTGCAGATCGTCTCCGAGGCGACGCTGGACTCGATCCCCTGGCGGCCGATCGAACCGAACCGTCACGGGGACTGGATCAACCAGCGCGACGAGGACTACCTGACGTACCCGGTGCTCGGCGACAACAAGGGAACGGACTCGCAGCCTGCGGCATTCCGCCTCTACTCCAGCGGCCTGAAGACCAATCGCGATGCATGGGTGTACAACTATTCCCTGCCCGCCCTTCGCGAGAACGTCACTCGGTCAATCGACTTCTACAACCGCGAAGTCGACCGCGCCGCACTCCCCGGCTTCTCCCCCAACCTCGACCCCGCAAAACTCTCTTGGAACCGGACGGACAAGACAAACGTGGTGCGGGGACGAAAGATCGAACACCGCAAGACAGCGTATCGGGAAGGCCTCTACCGACCGTTCTCCCGCGCCAACGTCTACTTCGACCGGGCCTACAACGACATGGTCTACCGGCTCCAACAACTATTCCCGACTGCGAAGCACGACAACTTCGGGTTCTACATGACCGGGGTCTCGTCTCATCACGAGTTCTCTGTGCTGGCCACGCGGCATATCCCTGATCTGCATCTGCTAGACACCGGCCAGTTCTTCCCCCGCTACCGCTGGGAGCCGGCCGACCCGAGCGACGGGACGCTCGACCTCGACGCCCCCGCCGGTGAGGACAGCGTCGTCGTGGACGGCTATCGGCGCGTCGACAACATCACCGACGAGTTCCACGCCCTGATGCAGGACCGGTACGGCAGCCAGGTCAGCAAGGACGATGTGTTCTTCTTCCTCTACGGCCTGCTGCACTCGCCGGAGTACCGGCAGCGGTACGCCGGGGAGTTGAAGCAGACGCTGCCGCGGGTGCCGAACGTTCCCGCGGGAACGTTCCGGGCCTTCACCGAGGCGGGCCGCGAACTGTTCCATCTGCACGCCGACTACGAGGACGTCGACCCGTACCCGCTGGTCGTGGCGGAGGGGGAGCAGCCGCCGATGGGTGGTGAGGAGGTCTACTACCGCGTGGAGAAGATGCGCTTCCCCAGTGGGACGAAGGCCGCCGACGCCCCCGAGGCGATCATCGTCAATCCCCGCATCACGCTCACCGGGATCCCCGAGAAGGCCTACCGCTACCAGTTGGGGTCCCGCAGCGCCATCGAATGGGTCATGCGGCAGTACCAGGTGAGCACCGACAAAGCCTCCGGCATCGTCAACGACCCGAACCAGTGGGGCATCGAGCACGGCAACCCCCGGTACATCCTCGCCCTGCTGCAGAAGGTCGTGACCGTCTCCGTGCGGACCGTCGACATCTGCGACGGGCTGCCGAGCATCACGATGCCGGGGGAGGGCAGCGCCGCGTGAGTGGGAAGAACGTCCGCCTGTTCCTCGTCGACGGCACCGCCGGCGGGCTAATCACGGCGGAGATCGGCAACTGGACCGGTCACGTGCTCCTGAGTTGGACCTCTCGGGCCTGGTTTGAGAGATTTCAGTAGCGTTTCTGCTGGTCGTGGGGTTTCCAGGGTGGCTGGATGGGTCACTAATTGGGGGTAGGGTCGGGGGTTGTGAGCCCGTTTTTGAGGAAGGTGACCACGGCGTCTGGCGCGACTGCCGTGCAGGTGGTCGTTAAGGAGGGTCGGCGGAACAAGATCCTTGAGCACCTCGGGTCCGCGCATACCGACCTGAGTTGGACCTCTCGGGCCTGGTTTGAGAGATTTCAGTAGCGTTTCTGCTGGTCGTGGGGTTTCCAGGGTGGCTGGATGGGTCACTAATTGGGGGTAGGGTCGGGGGTTGTGAGCCCGTTTTTGAGGAAGGTGACCACGGCGTCTGGCGCGACTGCCGTGCAGGTGGTCGTTAAGGAGGGTCGGCGGAACAAGATCCTTGAGCACCTCGGGTCCGCGCATACCGAGGCTGAGCTCGCTGTTTTGATGAGGGCCGGCCGGGACAAGCTCAATGCTGGTCAGGAGACTCTCGACCTCGGCTTGGAGCAGGATCCCCAGGCAGCTGTGGTGCGGTCCATGCGGTCGCGCTTGCTGCTGGACGTGCTCCAGGCGACCTGGAGAGGGCTTGGTTTCGATGCGCTCGAGGACGAGGCGTTCTTCCAGCTCGTCGCCGCGCGTTTGATCTTCCCGACCTCGATGCTCGACTCCGCTCGCGTGCTGAGCGAGGTGGGGATCGATCCGGTGCATCGTTCAACGATGAAGCGCTGCCTGACCCGGATCCAGCAGTGCAAGTACCGCGACCAGATAGCGAAGAACTGCTTTGAACATGCCTCGACCAGCGGCGATATCTCTCTGGTGCTCTATGACGTCACCACGCTCTACTTCGAGGCCGAGCACGAGGACGAACTGCGGAAGGTCGGCTACTCGAAGGAGCGCCGAGTGGATCCGCAGATCGTGGTCGGGCTGCTGGTGGATCGGGGCGGGTTCCCGCTCGAGATCGGCTGCTTCGAGGGCAACAAGGCCGAGACCACGACGATCGTGCCGATCATCCAGCAGTTCCAGGCCCGCCACGGCCTGGCGGACATGGTCGTCGTCGCTGACGCCGGGATGCTCTCCACCACGAACCTGACCGCCCTTAACGAAGCGGGACTGCGGTTCATCGTCGGGTCGCGGCAGGTCAAAGCCCCTGGTGACCTTGCACATCACTTCCACTGGAACGGTGACGCGTTCACCGACGGGCAGCTGATCGACACCATCACCCCACGTCACGGGAACACGAAAACCGACACGAAGCAGCACCGCTGGGAGCCGGTCTGGGACCCGACGGAGCATCCCGGGCATTGGCGGGCGGTCTGGGCGTTCTCGAAGAAACGCGCGACCCGGGATGGGCACACGCTGACCGCGCAGGAGAACCGAGCCCGCGCTGTGATCGACGGGGACGTGACCGTGAAGTCGACGCGGTTCGTGAAGACCACAGCGGCCGGTCGCAGCCTCGACGAAGCCTCCCTCAAGCGGGCACGGAGCCTCGTGGGGCTGAAGGGCTACGTCACCAACATCCCCGCGACGGTGATGTCCGCGGCGGAGGTGCTCTCCAGCTATCACGACCTGTGGCAGGTCGAGCAGTCCTTCCGGATGAGCAAGACGGACCTACAGGCCAGGCCCATGTTTCATCGGCAGCGGGACGCGATCGAAGCTCACCTCACGATCGTGTTCACCGCCCTGGCAATGGCCCGTCTCCTGCAGGCCCAGACGGGGTTCAGCATCCGCAAGATCATCCGGACCCTACGGCCGTTGCAGGACGTGACCATCACCCTGGCCGGCCAGGACATCACGGCCAAGGCCGAGCTCACCGACGATGCCCGCACCATCCTCAAGGCCCTCAAGATGACTTGACGCATGGGTCACTAAAGAGGTCCAACTCAGGAATCACGGCGGAGATCGGCAACTGGACCGGTCACGTGCTGCGCGGCAAGCGGGAGAAGCTCGGGCAGATCCGGCAGCGCCCCGAGGCGCAGCGCACCGGCATCTACATCCTGCTGGGAGAGGACCCGGACAACCCCTCCCGGAAACTCGCGTACATCGGGCAGAGCGATGACGTCGCCGGTCGGCTCGCCCAGCACCACGCGCGCAAACCCTTCTGGGATGAGGTTCTGATCGTCACCTCGAAGGATCAGAACCTCACCACCGCGCATGTGCGCTACCTGGAGGCACGACTGACCGCCCTCGCGATGCAGATCGGTCGCGTGCGGCTGGAGAACCTCCAGAACCCGACCGGTGGCGCCGCGCTGCCCGAGGCCGACGCCTTGGACATGGAGGACTTCATCGAGTACGTGCGCATCCTCTTCCCCGTGCTCGGGGTGGACATGTTCCGCGGTCGATCCCGCCCGGTCCGGATCGCCCCCGTGCCCGCCGAGCCCGCCGCGGTGCAGGCTCCGAGTGCCGTCACGTCTGAACCGTCTGCGGTGGATCCCCAGGACGCCGCGGACGACGATGGCGTGGAACGCTCCCCGGTGTTCCACCTCCGATTGCAGAAACGCGGCGCCGACGCCACCGCCCAGGTCATCGACGGAGAGTTCACGCTGCTGGCGGGGTCCGTGGTCGCGCCCGAGATCGTCGCCGGTGACTCCCTGGCCGCCTCGACGGCGAGCCAGTACCGATCCCGCGTGGAGCAGCGCGCCCAGCTGGTCGAGAGCGGCGCCCTGGGCCGTGACGCAGAGGGCCGCTGGGTGGCACTGCGCGACATCGTCTTCCCCTCCCCGTCGGCCGCCGGAAGCATCGTCGTCGGACGGCCATCGATCAACGGCCGCATCGCGTGGCGAACCGACAGTGCCACCACATATGGAGGGTGGGAGGAGTCCCGCCGCTAAGCACGGACGGTGTACGCCACGCCCTCGCACCCCGCCACCGCCGCGCGCCCGTACCATGGGTCGTCCCGTCCCGTCCCGCCCCGCGGGATCCACCCCGCGCCTCTCCGTCGAAGGAGCCCCCGGATGACCGCCACCGCCGTCGTTCCTGCCCGCCGACCCGTCCTGGCCGACGCCGTCCTGCCGCGCACCCGCGTCACCGATGCGCTGTTGGTGGGGGCCGGGGTGCTGGTCATGGCGCTGCTGGCGCAGGTGGAGATCCCGCTGCCGCTGGTGCCGATCACCGGGCAGACCCTCGGGGTGCTGCTCGTCGGCGCCGCCCTCGGTGCCCGCCGCGGCGCCCTGTCGCTCGCCGCCTACGCGGTGGTCGGCCTGCTCGGTGCCCCCGTGTTCGCGGGCTTCGCCGGGGGCCCCGCCACCGTGCTGTCCCCGAGCTTCGGCTTCATCCTCGGTTTCGTGCCGGCCGCCGCGGTGGCCGGATGGATGGCGGAGCGTGCATGGGACCGTCAGCCGCTGCGCGCAGCCGCCGGGTTCCTCGCCGCGAGCGCCATCCCCTTCCTCACCGGTGTGCCGTACATGGCAGCGATCGTGAACCTGGTGATGGGGGAGCCGATGGGTCTGCAGGCCGCCCTGGCCGCCGGGCTGTGGCCGTTCATCCCCGGGGGCATCGTCAAGGCGCTGCTGGCCGCCGCCCTCATCCCGCTGGCGTGGAAGGGCGTGCGCGCACTGGACGCCCGCCGCTGAGAACCCCGCGACCGGCCCGCGTCAGCGCGCCGTGAGAATCTCCGCCACCGCCGCAATGAGCTCCGCCGACGGCTGCTCGTAGGCGTGCGTCACCGGGGCATGGCCCATCGGCGCGGAGCCGATCGCCGCGATCTCCCCGAGGGCCGCGACCCCGCGCTGCTCCACCGCCGCCATGAGGCGCTCCTTCAGCGTGTAACCGATCTGCGCCCGCTCCAGCAGGCGCCGCACCCGCGGCGCCGGATCCGTGGGCGCCAGGCGGCGCAGGGCCGCTGAGGTCAGCACCACCGGGGTCTGCTCGTCGTCGGGCTGCAGGTCCAGGTGCACCCGGCCCAGCCCACCGGGCGGCCCCGCCGTATCGGCCTCGCGCAGCGCCACCCGCGCACCCCCGCACTGCAGATCCTGAAGGGCCGACGGATCCGCCCCCAACAGGGTCACGGTGAACGCCCTCCGGCCGCGCCGATCCGCGGCCCCGGCCCCCTGGCCGGTCCCCTCCCCAGCGCCCGCCGTGCTTCCCGCGGCACCTGTGTCCACGGCGCCGTCGCGGTCGATCACCAGGCGCCCCGCCTCGGCCTCCAGACGCAACCGGGTCTCCACCCACGCGCCGTCGACGGGCTCCTCCCACAGGGAGAACTCGCCGTCGGCGCCCACGGCCACCAGGATCTCCAGGTCCGGCATCCGCTCCGCCGACCACAGGTCCGTGCCCTCCGCCGCCAGCGGGAGGAACCCGCCGGCCCGCAGCAGCACCGGGATCGAGGACAGGTCGCGGTGCAGGCGCAGCACCCGGCCGCCGCGGTACGCGAGACCGGTCATCACATCCACCCAGTCGCCCTCGGGCAGGTAGGCGTCGGCCGCGCCGAGCCGGGTGTCGGCCGCAGCGGGCCGCACGATCGGCGCCACCAGCAGCTGCGAGCCGAAGGAGTACTGGTCGCGGTAGCGGTAGGCCTGATCCACGGGGGTCGTGATGTACGTCGGCTCCACCAGGGAACGGCCCTCGAGGTGGGCCCGCCGGTTCATGGCGTGCAGATACGGCAGCATCCGGTGCCGCAGCCGCAGGTGCTCGACCATGGTGCGCTCGGCCGCCGGTTCGAAGTTCCACGGCTCCTTCCCGGCGAACGGCGAGTTGCTGGAGTGCAGCCGCAGGATGGGGGAGAAGCAACCGAACTGCACCCAGCGGGCGGCGAGCTCGTCGTCACGGTAGCCCTCCATGTGGCCGCCGATGTCGTGGCTCCACCAGCCGTAGCCGATGTTCGCTCCGGCGGCGGTGAAGCGCGGCTGGAACGCCAGCGACTCCCAGCTGATGATCGCGTCGCCGGAGAAACCCACGGGGTAGCGGTGGCTGCCGGGGCCGGCGTAGCGGGAGAACGTCAGGCCGCGCCGCCCGTCGCGGGCGTTGTCGGTGAAGTGGCCGTGGTTCAGCACCCACAGCGGGTCCAGGCCGCGGCGCCGCGAGTACGGGCCCGACTGCCAGTCCACCCACCAGAAGTCCGTGCCCTGCTCCTCCAGGCCGCGGTGCAGCACCTCGAAGTACGCGCGCAGGAACTCCGGATCGGCGGCATCGAAGGCGATGGGCTCCCCGTCGACGGGCCGACCCAGGGCCTCACACATCGCCGGATAGGCGTCCTCGAAGGCCCGCACCCCGTCGGCGGGATGCACGTTCAGCGTCACCGCCAGGCCCCGCTCATGCAGGGCACGCTGGAACCGCTCCGGGTCGGGGAACAGGTCCCGGTTCCAGGTGTACCCGGTCCAGCCCGAGCCGTACCGCGGATCGACCTCCGTCAGGTGCCAGTCCATGTCGATCACCGCCACCGAGAACGGCACGCCCTCGGCGCGGAACCGATCCATCAGCGCCAGGTAACCGGCCTCGTCATAGCGGTGGTAGCGCGACCACCAGTTCCCCAGGGCGAACCGCGGCAGCAGCGGCTGCGGCCCCGACAGCAGATGGAAGTCCGTCAGCGCCTGCACGTGGTCGTGGCCGTGCGCGAAGACGTACAGATCCACCTGGCCGTCCTCCGCGTCGCGCGGCAGCAGGGACCCGTTGGCGTCGAACACCATCGACGCGGAGTCATCCAGCACCGCATACCCGGTGGTGGAGACGACGCCCGGCTCCAGGGGGATCTCCCCGTCGGCCTCATCCAGCGTGCGGGCGGCCCCACCGAGGTTCCCGTTCAGCACCCGGGTGGGCTCACCCCGCCGCCGACCCTGCGCATGCGCGGGCAGGGACAGGTCCTGCCCGTACCGCCACACCGAGTGATAGTTCGTGACGCCGCCGCGCACCTGCAGAGACAGACCGTCGGGCCGGAACGGCCCCTCGTCGTACTCCAGGGTGTACGCCGCGGTGCGCACGATCAGCCGGTCCCCCTCGCGGCCGACCTCCACCCCGTCCCGCAGCACCGGCCGGTGCAGCGCGAGGGTCGAGGGACGGTCCTCGAAGCGGCCGCTCGGTGACCACTCCAGGCGCACCAGCGCCGGGGTGATCGGGGTGATGCGGTAGTGGTCGCCGCGCAGGATGCCATCGGGGGAGATGCGGGGATCAGCCGTCATGGGCCGATCCTCTCAGGCGCGCGATCCCTGCCGCGCGGGATCTCACCGCCCGTCCCGCACCGTGCCCTCGCCCGCCGACCTCTGCCCACCGACCTCTGCCCACCGGAGACAATGTGGCCATGTCCGATCCGACGCAGTCCCCGTCCGACACCCCCGCCCCTGCCGTGAAACTGGCCGTCGGCGACCCGGCCCCCGACTTCGATCTCGCCACCTCCGGTGGTGGGCGCCTGAGCCTCGCCGACCTGCGCGGCACCCCCGCGGTGCTGTGGTTCTACCCGGCGGCGAACACCTCGCTGTGCACGAAGCAGGCCTGCGACCTGCGGGACAACATCGGCCTGTTCGACCGCGCCGGGTACCGCGTCGTGGGCATCAGCCCTGACGAGGTCCCCGCCCTGGACCGGTTCGTCGCCGAGCAGAACCTGCCGTACACGCTCGCCGCCGACCCCACCCACCAGACCCTCGCCGCCTACGGCGCCTGGGGTGCGAAGAACATGTACGGGAAGATCACCGAGGGTGTCATCCGCAGCACCGTCGCGATCGACGCCGAGGGGATCGTGACCTTCGTGAAGTACCGGGTCGGCACCCCGACGCACATCGCGCTGCTGCAGGAGAAGCTCGGCCTGCAGTGACCGGCGCGACGCCGCGGCTGAGGCGTGGCGGTTGGGGCGTCGCGGCGGCGCGATTGAGTCGTGCGCCTCACTCTGGCCGCAGGCCCCGGCGCGGCTGGCCCGACCGGCGCGGCTCCGGTACTCTGGCGGGGTTGCCTCGGCGTGTCGTCGTACCCCGAGAGTGACGAGGAGACGTGGCAGAGCGGCCGAATGCGCTCCCCTGCTAAGGGAGTAGGTGCTGATAAGGCGCCTCGGAGGTTCAAATCCTCTCGTCTCCGCCCCGCCGCACGGGCCCCGACCGCACCGGTCGGGGCCCGTGCGCATGTCGCAGACCCGTCGGGCCGGCCCGCGGGGGCCGCGCGGTAGCACCAAAGTTCGACACGACCGGCACTTCTGGTCCACCGTGGGCCCATGCCCACCTACCCGATCCATGAGGTGTTCACCTTCGCGCTGCGGGCCGGCAGCATCATGGCCCGAAACGGCTCACCCGCCGCGAACGTCACCCACGCGATGCTGGCTGTCGCCCGCACCCACGGTCACGGCAACGCCACCGCCAGCGTCACGATGGACCAGCTCACCCTCGCCGAGATCTCGACCGACGAGGACCGCTCCGTGACGATGAGCCAGAGCGTCGGCGCCTCCGGCTTCAACCTGTAGGCCATCCAGGAGGTGGAGGTCGTCACCAAGCAGGTGATCCCCGGGGAGCTGACCCCCAAGGAGGGGCTGACCCGCCTCACGGCCATCGAACGCGCCGACGTCGGCACCCCCGGGATCGTGCGCCTGCTGGGGTGGGGCGTGATGGGCGGTGGCTTCGCGCTGCTGCTCGGCGGATCGCTGCTGACCGCCGTGCTCGCCGCGCTGGGTGCCGCCCAGGATCTGCTCACCGGCTGGTACCTCACGGCCTCCGCTCGCATCATCGAGGCGGGGCTGGTCACCGGCGGCCTGGTCGCGGGAGTGGTCGGGGGCCTCGCGCTGGCAGGACGCTTCGGGGTCGGACTCAGCGTCGAGGACACCCCGCAGCCCACCGAGAGTCTTGTGCTGACCCTGGTGGCGTCCTCCTGGTCGCCGCCGGGTTCTCCGTGGCCTCGCAGGCCCCGTGGTCCCGGGTCCCCCTGATCGCGGCGCTGGGCACCGGCGCCGCCGGGGGGAATCTGCTGCTGGCGGGTGCGGGGCTGTCGGCCATCGGTGCGGTGCTGATCGCCGCGACCGTCCTGGGCGCTGTCGCGGTGCTCTTCGCCCGGTACATCAAGCTCTCCCCGGCCGGGGTGCTCGGTGTCGCTCTCATCCCGCTGGTGCCGGGCATGGCGATCTATCAGGGCTTCGTCGCGCTGGTGACGGATGACACCGCGCCCCAACACTTCGTGAAGGCCGTGCTGATCGCCATGGCGCTGGGCGCGGGGTCCGTGCTCGGTGAGTACCTGGCCAGTCAGGTCGTGTGGCGCGGAGTGCAGGTGGAGCGGGTGCGGCGCCAGCACACCGATTCCGAGGTCGAGGACCTCGACCCGCGCGCGTTTACGGCGGAGCTGCTCAGCGCCCCCGTGTTCCGCCGGCCCTTCATCATGGAGGAGTTCGACGCGACGAAGCAGGATTCCGCCTGACCCGCACCCTCCCCGACGGCGACGCCCCGCCGCCCCGGGACCGGTGTGGTCCGCGGGACGGCGGGGCGTCGCAGGGTCGGGGCAGGGTGACGGAGGATCAGGACGGGCCGACCCGGTCGGTCGGAACCCGGGGTGACCTCCGGTGGGTCCGCTCGTCCTCAGGGGCGACGGGCGCCCGCCGGACCGGCCGCCGGAGCGTCGGTCTTCTTGAGGTAGGCGAGCCAGAAGTACACGCCGACGAACAGGGCACCGCCGATGATGTTGCCGATGGTCACCGGCAGCAGGTTCTTGAAGATGATCGCCGGCAGGGTGATGGCGCTGTAGTCGCTGGCGGCCCTCTCCGCAGCGGTCACGGCCGTGGAGGACCAGAACTCCTGGCCGGCGCCGTGCTCGATCATCCAGCCCATCGGCAGCAGGAACATGTTCGCCACGGAGTGCTCGAAGCCGGTGGCGACGAACAGCGCGATTGGCGGCGCGATGGCGAGGACCTTGTCGGTGGTGGACTTGCCGCTGAAGGCCATCCACACCGCGAGGCACACCGCGAAGTTCGCCAGCAGGCCCAGCAGCAGGGCCTCATGGAAGGCGTACCCCACCTTGGTGTTCACGGAGTTGAGGACCACCAGGCCCCAGGCCCCGCCATTGGCGGTGTGCATGCTCGCGAAGAACATCAGTGCCGCCATCAGCACGGAGCCGATGAGGTTGCCCAGGTAGCTCACGCCCCAGTGGCCCAGCAGACGACCGCCACGCAGACGACCCTGCAGCGCGGGCATCACGGTCAGGGTGGTTCCGGTGAACAGGTCGGAGCCGCTCATCACCACGAGCATCAGGCCCGAGGAGAAGACCAGGCCACCGATCACCTTCGCGAGGCCCAGCGGCATGTTCGCGGCGTCCTGCTGCGAGGTGACGGAGAAGATGAAGCCGAGGGCGATGAACGCACCGCCGGTCAGCGCGAGCACGAAGATCTTCCACCACGGCATGGTGGCCTTCGCGTACATGCCGTCGGCGATGGCGTTGGCCATCATCGGCGGGGTGGGCATCGCGGGCGCCGGTGCCGGCGCGGGAGCAGGCGCTGCGGCGGCGCCGGGCTTGTCAGCCATGGAGTCTCCTGGGGAACGGGATGGGGGCCGCGGGGTGCGGCCATCGGCACCGGGACGCGCCCGGCGCGTGCTCGAGTGTACTCTGGCACACCCGGTGCGACCAGGGACGTAAGGGGGGAGCGGAGCCCCCTCCGGTCCCGCGTGACGGAACGGTCCGTCCCGCCTGTCGGTCGGTTCGCTACCCTGTCGGGGACCGTTCATCGCCGACGCGGCCCAGCTCCTGTGTGGTGCGACGAGGTGCGTCGTGCCGCGCCGACATGTGACGGGCCGCGTCCCGCCCGCTTCGGGAGGCAGCGTGCCCGACACCACCCCCCTCAGCGTCCCGACGCTGACCAGTGAGTTCCCCGCCGTCGGCGACGACCCGCACATCGACGCGCCCCTGCGCGCGACCGTACGTCGACTCTCCACCCTCCTCGGCCGCACCCTCGCCGACCAGCACGGCCCCGAGCTCCTCAGCCTCGTGGAGGATGTGCGCCGTGCGGCCAAGGCTGCGAAGACCGGGGGCGACCCGGAGGAGGCCCGCCGTATCCGCGAGCGCCTCGCGGAGCTCCCCATCGACCAGGCCACAGCCCTGACCCGCGCCTTCACCGAATACTTCCTGTTGGCCAACGCCGCCGAGCAGGTGTACCGCGTCCGGGCGCTGCGCGAGCAGGAGACCACCCAGTCGTGGATCCCCCGCACCGTGCGCGACATCGCCGAGCAGCTCGGCCCGGAGGAACTGCAGGCCACCGTCGACTCCCTGGACGTGCGCCTGGTGTTCACCGCCCACCCCACCGAGGCCTCCCGCCGTGCCGTGCTGCAGAAGCTGCGGCGGTTATCGGACCTCCTGGAGGTCGAGACGGAGGAGGGCACCCCGGAGCGGCGCCGCCAGGACCGTGACCTCGCCGAAGTGGTGGAGACCCTGTGGCAGACCGACGAGCTCCGCCGTCGCCGCCCCACCCCGCAGGACGAGGCCCGCAACGCCCTGTACTACCTGCGGGAGATCCAGACCCACACCATGCCGGGTTTCCTCGACGACCTGCGCGAGGAGCTGCGCGCCCATGGCGCCGACCTGCGTGACGGCGCGGTGCCGCTGCGGTTCGGCTCGTGGATCGGCGGCGACCGCGACGGCAACCCCTTCGTCACTGCCGAGGTCACCCGTGAGGTGCTGCGACTGCAGGCCGACGCCGCCCTCGACATCGCCGTGGAGACGGTGAATCGGCTCATCGGCCAGCTGTCGATCTCCAGCGCCCTCACCGGCGACGACCCCGAGCTGCGGGAGAGCCTCGAGGCGGACTTCTCCTTCCGTGACCAGGTCGACGAGGAGCAGCGCCGCCTGTACGACCAGGAGCCGTACCGGCTGAAGCTCGGTGCGATCCGCGCGAAGCTCGAGGCCACGCGGCGGCGCATCCACGAGGGCACGGCGCATGTGCCCGGGCACGACTACCTGCACGGCGCCGAACTCCAGGCCGACCTGGAGCTCGTGCGTCGGGCGCTCGCGCGCCACGGTGGCCGCCGCATGGCCGACGGTGAGCTGGCGATCGCCCAGGCTCAGCTGGCCGGCATCGGCCTGCACCTGGCGACCCTCGACATCCGCGAGCATGCCGAGAAACACCACGAGCTGCTGGCGCAGCTGTTCGACCGGGTCGGAGAGCTCGAGCGCCCCTATGCGGAACTCGACGCGGCGGGTCGCACTCGGGTGCTGTCGGCGGAGCTCGCCAGCCGCCGCCCCCTGGTCGGTGCCGGTGCGGCGGAGGAGGCCGGCCTCGACGACGGTGCCCTGACCACCTGGAACGTGTTCCGGGAGATCCGCGAGGCGCAGCGCACCTACGGGCAGGAGGTCATAGAGACCTACATCATCTCCATGACCCGCGGCGCCGACGACGTCCTCGCCGTGGCGCTGCTGGCGAAGGAGGCCGGGCTGGTGGACCTGGCCGGCGCCGACGGCCGCCGCGCCGACATCGGCTTCGCGCCGCTGCTGGAGACCCCGGAGGAGCTGCGCGCCGCCGACGACATCCTCGACGCGCTGCTGTCGGACCCGACGTATCGGGAGATCGTGCGGCTGCGCGGCGACGTGCAGGAGGTCATGCTGGGCTATTCCGACTCCAACAAGGAGGCCGGGGTGCTGACCAGCCAGTGGGAGATCCACCAGGCCCAGCACCGGCTGCGTGACGCCGCCGCCCGCCACGGGGTGCGCCTGCGGCTGTTCCACGGTCGCGGCGGGTCGGTCGGCCGCGGCGGCGGCCCGACGTACGACGCGATCCTGGCCCAGCCGTACGGCGTGCTCGAGGGCGCCATCAAGTTCACCGAGCAGGGTGAGGTCATCTCCGACAAGTACATGCTGCCGGTGCTGGCGAGGGAGAACCTCGACCTGTCGCTGGCGGCGGTGATGCAGGGGTCGGCGCTGCACCGTGAGCCCCGCACCACCCCGAGCAGCTCGCCCGCTACCGCGAGGTGATGGCGGGGGTGTCGGAGGCGTCCTACCGCCGATACCGGCAGCTGGTCGAGGACCCGGACCTGCCCGAGTATTTCGTGACCTCCACCCCGGTGGAGCAGCTGGGTGACCTCAACATCGGGTCCCGCCCGTCGAAGCGCACCACCTCTGAGAAGGGACTCGACGGGCTGCGGGCGATCCCGTGGGTGTTCGGCTGGACCCAGTCGCGGCAGATCGTGCCCGGGTGGTTCGGCGCCGGCAGCGGCTTGAAGGCGGCCCGGGAAGCCGGACGGGAGGCCGACCTGCAGGAGATGCTGCGCAACTGGCACTTCTTCCGCACCGTCATCAGCAACATCGAGATGACCCTGGCGAAGACCGACATGGACGTGGCCGCGCACTACGTGCACTCGCTGGTGCCGGAGCGGTTGTGGCCGCTGTTCGAGAGCATCCGCGCCGAGTACGAGCTGACCGTGGCGGAGGTCGAGCGCCTCACGGGTGTGCTGAACCTGCTCGACGGGCAGCCCGTGCTGCGCCGCACCCTCGCCGTGCGCGACCGCTACCTCGACCCCATCTCGTACATGCAGGTGGCGATGCTGCAGCGGGTGCGGGCGGCCCAGGAGGCAGGGGAGGAGATCCCCGAGCAGCTCCAGCGCGCCCTGCTCACCACCATCAACGGAGTCGCCGCGGGCCTGAAGAACACGGGGTGACCTGGGCCGGCGGGGGTGCCACACCGTGGCGGGCCCGTCCCATGCGGCCCCGGGCTCGGCGCGCCCCGGTCCCTGGTCGTGCGGTGAGCCCCGGCCGATGCGCCCTGCCCCGGCCGATGCGCCCTGCCCCGGCCGATGCGCCCTGCCCCGGCCGATGCGCCCTGCCCCGGCCCATGCGCCCTGCCCCGGCCGATGCGTTCTGCCCCGGCCGATACGCCCCGCCCCGGCCGATGCGCGTCTTGACGTGTCTACTTCCTCTTTCTGGAAACAGACACGTCAATACGCGCGCGATTGTTGGGTCGGGACGCGCGCGATTGCCTCAAGCTCCCGCCAGGACCCTGCTCAGGTGGGCGAACAGTGCCCGCGGGTCAGTGAGGTCCCGTGAGGTCACCCGGATCACCGTCCATCCCATCTGCTGCAGCACCATGTCCTTGCGCCGGTCGCGCTGCCACTGCTGGCGGTCCGTGCGGTGCCAGTCCCCGTCGTACTCGAGCACCACCTTCTGCTCGCGGTACACCAGGTTCAGGCGGAAGGTCTCACCGCTCCAGGGGCAGCGGATCGTCGGGTTGATGTCAGGCTCGGGGAATCCGGCCGCGACCAGCAGCAACCTCAGCTTCGTCTCCTGCGGGGATTCGACCAGCTCCCGGGCGCGAGCCAGTGCTCGCCGCAGCCTGCGGCCGCCCGGTAGCAGAGACGCCGCGGCGGCCTCCGCGCGGAGGCCCTCCAGGGTGACGTGCCACAGCAGCCGCTCCGGGCCCACCAGGGCATCGGTGACCGCTACCAGTTCGTCGTCGGTGAGGGTCGGTGCGAGTTGCCCCAACAGGGCCAGGGGCGTGGGGAGAGGAACACCCTCGAGACTTTCCACCTTTCCCAGGTGGCGTCGATGGACGACAACCTTCTGACCAGCAGTGCGGTGTGTTCCTGGCGCGATCGTCACGTGCAACAGGCCGGTGTGGTCGTGCGTCAGGCGGCGTGGAAGCGGAAGGGCAGCAAGTTCGGCCGCGGTGACGTGTGAGAGGACGGCGCCGGGAATGACGTGGGAGGTGAGCCGCCGGGCCAGAACCGGCAACGGCGCGGGGTCTGCCGCACTCGTGAGGTAGCCCGGAAAGGGGATGGCGATGTGGGGGCCGCTCAGACGGCGCGGGTGCACCCCTGCCTCCAGCAACCCTCGGCGCGAATACAGGATGCGGGGCGACGGGGTCCAGAGGCGAGGCATGTTGCGACCGTAAGTCGTTGCGGTGTACCGCGTCGCGCATGGGCGGCCGGTGGGGATCACCCCGGCATGTGGAGGAAGCCAGGTCCGCGGTGGTGCGCAGAGCCTGCGTTGGGGCCGGGGCGTGGGGCACGGGGCGTGGGGCACGGGGCGCGGGGGCCAGGGCCAGGGCCAGGGCCAGGGGCCTGGGCCGGGGGCCTGGGCGTGGGGTCGGGGGCCTGGGGCCCTGGGGCATGCGGAAGGGCCTCGGGCTGCCGAGGGGGACATGTGCCGACACGCCGCAGTGACGCTGCGCGGTTTGACGTGTCTGCTTCCACTATCTGGAAGTAGACACGTCAAACCGCGCAGCGGGCGGGAGGGCGCGGTGCGGTGGCGCGCACCGAGGGGCAAGGGCACGGGGCCGCGGGCGCCCCGCCCCCACCGTCACCAGTCCAGGATCCGCCAGCGCTTCTTCTTCGCCACCGCGAACAGGCCGAGGTCGGGTGAGACTGCATGCGGGTGTCCGACGAGCTCCAGCCATGCGGCGTCGGCGTGGGAGTCGCCGTAGCCGTAGGACGCCGCGAGGTCGGCCCCGCGCTCGGCCGCGTACTTCCGCAGCCAGTTCGCCCGGGCCTCGTCCACTACCGGCGGCGTGGCGAGGAACCCGGTGAGCACGCCGTCGGCGTCCTCGTCCATGCGGGTGGCGACGACCTCGTCGAACAGGTCCGCGAGCGGTTCCACCAGCACGTCGAGCGCCCCGGTCACCAGCACGGTGCGGTGCCCGGCCTCGCGGTGCCGGCGGATCACCTCGAGGGCCTCCGGCCGCACCGAGGCGCGGATGCGTTCACCGAGCGGCCCCGCCACGAGCTCACGCAGCTGCGCCGAGCGGTACCCGGCATACCGGCGGTTGACGCTGCGGATCAGCTCGGAGCGGTCGCGCCGATCCGCCCGCACGAAACCGGGCACCCCCTTGACGAGGCCGCCGAACTCCGCGGGCCACTGTCTGCGCGGCGTGGTGGCGCGGACGATCGCGAAGTACTGCCGCACCACATTGGTGGAGACCAGGGTGCCGTCGAGGTCGAACACCGCCAGGGCGCCCTCGGCGGGGCGCGGAGCCTCGGCGGGACGGTCGGCGCGGGCGCGCTGCGCGGCTTTCCCGCGGGAGTACGCCTTGGTCAGCTCGGTGACGGCCGGCAGGTGGTGGTTCTGGAAGTAGTCGGTCCAGTCGATGACGGTGACATCGAAGTCGTGCTGCGCCAGGAACCCCTGCGGCAGGGACTCGCGCAGGGCACGCGTGTTGGCGTCGTCGAACACCATCTCGGTCTTGGTGTACTGCCGGTACAGCTCGATGTACTTGCGGAGGGTGGTCAGACCCGAGGAGTTGCGGTGCAGCGCGGAGGCCCACGACCGGGTGCGCGGGGTCCCGGGCAGGCGCGAGACCACGACCTGCCCGGCCTTGGTGGCGAGCTCCTTGGCGCGGAAGCGCTGCTCGACCATCTCGACCGCCGGGAACGTCCACTCGGGCACGACGATCGGTCGGCCGTGGTCGTCCTCCAGCGGATGGGCGAGGAAGTACTCGCGCACCGCGTCGACCATCTGGTGGAAGGGCAGCGGGTTCGAGGTGCCCGACACCACCTGGTAGTAGGCGTCGTCACCGCGGCGGGGCACGTCCTGCGTGGCCAGCGCGACGATCACGTTCACCACGTAGTCGACGGGGATGATGTCGAGGATGGAATCGGCCAGGCCCGGGAACTCCGGCAGCAGCCCCTTGCCGTACGCCATGATCAGCGGGTCGGCGACCTTGTACCCGTCGATCCACCCGGGGAACGGCCGGCGCAGCGCCGATTCGATGATGGACGGCCGCACCACCGACAGGCGATGCCCGTTGCCCGCCCAGAGGTCCTCGGCGACGCGCTCGGCCATCGCCTTGGTGAAGGTGTAGATGTCGGTCCAGCCGACGGACTGGGCGCGGATGCGGCCGAAGTCAATCAGGCGCTGGTGCACCCACTCGCGACGCAGCTCCTCGGCGGCGGCGGCCACCGCCTTGGGGCCCATGCGGCCGTCGCGCACCCGCGCGGTGAGCATCTGCGAGCGCAGGGTCTCGGGCCGACGGGACTCCGCCTCGACGCGCTCGTGGGCGGCGATCGCCGCGTCGTACTCGGTGCGCCAGTCGACGTCGTGGACCAGGCGGCCCTCCTGCCGCAGGCCCTTGGCGATGCCGGAGACGTACGCCGTGGACACGTGCACCACGTGCGGGGACTGCCCGGAGGCGAGCAGCGCCTCGTAGAGGTTGCGGGCACCGCCGACGTTGGTGCGGAACGCCTCGTCGATCGGCGGGTCGAAGCTCACCGAGCTGGCGGAATGGATGACCGTGTCCACCGGCATGGTGATCGCGGGCATGTCGGTGAGGTCCCCCTCGAGGGCGCGGACGCGCTCGCGGAAGATCCGCTCGACCTGCTCGGCGCTGCTGCGCTCGGCCCAGGAGCGGAAGACCGGCTTGCGCAGCAGACCCTCCAGGCGCTTCTGTCCGGTCTGGGTGCCCTTGGGGCGGACGACGCAGACGACGTCGACGTCGTCGAAGCCCTCCAGCAGGGCCTGCAGCACGGCCTGCCCCAGGAAACCGGTGACGCCGGTGAGGAGGATGGTGCGGCGGCCGGTGCCGCCCTGGTCGGTCTGGGTCATGGAGGATCCCCTCAGGGTCGAGGCGGGGCCGACGGGCCCGAGACTGGGCGTGCCCGGAGAGCCGATCGTTCGGCCCACGGCACGGGCACGGGATATGGCCCGCCACCTGGGCGGGAGCTCTACCTGTTGTATCGTAGCGCGCATGCAGAGGGCCCTGATCACCGGTGGCACGGCAGGCATCGGCGCAGCGTTCGCGCGCGCTCTGGCGGAGCGCGGCGCTCACCTCGTGCTGGTGGCCCGCGACGCGGAGCGGCTGGACGCGGCGGCCCGCGATCTGACCGCCCGCCACGGCATCGAGGTGGAGACGATCACGGCGGATCTGTCGCGCCGTGAGGACCAGCAGCGCGTGGCGGATCGCCTGGAGGCGGATCCCCCGATCGATGTCCTGGTGAACAATGCCGGGTTCTCCGTGCGGGCGAGCCTGCTCGATCCCGATCTGTCCGAGCACGACCGCGGCGCCGAGGTCATGCAGCGGGCGGTGCTGAAGCTCGGGGGCGCGGCGGGCCGGGCGATGACGCGCCGCGGTACCGGCCACATCGTCAACGTGGCCTCGGCCAGTGCCTGCGTCACCCAGAACAACTACTCGGCGCTGAAGGCGTGGACCACGAACTACTCGGAGTCCCTGGGCGTGCAGCTGCGCGGCACGGGCGTGCATGTCACGACGCTCATGCCCGGGTGGGTGCGCACCGAGTTCCACCAGCGCGCCGGCATCAAGGGTTCCTCGATCCCCGGGCCGCTGTGGCTGTCGGCTGACCAGCTCGTCGCCGAGTGCCTGCGCGACATGGAGCGCGGTCGGTCGGTGTCGGTGCCGAGCCTGCGCTGGAAGCTCATCGTCGGCGGTCTGCGGATGCTGCCGCGCCCGGTGATCCACCGCCTGAGCGGTCTGCTGACCTCCCGGCGCGACGGGGAGCGCTGAGCATGAGCGAGCAGCCGCCGCAGGGGCGGAGGTCGTCCGTCCCGAAGCTGCCGACCCCCAAACTGCCGCAGCCGCCGAAACTCCCGCAGCCGCCGAAGCTGCCGGCCCCTAAGCTCCCGCAGCCGCCCAAGCTCCCGCAGGCCCCGAAGCTGCCGTCCCTCTCGGCCCGCTCCCGCGGGGAGGGTTTCGACATGAGCGATGAGCGGTTGAAGGTCTACCGCTCCCGCTGGCGCGCCGGTCTGCGGCGCGTGCTGCAGCGGGGGGTGTTCCGGCAGGTCCTCGCCACGGCGATCCGTCCCGAGGCCGTCGTCGCCCGCCGTGTGCGCTCGGTCCGCGGCCCGTTCGTGCTGGTGGCGAACCACACCAGTCACCTCGATGGGCCGCTGCTGAACCTCAGCCTGCCGTGGACGCAGGCGCGGCTGCTGTCCACCGGGGTGGCCGCCGACTACTTCTTCACCGTCGCCCATCGCCGCCTGTTCGTGCGGTGGATGCTCAATGCCTTCCCGATCGACCGCGATGGGTCGCGCAAGAACTCCGGCACCTCCCGGCGTCTGCTGCGCAGCGGTGTGCCGATCCTGGTGTTCCCGGAGGGCGGTCGCTCCCGCGACGGCGTGATGGGGGAGTTCAAACCGGGGGCCGCGGCGCTCGCCGCCGGTGTCGGTGTGCCCGTGATCCCCGCCGCGATCGTCGGCGCCCACGAGGCGATGCCGAAGGGCCGCAACTGGCCTCGGCCCGGCCGTCCCCGGGTGCGGGTGGTGTTCGGCGAGCCGATGCTCGCCGGGCCCGACGAGACGGTCGCGGACTTCACCGCGCGCATCCGCGCGTCGGTGGCTGATCTGTACGCGGCGCACCGGGCCGAGGTGCTCGGTGACGCCCAGGAACCCGGAACGGGGGAGCGATGACGAGGACGCCGACTGCAGCCGAGGTCAAGCGGCACACCTGGTGGGGTTGGGGCAGCGAGGACGTGTCCTTCCACGTCGACGACAAGCCGGCGTTCGCGCCGTTCGTGCGGAAGCAGATCGGCCTGGACCTGGCCACCAGCACCCCGCAGCCCGTACCGCAGCTGGAGACCTTCGACGTCCCGGACTCCCGCCTGCCGGCGGCCCTGCGGCAGCAGCTGGTCGGGATCGTCGGCGAGGACGCCGTCGTGGACGACGACGAGCTGCGCGTCGTGCATTCCTTCGGGCGCTCCGCCACCGACCTGTTCCGCGTCCGCACCGGCGACTTCGAGCGCCTGGTCGACGCGGTCGTGTACCCGGCCTCCGAGGAGGAGGTCGCCGCGGTGCTGCGCCTGGTGTTGGAGAAGGACCTGGTGCTGATCCCCTACGGGGGCGGCTCCTGCATCTCCGGCTCGGTGACGCCCGACCCCGCCGAGCAGCGTCCGATCCTGTGCCTGAACATGGGCCGGATGCGGCAGGTGCTGGAGATCGACGAGACCGCCGGTCTCGCCCGCGTCCAGGCCGGTGCCTACGGCCCCGACCTGGAGGAGCAGCTGTCCGCGGAGGGTTGGACCGTCGGTCACTTCCCGGACTCCTTCGCGTACTCCACCGTCGGCGGCTGGGCGGCCACCCGCTCCAGCGGTATGCAGTCCGACAAGTACGGCGACATCGCCGACATCGTCCGCGGCCTGCGGATGGTCCACCCGCAGGGCACCCTGGTGGTGCGTCCGCTGCCGTCGCGCTCCACGGGCCCGTCGGTGCAGGAGATGGTGATCGGCTCGGAGGGGCGCCTCGGTGTGATCACCGAGGTGACGCTGCAGGTGCATCGCATCGCCCCGGTGCGGCAGGTGATCGCCTACATGTACCCCGATTGGGAGCACGGCCTGCGCGGCATGCACGCCATCGCCCGCTCCACCGAGGTGTCACCGACCTTCACCCGCCTGTCGGACGGCCCGGAGACCGCCTTCAGCCTGTCGATGGTGAAGGAGCCGAGGTCGGCCAAGGGCCGGGTCACCGCGAAGGTGCAGGACGGCCTGTTCGCGTACCTGCGCCGCCGCGGCTGGAAGGTCGACAGCGAGATGTGCATCTCGTACGTGTGCTTCGAGGGAACCAGCGAATCCGTCGAGCGCCAGAAGAGCATCGTGAAGCAGATCGTGAAGCGCAACGGCGGCATCTCCCTGGGCTCCGGCCCGGGGGCGATCTACGACCAGAAGAAGTTCGACACCCCGTACCTGCGGGACTTCCTGCTGAACCACCGGGTGTTCGGTGACGTCTCCGACACCGCCGCCCCGTGGTCGCGGCTCAACGAGGTGCACGACGCCGTCTACGGCGCCTACCGGAGGGCGATGGAGGCGCAGGGCCTGCAGGGCTTCATGTTCTGCCACATGTCGCACAGCTACCACGCCGGGGCGTGCCTGTACTTCACCTTCGCGGTGCCGTACACCGATGACGCCTCGGCACTGGAGCAGTACGGGGCGGTGAAGCGGGCCGTGCAGGATGCCTTCCAGGAGCACGGCGCGACCCTCTCGCACCACCACGCGGTGGGCACCGAGCATCAGCCGTGGATCGAGCAGGACGCCGGCCCTGTCGGCACCGGCATGGTGCGCGGCCTCTTCGCCACCGCCGACCCGGGCCGCAACCTCAACCCCGGCAAGATCGTCAGCCCCTGAGACCCGCCGTGAGCAGCCCCGACCCGGTGCGCCTAAGCCTCGCCCTCCCGCCCGCCGAGGCGGTGCGCGCGGTGCGCGACCGGCTCGGACCGCTCGGGTGGAGGGTGCGGGAGATGCCGTCGCCGGTTGACAGCGACGACGCGAGCACCACTGTGCGTCTGGAGCGCGGCCGCCGGGGACTGACGGTGCTGGTGGGGGCGCTCGCGGGGCGGCACATGGCGGCCAGCGCACAGATCGTGCTCCGTCCCGCAGGCGCCGGCACCCTGCCCTGTGGCTCAGGGTCCTCTGCCGCGGTCACCACCCTCCACTACCTGCCCGACAGCGGTCGGGCGCTGGGGGGTCTGCTGGGGGAGCGCCGCGCGCAGCGGTGGCACACGGAGGCGGTCGAGGCTCTGCGCCGCCCGTGATCCCCGACCCCGCCGCACCCTGCAGGAGCCGGACATGACGAAGGCCCCATCACCGGGTGGTGACGGGGCCTCGTACGGGGCGCGCCCGGAGGGATTCGAACCCCCAACCTTCTGATCCGTAGTCAGATGCTCTATCCGTTAAGCTACGGGCGCTCATCGACGAACCGACCTGCTCAACAATAGTCGCAGCAGTCCCTCGCCGCCACTTGAGGGTGCATGAGTCGGCTCACACCGTCGGCACCGGCTGCGCCAGCTCCCGGGACCCGCGTGCGGCCGGTGCTCGTCACTTCCAGAACATGAGCAGGGCGCCACCCAGCATGAGCATCCCGAAGCCGACGGCGAGGTTCCAGTCACCGATCGGGGCGGGCAGCTGACCGGAGCTGAGGTATGCGGTGACCAGGTACGCGAGCCCCAGGACGAGCAGCGTGAGGGCCAGCGGCACCAGCCACACCGGGTTCGGGCGCACGGTCTCGGCACGACGGCGGGTGGAGGTGCGGGCACGCTCGGCCTCGGCGGAGGCCCGCACACGGCGGGTGGCCTCGGAGCGGGCGTCGCCGGCCTCCGGGCGGCGCGGCGTCGGATCGACCGCGCGGGTTCCTCGCTTCGCACGGCCGCCGCGCCCCGCGCGTTCCTCGCGGGCGTTCTCGTCACGGTCCCGGGCGTCACGCTCCTGCGTGTCACCGTCCGTCAGGCCCCCGGCGGCACCGGGCTCAGTGTCCGCCTGCCCGGGGCGGCGCGGGCCGCGGTCGGGACCGGACCCGACGGGCTCGTCGTCGAAGCCGTCGAAGAACGAGGTGTCGTGGTGCGTCGTCCTGCTCGCCGCCATGGATGGGGGACCTTCCGCCGGAGGAGCGCCCATCGGTCGATGGGCCATGGACTAGCGTATAGCCGACCATCCCGGCACCCCAGGTGGAGGAGCGCATGAAGCCCTCACGCTCGCCCGGCGACGAGCCCCCGACGCAGCGGCGACGCGACGCCCTGCGCACGCTCGGTGTGGGGACCGTGGGTGTCGCCGCCGGTCTGCTGTTCACCACCAGCGCGCGTCTGGCCGGGCCGGAGGGTATCCGCGACGAGACCGCGTCGGTCACCGACCTGTTGCGCCGGCAGGACCGGGAGAACGCCCGACTGACCGAGGTCAACGCCGCCAAACGCGCCGACCAGGACCGCCTCGCCGCCGAGGCGGGTCATGCCCCTGAGGACCTCCCCGAGCTCGCCACCACCGCCACCCGGGTGGGTCTCGCGGCCGTCGAGGGCCCCGGCCTGCGGGTGTCCCTGAGTGACGCGCCCACCTCCGCCCTGACCACCGTGGAGGGTGTGCGACCGGACGACCTGGTGGTCCACCAGCAGGACATGGAGGCGTACATCAACGCCCTGTGGGCCGGGGGAGCGGAGGCGATGATGCTGCAGGACCAGAGGGTGATCAACGGCAGCGCCTTCCGCTGCGCCGGCAACACCCTGCTGCTGGAGGGCCGGGTGTACTCCCCGCCGTTCGTCGTCACTGCCATCGGTGACCGCGACGGCATGATGCGCGCCCTGGAGGCCGCCGAGGGCGTCATCCTGTACCGCCAATGGCGCGACCACGTGGGCCTGGGGGAGCGCATCGAACGACTCGCCCGCCTGGAGCTTCCCGCGTACGACGGCACTCTCGCTCTGCAGGAGGCGCGCCCGCTCACGGCCTCGGTCGCTCGACGCGCGGGGGCGCCGCGATGAGTGTGCGCCGCGCGATCGGTTCCGCGATCGGGATCCTGGGGGAGCTGATGATCACCCTGGGTGCCCTGTTGATGCTGTTCCTGGTGTGGCAGCTGTGGTGGACCGATGTGACGGCGGGTCGGGACCAGGAGCAGATCGTCGCGCAGCTCGACAAGGAGTGGGCGCCAGTCGACGGCCAGGAGGTCGCGACGCCCCGCACGGACGCCCCGCCGCCGGTGGCGCAGCCGCAGGACGAGAAGGTGTGGGGGACGATGTGGATCCCGGCCTTCGACAAGCCGCGCATGCCGCTGGCGGAGGGGGTGAGCCTGGAGCGTGTGCTGAACGTGAAGGGCACGGGCCACTACCCCGACACCGCCCTGCCCGGCGAGGTCGGCAACTTCTCCGTGGCCGGCCACCGCACCACCTACGCCCGGCCGCTGCACGACATCGACCGTCTGCAGTCCGGGGATCCGATCGTGGTGGAGACCGCCGAGGCGTTCTACGTGTACGAGGTGACGGCCTCGCAGATCGTCATGCCGGATGCGGTGGAGGTGATCGCCCCGGTGCCGGGACAGCCCGGCCGGGAGCCCACGGAGCGGATGCTCACGCTCACCGCCTGCCACCCCCTGTACTCGGCGCGGGAGCGGTACATCGTCCACGCCCGTTTCGCGTACTGGACCCCGCGTTCCGAGGGCGTCCCGCCCGCGTTGGCCGACGAGATCCAGGAGGGCTGATCGTGTACGGATGGCTGTGGCGCCACCTCCCCGGCCCGGCCCTGGTGCGGGTGCTGATCCTGCTGGTGTTGGCGGCGGCGGCGGTGGCGGTGCTGTTCCAATGGGTGTTCCCCGCCATCGCCCCGTACATGCCGTTCAACGGCAACACCGTCGGCGGCGAGGGCTAGCCGGCTCGGCCTCTCACCGCTGGGCGAGCAGCGGCGCCAGGCCCTCGGCGCGGTCGGCTGCGGGGTAGCCGTCGCACATCTCCAGGAACGCTGCGAGCAACCGGTGGCCGTGCTGGGTGAGCACGGACTCCGGGTGGAACTGCACGCCGTGCAGCGGCAGGGTGCGGTGCTGCAGCCCCATGATCACGCCATCCTCGGTGCGCGCGGTGACCAGCAGCTCCTCGGGGACCGTCTGTGGCACCACCGCCAGGGAGTGGTAGCGGGTGGCGATGAACGGGGAGGGCACCCCCGCGAACACCCCCTGGCCGTCGTGGTGGACCTCGCTGGTGCGGCCGTGCATGAGCTGCGGGGCGTGGGTGACGGTGGCTCCGTACGCCTGCGCGAGCGCCTGATGCCCCAGGCACACCCCGAACATCGGCACCCGGTGCGCGGCGCAGGCCGCGATCACCTCGAGGGACCGGCCGGCGGTGTCGGGATTGCCGGGGCCGGGCGAGACCAGCACCCCGTCGACCCCGGTCAGGTCCACCGTGCCGTCCGGGGCGGTGGGCACGGCGTCATTGCGGACGACGGTGCACACGGCCCCCATCTGCTCGAGGTAGCCGACGATGGTGAACACGAAGCTGTCGTAGTTGTCGATCACCAGCACCCGGGCACCGGTGCCCCCCGCGGCGGCGGACTCAGCCATTCCCGTTGCCGTTCCCGTTGCCGTTCCCGTTGCCATTTCCGTTCCCGTTGCCGTTATCTCTGCCGTTCTCATTGTTCTGCCCGGGCGCCTGGGCCGGCCCGATGCCCTGGGGGCTGGTCTGGTCGGCGGGCGGCTGGCTGCTCGAGGGGCTCTGCGACGGCGAGGGTGACTCGGCCGGTGCACTCGAGGACCCCGACGACTCCTCGGGAGAGGACGGCGGGGGGCTGCTGGGCGACTCCCGCGGCGGCGGCCCGGAGGACACCACGAGTGTCACGGTGGCGCCGGCATCGACCTGCGACCCGGCGGCGGGATCGGTGCGCACGACGAAACCCTCCGCGACCGACTCGGATTGCTCGGTGCGCACCTGCACCCCGAACCCGGCCTCGGAGAGGGCACGGCGGGCCTCCTCCTGCGGGCGGCCGACGACGTTCGGCATGGTCTCCGGGCCGGGTGCCGCAGCCACCACCAGGCGCACGGTGGAGCCCGCGGGCGCGGTCCGGTCACCGCCACCCTGCGGGGTCTGTTCCAGGACGGTTCCGGCGCTCTCGTCGGTCGACTCGCGGGTGGTCTCCTCGACGGTGAAACCCTGCTCCTCGAGGGTGGCGCGAGCCGCGTCGACCTGGGTGCCGACGACGTTCGCGATCGGGACCTCACCGGAGGCCAGCCACACGGTGACCTCCTGGCCCGATTCCACCTGCGCCCCGGCCTGCGGATCGGTGCGGCTGACCCGCCCGGACTCGACACCGGGGGCGTCCTCCTCCCCACCGGAGACCATCACCAGGCCGGCGCTCTCCAGGGCGGTGCGCGCCTCGTCGGCGGTCATCCCGGACACGTCGGGCACGCTGACGGCGGACGGCCCCGACGAGACCGTCACCACGACGGTGGAACCGGGATCGACGGAGGCGCCGGCGGCCGGGGCCGTGGCCGTGACCTCCCCGGCGGGAGCCTGGTCCGAGGGGGCCTGGGTGAAGCGCGGCGCCAACCCCAGGTCCGCGAGCTGAGTGCGGGCCTGCTCCTCGGTGGTGCCGACCAGCTGCGGGACCTGCACGGTCTGCGGGCTCTCACCCTCCCAGGGCCGCCACAGCAGCAGCGCGGTCACCAGCACACCCAGCACCGCTGCGGCCAGCAGCGCCCACAGCCATCCCAGGCTGCGGCGCCGCTTCTCGGGGGACTCCTCGGGGGCCGGGGCGACGGCGACCTGCCCGGTCGGGGCGCCCGCGGCCGGAGCGGTCCCCGCAGCGCCTGCACCGACGGCACCCGCGGCGCCGAGAGCCGCCGCCGCGGGACCGACCGTCGGCAGGGCCTCGGTGCGCTCGTCGTACGGGGAGAGCACCGTGGTGGGGGCGTCCAGCGGGGCGGTCCCCGCGACCATCGACCCCGAGCCGCCACCGGACGCGCCGGTCACCAGGTGGGGGGCATTGCCCGAGATGACGCGGGCGATGTCGCGGGAGAACTCCACCGCGGTGGGGTAACGGTGCGTGGGATCCTTCGCCAGGCCCGTGAGGACCACCTGATCCATGGCCGGGGGGATCGCCGGGTTGAAGGTGGACGGCGGCACCGGCTGCTCGCGCACATGCTGGTACGCGATGGCGACCGAGGAATCACCCTCGAACGGCGGACGGCCGGTGAGCAGCTCGTACATCACGCAGGCGGCTGAGTAGAGGTCGCTGCGGGCGTCGACGATCTGTCCGCGCGCCTGCTCGGGGGAGAGGTACTGCGCGGTGCCCATCACCGCCTGCGTGGCGGTCATCTGGCTGGTGGAATCGGCCACCGCCCGGGCGATGCCGAAGTCCATCACCTTGACCGTCCCCGCGGGGGTGATCATGACGTTGCCCGGCTTGATGTCACGGTGAACGATGCCCTGCCGATGCGAGTAGTCCAGGGCCGACAGCACCCCCGCCATGATCTCCCCGGCGCGGGCCAGCGGCATCGGGTCCTCGGCGGAGATGGAGGACCGCAGGGTCGAACCCTCCACGTACTCCATGACGATGTACGGGATCGTGGTGCGGTTCCCGGCCACGTCGGTGGCGGTCTCCTCCCCGGTGTCGTACACCGCCACGATCGCCGGGTGGTTCAACCCGGCGGCGGACTGCGCCTCGCGACGGAACCGCTCCTGGAAGTTCTCGTCGCGAGCCAGGTCGGCCCGCAGGATCTTCACCGCGACGGTGCGGTTCAGGCGCCGATCGGTCGCGAGGTACACGTCGGCCATGCCGCCGGTGCCGAGGCGGTGGCCCAGCTCATAGCGGTTGGAGAGCATCCTCGGTTCGTCGCTCACAGTGTGTCCGTCCTCGTCGCGGGATCCAGGAGGATCGATGGGCGTGATGTCTCGATGGCGGTGAGGGGGCCGGGGTGGTCGGTGCCGAGGGGGCCGGCTCCCAGGGTGATCACCCCGGTGGCGCTGAGGGCGGCGACCACCAGGGCCGCCAGCAGCAACAGTCCCAGGACCAGGCCGGGCAGGCTCAGGGGCCCCAGTCGCCGACCCGTGGTGGTGCCGTGCACGGTGCGGGTGCTCTCCCGCGACCCGGGGGCCGGCGGGGTCCCGACACGCCGCGGGGCGGGGTTCGCGGAGCTCGCCGACAGGGCGGAGGGAGCACTCGTGGCGGAACGGTGGCGCAGCCCCCGGTGGGTCTGTGCCAGGGGCAGCGGCATCGCCGCGGTGCGGGTTCCCGTCGGGGAGGGCGCCGCCGGGGAGGCCGGGGAGGCCGACGACCAGCGACCGGCTGATCCGCCTGCCGTGTCGGCCGATCCACCGGATCCTCCGGAGGCGGCCGCGACCACGGGGATCGCCCCGGTGGTGAAACGCGGTTCCTCCCCCCGCTGCAGGGCCTCGAGGATCCGCGCCGCGGAGGCGGCCGATCGGGGACGGTTCGCCGGGGCCTTCGCCAGCATCATCATCACCAGGCGGCGCAGCCCGGGGGAGACAGAGGCGGGCAACTCCGGCGGGGGCTCCTTGACCTGCGCCATGGAGATCTCGACCTGGCTGGCGCCGGTGAAGGGGCGGTGCCCGGCGAGCATCTCGTAGGCGACGATCCCCAGGGCGTAGATGTCCGACAGCGAGGTGGCCTGCTTGCCCATCGCCTGCTCCGGCGACAGGTACTGCGCGGTCCCCATCACCAGACCGGTCTTCGTCAGGCGCGCCTGGTCGGTGCTGCGCGCGATACCGAAGTCGGTGATCTTCAGCGCCCAGTCGTTCTCCTCGTCCACCAGCACGTTCTCGGGTTTGACGTCACGGTGCACCACCCCCTTCGCGTGGGCGGCGTCGAGGGCCCGGGCGAGGTCGACGAGCACGCGGAGCACCCGGGGCTCGGGCAGCCCACCGGGGTTCTCCTCGATGATCTCCGACAGGGGCCGGCCCGGGCACAGCTCCATGACGATGAAGGCGCGGCCGTCGATCTCGCCGTAGTCGTAGAGGGCAGCGATGCAGTCATGGCTGAGCGCCGCCGTGTGGCGGGCCTCAGCCCGGAACCGCTTGAGGAAGCCCTCATCCCCGGCGTACTCCTCGCGCAGCACCTTGACGGCGACGTCGCGGTCGAGCTCCCGGTCGCGACCCCTCCACACCTGGCCCATGCCGCCGGTGGCGATGAGGTCGGTGAGTTCGTAGCGGTCCTCCAGGACCGTGCCCTGCTGGGTTCTCATCGGCCGACCACCGCCTCCATCACGTCCTGGGCGATCGGCGCCGCGACCTGCGAGCCGTATCCGCCTTCCTCCACCACGACGGCCACGGCGACGGAGCGCTCATCGGTGCGGGCGTACCCCACGAACCAAGAGTGCGGCGCCCGGCCCTCGGCCCATTCGGCGGTGCCGGTCTTGCCCCCCACCTCGACGCCGTCGATCGCGGCACCGTTTCCGGTGCCGTCGGTGACGACGCCGGTCATCATCTCCCGCATCTGGCGGGCGTTCGCGGCCGTCAGCGGGCGCCCGATCTCCTGCGGCGTGAGCTCCGAGACGGTGGTGAGATCCGCGGCCCGCACGCGCTGCACTAGCTGCGGCTGCACCAGGACCCCATCGTTCGCCACGGCCCCGGCGACCATCGCCATCTGCAGCGGGGTCACGCGGTCCTCGTACTGCCCGATGGCGGTCGACGCCAGCTGCGCACCGTCCAGATCGCTGCCGATCCGCGACGGCGTCACGCTCAGCGGGATCCGCAGACGCTCCCCGAAGCCGAACTCCTGCACGGTGGAGGCCAGCTGGTCCTCCCCGAGCTCCCCGGCGAGCATCGCGAACGTGGTGTTGCACGACTGCTCCAGGGCCGACTGCAGAGTCGAGGAGTCGTTCGGCCCACAGGGCTCCTGACCCCCGGAGGCGTGGTTGTTCATGACGCTGCGGGACTGCGGCAGACGGTACGTGCCGGGGCCCGGCAGCATGGAGTCCTTCGTGTAGCGGCCGGTCTCGAGCGCCGACGCCGCCACCAGCAGCTTGAAGGTGGAGCCCGGCGGATACAGATCCCCGGCGATCGCTCGGTTGCTGAGGGGGCGGCCGCGGTCCTCGTTCAGCTCGCTCCATGCCTCCCGCACCTCTCGGCCGCTGTGGGAGGCCATGCGGTTCGGGTCGTAGGAGGGGGCGGAGACCATCGCCAGCACCGCCCCGGTACGCGGGTCGAGCGCGACGACGGCGCCGCGGCGGCCCTTCAGCGCCTCCCAGGCCGCCTCCTGCGCCCGCGGATCCAGCGTGAGGTCCACGGTGGCGCCCTGCGAGGTCCGACCGGAGACCACGTCGGTCAGGCGGGTGAGGAACAGGGAATCCGAATCGCCCGACAGCTCCGCGTCGAGCGAGCGCTCCAGACCGGTGGACCCGTACACCACCGACTGGTGGCCGGTGACCGGCGCGTACATCATCCCGGGATCGTAGGAGCGCTGCTGACCGTAGATGTCGTCAGTGGGGCTCGACGAGGCGATCGGGGTGCCGTCGACGACGAGCGACCCCCGGGGACGCCCGAAGTCGTCGTAGATGGCGCGGGCGTTGCGGGAGTCGTTGTCGAGACGGCTCTGCTGCACCACCTGGATGGCGGTGGTGGAGCCGAACAACAGCAGGAACAGCATCGTCACGACCAGGGCGACATGGCGCAGGGGCTGGTTCATGCCGGCACCCCCTCGGCACGTCGCGGGGCCTCCACGGGGCGGCGGGTCGGGGTGGGGCGGCGGGCGGCGTCGGACAACCGCACCAGCAGCCCGATGATGATCCAGTTGCACACCAGGGAACTGCCGCCCGCGGCGAGGAACGGCAGCACCAAGCCGGTCAGGGGGATCACCCGGGTGACACCGCCGACGACGACGAACACCTGCAGCGCGAGGATGAACCCGAGACCACCGGCGAGCAGGGTGCCGAATCCGTCGGCGATGCCCATGGCCGCGCGCAGCGCCCGTTCCACCAGCACCAGGTACAGCATCAGCACGGCGAAGACGCCCACCATGCCGAGTTCCTCCGCCAGCGAGCTGTAGATGAAGTCGGAGTGGCCGTAGGGGACCACGTTCAGCCGCGCCTGCCCGGGCCCGGTGCCGAACAGGCCCCCGTTGGCCATGCCGAACAGGCCCTGGTTGATCTGGTAGCAGCGGTCGTAGTTCTCCCCGGACAGCGGATCCAGCCAGCACGCCAGGCGGGTGCGCACGCGCGTCACCTGCGTCACCGCCAGCAGCGCCGGCGGGATGAACATGACGGCGCCGATCACCAGCCAGGAGAGGCGGTCGGTGGCGACGTAGAGCATCACCACGAACAGACCGAAGAACAGCAGGGAGGTCCCCAGGTCCGTCTCGAACACCAGCACCGCCATGCCGAACGCCCAGGCCACCACGATCGGTCCGAAGTCCGACCAGCGCGGCAGATGCACGCCCAGCACCTTCGGGCCGGCCAGCGCCAGGGTGTCGCGACGGCTCACCAGGTACCCGGCGAAGAACACGGCGAAGCAGATCTTCGCGAGCTCGGCGGGCTGGAAACTGAACCCGGCCACGGAGATCCAGATACGGGAGCCGTTGATGGACCGCCCCACCACCGGCAGCAGCGGCAACAGCAGCAGCATCGCGCCCAGCAGCGCCGACACCCACGTGTACCGGCGCAGCACACGATGGTCCCGCAGCAGCGCGACCACGGCCGCGGCGAGGATCATCCCGATGCCGGCCCACAGCGCCTGGCGGCCCGCGTACGCGGCCTCCCGGGAGGTGAACAGGTCCACCGCGCCGTCGTAGCTGGCGATGGTGGCGATCCCCAGCAGGTTCAGCAGCACGGCGATCGGCACGATCAGCGGGTCCGCGAACGGGGCGCGCCACTGTGTCACGGCATAGACCAGGGCGGCGGTGACAGCGGCACCGATGCCGACGACGGGGAGGTCGGCGGGCACCTGGTCGTAGCGCCCCAGCCCCTGCAGGACGTAGGCCAGCAGGCCGATGGCGAGGGCGGCCAGCAGCAGCACCCCGCCGAGGATTCGGCGGGGGCGCGCGGTGTAGGACACGATCGTCGCCATCAGCCGGCGCCTCCGGCGTCGCTCGCGCCTCCGGCGTCACTGGCGCCTCCGGTGGCCCCGAGCCCGGCCGCCCGCCCGGCGGCGGCCTCCTCGGCGAGCCGGTCGACGATCAGGTCGGCATCCTCCCGGGAGCCCGCAGCGATGGTGGCCTCCACCTGTCCACGGGTGACGGGGGAGAGGTCCGCGAGCCGCACCCGGGTGGTCTCCACCGGCTGCGACAGGTCGACGGGGCCGATGTCCTGCGGCACCCCCTGGTAGAGCACCACATTGGTGCCGTCCTCGCCCACGTAGTACTGGGTCTGGATCCAGGCGTAACCCGCCCACAACCCTCCGGCCAGCAGCGTCAGCACCAGGCCGATCGCCACGATCGCCGGCCACAGACTCCGCCGCGGCGGTTCCTCCTCCCGGAAGTCGTCGTCCTCGTAGGGCACCGTCGGTTCCGGGCGCGTCAGTGCCGCCGCCTTCGCGGCGGGACCGGTGGCGCTGGTCGGCTGGTTCCGGGTGCGGGCCGCCGCCCCGACGATCTCCGGAGAGCTGCTCGGCGGCTGAGCTCCTCGGGGCAGGTGGTCGAGATCCACCACATCGGCGACGATGCAGGTGATGTTGTCGCTGCCACCGCCCTTGAGAGCCAACTGCACCAGGGCATCGGCGCAGTCACCGACGTCCTCGGTGTCTGCCAGCACCGAGTCGATGGTGGACAGGGACACCAGCCCCGAGAGGCCGTCGGAGCACAGCAGCCAGCGGTCCCCCGGCCGGGCGGGCCGCAGGGAGAGATCGAGCTCGGGTTCGGCGTCGACGTCCCCCAGCACGCGCATCAGCACACTGCGCTGCGGGTGCCGCTCGGCCTCCTCGGGGGTGAGGCGCCCCTCGTCCATAAGACGCTGCACGAAGGTGTGATCCTTCGTGACCTGCGTGGTGCGGCCGTCGCGCCGCAG
Source organism: Brachybacterium sillae (assembly GCF_025028335.1). Classification (NCBI taxonomy): domain Bacteria; kingdom Bacillati; phylum Actinomycetota; class Actinomycetes; order Micrococcales; family Dermabacteraceae; genus Brachybacterium; species Brachybacterium sillae. Next base: position 1,903,094 of record NZ_JAFEUW010000001.1, read on the forward strand.
GTACGCGCGGGAGTCACCGATGTGCGCCAGGGCGAACTTCCCCTCGGCGCGCAGCAGCGCCGTCACGGTGGTGCCCAGTCCCGCCAGCAGCGGTTCCTCCCGGGCGCGGCGCAGGATCGCCTGATTGGCGTCGAGGATCGAGGACTCCAACGACGCGACGATGTCGCTGGCGGGGGTCTCACTGTCCAGGCGGGCCAGGTGGGCGATCGCCAGCGACGAGGCGACGTCGCCTCCGGAGTGACCGCCCATGCCGTCCGCGACCACTAGGAGGTGGCTGCCGGCGTAGGCGGAGTCCTGGTTGTTGGAACGGACCAGGCCGATGTCGGAGCGGGCGGCGTAGCGCAGGGCGTAGGTCATCGCGGTCCCCGCCTCAGCTCGATCTCGGTGCGGCCGATGCGCACCTGCGCCCCCGGTTTGAACGGCACCGCCCCCTCGATCCGGCGCCCGGAGACCATCGTGCCGTTGGTGGAACCGAGGTCCTCGACGTACCAGTCCTCCCCCTGCCGGTACACGCGCGCGTGACGGTTGGAGGCGTAGTCGTCATCGAGCACCAGCGTGCATTCCGGAGCGCGACCGATCAGCACCGGGGTGGATCCGAGGGTGAGGGTGGTGCCGCGCAGCGGGCCGGCCGTGACCACCAGTGCCGTCGCGATCGGCGCGGGCGGGGCGGGAGCGGTGCCGGCCGGGCGCTGCTCGCGGCGCGGATCGGGCCGCGAGGCTCGGGTGACGACCGTGGTGCCAAACAGGTCACTGCGCAGCACCAGCAGGGCGGCGATCACGAACAGCCACAGGCCGACCACGAAGCCAAGCCGCAGGATGATGAGGGTGAGCTCGCTCATCGGGCCTCAGAGGTCCGGGGTCGCGGGCAGGGTCACGGTCAGGCGCGTGCGGCCGATCCGCAGCACGGAGCCGTCGCGCACCACCGCGGGGGTGTGGATGCGTTCGCCGTCGACCCAGGTGCCGTTGGTGGAGCCGAGGTCGGTGGCGACCATGGTGCCGTCACCGGCGGTGCGCAGCTCGACGTGGTGCCGGGAGACGCCGGTGTCGTCGAGGATGATGTCGGCGTCCCCGCCGCGGCCCAGCACCGTGACCTCGCCGGTGAGCAGGTACTGCTGGCCGTCGATCTCGACGATCGGGTGACCGACGCTGCCGCCGGTGGCGGGGGCGGCGCTGCCGCGCTCGGTGCGCGACTCGGTCTCGAAGCGACCGGCGCGCACCTCGTCGTCGCGCTCGATGGTGACGCTGACGGGACCGGCGAGCAGGTAGCTGTTGTGCTCGGCGTGCTCGACCAGGGCCCGCTCCAGTTCCTCGACCAGGGTGTCCTGCCAGGAGGCGAAGCGCTCCAGATCGGCGCCATGGAGGTACACCACGTAGGTGTTGGGTGCGAGGGTGCGGTCGCGGTCGAGGACCTGGATCTGGTCGTCGCACTCACGGCGCAGGCCCTGGGCGAGGTCCAGCGGTTTGAGCTGGCCCCGGCCGGGGGAGAACACGCTCGTCACGCCGCGGTCGAGGCCGCGCTCGAGCCGGTCGAGGATTCCCACGGTCTGCCTCCGGTGTCGCTGGGGGTCGACGCGGCCCGGGTGGGCGGACGCGTCACCGGTCCAATCTACCGCGACCCCTCCGCCGTACCCCGGGTGGGGCGGCGAAGGGGTCGCGGGAGTGCTGTGCAGGAGTCGTGAACGCCGTGGGTGGTCGACCGGTCAGTACACCAGCACGCGACGGCCGCTGACGAACCAGTTCAGACGCCACAGGTGGTCGGAGGCCGCCGTCGAGATCCGCGCGCACCCGTGCGAGGCGGGGTACGTCGGGATCGAGCTCGAACCGTGCACGGCCCAGCCCCGGTCGTAGTACGCCGGGCGGTACATCCTGCCGAGGGCAGCGGTGACCCAGCCCTGCTGGAAGCGGAACATGCGGAAGTCGCCGGACGGGGTGGTGGCCGTCTTCCAGCGGCCACCGCTGTAGTACCGCTCGCCGCTGCCGGTGGAGGTGTTCAGGATCCAGCCGAGGCGCCCCTGGGAGGTGCAGATCAGCAGCTGGCGGGACTTGTCGATCTCGATGCCGGTGCCGGAGGTGATGCGCCGCGCGGGAACGATGCCGCGGTCGAGGACGGCCCAGGTCTTCGGGCCGACGACGCCGTCGCGGCCGAGACCGGCCGCCTTCTGCAGCGCCCAGACGGCCTGCTGGGTGAGATGGCCGAAGGTGCCGTCGGGGGTGCCGCACCAGAACCGCAGGGCGTTCAGGCGCTTCTGCAGGGTCGTGACGGCGGTGCCCTTCATGCCGCGCTTGAGGGTGGGGCCACCGGCGAGCACCGGCACCGTCGCCCCGGAGGTCAGGGCGGCGCCGAGAACCAGGCCGCCGACGCCCAGGGCGCGACGGCTGAGCAGGGGCTGCTCGGTGGTGCCGTCGGCGGTCGGGCCGGTGACCGGCAGCAGCGGAACGGGCGTCATGACGGATCTCCCCCTCGGAGGTCGTGATGTCGGGACGACGCGCCCGGTACCCGTGATTGGTAGGGGCGTGGCAAGATCATTACCTGTTCTTGGGGGAAGTGCAAGGACCTCCCCCGGTGCGTGCGATCGTACGGGGGTGGACACTGCCGACACCTCTCAGCTGACCTGTGCCGTTCCTCTCGTGGGCCATGCCCTCGGCGTCACCGACGCCGACGGCACCCTCCACCTGGAGGGTCCCGTCGAGCAGGTCTTCCCCCTGGCCAGCGTCAGCAAACCGATCGCCGCCCTCGGGGTGCTGCGTGCCGTCGCCCTGGAGCAGCTGAGTCTGGAGGACCCCGCGGGTCCGGAGGGATGCACGGTGCGGCATCTGCTCGCGCATGCGGCGGGCCTGGCCTTCGATGCCCCGACCGTGCTGGCCGCCCCCGGGGCGCGCCGCATGTATTCCAATGCGGGCTTCGAGATCCTCGGCCGACACCTGGAGGAGTCCACCGGATACGAACCGGGGGAGTGGGTCCATGACCAGGTGGCCGAGCCCCTGGGCCTCACCCGCCTGGACCCCTCCGGCTCCCCGGCGAAGGACTACCGTGCGAGCGTCGAGGACCTCCTCGCCCTCGGCCGCGAGATGCTCCGCCCGACGCTCCTGCCGGCGGACCTGTGGGCGGAGGCGACCACGGTGCAGTTCCCCGGTATCCCGGGGCTGCTGCCCGGTTTCGGTCGGCAGGAGGACAACACCTGGGGGCTCGGTGTGGAGATCCGGGGCCGCAAGGCGCCGCACTGGACCGGCAGCGCCAGCTCCCCCCAGACCTTCGGGCACTTCGGGCAGTCAGGATCGTTCCTGTGGGTGGATCCGCAGCGGGGGCTCGCCGCCGCGTACCTGGGGCCGGAGCCCTTCGGCCCGCAGCATGCCGAGCTGTGGCCGCGCGTGACCGACGAGATCCTGGAGCGTTTCGGCACCGCGGCCAGCACCTCCTGACGGGCGCTGTTCCCCTGCTGTTCACCGGCTGGTCCGCGGGGTTCTGCGCGCACGGCCGCAACGGACTAGGTTTAGCAGGACACCCTGTCCTGCCCTCGTCCTGACCTCCTGGAGGAACCCGACCATGAAGATCGTCGTCGCCGGCGGAGACGGATTCTGCGGCTGGCCCACCGCGCTCTACCTCTCGCAGAAGGGCCATGAGGTGACGATCGTCGACAACCTCGTGCGGCGCGAGATCGATGAGGAGCTCGGGTCCAACTCGATGACCCCGATCCTCCCGCTGGAGGAGCGCGTGGCCGCGTGGAAGGAGGTCTCCGGGAAGACCATCGACGTCGTGATCGGTGATCTCACCGACTACGAGGTCGCGGCGGACCTGTTCCGCGCGCAGCCCGATGCCTTCGTGCACTTCGCCGAGCATCGCTCCGCCCCGTACTCGATGATCGACCGCGAGCACGCGATCGAGAACCACCGCAACAACGTCGAGGGCACCCTCAACGTCCTGTTCGCGATGAAGGAGTTCGCCCCCGACTGCCACCTGGTCAAGCTCGGCACCATGGGCGAGTACGGCCAGCCGAACATCGACATCGAGGAGGGCTGGATCGAGATCGAGCACAAGGGGCGCAAGGACCGCCTGCCGTTCCCGAAGCAGCCCGGCTCGTTCTACCACCTGACCAAGGTGCACGACAGCGACAACATCATGTTCGCCTGCCGCATCTGGGGCATCCGCGCCACCGATCTCAACCAGGGTGTGGTGTACGGCCTGGAGACCGAGGAGACCCGCCTCGATCCGCGCCTGGTGAACCGCTTCGACTACGACGCCGTGTTCGGCACTGCCCTGAACCGCTTCCTGATCCAGGCGGCCATCGGTCACGACCTGACGGTGTACGGCAACGGCTCGCAGACCCGCGGCTACCTGAACATCCAGGACACCGTGCGCTGCATCGAGATCGCCTGCGAGAACCCGGCCGACCGTGGCGAGTTCCGCGTGTTCAACCAGTTCACCGAGCAGTTCTCCGTGGAGCAGCTGGCGCAGAAGGTCGCGAAGGTCGCCACCGACCTCGGCCTGGACGTCTCGATCGACCACATCGAGAATCCGCGCGTGGAGAAGTACGACCACTACTACCACGCCGTCAACACCAACCTGCTGGACCTCGGTCTGGAGCCGCACCTGCTGACCGACGAGCACCTGGCGGAGATCCTGAAGGTCGCCCAGGCGAACACCGATCGCGTGAAGCGCGAGCTGGTGATGCCGACGGTCACCTGGAAGTGACCCGCTGACGACGAAGCGCCCCCGGCCGATCGGCCGGGGGCGCTGTCGTGTGGTGACGACGTGGGGGCCTCAGCAGGCCTTGTTGTACACCGTCGAGGTCGTGATGAGCTGATTGGTCAGCGTGGTGCTGGAGGCCATCCCGGCGGGCTGACCGGTGTAGCTGATGGTCGCCGACTGGACGTAGCTGGTGAGCGAGAAGGAGGTCCAGCCGTAGCTCGGGCTCACCTGGATGGTGGCCGGCATGATCTCCGTCTGCCCGTAGTAGATCGTGCCGCTCTGGATAACCTTTGAAGCGGTCTGGGTCGCCGTTGTCTTGTAGGTGATGGTGCCGGTGACCCTCACCGAGCCGTCGGCCAGCGTGGTGATGGTCGGGGCCGTGATCGACCAGGAGCCAGCAAGGGTTTGAAACGCCAGGTGTGTAGCGGTCGTGCGATTGACGGTAGTTCGGGTGCTGCTGAGGGCCTTGTTCCACAACTGCCCAGCGATGCGGATGTTCTGCGCCGTCCACATGGCGTTCGGGCCGGCCGGGATGATCACCTCGACCTCGGTGATGAACGTGGCGCCGGGCTGCAGCGTCGCGGTCGACCCCGCGACATAGCCGGTCCCCGTGTACGCAGACGTGGTCGGCACGGACCACCAGAAGCCGGAGGAGGTCGCATAGGCGCCGTTCGCGCCGGAGGCCGAGTTCGTCACCGGCGTGAACGACCCCTCACCATTCCGGAAGAGGCCCGAGTTCGTGTAGCACTGCGAGGCGTCATTCCAGTTGATGTCGCTGTCGGGGTTGTTCCCGGCCTTCACGGCGGAGAAGTAGGCGGTGGGGGAGGTGGGGTGGATGGTGCCGGTGTTGTCGGTGCCGTTGTACCCCACGGTGCCACCGTTCATGCCGGTGGTGACGAACAGGCCGTACTCCGCCCCGGCCTTCACCTGAGAGGCCGCCAGGGCGGGGGTGGCGATCGCCACGGCCGCGGTCGGCGCGGTCCACGACACACCGCGCAGAAGGGCGCGGCGGCTGGGCTGGGTGGCGTTCGGCATGGGATCCTCCAGGGAGTCTTCATAAATCTGGCGTCCCACGCGTCGCGGGACGAATCGGTCGACTCGGTCCATCCGAGCATTTTTCAGCGGTGTGTCACACCTGAGGGTCGAGTGATGCAGGTCATATCCACGACCGCCGGGTCGCCCGCGCGCCGTCTCCCCGTGCTGTCGGGCGCCGCCGGTCCCGCACGCAGACCGGGGACGACATAGGGTGGCGACGGCCCTGAGGCCCCCACGAAAGGACCGCCCGTGCGCATCGCCCTCGTCACCGAGACCTTCGTCCCCTCCGTCGACGGGGTGGTGACGCGCCTGCGGCACGCCGTCGAACGCTTCGTGGACCTCGGCCACGAGGTGATGGTGGTGGCGCCGGATCTCGGCGTGTACGAGCACCACGGGGCGCGGATCGTCGGCGTCCGCCCTGTCACGCTGCCGTTCTACAAGCACCGGCGCTTCACCCTGCCGAGCCCCACGGTCGACGGCATCATCCGCGGCTTCCACCCGGACGTGGTGCATGCCGCCCAGCCGATCCTGCTGGCCAGCTCGGGGGCCTACGCCGCGCACCGGCAGGGCATCCCGCTGGTCGCCAGCTACCACACCCACCTGCCGCGGTACATGGACCTGTACCGCGGATGGACCTGGGGCAAGCCCGCCGTGTGGTGGCAGATCAAGCGCAACCACGCCCTGGCCGATCTCAATCTCGCCACCTCCGAGGCCATGAAGCAGGAGCTCGAGTCCCACGGCATCCCACGTCTGCACGTGCTGCGGCGGGGCGTGGACACCGAGGCCCACCACCCGCGTTTCGCCTCCGCGCAGATGCGTGAGCGCCTCACCCAGGGGCAGCCGCAGCGGAAACTGCTGGTGTTCGTCGGGCGCCTGGCGAAGGAGAAGGAGATCCACCGTCTGCGCTCCATGATGGATCGACGGGACGACGTGGCGCTCGCGATCGTCGGCGACGGCCCGTACCGGCGGGAGCTCGTGGAGCTGTTCGCCGGCACCCACACCCTGTTCCCCGGCTTCCTGGAGGGGGAGGAGCTCGCCAGTGCCTTCGCCTCCGCCGACGCCTTCGTCTTCCCCTCCGTCACGGAGACCCTCGGCCTGGTGATCCTCGAGGGCATGGCCTCCGGCCTGCCGGTGGTCGCCGCCCGCTCCGGCCCCACCCTCGAGCAGGTGACCGACGGGGTGAACGGCCTGCTGTTCGACCACGACGACGAGGCCTCCCTCGATGCGGCGCTGAACCGCCTCGGCGATCCCGAGCTGCGCCGCAGCATCCGCGAGAACGCCCGCGCCGAGGCGGAGAAGTACTCCTGGGACAACGCCTCCGACGACCTGCTGCGCTACTACGAGATGGCGATCGAGAGGCATCGCCGCCCCTGACCTGCACCGGGGCCGAAGGTCCCGGGACCCCAGTCCCGGTGGTGCTGGGATCGGGGTATGCAGATCGCGATCGGCCGTGAGGCCGCCCCCGAGGAGCGTCGCGCCGCTGCGACGCCCGCCACCGTGACGGCGCTGCTGACCCTGGGCTATGACGTCCTGGTGGAGTCCGGAGCCGGGGAACGCGCCGCCTTCCCGGATTCCGCCTACCGCGACGCCGGCGCACGCATCACCGACGATGAGCGCGAGGTCTGGGGCAGCGACATCGTCCTGGGTGTCAATGAACCCACCCGCGAGCAGGTCTCCTGGATGCGCCAGGGCGCCGTGCTCGCCACCTTCCTCCATCCCGCGCAGTATCCGCAGCTGGTGGAGGCGCTCCGGGCGCAGGGCGTCACCGCCCTCGCCATGGACATGGTGCCGCGCATCTCCCGCGCCCAGTCCCTGGACGCCCTCAGCTCTATGGCCAACATCTCCGGCTATCGCGCCGTGGTGGAGGCCGCCTCCCGCTTCGGCCGCTTCTTCGCCGGTCAGGTGACCGCCGCCGGCAAGGTGCCGCCCGCCACCGTGTTCGTCATCGGCACGGGTGTCGCCGGGTTGGCGGCGATCGGTGCCGCCAACGGGCTGGGCGCCCAGGTGAAGGCCACCGACGTGCGGCCCGAGACCGCCGAGCAGGTGCGCTCCATGGGCGCCGAGTTCGTGGCGATCCGCGGCGCCGAACAGCAGGTGTCCTCCGACGGCTACGCCAAGGAGGCCAGCGCCGACCAGGCCGCCCGCGCCGCGGAACTGTACGCCGAGCAGACCGCCCTGGCCGACATCGTCATCACCACCGCCTCGATCCCCGGCAGACCGTCCCCACGGTTGCTGACGGCCGAGATGGTCGCGGCGATGAAACCCGGCAGCGTGATCGTGGACCTCGCCGCCCTCGGTGGCGGCAACTGCGAGCTGACCCGCCCCGGGGAGACCGTCACCACCGACAACGGGGTGACGATCATCGGCTGGACCGACATGCCCTCGCGTTTGCCGGGGCAGTCCTCCCAGCTGTACGGCACGAACCTCGTGAACCTTCTGAAGCTGCTGACGCCCGGCAAGGACGGGCAGCTGGTGCTGGATCTCGAGGACGTCGTGCAGCGCACCATGTGTGTCGCCCACGCCGGGGAGGTGCTGTTCCCGCCGCCGCCGGTGCAGGTCGCCGCGACTCCTGCTCCCGCCGGGGGGGCTGCCGGGGCCGCCGGGTCGGGCTCGACCGCGGCGCCCGCGGCGGAGGCCGCCCCCGCGAAGGCCCCGCGACCGTGGCAGCTCACCTACGCCGCCGTGGTCGCCTGCGGGCTCGCGTTCATCCTGCTGTCGCTGGTCACCCCGGCCGCGTTCCTCGGGCACTTCTGGGTGTTCGCCCTCGCCGTGATCGTCGGGTACTACGTGGTGTGGCGCGTCAGCCACGCCCTGCACACCCCGCTCATGAGCGTCACCAACGCCGTGAGCGGCATCATCATCGTCGGCGCGATCCTCCAGATCACGAGCGACAACCTGCTGGTCAAAGCACTGGCCTTCCTGGCGATGCTGATCGCGACGATCAACATCGTCGGCGGCTTCGCCGTCACCCAGCGCATGCTCACCATGTTCAGGAGGGGCTGAGATGGACCCGCTGATGCTCGCCGGGGCGCTCAACGCCTCGTACCTCGTCGCCGCCGTGCTGTTCGTGCTGGCGCTGGCGGGGCTGTCCACCCACGAGACCTCGAAGATGGGCAACGCCTTCGGGGTCACCGGCATGGCGATCGCCCTGGTCGCCGCGCTGGTCCAGTCCTTCGTCTACGCCCCCGACCGCTCCGCCGGGAACCTCACGCTGTCGGCCGCCCTGGTGGTGGTCGCCATGCTGATCGGAGGCGCCATCGGCCTGTGGCGGGCGCTGAAGGTCGAGATGACCGGGATGCCGGAGCTGGTGGCGCTGCTGCACTCCTTCGTCGGTGCGGCCGCGGTGCTCGTCGGCTTCGGTTCGTTCATCGAATCGGTGCCCGCGCAGCTCGCCACCGGTCCCGATCGCATCCACCTGGTCGAGGTGTTCCTCGGGGTGCTCATCGGTGCGGTCACCTTCACCGGTTCCCTCGTCGCCTTCGGCAAGCTCAACGGCAGGCTGCCCAGCAAGCCGCTGACTCTGCCCGGCCGCAACTGGCTGAACCTCGGGGCGCTGCTGGTGGCTCTGCTGCTCGGCGTGGTCTTCACCGTCGTCCCGGTGGTGTGGTTGCAGGCGCTGTGCCTGGTGCTGATCACCCTCATCGCGCTGGCGCTCGGCATCCACCTGGTGGCCGCGATCGGCGGCGCCGACATGCCCGTGGTCGTGTCGATGCTGAACTCGTACTCCGGGTGGGCGGCGGCCGCCGCCGGCTTCATGCTCGGCATCGACGTTCTGATCGTGACGGGCGCGCTGGTCGGCGCCTCCGGCGCGATCCTCTCCTACATCATGTGCAAGGCCATGAACCGGTCCTTCGTCTCCGTGATCCTCGGCGGTTTCGGGGCGGAGTCCTCCTCGGGCTCCGAGCAGGTGGACGGGCAGATCCACGAGGCGACGGCGGTGCAGGTGGCGCAGGAGCTCGCCGCGGCCCGCAGTGTCATCATCGTGCCCGGCTACGGCATGGCGGTGGCGCAGGCCCAGTACCCCGTCGCCCAGCTGACGGAGCGTCTGCGAGCCCGCGGCACCGAGGTGCGCTTCGGCATCCACCCGGTGGCGGGCCGCCTGCCCGGGCACATGAACGTGCTGCTGGCGGAGGCCAAGGTGCCGTACGACATCGTGCTGGAGATGGACGAGATCAACGACGACTTCGCCGACACCGACGTGGTCCTCGTGATCGGGGCGAACGACACCGTGAACCCCGCCGCCACCGAGCCCGGCTCGCCGATCGCGGGCATGCCGGTGCTGCGCGTGTGGGAGGCCCGCCGCACGGTGGTGTTCAAGCGCTCCATGGGTGCCGGATACGCCGGGGTGCAGAACCCGCTGTTCTTCCACGAGAACACCGAGATGCTGTTCGGCGACGCCAAGGCCTCCGTCGAGGCCCTGCTGTCCGGTCTCGACGAGGCCACCGGCGGCGCTCAGGCCGCCCCGGCTCTCGCGACCGCCTGACGGCGCCCGGGCCACTCCGCGCAGTGGCACCTGGTCAACCCCGCGCAGTGGCGCGAGCGTGGAGGATTTCGTGGGGAATCGCAGTCCGATTCCCCACGAAATCCTCCACGCTCTGGTGTGACGCGTGCCAGGTGCGACCCGTGTCAGGTGCGACCCGTGCCAGGTGCGACGCGTGGAGGGTCCGCCCCGATCCTCGCTCAGCCCTGCGCGGCGGCGGCCCGGGCCGCCGCCGGCAGGGCTTCGCCGATCCGGTCCAGCACCGCGTCGTCGTGGGCGGTGGAGAGGAACCACGCCTCGAAGGCCGACGGCGGCAGGTACACCCCGGCGTCGAGCAGGCTGTGGAAGAACCGTGAGAAGGCGGCGGTGTCCTGATCCTTCGCGTCCTCGTACGTCACCACCGGCCGGTCGCGGAAGAACACCGAGAACAGGGTGCCGGTGCGCTGGATGACGTGGGGCACTCCCGCGGCGGTCAGCGCCTCGCCGACCATGCCGGTGAGGACGTCGGCCGCGCGGTTCAGCTGCACGTAGGCGGCGTCGTCGAGCCCGGCGAGGGTGGCCAGACCCGCAGCGGTCGCCAGCGGGTTCCCCGAGAGCGTGCCCGCCTGGTACACGGGACCGGCCGGTGCCAGCAGGGCCATGACGTCGGCGCGGCCGCCGAAGGCGCCGACCGGCAGACCCCCGCCGATCACCTTGCCGAAGGTCAGCAGATCCGGGGCCCACTCCTCGCTGCCGTCGAGCCCGTAGTGGCCCTCCCGGGAGGCGCGGAAGCCCGTGAGCACCTCATCGGAGATCAGCAGGGCGCCGGCGGCATGCGCGGTCTCGGCGAGTAGCTGGTTGAAGCCGATCTCGCGGCCGTCCTCGGTGAGGACGGTCGGCGGCGCCACCACCCCCATGTTCGCGGGGGCCGCCTCGGTGATGATCGCGGCGATCTCCCCGCCGCGGGTCGCCATCAGGGTGCGCAGGGCATCGACGTCGCCGTACGGCAGCACCACGGTGTCCTTCGCGGCGGCGGCGGTCACGCCCGCGCTGCCGGGCATGCCGAAGGTCGCGACGCCGCTGCCGGCCTCCGCCAGCAGGGCGTCGGCGTGGCCGTGGTAGCAACCGGCAAACTTCACGATCACATCGCGCCCGGTGAACGCCCGGGCCAGACGCAGCGCGCTCATGGTCGCCTCGGTGCCGGAGTTGACCAGCCGCAGCGACTCCACCGGCCGGATACGGTCGATGACGGCCTCGGCCAGGTTCACCTCCCCGGCCTGTGGCGCCCCGAAGGACAGGCCGCGGCCGGCGGCCTCCCGCACCGCCTCCACCACGGCGTCATGCGCGTGCCCGAGGATCATCGGCCCCCAGGAGCCGACCAGGTCGACGTACTCGCGGCCGTCGACGTCCTGCAGCAGCGCACCCCGGGCCGAGGCCAGGAACGGCGGGGTGCCGCCGACGGATCCGAAGGCACGCACCGGCGAGTTCACCCCGGAGGGGATGACGCGGCGGGCGCGGGCGAACAGCTCCTCGGATAGGCCTCCGGGCGTGGGGGTGGCGTACTGCGGCATGGGAATCTCCTCGGGTGGGGCGCGGATCGGGTCAGGAGAACTCGGCGAGCTGCTCGGGCAGGCCGTCGCGCAGCCAGCCCGCGACCTCGCTCGCGTAGTAGGTGAGCACCGTGGTGGCCCCGGCGCGACGGAAGGACAGCAGGGATTCCAGCACGGCACGGTCCCGCTCGATCCAGCCCTGGGCGGCGGCGGCCTCGATCATGGCGTACTCGCCGGAGACCTGGTACGCGCCGACGGGCACCGGGGAGACCTCCGCGACTGCCCGCAGCACATCGAGGTACGGCAGGCCGGGCTTGACCATCACCAGGTCGGCGCCCTCGGCGAGGTCCAGCTCCAGCTCGTGCAGGGCCTCGCGCAGGTTTCCCGGGTCCATCTGGTAGGTGCGGCGGTCGCCCTGCAGACTGGAGTCGACGGCCTCCCGGAACGGCCCGTAGAAGGAGCTTGCGTACTTCACGGTGTACGCGAACAGGCCGACGTCCCGGTGTCCCGCCTGGTCGAGCACCTCCCGCACCGCCGCGACCTGCCCGTCCATCATCCCCGACGGCCCCAGCAGGTGCGCCCCGGCCTCCGCCTGGGCGAGGGCCATGGCGCCGTACCGCTCCAGGGTGGCGTCGTTGTCGACGCGCCCGGCGTCGTCGAGCACCCCGCAGTGCCCGTGGTCGGTGAACTCGTCCAGGCACAGGTCGGCCATCAGCACCGTGTCGTCCCCGAGCTCGCGGCGCAGCCGCGCGAGCGCCCGGTTCAGCACCCCCTGGGGGTCGTCGGCCCCGGAACCACGGGCGTCCTTCTCCTCGGGGATGCCGAACAGCATCAGCCCGCCGACGCCGCGCTCCACGGCCTCCACGGCCGCCGCGACCAGGGTGTCCTCGGTGTGCTGCACCACGCCGGGCATGGAGGCGATGGGGCGGGGATCCCTCGCCCCCTCCCGCACGAACATCGGCAGCACCAGGTCCTGCGCGCGGACGGTGTGCTCCCGTACGAGGCTGCGCAGCGGCGCGGTGGCGCGCAGACGGCGGGGACGGATGACGGGACGCTGCATCAGGACTCCTCGATCTCCATGGCCGACAGGATCGCTGCGGCGAGGCCCTCATCGCCGGGGGCGGCGGCTTCGGCGTGCACGGTGAGGCCGGCCTCCTGCGCGGCGCGGGTGGTGACCGGCCCGATGCTCACCACGCTGATGGAGCGGTGGATGGCCAGCTGGGCGACCATCCGGGCGATCATGCCGCTGGTCAGCACCACGGCTGCGAACCCGCCGGTGCGCAGGCGCGCCACCACCTCCGGGCCGAGCGGCAGGCTACGGGGCCGGTACGCGATCTCCTGCTGCACGGTGTGCCCGGCGGCGGTCAGACCCTCACGGACGGTGGGCGCGGCGGCGGAGCTGGCGGGGAACAGCACCCGGGAGGGCCCCGCCGGCATGGCCTCCACCAGGGCGGCACCGGTGCCGGCGGCGGTGCGGGTCACCGCCCAGCCGGCATCCCGGGCGGCCTGCGCGGTGGTCTCCCCGACCGCCGAGACCTCGGTGCCTGCCGGCACCGTCGCGTCGAGCGCCTGCAGGGCCTGCACGGCGGCGGGGCTGGTGAGGACCAGGTGGTCGAAGGCGCCGGCGCGCAGGTCCGCGACGGCCTCCCGCAGATCCGTGTCGTGTTCGAGGCGCAGCTCCAGGGCGGGGTGGTGCTCCACCGGGAACGGCAGCAGTTCGGCCAGACGGCCGGGTCGGTCGGCGGGCCGCAGCAGCAGCACGGGCGGCAGGGTGGGCGTGGTGTTCATGCCCCCACCGTACGCACGGCGGCCGCGAGGGAGGTCTCCGCGCCGTCCTCGGAGACCGCCGCGACGGACAGTCCGGCCCGCCGGGCGGCCTCGGCGGTCGCGGTGTCGATCGCCACCAGCGGGATGGTGCGCAGCGGCTCCGGCGCGGCACCGGTGGTCAGGAGATCCGCCAGGCGCCGAACCTGCGAGGGGGCGGTGACGATCACGGCGTCGACGTCGGCGGGCAGATCGGGGGTGAGTTCCACCGGCCCGTAGGCGGTGACCTTGTCGACCTCCCAGCCGGCGGCCCGCAGGGCGCGGGCGAGGGCCGCACCGGAAGTGGCACCGCGCGGCAACAGGGCCCGACCGGTGGGTGCCCCGGCGGCCGCGGCGAGCGCGGCGGGGGACCGCGGTACCCGCTGGGCGGCGGTGAGCCCGTGCTCCCAGGCGGTCTCCGCGGCGGTGTGTCCGAGCGCCAGCACCCGGGTGTCGGCGGGGACCTCCCACACGGCGGCGTCGAGGCTGCGGGCATCGGGCACCACCAGCAGCGCGTACCGGCCGGCGGCGAGCGCCGCCACAGCGGGCCGCAGCACCACCGGGTCGGACGATTCCAGGCGCAGCACGGGCCGCTCCACCAGCTCCCACCCGGCGGCGGCGAGATGCTCACCGAGGAGATTCCCGGGGCCGGCGGGGCGGGGTGGCCGCAGGCTCAACGCCCGGCGGGGCCGCAGGGTCATCGCAGCAGGTCCTCCGCGGCCCCGGCGATGAGGTCGGCGGCGCCGCGTTCCAGCAGCTCCTGGGCGAGCTCCGCACCCAGCCGGATCGCGCTCTCCTCGTCGGAGGCACCGCCGGTGAGACTGCGGGGCAGCGCCCGTTCGCCCTCCAGCAGGGTGCGGCCGTCGCCGACGCGTGCCTGCAGGGTGAGGGTGCCGTCGGCCCCGGCGCGGGCGAGGGCCGCCACGGGGGCGGCGCATCCGGCCTCGAGGGTCCGCAGCAGGGTGCGCTCGGCGGTGACCTCCGCGCGGGCGGCCGGGTCGTCGAGCTCGGCGAGCCGCCGCCCGAACCAGGAGGTGAGGTCCTCGGTGCGGCACTCGACGGCGAGGGCACCCTGGGCGGGCGCCGGGAGCATCACCGTGGGGTCGAGGGCCTCCGCGATGGCGTCCTCCCGGCCCAGGCGGCGCAACCCCGCCGCGGCCAGCACCACGGCGTCGAGGTCGGCGTCCGGGCCGATCGCCCGCGCTAGGCGGGTGTCGATGTTCCCGCGGATCCCGACCACCTGCAGGTCGGGACGGTGGCGCAGCAGCTGGGCGGCGCGGCGCGGTGACCCGGTGCCGACCCGCGCCCCCGGCGTCAGCTCCTCGAGGGTGCTGCCGCAGAGCACGTCGCGCACGTCCTCGCGGGCGGGCACCGCGGCCAGGGCGATGCCGTCGGCGGGGGCGGTGGGAAGGTCCTTGCAGGAGTGGACGATGAGGTCGACCTCCCCGTCCAGCAGCGCCTGCCGCACCGCGGTGACGAACACGCCGGTGCCGCCGATGCGGGTGAGGGGACTGGTGCGGTCCACGTCCCCGTGGGAGTGGACGTGCACCAGCTCCAGGTCGCCGTCGCCGTCGACGACCGCCGCCCCGACCGTGCCCGACTGGGCGAGGGCGAGGGCGGAGGCCCGGGTGCCGAGCCGCAGGCGGCGGGTCATCGGGGCGAGTCCACAGCGCTGGTCGTCGGGCGGGCCATCCGGCCGACGCAGCACTCGGGACCGCACACGTCGGGAGTCATGCCGAAGTCGGTGACGGCGCGGCGCGGGAACGACGGGTCCAGGCGCTCCTGGATCAGGTCGGCGAGGGCCGCGACGAAGCGGGGATCGCTGCCGGAGGTCGGCACCCGGCGGAAGCCGATGCCCTGCTCGGCGGCGGTCTCCTTCGCCTCGGTGTCGAGGTCCCACACCACCTCGACGTGGTCGGTGACGAAACCGATCGGCACCACCACGACGGCATCGGCGGTGCCGTCCCCGGCGAGCTGCTCGATCACGTCGTTGACGTCGGGCTCGGTCCACGGCACGTGCGGCGCACCGGAGCGGGACTGGTACACCAGCTGCCACGGCGGCATGTCCTCCCCGATCTGCTCGGCGACGTACCGGCAGGCCGCGAGGTGCTGCTCGACGTACCAGCCGCCGCTGCCCGCGCGCCGGGTCTCCGCGGGGCCGGAGGCCTCGGCCATGGCGGTGGGGATGGAGTGCGTGGAGAACAGCACGTGGAGGCGCTCATGGCCCTCGGCGCGCAGGTCCTGCACGGCGGCGCGGGTGCCGTCGACCACCGGGTCGAGGAACCCGGGGTGGTTGAAGTACACCCGGACCTTGTCGATGGCGAGGTCCAGCCCGGTCTCCTCCAGTGCCATGCCGAAGTCCTCCCGGTACTGGCGGCAGCTGGAGTACGAGGAGTACGCACTGGTGACCAGGCCCAGCACGGCGCGCTTCCCGTCGGCGTGCATCTGCCGCACGGTGTCGGTGACGAACGGCGCCCAGTTGCGGTTGCCGAAGTACACGGGCAGGTCGAGACCCCGGGAGGCGAGCTCCGCCTCCAGGGCGGCGATCAGGGCACGGTTCTGCGCCGTGATGGGGGAGACGCCGCCGAGGGCGCGGTAGTGCCCGGCGACCTCCTCCAGGCGCTCGTCGGGGATCCCGCGGCCGCGGGTGACGTTGCGCAGGAACGGGATGACGTCGTCCTGGCCCTCGGGCCCGCCGAAGGACGCCAGCAGCACGGCGTCGTAGTCGCGCGGGGTGCCGCGGCGGCAGTGGGTCTCGCTGTCCTTCGGGACGGCGAGGGGCGCGGGAAGATCACTCATGGGGGTCTCCTTCCGGGGTCAGACCAGGAGGGCGGCGACGTCGTCGAGGGTGTCGAGGCGACGGCCGACGTGGAAGGGCAGCTCGTCGCGCACGTGACGGCGGGCCTGGGAGTAGCGCAGGTGGCGCATCATGTCGACGAGGTCGTGCAGCTCCTCCGCCTCGAAGGACAGCAGCCACTCGTAGTCACCGAGCGCGAAGGCCGCCACCGTGTTGGCGTTGACCTGCGGGTAGTCGCGGCCGAGCATCCCGTGCTCGCGCAGCATCTCCCGGCGCTCCTCCTCCGGCAGCAGGTACCACTCGTAGGAGCGGACGAAGGGGTAGACGGTGATCCACCGCTCCCGGGTGCGCTTGGTGTCCATGAAGCTGGGGATGTGGGAGGCGGTGAACTCGGCCTGGCGGTGCACCCCGGCGGCGGCCCATTCCCGGGTCAGCCAGGTGCCGGGCAGGGAGTTCTCGAACTCCCGCAGGGCTCCCTGCAGCGCCTCCGGCTTCTCCGCCACCAGCCACAGCATGAGGTCGTCCTCGGCGCGGAAGGCGGAGGCGTCGTAGAAGCCCAGCACCTCGGCGCCCTCCGCCTCCATCAGCGAGACGGTGTCGGCGAGGGCCGCGGAGACCTGCTCGGCGGTGACGTCACCGTCGTCGCCGAGGCCGGAGATCCGCCGGAAGACGGTGTAGGAGGTGTAGCGGATGATCTCACTCATCGGGGGTGTCCTTCCTGGTGGGCAGGGTGTGCGGGGTGGGGGTGCCGCGGCGCTGCGCGGCGGTGACGATCGCGGCCAGGCCCGGACCGGCGCGCCAGGAGCCGACCAGCTCCAACCGCGGCTCGTCCTCGAGGGCCGCATCCAGGTCCGTGAGGGACTGCCGGTGTCCGCGGCGCGGCGGCCGCATGGCCTCCGGCCAGGTGATGATGCGGGCGTCCCGCAGCTGCGCACGGGTCAGTGGAACCTGCAGGATCGCGGAGGCGTCGGCGAGGGCGAGATCGACCAGGCCGTCCTCGGCGGGCAGCTCCTCCCCGGGCCGCCCGTACGACAGCCGCACCACGTGGCCGTGGGGGCCGACGGCGCGCTGCGCGGCCTGCTGCACGTGCTCCCATTTGGCACTGGCGTGGGTGAGGGCCTTGGCGCGGATACCGGGGGTGTGCGGGGCGACGAGCGCGCCGGTGCCGCTGGGGAAGTCGTCGAGCGCCGGGGCGTCCAGCAGCAGCGCCACCAGGCGGACCGGAGCGGCCGGGGTCTCGGGGATCGCGGCCGCGAGCCGCGGCGCGGCCTGCGCGAGCAGCACCCGGGAGGCGGCGGGGGAGAGCGCCAGCACCAGGTGATCGGCGCGGTGAGTCTCACCGTCCTCCGCCGCGACGGCCCAGTCGCCGTCGGCCCCCCGCTGCACCGCGGTGACGCGCCGGCCGGTGCGCACATCGAGGTCCCGGGAGAGGGCCGCGGGCAGCTCCGCCATGGTGGGGGTGATCGCCCGCACCGCCGTCCCGGCGCTCGCCTCGCCCGGGCGACCGGAGCGGCCCCCGGTGCGCAGGGCCCGGACGGCGGCGGCGAGGCTGCCGTGCTCCCGCAACGCGGGCAGCAGGGCGGGGGCGACCGCCTCCAGGTCCAGGGTGGCGGGGTCGGCACTGTGTACCCCGCCGACCAACGGCGCCACCAGGCGATCGGCGACGGCGCGGCCCATCCTGCGGCGCACCAGCTGCTGCACCGTCACACCCGGCCGGTCGCCGATCCGGGCGGGCAGCACGGCATCGAGCCGGGCCCGCCAGGTGCCGCGGCGCCCGAGCACCGCCCGCACCGCGGGATCGGACAGGTCCCCGGGGATGCCGAGCACCCCACCGCCCGGTGCCACATGCACCCCGTCGGCGGACACCAGACGGCTGGACAGGCCGCTGCGGGGCGCGGCCGTGGGCAACCGGAGCTCGGTGGCGAGGCGTTCCACGGCGCCGCCGGCCACGGAGAAGGCCTCCGCCCCGGCGTTCACGGGCAGACCGCCGAGCTCGACCGCGGCGACCGCACCTCCCGGCGCGTCCTCCGCCTCGAGCACCACCACCTCGTGCCCCGCCGCCGCGTGCTGCCGGGCGGCGAGCAGCCCGGTGATGCCTCCGCCGACGACCACCACTCTCACGGGCGCGTCCCCTCCTCGGTCACGCCCTCATGGATCATCGCCACGAGGTCGGTGAGCACCTGCGGGTCGGTCTCCGGCGGCACCCCGTGGCCGAGGTTCACCACGTGCCCGGCGGCGCCCCGGCCGCGACGCAGCACGTCCTGCACCTCGGCCCGGCGGGTCGCCTCGTCGGTGAACAGCACGGCCGGGTCGATGTTGCCCTGCACCGCGGTGCCGGCCGGCAGACGCCGCACGGCCTCATCCAGCGGCAATCGGTGGTCGACACCCATGGCGGTGGCGCCGGCGGCGTGCATGTCCTCCAGCAGGTGACCGGCGCCGACGCCGAAGTGGATCCGCGGCACCGGAAGGTCGGCGACGTGCGCGAGGGTCGCGGCGGAGTGCTGCTGCACATGCGTCCGGTAGGTCGCGGAGGACAGCGACCCGACCCACGAGTCGAACAGCTGCACCGCCCGGGCTCCCGAGAGCACCTGGGCGTGCAGGAAGCGGCCGGAGACCTCCGCCACCCAGGAGGCGAGTCGGTCCCACAGGTCGGGACGGGAGCGCATCAGGGCACGGGTGCGCAGGTGGTCGCGGCTGGGCCCGCCCTCGACCATGTAGCTCGCCACGGTGAACGGCGCCCCGGCGAAACCGATCAGCGGGGTGGTGCCGAGTTCCGCGATGCTGCGCCGCACGGCCTCCCGGATCGGCTCCAGCGCCGCCTCGAAGTCCTCGCCGAGCACCGGCAGGGCGTCGATGTCGGCCTCGGTGCGCACCGGGTGGGCGAAGACGGGGCCGCGGCCCGGCTGGATCTCCACCTGCAGCCCGGCGAGCATCACCGGCACGACGATGTCGGAGAAGAAGATCCCCGCATCGACGCGGTGGCGGCGCACCGGCTGGACCGTGATCTCCGCCACCAGATCGGGACGCACGCAGCTGTCGAGCATGCCGATGCCCTCGCGGACCTTCCGGTACTCGGGCAGGGATCGGCCGGCCTGGCGCATGAACCAGACCGACGGCGGGGCGTCCACCGCGTGCCCCAGCAGCCGCTCGACCAGCGGGTCCGCTGCGGGGTCCACCCCCGTCGCGGAAGCTGACGCGGCGTCACCAAAAAGGGCCTCTGACGTGCCGTTCCGTTCCATCGCTCACCATTGTGCACGCTCCGCGTCAGGACCCCGATACGATCGCGGGCATGCTCGTCGCCCTCCGCGCCACCCACGAGCGCCTCGACCTCGGGGTGCTCGATGCGCTCACCCGGAACGTCGACGAGCTGGATGCCACCATCGCCGCCGTCGAGGCCGAACGCGCCGGGGCCGAGGGGACCGAGCCCGTGCTCGACGGCTGGGTCGTGGTCGCCACCTGCAACCGCCTCGAGGTGTACCTCGACACCCGCCGCTTCCATGACGGCATCGATGTGGTGGTCGAGGCGGTGCACCGCACCAGCGGCCTGGACCGCGAGATGGTGCCGATGTGCTTCGAGACCGCCGTCGACGCCCCCGTCAGCCAGCACCTGTATGAGGTGACCGCCGGTCTGCGGTCCATCGTGCTGGGGGAGGCGGAGATCGCCGGTCAGGTTCGCGGCGCCTTCGACCGGGCGCAGTCGGCCGGTCGCACCACGAGCATGTTGCACGACCTGTTCCAGGTGGGGTTCCGGCATGCGAAGCGCGTGGCCCGCGAGGCCCCCGTCGGTGCCGCGGGCCGCTCCGGGGTGTCGGTGGCCCTGGACCGCGCCGAGACCGCCCTGGCCGCCTCGGGCCGGTCCCTGGTCGGCGCCCGCGTGCTGATCATCGGCACCGGCGCCTATGCCCGCCTGGGCATCGCCGAGCTGCATCGTCGCGGCGCCGGCATGGTGCAGGTGTTCTCCGGCAGCGGCCGGGCCGATGGTTTCGCCGAGCGGCATGACGCGCTGGCCGCCGACGATCTGCAGGTGGCGGCGCAGGCCGATCTGATCCTCGCGGCCTCCGGCCGCGGCGCCGTGCTGCGGCCGCAGCACCTCGCTGACCGCCCCGTGGTGGTGCTGGACCTGGCCCTGCACTCCGATCTCGACCCGGCGGTGCGGGAGCTGCCGCAGGTGCGGGTGATCGGCCTGGAGGATCTCGCCGTCGGCACCGATGCGGTGGCCGCCCCGGCCCTCGCCACGGCGCAGAGCATCATCGCCGAGGGGGTGGACGCCTTCGGGGCCCTCCGCCGCGCCCGTCAGGTGGATCCGGCGGTCACCGCGCTGCGGGAGGCCGTCGAGGAGGCCCTCGATGCCGAGTCCAGCCGGTTGCGGCAGACGCTCTCCGATGAGGCCGCCGACGAGGTGGAGCGCAGCGTCCGACGGGTGATGGCGCGGGTGATGCACGCCCCCACCGCCCGGGCCCGGGAACTCGCCCACAACGGCCATGCCGACGAGTACGTGCGGGCGTTCCACACCGTCTTCGGGGTGGATCTCGGCTCGGTGCACGAGGAGAACGTCTCCCACGAGTGGATGCGGCTGGACCGCACCGTGCCACCGCGGCTGACCGAGGAGACCCGCACCCCTGACCCACAGGAGACCGCATGAGCCCCGCCCCGTCCCATGAGCTCTCGCTGCGGCTGATCGAGCTGTTGGAGCACGCCGAGCCGACCGACCCGGAGGTGGTGGAGGTCCGCTCCCAGCTGGCGGAGGCCGCCGCCGCGGAGGGCCGCGGCGAGGACGCCGTCTACCAGGTCGACGAGCTGGTCAAGGACACCCTGCGCGAGCTCGGTCCCGAGCATGACTCCACCCGGCGGGCGATCGCCGCCCGCGATGCGGTGGAGCGGGCCGTCGGGATCGTCTGAGCGCGCCCGGGCACGACCGCGCGCACCCCCGTCAGGCGCCCGCGCCGGACAGCACCGCCCGGCACGCCCGCTGCAGCAGCTCCGGGTCGACCGTCGCGCACATCTCCCGCGCGGAGTGCATGCTCAGCAGGGTGATGCCGACGTCCACGGTGGTCATGCCCAGTCGCGTGGCGGTGATCGGTCCGATGGTGGAGCCGCAGGGCATGGCGTTGTTCGAGACGAACCGCTGCACCGGCACCTCGACGGACTCGCAGGCGGCGAGGAATGCCGCCGCCCCGACGGCGTCGGTGGCGTAGCGCTGCTGCGCGTTGATCTTCAGCATGGGGCCGCCGCCCAGGCGCGGCCGTGCCACCGGGTCGTGGCGCTCCAGGTAGTTCGGGTGGGCGGCGTGCCCGGCGTCGGCGCTGACCACCAGCGACTGCGCGAACACACGTCGCAGCGAGGCATCATCACCACCGAGCGCGGCGTGCATCCGCACCAGGACGTCCTCCAGGAAGGGGCCACCGGCCCCGGAGCGCGTGGCGGAGCCGACCTCTTCGTGGTCGTTGGCGACCATCACTGCGATCGGCGCGGGGCCCGCCTGCTCGGCGCGGGCCACGGCGATCAGGGCCTCCACTTCGGCGTGCACGGAGACGAGGTTGTCGAGGCGGGGGCTCGCGAGGAACTCCTCGTCGGCGCCGAACAGCGCCGGCTCCTGCGCGGGCACAGTGAGCACATCGGTGGCGAGCACGTCGTCGGCGGCCACCCCGGCGGCCTCGGCGAGCACCTGCATCGGGTCGATGTCTCCGAGCCCCAGCACCGGCTGCAGATGCCGTTGCGGGTCCAGCTTCAGGCCCTCGCTGTTGACCTGCCGGTCCAGGTGCACCGCCAGTTGCGGCACCCGCAGCACGGGGCCGGTCTCCACCAGCACCTCACGGCCGTCGCGCAGCACCAGCCGCCCCGCCAGACGCAGCTCCCGATCCAGCCACGAGTTCAGCAGCGGTCCGCCGTAGATCTCCACCCCCACCTGGGCGAACCCCTCCGCACCCAGCCGCGGCAGCGGCTTCAGCTTCAGGGCGGGGGAATCGGTGTGGGAGCCGACGATCCGCAACGGCGTGTCGGCCCCGGCGCCCTGCGGCAGATGCCAGGCGATGATCGAGCCATCCCGCACCACGTACCGGTCGCCGTCGACCGCCGTCCAGTCCTCGCGCTCGTCGAGCCGGGTGAACCCGGCGGCCTCGAGACGCCGCGCGGCCTCCGCGACCGCGTGGAAGGAGCTCGGGGAGGCGGTGACGAAATCGGCGAGGTCCAGGGCGGTGGCGCGGGCGTCGGCGGTGATCATCCGATCATTGAACCATCGGGGCCGCGGCAGGGCAGGATCTCCCACAGGGAGGCGTCCCCGACGCGTGCCACCTCGCGAGCGGCCCCGGTCTCCGCGATCTCGTTGAGTCCGGTGTAGGTGGCCCGCTTGTCCCACAGCTCGTCAGGTCCGAAGTCCAGGGCGTAGTCCACGCCGAGCTGCTGCGCGGCCAGACACACCTCGGGGTCGGTCGCGGCCTCGTCGAGTCGGGCGTTCAGCAGGTGCACCCGGGGCTCGGCCTCGAAGCTGACGAAGGTGTTGAGCACCTGCCGGTCGCCGATCGCATAGGCGAGGGAGCTGCCGTTCCAGGCGTTGGTGGCGATGATGGCGTCCTCGGGGACCAGCTGCGGCAGCTGCTCCAACAGGGCCCGTTCATCGGGGGTGAGGAGGTCCTCGGAGGCCCATTGGCGCCCGGCGGGGTCATCGTTCACCCGGGCGGCGGGGGAGAGCGTCCCGGCGAGCACCAGCGCCACCGCGGCTGCCACCACCGCCGGCCACGGCAGACGCAGCCGTGGACGCCACTGGCGCACCAGGTGCACCAGGGAGTCGGCGCCCGCCCCGATCAGCGGGATCCCCAGCAGAGGCAGCAGGGCGGCGATGCGGTAGATGTCGCTGTACCAGGGGCCGGTCAGCTCGTACCGCAGTTCGGCGTCCTGACCGGCCGCCGCCAGCCAGTACATCGCCACGGCCGCCGCGAACCCGGCACCGAGCCAGCGACCCTTCCCCCACAGCAGCAGCGCGGCGCCGGCGACGATCACCAGCACGAGGACGACGGTGACCGGTGTGGCCATGTTCCCGGCCAGGGACAGTCCCTGCCACACGGCGTGGCGGCCCCAGGTGTTCGCCTCCCAGATCGCTGATTCCCGGGACACCCGGAACGCGGGCCACACCCACTGGGCGGCGCCGATCGCCACCACCGCCGGCAGCAGCGCCCGCAGCAGGGCTCCGCTGCGCCGCACCCAGTGGTGGCGGTCCCACAGCAGGTCGGTGAGCCGCGCGAGGGTCAGCCACACCAGCACCGGCACGCCGAGGGTGAGGGCGGAGAAGACCGTCTGCGGATGGGAGGCGACGGCGGCGAGGACCACGAGCGGGGTGAGGACGATCAGGGCCGCGGCGGACAGGCGCTGCCGCGCCACCGGGACATGCCCGACGACCTGCAGCATCATCAGCATCAGCGCGGGCAGCAGGCTGGTGCCGAGCAGGTAGGGCAGCAGCAGACCCCACGACATCATCCATTGCGGGAACGTCAGGGCGATCCCCGCCAGAGCGCCCGTGATGAACAGCCCGACGGGCCCGGCGGTGGTGCCGGTGCGCACCAGGGCGACCGCGCCGATCGGCCACACCAGTGCCCCCAGCATCAGCATCAGCACATTGCTGGCCAGGACGATGTCCCCGGTGTTCAGCTGCGCCACCAGGGACGCCAGCTGGTGCCAGGCCGCCGGGTAGTAGGTCGCCCGCCCGGGCAGACGGGTCATCGCGCCGACCGTCCAGGCGGAGGCGTCCTGATGCTCCAGCACCCACCGCACCGCGTTGAGGTGGAAGATCGCGTCGTAGGTCTGGCTGACCTGGTCGATCCGCCCCATCAGCAGCAGCGCCCGGGTGATGACGGTCGCGGCGCCGAGACCGACGCCCCCGAGGATCGCGGCCTGCACCACCCGGCGGTCCGGACCGACGGCGCGGGACCCGCCGCGGGGGACGTCGCGCCGATGCCGTGCGCTGATCCAGCGCACCACCCAGGCGGGCAGGGCGATCAGCAGACCGAGCACCAGCGGGGAGGCGGGGGTCCACGGGATGCCTTCGCGGGAGCCGAGCTCGGCCGCGACGGTGACGATGCCGGTGGAGACCGCCGGCAGCAGCGCCACGGCGGTGAGGGGCCGGGGGCGCAGGGCCGCCACCAGCGGCAGTCCGGGGAGGGTCAGCACGGCGCAGGCGGCGACGACGCTGAGGACGAGGGTCAGGACCAGATCCACAGCACCTCCTGCCTGCGCTCGAACCGGCCAGGCGTCATGGTACGGGAGGGCTCTGCCGCAGGCGCTCCGTGACGACCGGCTCCAGCGCCTCCTCGGTGAAGGTGCGAGTGAGGTGGTCGTCGTCGAGGTACACCTGGATGGTCCCCAGGACGGGGGAGCAGCGGCCGTCGGGGCAGATGGTGTCGCTCAGATCGAGGGTGGTGACGCGGGCTCCCTCGGCCCCGGTGAGGGTGGCGAGCGGCGCCAGGGGATCTGCGGGGGCGAGCTTCTCCGCGGCGGGGGCGCCGCAGGCGGCGTCGGCATCGGCGGGGGAGCCACCGGATTCGAGCACGTCCTCGGCGCAGGCGAACTGGTCCTGCGGCCACCGGGGCGTGTCGCGCAGGGCCAGCACGGAGGTGCCGCGGTCCAGCACCGCCTGGATCGCCTCCGCGGTGCCGACGGGCAGCGTCTCAGCAGGGCCGTCCGGTGAGGTCTGGGAGGCGGTGGTCGCGACCAGCACCGGATCGACCTGCTGCAGGTAGCTCTGCGCCCAGCCCTCGTATCCGGCGCAGTAGGCGCCGATGCCGGGGTTGCGGGTGAAGGGGCAGCCGTCCATGTGGATGTTGACCAGCATCCAGCCGCGTTCGGAGGCGTAGGTCTCCAGCGCCGGGATGAACTGGCGGGCGTGGGAGCTGCCCACCACCACCATCACCCCTGTCACGGTGGCGGACGCCGGCAGGGACATCTGGCAGTGGGTGTGGGGGAAGTCGGTGGGAGGGTCGTAGCGGCCCGCGCACTCGTGCGGCAGGGTCGGCCATTCGCGGTCGAGCTGCCAGCCGTGCGGCACGACCTCCGCGGGCGGTGTGGTGAGCACACCGTCGGAGGCGATCGACCGGGCCTCCGGTGCCGGGGTGCGGGCCAGCGCGGTCCGCCATCCGACAGTGCCGCCGACGATCAGGGCGATGCTGGTGACGGCGACGGCGAGCGCCCGGGGCCAGCGGGCGTCGAGCCAGGCGGAGCGACGGATCGGGGCATCCACCAGGCGGGTCAGCAACCACGCCAGCAGTGCCGAGGCGGCCAGCACCACCGTGCCGTCGAGCAGCCCGGCGCGGGGCAGCCCGGCGCTGGCCAGCCACAGCACCAGCACCGGCCAGTGCACCAGGTAGAAGGCGTACGAGATGTCGCCGAGCCAGCGCATCGGCCGGGACGACAGCACCCGGTCGGCCCCCCACCGGGTGCCGGAGTGCCCGGCGATGACGATCAGGGAGGCCGCCGCCAGCGGCCACAGTGCGATCCACCCGGGGAAGGCACCGCGCACGTCCAGCAGCAGACCGACGGCGAGCAGCGCCGCCACCCCGACCCACCCGAGCAGCGCCCGCAGCACCCGCCCGCGTGGCGGCTCCCCCTCCTCGGGACGGCGCGCCCCGAGGGCGCGGTCGATCACCGGCAGCAGCAGCGCCAGCAGCGTGCCCGCGGCGAACTCCCACACCCGGGTGAGGGTGTCGAAGTACGCGACGGGCTGGTTCGCGGCGGTCTCCACCACCGACCAGGTGAGCGACGCCGCCCCGATCAGACCGAACAGGACGGTGAGCACCAGGACGGGACGGCCGGTGCGCCGCGCGATCGGGGAGACGAGCAGCACCAGCAGCGGCCACAGCAGGAACAGCTGCCCCTGCACCGACAGCGACCAGAAGTGCTGCAGCGGGGAGGCGGCACCGGCATCGCGGGCCTCGTAGTCGACGGCCGCCCGGATCAGTTCGAGGTTCTGCACGTACAGCACGGAGGCGACACCCTGCCGCTGCACCGCGTCCCACAGCGACGGCGGCAGCAGCCAGGCGGTGGCCGCGAGGGTCGCGGCGATGGTCACGGCGGCCGGCGGCAGCAGACGCTTGAAGGTGCGCACCCAGTACCGCGGCACCGCCAGCGGGCGCCCGGCCACCAGGCGCCGCCGGAACGTGCGGGTGAGGAAGAACGCCGACAGGAACAGGAAGACGTCGACCCCGCCGGAGACCCGTCCCAACCACACGTGGTACGCGGCGACCAGCGCGATCGCGAGGGCCCGCAGGCCGTGCAGCTCCGCCCGGAACAGGTTCAGGGCGGCGGCATCCGCCGGCGGTGCGGTGGTGCGGTCGGTCTGTCGGGCGGCCCGCTCCGTGGACCAGGCGTCCTCCCCGGCGCTCTCGGAGGCGAGGTCGTCCTCCTCGGCCTCCTGGAGCCAGGGATCGGCGGGGTCGGGCTCCGGCTCGGGATCGTTGAGCCACAGCGCGAGGTCTCCCGCCGGCGGCTCCTCCCACCAGGGGTTCTCCGCCCGCGCCTCAGGTCGGCCGGGCAGGCGGCCGGCGGGGTCGGAGCTCACAGTGCGTCAGCCTACGGCAGGTGCGCCCATCGTCCACCGCGCGTGGGAGCATGACGCGGTGACTGCTGAGACGGACCCCACGACCCCGCCGGCCCCCTCCCCGGAGGACGTCGGCTTCCGCATCACCGCCCAGGACGGGCAGAAGGCCCGCGCCGGCGTCATCACCACACCCCACGGGGACATCGCCACCCCCGCCTTCATCCCGGTCGGCACCAAGGCCACGGTGAAGGCGGTGCTGCCGGAGGCGGTCCGTGACCTCGGCGCCCAGGCGGTGCTCGCGAACGCCTACCACCTCTACCTGCAGCCGGGGCACGACCTGGTCGATGAGGCCGGCGGTCTGGGCGCCTTCATGAACTGGCCCGGCCCCACCTACACCGACTCCGGCGGCTTCCAGGTGATGAGCCTCGGCGCCGGGTTCAAGAAGGTCCTCTCCAGCGAGTTCTCGGGTGGGGAGAAGGCCCGCACCGCCTCCGGGGAGGATGACGCCGTCGCCGAGGGCAAGGAGCGCCTGGCGCATGTCGACGACGACGGCGTCACCTTCCGCTCGTTCATCAACGGCGACGTGCACCGCTTCACTCCGGAGATCTCCCTGCAGATCCAGCACGGCCTCGGGGCCGACATCATGTTCGCCTTCGATGAGCTCACCACGCTCATGAACTCTCGCGCCTACCAGGAGCGCGCCCTGGAGCGCACCCACCTCTGGGCCATCCGGTGTCTCGCCGAGCACGCGCGACTCACCGCCGAGCGCACCCACCGCCCCTACCAGCAGCTCTGGGGCGTGATCCAGGGCGCCCAGTACGAGGACCTGCGCCGCAAGGCCGCCCGGGACCTCTCTGCCCTGCGGGTCCCCGCCGCCGACGGCCGCGAGTGGGCCTTCGACGGGTTCGGCATCGGCGGTGCCCTGGAGAAGGAGAATCTCGGCACGATCGTCGGCTGGGTGACCGATGAGCTGCCGGCCGAGCGGCCGCGGCACCTGCTGGGGATCAGTGAGGTCGACGACCTGTTCGTGGCGGTCGCCGCAGGCGCCGACACCTTCGACTGCGTCTCGCCGTCCCGGGTGGCGCGCAACAGCGCGGTGTACACCCGCACGGGCCGCGTGAACCTCACCGGCTCCCGGTACCGGCGGCAGTTCGCGCCGATCGACGACACCTGCGACTGCTACACCTGCACCCACTTCACGGCGGCGTACATCCACCACCTGTTCCGCGCCAAGGAGATGCTCTCCTCCACCCTGTGCACGATCCACAACGAGCGGTTCGTGGTGCGGCTGGTCGACGCCATCCGCGCCAGCATCACCGCCGGGGAGTTCGACGCCTTCCGGGAGGAGACCACCGGCGCCTACTACGGCGAGGCCCGCTAGGGCGTGTTGTCAAACTTTGCTGGTCAGCCAGTGGAGGGTCGCGGCGAGCGAGATGGCCGCGGCGTAGCTGCGGGCGGTCTTGCAGGTGCGCATCGCGATGCCGCGCCATTGCTTGAGCTTGGCGAAGCACCGCTCGATCACGTTGCGTCCACGGTAGACCTCGGGGTCGAAAGCGGGTGGGCGTCCGCCGGCTGAGCCGCGTCGGCGCCGGTGCGCGGCCTGGTCTTGCCGGTCGGGGATGGTGGCCTTGATGCCGCGCTCGGCGAGCCAGGCCCGGTTCGCGCGGGAGGGATACCCCTTGTCCGCGAGGACCCTGTCCGGGCGGGTGCGGGGCCGGCCAGGGCCTGGCCTGGGGACCCGGATCTGGTCCAGGACCTCGGGGAGCAGGCTCGTGTCGGCGGCCTGGCCGCCGGTGAGGACGAAGGCGAGCAGGCGGCCCTTCCCGTCCGAGACGGCGTGGATCTTGCAGGTCAGGCCGCCTCGGGAGCGGCCGATCGCGTGGTCGCCCGGCTCAGGCCCGAGATTCTTGTAGTTCGATGGGCCCCCCTGTGTGGCGGGGAAGGGTCGCGGCGTGCTGGTGGGCGCGCACGATCGTCGAGTCGATCGAGCACACCCAGTCCAGCTCGCCCTGCGCGTCGGCGGCCTGCTGGGCGCGCTCGAGCGCGCACGCCCACACGCCGGTCTTGGCCCACCGGTCGAAGTGGCGGTAGATCGTGTTCCAGTTCCCGAACCGTTCCGGCACGTCCCGCCACGGCGACCCGGTCCGGAACTTCCACGCGACCGCTTCCGCGACCAGCCGCCGATCCATCGGCGGCCGACCCGTCGCCTTCGGCGCGGGGAAGCACGGCCCGATCAGCGCCCACACCTCGTCCGTGATCACATCTCGATCGCTCATACCGAAAGGGTGCCCCGCCGATGGCGGGACACCCTTTCACAACACACCCTAGGCGGACCCCGCCGTCAGGACCGGGCCGTCAGGACCGGGCCTGCAGGGCGAAGCGGAACGCCACCGGCCGGGCGTGCAGCACGTACGGCGGCAGCGGTGCGGGGCCGCAGGCTGCGGAGCCGACGCCGTGCAGTGCCGCCGACAGCGTCACCCAGGTGTTCCCGTCGGCCCGCAGCGCCCCGTCATGCCGGGCCCGGTCCAGTTCGGCGGTCGACCACGGCCGCACCGCCAGCCCCAGCCCGTCCGGGGCGGTCAGCTGCAGCTGCCCGGGTGCGCCGCGCAGCACCGCCTCCACCACGCGGGCGCGGTTGCCGTTCTCCTGCGGCATCACGTACCGCGTCTGCAGCTGCTCGAGGGTGGAGGTCCAGGTGGCGTGGGTGGTGCCGCCGCCGGTGTCGGGGTACGCCTCATGCGGGCCCTGCCCGGTGTAGGTCACCTCGTCGAGCCCGCCGGCCACCCCCAGGGTGTAGCCGATCCGCGGCAGCGGGAGGTTCTCGGGCCAGAAGCGGCTCGGTTCCACCTCGACGGCGCACCACACGCGCTCGCCGTCGGCGCTCCACCGCTCGGTGATGTCGGCGCCGAGGCCCGTGCCGTCCAGACCCAGGCGGCGGTGCACCACCAGCTCCTGTCCCTTGATCCCGGCCGACACCAACCGCAGCCGCGGCACGTCCAGGCCGATCCGCTTCCAGCGGCTCTCGAGCGGGGTCGCGGTGAACGCCCGTTCGTTGTCGACGGGCGCCCGGTACAGGTCCACCGCCGCATGCACCAGCCCGAGGTCCCCGAGCGCCACCGGCCGCGCCAGATCATCCAACCGCAGCGGCCCGACGCTCCACCCCTCGACCTCCTGCCGCGGCGTGATCGTGGCGGCGGGGGCGGGGACGCTCGCCGTGAGGCGCTGTGCGTCCACGTGCTCGGCGATCACCACCGGGTGTCCGGCGGGCACCGGTCCCTCGGCGCTGCGAGTCAGCAGCCGCACGGTGGTGACGGCGCCGTCATGCCGGGGAAGCTCGACCTCGGTCTCCCCACCGGGGCGCAGCGGCGGCAGCTCCACCTCCTGCCAGCTCTGCTGGGCGTCGAGGGAGACCTCCGCCCGCAGGTGTGTCAGGTCGCGGAAGGCGTAGCGGTTGCGCAGCCGCACCCGGCCCGGCTCGACGTTCACGGCGACGGGGGAGTAGTGGTGCTTGGCGTCGGCCAGCGCCGGGGAGGGCGTGCGGTCGGGCAGCACCAGCCCGTCGGCGACGAAGTTGGCATCGTGCAGGCGCTCGCCGAAGTCCCCGCCGTAGCCGTAGATGCGGTTCCCGTCGGCGTCGCTTGTCTCCAGGCCGTGGTCGATCCACTCCCAGATGAAGCCGCCGTGCAGGGCCTCGTAGCGGTCCGTCAGCTCCATGTACTCCTTCAGGGAGCCTGCGCCGTTGCCCATGGCGTGCGCGAACTCGATCCACAGGAACGGCTTGGTGAGGGCCGGCGGGTCGGCGAGCACGGCGGCGGGGGCGTCGGACCCGAACACCCGGTGCATCCCCGCCAGTCGTTCCCGGAAGGCGTCCTCCAGTTCCCCGCGGCCGATCTGCTCGCTCTCGGCATGCTGCGGATACATGAGGGAGTGGACGTCGACGTCCTGCGCGAAGTAGTCCTGCTCGTAGATCACCGGACGGGAGGCGTCGGTGCGCCGCACCTCCTCGATCATCGCTCGGGTGACCGGCCCGTGCGCAGCCTCGTTGCCGATGGACCACAGCACGATCGACGGGTGGTTCAGGTCGCGGTGCACGAAGCGGCGGGTGCGCTCGGTGAGGGTCTCGGTGAAGCGTTCGTCGACGGCGGGACCCTGGGCGGCGCCGGTCGGGTCCTCCCCGGTGACGTCCGCGTGGAAGCCGTGGGTCTCGAAATCGCCCTCGCAGATCACGTACAGGCCGACCTCGTCGCACACATCGAGGAAGCGCTGGTGCGGCGGGTAGTGGGAGGTCCGCACCGCGTTGAGGTTGTGCTGCTTCATGAGGGCGGCGTCGAGGTCCTGGTTGCCCTCATGCTGGGTGCGGCCGACGACCGGATCGGCCTCGTGGCGGTTCACGCCGCGGAACACGACGCGCTCGCCGTTGACGCGGAACGTGCGGCCGACGATCTCGACCCGGCGGAAGCCGATCCGCAGGGCGACGGTCTCGGTATCGGTGGCGACGGTCGCGTCGTACAGCCGCGGCACCTCGGCGCTCCACGGCTCCACGGTGCCGACGCGCAGCTCCTGGCCGGTGGCCGCGTCGATCCCGAGCTCCGGCACCCGCACGCGGGCCTGCAGCGGAGCACCGTCGATACCGGTGGCCTCCACCCGCAGCGTGCCCTCCCCGGTGGCGGGGTCGTAATCGGCGATGTGGCGCAGGTCGTGGATGCCCCCGACGGGCCGCAGCAGCAGATCGACACTGCGGAAGATCCCGGAGGCCCACCACATGTCCTGGTCCTCGAGGTACGTGTTGACGCTCCACTGGTGCACCCGCACGTCAAGCCGGTGCTCAGCCCCGGGCCGCACCCGGTCGGTGAGGTCGAACTCCTGAGTGAGACGGGACCCGGCGGTCACACCGATCTCCTCCCCGTCGAGCCACACCATGGCGCAGGAGTCGACCCCCTGGAATCGCAGCAGCACCCGGGCGTCGGCGGCGAGGGCGTCGGCCCAGTCGGCGGGGACGGAGACGCTGCGGGCATAGTGGCCGGTGGGGTTCTCGTCGGGCACGTGGGGCACGTCCCGCGGGATCGGGTAGATGACGTTGGTGTACTGCGGCGCGCCGTGGCCCTGCAGCTGCCACAGCCCCGGCACCTGGATCGTGGTCTCCTCGCCCAGGTCGGAGCCGTCGGCCCGCTGACCGAGCCGGAAGGACCACTCGCCGTCGAGGGACACCACCGGGGCGTCGCTGTGCAGGTGGGCCCGTCCGGGCAGGCGGCCACGGCCCGCGGGCAGCTCCTCCCAGTAGCGGTCCTCCGGGCGGGGACGGGGCAGGGACGTCGGCGCGGTGGCGGGCATCGGGGCTCCAGAGCAGGGATGGTCGGGTGCCCCCATGCTATGAAGAGCCGTCTCCGGACGGGCCCTCGGTAGACTCGGCACCCGTGACGGCCCTGGACGAGACCCGGTGGACGGCGCACCGCTCGGAGACGGTGGCCGCCCGCAAGGAGTCGTACGAGCAGCTGCGCCGCGCGAGCACCTGGCGCCTGCTGGCCGCGACCAAGGCCCCGGCGGTGCTGGCGATCCTGCAGGCGGTGTTCCCGGCCGGTGATCGGCGCCTGCCCCGCAGCGAACTCGTGGCGCGGGTGGCCACGCACCTGGACCTGCTGCGCGACGAAGGCCAGGCCCGCACCGCCGCCGAGTACACCGACGACTGGGTGCGCGAGGGATACCTGACCCGGCGCGACGACCCTCAGCACACGGAGACGACTTTCGAGCCGTCGCCCGCGACGATCGACGCCATCCAGTTCATCGCCAGCCTGCAGGAGCATCGGCCGACGACCACCGAGTCGCGTCTGACCCTGGTGCTGCAGCAGTTCGACCGGCTGGCGCAGGAGACGGAGACCGACCGGGACGTGCGTCTGGCCGACCTGCAGCGGGAGCGGGCCCGGATCGAGCAGCAGATCCGCGACCTCTCGGAGGGCGAGCTGATGCTGCCGAGCCCGGAGGCCTCCCTGGACCGTCTGCGGGACGTGCTGCAGATCGCCGCGGAGCTGTCGGGCGACTTCCTGCAGTACCGCGAGGACCTGCGCGCCGTCGACCTGCATCTGCGCGAGCAGATCCTCTCCCCGGAGGGCTCCCGCGGCGAGATCCTGGAGCAGCTGCTGGCCGGGGATGACCTGCTGGGGCAGTCGACAGTGGGCCGCACCTTCACCGCGTTCTTCCGGATGCTCAACGACCCGGTGCAGACCCGCACCGCCCAGGACCTCGTCGACCGCCTCCTGGAGCGCGACTTCGCCCGCCACCTGAGCCGCTCCGAACGGGAGCGCCTGGCCAACGTGTTCAGCGACCTGTACGAGCCGGCGCAGGAAGTGCTCGACGTGAAGACCGAGCTGTACCGCTCGCTGGCGCGGTTCGTCCGCTCCCAGGATTTCCGGCAGCATCGGGTGCTGCTGGAGGCGTTGCAGGAGGCACAGGGCCTGGCCCTCGCGCAGAAGGACGAGGTCCCCACCCGGGCGCCGTTCCCCCTGGAGCTGGAGCTGTCGCGGGCGCAGATGGCGTCGGTGGCGCAGCACCAGTTGAAGGACCCGACGGACCCCGGTGCCCCGGCGGAGGCGGAGGTCCACGACGCGACGGTGCTCAGCGTGGAGGTGCTGCAGGACCTCGTACGCACCAACGACATCGACCTGGTGGGACTCACCGAGGACGTGAACCGGGTGCTCGCCGACGACGGGCAGGCGAGCATCGGCCAGGTGCTGGCGCGCCGCCCCGCCCGGCAGGGCCTCGCCAGCGTGATCGGGCTGATGTTCCTCGCCACCCAGAACGCGCAGGAACGCGAGGGGTCCACGGAGCTCGTCAGCTGGCAGGAGCTCGACGGCCGGGAATACCGGGCCCGTGTGCCCGCCTTCTACTTCCTGCGTGAGGTCCCGGCGGTGTGACGCAGCCCGGCAACAGGACGAGCGCGGGTCGGTCGATCACTTCCGGGTCTGCGGCGCGAGGGCGTAGCCTGCTCGTCGGCGCGGTGTGATCGGCGACACCATGGTCTTCGGCCGCCCCAGGACAGGGAGAGGACGAGGAATGTCCCACGCCATCACCCCCGAGCGGACCGACGGGGAACGCCCCATCAAGACGGACATCCCCGCGAGGATGCACGACATGCCGTGGTCGCGCTTCCACTGGATGGTGATCCTCGGTCTCGGCACGGCCTGGATCCTCGATGGCATCGAGGTGCAGATCGTCGCCTCCGGCGGCTTCGAGTCCAGCCTGTCCATGGACACGCAGCAGGTCACGCTGGCCGCCACCATCTACCTGCTGGGCGAGGTGGCCGGTGCCCTGCTGTTCGGGCGTCTCACCGACACCCTGGGGCGCAAGAAGATGTTCACGCTGACGCTGGGGCTGTATCTGGTGGCATCGGCGGCGTGCGCGTTCTCCCCGAACGCCTGGTTCTTCTACGTCTTCCGGTTCGTCGCCGGCATGGGCATCGGCGGGGAGTACTCCGCGGTGAACTCCGCGATCGATGAGCTCATCCCCGGCAAGCATCGCGGACGGGTAGACCTCGCCATCAACGGCACCTACTGGCTGGGTGCCGGCCTCGGGGCGGTGGCCAGCGCGATCCTGCTGAACACCGACAACTTCGACGAGAACCTCGGCTGGCGCATCGCCTTCATGCTGGGGCCGATCCTCGGCCTGGCGATCATCTACCTGCGCCGCCACATCCCGGAGAGCCCCCGCTGGCTCGCCAAGCACGGCCGGGTCGAGGAGGGCGAGAAGATCGTCCAGGGCATCGAGCAGGAGGTCCGCGACGCCGGCAAACAGCTGCCCCCGCGTGAGGACGAGGAGGCCATCTGGCTGCGACGCACCGAGGGGCTGACGCCGAAGCAGTTGATCTACGTGTTCTTCAAGCTGTACCCGACGCGCACCGCGCTCGAGGCGACGCTCATGATCACGCAGAGCTTCCTCTACAACGCCATCTTCTTCACGTACTCGCTGGTGCTGCAGAACTTCTACGATCTCGGTGCCGACGAGGCCGCCCTGTACTTCTTCCCCTTCGCGATCGGGAACCTGCTGGGCCCGATCCTGCTCGGCCCGCTGTTCGACACCGTCGGTCGCCGGAAGATGATCGCCCTGTGCTACGGCGTCTCGGGGGTGGTGCTCGGCGTCTCGGCGTTCCTGTTCGTGGCGGAGATGCTGAACCCGCTCACCCACACGATCTTCTGGTGCGTGTCGTTCTTCTTCGCCTCCGCCGGTGCGTCCGCGGGGTACCTCACCGTCTCGGAGATCTTCCCGCAGGAGGTGCGCGGTCAGGCGATCTCGTACTTCTTCTCGATCGCCCAGATCACGGGGTCCCTGGGCCCGCTGCTGTTCGGTGTGCTCATCGGTGACGCCTCTTCGCGCACCCCGATGATGTGGGGCTACCTGCTGGCCACCGGCGTGATGCTGATCGGTGCGACCGTGGCGGTCATCTGGGGTGTCGACGCGGAACGGAAGTCCCTCGAGGAGATCGCCCCGCCGCTCATCGAGTACGACGACGAGGGCAACGAGACCGTGGACATGCCGGTCTGACTCAGGAGGAGCGCCCCATGACCACTCCCGCATCCACCCCCGAGGACGACGTTGTCGTCGTCGTCGGCATCAGCGACACCTCCACCTCCGCCGCCGCGCTGCGCTGGGGTCTGCATCAGCTCGACCTGCACGGCCGAGGGCGGCTCGTGGCGGTGCGCGCCTGGCGCACCCGCGCGCTGTCCTCCGGGACGGCCGCCCCCCCGGGTCGGGGCCGCCGTCGACACCGCGGCGCAGGAGGAGTCCCGCCTCGCCGCTGACGTCGCCTCCGTCGTGGGGGACGATCCGCGGGTCGAGGTTCGTCTCGTGCGCGGCAACCCCTCCGATGTGCTGGTCGAGGCATCTCAGGGGGCGAGCCTGCTGGTGCTCGACGCCCCGCGGGCGCCGGTCACCCGGCCCCTGCTCGCCCCGAGCGTCGTGTACCGCCTGGGCTGCCCGGTGGTGATGATGCCGCCGTCGATCAGCGGAGAGCCCCCACGGCCGTGGGAGCGGGCGCTGGCCTCGGCCGGCCGGGCCGTCGTCCGGGGAGCCGGCCAGGCGGGCCGACCGGGTCTCGGCCGCCGCGTCTGAACGGGTCAGACCAGGATGTACGCGCGGGAGTCGAGGACCGTCCGCCCGGCGACATCGGCGTGGGCGATGAGGTCCACCTGGCCGTCGGGCCGTCCCGCCGCCTCACGCATCAGGGGCTCCAGCAGACGGATCGGGTAGAGCGCCACCACGTAGTGGTACGCGGGGATCTCGACGCCACCCTCGGGGATCGGGACCACCGCCTCACCGTCGAGCGGGGCGTCCGCGGTGGAGTAGGTCCACTCGTCGCCGTCCTGCGCCAGTGCCGTGAAGGCGACGGAGTCGACACGCAGCGGGGTGCCCTCGTGATTCCACAGGGAGAGCACGTACTTGGGCTCCACACCATTGGCGGGCAGCTGCAGCGCGCTGGTGACGGAGACGCCGCCCTCACCGCCGCGGATCGTCAGTGACGCGGAGGTGTGCTGGGCCAGCTGAGTCAGAAGGATCTGCGACAGGTCGTGTCCGGCATGGTCGATCATGGGGTGAATCTAGGAGCGCGGCCGCGCCGCGACCAGACCCCCAGACGCCCGGTGCGACCCCGATGAGCCATTCTTCCCGGGTGACCTCGTCGTATTCCTTTGTCGTCGGTCCTCATGCCCGGCTGGCGCTCTACCCCGGGTCCTGCGGCAGGTCCGCCCAGGCCCGTCGGGCCGCCTCCCGCAGGGCGTGGAGGTCGGCGCCGACCTCCCGGGGGCGGCAGCCCGCACCGTCGGGCCGCACCGGGATCCCCTCGTGTTCCCAGTGCGCGAACGCCGCGTCGCGCAGTGGGGGTGCGACGGTGCCGTCGGCCGCGACGACCCGCCACCAGGGGACGTCGGCGCCCCAGTCGCGCAGGATCCGCCCGACGTGCCGGGCCCCGACACCGGCGATCGCACCGACCTGCCCGTAGGCCGCCACACGCCCGGGCGGGAGCTGCTCGACGGTGCGCAGCACGCGTTCGACGCGCAGATCGCGCTCGAGATCGGGGTCGTGGCTCACCGGGTCATCGTCCCATCCCGTCACGGACCGCCGTGGGGGCGTTCACACCTCGCCACATAAGCACACCTAATGTGCGGCCAAAGATAGGGTGTCGACATGGTGTTCACAGGACTACTCGTCGGCGGAGCCCTCGGCTACGTGTTGCAGCGTTCGCGCTTCTGCGTGACCGGAGCCTTCCGTGACCTCTACATGCAGCATTCGACCCGCTACTTCACGCCGTTCCTGGTGGCCATCGCGATCCAGGCGATCGGTGTGGCCCTGCTGACCGGTGCCGGGGTGCTCGCACCGGAGGCCGCCCCCTTCGCCCCGCTCGCCGTGATCGGCGGTGGCCTGCTGTTCGGCGTCGGCATCGTCCTGGCCGGGGGCTGCGCGACCGGCACCTACTACCGCGCCGGGGAGGGCCTGATCGGCTCCTGGGTCGCGTTGGTGCTGTACGCCGTGACCGCGTCGGTCATGAAGTACGGCCCGCTCGGGTCGTTCACCGAGGCCGCGCGTTCCCGCACCGTCGCCGACGCGACCATCCAGGAGACCCTCGGCGTGGGCATCTGGGTCCCGATCGTGGTGTTCACCCTGCTGGTGGCGGCCCTCGTGGTGCGCGATGTGCGGCGGGATCGCCGTCGGCCCCGCCCGGTCCAGCTGCCCGCACGCCGTCACGGACTCGGTCACTGGTTGGCCGACCGCCCCTGGTCCCCGTGGGTCGGCGGTGTGCTCGTCGGCCTGATCGCGATCATCGCCTGGGTCACCTCCACCGCCTCCGGTCGCAACGGCGGGCTCGGCATCACCACGCCCTCCGCGAAGATCGTCAGCTTCCTCGCCACCGGTGACGTCACGCTCGTCGACTGGAGCGTGTACCTCGTCCTCGGCATCCTGCTGGGCTCCTTCGCCGCGGCGAAACTCTCCGGGGAGTTCCGCTGGCGGGTGCCCGACGCGCGCACCATCGGCCGCAGCGCCGGCGGCGGCACCCTGATGGGCGTGGGCGCCGCCCTGGCGGGCGGCTGCACCATCGGCAACGCCCTGGTGGAGACCTCCCTGTTCAGCTACCAGGGCTGGGTCAGTTTCGCGGTGATGGTGCTCGGCACCTGGCTCGCCTCGTACGTCGTGCTGGTGCGTCCGCAGCGTCATGCCGCCGCGGCCCGCCCCGCACCGGCCCTGGTGAAGACCGCCTGAGAACGCGGCGCGCGGCCGACCTCGCCCCACGCACGCCCTCCACCCCCTGACAATCTCCACCCACTGACAACCCCCGCCCCGAGGAGGACCCCATGGCCGCCTACACCCTGGCCACCAACGGCTCCGTCTGCCCGTTCCCGCTGATCGATGCGAAGAACGCCATGGAGCAGCTCGCCCCCGGCGACGACCTCGTCATCGACTTCGACTGCACCCAGGCCACCGACTCCCTTCCCCAGTGGGCCGCCGAGGCGGGCCACCAGGTGGTGAACTTCGAGCGCGCCGAGGGGCAGGACGCAGGATGGACCATCACCGTGCGCAAGGGCGCCGCCTGATCCCACCCTGCCGCGCCCCGTCCTGCATGCACGGCGGCCCCGCACCTGTCCGGTGCGGGGCCGCCGTCGTGTGAGAGAGCGGACTCAGCGGGTGACGTCACCACCACTGCGGTCCGCGCGGCGACCATGCCGTGGGGCGTCCTCGACGATCCCGTCGTGGTCCAGGCGGTCGCCCTCCACCACGCGGGTCTCCCCCTCGGTGTCGACGCGGCGCAGCCGGCCGTCGCGGTCGTGGTGGATCGAGGGACGGTGCTGGGCGTCGCCGTCGGTGAGGCCGCGGTCGTCGGCGGCACCGGTGTCGCGCAGGCCCTCACGGTCGCCGCCATCGGGGTCGAGCTCGTCGGCCTGCCGCAGGCGATCATCCAGACCCTCACGCGCGGTGCTGGCCTCGCGGTGGTGATCCTGGGCCTGCTGGCGGGCCTTGGCGGCCTCGAGGTCAGCCCGGTCGGCGGCCAGAGCGCTCTCGCGGGCGCGGAGCTCACGCTCCTCGACGTCGATGCGTTCGCGCTCCGCCTCCTCGCGGATCTCGGCGGCGCGACGGCGGTCGGCCTCCTCCTTCTCGGCGCGCTTGCGGGCGTTCGCCTTCGACGCGGCGATACCGACGATGATCAGGAGCAGCAGCGCGACCAGCGCCACGATGACGACCGGGATGACCCAGCCGGGGAGATTGCCGTTCATGGATGTCCTTCCGTCCGTCGTGAGCGTCGGACCACGTCGCCGTGGGCCGGACCACACAGGGTTGCTGACACAGTAGGCACAGCGGCGGTCTCTCGTCGCCGCGCCAGACGGACGTCGACCACCCGGTAGAGGGTGGGGCGGCCGATAGGCTCGACGTGTGACCGACGCCGACATCTCCGCCACCGACCACTCCGAGCACGATGAGGAGGGTGCGAGCCCCACGTCGGGGCAGCTCGTCGACGACTCCCGACGCGTCCTCGTCGCGCTGCTGCAGGGGCCGTTCCTCGATGGCCGGAAGGACCGCGACCGCTTCGGACAGTTGTTGCGCGACCGGGCTGCGATCGAATCCCGGCTGGCCGACCTGTTCCTCGAACTGGTGGTGGACGACGACGCGCAGGTCGCGTTCGTGCGCCAGAGCGAGGACGACCCCGACGCCCCGAAGCTGCTGCGCCGCCTCACCGGACTGAACCGCCTCGACTCCGTGCTGCTGCTGGTGCTGCGTCAGATGCTGCTGACGCAGTCCTCGCGAGGGCAGCGCGCCGTGGTATCGGAGGTGGAGATCCAACAGGCGCTCGCCGCATACCGACGCACCGCGTCGACCGACGAAGCCGGGTTCGCCAAGGAGGTCCGCGCTTCGATCGCGAAACTCCAGCGGGCCGGGCTTCTGGATGAGCAGGGGGATTCGTACGAGGTCTCGCCGGTGCTGCGTCTCATGATCGGCCCCGACACTGCCAAGCAGTTCATCGATCTGTACCGCGCAGTCGGTGCCGACTCCCTCGAGGAGCCGGCCGACGCGATCGAGGGTGAGTCCGACGCTGTCACCGCCACCGACGCCGCCACCGCCACCGACGCCGCAGACGGCGAGGCGCGGGGCGCGGCGGACTGACCCCGGCAGGTCGCGGCCGCACACTACGGGCGGCAGAGCCCGCCGCGATGGTCCGGCCCGGTCCTGACGCCCATGC
Organism: Brachybacterium sillae; assembly: GCF_025028335.1. NCBI lineage: Bacteria > Bacillati > Actinomycetota > Actinomycetes > Micrococcales > Dermabacteraceae > Brachybacterium > Brachybacterium sillae. Next base: position 1,943,160 of record NZ_JAFEUW010000001.1, read on the forward strand.
ACGGCTCCTGACATCACCGTGCGGAGGCGGTGCGCCGCGGGCTCGTGGACCTGCAGCGAATGCTCGGCACTGGCCTCGTAGCGATCGCTGAACGGCCCGGGAAGTCCGCAGGCGTGCCCCAGGCCCGTCCCGTGACCAGCACCTCCGTTTTATGAACCATTCCAGTTGCGCAATCGGGTAAGGTTGACCTTAGTTGGCGGATCGGTCCTCCAGTCCGCCCGACTTCGCGAGCGACGCCGCCCAGGCCGTCGCCACCTTCCTTGATCGTGAGGCCTCATGCGCACCACTCGTCGTTCTCTGCTGCTCGCCGCGGCGACCCTGCCCGCTCTCGCCGCCTGCTCCGGCGGATCCGATACCGGTTCTGCCGACGGTGGTGCGGCCGGGGGATCAGGCGCCTCCGACGCAGGCGGCACCACCACCATTGAGCACATCTACGGCACCACCGAGATCCAGGGCACCCCGCAGCGCATCGCCACCCTGTCGTGGGTGAACGCCGATACGCTCCTCGCCCTCGGCGTCGTGCCCGTCGCGATGCCGGCGGTCGAATGGGGTGGCAACGCGAACACCTCCACCGACTGGATCGACGCGAAACTCGGCGAGCTCGGTGCTGAGTGGGGCAGCGACACGGCCCCCGCGCAATACTCCGAGGCCGACGGCGTGAACTTCGACGAGATCGCCGCGAACACCCCGGACCTCATCATCGGTGCCTACTCCGGTCTCACCCCGGAGGACTACGACAAGCTCTCGCAGATCGCCCCGACGATCGGCCCCCTTGCCCCGGACTACACCGCCGCCTGGGACGACGTCCTGCTGACCATCGGCACCGCCGTCGGCAAGCAGGACGAGGCCACCGCGCTGCGCGACGAGCTCACCCGGAGTCTGGCCGCCGCCGGGGAGGAGAACCCCGCCGTGGCGGCGTCGTCCTTCATCGCTGGGAACCTCGATCTTCCCACCGGTGCGCTCACCCTGTACACCGCGGGTGATACTCGCTCCCGCTTCTTCAGCGCTCTCGGCATGAGTCTGGCCGATGTGGTCACCAAGAACACCGCCGACGAGAAGACCTTCTCTCTGGAGTGGTCCCCGGAGCGGGCCGACGAGCTCGACGCCGACGTGTTCTACTCGTGGGCAGCGGCCGGCGCCACCGTGGAGAGCTTTCAACAGCACCCGATGTTCGGGCAGATCCCCGCGGTGAAGAAGGGCGCCCTGGTGCTCACCGCTGACGATCACACGACCCTGGCGATCTCCGCGCTGAATGCGCTGTCGATTCCCTGGGCGATCGAGAACATCGTCCCGGACGTGGTCTCCGCTGCCCAGACCGCCCAGGCCTGACCAGACCGCTCGCCTCCTGGTGCAGACGGCACACCTCCACCCTCGCCGCCCTGCCGAGCCCCGGCCCACCGGCAGTGCATCGGTCATGACAGGTGGCGGGGCGCTGCGTCGCACCCCGTGGCTGACGGTCCTGCTTGGTCTCGCGGCCGTGGCGGTGGCGGCGGTGCTGTCGGTCATGGTCGGCGCTCGAACTGTGCCGCCTTCCGTTGTGTGGGAGGCACTTACCGCACCCAACCTCGACCTCACCGACCACGTGGTGGTGACCTCCCGCCTGCACCGCACCGCGGTGGGCCTCGTCGTCGGCGGCGCGCTCGCACTCGCGGGTGCCGGCATGCAGGGCATGACCCGCAACCCCCTGGCGGACCCGGGTCTGCTGGGCCTGAACGCCGGGGCGGCCGCCGCCGTGGCGATCGGCGTCCACTGGCTGGGCATCAGCGAGATCGTGCAGTTCATGGGCCTGGCCTTCCTCGGTGCGGGCCTGGGTGCGGTGCTCGTCTACGCCGTCGCGTCCCGCGGCCGCTCCGGGGCCACCCCGGTGAAGCTCGCCCTGGCCGGCGCTGCCGTCACTGCCGGGCTCACCTCCTTAGTCAGCGCCCTCATGATGCTGGACCAGGGCGCCCTGGACCGGCTGCGGATCTGGCAGGTCGGCACGCTCGGCGCCCGCTCTCTGCCCGACGTCGGCAGTGCCGCTGCCGTGATGCTGTTCGGCGCGGCGATCCTCCTCCTCAGCGCCCGCGCCCTGAACGCTCTGGCGCTCGGGGACGACGCCGCGTCTGGCCTGGGGGTGCGGGTGGGCCCGGCGCGACTGCGGATCGGTATCGGGGTGGTGCTGCTGGCCGGTGCGGCCGTGGCCCTGGCCGGACCGATCGGATTCGTGGGGCTCGTCGTCCCCCATGCCGCACGCCTGCTGGTGGGCGCCGACCATCGGCGCCTGTTGCCGCTGAGTCTGGTGCTGGGGCCGATCCTGGTGCTTCTGGCTGACGTCCTCGGCCGTGTCATCGCGCCGCCCTCGGAGGTGCAGGTGGCGGTGATGACAGCGGTGCTGGGAGTTCCCGTATTCCTGGTGCTGGTGCGCTCCCGGAAGCAGGTGGGCCTGTGAACGCCACCTCGGCCCTGCCCGCGGGTGGCGTCGCGTCCACCCCTCCCGCCCGTCGGCACACCGGCCGTTGCCTCCGACAGCTCGCCCTGCTGGCCCTGCTGCTGGGAGTGATGATCGCGCGGGTGTTGCTGGGAACGCCCGTCATCGCCCCGGCCGACGCTCTCGCGGTGCTGCGCGGGGAGATGATCCCCGGCGTCTCCTTCATCGTCCTGCACAGCCGCCTGCCGGTCACCGTGGTCGGTGTGCTGGCCGGGATCGCCTTCGGTGCGGCGGGATGCCTGTTCCAGACGCTTCTGCGCAACCCGCTCGCCTCTCCGGATGTGATCGGTGTGAGCCTCGGAGCGTCCACCGGTGGCGTCCTCGCCCTCGCCGTGGCCAGCACAGCGGCAGGCGCCCAGTTCTGGGGTTCTCTGATCGGCGGCGTGACGACCGCGGTACTGGTGCTGCTGATCGCCGGGGCGCACCGTGGCACCGCCGGCCGCGGCCGCGTGGACAACCGTTTCGTGCTGGTGGGCGTCGGGATCGGCGCGGCCCTCAGCGCCGTCATCTCCTACGTCGTCACCCGGTTGCCCTCCCGCGCCGCCGGGGACGCCCTTCACTGGAGCATCGGCTCGCTGACCTCCTCCACCTGGCCGCGAGCGCAAGTGCTCGCGCTCAGCCTGGCGGTGTTGTTGCCGCTGCTCGCGGCGCTGCGCACCCGGCTGCGGATCCTGCAGCTCGGGGAGGAGACTGCCGCCGGTCTTGGCGTGCCGGTGGTCACCACCCGCCTGGCGCTGATCGGCCTGGGTGTGCTGTTCACCTCCCTGGCGGTGGCGGTGACCGGACCGATCGCCTTCGTGGCGCTGCTGGCCGGGCCGATTGCCCGCGCCCTCGCCGGCCGCCCAAGCCTGGTCGATTCGGCCCTGGTGGGTGCGGTGATCGTGGTGGGTGGGGACGTGCTCGGCTCCACTGCTTTCGGCCCCGTGGACCTTCCCGTCGGCGTGCTCACCGGCGCGCTCGGTGCCCCGTTCCTGCTGTGGCTGCTGACCCGGACCGAGGAGAACAGGTGATGGCTGAACTGTCCGCCCACGATCTGCACCTGGGCTACGACTCCCGCGAGGTTATCCACGACGTCACCCTCGCCCTCCCGCCGGGGCGGGTGTCGATGATCGTCGGGGCGAACGGGTCCGGGAAGTCCACGCTTCTGAGAGGCTTCTCCCGTCTGCTGCCGCCGCGCTCGGGCCGGGTGCTGCTGGACGGCGCTGACATCCACCGACTGCGTGCGAAGGACCTCGCCCGCCGCCTGGGGGTGCTGCCACAGTCGCCCCTGGCACCGGACGGGGTGACGGTGCGGGAGCTGGTCTCCCGCGGACGCTACCCGCACCAGGGCCTGTTCCCGCACTGGAGCGAGGAGGACGAGGCCGCCGTTGTCGAGGCCCTGCAGGCCACCGGCACGGAGGGCCTCTCCGAGCGCGCCGTCGATGAGCTTTCCGGCGGGCAGCGCCAGCGGGTGTGGATCGCGATGGCACTGGCACAGCGCACCGACGTGCTGCTGCTGGATGAACCCACCACCTACTTGGACGTGACCCACCAGCTGGACGTGCTGGACGTGGTGCGGGATCTCAACCGGCGCCGCGGCACCACGGTGGCGATCGTCCTGCACGATCTGAACCTCGCTGCCCGCTACGGCGACCACCTGGTGGCGGTGCGCGAAGGCCGCATCCATGCCCAGGGCGCCCCCGAGGAAGTGCTCACTGAGGAGATCGTTCGCGTCGTGTTCGGCCTGGACGCCCGGATCGTGCCCGACCCACTGACCGGCACCCCGATGGTGGTGCCCGTGCCCCGAGGAGAAGCCGACGATGACCAGCCGTGACACCGCTGTGGCCGCGACGGGCACCCCCGTGACGGGTACCCCCGCCGACGTGAGGGCCTCCGCCGCGCCCGCTGTACCTGCTCTGCGGCACAGCGCCCTTTTGGCCTTCGATCTCGAGGTCGTGGCCGTGCGGCAGTTGAGCGCGTCGCTGCGGCGCGTCACCCTGGCGTCGGCGGATCTGGAGCACTTCGGGGTGGGCGCGGATCCGTGGGATCTTCGGATCAAGCTGGTCATTCCGGGCCCGGCGAATACTGCCGATCACTTCGCGCAGGTGCGCCCGGGTGCTGATGTGAGTCTGGAGCATCTCACGGACTGGTACCGGAAGTGGTTGCAGATCGACCCGTCCGACCGCGGATGGATGCGCACGTACACGGTGCGGGCCCAGCGCGCTGCGGGAGATCCGCGCAGCATCACCTCACTGCCGGAGATCGATCTGGACATGGTGCTGCACCTCATGGACGAGGATGTGTTCGGTCAGGGAGTGGCCGCTCGCTGGGTGCAGAACGCGCAGGTGGGCGATCATGTGACGGTGTTGGGCCCGAACAGACACCTGGTGGACACCGGCTACGGCGGTATCGAGTTCCGGCCCGCGGATTCCCGGGACGTGCTGCTGGTGGGTGACGAGACGGCACTGCCGGCGATCGCATCCATCCTTGACAGCGCCCCGGCACATCTGCGCGGCCGTGCCGTGATCGAGGTGCCATGCGCTGACGACTGCCTGGACCTGTCGACGGAATCGCGAATCGCCGTGACGTACCTGGTGCGCAAGGGTGCGGCCGAGGGGGAGGCGAGTCCGCACGGGGAACTGCTGGAGGCGGAGGTGCGACGCCTGCTCGCCGAGGACTCAGGCCTGCGGGCCGTTCTGCCGCGGGTCGATGGGCAGGACCTCGCGGATGTGAACGTGGATGCGGAGTTGCTGTGGGAGACGCACAATCTCACCGCGGCAGACACCGATGGTGGAGCCGACGGGCAGGCCGCAGAGGCGACGGACGCGGTCGCGACGGGCGCGGGACTGCCCGCGGATCCGCACCGCTTGTACGCCTGGCTGGCGGGCGAGGCCGCGGTGATCAAGCGCCTGCGCCGGCACCTCGTGCGCGAGGTGGGCATGGACCGCAACCAGGTGGAGTTCATGGGGTACTGGCGCGAGGGTAAGCCGGAGCTGTGAGGGGTGCGAGTGTGCGACGGGACTAGCCTTCGTCGGCACCCTCGCCGGCCCAGCGTGACGCCCGGGGCCATGGAGCCGTCGCTGCCGAAGCCACCGGAGCCGCCCGGACCCGCAGGCGTCGGCCCCAGTCCAGCCGACGGTGCCCCACAGGCACGGCTTGCGGGTCCGTTCATGTTCGCGCGAAGGCCCGCGTGCTCGTCGAGCTGGGCCCGGTGGAGTGATCGAGGTGCAGTCATGTCCGGCGCGTGAACAGCGACGGCGCTCCCTCGTGGAGAGATCTGCCACTGGGAGGGGGAGATCCCTTCACCGTGGGATGTTCACCCGGAGTCGGCGCCCCGCCGCCGGGGGGGTCGGGCGCCGCGTCCTGTGATGAGATCGCCGAAACCGCTGAACCCGGGCAGAGTCAGCAGGTCGCGCAAAGAGAAGACCGTTCCGGGATCTCGATCGGTCACCGTGGTCGTTCGCACCCCCGCGCGGTCGGGCCCGACACCCCAGGTCGTGGACGTCGGTCCCACCGCCGGGTGAGAGGCCGTCGGTGGGGTGGCTGACGGCGGGGTGGCTGCCGGTCGGGTGGATCTCGGTGAAGTGGCGGCCGCCTGCGGTCCGGCTGCCGGCGGGGCGACGGTATCGGGGAAGCGCTCCGGGCGCAGCTGCCGCGCCGTCTTGCGCTGATGGTGCCAGCGGCACAGCAGGTGGAGGTTCTCGATCGAGGTGCGGCCGCCGTGCTCGGGATCGGCGTAATCGAAGGGCTCGATGTGGTCGGCCTCCGCGCCACGAAGAGTCGAGCGGATGCACCCGGGCGCCGCGCAGGTGCTGTTCAGCAGCCGCAGGTGCTCGCGCATCGCCCCGGTCGGCACGTAGCGCTGGGCCGGGAGCGGCTGGAATGCTCCGGTCGCTGGATCCGTGAGGACCCGGTACCAGTCGGGGCACTCGGCGGCCAGGCGCCGGGCCAGACGCGCGGGGACCGGGCTCTGCCCCTCGAGCAGCGCCGGGGCGTCGCTCAGGCCGAGGAGGGTCAGCACCGGCACGGTGACGTTCACACGGAAACGATCGGCGGGGAGCGCCACCCCCTGCAGGTCGAACTGGGCTGTGAGCAGCAACCGCGTACGCAGGCGTGCCAACGACATGGGCCGCCCCGTGCGCGCGACCTCCCCCTCAGGGTCGTGGGGGATCGCATCGCCCCGTTCGAGCGCAGCCTTCTGGGCGGCCTGAACGGCACGGGCGGCACCGTCGAGCCGGTGCGTGTAGCTGCGCAACTCCGGGGAGGAGGCGGTGACGATCATGCACCCGCTGCCGTCGTTCTGCGTGTCCGGGAGGAGATCGACGGACGGTTGCGGATCCTCCGGGACCGGTGTCTCGCCGACCTCGGCCGTGATCCACGCTGCGAGATACCGCAGCTCGGTGCGGAACCGCTCCAGCCCCACATGCTCCAGATCCCACTGCGCAAGGTGCTGGTCGAGGGCGGCCCGCTGTCGCGGATCCATGCCGCTCGCGACGCGCAGGATCCGCCGATGCCACGCGACCGGAAGCACCCCCTCGCGCAGGCGCTCATGGACGCGCGGCAGGTATTCCACAGTGAGAGAGGTGTCGTGCAGGATCGCCTCCCCGTTCGTCGGGGTGGTGCGCAGGGCGACGGCGACCGCATGCGTGAACTCGGCGCCCATCTCCAGATCGAACCCGGGGGCCGCGACGCCCTCCGCGAGCGGCGCGAGGGTGTCGTACAGCTCGGCGAGTTCCCGGGCCTCACGCCGCTGGTGATCGAAGACGGCCCGCAGTCGCTCGGCCTCGTCGGCGGAGGCCCACCCGGCGCTGCCGCGGTCGACGGCGGTCTCTCGCGTGAGCGTGAGACGGGTGCGCACCGGACGAGGTGCGCTCGTCGCGGTCGGAGCGGTCATGGGTCACCTCCTCGGAACGGATCGACGTGGATGCGGTGGGTCTGGACACCGAAACGTTTGTCCTGGTCCATCGGACGTTCCTCAACCTACGGGAGGGCCCCGACAGACGAAGCGAGTGGGGAGAAACCCGCGTGGGGAGGAACGGCGGACAAGCCTGGTCTGCGGGACAGGGCGGGCGCCGGACCCGGAGTGTGCCCGCCGGGGTCCTGAGGTCCCGGGTCGACGGGGTGTGACCTGTAGTACCCTGCCGCTGTCCCTCTCCCTTCCCTACCCCGAGGTGCTGCGATGACGCCGACATCTCCGTCAGGTCCCCATCGTTCCCCCGGTGGCGGCTCGCATGCCGTGCCCGGCCCGGGGGCCGATCGACCCCACACCCCTGACACCGCCCGCACGCCTGGTGAGGAGCACACCGCTCACGAGGCCCACGAGGCCCGCACCACCACCGTGACCACGGATCCCGACCAGCCGCCCGTCGCACTCACCGAGGAGGAGCACGCCCCGTATCGCCGCTGGACTCCCGCGAAGATCGCGCTGTGGTCCGGCATCGCACTGCTCGGCGGGCTCGGATGGGTGATGCTCGCCCTGGTGCGCGGTGAGACCGTCAACGCCATCTGGTTCGTCTTCGCGGCGGTGGCCTCGTACCTCATCGCCTACCGCTTCTACGCGACGGTGATCGACCGTCACCTGGTGCGACCGAACGATCGCCGTGCCACGCCGGCCGAGTACAACTACGACGGCAAGGACTTCGTCCCCACCGACCGTCGGATCCTCTACGGCCACCACTTCGCCGCCATCGCCGGTGCCGGCCCGCTCGTCGGCCCGGTGCTCGCCGCGCAGATGGGCTACCTGCCCGGCACGATCTGGATCGTCGTCGGCGTGATCTTCGCGGGTGCCGTGCAGGACTTCCTGGTGCTGGTGGCCTCCACCCGCCGCGGTGGCCGCTCCCTCGGCCGGATGGCGCGCGATGAGCTGGGCGTGATCGGCGGCATCGCCGCGTACATCGCGACCCTGTCGATCATGCTGATCATCGTGGCGATCCTCGCCATGGTGGTGGTGAACTCCCTCGGCGAGTCCACCTGGGGCGTGTGGAGCGTCGGCCTGACCATCCCGATCGCCGTGTTCATGGGCCTCTACCTGCGGTACCTGCGACCCGGCAAGGTGTTCGAGGTGTCGCTGATCGGCGTCGTCCTCCTGCTGCTGGCGATCGCCTCGGGCCGTTGGGTGTCCCAGACAGGCTGGGGCGAAGCGCTGTTCCACCTCGATCGGCCGGTGCTGGCCCTGATCATCATCGCCTACGGCTTCCTCGCTGCGGTGCTGCCGGTGTGGGTGCTGCTCGCGCCGCGCGACTACCTCTCGACGTTCATGAAGGTCGGCACGATCGTCATGCTGGCCGTGGCGATCGTGCTGGTGCGCCCGGAGATCTCCGTGCCCGCGTTCAGCGAGTTCGCCTCCCGCGACGACGGCCCGGTGTTCACCGGTGCCCTGTTCCCGTTCCTCTTCGTGACCATCGCCTGCGGCGCCCTCTCCGGCTTCCACGCGATGATCTCCTCCGGCACCTCCCCGAAGCTGGTGGAGAAGGAGTCGCAGATGAAGATGATCGGCTACGGCGGCATGCTCATGGAGTCGTTCGTGGCGGTCATGGCGCTGGTCGCGGCCGTCTCGATCGACCGCGGCATCTACTTCGCGATGAACTCCGCGGCCACCGCCACGGGTGGCACCGTCGAGGGCGCAGCCCAGTTCGTCAATTCTCTCGGGCTGACCGGTGTGAACGTCGACCCGGCGACCCTGGAGGAGACCGCCCGCAACGTGGGTGAGGAGTCGATCGTCTCCCGCACCGGCGGGGCGCCGACGCTCGCCGTCGGGCTCTCGGAGATCATGCATCGCCTCGTCGGAGGTCCCGGGATGCAGTCGTTCTGGTACCACTTCGCGATCATGTTCGAGGCCCTGTTCATCCTCACCTCGGTGGATGCCGGCACCCGCGTCGCCCGGTTCATGCTGGCCGACCTCCTCGCCGGGGTCTCGAACAAGTTCCAGGACGCCTCCTGGCGCCCCGGCGTCTGGCTGACCACCGCCGTGATGGTGCTGGGGTGGGGGTCGATCCTCTACATGGGCGTCACCGACCCGCTGGGCGGCATCAACACCCTGTTCCCGCTGTTCGGTATCGCGAACCAGCTGCTCGCGGCGGTGGCGCTGTCGATCTGCCTGGTGATCTTCGCGCGCAAGGGCCACCGCTGGACCCTGTTGATCATCGCGGTGCCCATGCTGTTCACCGCCGTGATCACCGTGTACGGCTCGTACCTGAAGATCTTCTCGCCGAACCCGAAGATCGGGTACTGGGCCAACCACATGGCGTACCGCGACGCGCTCGCGGCGGGGGAGACCTCCCTGGGGCTGGCGAAGACCGTCGAAGACATGCGCACCGTCGTGTTCAACACCGCGGTGCAGGGCAGCCTGTCCATCCTCTTCGTGGTCTGCGGTCTGATCGTCATGATCGTGTCGATCCTGCGCACCCTGCAGGCTCTGCGCGGGAAGAACCTCCTCGACACCGAGGATCCGACCGTCGAGTCCCACTACTTCGCCCCCAGCGGGATGATCCCGCACGGCGGGGAGAAGGAGCTGCAGAAGCAGTGGGATGAGTACCTGCGCCGCCACCCGGAGAAGGACCTTGTGGGAAGCCACCACTGAGTCGACCACCATGGGGTCGGGCACCCCAGAGTCGGCCCCCGCGTCTGTGAGCCGCCCGGACCTACCCGCCCTGTGGCGGGAGGTCCGGCGGTTCGCCCGTGGGGTGCTCGGCTCCGACGCCTACGACAAGTACCTGACGCACCATCGCGTCACCGGCTGCTCGCATCCGCCGATGAGTGAGAAGGAGTTCTGGCGCGCCAAGTACGCGGAGGAGGACGCCAATCCCCGCGGGCGCTGCTGCTGACGAGGGCGCTGCTGCTGACGAGGGCGCTGCTGCTGACGAGGGCGCTGCTGCTGACGCGGGCGCGCCGGCGAGGCCCCTCGGTGGGAGCGCGACGGCTCCCTCCCGCCGTCTCAGCAGGTCCTGCCCGACAACTGGGCGCCGTGGATCTCGAGGATCCCCCGGGCTACGAGTCTGAGCTCGGCTCCGTGCTGATCGGTCCCGGTCAGAAAGAAGTACCCGCCGGACCTCTTCTCACGAGACAGCTTCGTGAAGCCGTGTCGTGAGAGCACCGGATCGAGGGCCGTGCGCCAGGGCTCCCAGTCGATTCCCTCCCCGGGCGCCGGGTACAGGTGGTGGCCCTCAGCAGTCGCCCATCTGCCGGGATCGTAGGAGCAGGCCCCTCCCTTCACCGGCTGATCGGTGAGGGCACCTTCCGGGGCCCATCCGAGGGGGCGCACCGAGTCCATCGTCGCGATGAGATCCTCCACCACCTGCTGGTAGTGAGCCTGCGCACGGGCGGGATCCATCGGTGTGACGGACGGTCCGCAACCGTCGAGCAGGATCGTCAGTCCGGCGGCGCCGAGCAGTGGAGCCAGGCTCCGGCGGCGCGGTCGGGTCGGATTCTCAGGCATCGGTCTGCTCCAGCCGTCGGACCTCGATCTGCACCCAGCCGCGCCGCTCTCGGGTGGACGGCTCCACAGAGGCCAGAAGGACCGCATGCGACTCTCCGCAGGGAACGGTCTCGGCGTCAGGATCTGCTCCGAGAAATGTCATGGGAACTCCTCCGCCTGTGCGAGACAGCCTCCGGGATGCCGCCCTGCCTGTGACTGTAACCGTGGAGCACCCTCGTGACCATGGGCTGAAATCCCCACCCCGACCCCTGCGGGGCACACTCTCCGTCCGCCCTGCACCCCCGCCTGTCGGCCACCCTCGGTAGGCTTGACCGGTGGACTCCGCAGCCGACATCCTCGACCTGCCCGGCACCGACGCGCCCGCCCAGGATGCCGCGGCCACCGGCCCCGTCGACCCCGATCATCCGCACCCGGGGCAGTGGCGGCTGAGCCACCTGCAGGTCTCCAACTGGGGCACCTTCCACGGCACCCACGACCTGCCGATCTCCACCAAGGGGTACTTCCTCACCGGTGGCCCTGGCACCGGCAAGTCGACACTGCTCGATGCGATCAGTGCTCTGCTCACCCCGCCGCGCACCCTGCACTTCAATGCCGCCGCCTCCGACGCCGGCCCAGCGCGCTCCAAGTACCGCCGCACCGTCGCGAGTTACGTGCGCGGTGCCTGGGCGATGCACTACGACGCCGCCACCGGGGAGTTCAGCCAGGAGGTGCTGCGTGAGAAGACGACGCTGTCCGTCATCACCCTGCGCTACAGCGACGGCCTGGGCGGCCTGGTGCAGCTGACCCGCCTGCTGCTTCTCCACGCCGGGCACACGGCCGACTCCGACGTGAAGAGCCTGTACGTGATCGCGCGGGAGCCGCTGGACGTCACCGAACTGCGCCGGTTCGTCACCACCCAGATCGCCGGGAAGGACCTGGAGGCGGCCCACCCGGGAACGCAGACCTTCCGCCAGTTCCGCGAGTACCGGGCGGCGTTCAGCCAGATCCTCGGGATCCCCGACGAGAAGGCCCTCTCGCTGCTGCACAAGATCCAGTCGGCCAAGGAACTCGGCGACGTCAACGCCCTGCTTCGGGACTACATGCTCGACGAGCCCCGCACCTTCGACCTGGCCGACCAGGCCCTCGCGAACTTCCAGAACCTCTCTGAGGTGCATGCGGCGCTGGTGACCGCCCGCGAGCAGCGGGACGTGCTGCGCGGTCTGCGCACCGCCCATGAGGACTGGTCCGCCATGCGCGAGCGCGGCGGGGAGCTGGTGGATCGTCGCAGCGACATCGACGTGTTCGCCGCGCAGCATCTGGTGCGGCTGCTGGCCGAGGAGCAGGACCGTCTGCAGCTGGAGCAGGACCGTGCCGTCGCGCAGCAGCGCCGACTCACCCAGGACGTCGCCGACGCCCGCTCCGACCTCGCGCAGCTGACGGACCAGCGGCGCCGTGCGGGTGGTGGGGAGATCGACGACTGGAAGAAGCAGATCGCCGGGCTGGAGGTGGAGCGGGATCGCCGCTCGGAACGCTCCACCGAGTTCGCGGCGCAGCTGGCCACCGTCGGTCTGCGCACACCCATCAGCGAGGACCTGTTCCTCTCCACGCAGCGGGAGGTCGCGGCGCTGCGGCGCGAGCTCGAGGACGAGGAGAAGCAGGCCGGTCGCACCGCCTGGGAGGCCGAGGCCGCGGTGCGCCGCCACGAGGAGGAGCTCGCGCAGCTGCGCTCCGAGCTGGCCTCCCTCACCGGGCGTGCCTCGAACCTGCACTCGGAGGATGTGGCGCTGCGTGACCGCATCGCGCAGGAGGTCGGGGTGGCGCCGACGTCGCTGCCCTTCGCCGCAGAGCTGCTGCAGGTGCGGGCGGGCGAGGAGGAGTGGACCGCCGCCGCCGAGCAGGCACTGCGGGGACTCGCCCGCTCGATCCTGGTGCCCGACCGGGTGTACCGGGAGGTCGCGGCGGTGATCGACCGGACGCGCCTGCGTCGGCGTATCGCCTACAACCGCATCAACACCGACCTGCGCCGCCCCGCCAAGCAGATCGACCCCCGCACCCTGGCCGCGAAGCTGGAGGTGAAGGAGGGCGAGTTCCACGCCTGGCTGAGCGGGGAGATCGCCTCCCGCATGGATTACGTCTGTGCGGAGACACTGGAGGAGTTCACCCGGCTGCCGCGGGCGGTCCTGAAGTCCGGCCAGATCAAGCACTCCGCCTCCCGACACGAGAAGAACGCCGACCGGTCGATCAACGACCGCTCCCAGTGGGTGCTGGGCTTCGACAACCGTGCCAAGCGGGCCGTGTTCGAGCGGGAGCGCACTCGCGCCGAACAGGCCCTGTTCGAGGCCCAGGCCCGCCGCCGGGACGTCGCCACGGAGGAGGGGCGCCGGCGGGAGCGATTGTTCGCCCTGCAGGCCCTCGCTCAGGTGACCTGGGACGACATCGACGCGGCGAGCGTGGCCCGCCGCATCCAGAACCTGCGTGACATGGTGCAGGCCGCTGAACGCGGCAGCGATGCCCTGACGGAGATCGCCCGGCAGATCGACGATGTCGAGCGGGCCATCGCCGATGCCGACGAGGAACTGCTCGAGGTGGTGCGCCACCTGGGCAGGCTCACCGAGCAGTCCGAGCGGGCCGCCGAACGGCTGCACGAGGCGCAGGCCCGGCTCGCGGAGCGCACCCTCGCCCCGGAGGTGGAGCGGGACCTCGCCGACCGGTTCGCCGCGATCTCCCCGACGCTGGTGCTGTCCACCATCGACCAGGTCACGAAGGACGCCTCCGCCACCCTCGATGCGGAACTGATGGACCTCACCCGCCGCACCTCCCGCGCGGAGGAGGACATGCGCACCGCCATGCGCGAGTTCGACCGGCGCTGGCCGGCCGAGGCGGGGGACACCGACGCGTCGCTTGACGCCGTCGGCGACCACCTGGCAATCCTGGCGCGGATCGAGGAGGAGAAGCTGCCGGAGGTGGAGGACCGCTTCGTCGAGTTCTTCACCGGCAACACCCTCGGGGACGTGCAGGCCCTCGCCACCGCCATCGCACGGGAGCCCGCGGAGATCCGCAAGCGCCTGCAACGGATCAACGCGCTGCTGGCGCAGGTGGAGTTCCATGCCGGGCGGTACCTGCAGCTGTCGATGCGACCGGTGTACCTGGCGGCGCTCGACGAGTTCAAGCAGGCACTCGACGAGGCCGTGGCGCTCACCGTGCAGCAGGACATGAGCCGCGATCGCGAGAACGCGGAGGAACGGTTCCTGGCGCTGCGGCATCTGATGGATCTGGTGGCGCGGGCCCGCACGCAGGACGATCAGGCCTCCCGGGCGGTGCTCGACGTGCGCCGTCACGTGCACTTCCACGCCGAGGAGGTCGACGCCGACGGCAAGATGGTGCACGCCCACGAATCGGGCGGCCCGCTCTCGGGTGGTCAGAACGAGCGTCTGACGACGTTCTGCCTGGCTGCGGCGCTGCGGTATCAGCTGGCGGGCACCGGGGTGGATGTGCCGCGGTACGCGCCGATCATCATCGACGAGGCCTTCTCCAAGGGCGCCGGGGAGTTCATCACCGCCGCCATGGAGTCGTTCCGGCACTTCGGCTTCCAGGTGGTCCTGGCGAACCCCGGCAAGAACCCGCAGGCTCTGGCCCCGTTCATCGGCGGCGTCGGTGTGGTCTCCATCCGCGACGACCGGTACTCGCAGGTCAGCCCGATCGAGTTCGTGCCGGCCGAGGGCTGAGCCTCAGAGCCCGAGGACGCGCTGCAGGCCCCCGAGCGGGATCGGCAGCCAGTAGGGGCGGTTGCGGGCCTCATACAGCGCCTCGTAGACCGCCTTGTCGGCCTCGAACACCGCGATGAGCGTGCGCGTGGCCTCGGGATCGGCGGGCGGCAGGGTCGACAGGTAGCCGTCGAGGAAGGCCTCCCGGGCGGCGGCCGCCCAGGCCGAGGCGTCGGCGCCGCTCTCGTGCTGCACCGCACCCGCCACGTAGTCCAGGCTGCGCAGCAGACCGGCCACATCGCGCAGCGGAGCGTCCGGCAGGTTGCGCTGTGCCAGCGGCCGCAGCGGCTCACCCTCGAAGTCCAGCAGCACCCAGCCGCGCTGCGGCACCCGCAGCACCTGCCCCAGATGGAAGTCTCCGTGGACGCGCTGCACGGCGGGCCATGCCACATGCCCGGCGCGTTCCAGCACCTGCGCGATCGGCTCCCGCAGTCGCGCCACCTCGGGGACCTCCGCGGCCGTCGCGTCCAGGCGCTCGCGCATCCGCTGCACCGCCACGGTGCGCTGCCCCTCATCGGCCTCGACCGCTCCCAGGGCGGAGGCGAGATCGCGGTGCACCTCCGCCAGCGCCACACCCAGCTCCCGGGCGGGTTCGCGGAAGTCGATCCCCGCGGCGGCATCCTGCAGGGCGACCCGCCAGGCGTCCTCCACCCCAGGCAGGAATCCCTGGGCGACCAGCGCGTGGGTGGTGGAGCGGCGCGGCGGTTCCCCCTCGGACTCCCGCCAGCGCAGCATCACCGAACCGATCATCGGCGGGACGCGGCGACTGCCGACCTCGTCCAGAGCGGTCTGCACCACCACGTCCGGGTTCTCCCCGTTGTGCAGCACCCGGAACAGCTTGAGGATCACCGGCTGGGCGTCATCCAGGTCGAAGATCATCGAGGTGTTCGACTGTTCCCCGGACAGCAGGCGCGACCCCAGCACGCGACCGGCAGCCCGGTGCGGGCGGGTGACCTGCGCGGCGATCTCCAGACCGTCACCCTCGATCACGTGGCCGTCACGCAGCAGACGCAGCAGGGCGCCCCGGCCGTCGGGATCGGAGGGGGCATCGATCACCACCACCGGCTGCGAGCCCACCGCGACCGTGCCGAGAACCGCGCCCTCCGGCAGACCCTGCGCCGCGAACTCCCCGCGGCGCAGCACGACCGGCACCTGATACGTGGTGGCACCGCGTGTGGTGCGGGCCTCCACCACCAGGTCGGCGACCAGGTGATCGCGTTCGACCTCCAGCACTGCCGCCGCCTGCAGGGTCACCTCGGGAGCTCCGGCGCCCTTCTCGGAGTACCAGCGCCGGGCCGGCAGCCAATCCCGCAACTGGGGAAGTACACGGGCGAGGAGATGATCGAGGTCGGGCAGGTCGGACAGGCGGAGTGGGGATCGGTCCATGGGTCAAGAGTAGGGCCGACCTCACCGATCATCCCCACTTGCTACCGTGACGTCGTGACCGACGGACGCCCCCCTCTCCGGACGGCCGGGACGCGGGTCGTCGCGGCGGCCGCGCTGGTGGCCGCCCCGATCCTGCTGGGCCCCACCGCACCCGCCGCCCACGCCCTGGGGGAGGACGGGCCGTTCCCGCTGCCGCTGGCGACCACGCGATTGTCCGTCGTGGACGGGGGCACCACCCGCACCTCGATCAGCGGCCTCCTCGCCGATGATGCCGAGCCGGAGCTGGTGCCCGCGTCGGCCCGCCTGGTCGTGCCGAGCTCCCTGCCGGAGGAGCGCGCCGCGGCGATCGATGTCTCCCGCGACGCCCTGACCATGTCGGTCCCCCAGGAGGGGACGTGGCGGATCGAGGACGGGTGGTTGTACTTCACCCCCGTGCTCGGATTCAGCGGGGACCCGACACCGATCGCCCTGACGGTCAAGGCCACCTCCGGCGCCTGGTCGCTCCCCACCGTCGTGCAGCCGGTGGGGGTGTTCCCCGCCGCGCATGTCATGCGGGTCTCCGGGGGGGAGCCGTTCGTGGTGGATCTGCGGCGCGCCGACCCGCAGGCGGCCCAGGGGGCCCTGCGTCTGACCCTGGACGGGCTCGCCGCCGGCGCCACCGTGACGCGGGACGGGACACGCGTGGTGGTACCGGAGGAGGGCGCGTGGACGCTGGATCGGGAGACGGCCACCGTGAGCTTCGAACCGTCCACGCTGCGGCCGATGGGCCAGCTCAGTCCCGTGCGGTACGTCTCCGAGGATGAACAGGGCCTGCCGTTGCGCTACGGGGAGATCTCCACTTCCGCCCCGGTGATCCCCGACCTCACCCGGGCCGCGCCGTACGGGCAGAGGCTCGAGTTCGAGGTGTCGGAGAGCGCCCAGTTCATCGATTTCACCACCTTGCAGTTGGTGCCGCAGGCGAGTGAGGCTCAGGCGTCACCGACCGGGGATGTGGTGACGGTGCCGGGGCAGGGGGAGTGGGCGCTGGATCGTGTCGCCGCCCGCGTCGTCTTCGTCCCGGAATCCGCGGAGGTCCGACGTGTCTCGCCGATGGGTCTGCGGGGCAGCGACGGGGCGGAGGCGGAGTCCGCCATCGCACTGCTGGAAGTCGGATACCCGGGGCTGCTGGACCGGTATGTCGCCACCCGCACAGGTCAGACCGTGGACCTCGAACCCCTCGCTGGGTCGGCGAACGTCCGGGCCGAGTCGCTGAGGTTCGATCCGGCAGGCCTCCCCTCCGGGGCGAGGATCGAGGGTGGCGGGCTGCAGGTCACCGTCCCCGGGCAGGGGGTCTGGCGGATCGACGAGGCCACCCGCTCGGCGACCTTCGACCCCGACCCCGGGTTCGCCGGGAACCCCGATCCGGTGACGGTCAGCGGCCAGGGCCTGTTCTCCGACGGTACCGCCACCGCCCGGTTGCACGTCGCCCAGGCGCCGCAGGTGCCGATCCTCCGCGACGATGTGGTGCGGGGCCCGGTCGGCACCCCGCTGTCGGTGGACCTTCTCGCCAACGACACCGCCGCCGGCGGCGACACGCCGCTGCTGCCGGACACCGTGCGTCTGCGGTCGCTGCGCGCGGCGAATGTGGAACAGCTCGAGAACGCGACAGGCACCCGGATCGTGATCCCCGAGGAGGGCACCTACACGGTCTCCCCGGACGGGCGGCTCACCTTCACCCCGGTGGAGGATTTCACCGGTCACGGGACACCGCTGGAGTACACCGTCGAGGATCGCACCGGCGGGCGGGTCACCGCGACGATCACGGTGGATGCCGACCCCTCCCTTCCGGCGGGGATGGCCTCGGAGCAGCCGGACGTGGCCGGCACCACCACGATGCTGCAGGGGGTCATGCCCGGCTCACCGATGACGTTCGCCGTCTACAGCACGGTGACCCTGATGCTGACCTTCGCCGGGGCCGTCAGTGTATGGATCGGCAACCGGATGCAGTGGGACCCGGACGAGGACTGAGCTGCCGCGGGGCAGGTCTCAATCGCATCCCTCCGGCGCGGCGACGGGCGCGGCAAGACGTTCCGCCGCCTGGTCCGCGGCCACCAGTTCCACCGATGTGGAACCCAACAACACCTCCACGGCGGTCCCGTCCCGCTGGGCGTCCAGCCGCAGTGTGGCCTCGGGGAACTGAGCGGCCACCGAGGAGGCCGCGAGGTATCCCTGCGGCCCGTGGACGATGGTGACGCCCTCCTCGGAGGCCGTGGTGTTGGTGGGCTCCCCGGTGATGTAGCCCCGCTCGCGCAGATCGGCGGTGACGGAGGCGGCCAGCCCGTTGCGGCGGGTGCCGTTGAGCACCCTCACCTCGACGTCACCCGCGGCCGCGGGCACGGCCCCCGGCTCCGGGCAGGTCAGCGAGGGGGTACCCGAACGCAGAGCCTTGTCCTCGATGACATGCTCCTCCGCGGGCTCCGCAGTCAGCTGCTGCCATGCGTACCACGCGGTGCCAGCGATGCCGATCACCAGCAGCGACATCACGATCAGCTGGGTGAGGCGCAGACGCCGCTGGCGCGCCCTGCGCTCGGCCGTGCGGCGGGCCCGGTCGGTGGACCGGGACGGCCTCGGTGCGAGCGGGCCCGCGTCCACGTCAGTCGTCCAGGGGGCGGTAACGGATCCCGAAGGCGTCCAGACGCGGCAGGTGGGCGCGCAGCCGCTCCTCGAACTGCTCCCAGTCCTGGCGCGGCGACCCCCAGGCGCGCTCCGCCAGCGCGCACACGCGCGGGAACGCCATGTACTGCAGCTGGTCGGCGTCGGGCATGTACTCGGTCCACAGCTGCCCCTGGATGCCCAGGATCAGGGCCTCCTGGTCGGCCGGAAGCCCGGAGCCCAGCAGGTCCGCCTCGTACACATCCTTGACGGTGGTGTGGCCACCGATGGCCAGCGGCTCCGTCTCCGGGTCGCCCTGGTAGTGGTCGAAGGACAGGTGCTCGTTGTTCGCGACGATGGTCTGGAAACCCCGGGAGGTGGCCTCCGGCAGGCCCTTCACACTGCGCCAGTTCATGACGACGGTGTCATCGGGCAGGTGGGTCTCGAGCACCTCGTCCCAGCCGATGATGCGCTTGCCCTTCTCCCGCAGCACCTCCGCGGCGAACTGGGTGAAGCGGCCCTGGATCTCACTCACGCGCGAGTAACCCCATTCGGCCATGCGGGTGCGGGCGTCCACCGAGCGCTCCCACTCGATGGTCGGGCACTCGTTCCCGCCGATGTGCACGAACGGCGCGGGGAAGATCTCCGCCACCTGCACCAGCACGTCGCGCACGAAGTCGAAGGCCTGATCGGAGACGCCCAGGACATGATCGGAGATGCCCCAGGTCTCGCGCACCCGCAGGGTGCGGTCGGGGTTGTTGCCCAGCTGCGGGTAGGAGGCGACGGCGGCCTGCATATGGCCGGGCAGGTCGACCTCCGGAACGATCATCACGCCGCGGGCGGAGGCATACTCCACCAGGTCACGCAGCTGGTCCTGGGTGTAGAACCCCCCGTGGCGGCGCTCGTCGTACCGGGCGTCGGGGTTCTCCCCGCCGTCGCGGCCGATGACGGTGCGCTCCCGCCAGGCGCCGACCTCCGTCAGCCGCGGGTAGCCGCGGACCTCGAAGCGCCAGCCCTGGTCGTCGGTGAGATGCAGGTGCAGCACGTTCAACCGGTGCAACGCCATCGCATCGATCATGGTCTCGAGCTCCGACGGCGGCAGGAAGTGCCGGGCGACGTCGATGTGGAGGCCGCGCCAGGCGTAGCGGGGACGGTCCGAGATCGTGACGCAGGGGATCTCACCGGTGCTGCCGGCGACGATCTGCGCGAAGGTGTTGCGGCCGTCGGCGAGGGCGGCCTCGCTGCCGGCGCTCAGGCTCGCCCCGTCCGGGCTGATGCTCAGCGCGTACTCCGCCCGGTCCAGGTCGGGGTTGATGCCCGTGGAGAGTTCGGCCCACGGGTCATCAGTGCGCCACACTCCCGAGGAGAACAGCACGGACTGGGGCAGCGGGACGAGGGCGATCGGATCGGCCATGGGCTCCTCCTGGAAGCGACGCGGGACGCGGGACATGCGGCGGTCGTCACAGTGTCCCATATGGTCAGCCACCGGATGCGGCAGGGGCCCGGTCGACCGTGGTCGGCCGGGCCCCTCGTCCGTCCTGCCTCTTCCCAGTGACGCGATGCGTCAGGCAGGGCGTGACGTCCCCTCGGCGTGCCTGCCGGGGAGGATCAGCGGAAGGTCACCGCGACGTGCGGCGAGTTCCAGATGGAGCGTTCCACGACGCGCTGGCGGGAACCGGAGGCGTCGATGATCACGCCGTCGCCGGCGTAGATGCCGATGTGGCCCCAGTTGCCGGCGGAGAAGGCGATGAGATCACCGGGCTGGGCCTCCGACATCGGGATGACGCGGCCGGCGTAGCGGTAGCCCTTGGCGGTCATGCGGTCGATATCGATACCCGCCTGCCGGTAGGACCAGTAGACGAGGCCGGAGCAGTCGAAACCGTCACGGGGGGACTCATCACCCCACGAGTAGCGCGCGCCCAGCTGCGAGCGGGCGGCCCGCACGATCGCATCCCCGTCGAAGCTGTCCACGGAACCCCGGGAGTCAGAGCGGGAGGGCTCGGTGGGCAGCTGGCGGACCTCGCCGCCCTGCAGGGCCGCCCAGGTCTTCGGACCGACGACCCCGTCCACGGTCAGACCGGCATCCGACTGGAAGGCGCGGACCGCGGAGAGGGTGAGGCTGCCGAAGTATCCGGTGGCGTTGAAGGTGGCGCCGCGGGCGCGAAGCGCCTCCTGGAGCACGACGACGCTCGCACCGCGGTCTCCGCGGCGGAGGGTCTCGGTGGTCGCGCCGGACTGGGTGGCGACAGAACCGAGGGCACCCCAGGTGAGCGGGCCGACGACGCCATCGACGCGCAGGCCGTTGGTGGACTGGAAGGTGCGCACCGCGGTGAGGGTGCGGCTGCCGAAGACACCGTCGACCCGCAGGGTGGCGCCGGAGCCGTTCAGACGCTGCTGCAGGTGGCGGACGGCGTCGCCGCGGGAGCCGAGACGCAGCTTGACGGCGGCGTACTCGGAGGGCACCGGCGCTGCCGGAGCGAGCGCGGGGGCGGCGGGCAGCTGGGGGGCGGTATTCCGGGGGGTCACCGGCGCGGGGCCGGCACCCACCGCGTCGGCGCGCTCAGTGCCGATCAGTGCGGCACCGGCGGCAGTCGCCGAGAGCACGGCGACGCTGCCCATGGTGCGACCCATGGGAGCGGCCAGGCCCCGGTAATCGACCACAGCGCGCCCTTCGGCACGGTGGGTCGGGCGGTGGAGGCGGAACATCGGTCGTATCGCTTTCTCCGGCACTCACGACACGGCGGGCGCATCGCGTCCGCCACTCGGGTGAGGAGGAAGAGCCCGACGACCGGGCGGAACGTGCGCCGACGGGCGGTGTCCACTCCAGGCGACACCGCCGCCCACCCTACGAAAGTGCCATACGGGACTGCCCACTCGGAAAAGCCACCGCAGACCCCTGCTTTGCCAAGGTTTTACATAGCCGGGTCCGACACGCCGTGAAAACGAATGACAGGCATGTCATCCCTCTGGTAATCACACCGCTGTCATTCCGGGGGACTGCAGGAGGTGAGCGGAGAGACAGAACGGCTCCGATCCGCGGGGGGATCGGAGCCGTCGTGACCGGTCGGGGTGACAGGATTTGAACCTGCGACCTCTTCGTCCCGAACGAAGCGCGCTACCAAGCTGCGCCACACCCCGGTCTGGCGGGTGATCGCAGCTCCCTGCGCTCACCGACGCACCACCATACCAACACTCGCGGGTGGACGACGAACCGACGTCAGCCCCGGGGCCGCAACGTGAGTAAAGTCGCCTCCGGCGGATTGGCCAGCCGATAGTTCGAGTAGGGACTCGCACCGAGTCCCCCGCTGACGTGGAGGGGGACACCGCGCCACGTCGACAGTCCCTTCGCCTGTCGGCGCGGAAGATCACAGTTGGTGACGAGGGCACCGATTCCGGGGATCCGCAGCTGACCGCCGTGGGTGTGTCCGGCGAGGATCAGATCGGCCCCGTCGGCGACGAAGGCGTCGAGCACCGCGCGGTAGGGGGCATGGGCGACGCCGATGCGGATCTCCGGCCGCTCACTGCCGACAGCGGCGTCGTCGGGCGTCGGCATCCGATCGCGCTCGAGATGCGGGTCGTCGACCCCGACCCACCGGATGCGCAACCCCGGAAGCTCCGTGACCGCCCGCCGGTTGTTCAGATCGACCCATCCGTGGGCGCACAGCCGCGCCAGCAGCCGGTCGGTGGGAAGTGTCGGCGCTGGCAGGTCGGCGAGCAGGCCCTCCGGCCGGGGATCCGGCAGGAAGTAGCGCAGCGGGTTCTTCGGGCTCGGTGCGTAGAGATCGTTGGATCCCAGCACCACCACACCCGGGCGATGCAGCAGGGGCTCGATCGCCTCGGCCAGCACCGGGATCGCCGCGGCCGAGGCGATGTTGTCCCCCGTGTCGACGACGACGTCCGGCTCGGTGGCGGCCAGGCGCCGCAGGAAGGCGACCTTCCGATGCTGGTCTGGAAGCAGGTGCGCATCGGACAGGTGCAGCACGCGCACCGGACGGGCACCGACGGGCAGCGCCGGAACAGACACCTCCCGCAGACGGTACTGGTGGATCTCCACGTGCCGTGCCCACACGTGCGCCGCGGCGCCGACCCCGAGGGTCACGGCGCCGAGGGCGGTGATGATGCGGCGCGCGGGCGACTCGTTCCGAGACGTACCGCTCACGAGCCGTCCGACACTCGGATGCGCACCAGAGCCGCCGGGGGCAGCTCGGCTCCTGCGGCCGGCTCGGTGCCGACCACGTTGCCGCGCGGGATGCCGTTGCCGCGGACGCGCTGCTCCTCGACCTTGTAGCCGGCGGATTCCAGGGTGGCGCGGGCCCCGGCCGCATCCATCCCCGTGACGTCCGGGACACGGCCGGTCTGAGCGGCCCCCGGCTGCTGCGGCCCCCCGGTGCGGGGAGCGGGCGGGCCCGGGAAAGGACGGTTCTCCATGCCCTCCGACGCACGGGTCATGTACTCCTGCCAGGTGGGCAGCGAGACGGTGTTGCCCCAGACCTTGCCAGGACGCAGCATCCGACCGTCGACCATGAAGCCACCGGGGCGGATGTTGGCGTTCGGGTGCCCGAACCACACCGCCGTGCTCATCTGACCGGTCATGCCGACGTACCAGGTGTGGAACTGCTGGCCGGAGGTGCCGGTCTTACCGCCGGCGTCATGCCCCGGGATCACCATGCCCTTGCCCGTGGCTCGGGGATCCTCCAGGTCCTGCTTCAGCACCCACTGCACGGCGTTGCTGACGTTCCTGTCCAGCACCTGCTCGCACTTCGGGCCGGTGGTGGGCATGGGCTTGCCGTTGCGATCCACGACCTCGGCGATCGCGGTCGGATGGCAGTACCTGCCCCCGGCGGCGAAGGTGGCGTAGGCGGCGGCCATGTCGAGGGCGGAGATGCGCAGCTCCCCGAGGACCACCACCGCGGGGGCCAGCTCCGTTCCATACATGTCGCGCGTGCTGAGCTTCGCCGTCGCCGGATCCAGCGGGTTCAGGGTGGCGGGGATCGCGCCCATGGACCGAGCGCGATCCGCGATGTCACACAGATCCAGCTGACGGGCCATGTTGGCGTAGCTCGTGTTGACGGAGAACTTGGTGGAGTTCAGCACCGTCTCCTGCGGCTGCAGCGTCACGGAGACCGCGTTGTCGGGGTTGTACCCGGCCTGCTCACTCCACGCCCCGCTGTCCAGACACTTCGCGGGGAAGTGGGTGATCGTCTGCCGCTCCGTCCCGACGGTGTCATAGATCGAGCGGCCCGACGCCAGCCACTGCACCAGGGTGAAGGGCTTGAACGTCGAACCGACGGGGAAGCCGCTGCCGCCGCCGAGCGCCTTGGGGACGTTGTAGTTGATGGCGGTCTCCCCGGCCTGCACCTCGGCGTGCGGGTTGAAGGTCGAGTTCTGCGCCATCGTGAGGATGCGACCGGACCCGGGCTCCACGGTGACGATCGAGTGACCGAATCCCTCGGAGGAACCCGCGGGGACCTTCCGCTCCAGGATGTCGGCGGCGATCTGCTGCTTGGTGACGTCCAGCGTGGTGCGGATGGTCAGGCCGCCGCCGTACAGCAGCTTCCGGCGCTCCTCGTACGTCGGCGCGAAGGCCGGGTCGTTGAGCAGGGTGCGGGTGACGTAGTCGCAGAAGAACCCGTTGCGTCCGGCGTCCTGGCAGCCAGCGCGGACCGTCTGCACCTTCAGCATGTCCTCCACGGGCTGCTTCGAGTACTGCTCGTACTCCTCCGCGGAGATGTACTCCATGCGCTGCATCTCGCGCAGCACCTCGTTGCGGCGCTTCTGGCCGCGTTCGGGGTGCTTCACCGGGTCGTACTGGTTCGGGCCGTTGGTCACGCCGGCCAGGAGGGCCGCCTCACCGGGGTTGAGGTCCTTGGCGTTCTTCGAGAAATAGTGACGCGCGGCCGTCTCCACGCCGTATTGCGACGGGCCGAACTGTGCGACGTTGAGGTAGGCGTTGAGGATCTCGTCCTTCGACCACTTCTTCTCCAGGGAGATCGCCAGCTTCGCCTCGCGCAGTTTGCGCCCGTAGCTCTGCTCCGTGGCCTCCTTGATGGCGGTCTCATCCCCGCGCTGCACGGCATCCATCAGCAGGGCGTTCTTCACGTACTGCTGGGTGAGGGTGGACGCACCCTGGGTGCTGCCGCCCGCCGCGTTGTTGACCAGGGCGCGGGTCATGCCCCGGACATCGATCCCGCCGTGCTCGTAGAAGCGACGGTCCTCGATCGCGACGACCGCGTGCTGCATGTGGGGGGAGATCTCCTCCAGCGGCACCATGATCCGGTTCTCCGTGTAGAACACGGCCAGGAGGGAGCCGTCGGCCGCCTCGATGCGGCTGGCCTCGTTGAGAGGGAGCACTTCGAGTTCCGCCGGGTAGGAGTCCAGCAGGTCCACGCCGTCTCGGGCCATGGCGGAGGTCATCGTCACCGCGGGCAGGAAGAACGCGGCCATGAGGACCCCGGCCACACCGGAGACGGCGACCATGCCGAGCAGCAGCGCGACGGTCTGCCCGATCGCCGCCGGCAGTGATCGCCGGGGACGCGGGGCCGGGCGCTCGGGGGCGGGCGCGGACGGCGCAGAGGAAGCCATGGTGCAACGGTACGCCGTGGGGCGCCGCGGTGGGAGGTGCCGCACCGGGAACCGGTAGGCTCGCGGGCATGGCAGAGATCACCCGCTGGGAGTACCTCACGGTGCCCCTCCTCATCCACGCGACGAAGCAGATCCTCGACAACTACGGCGGTGAGGGCTGGGAGCTGGTGCAGGTCGTGCCCGGCCCCAACCCCGAGTCCCTGGTGGCGTACCTCAAGCGCCCGCTGGCGCACTGACGGGGGTCGACGATGCACGAGACGACCGGGACCGTCGAGGCGCGTCTGGCCGAGGCCGGTCTGACCCTGCCCGAGGTGGCCGCACCCGTCGCGGCGTACGTCCCCGCCGTGCGCAGCGGGAACCACGTGTGGACCTCCGGCCAGCTGCCCCTGGTCGGCGGCTCCCCGATCGCCACCGGACTGGTCGGGGACGAGGTGGATCCCGAGACCGCATACGAGGCCGCACGCATCTGCTGCCTGAACGCCCTCGCGGCGGTCAAGGCCGTCGTCGGTGACCTCGACCGCGTGGCGCGGGTGGTGAAGGTGACCGGTTATGTCGCCAGCGCCCCCGGATTCACCGGTCAGCCGGCTGTGATCAACGGGGCCAGCGAACTGCTGGGGCGGATCTTCGGTGACGCCGGACAGCATGCGCGGGCGGCCGTCGGTGTGGCGGTGCTGCCGCTGGGCGTGCCGGTCGAGGTCGACCTGGTGGTGGAGGTCGCCGACCGATGACGGGCTGGTTCGATCGGGTGGCCGAGGCTGATCCCGTCGAACTGC
The DNA here is from genome assembly GCF_025028335.1 of Brachybacterium sillae. Lineage (NCBI taxonomy): Bacteria > Bacillati > Actinomycetota > Actinomycetes > Micrococcales > Dermabacteraceae > Brachybacterium > Brachybacterium sillae. The sequence continues at coordinate 1,969,155 of NZ_JAFEUW010000001.1, forward strand.
TGTGCCTGCGTGCGCCCAACCCGGGCCCGATGACCCTCGACGGGACCAACACCTACGTGCTGCGCGACGGCGCCCAGAGCTGGGTCGTGGATCCGGGGCCCCGTGATATCGGGCACCTGACGGCGATCCTCCGGGCCTGCGGATTGCCGGGGCCGGCCGCCCCTCAGGCCGTGATCGTCACGCATCGGCATGCCGATCACGCCGAAGCCGCCGGGACGCTCGTCCGTCAGCTGCGGCAGCGCACCGGGGCCCCGGTGGAGCTGTACGCGTCGGATCCGACCGCTGTGCCCGGCGCCCGCGTCCCCCCGGCGGAGCTGATCGGGGAGCGGGGCACCGTCGCGCATGTCCTGCACCTGCCCGGTCACACCGCCGACTCCCTGGCCCTGTTGGTCGAGGGTGGTCGCCTGCTCTCCGGTGACACGCTGCTGGGCGGCTCCTCCACCACGATCGTGCCGCCCGATGGCAGTCTCACCGACCTGCTCGCCTCCCTCGAGGTGCTGCAGGCGATGTCGATGGATGGCCGGATCGCCGGAATCCACCCCGGTCACGGGGAACCGATCGAATCCCCGCACGAGGCCCGCGACGCGATCGACGAGGCCCTCGCACACCGTCGCGAGCGGATCGAGCAGGTCCGGGCGGCGCGCGCGGAGGGTCTGCTGACGATGGACCGACTGGTGAGGCGCCTGCACGGTGACACCCTGCCGCCGGAGCTGCGCGAGGCCGCCGAGTGGAACATCCTCGCGGCGATCACCCACCTGCGCGAGGAGGGCGGCGGCCCCCGGGACTGACGACGGGCCGCCCCCGAGGTGGGGACGGCCCGTCGCCTCTCACCGGTCGGCCAGCGGGTCCCGGTGAGCGGGATGTGGTCTCAGCGGGCGCGACGGCGCAGACGCTCGATGTCCAGCAGCAGCACCGCCCGGGCCTCGAGGCGGATCCACCCGCGCGAGGCGAAATCCGCGAGGGCCTTGTTGACGGTCTCACGGGAGGCGCCCACCAGCTGGGCGAGCTCCTCCTGGGTGAGGCCGTGGGCGACCATCACACCGTCCTCGGTCTGGCGGCCGAAGCGCTGCGCCAGATCCAGAAGGTTCTTGGCGACGCGACCGGGGACGTCGGCGAACACCAGGTCCGCGAGGGACTCGTTGGTCTTGCGCAGGCGTCGCGCGAGGCTCGCCAGCAGGTGACGGGCCACCTCGGGGCGCTGCGCGAGGACACGGTAGAGATCCTGCTGCGAGAGCGAGTACAGGGAGGTCTCCGCCACGGCGGTCGCGGAGGCGTTGCGTGGGGCCGGGTCGAACAGGCTGAGCTCACCGAGGGTCTCACCGGGGCCGAGCACCGCGAGCAGGTTCTCGCGGCCGTCGCCCGAGGCGTGGCCGACCTTCACCTTGCCGGAGCCGATGATGAACAGGCGGTCACCGGGATCGCCCTCACGGAAGATGACCGCGCCGCGGTGGAAGTCCTCCTGCGTCATCGACGCCAGCACGGCCTGCTTGCCGTCGTCGTCGAGCGCGGCGAAGAGTGCTGATGACCGTACGATGTTCTCGTCCACGAAACCTCCTGCGTCGGGGGTCCCCGTGCGGGGGACCGGCGGGTGCTCCCCCATTGTGACCGATCCGCGTGAGTTTCGCGTGGGAGGAGTCACAGAGCGCGTCGGGAAGGAGCCATCGGGATGGGTTCTGCGGCTCGACGAGCACCCCATGAGGTGCCCGGTGCCGCGCCCGTCCGCCGTACCACGGAGCTCCTCGCGCACCTGTATCCCACGGCCCGCACGGAACTCGATCACGACGGTCCCGCCCAGTTGCTGATCGCGACGGTGCTGTCGACGCAGACGACGGACGCCCGCGTGAACTCCGTGACCCCGCAGCTGTTCTCCCGCTGGCCTGACCTGCCGGCGCTCGCCGCGGCCGATCCGCAGCAGGTGGAGGAGGTGCTGCGGCCCCTCGGGATGGGGCCGACCCGGGCGCGCCGCGTGATCGCCCTGGCCGCGGCCCTGCTGGAGCGGCACGGTGGGCAGGTGCCTGACGACGAGACGGCGCTGGTGGCGCTGCCGGGGGTGGGGCGCAAGACCTCCCATGTGGTGCGGGGGGTGGCCTTCGGGCGGTCCCTGCTGGCGGTCGACACGCACGTGGGGCGCCTCGCGCGGCGCTTCGGGTGGAGCACGGCCACGGACCCCCGCCGGGTCGAGGACGACGTGGTGGCGCGAGTGGAGGCGGTGACCGGACCGGAGGCGGACGGAGCGATCGACCTCACGCTCCTGTCGCTGCGACTGATCCTGCACGGCCGCCGGGTCTGCACCGCCCGGTCCCCCCGCTGTGCGGAGTGCGCCCTGCGGGAGGTCTGCCCGTCCGCGGACCTCGCCGGCACGGGCATGACGGCATGAGCGCCGGCGGAGAGCGGCGTCCGCCCCTGGTGCGGGTGCTCGCGGCGGAGCTCGCGCCGTCGAGGCGCGGGGAGGGGCCCGCCCCGCGCCTGATGAACCCGCTGCGGCCGGTGCCGGAGGGGTTCTCCCCGCGACGCAGTGCCGTGCTGGCACTCCTCGCGGGAACGGACGATCCTGCCCTGCTGCTGCAGGAGCGGTCGGCGACATTGCGGTCCCAACCGGGCCAGTTCGCGCTCCCGGGCGGGCGTCACGAGGACTCGGATCGGGATGACGTGGAGACCGCGCTGCGGGAGTCCGCCGAGGAGGTGGGCCTGCGGGCGGGGGATGTCGAGGTGCTGGGAGCCTTCGCCCCGGTGCCGATGCCGTGGCGGGATCTCACCGTCACACCGGTGGTGGCATGGAGCCCGGTGCGCCCACCGGTCAGGGTGGTCGACGAGGCGGAGGTGGCGCGTGTGGTGTGGGCGCCCCTGGCCGGTCCGGGATCCCTCACGGACCCCGCCTGTCGGGTGCCGGCGTTGCTCGACGGCCGCGCGGCGGGACTTGCCCTGGACCTGCCGGGGGACGCCTTCGTGTGGGGGTTCACCGCGGCGATGGTCGACGCCCTGCTGCATCGCGGTGAGCAGCCCCCACCCCCGCCGCGCGGCCCCGCCCGGGAGGTGCCGTCGGCTCGGCGGTGACCCGGCCCCGACCTGTCGAGCCCGCGTGCCTCACGGTAGACTTCAGGGTCGCGGACCGCCCGGAGACGGGGGATCCGCGCACCGGGCGCGAGAGCCGCGCCGGTGAGCGAACCGGGGCGCGGCGGACGACGCCGAGCCCGCTGAAGGACGGGATCGACGTGCCGCGCGGCAAGGTGAAGTTCTACGACGCCGAGAAGGGTTTCGGCTTCATCCTCAATGAGGAGACCGGGGAGAGCGTGTATGTGCACGCCTCGACCCTGCCCGAGGGCGTCACGACGCTGCGTCCCGGCACGAAGGTCGACTTCGACATGGCGGACGGGCGTCGCGGTCCGCAGGCGCTGAGCCTGCGACTGCTGGACCCTGCGCCGTCGGTGTCCCGCGCGCGCCGCCAGAAGCCCGAGGCGATGGCCGACATGGTCGAGGACCTCATCCGTCTGCTGGACGATGCCTCCAACGGCCTGCGCAAGGGCCGCTACCCGGACCGCGCCCATTCCCAGAAGATCGCCACGGTGCTGCGCGCCGTGGCCGACAACTTCGAGGCCTGAGCATCGTGACCACCCCTGCCGACCCCACCACGCCGACGCCGGACAGCCCGCAGGCACCGGAGGACCCGCAGACGCCGGAGGCTCCCGCGACGGCGCCCGCCGGGCGGCCCACCGCGTCGGCCGGGGCCACCCGCAGCCGCGCCCGTGCCCCCAAGCTGGACGCGGTGGCCGCGGCCGCCGTGGATCTCGCCCGCGAGGCCCTGTCGGAGGTCACGGACCCGGGCCAGGTGGGGGAGCACCTGCGGGTGGAGGCCGCGGGGGAGCGCCTGGTCACGCACGTGTTCGAGTGCACCATGCCCGGATATCGCGGTTGGTCGTGGGTGGTGATCCTGGCGCGCGCCCCGCGGGCGAAGGCCGCGACCGTCGCCGAGACCGCCCTACTGCCGGGGGAGGACGCCCTGCTGGCGCCGGCCTGGCAGCCGTGGGCCGAGCGACTGCGCCCCGAGGACGTCGGCGCCGACGATCTGCTGCCGTACCGGGAGCACGACGACCGCCTCGAGCAGGGGTACGAGCAGACCGACGACGAGGACGCCGACCGGGTGGCGCAGTGGGAGCTGGGCCTCGGGCGCGTACGCGTGCTCTCGCCCTACGGTCGTTCGGAGGCCGCGGAACGGTGGATCGGCGGGGAGTTCGGTCCCCGCGAGAGCAGCTCGCGGCGCCGCCGCGGCACCGTCGCGGCGCACTGCCGCTCCTGCGGGTTCCTGTCATTGCTGGCGGGATCACTGCGCGGCGAGTTCGGCGTGTGCACCAACGAGTGGTCGCCGGCTGACGGGCGCGTCGTGCACCTCGACTACGGGTGCGGTGCCCACTCGGAGACCGGGCGGACCGGCGCCGAGCCGGAGTTCGCCCGCGCCGAGAACGTCGTGGTCGACGAGACAGAGATCGAGTACTCCGCGACGGAGCCGGCACGTGAACCGGAGGCGGTCGCGGAGACGGTGTCTGCGGCCGAGTCGACGCCGGAGGCGGCGGGCGCCGAACAGACGAGCGCCGAGCAGCCGGCCGCGGACCAGCCAGTCGCTGAGCAGCCGGCCGCCGAGCCGTCCGGCGAAGAGCGCACCGACACCTGAGCCCCGGCGCCCGGCCCCGGTGTCGGCCGGTCGTCAGCGCGCGGTGACGGCGATCCGCGCGAGTAATGCCTCCAGGGCCAGCAGGGGCGGCACGTTCCCGGTGATGCGCCCACGCGCGGTCTGCACCGCGTCGAGCAGGGCCAGGACGCCCGGGGCGGTGCGATCCCGGGCGGCCGTCTCCAGGTCCGCCCGGATGCCCGGGTTGACCAGGTCACTGCCGGACCCCAGCTGCAGGGTGAGGACATCGCGCAGCACCGAGTGGGCGTCGAGCAGGTAGCGGTCCAGCACATCCCGCACCAGGCGGGTACGGCGGCGCTTGGCGTCATCCTCCAGCTGCTTCAGCTGTGACCGCAGCGCCGGGGGGACGGCGGCATCGGGGTCGAGCCCTGCGGAACGGAGGAAGGCCTCCCGCTGTTCGGCGGCGACGGCGTCGGCGTGGTCGGCAGCTTCGGCGGTCGCACGGTCCACCAGCTCCTGCGCGGCGGCGACCGCCTCACCGGTGGTGCGCAGGGCGAGGAGCCTTCGGGCCGCGTCCTCCCGGGAGGCGAGCGCACCCTCCTGCGTGGCGTAGCGGAGGGCGAGGCCGATGTGCCCCTGGGCGGCGCGCGCCGCCCGGGCCGCGAGCTCCGGGTCGACGCCGTCGCGCCGCTGCAGCAGGTCGGCGATGACGTCGGGGGCCGGGATCTGCAGGGTCACCACCCGGCAACGGGAACGGATGGTGGGGGCGAGGTCCTGCGGGGACGGTGCGCAGAGCATCCAGACCGTTCGCGGTGGCGGTTCCTCGATGCTCTTCAGCAGCACGTTGAAGGTGCCGGGGACATGCGGTCGGCATCCTCGACGATGAGCACCCGGTGACGGCCGGTCGCGGGTGCCCGCTGCGCCTGCATCACCAGGGCACGCACCTCGTCCTTGGAGATCGACAGTTTGTCGGTGACCACCGTGGTGACATCCGGGTGGGTGTCGGCGCGCACGGTCACGCAGGCCGGGCAGGTGCCGCACCCGGTGCCGTGCTCGCATTCCAGGGTGGCCGCGAAGGCCCGCGCCGCCGTGGACCGACCCGACCCCGGGGGGCCGGTGATCAACCACGCCTGCGCGAGCGAGCCCTCGGGGGAGGCGGCACGGCGGAACTGCGCGACCGCGTCGTCCTGACCGACGACCTCATCCCAGACACTCACCGGCACTCCCTCACTCCGGTGCCGCCGGGCTCTGCGGTGAGGACTCGGGGGAGGGGTCGAAGGCCTCGAGCTCGGTGGCGATGGCCGCGAGCACGGCGGCGTGGACGTCCTTACGGCTGCCGGACGCGTCGATCACCACGAAACGCTCGGGATCGTCCTCGGCGAGCTGCAGGAACTGACGGCGCACCGCACGGTGGAACTCACGGCCGGCGCGCTCCAGGCGATCCAGGGAGTCGATGCTGCGGCGCTCGTCGAGGGCCTCCGGAGGCAGGTCCAGCAGGATCGTCCGATGCGGCATCAGACCGCCGGTGGCCCACAGGGACAGGGTCCGCACCTGCGCGGCATCGAGCTCCCGCCCGGCACCCTGGTAGGCGACGGAGGAGTCGATGTATCGGTCGGCCAACACCAGTCCGCCACGGTCCAGGTGCGGGGCGACGACGGTGGCGACATGGTGGGCACGGTCGGCCGCGTACAGCAGGGCTTCGGCGCGTGGGTCGACGTGCCCGCCATGCAGCACGAGATCCCGGATGCGGCTGCCGAGCTCGGTGCCGCCGGGCTCACGGGTGGTCAGCACCAGCTCCTCGGCGACATGCCGCTGGGAGATGAGGTGCTCCCGCAACAGGGCGATCTGGGTGGACTTGCCCGCGCTGTCCCCGCCCTCGAAGGACAGGAACAGGCCGTGCCGCGGCGGGTGGGGGGAGGGGCCACGACCGCTGAGGGGCGTCATGCGCTCGCCTCCCCGGGGTAGACCACACCGATCTCAGCCCGCACCGCATCCAGGGTGCGCAGCACAGAGAGGGTGTCGTCCCACGGCATGAGCGGAGATTCGGTGCGGCCGGCCTGCAGACAGCGGGCGAACTCGGCAGCCTCGTAGGCCAGACAGAGGTCGCGGTTCCCCGGGTGCTCGACGGCGGCCTCACCGCCGTCGTGCCACGTCACTGTGAGCGTGCCGGGGGCGTAGAACGGGGAGGACAGTCGCGCAGTGGCCTCGGTGCCGACGACCTCCGCGAGGGTCGCGGTGCGGGCGCGCAGGGTGGTGTCGAGCACGGCCCGGGCGCCGTCGCGACCACGGGCGAGGATCGCGGCGGTGGCGTCGACACCCTGGTCGGTGAGGTCCCCGGCGACCTGCAGATCGGTGAGATCCCCCAGCAGCATCTGCGCGAAGGACACCGGGTAGACGCCGAGGTCCAGCAGGGCCCCATCGCCGAGTTCCGGCGCGAACAGACGATGATGTGGGTCGTGGGGGAAGAACTGGCCGTGGTCGGCGCGCACCAGGACCAGTTCCCCGAGCAGACCCTGCTCGACCACCTGGCGCAGCACATCGGTCTGGGGCAGGAAGCGCGTCCACATCGCCTCCATCAGCAGCACACCGCGATCCCGGGCCACGCCGATGAGGTCCTGTGCCTGCGCGGTGTTCAGCGTGAACGCCTTCTCCACCAGCGTCGGTACCCCGGCCTCGAGCACCGGCCGGGCGAGCTCATGGTGTTGGGCGTGCGGGGAGGCGACGTACACCGCGTCGATCTCCCCGTCCGCGATCATGGCGGTCAGGGAGTCGTACGCACGGTCGATCCCATGCTCCGCAGCGAAGGCCTCGGCTCGCTCCTGCGCGCGGGAGACCACCGCGACGGCGCGGGAGGCGGTGGCCCCGTGCAGGCAGCGCACGAAGTGGTCCGCGATGCCGCCGGGCGCGACGATGCCCCAGCGCAGGGCCGGGGCATCGTGCGGATCGGACACCTGAGTGGTGGGCAGGGCGACGGCGGTGGGACAGGTCATGCGACCAATCTAGCCGCCGCCCCCGACAGACCACCGGGTGCAGGGGAGGGCGGGGTCAGCCCTTGACCGCACCGGCCGTCATGCCGCGCACCAGGAACCGCTGGAGGGTGAAGAACACGATCATCGGGATGATCATGGACAGGAAGGCGCCCGCGGTGAGCAGCTCCTGGCCCTGCCCCTGAGTGCCGAGCATCTGCTGCAGCTTCACGATGACCGTCGCATTGTTGCCGGAGAGGAACAGCTTCGCGATCAGCAGGTCGTTCCAGACCCACAGGAACTGCAGGGTCGCGAAGGCCGCGATGGCCGGCATCGACATCGGCGCCACCAGGCGCCAGAAGGTCTGGTAGTGGGAGGCGCCGTCGATCTTCGCGCTCTCCACCACCGAGGCGGGCAGGGTCGCCATGTAGTTGCGGAGCGTGTAGATCGCCAGCGGCATGCCGAAGCCCGTGTGGAGCAACCACACCGCGACGAACTGCCCGGAGATGCCGAGGCCACGCGGGCCGAACAGGTTCAGCAGTGGTTGAAAAGCCACCTGGATCGGCACCACCATCACAGCGACGATCACGATGAAGAGCAGATCCTTGCCACGGAACTCCATGAACGTGAAGGCGTACGCCGCGAAGGCGGCGAACAGGATCGGGAGCACCGTCGCGGGAATCGCCACCACCAGGGAGTTGATGATCGACTCGCCGAATCCGGCGCCCGCCAGCACCCGGCCGTAGTTCTCGACAGTCCACCCGGCTCCCACAGGATCCGTCAGTGCCGTCCACCAGCCCGACCGTGCCACGGAGACACGGTCCCGGAACGAGGTGATCAGCAGTCCGATGGTCGGCACGGTCCACAGCAGGGCCAGCACGGTCATCGTCACCATCGCGAGCGGCGATCGACGCCGCCTATCCGCCATCCGGCCGCTCATCGGTTCGCCTCCTGCGCGCGGAAGGCCCTTACCTGGTAGATCAGGACCGGGATGATCAGCACCAGCAGCACCACCACGATCGCGGAGGATTGGCCGGCGTTCGCATCGACGAAGAGCCGACGGAAGAACAGGTTGGCGATCACATCGGTCTGATCTCGGCCGTTCGTCATCACGTAGATGATGTCGAACACCTTCAGCACCAGGATCAGCACCGTGATGAAGACGGCGAGCAGGGTCGTGCGCACCTGGGGGAAGACGATCTGCCAGAAGATCCTCGCCTCCGAGGCTCCGTCCATCCGGCCGGCTTCGATGGTGTCCTCGGGGACGGCCTTGATGGCAGAGCTCAGCAGCACCATGGCGAAACCGGTCTGGAGCCAGACCAGGATCACCATGAGCAGCAGCGAGTTCAACCGTCCCGTCGAGATCTGCAGCCAGGCCTGGGGCTCCCCTCCCAGAGAGGTCCAGATCGCGTTGAGCAGACCCACCTGGGCGGTTCCGGGTGCGTTGTAGGCGTAGACCAGGCCCCAGATGGTGGAGGCCCCCACGAAGCTGATGGCCATCGGCAGGAAGATCGTCGACTTCGTGATCCGTTCACCGGTGCTGCTGAGCTTGTCGGCGAGGACGGCCACGGCGAGACCGAAGGCGACCGTCACCGCCGGCACGATCAGGATCCACAGGAAGTTGTTGAGCAGCGCCTGCCAGAAATCCGCGCTGGAGAAGATCGCTCGATAGTTGGCGAGCCCCACCCATGCGGTGGAATCACGGTTGGCGAACGAATACACGACCGTCTGCACCGCGGGGTACACCAGCATGAGGCCGAGCAGCGCGAGACCGGGCAGAAGGAATGCGTAGGGGATCAGCCCCTCGCTCATCCGGGAGGGAAGGCCCTCGATGGCCATGTTCAGGAACCGGAAGAACAGGATGGATCCGAGAATGCCCACGGCAAGGCCGAGGATCCCGATCAGGATGCCCGAGCGGAAGAACCACTGGGGGAACAGCGCGAAGGCCAGGAAGGCATTCACGACGACGTACGCCACCACGACCATGCCGACGGTGCCCAGCAGCAGACGGAGGGGGCGGGGGCCGGAGCCCCCGCGCCGCGTCTGCGTGGGGTGCCGTCCCGTCGTCGTCGACGGGACCGACATCAGGCGGGCCAGCCGTTCTCGATCTCGTCGAGCACCTGCTGGCTCGTCTTCGTGCCGTTCAGCCACTCGACCATGCCGGTCCAGAACGAGCCACCGCCGACGGCGTTCGGCATGAGGTCGGAACCGTCGTACCGGAACACCTCCGCGCTGGACGCGATCTCGGCGATCGAGCGCGTGGTCTCGTCCGGATAGTTCGCCGCGTCGAAGGTGGTGTGCGGGCTGAGCCAGCCACCGGCCTTGGCCCACTCCACGCCGAACTTCGGGGACGCGAGGAAGGTGAGGACATCCACCGCGGTCTTCTTGTCGGAGAACAGCGCGGCGAGATCGCCACCGCCGAGGATCGGCTGACCCTTGAACCCGTCGTCGAAGGACGGCATCGCGAACACGCCGATCGTGGCGTCGACGTCGGCGTCCTCCGGGAAGAAGCCGCTGATGAAGTTGCCCTGACGCATCAGCATCGCGGTGGGCTTCTCCTCGAACAGCGGAAGCGGGGCGTCGGAGAACGCGGTGTTAATCATCGTGTTCACTCCGCCGAGCACGTTGCCCTCGCCCTTCAGCAGCTCACCGAGCCGGTCGAGAGCGGCGACCACCTGCGGGTCATTGAAGGGAATCTCGTGGGCGACCCACTGGTCGTAAACCTCCGGGCCGTACATGCGCAGCATGTACTCCTCGAGCCAGTCCGTCCCGACCCAGCCGGTGGCCTGATCGGCACCCCAGGCATCGCTCCACGGGGCGATTCCGGTGGCCTTAATTTTGCTTGTGATGTCCAGCAGTTCGTTCATCGACGCCGGGCTGGTGGAGTAGCCACCGGCCTCATACGCCGCCTTCGGATACCACACGAGAGACTTGCAGGCCATGCGCATGGGCGCGCCGTAGACCTTGCCGTCCTGCGTGCTGGCGTCGAGGAATCCGGAGATCAGGCTGCCCTTGAGGGACTCGATGTCGAGATGATCGTCGAGGGGCAGCGCCTTCCCGGCAGCCGCCTGTTCCAACAGGCCACCCGGCTGCGGGAACAGGGCGATGTCCGGAGCATCCCCCGCCTGGATCCGGGTGCGGATCGTGGTGGTGAAGTCCTGATCGGCGGTGTACTGGATCTCGATGCCGGACTCGTCCATGAACGGCTGGAGGGAGGCGAGGAAGGCCTCCTGTTCCTGGCCGCCGAAGGCGCCGAGGATGGTGACCGGACCACCCTCACCCGAGCCGCCTCCCGATCCCGAGCCTCCCCCGGACTCGCCACCGGGCTGAGCGAGACAGGCCGACAGGCTGAGAGCTGAGGCTGCTGCAGCTCCTCCGAGTGCGGCGCGGCGGGTGATCGAGCGGGCCATGGGGTCCTCCTCTGGTCGTCATCGACAGGGTGCCCCCATCCTAGGCGGTGTTCACGTCGCCCGACCCAGCGCGAGGTCCTGCCGGGAGGATTGCAACCGCATCGTGATGCGCGGCACGCCCGTCGCGGCCTACCTGCCCCGGTACCGCACCCGGGCGCGCACCGGAATCACGTCGTCGCCGCTCCGGAGCCCTTCGTGCCCGACGCGCGCTTCGTCGTGCTCTTCGTGGACTTCGTCGTGCTCTTCGTGCCCTTCGAGGCGCGGGAGGACGTCGAGGCGGCCCGCCCACGCTTCGGGGCCGGGCCCTTGGCGCGCTTCTCCGCCAGGCGCTCCACCGCGATCTCGTGCGTCAGCGACTCGAGGGTGTCGTCCCGCCGCAGCGTCACGTTGGTGGTGCCGTCAGTGATGTACGGGCCGAAGCGGCCGTCCTTCACCACGATCGGCTTCTCACTGGTGGGGTCGACCCCCAGCTCCTTGAGCGGCGGCTTCGCGGCGGCGCGGCCCCGCTGCTTCGGCTGGGCGTACAGGGCCTTCGCCTCGTCGAGCGTGATCGTGAACAGCTGCTCCTCCGACTCCAGGGAGCGCGAGTCGGTGCCCTTCTTCAAGTACGGGCCGTAGCGACCGTTCTGGGCGGTGATCTCGGCACCGTCCTCGTCGGTGCCGAGCACACGCGGCAGGGACAGCAGTTTGAGGGCGTCGTCGAGGGTGACGGTGGCGAGGTCCATGGAGCGCAGCAGCGACGCGGTGCGCGGCTTCGGACGCTTCGTCTTCGGGAGGTCCGCGACCTCCTCCTCGGCGATCACCTCGGTGACGTACGGGCCGTAGCGCCCATCCTTGGCGACGATCTCACGGCCCGACTCCGGGTCGGTGCCCAGCACGCGACCATCGGACTTCTGCCGTTCCAGCAGCTCCCGGGCCGTCTCCACGGTGAGCTCATCCGGGGCGATGTCCAGAGGCACGTTAGCGCGGATCGGATCGGCACCCTCGGGGCCCGGCTGCTCCAGGTACGGGCCGTAGCGACCCACCCGCAGCACGATCCCCTCGCCGATCGGCACGGAGCTGACCTCGCGGGCGTCGATCTCCCCGGCCCCGTCGACGGCGGAACGCAGACCGGCGTGCTCGTCGGTGCCGTCCCCGCGGTAGAACGCCCCCAGATAGGAGGGGCGGTCCAACTCGCCGCGGGCGATCCGGTCCAGATCATCCTCCATCCGGGCGGTGAACTCATAGTCCACGTAGGTGCCGAAGTTCTCCTCCAGCAACCGGGTGACGGCGAAGGCGTCCCAGGTGGGGACCAGGGCGGTGCCCTTCTTGCCCACGTAACCGCGGTCCTGGATGAGGGAGACGGTGGAGGCGTAGGTGGAGGGTCGGCCGATGCCGCGCTCCTCCAGCGCCCGCACCAGCGAGGCCTCGGTGTATCGCGGCGGCGGGGCGGTCTCATGGCCCTCCGGGGTCATGTCCCGCACGTCGAGCTGCTCGCCCTCGTGCATCTGCGGCAGACGCTTGTCGTCGCTCTCCTCGTCATACCGGGAGGCGTCGCGGCCCTCCTCGTAGGCGGCGAGGAACCCGCGGAAGGTGATGATCGTGCCGGAGGCGCGGAAGACACCCGTGCGACCCTGCGCCTCGACGGTGAGATCCACCGTGGTGGTGGAGCCCTTCGCGTCGGCCATCTGGGAGGCCACGGTGCGCTTCCAGATCAGGTCATAGAGCTTCAGCGCGTCGCCGTGCAGCTGGCTCGCCAGTTCCGCCGGGGTGCGGAAGGTGGAACCGGCGGGCCGGATGGCCTCGTGGGCCTCCTGCGCGTTGGCGGACTTGCTCGCGTAGCGGCGGGGCTTCTCGGCCACCATGTCCCGGCCGTACAGCTCGGCGGCCTGGGTGCGAGCCGCCGAGATCGCCTCCGAGGACAGCGCCACCGAGTCGGTCCGCATGTAGGTGATGTACCCGCCCTCGTAGAGCGACTGGGCGGTGCGCATGGTCTCCCGGGCGCCCATGCGCAGCTTCCGTCCCGCCTCCTGCTGGAGGGAGCTGGTGGTGAACGGTGCGGCGGGCCGACGCGTGTACGGCTTCGACTCCAGTGACGTCACCGTCGCCGGGCCCTCCCGCAGAGCATCGGCGAGGGCCGTCGCGGTCTCCTGGGTGAGGACGGTCGCGGTCGTCCGGCGCAGGGTGCCGTCGTCGGCGAAATCGCTGCCCTGGGCGACGGGGGAGCCGTCGACCTGCCGCAGCTTCGCGGTGAACGCCTCACCGCCGCCCTGCGGGGCGAAGGCGCCCATGACGTCCCAGTAGGGGGAGACGACGAAGGCCATGCGCTCCCGCTCGCGCTCGACCACCAGGCGGGTGGCGACGGACTGCACACGCCCGGCGGACAGGCCCTGGCGGATCTTCCGCCACAGCACGGGGGACAGCTCGTAGCCGACGAGGCGGTCGAGGATGCGGCGGGTCTCCTGGGCATCGACCAGATGGACGTCGACGTCGCGGGTGTTCTCCAGGGCGGCGCGGATCGCGTCCTGCGTGATCTCGTGGAACACCATGCGGTGCACCGGGGTGGACTTCGACGGCTTGAGCGTCTCGAGGAGGTGCCAGGCGATGGCCTCCCCCTCGCGGTCCTCATCGGTGGCGAGGTAGAGGGTGTCGGCGTCCTTGAGGAGACGCTTGAGGTCCGCGACACGCTTCTTCTTGTCGGGGTCGACGGCGTAGTACGGGGTGAAGCCGCCCTCGACGTCCACACCGAATCGCCCGTACGGGCCCTTCTTCACCTCGGCGGGGAGGTCACGGGGCTCCGGGATGTCGCGGATGTGGCCGACGGAGGCCTCCACCACGAAGTCGTCCCCCAGGTAGCGGCCGATCGTCCGGGCCTTCGCCGGGGACTCCACGATCACCAGATGCCGCTTTCCGGCCACGGTCACCCACCCTTCCGCGCACCGCTCGGGGGAGCGGCGGCGACGCTGTCCTGATCGCCGACGGCACAGTGCTCGGCCGCGGCGTCAGATCACCGTACACGCTTCGCAGGGACGAGCCGTGGGCACCGACGGCCCGCGGTGGCTCAGCCCTCTCTCAGCAGACCCCAGGCCAGCAGGTCCCGCAGCTGCGGGGCGGTGCGCTCCCGGGTGGTGTCGAGATCCTCCCCGGTGAGGGCGCACACCGCCGCCAGGATCTGCCCCAGCGACAGCTCCCCGTCGCATGCGCCGACGGTCGCGGCGAGGACCTGATCGGCTCGGACGATCCGGCCGAGACCCGCGCCCTGCACCAGCTCGATGAGTTCGGGATCGACGTGACCGGGCACCAGGTGGCGGCGTTCGCGCACCTCGTCAGCCCGGACCGCGTGCAGGGAGAACAGCTGGTCGTCGTCGAGGGCGGCCAGGCGGCGGCGCTGCGCGAGGGACTCCCACAGGTTCGGGGCGAGGGTGCCGGTGCCGTGGGTGGTGACGTGCTCGGTGACGACACCGGGACCAGGGGCGTCGGCAGGACGCTGCAGCAGTATCCAGCCGAAGCCGACGCCCTGCACGCGGCGGGCCGCGAAGTCGTCCAGCCAGGCGCCGATCAGGTCCACCCAGTGGGCATCGCGCGGGGTGACGCCACCGTCCCGGGCCCAGGTGCCCGCGTACGCGGCGGGGTCGCTGACCTCCCGCTGCAGCACCAGTGCATCGAGCCCGGTGCGCTCGAGCCAGGCGCGGGGATGGGCGTCCCAGTGCTCCGGGTCGGTGATCTCCCAGTTCCCCAGCATCACGGCGCGACCGCCCGGTACCAGGTGGGCGGGCAGGTCCGCGAGGAGGCGGGCGAGGAGACGGTCCCCGGGCTCCCCGCCGTCGCGGTAGGTCCAGGTCTCCGCGCCGGTGCTGGGGGAGATGACGAACGGTGGGTTGGAGACGATCAGGTCGAAGGTCTCGCCGGCGACGGGCTCCAGCAGGGAACCCTCGCGCAGGTCGAGGTCGATGCCGTTGAGGGCGGCGTTGACCGCGGCGACCGCCAGGGCCCGAGACGACAGGTCCGTGGCGACGACCTGCTCGGCGTGGCGGGCCAGGTGCAGTGCCTGGATCCCTCCACCGCAGCCGAGGTCGAGGGCCCGCCCCACCCGGTCGCGGGGGGTGATCCGCGCCAGGGTGAGGGACGCACCGCCGACACCGAGGACATGATCCGGCGGCAGCGGCTGTCCGGTGGCGAGCTCCGACAGGTCCGAGAGGATCCACCACTGGATCTCCCCGGCGTCGTCGGTGGCGGTGTACGGCTGCAGTTCGAACAGCGGGTGCGCCGTCCCGTCGGTGATCCGCACCAGGCCGAGTCCCTCCACGGCGCCGCCGGTGCGGGGCAGGGCGCCGGCGAGGGCGTCGACGGGGACGGACCGGCCCAGCGCGAAGACGGTGAACAGGACGGAGGCGGCGTCGGAGCGCCCGGCGAGCGCCCGCAGCGCCGGGATCGGGTCCTCCCGCTCCAGGGCGGCACGCGTGGGGGCGTCGAGCAGCTCCTCCAGGTGGTCGCTGGTGAAGTGGGCATCGGTGAGGTCCTGCCGCAGGTCGCGGGCCAGGTCGGGCGTGAGTGTCGGCACAGCGGGGGAGGCGGCGGGCATGGCTACGATTGTGCCCCAGTTGCGGCGCGGCCCGGCGAGGCCGCCGAGGCGGCGAGACCGCAGGACGCACACACGAGGCGGGGGTGCCGTGGAGGACGGGCGTGCGATCGAGTTGCTGAGGGAGCTGTCGGAGCCGCTGACCCGCCGCAGCTGCCTCACCCACGTGGAGCGGATGCCCGCCCGGCCCGGCAGACACGGTCACTGGCCGCAGTGGGCCGATCCGCGGATCGTCGAGCATCTCTCCTCCCGCGGCGTGCACGCCCCCTGGACCCACCAGGAGCGGGCGGCGCAGTTGGCCCATGAGGGCCGGCACGTGGTGCTGGCGACGGCGACGGCCTCCGGGAAGTCCCTCGCGTACCTGCTGCCCTCGCTCAGTGCCATCGGGGCGCGGGATCTGGACCCCTCGGCGCCACGGGCGACCGCCCTGTACATCGCACCCACCAAGGCGCTCGCCGCGGACCAGCTGACGAACATCACCGCGCTGATCGACGGGGCCGGGATCCGCGGTGCCCGCGCTGCCGTGTACGACGGCGACACCCCGAGCGAGCAGCGCCGCTGGATCCGCCGCCACGGCACCTTCGTGCTGACGAACCCCGACATGCTCCACTACGGGATCCTTCCGGGGCACGACCAGTGGGCCCACCTGCTGCGGGCGCTGCGCTACGTGATCGTGGACGAATGCCACACGTATCGCGGGGTGTTCGGCTCCCATGTGGCGCTGGTCCTGCGGCGGTTGCTGCGCGTCGCCCGCTCCTACGGTGCGGAGCCCACGATGATCCTCGCCTCCGCCACCAGCGCGCACCCGGAGATCTCGGCCTCCCGTCTGGTGGGGGCGGAGGTGGAGGCGGTCACCGAGGACGGTTCTCCGCGGGCGGGCCTGACCTTCGGGTTGTGGGAGCCCGGATCCCGCGCGGTGGTGGACGGCCGCCCCGGGGACCGCGACGAGGAGCATGGTCGCGAGGAGCCGCTGCGGCGCTCCGCCACCACCGAGGCGGCCGGGCTGCTCGCGGACCTGGTGGCGTGGGACGTGCAGACCCTGGTGTTCACCCGCTCCCGGCGCTCCGCCGAACTGGTGGCCTCCGGTGCGCGGCGACTGCTCACCGAGGCCGCGGAGCAGCGGGCGAGCGCGGCGCTCGCCGACCGCGCCACCCGGGTGGCGGCCTACCGCGGTGGGTATCTCGCCGAGGAGCGTCGACAGCTGGAGGACGGGCTGCGCTCGGGGGAGCTGCGGGCCCTCGCCTCCACCAATGCCCTGGAGCTCGGCATCGACGTGTCGGGGCTGGATGCGGTGCTGATCGCGGGCTGGCCGGGCACCCGGGCGTCGCTGTGGCAACAGGCCGGACGCGCCGGACGTCGCGGCGGTGGCGACGGCGGGGCGCTCGCGGTGTTCGTCGCCCGGGAGGACCCGCTGGACACCTACGTGGTGCACCACCCCGAATCGGTGTTCGGCATGGAGGTGGAGGCGGCCGTGCTGGACCCCACCAACCCGTACGTGCTGATGCCGCACCTGTGCGCCGCCGCCGCGGAGCTGCCCATCCGCCACGGCACCGAGGATGCCCTCGGTCCGACGGCGCGGGAGCTGCTGGAGTCCCTGACGGCGCGGGGCGTGCTGCGCAAGCGCCCCGGCGGGTGGTACTGGACGATGGAGCGCTCCGCCCATGAGCTGACCGATCTGCGCGGCAGCGGTGGGGAGCCGGTGCGGATCGTCGAGGGTGCCTCCGGGGCCCTGCTGGGGACGGTGGACGCGGCCAGTGCGCACCAGCAGGTGCACGACGGCGCGGTGTACCTCCACCAGGGCCGCAGCTACGTGGTGGACCACCTGGAGGTCGACTCCGCGGTGGCTCTGGTGCACCGGGAGGATCCCCTGTACACCACCCACGCGCAGTCGACCTCCACCATCCGGGTGCGGCAGGAGGACTGGCGCCGCCCCTGGGGGGACGGGGTGCAGCTGTGCTTCGGCACGGTGGATGTGACGGACCAGGTGACCGGTTACCAGGTCCGGGACGTGTTCACCCAGGCGGTGCTGGGGCAGCATCCGTTGGATCTGCCGCCGCGGACCCTCACCACGAAGGCTGTCTGGTGGGTGGTGCCGGGGGAGAGGACCGCCGCCGCGGGCATCGTCCCGGAGGCGCTGCCCGGGGCGCTGCACGCCGCCGAGCACGCCTCCATCGGGATGCTGCCGCTGCTGGCGACCTGTGATCGCTGGGACATCGGCGGGGTCTCCACCGCCCTGCACGAGGACACCGGTGAGCCGACGATCTTCGTGTACGACGGGGCACCCGGTGGTGCCGGTTTCGCCGAACGCGGCGCCCAGGATGCGGCGGCATGGCTGCGGGCCACCGCGGATGCGGTGCGGGAATGCCGCTGCGAGGCCGGATGCCCTGCCTGCGTGGTCTCGCCCAAATGCGGCAACGGCAATGAGCCCCTGGACAAATCCGCGGCGCTGCTGCTGTTGGATCTCCTGGTCCAGGCGGCCGGGGAGACCGCAGACTGACACCGCTGGAACGCTCACGGCGCCCCCTCCTGTCTCTCCAGCCCCTCCGGGGTGCCGGGGAGGGTCGATGCCGGTGCAGGGCCCGCCCGCGCCGTGTCGCGGACGCCGCCGCCGAGGCGCGAGCCGGTGGGCACCTCGACCGTCACCACCACGTCCTGTCCGAGCACGCTGCACCGTGCCAGGGACGCGCCGTTACGTTCGGCGACCTGCGCCGCCACACCGCAGGGGGACGGTGCGCCGACCTGCGCGGCATCGGCAGCGGCGAGCGCTGCGAGATCCGCAGCGGTCGCGGCCCGTGCCTGCGCCACCGTGAGCTGACCGGTGAGCGCCAGCACCGCGAGGACAGACAGGAGCACCCCGCCCCAGGCAAGGACCGCTGCGGGCGCCGATCCGTTCTCGCCGGCGACCTGATCGCGCAGCCTGACCGGCAGCGTCACGGCGACCCCTCCGGAAGCAACTGGGGTTCCAGCCGTGCCGACGCATGGCCGGTCAGGGTGCCCGACAGCCCGTGCAGCACCCCGGGTGGGGCGGACCATCGTCGGGTGGTCGTGACCTCCACCCAGGGGCCGCTCCGGGAGACGGAGACCCGGGTGTCGGGCCCGGCGATGCGATGCGCTGCGGCTTCGGCGGAGGCGACACTCTCCCCGCGGGCGAGTTCCCGGGCCGCGGCCCGGGCGGCGGACTCCACCTGCACCTGCTGGGCGAGCACCGCTCCCACGATCAGCAGCACCGTGCACAGCACCACCACCACCGGCAGGACGATCGCGGTCTCGGCGGTGGCGGTGCCCCGGTCCTCCCGCAGGGCCACGAGGAGGCGTCGGCACGCACGGAAGGACCGGGGCGACCGCGCGGTCATCAGGCCGACCCGAGGGCGCGGGTGATGATGCCGAACAGCAGCTCCCGCACCTCGTTCGAGGCGAGCAGCGCCACCAGCACCGCAGCGAAGCCGCAGGCGGCCAACACGGTGATGGCGTATTCGGCGGTGGTGGCGCCGTCCTCGGCGGACAGGCGCTGACGCAGGTCCACCGCGAGGCGGCTGCCGGGAAGGGTAGTGAGGGACATGATTCTCTCCTTCTGTCAGGTGACACGTCGGGTGACGCGTCGGGGGTTTCCGGTGGTGATCGGTGGGGCCCTGGGGCCCCGTCATCCGCCCGAAGGCGGCACCGGGACGGTCCCGGTGGCCGGTGCCCCGCCGAGCAGGTCCCCGAAGGACCCGCCGAGCAGGGAGATCACGGTCGGCACGATGCCGAGCAGCAGGAACGCGGGAAGCAGCGCCAGCCCGGTCGGCAGCACCAGGCGTACGGCGAGCCGGGCCGCCTCCGCCTCGGCGTCCCGGGCGCGGGTGCGGCGAGAGGCCCGGGCAGCGGCCCGGAGCATGCCCGAGGGGTCGGCACCGCTGCGTTCGGCGAGGGTCCAGGCATCCCGCAGCGGGGCCAGGGACGCCGGAAGGTCCCGCAGGGCGTGGGCGGGGTCGGCACCGGCCCGCAGCGCGGCCGCGGAGCGGAGGAGGACTCCGCGCCAGGAGCTCTCCGGCAGGCAGGCGGCGACCTCCTGCAGGGCGGTGCCCAACGGCAACCCCGCCGACAGCGGTGCCGCGACGAGGTCCAGCACCACCGTCGGGTCGACCTGCTCCGAGGTCCCCCGGGAGGCGCGCATCAACCGGTGCATCCACCACCAGCCGCAGCCGGTGAGCGCGGCCCCGGCCACCAGCAGGACGGGTCCGGAGGAGGAGCGCAGCAGGACCGTCACCGGAGAGGCTCCGATCAGCGTGCCCAGACCCACTCCGACCACGGGCAGGATGGCGAGGATCCCGGCGGTGGCGCGGGGGCCCGCGAAGGCGCTGCGCCGGGCGAGCTCCGCATCGTCGAGGTCCTCCAGTGCGGCGACGAGGGAGGACAGCACCCCGCCGAGCGGAGCGCCCGTCCTCTCACACAGGGCCAGCGCCGTGAGCAGCGTCCGCACCGGTGCTGCCTGCGCGGTCGGGTGGTGAAGCAGCTCCGCCGCGGGGATGCCGCCGGCCAGGGCCCGGGCGAGGGGTCGGAGCGGCAGGGGGGTGGTGGGCAGCAGGCCCTCCCAGACGCGACGGGGAGCAGCGCCGGTGCGCTGCACCGCCAGGAGACGTTCGACCAGTGCCGACACCTCCCGGGCGGCCGGTTCACGGCCACCGAGGAGGGCCCGCCACGATCCGCGGGGCTCGGCGGCGTCGGACGCGTCGGACCCCCGGGGAGCGAGAGGTGCACCCCCCGGGACGGCCACCCCGGGCGCGGGCAGGACGATCAGCAGCAGCGCCGCGGTGGTGAGGGCCGCGAATCCCAGGACGGCGCTCATGCGCGCCGCCGCCCCGTCGGTGCCGCAGGCGGATCCAGTCGCAGCCGCTGTTCGATCTCCTCCCACCCGGGCCCCGGACGGGGCTGACGCCCGCTGAGATCCAGGGCGATGCGCGCCCGCAGGCGACCGTCGGCCCCGCGGCCGATCGTGGCGACCTGGGTGAGTCGGCGCAGGCCCCCGCGTCGCTCCAGATGCAGCACCACGTCCAGGGCGCTCACCGCCTGCGCGGCGAGCGTGGGGGCGTCGAGTCCCCCGAGGGCACCGAGAGCCTCCAGACGTGCCGGCACATCCCCGGCGGAGTTCGCATGCACCGTGGCGCAGCCGCCCTCATGCCCGGTGTTCAGGGCCTGCAGCAGTTCCCGCACCTCGGCGCCGCGGCACTCGCCGAGGATGATCCGGTCGGGCCGCATCCGCAGGGCCTCCCGCACCAGCTGCGCGAGGGGCACCGCGCCGCGTCCCTCCGTGTTGGCCTGCCGGGACTGCAGCGCGACGGTGTGCGGGTGGTCGATCTGCAGCTCCCGGGAGTCCTCCAGCACCAGCAGACGCTCCGTGGCCGGGGCGAGGGCGAGCATCGCACCCAGCAGCGTGGTCTTCCCCGTCCCGGTGCCCCCGGAGATGAGGAAGGCGGCGCGCCGGGTGATCACCGCCCGCAGCAGTGGTTCCACGGACGTGTCCACCATGCCGCTGCGGCACAGGTCCGCCAGGTCCAGGCGACGCCCGGAGGGGAAGCGCAGCGAGATCACAGCGCCCCCGTCGCTGACCGGTGGCAGCACCGCGTGGAGACGGGCCCCACCGGGCAGCTGAGCATCCACGCACGGTTGGGCGTCGTCGAGCCGTCGCCCGGCCGCCACCGCCAGACGCACTGCCAGGTCGCGGGCGTCGTCGGCGTCGAGGTGGCAGTCCGCCGGGTGCAGCCCGGAGGTGTCCTCCACCCACACGCTGCCGTCGGGGTTCACCAGCACGTCGGTGACCCCGGGGACGACCAGGGGCTGCAGCGGCCCCAGGCCCTGCACGTGGTCACGGGCGAGGCCGGTCAGGCGCAGCAGCTCCGGGCCACCGACCACATCCCCGGCCTCCCGCAGGATCCGGGAGACCCGGTGGGCATCGACAGGGCCGGGATGGGAGGCGACGTCCTCCCGCACACGTCGCACGAGGTCGAGGGTGCTCATCGGCCCGCCCACCTCTGCAGCAGCCGGGAACAGGCAGCATCCGCACCGCCGCGGCGCACATCCAGCAGGGGCACGAGACCTCGGCCACCGTCCCGGAACGCCCCCAGCAGCGGCAGGTCCAGGTGCGCCGCGACCTCCTGGGGGGACAGGGGGCCGGTCCGTCGCACCAGCACTCCGCCCCGGTCGCGCGGCACCGCCCAGGTTTCGCGTCGGCGGCGGCCACCGGCCACCGCGTGCGGATGCGACGGGGTCACCATCACCACCCGGTCCATCAGGGGCAGCGCGGCGGGCGCGAGCTCGACACCGAGGTCCACCACGATCAGGGCGGGCAGGCGGCGCAGCGCCGCCAGCACCTCCCGTAACCGGTCCGGGTCCAGGCCCGGGCAGGCCGGGCCCGCGAGCAGCCTCACACCGTCGATCTCCGGGAGGGCCTCCCACAGGGCAGCACCTGCGTCGGCATCCACCGGACCGATGTCCGGCCAGGTGAGCGCGCGGGAGGCGGGCGCCTCCACCAGGAGATCGAGCCCTCCGCCGGCGGGGTCGGCGTCCACCAGCAGGCTGTGCAGCCCCCGGCGGGCGGCGGCCCCGGCCAGGCGTGCGGCGGTGCTTGATGCGCCGGCACCGCCGCAGCCACCGACCATCGCGACCAGGCGGCCCTGCGCCGGGGGCCGGACGGCGGCGGTGAGGATCTCCAGCAGCCGGGCGGAGCGCTCCGGCAGGCGCAGCACCGCGACGGCGCCGAGTTCGACGGCACACTCCCAGTCCTCCTCCGCGAGGGGTTCCCCACCGGTGAGGACCAGCAGCGGACGCGAGGCGTCACGGGACGCGGCCACCCGACGCAACCCCGCCGGGTCGGTGAGGTCCCCCCGGATGCCGGCTCCTGCGCCACCTGCGGCGTCGGCCGAGCCGGCCTCGAGCGCACGGGCATCGAGCGTGCGGGCGTCGACCAGGCGAGCGCCCGCCGCCGCGGCATGGTCGGCCGCGATCTCCCGCAACGGCCCGGTATCACCCCACCACAGCACCTGAGGATCGGAGCCCCGGGGCTGCGGGACCGGGCGACCGGGAGCGGGGACGGGTGTGGGGCTGCGGCGGGGACCGGGAGAGAACGCGCGGGGGTCAACGGTGGCGGGGGCGGGCGTCGGGAACCGCGCCGGGGGCCGCCTCTCGGGGCTGCGGCCGGGGAGCGGACGCGGGGCGGTCGACGCGGAATCCCGGGGGGCATCGACGCGGTCGTGGCGGGGCGGGGCGATGAGTGCGGACATGCCCGCATCGTGCGCACCGCCGCCCCCACGGCATCAGAGGCCGGGGCGGATCGGGGATGAACGGCCCCTGGGGAGGAAACCTGCAGACAGCCCTCGCCGGTCCGCCGTCGCGCCCCCGGGAGGGGTCAGAACTCCAGGTCGACCACCACGGGGGCGTGGTCGCTGGCGCCCTTGCCCTTGCGCTCGTCGCGGTCGATGAAGGAGCCGCGCACCGCCTGCTGCACCGCCGGGGAACCCAGCACGAAGTCGATGCGCATGCCCTCCTTCTTCGGGAATCGCAGCTGGGTGTAGTCCCAGTACGTGTAGACCCCGGGGCCCGGATGATCGGGCCGCACCACATCGGCGAAACCGGCGTCGACCACGGCCTGGAAGGCGTCGCGCTCGGGCTGCGAGACGTGGGTCTTGCCCTCGAAGAACCCCATGTCCCACACGTCCTCGTCCTGCGGTGCCACGTTGAAGTCCCCCATCAGCACCATCCGCGCGTGCGGGTCCTCCGCCAGGGTGCGGGCGCCCTCGGCGCGCAGCGCCTCGAACCACTGCAGCTTGTACGGGTAGTGAGGGTGGTCCAGCTCCCGCCCGTTGGGCACATACAGGGACCACACCCGCAGGCCCTCGCCCACGGTCGCCGCGAGGGCCCGGGCCTCCACCACCCCGTCCTCCGTCGGCCATGTGGGCGCACCCGGCAGCTCCTGCACCACATCGGTCAGACCCACCCGGGAGACGATGCCCACGCCGTTCCACTGGTTCAGGCCGTGCACCGCCACCTCGTATCCGGCGTCCTGGAGGCGCGTGAGGTCCAGCTGTGCCGGCTTCGCCTTCAGCTCCTGCAGGGCGAGCACGTCGATCTCCTGCCGCTCCAGGAGGGCGACCAGTCGATCCATCCGGGCGCGCAGCGAGTTGATGTTCCAGGTGGCGATCCGCATGCCCCGATCCTAGGGGTGAGGGGGATCTGCCGGGTTTCCCGGTCGCCCGGGTCGCGCACCCGGATCCTGGCCGTGGCGGGCCGGGGGATCGGCCGTACCATCGGGGCATGGCCCGCGCACTGGTGACTGGTTCCACGGCAGGACTGGGGCTGGAGTTCGCCTGGCAGCTGGCCGGTTCCGGACATGATCTGGTGTTGGTCGCGCGCGATGAGGACCGGTTGCGGGCCGTCGCCGCGCAGATCCGCCACGTCCACGGTGTCACCGTCGAGGTGCTCCCCGCCGACCTCTCCGACCGCGCCGCCACCGACCGTGTCGCCACCCGGCTCACCGACCCCGTCGACCCCGTGGATCTGCTGGTGAACAACGCCGGGTACGGGCTGCGCGGCGGGTTCCTCGACGTCGACATCGCCGACCATGAACGGCAGATGGACACCCTGCTGCGGGCCGTCCTGGTGCTCTCCCACGCGGCGGCGCGGTCGATGGTCCAGCGCCGCCGCGGCGCGATCCTCAACGTGTCATCCCTGGCGGGGTACACCGCTGCCGGACCATACGCCGCCGCGAAGAGCTGGGTCACGGTGTTCACGGAGTCGCTGGCGATGGAGCTGCGCGGCACCGGGGTCACCGCCACCGCCCTGTTGCCGGGCTTCGTGCGCACCGAGTTCCACGAACGCGCGGCCATCAATGTCGAGGGCCTGCCCCGGGTGTCCTGGTTGAAGGCCCCGTTCGTGGTCGAGGAGGCGCTGAAGGACTGCGCCCGAGGGCAGGTGCTGTCGGTGCCGTCCATCACCTACCGCACAGCGGGGGAGTTCTCGCGGGTGGCGCCGCGGCCTCTGGTCCGTGCCCTCGCCTCCCCGCAGTGGCAGACCACGCTGGCGCGCTGGCGGGTGGGACGCTCCCGCAAGCGGGCCTCCCGGCGTGCCCTCCACGCCCCTTGGGAGCAGTAGCGCGGGACGATATGCGCCGCGACCGGTCGATACGCTGTGTCCCATGACCGACATCGCCGCTGACCGCGCCCGACTCCTCGACCTGATCACCGACCTCGCCGTGGTGCGCGGCCGCGTGACGCTGTCCTCCGGGGCGGAGGCCGACTATTACGTGGACCTGCGCCGCATCACCCTCCACCACGAGGCGTCGCCGCTGGTCGGGCGGGTGATGCTGGACCTGCTGCGGCGTGAGGGTCTGGTGCCGGGGATCGAGGCCGTCGGTGGCCTCACCCTCGGGGCCGATCCGGTGGCCGACGCCGTGCTGCATGCCTCCGCCGCCGCGGGCGAGGGGATCGACGCCTTCGTGGTCCGCAAGGAGGCGAAGGCGCATGGCCTGCAGCGTCGCATCGAGGGACCCGACGTCGAAGGTCGCCGCGTCGTCGTGCTGGAGGACACCTCCACCACCGGTGGCAGTGTGCTCACCGCCTGTGAGGCGCTGCGGGAGGCCGGGGCAGAGATCGCGGCGGTCGCGGTGATCGTCCACCGCTCCGAGCAGTCCCGCCGGGCCGTCGAGGCTGCCGGGTACCGCTACCTGTACGCGTACGAGCTGTCCGAGCTGGGATTGTGACGCGCTGACCCCCGTGCGCATCGCGGACGCAGCAGGGCCCCGGTCGGAATCACCCGGGGCCCTGCTGCACTCAGTGTGGCTGCGGCGCGTGCCGCGCGCTCACACCTGACGGGCGCTGAAGGTGTCGCAGGAGGCGACCGTGCCCTCCTGGTAACCCTGCATGAACCAGTTCATGCGCTGCTCCGAGGAGCCGTGCGTCCAAGACTCGGGGTTCGCCTGGCCGCCGGCGACATCCTCCTGGATGTGGTCGTCGCCGACCGCGGAGGCCGCGCTGAGGGCGTCACGGATGTCCTGGTCGGTCAGCGGCTGCAGGAACGGCTGGCCGTTCTGGTCGGTGGTGCGGGTGGCGTGATGGGCCCACACACCGGCGTAGCAGTCAGCCTGCAGCTCCAGACGCACCGCATCGGACTGCGGGCCGGTGCCCTGGCGGTCGATGGAGTTCATCGTGCCCTGGAGGTTCTGGATGTGGTGCCCGTACTCGTGGGCCACCACATAGGCCTTCGACAGCTGCCCACCGGAGGCCCCGAACCGCGTCTCCAGCTCCTGGTAGAAGCTGGCGTCGACGTAGATCGTGGTGTTGGCCGGGCAGTAGAACGGACCCACGGCGCTGGTGGCGCCGCCGCAACCGGTCTGCACCCGATCGCTGAAGAGCAGGGTGCGGGGCTCCTGCCAGCGGATACCGGAGTCCGGGCCCAGCTGCGACCACAGGGAGTCCGCTGATTCCACCACGCCCTGCACCAGGCACTCGTCATTGGTGTTGGCGTCCTGGCCGGTCTCGCAGCCCTCCACGCCGCTGAGCTCGCCGCTCTGTTGCTGGCTCTGCGGCGCCGACTGGCCGCCACCGCCGAGGATGTACATTGGATTTCCGCCCATCAGGGCGTAGATCAGCACGACGACGAGCATGAGGCAGCCGCCGCCTCCGCCGAGCATGAGGCCGCCGCCGCCCAGCGAGCCGCCACCGGCCCGACCGACGTTGCTCGAGCCGATGTTCGCGTTGGGGTTGAACGTCATAGGGCACACAGTAACCGGCGATCTGCACCGGCGATGTGCACGGAACCTCCCCATCGCGCTCACTGAACCCGTGGTACTCCCTCCGTACGATGGGTCGGCGTCCCGCCCCGGGACGTCGCGCGGACATCGGCCGGAGGGAGCCCCACCCCATGAACATCGTCGACTGGGCCATCAGTGTGATCGGCCGTCTCGGCGGGCCCGGTGTCGCCCTTCTGATCTTCCTGGAGAACGTGTTCCCGCCGATCCCCTCCGAGGCGATCCTTCCGCTGGCGGGCGTCGTCGCCGGTCAGGGGGAGGGGACCTTCTGGGGGATGCTGCTGTGGTCTCTGCTCGGTTCCGTCGGCGGCGCACTGCTGCTGTACGGACTCGGCCGGGCCCTGGGACCGGAGCGGCTGCACCGCCTCGTGGTGCGCCTGCCGCTGATCCACGAGAGCGATTACGACCGAGCGGTCGAGTGGATGGAGAAGCATGGCCCCCTGGGCATCTTCCTGGGGCGCTTCGTGCCAGGCATCCGCTCCCTGATCTCCATCCCGGCCGGTTTGTTCGCCATGCCGCTGCGCATCTTCCTCCCGCTCACAGCGCTCGGCAGTGCGCTGTGGAACGCCCTGTTCATCGGCCTCGGCGTGCGCCTGGGGGAGAACTGGGAAGTGATCCAGCCCTACACCGACCTCATCTCCAACATCTGCTACGCGATCATCGCGGTGCTGCTGATCACCTGGGTGGTCCGCCGCATCCTGCGTGACCGGCGCCGGCGGGCACTGGGGCTGCCCGACCCCGACCACCACGCCAACCGCCGCCTGGATCAGCGGGATGCCGCTGACCCGGACGGGACCGAGGCGGCGCCGCAGGAGACGCCGACGGAGACTGCGGGGCCGGGGGACGGTCAACGCACCGGCTCGGAGGGTTCCACGCGAAGGTGAACGCCGCTCCCGACGAGACCGACCAGGCCGACGGCAGCGGGTCGACGCCGACCTCCCCGGCGCCCCGTGAGGTGGGTGTCGGCCCCCACCCGCGCCCCTGGCCCGACGACCCTCGCCTGGACCCTGTGCTGCTGGCCGAGGGCGACCGGCGCAACGTCGTGGACCGCTACCGCTACTGGCGGCGGGACGCGATCATCGCCGACCTCGACACCCGCCGGCACCACGGGTTGCACGTGGCGATCGAGAACCTCGAACACGACGCGAACATCGGGTCCATCGTCCGCACCGCCAATGCCTTCGCCGTCGGTGCCTTCCACATCGTCGGCCGCCGCCGCTGGAACCGCCGCGGTGCGATGGTGACCGACCGCTACCAGCACGAGCACCATCACTCCACCCCGGCCGCCCTCGCCGCCTGGGCGGCGGACCACGCGCTGACCCTCGTGGCCGTCGACAACGTGCCCGGGGCCCGCCCTCTGGAGGCCGCGCCGCTGCCGGAGCGCGCCATGCTCGTCATGGGACAGGAGGGGCCCGGGATCAGCCCCGAACTGGCCTCCCTGTGCCAGGAGGCGGTGGCGATCACCCAGTACGGCTCCACCCGGTCGCTGAACGTCGCCGCCGCCGCGGCCATCGTCATGCACAGCTGGGTCCAGGAGCATGGGACGGACGGCCCCGGGGCCGCACCGCCCGCGTGAGAGAATCGGGGACGAGCCGGGCCCTGTGCCCGGGAACCGGACGAGATACCTCGTGAGGAGCATCCATGCCCATCGCCACCCCTGAGAAGTACGCCGAGATGATCGACCGCGCCAAGGCGGGCAAGTTCGCCTACCCCGCGGTGAACGTCTCCAGCTCCCAGACCGCCATCGCCGCCCTCCAGGGCTTCACCGAGGCCGGGTCGGACGGCATCATCCAGGTCTCCTTCGGTGGTGCGGAGTACCTCTCCGGCTCCACCGTCAAGGACCGCGTCGCCGGCTCGCTGGCCCTCGCCGAGTTCGTGCACGTGGTGGCCAAGAACTACCCGATCACCGTGGCGCTGCACACCGACCACTGCGCCAAGGAGGTCCTGCCTACCTGGGTCGAGCCGCTCATCGAGTGGGACCTCGAGAACCGCGTGAAGAAGGGCCTCGACCCACTGTTCCAGTCGCACATGTGGGACGGCTCCGCCGTGCCGGTCGACGAGAACCTGCAGATCGCCGAGCGCCTCCTGGAGAAGACCGCCGCCGCCAAGAAGATCCTCGAGATCGAAGTCGGCGTCGTCGGCGGCGAGGAGGACGGTGTCCAGGCGGACGTCTCCAACGACAAGCTGTTTTCCACCCCCGAGGACGGTCTGAAGACCGCCAAGGCCCTGGGCCTGGGCGAGAAGGGCCGCTACATCACGGCCCTGACCTTCGGCAACGTGCACGGCGTGTACAAGCCGGGCAACGTGAAGCTGCGCCCGTCGGTGCTGAAGGAGATCCAGGACGCCGTGGGCAAGGAGTACGGCAAGGAGATGCCGTTCGACCTGGTGATGCACGGCGGCTCCGGCTCCACCCTCGAGGAGATCCGCGAGGCCGTGGACAACGGCGTCATCAAGATGAACATCGACACCGACACCCAGTACGCCTTCACCCGGCCGGTGGCCGCGCACATGTTCGAGAACTACGCGGGCGTGCTGAAGGTCGACGGCGAGGTCGGCAACAAGAAGATGTACGACCCGCGCGCCTGGGGCAAGAAGGCCGAGGCCGGCATGGCCGCCCGTGTGGTGGAGGCCTGCGAGAACCTGCGCTCGGCCGGCACCTCCCAGAAGTGACCACCCGCTGACCGTCCGCTGACGGACGACGCGCCCGCCCCGCAGCTGCGGGGCGGGCGCGTTCGTGTCAGAGGAGGTGTGTCACAGGGACGGCGGGAGGTGGGGTCTCACCAACGGTTGCGCTCTGCGCGGTCCAGGACGGTGCGCAGCGCCGGGCGGACGTCCGTGAGGAACACCCCGGTGATGAGGGCGCCGATCACCAGGAACAGACCGCCGGTGGCGACGGGCACCACCGGAAGGCTCAGCACTCCCAGCACCAACGCCAGGGCGGTCAGTCCGCTCCAGAACCCCTTGGTGCGGCGGTCCGCGGCGGGGTAGGCATCGGCACGGAACCGCAGCGCCTCGATCAGCGCCCACACCTGCAGTGCCACCACGCCCAGGGACAGCAGCAGATTGATGCCGACAAGCGCGTACACGATGGTCATCGCCCCAGGGTACCGGGGAGCGGTTGCGCCTACGGCGGGCTCAGCGGCCCGGGTCGGTGCGATCGGTGATCAGCAGTTCCAGCGCCTCCGTGGTGGCGGGCGGCTCCACCCGCGACAGCTCCCCGGTGAGGGGGCGCGGGCCGATGGTGTCCCCGTCGGCGGCGATCAGCAGGCTCGGCAGGAACCGCTGGGCGTCATCGTTGTCCAAACCCGTCGCCTCCAGCAGGTCGATGGCCAGGGAGCGCAGCTGCATCACCAGGGCCACGCCCTGGAAATGGGCCGAGCGGCCCGGGTGCTCCCCGGCGTCGGAGCGCAGCACCTGTTCCGGGGTGAGGTAGGAGGCGAACAGGCGAAGACGCCGGCGGGCCTCGGTGAAATCGACGTCCTCGGCGATGCCGTCGCGGAGTGCCACCACGGCCTCCTGCCCGGCGACGAAGGCATCGGCGAGGGCCGAATGCGGGGCGCCCTGCACCGCCGCGATGAACCCTGCGGTGCGGCGGGCGATGATGCGGACGTTGCGCATGGCCCGGTCGGAACCGATCAAGAGGTGCTGCAGGCGCTCGACATCCCGTCCACGGCGCAGACCGTGCGGGGAGAAGTGGGCGACCTCGTCGGCGGCCTGATTGGCCAGGCGCCAGTAGTCGGTGTGCCGCTGGGAGTTCGCCCGCACGGTGCGCAGCGCGGCGTCGGCCACCTCCCGCGACCCCGTGCGGGAGGCGAGGGCCAGGGCGGTGAGGGTGGCATCGAGTTCTGTGTAGAAACGATCCGCGGCTCGACGCTGCATCCGGCGGGGATCCCCGGCGAGCAGCAGATGCACGAGGAACGCGACCACCACACCGGTGAGGGCATCGAGGATGCGGCCCTGCGGCGTCATCCCGGGGGTGACGGGCATGACCACCACCAGCAGTGACTGGATCGCCGACTGGACGCCGAACAGGATCCCCGGATCCAGCAGTCGGGAGGCGAGCCCGGCCACCAGGACCACCACGAAGATCTGCCAGGTGCCGGAGCCGATGAACGACCGCGCGGCCTCCCCGAGCAGCACGCCGAGCATGACGCCGCCGCCCATCTCCCACAGCTTCCGCATCTTGGCGTCACTGGTGAAACCGATGATGACGAACGCGGCGATGGAGGAGAAGAACGGGAACTCGTGGCCCCACACCAGGTGACTGGCGGCGTAGGCGAGGGAGGCCGCCAGGGCCGCGCGCGCGACGTTGAGGGAGCCGCCGCGGCTGCGCTCCAGGCCGTTGCGCAGGCGCGCGGAGAGGCCGTGACGGATGCGGTCCCCGCGGGTACGACCGGGTGCCGGCGCCGCCGCGGGCACCGAGGTCTCGGGGGAGTGTCCGGTCATCGCCCGCTGCGCCCCTCAGAGCCGGGCCGTCGCGGGACGGGGACCGTGGTCGCGCGGCAGCACGGCCGCCTCCTGCCGGGCATCGACCTGCAGCACGGCCGGATCCCCGCCGTCCGCGGTCTCCACCCCGGTGGGGATCTCGACGACGACGTCGGCCTCCAGCGGCAGGGCACGACGCACCAGTGCCAGGGCGATCGGCCCAAGGTCGGCGTGGATCGCGGTGGAGGTGACGGTACCGACCTCCTTCTGCCCCAGCAGCACACGGCCACCCGGGCGCGGCGGGAGATCCTGTGACCCGTCGAGGTGCAGCATGACCAGGCGACGCGGGGGCTGCCCCAGGTTCAGGACCTTGGCGACGGTCTCCTGCCCCCGGTAGCAACCCTTCGCGGTGTGCACGGCGGTGCGCAACAGATCCACCTCATGGGGGATCGTGCGGTCGTCGAGGTCCCGGGCGGCACGCACCTGGTGGCGGGCGATGCGCAGGGCCTCCGCGGCGGCCATCCCGGCCAGCTGTTCGACCGACCAGTCCACGCGTCGGGCGGCGGCGTCCTCCACCACCGTGAGCACCCAGTCGGTGACCTCATCCGGGTCGGGGCCGTAGGCGACCCCGCCGGGAACCACGCCCGGCCACGGATCCCGCCACACCGCGACGGCGGGCGGAGTGTCCTCGCGCAGCACCTCCGCTGCCGGGCGCACTGCTCCCAGCACCCGCAGGTCGTCGCGTTCGCGGAACTCGACGCGAGCGGCGAACCGCATCATCGTGAGGTACCGCAGCAGCCCGGCGCGTCCCCCGGCATCGGTGATCAGAAGCAGGGCATCGGGGTCGTCGGTCAGCGGCGCGGCGGCGGCGAGGTGCTCCACCCGGCCCTGCGGTGACAGGACCGTGAGGGCGCGGGACTCCCCGGGGGCGAGATCGGTCAGCACCTGGCTGGTGACGGTGGTGAGCCAGGTCAGACGGTCCGCCCCGCGGACCTCCAGCACCTCCATCTGGCCGAGATCCACCACGGCGCGGCCAGCGAGCAGACGGCGCTGCTCCCGCAGCGGCGCGCCGTAGTGGACGGGCACCACGGCGTCGGGGCCGTCACCCAGGACGGCCCCGACGGAGAACAGGGGGAGGCGAGTCGGACCGATCGGGGTACCCGCTGTCCCGGTGGTCACCTCAGACACGGTCGAGCTCCACGGAGAGGTAGGGACGCAGATCCTCGGGATGGGCGGCGTCGGCGGCCCGCTCCCACAACCACATGAGGCGGCCGCCGACCAGACCGAACAGGCGGGTCTCCGGCAGGGGATCAGCCACGCCGAGCTGGATGCGCGGCCCCCGCACCTCCCCCCGCCACGCCGGAGCGGCGGTGGGGTCGCCGTCCGCCGAGTCGTCACCGGCGAAGCGGGCATCCAGCGCGTAGGACACGATGCCGGCGGGGTCACCGGGACGTGCCGCGCGGGCGGCCGCGAGATCCTGGCCGGGCAGCGGTTCTCCGACCGTCCACACGCCCCGCTCGTCGAGCAGTTCGTGCCGCTCTCCGGTGCCGACGTACCGCGGTGGCACTGTGCCGTCCTTCGCGAAGGCGGACGTGGGGGGCAGAGGGGCAGCAGTGTCGATCAGATGCGTGACGGCGTGCCAGGACAACTGCCCCTCCTCGGTGGGGGTCGCCTGCAGGCGCTGCTCCACGCGGCGCTCGACGATCTCGCCATCCTCACCGCGCAACTGCACGGCGCCCTCGCCCTCCCAGGTGCCGACCAGCCACGCCAGCGGGTACAGCGACTCCGGGAGCGAGAGATCCAGAGGGATGGGCATCTCAGCGACCGAACAGACGCGAGATCACCAGCACCGCGAACCCGGCGGTGCCCAGGCCGACCAGGGCCGACAGCAGCAGGAAGAACAGCGAGATCATCGACATGCCGCCCAGTCTATCGACGCCGCCGACACACGGACCGGTGGTCGCAGGGCGAGTGGGTGCGGGTCGCGCGGGGCGGCCGCGCGGGCTGCCATGCCGCAGCGGGGCGTGCTGCCGCAGCGGTCAGCGCAGCAGTTGCACGGCCAGCAGCACGATGGTCCCGGCCGTGGCGACGGGCGCGGCGGCCGCCGCCAGGGATGGTGCCGGGTCGCGTGAGACCAGTTGCGACTGCAGCAGAGCCACCACCCCGGCGGTGCCGCAGGCGAGCAGCAATCCCAGCAGGCCGCCCTGCCACAACGGGAACCCGCCCAGGCGGTCCAGCAGCACCATCGCGGTGGCGGAGGCAGCGGCCACCCCGGCGATGATCCTGACGGTGGGGGCGATCGGCAGGGAGGCCACCAGGGACCCCACGGCGAGGCTCATGGCCGCAGCCACCGGCACCACCATCAACCCCGTGGCGGACGCGACGACCAGTGCGGTCACCCAGGCCCCCGCGAGGCCGGTGAGCAGGGCACCGGCGACCGTACTGGTGAGGGAGGCTGCGAGGCCGGTGCGCTCCTGGCGGAGCATCTGATGGACGAACGCCGCGAAGACCCCGCCCGCGCACACCACGGCGAGAGCCGCGAAGGGGTCCAGACGCTCCCCGGCGGTGAGGGTCAGCAGGGCCGAGCCGACACCGGTGAGCGCGACCACGCGGCGGGTGCCGTGGCTGGCCCGCAGCTCCGCGAGGGACGGCC
Organism: Brachybacterium sillae; assembly: GCF_025028335.1. Classification (NCBI taxonomy): domain Bacteria; kingdom Bacillati; phylum Actinomycetota; class Actinomycetes; order Micrococcales; family Dermabacteraceae; genus Brachybacterium; species Brachybacterium sillae. The sequence continues at coordinate 2,002,568 of NZ_JAFEUW010000001.1, forward strand.
ACCCGGCACCGATCGCCAGGGAGAGCACGATCACGACGCCCGCGCCGATCACCGGGGCGGCGGCCCCGCTGAGCGCGGCCAGAGCCAGGAGCAGGGCGAGAGCGGCACCGAGCGGAGCCCGAGGCGCGGGCGTCATGGGACCTCCCGTGTGCTCGTGCCGACGACTGGACCGTTAGTCTACGAGCCGACCACCGCCTCGGCCCCTGACGCGACGGAAGGAGCGACGTGCTCCCCATCGACAGCACCCCCCGGCCCCCCGTGGAGGACATCCTCCGACTGGTGCACCGGGTGGAGGCGGCCGACGGCGTCGCCCCCCTCGATGAAGCGGCCCTCCTGGCCCTGCGCGGTGAGGGCTCGCGTCGGGCCACTCACCTGCTGGCGCGGGAGGGATCCGACGGTTCCGTGGTCGGGGTCGTGAGCATCCTGGAGGACGGCACCGTGCAGGGTTTCGTCGCCCCGGAACACCGCCGACGCGGCCACGGCACCGCCCTGCTGCGTGAGGCGCTGAGCGGCCGGCCCACCGCGCGGGTGTGGGCGCACGGGGACCTGCCCCCCGCGGGGGCACTGCTGCGGGGGCGGGGCTCGACGCGCAGCGCGTGTTGCTGGAGATGGAACTCCCCCTCGACGATCCGATCGCCCCACGGTCGCCGCGAAGGGGCGCGGCGGGAACCTCGCAGGCGCCGCGGCTCACCGTCGGGGGTCTGCACGATGACCGTGACGCCGCGGACTTCCTGGCCCTGAACGCCGCCGCCTTCGCCCACCACCCCGAACAGGGCACCCTCACCCGTGAGGATCTCGATGCCCGCCGCGCCGAGCCGTGGTTCTCGCCCGCTGACGTGCACCTGGCCCGTCTGGACGGACGTCCGGCGGCGGTGGTGTGGATCAAGCGTGCCCCGGGGAGCGCGACCGCGGAGGTGTATGTGGTCGCCACCCATCCGGAGGCCCAGGGGAGAGGGCTGGCGAGCATGCTGCTCACCCGCGCCCTGGAGGCGGTTCGGCAGGACGGGGCCCGGGTGGCGGAACTGTTCGTCGAGGCGGACAGCATCGGTGCGGTGCGCCTGTACGAGACGCTGGGTTTCCGGGAGAGGCGCCGCCACGTGCAGTACGCCGCGCAGGGTGCTGCGCCCCGGGCGACCACGCGACCGGTCGAGGACGGGGAGGGCTGAGATGCGTGTGACCCCCGAAAGGACCGCGCCGGTGCTCGCCGCCGGTGCCCTGGTGTGGCGCGAGGGTGACCAGGATCTCGAGGTCCTGCTGGTGCATCGACCCCGTTACGACGACTGGTCGGTGCCCAAGGGGAAGCTCGACCCGGGCGAGACCTTCCCGGCGGCGGCGGTGAGGGAGGTCGCCGAGGAGACCGGGGTGAAGGTGCGGTTGCATCGTCCGCTGCCGACCGCCGTGTATCTGCTGCCCGACGGGCGGACCAAGATCGTGCAGTACTGGGTGGGGACGGTGCGCTCCACCACCGGGCCGGGACCGGAGAACCCGAAGGAGATCGACGAGGTGCGGTGGGTGCCCCTGGCGCGCGCCGACCGGTTGCTGACCCGGCAGAGCGACCGGGTGCTCATCGATGCTCTTCGTCGCCAACAGAAGGCCGGGGCGCTGCGCACCCAGCCGATCGTGATCCAGCGCCACGCCGCAGCGCGGTCGCGGGCCAAGTGGCGCAAGGGGGAGGGGAGTCGCCCGCTGAACAGCAAGGGACGTGACCAGGCTGCGGCGCTGCCCCCGGTGCTCGACGCCTTCGCACCCGCCGCGGTCGTCTCCAGTCCCTGGAAGCGGTGCCTCGCGACTGTCGAACCCTACGCGCGGGCGGCAGGGTTGGAGGTCATCACCAAGGACGAGCTGACGGAGGCCGGCCACGCGGCTCGGCCCTCCCGGGCCGGGGCAGTGGTCGAGCGGGTCCTCCGCGCGGCCCGTCCTCTGGTGCTGTGCACCCACCGGCCGGTGCTGCCCACCGTGATGTCCCAGGTCAGAGAGTTCTCCACCCGTGAGGTCGCACTGGAACTGCCGCGCTCGGATCCGTTCCTGGCTGCCGGGGAGATGCTGGTTCTCCATGTGACGCCGGAGGGAACGGTTGTCGCAATCGAACGACATCTGCCCAATATCGAGGGACGGCGGCCCTGAGCATCGTCCATGATGGGCCCATGACCCACTTCTCGTCGTACCCGTCGGCTCCGTCCCCCGAGAATCCCTCCCACGAAGGTGCGGAGCGCGCCGGCGAGGCGTGGTACCCCGACGCTGGGCGGCCCGGTCAGGCCGCGCCCGCGGGTGGTTCCGCGGCATGGAGCCCCGCGCCGAGCGGGACCTCGACGACCTCTGGCTCGGCGAGCAGTCCCTACGGCTCTAGCCCCTACGAGAGCGGCGCGTACGGGGGTGGCGCGTATGGGCACGGAGCCTCGGGGCAGAGTGCCTACGGGCAGAACGGGTATGGCCCGGGCACGTACGGCCAGAGCGCCCCGGAGCAGAACGCGGCCGGTCAGAGCGCCTACGGCCAGACGTCCTACGGCCAGAGCACCTTCGGCCAGAACACCTACGGCCAAAACATCTACGGCCAGAACACCTACGGCCAAAACATCTACGGCCAGAGCGCGTCTACTCCGGGCACGGTCGGGCAGGCCGTCTACGGTAAGAGCGCCGACGGTCAGGGCAGCACGGGTGCCGCCACCGGCGCGGTGCCCCGTGAGACGTCCGGCAAGGCGATCGCCGCGCTGGTGTTCGGCCTGATCGGGGTCGTCCTCCAGCTGTACATCGTCTCCCCGGTGGCGCTGTTCCTCGGATACTCGGCCCGGAAGGAGACGCGCGGTGGACAGAAGGACGGCGACGGTCTCGCCGTCGCAGGCATCGTCATGGGGTGGATCGGGACGGCGCTGATGGTGATCGCGCTGGTCTTCATCCTCATCTGGGTGGTGTTCGTGGTGTTCCTGGGGGCCTCGGGTTACTGAACAGCCTCGCAGCGGCACGCCTGAAGCAGCACTCCCAGACGAATGTGACGTATCCGTAATGCTCTGCTGACCTGCAACAATGACCTCCAGAGCGGTCCGTTTACCCACCGTTCACGTGAATGGGGCTGGCGCGTCATCTGTGCTCCCTACCTTCGGACGCGGCGCCGGACCGCGGCGCCCACCTCGTCCGGGCTGTAGCGCCCCTCGAAAGGAACAGCTGTGACTGCTCGTCAGAACAAGATCGTCGCGTTCGCCGCGCTCGGCCTCGCGGGTGCGCTCGGCCTCGCCGCCTGTGGTGGCGGCACCGACAACGCCGCCGGCGGCCAGAACGGTGGCGCCTCCGACAACGGTGGTGCCACCTCCGGCGCCCTCTCCGGTCAGCTCGCCGGTGCGGGCGCCTCCTCCGCCGAGGCCGCTCAGGCCGCGTGGACCCAGAGCTTCATAGCCCTCAACCCCGAGGCCCAGGTCACCTACGACGCTGTGGGCTCCGGCGCCGGCCGTGAGCAGTTCCTCAACGGCGGCGTGCAGTTCGCCGGCTCCGACGCGGCCCTCACGCCGGAGGAGATCACCCAGTCCGCGAACACCTGCCAGGGTGGCAAGGCCTTCAACGTCCCGGTGTACATCTCCCCGATCGCCGTGATCTACAACCTCGAGGGCGTGGACAACCTGCAGCTCTCCCCGCAGACCATCGCGGGCATCTTCTCCGGTCAGATCACCAAGTGGAACGATCCGAAGATCGCCGCCGACAACCCGGACGCCACGCTGCCCGACCTGGCGATCGTCCCGGTGCACCGCTCGGACGACTCCGGCACCACCGAGAACTTCACCCACTACCTCTCCGAGACCGCCGGTGACGTGTGGACCCACGGCGAGGTCGAGACCTGGCCGGTGCAGGGCGGCCAGTCCGGCGACGGCACCTCCGGTCTGGTGAAGGTCGTCGAGGGTGGCAACGGGACCATCGGCTACGCCGACGCCTCCAAGGCCGGCAACCTGGGCGTCGCCAAGATCAAGGTCGGTGAGGAGTTCGTCGAGTACAGCCCCGAGGCCGCCGCCAAGGCTGTCGAGCTGTCCCCGCGCGCCGAGGGCCGCGAGGAGGGCGACATCGTCGTGGAGCTCGACCGCAAGCTGACCGACCCCAGCGCCTACCCGCTGGTGCTCGTCTCCTACCTGGTGCTGTGCGACACCTACCAGGATCAGGCCACCGCCGACCTGGTGAAGGGCTACGCCAACTACATCACCTCCCAGGAGGGCCAGCAGGCCTCCCAGGAGGCCGCCGGCAACGCGCCGCTGACGGAGAAGCTCTCCACCGACGCCAAGGCCTCGATCGACAAGATCAAGGCCGCCAGCTGATCACCGATACCGCACCCACGACCATGTCGTGACCGCCGCGCCGTCGGGGGGCATCCACGCCCCCGGCGGCGCGCGCCGTGCGTGAGGGCTCCGAGCCCCGTCCCGATTCCCCGCTGCTTCAGGAAGGCCCATAGTGAGCACCACCGCAGCCACCTCCACGCCGCCGCCCGCGGCTCCCCGCCCCGAGGCGGACTCGGGTCCCGCCAAGTCCGTGCGTCGACCGGGTGACGTCGTCTTCTCCGGCCTCTCGGTCGGGTCCGGGCTGATCATCTTCCTCACCCTGGCGCTGGTCGCGATCTTCCTGACCCTGCGCTCCATGCCCGCCATCCGCGACAGTCGCGAGGTCACGGGCAACGCCGATGCGGTCTCCCTCGTGGAGTTCACGATGCCGCTGGTGTTCGGCACCGTGTTCGCCGCCGTCTTGGCGCTGATCATGGCGGTGCCGGTGGCGATCGGGATCGCCCTGTTCATCTCGCACTTCGCGCCGCGCGCGCTCGCCACGCCGTTGGGCTTCATGATCGACCTGCTGGCCGCCGTCCCGTCGGTGGTCTTCGGTCTGTGGGGCGGCGTGTGGCTGGTGCCGAGGCTTGAGCCCCTCTACCTGTTCCTCAACAAATACTTCGCGTGGATCCCGCTGTTCGCGGGTGAGCCCACTGCGCCGATGCGCAACCTGGCCAGTGCCTCCGTGGTGCTCGCGGTGATGATCCTGCCGATCATCACGGCTGTGTCCCGCGAGGTCTTCCTGCAGACGCCGCGCCTGCAGGAGGAGGCGGCCCTCGCTCTGGGAGCCACGCGCTGGGAGACCATCAAGACGGTGGTGCTGCCGTTCAGCCGCTCCGGCGTGGTGTCCGCATCGATGCTGGGCCTCGGTCGCGCGCTCGGCGAGACCATGGCCGTGCTCATGGTGCTCTCCCCGGGGGCCACGTTCTCGCTGCACATCCTCGAGGTCGGCCGCCACCAGTCGATCGCCGCGAACATCGCCTCCCAGAGTGCGGAGGCGAGCCCGGACGTGATGGCCCGCCTGATCTTCACCGGTCTGGTGCTGTTCGTCATCACCTTCATCATCAACGCGCTGGCCCGCGCCATCGTGACCAAGCGTCAGAAGGGCTGAGAGACATGACCGCGACCACGCCCACGACCACGCCGCCCTCCGGCTCGCGCGCGCTCGTCTCCGGTTCCCGTGCCGGGGAGACCCGCCTGCCCGTCTACCACCTGGTGTTCACCGGGATCGCCGCGCTGGTGCTCGCCGCGATCCTGCTGCTGGCCCTGGGCGCATTCAACATCGGTGCCCTGGTGGTGGTCGGCTACCTGTTGCACCTCGTCGTCGCCTACGCCTACTCCCGGGCTCGTGAGGGACGCCGCTGGGCCATGGACCGCTTCGTCACCCTCCTGGTGGTCGGAGCTTTCGCCCTCGCGATGATCCCCCTGGTGTCGCTGCTGCTCGAGGTGACCGTGCGCGGTGCGGCGAAGCTCTTCGACCCGACGCCCTTCGCCTTCTGGGGCACCGACATGGCCGGTGTCATCGGCGGTATGGACGCCGGCGGTATCTCCCACGCCATCGTCGGCACCCTGCTCATCACCCTCGGCGCCACCCTCATCTCCGTGCCGATCGGCCTGTTCACCTCGATCTTCCTGGTGGAGTACGCCCGCTACGGCTGGATGCGCACCCTCGGCCGCGGCATCACCTTCCTGGTGGACGTGATGACCGGTATCCCGTCGATCGTCGCCGGTCTGTTCGGTCTGGCGCTGTTCATCACCATCACCAACGACCCGGGCATCCGCATCGGCCTCATGGGTTCCGTGGCGCTGTCGGTGCTGATGATCCCCACGGTCGTGCGGTCGAGTGAGGAGATGCTGCGTCTGGTGCCGCTGGAGCTTCGCGAGGCCGCCTACGGGCTCGGCGTGCCGAAGTGGCTGACCATCGTGAAGGTGGTGCTGCGCACCGCCATCGCCGGCATCACCACCGCGATCACCCTGGCGATCGCCCGCGTGATCGGCGAGACCGCGCCGCTGCTGCTCACCGTCGGCTCCCTGCCGATGCTCAACGCCAACATGTTCTCCGGGCGCATGCAGACCCTGCCGACGTTCATCAACAGCCAGTACCGGCTCGGCAACGCGGTCTGCAACTCCGACACCATGACGAACCCGATCACCAAGGTCGCCCACGCCTGTTCCACCACGGTCAACTACGACCGCGCCTGGGCGGCGGCGCTCACCCTGATCCTCATCGTCATGGCGCTGAACATCATCGCCCGACTCGTCAGCTACTTCTTCGCGCCGAAGCTCGGCCGCTGAGCCCTCCTCGAAAGGACCGATCGTGCCTCAGGCCATCAACGTCGAGAACCTCAACATCTACTACGGCGACTTCCTAGCGGTGGAGGACGTCAACGTCACCATCCACCCGCGGTCCGTCACCGCACTCATCGGCCCCTCCGGCTGCGGCAAGTCCACCTTCCTGCGGACCCTCAACCGCATGCACGAGGTGATCCCCGGCGCCTACGCCAAGGGCAAGGTCGAGATCGAGGGCGAAAACATCTACGGCCCGGGCGTCGATCCGGTGAACGTGCGCCGCCGCGTCGGCATGGTGTTCCAGAAGGCCAACCCGTTCCCCACCATGTCGATCCGCGACAACGTGCTCGCGGGCGTGAAGCTCAACAACCGGCGCATCTCCAAGTCCGCCGGTGACGAGCTGGTGGAGAAGTCCCTGCGCGGCGCGAACCTCTGGGAAGAGGTCAAGGATCGCCTGGACCGACCGGGCATGGGTCTGTCGGGCGGCCAGCAGCAGCGTCTGTGCATCGCCCGCGCCATCGCGGTGAAGCCCGAGGTCATCCTCATGGACGAGCCATGCTCGGCCCTCGACCCGATCTCCACCCTCGCGATCGAGGACCTCATCCATGAGCTGAAGACCGACTACACGATCGTGATCGTCACCCACAACATGCAGCAGGCCTCCCGCGTCTCCGACCGCACCGGCTTCTTCAACATCGCCAGCACCGGCAAGCCGGGGCATCTGATCGAGATCGACGAGACCGAGAAGATGTTCACCAACCCCTCGAACAAGCAGACCGAGGACTACATCTCCGGTCGCTTCGGCTGAGCCGAGCATCGGACCACAGCACGACATCGGCCCCGGAGGATTCGCCTCCGGGGCCGATGTGCGTTGTGGGATGGCGCGCGTCGTGGGGGTCGGGGCGGGGTGGGGACGTCGGCGTCGACACCCATCGGGCCTCCACATGGCGTGCGTATCCTCGGGGCATGACCTTCGAGAGTGTGGACCCCACCGAGGTGCCCGAGGGCGCCCACCTGATCGACGTACGTGAACAGTCCGAGTGGGACGCCGGGCACGCCCCGACCGCGCAGCACCTCCCCGCCAGCTCCCTCATCGAACGGATGGGGGAGCTGCCGGAGGAGGGCGACCTGTACATCGTGTGCCGCGGAGGCGGGCGCAGCGCCCAGGTGACCCAGTGGCTGAACGGCAACGGCTACGACGCGATCAACGTCCGCGGTGGCATGGGCGCCTGGTCGGAGGCCGGGTTGCCGCTGACCGCCGACGGCGACGCCGAGCCGTACATCCTGTGAGCGTCGGACGGGACAGGACGTGGGTGACGACATGGGAGCAGCTGTGGCCGAGGCTTTGACCGAGACCGTTCACCCCCGGGACTCCGCGGTCCCGCCGACCGTCCTGATCACCGGTGCGGCCCGCGGCATCGGCGCCGCCATCGTCGAGCGTCTGGCGCCGACGCACCACCTGATCCTCGCCGGCCGGGATCGCGAGGCGATGGCTGCTCAGGCGGCCGCCCTGCCCAGTGCCGAGGCGTTCGTCGCCGAGCTCACCGACGCCGCTGCCGTGGAGGCCGCCGTCACTGCCCTGGAGTTGCCGCGCGGCCTCGACGCCGTGGTGCATTCAGCCGGGGTGCTGGCCTCCGGCAGCCTGGAGCAGCTCACCGATGAGGACTGGGAACGGTCCTTCGATGTGAACGTGATCGCCGTCGCGCGTCTCACCCGGCTGTTGCTGCCTGCCCTGCGGCAGGCCCGCGGCACCGTCGTCACCATCAACTCCGGCTCCGGGTTCCGGGCGAATCCCGGCGGTGGCGCCTACGCGGCGTCGAAATTCGCGCTGCGGGCCCTCACCGATGCCCTGCGCGCCGAGGAGGCTCCGCACGGGGTGCGCGTCACCAGCGTGCATCCGGGGCGGGTGGATTCCGACATGCAGCGGCAGCTGCGGGACTTCGAGCAGGGCGAGTACGAGCCCGAGAACTATCTGCGACCGCAGTCGGTGGCCGAGGCGGTGGCCTTCGCACTCAGCGCGGGGGAGGACGCGGTGGTCGACTCCGTGTCGGTGCGGCCCCGCTGAGGGCGTGGTCGCCACGGACGTGTTCCTCAAGGAACGGCCCGACGGGTTGGAGGGTTTCCTCACGCGGGAGGCCGACGGTCTGCGACGCCTCGCCGCCGCCGGTGCCCGGGTGCCGCAGGTCCGGTCAGTCGATGCGACGCGGCTGGTGATCGACCGGATCGACGCCACGGGCCGCCGCACCCCGGAGACGGAGGAGGCTTTCGGTCGGGAGCTCGCCCAGCTGCACCGCCGCACCGCTCGCCCCGGGCCGTACGGTGACCCGGAGCGCCCCGTGGCCTGGCTGGGGGAGGCCCCGATCGACCTCACCCCCTGTTCCACCTGGACCGAGTCCTGGGTGGGGCGGAGGATCGTGCCGCTCGCCGAGCAGGCGCACCGCGCGGGCAACCTGCCCGCGGCGGCGGTGCGCGACGCCCACCGTCTCGCCGAGCTGACTGTCGGGGTGGATCCAGAGGCGCCAGTGGTGGTCGCGGTGTTGGGACCGCCGGAGCCGCCGTCGCTGCTGCACGGTGACCTGTGGGCGGGCAACCGGTTGCTCGATCCGCAGGGCCGCTCATGGCTGATCGACCCGAGCATCCAGTACGGCCACCGGGAGGTGGACCTGGCGATGATGCGGCTGTTCGGCGGGTTCGGGGAGCAGGCCTTCGCGGCGTACGACGCGGCCTTCCCCCTGGCCGCAGGGTGGGAGCAGCGGGTGCTGCCGTACCAGGCGGTGCCGCTTCTGGTGCATGCGCTGCTCTTCGGCGGCGGATACGGGGCGCAGGCGGCGCGGTCCCTGGCCGCCGCTGTGGCGCGCGGCTAACCGGTCCGGTTGAGGGCGGCGGGGCCGGAGACGGTGGCGTCGCCGAGGATCCGGAACCGCCACGGGTACAGGCCGGGGTCGCTCGCCTCCTCGCGCAGCCCGATCCGGGGGCCGGTGGCCACCACCGGGGTCGGCCGCTCCGGATCGCGGGGCAGGACGTGGAACACCGGCGAGTCCAGGAGGTCCGCCCCGGGTGTGATGGGCGTGCAGAGATCCATGCCGTTGTCCTCCCAGGTGACCCCGCAGGCCACGGTGGCGCGGCCGGGACCCTGTGCGAGATCACGATCACGACGGGTGACGCCACGTGCACTGCGGCGTTCCCGGGCCAGGTCGGCTCCCTCGACGATCTCTCCCGCCCGGATCAGACACCCGGTCGCGGTGCCCTCGGCGTCGGCGACGACGTTCATACAGACGTGCAGGCCCATGTGCCGGTACACGTACAGGTGCCCGGGCGGACCGAACATGGTCGCGTTGCGGGCGGTGCGACCACGGTACGCATGCGACCCCGGATCCAGCGCCCCGACGTACGCCTCGACCTCGGTGATCCTCAGACGCACTCCCCGCCCGATCAGCTCGCACCCCAGCAGGAGCGGCGCGAGCTCGAGAACGGGCCGGTCGAACCACCGGCGGGGGAGGGGCTCGACACGAGGGTGAGGGACGGGCATCACGCCATTGTGCCGAACGCGTCTGGGCCCCTGTCCGACAGCGGACCCCCGCCCACGTGTGGAGGATAAAGTAGGGAATTCGACCCGAATTCCCCACTTTATCCTCCACACGTCCGGGCGCGCGGGCGCGAGGGGGCGGGCGGGCTGGACCGGGACGGCCGGGTGCGAGGGTGCGGCGCAGGCCGACTGCGGGCTGTCAGCGCATGAGGCGCTTGACCGCGGTCATGACCTCATCCATCTTGGCGTCGAGCTCGGCCGGGTCTCCGGAGTGGGCGGCCTGGTGCACGCAGTGGTGGATGTGGTCGTCGACCAGGGCGGTGGCGACGGACTGCAGAGCCTTCGTCACGGCACTGACCTGCGTGAGGACGTCGATGCAGTAGACGTCGTCCTCGATCATCCGCTGCAGCCCCCGCACTTGGCCCTCCACCAGCTTCAGGCGGCGCAGGTAGGCGGCCTTCGCGTCGTGGTAGCCGGGGGCGGGGGTGGAGGCGTCCGGCGACCCCGGCGTGCTGTGCGTCGCGGGGGAGACCCCAGGGGCATCGGGCGACGGGGAGGCGGCAGCGGAGTCGAGAGTGCTCGGCAGAGCGGCCCCGTCGGCCTCCCCGGAGCCGTCGAGGCCCAGGGTGTCGTACGACTCGGGCACCTCGGCACCGGGCACCTCGGTACCAGGCACCTCGGCATCGGGCGCCACCTCGCCGGCCGCTGCGCGGTCGGTCCCGTGCTCAGTCATCGAGGTGCTCCACCAGCTGCGCGGCGAGTCCCGTGTATGTCTGCGGAGTGAGGGCCAGCAGGCGGTCGCGCTCCGTCGGGGGCAACCCGAGCGAGCCGATGAACTCGCGCATCGCCGCCCCGTCCACGCGATGCCCGCGGGTGAGCTCCTTCAACCGCTCGTACGGGTTCTCCATGCCCTCGGTGCCCTGCACGCCGAGGGTGCGCATCACCGACTGCACGGCCTCACCGAGCACCTCCCAGTTCGCCTCGAGATCGGCGGCCATGGTCTCGGCGTCGACGTCCAGGCCCGCGAGGCCCTTGCGCAGGTTGGAGATCGCCAGCAGCGAATGCCCGAAGGCCGGGCCGATGTTGCGCTGCGTGGTGGAGTCGGTGAGGTCACGCTGCAGGCGGGAGGTGACGAGGGTCTGCTCCAGCACCCCGAACAGGCCCCCGGAGATCTCCAGGTTCGCCTCCGCGTTCTCGAAGCGGATCGGGTTGACCTTGTGCGGCATGGTGGAGGAGCCGGTGCCGCCCTGCGCCGACAGCCGCTGCCGGAAGAAGCCCAGCGAGATGTACGTCCACACGTCGGTGGCGAGGTTGTGCAGGATGCGCCCGGCGCGGGCCACATCCGAGTACAGCTCCGCCTGCCAGTCGTGCGACTCGATCTGCGTGGTGAGCGGGTTCCACGTCAGACCCAGATGTTCCACGAAGGTGCGGGAGACCCGCTGCCAGTCCGCCGACGGGACCGACACCGCGTGCGCCGCGTACGTGCCGGTCGCACCGTTGATCTTGCCGAGCACCTCATCGGCGGCGATGCGGCGGGCCTGCCGCTGCAGGCGATGCACGAACACCGCCAGCTCCTTGCCGAGCGTGGTGGGGGTGGCGGGCTGGCCGTGAGTGCGGGAGAGCATCGGCACCTCGGCGGTCTCACGGGCCAGGTGGGTGAGGTCGTCGATGAGCTCCCGCAGCGCCGGCAGCCACACCTGCTCGACCGCGCCCTTGACCATGAGGGCGTAGGAGAGGTTGTTGACGTCCTCGCTGGTGCAGTAGATGTGCACGATCTCCGCGAGGGGCTCCAGGGAGGTGCCGGCCAGGCGACTCTTGATGTAGTACTCGACGGCCTTTACGTCATGCACGGTCTCGCGTTCGATCTCGGCATGTTCGGCGATGCCCTCGGCGCCGAAGTCCTCGGGGATGGCGCGCAGCAGGGCGCGCTCCTCCTCGGTGAGCCGGCGCAGGCCGGGAATGACCTCGCCGTCGAGCAGATGGATCACCCATTCCGTCTCCACCACCAGGCGGGCGCGGTTCAACGCGGCCTCGGAGAGGTGGTCGACCAGCGGTGCGACCTGCGCGCGGTAGCGGCCGTCCAGCGGGGTCAGGGCGATGCGCGGGGTGATGTCGGCGAAGGACTGCGGCATGGGGCCATTGTTCCATCGCCCGTCCGACGCGCCCGCACCACCGGGGGCAGGATCACGGGCGGTGCGCGAGCATGAGGCGTGCGCAGGGGAGCAGTCAGTCGATGCCGAGAGCGGACTCAGTGCACGCGTCGGCGTCCACGAGGGCGCTGTGGATCCGCATTCTGCCGTCCTCGGTGAGCTGGAGCGTCGCACCGTGCGCATCTGTGGTCTCGAGCACGCGGCGCGACGCCTGCTCGGACGCAGCGTCGACAGGGTCGAAACCGGCCTTCTCTAGGGACGGCCCGAGATCACCGATGAGGTCGTCCCAGGTTCTGCCGTCACGTGAGATCAGGGGGCCGTCCATCGACCAGTCACCGGGGGTGTAGCGGCAGGTGCCCGGGTCCTCGGCCGTCACGTGGCGGGTGGACTCGGCGTGGTTCCACGAGGCCTCGGGAGCCGCGGCGTCGGCGACAGTGGTCGCGACGTCGTCATAGTGCGCGACGGCGTCCTCGGCGGGCAGGGGAGTGTCGAAGCCACCACAGGCCGAGAAGACGAGTAGCACCGTGCCCACGGCAGCCCCACGGGATACGACTCGGGATCCCTGCATGACTCCTCCTCGGGGTACCGGCGTTGCCCGGTGCGGCCGGCGCCGCGCGCGGATTGGTGGACTCAGACGACATGATGTCGCGACCTACGGGACATCATGTCGCCGCAGTCCGATGTCGCTGCGGAGCAACCGCCCCGAGCCCGCGGCCGCTCCGAGCCCGCGGACGCCCGGGACACCGGTCCCCGGGGACCGGGTACGTTCACCTGCATGGCCCCTGAGCACGCGCCGACCGAGCAGAACCCGCCGAGCCCCCCGGGGGAGGAGGCGATCCGGCTGCGACCCGCCCTGGACGCGCTTCCCGCGTATGTCGCCGGGAGACCGGCGCCGCAGCGCGAGGACCTCACGGTGTACAAGGTCTCGTCGAACGAATCACCGTTCGGGCCGATCGACTCCGTGCGTCAAGCGGTGATCGCCGCGCTGGAGGGCGCGAACCGCTACCCCGACATGATGAACCAGCAGCTGCGGCAGGCCCTCGCCGCCGAGCATGGCGTCACGCCGGAGGAGATCGTGGTCTCCACCGGCGCCGTCGCAGTCACCGGGGATCTGGTACGCGCCGTGGTGGATCCGAGTGATGAGGTGGTCTTCCCGTGGCGCTCCTTCGAGGCCTACCCGATCCTCGTCGGGGCGCAGGGGGGTGTGAGTCGGCAGATCCCGTTGACGGAGACCTTCGAGCACGATCTTGACGCGATGGTCGCGGCCGTCACGGACCGCACGACCCTGATGATCCTGTGCACCCCGAACAACCCGACGGGTCCGATCCTCACCACCGAGCAGGTGCGCTCCGTGCTCGGCCGGGTGCCCTCCCACGTGGTGGTGGCGCTGGATGAGGCCTACCGCGAGTTCGTGGAGCCGGAGCTGCGGATCGACGCGGAGGGCCTGTTCCGCGAGTTTCCGAACCTGCTGGTGCTGCGCACGTTCTCGAAAGCGCACGGCCTCGCCGGGTTGCGCGTCGGGTACGCCCTGGCGCATCCGCGGCTGGCCGACGCCCTGCTGAAGGTGACCCTTCCGTTCGGCACCAACCTGCTGGCGCAGGCCGCAGCGCTCGCATCCCTCGAGCCCGAGGTGATGGCGCTCATGACCGAACGCACTGCCCACCTGCGGTCCGAGCGCTCCCGGGTGATGGCCGGGCTCGCGGAGCAGGGGTGGGAGCTGCCGGCCTCGCAGGGCAATTTCGTGTTCTTCCCGCTGGGGGAGCAGTGTCAGGAGTTCACCGACTTCTGCGCCGACCGTGGCCTCGTGGTGCGCCGCTACGGGGATGACGGTGTGCGCATCACCATCGCGGAGGACGAGGCCAACGACCGCATCCTCGAGGTGTGCGGGGCCTGGCGTCAGCGTTGAGCCCGGCCGCCGGGCCGGTCAGTGCTCGGTGAGGATCCGCGACACCAGCTGCGCGGTCTCGTGGGGGTCGAGGACCGCCGCCGGGTGGGGCCCGGCCGCGAGCCACTGCGAGCGCCGAAGGATCTGCGCCTCGGGCCCGCCCGCAGCGAGCGCATCCCCAGCCGCCAGCACCAGGTTCCCCATCTGCTGCAGCTGCAGCATCGTCGAGGCCGTGAGCGTCCACGGCCCTTCCAGCACGGCCTCCGCCGTCGCCTCCTCGAGTGCCCGCGCCTGCTGCGCGAAGAACCGCAGCGGCGGATCGTCCCCCACGTTCACGAGCACCGCCCCGCCGGGGCCGAGAGCCTGCAGGGTGAGGGCGTGGAATGACGGGGTGGTCAGGTGCTCAGGCGTGGCCTCGCCGCTGAACACATCGACGATCACGGCGTCGACCCGCCACCCCTGCGCCACCAGGTGCTCCAGTTCCTGGCGCGCGTCGCCGATGATCACGGTGAGGTCCGTGCCCGGGGGCAGCGGCAGGTGGTCCGTGACGAACCCCGGCAGCTCCCGTTCGATCTCGATCACCGTCTGGGCGCAGCCGGGTCGGGTGGCCTGCAGGTATCGCGCGAGGGTGAGCGCCCCCGCCCCCAGATGCAGCACCCGCAGCGGCTGCCCGGCGGGGAAGGCGTCATCCAGGACGGTGGCGATGCGCCGCAGATATTCGTGGTGGATCTGGGTGGGATCAGTGAGGTCCACGTGGGACTGCTCGAGACCACCCATCTCCAGGGCGTAGCCGCCCAGGTGGGGATGCGGCACGATCCGTGCCTCCTGACCGGACAGGTGCAGTCGCACGGACGCCTCACGCATGACGGCACTGTATCCGGGACGTTCCCGCAGGGTCCGCGCAGCGTTCCCACCCGTGGTGTCACTCCCCGCGGTGCCGCCGCCCGCGACCTCTCTCCCCACGGTGTCACCGCCGGGCCCGACGGCATGCCACACTATGCATCGGCGGTCATAGCTGATGCGCCAAGGTGCGACCAGGCTCGGGGAGGGATCGTGAGGGACTATGCCCTGCTGGGTCTATTGGCCCGGCAGCCGGCTAGGAGCGTGTCTCCCATATGCATCGTGAGGTTCGCGGCAGTCTGGTGGGGTGAGGTCGACGGGTTCTCGATATCGGGTGTTCACGGATGCGCAGTGGAAGCGGATCGCTCCGCTGTTGCCGTCCAATGTCGGGCGGCGTGGTCACCCGTTCGGTGACGACCGACGGGTTGTGGAGGGCCTCGCGCCCGAAATGTTCGAGGCGGAGGGCTGATCGTGGCGGTCGAAATGGGACTTTGGCGCGCTGACGGCAACAAGCTCAGCCGCATCGTCCCGACCTCGATCGGCCTGGAGTCCCAGCTCGAGAACTACATCGAGTCGGATCCGTCGATGCTCGGAGAGACACTGCTGCTCATCGGGCGGCAGGTCGCGACCGCGTTCGGCGGGTTCATCGACCTGCTGGCGCTCGACGAGACCGCGGCCGTGCACGTCATCGAGCTCAAGCGCGACAAGACCCCGCGCGACGTCACCGCGCAAGCTCTCGATTACGGCTCCTGGGTCGCCGGGCTGGGACGCGCCGAGATCCAAGCGATCTTCGAGACGTACAGGCCTGGCGTTGCACTGGAGGAAGCCTTCGCCGAGTGCTTCAACGAGACCCTCCCCGAGGATGTCAATAGCACGCAGACGTTCACCATCGTGGCCGCGAGCGTCGACGCAGCCACGGAGCGCATCGTGCGTTTCCTGAACGAGGACTTCGGGGTGCCCATCAACGTCGTCTTCTTCCGCCACTTCGAGGACAACGGTGCGATGTACCTGGCGCGCAGCTGGCTGGTTGAGCACGACGGGCAGCAGACTCCCGGCGTTGCCCCCGCACGTCAGACGAAGACCCGCGAAGCGTGGAACGGGAGCGACTGGTACGTCGCGTTCGGCGAGGACAGCGGCACCCGCCAGTGGGCAGACGCGCAGAAGTACGGCTTCGTTTCGGGTGGTGGCGGCGCATGGTTCTCCCGGACCCTGAAGAATCTGCCGATCGGCGCACGAGTCTTCGTGCACATCCCCAAGTCCGGCTACGTCGGAGTCGGCACCGTCATCGGTGAGGCCCGTCGCTTCGACCAGGCGCTCGTCGAGGTCGACGGCGTCGAGACCCCGCTGCAGAGCCTCCCGCTCGCCGGGACGTATCGGCATGATGGCGACGCGGAGGACGAGAACGCCGAGTGGGTCGTGCCCGTCGCGTGGATCAAGGCGGTGCCACGCGAGCGAGCGGTCTGGAGGAACGGCATGTTCGCGAACCAGAACACCGCGGCGAAGCTTCGGCAGAAGTTCACCATTGAGCAGGTCACAGAGGCGTTCGGCCTTGAGGGTTAGAGCAACGGAAGAAGAAACCACTGAGGCGGTCTCGGTGTCTGCCCCCCTGATGCTGCCCTTAGACCTTCTAGCGGGTACGACATCGGCCGCTGGCTGCGCACCGAAGGGCGCTGGCTCGGTCGCCGTCCCAGCATGACCCCCGTCTATCGGGCTCTGGCGGCGCTGGAGTCCGACGGCCTGGTCTCCTCCACCACCGAGCATCGCGACACCGGCCCGGATGCTCGGGTCTACTCCCTGACCGAGGCGGGCCGCCGCGAGCTGTGCCGGTGGGGGGAGTCGGAGTTCGAGCCGGCGGAGCGCCCCATGGATCCGGCCTTCATGGTGTGGATGAACTTCGCGGGGCAGCTGGGCCCCGAGGTGGCGCTGCGGATCCTGCGCCGCGAGCTCGAGTTCCGTCGGGCGCAGCGCGCGGCCGAACCCGGCCCGTTCCAGCCGGTGCCCAACCCCGACACCGTCCCCGAGATCGACCCGGAGTGACTGATGGAGATCGAGGCCCTGACCCACCACCGGGGCTGGCAGAACACCTCCCTGTACATCGGGTGGCTGGAGACCACCGAGAAGGAACTGGAGCGGGCGTGCGCACGCGCCTCGAGATCGCGCGCCGGATCCGTCGAGGAGACACGATGACCGACACCCCGAGCCCCCAGCCGACGGCCTCGTCGACCCCCCCGGTCGACCCGTGAGCCGGTCGCCCGACCGACCGCCCAGGCATCCGGCGCGGCGTCGTCCCGACCGAACATCCTCATCGTCCTGTCGGACGACCACGCCGCCGCGGCGATCTCCGCCTACGGGGGTGGCCTCAACTCGACCCCTCACCTGGACCGTCTGGCGCAGGAGGGGGCCCGCCTCGATGCGATGCTGTGCACCAACTCCGTGTGCACGCCCTCCCGCGCCAGCATCCTCACCGGCACCTACAGCCACGTGCACGGCGCCGCCACCATCTACACCGAGTTCGATCATCGCCTGCCCACCTTCCCGCAGGTGCCGCACGATCACGGCTATGCCACCGCCCTGTTCGGGAAATGGCATCTGGGGGAGAGCGAGCAGGCGCTGCCGCGCGGCTTCGACGCCTGGCGCATCTTCCCCGGTCAGGGTGAGTACCACGATCCCGTGATGATCGGCCCGGAGGGGCGTGCGGTGGTTCCCGGTTACGCCACCGACATCGTCACCGATATGTCACTGGACTGGCTGCGCGAGCAGCGACGGGAGAACCCGCAACAGCCCTTCTGTCTGCTGGTGCATCACAAGGCCCCGCAGCGCAACTGGCAGCCCCACGATCGCCACCGCCACCTCTACCCGGCCGGGTCCATCCCGGAGCCGGAGACCCTGTTCGACGACCATGCCTCCCGCTCCCGCCAGATGCGCGAGGTGCGGATGACCATCGCCGACGACCTCACCGAGAACGACCTCAAGGAGCCGCTGCCGCCCGAGCTGCAGGGGGAGGAGAACCGGGAGGCGCGCACCCACCGCAACTATCAGCTGTACCTGAGGGACTACCTCCAGACGGTGCAGGCGGTCGACGACTCCATGGGACGCCTGCTCGACGAGCTCGACGCCCAGGGGCTCGCCGAGAACACCCTGGTGATCTACCTCAGCGACCAGGGCTTCTTCCTCGGGGAGCACGGCTGGTACGACAAGCGCCTGATGTTCGACGAGTCGTTGCGGATGCCCATGATGGTGCGCTGGCCGCGGGAGGTGCCCGCCGGGGGTGTTGTCGGGGCGCTCGCCACGAACGTCGACATCGCCGCGACCCTGTTGGAGGCCACCGGGCTGGACCCGCAGGCCGAGCTGCCCGCCCAGCAGGGCCGCAGACTGCTGCCGCTGCTGCGGGGGACCGTCCCGGCTGACTGGCCGACCGCCATGTACTACCGGTACTGGGAGCATCTGGACTGCGACCACCGAGCCCCCGCCCACTATGGGGTGCGCACCGCCCGCTACACCTACATCGACTGCTATGGGGCGGGGATGGGGGCAGCCGGGTCCTCCGACGAGATCGTGCCGCAGGAGTTCGAACTGTACGACCGAGAGGTCGACCCGTTGGAGCTGCACAACGTGGTCGACGACCCCGCGTACGCACCGGTGGTCGCGGAACTGCGGGCGGAGCTGGCGCGGTTGCAGGTCGAGCTGGGGGATGAGCCCTACCGGGGCCCGGACACCCCTCGTCCGGAATGGGGTCCGCATGCCTGAGACCCCGTGCAACCTACGGCACCGTAAGTTAGTATCGGCCGGGTGAGCGTTCTTCGCACCACCATCCCGGAGCCGGCGTCCGACGAGCCCGCCTGGCAGCTGCTCGCGCCCGACGGCACCCGCACCCCGCACGACGAGCTCGACGCGGCCCTCGCCGCCGAGGGTCTCGACACCCCCGAGGCGCTGCGCGGCTACTACCGCGACATGGTGATGATCCGCGCCGCCGACGTCGAGGCCACCAGCCTGCAGCGTCAGGGGCAGCTGGGACTGTGGGCCAGTGCGCTGGGGCAGGAGGGCGCCCAGATCGGAGCCGGGCACGCCGCCCGCACCCAGGACTACCTGGTGCCCACCTACCGTGAGCACGGCGTCGCGTGGGCGCGGGGCATCGAGCCGTGGACCATCCTGCAGATCTGGCGGGGCATCAACCACGGTGGCTGGGACCCCTACGAGCTGCGCACCCACCCGTACATGATCGTGCTCGGCGCGCAGGCGCCCCACGCCGTCGGCTACGCCATGGGGCTGCAGCGCGACGGCCTGGTCGGCACCGGGGATGCCACCGAGGACACCGCCGTGCTCGCCCTGTTCGGCGATGGTGCCTCCAGCGAGGGCGAGGTGTCGGAGGCCTTCACCTGGGCGGCGTCGTTCCAGGCGCCCGTCGTGTTCTTCACCCAGAACAACCACTGGGCGATCTCCGTGCCGAGCACCGTGCAGTCGCGGGTGCCGCTGGCCCAGCGCTCGCGGGGCTGGGGCATTCCCTCCGCCCGGCTTGACGGCAATGACGTGCTGGCGTGCCTGGCGGCGGTGCGGGTGGCGATGGATCGCGCCCGCGCCGGTCACGGCCCCGCCTTCCTCGAGGCCCTCACCTACCGCATGGCCCCGCACACCACCAGTGATGACGCCACCCGCTACCGCACCCGCGACGAGGAGCAGGAGTGGGCGGCGAAGGACCCGATCGCGCGGCTGCGCGCGCACCTGCGCTCCCTGGACGAGATCGACGATGCGTACATCTCCCGCTGCGACGAGGAGGCGCACGACCTCGCCATGGAACTGCACCACCACATCCACGCCCTCGAGGACCCGGACCCGGTGGTCATGTTCGACCACCCCTACGCCGAACCCCACCCCCTGGTCGAGGCCGAGCGCGAGGAGTTCCTGCAGTGGCAGGCTCTCGCCCACGACGGGGAGGAGGAACGATGAGCGTGACCCGTCTGCCGATCGCCAAGGCCATCACCCTGGGTCTGCGCGATGCGATGCGCGCCGATGACAAGGTGCTGCTGATGGGGGAGGACATCGGCACCCTCGGCGGCGTGTTCCGCGTGACCGACGGTCTGCTCGCGGAATTCGGGCCCCAGCGCGTGGTCGACACCCCCCTGTCCGAGGCGTCGATCGTCGGCGCCGCCGTCGGTCTCGCCTTCCGCGGCTACCGCTCGGTGCTGGAGATCCAGTTCGACGGCTTCGTGTTCCCGGCGTACAACCAGATCACCACCCAGGTCGCCAAGATGCACAACCGCACCCAGGGGCGAGTGCGGATGCCCCTGGTGATCCGTATTCCCCACGGCGGCGGCATCGGCGCGGTGGAGCACCACTCGGAGAGCCCCGAGGCCCTGTTCGTCCACACCGCGGGGCTGCGGGTGGTCGCTCCCGCCACCGCCCAGGACGCCTACTGGATGACCCGTCAGGCGATCGAGTCCGATGACCCGGTGATCATGCTCGAGCCCAAGCGTCGGTACTGGGAGAAGGGCGACGTGGACCCCGACCGGCGGCCCGAGCTGGGGTTGCACGACGCGGTGGTGCGCCGCCCGGGCCGGGACGCAACGCTACTCGCCTGGGGTCCCAGCGTGCCGCTGGTGATGCAGGCCGCCGAGATGGCCGAGGCCGAGGGGATCGACCTCGAGGTGATCGACGCCCGCAGCCTCTCCCCGCTGGACATGCCCACCATCACCGCCTCCGTGCAGCGCACCGGCCGCCTGGTGGTGGTGCACGAGGCCCCGGTCTTCGGCGGACTCGGCGGGGAGATCGCCGCCCGCGTGACCGAGGAGTGCTTCTACCACCTGGAGTCGCCGGTGCTGCGCGTGGGCGGGTACCACCTGCCGTACCCGCCGGCGCGGATGGAGCACGCCTACCTGCCGGACGTGGACCGCGTGCTCGATGCCGTCGACCGCGCCCTCGACGCCTGACCGCCCGACCGACACCCGACCCACCGGATATCTCGACCCACGCGCGGAGGACACCGTGACGAACATCGTGCGCATCGCCCTGACCGACCCCGGGGAGGGGCTCACCGAGGCCGAGGTGCTGAGCCTCAAGGTGGCGGTGGGGGACACCGTCCGCATCAACGACCCGGTGATCGAGGTCGAGACCGCGAAGTCCGCGGTGGAGCTGCCCAGCCATGTGGCCGGGCGCGTCACCGCGGTGCTGGTCGAGGTGGGGCAGGAGATCACCGTCGGCACCCCGATGATCGAGGTCGACACCGACGCCGCCGACGACGCGAGCCCTGCGGATACGGATCCTGATGACGCCGGTGCGGAGGCCGCGGTGTCTGACGCCGAACCGCCCGCCGCGGAGGTCCCGACGGCCCCCGGTGACCCGCAGGACCAGGCCGCGCAGAACCAGACCGGGAGCGCGCAGGACGCCGCCCCGCCGACCCTCGTCGGCTACGGCAGCCGGGAGGCGGCCCCGTCCAGGCGTCGGCGCCGCCGCGCCGGTGACGACCACCAGGTGCCCGTCGACCGGATCCTCGCCAAGCCGCCCGTGCGCAAGCTCGCCCGGGACCTCGGCATCGCCCTGGCGGATGTCCTGGCGACCGGGCCCGGTGGCACCGTCACCCGGGAGGACGTCCTGGCGGCCCAGCAGAGGGCCGTCGGCGGCACTGACGGTGCGTACTTCCCCGACGAGTCACCGCAGGCCCCGGAGGGACTCGAGGGCGCCATGGCCTCCAGCTCCGCGCAGGGCCCCGGCGCCGCCCAGGGCTTCGCCGGGGTCACCAGCGACGACCGCACCACCCGGGTGCCGATCCGTTCCGTCCGCAAACGCACCGCGGAGGCGATGGTGGCCTCCGCCTTCACCGCCCCGCACGTCACCGTGTTCAACGAGGTCGACGTCACCGCCACCATGGACCTCGTGGCGCGGCTGAGGCACGACCGTGAATGGGCCGATGTGAAGGTCTCCCCGCTGGTCGTCGTGGCGAAGGCCCTGCTGGTGGCGATCCGCCGCAACCCGGAGGTCAACGCCTCGTGGGATGAGGACGCCCAGGAGATCGTCTACAAGCACTTCGTGAATCTCGGTATCGCCGCCGCCACCCCGCGCGGTCTGATCGTGCCGAACATCAAGGACGCCCACCTGCTGACCCTGCGGGAACTCGCCGAGGCCATCAACGATCTCGCCCGCACCGCCCGCGCGGGCGCCACCCCGCTGTCGGCCACCCGCCACGGCACCATCACCATCACCAACTTCGGGGTGTTCGGCATCGACTCCGGTACCCCGATCCTCAACCCCGGGGAGTCGGTGATCCTCGGCATCGGCACGGTGCAGGAGAAGCCGTGGGTGGTGGACGGGCAGATCGTGCCGCGACAGGTGGTGCAGCTGTCCCTGAGCTTCGACCACCGACTGATCGACGGCGCTCTCGGCTCGCAGCTGCTGCACGACATCTCCGCGGTGCTGGAGCGGCCGGAGCTCAGCCTGGTCTGGGGCTGACCCCTCGGCGCCGCCGCGTGCCCCGTACTCTGGTGCGGTGACCTCGACCCCCTCCTCGCCCCGCCGCCGCGACGACCCGCGGATGCGCACCGTGGAGATGGCGGCCCTCACCGAGGCCGATCTGCGCGGCGATGAGGAGGTCATCGGCTCGGGCCCGCCGCCGGTGCCGCTGCGGCGCCGCACCACCGTGCTGCTGGTCGCCGCGGGTGGGGCGATCGGCGCGCTTCTGCGCTACGCCCTGGGACGTTCCGTCACGACCGCGTTCTCCCCGACCCTGGTGGAGATCCCCTGGGACACCCTGGCGACGAACATCCTGGGGTGCCTCCTGCTGGGGCTGCTCACCGGCTGGTCCGAGGTCGACCGCCGACTGCCCGCCTGGTGGCGGCCCCTGATCGGCACCGGCATGCTCGGCGGGTTCACCACCATGTCGCTGCTGGTGCTGGAGTGGGCCGCGATGGTCGGCTCACGGTTCCCGCTGCTCGCCTTCGGGTACGGCAACGCCTCCGTCCTCGGGGGACTTGGGGCGGCCGTCCTCGGCATGGCCCTGGGGATGCGCCTGGGCCGCCGGCGCACCCCCGCCGGGGACGGCACCGACCCGGTGCCGACGAGCGCGAAGGAGGCCTCCTGATGCTCGAGCTCGGTCTGGCGCTGTGTGTCGCCCTCGGCGGAGCGCTCGGCGCCCTGGGGCGCTGGGGGATCGGAGAGCTGCTCGCCGCCCTTCGCCCGCCCACGCCGCGACTCGTCCCGGGAGAGGAGGGCCGCGCCCCCGGTGTCGCGGTGACCATGCCGTGGGGGACCTTCGCCGCGAATGTGCTGGCGTGTTTCCTGTTCGGGGTGGTCATGGCCCTGCTCGGCTCCCCGACGACGACTATCGGGCAGCTGTCCTTCGCGCTGCTCGGCACCGGGATCTGCGGGGCCCTGTCGACCTTCAGCACGATGATCCTGGATGTGGTGGCGCTGGTGCGTCGCGGCGCGACCGTCAGCGCCGTCGGGTACCTGCTGCTGACCTGCGGAGTCGGAATGGCGGCGCTGTGGGCGGGCTTGGCGGTGGCCTTGTGAACCCCCGCGCGACGACGCCCCCGCCCGCAGAGGTGAGCACCGTGGAGGCCGCCGTGCCCTCCCGCCCCCTGCGCCAGCGGGTCATCGCCCTGTGTCTCGGACTGGTGCTGGCCGCTCTCGTGGCGGTCGGGGCGGCGGCGCTCGCCGAGGCGGGCAACCCCGTCCTGATCGCGGCCGACACCCTCACCCGTCGCGGTGGCGCCCCCGTCGCGGTGGTGGCCGACATCGCCGGATCCCTGTGCCTGGGGGCGGCACTGCTGGCCGGGTGGGTGCTGCGAGAGGACCACGACCGGGCCCGGGCCCTCATGATCGCGGCGATCACCGCGGGGGTGTGGACCCTCGCGCAGCTGCTCGGCCTGCTCCTCGGGTACTCGCTCGCCACCGGGCAGGCGCTGACCGATCCGGCCTTCGGCTCCGACCTCGGCGTCTACCTCGGCACCGACCTCGGGCTGTGGCAGCTCATCGCGCTGATCACCGCCGCCGCCAGCACCGCGGTGGCGATCCTCGGAACCTCCGGGCATCTCGCGCGCGCGGTCACCGGGATGGCGGTGCTGGCGCTGGCGGCGAAGGGCATGACCGGCCATGCTGCGGGGAACACCGCCCATGAGGTCGCGACCTCCACCATGGCCCTGCACCTGGTGGCCGTCGGCGTGTGGGTGGGAGGCCTCATCGTGCTGCAGCTGCTGCCGGCCCGCTCCCGGGATGACGCCGCCGTGCTGCACCGCTTCTCCGCTCTCGCCCTGGCCTGCTGGGTCACCGTCGGCGCCAGCGGGCTGTGGGCCCTCGCGGTGCGGATGACCGGGCCGTCCGACGTGCTGACGAGCGTGTACGTGCAGCTGGCTCTCGCGAAGGCCGTGCTGCTGCTGGCCCTGGGAGGTCTCGGCCACCTTCAGCGCCGGGAACTCGCCCGCCGGGTGGAGGACGGCGAGGTGCAGGCAGTGGCCGCGTACCGGCACCTGGCCGCCCTGGAGATCGCCCTGATGCTGGGGGCGATCGCCCTGGCCGCCGCGCTGTCGAGTTCCCCGCCGCCCGCCGACGACGAGGTGCCGCCGCTGGGCCCCGCCGCCATCCTCACCGGGTACCCCCTGCCCCCGGAACCCACGCTCACCACCGCGCTCACCGCCTGGCGCCCGGAGCCGCTGTCGATCGCGGCGACGGCTTTCGCCGTGCTGGTGGCGGTGCGGGCACGGGGCACGGCGACGAGGCGGAGGGTTCGCGCGGTGGCTCTGGCGCTGATCTCGGTGGTGCTGCTGCTCGTGCTGTCGGGGCCGCTCGCGGTGTACGCGAAGGTGCTCGCCAGCGCCTACCTGGTGTCGCAGGCACTGCTGCTGGCGGTGGCCGGTCCGCTCATCGGGCTGCTGCTGCCGGTGCCGCGGCCGCTGCGCCGGCTGGTCGCCGGCCGCCCTGTCCCCGCGATCGTGGTGACCTGCGCGCTGGCGGCGGTGGAGGTGGCCGCGCTGCTGTCCCCGCTGCTGCGCGCCGCCGCCGGATCCCATGTGGCGCATCTGGCCCTGGTGGTGCTGCCGCTGCTGGCGGGGGCGGGCATCGCCCTCACGGCGCGTGCGTACGCTTCAGGCCCGGGGCGCCCCGAAGCGGTGCGTCTGGCGGTGGCCGCCCCGGCCGTCCTGCTGGGCGCCGCCCTGCTGGTGGCCCTGATCGGGGACGCCGTGCTCGCCCCCTCCTGGTTCGGTGCGACGGGCCGGGCCTGGTGGGCCGATGCCCTCGTCGATCAGCGGCGCGGCGCGGCGATCGCCCTCACCGTGGTGGCGCTGGCTCAGATCGTCGCGCAGGTGGGCATCCGGCGGGCGCACGCCGACCAGGCGTTGTCCCCGGGGACGACGGGTCAGTCGAAGATCTCGCGCACCCCGCGCAGCCGTTCCAGCAGCTCGGCCCGGTCCGACAGCGGCAGCTGACCGCGCTCGGTGACCGCCTGCGGGGCGGGCGTGCGACGGGCCTGACGGCGCGCCGACTCCAGCCCCCGGCGCACACGGCCCCGCAGCCCCGTCGGAGCCTGTCGGCGATGCGCCACCGCGAGTGCCCCGGCGTCGCCGCCGGAGCGGACGCGGCGGAAATCCTCGGCGCGCGGGTCACCGGTGGCGACGGCGTGGAGGAAGTACGCGGCGATGTCGGCCTGCTCCACGAGCACCGGCAGCACCCCGCCGTTGACCCGCACCTGCCCCAGCACCACGAGGTCGTCGCGGTGGCGGGGGAAGGCGCCGAGGAACAGGTCGGGGGCGCCGTCGGCGGTGGTCGGCAGCACGTCCTCATCGAGGTAGTCGGCCCCGGATTCGTACCCGGTGGCCAGCACGATCAGGTCGGGCGTCCAGGTGGCACCGTCGGTGAGGGTGACGGTGCCGTCCGCGGCGAGGTCCCGCACATCGGCGACGGGGGTGATGCGGCCCTCGCGCACCCGGTCCAGCACGTCGTCGGAGACGATGACCCGGTCCTCCAGCACGGAGGCGCGGGGGGCCGGCAGGCCCACCGATGCCGGGTTCCCGGCGAGACGCCCGATGGCGGCATCGGCGATGGTCGTGTTGAGTCGGCCCAGCAGGGCGGGCTCCCGGGAGGCGACGACGTCCCCCGGGAGGGGGCCGACGGTGCGGGGCACCACCCAGTGGCCACTGCGGGCCGACCAGCGGACCTCCTGAGCCCGACGGGCGGCGTCGACGGCGATGTCAGCGGCGGACTGACCGGACCCGACGACCAGCACGCGGCGGCCCTCCAGGCCGGCGCTGCCGGTCCACTGCCAGGCGTGGATCACCCGCTCCGGGTCAGCCCCCTGGGCCCACTCGGGCACATGCGGGCGGGAGGCGATGCCGTGTGCCGCGACGATCGCGCGGTAGACGTCGATGCGCCCGTTGGACAGCGTCACCTGCCAGCGGCCCTCCTCGAAGGGGCGGGCGTGCTCCACCTCGGTGCGCGGCTGGAAATGGTCGGTGAGGTTGTACCGGGCCGCGTAGGCGCGCAGGTACTTCGCCATCTGGGCGGGGTTGAGGAACGCGGGGTAGGAGGCCGGCTGCAGCAGGTCCTCGTACTGCGTGAACGCGGTGGAGGAGATCATCTCCATCGCGGACCACACCGGGGTGTCAACCCGGTCGTCATGCCAGATGCCGCCGACGTCGGGGGAGCGGTCGACGAGGTCGAAGGGGACCCCGAGGGCCTTCAGCGCCGCCGCAGCGGCGAGTCCGGCGGGGCCGGCACCCACGACGAGGACCTTCTCGCGCGTGGGGACCGTGTCGTCGAGCAGCTCGGACATGGGGAGCCTTCCGGGGACGGGGCCAGATCGCCCACATCCTAGTGGCCGCGCCTGCTGGGGCTCTGGGCTGGCGGGGGCGCTCACCCGTCCGGCATCACAGCGCGGTCAGCAGAACGGAGGCGCCCATGGCGATGAGCACGGTTGTGGTGATGTACGCGAGGATCGACTGCGTGCGCACAGCGTGCCGCGCCGCGCGCGTGCGGGGCAGGACGTCGGCGGGGCCGTTCGTGGTCTGCACGATGATCGCGAGGTGGAGGTATTCCTCGAACGCCCGGTCCGGTGGGGCTGCCCCGGGGACCTCCAGGGCGTCCCCGTGGGCATCGAGGGCCGCGTACTCGATCGCGTAGGCGCTCGCGCAACTGATCCACGCCATGATCACCGACCCGATGGCGATCGCCATCAGCAGGCCGGTGGGCAGACCGTCCGGCCGGGTCAGCAACAGTCCGATGCCGATGGCCGCCACCCCGGCGAGCTGTGCGGCCTCGGACTGGGGACTCCCGGTGTCGGTCCAGCGGTACAGGGGGATCGCCCGGCGGGCGCGTCGGCGGCGCGCCAGGATGATCAGCTCGCGCCGCGACAGCCGGCGGTAGACGGCGATCATCAGCGTCGCCTCGATGAATCCGTACAGGGTGACGATGAGAGCGCTCAGTGCCAGCGCCGCCGAGACGCGGGCTTCCCACAAGGCGCTCCGGAACTCCGGCACCGACTCGGCCACGATCACGCTGAGGACGACAGCGACCGCTATGCCGATCGACAACCGTCCGGACTCCGTCCGCAGCGCCAGAGTCTGGGCCCGGGAGCGTGCTGAGCGTGGGTGCGGTGCGCGGGGCGCGCGACGGGGGCGAGCACTCATGGGTGGCGGGGCTCCTGCAGCAGTCGGTGTGCGAGGGTCAACGCCCCGAGTAGACCGTCGCGGGCGGTGACCACACGCCGACCGGAGGCTTCGAGCCGTCGATGCACAGTCTCCCGAACCGGACCGTCGGTGGCCACCACGGATCCCGCGAGGACCACAGGCAGGGTGCCGGAGCCGTCGAGGGCCTCCACATGCGCGAGCAGGTGCGCGGCGGCGTCGTGGAGGATCCCCTGCGCCACCGGATCGGAGGATGCGCGGGCTGCGAGGGGCGCGAAGCGTCCGAGCTCCGAGGGCCGCAGGGGGTCGAGCGCCCTGATGAGGTCCTGGCGCGGGTCGCCGGTGGTCGCGGACCCGGCCCGTGGGAGGCCCAGGTCAGCCTGCAGCAGGGAGGTGAGCTCGGTCGGGTGCCCGCGGTGGTCGAGGTCGGCGGCGACCCCTTCGACGATCCGGCGGCCGATCCACACCGCGGAGCCGACGTCGCCCAGCAGCCACCCCATGCCGTCCCGGCGCGCGACCGCGACCCCGTGGTCCACCCGCACGGCGGCGGCACCCGTGCCGGCCAGCAGCAGGACGCCGGTCAGGCTGACACCACCGGAGAGGAAGGCGGTGATCAGGTCGTCGCGCACCTCGACGACCTCGGGGGAGATGCCGAGCTCGGCGAGGTCGGACCGCACCCGCTGGGTGATCTCCCGGCGCCGGGCGGGACCGGCGCCGGACATCCCCAACACCGCCGCCCGGACCTGCTCACCGTGGGCTCCGAGGGCCTGGAGGGCGCGGGCGGTGGTGGCGCGCACGGCGCCGAGGGCGCCCAGGCCCCCGGACCGGATGTTCGCGCCGCTGCCCCTCGCGGTGGGTGCCGGGGCGCCGTCCGCGGTGAGGGGGAGGGCGGCGGGATCGGCGTCGGCGGGAGCGATCAGCACACGCGTGGAGGTGCCGCCGACATCCGCGGCGAGCACGAGAGGCTCCGATGTGACGCGATTCATGGTAACTTCGACCCTAGCAGCCCGGAAGGGAACTTTCTTCCGCAACGGTTGCCCCGAAACTCTTCCAAGGAGTGCTCATGATCGCACGACGACGTGTTCTCGCCTCCGGTGCCGTCGGCACCGCCGCCCTCACCCTCGCCGCCTGCGGCGGGAGCGGCGGTTCGGCCGGTTCCGGTGCCGACCCCACCGACACCGAGGCCAACAAGGGCAAGACCCTCACCCTCTGGATCATGGAGGGGACCAACGCCAAGACCGACGAGTACGTGGAGGCACTGAAGCAGGCCTTCACCGAGCGCACCGGTGCGACGCTGGATGTGCAGGTGCAGCCGTGGGACGGCGCGCACGACAAGTTCGTGACCGCCATGTCCGGCGGCACCGGCCCGGATGTCGCCGAGGTCGGAACGACCTGGACTCCCGAGTTCGCCGACGCCGGCGGTCTGGACGACCTCACCGACGACATCAAGGCGGCCGGACTCGATGCCGATCTGGTCCCTGGTCTGGTGGAGGCCGGCACCCTGGACGGGCGTCTCTACGGTATGCCGTGGTACGCCGGCGTGCGCTCGATCCTGGCGAACAAGGAGATCCTCGACGCGGCCGGGGTGAACCAGCAGCCGGCCTCGTGGGACGACCTGCTCAACATGATCACCACGCTCAAGCAGAAGAACCCCGATCTCATCCCCTTCCCGGTCCCAGGTGCGAGCCTGTTCGCCATGATGCCCTTCGTCTGGGGTGCCGGCGGAGAGATCGCCACCCAGGACGGGGACGCCTGGAAGGCCGCGATCAACCAGCCTCCTGCCGTCGAGGGTCTGCAGTTCTACGCCGATCTCGCGCTGAAGCACAACTCCTCCACCCCCGCGGCGTCGACCTGGAAGGAGACCGATTCCCTGGCCGCCTTCACGCAGGGCGATGTCGCGATGTTCGTGACGGGGTCGTGGGTCCCGGCGACCGTGAAGCAGGACAATCCGGAGTTGGCGGAGAAGCTCGTCGCCTTCACCATCCCCGCGAAGGATTCGGCTGTGGCGGGGTCCTTCCTCGGTGGGTCTCACCTCTGTCGGTTCACTGAGACCAAAGAGCCGGAGCTCGCCTTCGAGCTGATCAAGCTCATGGCGACCGGCGACTTCGCCACCCGTTGGGCCACGGAGACGAACTTCTTCCCGGGGTCGCAGGAGGCTCTGGACCAGGTGGTCTCGGAGGGCGATGAGATCACCAAGGTCTTCGCGCAACAGATGAGCGAGGGCGGCACCTCCGTCCCGGTCACCCCGGCCTGGGGCCAGATCGAGGGCAAGAAGACCCTTCCGACGCTGCTGACGAAGATCCTCGGCGGCACCCCGGTGCAGCAGGCCGCCGATGAGGCGGCCCAGGAGATGGACCAGATCTTCCAAGCATGACCTCCACCGCCCAGCGCACCCTCCCGGTGCGGCGCCGCCTCGAGCGCGGCGCCGCACCGTGGCTGCTCCTCGCCCCCGCCCTGATCGTGCTCGGCGTGCTGCTGCTGTGGCCGCTCGCGCGCGTGGTCAACCTGTCCTTCCAGGACTACCGCCTGCGGAACCTGCTGCGCGGTGACTCGAACTACATCGGCCTGCGGAACTACACCGACATCCTCGGCGATCGGTTCCTGTGGACCACGGTCATGCCCAACACCGTCGGGTTCGCCGTGCTCTGCGTGGTGGTCACGATGGTGGTGGGCGTGGCGATCGCGGTGTTCCTGGAGCGCCTCAGCCCTCTGTGGCGCTCCGTGTGCACCACCGCGATCATGGTCGCCTGGGCGGTGCCGGCCCTCACCGGCACCTACGTGTTCGTGTGGTTGTTCGACCCGCGTTCCGGCTTCGTGGCGGAGGGCCTCGGCATGCTCGGCCTGTTCGAACCGGGCAGCTACAACTGGTTCACCAACCGCTGGCTGTTCTACCTCATCGCCCTGCTGAACGTGGTGCAGCACGGGTTCCCCTTCATCGCCGTCACCGTGCTGGCGGGGCTGCTCACCGTGCCGCGGGAGCTGTACGAGGCCGCCACCATGGACGGCGCCGGTGGGTGGCAGCAGTTCACCCGCATCACTCTGCCCGCGATCCGGCCGATCCTCGCGGTGTGCATCATCCTGTCGACCATCTGGGACATGAAGCTGTTCGCCCAGATCTACCTGATGCCCGGCGGTGACGGCGCCAACCGTGACGTCATGAACCTCGGGGTGTGGTCGTACACCGAATCCTTCGGGCAGGGCCTGTACGGCCGTGGCTCCACCATCGCCGTGTTGCTGACGGTGCTGCTGCTGATCATCTCCGCCATCTACATGCGGGTGCTGATGAAGGAGGAGGAACTGTGATCGGCCGACGCCCCACCGCCCTCGGGCGCCTGCTGCGCGCGCTCGGCGTCATCGCGCTGCTGACGGTGAGCCTGTTCCCCTTCTACTGGATGGCCTCCACCGCCGTGGATCCCTCTCCGCTCACCCGCGGCGCGAGCCTGCTCCCGTCGGGTCTGACGCTCGAGCACTTCCACACCGTGTTCGTGCGCGGCGACTTCCTGCGCTACCTCCAGGTCTCCCTGATCGTGGCCCTCGGCACCGTGCTGCTCAGCGGCCTGGTGGCGCTGTTCGCGGCCGTCGCCGTGGCCCGCTTCCGGTTCCGTCTGCGTACCCAGGTGCTGATCATGATCCTGATGATCCAGATGGTGCCGCTCGAGGCGCTGGTCATCCCGTTGTTCCTGCAGGCCCGCTCGCTGCAGATGCTCAACTCCCTGCTGGGTCTGACCATCGTGTACGTGGCGTTCTCCCTGCCCTTCGCGATCTGGAACCTGCGCGGGTTCGTCGCCGCCGTGCCGCAGGAACTGGAGGAGGCCGCCTACGTGGACGGCGCCGGATGGTGGCGCATGTTCCGCTCCGTGCTGCTGCCGCTGGTCGCCCCCGGCCTCGTCGCCACCAGCGTGTTCAGCTTCATCACGGCATGGAACGAGTTCATCGTGGCGCTGACCTTCATGCAGGACAGCGACAAGTACACCGCCGGTGTCGGACTGCGCACCTTCTTCACCCAGAACACCGCCGACTGGGGTGCGGTGATGGCCGCCTCCACCGTCATCACGCTGCCGGTGGTGATCTTCTTCGTGCTGGTGCAGCGCAACCTCGCCTCCGGTCTCACGCAGGGAGCGGTGAAGGGATGAGCACCGCCTGGGACCGCGACGTGCTGGCCCTGCTCATGGCCTCCTTCACCGGCACGGAGGTGCCCGCCTGGCTGCACGAACCGGTGCAGCAGGGCCTCGGCGCGGTGATCCTCTTCGGCTACAACACCCCCGATACCGCCACCGCCGGGCGCCTCGCCCGACAGCTGCACGGGCTCGCCGACGAGATTGTCGTCGCGATCGACGAGGAGGGCGGGGATGTCACCCGGCTGCAGGCCGGCACCGGCTCCTCCCTGCCGACGGCGTGGGCCTTCGGACGGATCGACGACGAGCAGCTCACCCGCAGTGCCGGTCGCGCCCTGGGCAGGGTGCTCGCCGCCTGCGACATCGACCTGGATCTTGCGCCGGTGCTGGATGTCTCCACCGATCCCGCGAACCCGGTGATCGGCACCCGCGCCTACGGCGATGATCCGCAGCGGGTGGCCCGCCATGCGTCCGCCGCGGCCGAGGGACTGCGAGACGCCGGAGTCGGCACCTGCGGGAAGCACTTCCCCGGGCACGGCGCCACTGCCGTCGACTCCCACACCGGGCTGCCGGTGATCGACCTGCCCCGCGAACAGGTCGAGCGGGCGCACCTGGCGCCATGGCGCGTGGCGCCCGCCCCCGATGCGGTGATGACCGCCCACGTCCTGGTCCCGGCCCTGGGGGAGGGGCCCGCCAGTATCAGCACCTGGTCCCGGCCGCTGCTGGAAGGGATCACGGACGGCACCGATCCCTTCGTGATCACCGACGCCCTCGACATGGCCGCCGTCTCCCGCGACCCCGGCTACCGGGAGGCGGTCGTGCGGGCCGTGGAGGCCGGTGCCGACCTGCTGTGCCTGGGCACCTCCCTGCGCCGCGACGACGAGCAGATGCTGCGGGAGGCCCACGACGCCCTCACCGGTGCCGTGGCGGACGGGCGCCTCCCCCGCGCGGAGCTCACCCGCCGAGCCGCCCGGACCCGCCACCGCCTGGCCGCCCTGCGCGCCCGCCGCCGCACCACCCCCGCCCCGCCGCTCGACGAGGCCCTCACCGCGCTCCATCAGCTGGGGGCCGAGGCCGCCCGCCGCGCCGTGACGCTCCCCGCGGTGCTCCGGGGCCCGGCCTCGCGCCGCACCGGGGAGGACGCCTCGGTGGCGGTGATCGACGTGCGGCGTCGCCCCGACCACGCCTCCGGGGCGCGCGCCCCCCAACTCGAGGAGGCCCTGCGGGAGGCCGGGCGTCGGATCGTCGGCCCCGCCGATGCCGACCTGGTGCTGGTGCTCACGCGCCTGCCGCGCAGCGACGCCGAGGAACGGGCCGCCCTGGACCGCACCCTGGAGCGGCATCCGGCGGCGATCATCGTCCACACCGGGGTGCCCGCCGCCGCACCGGAGCACGACCGCGTGATCCTCAGCTTCGGTGCCGGGCGCGCGATGATGCGCGCCGCCGTGACGGGCCTCGGCTGAGCGGGAACGGTGTCACCCCCGCCGCTGCCGGCCCCGGGCCGACGCGGTGCCGCGGGGGAGTCCCGCCGTCGTCCCGATCGTCGAGAACCCTGGAGGTCCTGTGACCACGTCATCCGATTCCCGGACTGCCCCCGCTCCCGCCGGGGAGACCTGGCGGGACCTGGTGCGCCTGGACTCGCCCACGGAGGAGCGCAACCCCCGCACCCGGGATCTCGACACCCTCGGGGAGGAGGAGCTGGTGGCGCGGATCCTCGCCGAGGACGCCACCGTCGTCGCCGCTGTGCAGGCGCAGTCCGGGGCACTGGCCGCACTCGCCGCCCGCTGCGTCGAGACCATCGATGGCGGCGGCACCGTCCACTACGTCGGGGCGGGGACCTCCGGCCGGCTCGGGGTGCTCGACGCCGTGGAACTGGTGCCCACCTACAACGCCACCGAGGACATGGTCACCGCGCACCTCGCCGGCGGACCGGAGGCCATGATGCGCGCCGTCGAAGGAGCCGAGGACGACCCCGAGGGCGGCGCCCGCGTGGTCCGGCAGCAGTGCACCGCCGCCGACCTCGTCATCGGCCTCGCCGCCAGCGGCCGCACCCCGTTCGTGCGCGGAGCCCTGCAGCAGGCCCGAGACCTGGGGGCCGGAACTGCACTGATCGCCGCCAACCCGCGGGCGCCGCTCGCCGAGATCGCCGACATCGCCGTGCTGCTGGACGTCGGCCCGGAGGTCGTCACCGGATCCACCCGGATGAAGGCCGCGACGGCCCAGAAGATCGCCCTGAACACGCTGTCCACCGCGACGATGGTGCGGCTCGGCACCACCTACGAGAACCTTATGATCGACGTGCGGCCGACGAACGAGAAGCTCGTCGCCCGCACCGTGCGGATGCTGGTGCAGGCCACGGGGCGCAGCACCGAGGATGCCGCCGCGATGCTGGAGGATGCGGGAGGATCGGTGCGGGTGGCGCTCGTGGCGCTGCTCGCCGGGGTCGATGCCGCCACCGCCGCACCCGCCGTGGCCCGGCACGCCAAGGACCCCGACCGCATCGGGGATCCCGCCGGGATCCGCACCGCCGTGGAGGAGTTGAGATGACCGCCGCCGCTGACGCGCCCGTCACCGTCCGTCTGCGCAGCCTGCGCGACGACCTGCAGCCGGCGCTGCAACGGCTGGCCGATGTGATCCTCGCCGACCCTCCGACGGCGGCGGGGATGACCATCAGCGAACTGGCGGAATCGGCCGGCTGCTCCGAGGCGACCGTGGTGCGCTTCGCCCATGAGCTCGGGTACACCGGCTATCGCGACCTCCGGTTCCGCCTCCACGACGACGCGGTCTCCACCCGGGTGCGGGGTGCCGACGGACCCGAGACCGGGGACATCGACCCCGACGACGATCTCGCCACCGTGGTGGGGAAGATCGCCGCCGCCGACTCCCGAGCCGTGCTCGACACCGCCCGGGCGCTGGATCTGGCGTCCCTCGAGGTGGTCGCCGAGCACCTGCGCGGCGCCCGCCGGATCGTGGTGGTCGGCGCCGGCGCCTCCGCCCTCGCCGCCGCGGATCTGGGGCAGAAACTCGCCCGGATCGGCCTGCCCGCCCACATGCACCTGGGCCCCCACGACTCCCTGCCTGCGGTCGCGCTGCTCGGTCCGCAGGACGCGGTGGTGGCACTGTCCCACTCCGGCCGTACCGAGGAACTGGTCACGGCGCTGCGGATCGCCGGTGACCAGGGGGCCTTCCGTGTCGCGATCACCGGCTCGGCCGGAAGCCCCCTGGCGCGGCGGGCCGACCAGGTGCTCATCACCTCCGCCCAGGAATCGGCGGTGCGTTCCGGTGCGACCGCCTCTCGCATCGCTCAGCTCACCGCCGTGGACTGCGTGTTCGTCGCTGTCGCTCAGGGCCTGCCCGACCTCGGCCGGGAGGCGCTGCGACGCACCCGCACCGCGGTGGAGAGCCTGCGCCTTCCGTGATCGCGGGCCGGGGAGCGTGACCGCCGCCGGTGGTGGCGTTCCGCGAGCAGGGAGATGCCCAGGGCCACCCCTACGCTGGGGTGATATGACCGACGCCGCGCCCGCCCCCGCCCCGTCCCCCCTCGATCACTGGCCGCCCCGCTGGGAGCCCGCCGCCGTCGTCTTCGACTGCGACGGCGTGCTCGTCGACACCGAGGGCCGGTGGGTCGAGGCCCAGACCGCCTACCTGCGCGAGCACGAGGTCGAACTCCACGACGACGTGCGCCGCCGCATCACCGGCGGCAGCGCCGAGGTGGTCCTCGCGGTCCTCGCCGAGGCGGTCGGCCGCACCCCCGAACAGGTGGCGCACGACCTGCGCCAGCGCCACGGCACCTCCGTCGACCACGAGCTGGTGCCGCTTCCCGGTGTGGTGGATCTGATCGCCCTGATCAGCGAGCGCAAACCCGTCGCGGTCGCATCCAACTCACCGCGGGAGCTGCTGGACCTCAAACTGGAGCGTCTCGGGCTCGCCCCCATGATCGACGCGAGTGTCGCCATCGAGGACGTCGCCCGCCCCAAGCCGGCCCCCGACATGTATGCGCATGCGGCTCAGCTGCTCGGTGCCGCCCCCGCCGACACCCTCGGCTTCGAGGACTCCGAGACCGGTGCCCGCGCCGCCGTCGACGCGGGGCTGCAGCTGATCGCGGTGCCGTCCATCCCCGGGCAGCATCCCGCCGCACCCCGCACCCTCGAATCCCTCGCCGACCCGCAGCTCCACGACTGGGTGCGCACCTGGACGGTGACCCGATGACCGCCCCCGACCGTCGGCCCCACCCGGACAACCCATTGCGCCGCGCCTTCGGTGACTGGACCCCCTCCGCCGTCGTCGTCGACTGCGACGGCCTGCTGATGGACACCGAATCGGTGTGGAACGGCACCCAGCGCACCATCCTGGAGCGCTACGGCACCACCCTCAGCCCCGAGGATGACGCCGCCATCGTCGGCACCACCGTCGAGGATGCCGCCGCCATCATCGCCCGCGCCTCCGGCCGTGACCTGGACCAGGTGCTCCCCGAGCTGAAGAGCCGCTTCGAGGAGGACCTGCGCGCCGACCTCGACCTGCTCCCCGGCGCCGAGCAGACCGTCCGGGCGATCGCCGCGAAGGTGCCGATCGGCTGCGCCTCCAACTCCTGGCATGAGGCCCTGGTCGACAAGCTGACCCGCACCGGCCTGATCGACGCCTTCAGCACCCTGCAGTCCGCCGACACCGTCGAGAACCCGAAACCCGCCGGGGACATGTACGCCGCGGCGGTCGCCGCGCTCGGCGCCACCCCTGAGCAGGCCCTCGGGGTGGAGGACTCCGCCCTCGGCGGCCGGGCGGTGCTCGCGGCCGGGCTGCGGCTGCTGGCCGTCCCCCCGGTCGATGGCGACGTGCCCGGTGCCCACGTGCGGCTCTCCTCGCTGGACGACCCCGCCCTGCACGAGTGGATCCGCAGCTGGTGACCCGCCGCACAGGGCGGTGATCGTGATGGAATGGGGCGCATGACCCAGACCCCCTCGCATGACGACGCCCCCCTCGCCCGCCCCGCCGGGTCCGCGGGGGACGGCACCCCCACCGGCAGCGCCACCGGCGCCCGCGTGCGCGGCAGTGCCCTGCGCGGCCGCGGCTGGCTGAACACCGGCGGCGGGGAGATCACCCTGGAGCAGCTGCGCGGCAAGGTCGTCGTGCTGGACTTCTGGACCTTCTGCTGCGTGAACTGCCTGCACGTGCTCGACGAACTGCGGCCCGTGGAGGAGAAGTGGGCGCAGGAGATGGTCGTCATCGGCGTCCACTCCCCGAAGTTCGAGTTCGAGAAGGACCCCGACGCGCTCGCCGCGAACGTCGAGCGCTACGAGGTCACGCACCCCGTGCTCGACGACCCCGAGCTGCGCACCTGGAGTGAGTACGGCGCCCGCGCCTGGCCCACCCTGGTGGTGCTCGACACCCACGGCCGCATCGCCTCCACCCTCTCCGGGGAAGGGCATGCCGAGAACCTCGATGCCCTGATCGGCCGGCTCGTCGCCGAGGGCGAGGCCGACGGCTCCCTCGTCCGCGGCCCGGCCCCGACGGTGCTCGAGGCCCGTACCGAGCAGCCGCTGCGGTACCCGTCGAAGGTGGTGCGCCTGGACGACGGTCGACTCGTCGTCTCCGACGCCGGTCAGCATCGCCTGGTGGTGTTCGCCGACGACGGTGTCACCGTCGACGAGGTGATCGGCTCCGGCCGTCGCGGCTACGCGGACGGCGAGGCCGAGGAGGCCGCCTTCGCCGAACCCAACGGCATCGTGGCCCTGCCGGAGGACGTCGCCGACGCCGCCGGGTACGACCTGCTCGTCGCCGACACGGCCAACCATCGCCTGCGCGGCATCCGCCTGGGGCGCAACCGGCTGCTGCGCGGCCGCAGCGCCACCACCGTCACCACCGTCGCCGGCAGCGGCACCCAGTGGATGCAGGGCCGCCAGCTGCCCGTCGGCGGCGGTGACCCCCTCACCTTCGACCTGTCGACCCCGTGGGACCTCACCTGGTCGTCGGTGCTGAACTCCGTGGTGATCACCATGGCGGGCATCCACCAGATCTGGACCTTCGATCCGCGGCGCGGTGCCCTCGCGGTGCTCGGCGGCACCACCCAGGAGGGCCTCGTCGACGGCGCCCTCGTCCGCTCCTGGTGGGCGCAGCCCTCCGGCGCCGATGAGTTGCCCGACGGCCGGATCGTCATCGCCGATTCGGAGACCTCCGCGGTGCGGGTGATCGACCCGCAGACCTTCACCGTCCGCACCCTGGTGGGGGAGGGGCTGTTCGACTTCGGACATGTCGACGGGCCACTGGAGGGTGCCCGGTTGCAGCATCCGCTCGGGGTGACCGCTCTGCCCGACGGCCGCATCGCCGTCAGCGACACCTACAACGGGGCGATCCGTCTGATCGACGAGACCGCCGGGAGTGTCGTCACCGTCGCCACGGACCTCGCCGAACCCTCCGGTGCGGTGGTCGGAGTGCCCGTCGACGGCATCGGCCAGCTGGTCGTCGTCGAATCCGGCGCCCACCGCCTCACCTGGGTGTCCATCGCCAAGGCCGCCGAGCAGGTGATCGACGAGGGTGCCCGTCGTTCCGAACGGCCCGTCACCGAGATCGGCCCCGGCCCGCTGCGGGTGCGGGTGACGTTCACCCCGCCGCCCGGTCACAAGCTCGACGACTCCCTCGGCCCCTCCACCCAGGTGAGCATCAGCACCACCCCCAGGGGGATGCTCCGCAGCGGCGGGGGGACCTCCACCGAGCTGGAGCGGACGATCGAGCTGGACCCGGAGCTTACCGAGGGTGTACTGCATGTGAACGCCCGCGCGGCCAGCTGCGACGCCGACCCGTCCGTCGAATTCCCCGCCTGTCACATGCACCAGCAGGACTGGGGTGTGCCGTTCCGCGTCGTCGACGGTGGTCCCGACCATCTGGACCTGGCCCTGCTGGGCTGACCGCCGCGGCGACCCGGCCGAATCCGCCGTCTCTGATGCCGGCTGCCGATCCCTGCTGCTGATCTCCGACCCACCCCGACCTGTTCCAGGGAGCTTCACCCGTGGATTTCCTCGCCACCTATCCCCTCGGCGATGACATCGCCTGGACCCTCCTGATCACGTCGGTGGTGACCGTCGGCGTGCTCGCCGCTGCGGTCATCCTGCCGCGCCGCCTGGCCACCGATCCCGACGACCCGCAGCTGCGACCGGAATCCGCGGCGCGGCTGGGGGGTCTGCTCGGCGCGGTCGCCTCCGCCCTCGGCTGGATCGGTGTGCCCCTTGCGGCCCTGCTGCTGCTGGCGCAGAACGGACCGCTGGACGGACGGCTGGTGCGGGCCGGGCTGCTGCTCGTGGGTCTGTTCCTGCCGGTGATCTCCGCGGCCCTGACGGGTCGCTTGCTGTGGCGCGCCCAGGGCCTCGCCGCGGACCGCCGCCTCGGCCTGGTTCCGCGGCTGGGCGGTCTCGTGGCTGCGACCTCGGTGGCGGTGCCCGCCGTGCCGATCCTCGCCCTGTGGTGGAGCGTGCGTGCCACCGCCGGCTCCGCCCTCATCGCCCTCACCGTCGGCACCGCCCTCGGGGCGCTGGCGCTGCATGCGGCCACCGCCGCCGCCCACTCCGCCGGGTCCGCCGCCACGCTGCTGGCCGGCACCCAGGAGAACGATCTCGACCGCCACGACCCGCGCAACCTCGGCGCCTCGCATCTGCGGGACGCCGACCTGCTGCGACGTGGTCCCGTCCGCGCTGCCGACCTGACCGTCCTCACCACCGCCGCCGTGGGGCTCACCGCCGCCCTCGGCACCCCCGTGCTCGCGGCCGAGGCCGTGCTGACCGCCGCCGCCGGACTGCTGCTGGCACTGGTGGCATCGCTGGTCGTGGCGCTGCTGCCGCTGCAGGGCACCCGCGGGCGCGAGGGCGACGCCCTGCGCGTGCGCG
The DNA here is from genome assembly GCF_025028335.1 of Brachybacterium sillae. NCBI lineage: Bacteria > Bacillati > Actinomycetota > Actinomycetes > Micrococcales > Dermabacteraceae > Brachybacterium > Brachybacterium sillae. The sequence continues at coordinate 2,042,141 of NZ_JAFEUW010000001.1, forward strand.
CTCTCATCGCCACCCTGCTGCCGGTCGGCGCGCTCGCGGCCTGGCTGGGCCTTGTGATCCCCTCCGAGTATCAGGACCTGCGGTTCCGGCAGGCCGGGATGGCCGACTTCACCGACCCCAGCATCACCGGTGGTCAGCGGGTGCCGCGGGAGTCCCTGGAACCGCAGATCCTCCAGAGCCGCGGCGACCTCGGCTCCTTCGTCGCCCAGACCTCCGATGCCCGGGACGACACCGCCCTGCTGGACGTGCTCGCCCTGTACGGCACCTCACCGGCGGCGCTCGTGGCCGGGTCGCTGCTCGCGGGTGCCCTCCTGGCGCTGCTGGCCCTGATCCTCACCGCCGCGATGGCCGGCCGCGACAGCGGACGGTCCCTGCTGGTGGCCCGCACCAGCCGCACCGGCGGTGCTCTCGGGCTGCTGGCCGCCGCCGGCCGCGCCGCTCTCGGGGCCGCTCTCGTGCTGGTGCCGTTGGCGCTGCTCGCGGCCGGGGTGGCCGGTGCCTCCGCCGGGGTGGAGGCCCTGCGCTCGGCGCTGCTCGCGGTCGCCGCGCTCGGTGCGCTGCTGGTGGTCGTCGCCCACGCGGCCCCTGCCCACGCCGCGGAACTGCTCGACGATCCGCGCCTGGAGGAGGACCACCGCGGGGTGGTGCGCCATGGCGACTCCGAGACCGCCGCCCCGCTCGCGGTGGGACAGGCTCTCGTCGGTCTCGGCGTGCTCGGGGCGATGCAGGCGGTGATCGCCGCCGGGTCCCGGGCGGAGACCGTGTGGGAGGACCGGGCCATCCACGACGCCTCCGTCGCCTCCCCGTTCGTCGCGGCGGGTGTGCTGTTCGGCGTGGTGATGCTTCTGGTCCAGGTCGCCTCGGTGCTGGAGATCGGCCGCCGCCTCGGCGCCGGGGCCGTCGTCGACACCCGCACCGCCCTGCTGGACGACACCGGCCGACTGCCCCTGGTGGATGTGCTGCCCGGTGCCCGCCGCGCCGCCACCCTGGTGCTCGTCGCGGCGGTGCTGCTGCCGGTGATGGTCGCGGGCGCGGCAGGTCCCGCCGCCCTCGTCGCGTATGCGGCGGTGGCCCTGTGCGGGGCGGTGGCGCTCAGCCTGTGGTCCACCCAGCTGGTGATCGCCGCCGAGCGGGCCCTCGAACTGATCGAGGCCGGTCGCTTCGGCGGGCGCGGGTCCTGGGCGCACTCCGGGGCGCTCGGCACCGTCGCCACCGCCGGGGCGCTGCGCGGCGCCCTGGGGCCGGCCCTCGCCGTCGGGGCGCTCGCCTCCGCCCTGGTCGCCTCGCTGCTGGTACCGCTGACGGTCGCCTGGTACGCCGGCACCGTCGACGTGTTCCTCCGCGCCGGGATCGCCCTGCTGGCCCTGGCCCTCCTCGGTGGTGCTGCGGTCTACGCCGCCTCCACTGCCGAACCCGACCTCGAGGACGACGCCTCCGAGGTTCCCGCACCGCTGTTCGGCACAGCCGAGCAGGCGGAGGGGTCCGGGCGTGGCCGCGTCAGTCGACCGGGGTTGCCGCGAGGACGCCGCGGACGATGAACTCCTCCAGCGCGGGGGGATCCTCCCGCGATGCCGTCGGGCGGCCGATCAGCAGGGCGTGGATGATCCGGATCGTGGGATCCACGGCCAGGTCGGTGCGGAACTCCCCGGCCTCGATGCCCCGGTGGAGGATCTGCCGCAGCACGTCCTCGATCAGCAGGACATGCTCCCGCATCCGCACCGCGGTCTCCGCCGGCAGAGGCGTGCGGATCGCCCCACCGCCGGGCATGTGGAAGGCGTCGTTCAGCTCCACCTGGGTGCGCACGTACAGCCGAAGCTCCTGGGTGGGGTCGTCTGCTCCCGCGATCCCCGCCCGCAGCCGCTCCAGGTAGTCGGTGGTCTCCTGCAGCGCATACTCCGCCAGCAGCACCGACCTGTCGGGGAAGTGGTTGTACATCGCCGTGCGCCCGACGCCAGCAGCCTGCGCGATCTGCGCGAAGGTCAGGTCCTCGTAGTCGTGCTCGGACAGCAGTTCACCCAGGGCGTCGAAGACCCGACGACGCACACGGTCGCGGTGCTCGGCAAGGGTCCGGCCGGAGATGCGGGGCATGCGATGGGCTTCCTCACGGTGACGCGGAAAGGAGAAAGGCTCCCTGCCGCAGCAGGGAGCCTGTCCGGAGCGGGTGACGGGAATCGAACCCGCGCTGTCAGCTTGGGAAGCTGAAGTTCTACCATTGAACTACACCCGCGAACGACCGGCGGTGCCGGTCAGGCGTCCGAGAGTCTACCCCGCGAGAGCGCGAGCTGGCGAATCGTCGGCCCGATATCCTGGGCCCGTGCTCCTGAGCGATCGTGACATCCGCGCCGAGATCGACGCCGGTCGCGTGCGCCTAACCCCCTACGACCCGGACATGATCCAGCCGGCCTCCGTGGACGTGCGCATCGACCGGTTCTTCCGCCTGTTCGACAACCACAAGTACGCCATGATCGACCCGGCCCGGAACCAGGAGTCGCTGACCCGGGAGGTCGCGGTCGATCCGGAGGAGCCGTACATGCTCCACCCGGGCGAGTTCGTGCTGGCCTCCACCTACGAGCAGGTGACCCTGCCGGAGGACATCGCCGCCCGGCTGGAGGGGAAGAGCTCTCTGGGGCGGCTGGGTCTGTTGACGCACTCCACCGCCGGGTTCATCGACCCCGGCTTCATGGGGCACATCACCCTGGAACTGTCGAACATGGCGACGCTGCCGGTGGCGCTGTGGCCGGGGATGAAGATCGGACAGCTGTGCTTCTTCCGGCTGTCGAGCCCCGCCGAGCGCCCCTACGGCACCGAGGGGAATCTCAACCGGTACCACGGTCAGCGTGGTCCCACGGCCTCCCGCTCCTACCTGAACTTCCACCGCACCGTGATCCCCACGGATCCCGCTGCTGAGCCCAGCACCGATCCCGAGCCGTCCGAGGACTGACATCGCCATGGCCGAGCAGCTCACCGTCCGTCACCGCCTGCAGCTGCCCGCCTCCGTCCCCCGGAGGACGTCGTGACCATGCTGCGCAGTCTGCGTCCACAGGCGCAGCTGGTCGATGACACGATCGCCCTGGGGGAGGGGGTGAGCCTGCGGCACGAGCCGAGCCGGCGCCGGCCCGGGCGCTGGGCGCTGGAGACCCCGCGGGTGCGGGAGCAGCAGCACGCCCCCGAGCTCCCCGACTCCCACGGGTACGGCCGCGCCTTCGCGGAGGGACTGCCGTTCGGGGCGGAACGCCGGGCCCTGGATCTCGCGTGGACCCTCGCGCGGCGTCTCGGCGGAGCGGTCGTCACCGACTCCGGGGCCCGCCTCGAACCGCACCCCGCGCAGGTGCGCGACCTGCAGGTGGTCGCCCTGGAGGCGCTGGGCGCCGACGGACTCCTCGCCCTGGCGCGGGCCGTGGAGCCGACGGCCGCGGCTCTGCCGACGGCCCCGGACAGTGACGTCGCCGCCGTGAGCGTGCCCGTCGAGCAGGGGTATCTGTTGGTGGCGCGCGGCCCCCTCGACCCGGTGCCGACGGCTCTGGCCGCGGCGCCCTGGACGGCGGAGGCGGTCTCCTTCACCATCCAGCACCATCCCCAGGATCCGGAGGAGGATGCCCTGGAGACGCCCGATGCGGCGACGGGGGACCGGTGGACCCGGGTGCTGCGCACCGCCGGACACCTGGCGCTCGCGGTGCGCGGCGCCGTCGGCGGCTACGTGCTCGACGGTGAAGGTGTGCTGGTCGACCCGGCGGACCTCACCTGACGGAGGCGTCCCCCGCGGCTCCGCTCTCGCGTCCGGACCGTCCCGCCGCCCCCAGGGGGATGGGCAGGAAGGCCAGCAGCCCCACCAGCAGCACCACGAGGATCCCCAGGAAGCCCTGACGGGGCACCCCGGTGAGCGCGACCGCCACCGAGAACGCCCCGGTGCCGAGGAATCCGAGGGCCCGACCGGTGGTGGCGTACAGGCCGAAGTCCTCCGCCTCGCGGCCGGGCCGTGACATCCGCGACAGCAGGCTGCGGGAGGCCGACTGCACCGGCCCGACGAAGCAGCTGATCAGCACACCCATCACCCAGAACACGGCCTTCTGCGGCAGCACCAGCACCACCAGTCCCAGCACGATGATCGCGAGGGTGCCGACGATGATCACCCGGCGGGGGCCGAACCGGTCGTCGGCCCGGCCCCCGAGGAACACGCCCATGCCGGCGGCGAGGTTCGCGACGATCCCGAAGAGGATCACCTCGGGGGTGGAGAAGCCGTAGGCGGTGGCGGCGAGCACCCCGGCCAGGGCGAACACTGCCCCCAGGCCGTCGCGGTAGATCGCCGATGCCACCAGGTACCACAGCAGGATGCGGTCCTCCCGCCACGAGCGGGCCAGGTGCCGACCGATCTGTGCGTACCCCTGCCAGGGCGTCCAGCGGTCCGCCCCCGGTGTGGTGTCCCGACCCCGGTGCCGCGGAGCCCGCAGCATCAACGGCAGCGTCAGCACCAGGATCCACACCGCGACGAACAGCGGGATCGCCCGGATGTTCCACGCCCGCTCGGCGGTGATGCCCAGCAGACCGGAACCCGGCATGACGAAACCCAGCAGCACCACCACCAGCGCCAGGATCGACCCCCAGTAGCCGACGGCCCAGGCGGTGCCGGAGACCCGGCCGCGGTTCTCCACCGTGGAGATCTCCGGCAGCACCGAGTTCACGAACACCCCGGCGAGCTCCGAGAGCACCACCGCGAGGGCGATGAGGATCGCCCCGGGCCACAGCAGGGAGCGGTCGGGGGCGATCAGCGGCATCAGGGCGATCACCAGCACCGTCGCGAGGGTGGTGATCCGCAGCAGCGGGTTGCGGGCGCGGCCGCTGTCGGCGAGGTTCCCCAGCAGCGGCGCCAGCAGCGCCACCGCGAGAGCCCCCCAGGCCTGTGCGGCGGAGAGCACCTGGGCCCCTCGCGCCTGCGCGGCCTCGACCTCCATCGGATCCGTGAGATCCCCGGCGGCCACCGCGGTCGTGAGGTAGGTGGCGAAGACGAAGGTGAGGATCACCGAGGAGAACGCCGACATGCCACCGTCCCAGAGGGCGAAGGCCCGCACGGCGTGACGTCGATCCTGGGGGCCCGAGATGAGGAGGCTCTGGTCCACGCGCTCACTCTAGGGTCACACGCACGTGAAACCCCCGTCCGTCGATAGAATGGTCGAGGCGTCCGCAGTGTGGCCCCGCCCGTGAGTCCCGGGGTGCCCGTCCCGGTGATGGTAAACCGCCCGAGCGAGAGGAGACTGCGTGCTGACCCTTCTCCTCGCCCACGCCGTCGCGGCACTCATCGCCCCGTGGCTGGTGCGACGGATCGGTCGCCACGCCTTCTACCCGCTGGCCCTGGTGCCGCTTGCCGGAGCGGTGTGGACCGCCGCCCATGATCCCCGCGTGCTCGCCGAGCACCCCCTGACGCGCACGATCCCGTGGTTGCCGCAGTTCGACCTGTCGATCACGGTGAGGATGGACCCCCTCAGCTGGGTGATGACCCTCCTGGTGTGCGGTGTCGGAGCGCTGGTCCTGGCCTACAGCGCCCGGTACTTCCACGACGGGGAACCGGGGCTCGGACGATTCGCCGGGGTGCTCACCGCCTTCGCCGGGGCGATGGCCGCCCTGGTGCTGGCCGACGACGTGATGGTCCTGTTCATCGCGTGGGAGCTCACCACGATCTTCTCGTACCTGTTGATCGGCCATTACGCCGGGAAGCAGGCGTCCCGCCGCGCCGCCATGAACGCGCTGATCTCCACCACCGCCGGGGGCCTGGCGATGTTCGTGGGGCTGCAGATGCTGGCGGTGCGCGCCGGCAGCGCCCGGTTCTCCGACATCCTCGCCAGCGGGATGTGGGAGCAGGGCGGCCCCTACCTCGTCACCGCGATGCTGCTGGTGATCGCCGGTGCCGCCTCGAAGTCGGCCCTGATCCCCACCCATTTCTGGTTGCCCGGCGCGATGGCGGCGCCCACGCCCGTCTCGGCCTACCTGCATGCCGCGGCGATGGTGAAGGCCGGCATCTACCTGCTGCTGCGTTTCGCGCCCGTCTTCGCGCAGATGCCGCGGGTGGCGGCCGTGGTGGCGGTGTTGGGTGCTGCGACGATGCTGCTGGGCGGATGGCGTTCCCTGCGGCAGACCGACCTCAAACTGCTGCTGGCCTTCGGGACCGTGTCCCAGCTGGGGTTCCTCGCCGCGGTGGCGGCCCTCGGCACCCGTGGCACCACCCTCGCCGCGATGGGGATGATGCTCGCCCACGCCCTGTTCAAGGCGCCGCTGTTCATGGTCGTCGGCATCATCGACAAGACCTTCGGCACCCGGGACCTGCGTCGGCTCAGCGGGGTGTGGCGGGTGATCCCCGTTCCCGCGGTGATCGGCATCCTCTCCGCGGCCTCGATGGCGGCGGTGCCGCCCCTGTTCGGCTTCGTCGCGAAGGAGGGCGTGTACACCTCACTGTGGGAAGCCGGCGGCTGGCATCGGGTGCTGTTGGCGGCCCTGGTCGTCGGCAGCGTGCTGACCGTCGCCTACTCGTGGCGATTCGTGCGTGGCGCCTTCCTCGACTCGCCCGGAGCCCCCGCGGTGCCGGCGGCCGCGGTGCCGGTGCTGTTCTGGGTGCCGCCCGCGCTGATCGCAGTGGGCACGCTGGTGCTGCCTTTCCTGGCCACGGGTGTGGAGGGCATCCTGCACGCGCAGGTCGAGGATCTGCCGCAGGTGGGGGAGGAGACCCACCTCGCACTGGTGCCGCACCTGGGGGTGCCGCTGTTGCTGAGCGCGCTCACCTTCGGCTTCGGTGTGCTGCTGGCGGTGGCGGCGCGGCCGATGGAGCGACTGCAGGCGGCCGTCTCCCCGGACCGCTTCCGGGAGGGGCCGCTGGGGGATCTGGTCGACGCCGAACGCGGTTTTCGTCGCCTGATGCGCGAGGTAGACCGCGTGGCGGTGGAGGTCACCCCGGTATTCCAGCGGGGGTCCCTGCCGCTGACGCTCGGCACCATGTTGCTGGTGCTGATCGCCCTGACCGTGCCGACGACGCTCGGCGCTCTGCCGGTCGACAACCGGCTCGTGCTGTTCCACCACCCCGCCGAGCCGCTGCTGTTCGCCCTCGCCACCCTCGGCGCGATCGGTGCCGCACGGTCCCGCAGGCGTCTGCGGGCCGTCTTCCTCATCACCGTCACCGGATATGTCGCGGCGATGTTCTTCCTTCTCGCGGGGGCACCGGATGTCGCCACCACCCAGGTGCTGGTGGAGACCGCGTCCACGGTGGTGCTGGTTCTGGTGCTGCGGCGCCTGCCGGTGCACTTCTCCCGACGGCCGTTGAAGCTCGACCGCTGGGTGCGGTGGGCCATTGCCCTGGGCACCGCGGTGGCGATGTGTTCGGCGGCCCTGCTCGCCGCCGGTGCCCGGGTGGCGCAGCCTCTGGGACCGGAGCTGATCGAACCGGCCTACACCATCGGCGGCGGCCACAACGTGGTGAACGTGGCGCTGGTCGACGCCCGTGTGTGGGACACGATGGGGGAGATCTCGGTGCTGCTGGTGGTCGCCACCGGCGTGGCGTCCCTGATCTTCGTGACCCGGCGGGAGCCGCGCATCGACCGGGTCAAGGACCTCGATGAGACCGCCACCATCTGGCGCCGCCGCGACGCCGGGGACCTGCCCCGCAACGTGCTCGCCTTCGACGTGGACGGCGGGGAGCCGGGGCAGAATCGGTGGCGCACCTGGCTGACGGCCGGGCAGACCCTCGCGCCCGAGCGGCGGATGGTGATGCTCGAGGTGGTCACCCGCATCACCTTCCCGCTGACGATGATCTTCTCCCTCTACCTGCTGATGGCCGGTCACAACCTGCCCGGTGGCGGGTTCGCCGGCGGGCTGGTTGCGGGGCTCGCGCTGACGCTGCGCTACCTGGCCGGTGGTCGCTATGAGTTGATCGAGGCAGCGCCCGTCCAGGCCGGTCTGGTGCTCGGCACCGGGTTGAGCATCGCGGTGCTCACCGGCGTGGTGCCCGTGCTGCTGGGCGGCGGGGTGTTCCAGTCCTACCAGGTCACGCTGCACCTCCCGGCGCTGGGAGAGGTGCACCTGGTCTCCGCACTGATCTTCGACATCGGCGTGTACCTGGTGGTGGTCGGCGTGATGCTGGACTTCCTGCGCGCCCTGGGCGCCCAGATCGATCTGCAGCAGGAGGCCGATGCCGATGTCCGTTAGCCTCACCCTGCTGCTCACCGCCGGAGTGCTCATCACCTGCGGCGTCTACCTGGTGCTGGAACGCACCCTCACGCGGATCATGCTCGGGTTCATTCTCGCCGGGAACGGCGTGAATCTGCTGTTCATCGTCGCCGCCGGGACACCCGGCCTGCCGCCGTTCGAGGGCTCCGCCCCGGTGGAGGACCTCACCGACCCGCTGCCGTTCGCGATGGTGCTCACCGCCGTGGTGATCACCCTGGGGGTCACGGCCTTCGGCATGGCCCTGGCGTACCGCGCCTGGCAGCTGTTCGGTCATGACGAGGTGCCCGACGACGTCGAGGATCGTCGCGTGCTGGGGCGCAGCCGCCGCCGCGGCGGCGGGGGACCTGAACTGTCCCGCTCGCAGGGCCTCACGGAGGAGAACCGTCGCGGTGCGCTGCTGCGCTCCCAGGGCCTCGCGGACGAGGAGGATCTGCTCGGCGGAGACCTGTCCTCCGCGGCCGATGCTCCGCAGGACCCGACCGAATCCGACGAGGGCGACCCCAGCCCGCGGTGGCGCCGCACCTCGGAACCGTCGGTGCGGGGCCGCAGCGCCTCGACAGGACGGCCGGCGTCGGGCCATGCCCGCATCGCCGACCCCGCCGGGGGGCACCCGGGTGATCACGCGAAGGTCCTCACCCCGGAAACGCATTTGCATGCCGAGGGGGAGAACCCGGCCCCGGAACGCCCCGGACATCACGGTGCCGGTGCGAGCGGAGGTGAGCACTGACCATGGAGACTCTGCTCGCCCTGCCCGTGCTGCTGCCGCTGATCGGTGCGGCCTTCGCCCTGCTGGTGCAGCACTCCCTGCGGTTGCAGGAGGCCGTCACCATCACCACGCTCGCGGTGGTGCTGGCGGTCGCCTCGGTGCTGGCGCTGACCGTGGACCGTGACGGGCCGCTGGTGCTGCAGATCGGCCGATGGACGCCGCAGCTCGGCATCGTGCTGGTCGGGGACCGGCTCTCGACGCTGATGCTGGTGGTCTCCAGCTTCGTGACCCTCGCGGTGCTGGTGTACTCCACCGGTCAGTCGGTCACCGAACGGCTGGCCCGCACCCCGATGGCGATCTACCACCCCACCTACCTGGTGCTGGTCACCGGGGTGTCGAACGCCTTCCTCGCGGGGGACCTGTTCAACCTGTACGTCGGGTTCGAGGTGCTGTTGGCCGCCAGCTACGTGCTGCTCACCCTCGGGGGGTCCGCCAGCCGGGTGCGCGCCGCCACCACGTACGTCATCGTCTCGATCCTGTCGTCGATGATCTTCCTGTCGGGCCTGGCGGTGATCTACACGGCCGTGGGTACTGTGAACATGGCCGAGCTGGCGGTGCGGCTGGACCAGTTGCCGCCGGGTGTGCGGATGACCATCGAGCTGCTGCTGTTGGTGGCGTTCGCGATCAAGGCGGCGATCTTCCCGCTCTCCGCGTGGCTGCCGGACTCCTACCCGACCGCGCCGGCGCCTGTCACCGCCGTGTTCGCCGGCCTGCTCACCAAGGTGGGCATCTACGCGATTATCCGCCTGGAGACGCTGCTGTTCCCCCAGTCGCAGACCTCCACGCTGCTGCTGATCGCCGCGGCCCTCAGCCTCGTGATCGGGATCCTCGGGGCCGTCGCCCAGACGGACCTCAAACGCGTCCTGTCCTTCACGCTGGTCTCCCACATGGGGTACATGCTCTTCGGCATCGGCCTGTCCACCCGGATGTCGATGACCGCGACGATCTTCTACGTCGCCCACCACATCATCGTGCAGTCCACCCTGTTCCTCGCGGCGGGGCTGATCGAAGCCAAGGGCGGCACGACGAACCTGGTGCGGCTGGGTGGCCTCGCGCGCACCGCGCCCCTGGTGGCTGTCCTGTTCTTCGTCCCCGCGATGAACCTCGCCGGGATCCCGCCGCTGTCCGGGTTCCTGGGGAAGGTGGGGCTGGTGCGTGCCGGTATCGCGGTGGGCACACCGCTGGCGTGGATCCTCGTGGCCACGGCCGTCATTACCAGCCTGCTCACCCTCTACGCGATCGCGAAGATCTGGAACCGTGCCTTCTGGCAGGAACCGCCGGAGCCCCTGGAGGACGTCGACCGTCCGCTGCCGGCCCCGATGGTCGGGGCCACCGTCGCACTGGTCGCGGCGTCTCTGTGCCTGACACTGTTCGCGGGCCCGTTGCTGCGATTCGCCGACGGTGCCGCCGAGGACGTGCTGCAGCGCACCCCCTACGTGGAGGCGGTGCTCGGCCCTGATGCTGCCCAGCAGCTCGTCTACCGCATCGACGACCAGGGAGGGAAGGTGCAGGTGCGATGACGTCTCCGCGACTGTCCCAGCTTCCCCACCGCGCCGCCGGTCTGGTGATCGGTGTCGCCTTCTGGTGCCTGCTGTGGGGTGAGGTCAGCGTGAAGAGCGTGCTGGGCGGCATCGTCGCCTCGCTGCTGGTGCACCTGCTGTTCCCGATGCCACCGACCAGCGGGGAGCTCACAGTGCGGCCCTGGCCTTTCCTCGTGCTGGTGGGGCGCTTCGCCCTTGATGTGGCTCGCAGCTCCGCTCAGGTGTCCCGCATGATCCTGCGGCCGGGCCCGGCACCGCGCAGTTCCGTGGTGGCGGTGCAGCTGGCCTCCCGGTCCGATTTCTTCCTCACCGCCACGGCCCTGGCGGTGACCCTCATCCCGGGGTCGGTGGTGGTGGAGGCTCAGCGTTCGACCGGCACCCTGTTCCTCCACGTGATCGGTGCGGAGGACGAGCAGGCCGTGGAGGACGCCCGCCGCTCCGCCCAGGAGCAGGAACAGCGGCTTCTGCGGGCCATGGCCCGCCGGCCCGTGCTGGAGGAGGTGCGCAGCGTATGAGTGCCTTCGAGATCGTGCTGCTGATGGTCGCGGCCGTTCACGCCCTCGCGGCGGCGATGGTGATCCACCGGATGATCGTCGGGCCGACAATCCTGGACCGCGCCGTGGCCGTGGACCTGCTCACCGTGCTGCTGGTGATGGGTATCGCCCTGTACACGGCGGAGACGGGAGCCACCTGGGGAGTGGTCGCGATGCTGTCACTGACAGCCTGCGCGTTCGTCGCGACCCTAGCGGTAGCGCGCTTCGTGGCCCGCGAGGAACTCCGGGGCGGACGCCCCGGCACCGCCGCGGAGGACACCCCCACCTCCACCGGCGCCCACGACGCGATCCATGTGACCCCCTCCCACCCCGACTTCCACGGAGCGGACCCGGGGCGCGGTTCGACGCGGGAGGAGGAGGGCGCATGAGCCTGACCGAGATCATCGCCTCCGTGCTCCTCAGCCTCGGTGCCGTGCTCACCCTCGTCGCGGCGATCGGCATTGAACGGTTCCCCGATCCGCTGCTGCGCATGCACGCCGCGAGCAAGCCGCAGAGTCTGGGCATCGCTGTGACGCTGCTGGGCGCGGCCCTGGTGATCGGTTCGTGGTCGGCGGCAGGCATCCTGCTGCTGGTGCTGCTGGCGCAGATGACCACCGTGCCGGTGGCCAGTGCCATGCTGGGGCGGGCCGCCTTCCGCCGCGGCTTCGTGCGCGGCGGGCAGTACGTGATCGACGAGCTCAGCCCCCGTCTGGTGCAGGGCCAGGACCAGGACGACGACGAAGACGGCTTCGTCGACGAGCTGGACACCGGGGAGAACACCCTGGCCCAGGACCACGCCGAACGGTTCCCCGAGAACTTCGGAGTGGAACAGGGCCTGGTCTCCGCCTCGCTGCGTCCCGACCTCGCCTCCCTGCCGAACTGGACCGAGCCGGAGGCCATCGACGACGACGACGCCCTGGATGTCGACCTCGACGACGAGGTCGAGCAGGAGGCCAGCGGCTCCCGCGCTGTCGACTGACGGGCGCTGCCGCGTGGCGTGTGGTGCGTGGCGTGGCGGGCACGCCCTACCGGAGCGCGCTGTCCAACGGCACGCGCCTCCTCCGGACGTGGGCTGCCCAGATACCGGGCGGGGTTCGTTTAGCGCGGGCGCCACTGGCGCAGTGCCGCCGTCTGGATCACGGCGCTGGCGAGCGTGATCACCCCAGCCGCCACCACCGGAAGCGCCGTGGTGGCGATTCCATATCCGGGGGGAAGGACGCCGTCGAGTGGCGGGAGCAGATAGGGGTAGACCGACAGATAGGCGACGACCGCGCCGACGGCGACCGCAACGAGCAGAGGAATGAACACGCGGACCACGGACAGGCTCCAACGCCTCGGGTTTGGTGGAGGCTCGGTTAGTTGGTTCCGGCCTCGATGAGGGCGCGGTTGTCAGGGTAGTGGGTGGCCCAGTAGGTGGCCTCGTACTCGGCGGGCGGGACGTGGCCGAGCTCGCCGTGCAGGCGCCGGTGGTTGTACCAGTCGACGTACTCAGCGACGGCGATCTCGACGTCGCTGATGGACTTCCAGCCGCCCTGACGCATGACCGGGTTGCGCACGCACTCGGCCTTGAACAGCGAGTTCAGCGCCTCCGCCATCGCGTTGTCATACGAATCGCCGCGGGACCCCACCGAGGCGACAGCCTCGGCCTCGGCGAGCCGCTCGGTGTAGCGAACCGCGCGGTATTGCACGCCCCTGTCGGAGTGGTGGACCAGACCGGTGACGTCCTGCCCGGCGCGACGCCTGGCCCACAGACCCATGTCCAGGGCGTCCAGGGCCAGGTCGGTGCGCAGCGAGGTCGAGACTTGCCAGCCGACGATCATCCGGGAGAAGACGTCCAGGACGAACGCGGCGTAGACCCACCCGGAGTAGGTGCGGATGTAGGTCAGATCCGCCACCCACAGCTGGTTCGGTGCCTCGGCGACGAACCGCCGCTCGACCAAGTCGGCCGGCCGTGGCGTCTCGGCGCCCTCGCTCAGGGTGGTGCGGCGGGTCTTCTCCCGCGCGATCCCGCGCAACCCGTGAGCGCGCATGAGCCGCTCAACGGTGCACCGGGCCACGGCGATGCCCTTGCGGACCAGCTCGGCGTGGACCTTCCGAGCCCCGTAGACGCCCAGGTTGTCGGTGTGCACGGTCTTGATCTCCTCGATCAGCTCAGCGTCCCGCACGGCGCGCGCCGACGGGAGACGGTTCTTCGCGGCGTAGTAGGTGCTCGGGGCGATCTGCACGCCGGCGTCCTTGAGCACGGCGCAGATCGGCTCGACCCCGAGCCGGCGACCCTCAACGACCCGATCGCGGTGGGTGTCGATGTACTCGACCACCACCTCGGTCGGCACTTCGCGGGCTACTTGATCTTGCGGTCGAGCTCCGCGGCCGCGAAAAAAGCCGCGGACGTCTTCAGGATCTCGTTCGCCCGCCGCAGCTCGCGGACCTCGCGCTCGAGCTGGGCGATCCGCGTCGCGTCATCCGTCGTCGTGCCGGGCCGGACCCCACCATCGATCTCGGCCTGGCGGACCCAGGTCCGCAACGCCTCGGGATGAATCCCAAGCTGATCGGCGATCCGCTTGATCGCTCCCGTGGCCGTCGCAGGGTCCTTCCGCGCGTCCATCGCCATCCGCGTCGCGCGGTCCCTCAACTCCTCGCTGTACTTCCGCGGTGCTGCCATGACTCTCATCCTTCCGTGGAATGAGAGCCTCCATCAGACCCGGGGCGATTCATACACCACGTCCAGGGACTTGACCGCGAGCTGTCGAGGGGGACTCGGAGTGGGCCCTTGACGCGGCGAAGTCTGGCGGAGAGGTGCCCCAGGGTGCGGCGCGCTCTGCCGGACGTCGAGGACTCGAAGGGCCTACCGTTCCGACCCCGGAACGCAGCGAACCCCGCAGCCGGAGAGGCTGCGGGGTTCGCTGTCTGCCCTCACGCCCGGGTCAGGGCGCGTGGGGAAGCAGATGGTGACTCAGAACAGGCCGAAGGCGTTGCCGTCCTCGTCCACGCCCATGCCCAGGGCCGACGGCGCCTTGGGCAGACCCGGCATGGTCATGATGGCGCCGGTGAGGGCCACCACGAAGCCGGCACCGATCTTCGGCACCAGGTCACGCACGTGCAGCACGTGGCCCTCGGGAGCGCCCAGAGCGGTCGGGTCGTCGGAGAAGGAGTACTGGGTCTTCGCGACGCAGACCGGGAGCTTGTCCCAGCCCAGACGCTTGAGCATCTTCAGCTGGCTCGGAGCCTTGTCCTCGAAGACGACGTCCTTCGCCCCGTACACCTCACGGGCGATGGTGCGCAGAGCTTCCTCGACACCGACCTCCGGGTCGTAGAGGTGGTGGAAGGTGTTGCCCTCGTCGAAGGCCTTGAGGACCTCGTCGGCGACGGCCAGGCCGCCCTCGCCGCCCTTGGCCCACACCTCGGACAGGGCAGCCTTGAAGCCGTTCTCCGCGGCCCAGTCGAGCACGGCCTTGATCTCGGCCTCGGTGTCGGTGGGGAAGCGGTTCAGGGCGATGACCGGCTCCACACCGAACTTGCGCACGTTCTCCACGTGACGCTTCAGGTTGGAGGTGCCCTCCAGCGCGGCGTCGATGTTCTCGGTGCCGAGGTCGGCCTTGGCGATGCCGCCGTGCATCTTCAGCGCGCGGACGGTGGCGACCACGACGACCGCGTCGGGCTTGAGGTCGCCGAAGCGGGCCTTGATGTCCATGAACTTCTCCGCACCCAGGTCGGAGCCGAAGCCGGCCTCGGTCACGGTGACCTCGGACAGCGACTGCGCCAGCTGGGTGGCGGCGAGGGAGTTGCAGCCGTGGGCGATGTTCGCGAACGGGCCGCCGTGCACCAGGGCGGGGGTGCCGCCGAGGGTCTGGACCAGGTTCGGCTTGATGGCGTCCTTCAGCAGCAGGGTGATGGCACCCTCGACCTTCAGATCGGCCACGGTCACCGGCTGGCGGTCGTAGGTCATGCCCACGACGATGCTGGCAATGCGCTTCTTGAGGTCCTGCAGGTCCTTCGCGAGGCACAGGATCGCCATGATCTCGGAGGCCACGACGATGTCGAAGCCGTCCTCGCGCGGCACACCCTGGGTGGGGCCGCCCAGGCCGATCACGATGGAGCGCAGCGCGCGGTCGTTGACGTCCAGCACGCGCTTCCACTGGATGCGGCGCGGGTCGATGTTCAGCTCGTTGCCCTGCTGGATGTGGTTGTCCACCAGGGCGGCGAGGGTGTTGTTGGCGATCTGGATGGCGTGGAAGTCGCCGGTGAAGTGGAGGTTGATGTCCTCCATCGGCACCACCTGGGCGTACCCGCCACCGGTGGCGCCGCCCTTGATGCCCATGATCGGGCCGAGCGACGGCTCGCGCAGGGCGACCATCGTCTTCTTGCCCTTGAGGGTGAAGGCGTCGGCGAGGCCGACGGTGGTGGTGGACTTGCCCTCACCGGCCGGGGTCGGCGACATGGCGGTGACGAGCACAAGCTTGGAGGTGTTGCCGGAGGCGGGGATCTTCGCCGGATCCACCTTGGCCTTCACGGTGCCGTACTGGATGAGCGCATCCTCGGGGATGCCGGCGCGCTCGGCGATGGCGGTAATCGGCTCGAGCGTCGCCGCCTGGGCGATCTTGAGATCCGGGTTCTCGGAGGACATCGAGTGCTGCTCCTCTTTCTCGAAAACGCCGTCGGGGCTGAGCCCGTTCGGCGGTGAAGGGTGTGCCCTCACTGTACGGGCGTCGGCAGGGCACGTGCTCGGAGTGCGGCCGATGGAGATCCGGAGGGCGGGACGGCGATCCGCCCGGCCGGGCCCGCCCCCCGGTCGTGCCCGCCCCCCCGGCCGGGCCTGCCCCCGGCCGGGCCTGCCTCCCGGCCGGTGCTCGAGCGTGGAGGAGAATGCTGGGAATTCGGGTCCGATTCCCCATGAAATCCTCCACGCTTCCGGCCCGGACGCGCTGGGGGGTGGAACGCGGACGAGAGCGGGAGCAGCTGCGGGGTCCCCGCCGATCGTGGAGGGCCTCGGCGAGGTCACCGACCGTGAGAAACGAAAAACCCCTGCCTGAGCAGGGGTTTCGTGGCTCCGACCGGCGTCGATCCGGTGACCTTTCGATTTTCAGTCGAACGCTCTACCAACTGAGCTACAGAGCCGTGGCCGCGAAGGCCGGGTGTCAGATTACCAGGGCGGATGCCCGAGTGCCTACTCGGCGGCGGGTTTGCGGGGGAGAGTCGCATCACGTCAGGGGTGGACGGTCCCGGACGACTGCGGCCTCACAGGGGGGCGACGGAAGGCCCGCGGCGACAAGTGCCTCCCAGGGGCGGGCGACCGAGGACCCCGGACGGAAGATGCCGGGAACGGTTCCGGTTCCGAGGGGGCACAGGAGACGACGAAGGCCCGGAGCGTCTGCTCCGGGCCTTCGCTGGGGGCGACCCTGACCGGGCTTGAACCGGCGACCTCCGCCGTGACAGGGCGGCACTCTAACCAACTGAGCTACAGGGCCATTCACCGTCTCGATCCCGCGCCGCGCGATCTCGACCTGGACAACTCTACCGGAGCCTCGCGGTGGTTCTGACCAAACCGGCTGTGACACCGCTCGCACTCGTTCGGTGTGTGGTGCGTAGGAGGGTGGCGCGTCGCCAGCAGGGGATGAGGGGAGGGTGGGAATGCCTGCGCGATGGGAGACGGGGGTGCGGCCGGCATCGGCAGTTGCCAAGAGTGTTGCCATAAGCCCCGACGGTCGAAGCAAAACAGCCTCTGACCTGCGCATTTACTGGTACCCCCAACGGGATTCGAACCCGTGTCGCCGCCGTGAAAGGGCGGTGTCCTGGGCCACTAGACGATGGGGGCCCGTCAGGCCGGGAGCCTGACCGGTTGAGCATATCCAGCACCGGCGCCCCGGGCCACTCGATACCCCCGGGGGTGGCCGCGCTCACGTCCACCTGTTTCCATGGGCTCATGGTGCGCATGAGCCGTCGTGAGTTCGAGGACGCGGTCGATGATGCCCTCGACTCCCTGCCCGATGAGGTGGCCCGGGCGGTGGCGGAGGCCAATGTCGCGATCCTGGTGGAGGAGGAGCCCCCCGCGGGGGAGGACCTGCTCGGCCTGTATGTCGGGATCCCGCTCGACGAGCGCAGCGTGTTCCAGGGCTACGCCGAACCCGATCGGATCCTCATCTTCCGCGGTCCCCTCTCTCGCCTGGCGGTCGACCGTGAGCACCTCGTGCACGAGATCCGCGTGACGGTGCTGCACGAGATCGGGCACCTGTTCGGCATCGACGACGCCCGGCTGCACGAGCTCGGCTGGGGCTGAGCCGCGACGGCCCCCCGGGGGCGACCCTGATGACCGAGGCTCAGCGGGCCCTGAGGCCCCGCAGGGACCGGGGCGCAACGGGGACTGAGGCTCAACGGGGACCGAGACCCCTCAGACGCCGAGGTCGCGGTCGAGGTCGGTGAGGCCGGCCTCGTGGGCGATGATCGCGATCTGCACCCGGTTGGTGCAGTCGAGCTTCGCGAAGATCTTCGAGATGTGCGCCTTGACGGTGGCCTCGCTCATGAACAGCCGTCCACCGATCTGTGCGTTCGAGAGCCCCGCCCCGACGGCCCCCAGCACCTCGGTCTCCCGCTCGGTGAGCTGATCCAGGCCGGGGTGGCGGTCGGTGCGGGCGCCGGGGTTCGCCTCGGAGAAGTGCGCCAGCATCCGGCGGGTCACACCGGGGGAGAGCATCGCATCGCCGCGCGCGACGACTCGCACGGCCTGCAGCAGGTCGTGCGGCGGGGTGTCCTTGAGCAGGAAACCGCTGGCGCCGGCCTCGAGGGCCTGGAAGACGTATTCGTCCATGTCGAAGGTGGTGAGCATGATGATCCGCGGCGCACCGGGCTGAGCCGTCACCTGGCGGGTCGCGGCGATCCCGTCGAGACCGGGCATGCGCACGTCCATCAGCAGCACATCGGGGCGGTGGCGCTGCACCAGCGGCACGGCCTCGGTGCCGTCGGCGGCCTCCCCGACCACCTGGATCCCCGGGTCGGCGCTGAGGATCATCGACAGTCCGGCGCGCACCAGGGCGTCATCGTCCACCAGTCCCACACGGATCATGGCGTCGGGGACGGCCACGGGATCACCGCCTTCACTTCGAAACGTCCATCGTCGGTGGGGCCCGACGTGATCGTGCCGCCGGCGTGCGTCACCCGGGTTTCGATGCCCGACAGCCCCATCCGGGCCCCCGGCAGGTCCGTCGTGAACCCCTTGGGAAGCACATTACTGATCTCCAGCACCAGGTCGCCTCCCGCCTCGCCCAACAGGGCGACCCGAGCGGCGGTGTGCCGGGCGTGTTTGTGGATGTTCGTCAGGGCCTCCTGCACCACGCGGTACGCGGTGCGGGCCAGCGTGTCCGGCACCGGCGGTTCGACGAAATCGAACAGTTCGACATCCACCCCGGCCTCGCGGCTGGCGTCGACCAGGGAGCGCACATCAGACCAGGTGGGCTGCGGTACCAGGGGTGCGGACTCGTCAGCCCCGCGCAGCACCCCCAGCACCTGCCGCAGCTCCGTGAGCGCCTCGGTGGCGGTGGAGCGGATCAGACCGGCGGAGGCCACCACCTGCTCCCGCTCGAGCGTCGGATTGACCTCCAGGGCCCCGGCCTGCAGTGCCACCAGGGAGATCTTGTGCGCCACGATGTCGTGCATCTCCCGGGCGATGCGGGTGCGTTCAGCACGGCGGGCCTGCTCCTCGGCGGCTGCCCGCCCGCTCTCGGCGGCCTCGGCGCGGGCCCGTAGTTCGTGCATCAACTGCCGCCGGGTGCCGACGTACATCCCCCCCAGGGCGACCGTCAGCACCACCAGCTCCGTGGCGATCACCCCGCCGAGGACGTCCTCATCACCCGATCCCGCCCCCATCATCACGGCCGCGATGCCGAGCGCGAGAGCCGTCACCGCCGCGGACAGCGAGCGGCGGGAACAGCGGGAGGTATAGGCGAAGGTCGCGGCGAGCAGCACCACCAGGGACCACGCGGCGGCATTGACCACGATCAGCAGCGGCAACAGCCACCGCCAGCGCCAACCGCCGAAGCGCAGCGGCAGAGCGGTCACCAACACCGCCGATAGCAGCATCTGTGCGACGTGCCAGTCCTCGACGCCCTGCATCACCGCGACGACGATCTCCGCATACCCCGCCAGCAGCAGCAGGGCCTCCCGCCAGATCACCATCGGGGGCTGCGCTCGGGAGGGATCGGGCGCGGAGGGGCCGGGAGGGAACGGGGTGGCGCTCACCCCGCCACTCTAGGCAGAGGGCGTCCTCGGACGGTTCGCGTCTCGGAGCCCGCCCCTAGGATGGTCGGACCCGGGCAGGGGCCCGGTTCTGGCGAAGGAGGTCGGTGGGTGAGGAAGAACTGGCTGGTCGGCGGGGCCGTGGCCCTGGTGCTGGTCTTGGTGCTGGGCGCCGTGTTCGGCATCTCGCGGATCGCGCGTCCCGGGGATGAGGCGCGCGCCGAGAGGGCCGCGTCCGAATCCGCCGCGGCCTCCTCGGCCGCCACGCAGGCCGCGCCGAGTCGCCAGGGCCGGCCGCCCCTGGCGACGACCGGTGAATCCTTCGCCGAGCTGTCCTCCGATCCCGCGCAGGACCAGGCCTACCGGGCGTACTACGAGCAGACCGTCGACTGGTCGGCCTGCGAGGGTGACTACGCCGACTTCCAGTGCGGGAGCGTCACGGTGCCGAAGCACTGGAACGACCCCGCCGCCGGGGACATCACCCTCGCGCTGTTGCGGATCCCCGCCTCGGGTGAGAAGCAGGGGACGTTGTTCCTGAACCCCGGTGGCCCCGGGGGTTCCGGTGTGGACTTCGTCGGGATGCAGGGCCCGGAGGTGGTGGGTGAATCCGTGGCCGCCCGGTACGACCTGATCGGGTTCGATCCGCGCGGGGTCGGTGACTCCACGCCGCTGGACTGCGTGAGCGACGCACGCCTGGATGAGATGCTCGCCGCCACCTACGACCCGCTGACCCCCGAGGGGTTGGAGCAGACCAAGTCCACCGCGCGGGAGCTGGGGGAGGGGTGCCGCAGCTCCGACCCCGAGCTCATCGGTGCGGTCGACACCCTCTCGGCGGCCCGCGACCTCGATGTCCTGCGGGCGGTGGTCGGCTCCGACGCGCTCGACTATCTCGGGTACAGCTACGGCACCTATCTGGGGGCCACCTATGCGGAGCTGTACCCGCAGCGGGTCGGCCGGATGGTGCTCGACGGCGCCCTCGACCCCACCATCGACGGCGACCAGCTCTCGGACGGCCAGGCTCGGGGATTCGAGAACGCCATCGGGGAGTTCGCCCAGTACTGCCTCGATCAGGGATCAGAGGTCTGCCCCCTGAACGGTGATCACGACCAGGCTGTGCAGCAGGTCCGCGATTTCTTCTCGGCGGTGGACGACCAGCCGCTCGAGACCACCGATCCGCAGCGTCCGCTCACGGGGGCTCTCGCGCGCAGCGGCGTCCTCGTCGGCCTGTATGCCGACGAGTCCTGGGACTTCCTCATCCAGGCGCTCGGCGCCGCCATGTCGGGGGACGGAACCCAGCTGCTGTTCTTCGCCGACGCCGGCAGCAGCCGTCAGGACGACGGCACCTACCTGGGCAACAGCAACGAGGTCATCTCCGCTGTGAACTGCCTCGATCATCCGTCCGCAGCCGATGAGGCCTGGTCCGTCCAGGAGGCCGAACGCCTCGCCGCCGAATACCCCACCTTCGGGGGCATGTTCGGATTCTCGGGGGTGTATTGTGCGCAGTGGCCCGCCGCCCCGGTGCGGGAGCCGGCGCCGATCCGCGCCGAGGGTGCCGCGCCGATCGTCGTGATCGGCACCACGGGGGACCCGGCCACTCCGTATGAGTGGGCCGAGTCCCTCAGTGAGCAGTTGACCTCCGGGACCCTTGTCACCTTCGACGGCAACGGCCACACGGCCTATGGGCGGTCGGGGGGCTGCGTGGAGGAAGCCGTGGACGCCTACCTGCTGGAGGGCACCGTCCCCGAGGACGGCCTGGTCTGCAGCGGGTCCTGAGGTTCGCGCACCCCAAGCCGCGGCCGGGTGCCGCCGCATTGTCGGGTGACCACCAGCCTCGGGTGGTCGTGACGCGGACCTCACCGCGGGATTTTGCGTGCCCCACGCGCGGGCCCGTAGAGTAGGGCGGTCCCTGCGCCGCCCGTGCGCAGAGCGCCGCCTTAGCTCAGTCGGTAGAGCGAATCACTCGTAATGATTAGGTCGGGGGTTCGATTCCCCCAGGCGGCTCCACAGGTCAGGCCCGGTTCCCCGCAGGGGACCGGGCCTGCGTCGTCCTCGCGACTCAGCCCCGCGATACGTAAGGAGCGGTGGCGCGCCCGAGCTCGGGGTCAACGCGCCCGCGCTCGGGGCCACGTCACCCGGGCAGAGCGACGGGCCCGATCCTCCGGGGGGTGTGAGGATCGAGCCCGTCGACGACCGGAGGGGACGTCCGGTCGAGGGAACACACTGCTCCCGCCCACGCGGGGCACTGTCGGCGAATTCAAGGGGACGCTCCGCCGTTGCCGCCACCCTACGGGAGGGTGCGGCCGCGCGACCTCCCCCGAAAGTTCCGAATCCGGCCGTGGTCCTGGGACGAAAGAGCGAATGTCCGCGCGCACGAGGGGTCGAGCTCGCGGCGAGGAGCGGAGTCAGGGGAGCAGGGCCAGAGGAGTAGAGCCGCGATAGCAGAGCCAGGAGAGCAGGTGCTGGGGGCAGGGTCAGCGGTGGTCCACGTCGCCGCGGGGACGGGGCGGCACCACCAGTCCGCGTTCGAAGGCACGCACCGCCACATGCAGCCGGGAGGAGCACTCCAGCTTCGCCATCAGTGACGACACGTGGGTCTTCACCGTCGACTCCGACAGGTTGAGTGCGTCGGCGATGCCGGCGTTGGATTCCGCCGCGCACAGCAGCTCCAGCACGTCGATCTCCCGGGCCGTCAACCCCAGTTCCTCGGCGGCGTCACTGTCACGCACATCAACCTGCGCCGCGGCGGACCCGAAGGGGGACCGTGAGAGGTGAGAGGCGAGCTCCGGGGTGATGACGGTCCCCGCCCCCGCCAGCGCCGCCCGCAGCGCCGCCACCAGGGCCGCCGAGGTGGTCGTCTTCAGCAGGAAGCCCGCTGCGCCGGCGGCGATCGCGGCCTGCACCTGCTCATCGGTGCCGAACGTGGTCAGCACCAGCACCACGGGCGCGGCAGGCAGTCCGCGCAGCGTCCGGGTCGCCGTGATGCCGTCCATACCGGGCAGCGCCAGGTCCATCAGCACCAGGTCCACGGCCCGGAGGGCGTCCTCGGCGTTGTCCACCGAGGCGGTCACGGTGAAGTCGGGCTCGCGGGAGAGGTACCCGGTCAGGGCGTCCCGGACGATCGGGTCGTCGTCGCAGATCAGCACCCGGGCGACACGGGCGGTGGACGAGGGGGACATCATGCGAGCTCCTGGGGGAGGGGGAGGGGGATGGACAGGCGGGTGACGAAGGTGGTGCCCTCGGCGTGGGCCTCGAGCGTGCCGCGCAAGGGTTCCAGACGCTCCCGGATCCCCCGCAGCCCGTCGCCACCACGGGGCACCGGCGCGTCCTCGGGGTCGATGCCGTTCATGACGGCGACCTCGACGGCGGAGGCCGTGGCCTGGGCGAAGACGCTCACACTCCGGGAGGGGTCACCGTGCCGGTGCACGTTCGCGACCACCTCGTCGAGGCAGCGGGCGAGGGTGCCCAGCGCCTCCCGCGGCACCGGGCTGTCGGACTCGGAGTGGGTGCGCACGTCGAAACCGAGCAGGCTCAGCCGATCGATGCGGGCGGCCAGGACGTCCTCCCAGGTGGAGGCGCGCACGGCCGCCGGAGCGATCGACCCGGGCGGTCCCTCTGCCTGCCGCAGCTGCTCCATCATGGTCCGCAGCTCGTCGGTGGCCAGGCGGGCCGTGCGGGAGATGCGCGCGAAGTCCCGGGCGGCCTCCGGGTCCAGGCCCGCCCGCGACTGGGCGGTCTCCGCCAGCAGCACCACCTCGGTGGTGGCGCGCACCGCGGTGTCGTGCAGCTCGCGCGCGATGAGTCGACGCTGTTCCTCGAGATCCGCCAGACGCTGTCGCTCGGCGCGGGAGAGGTCGCGCACCGCACGACCCATCCAGTGCCCCACCAGCAGGGCGAGGGCGATGAAGAACACCCACACCGCTGCACCCGCGAGGAACTCCTCGGAGGTGTTCGTGGTGCGCAGTGTCGCCAGGACCAGCACCGCGGTGTGCCACACGGCCAGCGGCAGACCCAGACGCCACGACCCGCGGGCCATGCAGATCGCCAGCGAGACGGGGGAGACCAGCACGCCCAGACCCGTCGCGAGTGCCGGAACAGCGTACATCAGGGTGAGCATCACCCCGACCAGGGCCGCAGCGGGCACCGGCCACACCAGGCTGAGGCCGCCGAGAGTGGCGAGGATCGCCCAGCTCAGGACACTCCACAGGCCGTTGACGTTCGCCCACGGGCTGGTGGCGATCAGCAGCAGCGTGCCGGTCAGCAGCGGGGCCACGGAGAAACTGCGCCCCGGCCCGCGTGCGGCGAGCGGAGCGGCCGCAGCGGAGGTGGGGTGCGGCGTCGTCACACCCGTATCGTAGGCGGGACTCGTACGGCGCAGCCCCGCGGCGGGACCCGTACGGCACCCGCCCCGCAGGCCGGTCACCGACCGGTCCGGTCGAGCGTGGTGGCCCGGTGGCGCCCCGCGGCCCGTACACTCCGGAGCGAGGCCTCTGGACCTCGTCGGCACGGCGGCCGCCGTCCGACACCGAACCCCCGAAGGGCTGTCATGCATCGCCCCACCGCCCGAGTGCTCTCCACCGCCGCGGCCGCCCTCCTGGCCGTCACCGCCCTCAGCCCCGCCGCCATGGCGGGTGGCCGTCCCGAGGCCATCGCGACCTCGCAGCTGCAGACCGCGTCGGCCGCGCCGACGTTCCTCTGCCAGGCGTACCCCTACCTGCCGTTCATCTGCAAGCGCCCCACGCGCTGATCCCGCCCTCGAGCGGCGGCTGCGACATCCTCGTCGTTCCCGCCGGCGATGCGGTGCGCCCTGGGGAACGAACGGGGTCGGCCCTGAGGGGCCGACCCAGTCGTTTTCTGGATACGTTCAAGATGTGTCGGTAGTGTCGGCCGCATGACGTCCACGCAGACCCCCGCCGACGCCCTGCGTCGGGTCGGACTGCGCGTCACCGCGCCCCGCGTAGCCGCCCTGCAGGCGGTGGCGGAGCAGCCCCACGTCGATGCGGACTCCGTCACCGTCGCGGTGCGGGCCCGTCTCGGCGCCGTGTCCCGCCAGACCGTCTACGACGTGCTGGCGGCATTGGAGGAGGCGGGCCTCGTCCGCCGCGTGATCGACGGTGGTCGGCGCGCGTTGTACGAGGTCGATCACCACGACGACCACCACCACGTCCTGTGTCGCCGCTGCGGCCGCCTGGAGGACGTGCCGGCTCGCACCGCCCAGAGCGTGCCCCCGCCGGCGTCGGAGGCCCACGGCTTCACCGTCGACGAGGTGGACGTCCTCTACCGGGGGCTGTGTCCGCAGTGCGCGGCCCTCACCGACGTCGTCCCCGCCTGAGAACCCCTGCAACAGCCACGAGGAGACCGATCCGATGACGCAGTTCGATCCGACCCAGTCGCACGACTCGACCAAGCCGTCCACCCAGGAGTCCGGTGCGCCGCGCCCGAACGACGCCCATTCGCTGACCGTCGGCCCCGACGGCCCCCTGCTGCTGCACGACGTCGCCCTCGTGGAGAAGCTCGCCCGCTTCGACCGCGAGCGCATCCCGGAGCGCAGCCCCCACGCGAAGGGCTCCGGCGCCTTCGGTGAGTTCGTCACCACCGAGGACGTCTCGAAGTACACCAAGGCTGGCCTGTTCCAGCCCGGCGTGAAGACCCCGATGCTGGCCCGTTTCTCGACCGTGGCCGGTGAGCTCGGTTCGCCCGACACCTGGCGTGACGTGCGCGGTTTCGCGCTGAAGTTCTACACCCAGGAGGGCAACTACGACCTCGTGGGCAACAACACCCCGGTGTTCTTCGTCCGCGACCCCATGAAGTTCCCCGACTTCATCCACTCGCAGAAGCGTCTGCCCGATTCGGGCCTGCGCGACGGCACCATGCAGTGGGACTTCTGGACCCTCTCCCCCGAGTCGGCCCACCAGGTCACCTACCTCATGGGCCAGCGCGGTCTGCCGAAGACCTGGCGCCACATGAACGGCTACAGCTCCCACACGTACATGTGGGTCAACGAGGCCGGCGAGAAGTTCTGGGTGAAGTACCACTTCAAGACCAACCAGGGCATGGAGTTCCTCAGCAACGAGGAGGCCGAGCGCCTGGCCGGTGTCGACGCCGAGTACCACCGCCGCGACCTGTTCGAGTCGATCAAGAAGGGCGAGTACCCCAGCTGGGACCTGCACGTGCAGGTGATGCCGTACGCCGAGGCGAAGACGTACCGCTTCAACCCGTTCGACCTCACCAAGGTGTGGTCGCATGAGGACTACCCGCTGATCAAGGTCGGCACCATGACCCTGAACCAGAACCCGGTGAACCACTTCGCGCAGATCGAGCAGGCGGCGTTCTCGCCGTCGAACATCGTGCCGGGCATCGGGTTCTCGCCCGACAAGATGCTGCTGAGCCGTGTGTTCTCCTACCCGGATGCGCACCGCAACCGCATCGGCACCAACTTCCAGCAGCTGCCGGTGAACCGCCCCGTCGTGGAGACCAACTCCTACGACAAGGAGGGTGCGATGCAGTTCTTCCACAGCGGTGATGCCCCGGTGTACGCCCCGAACTCCTTCGGTCGGGCGTACACGGACACGCAGGGTCCGGTCGACAACGGCTGGGAGGCCGACGGCGAGATGGTCCGCGCCGCCTACACCCTCCACGCCGAGGACGACGACTTCGGTCAGGCCGGCACCCTGGTGCGGGAGGTCTTCGACGACGCCCAGCGCGAGGAGTTCGTGGAGACCGTCGCCGGTGCCCTCGACGGGGTGCAGGAGCCCGTGCTCTCCCGCGCCTTCGAGTACTGGAAGAAGGTCGACCAGCAGATCGGTGAGCGCATCGAGAAGGCCGCCAAGGCCAAGGCCGGGGACAACATCCCGGGTATGACCGCCAACTGACGCGGAGCCGCGGCCCCGACGCGTTCAGGGGCCTGAGCACGCAGCCCGCCCTGTCACGGACCCCCACCGGGTCTGTGACAGGGCGGGCTGTTCGCGTGGTCGCCGGTCTCAGACGATGAGCACGTCGCAGGGGGCCGACAGCAGCAGCTTCTGAGCGGTCGTGCCCAGCAGATGCCGGGCGACCTCCTGATCGCGGCGGATCCCGAGCACCAGCAGTTCGGCGCGTTCCTCCTCGACGACGTCGAGCAGGGCGGAGCTGAGATCGGCATCGGTGCGGACCTGGCGCACATCCACCCGCACGCTCAACCGGTGGAGCCGTTCCATCGCCCGGTCGAGCTGCTCGGCGTGGGCGTGGCGTGGATCGTCCTCGTCGCCGTCACGGATCACGTTCACGAGCACCAGCGGACCCCCGCGCAGCTCGGCCTCCGCGGCGGCCGCGTCGAGCGCGGCGAAACCGACCGGGGTCGGGATGAATCCGAGGACGACGGCCATGGGCACCTCAGCGTCGGGCGGGTCGGGCGGCCTGCGGGCCGCGGCGGACGGATGGCCCGATCGTACGCGGACTGCCGCCGTCCCCGCGGTGCCCCGTCAGGCGCGCTCCTGGCCCGACAGGGCCGCGATCTCATCCATGATCCGCTCGGTCATGCGGCGACGGCGCACCCCCTCGGGCAGGTCAGGCGCCAGATCGGTGAAGTCGATGGGGGCGCCGATGCGCACCCGCACCACCCCGCGGGACCGCCACCATCGACCCTTCGCGAACAGCTCCGGGGTGCCGGACAACCCCACCGGGATCACCGGGCACTGCGCCTGTTGGGCGAGCCAGGCAGCACCCGGCTTTCCGGCGTGCAGGCGGCCGTCCTTGGAGCGGGTGCCCTCCGGGTAGATCCCGAAACCGTCGCCCTGCCGCAGGATGCCCAGCGCGACGTCGAGGGCCCCCCGGCCCGAGGCGAGAGCGGCCCGGTCCACCGGCACGGTGCCGACGGCATCGAAGAACGCCCGCTGGATCAACCCGACGGGCCCATTCTTGTGCCAGTACACGTCCTTGGCGATGAACCGCACCTGCCGCGGCATGACCACCGGCAGCAGGAACGAGTCGACGTTCGCCAGGTGGTTGGACACCAGCAGGAACGCCCCGTGCCGGGGGACGTGGTCGAGGCCCTCGATGCGCGGAGCCCACAGGGCGCGCATCACGGGGGCGACGATCGGGCGGGCGAGCGTGTAGAAGAGGGTCACGGGGCGCTCCGGGGGAGGGGTGGTCCACGGGGGTGCCGGCGAGTGCACCGGCCCCCGATTATCCCGCGGAGAGGGCAGGGCCGTGTGGTAGAACAACCGGAGCCGCCGACCTCGATCCCAGGAGTGCCGATGCCCAAGATCCTGTCCGTCGTCGTGGTGGGAGCCGGGACCGTCGCGCAGGCGGTGCACCTGCCGCTGCTGCGCCGCCGCTGGGATCGCTTCACCCTCTCGGCCCTGGTGGACATCTCCCCGCGCCGCCGCCAGGAGGCCGCCGAGGTGTTCGGCGTGCCGGAGGACCGGCGCTTCGAGAACGTCACGGAGCTGGTGGCCGCGATCCGCGCCAAGCAGGTGGAGGTCGATGCCGCGCTGGTCGCCAGTGACGGGCTGCACGTCGAGGACGTGCTCGCGCTCGTGCGCCGCGGCATCCCGGTGCTGGTGGAGCCGCCGCTGGGGTTCTCCGAGGACGAGATCCGCCAGGTGGTGCAGTTCGAGCGCATGGCGGGGCGGCGCCTGGTGATGATCGCCCACCCGCAGGTGTTCGACGCAGCCGTCACCCGTCTGGCGGAGACGGTGAAGGCGCGGGATCTGCGGATGCTCGACTACGAGGTGCTGATGCCTGCCACGCAGCCGATGTACGGGCATGCGCATGTCACCGCCTCCGCCTACGACCTCGACACGGATCTGCGGATGGCCCGCCGCGATGCCCTGCAGAAAGCGGTGGAGGCCGGGTCCGGTGACGCCGCCACGCAGCGCGACCGCGACCTGTATGTCAAAGGTCTGCTGACCGGTCTCGCCCACCAGGTGGCGGTGGTGCTGCACGCCTTCGGTCCGTTCGACCGGATCGAGGCGGTGCGGCATTGGCCCTCCGGGGTGGTCCCCGGCAGTGTCGAGGTGCTGGCCCGTCTCGAGGGTGATGCCCCGGTGCGTCTGGTCTGGCACTACCTGCCGTTCGCCCCGGAGTACGTGGAACGGATCGATGCGCTCACCGCACGCCGCCGGCTGCAGGTGCGTTTCGCCCTGCCGTCGCACCTGGAGGAGCGCGGCGAGTTCTCCCTGCGCGAGAAGGACGCCGGACTGGTCACGGAGACCACCAGGGTCAGTCCGACCGGTCCTGCCGAGGCCATGTGGGAGGCGTTCCACGAAATGGTCGACCGCGGCACCGAGCCGCGGATCGGGGCGCAGGAGGCCCTCGAGGAGTCCGCGCTCATGCGCCAGCTGCTGGCACGGATCGTCGAGCTGGACGGGCGGAGCATCGACAGCCCCGCCGACGAAGGGGCCGACAGTGACACCCCCGCCGTGACCGGAGCCGGGAAGGACGTCACGGACGGGGACGAGTCCGCCCAGCAGGCTCCGCGGGATCCGGAGCCGGAGGCGGTGCAGGATCCGGCACCGGATGCGGAACAGGACGTGGAGCAGGATCAGGCGCAGGACGTGGAGCAGGGTTCGGCGCAGGACCCGCTGCGTGAGGTGGAGTCCGCCGACGCGGTTCTCCCGCCCGCGCCGGAGGCGACCTTTGTCAACCTCGACGCCGATCCGACGCCGGTCGAGCATGAACCCACCGAGCCCGACACGACCCGGCCGCAGACGACCGCGCCGACCGTGCCGCAGCTCGAGACGCCCGAACCGCCAGCCCCGGTCCTCGCGACGGAGGACACCCCCACTGCCGTGCTGCCCGCCCTCGACACCCCGAAGAGCTCCGGTTCGGTGGCGGTGACGGAAGAGTCCGTTCCGGTCGTCGACGAGGTCGCCGCACGGGCGGTCGACGAGGACGACGCCTGGGGCCTGCCGGCCCGCGACCTCCGGGACTGAGCCGGCCGCGGGCGCTGTCCCCTCCGATCGGCCCGGCCCGGGCGCTGTGACGCGTCCCGGCCGGGCCGATCGGCGTCCCGGCGCGCCGGCGTGGTGCCCGGGTGCCATGCCCCTGCGACACGCCGAGCGACACGCCGGTCGGCACGCTGATTCGTGGACGTGGCGTACGCCTCCCCGCCGGGGACGGGGCGGTGGTCCGCGGGCTGTCGTCCCCACCGCCGAGGGGCGACACGCGCGGCCGTCCCCAGGGATGTCCACGGTTGTCCTGCGGGTCCGTGCTGCTCGTCCCCAGAACGTCCACCGCCGTCCCCACGCCGTCCACAGCCGATGTGGATGACACGCGTGTAGTTCAGTACATCTTGTGGTGTCTTCGTCCGGGCACCACTAGGTGTAGTGTTGAGCAGGTCGGCGCGGATCTCGTCGGCCCCGGCCCCCGCGACCCCGAACGGACCCCGCGCGACCAGTGCGGACACCCCGGGACGAGGGCTGTGTCCCTTCCCCGATCAGACCTCTCCCGGTGCTCCGGCACCACCTCCGGCACGACCCGAAAGGCATCCCTTCATGGACATCACCGTTTACTCGAAGCCCCTGTGCGTGCAGTGCGACGCCACCAAGCGCGCGCTCACCAAGGCCGGTCTCGCGTTCGACGTCGTCGACATCACCGAGGACGCCGATGCCCTGGCACGGGTGAAGTCCCTGGGGTACGTGCAGGCGCCCGTCGTCATCACCGGTGACGACCACTGGTCGGGCTTCCGGCCGGACAAGATCAAGGCCCTCGCCGCCGCCGGCGCCACCTCCGCCGAGCGCCGCGTCTCCTCCCTCTGACGCCCGCCCGGCCATGGGCACACTCGTCTACTTCTCCTCAGTGTCCGGCAACACCCAGCGCTTCATCGAGAAGCTGGGTCTGCCGGCGCACCGGATCCCGCTGCACGCGAGCGACGACCGCCTCGTGATGGACGAGGAGTACGTGCTCGTGGTCCCGACCTATGGAGGCGGCAACGGCAAGGGCGCCGTCCCCAAGCAGGTCATCCGCTTCCTCAACGACGAGCGCAACCGGAAGCTCATCCGGGGCGTCATCAGTGGGGGGAACACCAACTTCGGCGAGGCCTACGGCCTCGCCGGGGACGTGATCGCCGAGAAGTGCCACGTCCCGCACATGTACCGATTCGAGCTGCTCGGCACCACCCGTGACGTGCAGCAGGTGACGCAAGGATTGGAAGAGTTTTGGCGACGCTGACCGAGCTGCCCGCCCACGAGCACAACAAGGCGCTGGATTATCACGCACTGAACGCGATGCTCAACCTGTACGGGCCCGACGGGAAGATCCAGTTCGACAAGGACCGGCTCGCGGCGCGGGAGTACTTCCTGCAGCACGTGAACCCCAACACGGTGTTCTTCCACTCCCTGGAGGAGAAGCTCGACTACCTGGTGGAGCACCAGTACTACGAGCGAGAGGTGCTGGACCAGTACGACGGTGCCTTCGTCAAGGAGCTGTCCGAGCGCGCCTACGCGAAGAAGTTCCGCTTCCCCACCTTCCTGGGGGCGTTCAAGTACTACACCTCGTACACGTTGAAGACCTTCGACGGGAAGCGGTACCTGGAACGGTTCGAGGACCGCGTGGTGATGGTGGCCCTGACCCTCGCGCGCGGTGACCGCGAGCTCGCCACGAGCCTGGTCGACGAGATCCTCGAGGGCCGGTTCCAGCCCGCCACCCCGACGTTCCTCAACGCCGGCAAGGCCCAGCGCGGTGAGCTGGTCTCCTGCTTCCTGCTGCGCATCGAGGACACGATGGAGTCCATCGGCCGTGGCATCAACTCCGCCCTGCAGCTGTCCAAGCGCGGTGGCGGTGTGGCCCTGCTGCTGAGCAACCTGCGCGAGCACGGCGCCCCGATCAAGCAGATCGAGAACCAGGCCAGCGGCGTCATCCCGGTGATGAAGCTGCTGGAGGACTCCTTCAGCTACGCCAACCAGCTGGGGGCCCGCCAGGGCGCCGGTGCCGTGTACCTCCACGCCCACCACCCGGACATCCTGCGGTTCCTCGACACCAAGCGGGAGAACGCCGACGAGAAGATCCGCATCAAGACGCTGTCCCTCGGCGTCGTGATCCCGGACGTCACCTTCGAGCTCGCGCGCAACAACGAGCCGATGTACCTGTTCTCCCCGTACGACGTGGAGCGAGAGTACGGGGTGCCGTTCGCCGACATCTCCGTGAGTGAGAAGTACCGCGAGATGGTCGACAACCCGCGCATCGGGAAGAAGAAGATCAAGGCCCGCGAGTTCTTCCAGACCCTTGCGGAGATCCAGTTCGAGTCGGGTTACCCGTACATCATGTTCGAGGACACGGTGAACCGGGCCAACCCGATCCCCGGCAAGGTCACCCACTCGAACCTCTGCTCGGAGATCCTGCAGGTGGCCACCCCGTCGGAGATGAACCAGGACCTGTCGTACAAGACGCTGGGCCGTGACATCTCCTGCAACCTGGGTTCGCTGAACATCGCCAAGGCGATGGACTCCCCGGACTTCGCGCGCACCATCGAGAGCGCCATCCGCGCCCTCACCGCGGTCTCCGACACCTCCGACATCGAATCGGTGCCGACCATCGCCGAGGGCAACCGCAAGTCCCACGCGATCGGCCTGGGGCAGATGAACCTGCACGGGTACCTGGCGCGGGAGCGGGTGCAGTACGGCTCCGAGGAGGGTCTGGACTTCACCAACATGTACTTCTACGCGGTGACGTACCACGCGATCCTCGCGTCGATGCACATCGCGAAGGAGCGCGGCGAGCGCTTCCACGATTTCGAGAACTCCGCGTACGGCACCGGTGAGTACTTCGACAAGTACATCGACGGCGAGTGGACCCCGAAGACGGAGCGGGTGAAGGAGCTGTTCGCGAACTCGACGGTGCACCTTCCGACCCGTGAGGACTGGATCCGGCTGCGCGACGAGGTGCGCGAGCACGGCATGTACAACGCGTACCTGCAGGCCGTCCCGCCGACGGGCTCGATCTCGTACATCAACAACTCCACCTCCTCCATCCATCCGATCGTCTCCAAGATCGAGATCCGCAAGGAGGGGAAGATCGGGCGCGTCTACTACCCGGCCCCGTACATGACGAACGACAACCTGGAGTACTACCAGGACGCGTACGAGATCGGGTACGAGAAGATCATCGACACCTACGCCGAGGCCACGAAGCATGTGGACCAGGGCCTGTCGCTGACGCTGTTCTTCCCCGACACCGCCACGACGCGTGACGTCAACAAGGCGCAGATCTACGCCTGGCGCAAGGGCATCAAGACCCTCTACTACATCCGCCTGCGACAGATGGCGATCGAGGGCACCGAGGTCGAGGGCTGCGTCAGCTGCATGCTCTGAGCCGACATCGGCCGACGAACCGGGGCCCGGTCGAGGATTCGCTCCTCGACCGGGCCCCGGTTCGTCCTTGCATCAGGTGCGATTTTTCAGCCGGCGGATCCGGGCGCGCACACTTCCCACGAAGTGCCGTGCACCCTGCCGAGCGACGCCGCAGGTCAGTGACCCGGGCCCCGCGCAGCGCATCATCTGGCGGTTCCAGGCACGCTCCTCGGCCTTGAAGCAGTGCACCTCGCAGTGCGCGCAGAACGGAGTGGGGTCCAGCGTGCAGAACACTCGCAGGGCTATCTCTGGGGCACCCCGGTCGACGGCGGGCGCCGAGAGCTCTCGTGCCGAGAGGTGCGCAGTTGGCGATCAGGGCGGGCCGTTGCGCCAACTCAGCACACCTCGACCCCATGCCCAGAATCAGGGTCGTGACACGCTCTCCAGAGCGAAGTTCGCTGCCCAGAGCGCAGCGTAGAGCACTCCGGCCGTTGTACGGCAAGCGTCCATTGGGGACCTTGGTCCTCTCGGCGCCGGTTTCGTCGGAACCAGAACTACTACACCTGGGGGTGTCGGCGTGTTGTGACCCCAACATGTTGTGGTCGATTCCTACGGTGGCAGAGCCGCGGCGCACACCACACACCCGCAGCATTGCGCGCAACCCGTGCCCACAACCGTGCACCGTGCCCCGTCCCGAAGGAGAGAGAGCCCATGACCGCGTCCCCGAAGCAGCCCGCCCCAATCGAGCCCGCCGAGCCCGGCGCGGCCCCCGTCGGCCGCCGCATGATCGATCCGGTCGCCACCGTCACCGAGTACGTGGACCGCTCCGACTGGCGCGTCAACGCCAACGCCAACCAGGGCTACTCCGTGGGCGGGCTGGTGCTCAACGCCGCGGGGAAGATGATCGCCAACTACTGGCTGGACGAGGTGTTCAGTGCCGAGGCGGGCCGTGCCCACCGCGACGGGGACATCCACATCCACGACCTCGACATGCTCACCGGGTACTGCGCCGGCTGGTCGCTGCGGCGTCTGCTCGAGGAGGGCTTCAACGGTGTGCCCGGGGCGATCGCCGCCGCCCCGCCCAAGCACTTCTCCTCGGCCTGCGGGCAGATCGTCAACTTCCTGGGCACCCTGCAGAACGAGTGGGCCGGCGCCCAGGCCTTCAGCTCCTTCGACACCTACATGGCGCCGTTCGTGCGGCTGGATGACATGACCTACGAGGAGGTGCTGCAGTGCATGCAGGAGCTGATCTACAACCTCAACGTGCCCAGTCGTTGGGGCTCGCAGTGCCCCTTCACCAACCTCACCTTCGACTGGACCTGCCCGGAGGACCTGCAGGGCCAGCACCCCCTGATCGGCGAGCAGCTGTGCGACTTCACCTACGGCGATCTCCAGCACGAGATGGACCTGGTCAACCGGGCCTACATCGAGGTGATGACCGCGGGCGACGCTGACGGGCGCGCCTTCACCTTCCCCATCCCCACCTACAACATCACCCGCGACTTCGACTGGGAGGCCGAGAACACCCAGCGGCTGTTCGCGATGACCGCGAAGTACGGGCTGCCCTACTTCCAGAACTTCATCAACTCCGACCTGGACCCCGGGATGATTCGCTCGATGTGCTGCCGCCTGCAGCTGGACCTGCGCGAGCTGCTCAAGCGCGGCAACGGCCTGTTCGGCTCCGCGGAGCTCACCGGCTCCATCGGCATGGTCACGGTCAACATGGCGCGCCTGGGCTACCTGTACGCCGGGGACGAGGACGCGCTGATCGCCGAGCTGGACCGCCTGCTCGAGGTGGGCAAGGACACCCTGGAGAAGCGGCGGGCCACCGTGCAGGAGCTGATCGACGGCGGCCTGTACCCGTACACCAAGCGGTACATGGGCCACCTGGGCAACCACTTCTCCACCCTTGGGGTCAACGGGATGAATGAGATGGTCCGCAACTTCACCGGCGATGCCCACGACCTGATGGACGAGTTCGGGCAGCAGATGTGCCTGCGGATCCTCGACCACGTGCGCGAGACGATGGTGCGGTACCAGGAGGAGACCGGGAACCTGTACAACCTGGAGGCCACCCCGGCCGAGGGCGCCACCTACCGCTTCGCCAAGGAGGACCGCGCGCGCTTCCCCGGCATCCTCACCGCCGGCACGCCGGAGCATCCCTATTACACGAACTCCTCGCAGCTGCCTGTCGGAGCGACCGACGACCCCTTCGAGGCGCTGGAACGGCAGGAGGAGCTTCAATCCAAGTACACAGGCGGCACGGTGCTGCATCTGTACATGGATGGTGCTGTCAGTTCACCGGCCGCCTGCCGGGAACTCGTGCGCAGAGCACTGACCCGGTTCCACCTGCCGTACCTGACCATCACCCCCACCTTCTCGATCTGCCCCAGCCACGGCTACCTCACCGGCGAGCACCACCAGTGCGAGCGCTGTGGTGAAGCCTGTGAGGTGTGGACCCGTGTGATGGGCTACTTCCGGCCCGTGGCCTCCTTCAACATCGGCAAGAAGGGCGAGTACGCCGAGCGCACCTTCTTCACCGAGCAGGCCTCCGGCGTAGGCGGCTGCCAGGAGGCGGCCGACGGGCCCGCTGCGGCGGCCGACGAGCCCGCGGCCGCGACCGGCCGCCCAGGGGCCGTGATCACCCCGGTGACGGCGTGAGCCCTCTGGCCAGCCTGGCGGCACCAGACCTGCGCATCGCAGGTCTGGTGCCGCTGTCCACCGTGGACTGGCCCGGCCGCCTGGTGGCCACGGTGTTCTGCCAGGGCTGCCCCTGGCGCTGCACCTACTGCCACAACACCGCGATCCTGGACGTCCACGCCCCTGGCGCCGTGCCCTTCGGTGAGCTGGGTCGGCTCCTGGAGCGACGGGGAGGGCTGCTGGACGGCGTGGTGTTCAGTGGGGGAGAGGCCACCATGCAGCACGCTGTGGTGCCTGCCGCCCGCGCCGTTCGCGAGCGCGGCTTCGCGGTTGGGTTGCACACTGGCGGGGCCTTCCCCACCCGGATGCAGGCCCTGCTCGGGGTCGACACCGACGGGCATCGCGCCTGCTCACCGCTGGTGGACTGGGTGGGGTTCGACGTGAAGGCCGCGCCGGCCGGCTACACGGACCTGGTGGGACGGGCTGGTGCCTGGCGGCGAAGTGCGAAGTCCCTCCAGTTGCTGCTGGCCTCCGGTGTGGACCACGAACTGCGGATGACGGTCACCCCGCAGTTGATCGACCAGGTCCCCGCGGTGATCGAGACCGTCCACCGCGGCGGCGGCACGCACCTGGTGCTGCAGAAGGCACGGTCCGACGGTGCAGAGAGCGGCTTCGCCAGGCAGCGGGCTGCAGTGCCGGACTGGACGGAGCGATTCGACGCTGCAGCGCACAGAGCACGGCAGCTCGGAGCGCAGCAGGGCCTTGAGATCACGGTCCGAGCGTGACGGGGCCGTGACCCGCGCCAGCGCCGGTCCGAGGAAGGGCGGTCCTAGGATGACAGTGACGGGGTCCCCCGTCAGCGAATCCTGGCCCGTCCCTGTTCCCCTGCCCGTTTGGAGTCGTCATGGATGACCTCGTCCTCAACTGGGAACTCGGCACAGCCGGGCTGCTGATCGTGGCAGTCTCGGCCATCGCCGTACTTCTCATCCTCATCATGGCCTTCAAGGTCCATGCATTCCTCGCCCTGATGATCACCTCGATCGGAACGGCCCTGGCTGCGGGCATCGCCCCGGCCAGCGTGCTGCCCGCCCTCGCCTTCGGCTTCAACACAACCCTGGGCAACGTCATGCTGCTGGTCGCACTCGGCGCGATGCTGGGCAGGATGATCGAGACCTCCGGCGGTGCCCAGGTGCTCGCCGACCGGATGATCGACCTGGGGCCCTGACCCCGTTTCGTAGGTCCAGTCGTTATGAGAGTCGTCCTGTTGCCCGCGCTCGCGGGCAGGGAGACTGGTCAGATCATGACGAACAGCAGGAAGCGTCACACCCCGGAGCAGGTCGTCCGTAAGCTCGGGTAGGCCGACAGGATGCTCACCGATGGTCAGGACGTCGCGGCGGTGTGCCGGGAGCTGGGGGTGTCCGAGCAGACGTACTACCGGTGGCGGAACCAGTACGGCGGCCTCAAGGCCGACGACGCAAAGCGCCTGAAGGAGCTGGAGAAGCAGAACGCGACCCTGAAGCGTCTGCTCGCGGAAGCGGAGCTGGAGAAGGCCGCGCTCAAGGAGCTGGCTGAG
Organism: Brachybacterium sillae; assembly: GCF_025028335.1. Taxonomy (NCBI): domain Bacteria; kingdom Bacillati; phylum Actinomycetota; class Actinomycetes; order Micrococcales; family Dermabacteraceae; genus Brachybacterium; species Brachybacterium sillae. The sequence goes on from NZ_JAFEUW010000001.1 coordinate 2,078,890, forward strand.
GGAAACTTCTAAGCCCGGACAGGCGCCGCACCGCCGTCGATCACCTCAGGCGCAAGTTGCGGGTGAGCGAACGGATGGCGTGCGCCCATCCGGCAGCCACGACCTCGGGTATCAGGACGTGACGGGCGCCTCGACGCTGCGTGACAAAATGGCCGGGTGCTGTACACCGACCATTTTCCGCCCGTCATCCCCGAGCCCCTCCGCGGCGTGCTGACCACCCGCCTGCCCATCGATTCCGACGTCGACGCCGTGGCGCGACTCGTCGAGGCGGACAAGCGCCGCTGCAACCCGGCGGCGACCGTGGGCCGGGAGGGGCTGCGCTCGCGGCTCGTCGGCCCCCGCTCCTGGTCACGCCGCCAGGTCGTGGTGGTCGCGGCGAACGCAGACGGCAGCCCGGCGGAGGGCGCCGACCCCGTGGGCTGGGTGGCGCTGGAGGATCGTGCTGCCGGCCGCGTGAACCTGGTGTGGGTCCTGCCCGAGACGCTCCCGCATCGCGATGCGCTCGCCGCGTCGCTGAGCGCGTGGGCCGACGCTGTGGCCGGCGCCTTCGCCCGCCACCGCAAGGTCGACGCCTCAGTGATCAACGACGGCTGCAATGCCCTCGATGAGGACCGCAAACGGCTCATGACGAAGGCCGGCTACATGAAGGTCCGCACCTGGCTGGACATGGAGCGGCCGGTCACCGCCGAGGAGGCGACCACCACGCCGGGGCCGCGCGACGGCGTGAGCCTCGATGTTTCATGGGGCTGGTGAGCGGGGTGGGTCGGCGTCGTTGCCGGTGTTGAGCTGCTGATTGTGGCATTCGGGTATGACAGATCGTCGCAGTGTCCGTTGCGGGCGGTCGGGTTCCACTCCCGAGAAGAGGAGCTGCTGGTCGGTGGGGCGGGTGGTCTCGCCGGGTTAGGTCTGTGCGACGGTGGTGCGGAGCCGGTTGACGCCGGTCAGGACCCTCACGGCTTCGGGTGCATGTTCGGCGAGGTGGAGGAGGTTGTGCCGGGCGCGGCGCACGAGGGTCGCGGGGATCTCGAACAACCGCGCGCGGAGCCGTTTGGGCTCCCACTTCCGCGCATCATGGCCGGTCAGCGCGATGGTCTGCATCCAGGCGACGAGCTCGCTGGCGATCTGGACGATCTGGCACCAGACCTGGTTCTGCGCGAAGCCCTGCAACGGGAACTTCTCAAGGCCCATGTCCTTGGCGTTACGGATCCGGTCCTCGCAGCGCGCCCGGCGACGGTGCCGCAGCTCCAAGACCGGGAGCTGGCCGCGCGGGGAGTTGGTCGCGAACGCGGTGATGCGCATCCCCTCGTGATCGGTGATCCGCAGCTGCGCCCCAGGATGAGGACGTTCCTTCCGCACGATCACCCGCATCCCGGCAGGCCACCCGGACAGGTCCAGCAGCCCGGTGAGCTCCGCCACCCACGCCCCCTCGCGGATCCCCTCGTCCTCGCTGTCGTAGGCGGGAGTCCACGCCTCCGCCTCATCGATATGTTCCAGCAGGTCAGGGGTGCTTGCGGGGAGGGTGAACCCCACTGAGTAGGCTAGACGCTGCCGCTGGAGCCAGGCCAGGAAGTCCTTGGTGCCGCCGGCTCCGTCGGTGCGGATCAGGATCTTCTTCGACCCCCGCCCGCCCCGGGCCAGCAGGGCTGGTGGGAGCTGCGCGAGAGCCTGCCGGGTGACGGTGATGTGATCAGCGGCGGTGTTCGAGCCGGCGTTGCCGGGGCGCAGCTGGATCGCCAGTGGTTCCCCGGTCCCTTCGCTGCCGTGGTCCAGGAACGCGCACAACGGGTGATAGCCGAAGCCGCGTTTGAACGTCGGTGCGGCCTGCTCCTTCTCACTGTGGACGTTGATCAGGGTGGCATCGAGGTCGACGACCAGCGGGTTCTTCGCACTGACCCCCGCAGCCGGGGAATGGTCTCCGGCCAGTGCCCAGGCCCGTTCCCGCGCGGCGCGACGGGCTTTCGAGATCGCCTCGATCACGGCGGGCGCGTCCTGGGCGAGGGTGGTGAGCGTGCGGGAGATCGTTGGGGCCGAGGCGACATCACCGAACAGGCCCGGCTCGCAACGCAGCAGATCAGTATCCGAAGCATGCTCGCCGCCGATCGCGAGAGTGAGTGCGAGATCCAGCAGGACCTTCGCCGCGTGGTGCTCGGCCAGCGGTTTCGTCCACGGACCCAGCGCCTCACGCAGCGAAGGAGCCAGGCCGGTGGCGTGGATCGTGCCGGTCAGCAGCACCGCGCCCGCATGCGAGAGGGCCGGGACCTCAGCGATGTCCACGCGCGGACGGGGGTAGAAGAACAAGGTAGGGTGGGACACCTGAAAGGTGCTCCTTCCAGCGGATCAATACGAGTCTCAACACCCCGTATCATCCCAGGCCAGGAGCACCTTTCGCCATTCATTCCGCCGGTCGAGACCACACCCCCGTGAAATCTCGAGGTTAGGTAGCCGAGCGAGGAGTGCCGGCGGTGGTGGTTGTACTCGTCCTTCCAGTCGCCGATGATGACCTGTGCGTGCAGCAGCGAGTAGAAGCTGTTGATGTTGAGGCACTCGTCGCGGATCCGGCTGTTGAACGACTCGACGTACCCGTTGCGCCACGGCGAGCCCGGAGGGATGTAGGACAGGCCGGTGCGGGTGCCAGCCCAGTCGGCCATCGCCTCGCTGATGAACTCCGGCCCGTTGTCCGACCTGAGCACCGCCGGGGCGCCCCGGGCGGCGACGAGGTCCTCGAGGTGGGCGGTGAGTCGCTCGGCGGTAATCGAGCGCTCCACGAGGCCGCCGATGCACTCCCGGGTGTGTTCGTCGACGATCGAGCAGATCTTGATCAATCGTCCGTGCTCGTCGGCGTCGAACTGGAAGTCCACCGCCCACACCACGTTCGGCGCGTCCGCCGTCGGCGCGTCGACGGTCGAGGACCCGACGCGCTTGCGTCGACGCCGCTGCGGGACCCGGAGCCCTTCGTCACGCCACAGGCGTTGGATCTTCTTGTGGTTCACCACCCACCCTCGGCGCGGGCGTCGTGATACGCCCGCCGATACCCGTAGCGGGGATGGTCCTTCGCCCAGGCGCGCAGCCACTCCCTGAGCGCCCGATCCGGGTCCGTGACCGTGTCGCCCTTGAGCGGTCGCCGGTACGCGCAGCGGCTCAGCCCGACCAGACGGCACGCCATCCGTTCGCTCACCCGCAACTTGCGCTTGAGGTGATCGACGGCGGCGCGGCGCCTGTCCGGGCTTAGAAGTTTCCCTCAGCCAGCTCCTTGAGCGCGGCCTTCTCCAGCTCCGCTTCCGCGAGCAGACGCTTCAACGTGGCGTTCTGCTTCTCCAGCTCCTTCAGGCGCTTTGCGTCGTCGGCCTTGAGGTCGTCGTACTGGTTCCGCCACCGGTAGTACGTCTGCTCGGACACCCCCAGCTCCCGGCACACCGCCGCGACGTCCTGACCATCGGTGAGCATCCTGTCGGCCTGCCCGAGCTTACGGACGACCTGCTCGGGGGTGTGACGCTTCCTGCTGTTCGTCATGATCTGACCAGTCTCCCTGCCCGCGACCGCGGGCAACAGGACGACTCTCATAACGACTGGACCTACGAAACGGGGTCAGCCCAGGTGGTGCTGGCGTCGGGCGTCGCCCATGAGCTGCGCACCACGGTGACTCCGGTGGTGATCGCTCAGCTCCCGGCTGTGCTGCGCCTCGTCAGGGAGTCCGGCGGGGAGCACCTGGTGCTCCAGCGGGCGCGGAACGATGGGACGGACGCCGCCTTCGCTGCGACGCTGCCTCCGGACTGGCCGGCACGTTTCGACCATGCCGCAGCATGGGCGACGGAGGTGGGCTCGCGGCTCGACCTGGAGGTGCGCGTCCGCGATGCGTGAGAGGCGGCCTGGGGAACGGGGGTGACCAGCGGTCCCGGATGCGGGGCGGCCTGCCGATCACCCCCGGGCACACCAACGTGTGCCGCCGGCCGTGGAGCCCCGGGCTGTCCGGGTGGGGCGGGGGGCTCAGCGCCGTGGTGAACGTTCCCGCCGACATCGCCTTCCCCGTGGGGGAGATGAAACTCGAACACGCCGCGATGATCGAGCCCCTGTCGGGCCGGTGTGATCCCGGTGATCCACCAGCTCGTGACCACCCTGCGTCCGGGCGGTCACCTGGAGATCGTGGCGATCCCGTCGAAGCCGCTGGATCTCGAGGTGATGCAGGAGCTGCAGTACAACGACATCACGGTGAAGGGCTCGTACTTCTACACCCCGAGGACTACCGCGAGAGCATCGACCTGGTGAACTCGGGGCGAGTGGACCTGGAGCCGTACATCTGCGCGAAGATCCAGCCCGATGAGGTGGTGGAGAAGGGTTTCGGGATCCTGACCGACCGCGGGAACTCCGCGGTGAAGATCCTGGTGGCGCCGCAGCGCTGAGTGAGCCACCAGCAGGGCGCCGCGGACTCTCCGGGGAGAGCGCGGCGCCCTGACGGCTCACGCCTCGACGCTCACTTCTGAGTGGCACCGCGGGACGCGAAGGACTCTGCAGCCTCCAGCAGGCCCCAGTAGAGGACGCCGCCCACCGGAAAGACGACCCACGCCCGGTCGAAGGCATCCAGACCCAGCCCCACCAGCAGGAACACTGCGACGATCAGGGGCCACCACGCAGCGAGGACGGTGCGCAACCAGGCGGGGGTGTTCGCTTCGGCGAGTTCGCGCGAGTGCTCGAGGTCCAGCAGATCACCCGCCGCCCGGCGCTGGCCGTTGGCGCGGATGGACAGGAACAGGCCCAGGGCCACGAGAGCGAGCGTGAGGGCGGCGCCCCCCAGTACCAGCGGGTCGGACCCGGAGAATGCTGCCGTTAGGACAGGCACGGCCGACAGGACGTACAGCACGACCGGCAACGGCCCGGCCCCCGGGTGAGTGTCCAGGATCGACTGCGCGTATCCCTGGGTCTCAGGGGAGGGGCGTCGGCGGCCCTCGAGGATGTCGGGGAAATCGGCCACGCGCCGATCCCTGTGCATGCCGATCCCCACCCCGAGGGCCACGATCAGGAGGACACCCAGAACTCCGAGCAGAGCCGCGGTGTCGGCGGAGACACCTCGGTCGGACGAGGTGGCGGAGGCCATCAGCAGCAGCAAAGGCACGGGGCACAGCACCAGGAGCGCGGTGGACAGGGCGGTGAGGGGCTGCGCTGCCGTGACGGCGGCGACATAGTCACGGGCTCGGTCCACGTCGAGTTCCGGTCGTCTGTCCACGGTGACGAGGGGCGGGGAGGCGAGGTGGCTCTGACCTCCCGGGTGGGTGTCGGCCTGCGCCGGAAGGGCTCCGCTCGAGGCCTCGTCGGGGGCGGTCGATCCGGGCTGGGCGGCGACGAGGTCCGGAGAGATGCCGAGGGTGGTCGCGACATCCTCCAGACTCCCGAAATCTCCGATCACGCGACCGACAGCCTGCGACTCGGAGAGTCCTTGGCTGCGCAGATCGTCGTACTGGTCCTCCATCATCTGGCGCAGCTCTTCGCGGGCGGCGTCCAGGCGGGCCGTGCGGGGGTAGGGGGCGAACAGTGTGTCGAGATACGAGTCGATGACGTGCATGGCGGTCCTTCCGGGACGAGACGCGGTCAGGAGGCGAAGTGGTCGACGAGCTCGCGGGTGCGGGCCCATTCCTCACGGCGGGCCGCGAGCGTGCCCCGACCCTGAGGGGTCAACGCGTAGTAGGTGCGGGGTTTACCGCTCTCGGACGGCTGGTCGAAGGAGGCGAGGTCACCCGATTGCTCCAGTCGCTTGAGGGCGGTGTAGAGGGTGGTCTGCTTCATCTCATAGCGGCCGGCAGCTCGCTCCGTGATGGTGCGGGCCAGGGCGTAGGCATACGACGGTTCGGCGTCAAGGATGGCGAGGACGATCAGGTCAATGTGCCCGCGGATCGCGTCGGCACCGATCACACCGGCGTCAGTCATGGGGCATCACCTGCGAGGGAGGGGTCGAGGGGCGGTGAAGAACATCCACATAAGGGCAACGTACTACGGCACACGTAGTACGGCAAGCGCAGTGTCCTATCGAGGTGCGGCATTCCCACTAGACTTGCGCGGAGCCCGACGGAGCGCCGCCCTCTGCCGCCCCGCCCCTGGAGATCAGCCGTGCCTTCGTCGTCCGTTCCGCGCTCCGCGTCCGACTGCTCTGCATCCGGCGGCTCCGCCTCCGGCGGTCTCGTCTCCCCCACGCCCGATGCCGAGGCGCTGCGGCCCGAGCATCACCCGCGCCACCTGCGGCCCGCCGACGAGGCGCCGTGGCGCGAGCCCCGCTTGGACGAGCCGCCCACGGCGACCGGGCCGATGCACCTGCCGACCCTCACCGGGCCGCTGCCGGTCGTCGAGGACCACGTCGAGCAGCGTGTGCGGGTGACGGCGCTGATGATTGCGGTGCTCACGACCATCTCCGCCATCGGCCCGCTCGCCACGGACATGTACATCCCGGCGTTCCCGCAGGTGGCGCAGGATTTCGCCGCCACACCGGCGCGGATCCAGCTGACCCTCACCGCGTTCTTCCTCGGTGCGGCGGGCGGGCAGGTCGTCGCCGGGCCGCTGTCCGACCGCCTCGGTCGACGCGTGCCGCTGCTCATCGGTCTCGTCCTCACGCTGGCCGGGTCCGTCGGCTGCGCCCTCGCCGGCAGTGCCGACATGATGCTCCTCATGCGCGTGCTGCAGGGGGTCGGCGGTGGCTTCGGGATGGTCCTCGCCCGCGCGGTCCTCATCGACCTCGCCCACGGCCCGGAGCTGTTCCGGATCCTCAACATCATGCAGGGCATCGGCGGGGTCGCCCCGATCATCGCACCGCTGCTCGGCGGTCTGATCCTCGCGATCGCCCCGTGGCACACCGTGTTCTGGGTGATCGCCGGGATGACCCTCATCTCCACCCTCGGGGTGTTGCTGGTGATCCCCGAGTCCCTGCCCGTGGATCGGCGGCACACCGGCGGCTTCCGTCAGTTCCTGCGTAACGTCGGGGCGCTGCTGCGCCGCCGGCGCTTCACCGCGTACCTGCTGGTGAACGCATTCTCGGCCTTCGCCCTGATGAGCTACGTCTCCGCCTCCACCTTCGTGGTGCAGGACATGCTCGGCTACGGTCCGACGATCTACGCGCTGATGTTCGCGCTGAACTCCACCGGCATGATGTCGATGGCGTTCCTCTCGGCCCGCCTGGTCCGCACCCACCACCCCCGCCAGCTGATCCGCGTGGGCCTGGGCATGGTGGCGCTCGCCGGTGGCGCGCTGCTCACCGCTTCGCTCCTGGGCACCCCTCCCGCCTGGGTGGTGTTGCCGGCGTTCTTCGTGCTGGTCACCGCGCAGGGCCTGATCTTCGGCAACGGCGGAGCCCTGGCAGCCCAGCAGGCCGTCGACATGGCCGGGACCGGCTCCGCACTGCTGGGGCTCGGGTTCTCCTTCGCCGCCTCGTCGGCGGCGCCGCTGGTGGGGCTGGCGGGCAGTGCCTCCACTCTGCCGATGTCCCTCACGATCGTCGCCGGCGTGGCGCTGAGCACCCTCATGTTCGTGCTGGCCGGCCGGGAGGACCGCCCAGGACGGGGGGCGCCGACCGCAGACGGCGCCCCGGCCTGAGCGCACCGGGCGGGTCCTCGAGGGAACCGTCACGAAGCCCGTCGGGCGCTCTGTCCGGCGGACCGCCGGGGGCCGCCTCACATCACCCAGGCACCGTGAACACCCGGGGAGTACGGTGCGCCGCATGAGCACTCAGCGCACCGTTGTGTACATCGGCGGCCGCGGCCACGTCGCGAAGCTCGCCACTCCCAAGCTCGTCGCCGCCGGGCACACCGTCACCTCCGTGATCCGGCGGCCGGAGCAGGCCGACGAGGTCACCGCCCTCGGCGCCACCGCCCTCGTCCAGGACATCACCGCCCTCGATCGCGCCGGATGGGAGGAGCTCCTCGCCCCCGCCGACGTGGTGGTCTGGGGCGCCGGCAACGGCGGCCGCGGCGGCCCCGAGATCACCCAGGCCGTGGACCGCGACGCCGCCCTGCAGATGATCGACGCCCTCGAGGCGCTGGGGGAGCGGGCCCCACGGCTGCTGATGATCTCCTACCGCAACGCCACCCGGAACACCGCGCCCGACGACGGCGGCACCTGGCACGCCTACGTCGAGGCGAAGAAGGCCGTGGACCTGCGCCTCGGCCGCAGCTCCGTGCCGCATCTGATCCTCGGCCCGGGGATGCTCACCGACGAGCCTGCGCGCGGAGTGCGGGTGGTGCCCGACGACGACAGCGAGCAGCCGGAGGCGCACACCTCCCGCGAGCTCGTCGCCGACGTCCTCACCGAGATGGTCGGCCGCGACCACCTGCCCGCCGGGCCGCTGGCGTTCCTCGACGGCGACGATCCGGTCAGCGGCATCTGAGCCCCCGATCGCGGGCGAGGCGTCGGCGCCACCCCGGGACGGGGTGGGCACCGACGCCTCGAGGGGCGCTCGACGCCCCCGGGCTGTGACCGAGGACGGTGTGCGGGGGCTGCGGCGCGCTGGTGTCAGGCGGTCGCGGAGGCGCGGGCACGACGCCGCGGAAGCTGCACCGCCGCGACGACGAGACCGAGCACGATGCCGACCAGCGACACCGGCACGGACGGATAGACCATCAGGATGCCGGCGGCGATGAGCACCGCCCGCTCCCAGGTCCGCAGCGGAGCCAGCAGGAACCCGGCCAGGCCCGCCGCGATGGCGATCATGCCCAGCACCACGGTGACCAGTGCGGGGATGAGGTCGGAGACCGGCCCTTCCAGCAGCATCGCGGGCTCCAGCACGACGACGAACGGGATCAGGAAGCCGGCGACGGCGAGCCGCAGTGCGGTCACCCCGGCCCGCAGCGGATTCGCCCCCGCGATCCCCGCCCCCGCGTACGCGGCGAGGCAGACCGGCGGCGTGATGTCCGCGAGGATGCCGAAGAAGAACACGAACATGTGCGCCGCGATCAACGGGATGTCGAAGCCGTTGACCAGGATCGGCGCCGCCACCGTGGCCGTGACCACGTAGTTCGCCGTGGTCGGCAGACCCATGCCCAGGACCAGGCAGACGATCATCGTCATCAGCAGGACCAGGAAGAAGTTTCCCCCGGAGATGTCGAGGATCAATCGGCCGGCCCGGCCGCCCAGGCCGGTGCTCGTGACGGTCCCGGCCACGATCCCGGCCGTGGCACAGGCGGCGATCACCGGGAGGGCCGTGCGGGCGCCGGCCTCGAGGGTCTCGAGGATCCCGCGCACGCCCAGGCGGGTGGAGGCCCGCAGGAACGACAGGGCGAAGGCCACGCCGATGCTCCACAGGGCGGCACGTGCCGGGGAGAAGCCCGACAGCATCATCCACACGATCACGATGAGGGGCAGCAGCAGGTCCAGGCGCGTCACCAGGGAACGCCACGGCGGCAGCTGCGCCACGGGAAGGCCGTGGATGCCGCTGCGCTTGGCCTCGAAGTGGATCGAGATGAAGGCGCCGAAGAAGTAGAGCACGGCCGGGATGATCGCGATCACGATGATCTGGCTGTACGGGATGCCGGTGTACTCGGCCATGATGAACGCGGCCGCGCCCATGATCGGGGGCATGAGCTGCCCGCCGGTCGACGCGGTCGCCTCCGTCGCCGCCGCCACGTGGGGGCGGAAGCCGGTCCGCTTCATGATGGGGATCGTGAAGGATCCGGAGGCGACGGTGTTCGCCACCGAGGACCCGGAGATCATCCCCTGCAGCCCGCTGGCCAGGACGGCCGCCTTGGCCGGTCCGCCCGTGAAACGACCCGTCGCGCGGAACGCCAGGTCGTTGAAGAAGGCACCGATGTTCGTGTGCAGCAGCACTACCGCGAACAGCAGGAACAGGAAGATGAAGGTGGAGGACACCTGGATCGGCGTGCCGAAGATGCCCGAGCGGGCGGTGAAGTAGGTGCCGGTGACGAATCGACCCCAGCTCATCCCGTACCCCAGCACCGAATAGGCGATCGCCAAGGACGCGATGATGACGATGGGCAGGCCCACGCAGCGCCTGGTCGCCTCCAGGACCAGGAGGATGCCGAGGGTCGCGACGATGTAGTCGAAGGTGGAGTAGCCCAGGATCTGCACCATGTTGCTGCTGAGGTAGCTGTACTCCACGACGATGTAGAGGTTCGTCGCCAGCGCCAGAACCGCCAGCAGCAGGTCGTACCACGGCACCCCGCGCCGATCCGGGCGGATCCGCTTCGAGGCGGGATACAGCAGGAAGATCAGCGAGGTGGCACCCGCCAGGTGAATGGCCCCCTGGATCAGGGAGGGTCGGGCCCCGAAGAGGCCGGTGTACAGATGGAACAGAGTCAGGGCGATGGACAGACTGCCCACCACCCAGGCCCACACCCCGAGGTTCGTGCGGAATCGGCTGCCGGAGTCATGCTCCCGCAGGACGGCGTCGACATCGTCCGTCCCCGCGCCGTCCTGCGCGTCGCGCAGCGAGACCGGGGAGTCCCCGGCCCGGGACGACGCGACCGGGGTGCCGGCGGCGGGTGGGGTCGGATCGGGGCGGTACGACCCGCCGCCGGGCTCCTGCGACTCGGCGGCGGACCGGCGGTCAGCGTCCGTCATGTCAGATCAGACCCTGCTCCTGGTAGTACTGCTCCGCCCCCGGATGCAGCGGGACATCCCCGCGCCCGGAGAGTGCGTAGTCGGTGGAGATGAGCTTGCCCTGGGGGAGGGTGATCTCTCCGGCGTGCTCGAAGATGGCCTTGGTGATCTCGTACCCGACCTCCGGGCTCACCTGGTTCATCGAGGCCACGAGAGCGGCGGCGACGGAGAGGGTGATGACCGGTTCCGTGACGAAGTCGTAGGCGCTGGCCTCGATGGTGTACGGCTCGTACGGTGTGGAGCCGGAGATCTCGTCAGCCTTCGCCTGGGTCATGCCGATCAGGCGCACCTCGTTGGTGGCCGCGAGATCACCGAGCGAGCCGGTCGGGGTGCCCACCACGAAGATGGAGGCGTCGATGTTGCCGTCTCGCAGCAGGTCCAGCGAGGTGGAGAAGTCCTGCTCGAACGGCTCGTAGCCCCCGTCCTCGATCCCGTGGGCCGCGAGGATGGCGTCGGAGGCGGCGCGGGTGCCGGAGCCGATGTCACCCACGGCGATGCGCTTACCCGCGAGATCCTCCACCGTGGAGATGCCGGAGTCGGCGAGGGTGACGATGTGGGCGGCCTCGGGGTACAGGGCGGCGATCCAGCCGAGGTTGGAGACCTGCGCCCCCTCGAAGTCACCCTCACCCTTGACCGCCGCGTTCGCCGTGTCGGACTGGGAGATGCCCAGCTGCCACTCGCCCTGGAAGATCTGCCCGATGTTCTCGACCGAGGCGCCGGAGTCGGTGTAGTTGACCGTGATGCCCTCGATGTTGTCCTGGAAGATCGTCGAGTACTCACCGCCGAGCGGGTAGTACACGCCGCCGGTGCCGCCGGTGCCGAACGTGAGGTCGGTGCGGAAGTCCTCGCCCCCGGCTGCACCACCCGCGTCGGAGCCGCCTCCACCGGTGGCGCCGGAGCCACCCCGCGAGCACGCGGAGAGGATTCCCGCCGCGACGAGCGGGCTGGTCAGAAGAATGGAACGTCGCCGGATGGTCATGATGTCTCCCTTGGTCGTGGTCACAGGGGTGTGGTCAATCTAGCCGGGACGCCTCGCGCAGGACGGGACGATCAGGAGGTCGTGACCGATCCGAGACCCAGGGCCCGTCGGTAGACTCGCGCCCATCCGAACCACCCGACGAGCGAGCGAGGCAGCGGTGAACGACCACCTGAAGACCACGGTCCAGGCCATCAACTGGAACCGGATCGTCGACCCCAAGGACGATGAGGTCTGGGACCGTCTGACCGGCAACTTCTGGCTCCCGGAGAAGGTCCCCGTCTCCAACGACATCCAGTCCTGGAGCCGTCTGACCGAGTTCGAGCAGACCCTCACGATGCGAGTGTTCACGGGCCTGACGCTGCTGGACACCGTGCAGGGCACCGTCGGCGCGATCTCCCTGATCCCCGACGCCATCACTCCGCACGAGGAGGCGGTGTACACCAACATCGCCTTCATGGAGTCGGTGCACGCCAAGAGCTACTCCAACATCTTCTCCACCCTCAGCTCGACCAAGCAGATCGACGAGGCCTTCCGCTGGAGCGAGTACAACGAGCCGCTGCAGAAGAAGGCGAAGATCGTCATGAGCTACTACAAGGGTGACGATCCCGAGAAGCGGAAGGTGGCCTCCACCCTGCTGGAGTCCTTCCTCTTCTACTCCGGCTTCTACCTGCCGATGTACTGGTCCAGCCACGGCGAGCTCACCAACACCGCCGACATGATCCGCCTGATCATCCGCGACGAGGCAGTCCACGGCTACTACATCGGCTACAAGTATCAGAAGGCCCTCGAGAAGGCCTCCCCGGAGCGGCGCCAGGAGCTCAAGGACTACACGATGTCCCTGCTGCTGGACCTGTACGACAACGAGGAGGAGTACACCGAGGATCTCTACGACCCGGTCGGCTGGACCGAGGACGTGAAGACCTTCCTGCGGTACAACGCCAACAAGGCGCTGATGAACCTCGGCTACGAGCCGATGTTCCCCCCGGAGTCCACCGAGGTGAACCCGGCCATCCTCGCGTCGCTGTCGCCGAACGCCGACGAGAACCACGACTTCTTCTCCGGCTCCGGATCCAGCTACGTGATCGGCAAGGCCGTCGAGACCGAGGACGAGGACTGGGATTTCTGAGCCTCCCGGCGTCCACCCCGCTGTGACCAGGGCCCGGACCCGGGCCACCCGGTGCGGGTCCGGGCCCTGGTGTATCCGGCCGTCTCACCAGCCGTCGCGAACTTGACATTCGTGATGCGGATCACCCGATTGCGCGCCGGGTGTGTCGATCAAGCTGTGGGCGTAACGCTGTGACCTGCGGTTTCGCTGCGAAAAATCAGGTTACGTCGACCTGTTGGTCAAGATCGGGGCCAATGGTCCCGCCAGGGCCCATGATGGTGATGTCCCTGCGGGAGATCCCCGCACCCCTTTCCTGAAGGAGCTCCTCTCATGGGCATTCTCTGGGCCATCATCTCCTGGATCATCATCGGCGGCCTCATCGGCCTGATCGCCCGCGCGATCATGCCGGGCAACCAGAACATGGGCTTCCTGCCCACCGTCATCCTCGGCATCATCGGCGCCATCGTCGGCGGCTTCCTCGGAGGCCTGTTCGGTGGCAACGGCGTGTCCGGCATCATGAGCAACCCGTGGAGCATCGGCACCATCCTGCTCGCCGTCATCGGCGCGCTGATCGTGATGGCGATCTACTTCTTCGCCACCCGCCGCTCCCACTGAGTCCGGTCGCTGCGCTGAGCGCAGCACCGTGAGTCATCGCGCGAACGCGCCGTCCCCCCGGGGCGGCGCGTTCGTCATGTCCGGGGCGGGTCCGTCGATGCCCGGACGCCGGCCGGCACGTCGAGGGTGACGGCGCCGATGCGTGAGAGAGTGAGCCGCCCGCTGCTGGCGGTCGCGAGGTCCGCCGCCACCTGGTCCACGGCGGACGGCGGCATCACCGCCCGCAGCCGGACCTGTGTGGCGCCGTATTCGGTGGGCTCCACCATGCCCTCGACGGGGGCGAGGAGCGTGCGCAGCTGATGCTCGGCAGCGCCGGCCTCGGCGGGATCGACGTCGAGGGTGACCCGTTCCCAGCTGACACGGCGGAGCATCGGGGTGGAGTCCAGTGCCGCCTGGACGGCGCCGGAGTAGGCCCTCTGCAGCCCACCGGTCCCCAGCTTCACGCCGCCGAAATAGCGGGTGACCACGGCCAGTGCATCGGTCATGCCGGCGGTGAGCAGCACCTGCAACATCGGCATGCCGGCGGTGCCGGCGGGCTCACCGTCATCATTGCTGCGCTGCACCGGTGCGCCGTGCTCATCGGCCTCCACCACGAGGGCGGTGCAGGTGTGGCGGGCGTGGGGGTGGGCGGCGCGCACCGTCCGGATGATCTCGGCCGCCTGTTCGACGTCATGGACCGGGTGGATCTGGGCGAGGAACCGCGACTTGCGATCCACCAGCTCGGCCTCGGCGACGGCGGCGGGGACGAGCAGCTCGGGCATGCTCGCGAGTCTAGACGGGGCGGGCATGGGGCGGTCATCCACAATCCGGGAGGGGGGCTCGCGGAGAAGAGTGGGCACTGCCTACGGTGCGAGACATCCCGTCCCGCTCGTCCCAGGAGGACACCGCATGTCCCAGCAGGTTCCCCCCGCCCCGCCCGCCACCGGCCCCGCCGCCACCATGGCCGCCGGGCCGACCGGAGGGGCCTCGGCGCATCCGACCGCCCCGGCGGCCCGTCCCGGGCGCAGTCTGCGTCGATGGGGGATCGGACTGCTGATCCCCGGTGTCCTCCTGTCACTCCTCGGTCTCGGGATGCTGATCTTCGCGTTCGTCAACGTCGCCGGGATGACCCGGGGCGCGGCGAACGCCATCCATGAGCTGCCCGGGGGGCAGGGGGTCATCACTCTCGATCAGGGCGAGACGATTCAGCTCTACGGGATCGAAGGGGATCCGACGCCGCGCTGCACGATCGTCGGCCCCCCGGGCGCGGAGATGCAGGAGGGCATGATGTTCACCAGCTCGCGTGGTGTCGACGGGCGCTCCTGGGTGTCGTTCACGCCGATCCTGACGGCATCCGCGTCCGGCGAGTACGTCGTCGAGTGTGATGCGGAGGGCCCCGTCGCTGTGGCCCCTCCGATCAGTGCCGCCGGACTCTTCGGCTCCATCGGCGGGTTCTTCCTGGGGGGAGGGTCCCTCGGGTTGGGACTGGTGCTCGGCCTGGCCGGGTTGGTGCTCGCGATCATGGGGTGGCGACGCGGCCGAGCCATGTGACCAGAGGGGCGCCCGCGCCGATAGACTCAGAGCTCCGCGCCGCGCTCCGCTGATAGGTGAGTCCTGACGGGTGCGCGCCGGACAGGGCCTCTAGCTCAGTTGGTAGAGCATCGGACTTTTAATCCGCGGGTCGTGGGTTCGAGCCCCACGGGGCCCACTGGTCAGACCGGAGAGCCGTCGCGTGGTCGGCGGTGCATCCCTGCCCCTGTCCTCCGGGGGTGACTCGGCACTCTGTGGGAGACTGGGCGGGGTCGAGAGCTGCCCGTGGTGGGTCGACGCGTCAGACCGCGTCGCGGCGACGCTCCCCCTCCACCTCGTACTCCTCCCCGGAGAACAGGTCACGGATCTCGGCGGGCTGGTCCTGGTCGGCCACGGCATCGAACTCCTCCGGGGCCACGGTCTTGAGCATGGCTGCGAGCGCCATGGAATCCATGCTGACGGCGACGTTCTCCCCGGTGGTGCTCTCCACACCCACCACCACCCGGTTGTCGTCGTGGGTGACCGTCAGGGCGTCGCCGTCGACGTCGGTGTAATGGGCGCGATCCATGAGGACCTCCGGGGGTGACGGGGGTGGCGCCGACACGTCGGCAGGCAGGGTGTCGGGCTGCGCCGGTGTCCCGCACCCCTCGCGATCGGTACGAAAGGTGGGGGCCCGGGCGTGCGCCTACGACGAAAGGAGGATGTCGGCGGGGGGTTTCCGTGAATACCGCCGAGTCTCCGGGGGTGTCGCCAGGAGCTGGTCGACCCCCCACTGTCCGGTTCGCCGACAGTGATCTCGCAGGGGGGGCCTGTTCATCTGCTGGCCACCAGACGTCGACCTCTCGGTAACCACGTGGTCGGGGTGGGCCGGGAGGCCTGCGGGGATCCAGCGACCGGGGGCATCCTGTGATGGATGCGACGACCGCACCCGCCCGGAAGGAACCGCCGTGAGCACGACCCCCACGATCGACCTCAACAGTGACATCGGCGAATCCTTCGGGCGCTGGACCCTCGGTGACGACGCGCAGATTCTCCGCGCCGTCAGCAGCGGAAGCATCGCCTGCGGGTTCCACGCCGGAGACCCCTCCCACATGCTCGCCACGCTCCGAGCCGCCCGGGAGAGCAGGACCACCATCGGTGCCCACGTCGCCTATCGGGATCTGGCGGGGTTCGGCCGCCGCTTCCTCGACGTCGACCCCGCCGAGCTCATGGCCGACGTCCTCTACCAGCTCTCCGCGCTGGACGGCATGGCCCGCACCCTCGGCCTGCGCGTCGCCTATGTGAAACCCCACGGCGCCCTGTATCACGCGATGGACCATCACCCGGGGCAGGCCTCGGCGGTGCTGGATGCCCTCGAGGCCTACGACCCCGCGTTGCCCCTGCTGCTTCTGCCCGGTTCCGCGGCCGCGGAGGAGGCGCGCCACCGTGGTCTCCGTGTGGTGGGGGAGGCCTTCGCCGACCGCGCCTACACCCCCGACGGCGACCTCGTGCCGCGCCGAGATCCCGGTGCTGTGATCCGCGACCCCGAAGCGGTGGCCGCCCGGGTGCTGCGTCTGGCCCGCACCGGGGAGATCGAGGCGATCGACGGGACCGTCCTGCGCCTCGACGTCGCCAGCGTCTGCCTCCACGGTGACACCCCCGGGGCCGTGGAGATCGCCCGCACAGTCCGAGCGACCCTCGATGACGCGGGGGTGCAGGTGGCGAGCTTCGCATGACGGGGACGGGGCAACGGCCGCGCCTGCTTCACGCCGGGCAGCGGGCGCTGCTTCTGGAGTTCGACGCGCTCGAGCCGGTCATGGCCTGGCACGCGGATCTCCGACGGTGCCCCGTGCCCGGCCAGCTCGATCTGGTGCCCGCCGCCCGCACACTGCTCGTCCAGCTGCGCGACGACGACGATCTCGCGACCGCACGCCACGCCCTGCGTACCCGGCCCGCACCACCCGCCGACCGGGCCCTGCCCACCCGCACCCATGAGCTCCCGGTCGTCTACGACGGTGAGGACCTCGAGACGGTCGCAGCCCTCACCGGTCTCGGATCCCCCGACGCGGTGATCCGCGCCCACACCGGGACCATCTGGCGTGCCGCCTTCACTGGATTCGCCCCCGGCTTCACCTACCTCACCGGCGGTGATCCCCGCCTCCACGTGCCCCGTCTGGACAGCCCACGCACCGCAGTCCCCGCCGGAGCGGTGGGCCTGGCCGGGGAGTTCAGCGGGATCTACCCGCGCAGCTCGCCGGGAGGCTGGCGCCTGATCGGCCGCACCGACGAGCCGCTGTGGGACGAGCAGCGGGAACCGCCGGCTCTGATCACGCCGGGGGACGCGGTCCGTTTCCGACCCGCGCGGGAGCGCCTGCTCACCGTCCCGCGCTTCCCCACTGCCCGGGACCAGGGTGAGGATCTGCGGCGCACGGCACGCCCGGGTACCTCGGTGGCCCCGGAAGACGTCCCTCGCGCGGCCCTGGAGGTGCTCCGCCCGGGCCTTCTCACCCTCATCGAAGACCTCGGCCGCCCCGGACGGGCGGCCCTCGGAGTCGGTCCCTCGGGGGCTGCCGACCCGGTCGCCGCCCGCACCGCGAACCGGGCCGTCGGCAATGCCGCCGACGCCGCCGTGCTGGAGATCATCCCCGGCCCCGCGGTGCTGCGTGCCCACAGGCCCGTGGTCCTCGCTCTCACCGGTGCTCCGGCCCCGGCGCGCATCCATGCTGCCGCACAGGGACCGACCCCGGGCCGCGTCCGGACCGTCACCCCGGGTGTGCCGGTCGCCCTCGACGACGGGGACGAACTGCATCTGGACGCGCCGCCGCGCGGCCTGCGCACCGTCCTCGCGGTGCGGGGCGGTGTCGATGTGCCGCCGGTGCTCGGGTCCCGCTCACGCGACACCCTCGCCGGTCTCGGCCCGGAGCCGTGTCGCGCCGGCACGATCCTCCCGGTGGGGTGTGCCACCACCGGGGCGGTCACCGTGCCTGAACCCGCCGATCCAGAGGCGGCCGGCTCCGATACCGCTGAGCCGTCTCTCCCCGCACCCGGTGACACGGTGACGCTGCGCGTGCTGCCGGGGCCGCGGGCCGACTGGATCAACGGCGGTCTCGCGGCGCTCACCGACCAGCCCTGGACCATCTCCCCCCGCAGTGACCGGATCGGCGTGCGTCTCGAGGGTGCCCGCCCGTTGCACCGCTCCACAGGTGCCGACCGGGAGCTGCCGAGCGAGGGCATGGTGGCGGGGGCGATCCAGGTGCCACCGGACGGTCAGCCCGTCGTGTTCGCGGTCGACCGTCCTCTGACCGGCGGCTACCCGGTCGTCGGGGTGATCGCTGCCGAGGATCTGCCTCTGCTCGCCCAGTGTCCGCCGGGGTCGGTCGTGGATCTGCGCCCGGTACTCTGACAGGACGACAGGGCCCTGCCCGCGCCGTGTCCCGACCGGTGGCAGGGCAAGGCGGGGACGGGCGCGACGGAGCGGGGGAGAGCGGATGAAGTCACCAGAGCAGATGACAGGGCTGCCCGACCCCACCTATGTCGCGATCGTCGAGGCCTTCCGCCGTTTCACCCGGGAGAGCGGGCGCAAGGTGTCCGTCGGGGATCTCGCCAAGGCCGCCGGCACCAGCCGCGCCTCCGTCTACGCCCGGTTCCCCAAGGGCAACGAGGACGTCGCGGGAGCACTGCAGGAGATGGTGCTGCGCGGTGTCGAGGAGCGTATGCAGGCGGAGCTCGCGGGCGTGGACCTCACCGCCCTGCCCCCGCAGGCCCTTGCGCGGCGGGCGATCCATGTGGTGCTCAGCGCCGTCGCGGAGCAGCAGCCGTTCATGCGGGAGTCCCTCGAGTGGCGGCTGCCGGTGCGCGTGCATGAGCGGGCCACCCGCCAGCTCGCCACCTGGCTGCTGCCGATCTTCGACCTCATCGGGGATGAGGTGCCCGACGTCGTCGAGCGGCCCGTGCTGGCGACGTTCCTCGCCGCCGGTGCCGCCGAACTGCTCATCCAGTGGATCCTCTCCGCCGACACCGGGGGGCAGGTGCCGTTCGAGGAGTTCGAGCGCTCCGTCTACCAGGTGATGCCGACGTGGCTGGTGGGGGAGGAACCCCAGGCCGCCTGAGATCCCTCTCAGCCCTGGTCGTCGTCACGCAGCAGGGTGCGCCGCAGGAACTCCTCGGTGTGGGTCCAGGCGGCACGGCTCGCCTCGGCATGGTGGAACGGCGGCAGCGGGTTGTCGAAAGCATGCCCCGCACCGTCAAACAGCTCGAACTCCACCTGCGGGCGACTGCCGGAGGCCGTGACCGCATCCCGGATGCGCTCTACCTCCGGCAGGGGGATGAAGTCGTCGGCGGTGCCGAACACGTGCAGGCTCGGCACCGTCACGTGGTCGGCCAGATCGGTCAGCTGCGGCAGGGCGGAGCCGTAGAACGACACCAGCACCGCGGGCGCCCGGCCCGCCCGGGCGGCGTCGGCGGTCACCTGGTAGGCGAGTCCGCCGCCGTAACAGAACCCCATCAGGCCCACCCGTTGCGGGTCGACGCCGTCGAGGGTCCGCAGGTGGTCGAGAGCGGCCAGGGCGTCCGCGGTGGCCTGCTCCCACGGAAGGGCCTGCATCGCCGCCATCCCCTCGGCCAGCAACTGATCGGGGTCGTCATGCTCGTCGGTCGCGTCGATCGGCGGGGTCAACCGGGCGTACAGCTGCGGGGCCAGTACTACAGCGCCGAGGTCTGCGAGGTCCGCTGCCCGCTGCCGGATGTACGCCGACAGGCCGAAGATCTCCTGCAGCAGTACGATGCCGGGGCGCCCGCCGGCGGGGGCGGGGCCGTCGGGTCGCCACAGCAGGGCGGGCAGTGCCTGCGGAGAACCGGTGGGGATCTGGACGCGCTCGGGCGTCACGGGAGAGGTCATGCCTCGAGCGTACGGGGCGCGGGCCCCAGTGTGAGCCGGGGCGGCCCGCCCGGCCCGGCCCGCCCGGCCCGGGGAGACTCTGCGGTCAGTCCTGCGTGCCGCCCGCGTCGGCCCCCACGTACCGGCGCAGGTGCTCTCCGGTGAGGGTGGCGCGCTGCGGATCCGCGGCCGCGTCCACCAGCTCGCGGGGGCTACCGGTGAACACGATGGTGCCGCCGTCCTGCCCGGCGCCGGGCCCGAGGTCGATGAGGTGGTCGGCGTGGGCCATGACCGCCTGGTGGTGTTCGATCACCACCACCGTCCGGCCCGTGTCGACCAGGGTGTCCAGCAGCTGCAGCAGGTGGTCGACATCCGCCAGGTGCAGGCCGGAGGTCGGCTCGTCCAGCACCAGCACGCCGCCCTTCTCCGCCATGTGCACGGCGAGTTTCAGGCGCTGGCGCTCCCCACCGGAGAGCGTGGTCAGCGGCTGCCCGATGGTGAGGTATCCGAGGCCCACCTGCTCCAGGCGGGCGAGGATCCGGGCGGCGGCCGGGACCTTCGCCTCGGCCTGCACCTCGGCCTCTCGTTCGTCCCCGTCTCCGGTGCTCTCCCCGCGGAAGAACGTGGCCGCCTGCGCCACCGGCATCTTCAACACCTCCGCGATGGTGCGGCCGCCCAGGCGGTACTCGAGCACGGAGGCCTGGAACCGGCGGCCCTCACACTCCTCACACGGGGTCGACACCGTCTCCATGTACCCCAGCTCGGTGTACACCACGCCCGCGCCCTTGCACACCGGGCAGGCGCCCTCGGAGTTGGGGGAGAACAGGGCGGGTTTGACCCCGTTGGCTTTGGCGAAGGCCTTGCGCACCGGCTCCAGCATCCCGGTGTACGTGGCCGGGTTGGGGCGGCGCGAGCCACGGATCGGGCTCTGGTCCACCAGCACCACCTGCTGCCCGGCAGCCTCGGCGGCGCCGGGCAGGAACCCGTGGATCAGGCTCGACTTCCCGGAACCCGCGACTCCGGTGACGACCGTGAGCACTCCGAGGGGGACATCCACGTCCACGTCCCGCAGGTTGTGCTCCCTCGCCCCGCGGATCGCGAGCGTGCCACGGGGCTCACGCACCGTGTCCTTCAGGGACGCCCGATGGTCGAGGTGTCGGCCGGTGAGGGTGTCGGAGGCCCGCAGCCCCACCACATCCCCCTCGTACTGCACCAGGCCGCCGTCCACGCCGGCGCCGGGCCCCAGGTCGATGACATGGTCGGCGATCGCGATGGTCTCCGGTTTGTGCTCCACCACCAGCACCGTGTTGCCCTTGTCCCGCAGCTCCCGCAGCAGCGTGTTCATGCGGGCGATGTCGTGCGGATGCAATCCCACCGTGGGTTCGTCGAACACATAGGTGACGTCGGTGAGGGCGCTGCCGAGGTGCCGGAGCATCTTCACCCGTTGCGACTCGCCGCCGGAGAGGGTGCCGGAGGGGCGGTCCAGGGTCAGATACCCCAGGCCGAGGCGGACGAAGGAATCCAGCAGGGCGTCGAGGGTGGTCAGCAGCGGGGCGGCGCGGCGCCCCGCGGGTGTGGTGCGCAGATCGCGGATCCAGGCGGCGAGATCGGTGATCGGCAGGGCGCAGGCGTCGGCGATGGAGACCCCGTCGATCCAGGACTCGCGGGCGTGCCGCGCCAGCCGGGTGCCCTCGCACTCCGGGCAGGTGATGAAGGTGACGGCCCGTTCCACGAACGCCCGGATGTGCGGTTGCAGGGAGTCGACGTCCTTGGAGAGCATCGACTTCTGCAGCTTCGGGACCAGCCCCTCATAGGTCATGTTGACCCCGTCGATCTTCACCTTCGTCGGTTCCCTGTACAGGAAGTCGTGCCGCTGCCGGGCGGTGAAATCCCGGATGGGCCGGTCGGCGGGGACGAACCCGGACTTCGCGATGATCGTCACCATCCAGCCGTCGGCGGTGTACCCGGGGATGGTGAACGGCCCCTCGTCCAGGCTCTTGCTGTCGTCGTACAACTGGGTGAGGTCGATATCGGTGACGGAACCCATGCCTTCGCAGCGCGGGCACATGCCGCCCACCCGCGAGAACGTGGTCTTCTCCGCGATGGTGCGGTCCCCGCGCTGCACGGTCATGGCACCCGCCGCCTGCACGGACGGCACGTTGAAGGAGTACGCGCCGGGGCCCCCGGCGGAGGGCTCGGCGAGCTTCGAGAACAGGGTGCGCAGATGGGCCGTCGCGTCGGTGACGGTGCCGACGGTCGAGCGGGCGTTGGCCCCGAGACGTTCCTGGTCGACGACGATCGCGGGGGTGAGACCCTCCAGCCGGTCGACATCCGGGCGTGCCAGCGACGGCATGAAGCCCTGCACGAAGGACGAGTAGGTCCCGTTGATCATCCGCTGGCTCTCCGCGGCGATGGTGCCGAACACCAGCGAGCTCTTCCCCGACCCCGACACCCCCGTGAACACCGTCAGACGGCGCTTGGGGATCTCCACCGACACTTCCCGCAGCGAGTTCTCCCGCGCACCGACCACCCGGATCACATCGTGGGTGTCGGCGGGATGCGCGGCCGGGGAGGAGTGGGTCATGGCGAGGCTCCTGAGGGGTCGACGGATGACCCGTTGAGCCTAGCGGGGCGGGGTACCCGCAGCGGGCGCCGCCGCGGCGCGGAACGTGCACCGTCTGGGCGTCCCGGATGTCGCCTCCACCGCGTAGCCTGACCGGGTGACCCACGTCGACATCGCCCTCATCGGCTCCGGCTCCGCGAACTCCCTGCCCGGCCCGGAGTTCGCCGACCGCCGCATCGTCCAGATCGACCGCGGGGTGGGCCCCGATCGCGTGTTCGGCGGCACCTGCCTGAACCTCGGGTGCATCCCCACCAAGATGTTCGTCCACACCGCGGACCTCGCCCACGCCGCGCAGGACGGCCCCCGCTTCGGCGTGCGCACGCGGGCGGATGGCGCCGACTGGCCGGCGATCCGAGACCGCATCTTCGGTCGCATCGACCCGATCGCCGCCGGAGGTGAGGAGTACCGCCGCAGCCACCCGGACAACGACAACCTCACCCTGCTGCGCGGCACCGCCCGCCTGCTCTCACCCACCGAACTGGAGGTCACCACCACCGACGGCGGCGTCGAGCACATCACCGCCGACACCGTCGTGATCGGTGCCGGATCCCGGCCGCAGATCCCGGACATCCCCGGTCTCGCCGACGCCGACCCGCAGACCTCCGACACGATCATGCGCCGAGACACCCTGCCGCGCAGCGTGCTGATCCTCGGTTCCGGAGTGATCGCCGCCGAGTTCGCCCACGTGCTGTCCGCCCTCGGGGTGGAGGTGACGATCCTCGCCCGCTCCGATCGTCTGCTGCGACGTGCCGACGCCGACGTCTCCGCGCGCTTCACCGAGGTGACCGCGCAGCGGATGAGCGTGCGCACCGACGTGCAGGTGCGGTCCGTCGAGCGTCGCCCCGACGGCACCGTCCACCTCAGTGGCCACGACCGCACCGGCCCTCTGGAGCTGGAGGCCGAGGAGATCCTGGTCGCGGCCGGCCGCACCCCCAATACGGATCTGCTCGGCGCCCGCGAGGCGGGACTGGACCTCCATCCCGACGGGCGCCTCGTCGTCGACGCGTTCCAGCGGGCCCAGGCCGCGGGCCGCCCCCTCGGGACCACCTGGGCCTTCGGGGACGTGTCCGACCCCCACCAGCTCAAGCATGTGGCGAACCACCAGCTGCGGATCGTCCGCCACAACCTGCTGCACCCCGAGGAGCTGCGCCGCTCCGACACCATGCCGGTGCCCGCCGCGGTGTTCTCCCACCCGCAGGTGGCCACCGTCGGGCTCACCGAGGCGCAGGCCCGGGTCGCCGGTCGCGACGTGCGCGTCGCGGTGCAGGAGTACGCCGGGATCGCCTATGGATGGGCGCTGGAGGACACCACCGGCTTCGCGAAGCTCATCGCCGACGCCGACGGCACCCTGCTGGGCGCCCACATCATCGGCCATGAGGCCGCCACCCTCATCCAGCAGCTGGTGCAGGCCATGAGTACCGGGCAGCGGGTGCAGGACATCGCCCGCACCCAGTACTGGATCCACCCGGCCCTGCCGGAACTGCTGGAGAACGCGCTGCTGCAGCTCACGGACGCGCACGGCGGCTGATCAGACCCGCCACCGCGCGCACGGCGGCCGCCCGCTCGCCCACGGGACGAAAGATGCCCCGGCCGCCGCGGCCGGGGCACCTCCGAGGTCACTCCCGACCGGTGACCGTCGGGTTCGGGTTCGGGTCCATGTCCGGACCCGGCAGGCAGGACTTCAACGGGTCCTTCTGGATCGTCGGAGTGGCACTCGCCGACGGGCTCGTCGAGGCGGAACCGGAGGCCGACTCCGAGGCGTCCTCACTCTCCGAGGCGCTCGGGGTCTCCGTGGGGGTGGCGCTCGCGGACGACGAGGCGCTCTGCGACGGACCCGACGAGGCGGAACCGCTCGCCGAGGGGGACGCCGCCGAGGGGCTCGCGCTGGGAGAGCCGCCGCGGGCCACCGACTCCGCCGTGGTCGAACGCATCGAATCCTCGATGGAGGCCTGCACCCACCGCTCCAGGTACGGGTAGTCCGGCTTGCCGGGGTACGTCACCTCGGGGGTGATGGGGTACGACTGGAACCCGGCGTCCTTCACCCGCAGGGCGAGCTCCACGAACGCGTCGAGACGACCCGGCGGGATATCGGTCTGGATGTTGTCCGCCGTGGCGGAGACCAGCCGCGGGAACGCCAGGGCGAGGGTGGCCGGATCGGCCTCCTCGGTCACCACTCGCACGATCCGCTGCTGCCGACACATGCGGTTGAAGTCGTTGGACCCCTCACGGGAGCGGGCGTACCACAGGGCGTGGTACCCGTCGAGCTTCTGCTGACCCGGCTCGATGTACCCGGTGATCGGGTACTTGCGGCCGGTGGCCTGATTGGTGCCGCCGCCGATGGGGATGCGGCGCTCCACCTCCATGTCCACGCCGCCGATGGCGTCGACCAGGTCGGAGAAACCCTGCAGGTCGACCATCGCGTAGTAGTCGACCGACAGGCCGAGGGTCTCCTCCACAGCCCAGGTGGTGGCGGTCAGACCCGGATTCGGGTCCCCGGGGAACAGGTCCGGGTTGTCCACCGCCCAGGTCCACACCGCGTTGATCAGGCTGGCATCAGCGCCGAAGGCGTCGAACCCCTCGGGGAACTCCTCCGCCGCGACGGTGCCCTCGGGGAACTCGACGTACTCGAGGTTGCGGGGGATGGAGAACAGGGCGGTGCGGCCGGTGCTGGTGTCGATGGACGCGACCATGATCGTGTCGGGGCGGGTGCCGACGCGATCCGCTCCGGCGTCCTGGCCCAGCAGCATGACGTTCAACCGCTCGGTGCCGGCCCACGGATCCGGGCCGTCGAGGCGGTCGTCCCTGGTCCCTCCGAACACGTTCTGGTTCCCCAGCAGAGCCTGGGCGGCCCAGAGCGACTGCACACCGCGCCCGAAGGGCAGGGCGATCCCCACCACGAGCAGAGCGGCGACGCCCAGGGCCAGGGCCCGCTGCGCCCCGGCCAGAGCGGCCTGTCCGGCGCGGACGGCATAGGTGAGGGCCACCTGGGCCACCCAGGTCAGACCGAGCAGGAAGAGCCCCACCATCAGGGCGTTCACCACCCCGCGGTGGGTGACCCACGGCAAGGCCTGCCGCACCGGGTCCCCGAGGACGAACCACAGGACCACGGAGAGCACCCCGGCGATCACCAGGCCGCTGAGGACGGCCCCGAGACGTCGGTGCCGCGTGGTGAGAAGGCCGGAACCGGGCAGCACGGCACTGGCGAGGGTCCACCCGATGACGGACCCCACCCCGCCCTCGGACGTCGATCGCCTCCGGGTGACGCCGTCGGCGGTCGCGGCGCGCTCACGGGCACGGCGCTCTGCGGCGCCTCCTTCCCGGACGGGCACGTCGGCGCGATGGCGGCCCCGGGGCGTCGAGGCCGTCGCCCCGGAGTCGTCCTTGGTGCGGTCGGTCGCCGATGCACCGTCCGTCGGTGTGGCGGTGGCGCTGGCATCCACCGGGGCGCCGACCGCGGGGCGGTCACCCGCGCTGCCGATCCAGGGACGCGACTCGGTGCCGAAGGCTCGGGCACGCTGCGCGCGGGCCGCCTCCTGGGAGGCGGGTGCCGACGACGGCGTGGGTCCGGCGTGGCGGCCCCCCGATGCGCGCCGCCGTCCTCGGCCGGAATGATGCTCGGGCATGCCCTGCATCCTACGGAGCGGTCACGTGATCACCGAGCGCATGAGGTGCGGGCAACGTGGAGATCCTGTGCGGTATCGTTCGCCTACGCTGAGGAGCATGCGCCTGCTGCACACGCCGAACCATGACCTCACGTACGACGACTGCTTCTTCCTGCCGTCCCGTTCCGACGTGACCTCCCGTTTCGACGTGGACCTCGCCTCCGACGACGGCACCGGCACCACCATCCCGCTGATCGCCGCGAACATGACCGCGGTGAGCGGGCGACGCATGGCGGAGGTCATGGCCCGGCGTGGCGGCCTCGCCGTCCTGCCGCAGGACCTGCCACTGGAGCGTCTGGTGGAGATCGTCCGCTCCGTCAAGCAGCGCCACGTGATGCTCGACCACGCCCTGACCCTCGCCCCGCACGGAACCGTCGGGCAGGCACAGGCGCTGCTGCCGAAGCGCCCCCACGGGGTGGTCGTGGTGATCGACGAGCAGCAGCATCCGCTCGGGGTGGTCTCCGAGGAGGAGCTGAGCGGCCGCGACGCCTTCGCCCGGGTGGGGGACCTGGTCGTCTCCGATGTGCTGCGGCTGTCCCCGACCGAGCTCGACACGGACCCCGCCTCGCTGCACGCCCGCATCGACGCCACGCACCACGGGGTCGCGCTGGTCGTGGCGGGCGACGACACCCTGCAGGGCGTCCTCACCCCGCACGGGGTGCTGCGCTCCACCATCTACCGTCCCGCCGTCGATGAGGCGGGGCGGCTGCGCACCGCGGTCGCCGTCGGCATCAACGCCGACGTGGCCGGGCGGGTGGAGACCCTGGTCGAGGCCGGGGCCGATGTCATCGTGCTGGACACCGCCCACGGCCACCAGGACAGCATGCTCGACGCGCTGCACGCGGCCCGGGAGGTGCTCGGCGACGCCGACGGCACCTCCGTACGGCTGGTCGCCGGGAACGTCGTGACCGCCGACGGCACCCGAGAACTGTTGGATGCGGGCGCCGACATCGTCAAAGTGGGTGTCGGCCCCGGCGCCATGTGCACCACCCGCATGATGACCGGTGTGGGGAGGCCCCAGTTCTCCGCGGTCCTCGACTGCGCCCAGGAGGCCGCCCGCCACGGCGGTCACGTGTGGGCCGACGGCGGCGTGCGGCACCCCCGCGACGTCGCCCTGGCACTCGCCGCCGGTGCCTCGAACGTCATGATCGGGTCGTGGTTCGCGGGCACCTACGAGTCGCCCGGGCAGATGCGGACCGACGAATCCGGGCGCCGCTACAAGGAGAGCTTCGGCATGGCCTCCAAGCGTGCGGTCTCCCATCGCACCGCCCAGGAGGACGCGTTCGCCCGCGCCCGCAAGGCGCTGTTCGAGGAGGGCATCTCCACCTCGCGCATGTACCTCGCGGAGGGCGCCGGCAGTGTGGAGGACCTGCTCGACTCCATCACCGCCGGGGTGCGGTCCTCGTACACCTACGCGGGGGCCCGCACCACCGCGCAGTTCCGGGACCGCGCCGTCATCGGGCTGCAGGGCGCCTCGGGCTACGCCGAGGGCCGACCCGTCGCCAGCTCCTGGAGCTGAGCACCGAGAACGGAGGTCCCGCCGCTGACCGGTAGGCTCGTTCCCATGACGACTGTGGTGATCGGTGGTGCCGGGTACATCGGGTCGCACGTGGTGCGGCTCCTGCAGCAGCGCGGACAGAACGTGGTGGTGGTCGACGACCTCTCCACCGGGTTCGCCGAGCGCGTGGGGGATTCCGAGCTGGTGCAGCTGGATGTGACCTCCGACGGCGCCGGGGAGCGCCTGGCCGAGGTGCTGCGCCGCAGTGGCGCCGATTCCGTCATCCACTTCGCCGCCCACAAGCAGGTCGGCGAGTCCGTGGAGAAGCCGGAGATGTACTGGCACGACAACATCGGCGGCCTCGCGCACGTGCTGGAGGCCTGCGCGCTCGCCGAGGTGCGAGATGTCGTGTTCTCCTCCTCCGCCGCGGTGTACGGGATGCCTGATGTCGACCTCGTCACCGAGGACCTCACCCCGCAGCCGATCAACCCCTACGGCGCCACGAAGTACGTGGGGGAGTGGATGCTCGCCGACGCCGAACGCGCTCACGGGATGCGCACCGTCGCGCTGCGGTACTTCAACGTGGCCGGCGCCGGTGCCCCCGAGCTCGCCGACACCCTGGTGATGAACCTGGTGCCGATCATCCTCGATGCCCTCGACCGCGGCGCCGCGCCGGTCGTGTTCGGCACCGATTACCCGACGCCCGACGGCACCTGCATCCGCGACTACGTGCACGTGGTCGACCTCGCCGACGCGCATGTCGCCGCCCTGGAGTACCTGCGCCGCGAGGAGCGCCCCCACCGGGTGTTCAACGTCGGCACCGGCACCGGTTCCAGCGTGCTCGAGGTGATCGACGCCGTCGCCCGTGCCACCGGCCGGGAGATCACACCCGAGCTGGGGCAGCGCCGGGCCGGTGACCCGGCCCGCCTGGTCTGCTCCACCGACCGGATCCGCGAGACCCTCGGCTGGTCGTCGTCGAAGACCCTCGACGACATCGTCCGCAGCGCCGTCGAGGCCCGCGCCGCCCGGGACTGAGTCGCGCCGTCGCGCCCGACGGCCCGCCCCCGGCCAGCGCCTGCCCGGCCGGGCAGGCCTGCCCACCGCCTCAGGTGAGGTACCGGTAGAGGGTGCCCTCCGGGTCGATCCGCTCGATCTGCATGGGGGAGGCCTCCATGCGCTCCAGCAGAGGGCCAAGGTTCTCCCGTGCCCCGAGCTCCAGTCCCACCAGGGCCGGGCCCTCTTCGCGGTTGTTCCGCTTGATGTAGTCGAACAGCACGATGTCGTCGTCCGGGCCGAGCACCTGGTCCAGGAACCGTCGCAGCGCACCGGGTTCCTGCGCGAAGGTCACCAGGAAGTAGTGCTTCAGGCCCTCGTGGACCAGGGACCGCTCGACCACCTCGTTGTAGCGAGAGACGTCGTTGTTGCCGCCGGAGATCACCACGATCACATCGGCGACGGCACCGTCGGCGGCCTCCCACACCGGCACCTCGGCCGCTCCGTCGACAGGGGGCAGCGAGACGGCGCCGGTGGCGACGGCCGCCGCGGCGAGCGCCCCGGCGGGCTCGGCGATGATGCCCTCCGTCTGGTACAGCGCGAGCATCTCCGTGCACACCGCACCCTCCGGCACCGCCAGCAGCTCCGGCGCCATGGCCTGCACGGAGGCCAGGGTGTGGATGCCGACGCGGCGCACCGCCGCGCCGTCCACGAACCGCTCCAGATCCGCCAGTTCCACCGGTTCCCCGGCGGCCACCGCCGCGGCCATCGACGCCGCCCCGGCGGGTTCCACCCCGACGATGCGGGTGTGGGGCAGATGCTCCCGCAGCCAGGTGCCGCATCCGGCGAGCAGGCCACCCCCGCCGACCGGCAGCACCACCACCTCGGGCTCGGTGCCCTGCTGGTCCCGCAGCTGCTCGACGGCCTCCCGGATCACCGTGCCCTGACCGGCCATCACGGCCAGGTCATCGAACGGAGGCACCAGGGTGGCGCCGGAGGAGCGGGCATCGAGCGCGGCGGCCGCGGCAGCATCGTCGAAGGTCTCCCCGGTGAGGATCAGCTCCACCTGGTCCCCACCCAGGGCGGTGATCCGTTCCCGCTTCTGCCGCGGCGTGGTGCCGGGGACGTAGATGCGGCCGCGGATCCCGAGCGACCGGCAGGCGAGGGCCACCCCCTGGGCGTGGTTCCCGGCGCTGGCAGCCACCACGCCCGCGTCGCGGTGCTGCGGCTCCAACCCCGACAGGAACAGGTGCGCGCCGCGGAGCTTGTAGGAGCGCACGGGCTGCAGATCCTCGCGCTTCAGCCACACGCGGGCACCGGCGAGAGCCGAGAGACGGTGGCTGAGCTGCAAGGGGGTGCGGATCGCGACGCCCTCCAAGGGGGCGGCGGCGTCGTCGACCTCGGCGGCGGTGAGCAGCGGGGTGTCAGTCATGCGGACTCCTCGGGGGACGGGGCCGACGCGGCGGCAGAGGTGGTGGTGCGGGCGATGACGAGGGCGGTGGCGATCGCCGCGACCCCCTCCCCGCGGCCCGTGAGGCCCAGGCCGTCGGTGGTGGTGCCCGAGACGCTCACCGGGGCCCCGCAGGCGCGGGACAGGGTCTCCTCGGCCTCGCGGCGGCGGCGGGAGAGTTTCGGACGGTTGCCGATCACCTGCACCGCCACGTTGCCGATCTCGAAACCGGCGGAGCGCACGATCCGTGCGGCCTCCGCCAGCAACGTGACACCGGAGGCACCCGCCCATTCGGGTCGGTCGGTGCCGAAGTGCGTGCCGAGATCCCCCACTCCCGCGGCGCTGAACAGGGCGTCGCAGGCGGCGTGGCAGGCCACGTCGGCATCGGAGTGACCGGCCAGGCCCCGCTCACCCTCCCAGGTCAGGCCGGCGACACACAGGGGACGGTCGGAACCCTCCGGGGCGACCGCGTGCACGTCGCTGCCGACACCCACCCGCGGCAGCGGGGGCGGCGAGGTCTGGCCCGGATCCGCGGCGGTCATGCTCCGCGCCTCCGGGCCAGTTCCAGCGCCCGGTGCAGGTCACTGAGGGCACCGCGTGGATCGGTGCCCAGCACGAACGGCATCCCGGAGACGACGGGGACGGGAACGGTCGGCGGCACATGGTCGAGGGCCACCACGACGGCGAAGGAGCCGACGGAGGCGAGCAGAGCCAGCGGATCCACGACGACGATCTCGGCCGGGCGTCCCTCCCGTTGCAGATACCGGCTGAGAGCGGCGACGACACGGTCGGCGCGCGCGGCGTCGGTGGAGACGACGGCGATGGTGGGCATGACGGTCCTCAACCTCGGGGTCGACGGGCTGGCGTGGGTCCCGGCTGCGAGCCAGGGGGTGTGCGCCGCGAAGGCCGCGCGAGCACCCGGGCATTGTTCCACGCACCGGGAGGGGAGAGGGGTGCGGTCTACGATGGCGGGATGAGCAGACTGCGCACCCGGCGCCGGGGGACGGGGCCCTCGGAGTCCGCCCGCGCGGCCGGGGTGGTGCTGGCCGGGGGATCCGGCACCCGGGTGGGGGCCGGGATCAATAAGGCGTTCCTGCAGCTGTCGGGCCGGTCCATCGCCAGCTGGGGTCTGAACACCATGGCCTCGGTGAAAGGGATCGGACCGCTGGTCTTCGTGGTGCGGCCGGAGGACCGTGAGCACGCGGATTTCCTCGCCGACCGGGAGACCGAGCATCCGGTGGAGATCGTCGCCGGTGGCGCCACCCGGCAGGAGTCGGAGCTGATGGCGCTGCGTCACCTCGCCGACCGGATCGACACCGGCGTGATCGACACGGTGCTGATCCACGATGCCGCACGGCCTCTCGTCTCCCATGGCCTGGTCGCGGCGGTGCTGCACGCCGCCACGGAGCACGGGGGTGCGGTGCCCGCCATCCCCGCGCAGGACGTCGTCGGGCGCGCCCCGGGGCAGGATGGCGCTGACGGTCTGCTCGTCTCGCTGCCGATCGACGACGCCCTGGTGCGGGTACAGACCCCGCAGGGCTTCCACGCCGCGTCCATCCTCGACGCCTACGAGGCCGCCGCCCGCGATGGTTTCGTCGGGACCGACACGGCCTCCTGTGCCGAGCAGTACACCGGCCTCGAGGTGGTGTGGGTGATGGGCGAGGAGACGAACTTCAAGATCACCTACGCGCAGGACCTGCTGCTCGCGCAGGACGTGGTGACGGCCCTGGGCCTGCGCACACCGGAGCGCAGCGGGGGGAGGCGCTGATGTCGACGCAGGAGAGCTATCTGCGCTGCACCGTCTGTGAACGGGAGACGGACCACGTGGTGGTGTACGCGGGCCGATTCGTCAGTGAGATCGTCTGCACCACCTGCGGGGCCCGCACCCGCCTGGACGTGTCGGAGGCCTATCTGCCGGATCTGCGGCACCGCATCAGCACCAAGCCGGTGCGGCTCCTGCGCCGGCTGCGGCAGGACCCGGCGGAGCTGGCCTCGACCCTGCCGTCGCGGACGCTGTCGAAGCCGTGGAGGATGCTGCAGGAACTGCGGGCGGTGCAGCGCAGCCGCCGACCCTGAGCGTCCTGGAGGGGGCACCGAGCACCCTCGACAGCGGCACCGAGCACTCCCGACAGCGGGCGCCCATCCGGAGCGGCGCAGCGTCTCAGCCGCGGTGGGGCAGCCCGTGACGTCCGCGGGTGTCGCGCGCGATGCCCAGAGCGATCTGCGCCTGCCACAGGCTGAGACGGTCCACCACCGCGAATCCGCTGTGGGACCCCGGCACCATCCGCACGCCGCCGCCGAGGGCCAGGATCCTGGCGATCTCCTCCGGCCCGGCAGAGGAGGCCCCTGTCGAGGCAGGGGGCGCGGAGACCGCGCGGTCCAGCCACCCCGCGCGCAGGAACCGCGGGTGTTGGACGGACGCGAGGGTCTCGCGGTCCACGTTGCGCAGGCCGTCGCCACCGGCGGCCTTCACGGAGTCGGTCACGGGGACGACCGGTACCACTGCGGCGAGCTCCGGTTCCGAGGCGGCCTGCGCGAGGACGGCCTGCACCACCTCGGACGGGGTGAGGGCCCGCTCGGCGTCGATCAGCAGCAGGTCCTCGTGGGCCAGGGTCTCGTCGGCCTGCAGGGCGGCCCGCAGGCGGACCAGGCGGTCCCCGGCGGGCACCACCTGCACGGCGACGTCACCCGCCACGGCGGCGCGGAGGGTCGTGGCGGTCGGACGATCCGCGAGCAGAGTGGGGCGGGGCAGGCCCAGCGACGCCAGGGTGTCGAGCAAGCGCGCCAGCACACTGCGCCCGCCCAGCACCCGCAGGGCGGGCAGCTCCCCGCCGACGCGTGGGGGCGCCACCGGGATCAGAATCCGCACAGGCACGCCGCAGCCCTCCGCGGAGGAGGGCTGCGAGATGCGAGGCGCCGAGGCTCTCACGGGGTCGGAGGTCGGGCCGGGGAGTCAATCGGCCGCGGTCAGGAGGCGAGGACCTCGTCGAGGATGGCCTCGGCGTTGGTCTCGTCGGTCTTCTCGGCCAGGGCGAGCTCGGAGACGAGGATCTGGCGGGCCTTGGCGAGCATGCGCTTCTCCCCGGCGGAGAGGCCGCGATCCTGGTCACGGCGCCACAGGTCGCGCACGACCTCGGCGACCTTCTTCACGTCCCCGGAGGCGAGCTTCTCGACGTTCGCCTTGTAGCGGCGGGACCAGTTCGTCGGCTCCTCGGTGTACGGCTGGCGGAGCACGTCGAAGACCTCATCGAGGCCCTCCTTGTCGACGACGTCCCGCACGCCGACCAGGTCGACGTTGTCGGCCGGGACCTCGATGGTGAGGTCGCCCTGCGCCACCTTCAGCTTGAGGTACGTCCGCTCCTCACCCTTGATGGTGCGGGTCTTGACCTCTTCGATCAGTGCCGCCCCGTGGTGCGGGTAGACGACGGTCTCGCCGACGGAGAAATTCATGTGACAGGCCCCTTTCGCGGCTTCGAGTCTATCACCGCAGGGCCGTGCTAAAGTTCGCGCCCCTGCGCGGTGGTCCTGCGTCGTCGGGCGAGCCCGACCGTCGGACGGGGCGCCTCACCGGCGGACGGAAGCGCACCCCGGGTGGGCTAGACTCGCCATGCGTTGTCCCGCGCCCTCGTGCGCGACCCCTCATCTAGGAGTGCTCCGGTCATGCCTCAGCGTCGTCGCCGACTCGCTCTCGCGGCTGCCGCCCTCAGTCTCGCCCTGGCGGGGACCGGGTGCAGCTACCTCAACCCGGTGCAGACGCACGAGTTCTATCAGGCGGCCGACGGCACGAACGAGCAGCTCGGCCCCGTCGGGGTGCGCAACGCGGTCGTCGTCGTCGATGAATCCGGCGCCGGGCAGTTCTCCACCACCCTGGTGAACGACTCCTCCGAGGACGCCTCCGTGGAGCTGACCGGTCTGGCCGACGGCAGCGACGCCTTCAGCCACACCGTGACGGTCCCCGCCGGCGGGACGGTCCGTCTCGGCTCCGGCGAGGGCGCCGAGCAGGTGCCGGTGTCGAACCTGGCGGTCCCGGCCGGCGCGATGATGGAGCTTCGCGTGCGCGCCGGAGATCAGGAGACCACCATGTCCCTGCCGGTGCTCGACCAGACCCTCGAGTACTACAAGTCGGCGTCCGACGGCGGTCAGTGATCCGCCGCCGCGACCCCTCTGACACGTGACGCCCGCCGACCTCAGGGTCGGCGGGCGTCACCGTCTCCGCAGGCGCTCCGGGCCAGGGGCGATCAGGGCGGAGCCGGGGGCCTGGCGACAGAGGTCTCAGGCGCTCACTGTCCGGCGGACTCGAACTTGTACCCCAGGCCCCGCACCGTCACCAGGTGCACCGGGTTGCGCGGGTCCTCCTCGATCTTCCCCCGCAGACGCTTCACATGGACGTCGAGGGTCTTGGTGTCACCCACGTAGTTGGCGCCCCACACGCGGTCGATGAGCTGACCGCGGGTGAGCACCCGATCCACGTTGCGCAGCAGCAGTTCCAGCAGCTCGAACTCCTTGAGCGGGAGCGAGACCTCCTCGCCGCGCACCGTCACCACGTGCCGTTCGACATCCATGGTGATCCCCGCGGCGGACAGGGTCGTCTCCTCGGTGGTGCCACCGGCGTCTTGACCCCGGCGCAGCACCGCCTTGATGCGCGCCAGCAGTTCCCGGGAGGAGTACGGCTTGGTGACGTAGTCGTCGGCGCCGAGCTCCAGCCCCAGCACCTTGTCGAACTCGTCATCCTTCGCGGTGAGCATGATGACCGGGACGCCGGAGGTGCGACGGATCTCCCGACACACCTCGGTGCCGCTCATCCCCGGCAGCATGAGGTCCAACAGCACCAGGTCGGCCCCGTGGGTCGAGAAGATCCGCAGGCCCTCCGTGCCGGTGGCGGCCACGGCCACCTCATACCCCTCCTTGCGCAGGGTGTACGACAGTGGATCGGAGAAGGACTCCTCGTCCTCGACGATCAGGATCCGGGCCATGGGTCAGTCCTCCTCGTGGTCGGTGTCCGCGGTCGGCTGGCCGCCCACGGTGACGGCATCGGCGCGGCCCATCTCCGGCAGACGCAGGGTGAAGGTGGATCCGGCGCCCTCCTTGGACCATGCTGTCACCTCGCCGCCATGGTCCGTCGCGATGTGCTTGACGATGGCGAGTCCCAGCCCCGATCCGCCGGTGGTGCGGGAACGGGCGCGATCCACGCGGAAGAATCGTTCGAAGACGCGCTCCAGGTTCTCCCGGCTGATGCCGATGCCCTGGTCCTTCACGGTGATCTCGACCATCCCGCCGTCGCGCCGCACGGCGATCCCCACCTTGGTCTCCGGTTCGGAGTAGGCGATGGCATTGGAGATGAGGTTCGAGATGGCGGTGGTCAGCATGGAGGCGGAACCGTACACCTGCAGCCCGGGGGTTCCGCCGACGGCCACGTCGATGCGGGACCCGAGGGCGAAGTTGCGGTTCAGCGCCACCGCCTCCTGCACCACCTCGTCGATGTCGACGGGCAGGGCATCGGGCAGGGCACTGGTGCCCTGCACCCGCGACAGTTCGATGATCTCCTGCACCAGGTGGCCCAGACGGCGGCTCTCCGTCTGCATGCGCTCGGCGAAGCGGCGCACGGCATCGGGGTCGTCGGCGGCGTCCTCCATCGTCTCGGCCAGCAGAGTGATCGCTCCGACGGGGGTCTTCAGTTCGTGGGAGACGTTCGCGACGAAATCCCGCCGGGTCTCCTCCACCCGCACCGCGCGGGTCAGGTCGTCGGCCAGCAGCAGCACCCCGCGGGTGCCGAGCGCCCCCATGCGGACGTTCAGGACGGTGTCGGCGTCGGCGTGGGGGGAGCGGCGCAGCGTCAGTCGCTCGTCACGGAACCCGCCGTCCCGGCCGACGTCGGTGGCGAGCTCCACCAGTGTGGCGTTCGCCAGGCGCGGGTAGTCCCCGTCCTGCGCGCGCACGATGCCATAGGAGTAGGCGAGGGGGGAGGCACGCAGCACGTCACCGGAGGCATCGAGCACGACATAGGCCGAGGAGAGGATCGACAGCACCTCGGCCGCGGCCTCCGGCACCGGCGGTTCCTCACCGGTGGCCTCCGACGGGGCCGTGCGGGGTGTGCGTCGCACGGCGGCCATGGCGACCGCACCCACCACGACGCCGGCCAGAGCGGCGAACAGCAGAAGAAGGGCGACGGAGGGCACCGCATCAGCCTAGGCTGTCCTCGGGCCTCCTACGTCCGAGGAGACGGCCTCGCCGCCTCCCGGTCATATGTCGTTCACCCGCCGCCTGCGTCGTGTTCATCATCAGTTGTGAGACTGACGCCGTCGAGGGCCCCCGGTGCCATGTGCCCCGGACCGCCCGGCCGGTTCCGGGTGCCGGACCCGCGAGCCCACCGCCCGATCCCCCTCCGATCCGAGAGCGAAGAGAAAGCACCATGCGCGAAGCGTTCCAGAACGATCTCCTCCACACCCGCGACGACCTGCTGGAGATGGCCCGTCTCGTCGCGGACGCCGTCCAGGACGCCTCGACCGCTCTGCTCGAGCTGGACCTCGGTCTGGCAGAGAAGGTCATCGCGGCGGACGTCCACATCGACGAGATCCAGGCCCAGCTCGACGAGAAGATCGTGGAGCTGCTGGCCCGCCAGGCCCCGGTGGCCACCGACCTGCGTCTGCTCGTCTCCGCGCTGCGCATGAGCTCCACCCTGGAGCGCATGGGCGACCTCGGCGAGCACATCGCGATGGTCGCCCGCCGCAGCCACCCGTCCCTGGCGTTCCCGGAGGAGTTCCGCAGCCAGCTCGAGTCCATCGCCTCGCTCACGGTCTCCTCGATCCGTGACGCCGCCGCGGTCATCGAGGGCCGTGACCTCGCCCTCGCCGCAGAGGTGGCCAAGCGCGATACGGAGATCGACGAGACCATGCAGGGGATCTACAAGGCCATCAGCCGCGAGGAGGTTGCCGTGACCGCCCAGCAGGCGATGGATCTCACCCTGGTGGCCCGCTTCTACGAGCGGCTGGGCGATCACGCCGTGTCCCTGGTGCGCCGCGTCGGCTTCCTGGTGACCGGTGACTCCCTCGACCCGCACAGCCTGGTGACGGACGTCCCGGAGTCCTGACCCGCGGCGGCCCCGCGACGGGCGCCCGCTCGCACGACGGGTACCGACCCGATGATGGACGGGCCCCTGCCGATCCCGGCAGGGGCCCGTCCTCGTCCGCGGACGCGTCGCTCAGCCCCGGTTGGGGCGGGGACGACGCGAGGTCAGGCGCTGCACGCCCTGTTTCGTGCCCTGCTGGGCGGCGAGCTTCATCCCCTGCACGACGACTCCGGTGAGGACCGTCCACAGCAGGATCTTCCAGGGGGCGGTGTCGTCGGACGGGTCGCTGATCGCGGCGATCTCCTCCTTCGACTTCCCCTCCTTCTTCGCCTGCTTACGAGCCTTCGCGGTGTCCTTCGCGGAGGTGCGCCTGGTCTTCGCGGTCGGCGCCTCCTCGTCGAACACCGCGGCCCAGCCGGCCTTCAGAGCCTTGTTGCTGAGCACGGTGGCGGCGATCCCGGCGCCGGTCACGGCGAGCTTCACGAGCGGGTTGGCCATGGTTCCTCCTGGAGGTCGTGCGGGGTGCGGTCGTGCAGAGTGGAGTCGTGCGGGGTGCCATCCGGCCGATCGGCGAGTGTCGGGGGCCTGAGGGTCGTGGTTCCGGGCGTGCCCCGGGACGTCACCACTTCCCGGCGTTGTTCGAGTAATAGGTTCCCATGTCGTCCTCGCGCAGGGCGGTGCGCAGCACATTCATGTTCTGCTCGTCGGTGGCCACCACGCTGGCGCCGCCGGAGGTCATGAACGGCCCGCCGTGCGGCACGGAGAGATAGTGGATGTTCTCCCCGCGGACCTCCCGCAGACCCCAGCCGAGCTGCACCATCCGTCCGGCGGTCAGGGCATCGTCGGTGGTGAGGAACGGCGTGATGACACCGACCATCTCCGCGACCTTGGTGGGGGAGGAGAGGGTGTCGCGGGCGAGGATCTCCTGGGTGATGCCCCGCAGCAGCGCCTGCTGATTGCGGTTGCGCTGGAAGTCACCGTCGGCGAACTGCTTGCGCTGGCGCACGAAGACCAGGGCGGTCTCCCCGTCCATGTGCTGCACGCCCTCGGTGTAGGACTTCCCGTCGGCCTCGAAGGTCTGCGGCACTTCCACGTCCACGCCGCCCAGGGTGTCGACCAGACCCTGGATGCCCTGGAAGTCGATCATCGCCACGTGGTCGATCGGCACGCCCACGTAGTTCTCGACGGTGGTGACGGTCAGCGGGACCCCGCCGAAGGCCAGGGCGGCGTTGATGCGCTCCTTGCCGTGCCCCGGGATGTCGACCCACAGGTCACGCGGGAAGGACAGGACGTAGACGTCCTCCTTGTCGTCGCTGACGTGCACCAGCATCATCACGTCAGAGCGTTGTCCGACCACGCCGGAGAGCCGCGCCTCTTCGGGGTCGCGCCTGTCGGAGCCGAGCAGCAGGTAGTTGGTGCCGCTGCCGGCAGGGACCTGGGGCCGAGCACCGTCGGAGGCCGACCGTGCCAGAGACACGGTGGTGCGCTTGTCGTAGTCGCCCTTGAGCTGCAGGGCATACCAGCCGGCCCAGCCGCCGGCGCCGAGCACCAGCAGGGCGACCAGGCCGAGGACGATGAGGATGGGGCCGCGACGACGGCGCCGCCGGCGTCGCGGTCGGTCGTCGTCCTCCCACCCGGGCAGATCGATCTGTTCGCTCATCACCCCTCCCTCCGGTGGTCCCCGCCCCGCCACGCATAGGCGAGGTCCCAGACGAGACGGCCGGCGTCCTGTGCCTTCCGCTCGAAACTCGTGCGCACCCGACCGTCGAAACGCGGCGCCCAGCCGAGGGCCGGCATGTCCGCGGGGACGGGGTCGGTGGTCTCGCCGTGCGGCCGCGGGCCCTCCGGGTGCAGCGACTCCAGGCGGTCGTCGGCGTCGAGCACCTGCCGCATGTGGGCGGCGTACTCGGCCCAGTCGGTGGCCAGGCGCAGCACCGCACCGAGCGCCAGGACCTCCCCGAGGGCGTCCAGCAGCGGCGGGTTGACCAGGCGGCGTTTGTGATGCCGCGACTTGTGCCACGGATCGGGGAAGTTGATCCACACCTCCGTCACGGACCCCGGAGGCAGTAACTGCGCGATCGCATGCAGGGCATCCAGAGGCAGCAGTCGGACGTTGCGCGGGGCCCCGGCGCGGTCCAGCCGGTCCAGGGTCTCGGCGACACCGGGCAGGTACACCTCGAAGGCCAGGTGGTCGCGGCCGGGGTCGCGGGCGGCGGCTGCGGCGATGTTCTCCCCCTGGCCGCTGCCGATCTCCACCACCAGCGGGGCCTGCCGTCCGAACACCTCGAGGGGGTCGAGCCTCACCTCGGGGGCAGGCAGGGTGTCCCGGACCCCGCGGGGCACGTCCAGCACATACTGCGCGGCCAGGCGGTCCCAGGCGTCCTGCCGGGAACGGGTCAGACGAGAGCCGCGACGCACGAAGGAGACCACCTGCCGTGGCGGGCGGGGGCCGTCCGAGGGCGGGGCGGACACGGCACCGTCCGGGTGCTCCCCGGGGAGGCCGTGCGGGACGGGTGCGGAGGTCAGGACTCGGCCTTCCGCACCATGCCGCCCTCGACGGTGAGGGGGACCTCCGGCAGCGGGCTCGGCGCCGGCGGGGAGAGCACGTCCCCGGTGGTGGCGTCGAAGCGGGACCCGTGACAGGGGCAGTCGAGTTCCTTCCCGGCGACCGTCAGCGCACAGCCGTTGTGCGTGCAGTACCCCGACAGTCCGCGCAGGTCGTCCCCGCTGCCGCGGACCACCAGGACGAAGGGCTGCTGCGCGCCGAAGCTCACCAGGGTGGTGGCGTTCTCGGGGATGCTGTCCAGCGGCACCGCACCATCGCTGGCGACGACGGAATCGGCCTGCTTGAACCCCTCATCCTCGGGGCCGCAGGCGCTCAGCGCCCCGGCTCCGGTCACTCCGAGGGAGAGAGCGCCGAGGGCGTGCCGACGGGACAGGCAGGGTCGTTCCATGCGGCCCAGGATAGGCGTGGGGATCCATGGGTGGCGAGAACGGCGGCGCCGGGGAGCGCCGGGGATCACACCCCGTCCGCGCCCCCTGACCGTCAGACCTCGTCGGCCGCCTGCACGGTCGGATCCCAGGTCGTGATGCCGCGGCGGCGCCAGCCCCGGGCGGAGGCCTCATCGAGGATCTCCCGGCGCGGCATCGGCGCCAGCCGTGCGAGGTACAGCGAGCCCTCGAGGTGATCGGTCTCGTGCTGCAGTGCGCGCGCCAGGATCCCGCCCTCGTCCTCGAGCACGATCTCCCGGCCCTCGAGGTCGGTGCCCCGCACCCGGGCGCCGCGGAATCGCGCGGTCGGCCGGCCGAGACCCGGCACGGAGAGGCAGCCCTCGACATACTCCTCGTCCATCTCCAGCGGCCCGAAACGCTCCAGCACCGGGTTGATGACCTCGGTGCGGTGATCGACCCCGTGGACGTCCGGGCAGGAGACGACGAACAGCCGCAGGGAGCGGCCGACCTGCGGGGCGGCGAGACCGGCCCCGTCGGCGGCGTCGTTGGTCTCGAACATGTCGGCCACCAGGGTCCGCAGGTCGTCGGTGACGTGCTTGACGCGTTTGGCGCGCTTCTCGAGCACCGGGTGGCCGATGACGGTGATGGGCAGAACGGTCATGCGTCCTTCTCGGGTCGGGCGGCGGGGCCGGGACGGCCCGCCGGGGGATTGACGGCGAACGGGCTGCGGGCGTCGACCACCCACGGGGAACGAGGCCGCACCAGGGGCTCACCGGTGCGCACCGACTCCACCACGTCGCGGGACAGCTCCTCCACCTGCTCGGCGTCGCGGCGCAGGAAGTCCAGGGCGTGGGAGGACTGCGGGGGCAGGTCGATGTGCGCCCACGCCTCGCGGCCCTGGGCGATCTGCCGCGCCCTCAGGAACTCGGCATCCAGGGCGGCACCTGTCACGATCACGATGTTCGCGAGCCAGATCAGCACCAGGATGCCGATGAGCCCGTTGAGGGAGGTGATGAGCTCCCCGAAACGGGTGGCCCACGACAGGAGCCGCCCCAGCGCCAGGGCGGCGAGGAACAGAGTGAGCACCGACAGCACCGAACCGAGGGTCATGATCCGGTATCGCGGCAGCTGCACGTTCGGGAACAGGTAGTAGGCCAGCGACACCCCGATGGTGAGGATCGCCAGCAGCAGCGGCCACTTCACCAGGTTCCAGGTGACGAACGCGGCCCGCGGCACCCCCACCAGGTCGCCCAGGCGCTGGGAGGCCTCGCTGCCCAGCACCAGGATCGCCACCACCAGCAGGGAGGTGGCGATGATGACCAGGGTCTCGCCGAACACGATCAGCCGGAACCAGAGGAACGGACGGCCCTCCCGGGTGTCGTACACCCGGTGCATGGCGCGGTGGAACGCGGCAACCCCGTTGGAGGCCGACAGCACCGCCCCCAGGGTGCCCAGCAGCAGGCCCAGCACCCCGCCGCGAGTGCCGCCCAGGGCGAGCAGGGCCCGTGTCAGCAGGCGACCGTCGAGGGTCGGGAAGATCTCCGTGGCGAGGCCGGTGATCGCCGCGACCGCCGTGTCCTCCAGCCCCATCAGGGACACCGTCGAGACCAGCGCCACCGCCGCCGGGAACACCGACAGCAGGGTGTAGAAGGTCATGGTGCCCGCGACGTCCCACACCTGGATGTCGAGCAGACGGATCTGCACGCGTCGCAGTACGTGCCAGACCGACAGGCGCGGGGAGGCGAGGGCGCGGGTCGGGTGCACCTGAGCACGGTACCGCGCCCGGGCGTCCCGCACCCGGTTCAGGGTTGGGTGCCCTCGAACGCGTCGGCCGCCGCCATGTCCCACGGGGAGTCCGGGTTCTCCGGTACCGCGCTGGAGAGCAGGGAGCCGTCATCGCGGGCGTTCCCCACCCCGACGGGGCTGATGAGGTCGTGGCCGTCGAGCACGGGACCCTGGTCGGCCAGCTGCACCACGGCGCCCTCGGCGGTGATCCGCACACTCTCCCCGCGCACCTCGACCTCCAGGTCCGGGCCGTCCTCGAGGGTGAAGCGGATCGCGTCGCGCACCAGGTGCACGCGGAACCGCGAGCCCCGCACGCTCAGCGGGAAGGTGAGGGAGGGCCAGTCGGCAGGCAGACGCGGATCGAAGGTGATGCGGCCGCGTTCGTGGCGCATGCCGCCGAAGCCGTGCACCAGCGCGTTCCACACGCCGCCAGCGGAGGCGATGTGCACCCCATCGGCGGTGTTGTGGTGGAGGTCCGCGAGGTCGACATAGAGCCCCGCCCGGAAATAGTCCAGGGCGGCGTCCTGGTAGCCGACCTCCGCCGCCATGATCGACTGCACCACCGCCGAGAGCGACGAATCGCCCGTGGTGATCGGGTCGTAGTACTCGAAGTCGGCGCGCTTCTCCTCGGCGGTGAACTCCGCGCCCCGCAGGAACAGGGCCAGCACCACGTCGGCCTGCTTGAGCACCTGGAAGCGGTAGATCACCAGCGGGTGGAAGTTCAACAGCAGAGGGAAGGCCT
Source organism: Brachybacterium sillae (assembly GCF_025028335.1). Classification (NCBI taxonomy): domain Bacteria; kingdom Bacillati; phylum Actinomycetota; class Actinomycetes; order Micrococcales; family Dermabacteraceae; genus Brachybacterium; species Brachybacterium sillae. The sequence continues at coordinate 2,121,311 of NZ_JAFEUW010000001.1, forward strand.
CATCGGGGGTGCGGGAGAGGTCCCACACCTCCCGGTCGAGGAAGCGGTCGTCCTGCTGGTGGATGCCGAAGGACTCGTCCCGCGGCAGGAACATCCCGGCGGCGCAGCGCCGCCATTCACGCGGCTCGTCCGGGGTGATCTCCAGTTCCGAGACCAGGGCGCTGAAGGTGTCCTCATCGCGGGTGCGCAGGTCCAGCAGGGCCTCGGCGGCACGTTCCAGGTTGTACTTCGCCATCACGTTGGTGAACAGGTTGTTGTTCACCACGGTGGTGTATTCGTCCGGGCCGGTGACCCCGTGGATGTGGAAGGCGCTCTCGGCGTTGTGCCGCCAGAACCCGAGGTCGGCCCACATGCGGGCGGTCTCCACCAGCACCCGCACCCCGTGGCGGTCGTGGAAACCGACGTCCCCGGTCACATCCGCGTAGGTGGCGAAGGCGTACGCGACGTCGGCGTCGATGTGGTACTGGGCGGTGCCGGCGGCGTAGTAGGCGGAGGCCTCCTCGCCGTTGATGGTGCGCCAGGGGAACAGTGCTCCGCGCTGGGCGAGCTCCCGGGCCCGCTCCCGCGCCTTCGGCAGCAGCATGGAGCGGAACCGCAGCACATTGCGGGCCCAGGTGGGGGAGGTGAAGGCCAGGAACGGGACCACGTACACGTCGGTGTCCCAGAAGTAGTGGCCCTCGTACCCGGAACCGGTGAGGCCCTTCGCGGGCACCCCCCATCCGTCGGAGCGGGCGGCGGCCTGCGCCAGCTGGAACAGGTTCCAGCGGATGGCCTGCTGGCGCCCGGTGTGGCCCGCGACGACGACGTCGGTGCGGCGCCAGAAGTCGGTGAGGTAGTCGTGCTGCGCCTGCCGGTAGTGGTCGTGGCCGTCCTCCCGCACCCGGTCCAGGGTGCGGTGGCAGCGGTCGAACAGCTCACGGTGATGCACCGAGCGGGAGGTGTGGTACGCGACGGCCTTCTCGATCCGCACGGTGCTGCCCTCGGTCATCCGCATGCGGAACACGTGGTGGGCCTGGTCCTCCTGCGTGGTGATCTCGTCGTCGATCTCCACGTCACCGTGGGCGTGGTGCTCGGCGCCGACGGCGAGGGTCATGCGGCTCTGCGCGGTGCGGAACCCCAGCAGCATTCGGTCCTCCCCGCGCCACTGGTCCTGCGGCTCAAGCACCCGATGGGAGAACGCGGTGGTGCGGCGCGGATCGTCCTTGTCGGTGAGGGTGCCGTGCCCGCCCGCGCCGACGTCGTCGGCGACGTCCTGCCGGTTGAGGATCTGCGAACTGACGATCACCGGGGCGTCCCCCTCGAGCATCGTCACCTCGAGGCTCATCAGCGCCAGATGCCGCTCGGTGAACGACACCATGCGCTCGGACCGCACCCGCACCCGCTTCCCGGCGGGGGTGCGCCACACCAGCGAGCGACGCACCACCCCGTCGCGCATGTCGAGGCTGCGCTCATAGTCCTCGAGGTCCGCGACCGACAACAGCAGCGGCTCGTCGTCCACATACAGCTTCATGATCGTGGAGTCCGGGACGTTCACGATCGTCTGTCCCACCTTCGCGAACCCGAAGGCGCTCTCGGCGTGGTTGATGGTCCAGGTCTCGTGGAACCCGTTGATGAAGGTGCCGTGGGCGGAGACATCGCGGCCCTCCTCCGGGGTGCCGCGCATGCCGAGATACCCGTTGGCGGTGGCGAACAGCGTCTCCACGTGGCCCAGGTCCATGCCGGGGCGGGCCTCCACCAGGCGCCACTCGTCGGCCGGCAGATGCGCCCGGTCGACGGGGTCGTGCGCCACGCCGCGCAGGCGGCTCACGCGAGCTCCTCCAGGTCGTCGACGACGAGGGTGGCCCCGGCCCCGCGCAGCGCCTCCCGGCCCGCGCCCCGGTTCACGCCGACCACGGCGCCGAACCCGCCGGCGGCCCCGGCGCGCACCCCGGAGACGGCGTCCTCGTAGACCACGGCATCCTGCGGGTCCACACCCAGCAGGCGGGCCGCGTGCAGGAAGGTGTCGGGGGCGGGCTTGCCGGGGAGGTCCTGTGCGGCGGCGACGTTCCCGTCGACGATCTCCACGAAACGCTCCAGGATCCCGGCGCCTCGCAGCACCTGCTGGGCGTTGCGGGAGCTCGAGACGATCGCCAGGCGGGCATCGGAGGGCAGCGTGTCGAGGTAGGCGAGGGTGCCGGGGTAGGCCTGCACCCCCTCCTCCTCGATCATCGTGAGGACCAGGTCGTTCTTGCGGTTGCCCAGACCGCGCACGGTCTCCTCCCCGGCGGGCTGGTCGGCGGGGTCGTCATCGCCGCCCTCCGGCAGCTCGATGCCGCGGGAGGCGAGCATCTCCCGCACGCCGTCGTACCGGGGGCGGCCGTCGACATGCGAGTAGTAGTCGGCGTCGGTGTACGGCTCACTGACCCCACGGGAGGTGAGGAACTCGTCGAACATGCGCGCCCAGGCGCGCATGTGGATCACCGCGGTGGGGGTGATGACACCGTCGAGGTCGAACAGGTGGGCGAGGAACGCGGCGGGCGACCCCCCGCGCTGGGGGGTCGTGTCGCCGGGCGTGTCGGAGGGCACGGGGGCGGTCGCGTCGGAATTCACGGCCGCCACCCTACTGGCAGGCTCCGACGGTCACACCGGGTCGTCCGCTTCCCGCCGATCGCTGTGGACCACCCCCGCCTCCGGCGCGTAGTCTTCGCTCGTCCGCCCCCACCCTTTCCCCGCCGGAGCCTCTATGCCCGAGACCGCGACGGCCCCTGCCATCGACGCCGTCACCCGGACCGTGGACCTCATGCCCGAGGACGACCGCCTGCATGTGCGGACGACCCTGCGGACGAACCTGGCGGTGCCCGCCGCGCGGGTGTGGCCGCTGCTGACCGACCCCGCCGAACTCGCCACCTGGTACGGGCCCGTGCAGGGCGATCTGCGCGAGGGCGGTGCGTTCACCGCGCTGGGCGGGGCTTCCGGGCGGATCCTGCGGGTCGAGGAACCCCACCGCCTCAGCCTGACCTGGGAGTACGCCGGGCAGGCCGATCCCCTGGAACTCTTCCTGGACCCCGAGGACGACGGCACCACCGAGCTGCGGTTGGTGCATGAGGTGACGATGGCGCAGGAGGTCTTCGACCGCTTCGGCCCCGGCGCCACCGCCGTCGGCTGGGACCTCGCGCTGCTGGGTCTCGCCGCCCGCACCGAGGGCTGGCGCACCACCTGCCAGGCGCTGGTCCCGGTGCCGGGGCCCGCCTGGCTGGTGAGCGAGGAGGGTCGCGAGTACGTGCGCGCCTGGTCGATCCGCTGGGCCGCAGCCTCGATCGCCGCCGGAACCGATGAGACGGCGGCGCGCCGCGCCGAGGCCGAGACCACCCGCGCCTACGGCGGGGAGACCGCAGCGGTCCCCGCCTCGTGACGGGACCGGCGCCATCGGGGGAACGCTCCACCGCGGGGCGCGTGCTGCGCCCTCTCATCCCCTCCATCTACGCCCCCACCGCCCTGGAGACGACCGGCGAGTCCGCGTTGATACCGGTGGTCCCGGTGCTCGCGCTGCAGCTGGGATTCTCCGTGCCGGCCGCGGCGGCGCTCACCGGAATCTTCGGCATCGCCTCACTGATCGGCCCGATCCCCGCCGGGGCGCTGCTGCAGCGTATCGGGGCGCGGCGCGCGATCCTCAGCACCGGCATCCTCCTCGCCCTCGGCAACTCCCTCGCGCTGCTCGTGGTCGGGGAGGGGCTGGCCGGGACGCCGCAGGCCCGCCACCGATGGGCCCTGGTCGCGCTGCTGGTGCTGATCGCCGCCTGCGGCCAGGTATGGGCCCTCGGGCGCCAGAGCCACCTGGGCAGCGCCCTGCCGCCGCAGTTCCGCGCCCGCGGGATGACCACTTTCGGCGGGATGCTCCGGGTGGGACAGGTGCTGGGCCCGCTGGTGGGCGCAGCGGTGATGGCCTGGCTGGGGGAGCGGGCCGTGTTCGGGGTGGCCGCCACCATGAGCGCCCTCGCGAGCCTGATGGTCGCCATGTTCCTGCTGCCGCAGGAGAGGCCGGGGCGCTCGGCCCCACCTGCACGCGACCCGCGGCGCGCCCGCCCCGCGCCGCGCAGCGCCGCCGCGCGCGGACTCGACGGCCTGGTCGCCCGACGGATGCTGCTGGTGCAGGTGGGCCTGACCCCGCTGATCATCGCCCGGTTCGCCCGGCCTGTGGTGGTGCCGCTCGTCGCTGCCGCCTGGGGTCTGGATGCCCCGACCATCGCCCTGATCATCGGTGTGCTCGCCGTGCTGGAGATCCTGCTGTTCATCCCCGCCGGGATCCTCATGGACCGGTTCGGCCGCGCCGCCGTCGCCGTGCCGTGCACCGGTCTGCTCGGTGCCGGGTTCGCACTGCTCGCGCTGTGGTCCCTGCTCGCGCCCCCGCAGACCAGCACGGCCGCGGTGACCGCGCTGCTGGTGTGCGGCGCGATCCTCGCCATCGGCAACGGGCTGGGCTCCGGGATCATGATGACCCTCGGTCTCGACGTCAGCCCCGAGCGGGACCGCACCCGGTACCTCACCTGGTGGAACACCCTCAACGGCGTGGGCCGACTGCTCGGACCGGGACTGGTCGCGGGCATCACCGCCGTGGCTCCCCTTGCCGCGGCCTCCGGCGTGATCGGGCTGCTCGCCCTCGGCGGGGCGGCGTGGCTCGCGCGGATCCTGCCGCGGCTCCACCTGGGCGAGAGGTTCTGAGCGGGGCCCTGCCAGACGATGACGCTGCACCCCGGCCGGTCGTCGGACGGGCTGTCGTCATCCGGTGGTCGTCACACGGCCACGACGCACGTCTCGTTCACCGCCGCCCAGGCCTGACCGGAGCCGCATGCCACAGGTGCATCACCGCGTGGGTGCGCCACGGCGCGGCCGGAGCCAGCGCCGGGAGCAGCGCAGTGAGCGGATCCTCGGGGCCCAGAAGACCCAGCCGGCGGGCCCCGGCGAGCAGGGCCACATCCCCGGCGGGCACCAGGTCGGAGCAGCGCAGGCCCCGGATCAGGGCGTAGTCGGCCGTCCACGGGCCGACGCCCGGCAGGGCCAGCAGGCGGGTGCGCAGACGGGCGACGGCGTCGGAGCCCGAGGCGGGGGCGGGGCCCGCCAGGGCGCGGCGCGTCGCGGCGGCAGCCTCGGTGATCTCGGGGGCCGCCTGCGCGAGGGCCCGCAGCGCCCGGCGTCGTGCCTCCGGCCCCCGGTACCATTCGGGCGCCGTCGCCGCGGCGACCGGGTCGGCGGGCAGGCGCGTGACCCCGTCCCGCTGCAACCGCGGGGGGAGCGGGGCCGCGACCGCGTCCGTGGCGCGGGTCATCTGGTCCAGCGTGTGAGCCACCGTGATCTGCTGCCCGACGATCGCCCACAGCAGCGCCTCCACCAGGCTCGGTGTGCCGGGCACCCGCACCCCGGGACGGTCGGCGACCGACCCGGCGAGCGCCGGGATCGTCCGTGCCAGGTGCGCGTCGACCGTCTGCGGTTCCGCATCCAGGTCCAGCAGGTGACGGGTGAGCGCCACAGCCTCCTCCCGATCGCGGGGATCCTCCAGGCCGAGCCGGACGTCGAGACGGCCGGGGCGTCGCGGCGCCGTGAGGTCGGCGTGGAGCACGGCGGCTCCGTGGCGCAGAGCCACCGCACGGGTCCATGCGCCGCCGATGACCGCCTCCACACCGGGGACGGCGCGGGCCGCGAACCAGGTGGCGAGCCCCGCCCCGTCGAACGGTTCGTGCACCGCGAGCGCCACGCTCTCGATGGGTGCGGCATGAGATGCCGGTGGGGGCACCGGCACGGCGTCGGGTACGGGAGCAGCTTTCGGCGTCGCGTGCGGTGGCGGATCGGCAGGGGACATGGGGCCAGTGAACCCGAGCTCACTGGACGGGGTGGTCGATGCCGGCCGCGCGTCGGACCTCGACCGGGTGCGCCCTCCTGCTAGCGTCACGACGTGGCCGACCAGCATCCCGCCCCCACCGATCCGCGCTCCTCCGACCCCACCGACGCTCAGGCATCCTCAGCTCGGACTCCCGACGAGAGGACTCCCGTCGAGCGGTCGGCTGCGGCCACCCGCCCCGTCGGTTTCGACCGCGAGAAGTACATCGCCCTGCAGTCGGAGCACATCCACGAGCGACGTCGGCGCATCGGCGGTCGCCTCTACCTGGAGATGGGCGGGAAGCTCTTCGACGACTACCACGCCTCGCGCGTTCTGCCCGGCTTCACCCCGGACAACAAGATCGCGATGCTCGAGGCGCTCAAGGACGAGACCGAGATCCTCGTCTGCTTCAACGCCAAGGACCTCGAGCGCAACAAGGTCCGGGCCGACCTCGGCATCACCTACGAGGATGACGTGCTGCGGTTGATCGACGTCTTCCACGAGCGCGGGTTCCTCGTGCAGCACGTGGTGTGCACGCAGCTGGAGGACTCCAACCATCGGGCGCTCGCCTTCCTGCAGCGCCTCGAACGCCTCGGGATGACGGTGGCGCGGCACCGGGTGATCCCCGGTTACCCCCACGACACCGCCCGGATCGTCTCCGAGCAGGGGTTCGGCCTCAACGAGCACTCCGCGACCACCCGCGACCTCGTCGTCGTCACCGCCCCCGGACCCGGCTCCGGCAAGCTCGCCACCTGCCTGTCGCAGGTGTACCACGACCACCAGCGGGGCATCCCCTCCGGGTACGCGAAGTTCGAGACCTTCCCGATCTGGAACCTGCCGTTGGAGCATCCGGTGAACGTCGCCTATGAGGCCGCGACCGCCGACCTCGAGGACATCAACCTCATCGACCCGTTCCACCTGGCCGCGCACGGCGAACGCGTCACCAGCTACAACCGCGACGTCGAGGTGTTCCCGCTGCTGTCGGCCCTGCTGGAGAAGCTCACCGGCGCCTCCCCGTACGCCTCGCCCACCGAGATGGGCGTGAACATGGCCGGGTACGCGATCGTCGACGACGAGGTGTGCCGGCGCGCCTCCGAGCAGGAGATCATCCGCCGCTACTACAAAGCCACCACCGCCGAGGCCGTCACCGGGGACGATGACTCCGTCTCCGAGCGGATCGCGCTGATCATGTCCCGCCTGGGCTTGAGCAGTTCCGACCGACCCGTGGTGGGGGAGGCGCTCGCCGTGCAGGAGCTCACCGGGGAACCCGGCGCGGCGATCGCCCTGGCCGACGGCACACTGATCAGTGGCAAGACCAGCCCGCTGCTGGGCTGCTCCGCCGCGATGCTGCTGAACGCGCTGAAGCACCTCGCAGGTATCGATCCGGCGGCGAAGCTGCTCGCGCCCGAGGCGATCGAACCGATCCAGACCCTGAAGACCGTCCACCTGGGATCGCTGAACCCACGGCTGCACACCGACGAGGTGCTCATCGCGCTGTCGGTGTCCGCGGCGACCGATGAGCGGGCCCGCCGAGCGCTCGATGCGCTGGGGCAGCTCAGCGGATGCGACGCCCACGTCACCACCATCCTCGGATCGGTCGACGAGGGGATCTTCCGCAGCCTCGGGATCCTCGTGACCACGGAGCCGCGGTTCCAGAAGAAGGCGCTGTACCGCAAGCGCTGAGGGGAGCGGCGGAGCACCGCAGACGAGGCGAGAGGCTGAAAGGCTCCGCGGGGGCGGCCGAGAAGAGGCGTTGCGGAGTGCCACGCCGAGCAGTACGGCCACGACGACCTGCTGCCGCTGTCCGGACTGTGGCGGGAGCTCGGGCATGCCAGCGTTTCAGCTGGTCACAGAGAGCGGATGACGGGAATCGAACCCGCGTCGCTAGTTTGGAAGACTAGGGCTCTACCATTGAGCTACATCCGCGTGACCTGCGGCGACGATGTGCGTCGCCACGAGGGTCGGTGCCGTCGGCATCCCGGGGCTGTCGACGAGCGCCCCCATTGAACCAGATCGACCCCCTCGAAGCATCCGCCTGCCGCCGAGATGCCCGGTGCGACGTGTCACAGGCCTCACCCCGGGATGAGGTGCCGCGGGGTGAACGGGTAAGCTCGGTGGGGTTGCCCTCCGGGGTGTAGCTCAGCTTGGTAGAGCACCCGCTTTGGGAGCGGGACGTCGCAGGTTCAAATCCTGTCATCCCGACGCAGCTGGGGGCGGCAACGCCCCGGCCCGGCCCGGTCCTGCGTCCGCGTCGGTGCCCCCAGCGTCCGGCGGCGCCGGACTGCGGGGGCAGCCCGCCCACGCGGCCGAGTGCCGACCGCCCGATATCGACCCGTGTCCACCATCCAGGGAGATCCGCCCGTGAAGACCACCCCCGAGAAGCTCAGCCCCACCCGGACCAAGCTCACCGTCGAGGTCCCGTTCGAGGAGCTCAAGCCCGCCATCGAGAAGGCGACCAAGAAGATCGCCTCCGAGGTGCAGCTGCCCGGCTTCCGCAAGGGCCATGTGCCCACCCGCCTGGTGGAGCAGCGTTTCGGCCGACCCGCGATCATCCAGGAGGCCGTCAACGACGCGCTCCCGGATTTCTACTCGCAGGCCGCCGCAGAGGCGGAGCTCAAGCCCGTGGGTCGGCCCGAGGTCGAGATCACCGAGGTCCCCGGCCTCGACGGCACGGACACCGGCAACCTGGTGTTCACCGTCGGGCAGGACGTGCGCCCGGAGATCGAGCTGCCGGACTTCGCTTCCCTGGAGCTGGAGATCGAGGAGCCGGTGGTCGACGACGACGCCGTGCAGGTGCGTCTCGATCAGCTGCGTGAGCGCTTCGGCACCCTCAAGGGTGTGGACCGCCCGGCGAAGGACGGCGACTTCGTCTCCCTCGACATGAGCGCGACCATCGACGGTGAGGAGATCGAGACCGTCGAGGGCGTCTCCTACCGCATCGGCGAGGGCAACATGCTCGACGGTCTCGACGAGGCCCTCACCGGCCTGTCCGCCGACGAGACCACCACCTTCACCGCGCCGCTGGCCGGTGGCGACCGCGCCGGCGAGGAGGCGCAGATCACCGTCACCGCGAAGTCCGTGAAGGAGCGCGAGCTGCCGGAGGCCGACGACGAGTTCGCCGAGCTCGCCTCCGAGTTCGACACCATCGACGAGCTGAAGGCCGATCTGGCGCAGCAGGCCGAGCGTGACGCCCAGGGCAACCGCGTGGTCCTGGCCCGCAACGCGTTGCTGGAGAAGCTGCTGGAGGAGCTGGAGATCCCGGTGCCGCAGGGCCTGGTGGACGAGGAGATCGCCGCCCACCTGCAGAACGAGGGCAAGCCCGAGGGCGACCCCCACGGCGAGGAGATCCGCGAGGACACCGAGAAGGCGATCCGCGCGCAGTTCCTGCTTGACGCGATCCTCGAGTCGCGTGAGGTGAACCTGGAGCAGGCCGACCTCATGTCCTACATGCAGGCGCTCTCCGCGCAGTACGGCATCGAGCCGAACCAGTTCTTCCAGATGCTCGCGCAGTCCGGCCAGATCGAGCAGATCATCGGTGAGGCGCAGCGCTCCAAGGCCCTCGAGGTCGCCCTCGCGGACGTCACCGTGAAGAACACCGACGGCACCGTCCTCGACCTGGGCCTGACCTCCGGCGAGACCGCCGAGGGCGAGGAGTCCGGGGAGAAGGTCGACGAGGAGAAGGCCGAGGAGAAGAAGCCGGCGGCGAAGAAGGCTCCCGCGAAGAAGGCACCCGCCGCGAAGAAGGCGTCGTCCACGTCCTCCACCTCCACGTCCTCGACCGCGAAGAAGGCCGCGGCGGCGGACACGAGTGACGAGGCGGCATCGTCGGAGTCCGATGAGGAGAAGCCGGCGAAGAAGACGACCACCCGCCGCACCTCGGCCACGAAGTCCTCGACGACCAAGGCCGCGACGGCCAAGAAGTCCGCGCCGGCGGACGCCGCCGAGGGGGAGGCCGACAAGGCCTGATCCTCTCCCGACCGCGACGAACGGGCGGGTCCACCTCACGGTGGGCCCGCCCGTTCGTTCGGGTCCGTCACCGCCCCGTGCCCGTGGTCGGTCGTACCGAGGGGTCTGTGGACCCCGGTGCGATCGGTCAGGTGCCGCGCTCGACGGCGTCGGGCCGGGGGCGAGGAGCGGTCGGCGCGCGATCGATCAGCGCGGAATCGATCGGCGCGGGATCGTCCTCCCGCCCGGCGGCCCTGTCGGTCGCATCGTCGGCCGGGCCGGTGCCCCCGGGTGGGGTGACGTCCCGGTCCTCGCGGGGCATGAACCCCGGGCGGGGTCGGGCCGCGTGGCGGCGTTCCTCGGTGAAGTGCTGCAGCTGCTCATCGCGGGACGTCGTCAACCGGTGCGAGGACACCTCGGATCGGTCATCGGGCATGGCGTCAGGATCCCTGGGCTTCCTGGTAGGTGTCCTCGATCACCGCACCCCAGTAGGGGCCGAACATGACCCCGTCGAGTCCGCGGTACCCGAAGCTGTTCACCGAGTTCTGCACGCCGTCGGCTCCGTCACCGAGGAACCAGGGTCCACCGGAGGAGCCTCCGGTCATGTCGCAGGGGATGCCGTGGGACTCCGTGCTCCCGGTCGGGTCGGCCTCGGCGGTGCCGGTGCACTGGTGCAGGGTCTCCCCGTCGAAGGGCGTGCCCGCCGGGTACCCGTAGGAGGTGTACCGCTGTCCACGAGCACCGTTGAACTCCACGCCCGAGCCACCGACGGTGTCGGTGAGAGTGGCGGAGCCCTCACCCCGCACCACCGCGAAGGCGGTGTCGTAGGTCATGTCACCCTCACTCGTCCACTGAGTGGGGGCGAACAGGTCCTCCGCGGTCCAGGCGCCGTACGGGGCGTTCCCGTTCTCATAGGCGGGGACGAACACCCAGTTCGTCGCCCAGGAGCCACCGCCCTCATGGGCACAGTGGCCGGCGGTGGCGACCGTCGACTCGTTGTCCGAGACGACCGCATTGGCGGAGCAGACGTAGTCGGTGCCGTCGATCGTGAAGAACACCTTCCCGATGTGGTCCACCGGGGTGACGGCCGGTGACGCCGCTGCTGCCCGCGGCCGCATGGTGCGGGCCCCCGCGGCCGGCTCACTGCTGGCGATGTGGTCGTTCTCGGCGAGGAGGGTCTCCGCGGGGATCGCGGCCTCCATCCGCGCGGGAGTCCAGTAGTCTTCCGCGGCGTCGGCCTCGGCAGCGGAGACACTGCGGCGCTCCAGCGCGGGGGCTGCCGGGTCCGCGATGGCGGCTTTGCCGCCGGTGGCGAGCGCGAGGGCCGCCGCTGCCAGAGCGGTGACCGGTCGCAGAGCGAAGAGTCGTCGGCGTGACGTCGTCGTCACGGGATCTCTCTTTCCTCAGGGGTGGCGCGAAGGCGCCGGGCCCTCGAGCACAGCAGGGGATCCCCGTGGGGTGGAACCCGCGAAGGTGCCGATCAGCAGGGACCTTCGTGCCGGAAGGGCGGGCCGGATGGGACGGGGGTACCGGGCGTGGGTGTCCGTGGTGCCGTGAGAGATGAACGGCCGACGGGCCCGCCATCCTGGAGGGGATGGCGGGCCCGTCGTGGCGGACTCCCGAGGGACGGTTCATGCGCCGCGGGCGGCGCACTCTTCCCGAGGGGAGATCAGCGGTAGGTCACGTAACCGCTGGGGGAGCCCCAGATGTTGCGCTCGACGACCTCGTCCTTGGAACGGGAGGCGTCGATGATCTTGCCGTCGCCGACGTAGATCGCGACGTGGCCCGGGTAGTACACGATGTCACCGGGCTGCAGCTGGCTGCGGGAGATCTTGCGACCACCGTCGACGATCGAGCCGCTGAAGTGGGGCAGGTCGATGCCGGCGGCCTGGTAGGCGTACTGCACCAGGCCGGAGCAGTCGAAGCCCTCCCTCGGGGAGTTCCCGGCCCACTGGTAGTCGGTGCCGACCACGGAGCGGGCGCGGTCCACGATGGCGGAACCGGAGCCGGAGGTGGACTTGGAGGTGGACTTGGAACGGGACTCGGTGGAGCCGCCGCCGTTGAGGGCGCCACGGGTCTGCGGGCCGACGATGCCGTCCACGCGCAGGTCGTTCTCGCGCTGGAAGTCCTTCACCGCAGCGTGGGTGCGGGGACCGAACTTGCCGTCGACGCGCAGGTCGGCGCCCTCCTGGTTCAGGAGGGTCTGGAGCTGCTTCACGACGGCGCCTTTGCTGCCCCAGCGGAGGGTCACGCCCGAGGGGAGGGCGGTCGGGGCCACGGGGGCGGTGGCCGGGGCCGCGGAGGCGGCCTGGGCGGCGGGCTGCGCCGGGGCCGCGGGGGCGGCCTGGGCGGCGGCGCCGGTGCCGAGGGCGGCACCCGCGACGACGGTGCCGAGGACGGCGGCCCCGCCGGCGGAGCGGAGGGTGGCACCTGCGGCGGTCAGCGGGGTGCGGGCGCGGCCGGCGGCGCGGTGGGTGTTGGTCTTGGCCATGGAGCGTGCGTTCCTTCCGGGACCTCGAGCCGTGGGGGGTGACCCGAGGGGGAGTCGTTTCTTCTCTGTTCCAGTCCGCCGGGCCCTTGGAGTCCCCGGGCATCGGCGGCGTGACGACACTAGGGGAGCTCGCGCGGTCGCGACAGGGCCTTTGAAAGGGCCGGTCACAGGTCTTGGCGAAGACTTGACGCTCGATGCAGAGCCCTCGTGCCCGCGTCAAACTCCTTTACCCGACGAGGGGGCACGCATACCCCGGGCGCCACAGCGGACGCCGGGACAGGGGGCGGACGCGGCCCGTCTGCGCCGGGGGCGAACAACCGGGTCGTGTGTCGGTGAGACCGCCTAGAGTCGACGGTGACGAGTCGAGCCCGACGATCCGCCCGCGACCCGCGCCGTCTGCGGCGCGTGAAGGAGAGATCCATGACCACATCGCCCGCCGCCGCTCAGGGCACCGCCCCCATGGGCCTGGACGACAACGTCTACCAGCGCCTGCTGCGCGAGCGCATCGTCTGGCTCGGGGAGGACGTGCGCGACGACAACGCCAATGCGATCTGCGCGAAGCTCCTGCTCCTGGCGGCTGAGGACCCGGAGAAGGACATCTACCTCTACATCAACAGTCCCGGTGGGTCGATCACCGCGGGGATGGCCATCTACGACACGATGCAGTACATCCAGCCGGATGTGGTGACGGTGGCGATGGGTATGGCCGCGTCGATGGGACAGTTCCTGCTCTCCTCGGGGGCCAAGGGCAAGCGCTACGCCACGCCGAACGCCCGCGTGCTCATGCACCAGCCGCTCGGTGGTCTGGGCGGCACCGCCACCGAGATCAAGATCCAGGCCGATCTGATCCTGTCGATGAAGCGCCGCCTGGCCGAACTCACGGCGGAGCAGACCGGCAAGAGCGTCGAACAGATCCTCGCCGATGGCGACCGCGACAACTGGTTCACCGCCGAGGAGGCCCTCGAGTACGGCTTCATCGACAAGATCGTCACCGCGGCGCATGACGTCACCGGCGGTGGCGGCACCGAGGACTGATCGCGGACCGACTGCGCGCCCGCCCGACCCACCGACCTCCAGGAGCACCCGTGACCTTCGATCCCCGCCTGCAGGCGCAGGCCCCCATGCCCACCAGCCGTTACGTGCTGCCGCAGTACGAGGAGCGCACCGCCTACGGCTTCAAGCGCCAGGACCCGTACACCAAGCTGTTCGAGGACCGCATCATCTTCCTCGGCGTGCAGGTGGACGACGCCTCCGCCGATGACGTGATGGCCCAGCTGCTGGTGCTGGAGTCCCAGGATCCCGACCGTGACATCACGCTGTACATCAACAGCCCCGGGGGCTCCTTCACGGCGCTGACCGCCATCTACGACACGATGCAGTACATCAAGCCGGATGTGACCACGGTGTGCCTGGGACAGGCGGCCTCCGCGGCGGCTGTGCTGCTGGCGGCGGGCACTCCCGGCAAGCGCCTCGCGCTGCCGAACGCACGCATCCTCATCCACCAGCCGGCGATGGGCGGCCAGGGCGGCGGCCAGGCCTCGGACATCGAGATCCAGGCCAATGAGATCCTGCGCATGCGTGACTGGCTGGAGGAGACTCTCGCGCATCACACCGGCCGCAGCAAGGAGGAGGTCAGCCGCGACATCGAGCGCGACAAGATCCTCACCGCCCAGGGTGCGCTGGACTACGGGATCGTCGACCAGGTGCTCGCCTCCCGCAAGGATGAGGCCCCTCGCCGTCCGCGCTGACCCGGCAGTGTCGGAGCGCCGCTCCCGCCCGGTCCGGTGAGCCCGGGCGGGAGCGGCGCTCCGACACTCGCTCCGGCGGTTCCCCCGGCCCGTCGGGTGCCGCGGGTAGCCTGACCACGTTCCCCAGCTCACCAGGAGGCACCCGTGGCACGAACCGGCGACGCGGCCGACGTCTTCAAATGCTCGTTCTGCGGCAAGTCGCAGCGGCAGGTGGAGCGGCTGATCTCCGGACCGGCCGGCGTGTACATCTGCGACGAGTGCATCGAGCTGTGCAACGAGATCATCGCGGAGGAGATCGAGGCGGCGAAGCCCGCGCCTGACGCCCCGGCTCCGCTGCCGCGGCCGCAGGAGATCTTCGCGCACCTCGAGGAGTACGTCATCGGGCAGGAGCCCGCCAAGCGGTCCCTCGCCGTCGCCGTCTACAACCATTACAAGCGGGTGCGGTCCGGCGGCGAGCCGGAGCACACCGCCGGGGCCTTCGGTGATGTCGAGGTCGCGAAGTCGAACGTCCTGCTGGTCGGACCCACCGGCTGCGGCAAGACCTACCTCGCGCAGACCCTCGCCAAACTGCTCGACGTGCCCTTCGCCATGGCCGACGCGACCGCGCTCACGGAGGCCGGGTATGTGGGCGAGGACGTCGAGAACATCCTGCTGAAGCTGCTGCAGGCCGCCGACTACGACGTGGAGCGCGCCCAGCAGGGCATCATCTACATCGATGAGGTCGACAAGATCGGCCGCAAGGCCGAGAACCCCTCGATCACCCGTGACGTCTCCGGGGAGGGCGTGCAGCAGGCGCTGTTGAAGATCCTCGAGGGCACCGTCGCGGCGGTTCCCCCTCAGGGTGGCCGCAAGCACCCCCACCAGGACTTCATCCAGATCGACACCACCAACGTGCTGTTCATCGTGGCGGGGGCGTTCGCCGGTATCGAGGACATCATCGGCAGCCGCATCGGCAAGCGGGGCATCGGCTTCGGCTCGGAGCTGCACACCCCGATGGAGCAGGCGGAGATCTACTCCCACCTGCTGCCGGAGGACCTGCTGAAGTTCGGTCTGATCCCCGAGTTCATCGGCCGCCTTCCGGTGATCACGAGCGTCTCGAACCTCGACCAGGACGCGCTGATCCGGATCCTCACCGAGCCGCGCAACGCCCTCACCAAGCAGTACCAGCGCATGTTCGCCCTCGACGGGGTGGAACTGGATTTCGAACGCTCGGCTCTGGAGGCGATCGCCGCACGGGCGCTGGAACGCGGCACCGGGGCTCGTGGCCTGCGGGCGATCCTCGAGGAGACCCTGCAGCCGGTGATGTTCGAGGTGCCGTCCCGGGAGGATGTCGCCAAGGTCGTGATCACGGAGGGTGTCGTCACCCAGGGGCGGGAACCGCTGATGCTCACCCAGAACGAGGCCGATCGCGGTGCGCGACGCCGCAGCAAGAGCGCATGAGCGACGCGAACATGAGCGAGGAGCAGACCCCCGCCCGGGCAGCGCACGTGCTGGCCGGTGCGCAGATCGATGACTCCGCGCGTGCCCGGCACCTGCTGGCCGAGGCGCGGCGCAGCATCGACAACATCGACGCCGCCCTGGTGCACCTGCTGGCCGAGCGCTTCAAGCACACGCAGCGGGTCGGACTGCTCAAGGCCGAGCACGGCCTGCCGCCGGCCGACCCGGACCGCGAGGCCCAGCAGGTGGCGCGACTGCAGGAACTCGCCCGCACTTCGGGCCTGGATCCGGTGTTCGCCGAGCGGTTCCTGCGGTTCATCGTCACCGAGGTAATCCGCCATCACGAGCAGATCCGCGATGACGTCGAGGACGCCCTCGCGGAGGACGGCACGGACGGGTCGACCTCCCCCTCAACCCCCACCCGGCGCGCGCAGTCCTGAGCCCCGCTGAGGTCCCCGCTCCGGAGCGTGTCGCCGGCCACCCGGATCCGGCGTTCACCAGCACCGACCCACCGGTTTACGGCCCCCTCCAGAGCGCGGAGGGCGGCGCCCCGCGTGGTAGGTTTCCGGCATGGCACGACGGACGTTCCTCGAATGGCCTGTCCTCCGACAGGCCACCGGCAAAGACCGCTGGGGTCGAGGCCCCGCGGTGGAGTCGGCCCAGACCCGCGACATCGAGCCGCGCACGGTCACCGCTGACCGTGTGGTGAAGAGTGTCTGCCCCTTCTGCGCCGTGGGCTGCGGCCAGAACGTGTACGTGAAGGACGGCAAGGTCGTCCAGATCGAGGGCAACCCGGACTCCCCGATCTCGCGCGGGCGTCTGTGCCCGAAGGGCGCGGCCAGCGAGCAGCTGGTCAACTCGCCCACGCGCGTGACCGAGGTGCTGTACCGGGCGCCGCGTGCCAAGGACTGGCAGCGCATGGACCTCGACACGGCGATGAACATGATCGCCGACCGGTACCTCGAGGCCCGTCGTGCGCACTGGCAGGACGTCGACGAGAAGGGGCACCCGCTGCGGCGGACCCTCGGCATCGCCAGCCTCGGCGGCGCCACCATCGACAACGAGGAGAACTACCTCGCGAAGAAGCTGTTCTCGGCCACCGGGGCGATCCAGGTCGAGAACCAGGCCCGCATATGACACTCCGCCACGGTTCCCGGTCTGGGAGCCTCGTTCGGACGTGGCGGCGCCACGCAGCAGGTGCAGGACTTCGCCAACGCTGACTGCATCCTGATCCAGGGCTCGAACATGGCCGAGGCCCACCCGGTCGCGTTCCAGTGGGTCATCGAGGCGAAGAAGCGCGGTGCACGCGTGATCCATGTGGATCCGCGGTTCTCGCGCACCTCCGCGCAGGCCGATCGGTACGTGCCGATCCGTGCCGGCTCGGACATCGTCTTCCTCGGCGCGATCATCAATCACATCCTCACCAATGAGCTGTACTTCGACGAGTACGTCCGCAACTACACCAACGCGGCGACGATCGTCGGGGACGACTTCCGCGACACCGAGGATCTGGAGGGCCTGTACTCCGGCTTCGACGCCGCGACGGGTGTGTACGACACCAGCTCGTGGGGATACAAGGAGAAGGGCGGCGGCACCGTCCGCGGCACCGAGGAGAAGGCCGACGGCGGCGACGAGCACGGCGAGGCCAGCGGTGAGGCCCACGGTTCTGGTGGCCCCGCGCTGGAGCATTCCGAGAGCGAGACCGATCCGACGCTGCAGCATCCCCGCACGGTGTTCCAGATCCTCAAACGCCACTTCTCCCGGTACACCCCGGAGATGGTGGAGGAGGTCTGCGGCATCAGCCAGGAGGACTTCTACTACGTCGCCGACTCGCTGGTGCAGAACTCCGGCCGTGAGCGCACCACGATGTTCGCGTACGCGGTGGGCTGGACGCAGCACATCCAGGGCGCCCAGTTCATCCGTGCGGCCGCCATCCTCCAGCTGCTGCTGGGCAACGTCGGTCGGCCCGGTGGCGGCATCATGGCCCTGCGCGGCCACGCCACCATCCAGGGCTCCACGGACATCCCGACGCTGTTCAACCTGCTGCCCGGTTACCTCCCGATGCCGAAGGCGGGCACGCACGACACGCTGAAGGACTACCTCGAGGCCGTCGGCTCCAAGAAGCAGAAGGGCTTCTGGGCCAACGCCGATGCCTACGCCATCAGCCTGCTGAAGGCGTGGTGGGGGGACGCCGCGACCGCCGAGAACGACTACGCCTGGGATTACATGCCCCGTCTGACCGGTGCCCACGGCACCTACCAGACGCTGCAGCTGATGCTGCAGGACGAGGTCGACGGCTACTTCCTGCTGGGGCAGAACCCGGCGGTGGGGTCGGCCAACGGCAAGCTGCAGCGCCAGGGCATGTCCCATCTGAAGTGGATGGTCGTGCGCGACTTCCAGCTGATCGAGTCCGCCACCTGGTGGAAGGACGGACCGGAGATCGAGTCCGGGGAGATGCGCCCCGAGGACATCGAGACCGAGATCTTCTTCCTGCCGGCGGCGAACCACGTCGAGAAGGCCGGGTCCTTCACGCAGACCCAGCGCATGGTGCAGTGGCGCGACCGCGCCGTCGAGCCGCCGGGCGACTGCCGCAGCGAGCTGCAGTTCTTCTTCGAACTCGGCAACCTGCTGAAGGAGCGCGTGAAGGACTCCACCGACCCGCGCGACAAGCCGCTGCAGGACCTCACCTGGGACTACCCGACCGATGAGCACGGGGAGCCCGACGCCGAGGCCGTGCTGCGGGAGATCAACGGCTACCACGTGACCGGTGAGAACGCCGGGGAGCCGCTGACGGCCTTCGCGCAGATGAAGGCCGACGGCTCCACCGCCGGTGGCTGCTGGATCTACGCGGGCGTCTACGCCGGCGGGGAGAACATGGCCCGTCGTCGTGTGCCCGGCAGCGAGCAGGACGAGGTCGCCGCGAAGTGGGGCTGGGCCTGGCCCGCCAACCGACGCATCCTCTACAACCGTGCCTCGGCCGACCCGGAGGGCCGCCCGTGGTCGGAGCGCAAGAAGTACGTGTGGTGGGATGCCGAGGCCGGCAAGTGGACCGGTAAGGATGTCCCGGACTTCCCGGTGGACCGTGATCCGTCGGCCCGCCCCGACCCGTCTGTCGGCGGTCCGGCGGCCCTGTCCGGCATCGACCCGTTCATCATGCAGGCCGACGGCAAGGGCTGGCTCTTCGCGCCCAAGGGCATGGTCGATGGGCCGATGCCCACGCACTACGAGCCGCTCGAGTCGCCGATCCCGAACGCCCTGTACCCGCAGCAGGCGACCCCGCCGCGTCTGATGATGCCGCGCGAGGACAACCTGACCGCTCCGGGTGCCGGGTACCCCGGCGGTGACGTCTACCCGTACGTCTTCACCACCTACCGCCTCACCGAGCACCACACGGCCGGTGGCATGAGCCGCTTCCTGCCGTACCTCTCCGAGCTGCAGCCCGAGCAGTTCTGCGAGGTCTCGCCGGAGCTGGCGGAGGAGGTCGGCCTGGAGAACAACGGCTGGGCCACGCTCATCACCCCGCGCTCCGCCATCGAGGCGCGAGTATTGGTGACCGAGCGCATGACGCCGCTGACGATCCGTGGCCGCACGGTGCACCAGATCGGCCTGCCGTACCACTTCGGCAGCGGGACCGAGGCGGTCGTGGAGGGTGATTCGCCCAACGACCTGATCGGCATCGTGATGGATCCGAACACGCAGATCCAGAACTCGAAGTCGATCGCCGTGGCGATCCGTCCGGGGCGGCGCCCGCGCGGTGCCGAGCGCCTGGAACTGGTGGAGAAGTACCGCCGGGATGCCGGGATCACCCCGGAGACCGGTACCACCCGCGTCACGGCGCCCGACTACCCGAACGGGACGCGCGAGGAGGACCTCGCCACCGCGGATCTGTCCGGCGCCGATGACGCCGGCCGGTCCGGTGCGGCGGGTCTGCAGCGGGGACGCCGCGCCCGCACGTCCGACGACACGTCCTCCGAGGAGCGCTGATGCCGCAGCTGGCAGGGCCCACTGATCCCATCGCCGACGTCCACTGGGACGAGCGGGCGAAGGACCGCAAGGGCTTCTTCACCGACACCTCCATCTGCATCGGCTGCAAGGCCTGCGAGGTGGCCTGCAAGGAGTGGAACCACAACCCGGCCGACGGCGACTGGTCGCTGCTGGGGTCGAGCTTCGACAACACCGGGTCGCTCGGCGCGAACACCTGGCGGCATGTGGCGTTCGTCGAGCAGGACGGGGAGCGGATCCGGCTGGCCCGCGAGTCGGGCCGCACGCTGGTCAGCCTCGGCATGCCGGGTATCGGCCCGCGTCCGGGTCGGCCCGCCGGGGGTCCCGGTTCCGGGGTCGCCCGCGACACCGCGCAGGGCCTGGGTCTGAACCTCACGGATCAGCCGGCCCCCGCTGCAGGGCTGGGCGCTGTGGACACCACCCCGCCGGACACCCCCGAGTTCCGCTGGCTGATGTCCTCCGATGTGTGCAAGCACTGCACGCACGCCGGTTGTCTCGACGTGTGCCCCACCGGTGCGCTGTACCGCACCGAGTTCGGCACCGTGGTGGTGCAGGCCGACATCTGCAACGGCTGCGGTACCTGCGTGGCCGGATGCCCGTTCGGCGTGATCGAGCGGCGTGATGACGGCACCGTCGCCACGCCCCGCCAGCGCGGCGAGGGTGGCGCGGCGATGGACGTGCCGAACAAGGGCACCGCGAACAAGTGCACCCTGTGCTACGACCGTCTGAAGGCCGACCAGACCCCGGCGTGTGCGCAGACCTGCCCGACCACTTCGATCCGCTTCGGCGACCGCAGTGAGATGGTCGCCGCGGCCGAGGAGCGGGTCGCGCAGCTGCACGCCCAGGGTATGACCGAGGCCCGCCTGTACGGCGCCAACGAGAACGATGGCGTCGGCGGCACCGGCTCGGTGTTCCTGCTGCTGGATGAGCCGGAGGTCTACGGTCTGCCGCCGGACCCGCAGGTCCCGACGAAGGACCTGCCGACCATGTATCTGCGCGCCGGCATCGCCGCCGCCGGGATGGTCGCCGCCACCGCCGTTGCGTTCCTGGGGGCCCGCCGATGAGCACGAGTGAGTTCGACGCCTACCGTCCGCCGCAGAGCGGCCGCCGCCGTCGCGGGGGCCCGCGACCCGGAGCGGGCGAGAAGCAGCCCGCAGGACAGTCTGAGCAGCAGTCCGCCGCAGCGGGCTCGCCGACAGGACAGCAGATCCCCGACGCACCGCAGATCGCCTCCGGCCGATACGCCGGGGGCGCCGGCCGCAAGCCCGCCGGGGAGGGTCGCCGTCGGGCGGCCGCCGAGGGCGCGGGCGAGATGCCGATGGTCGACGATGTCCGCTTCACCTCGTACTACGGCCGTCCGATCATCAAGGCGCCGCCGTGGGGTGCGCCGATCGCCGCCTACCTGTTCCTCGGTGGTGTGGCCGGCGGGTCCGGGTTGATCCAGCTCGGTGCCCACTGCACGGGCCGTCCTGCGCTGCGCCGCACCGCCCGCATGGCCGCTCTGGCGGCGCTGGCGGGTGGCACCGTCGCACTGATCGAGGACCTCGGCCGGCCCGAGCGCTTCCTCAACATGCTGCGGACGGTGAAGGTCACCTCCCCGATGAGCATCGGCACCTGGATCCTCACGGGGTATGGCCTGTCCGCCGGGATGACCGGGGCCAATGAGATCGACCGCCTGCTGGGGGAGCGGCTGCCGTTGAGCGCCATCCGGCCGCTGGCGCGGTCGCTGGAGACGCCCGCCGCGGTGAGCTCCGCGATCTTCGGCGCCCCCCTCGCCGCGTACACCGGTGTGCTGCTGGGCAGCACCGCGGTGCCGACGTGGAACGGTGCCCGCCAGCACCTCTCCTTCGTGTTCGTCTCCTCGGCGGCGATGGCCTCGGCGGGTCTCGCGCTGGCGGGGACGCCGACGCGGGAGGCCGGTCCGGTGCGTCTGCTCGGAGCGGTCGCGGCCGGTGCGGATCTCGCGGCGACGCGGGTGATGGAGAAGTCCATGCATCCGGTGGAGGCGGAGCCCCTGCACACCGGCAAGGCCGGGGCGATGCTCACCTGGTCGGAGCGTCTGGCCGTCGGTGGCGCCGTGGTGGGCCTGCTGGGCCGCCGCAACCGTGCGCTGTCGGTCGCGGGCGGTCTGGCGATGGCCGCCGCCTCCGCACTGACCCGTTTCGCGGTGCTGGAAGCCGGGCTGGCTTCGGCCCGGGACCCGAAGCACGTCGTGGAGCCGCAGAAGGAGCGCCTCGCGAAGCGTCGCGCTGCCGGGATCACCGGGGATTCGATCACCACCGGTCCGAAGGCGCCGGCCGCCCCGGCGGATGGCGGCACCACCGCCTGACCCGACCGCCACAGGCGCGCGACACCACGTGACGCCCGCCGCCCCAGAGGGGTGGCGGGCGTCGTCGCGTCGGGGAGAGGAGCCAGGCGCCGTTCAGCGGCGGATGGTCACCCGGCCCGGGGTCTCGGCGGTGGTCCGGCCGATCACCGGGTACCCGGGGACCTCACCGACCACCAGCAGACCGCCGGAGGTCTGCGCATCCGCGAGGAGCAGCAGATCCTCGTCGCGCACCCCCGCGGCTGCGTCCACGTGCGGGCGCACCCAGTCGAGGTTGCGGCGGGTGCCACCGGAGATGTAGCCGTCACGCAGCGCCTCGGAGGCGCCGTCGACCAGAGGCACTGCGGTGACGTCGATCTCGGCGCCGACACCACTGGCCCGGCACATCTTGAACAGGTGACCCAGCAGACCGAATCCTGTGACGTCGGTGGCAGCCCGGGCCCCGGCCTCCAGGGCGGCCCGGGAGGCGTCCCGGTTCAGCTGCGTCATCGTGGCGATGGCCTGGTCGAACACCTCGCCGGTGGTCTTGTGGCGGTTGTTCAGCAGGCCGACGCCGATCGGTTTCGTGAGCGTCAGCGGCAGACCGGCCTGCGCCGCGTCGTTGCGCAGCAGACGATCCGGGTGGGCGGTGCCGGTGACGGCCATGCCGTACTTCGGTTCCGGGTCGTCGACGCTGTGGCCGCCGATCACCGGGCAACCGGCCTCCTGAGCCACCTCGAGCCCGCCCCGCAGCACCTCCTGCAGCAGCTCGAACGGCAGCACGTCGCGCGGCCACCCGACCAGGTTGATCGCCACGACCGGTTCGCCGCCCATGGCGTAGATGTCCGACAGGGCGTTCGCGGCGGCGATGCGGCCCCAGTCGGCGGGGGAGTCCACCACGGGGGTGAAGAAGTCGGCGGTGGACAGCACCGCGAGGTCACCGCGGATCCGCACGGCGGCGGCGTCATCACCGTCGTCGAGGCCCACGACCACCTGCTCGTATCGCTGCCCGCTCAGCGCCGAGACCGCCTGCTCCAGCTCACCGGGCGGGATCTTGCACGCACACCCTCCGCCGTGGGCCATCGTGGTGAGTCGAGGGGAGTCCGCGCTGAGAGCCATGTGGCCATTCTAGGGCGGGTGGAGCCGGGTCGGGTAGCCTGAACCAGCATCCGTGCATGGAGGCGTCTGCGTCCTGGTGGGCGTCCTGGTCTTCAAAACCAGTGAGACCGAGCAGCTCGGTCTGGCGGGTTCGATTCCCGTCCGCCTCCGCCACATCCGACCCGACCGAGGGGGGTCCGTGCCCGAGTCGCCGACGTCCGCTGCACAGGACCCCCGTCGGCGGATCCCGCGGACCGACCATCTGCTGGACCTGCCCGCTGTCGTCGCGGCGTCCGCCTCCCTGGGGGAGGGGGTGGTGCGGGGTCTCGCCCGGGCCGTCCAGGACCGTGCCCGCCGCGGCGAGATCCTCCCGGAGCAGGTGGAGCCCGAGCTGCTCGCCGCCCTCGATACCCGCGGGGCGTCGTCCCTGCTGCCGGTGGTGAACGCCACCGGGGTCATCGTCCACACGAACCTGGGGCGGGCGCCGCTGTCCCCCCTCGCCCGGCAGGCGCTGCAGGACGTGGCCGGATACGCCGACGTCGAGTTCGACCTCACCACCGGGGCCCGGGGCCGCCGCGGGGCCGGTGCTCGCGCCGCCCTGCTGGTGGCCTGCCCCGCCGCGGAGGACGCCCTGGTCGTCAACAACGGTGCCGCCGCGCTGCTGCTGGCCGTCACCGCGCTCGCGGCCACCCCGGCGGGGGAGCGCCACGAGATCGTCATCTCCCGCGGCGAACTGGTGGAGATCGGCGCCGGGTTCCGCCTGCCCGACCTGATGGAGTCCGCCGGCGCGCGTCTGCGCGAGGTCGGCACCACCAACCGCACACACCTGGCCGATTACCGTGACGCCCTCGGGAAGGACACCGCGGCGATCCTGTCGGTCCACACCAGCAACTTCCGGGTCATCGGCTTCACCGGTGTCCCGGAGATCTCCGAGCTCTCCCGTCTCGCGCACGATGCCGGTGTCCCGCTGATCGCCGACCTCGGCTCCGGCCTACTGGCGCCTGAACCCGCCCTGCCCGGTGAACCCGACGCCACCACCGCCCTGACCGGTGGCGCGGACATCGTCCTGTGCAGCGGGGACAAGCTCCTCGGCGGCCCGCAGGCGGGGATCCTCCTGGGTCGCGCCGAGCTCATCGCACGGCTGGGCCGGCACCCCCTCGCGCGGGCCGTCCGCGCCGACAAGCTCGCCCTCGCCGCGCTCGAAGCCACCCTCACCGGTCCCCTGCCGCCGGTGCGACGGGCCCTGCGCACCGACCCCGAGGACCTGCGCATGCGCACCGAGGCCGTCGCCGCCCGTATCCGCCGCCACACCGGACTCGAGGCGACCGTCGTTCCGCATGACGGCCGCGTCGGAGGCGGCGGTGGCGCTGAGGTCCCCCTGCCCGGCTGGGCCGTGCGGCTGCCCGGTGCTCTCGCGGCGCCGCTGCGCACCGGCCGACCCGCCGTCGTCGGCACCGTCCGGGACGGGGGCCTGCTGCTGGACCTGCGCTGCGTCCCGGAGGATCAGGAGGAGCAACTGCTGGAGGCCCTTGCCGGTGTGAGTCTGGGAGAGGAGCCCGCCTGATGCGCGTCGTCGCCACCGCCGGGCACGTGGACCACGGCAAATCCGCGCTCGTACGAGCCCTCACCGGGGTGGAACCGGACAGGTGGGAGGAGGAGCGCCGCCGCGGTCTGACCATCGACCTGGGGTTCGCCGGCACCACCCTGCCGTCGGGGGAGCAGATCTCCTTCGTCGACGTCCCCGGTCACGAACGGTTCCTCGGGAACATGCTCGCCGGTCTCGGGCCGGCACCGGTGGTGCTGTTCGTGGTCGCGGTCGACGAGGGGTGGCAGGCGCAGTCCGGTGACCACCGCGACGCGGTCGCCGCCCTCGGCATCCAGCATGGCCTGATCGTCCTCACGAAAGCGGATCTCGCGCGGCCCGACGGACCCGATGCCCTCGCCCAGGCCCGCCGCGAACTCGCCGGCACCGCTCTGGCGGATGCTCCGGCGATCCGGGTGTCGGCCCGCACAGGGGAGGGCCTGGACGACCTGCGCACCGCCCTCGACACGTTGCTCGCCTCCCTGCCTGCGCCCGATGACAGCGCCCCGGTCCGGCTGTGGGTGGATCGGGCCTTCGCCATCCGCGGCGCCGGCTGCGTGATCACGGGGACCCTGCCCGATGGCACCCTGCGCGTCGGGGATACCCTCGACCTGCTCGACGCCCACGGGCGACCCCGCTCGGTGCAGGTGCGTGGGCTGCAGCGGGAGAACCGCGACGTCGATCAGCTGCACGGCACCTCCCGCGCCGCTGTGAACCTGCGCGGCGTCGACGCGACGGCCGTGCACCGCGGGGACGTGCTGCTCACCCCCGGGGCCTTCGACCTGACGCGCCTGGTGGATGTGCGGGGGGTCGGCTCCGAGGACCTCACCCGGGTGCCGTCGGAGGTCAGCGTCCATGCGGGCACCGCCGCCGTCACCGCCCGGTTGCGGCCGCTCGATGCCCGCCACGCCCGCCTCACCCTGGAGCGGCCCCTGCCGCTGCGAGTGGGGGACCGGTTGGTGCTGCGCGGGACCGCGGGCAGAGCGGTCCTCGGGGGTCTCGAGGTGCTCGACGTCGACCCGCCGGAGCTGCGACGACGCGGGGCCGCGGCCCGCCGCGCCGAGGAACTCGAGGTCCGGGAGCACGGGGGTGACGTGCTCGCTGAGGTGCGCCGCCGCGGAGCCGTCGAGGAGGCGGTGCTGCAGCGCCGTGGTCTGCACATCCCGGATCCGCTGCCGGCGGGTCTGCGGCGCCTGGACGGGTTGCTGGTCGACGAGGAGGCGCTTGGCGCCTGGGCACGGACACTCCAGCGGATCGTGACCGAGCGCACCGCCGCGGATCCGCTGTGGGAGGGTCTCGCCCCCCGTGAGGCCCGCACCGCCCTCGACCTGCCCACCCCCGCGCTGCTGGACGCGGTGATCGATGTGTCGGGGGTGCGCCGGGTGGACGGACGCCTGCGTTCCGCGTCGGTCCCGACGGGCCTCGGCCCGGCGGAGGCGTCGGTGGCGCGGCTGGAGGAACGTCTGCGAGCCACCCCGTTCGCGGCTCCCGAGGCGGAGGACCTCACGGCGCTGCGGCTTGGCCCACGGGAGCTCGCCGCTGCGGAACGGCAGGGGAGGCTGTTGCGGCTGCCCGATGGCGTGGTGCTGCTGCCGACGGCCCCGGCCCTGGCCATGCGGGAGCTCGCGGCGCTGCCGCAGCCGTTCACCACCAGCCAGGCCCGGCAGGCCCTCGGCACCACACGGCGGGTGGCGATCCCGCTGCTGGAGCACCTCGACGGCCGAGGCTGGACCCGGCGGCTCGACGGCACTCTGCGCGAGGTCGTGCGCTGAGATCGGTGGGTGAGGGGCGGATCGCGTGCCCATCCGGGCCGTGGGCGCAGTCGACCCGTGAGCCTCTCGGGACCGTGGGCGCGCACGTTTCCTCCCCAGGGACGGGTTGTCCACCGCGGCGGTGAGCGGGATGAGCCGGTGGTGACCGGGCACCTAGCGTCCCGGGCATGAGCACTTTCCTCGGAGCCGACACCGCCCAGCTGTACGCCCACGCCGACCGCTGCGACCACGGGTCCGCCCTGCTCAGCCAGCGCGAGCAGGCGCTGGCGGGGCATCTCACCGCATTGGAATGGTTCGGGGAGGACGCCGACCGCTTCACGGAACAGCTCTGGCAGACCGCCCGCCGTCTCGCGCAGATCGCGGAGCTGATCCTCACCCTCGGTCGTCTGCTGCGCGAGCATGCCGCACAGCAGGATGAGGCCTCCGCCCCGCAGGGTGCGGCCCCCACCCCGCAGCGCGACTCCGGGGGCTCCGGTCAGGGGGAGACGGATGCCGGTCCCGGTGACGGCGCCGCCGGTGGGCCCGCCGCGGCGGGGAACCCCGGCACCCGCGTCGGCCCCTTCACCCTGCCCTTCGAGGTGCCCCGGATCCCCGGACAGCACCAGGAGGGCCGTGCGGAATCCTCCTCCGGGGCGTCACCCTCGGCCGAACTGCCCTGGTACTGGGAGGGCGTGGCCGGGCCGATGGTCATCCCCGAGCTGGGGCAGCGCACCGAGCGCCTGCGCTCGACACTCGAGGACATGCTGGAGAAGTCCGGGGCGTGGATCCCCGACCCGCAGGAGGTCTGGGCGCGGCCGATCGGCATCCCGGGCAGCATCCCGGGGCCGCTCGACGGAGCCCTCGGCGGGCGGGTCCATCAGGAGACCACCCTCGAGGGAGAGGCCCCCTTCGGTCTGCGCGGCGGCCTCGATGACCACGACAATCTCACCGTCGCCCTGGACGCCCGCGCTGAGGGCAGCATCACGACCACCACCGGGATCGACCTCGGCCCCGTGCATCTGGAGGACGAGCTGACGCTCCGTGGGGAGGCGGGAGCGCATGACGGTCACACCTGGGGGCCGGACGGCATCTCCGAGGGCGGCCGGGCCGGGGCGGAGGTCGGCATCGACCGGACCCTGCGCGGTGAGCTCCGGGGCGTCGGATCAGTGGAGCTCGAGGGCAGCGGCGAGGCGACGGTGTACGGGGAGAGCTACCACCACGCCTCCCTCACCCGCGACGAGGAGGGGAACCTCAACGGCCTGAGCTTCGGGGCAGCGGGAGGGGCCGGCGCCACCGTCGACGGCTCCGCGCAACTCACCGTGCAGGACGCGAACGGCTGGCTGCACGCCAGCGGGCGTGCCGGAGCGAGCCTCGGTGAGGGTGTCGGCGGCAGCGGCTACCTCACCCTCTCCACCGACGAGGTGGCCGTCGGCCTCACGGGGGATGTCGCCCAGATGGTCGGCCTGGGCGCTGATGCCGACCTGAGCATCCGGCCGAACCGGATCTATGACGACCTGATGCCCGGTGAGGGGGACCTCGACGACCTGCTGCGCGGCGGGATCATCCGCCCTGTCGTCGACCCGTTCGACGCGGTGCGCACCGGCGGCGTGGAACGTGCCACCGGTGCGCACGACGCGCAGGGCTGACCGATGTGGGTCTCAGCCCTGCGCGGGCTGCTTGGGCGCCTTCGGAGGGGCCTCGCCGAGCTCCACGTCGGTCACCGCCACCGCGTCGCCCGCGATGAGGGTGAGGTCCTCGATCCGGCCGAGGGCCTCCAGATCACCGCGGCCGGATTCGGCCGACTCCAGGCGGTCCTGCGGCACCGTGACGGTGACGCGCAGCAGCGGCGTGCGCTGGGAGACCTTCGCATCGGACTTCACGCGGCGCACCACGATCGCCAGCTCCGAGAGGGTCGCGAGCACCGAGGCGTCGGTCCCGGCGGCGGCCTCGCGCAGCGGCGCGGACTGCGGCCACGGGGCGGTGTGGACGCTGCCCTCGCGCCACCACGACCACACCTCCTCCGTGGCGAACACGATCACTGGTGCGAACAGGCGCAGCAGCACCTCCAGGGCGATCGCCAGGGCGGCACGCGCGGACGCCGCGGCGGCCTCACCGGACTGGCCGTGGGCGCGTTCCTTCACCAGCTCGATGTAGTCGTCGCAGAACGTCCAGAAGAACGGCTCGGTGACCTCCAGGGCCCGGGCGTAGTCCATCTGGTCCATCGCCGCGGTGGCCTGGTCGACCACATCGGCCAGCGCGGCGAGCAGAGCCCGGTCCAGGGCCTCGGTGACGGCCGCCGGGTCGGCGGCGAGGCGGCCGGCCGGATCCGCCGCGGCGGCGCCGAACCCGAGCGCGAACTTCGAGGCGTTGAGGATCTTGATCGCGAGGCGGCGACCGATCTTCATCTGCCCCTCATCGAAGGCGGTGTCGACGCCCTGGCGGGCACGCCCGGCCCAGTAGCGCACACCGTCGGAGCCGTGCTGCTGCAGCAGGCCGATGGGGGTCACGACGTTCCCCTTCGACTTGCTCATCTTCTTGCGGTCCGGGTCGAGGATCCAGCCGTTGATCGACGCATGCGCCCACGGCAGGGCGTCCTGCTGCAGGTGGGAGCGCACCACCGTCGCGAACAACCAGGTGCGGATGATGTCATGGCCCTGCGGACGCAGGTCCATCGGGAACACCTTCTCGAACAGGCCGTCCGGGTCATCCCCGCGCACCGAGCCCAGCCAGTTGCCCGCCAGCTGCGGGGTCAGGGAACTGGTGGCCCAGGTATCGAGGATGTCGGGGTCGGCGGTAAACCCGCCGGGCTGGTCACGCTGCGATTCCTCGTACCCGTCCGGGACGTCGATGGTCGGGTCCACCGGCAGTCGCTCCAGGCCGGGGGTGAGGACGGTGTCGTAGTCGGTCTCGCCGTGCTCATCGACCCCGTACCAGATCGGGAACGGGACACCGAAGAACCGCTGGCGGGAGATCAGCCAATCCCCGGTGAGGCCCTCCACCCAGTTGCGGTACCGGGCGCGCATGTGCGCTGGGTGGAAGTCGAGCTGCTCCCCGCGGGCGATGAGCTGCTCGCGCAGGCCCTCACTCTGCTCCCCGGGGCGGCCACCGTTGGTGAGGTACCACTGGCGGGACGAGACGTACTCCAGCGGCTTGTCGCCGTTCTCGTAGAACTTCACCGGGTGGGTGATGCGGCGCGGCTCCCCGACGAGGTCCCCGGTCTCGGTGAGCATCTCCACCACGCGCTTCTGGGCGGAGAAGACGGTCAGACCCGCGAGCTCCTGGTAGCGGGTGGCTCCGTCGGTGTCGGTGATCCACGGGGCCTCCGGCACGAAGCGGCCGTCGCGGCCGATGATCGTGCGGGTCGGCAGCTGCAGCTCGCGCCACCAGATCACGTCGGTGGCGTCACCGAACGTGCAGATCATGGCGATGCCCGCACCCTTGTCGGCCTGCGCCAGCGGATGCGGGTGCACCGGCACCTCGACCCCGAACAGCGGGGAGGTGACAGTGGTGCCGAACAGGCTCTGGTAGCGCTCGTCGTCGGGGTGGGCGACGAGGGCCACGCAGGCGGGCAGCAGCTCGGGGCGGGTGGTCTCGATGAAGACCTTCTCCCCGGAGCCGTCGGTGCGGGTGAAGCCGATGCGGTGGTATGCGCCCTCCCGTTCGCGGTCCTCCTGCTCGGCCTGGGCCACGGCGGTGCGGTAGGTGACGTCCCACATCGTGGGTGCTTCGGCCTGGTAGGCATGGCCGGTGCGCAGGTTCTCCAGGAACGCCCACTGGCTGGTGGCGCGGGAATGCGCGTTGATGGTCTGGTAGCTGTGCGACCAGTCCACCGACAGGCCCAGGGTGCGGAAGACCTCCTCGAAGGACTTCTCGTCGATCTCCGTGAGGCGCTCGCACAGTTCGATGAAGTTGCGGCGGGAGATCGGCAGCTGGTTCGCGGCCTTGGCGGACTTGTTGTCGCCACCCTCCTGGGGCGGGGTGAAATCCGGATCGTACGGCAGCGACGGGTCGCAGCGCACACCGTAGTAGTTCTGCACCCGGCGCTCCGTGGGCAGGCCGTTGTCGTCCCAGCCCAGCGGGTAGAACACGTTCTTCCCGCGCATGCGCTGGTAGCGCACGATCATGTCGGCCTGGGAGTAGCCGAACACGTGCCCGATGTGGAGGGAGCCCGAGGCCGTGGGGGGCGGGGTGTCCACCGAGAACACCTGCTCACGCGTGGTGTCGGAGTCGAAGGCGTACACCTGCTGCGCGCTCCAGGCGCGGTCCCACTTGCCCTCGAGGCCGTTGAGCGACGGCTTGTCCGGGATCGGGCTCGTTCCGGCGGATGCGGTATCGGTCATGGGGGTCATTGTTCCAGGTGCGCGGCAGGCCGGTGCCCGTGCGGCGGTGGCCGTGACGGTGGGGCGGCTCACGCTTCGGGGGTTCTCGCCTCCGGCGGCACGTCTCGGCGGCACTCGCCTCAACGATGTGCCCCCGGCCGGGGGACCGCGCGGGCCGGGGGGTTTTGACGGTCGGCTCCGCGCCGTCGCGACACTCGATGCACACGAGCGGCCGACCCGGGTGGGGTCGGCCGCTCGTGGCGGCTCAGCGGCGACGCCGCGAGACGGTGCGTGCGGTGGTGCCTCAGCGGCGGGTGGAGCCGCCCAGCAGCAGCGCGGCGCCGATGGCGGCCAGCCAGGTGTCCTTGGCCAGCGGGGTGCCCTCCTGCGTCGGGCGGACGCCGTCCTTCTGGGTCATCCCCGGGGTGCGGAAGTAGGAGGAGACCAGGCCGGTGGCGAAGGTGGTCAGGGCCGCGCCGGCGATGCGGGTCGGCACGAACGGGGCCAGCAGCATGGCGCCGACGGCGATCTCACCGTAGGTGAGGAACTTGCCGAACTGCTCCGGGGTCATTTCCTTCACGATCGGCAGGCCCTTGGCAGCGGCCTCCTGGAGGTAGGTCGCAGTGCCCTCGTCCATGCCCAGCTTGCCGATGCCGGAGTTGAGGATGAACGCACCGGGAACGGCGCGGAGGATGGCGGTGGAGATGCCGAGACCCATGGGGATGTCCTTTCACGTCTGGTGGGCTGGCCGCGTGCGGCGACCGGATGGCGCCCACTCTACGCCGAGTGGTGGAAATGTCAACTAGTCGAGGGGTCGCGGCTCTGATCCGAGTCCCCGGAAGGGTCGCGGTACTCAGGAATGGTGTGGCGGCACATCCGGACAGTCGTGGCGAGAGAGCCTCCGACGTGTGGGGGAGATGCCCTCTGGTCCCTTCGGCCGATTTGCTACCGAAGAGTAGTCGGGTCCTGACCTGCGTGCTTACGGTGGGCCCGCCGCTCGCGAGGGCGGCAGCAGGACCTCGGGGCGGGCTGTCCCACCGGGGGAGAACCCCCGGTGCCCGCGTCGAGGAGGCACACCCCTCATCCAGTCAGGAGACCCCCATGACGATCACCCGACGCCTGCTCCACGCCCTGGGCGGAGCCGCCCTCATCGCTGGTCTGGCGGCCGCCCCCGCGGGTGCGGAGACCACGATCGACACCTACCCCGAGACCCCGGAGATCAACCCGGACCTGCCGATCGTGCACACCGAGCACGGTTCCAGCTCCATCAAGGCCAACGTGCTGAACCCGCGCCCGGTCTGCAACCCGTGGGAGGACCACCGCACGGTCATCACCAAGGTCGCCGACAACTTCAGCCCCGTCGGCACGATCTCCACCACCAACCGGACCGATCGCCCGATCCCGCTCACCCAGGAGACCTCCAAGTCCCAAGAGATCGCGGTGAAGATCAACGGCAGCCAGACCGAGCAGACCGACGTGAACCTCGGCGGCAGCGGGGAGAACTCCCAGGACGGCAGCACCGCAGGCGGTCAGTGGGGCATCGCCTACTCGCTCACCCGGATGATCGGCGGGGAGGCCTCGTACTCGCTGTCCTGGAGCGTCGGGCAGACCATCGGCCCCTACGACGTTCCGGCAGGGTACACCGGGGAGGCCACCTACGGCTTCCGCACCGTGACCATGACCGGCACGCAGCAGTACTGCAAGCTCGATGGAACCTGGTCCAACCCCACCGCCTACACCGCGTTCGTGCCGATCAAGAACGAGGTGCGCGTGAAGCTCTACGACAACCCCGCCGACTCGGCGAAGAACTGACCGCCCCGCCGAGGTCAGAGGCCGTGACTTCACAGCCCAGGAGCTCACAGCCCACCAGCTCACAGCCCACGAGCACACAGACCACAGGAGATCCCATGACCATCCGTCATTCCCACGTTCCGACCACGATGTCCCGCCGCGCACTCGGCGCGACCCTGATCGGTGCCGCCGCCGCAGCCACGGGGCTGGCCGCCGTCACCGGTGCTCCCCGGGCGCACGCCGCAGACGTCGCTGCCCCGGATACTTCCGGTGCTGACGCGCCCGGCACGGGAGCTGCCCTCGACCTGCGTCCGTCCTTCACGGTCTCGGACATGAAGGCTGAGGGATACGCGGGCCTGGTGGCTCTGCACCTGGAGAACGTCGGCACGGAGCGCTACTACGGAGAGTTCCCGCTCGTCACCTTCCGTCTCGACGTGACCACCGTGTCGGTCCCGGAGGGCGTGGACCGCGTGATCACACCCGGCTGGTTCCATGGCGCCCATGCTCGCGATCTCGGGTTCGATGCCGAGTCCTCCACCCGCTCCTTCCTGGTGACCCTCGCGAATCCGGTCGAGCGTGGGGAGCGGCAGCTGGTGGCGAACCTCAACTTCGCCGACGGACTGACCCGCGAGGGCCGGCTGGTGCAGCATGTGACCGTCACCCAGGTCGGGCGCCTGGAGGGCGACACCTCCACCGGGAACGACCAGGGCATCGATTCGCGGTCGGCGACCCGCACCGACCTCGGGGCGGCGCACTCCGGTCTGTTCTGACCAGGACGCTCCTGACGCGTCCTGTTCCGATCCGACCTGTTTCTCCCCCGGGCTGCACACCCGAGCCCGATCAGAACGGCGCTGCGCGAAGCATGCCCCCGGTTCCACGGACCCGGGGGCATGCGCCGTCCCCGGTGTCGTCGGGAGAGATCCGAACCGGTCAGCCGCGCGGTGGGATCGTCAGGGAGTACAGCGCGCGGTGCACCTCCCACACGAAGTCCGAGGTGGACCAGCCCTTCTGCGGGGCGACCGCGTAGGTCTCCTCGCCGCGCGTGCCATGGGCCTCGCGGGTGACCCGCGGGATGAGGGTCTTCCACCGGTCGGTGCCGCCGACGGTGATGCGGTACACCGGCCCCTGGGGATCGTCGGTGGAGCGCAGGCGCAGGCCCAGCTCGGTGAGGGTCAGGGCGGGCTGCATCCGGGACGGCGCGACGGTGAACCCGCGGTCGGCGAGCAGCTCCGGGTTGAGCACCGCCCACAGCAGCCGACGCGCCCCGTCCATCGGGGCGGTCGCGGGGGTGCCGATGATCGCCTCCGGCACCGGCACCGCAGAGATCGACGTGCGCCACACACTGCGCCGGGCCAGCACCGCCAGGTGCTCCTCGGCCGCCAGCTGCTCCTCCTCACCGGTGAGCGCCCCGATGCCCAGCGGGACCGGGGCCGTGCCCGGGGCGACGAAACGCGATGCCGACCCCTCCACGACGTCGCCGAACTCCAGCCCGGTGCGGCCACGGCTGGCGCCCGCCCGCAGATGGGGGACGCGGCCGCGCACCGTCGAGAAATGCGGTGCCACCCCGAACAGGGTCCGAGAGGCGTGGAGGAACACGTCCAGGTGGGCGCGCAGTTCCTTCGCCACGGAGGCATCCCGCAGCAGCGCATGCGGATCCAGAGGCAGCTGCACCACGGGCGCGGCGGCGCTCTCCCCGAACTCCGCGATCGTCTCCCACAGGTGGGCGTGCGCCGGATCGGCCTTCGGCATCCGCTTGCCGATGCGCGACCAGGTCGATGCCACCAGTCGACCCGGCCCGGTGGCCTCCTCGCCGCGGGGCTTGTCGGCCTTCCGGGTGATGCTCAGCAACACCCCTCCGGGGCCGGGGCCCAGCAGCTGATCCCACTGCTCCAGCCGTGCGGTCGACGGAGCACCGTCGACTCGCAGCGCGATCAGCACCCGCGGTCGCTCCGGGCCCTCCGCCCCCTCGCCGAGCACCTCCGCCACCAGGTCGGGGGCGGTGCTGCGCAGGCGCCTCTCGGCCGTGAAGGCACTGGTGGGGGTGGGGGAGCCGGCGATCGTGGTGAGGAAGGCCTCGCGGCTGCGTGGCGACATCAGCACGAAGGCCAGCATGTGTCGGGCCATCGCCTCGGTGCGCAGTCGCCGCGGGACGGTGCGCTCCACGTCGGGCGCCGCGGACACCCGGTCCATCGCGTAGCTCATCATCTGGCCGACGGTGGCGTACGAACGGGCCATGGCGACTCCCCTCTCTTCGGGCGGCGACGAAGGACACCTCCATTGTCTCCGACGGTGCAGGTTCTCACCCCGGACGCCTCGCCGACGGGACGGGAGGATCCGGGCCGGGTGGTGCAGTGCCCGGTACCCCGGTCAGTGCGTGGCGTGCACGGCCTCCCCACCCGGCCGACCGGATGGATACTCTGGCCCTGATCCCTACCCCTGGCGCTTCGGCGCCCCCACAGGACGGTTCCCGCATGAGCACCGACGCTCCCGCGGCCGATCAGGCCGCCACGCCCGCCCGCCCCTCCCGTCGCCGGATCGGACTGCTTCCCCGCATCCTCATCGCGATCGTGCTGGGCATCCTCCTCGGGATGGTGATGCCCGTGCCGATCGCACGGATCTTCACCACCTTCAACGGCATCTTCTCCGCGTTCCTCGGCTTCCTCATCCCCCTGGTGATCGTCGGCCTGGTGACTCCCGCGATCGGTGAGCTCGGCCGTGGCGCCGGCAAGCTGCTCGGCATCACCGCCGGCATCGCGTACCTCTCCACCATCCTCTCGGGCTTCTTCGCCCTGGCGGTGTCCGTGCTGGTGCTGCCGCGCCTGCTGTCGGGAGCCTCCGTCGGCTCCCTGGACAACCCTGAGGACTCCGCCCTCGCGCCCTACTTCCCGCTCGAGATCCCCCCGGTGTTCGGGGTGATGACGGCCCTGGTGCTGGCGTTCTGCATCGGCATCGGACTCACGCTGGTGAAACCGGGGGCGCTGCATGAAGGCTTCGATCAGTTCCGCACCATCATCGAGTGGACCATCTCCGCGGTGCTGATCCCGCTGTTGCCGCTGTACATCTTCGGCATGTTCCTGGGCCTGACCATGAACGGCCAGATCTGGACCGTCATCACCACCCTGCTGGGTGTGGTGCTGCTGGTGTTCGCCATGACCATCGTGGTGCTGCTGATCCAGTACACGATCGCGGGCATCGCCGTCGGACGGAACCCGCTGAGGATGCTGTGGACCATGCTTCCGGCGTACGCGACGGCGCTCGGCACCAGCTCCTCCGCCGCCACCATCCCGGTGACCCTGGAGTGCACCCGCCGCAACGGCGTGCCCGACGCCATCGCGTCCTTCACGGTGCCGCTGTGCGCCACCATCCACCTGGCGGGCTCCACGTTGAAGATCACCACCTTCGCCATCGCGATCATGATCATGACCGGCATGGAGCTGAATGTGATGACGCTGATCGGCTTCGTGCTGATGTTGGGCGTGACGATGGTGGCCGCTCCGGGTGTGCCCGGCGGCGCGATCATGGCGGCGACCGGCATCCTCGCTTCCATGCTCGGCTTCGGTGAGGCCGCTGTGGGCCTGATGATCGCCTCGTACATCGCGATCGACTCCTTCGGCACCGCCACCAACGTCACCGGTGACGGCGCCCTGGCCGCGATCATCTCCCGCCTGGCGCCGAAGCGGATGCTCGAGCACGCCGAGGAGGTCGAAGCCGCGGAGGGTCGCCACATCGGCGCCGACGGCTCCGTGGCGATCTGACCGCCAGCGCCGGGGCCCGGCACGCGGTGCGGGCGACGCGCGAGGTGCTGTGTCTGTTCCAGTGTGTGGAACTGGGGTGGCACATCATGCGAACGGCGGAGACGGCGGCACGCACGGGTACTGCGCGGGGACCGCCCTTTGCCCCGGTCGTAGGCTGAGGCCATGAGCTCCGACCCCGCTTCGCGCCCTGCCCCGGACCCCGCGCCGGACACCACCCCCGCCTCCACCGCTCCCACGCCCCGCGGCAGCGTCGTCGTCACGGGCGCGTCCTCGGGCATCGGCCGCGCCACCGCCGAGCGCCTGGCCGCCGAGGGTTGGAACGTGCTCGCCGTCGCCCGCCGCGCTGAGCGGCTCGAGGCTCTCGCCGAGGCCACGGGCGTGCGCACGCAGGTCGTGGACGTCACAGAGGACGCCTCCGTCCAGGCGCTTGCGCGGCGTGTCGAGGAGGAGTTCGACGGCCGCCTCACCGCTCTGGTGAACATCGCCGGTGGCGCCCTCGGCGTCGACCCGGTGGAATCCTCCGACCTCGACCAGTGGCAGACGATGTACGCCACGAACGTGCTGGGCACGGCGCGCGTCACCCAGGTCCTGCTGCCGGCGCTGCGGGCCGACGGCCACGCGAGCATCGTCGTGTTGTCGTCCACCGCCGCGCAGGCCGCGTACGAGGGCGGGGTCGGCTACAACGCCGCCAAGGCCGGGGAGCACATGATCGCGGCGGGCCTGCGGCTCGAGCTGAACGGCGAGCCGATCCGAGTGATCGAGGTGGCACCCGGCATGGTCCACACGCCGGAGTTCTCCCTGGTGCGCCTGGGCGGTGACCAGGAGGCCGCCGACCGCGTGTACGACGGGGTGGAGCACCCCCTCACTGCTGAGGACTGTGCGGATGTCATCACCTACGCCCTCCAGGTGCCGCACCACGTGAACCTGGACCTCATCACGGTGCGGCCGCTGGCGCAGGCGGCGCAGCACAAAGTGGCCCGCGGCGCGGGTCTGTGATGCGCCCGGTCGAGATCGGCGACGGGAAGGGGCTCCCGCCGGGGCAGCGGGCCGACGTCCCCCGCGTGCTGCGCCTGTTCCGCCCGTACCGGGGCACCCTCGCCGCGGTCCTGGCGCTCATCGCCGGGGCGGCCGCGGCCGGGGTGGTCTCCCCGTTCCTGGTGCGGGAGATCGTGGACGTCGCCCTCCCGCAGCAGCGACTCGACGTCCTCCTGTGGTGCGTCGTCGGCCTGATCGCGGTCACCGTGGTGTCGGCGGCGCTGGGGGTCACCCAGGCGATGCTCTCCACCCGCGTCGGGCAGGCCGTGATGCACGACCTGCGGGTCGCCGTGTACGCGCACCTGCAGCGGATGGGGCTGGGGTTCTTCACCCGCACCCGCACGGGTGAGGTCCAGTCACGCATCTTCAGCGACATCGGCTCGATGCAGGCGGTGGTCACCACCGTCATGACGCAGATCGTCTCGTCCGTGGCGGGCATCGCCATGGCACTGGTGGCGATGGTGGCGCTCGATTGGCGCCTCACTCTGTTCTCCCTGGTGGTGCTGCCGTTCGCGGTGTGGATGAACCGTCGCGTGGGGCGGCGCCGTCGCACCATCGTCAAGGCCCGCCAGGAGAAGGCGGCCGATCTCTCCGCCGGGATCCAGGAGTCGCTGTCGGTGTCAGGGATCCTGCTGGGGGCGACGCTCGGCCGCACCGAGGCCCTCACCCGCTCCTTCTCCCGCCAGTCGCGGTCCCTCGCCGATCTGGAGATCTCCTCGGAGATGGCGGGCCGCTGGCAGATGGCGCTGTTCACCACGATCATGGCGACGTTCCCGGCGCTGACGTATCTGCTCGGCGGCCACCTCATGGCCCGCGGTGACAGCGGCATCACCATCGGCACCCTCGTCGCCTTCATCAGCCTGCAGACCGGATTGTTCCCGCAGATCAACGGGCTGCTGCGGGTGGCCACCCAAGTGAATGCATCGCTCGCCCTGTTCACCCGGGTGTTCGAGTACCTCGATGCACCGATCACCATCCTCGAGGCGCCGGACGCCCTGCGGCTGGATCCGATGAGCATCCGCGGTGAGGTGCGGTTCGACCATGTCGGTTTCACGTACCCCGGATCAGAGGCCCCGACCCTCCACGACCTCGACCTGACCATCCCCGCCGGAAGCCACACCGCGATCGTCGGACCCACCGGATCAGGCAAGACCAGCACCGGCTACCTGCTGGCACGTCTGTACGACCCGACGCAGGGGCGGGTACTGCTCGACGGTCACGACCTGCGGGACGTCACCCTGGAGTCGCTCGCGGCATGCGTCGGAGTGGTCACCCAGGAGACGTATCTGCTGCACGCCACGATCCGGGAGAACCTGCTGTTCGCCGCCCCCGACGCCACCCAGGAGGAGCTCGAGCGGGCCTGCCGGATCGCCCAGATCCATGACCACATCGCTGCTCTGCCGGAGGGGTACGACACCGTGGTGGGGGAGCGCGGCTACCGGTTCAGCGGCGGAGAGAAGCAGCGTCTGGCCCTGGCACGGACGATCCTGCGGGACCCACCGGTGCTGCTGCTGGATGAGGCGACGAGCGCGTTGGATGTGCGCACGGAGCAGGCGATGAGCAGCGCGCTGGAGGCGTTGTCGCGGGGTCGCACCACCCTGTCGATCGCGCATCGGCTCTCGACGGTCCGCAGCGCCGACCAGATCCTCGTCCTCGAGCACGGACGGGTGGTGGAGCGCGGCAGCTGGGAGGAGCTGCTCGCCGCCGACGGCGTGTTCGCCCGCATGGTGCGGCAGGACCAGCGGGCGGAGACCGACGGGGACTGACCCAGCGGGGTTCCGGCCGCTTAGCGCGCGGCGCCCTACCGGGTCAGACGTCGATCTCGATCGTCCCGATGCCGCGGGAGACGCAGGTGGTCATCTGGGTCTCACGTTCGTCGTCCATGAGGAACTCGTCCATGTGCTCGACCTCGCCGGAGACCAGCGGCACCACGCAGGTGCCGCACACACCGCCCTCGCAGGAGTAGTCCATGGGGATGCCGGCGTCGAGCAGCGCCTGCAGCAGCGTCTGCCCCTCGGCGACCTCGATGGTCTTGCCGGACTTGAGGGTCTTCACGGTGAAGGGCTCGCCGAACAGCGACACGGGCTGTGCTCCTTAGCTGGACTGGGATGACGGAAGCGTCCGGAGACGATCCGGTGCGTCGACCATGGTGGCACACCGACGCCGGCGGCTCCCACCTGTGAATCCCGTCCAGTGGTCCCGCCTGCGGCTCGCGCCGGTCACCTCAGCGTGCGGCAGTCCCACTCGGCCGACTCACTGCGGCACTTATCGGGCAGGCAGCGGTCGATGCGGGCGCCTGGACAGGCCCCCGGGTCGTACACTGGCCGCATCGGCATCGACCCGGC
Organism: Brachybacterium sillae; assembly: GCF_025028335.1. Taxonomy (NCBI): domain Bacteria; kingdom Bacillati; phylum Actinomycetota; class Actinomycetes; order Micrococcales; family Dermabacteraceae; genus Brachybacterium; species Brachybacterium sillae. The sequence goes on from NZ_JAFEUW010000001.1 coordinate 2,160,766, forward strand.
CATCACCGGTGAGCCGCGGGAAGAACCGGATCGTCGCGCCCCCGAGGGCACGGCGGTCCCCAGTAGAACCCGCCGGGACCAGCCCGTCACAGCTGAGGAACGAGGGGATGCCCCGACTGGTCTTGCACCGGTGGGGGTGTCAACCGAGGTGGTACCGCGCCCCGTGGGGCGTCCTCGGACGCAGTGAGTCCGTACCCACCTCGTCAGGAAGCCGTTCCCATGCCCTACCCGGTCGACGGATCCCCGCTCGTCCCCTCCCCGAACCTCCCGGAGCTGGAGCAGCGCGTTCTCGAGTTCTGGCGCCGCGACGACACCTTCCGTGCCAGCATCGCCCAGCGGGAGGGTGCCGAGGAGTTCACCTTCTACGACGGCCCGCCCTTCGCCAATGGTCTGCCGCACTACGGCCACCTCCTCACCGGGTACGTCAAGGACGTCATCCCCCGGTTCCGCACCATGGCCGGGCAGAAAGTGGACCGTGTCTTCGGCTGGGATACCCATGGCCTGCCCGCGGAGCTTGAGGCCATGAGCGAGCTCGGGCTCACCGAGAAGCAGGAGATCGAGGAGATGGGGGTGCAGGCGTTCAACCACGCTGCCCGTTCCTCGGTCATGAAGTACGCCACCGAGTGGGAGGACTACGTCACCCGCCAGGCCCGCTGGGTCGACTTCGAGGGTGGCTATCGCACCTACGACACCGATTACATGGAGTCCGTGCTGTGGGCGTTCAAGACCCTGTACGACAAGGGCCGCGCCTACGAGGGCTACAAGGTGCTGCCGTACTGCTGGAACGACCAGACGCCGCTGTCCGCGCACGAGCTGCGGATGGACGATGACGTGTACCAGGACCGGCAGGACCGCACCGTCGTGGTGACCTTCCCGTTGCAGGGGGAGAAGGCCCAGCAGCTGGGGCTCGACGGGGTGCGGGCACTGGCGTGGACGACCACCCCGTGGACCCTCCCGACGAACTTCTCCCTGGCCGTCGGCCCCGAGGTGCAGTACGTGGTGGTGCCGGCCGGCCCGCGGGGTGCAGCCGACGGCGCCGCCGCGGGGGAGGCCTCCTACCTGCTGGCGGAGGACCTCGCCGGATCGTTCGCGAAGGAACTCGGGTACGAGGATGCCGAGGCGGTGACCGCCGCGGCCACGCAGCGGATCGTCGGTGCCGATCTCGAGTACGTGCACTACCGGCCGCTGTGGGACGTGTACGCCGCCGACCCCGCCCGCTGGGGGCTCGAGAACGCCTGGATCATCACCGTCGCCGACTACGTCTCCACCGGCGACGGCACCGGCGTGGTCCACCAGGCCACCGCCTATGGTGAGGACGACCAGGTCGTCAACGCCCGCTACGGCATCCCCGTGGTGGTGAGCGTGGATGACGGCGCCTGCTTCCTGGATCTGTTCCGCGGCACCGAGCTTGACGAGATCGCCGGGGTGCAGGTGTTCGACGCCAACGGGCCGATCATCCGCAACCTCTCCCGCTCCGCCCGTCTGTTCCGGGAATCCAGCTACGTGCACTCCTACCCGCACTGCTGGCGCTGCCGGAAGCCGCTGATCTACAAGGCCGTCTCCAGCTGGTTCGTCAAGGTCGCCGACCAGCGCGAGCGGATGCTCGAGCTGAACGAGCAGATCACCTGGATGCCGGAGAACGTCAAACACGGTCAGTTCGGCACCTGGCTGGAGGGCGCCCGCGACTGGGCGATCTCCCGCAACCGCTACTGGGGCACCCCGATCCCCGTGTGGAAGAGCGACGACCCGAACCACCCGCGCATCGAGGTCTACGGCTCGCTCGCGGAGATCGAGGAGGCCTTCGGGCAGTTGCCGCGCGATGAGCACGGGAACGTCGACCTGCACCGCCCGTACATCGATCAGCTCACCCGTCCGAACCCCGACGACCCCACCGGCCGCAGCCGCATGGTGCGGGTCCCGGAGATCCTCGACGTGTGGTTCGACTCGGGTTCCATGCCGTTCGCGCAGGTGCACTACCCCTTCGAGAACCGCGACTGGTTCGAGCAGCACAACCCGGCGGACTTCATCGTCGAGTACATCGGGCAAACCCGCGGCTGGTTCTACGTGATGCACGTGCTGGCGACGGCCCTGTTCGACCGCCCGGCGTTCTCCAGCGTCATCTGCCACGGCATCGTGCTGGGCAACGACGGGTTCAAGGCCTCGAAGTCCCGCCGCAACTACCCGGATCCGCAGCAGATGTTCGACACCTACGGTTCGGACGCGGTGCGGTGGTTCCAGATGAGCTCGCCGATCCTGCGCGGCGGCAACCTGATCGTCGACGAGCCGCGCATCCGAGATGCGGTGCGGCAGACGGTGTTGCCGCTGTGGAACGTGTGGTACTTCCTGGCGCTGTACGCGAACGCCGCCGGGCCCAAGGACGACGACGGCACACCCCTCGGGTATGTCGGCGCCCCTCGCTATGAGGCGCAGGACGTCATGGACCGGTATGTGCTGGCACGCACCGGGATCCTGGTGCGCGAGACCCGCCAGCTGCTGGAGGACCTCGACATTGTCGGGGCGACCGAGCGGATCCAGGCGCACCTGGACATGCTCACCAACTGGTACGTGCGCCGCTCCCGGGACCGCTTCTGGGAGGGCGACGCCCAGGCCATCGACGTGCTCTCCACCGTGCTGGAGACGACGCTGCGGGTGGTGGCGCCGCTGCTGCCGATGGTGTCCGAGGAGATCTGGAAGCAGCTGACGGGGGAGCGGTCCGTGCATCTGACGGACTGGCCCGACGCCGACCTGTTCCCGGTCGACGACGATCTGCTCACCGCGATGGAGGAGACCCGGGAGATCGCCTCCGCCGGCAACGCGCTGCGCAAGAAGGAGGGCATCCGCGCCCGACAGCCGCTGTCCACCCTCACCGTGGTGCATTCCGATGTGGCCCGGCTGGAGCCCTTCACCGCGATCATCGCCGACGAGCTCAACGTGAAGCAGGTGCGGCTGCTGGACGTCTCCGGGGACGAGGCCCGCTCCCTCGGTGTGGAGCAGCGGCTCGCGGTCAACGCCCGCGCCGCCGGTCCCCGCCTGGGCAAGCAGGTGCAGCAGGCCATCAAGGGTGCGAAGTCCGGCGACTGGTCGGTCGCGGAGGACGGCACCGTCACCGCCGGTGGTCTGGAACTGCAGGACGGCGAATACACCCTGGATCTGGTGGCCGGGGATGCGGTCCCGGAGGGCACCGCCATCGGTGTGCTGCGCGGCGGTGACTTCCTGGTGTTGGAGACGCGTCTGACTCCGGAGCTGGAGGCCGAGGGCACCGCGCGAGATGTGGTCCGGGCGATCCAGTCGGCCCGCCGCGACGCCGGTCTGGACGTCTCCGACCGCATCCACCTCACCGTCGAGGGTGACGAACCGGTGGTGCAGGCGGTGCGCACCCACCAGGCGATGGTCGCCGGGGAGGTGCTCGCGGTGGACGTCACCATCGGCCCCGCCCCCGCGGGTGCGCACACGGCGACGGAAAAGGTCACCGGGGGCTCCGTCACCGTGTCGGTGACCCGCGCCTGACCGGTCAGCGGGGTGGGGCTGTGCCCGGACGGCCCCATCCCGTGAGCCGGCCCGCGCCGCCGCGTGGCGTACTCGCCCTACGGCATGCCCCAGCGCACCGCCGACAGGGCTGCCCGGCCGTGGGCGAGTATCGCCTGCCGTTCCGCTGGAGGCACCAGATCCCCGCCCGTCAGCCATGCGACATGGGTGGCGCGCTGCAGCTGCTGCCTCGTCAACCCGGTCTGCGTGTCGGTGACCACCTGCTGCTGCACCCGCCACGGCAGTGCCAGCCCGGCAGCGGCAGACGGTTCCACGCACACCCCCTCCGTCTCCTCCAACAGCGCGACGAGCGCGAGCATCCGTTCGTCGCTGATCGTCGCGAAACCACTCACCAGCGGCCCCACCCGCTCACCCACCAGACGAGAGGGTCGCCCCACCGCGAGCCCATCAGCGGCGGTGCGACCACTGAGGCCGATGTCCTGCACGCTCACCTCGGCGTGCCGGCCGGTGCGCACACCGAGCATCATCGCCGGGGCCTCCACCGGCTCCACCAGCACGCAGTGCACCGCCGGACCGAACTCGAGGGCCAGCCCGAAGGTGACCCCACCGGGGCCGCCGCCGACCCCGCACGGCAGGTACACGATCAGGGGATGCTCGGTGTCGACGGGGACCTCCAGAGCCTCGAGCTGATGTCGCAGACGGCGGGCCGCGACCGCATACCCGCTGAACAGGTCCACTGAGGCCTCGTCGTCGATGAAGTGCGTCGACGGGTCCGCCGCGGCAGCGGCCCGGCCGGCCTCGACGGCGGCGGTGAAATCCCCCGCATGCTCCACCACCTCGGCACCCCGCGCCCGCAGCAGGTCCTTCTTCCACTGCTTCGCATCGGCGGACATGTGCACGGTGGTGCGGAACCCGAACTCGGTGGCGACGATCCCGATGGACAGGCCCAGGTTGCCGGTGGAACCGACGACGATGCCGTGCTCTGGGGCCCGCTGCGGTCCGACTCGTTCTGCGACGGCGAGGACCTCATGGATACCGCCACGGGCCTTGATGGATCCGCTCACCGGCAGGATGTCGTCCCGTTTCAGCCACAGACGGCCGGCGAGGTCGACCCCGTGGAGAGCAGACAGGCGGTCCTCCAGGGCGGGTGCGGCCTGCAGCGGCGATTCGAGAATGCCGCCGGTGGCACGGGTGGCGGGGAAGTGGGCCTCGAACCAGGGTGCGAAACGCTGCAGCCGCGCCCGGGCGTCGTCGACGGCGCGACGCAGCTGACCGTCGGGGGCGAGGTCCGGCACGGACTCGGCCGGGCGACGCAGCCACAGAGTCTCGACGCGGCGAACGAGGGCCTCGAGGACGGGATCACCCTGCGGGGTGAGGGACGGGGTGCTCACGCGACCTCCTGCAGGTGGGACGATCAGGTCCGGCTGGGTCCGCGGCGCCGTGCAGCAGGTCCGTGACCGGTCTCGGGCGACTCCATCTTCGCCCAGCCCGCTCGCTCGACCTGCGGAACCGGTGGAGCACCTCCGCAGGGGCCCGGCGGTGGGGGCCGCATCCCCATACCGGGGGTGGCAGTGTCAGGAGCTCTGCGCCCGTGGCACGATGACGGGAACCACGATGAGGCGAATCCACGCAGGGAGGGGACATGGTGGCGCGCCGCACCCTCATGGGAGCTGCCCTGGCGGGAGCAGGGCTGGTGCTGGCTAGCTGCGGACGGGGCCCGGCCCTCGGTCCTGCCGTCGGGGAGGCGATGGAGGACGTCGAGGGGGTGTCGGGGGCGGACCTCGAGTCCGGCAGGGACAACCGTTTCAGGATGTCAGTGACGGGCACCGTCTCCCTCGATGCCACCGATGAGACGACGGGCCTGGCGATCTACGACGAGGCGATGCGCGCTGCGGTGACGCTGCTGCATGACCGAGGCGAGGATGACGTCGTCGTCGGCGGGATCACCGGGGTGCTGAGCGAGGTTACCGAGCTCGATGCCCTCGCCCTGGACCCGGAGTTCCCCAGCGAGGACCACCGCCTCATGTACGTGACGGCATCATCCCTGTATGGGCGGTACGGGCTGGACTGATCTGTCCGGCGCACGCCGGCCGCACGGGCGGAGGTGCCTCCGCTGCGGGCGGTTCGCCGCGAGCGTCGCGACGACATCACGGCGCCCCGCGACCGACCTCGACCACATGGGACCGGGCCACGTAGGTGCCGTCTCCGATATAGACCCCGGTGAGGTCCTCCTGAAGGGCGCGCAGTGTCGGGTCGGTCATCGTGTGCCGTGCCACGGAGCCCGCGTATCCGAGGTCCGTCTCCCCGTCGTCGCCCAGCGCATCGTGATTGTGCGCCAGCACGCTGATCGGGTTGGTCGTGGCCTGCGGGTACCCGGGCAGGGACACCTCGTGCTGATTCGGTGCGGCGAGCATGCGGCCGTCGATCTGAGCGCCCCCCAGGTCCAGACCTGCGATGTAGTCACCGCTGAGGCCGGAGGGGTCGGCGTCGATCGTGTGGGAGACGTTCACGGACTGGGTTCCGGGGTGTGCTGGGGCCACGGTCTGCACCGGAGAGCCCACGGAGAAGACATGGGTGACGTTGTAGGAGCCCTCCACCCCCGAGGTGTTGTTGAATGTCGGATCCGCCGCCAGGTGGTTGCCGATGATGCCGCCCTGGGAGTGGCCGACCAGCATCACCTTCGCGCCTGGCGGGATGCCGGCCCGGGCCATCGCGGCGCGGACGTCATCCATGGCCGCGACATCCTGGCCCGCCACCAGGCGCACGTTCGAGGCCCAGTCCCGGGAGTTGCCCTGGCGACCCCACGCGCCGGGCACGTCGCGGATGTCGGCGCCCTCCGTCGGAGGGATCTGCACGATGAAGGCCGGTTCGCCTCCCGATGCCGGGCGGATTTCCTGGATCCCGATACTGCCGGTCTCCAGCGCACGGCGAGTCGGGTTCGCACGGCGCAGCGCGTTGTTCTCCAGGATCAGATCCCGCAGCGACTGCGGTGACGGCTGCGGCGCGGCGTCGGTGGTGATGCTGTGGATCTGACCGCCGGGACGATCATCGAGAAATCCGGTGTCGTGGCCGGTCGCCATCTCGTACAGCGCCGTGCCGCCGGCACCCAGCACCAGGGCATGCGAGGCGATGAGCTCGGCGTAGGTGGGGACGCGCTCGCCGGTGACCCAGTCGGCGTAGGCCTGCGCGGCGTGCTCGGCATCACGATGGAACTGCTCGACGCCGTCCATCTCCCACCCGAAGCGGTCGCCAGCATCGGAGATGCCGTCACTCAGCAGGCCACCGGCCCCCATGAGGGTGTCGATGCCGCTCTCGACCGCACTGGCGACCCGCAACTCTGCCGGGTGCTCGAGCCAGTTCGGGATCCAGGGGGTGTCCTCGTGCAGATACCCCGCACCGCCCTCTCCCACCTCGGTGACGGGAAGGATGCGGACAGGCTGCGCGGGACCGGGGTCAGTGCCGTCGCGTCCCGACGTCACGTCCTGCTCGGCGGCCTCTCCCTCCAGGCGGAAGGAGAGCTCGTCGAGGGACTGGGTGCAGGAGTGCAGCAGTCCGGCGCGCAGCTGCCTCCATCGGTTGCAGAAATCCTCCGCGTCGGGGCCGAACCACGGCATGCTCCCGATCCGGGTCTCCACGCGGCGTGACATCTCCACGATCGAGATCCCGCCCGCCCGCAGCCGCTCGGCATGCGCCCGGGCGTGCTCCGTCTCCATCCCCCAGAACGTGCTCATCGTCCGGCCCCCTCGGTCACGGCCACACGGGAGAGCCCCTGCTGGAGCAGGGCGAGGAGCGTGCGGAGGACATCACCGTCCGCCACCAGGAGAGCCTCGGGCCGCAGGCGCGGTGACCTGTCGATCCGGTAGAGACCGAGATCGCCACGCACCCACAGGCGAGTGAGGACAACCGGTTCGTCCGTGGAGGGGACAGGGGTCAGTGAAAGCGTGAGGCTCACGCGGTCCCGATCGGCGAGCATCAGGTCGCGGAGGTCCCCATCCGCCTCCCCGAGCTGGTCGACGGCCTGGGCGAGCGGAGCCCCATCCCGCACCGCGGCGGCGAGACGGGCGGCCTGCGCCGGAGTCGGTCCCCGGCGGAGTGCGGGGGAGCCCTGGGTGAGCTCGGGGGCGGCGGAGCGCAGCCTCTCGGGCAGGGCGGCGGCGAGCCGCCGACCGGCCTCCCGCGCCGGAAGCTCCTCCCAGGTCGGCGGAGACTCGCCGTGGGAGGTCTCCACCGTGGCGCCGTCAGCGTGCAGCCCCACCCGCAGACGGTGCGTGGTGGCCCCCTCCTGGACGGCCAGGACGATGAGGGCCGGCGCTTCGACATGACGCCGCAGCAGGTCCGACACCTCGGCATCGCAGGTCAGGGACGATCCCGGCGCGTGGGACTCCCGGTGCCCCGCGGAGTCTCGGCTGAGGAACCGATACACCGGGTTCCATGCGTGAGGTTCCGACCCTTCCGAGCACAGGACGGCCAGGGCCTCGGGGAGCGCAAGGGTGAGCGTCATCGGAACTCCTCCTCGGGACGGTGGCACCGCCGACCGGTGGCACGGTGTCGGTCTCCTCGGCTGTGCGGGTATGACCGGGCGGTGCCCAGGGGCGATGTGCCCCCGGCGTCGTCGAGTCTGCGGATCTCGTCGCCGCCGCGCCGCCGACGACGATCCGTCGGGGACAACCGGGACGTGGGGAGGAAAACCCGCGTCCACGAGTCCTGCGACACCACCCCCGGGGCCGCCTGCCCGGGCCCTGGCCGGTCCGTCACCCTCCCCGCACGGCTCGTAGACTGACGCTCGCCCTGACCACCTCTCCCCAGGAGACTCCGTGCCGCGCCCGCCCCACCCCCCGATGTCGCCCGAGATGCGGGAGGTGTACGCCGCTCTGCTGGCGCGCGCGCCCGAGAACAAGATCGAGCCGGACCTCTCCCGCATCCGCCGGGTGATGGACCTGATGGGCAACCCGCAGCGCAGCTACCGGTCCCTCCGCATCGCCGGCACCAACGGGAAGACCACCACCGCCCGCATCATCGAGCGGATCCTGCGGGAAGCGGGCCTGCGCACCGGCCGCACCACCAGCCCGCACCTGCACAGCCCCACCGAGCGCATCGCCCTGGACGGGATGCCGATCGCCGACGAGGACTTCGTGCAGGCCTACCGCGATGTGGAGCCCTTCGCCCTCATCGTCGACGAGGAGTCCCGGGCCGCCGGGGGCCCGCCGCTGACGTTCTTCGAATACCTCACGGCGATGGCGTTCCAGGCGTTCGCCAGCGCCCCGGTGGACGTCGCGGTGGTCGAGACGGGCCTGGGCGGCACCTGGGATGCCACCGGTGTGGTCGACCCCGACGTCACCGTCATCACCCCGATCGGGCTGGACCACCAGGAGTACCTCGGCGACACCGTCGCGCAGATCGCCGGGGAGAAGGCCGGGATCCTGCGCTCGGACGCCCTGGCGATCCTGGCCGCCCAGCCGTACCAGGACGCCGCCGACGTGCTGCGTGCGAAGGTCCAGGAGCTCGGGGCGGAAGCGGCGATCGAGGACGAGCAGATCGCCGTGCTCTCCCGCACCCCCGGGGTCGGTGGGCAGCAGATCACCCTGCAGGGCATCGCCGGACGCTACGAAGACCTGTTCCTGTCCCTGCTCGGCGAACATCAGGCCCACAACGCCCTGGTGGCGGTCGCCGCCTGCGAGGGACTGCTCGGCGATGGCACCAGCCCGCTGGACGGGGAGATGCTCGCCGCGGCCCTCACCGACGTCTCCTCCCCGGGCCGCGCCGAGGTCGTCCGGCAGGCGCCCACGGTGCTGGTCGACGCCGCCCACAACCCCGCCGGGGCGCTCACTCTCGTCTCGACCGTCCGGGAGAACTTCCGCTTCACCCACACCGTCGGGCTCGTCGGCATCCTGCAGGAGAAGGACGCCGAGGAGATCCTGTCGATCTGGGAGCCCCTGTTCGACGATGTGGTGATCACCCAGTCCAGCTCGCCGCGCGCCATCCCCACGGACCGTCTCGGCGACCTCGCCCGGGACATCTTCGATGACGACGAGAGGGTCCACGAGCAGGCGTCCCTGCCCGATGCCATCCAGACCGCCGTCGACCTCGCCGAGCAGCGGGGTGAGCAGTTCGGCGGCGTCGTCGTCGCCGGATCCGTCACGCTCGCCGCCGAGGTGCGGGCCCTGTTCGGACGGGACACCGACGCCTGATGCCGCTGATCGACCTGACCCCCTCGGGCCGGGCCCACGGCGCCCAGCGGATGCTCTCGGCCACCACCCTGACCGTCGAGGCGCTGGTGATCGTCTTCGCGACCCTCGCCGCCCACCAGCTGCAGCCCGACACCCGCACCCTCGCCTGGACGTGGGGGCTGGCCCTCGCCGCAGCGCTGCTGTTGTGCAGCGGGTGGATGCGCCGCTGCAGCGCCGCCCCGTACCTGGTGGGGCTGGCGCTGCAGATCCCGGTGATCGCCTTCGGCACGGTCGTCTCCGCCATGTGGGCGCTCGGCCTGCTGTTCGCCGCGCTCTACCTGTACGGACTCGTCAAGGGCAACCAGTGGGACCGGGAGAAGGACGAGGTGGATCGACAGGTCCTCTCCGCCCGCGCTGAGGCCGACGACGCGCAGAACCCCCGCGCATCTCGCTAGGCTCCCTGCCATGACCACCGAACGCACCCTGATCCTGCTCAAGCCCGATGCCGTGCAGCGCCACCTGCGTGGCGAGATCCTGCGCCGCATCGAGGCCAAGGGGTATGACATCGTCGCCCTGTCGCAGCGCACCGCCACCGCGGAGGAGCTCGCCGCCCACTACGCCGAGCATGAGGGCAAGCCCTTCTACCAGTCGCTGGTGGACTACATGGGCTCGGCCCCGCTGGTCGCCGTGGTCGCGGAGGGTGAGAACGTCATCGCCGGATTCCGCTCCCTGGCGGGCGCCACCAACCCGACGCAGGCCGCACCCGGCACCATCCGCGGTGACCTCGGCCGCGAATGGGATCTGCCCGTCATCCAGAACCTGGTGCACGGCTCCGATTCTCCCGAGTCCGCCGCCCGCGAGATCAGCATCTGGTTCCCCGAACTCGGCTGACCCGCCGACCCCGCGCCTGCGGGGACCCGTTCCTCGGCCCCGTCACCGCCCGGTGACGGGGCCGAGGCGCGCAGGAGGACGAATCGCACACCGGCCCGGGCGCGTGTCCCGCGGTGTGTCCGACACGGCGACCACCTGGCCGGAACGCGTCCGCGTTCCCCTCAGAATGGAGACATGACCCTGGGGATCTCCGCCGCCTATCTCGCTGTTGCCGTCGCCACCGGACTCGGAGTCGTCACCGCCGTGTCCCTGCCGCATCTGAAGAAGCAGCCGCACAAGCCGTCGCGCCGCCGCGGTCGCCGCCCCGCCCCTCGCCGCTGAGGTCGCGGGCGCAGCCCGGCCCGCCCCTAGACTGGCCGATGGCCGAGCCGCCCGGCGGCATGGAACGACCTCGGAGGTGACCTGTGGATCCCAATGACATCGTGGCGCTGGTCGCGGGCGGGCTCGGAGGGCTCGCCGTGCTCGGTGCCGGCGGGTGGGCCCTGCTGCGGCGCCCGAAGGACGACTCCCGCCCCCGCGACACCGACACCGATGGCACCCGCCGCGGCGGAGTCGCCACGAAGGAGCGGCCCCCGGCCCCCACCTGGGGTGACACCCTCTCCGCTCCGGCAGCCACCCCGACGGCCCCGGCTGAGGCGGACACTCAGGCCGCCGTCGAGGCCCCCGCGGAACCGGCCGTCGAGACCGCGACCGGGACCGACACCGAAACGCCCGTCGAGGCGAGCCCGGAACCTGCCGCTGCGCCCACCCGCCGTGAGACCCCGGCCCTGGATCAGCCGGAGCCCGCCGGCGATCGCATGCGTCGCCTGCGCGAGCGCCTCTCCCGCTCCGGCGCCCTCGGCCGGGGCCTGCTGACCCTCCTCACCCGCGACACCGTCGACGAGGCCACCTGGGAGGAGATCGAGGAGACGCTGCTGCTGGCCGACCTCGGCCCCGACGCCACCGACGAACTCATGGCCAACCTGCGCCGCCGCATGCAGGTGATCGGTGACGGCGAACCCGCCGTGGTGCGTGACGCCCTCTTCGAGGAGCTGCTGGCCCTGATCGACCCGTCCGCCGACCGGCGCCTGGCCGCCAGCCGCCGCGAGGCGCCCGACGGCACCGACGTCCCCTCCGTCATCCTCATGGTCGGGGTGAACGGCACCGGCAAGACCACCACCGTCGGCAAGCTCGCCCGGGTGCTGGTGGCCGAGGGCCGCACCGTCGTCCTCGGTGCCGCCGACACCTTCCGTGCCGCCGCCGCCGAGCAGCTCACCACCTGGGGATCCCGCGTCGGCGTGGAGACCGTGCGGTCCGACCGGGACGGCGCCGATCCCGCCGCCGTCGCCTTCGATGCGGTGCAGCGCGGCATCGACGCCGGGGTCGATGTGGTCGTCATCGACACCGCCGGGCGCCTGCAGAACAAGAAGGGCCTGATGGACGAGCTCGGCAAGGTCCGTCGCGTCGCCGCCAAGGCCCTGCACGGTGACGAGGTCGCCGAGGTGCTGCTGGTCATCGACGCCACCACCGGTCAGAACGGCATGCAGCAGGCCCGCGTGTTCCGGGAGGCCGTGGACGTCACCGGCATCGTCCTCACCAAACTCGACGGCACCGCCAAGGGCGGCATCGTGGTGAACGTGCAGCGTGAACTCGGCGTGCCGGTGAAGATGGTCGGCCTCGGCGAGGGCATGGACGATCTGGCTCCCTTCGACCCCCACGGGTTCGTGGAGGCCCTGCTCGGGGAGTGAGGTGAGCGCCGACCCCCGCGTCGGGGACACCGCGCGCCGGTCCCGCAGCGACACCCTGGATGCCCGTCTCGCGCAGCTGTGGCGCACCGCCGACGGCCCCGCCACCGGGGCGGCGCTCCTCGCGCTCGATGACCTCGGCCGTCGCACCCCCGGACCGGCCACCGGCCTGACCCTCGCCCTGATCGTCGATCCCGAGCTCCCCGACGCCGAGCGGGATCAGCTCGCGACCTCCCTCTGGCATCCGCTGTGGGCGACGGGGGAGCGGCTCGACGCGACCGTCAGCACCCCGCAGCAGGCCGTCGCCACCGCCACCACCTCGCTCGAGAGCGGCGTGCGGCTGCTGGACCTGCGGTTCCTCGCCGGGGATGTCGACCTCGCCGAGTCGGCCGTGGCGGCGGTGCGAGTCCGGTGGCGCGCCACCGCCCGCAGCCGGGTGGGAGATCTCACCGACCTCCTCGACAGCCTCGCCGCCCGCTATCCGGCACTCGCGCACGCCCCCGAACCGACCCTTGCCACGGACCGCGGAGGTCTGCGGGACATCGCCCTGATTCGTGCTCTGGCGGAGTCCTGGCTCGCCGACCACGACCACGCGGTCGTCGACCATGCCGATCAGGTGCTGCTCCGCGCCCGCGACGCGCTGCAGATCGTCACGGCTCGGCCGAGTACCCGCCTGGGCCGGCAGGACCAGGAGCCGGTCGCCGCGTTGATGGGTCTGCGCGGCGCCGACGAGCTCCTCACCCAGCTCGCCCAGGCCTCCCGCGTCGTGCAGTGGCAGCTGCAGAGGTCCCTGCGCGCCGCCACCGGGGCCGCCGCCCCCGGTGGGCGTGCCACCGTCGGATCGGGTGCCGGGCGCCGCCCTGCCCTGGAGCGCCGCGACCACGGGGTGATCGTCCAGGCGGCCGAGGTGTCGGTCGATCCCGCCAGTCGAGACCCGCTGCGGGATCTTGCCGCGATCCGCCACGCCGCCGTGACCGGTCTGCCGCTGTCCGACGCGACACTGCGGCGCCTCGCCGCCGACCCGCCCCACCATCCCCTGGACCCTGCCCAGCGGGACGTCCTGGTGGATGCCCTCGCCGGGGAACACCTCACCACCGTGTATGAGGCGCTCGACGTGCACGGTGCCTGGGCGCCGCTGATCCCGCACTGGTCCGAGGTGCGGAATCTGCCTCAGCGTGATACCGTCCATCGCTTCACCGTCGACCGCCACCAGATCGAGACGGTGCGGGAGGCCGCCGCCCTGCTCGGCACCGTCGAGAGGCCCGACCTGCTGCTCCTCGCGGCCCTGCTGCATGATCTCGGCCGGGCCGCTGCCGGGCAGGTCGCCGGGGCCGAGGCCAGTGCCACCACGCGAGGGGCTGAGCTGGCACGGGAGGCGGCCCTCGCCCTCGGCTGCCGCCCACCCGATGCCGACCGCCTCGGCCGGGTGGTCGCCGAGCACCGGACCCTGCTCGCCCTCGCCATCGAACATGATCCCGACGACGAGTCCACCCTCACGGCCCTGCACCGCGCCGTCGACGGGGACGCCGCGCAGCTGGCCCTGCTGCGGGCACTCACCGAGGCCGATGCGCGCGCCACGGGGCCCGCCGCCTGGACGGACCGCCACGCCGACCTCGTCGACCACCTCACCGCCCGTCTGCGCGGCCGACTCACCCGCGGTGCCCCCGACCCGGCTGAGGAGCTGCGACCCCGCCGCGACGCCCTCACCCGGATACGCGCGGAGGTGGCCCGCAGCGGATGCCCCCACGTGCTGTTGCCGGGTGTCCGCGACCACGGGGACGCCGAGATCACCCTCGCCGCCCCTCCCGCCCCCGGCGTGTTCGCGGCGATCACGCGGGTGCTGGTGCGCTTCGATCTGGATGTGCGGCGGGGCACCGCCACCTCGACCCCCGAGGCGATGGTGACCACCTGGTGGGTGACCGTGCCGGGCCGCGGCCTGCCCGCTCCCGCGGCACTGCGGCAGGCGCTGCAGCGGGAGGTGGAGCGACGCGAGGACCCGGCCGCCCGGGTGCTGGAGGTGCCCCCGACTGCCCCCGCCCGCCGCGTCGGCGACATCCCCGTCGTCAGCATCCTCATCGACCCCGCCGGTGGGCACAGCGTCGTGCAGGTCAACGCCCGCAACCGTCCGAGCCTGCTGGCGGACGTGGCGCAGACCGTCACCCTCCACCGCGCCCGGGTGCGGGCCGCCCACGTGCTGACCATCGGCGGCCGGGCCGTCGACACCCTCCACCTGACCGACCTGCGTGGCCGGCCCCTGCCGCCGGCGGCCCTGGAGGCGCTGCTGGCCGACCTCGTCGACGCCGCCTCCAGGTGACCGGCCGCCACCCGCCCGACCCGCGACCCGACGTGATCTGCGCCCGGCCCCGGCCGCTTCACCTCCCGGGGGCCCGCGGGGCCGCGACTAGACTGGGCCGGTCCGCACGACCAAGGGGAAACTCCGCGTGTTCACCAATCTGTCCGACCGCATCACCGCGTCCCTGCGGGGGCTGCGCGGCCACGGCCGCCTCACCGAGGCCGACGTCGACCGGACCATCCGGGAGATCCGCCGCGCCCTGCTCGACGCCGACGTCGCCGTGCCGGTGGTCCGTGAGTTCACCGGCCGGGTGCGCGAGCGCGCCCTGGGCGAGGAGGTCTCCAAGGCCCTGAACCCCGCCCAGCAGGTCGTGAAGATCGTCCACGACGAGCTGGTGCAGGTGCTCGGCGGCGACACCCGGGAACTGACCTGGGCGAAGCACCCGCCGACGGTCATCATGCTGGCCGGTCTGCAGGGTGCCGGAAAGACCACCCTGGCCGGCAAGCTCGCCCGGTGGATGAAGAGCGAGGGTCACACCCCGCTGCTCGTCGCCGCCGACCTGCAGCGCCCCAACGCCGTCAACCAGCTGCAGATCGTCGGTGAACGCGCCGGTGTGCCGGTGTTCGCGCCCGAACCCGGCAACGGTGTCGGTGACCCGGTGCTGGTGGCGATGAACGGTGTCTCCACCGCCCAGTTCCAGCAGCATGACGTGGTCATCGTCGATACGGCCGGACGTCTCGGCATCGACGAGGAGATGATGCAGCAGGCGCGGGACATCCGCGACGCCGTCAACCCCCACGAGACCCTGTTCGTCGTCGACGCGATGATCGGTCAGGACGCCGCCCGCGTGGCGGAGGCCTTCCGCGACGGCGTCGGTTTCACCGGTGTGGTGCTGTCGAAGCTCGACGGTGACGCCCGCGGTGGCGCGGCCCTGTCCATCACCGGTGTCACGCAGCGCCCGATCCTGTTCGCCTCCACCGGTGAGCAGCTCGACGACTTCGAGCGCTTCCATCCGGACCGGATGGCCAGCCGCATCCTCGACATGGGTGATGTGCTCACCCTCATCGAGCAGGCGGAGAAGAGCTTCGACCGGGCCGAGGCCGAGAAGGCCGCACAGAAGATCGCCTCCGGTGAGGACTTCACCCTTGATGACTTCCTGCGGCAGATGCAGCAGCTGAAGAACATGGGCAGCATCAAGAAGATGCTGGGGATGCTGCCCAACATGGGGCAGTTCCGCGAGCAGCTCGAGGCCTTCGACGAGAAGGACCTCGGCCGCGTCGAGGCGATCATCCAGTCGATGACCCCCGCGGAGCGCGCCGATTCGAAGATCATTAACGGGTCCCGCCGCGCCCGCATCGCCAAGGGCTCCGGCACCAGCGTCTCCGAGGTGAACCAGCTGCTGGAGCGTTTCACCCAGGCGCAGAAGATGATGCGCACCATGGGCAGCTCCATGATGGGTGGGGCCGGTGGCGGCGCCCCGATGATGCCGGGCATGCCCGGCATGGGGTACGGCAAGAAGTCCCGCGGCAAGATGGCGTCCCCCTACGCGGGCACCAAGAAGTCCAAGGGCAAGAGCAAGGCCGCGAAGGCCCGCAACCAGGCGGCCCTGCGCAAGGCCGCCCAGCAGCAGCGTGCGCTGGAAGCCGGTGGTGAGGGCGCCGAGGGCACCGAGCAGAGCGGGTCCGCGTTCGGTGGCGGCCCCGCCGGGGCGTTCGGCGGCCAGAACCCCTTCGGCGGCGGCATGCCCGACCTGTCGGCACTGCAGGACCTCGACCCGGACCAGCTGCCGCCGGAGATGCGCAAGCTGTTCGGGAAGGGTCGCTGACGGGCCCGATCGCCCCGGCTGGTGCCGATCGGCCCGGCCCGCGCCCGTGACCGGTGCCAGGATGGAGGCATGACCGACACCGTCCTGCACCTGACCGGCCCGATCCTCGTCGACGAGCACACCGAGCTGTCGCAGGCGTGGGTGGTCGGTGGCCGCCTCCATCACGAGCGACCCGACCTTCCCGCCGGGGTCGAGGTGCAGCGCCTCGACGGTCCTGTGGTGCCGGGTCTTGCCGACCTCCACTGCCATGTGGGGATCGGTGATGACGGCGCCGGCACCACCCTCGAGGAGGCCCGCCGGCAGGCCCTCACCGACCGGGACACCGGGGTGCTGTTGATCCGCGACGCCGGCAGCATCATCGACACCACCCCGCTGCAGCAGCAGCAGGACCTGCCGCGGATCATCCGCTGCGGCCGCCACCTCGCCCGCACCCGCCGGTACCTCATCGGCTACGCCCACGAGCTCGAGCCCGAGCAGCTGCCGGACGCCGTCACCGTCGAGGCCCGCCGCGGCGACGGCTGGGTCAAACTCGTCGGCGACTGGATCGACCGACCCGTCGGCGACCTCACGCCCTGCTGGGACGGGCCGACCCTCGCCGCGGCCGCTGAGGCCGCGCACGCCGCAGGGGCGCGGATCACCGCCCACACCTTCGCCGAGGAGACGCTGCCGCTGCTGCTCGATGCGGGGTTCGACTGCCTCGAGCACGCCACCGGGCTGACCGACGAGACGATCCGGCGGGCCGCCGACAGCCGCACCCCGGTGGTGACGACCCTGGTGAACGTCGGGGAGTTCGAGCAGTACGCCCGTCAGGGGGAGCGGAAGTTCCCCGACTATGCCGCGCATATGCGCCGACTGCGGGCAGCCCGCTACGACCGCACCCGCGACGCCCTCGACGCCGGGGTGCCGCTGATGGTCGGCACCGACGCCGGGGGAGTGCTGGGGCACGGCATCATCCACGACGAACTCGACGAACTCGCGCGCGCGGGTCTGACCCCCACCGAGATCCTCACCGCCGCCACCTGGGAGCCCCACCGGTTCCTGGGCGTGCCGGGCCTCGAGGATGGTGCCCGCGCCGACCTGCTGGTGCTCGAGGCGGACCCGCGCCAGGACCACCGCGTGCTGCGCCGCCCCGCCGCGATCGTCGTCGGCGGTGCCCGCGTCGCCTGAGGCGAGCGTGCCCCCGTGCATCCCGCGTGCTGTGGGTGGGGGCACACCGGCTGCGGTGGCCCGGCGCCCCGCCACGCTGGCATAATCAGGTGCGTGCGTGCCCGGACCGGCCCTCTACCGTCCGTGCACGAACCCCGAGCGACGCCGGCGCCCGCATGACCCCACAGGCCGCGGCGGGGCTCACCCGAACATCATCGAAGGAGTGTCCACACTCGTGGCCGTCAAGATCCGACTCAAGCGCCTGGGCAAGATCCGCGCGCCGTACTACCGCATCGTTGTGGCCGACTCGCGCACCAAGCGCGACGGCGCCGTGATCGAGGAGATCGGCAAGTACCACCCCACCGAGGAGCCCTCGTTCATCGAGGTCGACTCCGAGCGCGCGCAGTACTGGCTGGGCGTGGGCGCGCAGCCCACTGAGCAGGTCGCCGCCATCCTGAAGATCACCGGTGACTGGGCGAAGTTCAAGGGCGAGGGTGACACCGCCGGTACCCTGAAGTCCGCCGAGGCGAAGACCTCCGCCGAGGATCTCATCGCCGAGGCCGACAAGGCCGCCGCGGAGTCCCGCGAGGGCGCCAAGAAGGCGAAGGAGAAGGAGGAGTCCGACGTGACCAGCACCGAGGGCGAGAACACCGAGTCCGAGACCCAGGACGTCGAGCCGGGCGCCGACCAGGCGAACGAGCAGGGCGAGTCCACCGAGGACGCCGAGGCCCAGACCTCCGACGAGGCCTGAGATGAGCGCACGCGCCGAAGCCCTCGACCATCTGGTGCGCGGCATCGTGGATCACCCCGATGACGTGCACGTGAAGGAGAAGTCCACGCGCCGCGGGCCGCTGCTCGAGGTGCGGGTCCACCCCGAGGACCTCGGCCGTGTCATCGGCCGCTCCGGCCGCACGGCCCGCGCCCTGCGCACCGTGACGGCCGCACTGTCGGACGACGACGTGCGCGTCGACATCGTCGACGTCGACCGTCGCTGACCGGTCGGTGACGCCACCCCGCGTCCACGAAGGCGGCGCCGCGATGCGGCGCCGCCTTCGTGCTGTGCGCACCCCGCGAATCCTCACCACGACGGCGGCCCTGATGCTGCTGTTGGGCGCCTGCACCACCCCCGGAACACAGGGCCCCGGAGCGCAGGACCCCGCAGCGGCGCCGACCGACCCCGCGAGGTCCGAGACGTCCGCGGCACCGTCGGGCTCCGCGGCGCCCTCCGCGGCCGTCGACCCCGCCACCCGCGAGGCGTGTGCCGAGCTGTGGGGCGACCCTGACTACCGGGCACCGCTGACCCGGGACATCCTCGACCGCGCCGCCACCGCGCGGGAGAACGGTCCTGACGACCCCATGTTCTACGCGATGACCGGGGACGACATCGAGGCGGCCGTCGCCTCCGCCCCTCCCGCCCTGCAGCAGGCGGCTGCGCCGCTGGCCACCTGGATGCGGGAGCAGCCCCAGCGCGGCGCGGCCGCCGACATGGACGCCTTCGACGCCGCCTACGCGCAGCTCGCCGACGCCTGCGCCCCCGCCTCACCGGCCGCCCAGTGGGCCGCCGCCCCGGGGGCCGACGCCACCAAGCCCGCCACGCTCGTGTGTGCGGACGTGTTCGACACCCCCCTCACCCGCACGGACCTGCGCAGCGCGAACGTGCTGACCTCCGAGCTGTTCCAGCTCGTCGGCCGCAGCCCCCGGACGGTGCCGGACGGCCGGGAGGACCAGCTGCGCGTGGTCGACACCGTGCTCACGGAGGAGATCCGGGCGGTCGACGACGACGCCGTGCGGAAGGCGCTGCTGGACATCCGCACCCCGGTGGCGGACGCCCTCGGCGGTGACCTCGACTCTCCGGGTATCGCGGCCCCCCTGGAGGATCTGACTGCGGCGTGCACCGCCGCCGGGTACGCCACGGGCTCCGGGCAGGAGCCTTCCGGCGGCGACGAAGGAGGACTGGTGTGAGCACTGTGGAGGTCGCCGTCGCGACCATCGGCAAGGCGCACGGGCTGCGCGGCGAGGTCGCCCTGTTGCTGCGCACCGACCGCCCCGAGGAACGGCTCGCCGACGGCACCGCCTTCGCGCTGGACGTGCCCGGGGCGCCGCGCACCCTCACGGTGGCCGGCACCCGCGTGCAGCAGGGCCGCTGGTATGCCAAATTCGTGGAGGTCACCGACCGCACGGCCGCCGAGCAGCTGCGCGGGGCCGAGCTGACCCTCGAGGTCGACCCGGAGGCGGAGGCCGAGGAGGACCCCGACGCCTGGTACGCCTTCGAGCTGCAGGGCCTGACGGTGCGGCATGTCGCCGATGATCGCGTGCTCGGGGAGGTCATCGACCTGGAGCACTACCCCGCCCAGGACCTGCTGATCGTGCGAGGGGCCGATGGTCGCCGCGTGATGCTGCCGTTCGTGGAGGAACTGGTGCCCGAGGTCGATCTGGAGCAGGGGGTGGTGCGGGCCGACCCGCCCGGCGGCCTCTTCGACGATGACGTCGTCTCCGAGCGCGACCCCGAGATCGACCCCGGTCACGAGGGCTGAGCCGGTGCGGATCGACGTCCTCACCGTCTTCCCGGAGTACCTGCAGCCGCTGGACCTGTCCCTCATCGGCAAGGCCCGCCGCCGGGGAGTCCTCGACCTCCACGTCCACGACCTGCGGGACTGGACCCATGATCGCCACCGCACCGTCGATGACACGCCGCTGGGCGGGGGAGCGGGCATGGTGATGAAACCTGAACCGTGGGCGGAGGCCTTCGCCGCCGTCGTCGCCACCGGCCGGGAGGAGCTCGGCGCCGGCGCGCGCCCGCTGATCGTGTTCCCGAACCCCGCAGGGACGCCGTTCGCGCAGGCCACCGCGCAGGAGTGGTCCGCTCGACCGTGGATCGTGTTCGCCTGCGGTCGTTACGAGGGCATCGACGAGCGGGTGTACGACCACCTGGCCGACGCCGGTCATGAGGTCGCCCTCGCGAGCCTCGGTGACTATGTGCTCAACGGTGGCGAGGTCGCGGTCCTGGCGATGACCGAGGCCGTCGTGCGGCTGATCCCCGGGGTGGTCGGCAATGCCGAGTCCCTGGTGGAGGAGTCCCACTCCGACGGTCTGCTGGAGTACCCGCTGTACACCCGGCCGGCCAGCTGGACCGATCCGCTGGGCATCACCCGCGACGCCCCGGAGGTGCTGCTGTCCGGGAACCACGCCCGCATCGCGCAGTGGCGCAGGGAGCAGTCGGAGCAGCGCACCGCACAGCGCCGCCCCGATCTCGCAGCCCGCCGCGCCCAGGGGACCGACCCACAGCACTGACGGGTCGCCGACAGCCCGTTCCCGATCGTCGCCCGCCGACGAGATGTCCGGCACCCTGCGTGCACCCCACTTGGCACGCGAGCCGTGGCCGCGGCACAATGGTCCGCTGTGCATGCCGCGCGCGGTCCTGCCCCAGGGGGACCGTGCAGCAGGCGGCCGGGCAGGTCCGTCGCGATGGGAGTCGCGGCCAGAGGCCCAGCACACCGGCACGGGGTTCCGCCCCGCCGGATCATGGTTCCCGGATGCTCCGGCATCCCCGCGAACACACCGTCCGACCTGGGGCGGGAGGTGGAGGACACACCATGCAGAAGCTCGACGAGCTCGACAAGGCGTCCCTGCGCGACGACATCCCGTCGTTCCGCCCGGGCGACAACGTCAAGGTCCACGTGAAGGTCATCGAGGGCAACCGCTCCCGCGTGCAGGTCTTCCAGGGGTACGTCATCGCCCGCCAGGGTGACGGTGTGCGCGAGACCTTCCGCGTCCGCAAGGTCTCCTTCGGTGTCGGCGTGGAGCGCGTGTTCCCCGTGCACGCCCCGACCATCGAGAAGATCGAGGTTGTCAGCCGCGGCGACGTCCGCCGCGCGAAGCTGTACTACCTGCGCGGCCTCACCGGCAAGAAGGCCCGCATCAAGGAGAAGCGCGATCACTCCTGAGCGCGCATGACCGCACGCACCGCACGACGGCGGCCGTCCCTGCTGGGGGCGGTCGCCGTCGTCGCGGTGGTGGCTCTGCTGGCGGCGTGGGGGATCCGCGAGCTCGTGGCACAGCCGTTCACCGTCCCCAGCGGCTCCATGTCACCGCTGCTGCAGCGGGGCGACGTCATCCTCGCCGACCGGACCGCACGGGGGCGGGCCCGGCCCGGCGATGTCGTGGTCGTCGACGGCCGCGGGTACCTGGCCGACGCCGATTCCGGCGGCCACTACTGGGTCAAGCGGGTGATCGGGGTGGGTGGTCAGCGCATCACCTGCTGCACCGCGGATGGTCGCCTGATGGTCGACGGTCGCCCGCTGACGGAGCCGTACGTGCCCGGCGGCCAGCGCGCCAGTGACATCGACTTCGATGTCGAGGTGCCGCAGGGCCGCGTGTTCCTGCTCGGCGACGACCGCGCGAACTCGACCGACTCCCGGCACCGGCTGGGGGCACCCGGCGGCGGCATGGTGCCCGAGGAACGGGTGGTCGGAACCGTGACGCGGATCGTGTGGCCGCCCGCGCGTGCGCGGTCCCTGCCGCCGATAGACTCGAGCCGATGAACGAGACCTCCCCCGACACCGTCCCGGAGTCGGTCTCTCAGCCCGCCCCGGATGCGACTCCGGACTCGACCGCGGAGTCGGCACCGAACGCGACCCCGGGGTCGACCGGCGCGTCGACGGCGAGCGGCCGCCGCGCCGACCGTTCCGCTCGGCGGGGCAGCGTGCTGGAGTACCTGTTGAC
The DNA here is from genome assembly GCF_025028335.1 of Brachybacterium sillae. NCBI lineage: Bacteria > Bacillati > Actinomycetota > Actinomycetes > Micrococcales > Dermabacteraceae > Brachybacterium > Brachybacterium sillae. The sequence continues at coordinate 2,183,020 of NZ_JAFEUW010000001.1, forward strand.
TATGGTCGTGGCGCTGCTGATCGCGGTGCTGGTGAAGACCTTCCTGGTGCAGCCGTTCTACATCCCCTCCGCCTCGATGCATCCGACGCTGCTGGAGAACGACAAGATCCTCGTCTCCAAGCTCAGCCCGGGGGTGTTCGACCTGGAGCGCGGCGATGTCGTCGTGTTCGAGGACCCGGGGGACTGGGTGGGCGCCCCCATGCCGCCGGATTCGACCCGCTACCGGGCGCAGAAGGTCCTCAGTTTCGTCGGCCTGGTGCCGGACCCCTCCCAGTCCTTCCTGGTGAAGCGACTGGCCGGCCTTCCCGGTGACCGGGTGACCTGCACGGAGACCGGGGGCGACGTGAGCGTCAACGGCACGCCCGTCACCGAGCCGTACATCGCGCCGGGCACCGGCGCCTGCCAGACCACCTTCGATGTCACCGTCCCGCAGGACTCCGTGTGGGTGCTCGGCGACAACCGTTTCCAGTCGGGAGACTCCGCCTGGCATCAGGCGCAGAACGGCAACGGCTTCGTCCCGCTGGAGGACGTCACGGGGCGGGCCGTCGTCGTCTTCTGGCCGCTGACGCGGTGGGAGACCCTCGGCGAGGGCCGGGACGCCTTTGCGGACGTCCCCGCCGCCCAGTGACCACCCGCTCCCGCCCCGCCCCCACCCTGCAGGTGGAGACGGGCCTCGCCCGGCAGCTGCGCCCTCACGGTGAGGCCATCATCGTGGGCCTCGACGAGGTGGGCCGCGGCGCCCTCGCCGGACCGGTCGTCATCGGCGCCTGCGCGATCCGGATGGTCGACGCGGAACCGATGACGGTGCTGCCGCCGGAGGTGCGTGACTCCAAACTGCTCACGCCCCGCCGCCGGGAGGCGCTCGCACCGCGGATCCGCCAGGCCGCGCCCACCGCCAGCGGATGGGCCAGCGCCGCGGAGATCGACGAGCTGGGGATCCTCCCGGCTCTCGCCCGCGCCGCCCGCCGTGCCCTCACGGCACTGGAGCTGCCCGTCCATGCGATCCTCCTCGACGGCTCCGTGGACGTCCTCGCCCGCGACGGCCTGGGTGCGCAGGCCTCGGTGACCGTCCGCGTCGGGGCCGACCGTGACTGCGCCAGCGTCGCCGCCGCCAGTGTGGTGGCGAAGGTGGAACGTGACGCCCACATGCAGCGCCTGGACGCCGACGCCCCGCAGTACGGATGGGCGGGCAACAAGGGGTACGGATCCGCGGCGCACCGGCAGGCCCTGCGGGAGTACGGCGCCCACCCGGAGCACCGGCGCAGCTGGAACCTGGGCCTGGACGCACCCACTCTGCCGCTGGCGTAGTGTGGGGCGGCGTTCGGTCACACAGCGCACTCAGGACGCGGAGGTCGATGTGAGCACCCAGGATCTCGAGAACTACGAGTCCGACATGGAGCTGCAGCTCTACCGCGAGTACCGCGACGTGGTCGGGTTGTTCACGTATGTGGTGGAGACCGAGCGGCGGTTCTACCTCGCCAATCAGGTGGACCTGCAGGTGCGCACCGCCGGCGGTGAGGTGTTCTACGAACTGACCCTGGCCGATGCGTGGGTGTGGGACGTCTACCGCTCCAACCGTTTCGTGCGTTCGGTGAGGGTGGTGACGTTCAAGGACGTGAACGTCGAGGAGCTCGCGAAACCGGACCTGCCGCTGCCCTGACGGGCGGCGCCCGTCCACGTTTCCTCCACCGGGGCCGGTCGTCCAGAATCCGCGGCCGCCCGTGGTCGCGCGCGGGGGCCGTCCCGCACGGTGGGGCGATGCACACCACGACGCCGCCCCGACCGCTCCTGGATCGTCTCGACCACATCGCCTCCCTCAGTGCCCGTGAGCTCGGAGAGCTCGGTGAGGACTGGGCCGCCGCCCGCCTCGAGCAACAGGGCTGGACGCTGCTCGAACGCAACGTCCGCCTGGACCGCGGGGAGATCGACCTCATCGCCCTCGACGGCACCAGCCTGGTGTTCGTCGAGGTCAAGACCCGCCGTACCCTCGTCACCGGCGCCCCGCAGGCCTCCGTCACCGCCACCAAGGTGCGGCGGCTGCGTGCACTCATCGGCCGCTACCTCACCACCCGCTCCGTCCCCCACACCGACGTCCGGCTCGACGTGATCGCGGTGCTCGCCCCTCCCGGGCGTCCCCTGGAGATGGAGCACCTGAAGGGGGTGTGGTGACATGTCACTCGGACGCACCCTCGCCGTCGCCCTGCAGGGGCTCGACGGCACCGTCGTGGAGGTCGAGGCGCACGTCGCCACCGGCCTGCCCGCCTTCACCGTGGTGGGGCTGCCGGATTCCTCGATGCTGCAGGCCCGGGACCGGGTCCGTGCCGCCGCCGCCCACATCGGTCACTCCCTGCCGTCACGGCGGATCACCGTGAACCTGGTGCCCGCATGGCTGCCCAAACACGGCAGCGGATTCGACCTGGCCGTCGCGGTGGCGGTGCTCACCGCACAGGGCGTGATCCCCCCGGATTCACCCCGGCAGACCCTGCACCTGGGTGAGCTCGGACTCGACGCCCGGCTGCGGCCCGTGCCCGGGGTGCTGCCGGCGCTGGTCGCCGCCCGCGACCGAGGCGTCACACGGGCGGTTGTCCCCGCGGACTGCTTCGATGAGGCCCGCCTGGTGGAAGGCATGAATGTTCTCGCGGCGGAGGACCTCGCGGCGGTGGCGCGCGTTCATGGGGCCCCGGTGAGGATGCGCGGGCGTGCCGGGCTGCCCGTGCGCGGCGGCACCCACGGTGCATCCCTCCGAGGCGTGGACACCCCCGCCCTCGGTGCGGTGAGCCCCGATTTCGCCGACGTCATCGGGCAGGCGCAGGCCCGGGCCGCCGCGGAGGTCGCCGCGGCCGGAGGGCACCACCTGCTGCTGGTCGGCCCTCCCGGCGCCGGGAAGACGATGATCGCGACCCGGCTGCCGTCGATCCTGCCGGACCTCAGCATGGAGGAGTCCCTGGTGGTCAGCTCCCTGCATTCCCTCGCCGGCAGATTCCGCGCGGCGGACGGTCTCATCCGTCGGCCCCCGTTCGAAGCACCCCACCACACCGCTACCACCGCCGCGGTGGTCGGCGGCGGCTCTGGCACCGCCGCCCCGGGGGCGATCTCCCGCGCCCACGGCGGGGTGCTGTTCCTCGACGAGGCGCCCGAGTTCCCCTCCGGAGTGCTGGAGGCGCTGCGTGAACCCCTCGAACGCGGGGACATCACCCTGCACCGCTCCCGTGCCGTGGTGCGTTACCCGGCACGGTTCCAACTGGTCATGGCGGCGAACCCCTGCCCCTGCGGGCACGGCGGCGGCCGAGGGGAACGCTGCACTTGCACCTCCCTGCAGCGCCGCCGCTATGCGGCCCGTCTGTCGGGCCCGGTGTTGGACCGCATCGACCTGCGCATCGACGTGCCCCCGGCCGACACCCGGCGGGTGATGACCGGGGGAGGGGAGGAGAGCAGCGCCGTGATCGCCGCACGGGTCGCCGCCGCCCGACGCCGACAGGAGGACCGATTCGCGGACCTCCCCTTCCGACGCAACTGTGAGATCCCCGGACCCCTGCTGCGCCGCGACTTCCGTGCCGCCCCGGCTGAGCAGCGTCTGCTGCAGCACGCCGTGGAGGCCGGCAGGCTGAGCCTGCGCGGTCACGACCGGGTGATGCGGGTGGCCTGGACACTGGCGGATCTGGCCGGTGCGGATCGGCCCGGCGCCGACCACGTCGGGCAGGCGCTGCAGCTGCGGGGGAGTGATCGCCGATGAGCGCCCTGCCCACCCCCGGTCATCAGCCCGGTCTGCGCGCCGCCCTCGCCGAGGACGAGGAACGCCTCGCCCGCGCCGTGTGGTCGATGCTCGCCGAACCGGGCGATGACATCGCCCATGCTGCCGTCGACGAGCTCGGGGCCCGTGCCGCCCTCGACCGGGTCCACCGTGGCACCGGTGCGCAGCTGCTCGCTGAGCTGCCGGAGATCCCCTCAGACGGTCTCGACCCGCGCGGCAGCGCCAGCCCCGACCCGCGGCAGCGCGCCGACGCTGCCCTGCGCCGCTGGCGGGCGCGCCTGGCGGATCTCGACCTTGACCGGGCGCTGGGCCGGGTCACCGAGGCCGAGGTGCGGTTGATCGTCCCCCACGACCCGGAATGGCCCACGGCCCTCGGGGACCTCGGACCACACACACCGTTCTGCCTGTGGGCCATCGGGCCCGGCAACGCGGCCGAACTGAACGCCACCGACCGGTCCCTCGCGGTCGTCGGGTCCCGCGCCTCCACCCCGTACGGGGAGGATGCGGCCCACGAACTCGCCGCCGGTCTCGCGCAGCGCGGGATCACGGTGGTCTCCGGAGGCGCCTACGGGATCGACGCGGCGGCGCACCGCGGCGCCCTGCAGGCAGGGGGCTCCACCGTGGCGCTGCTCGCCGGGGGCCTCGACGCGCTCTATCCGCCGGGCAATGCACAGCTGCTGCGGCGCATCGGCGATGAGCATCTGCTGCTGGCGGAGAGCCCACCCGGCATGGCCCCCACCCGGTGGCGGTTCCTCGCCCGGAACCGGTTGATCGCGGCGCTGTCCGGGGCGACGGTGGTGGTGGAGGCGGCGTGGCGCTCCGGGGCGCTGTCCACTGCCCGGCGCGCCCTGGAGATCGGACGGGAGGTGGGTGCGGTGCCCGGCCCCATCACCGCCCCGTCGTCCGCCGGATGCCACCAGCTGATGCGTGACGCCGCGGTCCTGCCGATCACCTGTGCGGAGGAGGCGCGCGCCCTGCTGCCGGGGCAGGCGCCACCGGAGGAGCAGCGGCGGCAGGATGAGCTGGATCTGTTGGGACCGGCGGCGCGCCGCGTGCTCGATGCCCTGCCCCCGCGGGGCTGGGCCACCGTCGCAGCGCTCGCCCTGGAGACGGGGTTGCCGCCTGCCGAGGTCACCACGCAGCTGGCCCATCTGCAGCTGTTCGGCCGCGTCGAGCTGCGGGAGGAGAGGGCCCGCCGCCGCTGAGACGCCCCGCCCCCGGTGTCGTGGCGTCGCCCCGGCACTGCGGGCCCCGGTCTGCGACACTGCTGGGCATGACCACCAGGGACCCGGCCGCCGAGGAGGCACTGGTCGAGGCGTTCACCGAGCACCTCGCCCTGGAGCGCGGCCGTTCGGCACACACGGTGCGCGCCTACCGCCGGGAGGCCGCACAGCTGCTGGAGCATCTGCGGGACCGCGAACGGATCGAGGTGGAGGACCTCGATGTGGCGGCTCTGCGGTCCTTCCTCGCGGCACGGATGGAGACCGGGGCGGCACCTGCGACCCTCGCACGCTCCGCAGCCGCGGTACGGACCTTCGTCACCTGGCTTCACACCACCGGCCGGATTCCCCACGACCTCAGTGGCCGCCTGCAGACGCCGCGGCGGGGGCGCCACCTTCCCACCGTCCTCACCGGTGACCAGGCCGCGCGCCTGGTCACCGAACCCGCCGTGAGCCGGCGCGGTGCGGGATCGCACTCTCCCGTCGGCGATCCCGCGGAAAAGGACCCTGCGGGCCCGCGTCCCTCGGTCCCGTCGGCCGAGACCGCCCCCACCCCGATCGACCTGCGGGACGCCGCGATCCTCGAGCTGCTGTATTCCAGCGGACTGCGCGTCTCCGAACTGGTGGGGCTGGATCTCGGCGATGTCGACACCACGGAGCACACCGTGCGGGTGCTCGGCAAGGGCGCGAAGGAACGCGTGGTCCCGGTGGGGGTGCCGGCCCTGCGCGCCCTGGAGAGGTACCTGCGGCAGGGGCGCCCGAACCTCGTCGTGGCCGGGAGCCCGGCGTCGGGGGACGCAGCGGGTTGCACCAGCCCTGCCGTGGACCCGGCCGGTTCCGCCCTGTTCCTCGGGGCCCGAGGCCGCCGCCTGGGGGATCGGGCGGTGCGCAGCATGATCGACCGACGCGCCCGCGCCGCCGGGATCTCCCGTCACGTCACCCCGCACACGCTGCGACACACCGCCGCGACGCACCTGGTCGACGGCGGGGCCGACCTGCGCAGCGTCCAGGACTTCCTCGGCCACTCCTCACTCGCCACCACGCAGATCTACACGCACGTCACGCCGGAGCGGCTGCGTGCCGTGGTCGAGCAGGCCCATCCCCGCGCCTGACCCCGCCCGGTGCCGCCGGTGGGAGGACGGCATCGGACAGGGTCAGCGCGATGCGCGGACGCCCCCGGGGGTGCCTGCGCCGACGGCCGGAGTCAGGCCACGCGGGTCACGCGGATCGCGTCGGCGACGACGTAGCCGGGGGCGGCGCTCCACCGGCTCACCCCGAACAGGAGCCGCGTCCCCGCACCGAAGCTGTGCGTGCCGAGGTCCCGCCACACCCCGCCGTTGCGGGTCTGGTCCAGCGTCACCGAGACCTGGCCGGTCGAGGCCGGGATCAACCCCGGAGTCTGGGTGTTGTACCCGCTCGCGGCCGGGTACCACACCTCGATCCGGTAGCGGCCGGCAGCCGGCAGATTCGCCGAGAACCAGGCGACGTCGGAGACCTTCGCGGGGCTCGCATAGCGGTAGCTGCTGCCCCGCTTCTGGGTGCCCCAGCTGGAGGTGCCCCAGTTCGAGGACGCCGTGAAGCTCTGCCACTGGGTGGTGACCACGGCGCTGAAGGTGGAGGGCGCCGGGGAGGTCCCACCGGTGAGGGCGTCGTACCGGGTGAGGCCGTGCTTGGTGATGAACGCCCAGACGCGGTCGGCGTAGTCGCCGGTGCCGCCGTAACCGCCCTTGTCGACCTCCACCAGGAACCGGTACGGATCGTCGGTGTACCGGAACGCTGCGGAGTAGTTGGTGTGCTGCAGGAACGCGCCGTGTCCCAGGAAGGACTCCGCTTCGGTGGCGAACACCTGGAACGGCTGCAGACGGCAGACCATCTCGCCGTTCACCCAGTCGCCGGTGAGGAAATCCCGCTGGCCCACGGCGTGCACGTTGGACCGCAGGGCTTTGATGCCGTGGAGGTTGTGCGCCACGCGGGCGATCTCCGTGCGGCCGAAGTAGCTCTCCAGCCCGGCCTGCCCCATGGCGACGGAGACGGGGACCCGGTAGCGGGCGCGCTCGGCCTGTGCCCAGGGGGGCACGCGGGTGAAGAACGCCTGCTGATCGGCGGCCGTGATGGCGGGCAGGTCGCGTCCGCAGTTGTCGACCACGGCCTGGGCGAGCGGCGCGGCGACGGCGGGAGCGGCCAGTGCCGCCGCGGTGAGGGGGATGAGGGAACGACGGGAGATGGTCATGGGACGGACCTTTCAGGGGGCGCGGTGCGGGGGCACCGGGGACGTCGACGCCGCTCGCGGCTGCGGTGGCGGCATCGACGTTAAGGACCGGCGTCCGGGGCGTCGATGGGGAGGGCTCCCCACCCCAGCAGGCTGGCGGCGAGCCGGCGGCCCGTGGTAGTCCCGTCCGGAGCACGCGCAGCCTCTCCCGTCTCCCGATCCACGGCACCGCTGCCCGCCGCGGCGCCTGACGCCGGCCCGCCCCCGGCGCCGTCCAGAGGCAGCAGGACGCTCGGACCCCGCCGGTCCCCGAGAAGCAGCAGGGGATCCAGATAGCCACCGGCCAGCCGCGCCCCCAGGTGCAGGCACAGCTGCGGGGCGCAGTGCGAGGCGGAGGTCGAGGCCTCGTCCAGCGTGCCGATCACGTCGCCGCGGCGGACCGGTTGACCGGCCTGCACACTGCTACGCACCGGTTCGTAGGTCGATTGCAGCCCGCCGGCATGCTGGATCGACACCACGGGCCGGCCCGCCACCTGCCCCACGAACCGCACGACCCCGTCGTCGACCGCCCGCACCTGGACCCCGGCGCCGGCCAGATCCGCCCCACGGTGACCCGCCGCGTACGGCGTCGGGGGCGCCTCGAAGGGATGCACCACGCGATGCGGTGCCGCAAGGGGCCACGACCACGACCCCGGTTCGACGTCCGGCGCGGCCCGCACCGTCGCTCCCGGAAGGAGACACGCCACGAGCACGACGAGTGCGAGGAGCGCCGAGGGCCGCACACGCCGCGGGAGATGCCGCACGAGCGCCGACGGGGCGGGGCAGGTCTGGGTCAGAGGCATGCCCGGAGCCTGCCCGTTCCCCCGAGCGGGCGCCGCCCGGAGCTGCGCCCGGTGGATGACCAGCGCCTGGGGAGGAGACGCTGCCGTGCTCTCCCGCCGGGTTCTCCCGCCGGATCTCACACCCCATGGCGGCCCGGGCTGTCGGTGAGGTGGGCTACTCTGAGACCAGCATCCGGCGGATCCGGATGACTTCGCGCGCCCGACAGGGCGTCCACCCATCGGTCCCCGACCCGCGACGCCACGGCACCCGCCCGTCGTCCGCGTGGGAGGGGAGGGCGGACACCCGGGCGCCAGGCCCCGGCCGACCGGTCCGGGGGACAACCGAGAAAGCAGGTCCTGCGCGAGGACCGCGGACGCCCCCGAGGTGCGCCGCGTGAGCCCAGGGCCCGAGGAAGAGGAAACCTCATGGCAGTCGTCACCATGCGCCAGCTCCTGGAGAGCGGCGTCCACTTCGGCCACCAGACCCGCCGCTGGAACCCGAAGATGAAGCGCTTCATCTTCACCGAGCGCAACGGCATCTACATCGTCGATCTGATGCAGACGCTCACCTACATCGACAAGGCGTACGACTTCGTCAAGCAGACGGTCGCCCACGGCGGCACCGTGCTGTTCGTCGGCACCAAGAAGCAGGCGCAGGAGTCCATCCGTGAGCAGGCCACCCGCGTGGGCATGCCCTACGTGAACCAGCGCTGGCTCGGCGGCATGCTGACCAACCTGCAGACGGTCTCCGCCCGCGTGAACCGTCTCAAGGAGCTCGAGCAGATCGACTTCGAGGATGTGGCCTCCTCCGGCCGCACCAAGAAGGAGCTGCTGATGATGCGCCGCGAGAAGGAGAAGCTGGAGAAGACCCTCGGCGGCATCCGCGACATGGCCCGCACCCCCAGCGCGGTGTGGATCGTCGACACCAACAAGGAGCACCTGGCCGTCGACGAGGCCCAGAAGCTCGGCATCCCGGTCGTCGCGATCCTCGACACCAACTGCGACCCCGACGAGGTCACCTACCCGATCCCCGGCAACGACGACGCGATCCGCTCCGTCACCCTGCTGACCCGGGTGATCGGCGATGCCGTCGCCGCCGGTCTGCAGGAGCGCCACGCCAAGAGCGAGGGCGGCGAGAAGAACGTCTCCGCCGTCGACGCCGAGCCGCTGGCCGAGTGGGAGCGTGAGCTGCTGCAGCAGTCCGAGTCCCAGCAGCAGGACGCCCCGGCTGAGCAGGGTGCCGGTGCCGCCGAGACCCCCGCCGCCGAGTCGAGCGAGTCCACCTCCGATGCCGCTGCGGAGGGCCAGGCCGAGGCCCAGCCCGCCGCCGAGTGACCAGGTCGCGCGGCCCGTCGGGGCCGCGCGACGTCCCCCCTCGACGACAATCCCTCTCGACCACCCCGCTTGCACCCCTCTTGGGAAGGACATGACCATGGCCAACTACACGGCTGCTGACATCAAGGAGATCCGCGAGTCCACCGGCGCCGGCATGCTCGACGTCAAGAAGGCGCTCGACGAGGCCAACGGCGACAAGGCCAAGGCCGTCGAGATCATCCGCGTGAAGGGCCTCAAGGGCATCGCCAAGCGCGAGGGCCGCTCCGCCTCCGAGGGCCTCATCGCCGTCGACGTCCGCGACGCCGAGGGCGGCCAGGTCGGCACCCTCGTGGAGATCAACTCCGAGACCGACTTCGTGGCCAAGAACGCCAAGTTCGTCGCCCTCGGTGACGAGGCCGTGGCCGCCGCCGTCGAGTCCGGCGCGAACGATCCGGCCGACCTCGCCAACACCCCGTTCGGGGAGGCCCTGACCAACGCCGGCGCGACCATGGGCGAGAAGATCGTCGTGCGCCGCATCGGCCGTGTGCAGGGCGAGAAGGTCGTGCAGTACATGCACCGCACCAACAAGGACCTGCCCCCGCAGGTCGGCGTGCTGGTGGCGACCAACGCCGGTGGCGAGGACGCCGCGTACGACGTCGCGATGCACATCGCCGCCTACTCCCCGGCGTACCTCACCCGTGAGGACGTCCCGGAGCAGACCGTCGCCGATGAGCGCCGCATCGCCGAGGAAACCGCGAAGAACGAGGGCAAGCCCGAGCAGGCTCTGCCGAAGATCGTCGAGGGGCGCCTGAACGGCTTCTTCAAGGAGAACGTGCTGCTGGACCAGCCGTTCGCCAAGGACTCCAAGAAGTCCGTGGGCCAGTTCCTCGAGGAGTCCGGCGCGAAGGTCACCGGCTTCGTCCGCTTCCGCGTCGGCAACTGACCCCACCGTCGACGCGCCGCCACGGCAGCGCGACGACACCGCACGACAGCCCCGGGACCCGGTCCCGGGGCTGTCGTCGTCCCCGCACAGCTGCCGCCCGCGTGTGTCGGGCATGTCGCACTGTCCGCGTCGGCGGCCCGAGCGCTCCGGTGCGGCGCCACCGCCCCGGTATCCTCGATCCGACCCCGACCCTGCGGAAGGACTCCGATGACCAGCCAGGCGACGTTCACCTCCCAGATCCCCGTGCTCCCCAAAAAGGAGCAGGGCCGGCGCGTGTTGCTGAAGCTGTCCGGGGAGGCCTTCGGCGGCGGCCGCGTGGGTGTCGATCCCGACGTCGTCTCCCGCATCGCGGGAGAGATCGCCGAGGGTGTCGCCCAGGGCGTCGAGTGCGCCGTCGTCGTCGGCGGCGGGAACTTCTTCCGCGGCGCCGAGCTGTCGCAGCGCGGAATGGACCGCCGCCGCGCCGACTACATGGGCATGCTCGGCACCGTCATGAACTGCCTGGCGCTGCAGGACTTCCTGGAGCAGAAGCAGGTCTCCACCCGCGTCCAGTCCGCGATCAGCATGAGCCAGGTGGCCGAACCGTACCTGCCCCTGCGGGCGGTGCGGCACCTCGAGAAGGGCCGCGTGGTGATCTTCGGTGCCGGCGCCGGCATGCCGTACTTCTCCACCGACACCGTCGCCGTGCAGCGCGCCCTGGAGATCGGTTGTCACGAGGTGCTGATGGCGAAGAACGGCGTGGACGGGGTCTACACCGCGGACCCGCGTACCGACCCGTCAGCCGAGCGCATCGACGCGATCACCTACGCGGAGGCGCTGCAGCGTGGGCTGAAGGTCGTCGACTCCACCGCCTTCAGCCTGTGCATGGACAACTCGCAGCCGATGCTGGTGTTCGGGATGGACGAGCCGGGCAACATCACCCGCGCCATGCGCGGGGACCGCATCGGCACCGTCGTCACCGGCGACTGAGACCCCCGGCGTTCGCACCCGCGCGGGCACCGCCCCGGCCACCGTCGTGGCCCGGGCCGACGCGGCGGGGCGCGGCCGGTCCGCATGTGAGAGAGAATGGGCGGCGACGTTCCGGCGGGCCCCCGCCCGCCACCCCTACGACGCCACCCGATCCGAGGAGGAACCCGTGAGCGAGGACATCGCCAGCATCCTGAAGGACGCCGAGATCAAGATGGGCAAGTCGGTGGAGGTGACGAAGGAGGAGTTCTCCGCCATCCGCACCGGCCGCGCCAACGCCGCGATGTTCCAGGGCATCACCGCCGAGTACTACGGCGCCCCGACGCCGCTGAACCAGCTCGCCTCCTTCCAGTTCCCCGAGGCCCGCACGATCATCGTCACCCCCTATGACAAGGGGGCGATGGCGGCGATCGAGACCGCCCTGCGCGAGTCCGACCTCGGGGTGAACCCCACCAACAACGGTGACACCCTCCGCCTGGTCCTGCCCGCCCTCACCGAGGAGCGCCGCAAGGACTACATCAAGCAGGCCAAGAACAAGGCCGAGGAGGGTCGCGTGGCCGTGCGCGGCTCCCGCGGCCAGGCGAAGAAGGCCATCGAGAAGCTGGTCAAGGACAAGCTGATCGGTGAGGACGAGGGCACGCGCGCCGAGAAGGACCTCGAGGCCGTCACCAAGAAGTACATCGAGCAGGTGGATCAGGCCCTCGAGGCCAAGGAGACGGAGCTGGCGACGGTCTGAGAGACCGCGCCCGTCGTCACCCGCCACCTGCCCGTGAGCATCACCGGCTCCTCCAGCGCGACGACCGACCAGGCCCCGGCCCGGTCGGTCGTCGACGTGCTGCCCGAGGCTGGGGCGCGCACCTCGCACGGTGACCACTCCGCGCCACCCGACGGCCACGCCAAGCGTCGCGGCCCCGGTCGTGACCTGCGCTGGGCGATCCCCGTCGGCATCGGCCTGCTAGTGCTGCTGCTGGTGGTGCTGTTCGTGGTCCCGGTGGCGCTGCCCGCACTGGTGGCCCTCGCGATCTGCCTCGGTCTGCTGGAGGCCGCCCGGGCTCTCGTCCAGGCGGACCTGCGCATCCCCGTCATGCCGCTGCTCGTCGGCGCCATCGGGATGGTCGTCTCCACCGCCGTGTTCGGCCCGGCGGGACTGGTGATCTCCACGGCGGTGGTGGTCTGCGCGGTGATCCTGTGGAGGTTGTCGGAGTCGCGGGGCCGCTCCGCGCTGCGGGATGTCTCCGCGGCGGTGTTCGCGCTGGCGTGGATCGCGTTCCTCGGCTGCTTCGTGATCCTGCTGTCGCAGCGCGACGCGGGCGCCTGGGCGGTGCTGCTGGCGCTGCTGGTGCCCGTCGCGAACGACACCGGTGGCTACCTGGTGGGAGTGCTGCTGGGGGCCCACCCGATGGCGCCACGGATCAGCCCCAAGAAGAGCTGGGAGGGTTTCGCCGGCTCCCTGATCACCGGCGTGGTGGTGGCGTCGCTGCTGGTGCAGGGCACGCTGCAGGCGCCCTGGTGGATCGGCGCAGTGATCGGGGCGATGCTGGTGGTGGTCTCCACCGTCGGTGACCTCGCCGAATCCCTGCTGAAGCGGGACCTCGGCATCAAGGACATGGGGCATCTGCTGCCGGGCCACGGAGGGATCCTCGACCGCACCGACTCGATGCTGCTGGCCGCCCCGACCACGTACGTGCTGCTGGAGGTGCTGCTGCCATGAGCCGACCCGATCCCACGCGACCGAACAGCGCCCTGCCGGACCTCTCCCGTGAGGTGGTGCCGGACCAGCCGGTGATGCTGGCGCCCGGCCAGCTGCAGCTGCGTCCCACCCGCCGCGGCAAGGCTCCCGCCCACCTGGCGGACCTCACTCTCGCCGAACGCCGCGAGGCCGTGCAGGAGATGGGTCTGCCCGCGTTCCGCGCCTCCCAGCTGTCCACCCACTACTTCGAGCACGCCACCACCCGGCCGGAGGACATGACGGACCTGCCGGCGGCGCGGCGCCAGGAGCTCGTCGACCGATTCTTCCCGCCGCTGCTGACGCTGGTCTCCCGGCAGCGCGCCGATCATGGCGCCACCCAGAAGATGCTGTGGCGGCTGTTCGACGGCTCTCTGGTGGAGTCCGTGCTCATGCGCTACCCGGGGCGCATCACGCTGTGCATCTCCTCCGAGGCCGGATGCGGCATGAACTGCCCCTTCTGCGCCACCGGACAGATGGGGCTGACCCGCAACCTCTCGGCCGCGGAGATCCTGGAGCAGGTGCGGATCGCCGACCGCATGCTCGCGGAGGGGGAGATCCCCGACCCGGCCGGGGATGACCCGGGGCCGCAGCGCGTCACGAACATCGTGTTCATGGGGATGGGGGAGCCTCTGGCGAACTACCGGGCCGTGGCCACCGCCTGCCGCCGCCTGAACGCGCCCGCCCCGGAGGGCTTCGGCATCAGCGCCCGCAACATCACCGTCTCGACCGTCGGCCTGGCCCCGGCGGTGCGCAAACTCATCGCCGAGGAGATCCCCGTGACCCTCGCCGTGTCGCTGCACGCTCCCGACGACGCCCTGCGCGATGAACTGGTGCCGATCAACACCCGCTACGACGTGGACGAGATCCTCGACGCCGCCCGCGCCTACTTCGACGCCACCGGCCGGCGCGTCAGCATCGAATATGCCCTGATCCGCGACATCAACGACCAGGCCGAACGGGCGGAGCTCCTGGCACAGCGGCTGATCGCCCGCGGCGGATCCCACTGGGTGCACGTCAATCCGATCCCACTGAACCCTGTGAAGGGATCGAAGTGGACGGCCTCCGACCCGCTGGTGGAGAAACGCTTCGTGGAGACCCTCCGCGCCCACGGCATCCGCACCACGGTGCGGGACACCCGTGGTTCCGACATCGACGGTGCCTGCGGGCAGCTCGCCGCGACGGTTCTGGAATCCGATGCGCATCGGGCCGACCGGGAAGCGCGCGTGGCGCGGGTCGAGGCCGTGGCGGGACGCACCGCCGGCTGAGGCCGTGCCGCACCGGCGGCAGCGGGGCCCCGCCGACTACAGTGGAACGCGATCGCCCTGCCCCTGGAAGGACCTCCCGTGAGCACTTCGTTCGAGCGCGTCTCCCGCTTCGGCCTCGGCTACGCCGTTGGGGAGGTCGACGACTTCCTCGCCCGTGCCCGCAGCGCCTACGAGGGGCGCGACGAGTCCTTCCGCGCCTCCGACATCTCCTCGGTGACGTTCTCGATGGAGCGCGGCGGTTACAGCATGCGGGCGGTGGATGACGCCCTGGACCGCCTCTCCGATGCGTTCGCGCTGCGTGCCCGCGACCACGCCATCGCCTCCGAGGGGGAGGAAGCCTGGGTGGCGCGTCTGACCGAGCGCGCGGAGGTGCTCCGGGAGCGGTTGGAACGGCCCGCCGGGCAGCGTTTCGCCCCCGGTGCCGACGGGGAGCCGAGCTACGACAAGCAGGACGTCGACGCCCTGTGCGACCAGCTCGTCGCCTATTTCACCGACGGCCTGCCGATGAGCGTGGATGATGTGCGTCGCGCCGCGTTCCGGCGTCGCAAGGGTGCCGACGGGTACCGGGAGGCCGTGGTCGATGTCTACCTCGACCATGTCGCCGACATCATGGCCTCCGTTCCGTGACCGGACGGGAGAGGACGTCGCCGGTCGCGTCCGAGCGCCGGATCGTGGTGCTCGGGGCCACCGGGTCCATCGGCACCCAGACCTTGGATGTGGTGGAGCGCTACCCGCAGCTCGGCCGCGTCCACGGCCTCGCCGTCGGCGGTTCCCGCCCTCAGCTGGTGGCCGAGCAGGTCGCCCGGCACCGCCCCGACCATCTCGCGGTGGCGCAGGAGCAGGACATCGACGCCGTGGAACGGGCCGTCGCCGAGGCCCTGCCGGACGGGCCACGGCCCCGGATCGACGGCGGAGCCGCCGCAGTCGAGGCCCTCGCCGGATCCCTCGGCCCCGAGGACGCCGTGGTCAACGGCATCACCGGCTCCGTCGGCCTGCGCCCCACCCTCGCGGCCCTCGCCTCCGGGGCCCGTCTGGCGCTGGCGAACAAGGAATCGCTGATCGTCGGCGGAGAGCTGGTCACGCGGGCGGCCGCGCCCGGGCAGCTGCTCCCGGTCGACTCCGAGCACACTGCGATCGCGCAGGCCCTCGCGGGGGTGCGCCCCGACCAGGTGGGTCGCCTGGTGGTCACCGCCTCCGGGGGGCCGTTCCGCGGCCGTACCCGCGACCAGCTGCGGGAGGTCGACCCCGCGCAGGCCCTGGCCCATCCCACCTGGGCGATGGGCCGGGTGATCACCACCAACTCCGCGACCCTGGTGAACAAGGCCCTCGAGGTGATCGAGGCCTGCTGGCTGTTCGACATGCCGGAGGACCGCGTCGACGTGGTGGTGCACCCACAGTCGATCGTGCACTCCATGGTCACGTTGGTCGACGGCTCCACCATCGCGCAGGCCAGCCCGCCGGACATGCGCCATGCGATCGGATGGGCCCTGGCGCACCCGGAGAAACTGCCCGGTCTGGCGGCGGCGCTCGACTTCCGTGCCCCCCAGCAGTGGACCTTCGAACCGGTCGATGAGGACACCTTCGGGGCGATCCGGCTGGCCCGTGCCGCGCACCGCCAGGGCCAGGGGGCGATGGCCGCCTACAACGCGGCGAACGAGGAGGCCGTGGCGGCGTTCCTCGATGGCCGGCTGCCGTTCCTGGACATCCTGGAGGTGATCCGCGCCGCCGTCGAGGACCCCGAGCGCCCCCGCGTCGGGGTCGAGCAGGGGGTCGTGGGTGTCCTCGAGGTCGAGGAGCGCGCCCGCACCGCCGCCCGGGAGGACATCGCCCGTCGCACCGGCGCCCGGGAGGCGCGGTGACCGCCCTCGCCTACGCGGCCGGGGTACTGCTGGCGGTGCTGGGGCTCGGGCTGTCGATCGCCCTGCACGAGATCGGGCATCTGGTGCCGGCCAAACGCTTCGGCGTGAAGGTCACGCAGTACATGATCGGGTTCGGCCCCACGCTGTTCTCCCGCCGCCGCGGGGAGACGGAGTACGGCATCAAAGCGATCCCGCTGGGCGGGTACATCCGCATGATCGGGATGTTCCCGCCGCGGCGCGACGATCCCGAGCAGCGAGTGCGTGCGGACTCCACCGGCTTCCTGCAGCAGATGCAGCGGATGAGCGACGAGGCCCGCGACTACGACGCGTCGCTGTACGACCCGGCCGATGCGCACCGCACCTTCGCAGCGCTGTCGGTGCCGCGCAAGCTCATCGTGATGGTGGGCGGGCCCACCATGAATCTTCTGATCTCCGTGGTGATGCTGACGGTGCTGTCCTGCGGGGTGGGCATGCCGCAGCTGACCCCGACCGTGCACTCCGTCTCCCAGTGCGTCGTCCCGGTGGATGCTCCCGCCGACGCCGGTTGCGAGGGCCGCCCCGCCGCCCCGGCCGCCGCTGCGGGCATCCGCCCGGGGGACCGGTTGCTCAGCATCGACGGCCACCGCATCGAGACCTGGGACGATGCCACCGCCGCAATCCGCGGTGCCGGAGACCGCACCATCCCCGTGGTGGTGGATCGGGACGGCACCCAGCGCACCCTGCAGGTCACCCCGATCCTCGACGACCGCCCCGTGCTCGACGCCGACGGGCAGGTGCAGCGTCGCGCCGACGGCAGCGTCGTCACCGAACGCGCCGGGTTCCTCGGCGTCTCCCCGTCCAGCGGGTTCGTGCGCCAGTCCCCGCTGGAGGTGCCCGGGCTGGTGTGGCGCACCTTCAGCGGCACGGTGCATCTCGTGATCGGTCTGCCTGCGCGCCTGGTGGACGTCGCCCAGGCGGCGTTCGGCACCGAGGAGCGCGACCCGAACGGACCGATCGGCGTGGTGGGGGTCTCCCGCCTCGCCGGTGAGGTGGTGGCCGCCCGGGAACCCGGCATCGACCTGCAGGCGAAACTGTTTCTGCTGGTGTCGATGCTCGGGTCGCTGAACATGGCGCTGTTCGTGTTCAACCTGGTGCCGCTGCTGCCGCTGGACGGTGGCCATATGGCCGGGGCGCTGGTGGAGGGTGCCCGGCGGATGATCGCCCGCTGGCGTGGCCAGCCCGATCCCGGACCGGTCGACACCTCCCGGATGCTGCCAGTGGCGAACGTGGTGTTCATGGTGTTCCTGGTGATGACCATGCTGCTGCTCTATGCGGACATCGTGCGGCCGGTGCGCCTGTTCCCGTGAGAGCCGCGCACGGCGCGACCACCCACCGGCTCCGGGTCGTCCATCGACTCCATACCCTGGCGTCATGACCGGCCGCTACCGCGAGTTCCAGGACGCTGCGCTGACCTTGGCGAGGACCTCTGCGGAGCGCAGTGTCGCCGAGTTCCTCCGCCAGGAGGGGCCGGAGTTCTTCGACCTGAGGCGGGCGGCCACGGTGCTCGACGACCAGGAGCAGCTGGTGGCGGCCGCGCCGCTCCCGAGCGCGGACGATGATCCGCCGTTCCTCATCGTGACCGACCGGCGGGTGCTGCGCGTCGTGCGAGGGCTGCTGCGGTGGCGGGTGCGGGAGGAACGCCCCCGCGCCGACATCACGGAGGTCCGCCTGACCGGTGCGACGCTGCTCTCGCCTCCGACGGTGCGGTTCCGGTCCCACGCGCACCGCGACCTGGTGGCGGAGGTGGCGCTGATCGAGGCGCAGGAGGCCCGGTTGCGGGACCGACTGCACCGGACTTTCGGCGACGTTTATCGCGAGAGCTGACGGGACGCCGCCCCGCGCGGGGCGACACCTGTGCAGGTCGCGTAGAGGTGGCGCGGCCCACCACCACGGCGGAGCCGGTACCTGCGATGATGGAGCCGTGACTTCCGTGAGCCTCGGCATCCCCACTGTCAAGACGCCGCCGCCGGTGCTGGCGCCGCGTCGTCCCACCCGCAAGGTCAGGCTGGGCACCATCGCCGTCGGCGGTGATGCCCCCATCACCGTGCAGTCGATGACCACCACCCCGACGCATGACATCAACGCGACGCTGCAGCAGATCGCGGAGCTCACCGCAGCCGGGTGCGATATCGTGCGCGTCGCCTGCCCGCGCCAGGAGGACGCCGACGCGCTGGTGGCCATCGCCGCGAAGTCCCCGATCCCGGTGATCGCCGACATCCATTTCCAGCCGAAGTACGTCTTCGCCGCGATCGAGGCCGGCTGCGCCGGGGTGCGGGTGAACCCGGGCAACATCCGCCGGTTCGACGATCAGGTGAAGGACATCGCGCAGGCGGCGAAGGACCACGGCACGGCCCTGCGGATCGGCGTGAACGCCGGGTCGATCGACCCGCGCATGCTCAAGGGCGACCGGGTAACCCCGGAGGCGCTGGTCGCCTCCGCCGTGTGGGAGGCGAGCCTGTTCGAGGAGCACGACTTCCACGACTTCGGGATCTCCGTGAAGCACAACGACCCGGTGATCATGGTGGAGGCCTACCGGCAGCTGTCCGAGAAGGGCGACTGGCCGCTGCACCTCGGTGTCACCGAGGCCGGGCCCGCCTTCCAGGGCACCATCAAATCGTCCGTGGCGTTCGGCATCCTGCTGTCGGAGGGCATCGGCGACACCATCCGGGTGTCGCTGTCGGCCCCGCCGGTGGAGGAGGTGAAGGTGGGGGTGCAGATTCTGCAGTCCCTGAACCTGCGCCCCCGCACCCTCGACATCGTCTCGTGCCCGTCGTGCGGCCGCGCCCAGGTCGATGTGTACACCCTCGCCGAGAAGGTCACCGAGGGGTTGAAGCATCTGGACGTGCCGCTGCGGGTGGCGGTGATGGGCTGCGTGGTGAACGGACCGGGTGAGGCCCGTGAGGCCGACCTCGGGGTCGCCTCCGGCAACGGCAAGGGGCAGATCTTCGTCAAGGGCGAGGTCATCAAGACCGTTCCGGAGGCGGAGATCGTCGAGACCCTGCTGGCGGAGGCGAACCGGATCGCCGCGGAGATGGGCGAGGACACCGACGCGGGAGCCCCGTCGGTGTCGGTCCGCTGAGTCGGATCGGCCAAGGCATGCTGCGCGGACGCGGCCCGCGGGTGCGGCCCGTGAGGGTCGGGGCCACCGCCGACGCGCTGCGGCGGCTCGCCGCCGATCCTGCACAGACCGCCCTCGCCGGGACGCGGCTGGAGGAGCTCAGTCACAGCGCCGCCGTGTCCCGCGAGTTCTCGCAGGTGGTGGAGCGTGGTGCGGACCCTGCTGTGCTGTGGCACGGGGTGAACGTGTTCCCCGTGGGGATCACCGGGGGCGACCCGGCCACGCAGGGAACCGCCCGGGCGTTCGCGGACCTGCTGCTCGGCGAGCCGCTGCGGGCCAGTTCGCTTGTGGGGCCGCGCGCCGAGGCGGAGGCCCTGTGGGGGCTGCTCGCCCCGGTCTGGGAGCCCCGGGTGCGGGAGTACCGCTGGTCCCAGCCGGTCCTCGAAGCCCTCGCGGAGCCGCGGGTCGACCCGCACCCCGGGCTGCGACCAGCGGTGGCGGGAGAGGCCGACCTGGTGGCTCCCGCCGCGATCGCGATGTTCCGCGAGGAGGTCGGCGTGGATCCGACGGCCCGCGACGGTGGCCTCGGATACCGCGCGCGGGTGCGATGGCTGGTGGAGTCCGGACGCACCTATGTGGTGGAGCAGGCGGGCACCGTGGTGTTCAAAGCCGATGTGGGGGCGGTGTTCAGCGGGGTGGCGCAGATCCACGGTGTGTGGACACACCCCCAGCTGCGTGGCCGGGGCCTGGCCCGGGCGGCGATGGCGGCGCTCGTGCCGATGGTCCGCCGCGACCATGCCCCCCGGGTCTGCCTGTACGTCAACGACTTCAACGAGCCTGCGCGCCGTGCCTACACCGCCGCAGGGTTCGACCAGGTGGGAGAGCTGTCGACGATCCTGTTCTGACAGCATCGCAGGGCGTGTGCGGTGCACGGTCGGAATCCGCCTGGAGCCACGGCTCTGCGGTGGTGGGCAGGATCGTCAGGACTGCAGCAGCGCGGTCAATCCACGGGGCCGTGCCTCCGGCACCCCAGGACAGACTGATCAGTGCCTGCAGGGTGCCGCAGACGGCCGCGGCGATGAACCACGGCGTGGAGGGGCAGAAGAGCCGGGGTGGGGTGATCTCCCCGACGCCAGTCTGCCCCGGGGCTGCCCGCACTACGATGAACCCACCCCTTCCCGTCGTCGAGAGGCTCCCTGATGCTGCGCATGTCCACCGCCTTCCTCCGCACCCTGAGGGAGGACCCGGCGGACGCCGAGGTCGCCAGCCACAAGCTCCTGGTCCGGGCGGGGTACATCCGTCGCAGCGCCCCCGGGATCTACACCTGGCTGCCCCTGGGCCTGCGCGTGCTGCGCCGCGTGGAGCAAATCGTCCGTGAGGAACAGGACGCCATCGGCGGTCAGGAGATCCTCTTCTCGGCCCTGCAGCCGAAGGAGCCCTATGACGCCACCGGTCGGTGGACCGAGTACGGCGATGGCATCTTCCGTCTGCAGGACCGCAAGCGCGCCGACTACCTCCTCGCCCCCACCCACGAGGAGATGTTCACCCTGCTGGTGAAGGACCTGTACTCCTCGTACAAGGACCTCCCGGCGATGATCTACCAGATCCAGACGAAGTTCCGTGACGAGGCCCGACCCCGTGCGGGCCTGCTGCGCGTTCGGGAGTTCGTCATGAAGGACGCCTACTCCTTCGACGTCGACGATGCCGGACTCGCGGCCAGCTACGACCGACAGCGCGAGGCCTACACCCGCACCTTTGAGCGCCTGGGTCTGCCGACTGTCATCTGCCAGGCCGATGCCGGGGCCATGGGTGGTTCTCGCTCCGAGGAGTTCCTGCATCCGACGCCGGTGGGGGAGGACACCTTCGTCGTCTCCGACGGCGGGTACGCCGCGAACGTGGAGGCCGTCACCACAGTCGCCCCCGCCCCCCTGAGCGCCGAGGAGATCGCGCAGCTGCCCGCCGCCCGGGAGGTCACCACCCCCGGCGCCGGAACCATCGACGCCCTGGTGGAGCACCTCAATGCCCACGAGCCCCGTGAGGACGGCCGCCCCTGGAACGCCGCCGACACCCTCAAGGCCCTCATCTACATGCTCCACCACCCTGACGGGACCACCCAGCCGCTGCTGGTGATGATCCCCGGCGATCGGCAGGTCGATGAGAAGCGCCTCGAGGTCGCCCTCGCCCCGTCCGTCGCGGTGCCGTTCACCGAGGAGGACTTCGCAAAGCACCCCGCACTGGTGAAGGGCTTCACCGGTCCCATCGGCCTGGGGGAGGACAGCGAGAGCGGTGTCAAGGTGCTGATCGATCCGCGGGCAGCGCACGGCACCCGCTGGGTGGTCGGCTCGCGTGCCCAGGACACCCACACCCTCGATGTGGTGCCCGGGCGGGACTTCACCCCCGATGGCTACATCGAGGCGGCGGAGATCCGCGATGGCGACCCCGCCCCCGACGGCTCCGGGCCGCTGCGCCTGACCCGCGGCATGGAGATGGGGCACATCTTCCAGCTGGGCCGCAAGTACGCCGACGCCCTCGGCCTGCAGGTGCTCGACGAGAACGGCAAGCAGGTCACGGTCACCATGGGCTCCTACGGCATCGGCGTCACCCGCGCCGTCGCCGCGATCGCCGAGGCCTACCACGACGAGAAGGGCCTGGTGTGGCCGCGGGCGGTGGCGCCTGCCGACGTCCACATCGTCGCCACCGGCAAGGACGAGGCCGTCTTCACCGAGGCCGAGCGCATCGCCGAGGAACTCGAGGACGCCGGCCTCGAGGTGATCTACGACGACCGCCCCAAGGTCTCCCCGGGCGTGAAGTTCAAGGACGCTGAACTCCTCGGCGTGCCCACCGCGATCGTCGTCGGCCGCGGGCTCGCGCAGGGAGTCGTGGAGATCCGTGACCGCGCCACCGGCGAGGTCACCGAGACCACCTCGCAGGAGGTCGTCGCCCAGGTGCAGGAGGTCGTGCGCGGCGCCTGAGCCGGGCACCCCGCCCGACACGCGGTGACCGGGCGAAGTACGCCGCGGCCGGGTGGCGTACACCGCAACCCTGCACGGATTGCGCGTCTCGTTTCCACTTTCTGGACACGAGACGCGCAATCCGTGCACTCCGGCGGGGCGGCGGACCGGCACCGCGGACGGTCGGGCGAGGCGCACAGCGGCCAGCGGAGCGCCCCGGCCTACTCCCCGAGGCGCAGACTCGGCAGCGGCGCGAGCGACGGCACCCTGGGCCCCGCCCAGGTGGCCTCCTCATACGCCGCGGCGACAGCCACGGCACGGCGCTCGAAGGGCGCCGCGCCCGCCAGTGCCACATGCGTGGCGATCAGCCCGGCCGACACGCTCACTGCGCGCCGGGCCAGGGCCTCATCGTCGGCGTCGTCCCCGCCCAGCGCGTACACCGCCTGCGGCATCGCCACCGGTGCCTGATCGGCCCGGGCGATGCCCGCGAGCTCCTCCGCCCGCGTCCGGTGACGGTCTCTCAGGGTCAGGGCGTCGTTGCGGGCCTGCCCGGTGGAGCGCGCCGCGATGACCTCGTGCAGCCAGGCGGCGAACCACTCGTCCTGCTGGGCCAGGTCGAGCATGTGGTGGTAGTCCTGCTCCGCCCCGATCGACGGCGGATCCCACGCCGGCACCTCCCGCGTCGGGGTGAGTCGCTCCGCCGGTCGCGGAGCCGGGACGGTCGGTTCCGCGGTCGAGCTTCCGCCTGCTGCACGCGCTTCCAGTGCCGCGAGCCGGACCGCCGCCCACGTGGCGTGGGCGCCCACCGCGGTGACCGGGCGCGCCAGACGCCCCGAGATCTGCACGGCCGCATCGGCACACATCTCCCGCAGCGCCACCAGGCGGCCCCGCAGCGCAGCCGGGTCGGTCGCCACGGGACTCGCCGCAGGGGAGCCCGCCGCCGCCGAGGACGACTCGGCCGACGCGGCGGCCTCCGCCTCCGCCCCGGTGCGCAGCGCCTCCCGATGCCTCTGCAGCGCCGCCCGCAACTCCTCCAGGGCCGACGCCACCGCCGGTGCGGCGCCTGCGGGGGTGCCTGCCGCCGCCCACGCCGACTCCACGGCCTCCAGCAGGTCCCGCCGATACAGGTCATCGATCCCCGGCGGAGGAGGGGTCTGCGGGGCGGGGCTGCCCACCCGCACCGATCCGCAGGCGGCCAGCACCGGCATGGTCACGACACCCGCCACTGCGCCCTGCAGGAGGGAACGACGCGACGGGTCGGGTGACGACGGGCCGCGACGCGAGGGGTCCTTTGTGGTGACGAGGCTGGGTCGGGGCACCCGCCGATTGTGTCACCCGCGCTAGAGTAGACGCAGGCCGCAGAGCGACCGCGTGGACCCCCATTCCTCGCCCGGCCCGCGGTGCCCCCGCACAATCGAGACGAAGGAGAGTGGGCCGTGACCTCTGATGACCCGCACGGGACCGCTGCGCAGCTGCGTGAACGCGTCGACCCCCTCCTTCGGGACCGGGGTCTGCTCGTCGAGGACGTGACCGTCCGACCCGGCGCCACCACCACTGCGGTGATCACCGTGGACCTCGCCGGTGACGAGCCCGGCGGTGTCGACTCCGACATCCTCGCCGACGTCTCCCGCGAGATCTCCGACCTCGTCGAGACGGAGGACCTCCTGGGCGCCGGCCCCTCCCTGCTCGAGGTCACCACCCCCGGGGCGGAACGCCCCCTGACCACCCTGCGTCACGCCCGCCGCTCCCGCGGCCGACTCGTGCGGGTGCAGGTGCGCGACGGGCACGACCTCTCCGGGGAGCCGTTCCTGGCCCGGCTGGAGGACGCCACCGAGGACGGCGTGCTGACCCTCGCGCCGCGCCGTGACCGCGACGCCAAGGGGCGACCCATCGGCCGCAGGCTGCCGCCGCAGGTACAGGTGGACTTCGCCGACCTCGCCTCCGCCCGCGTCGAGGTGGACCTCAGCGGCGCCACCTCCCCGGACGCCGCCCCCACCGGGGGCACCCCGACCCCTGACGACGACGAGCCCGGTGACGCACCGGCGAAGGAGCGCTGAGATGGACATCGACATGCGGGCGCTGCGCGCCCTGGAGCAGGAGCGGGAGATCCGGATCGATGTGCTCATCGACGCGATCCGGCAGGCGCTGCTGGTGGCGTATCAGCACACGGATCACCCGGTGAAGGACGCCGAGGTGCGGATCGACGAGCGCACCGGCACCGTCAGCGTCATCGCCCGCGCCCTCGACGAGAACGGCGAGGTCGAGGAATGGGACGACACCCCGGAGGACTTCGGTCGGGTCGCCGCCGCCACCGCCCGGCAGGTGATCTTCCAGCGCATCCGCGCCCTCGAGGACGATGCGGTGCTCGGGGAGTACGCCGACCGTGCCGACGACGTCGTCTCCGGCGTCATCCAGCAGGGCCGCGACCCGCGCCTGGTGCTCGTGGACCTCGGCAGCGTTGAGGCTGTGCTGCCGCCGCATGAGCGTGTGCCGGGGGAGGACTACTCCCACGGCCGCCGCCTGCGCGCGTACGTCACCGAGGTGCGTCGCGGCCCCAAGGGACCGCAGATCACCCTCTCCCGCACCCACCCGAACCTGGTGCGGCGCCTGTTCGCCCTCGAAGTGCCGGAGGTGGCCGACGGGACCGTCGAGATCGCCGGTCTCGCCCGTGAGTCGGGTCACCGCACCAAGATGGCCGTGCGCGCCACCGTCCCGGGCGTCAACGCCAAGGGCGCCTGCATCGGGCCGATGGGCGCCCGCGTGCGGGCGGTGATGAACGAACTCGACGGGGAGAAGATCGACATCGTCGACTTCGATGAGGACCCCGCCGCGTACGTCCGCAACGCTCTGTCCCCGGCGACGGTGAGCAGCGTCGTCGTGATCGACGAGGTCGGCCGCACCGTCCGGGCGGTCGTGCCCGCCGACCAGTTCTCCCTGGCCATCGGCAAGGAGGGGCAGAACGTGCGGTTGGCTGCGAAGCTCACCGGCTGGCGGATCGACATCCGCGCCGAGGGTGAGGAGAGCCGGGCTGTCGCGACGGCCGACCCGTCCGGGGCGACCAGCGGCGACGGGACGGGCGACCGGCCCGCCCGTCGGTGAGGCCCGTCACCCGGTTCTGACCTCGGCACCCCGCCTGCGCACGGCCTCGGGCTATGCTGGGTGGGCTGTGCCCCCGTGCCCGCCCGTCGGCGATCCCGCCGTCGCGTCGGTCCCGGGGCCGCTCGGATCGGAGGTGGGGGAGTGAGTGATCGCTCCACCGCCGCGGGTCCGCAGCGGACGTGCATCGGTTGCCGACAGGTCACCGAGCGCGAGCAGCTGGTGCGTCTGGTCCGGGTCGACAGCCCGGACGGCGGCACGCCGCAGCTGCGGCACGACCCCACGGGGTCGGCGCCGGGGCGAGGGGCGTGGCTGCACCCGGACGCCACGTGTCTCGATCGCGCCCTGCGGCGCGGAGCCGCGGCCCGGTCCTTCCGGTCCGCGGTGGACACCGGGCATCTGGCCCGGGACCTCGAGTCCGTGATCACCTCACCCACTCGGAAGCGTGGAGACGAAGCAATGGACATCCGATGAGTACTCGATCATGAGCACCCACTGGAGCTAATGGTCCGCGCCCTCCTGTCGCGCGGACCGAGACAGGAGAGAAGTGGCAAAGGTCCGCGTCCACGAGCTCGCGAAGGAGCTCGGACAGCCCAGCAAGATCGTTCTGCAGAAGCTGCAGGACATGGGCGAATTCGTGCGGTCGGCCTCGTCGACCATCGAGGCGCCCGTCGCCCGACGTCTGCGGGAGCAGTTCCCCGCCGCCGGTGACGGCGGCTCCGGTGATGCCGCGCCCGCCAAGCCCGGTGCGGCGAAGCCCGGTGCGGCGAAGCCCACCGGCGGTGCCCGCCCCGGCGCCCCCAAGCCCGGTGCCACCCCCGGCGGCACTGCTGATGCCGCCGCGAAGGCCCCGCAGCCCGAGGCATCCCCCGCCAAGCCCGCCGTCGGCGCGTCCGCGAGCGATGCCCCGCAGCGCGGTGACACCACGAAGCCCGGTGCCCCGACGCCCGGTGCGGCCTCGCCGGCCGCCCCCAAGCCCGGTGCCGCGAAGCCCGGCGCCTCCAAGCCCGGTGCCCCCACCCCCGGCGCTGCGGCCAAGCAGCCGGCAGCCCCCGCCTCCGAGGAGTCCTCGGGTCGCGGTGGTTCCCCCACCCCGGGTGCCCCGAAGCCCGGTGGTCGGACCTCGCCGTCCGCCGGTCGCGGCGGGGAGGAGAAGTCGGCCCCGCGTCCCGGCGGTGCCCGCCCCGGTAACAACCCCTTCGCGTCCAGCCAGGGGATGCCGCGGCCCGGTGGCCCGCGTCCGCAGCAGCGCAGTGGGGCGCCCCGCCCCGGCAACAATCCCTTCGCGTCCAGCCAGGGGATGCCGCGGCCCGGTGGCCCGCGTCCGCAGCAGCGTGACGGTGCCGGCGCCGGAGGTCCGCGTCCGCAGCAGCGTGACGGTGCCGGCGCCGGAGGTCCGCGTCCGCAGCAGCGTGATGGTGCGCCCCGTCCCGGTGGTCCCCTTCCCGGTGCGCGCCCCGGCATGCCCACGCCCGGGATCATGCGTCAGCATGCCCAGGGTGGCCTGGCCGATGCCCGTCCCGGTGGTGGTCGCCCCGGTGGCGGCCGCGGCGGCGGTCGGCCCGGTGGTGGCGGTGGCCCGCGCAGCGGCGGTGGTCCCGGCGGTGGCGGTGGCTTCCCCGGGGGTGGCCCCCGCGGTGGTCGCGGTGGCCGCGGCAGCACCCAGGGTGCCTTCGGGCGCGGTGGCAAGCCGGCCCGCTCGCGCAAGTCGAAGCGCGCCAAGCGCCAGGAATTCGAGCAGATGCAGGCTCCGGCGCCGGGTGGTGTGCAGATCCCGCGCGGTGACGGCAACACCGTCATCCGTCTGCGCCGCGGTGCCTCGCTGACCGATTTCGCCGACCGCATCGACGTCAACCCCGCGTCGTTGATCACGGTGCTCTTCGCCATGGGCGAGATGGCCACGGCCACCCAGTCCCTCGACGAGGACACCTTCCAGCTGCTCGGCGAGGAGCTCGGCTACAGGATCGAGATCGTCTCCCCGGAGGATGAGGAGCGCGAGCTGCTGGAGCAGTTCGACATCGACCTCGACGCCGAGCTGGAGGCCGAGGACGACGAGGACCGCCTGCCGCGTCCACCGGTCGTCACCGTGATGGGTCACGTCGACCACGGCAAGACCCGCCTGCTCGACGCCATCCGCCACTCTCGTGTGGTCGAAGGCGAGGCCGGCGGCATCACCCAGCACATCGGTGCGTACCAGGTGAGCGTCGACCACGAGGGCGAAGAGCGTGCCATTACGTTCATCGACACCCCGGGTCACGAGGCGTTCACCGCCATGCGTGCCCGTGGTGCGCAGGTCACCGACATCGCGATCCTCGTGGTCGCCGCGGATGACGGCGTGATGCCGCAGACGATCGAGGCCCTGAACCACGCGCAGGCGGCCGACGTGCCGATCGTCGTGGCGGTCAACAAGATCGACAAGCCCGAGGCGAACCCCGACAAGATCCGCCAGCAGCTGACGGAGTACAACCTGATCGCCGAGGAGTACGGCGGCGACACCATGTTCGTCGACGTCTCCGCCCGCGAGAACCTGCACATCGACAGCCTGCTCGAGGCGGTGCTGCTCACGGCGGACGCCGCCCTCGATCTGCGGGCGAACCCGAACAAGGACGCGCGCGGTGTGGCCATCGAGGCGAACCTGGACCGCGGACGTGGCCCGGTCGCCACGGTGCTGGTGCAGCAGGGCACACTCCACGTGGGCGACGCCATCGTCTGCGGCACCGGCCACGGTCGTGTGCGCGCCATGCTCGACGAGCACGGGGAGAACGTCACCGAGGCCGGGCCGTCGCGTCCGGTGCAGGTGCTCGGTCTGACCTCCGTGCCCGGGGCCGGCGACTCCTTCCTGGTCGCCCAGGACGAGCGCACCGCCCGGCAGATCGCCGAGAAGCGCGAGGCGGCGCAGCGTGCCGCGGCCCTGTCCAAGGCCCGCAAGCGCATCAGCCTCGAGGACATCAACAAGGCCATGTCCGAGGGCAAGGTCGAGACCCTCAACCTCATCCTCAAGGGCGACGCCGCCGGTTCGGTGGAGGCCCTGGAGGAGGCGCTGCTCGGCATCGATGTGGGCGAGGACGTCCAGCTGCGGATCATCGACCGCGGCGTCGGCGCGATCACGATGAACAACATCAACCTCGCCGTCGCCTCGGACGCCGTGATCATCGGTTTCAACGTGCGTGCCGAGGGACAGAACGCCGAGTACGCCGACCGCGAGGGCGTCGAGATCAAGTACTACTCGGTGATATACCGGGCCATCGAAGAGGTGGAGCAGGCCCTGCAGGGCATGCTCAAGCCGGAGTACGAGGAGGCCGAGCTGGGCACCGCGGAGATCCGCGAGATCTTCCGTTCGTCGAAGTTCGGCAACATCGCCGGCTCCATCGTCCGCAGCGGCGAGATCCGCCGTGGGGCGAAGGCCCGCATCACCCGCAACGGTGTGGTCATCACGGAGGACCTCGAGATCGCCGGTCTGCGGCGGTTCAAGGACGACGTCACCGAGGTCCGCGAGGGCTACGAGTGCGGTATCAACCTGGGGTCGTTCAACGATCTCCAGGTCGAGGACCTCATCACCACCTACGAGATGCGGGAGAAGCCGCGCGTCACCACCAAGTGACCGCTCCGGTGGGGGCCTGCGCGCAGGCCCCCGCCGGTCCGCGCGCCCGGTCACCGCATCGGGCACGGTCCGGGTGGTGCGTCCGCCCCGGAAGAGCGCGATCCCGAGCGGCCCGACCCGGAGGAACCTGATATGACCGCGGACCGTCCCGCGAGAGGGGGCCCGACCCCGGCCGACAGCAGCCCCGTCGGTGGCCCCGGTGGCACCTCCCTGCGGGTGTTGCGGGCGCCGTCGACGAACCGGGTGTACGCCGACACCGCCGGGCCGCTGGTCACCGCCGAGCTGCGGTGGGTGCTCGGTGCCCACCTCGGCCAGCCTGTCCTCGTCCGGGACGCCCCCCGGGCGGGTCTGGAGCTGATGACGGTGGAGACCCCCGCCCCGCGCGACCAGGTGCTGCAGCTGCTGCCCGCCACCTCGGCCGTGCAGGGGGTCTTCCTGCCGCACCCGGTCGGCGCCGGGAACGCCGAGCGCGAGCTGCTCGAACCCCTCGAGCCCGCCTGGAGCCTGCGCCACCCCAGTGCGCTGGAGACCACCCTGAAATACCCCGGCAAGACGAACGAGCAGTTCACCGCCCTGCTGATCGCTCTCGCCGCGGCCCTCAGCGGCCACCGATCCGGGCTGCTCGACGGCACCCTGCGTCTGCTCGACCCCCTGTGCGGGCGCGGCACCACCCTCAACCGGGCGCTGCGCCTGGGTCTGAGCCCCCTCGGGGCGGAGGTCGACGCCAAGGACGTCGAGCAGTACCGCGTGTTCCTCGGAACCTGGCTGAAGGATCAGCGGCTGCCGCACCACCTCGACCACGGCGCTCTGACCGTCGCCCGCAAGCGCCTCGGTACCCGCCTCGAGGTCCGGATCGCCACCGACCGCGCGGCGCAGCGCCGCGGCGAGGAGCAGACCGTCACGGTGCTCGGCTGCGACACCGCTGCCCTCGACGCGCTGGTGCCGGCCCGGTCCGTGGACGCGCTCGTCGCCGACCTCCCGTACGGGGTGCAGCACGGCGGCCGCGCCGACGGCGTGTGGCGTCGCTCCCCGCTGGACCTGCTGGCCGCCGCGGCTCCCGCCTGGCGCGGCCTCCTGCGCCGCGACGCCGGGATGGCTCTGGCGATCAACCGCCACAGCACCCCACCCGCCCGGGCCGCCGAGGTGCTCACCGACGCCGGATTCCGGGTACTGCCCACCGGTGACGACTTCCGCCACCGCGTCGACCGGTCCATCGACCGGGATGTCGTGCTGGCCGTACCCGCCGACCACCCGGAGGGGGAGCGGCTCGCAGCGCTCGCGGACCAGCTGCAGGCGGACCAGCGACAGGCGGACCAGCGACAGGCGGACCAGCCTGCCGCGTCGGCCCGATAGGCTGGGCCGTCAGGATCCCGAGCCCGGATTCCCCTGGAAGGACTTCGCATGAGCGACAACCCCCGCGCCCGCCGCCTCGCCGATCGCATCCAGCAGATCGTCGCGACGCAGCTCGACACCCGCGTGAAGGACCCGCGGCTCGGCTTCGTGACCATCACCGACGTCCGGGTCAGCGGCGATCTCCAGCACGCCACCGTGTTTTACACCGTCTTCGGCAGCGATGAGGAGCGGGAGGGCACCGCCGCCGCGCTGAAGAGCGCCACGGGGATGCTGCGCAGTGAGGTCGGGCGTCAGACCGGTGTCCGCCTCACCCCGACCCTCGAGTTCATTCCCGACGCTCTGCCGGAGAGTGCCCGCACCATCGAGGACCTGCTGGTGGAGGCCCGTCACCGCGACGCGGAACTCGCCCGGCAGCAGGAGGGCGCCCGCTACGCCGGGGACGCCGACCCGTACCGCCGCCCCCGCGATGAGGAGGACCTCGAGGACGTCGAGGACATCGACGGCGACGAGGAACTCGACGGCGACGCCATCGAGGGCGACGATCCCTCCCGCGGCGGCCGGTGAGCCGACCCGATCCCACGGCCGGCCCCCACGGGGTGCTGCTGGTCGACAAGGCTCCCGACCGCACCAGCCACGACGTCGTCGCGCGGGTGCGGTGGCTGCTGGGCACCCGTAAGGTCGGCCACGCCGGAACCCTCGACCCCATGGCCACGGGCGTGCTGGTGCTGGGGGTCGGGCAGGGCACCCGGCTGCTGACCCACCTGGTGGGCCTCGACAAGACCTACCTCGCCACGATCCGTCTGGGACAGGCCACCACCACCGACGACCGGGAGGGTGAACCTCTCGGGCCCGTGCTGCCGGTGACAGACCTGAGCGCCGAGACCCTCGAGGCGGCGCTGGCGCCGCTGCGCGGAGACGTGCAGCAGGTGCCCTCCACCGTCAGCGCCATCAAGATCGACGGGCAGCGCGCGTACGCCCGCGTCCGCGCCGGGGAGGACGTGCAGCTGGCTGCGCGGCCCGTGCGGATCAGCGAGCTCACGGTGCTGGAGCGCCGCGACGCTGCTCCGTTCGTCGACCTCGACGTGCGCGTCACCTGCTCCTCCGGGACGTATGTGCGCGCCATTGCCCGCGACCTCGGAACCGCCCTGGGCGTGGGAGGACACCTCACGGCGCTGCGCCGCACCCGCGTCGGCCCCTTCCCCGTGGAGGAGGGCGCGCACATCCCGGCCCGAGGCGAGGGGGACCCTGACCCGTCCACGCTGCCCCTCCTGGGGTTGGGAGCGGTCGCCACCCGCGTGCTGCCCGGGCTCAGCGTGAGCGAGGAGCAGGCAGCAGCCCTCGGCACCGGTCAGCGGATCGAGGTGCGTGGGGTCGAGCGAGGCAGCATCACGCCGCGGGAGGAAGCAGACGGGATGCGATCCGGTGCCGACGAGACCACGGGCGACACCGTTGCGGCGGTGGATACCCACGGCCGTCTCGTCGCGATCATCTCCCGGGAGCGCGGCCGGCGCTTCCGGCCTGTGCTCGTGGTCCCGGAGCCCGCGCGCAGCTGACGGATGGGGCCCCGATGCGTGCCCCTCTCGGTCGCTCCGGGGCATCCCACGCCGACCTCGGTGGGGTCCTCTTCGTCGAGCGGGAGGGAGGGGCGTGATGGGGCCTGGATCCCGCCGTTGTCGTCCTGTTCGAGGGCGGGCTGCGGTGAAAGCTCGGGTGGAGTGGGTGGACAGCGCGACGCGCCCCTCCCGACGAGGGGAGGGGCGCGTCGTCACTCAGTGCGGTGAGCAGGTGGGGAGGAGGGCGCTCCAGCGGTGCCGCGCCCTCACCCGGGTGTGGGACTCCGGCGCGGGGCCGGGTGTCAGCGGTGCGACTCCACCCGGGTGCCCTTGGAGGCCCACTCGTAGAACCACTTGGCGTCCGACACCGGCAGGTTGATGCAGCCGTGGGAGCCCTTGGCCTCGGGCACGCTCGGCCCGAAGGTCTTGCGCCACGGGGCGCCGTGGATGCCGTAGCCGCCCTTGAAGTACTGCACGTAGGGGACGTCCGGCGTGTAGTAGTACCGCGGGTCATCCTCCGCGTAACGGGACGCGTTGGTCATGTCCTGCTTCGTGTAGCGCAGGTAGATCTCGAACGAACCCTCGACGGTCTCGTGCCCGGTGCCGCCATCGACCATCAGCCGCGGCCCGTAGACGATCTTCGACCCCTCGTAGGCGGTGATCGTGTTGGTCGTCAGATTGATGTCGATCCACTTCTCGCCACCGGTCTCCGCCGGAGCGGAGGGCGTCTCCGAGGGGGAGGCCTTCGGAGATGCGGACGGCGAGGGGGAGGCCGACGGGCTCGCCGACGGGCTGGGGCTCGGCGCCGGGGTCGGGGTCGGTGCGGCCGCCTGCGTCACCTTCGCGGGGAGGGTCTTCGCCTCGAACGCCGCCTCCAGCGGGGTGGCGCCGGTCAGGGACGCCACGACCTTGTCGGTGACCGCGGCGGAGTTGGTGATCTCGCGGCCGTCCTTCTTCTCCGCCACGACGGAGACGACCTTGCCGTTGGCGTCGACCTGCTCGATGCCGTCCTTCGGCTTCACGGTGTCCTTGGCGGCGCGTTCCTTCACCCAGGCGGCCACGGCCTCCTTGTCCACGGTCATGTCGAGCGCGTCACCGGCGGCGTTCGGGGCGATGGAGACCCATTCGGCGCGGCGGTCCTTGGAGATGCGGTGGGTGGATCCGTCGGGCCCCGTGATGGCCATCTCCTGCTCCAGCAGGGTGTTGGCCTTGTCGGCGATGGCGGTGGCCTCCTCGTCGGTGATGCGCGGGGCGATCTCGGCGATCTCCTGCGTCACGGAGAAGTCCTGCAGTGCCGGGGCCTGGGCGCGCACCGCGGCGACGAACGCGGACGGGTCCACGCCCTGGCCGGCGCGGCCCGGGGTCACCGACCAGGACTCGGTCTCCTCGTCGTACACGACGGCGGCGTCGACCGGGCGGGTGCGGTCCTCCGGCACCAGACCGGAGGCATAGGCGGCGGTGACCTTCTCGTCCACCGAGACCACGGGGGTGACGACACGCTCACCGCGCCACGTCGCGCCGACGACCTCGCGCACGGAGCCGTCGTGGTTCACCGCGGTGGCCGCGGTCGCGGTCGGGTCGACGGTCACACCGAGGTCGGCCAGCGTGGCCTGACGTTCGGTCCCACCGGCGTCCACGGTGACGGTGACGTCCTTGGCGGTGCGGTCCACGAGGGCGGCGATCTCCTCACCGCTCTTTCCCGACACGTCCTGACCCAGCACGGTGGTGCCTGGCAGAGCGCGGCCGCTGAACTTCTGGGCGTAGGCGAAGGCGCCACCCGTCAGGGACAGGGCGAGGACGGCGAGGATCGCGGCGATCACCAGGGCGAGGCGCTTGCCTCGACCGCGGTGCACGGGGGACGGGCCGTGGAGGGGGCCCGCCGAACTCAGGTTCGACATGCTCTCCGGTCTTCCTGCGACCGGACGCGCGCCGGGGGGTGGCGCGTGCGGGGAGACGTTCTCCCATGGCCGCTGCGGTTCTGGCAGGGTACCGGAGAACCATCGCGGGTGTGAGGGGGCCGCGCCGTGGAACGCATCGCAATCTCCCGGCCGCCGCGCAGGCACCGCCCACCCGCGGGCGCTACAGTGACTGCGCCCCATGCCCTGGGGCCCCATGTCCTCCCGGAAGGAACCCGCCCTGGTGACCCCTGCCCCGATCTGGCACAGCGTGCCCGAGGTGCCCGCGGATCTGGGCGGCACGGCGGTGGCGATCGGCAACTACGACGGCGTCCACCGAGGCCACCAGGAGGTCTTGGGTCTTCTCGCACGCGCCGCCCGTGAGCGCGGTCTGCGGCCCGTGGCCGTCACCTTCCATCCGCATCCGCGCCACGTCATGGGCACCCCCGGAGACCCGCCGCTCCTCACCTCCTATGCGGAACGCGACCGGCTGCTGCTGGAGAACGGAGCGGAGGGCGTCCTCGACCTCCCCTTCACGTGGGAGTTCGCGCAGCACTCGGCCGAGGAGTTCGTCCTCCGGTTCCTGGTGGAGGGGCTCGGCGCCCGCGCCGTCGTGCTGGGACGTGACACGCGGTTCGGTCGGGGGAACGAGGGCGGCTTCGACATGATGCAGGAGCTCGGGCGGCGCCATGGTTTCGACGCGCTCCTGGTGGAGGATGTCGGCCCTGCCCACTGCGACGGCCGCGTGTCATCGTCGATCATCCGCGAGGCACTGCTCAGCGGAGACGTGGCGCGTGCTGAGGAGCTGTTGGGCCGGCCCCATCGGGTGACCGACACCGTCCGCGGTGGCTTCCGTCGCGGTCGCACCATGGGTTTCCCCACCGCGAACCTCGGCCCGGCCCCGGAGGGTCTCGTCCCCGCTGACGGCGTCTATGCCGCCTACCTCACGGTGCTGGAGCAGCACCCGTCGAACGCCGCGGCCCATCCGCCGCTGGAGCGCCGCGCCTGCACCGTCTCCATCGGCACCAACCCCACCTTCCGGGAGAACCCCGACGATCCCGCCCCGCGGATGGTCGAGGCGCATGTGCTCGACGACCTCGACCTCGAGCTCTACGGCGACCTCGTGCGCCTGGAGTTCATCGCCTATCAGCGCCCGACCCTGTGCTTCGACGGGATGGAGGCACTGGTGGAACAGATGCACGAGGACGTGGCTGTGACCCGCCGCACCCTGGCCGAGCGGGCCTCCCGGGCCGGCGCTCCCTCCTGGTAGGTTGGAAAGGCCGTGTGATCGGCCGCGGAGAGCCATGCCCTCGTTCGGGGGTGGCTCGCAGAGAGAGCCCGGGTGAACAGGCCCCGGTGCGCCGCGCAACGACAGAATGAGGAGAGCCAGTGGCCTTCGATTCCGCGACCAAGCAGGACATCATCAAGGAGTTCGGGACGTCCGAGGGCGACACCGGCTCCCCGGAGGTGCAGGTCGCGCTGCTCACGCACCGCATCAAGTACCTCACCGAGCACCTCAAGACCCACAAGCATGACCACCACAGCCGCCGCGGCCTGATGCTGCTGGTCGGCCAGCGGAAGCGTCACCTGAAGTACCTTCAGCAGGTCGACATCGAGCGGTACCGCTCGCTGATCCAGCGTCTGGGTCTGCGCCGCTGAACCCGTCCGCCGCTCGCCCCTCGGGGCGGGCGGCGGTTGTGTGTGGGCGACCGTCCGGCCGTCCACCTCACGTCCCGCCCCGGATCGGGCCCGGTCCTCGGCAGTGACCCGCGGAGCCCCGCGCTCCGAGAGCCACTGGCGATGGCCGTGCAGGACCGGGGCACCCACCCCACCTGACAGGAGAACCCTTATGGCCATGGAAGGCCCTGAGATCACCGCCACCACCGCCGTCATCGACAACGGCTCCTTCGGCCGCCGCGAGGTCCGCTTCGAGACGGGTCGTCTCGCCCAGCAGGCCGCCGGAGCGGTCAGCGTCTACCTGGACGACGACACCATGGTCTTCTCGGCCACCGCGGTGTCGAACCGCCCGAAGGACCAGTTCGACTTCTTCCCCCTCACCGTGGATGTCGAGGAGCGGATGTACGCCGCCGGCCGCATCCCCGGCTCGTTCTTCCGCCGCGAGGGCCGCCCCACCACCGACGCGATTCTCGCCGCCCGCCTCACCGACCGCCCCCTGCGCCCGGCCTTCGTGAAGGGCCTGCGCAACGAGGTCCAGGTCGTGCTGACGGTGATGGCCGTCAACCCGGACGATGCCTACGACGTCGTCGGCATCAACGGCGCCTCCGCCTCCACCCAGATCTCCGGCCTGCCCTTCTCCGGCCCGATCGGCGGCGTGCGCATCGCCCTGATGCCGACCGCCGAGGGTGGCCAGTGGGTCGCCTTCCCGACCTTCTCCCAGCTGGAGGAGGCCGTGTTCTCGATGGTCGTGGCCGGCCGCATCGTCGGTGACGACGTCGCGATCATGATGGTCGAGGCCGAGGCCACCGACCACGCCTGGACGCTGATCACCGAGCAGGGTGCGATCGCCCCGACGGAGGAGGTCGTCGCCGAGGGTCTGGAGGCCGCCAAGGTCTTCATCCGCAGCCTCTGCGAGGCCCAGCAGGAGCTGGCCGCGAAGGCCGCCAAGCCGGTGCGCGAGTTCCCGCTGTTCCTGGACTACCAGGACGACGCCTACGACATCGTCGCGGGTGCCGCCACGGACCGGCTCGCCGAGGTCATGCGCATCGCCGGCAAGCAGGAGCGGGAGACCTCGACCGAGGAGCTGCTGGCCGCGGTCACCGAGGAGCTCGGCGGCGAGGGCAAGGCCCTCGAGGGCCGTGAGAAGGAGATCACCGGGGCGTTCCGCGCTCTGACCAAGAAGGTCGTGCGCCAGCGGATCCTCACCGAGGGCACCCGCATCGACGGCCGCGGACTGCGCGACATCCGTCAGCTGGCCGCCGAGGTCGAGGTGCTGCCGCGCGTGCACGGCTCGGCGCTGTTCGAGCGCGGCGAGACCCAGATCCTGGGTGTCACCACGCTGAACATGCTGAAGATGGAGCAGCAGATCGATTCGCTCACGCCGATCGACAAGAAGCGCTACATCCACCACTACAACTTCCCGCCGTACTCCACCGGTGAGACCGGCCGCGTCGGCTCCCCGAAGCGCCGCGAGATCGGCCACGGCATGCTCGCCGAGCGCGCCATCGTGCCGGTGCTGCCCAGCCGCGAGGAGTTCCCGTACGCGATCCGTCAGGTCTCCGAGGCCCTCGGGTCCAACGGCTCGACCTCGATGGGCTCGGTCTGCGCCTCCACCCTGTCGCTGCTCAACGCCGGTGTGCCGCTGAAGGCGCCGGTGGCGGGCATCGCCATGGGTCTGGTGTCCGACACCGTCGACGGCGAGACCAAGTACGCCGCCCTGACCGACATCCTCGGGGCCGAGGACGCCTTCGGCGACATGGACTTCAAGGTCGCCGGCACCAAGGACTTCGTCACCGCCATCCAGCTCGACACCAAGCTCGACGGCATCCCCGCCTCGGTGCTGGCCGGCGCGCTGTCCCAGGCCCGTGAGGCCCGGCTGCACATCCTCGGCGTCCTCGCCGAGGCGATCGACACCCCGGATGAGATGAGCCCGAACGCCCCGCGCGTCCTGGCCGTGACGATCCCGGTTGACAAGATCGGTGCGGTCATCGGCCCGAAGGGGCAGATCATCAACCAGATCCAGGACGACACCGGCGCCGACATCACCATTGAGGACGACGGCACCGTGTACATCGGCGCCACCGACGGTCCCGCCGCCGAGGCCGCCCGCAGCGCGATCAACGCCATCGCCAACCCGATGGTGCCGGAGGTCGGCGAGCGCTACCTCGGCACCGTCGTGCGGGTCGTGGACTTCGGGACGTTCGTCTCCCTCACCCCGGGCAAGGACGGCCTGCTTCACGTGACGCAGCTGCGCAAGCTCAACGGCGGCAAGCGCGTGGAGAAGGTCGACGACGTCGTGTCCGTCGGCCAGAAGGTCGAGGTCGAGATCCGCGAGATCGACGCCCGCGGCAAGATCAGCCTGGCCGTGCCGGAGGACGAGTCCGCCGCCGCGGAGACCCCGGCAGGGGAGACCGCAACGGCCGCCTCGGTCGAGGACGACGCCCCCACCGCGGAGTGACCCTCCCCGGGCAGTCGCCTCCGCGGTGACCGCCCGCGCACCACATCGCACGCCGCCCCGTCCCGGAATCCCGGGGCGGGGCGGCGTCGTGGGAGAATCGACCGATGCCTCGCGACCTTCCCTTCGATGACCCCCGCAGTGACGTGGTGCTGTCCGCCGATGGCGCCCACGTGGTGCGGCGCAGTGTTCTCCCCGGCGGCGTGCGGCTGCTGACCGAGACCGACGACTCCGTGCGCAGCGCCAGCATCGGACTGTGGCTGCCGGTGGGATCACGCGATGAGGCGCCCGAGCATGCCGGCAGCACCCATGTGTTGGAGCATCTGCTGTTCAAGGGGACGCAGCGGCGCACGGCCCTGGACATCGCCACCGTCTTCGATGAGATCGGCGGGGAGTCCAACGCGGTCACGGCCAAGGAGCACACCTTCTACTACGGCCGGGTGCGCAGCGCCGACGTACCGCTCGCCGTCGACGTCCTCACCGACATGGTCACCTCCTCCACCCTCACGGCAGAGCACCTCGCCACCGAACGCGAGGTCATCCTGGAGGAGCTGGCGATGGCGGAGGACGACCCCACCGATGTCGGCTACGAGACGTTCCTGGCGCGGGTGCTCGGCCCCGACACCCCCCTGGGGCGGCCCGTCGGCGGCACCCCCGCGACGGTCTCCGCCCTCACCGCCGAGGACGTGCGCGCCCACTACGAGCGCCACTACCGGCCCGACAACCTCGTCGTGACCGCCGTCGGCGACGTCGACCACGAGCAGCTGCGCGCGATGCTGCTGGAGGGGTTGCGCGCCGGTGGGTGGGAGCTGGAGGAGGGCCGCCTGCCCGCGGCGCATCCGCTGACCCGCCCCGCCCAGCCGCACGGCCTGGCCGACGTCACCGAGCTCACCGCGCACGTGCTGCACCGCGACACCGAGCAGACGCACATCTACCTCGGTGGGCCGGGTCTGCCGGCCACCAGCGAGGACCGCCACGCCCTCGGGGTGCTGATGTCGATCCTCGGCGGCGGCATGAGCTCGCGCCTGTTCCAGCATGTGCGGGAGGAGCGGGGCCTGGCATACAGCGTCTACTCCTTCACCG
Organism: Brachybacterium sillae; assembly: GCF_025028335.1. NCBI lineage: Bacteria > Bacillati > Actinomycetota > Actinomycetes > Micrococcales > Dermabacteraceae > Brachybacterium > Brachybacterium sillae. The sequence continues at coordinate 2,221,858 of NZ_JAFEUW010000001.1, forward strand.
CCGGGTACCGGGAGAGCGGCCTGTTCGGCATGTACGCCGCCTGTCGCCCCAAGAGCACCGCCCAGGTGGTGGAGCTGCTCGGTGAGGGACTCGCCCAGATGGGCCGGCACGGGGTCACCGAGGCGGAGATGCGCCGCGCCCTGGGGCAGATCACCGGATCGCTGGCACTGGGCCTGGAGGACACCAGTTCCCGCATGGGCCGCCTCGGCACCGCCGAACTGGTCCACGGCCGCTACTCCACCGTCGATGAGACCATCGCCGCGATCGCCGCGGTCACGCGTGACCAGGTGCAGGAGCTTGCCGAGCGCCTCGCCGGCCGTTTCACCACCCGGGTGGACGTCGGCCCGCAGGCGACGGACCCCGAGGCCCGCTGAGGCCTCCGCGTTAGAAAGGATCCCCATGACCGACAGCCTCTCCGCCCCCCGCCCCGCTGAGGACCAGGAACCCGGAACCGCCGGTGGCAGCCCGCTGCGGGTGGCCGTGCTCGGCGCCCGCGGCCGCATGGGCAGTGCCGCCTGCCGGGCGATCGAGACCGCTGAGGATCTCGACCTCGTCGCGCGCATCGGCCACGGGGATGACCTCTCCGCCCTCACCGAGGCCGACGCCCAGGTGGCGGTGGACCTCACCGTGCCGGACGCCGCCCTCGACAACGTGCTCTGGGCGATCGACCACGACATCCACGTCGTCGTCGGCACCACCGGATGGACCGAGGAGCGGCTGCAGCAGGTCAGCACCGCCCTCGAGGACCACCCGCAGGTGGGAGTGCTGATCGCGCCGAACTTCGCCATCGGTGCGGTGCTGGCGATGCGCTTCGCGGAGATCGCCGCCCGCTACTACGAGAGCGCCGAGATCATCGAACTGCATCACCCCGACAAGCTCGACGCCCCCTCCGGCACCGCCCGGCACACCGCCGCCGCGATCGCCCGCGGTCGGGCGGAGGCCGGGCTCGGGCCGGTGCCCGACGCCACCCGGCAGGACCCGGAAGGTGCCCGGGGTGCCGTGCTCGACGGCATTCACGTGCATGCGGTGCGGCTGCGGGGTCTCACCGCCCACGAGGAGGTCGTCTTCGGCGGGGAGGGTGAGCAGTTCACCCTGCGCCACGACTCCTTCGACCGGGTGAGCTTCATGCCCGGGGTGCTGCTGGGGGTGCGGGAGGTCGGCTCCTGGCCGGGATTGACCATCGGCCTCGATCAGTACATGGACCTCGGCTGAGGTGCGCGGCACCCTGCTGGTGGCGGGTCTGGTCCTCGTCACCGCCGCCTACTGCTGGGGCCTCGGCTGGATCGCCTGGGGGTTCTGGCGCGCCGGGGGAGTGGTCGGAGGGGGCCTCGCCCTCGCGACCCTGCTGTTCCTGCTGCTGAGCGTGTGGGTGACATGGCGGGAGGTGCGGTTCGGGCTCGCCTCCGCGCATCTGGTGGCGGCGGTGCCGGTGGATCATGCGGCCGGTCGGGGCGGTCTGCGGCACGATCTGCCGCGGCCGCAGCGTCAGGAGCTCGCCCGACAGGAGTTCGACCGGGCGCGGGAGGTCGCCGCGGGGCCCGACGCCACCTGGCCGGACTGGGTGCGGCTGGCCCGCGCCTACGACGATCTGGGGGACCGTCGCCACGCCCGCGAGGCCATGCGCCGCGCCATCGCGCTCGAGCGCACGGCACGCCGCTGACCGCCGCGTGACCCGCGGTTCAGCCCAGCCCGAGGGCCCAGGCAGCCGCGGCGGTCAGGGCCGCGGTGATCACCACCACCAGGAACGGCGCCCGGCGCCACAGAAGAACCGCCGCGACCGCCAGGGCGAGCAGCCGGGCATCCGCCACCACCAGCGGCCCCGCCGTGGCGGTCTGCACCGCCACCAGTGCCCCCAGCAGCGCCAGCGGCAGCAACGTCGTGATCCGCGCGACCACCGGGCGCTCCAGCAGAGAGGCGGGCACCTGATAGCCGATCCACTTCTGCAGGAACGACGCCACCGACACCACGATCACCGCCACCCACAGCGCACTCATGCCGCCCCCTCCGTCGCAGACCGGGACCCGGTGGCGCGGCGGCCCAGCAGCAGCCCGGCGGCGACCCCGGCCCCACCGGCGGCAAGCACGGGAAGGCCTGCGGGCAGCATCGGCGTCACCAGCAGCGCCACGAACGCGGCGGCCACCGCCACCGCCACGGCGTCACGGGAGACGAGTCGCGGCCAGAGGAGCGCGAGGAACGCGGCCGCCGCTGCGGCATCCAGACCCCAGGCAGCGGGATCCGCGATCGCCTGCCCCGCGAGGGCCCCGAGCAGGGAGAACAGCGCCCAGAACACCCAGACCGCCACCCCGGCGGCCCAGAACCCGGCCCGCTGCTCCCGGGGGGTGCGGCCACTGAGAGCGGTGGCGGTGGACTCGTCGATCGTCAGCTGCGCGGCGAGTGCCCGCAGCGCCGGGCGGCGGGGCATCACCCGGGACATCACCACCCCGTAGACGGTGTTGCGCAGACCCAGCAGCAGCGTCGCCACCACCGCGCCGACCTCCGACCCGCCAGCGCCGACCACCCCGGCGAAGGCGAACTGTCCGCCACCGGTGAACATCACCATCGACAACACCATGGCCTGCGCGAGGTCCAGACCGGAGGCGGTGGCGAGGGCACCGAAGGAGATGCCGTACAGGCCCGTCGCGAGACCGACGGACAGTCCGCGGTGCCGGATCGCCCGCAGGCCCTCCTGCTGCGAGGCATCCGCGTTCCCCCCGCCCGCGACGCCGGAGCGGGAGGTGACTGCCTCGTCGGCCTCGTCGGCCGCATCATGCCCGGCGGGGGATGAGGTGGCGGAGCGGGGCGGCACGGCGGGGGACACGCCCCCATGCTAGGGATTCGCGTCCGGCGCCCGTCGGGCCGCCCGATGCGCGGGCCACCCCCACGACGTGAGAGCGTAGGCGCCATGACGTCTGTCTCCGGAGCCCTCGACCTCACCGCCGCCGCTCTGCTGCTCGACATGGACGGCACCCTCGTCGACTCCGGGGATGCGGTGGTGCGGTCGTGGAACCGACTGTTCCAGGAACTCGGAAGCGCCGAGCGCTTCGACCATCGCTTCCACGGCACCCCCGCCCGGGGCGTGCTGCGGCGGGTGTTCCCCGACATGGACGACGCCGAGATGCAGTGGGCCTTCACCCGCATCGAGGATCTCGAGGTCGCCGACGTCGACGAGGTCCACGCCCTGCCCGGCACGGAGGACCTCCTCGCCGCACTCGATGCCGCAGCGCGGGACCTCGATCGCCCCACCTGGACCATCGTCACCTCCTGCACGCAGCGACTCTTCGCGGCCCGGTGGGCCCGCACGGGCCTGCCCGTCCCCGACGGGTTGATCACCGCCGACGAGGTGCACCGCGGCAAACCCGACCCGGAGCCGTACCTGCGCGGTGCCGCCGCGGTCGGCATCGCTCCCGAGCACTGCCTGGTGGTGGAGGACTCCGTCGGCGGGCTCGAGGCGGGCCGCGGTGCCGGCTGCCGCACCCTCGCCATCACCACCACCACCCCGGCCGAGGCCCTCGCGCCGGGGGCCGATGCGGTGATCGACTCCCTCGTGGGCCTGCGCGTGAGCGTCGAGGACGACCACCTACGACTGCTTCGGTGAGGAGCACCGACAGGTCGTGGATCCCGGCCGGTCGCACCGGTCCGGGGACGATCGCCTGCACTAGTCTGGGTGCATGAACGACATCGTGTTCCGGTCCGACGTGACCGTGGAACTGGTCCGGTCCGCCGCCCGGGACGGCGACGTCGTCTTCGCCGCGCGTGTCTCCACCGTCGGAGAGCAGTCCCTCGCGGCCGCGGGGCAGGACGCCTCCGAGCGCGACGCCGGGCTCATCCGGTACCTCATGCGGGACCGCCACGGCAGCCCCTTCGAGCACAACTCGTTCACCTTCTACGTCGAGGCGCCGATCTTCGTCTTCCGTGAGTTCATGCGCCACCGCATCGCCTCCTACAACGAGGAGTCCGGCCGGTACCGCGAGATGCGGCCGGTGTTCTTCGTGCCGGCGCGCGAGCGGAACCTGGTGCAGGTCGGCAAGCCCGGCGCCTACCAGTTCCAGCCCGGCAGCGACGAGCAATACGAACTGGTCGACCAGCAGGTGCGCGAGCAGTCCGCGAGCGCCTACGCCGCCTATCGGCGGATGCTCGAGGCGGGGGTCGCCCGGGAGGTCGCCCGGTCCGTGCTGCCGCTGAACCTGTTCTCCTCGATGTACGTCACGGTCAACGCCCGTTCCCTGATGAACTTCCTCTCCCTGCGCACCAGCCGGGAGTCGTCCCGCTTCCCGTCGTTCCCGCAGCGGGAGATCGAGATGGTCGCCGAGAAGATGGAGGCCCTCTTCGCGGAGGCGATGCCGCTGACCCACCAGGCCTTCGAGGACGGCGGCCGCGTCGCCCCGTGAGCCGCTCCTCATCCGCCCCACACCTCCACCCCCAGGAGCCCGCATGAGTCTTCCCGCCACCGCGCCCTTCGGCACCGTCGGCACCGCCATGGTCACCCCCTTCACCCCCGACGGCTCCGCCGTGGACCTCGAGGCCGCCGCGCGGGTCGCCGAGCACCTGGTGGACAACGGGCACGACCTGGTCGTCGTCAACGGCACCACCGGGGAGTCGCCGACCACCTCCGACGAGGAGAAGCTCGCGACGGTGCGGGCCGTGGTCGAGGCCATCGGGGGCCGTGCCCGGATCGTCGCCGGGGTGGGCACCAACGACACCCGCCACAGCATCGATCTGGCGCGCGCCCACGCCGGCCTCGGCATCGACGGACTGCTGGTCGTCACCCCGTACTACTCCAAGCCCGGGCAGGCCGGTGTCATCGCGCACACGACCGCTGTCGCCGACGCCACCGATCTGCCGCTCATGCTGTACGACATCCCGGGCCGCTCCGGGATGCCGCTGACCGCCGACACCCTGCAGCGGCTCGCCGAGCACCCCCGCATCGTCGCCGTGAAGGACGCCAAGGCGGACCTCGCCGAGGCTACCGCCGTGATGGCCGCGACCGGCCTGGCGTACTACTCCGGGGAGGACGCCCTGAACCTGCCGTGGCTCGCGATCGGCGCCTGCGGTGTGGTGTCGGTCGTCGGTCACGTCACCGGGCGTCTGCACCGTCGCTTGATCGACGCCGTCGCCGCCGGGGACCTCGACACCGCCCGTGACCTGCACCGTCGTCTGGCCCCGGTGGTCGACGCGATCATGGCGCACGCGCCCGGCGCGGTCGTCGCCAAGCATGCCCTGGTCCAGCGCGGGGTGCTCTCGCATGCCGCGGTCCGCCTGCCGCTGGTGCCCGCCGAGCGCGACGTCCTGGAGCGCCTGGAGCGCGCCCTGGCCGCCGAGGCCGACATCGATCCCACCCATCCCACTGAGGGGACCCGTTGACCACTGTCTTCACCGACCGCCTGAACCAGCCGCCGAAACTCAAGAAGGACGCCCTGCGGGTCATCCCGCTGGGCGGCCTCGGCGACGTCGGCCGCAACATGTCCGTGCTCGAATACGGCGGGCGGCTGCTCGTCATCGACTGCGGCGTGCTGTTCCCCGAGGAGTCGCAGCCCGGTGTCGATCTGATCCTCCCGGATTTCGACCACATCGCCGAGCGTCTGGGCGATGTCGCCGCCATCGTGCTGACCCACGGCCATGAGGACCACATCGGCGCCGTGCCGTACCTGCTGCGTCTCAAGCCCGACATCCCGCTGGTCGGCAGCCAGCTGACCCTCGCTCTGGTCGAGGCGAAGCTGCGAGAGCACCGCATCACCCCCTACACCCTGGCGGTGAAAGAGGGGCAGACCGAGCAGTTCGGCCCCTTCGCCTGCGAGTTCGTCGCCGTGAACCACTCCATCCCCGACGCCCTCGCGGTGTACGTGGAGACTCCCGCCGGCAGCGTGCTGCACACCGGCGACTTCAAGATGGACCAGCTGCCGCTGGACGGCCGCATCACCGACCTGCGCGCCTTCGCCCGCCTCGGCGAGAAGGGCGTCGACCTGTTCATGGTCGACTCCACCAACGCGGAGGTCCCCGGTTTCACCACCGGTGAGCAGGAGATCGGCCCGGTGATCGATGCGATCTTCGGCCGTGCACGGCAGAAGATCGTGGTGGCGTCGTTCTCCAGCCACGTCCACCGCGTGCAGCAGGTGCTCGACGCCGCCGCGCGCCACGACCGGAAGGTCGCCTTCGTCGGCCGTTCCATGGTCCGCAACATGGGCATCGCCGCGGAGATGGGGTACCTGCACGTGCCCGACGGCGTGCTCATCGACGTCAAGCAGATCAACGACATCCCCGACGACCGCATGGTGCTCATGTGCACCGGCAGCCAGGGGGAGCCGATGGCCGCCCTCGGCCGCATCGCCAACCGCGACCACCGCGTCAGCGTCGGCCCCGGGGACGTCGTGATCCTCGCCAGCTCCCTCATCCCCGGCAACGAGAACGCCGTGTTCCGGGTGGTCAACGGGCTGATGGCGCTCGGCGCCGAGGTGATCCACAAGGGCAACGCGAAGGTCCACACCTCCGGTCATGCGAGCGCCGGGGAGCTGCTGTACTGCTACAACATCGTGCGGCCGAAGAACGTCATGCCGGTGCACGGCGAGATCCGCCACCTCATCGCCAACGGTCGCGTGGCGCAGTCCACCGGCATCCCCGCCGAGCGGATCGTCCTGGCCCGCGACGGCCAGGTCGTCGACCTGCGCGACGGTGAGGCCCGCGTGGTGGGGGAGATCCCCAACGGATACGTGTACGTGGACGGCTCCAGCGTCGGGGAGATCTCCGAGGCCGACCTCAAGGACCGGCGTGTGCTCGGGGACGAGGGCTTCATCTCGATCTTCGCGGTGGTGAACTCCGAGACCGGCGCCCTCATCGCCGGGCCGGAGATCCACGCCCGCGGTGTCGCCGAGGACGACTCCGTGTTCGAGAAGCTCCGCCCGGATATCGTCGCCGCGTTGGAGAAGGCCGTCGCCGACCAGGCCGATCGACGCGACACCTACCAGTTGCAGCAGGTCATGCGGCGCGTCGTCGGTCGCTATGCCTCGCAGCGCCTGCGCCGCCGCCCGATGATCATGCCGGTGGTCGTCGAGGTCTGAGCCGGTCCCGCGCCCCGCGCCTCCGCCGACGAGGGGAGGACGCGGGATAGATTGGGATCATGGCGACACGTACGTCTTCCCCCGTTCGTGCGTCGAAGGGCTCGTCCCGCACCTCCGCCTCCGGATCCACGCGGATCGGTGACGGGGCGCACGATCCGTCGACGCTGCCCCTGCCTGTGCGCGCGGTGCGCTCGGTCTACCTGGGCCTGGCGCGCGCCGTCGGCGGGTTCGTGCGCGGCGTCGGCGTGACCCGCTGGACGGTCGCCGATGAGCACCGCCGCGACGGCTACGCCCTGTTCCTGCTGCTGCTGGCGGTGCTGGTGGCGATCCCGGAGTGGTGGCATGTGGGCGGCCGGATGTTCGGTGCTGTCCACACGGTCGCCGCCGGCACCTTCGGAGTGGTCTCCGTGGTGCTGCCGCTGCTGCTGTTCGGGTGGAGCCTGCGGATGTTCCGCCGCCCCGACCTGGAACGCGCGAACGTGCGGATCGCCGCCGGCATCGCCCTGCTGGTGACGGCGCTCGCCGCGATCGCCTCCGTGATCGCCCGCCTGCCCGCCCCCGCCGACGGTGTCGACGCCCTCGCCCGCGGCGGCGGGGTGCTCGGTTATCTGGCGGCGGCGCCGCTGGTGGCGCTGATCCCCGGACCGCTGGTGATCGCCGTGTACGCGCTGGTGGCGTTGTTCGCGGTGCTGGTGCTCACCGCCACGCCGGTGCAGCAGCTGCCGCGGCGTCTGCGGGAGGTGTACGACCGGCTCGTCGGTGACGGGGAGGAGGAGAACGCCGAGCGAGAGCAGTTCGGCCTGACACCGCGACGCCGACCCGCGGGACGCTCCGGCGACGCCGAGGGCTCCGCCGAGGAGCAGGCCACCCGGCCGCTGCGGACCCCGCGTCCGCGCAAGCGCCGCCGCGAGGAGGACCCGCAGGACGACACCTCCCGTGATCACGACAGTTTCGGATACGCCGGTGACGGGGCCTTCGACGGTGCCGTCGTCGAGGATGACGAGGACGGCGGGCACGGCCGCACGGGCCGGGGTCGAGGCCGCCGCGGTGGCGCCGCCCGCTCCGAGGGCTCTCGCCGTCCGGCCGCCCCGCATGGGCAGGACGAGGGGCCGCAGCGCGGGACCCCGCACGACCCCACCGAGGTGTTCGACGTCGTCGCCGAGGAGAACGGCCGCGCCAAGACCTTCCCCGCCGCCACCGAGGCCCTGCCCGCCGGGGAGCCCGCCGCCACCGCCCTCGGTGCCGGTCGCACCGGGGTTTCCCGGAGCACGGGCTCCGGGGACGCTCGCGGCACCGGATCGCGGGCCGTGGCTCCGGGGGAGTCGGCCCCGCAGCGCGGGACCGAGCGGGAGAGCACCCCGGAGACCGAGCTGGTGGCCCCGCCGATGGGCGACCTGCCCCGCGCCGGGGAACAGCTGGAGCTCGCCGGGGACATCGTCTACACCCTGCCGGATTCGTCGTTCCTGCTGGAGGGGCCGCCGCACCGCACCCGGTCGGAGGCCAATGATCGGGTCGTCGAGGCACTGGGGGAGGTGTTCGAGCAGTTCGGGGTGAACGCGGAGATCGTCGGATTCACCCGCGGCCCGACCGTCACCCGCTACGAGGTGGAGCTCGCGCCGGGTACCAAGGTCGAGAAGGTCACCGCCCTCGACAAGAACATCGCCTACGCGGTAGCCAGCGCCGACGTCCGGATCCTCTCGCCGATCCCCGGCAAGAAGGCCATCGGCATCGAGATCCCCAACACCGACCGCGAGACCGTGGCCCTGGGCGACGTGCTGCGCAGCTCCGTGGCCCGCGGCAATGAGCACCCGATGGTGATGGGCGTGGGCAAGGACGTCGAGGGCGGTTACGTGATCGCGAACCTCGCGAAGATGCCGCACCTGCTGGTCGCCGGTGCCACCGGCGCCGGCAAGTCGAGCTTCGTGAACTCGATGATCACCTCCATCCTCATGCGTGCCACCCCGGAGGAGGTGCGCATGGTGCTGGTGGATCCGAAGCGGGTGGAGCTCACCATCTACGAGGGCATCCCGCACCTGATCACCCCGATCATCACCAACCCGAAGAAGGCCGCCGAGGCCCTCGAATGGGTGGTCAAGGAGATGGACGCCCGATACGACGACCTCGCCGCCTTCGGGTTCAAGCACATCGACGACTTCAACAAGGCCGTGCGCGCCGGCGAGGTGACGCCTCCGCCGGGCAGCGAGCGGAAGATCGCCCCCTACCCGTACCTGCTGGTCGTGGTCGACGAGCTCGCCGACCTCATGATGGTCGCCCCGCGGGATGTCGAGGCGTCGATCCAGCGCATCACCCAGCTGGCGCGTGCCGCCGGCATCCACCTGGTCCTCGCCACGCAGCGGCCGTCGGTGGATGTCGTCACCGGCATCATCAAGGCGAACGTTCCCAGTCGCCTCGCCTTCGCCACCTCCTCGCTGCAGGATTCCCGCGTGATCCTCGACTCGCCCGGGGCGGAGAAGCTCATCGGCCAGGGTGATGCCCTCTTCCACCCGATGGGCAAGGCCAAGCCGATGCGCATCCAGGGCGCCTGGGTCAACGAGTCGGAGATCCACAAGGTCGTCGACCACGTGAAGACGCAGATGCGTCCGAACTACCGCGAGGACGTCACCGCCCCCGCCACCCAGAAGCACATCGACGACGACATCGGCGACGATCTCGACGTCCTGCTGCAGGCGGCGGAGCTGGTGATCACCACGCAGTTCGGATCCACCTCGATGTTGCAGCGCAAACTGCGCGTGGGCTTCGCCAAGGCCGGCCGCCTGATGGACCTGCTGGAGTCCCGCGAGATCGTCGGGCCCTCCGAGGGGTCGAAGGCGCGTGACGTGCTGGTGCATCCGGATGACCTCGGCACCGCCCTGGCCCGCCTGCGCGGGGAGGAGCCCGAACCCGCCGCCGACGCGGAGGAGGGTGTCGCCCCGGAGGATGCGGACCGGTACGGTGACGATCCGCTGGCGCACGACGACGTCGAGCCCGCCACCGACTATTACGACCAGGATGATGTCGACGAGGACAGCGAGGACGCCTGGCAGTTGACCGGCCGCTGACCCGCAGCGACCGTCACCCCGGGCGACCCGGATGACAGGCCCGACACGGGGCCGGAGGAGAGGCCATGAGCATCGAGCATGACGGGTCCGGCGCCACCGCGCGACCGACCCCCGCCGGGGACGCGGCCGCGCCCGTCCCGCTGTGGAACATCGCGAACATCCTCACCATGCTGCGCCTGGTGATGGTGCCGGTGTTCGTGGTGCTGGCGGTGATGTATGCGGGGTCCGTCCCCGGCCGCCTGCTGATCACCGGGGTGTTCGTCGCCGCGATGATCACCGACTTCCTCGACGGCCGTCTGGCCCGCAAGTACGGGCTGATCACCGACTTCGGGAAGATCGTCGATTCGATCGCCGACAAGGCCATCACCGGTGCCGCCTTCATCATGCTGTCGGTGTGGGAGTACATCCCCTGGTGGATGACGGTGCTGATCCTGGCGCGGGAGCTCGGCATCACCCTGATGCGGATGGGGATCCTGAAGTACGGGGCACTGCCGGCGAACTGGGCCGGGAAGCTCAAGACGGCTTTCCAGTCCGTGGCGATCACCTTCTGTCTGCTGCCCTTCGAGCTGCTCTGGGGCCCGGCCCGCTGGATCGGCTGGACCCTGGTGCTCATCGCGGTGATCCTCACCGTGTGGTCGGGCCTGGTGAACGTCCAGGACGGCCTGCGGATGCGCCGCGAGGCACTGGCCGCGCGCGGCACCGATGCACCCCGCGCCTGAACCCGGCGGGGTCGACCCGCTCGCGACGGCCGTGATCACGTCGGCCATCGCCCGGGGGGTGACCCTCGCCACCGCCGAGTCCCTCACCGCCGGGGCGGTGGTGGCGCGGCTGGTCGATGTGCCCGGTGCCAGCGCCTGCGTGCTCGGCGGCGCCGCCTGTTACGCGTCCACGGCGAAGGCCCGGATCCTGGGGGTCGACGCCGCGGAGCTCGACCGCACGGGCGCGGTCACCGCCTCCGTCGCACGCCAGATGGCCCTCGGGGCGCAGCGGCTGTACGACGCCGACCTGGTCGTCTCCACCACCGGGGTGGCCGGACCCGGACCGGACGAGCGCGCAGTACCCGCCGGGACCGTGCACCTGGCGCTCGCCGACCGCGACGGGGTGCGGGACGAGCGCGTGCTGCATCTGGCGGGGGAGCGATCCGCGGTCCGCGCCGGCACTGTCCGTGCCGCCCTCGAACTGCTCGCCGTGGGCCTCGGCCTCGCTCCCGGGGCCGCGCCGGAGTCCCCGCGTGGTTCCTCCCCGGGGCCGGGTCGTCCCGAGGGTTCAGACGCGTCCCCGTAGGATGTCGGGAACATTCCGCCGGACCGAGGCGTTGAGGGGAGCGTGACTGTGATGACGACGCCCTCCTCCCGTACGCCTCGAACCGAGGCGGCGACCACCGACCGGATGGCGACCGCCCGCGCCGCGGCAGCGTCCCGTGCCCTCGGGCGCTCCGCTGTCAGCCGCCGCCCCGGCGCCGCGCCGCGCGCGACCACGACCTGGCCGCGACCGGCCCGGCCCGTCACCCCGGCGGCGCACCAGAGCACCGGCCGCCGCAGCCCGGCGGTCCCGACCACCGCCCCGACGTCCCCGAAGGGAGGCACGCACATGATCCTGCTGCGTCAGGAGCTCGGCGACGTGCTGCGCACCGCCCGTCAGGCCCAGGGCCGCACCCTCCGGCAGGTCTCGGCGGACGCGCGCGTCTCGCTGGGCTACCTCAGTGAGATCGAGCGCGGCCAGAAGGAGGCCTCCAGCGAACTGCTCGCCAGCGTCACCGAGGCGCTGGGCCTGCCGCTGTCCTTCGTCCTGCGGGAGGTCGCCGACCGCATCGCCGTCGCCGAGGGTGTGAGCATCCCCGACACCGTGCCCGACAGCCTCACCGAGGGTGAGCTCGCCGGCCTGCACTGACGCCGGGCGGGGGACATCGGACCGCCGAGCCCCTGCCCATCCATCGTCCACGAGGAGTCCCACCGGTGCGTCTGAGTGAGTTCCGCACCCTGGCCGACCACGTGTTCGGGCCGTCCCTGGCGCGCACCTACGCGCAGGATCTCGTGCTGACCGCCTGCGGCGGCCGCACCGCCCAGGAGGCCCTCAGCGAGGGCCAGGACGTCCGCGCGGTCTGGACCGCCCTGTGCGACGAACTGGACGTGCCGGAGTCCCGACGCTGGGAGATCCCGCCGCACCTGCGGGGCCGCCGCCTCTGACGGGGTCCGGTGCTGCTCGGCTCGTCGGCCCCGCACTCGAGGATCCGCACTTCCGGCTGCGCCGCGCGCGACCTGCCCGCAGCCTCTGCCACGACACGCCGCGACACAGGGTGTCGTTCGAACGCGTGTTCGGCTAGCATCGCCGTGTCGGTGCCCGCGGCGGCCCGTGGTTCCTCCCCAGGGGAGGGTCATGCACAGTCCGCCACGGTTGCTCGTTCGTCTGTCGGGGCCTCCCCCTAGTGTGGCCGCACCGTCACAGCGCCGGTCGACCCGGCCCCTCGGAAGGAAGTGGACATGCCCGTCTCGAAGAACTCCTCGCCCGCCGGCGGCGGCGACCGCTCCGCCGCGCTCGACAACGCCCTCGCCCAGATCGACCGCCAGTTCGGCAAGGGTTCGATCATGCGTCTGGGCGACGACACCCGCCCGCCGGTCGAGGTCATCCCCACCGGTTCGGTCGCCCTGGATGTCGCCCTCGGCATCGGCGGGCTGCCCCGCGGCCGCATCGTGGAGATCTACGGCCCGGAGTCCTCCGGCAAGACGACCGTCGCCCTGCACGCGGTCGCCAACGCCCAGCGCAACGGCGGTATCGCCGCGTTCATCGACGCCGAGCACGCGCTCGACCCGGAGTACGCGAAGAAGCTCGGGGTGGACACCGACGCCCTGCTGGTCTCCCAGCCCGACACCGGTGAGCAGGCCCTCGAGATCGCCGACATGCTGGTGCGCTCCGGTGCACTCGACGTCATCGTCATCGACTCCGTCGCTGCGCTGGTGCCGAAGGCGGAGATCGAGGGCGAGATGGGTGATTCCCACGTCGGTCTGCAGGCCCGCCTCATGTCGCAGGCGCTGCGCAAGCTCACCGGCGCGCTGTCGGCCTCCGGCACCACCGCCATCTTCATCAACCAGCTGCGCGAGAAGATCGGCGTGTTCTTCGGCAGCCCGGAGACCACCACCGGCGGCAAGGCCCTGAAGTTCTACGCCTCCGTGCGCATGGACATCCGCCGCATCGAGACCCTCAAGCAGGGGCAGGACTCCGTGGGCAACCGCACCCGCGTCAAGGTCGTCAAGAACAAGATGTCCCCGCCCTTCAAGCAGGCCGAGTTCGACATCCTCTACGGCGAGGGCATCTCGCGTGAGGGCGGTCTGATCGACCTCGGGGTCGAGCACGGCATCGTCCGCAAGTCCGGGGCGTGGTTCACCTACGAGGGTGACCAGCTGGGTCAGGGCAAGGAGAACGCCCGACAGTTCCTGAAGGACAACCCGGACCTCGCTGTCGAGATCGAGCACAAGATCCTCAGCACCCTCGGGGTCGGCCAGTTCGCGGAGAAGGCACCCGCGCAGGGTGATGCGGCCGACGCCCTCGGAGAGGACGAGTTCCTCGACGAGGACGTCCCGGCGACCATCTGACCGTGGCGTCCCGGCGACCCGCCGACACCCCGCGGCAGCGGGCGGTCAGGGAGGACCTGGCCGCCCGCACCCGCGAGATCCTGGAACGCCCCGCGACACCTGCGGACCCCGAGGCTGCGGCCCGGGAGAAAGACGTCGTGGCCCAGTGTCGCTACCTGCTGCGGTTGCTGTCCACCCGGGCGCGCAGCGCGGGGGAGATGCGCGAGCGCCTCACCGCCCGCGAGGTGCCCGCCGATGTCCAGCACGAGGTCATGGCCCGCCTGCAGCGGGCCGGGCTGGTGGACGACCTCGCCTTCGTCCGCGCCTGGGTGACGCAGCGACGGGAACTGCGGGGCCTGGCCGACGACGCCCTGCGTCAGGAGCTCAGCGCCCGGGGCGTGGCGTCCGACCTGATCGACGAGGCCCTCGCCCCCGCGGGCGGCGGTCCCGCCGCGGTGCAGGAGGAGGCCCGCTGCCGGGAGCTCGCCCAGCAGCGGCTGCGCCGGCAGGGCATCACCCCCGCCAGCGCCGCGGCCGGCGATTGCATCGAACGGGCCCGTGTGTCCCGCCGCCTCGCGGACTACCTGCGTCGCCGCGGGTACCCCGCGGATCTCGTGCAGCACGTCGTCGCCGGGGAGATGCTCTCCGCCACAGGGCAGTGAGCCCCCGCGACGCCGCCGCGCTGACTACCCTGGGAGCACCATGACCACAGCTGCCCCCGACGCCGCCCGTGGCACCTACCAGGTGCGCACCTTCGGCTGCCAGATGAACGTCCACGACTCCGAGCGCCTCACAGGTCTGCTGGAGGACGCCGGTTTCGTCGCCGCCCCCGCCGACGCCGACCCCCGCACCGGAGAGGTCGACGTGGTCGTGTTCAACACCTGCGCGGTGCGGGAGAACGCCGCGAACAAGCTCTACGGGCACCTGGGCGCGCTGCGCCCCGGCAAGACCGCGAACCCGGGCATGCAGATCGCCGTCGGCGGCTGCCTGGCGCAGAAGGATCGCGCCACCATCGTCGACCGCGCCCCCTGGGTGGATGTCGTCTTCGGCACCCACAACATCGGCTCCCTGCCGACCCTCCTGGACCGTGCCCGGCATAACGCCGAGGCCCAGGTGGAGATCCTCGAATCCCTCGAGGTGTTCCCCTCCACCCTGCCCACCCGCCGCGAATCCGTGTACGCGGCGTGGGTATCGATCAGCGTCGGCTGCAACAACACCTGCACCTTCTGCATCGTGCCATCGCTGCGCGGGAAAGAGCGCGACCGCCGGCCCGGGGAGATCCTCGCCGAGGTGCGCGACGTGGTCGACGCCGGCGCCCTGGAGGTCACCCTGCTCGGGCAGAACGTCAACTCCTACGGTGTGGAGTTCGGTGACCGCGGGGCCTTCGCGAAGCTGCTGCGCGCCTGCGGTGACGTCGAGGGTCTCGAGCGGGTGCGGTTCACCAGCCCGCACCCGGCGATGTTCACCGACGACGTGATCGACGCGATGGCCGAGACCTGGAACGTCATGCCGCAGCTGCACATGCCCCTGCAGTCCGGCTCCGACGAGGTGCTGCGCCGCATGCGCCGCTCCTACCGGTCGGCGAAGTTCCTCGGCATCCTCGACCGGGTGCGTGCCCGCATCCCCGAGGCGGCGATCACCACCGACATCATCGTCGGCTTCCCCGGGGAGACCGAGGACGATTTCCGTCGCACCCTCGAGGTCGTCGAGGCCTCCCGCTTCTCCAGCGCCTTCACCTTCCAGTACTCCATCCGTCCCGGCACGCCCGCCGCGACCATGGAGGACCAGGTGCCCAAGGAGGTCGTGCAGGAGCGCTACGAGCGTCTGATCGCCCTGCAGGAGCGCATCACCCTGGAGGAGAATCAGAAACTCGAGGGCACGGAGGTCGAGGTGCTCGTCGCCGAGGGCGAGGGGGACCGGGACGCCGAGACCCACCGGCTCTCCGGCCGCGCCCGCGACAACCGCCTGGTGCACTTCTCCCTGCCTGCGGGCCTGGGGGCCGACGACCGACCCCGCCCGGGGGACATGGTGACCGTGCGGGTCACGCGCTCGGCCCCGCACTACCTGCTGGCCGACAGCGCCCTGCAGCCCGGTGGTCGTTTCGCCGTGCGCCGCACCCGATCCGGGGACGCCTGGGCGGCTCGCGAAGCGGGGGAGCCCTACGGGGCCGAGGAGCTCGCAGCCTGCGGTACCGGGCATGGCGGTGCCGGGGCGGGCGGACCGGTCACGCTGGGGATCCCGACGCTGCGTCGCGGCTGAACCGCCGCTCGAGCGAGGGGCCGGTCGGCTCGTGCCGAGCGGGGCCCTGATCGGTGGCGCGGTCCGCCTGCGGGTCGGCCGGCGGGCGAGGTCGGTCTCAGTCGCCGAGCTCGGCGACCTCGGCGCCCAGGCGCTCCTCCACCTCGTGGAAGAACGCGATCACCGTGGTCAGGCCGCATTCGATGGCGCGATCCAGCTGCTTGTCGGTCACCCCGGCCTGCATGTCGGCCGCGACCTCGCCGTACAGCCCGACGCTGGATTCACTCTCCCGGCGGACGTACACCTTCGGCCAGATGCGGTTCATGTTCCACTCGTTGCAGACCTTGAGCATCTCGACCTTCCGGGAGATGTCCAGAGAGTGGTTCCAACGGCCCCGGGTCTGCAACGCTGCCCCCTCGCCCACCACCGCGAACTGGAAGCGGTAGTCATCGAAACGGGCCCGCAGGACGTCGGGGTGGTCGGCGTCCTCCACGAACGCGAAACCGTGCTGCCGCAGACAATCGGCCACGCGCTGGAGCGTGACGGGAGCGGCGAGTTCCTGCTCGTGCACGGCGGTGCCTCCGAGAAATGAGACGGCGAGGGATGGGTCCACCGGTGGTCACCGGCCCGGGCAACACTACCCCTCGGCGACGGCGTCGGGGGTGTCTGCGAGACGCGGCACGCTCACCTGCGGGCAGACCCGGCTCCCCACACCTGCCGTCCCGCCCGTCGGGGCATCCGCCGGGACCGGCGACCCGCGCCGGTACAGTGCAGGCCATGCCCGCTTCCCCGCCGCCTGTCGTCGCCGTGGTGGGGGCCACCGCCACCGGCAAGTCCGACCTCGGCATCGCCCTGGCCCGTGAACTCGGCGGCGAGGTGATCAACGCTGACGCCCTGCAGCTGTACCGGGGGATGGACATCGGCACCGCGAAGGTCCCACCGGCCGAACGTCACGGGGTGCCGCACCATCTGCTCGACGTGCTCGATGTCACCGAGGAGGCCAGTGTCTCCGCCTATCAGCAGCGGGCCCGGGCCCTGATCGACGAGCTCCGCTCGACCGGGCGGGTGCCGATCCTCGTCGGCGGGTCGGGGCTCTACCTGCAGGCGGTGCTCGACGCCCTGGCGTTCCCGCCCACGGATCCGCAGATCCGCGCCCGGTGGGAACAGCAGGTGGCCGACCTCGGCCCCGCCGCCGTGCACCGGGAGCTCACCCGCCGCGACCCCGAAGCCGCCGCCCGGATCGGAGTGCATGACGCCCGCCGCATCGTCCGCGCCCTCGAGGTCGGAGAGATCACCGGCCGGCCCTTCGCCGCATCGCTGCCGGAGCCCGCCGACCACTGGCCCGGCACGGTGCGTCTGGGGGTCACCCGCCCCCGCGAAGACCTCCACGAGCGGGTGGAACGCCGTGTCCACCGGATGATCGACCAGGGCCTGCTCGACGAGGTGCGGGCGCTGCGCGAGCAGGGACTCGATCGGGGACTGACCGCCCGCCGTGCCATCGGGTACGCCCAGATGATCGATGTCCTCGACGACCGCCTCACCCTCGAGGACGCGGTCACCTCCACCATCACCGGCACCCGCCGGCTGGTGCGCCGCCAGGACACCTGGTTCCGTCGCGACCGCCGCATCCACTGGCTCACCGCCCACGGGGAGGGTCCGACGGCCACCGACGACCTGCTCACCCAGGTCCGCGCCACCCCGGTATTTCGCAACACCTGGAGTTCATCAGTCTTCCCGGTGAGGTGAGGCATGCCTTACTGTGTCCGCATGACCGCGGACACCCTGCTCAGTGCACCTCTCCGCGACGAGGTCGTCCTCGATGCCCCCGCCGCCGATGACGCTCTGCGCCGCCGCCTGGCCGAGCTCGGCCTGCGCTGCGGCTCCTGTGTGCGGCCCCTGCAGCGCACCCCCGGTGGCGGCATGATCGTCGACGTGCGCGGCAGCCGCATCGCTCTGGACCGCAGCACCTGCGCATGCCTGCTGCTCCAGCAGCGACTGGCCTGACCGGCCGCGCCGCCATGCCCAAGACCCTCGACGCCCCGTCCTGCCACGGGGATGCCACCGGGCGCTCCGCCCCGGAGGGCTCGCCCGTCATCGCCTTCGTCGGTGCTCCGAACGTGGGCAAGTCCACCCTGTTCAACGCCCTCACCGGTGCCCGCCGCACCGTCGGGAACTGGCCCGGCACCAGCGTGGAGATCGGCCGCGGCACCTGGAACGCGGACCTGGGTGACGGCACCCACCGCACCTTCGACATCATCGACTTCCCCGGCGCCTACTCCCTGGACCCGCAAACCCCGGATGAGGCCCTCACCCGCGAGCTGCTCGTCGACAAACCCCTCGCGGAGCGGCCCGATGCGGTGGTCGTCACCGCCGACGCCGCGAACCTCGCCCGCAGCCTCTACCTCGCCGCCCAGGTGCGGGAACTGCCCACCCCCGTCGTCGTCGCGCTGACCATGACCGATGTCGCGGCACGCCGCGGCACCACCGTCGACCCCGCGCGCCTCGCCGAGGGCCTCGGGTGCCGCGTGGTCGTCGTCGACCCGCGCCGCCGCACCGGCATCGGCGAGCTCGCCGCCGCGGTGGACGCCGCCCTCGAGGATCACTGCGCGCACGTGCCGCGGCCGGTCGACCTCCCCGCCGACGCCGACGACTTCGCCCGCGCCGATGAGCGCTTCGCGATGATCGACGCCGCCCTGGAGCCCGCCGTCACCTACGCCGCCCCGACCGGTCGCTCCGCCTCCGACCGGGCCGATGCCGTGCTGCTGCACCCCGTCGCCGGTCCGCTGATCTTCCTGGCGACGATGTGGCTGGTCTTCCAGATCACCACCACCGTCGCCGCGCCCCTGCAGGACGGCCTGGATGTCCTGGTCGCCGGCCCAGTCTCCGCGGGAGCGAGCCGGCTGCTGTCGGTCCTGCACCTGGACCATCCCCTGGTGAGCGGCCTGATCGTCGTCGGCCTCATCGGTGGTGTCGGCATGCTGCTGACCTTCGTGCCGCTGATGGCGATCATGTTCCTGCTGCTGTCTCTGCTGGAGGACTCCGGATACATGGCCCGTGCCGCCGTCGTCGCCGACCGGCTGATGCGCGCCCTCGGCCTGCCGGGCAAGGCGTTCCTGCCGCTGATCGTCGGATTCGGCTGCAACGTGCCGGCGATCGCCGCGACCCGCGTGCTCGGCGACGCCCGGCAGCGGCTGATGACCGCCCTGCTGATCCCCTTCACCTCGTGCAGCGCCCGCCTTACGGTGTACGTGATGATCGCCAGCGTCTTCTTCCCCCGCAACGCCGGCACCGTGGTGTTCGCGATGTACGTGATCTCCGTGGCGCTGGTGGTGCTGGTGGGCCTGCTGATGCGGCGCACTCTGTGGCGGCGCATGGGCGCCTCACCGCTGGTGCTGGACCTACCCGCCTACCAGGTGCCGGTGCCGCGGCTGATCCTGCAGGCCACGTGGGTGCGGGTGCGGGCGTTCCTCCGCACTGCCAGCGGCATCATCGTCGCGACCGTCACGGTGGTGTTCCTGCTGCAGGCGATCCCCGCCGCCCCCGGGTATGCCATCGGGCAGGTGCCGCCGGAACTGTCGCTGTACGGCGCCCTCGCCGGGGTGATCGCCCCGGTGTTCACCCTCGCGGGCTTCGCCGACTGGCGCACCACCGGTGCCCTGGTCACCGGGTTCGTCGCCAAGGAGGCGGTGATCTCCTCCTGGGCGCAGACCTACTCCCTCGAGGACCCCAGCGGCCTGGCCGCCGCCGACCAGGGCCGCAGTGCCCTGGGGCAGGCTCTGCGCGCCACGTTCGAGCAGAGCTCCGGCGGGCATCCCACTGCCGCCGTGTGGGCGTTCATGGTCTTCCTCCTCGCCTACACCCCGTGCGTGGCGACCCTGGCCGCGCAGAAACGCGAGATCGGCCTGCGGTGGACGGCCGCCGGTGTCGCGATCCAGCTGAGCACCGCCTGGCTGCTCGCGGTGCTCGTCTTCCAGACGCTGAAGGTGGTGCTGTGATGCAGACCGTGACTCTCGGAATCCCCACCCGTCGCCCCACCGGCCCGCTCGCGAAGGTCACCGACGCCCTGCGGCACGGGTCCACCACCCCGGCGGCGATCGCCCGCACCAGCGGACTGTCGTTGTCCACGGTGGAGGCCTCGCTCGATCACCTCGAGCGGATGGGCCGCATCGACCGGGCCGTCATGGCCTCCGCCTGCCCCACCGGCGGGTGCGGCTCGTGCACCCTGGGTGCCGACGGCGGCCCCGCCTGCGGCACCCGCCACTGAGCACCGCGCCGCGTAGGCTCGCGCCCATGAGCATCCCCGTCGAGCACAGCACCCCCACCGCCCGCACCGACCAGCGTGGCACCACCCCACTGCCCACCGACCGGACCGGGAGGACGTCGCCTCTGCGGCGCTTCACCAAGGGCCACGGCACCGAGAACGACTTCGTGCTGGTCGAGGACGTCGACGGGCAGCTGGATCTCGACGAGCAGACCGTGCGGACCCTTGCCGATCGGCGCGCCGGCATCGGCGGCGACGGCGTGATCCGGGTGGTCCGCACCCGCGCCGCCGGGATCGACGCTCCCGCCGACGCCCCCGAGTGGTTCATGGACTACCGCAACGCCGACGGCTCCCTCGCCCAGATGTGCGGCAACGGCGTGCGGGTGTTCGCCGCCTACCTGGACCGGGCCGGCCTCGCCCCGGAGGGCGCCTTCCCGATCTGGACCCGCGCCGGGGTGCGCACCATCGAGATCCTGCAGCGTCCCAGGAGCGGGCACGCCGAGTGGATCGTGCGGGTCGGCATGGGGCCCGCCCGGTTCGGGGACACCCCGCGGGAGGTCGCCCTCGACGGGGACGGCGTCCCGGCGATCGCCGTCGAGACCGTCGACGTCGACATGGGCAACCCGCACGCCGTCGCGTTCCTGCCGGAGCCGGTGCCGCTGGAGCGATTGGACCTGAGCCGCCGCCTGGACCTGACCCCCGCTCCCGAGGGCGGCACCAACATCGAGGTCGTCAGCGAGCGCGGCCCGAGACATGTGGCGATGCGGGTCGTGGAGCGGGGTGTGGGGGAGACCCGGTCCTGCGGCACCGGTGTCGCGGCGGTGGCCGCCGCCGCGGCCCGCCGCGCCGGGGACACCAGCGGCGCCGACTGGCGGGTCGACGTGCCCGGCGGAACGCTCACCGTCGGGTGGACCCCTCAGGGGGAACTCACCCTCACCGGGCCCGCGGCGCTCGTCGCCGACGGCGAGCTCATCTGAGGTCTCCGCCCGGCGCCGACTGCGTGACGGGCCCCACCTGCAGCACGCGAAACCCCTTGGCGCTGGCGAGCTTCGTGACCGTCCGCTGCGGCAGCTGCCCGTCCAACCAGGCCGCCAGCGGGTCGGCGCCGAGATTCCGCCCCACCACCAGCGCGGCCCAGCCTGACGGATGCAGTCGCCCGATCCACTCCAGCAGCAGGGCGTGCAGGGCATCCTTCCCGATGCGGATCGGGGGGTTCGACCAGATCGCGTCCAGGCGCAGATCCCCCGGCACCTCCTGCGGGGAGGCGACGTGGAGGTTCGGCAGTCCCAGCCGGCGGGCGTTCTCCCTGGTGAGCTCGCGAGCGCGCTCGGAGACATCCACCGCCCACACCTGCGCGGCGGGGTGACGCAGCGCCGCCGTCAGAGCGATCGGCCCCCACCCGCAGCCGAGGTCCAGCACCGTCGCCCCCGGTGGCAGGGACGGCAGCAGATCCAGTCGGTCCAGCAGCACCGCGGTGGCCTTGTCCAGCCGGTCGCCGCTGAACACCGAACGGGCCGAGACGAGCTCCCGCTCCTGCCCCGCGAGCACCACCCGCAACGGTCGCCGCGCGTCGTCGGTGGAGGGGGTGGGGGAGAAGTAGTGCTCGGTCACCGGCTCAGGATACGGGCGGCCCGGCGGGGTGCTGTTGGCGATAAAACCGGTGTGCCGCGGGCGGCCGCGTGGGAGACTCGGGAGCACGCATCCGCCGGACCCCCTCCGCCGGAGCCCTGTCACCCGACCCCAGGAGAGCCCCGCGTGCCGATCGCCTTCCATCCTGATCCCGAACCCGACACCGACGTCGACGGGACCGCTGCACAGGAGACGGAGGGCAGCACCACCCGTCGGCGCGACCCGCTGACCGAACGGATCCTCTCCCGCGGTGACGCGTCCGTCTCCTCCGTGACGTACACGTCTGACACCGACGGTGACCAGCTGGACCTCGCCGACCGTCACGCCCTGCGGCGCGTCGCCGGTCTGTCCACCGAACTCGAGGACATCACCGAGGTCGAGTACCGGCAGCTGCGGCTCGAACGTGTGGTGCTGGCGGGCCTGTTCACCAGCGGCAATGTCGAGGACGCCGAGAACTCCCTGCGGGAGCTGGCGGCGCTGGCCGAGACCGCCGGATCGCAGGTGCTCGATGGGGTCATGCAGCGCCGCAACCATCCGGATCCCTCCACCTTCCTGGGCCGCGGCAAGGCGCAGGAGCTCGCGGAGATCGTGGCGGAGGTCGGCGCGGACACCGTCATCGCCGACGGTGAGCTCGCCCCCAGCCAGCGCCGCGCCCTCGAGGACGTGGTGAAGGTGAAGGTCATCGACCGCACCGCCCTGATCCTCGATATCTTCGCGCAGCACGCGAAGTCCCGTGAGGGCAAGGCGCAGGTGGAGCTGGCCCAGCTGGAGTACCTGCTGCCGCGTCTGCGCGGCTGGGGTGAGTCGATGTCCCGCCAGGCCGGTGGTCGCGTGGCCGCCGGTGGCGCCGGCATGGGCTCCCGCGGTCCCGGTGAGACGAAGATCGAGCTGGATCGTCGCCGGATCCGCACCCGCATGGCGAAGCTGCGCCGCGAGATCGCGGAGATGAAGCCCGCCCGGGAGGCGAAGCGTGCCGACCGCAAGCGTCGGGAGGTTCCCGCCGTGGCCATCGCCGGGTACACCAACGCCGGGAAGTCCTCCCTGCTGAACCGTCTCACCGGTGCCGGGGTGCTGGTGGAGAACGCCCTGTTCGCCACCCTGGATCCGACGGTGCGCCGCGCGCAGACACCCGACGGTCGCGAATTCACCTACGCCGACACCGTCGGCTTCGTCCGCTCCCTGCCGACGGAGCTGGTGGAAGCGTTCCGTTCCACCCTCGAGGAGGTGGGAGACGCCGACCTGCTGCTGCACGTGGTCGACGCCTCGCACCCCGACCCGGAGGGCCAGATCCGCGCGGTCCGCACCGTCCTGGCCGACATCGACGGCTTCGACGTGCCGGAGATCGTCGTGCTCAACAAGGCCGACATCGCCGAGCCCGAGACCATCGCCCGGGTCCGTAGCCAGGTGGGCGATTCCGTGGTGGTCTCCGCGCGCACCGGCGAGGGCATCGAGGAGCTGCGGCAGCTGATCGCCGAGCGTCTGCCCCGGCCGGCGGTCGAGGTCGACCTGGTGGTGCCCTACACCCGCGGGGACCTCATCTCCCGAGCCCACTCCACCGGCGAGGTCCTCGCCGAGGAGCACCTGGAGGAGGGCACCCGCCTGCACGCCCGCGTCGACGAGGCCCTCGCCGCGGAACTGCGCGCCGCCGCCTGAACAGCACCGCCCGCGACTACCCTGGATCGGTGCCCGCTGCCCAGGACCCGCCCGACCTGACCGTCCTCATGGAGGCGGCGGTGCGGGCC
The DNA here is from genome assembly GCF_025028335.1 of Brachybacterium sillae. NCBI lineage: Bacteria > Bacillati > Actinomycetota > Actinomycetes > Micrococcales > Dermabacteraceae > Brachybacterium > Brachybacterium sillae. The sequence goes on from NZ_JAFEUW010000001.1 coordinate 2,245,408, forward strand.
GTCGGCGGGAGCCCCCGTGAGGGGCAGAGCGCGATGGCGCATGCCGTCGGCACCGCGATGGAGGAGGAACGGCACCTTCTGGTGCAGGCCGGGACCGGCACCGGCAAGTCCCTTGCCTACCTGGTGCCGGCGCTGCGCCGGGCCGTCACCAGTGGCCGCCCGGTGGTCGTGTCCACCGCCACCATCGCCCTGCAGTCGCAGATCGTGACGAAGGACCTGCCGCGGATCGTTGCGGCTCTCGCGCCACTGCTTCCGCGGACTCCCACCTACATGCTGCTGAAGGGCCGCGCCAACTACGTGTGCCGTCACAAACTGGACGGCGGCTACCCGGAGGATCTGGCCCCGGGCGCTCTGTTCGCCGAGGCCTCCGTGGACCCCCGGGGAGAGAGCTCCGAACGCCTCGGTGACCAGGTGCGCCGTCTGCGCGAGTGGGCCGAGACCACCGACACCGGCGACCGCGATGACCTCACCTCCCCGGTCTCCGACCGAGCGTGGCGGCAGGTGTCCGTCTCCGGTGCCCACTGCCTGGGGCAGACCTGCCCGATGGTCGAATCCTGCTTCGCCGAGCGCAACCGCGCCCTCGCCCGCCAGGCGGACCTCATCGTCACCAACCACGCCCTGCTGGCCATCGACGCCTTCGACGGGCACGGCATCCTTCCCGAGCACGATGCTGTGGTGTTCGACGAGGCCCATGACCTCACCGACCGGGTCACCGGCGCGGTCACCGAGATGCTGTCCCCGGGGATGCTGCGCACCGCCGTGCGGGACCTGCGGGCCCTCGGGGTCGTGGCCACCGGCCTGGACGATGCCGAGGATGCGCTGCGCGGGGCCCTCGAGGAACTTCCCGACGGCCGCGTGATCGGGGAGATCGGGCCGCGGCTGCGCGATGCCGTCGAACTGGCCCGCACCGCCGCCCGCACCGCCCACACCGATGCCAAGGACGCCGGCGACCATGCCGCGGGCGCCACCGCCGGCGCCCGCAAGGCCGTCCGGGCGAACCTGCAGGAGATCATCGATGTGTGCGAGCGCATCTCCCGGCCCGACGAGGACGACGTTGTTTCGATCAGCCATGCGGAGCAGACCGGCCGCAGCATGCTGCTGGTGGCGCCGCTGTCGGTGGCCCTCGCCATGCGCTCGCGCATCCTCGAGGCCCGCACCGTGGTCATGACCAGCGCGACCCTCGCCGTCGGCGGCCGGTTCGAACTGCCCGCCGGTGCCGTCGGCCTGCGGGCCGCCGACCGGGTCGACCCCGAGGCGCCGCAGCGTCGGGTCGACCGGTCCGCCTGGGCCGGGCTCGACGTGGGCAGCCCCTTCGACTACCGACGCCAGGGCATCCTGTACATCGCCCGGCATCTGCCGCAGCCCGGACGCGAGGGGCCCTCCCCGGCGATGCTCGACCACCTGACCGAGCTGATCGACGCCTCTGAGGGAGGCGCCCTGTGTCTGTTCTCCTCCCGCCGGGCCGCGGAGGTCGCTGCTGATCATGTCCGCGCCCGCCTCGACCTGCCGCTGGGGGTGCAGGGGGAGGACTCGATGTCGAACCTGGTGCGGGAGTTCCAGGCCGATGCCCGCAGCTCCCTGTTTGGGACCCTCACCCTGTGGCAGGGCGTGGACGTGCAGGGTATGACCAGCCGTCTGGTGGTGATCGACCGGATCCCGTTCCCCCGACCTGACGACCCGCTGACCGCCGCCCGCCAGGAACGCATCGCGCAGCGCGGTGGCAACGGGTTCATGAGCGTCTCCGCGCAGCATGCGGCCCTGCTGTTGGCGCAGGGCTCCGGACGATTGATCCGCTCGGCCGGCGACCGGGGGATGGTCGCGGTGCTGGATCCGCGCCTGGCGACGGCCCGCTACGGCGGGTTCCTGCGCGCGGCCATGCCGCCGCTGTGGCCCACCGCCGACCCCGAGGTGGCCCTCGCCGCCCTGCGACGCCTGGCCGCCCAGACCGGGGCCGCAGACCGCTGAGTCGCCGAGCCGCCCGGAGGGAAAAGGATTCCCCGGCGACATCGGTGAGGGAAGTAAACTTCCCTGACGGTGCGCAGACGGTATGCGGAGGTGGCTGTGGGCGGAGGATTCGCTCCCGAGGGACCGGCGGCCGCCCCGACGCCGTTCACCGTCCTCGGGCTGATGTCCGGGACCAGTGTGGATGCGATCGATCTGGCTCTGGTCCGCTTCCGGCCCGACACCGACGACCCATCACTGCTGCATGGCGAGCTGCTCGCCACCGGGGAGACCGCCTGGGATCCCGGCATTCGACGGGACATGCTGCAGATGCTCCCGCCACGACGCAGCGGCGTTGCCGAATGGAACCGGCTGCATGCCGCCGTGGGGGAGGGTCTCGGTCGTGCGGCCGCCGGCTTCCTCGCGCATCACGGCGCGCGGCCGGGGCTGGACGTGCAGCTCGTCGTCTCCCACGGGCAGACGCTGCACCACTGGGTGCGGGAGGACGGCACCGTCGGCGGATCCCTGCAGATCGGCGACCCGCACCGCATCCACGCCGCCACCGGCGTCCCGGTGCTGTCCGATCTGCGCTCCGCCGATATCGCCGCCGGGGGTCAGGGCGCGCCGCTGGCGCCGCTGCTGGACTCCCTGCTGTTCGGGGACTGCCCCACGGCGGCGCTCAACCTCGGGGGCATCTCGAACATCACGATCGTCGGGGTCGCGGGTGGGATCACCGGTGGGGACGTCGGCCCGGCGAACGCCCTGATGGATGCGGCCGTCGCCGAGGCAACCACCGGTCGCGACACCTGCGACGTGGACGGTCGTCTCGCAGCCCGCGGCAGGATCCATGACGACCTGCTGCAGGCACTGCTGGCCGATCCGTTCTACCGCCGCCCGTTCCCCCGGTCGACCGGGCGGGAGTATTTCACGGGGGACTATGTGGCACAGCGGGCCGGGGCGCTCGCCGACGTCGACCTGCCGGACCTGCTCGCCACGCTGGTGGAGCTCACCGCCCGGACCGTCCGTGACGCGGTGAGTGCATACCCCGTGGAGCGGGTGGTCGGATCCGGTGGGGGTATGCGCAATCCGGTGCTGCGCGCGCGACTGGCGCAGCTGCTGGGGGAGCGCGGCATCACCCTGCGCGACGCCTCCGACCTCGGGGTGCCCGCAGACGCGAAAGAGGCTGTGCTGATGGCCGTCATCGGCTGGTGCACCGCCCACGGTCTGCCCGGCGTCCTGCCCGGTGCCGACGGAACCGGGGCGCTGACGGGAGCACGGAGCACGCAGATCCTGGGCTCCCTCACGCCCGCTCGTCCTCCCGCTGCCTGGCCGGTCAGCAGGACCCCTCTGATGCCCCGCCGACTGGTGCTCACGGGCGGCGCCTGAACCTCGGGCTGTCGGCCGCGCCTCTGACGAGGGGGTGGGCGCGACCGCTCCTGCGAGAGGTCAGATGGCGCGCAGCACCGCCACGACCTTGCCCAGGATCTCCGCCTCATCACCGAGGATCGGAGCGAAGGCCGGGTTGTGCGGCATCAGCCACACGTGACCGTCGCGGCGCACATAGGTCTTCACGGTCGCCTCGCCGTCGATCATCGCGGCGACGATCTCACCCTTCTCCGCGACCTTCTGCTGGCGTACGACCACCCAGTCCCCATCGCAGATCGCGGCGTCGACCATCGAATCACCCACCACGCGCAACAGGAACAGATCGCCTCCGCCGACGATCGCCTCCGGCAGGGTGAAGACGTCCTCCACCTGCTCCTGGGCGATGATCGGCACCCCCGCGGCGATGCGACCCACCAGCGGGACGGACACCGACGGGGAGGAGGGCCAGGTCTCCTCCGGGGCCGGGCCCTGCGGATCGCCGCCCTCATCGGTGGGGACCAGCTCCAGGGCCCGGGGGCGCTTCGGATCGCGCCGCAGATACCCCTTGCGCTCCAGTGCCGCCAGCTGATGCGCCACCGACGACGGGGAGGTGAGGCCGACGGCGTCACCGATCTCCCGGATCGTCGGGGGGTAACCACGCTGGGCGACCGCCTCCCGGATCGTCTCCAGCACGCGCTGCTGCCTCGGGGTCAGCCCGGCGGCCGGGGTCTCGGTGTCCTCGTGCGGGGTCATCGCTGTCCTCCTGCGGCCCGGCAGGGGCGCGCCGTTCGTTTGTCGGGGGGTGCTGATCGGATGCGGACATGGCCACCATAGGCGGCCCGGACCGAGCATCCAAACATCTGTTCGAGGATTCTCTTGCGTGTCGCGGGTCGCGGGCCTACAGTCGTACACGTATTCGATCGAACAGGAGTTCGGACCATGAGCACTCTTGCCGCCCAGCCCGCGATCGTCCCCGCTCTGCGTGGGGGCCGCGGCCCCGCCGCCCCGACGCACCTGGTGCCCACGCGGCGTGCCCGCCTGCTCATGACTCTGCCGGCCGTCGCGGCGATGGTCCTCGCCATCGCGGCCCTGGTGCTGGGCGTCGGCCCGGGCGCGGCGATCGCCGGCGGGGGTGCCGACACCCTTGTCGTGCAGGTCGAGGCCGGGGACACTCTGTGGGCCTACGCCGAGGAGTACGCCCCGGAGGGCATGACCGCCTCGCAGTTCGTCCACGAGGTCCAGCAGCTGAACAACCTGCCCACCGCCCGTCTCACCGCCGGGCAGACCCTGGAGCTGCCCGTGGCCGAGGACGCCGGTCACTGATCGGGAAGAATCGGATCCACGAGGTGGGGGTCCGGGGGCGCCGGTAATCTGGTGAGGTGCACTGCCCTTTCTGCCGCAACCCTGATTCGCGCGTCATCGACTCCCGCACCGCGGACGATGGCGCGTCCATCCGGCGACGTCGGCAGTGTCCCGCCTGCCAACGCCGGTTCTCCACCGTGGAGACCGCCTCGCTGTCCGTGGTCAAGCGTTCCGGGGTGAGCGAGCCCTTCAGTCGCGCCAAGGTCATCAGCGGTGTCCGCAAGGCCTGCCAGGGGCGCCCCGTCACCGATGACCAGCTCGCCGTGCTCGCGCAGCGCGTGGAGGAGGCAGTGCGACAGAGCGGCCAGGCCGAGGTCGACGCCCATGACGTGGGCCTCGCGATCCTGCAGCCGCTGAAGGACCTGGACCAGGTCGCGTACCTGCGATTCGCCAGCGTCTACCAGGATTTCGACTCGCTGGAGGACTTCGAGAGCGCCATCGACGCCCTGCGTCGCGAGGCCACCGATCCCACCGCCGACGCCTGACACCACAGGCCCCGCCGGGTGAGGTCTGGCAGGTGGTCGGAGCAGCCCCGCCGAGCCCTTATGATGTGACGCGTGCGCCTCGCGCGCACACCGCGAGCGGCGGTCGTGGAGGGGAAGCCACGGCCGCCGCTCTCCTCATTCCGGGGCGGGGGTGCGCCCCGCGATCGGCCGGCCCCGGTGGCGACCCGCCGACGATCGGCCAGGGCTGATCACTGCGCGTCGGAGCGCAGGGCGGTCGGGATCTCCCGGCTGTGCAACACCACCAGCTGCGAGGTCGCACGGGTCAGGGCCACGTACAGGTCACCGGCCCCGCCGCGATGCTCCAGCAGAGCCGCCGGCTCCACCACCAGCACCGCATCGAACTCGAGGCCCTTCGCCTCGTGCGGCGTCATCACCGCCACCACATCGTCCACACCGGCGCTTCCCAGACCCACCCGGGCCGTGGGAGCGGCCGCCCGGATCGCGTCCGCCAGGGTGGGCACCGCCTCCTCGTCGGCGATCACCGCGATCCGGCCCGCATCCTGCCTGAGCAGCTGCCGCACCCGGTCGGCGGTGCGCCCCGCCAGGTCCGACGCTGCACAGGCGATGCTCTCCAGCTCATGCTCACCCTCGCGCACCGAGGTCACCGGGGTGACCGGCAGATCCAGCTCCTCGGCCACCGCCACCGCCCGGTCCATCAGCCGGCGCGGGGTGCGGTAGTTGACCGTCAACCGCTCCACGTGCAGGCGATCCTCCACGTACGGGTCGAGCACCCGCTGCCAGGAGGAGGTGCCCGCCGCCGAACTCGTCTGCGCCACATCACCCACCACGGTGAAGGACTTCGTCGGGCAGCGGCGCATGAGGGCGCGCCACATCATCGCCGAGTGCTCCTGTGCCTCATCGACCACCACGTGGCCGTACGTCCAGGACCTGTCGGCAGCGGCGCGCTCGGCCAGGGTGCGGCCATCGCGCACGGTGGTCATGCGATCGGCCAGGTCCTCCGCCCGGACGATCCCCGAGGTGTCGATGTTCTCCAGCACGGTGCGGGCGTAGGCGACGTCGGCGGCGCGTCGGGCGGCGGCCCGGTCGGCCTCGGCCTTCTGCGCGGTCTCGTCCTCACCCAGCAGCTCCGCCAGTTCGTCCAGCAGGGGCGCATCCTCCACGGTCCACGGGGAGTCCTTCGGTCGGGCGATGCGCGCGATCACCCCCTGGAGGTGGCGGGGCGCGGCAGCGCGCAGACGCTCCGGATGGGCCAACAGGATCCGCAGGAACGACTCCGGGGTGTACGGCATCCACGCCAGATTCAGCGCGACCCGTACCTCCCGCTCGGTGCGCAGGTCCTGGAGAAGCTGAGGGCGGTCCTCGGGCACCACGGTGTGACCGGCGGCCTGCAGCGCCTGTTCGTACTGGACCACCAGGCGGTCCAGCGCCGCCCGCACGAACACCGCCCGGGCGGCGTTATGGGGGCGGTGGCTCGCCCGGGCCTCCCGGATCGCCGCGCGCACATCCTCCCGGCGCAGCAGCAGCTCGGTGCCGTCGATGCGCAGTGGGACGTCCTCCTCCGGGGCCCGCTGGCGGTCCTTCACGGCGCGGGCCAGCAGATCGGCCATACCGCGGTCACCCTTGATCACCGCCACCTCATCCCGGTCACGACGCGTGGCGTGGATTCCGGGATACAGCTCACCGGGCGTCAGCATCACCACACCGGACTCACCGAGGCTCGGCAGCACCCGCTCGATGTAGTGCAGGAACCCGTGGGTGGGGGCCACGATCAGCACACCCGTGTGTTCCAGACGACGTCGGTGCGTGTACAGCAGGTAGGCGGCTCGATGCAGGGCCACGGCGGTCTTGCCGGTGCCGGGGCCGCCCTGCACCACCATCACTCCGCGATGGTCGGAGCGGATGATGCGGTCCTGTTCGGCCTGGATGGTCGCGACGATGTCACCCATCCGGCCGGTGCGCTGAGCGGTCACGGCCGCCAGGAGGGCCCCTTCGCCCTGCAGGGTCTCCTCGGAACCGCCCTCGGTCAACAGGCTCTGGTCGAGCACATCGTCCTCGAGCCCGACGACCGTCCGGCCGCGGGTGATGAGGTGGCGGCGCAGTCGCACCCCCTGGCGTTCCGCGGCGGTGGCCTGGTAGAACGCGGCGGCGGCGGGGGCCCGCCAGTCCACCAGCAGCTGGTCGCGGTCGCGGGTGAACAGTCCGATCCGGCCGATGTGGTGGCTGTCCCCGGCGTCGGTGTCGAGCCGGCCGAACACCACCCCGTCGGCCACCGAGTGCAGCAAGGCCAGCCGGTCCTCGTACAGCGCCACGAAGGCGTCGCGTTCGGAGCGGTTCTGATGGGTGGAGGCGTCCTGCGCCGCCTGCGCCGACCGTAGCTTCTCACCGACCTGGGCGGTGAGGTCGTCGAGCCGCGCATACAGCACGTCGACGTAGGCCTGCTCCTCGGCGATCTGCGGTGGGGACGCGTCCACGCGAACCTCCTCAGCGACTGCATCTGGTTTCGCCCGTGCGGCGAGGGTGACGCGCCGCCGCCGCGACGCGCAGTGGTCCATTATGGTGGAACGCGCCCGGCCGAGGAGCCGCGGCGGCAAGCAGAAGAGACGCATGATCGGGGAAGGAGGCGCCGTGCGCGATCCCCGAGACCTCTACAGCTTCGCCTCGCCCGAGGTGATCGGGGCGATCCCCCGTGGACCTCTGCCGCTGGTGCATGCGCTGCCGGGCATCGTGGATGCCGGGAACGCCTGCCGCATCGCCGTGCGGTACCTGCGCGACAGCCTGCGCAACGTCCGCGTGGTCACCTTCGACACCGACGAGCTCATCGACTACCGCGGGTCGCGCCCTCAGGCGGTCTTCAACGGTTCTGCCTACACCGAGGTGGAGATGCCGGAGATCGCGCTCTACCTGGTGTACGACGAGCGGGACACCCCGTTCCTGTTGCTCGATGGGCCGGAGCCGGATCTGCAGTGGCGACGTTTCGCCGAGGCCCTGATCGACCTGGTGGAGTACTTCGAGGTCGATCGGGTGCTCAGCATGAAGGCGATCCCGATGGCGGTGCCGCACACCCGCCCGATCGGGCTCATCGCCCATGCGAACGACCCGTCCCTGCTGGCGGGGGAGCAGCGCCGCACGGCGCAGGATTCCGGCGAGATCGTGATCCCCGCCGCCTTCGGCACCTTCCTGGAGAAGGAACTGGAGCGGGCCGGGCACCCCGCCATGGGGTATGCGGCACAGGTCCCGCACTACCTCTCCCGCACGGATTTCCCGGCGGGTTCCCTCGCTCTGCTGCGACGCATCAGCGACGCCGCCGGCCTCGAGATCCCGCTGGTGGACCTCGGAGACCTGTCGGATGCCGCGATGGCAGCACTGGACGGCACCATCTCCGACAACGACGACGCCCGGGGCATCGTCGATGCCCTGGAGGAGCAGTACGACGCGGTCACGCAGGAGACCGGATCGGCAGGGTTGGCGACCACCGCGGATCTGCCGACCGCCGACGAGCTCGGCGACCATTTCGAGCGGTTCCTCGCCGCCCGGCAGGAGCCGCCGGAGGGCGGGTCCTCCACCCCTGCCGGGTCCTGAGCATCGCCCCCGACCCGGAACCGGGTGAGCGGTGCCGCCTCGGGCGGCTCCGACGGGGCGGCCCCGATGGCGGAGTGCCCCGCGGCAGGGTGCCGCGACGAACCGGTGTGCCGTGCACAGCCTGTCCGTGCCATGATGTGGTGGTTCCCGTGATGACCGTCGACGATCCCGCCGGCGGCAGCCCGATCCCGTGACCCGTCACGGTAGGAGGCGTCACAGGCGGCTCCCGAGCCGGATCCCGGATCCGGTTCTCCCTCCCAACGGAAAGTGACAGGTTATGGCGCAGGGCTCGGTCAAGTGGTTTAACGCCGAGAAGGGCTACGGCTTCATCGAGATCGACGGTGGCGGTGCGGACGTGTTCGTCCACCACAGCAAGATCGACATGGACGGTTACCGCACCCTCGATGAGGGTCAGCGCGTGGAGTTCGAGGTCTCGCAGGGCGATAAGGGCCCGCAGGCGGAGAAGGTGCGCCCGCTCGCCTGAGCAGGCCTCCCGTGCATCTCGGAGGGGGTGCGGACCGATCGGTCCGCACCCCCTCCGCGCATCTCCGGGGTGCGCTCGGGGGCCGTCCCCCGGGAGCGCGGGGCGCTCATAGGCCGAGCGTCGCGCGACCACGGCGGGTCAGCTCCGCCACCACCGCCTGGTCGGCCAGGCGCACGGTGACGGCGTCGGCGCGCAGCGCCCGATCCAGGCCCGCCGGCAGGGGGTCATCACCGGCGGCGATCACCACGTTCCCGCGGCGTTTGCCCTGCAACTGCGCCGGCTCGGCGATCACCGCCAGGTGCTCGAAGGCCTCCGACAGCGCCCCGAGTTCCGCCGCGATCACCGACGTCCCCGGCGCGGAGGCCACGTTCAGCAGGTAGGTGCCGCCGGGGCGCACGACACGTCGGGCCTCGGCCGCCGCCGCGGAGGTGCGCAGTTCCTGCGGGGTGGTGTCCCCGGAGAAGACGTCTCGCACCAGCAGGGTGAAGCGGTCGTCGCGCCAGCTGCGCAGCACCTCCGCGGCATCACCCACCCGGACCTTCATCCGTGGCGGGCGGGGCAGGTCGAGACCCGAGCGGACGAGGTCCACCAGCGGCCCGTCGATCTCCACCACGGTCTGTTTCGCCCCGGGCCAGTGGGCGGCGAAGGCGCGCGCGAGGGTACATGCCCCGCCGCCGAGGTGTCCCATCTCCAGGCCGTCGCCGTCCTGCGGCGTGGGCAGCAGCTGCCTGGCCACCGTGTCCATCCAGCGCATGTACTCGAAGACCAGGTGTTCGGGATCGGGGTGGTGATAGGAGCTCTGCACCCCGTTCACCTCCAGCAGCACCCCGCCATCGGCCTCCGGCACCAGGCGGGCGGTCCCGGACGCGATGGGGACGGCGGTGCCCAGGGGCGGGTCGGCAGGGGAGCCGGAGGAGGACGCGGTGCGTGCGCGACGGGAACGGGAGGCCACCGACCCAGGGTAGGTCCGGGGCCGGTGGCAGCGCTCCGGACCCCGGTCCCGGCCCCGTGTCCGCACCGTGTCACGCCTCTGCGTCTGCTTCCTCCCCAGGGGCGGGTCGTCCCCAGCGGGCTTCGTCTGTCGGGGGTGGTCCGTAGGTTGCGCAGTACCGACCGGAAAGGGGTGGGGACATGACAGCGGTGACGGCACGGGCGCGGCGTCTGGACGCCGAACTCGATCGGCTGGCACAGGCCCAGCGGCTGCTGGCGCGGGCCCGTGGGGCGCGGGCCGAGGCCCCGCGCGACGCCTTCGCGCTCAGCCACCTGGCGGCACTGCGGGGTGCGGGCATCCTCGTGCGGCGCGCTGCTGCCACCCGCAGGCGGAGACTGCCGCTGAACGTGTGGCAGGCATTGCACCGCGTCGGCGGGGAGGACGCCGCCTGGGCACAACAGATGGAGCCCCTGGTGCGGGAGGGGGAGAGGCTGGAGCGCAGCGAGCGCCATCACCCCGATCCGCGGCTGCTGGCGCAGCATCTGGAGCTGACCGCAGCGGCCCTCGCCCGCATCGAACAGGAACTGCTCGGAGCGGAGGGGGCGAGCCTTCCGCTCGCCGGGTGAGACCCGCTCGCCGTGGACAGGGTCCCGGCCGCACGGGGCATCCTCCCGCTGCCCCGCGACCTACGATGGGCCGGTCCCGTCCCGGAGACGGCGCGGGAGCAGAGCCGTGCCCGATGCAGGCAGAACCCGACGTGCGCAAGGAGGTGCCGAGGTGACCCCGGACCCCCGCCCGAGCGACGACATGGCGACCATCCTGCACGTCGACATGGACGCCTTCTTCGCCTCCGTGGAGATCCGCGACGACCCGTCTCTCGTAGGGCTGCCGGTGGTGGTCGGCGGGGCGGGGCCCCGCGGTGTCGTCGCCGCCGCGAGCTACCCCGCCCGGGCGCGCGGCATCCACTCCGCCATGCCGATGGCCACGGCGCGGCGTCTCGCCCCTGATCTGGTGATCGTCCCGCCGCGCGGTGCCCACTACCGGGCCGTCTCCCGGGAGGTGATGGAGGTGCTGCACACCGTCACGCCGGAGGTTGACCAGGTGAGCATCGACGAGGCCTTCCTCGACGTGCGCGGTGCCCGGCGCCTGTTGGGGGAGCCCGCCCACATCGCCGAACTGCTGCGCGGACGCATCCGCCAGCAGGTGGGCCTGCCCAGCAGCGTCGGTGTGGGTGCCTCGCGGGCGGTCGCCAAGATCGCCTCCGCCCGGGCGAAGCCCGACGGGCTGCTGGTCGTCCCCGTCGAGGACACCGCGCGTTTCCTCGCCCCCCTGCCCGTCGGCACCATCAGCGGCGTCGGCCCCCGGGCCGTGACAGAGCTCGGCCGGCTCGGGGTGCGCACCGTCGGGGACCTCCTCGCGGTGCCACCCTCGGCGTTGCGCCGCGCCGTCGGTCCGCAGGCCGAGGCCCTGCGGCGGCTCGCGGCGGGGGAGGACCGCACCGGTCTGGAGACCCGCCGGGTCCGCGACCGCTCCCTCGGGACCGAGCGCACCTTCGACATCGACCTCACCGACCCGCTGGAGATCCGCGCCCGCCTGACGGCCATGGCCGATGAGGTCGCCCGCTCCCTGCGCCGCCACGACATGCTCACCCGCACCGTGAGCATCAAGCTGCGTCGGCACGACTCCCGCACGATCACCCGCTCCGTCACCCTCGACCAGCCCACCGCGAGCAGTGAGCGCCTCCGGGAACACGTGATCGCCCTGTGGGAACGCAGCCGCGAGGAGGTGCCGCGGGTGCGCCTGGCCGGGGTGCGGGCCGAGAACCTCCGCCGTCGCGACGAGGGGGCCGAACCCTTGGAGCTCACCGGGCGCACCACCGGGTGGTCCGATCTCGAAGCCGCGTGGGACCGGATCGGTGACCGCTTCGGGCAGGGCAGCGTGCACCGTGGCTCCCAGATCCGACCCGCCGGTCCGGCCCGACCCATCGATGCGGGCGGGCCCGCCGACTCGACCCGATTCTCCGATCCGCGGGGTGACCGAGCGGTTCCTCGCGCTCAGGACGGCGGCTTATCCTGAGGCCCGCGCGCACGCGCGCCGCATCGTACGAGCAGGAGGTGCCGAGGATGCCGCTGTCCGAGCATGAGCAGAGAATGCTCGACGACCTCGAACGACGCCTTCACGCGGACGATCCCACCTTCGCGCGTGGCTTCGAGGGCCCCCGACCCACCCGAGACCGCCGACGCCAGCTGCTCGGCCTGATCGCCCTGCTGGCGGGCCTCGCCCTGCTGATCCTGGCGGTCGAACTGTCGGCCGTCTGGCTCGGCGTGCTCGCCTTCGTGCTCATGCTCGGGGGTGGGCTGATCGCCGTCACCGCCCCGGAGATGGATCCGGACCACCATCGCACCGCCCCGCAGACCGCGGGCCCGCGCGCCCCCCATCCCGCCGGTGGTGCGCAGCGACCGACGAACCGGGGGTTCGTCCAGCGCATGGAACAGCGCTGGGAGCGGCGCACCGAGGACGACCGCGGTCTCTGAGATCGCGGCCCCGCACCTCTCCGGCCCTCCCCACCCGTCCGAGGACCCCTGCCCGCCGGGGCAGGGGTCCTCCTCGTCCTGCATCCTTCACCCGCTGTCCCCGCGACGGTTCCACGGCACCCATCGCGCACCCTCCCCTTCCCTCCCCCCGGCTCCTCCACTTCGCTCCACCAGTCCGTCGGCAGGAGCGACTGCCACGGCGGCTCCACGGGCCGTAGGGCGCTGACCTGCGCGTCTGTCGGACGGGCCCGTGTGGAGCTGCCGCCGCAGCCTGGAGGAACCCTGAGTCGGCGCCTCCCCGGGTCGTGCGGAGCCTCGTTTCCCTCCACCCCGCACCATCCCGAATGACCTGCAGTGATGCACGTCATCGGTGCGGAAACCGCCCTCTCTCTGGCGCTCAGTGGGGGGTGGTGGGGTAAAGTGGAGGGCGCGGGGAGAGCAGTCCCGCCGATCCGATCGGGAGGGGGTGCCGGATGTTCCTCGGAACGTTCACGCCCAAGCTCGATGAGAAAGGTCGGCTGATCTTCCCCGCGAAGTTCCGTGACGAACTCGCGAGCGGTCTGGTCATGACCCGTGGCCAGGAGCACTGCATCGCGGTGTACCCGCTCGCGGAGTTCAAACAGAAGCTCGACGAGGCCCGCCGGGCCCCGACGACCGACCAGCGCACCCGCGACTACCTCCGCGTGCTCCTCTCCGGAGCCGAGGACGTCATCCCCGACAAGCAGGGGCGCATCACCATTCCGGGTCATCTCCGCACCTACGCGGGGCTGGACCGGGAGTGCGCCGTCATCGGCGCACTCGACCGGCTCGAGATCTGGTCACTCCCCGCGTGGGAGACCTACCTCGAGCAGAAGGAGGAGGGCTTCGCCCAGACCGCCGAGGAGGTGGTGCCCGGGCTGTTCTGAGGTCCTTCGTGCCGCGCGACACCCTCTCGCTCGCGCCCCGACGCAACTTCCCCGGTGGCGGGACGGGAGCGACGGGGAGTCCCGCGGCACGACCCCTCGAACCCACCCGGGTACCTCCCGGCCCCGCCCCCAGCCGACCCGACGACCGCGAGGAGGATGCATGCCGCACAGCCTGCCGGCCGAGCAGCGCCACCTCCCCGTCCTGCGGGACCGGTGCGTCGAGCTGCTCCTGCCCGCCCTCCAGCACGACGGCGCGGTCTACGTCGACGGGACCCTCGGCATGGGTGGCCATGCCACCGCCATCCTGGACGCGGCACCGCAGGCCCGCCTGGTCGGTATCGACCGCGACGCCCAGGCTCTGGACCTCGCCCGCGAGCGCCTCCAGCGCGCCGGCCACGGCGATCGCATCACCCTGGTGCACGCCACCTATGACCGCATCCCCGAGGTCCTCGACGACCTCGGCCTGCCCGGCGCCGCCGCGATCCTGCTGGACCTGGGACTGTCCAGCTTCCAGATCGACACGGACGAGCGCGGGTTCTCCTACGCCGTCGACGCTCCGCTCGACATGCGCATGGACCCCGACTCCGGCGGCCCCACCGCCGCCGACCTCCTGGCCGACCTGCCGGAGGAGGAGATCGCGCGGATCCTGCATGACCTGGGGGATGAGCGCCACGCCCGACGCATCGCCCGTGCCGTGGTCCGCACCCGGCAGGCCGCACCGCTGACCCGCAGCGCCCAGCTCGTCGACCTCATCGAGCAGGCCGTGCCCGCCGTCGCCCGTCACCGCGGCGGCCACCCCGCCAAGCGCAGCTTCCAGGCGCTGCGGATCGCGGTGAACCGGGAGCTGGAGATCCTCGTCGACGCGCTGGAGGGCGCCCTCGACGCCCTGCTGCCGGGTGGGCGACTGGCCGTCGAGTCCTACCACTCGGGGGAGGACCGGTTGGTGAAGACGGCGTTCCATCGCCGCACCACCTCGAGCGCCCCGCCGGGTCTGCCGGTCGAACTCGAGGAGCATCGCCCCCGGTTCGCCGCCCTCACCCGTGGCGCCGAGAAGGCCGATGACGCCGAACTCGCCCGCAATCCCCGCGCCGCCTCCGTCCGGCTGCGCGCCGTCGAACGTCTGTCGATCCCGTCCTGAGGTGCCCTGAATGGTCAGCATCACCGCCACCGCTCGGCCGCTGCGCTCACCCCGCCCGGCCAGTCCGGCGTCCACGCGCCCTCGGCTCACCGTCGTCAGCCGCCCTCGGCCGCGTCTGTCGACCGTGCCGTTCGCGATCCTGTGCACCGCGATCCTGCTGGCCTCCCTGCTGTCGGTGCTGGTGCTGAACGTCCAGATGTCCGACACCAGCTACCGCATCACTCGCCTGCAGGCCCAGTCCCAGCGTCTGGCCGAGGAGGAGCAGGCACTGGTGGAACAGAACCGCCATCTCGACACGCCGCAGGAGCTCGAGAAGCGCGCCCGCGCCCTCGGTATGGTGCCCGTGGGCGAGCCCGCCTACATCGATCTGGCGACCGGTGAGGTCGTCGGCGGTGAGGGCGCCGCGGCCACCGACCCGGCGGGCGTCCAGGCGCCCCCGGCGCCGATGCCGGCGGTCCCCGGCCCCGGCACGCCCTACCGAGGTCTCGGCGGCGAAGGACTCTGATCACCCATGGCGAGCTCATCGCGCATCCCCCCACCCCGCGTCGGGGAGCCCACCGTGCGCCACCGCTTCCTGGTGGTCGTCATCCTGCTGGCCTCGCTGGCGCTGAGCACACGTCTGCTCTGGGTCCAGGGGCTCAATTCCCGTGCTCTCGCCGCAGAGGCGCGGGAATCCCGCACCGTCGAGCGGACCATCCCCGCGCTGCGCGGGGACATCCTCGACCGTGATGGGAAGGTCCTCGCCGCCTCCGTCGAACGGTATGACCTGTGGGTCGACCAGCGGCAGGTCGACGAGTACCGTGCGAAGGACGAGGACGCCCGGCCCGAGGAGAAGGGCGTCAAGGGTGCTGCGCGCACCCTCGCCCCCGTTCTCGGCATGACTCCCGCCGAAGCGGAGAAGAAACTCTCCGGTACGCGGGGCTTCGTGTACCTGTCCAAGGGCGTCGACCCCGCCGTCCGCGACGCCACCATGGCTCTGCGCATCCCCGGGGTCGGCTCCGACCGTGTCGCCCAGCGCACCTATCCCTCCGGGGAGGTCGCCGGAAACGTCCTCGGCTTCGTCAGCGGCGACGGGGAGCCCCTGGCCGGCACTGAGATCGCCTACGACGACGTCCTGCGCGGTGAGAACGGCCGGATCAGCTACGAGCGCGGCGCGGGCGGCCAGATCATCCCCACTGCCCCCCAGGCCACCCAGCGTGCCGTCGACGGTCGCACCGTCGAGCTGACGATTGACCAGGACCTGCAGTGGCGCACCCAGCAGATCCTGGCGCAGACCGTCGACAGGTGGGGCGGCAGCGGGGGCAGCGCCGTGGTGATGAACGCCCGCACCGGCGAGGTGCTGGCTCTCGCCGACTACCCCACCTACGATCCCAACGCCCCGGGGCGCACGGACGCGAAGTACCGCGGCAACCAGTCACTGTCGAACGTCTTCGAGCCCGGTTCCACCGGCAAGCTGTTCACCATGGCCGCGGCGATCGAGGAGGGCACGGTCAGCCCCACCTCCCAGTACACGATTCCGTCCACGATGACCTTCGACGGGCAGCGGATCAAGGACTCCCACGCCCACGAGGTGCAGAAGCTGACCCTCGCTGGAGTGTTGGCGCAGAGCTCCAACGTGGGCACGGTGCAGGTCTCGCAGACTCTCGACGACCGCACCCGCTACGAGTACCTGCGCCGGTTCGGTCTCGGCCAGCGCACCGGGGTGGGTCTGCCCGGTGAATCCGCCGGCATCCTCCACGCGCCCGAGGACTGGGACCCGCGCATGCGGTTCACCACCAGCTTCGGGCAGGGCTACTCCGTCAACGCGCTGCAGATGGTCTCCGCCGTGAGCACCTTCGCCAACGACGGGGTGCGGGTGCAGCCCTCCCTGGTGCGTGGCGTGATGGATGAGAGCGGCACCCTGCGGCCGCTCGGGGAGCCGACGCGCACCCGGGTGGTGTCCTCCCAGACCGCCGCCACGATGGTGCAGCTGATGGACAACAACATCGTCGACGACGGCAAGCACAACGGGAACATCCCGCACTACGCCGTCGGTGGGAAGTCCGGCACCGCCCAGGTGCCCGACGGCACCTACACCGCGTCCTTCATCGGGATCGCTCCGGCCGACGACCCCGAACTGGTGACCGGGGTGTTCATCTACGGCCTGACCAGCTTCATCTCCGGCACCACCGCCGCTGCCCCGGCGTTCTCCGAGGTCATGGGCTACGCCCTGCAGAACCAGGGGGTGGCCCCGACGGGCCGGCCCGGTCGCGACCTGGAGGATGAGTGGTGACCGGCGTCGTGATCGAGGACCCCGCCCGCCCCGAGGTCGTCTCCGGGCTGCCCCTCGCCGATCTGCTCGCGCAGCTCGGTCCCGCCGTGCGGGTGAGCGCTGCCGCGGCGGGGCAGGGTCGCAGCCTGGATGCCGTGCAGCTGCAGGGGATCACCCTCGACTCCCGTGCCGCACGCGCCGGGGACCTGTGGTGCGCCCTGCCCGGCGCCCGCACGCACGGGGCCCGATTCGCCCAGCAGGCCGCCGACGGGGGAGCGGTCGCCGCCCTCACCGATCCGGCCGGCCAGGAGGACTGCGAGCGCGCCGGGCTGGCCACCCTGGTGGTGGAGGACCCCCGGGCGGTGATGGCCACCGCCGCCGCTCTCATCCTGGGTCGTCCCGCCGAGCGCCTGCGGATGATCGGCGTCACCGGGACCAACGGCAAGACGTCCGTCACCACGATGCTCCACCGCACCCTGCTGGAGCTCGGTCGCCCCAGCGGTGTGATCGGCACCAGCGGCACCTTCTTCCGTGACACCGACGGTCACGACCACCGCATCGCGACCGTGCGCACCACTCCGGAATCACCGGAGTTGCACGGCCTGCTCGCCCGCATGGCCGAGGACGGGGTCGACACCTGCGCGATGGAGGTCTCCAGCCACGCCCTGGTGCTGCACCGCGCCGACGAGGTGGTGTTCGAGGCCGCCGCCTTCACCAACCTCACCCAGGACCACCTGGACTTCCATCCCTCGATGGAGGACTACTTCCAGGCCAAGGCCTCCCTGTTCCTGCCGGGCCGCTGCCGCCATGCCGTGATCTGCACCGACGACGACTACGGCACCCGCCTGGCCGCCATGGCGCAGGAACGCGGCATCCCCACCGTCACCTACGCGACCCTGCCGGGGCGCCCGGCCGACCATCGCGCGGAGGCGATCACCTTCGACGGCTTCGGGTCCCGCTTCGTGCTCGCCGGTCCGGCCGGCGCGCGCCCCGAGCTGCGCAGCGCCCTGCCCGGGCGCCACTACGTCGCCAACACGATCGCCGTGGCGCTGCTGCTCGACGCCGTGGGGATCGCGCCGTCCGAGGCGGCCGACGCACTGGGCCGCGCCGCGACCGTCCCCGGGCGGATGGAACTGGTCTCCCGGGCCCCGGTGCGCGGCGTCGTCGACTACTCCCACACCGAGGACTCCCTGCAGCAGGCCCTGTCGACGCTGCGGTCACTGCCGGACGTGCAGCGGATCCTGGTGGTGATGGGCGCGGGGGGTGACCGCGACCGCACCAAGCGGCCGCACATGGGGGCCGTCGCCGCCGCCGGGGCCGACGTCGTGATCGTCACCGACGACAATCCCCGCAGCGAGGACCCGGCCCGGATCCGCGCCGAGGTCCTCGGCGGGATCCCCGCCGACACCGGTGCCGAGGTGCTGGACGTCGGTGGCCGACGCGAGGCCATCGACCGGGCCGCGCATCTCGCCCGCCCCGGGGACCTGGTGCTGGTCGCCGGGAAGGGCGCCGAGACCGGCCAGGACATCGGCGGACAGGTGCTGCCCTTCGACGACCGCGTCGAACTGCGGCGTGCACTCGCGGCCCGCCATCCCGCCCAGGACGACACCACCCCTCAGGAGGCCGAGGAATGCTGACGATGACCGCGCAGGAGGTGGCCGCGACGACCGGGGGGCGCCTCGTCGGCGGAGCCACCGGGCAGGAGCGCGTCACCGGTCGGGCCGTGGTCGACTCCCGGCAGGTCGCGACCGGGGATCTGTTCGCCGCCTTCGACGGGGAGCACGTCGACGGTCATGACTACGCCCAGCGGGCCGTCGATGCCGGTGCCGCCCTGGTGCTGCTCACCCGCGATGTCGGCGTGCCGGGAGTGCTGGTGGAGGATGCCGAGGTCGCCCTCGCCGACCTCGCCCGCGGGCAGCTGGAGCGGGCCCGCGCCAGCTGCCCCGAGCTGGTCGTCGTCGCCGTCACCGGGTCCGCCGGCAAGACCGGCACCAAGGACCTTCTGGGGCAGCTGTTCGAGCGTCTCAGGCCGACCATCGCCCCGCCGGGAAGTCACAACAACGAACTCGGTCTGCCACTGACGGTGCTCGGGCTCACCGAGGAGACCCGCTGCCTGGTGCTCGAGATGGGTGCCCGCGGCATCGGCCACATCCGCTACCTGACGGACATCGCCCGGCCGGACATCGCCCTGGTGCTGAACGTCGGCTCCGCCCACCTGGGGGAGTTCGGCAGCCCCGAGGCGATCGCCCAGGCCAAGGGCGAGATCATCGAGGCCCTCACGTCGCAGGGCCGGGCGGTGCTGAACGCCGACGATCCGCGGGTCGCGGCGATGGCCCCCCGCACCTCCGCGCCCGTGGTCACCTGGGGCCAGGGGCCGGCGGATGTGCGGGTGCACGACCTCACCCTCGATGAGGCCGCCCGAGCCCGCTTCACCCTCGTGATCCCCGAGGGACTCACCCGCCTCGACGGCGGCGCGATCCCCGCCGGGGAGCTCCCCATCACCCTGCGCCTGCTGGGGGAGCACCAGGCGTTCAACGCCGTGGCCGCTGCCACTGCCGCGCTGCTCGCGGGGGTCGGCCCCGAGGACGTCGCCGAGGTGCTGCGCACCGCCGAGCCGCTCTCCGGGCAGCGGATGGAGACCCATGAGCTCCCCGGTGGCATCACCGTCGTCAACGACGCCTACAACGCCAACCCCGAATCGATGCGACTGGCCCTGCGCACCCTCGCGCACCTGGGCCGCCATCGCCGCACCATCGCGGTGCTGGGAGAGATGCGTGAGCTCGGAGCGGACTCGATCCGCCTGCACGACGAGACCGGCCGTCTGGTCGTGCGGCTGAACATCGACCATCTGATCGCCGTGGGTGAGGGTGCCCGGCCGATCCACCAGGGTGCCGGCCTGGAGGGCAGTTTCGGCGGAGAGTCCGAGTATGTGGCGACCGTGGAGGAGGCCCTCGCTGTGCTACAACGGTTCGTGCGGCCCGGCGACGTGGTGCTGCTGAAGTCGTCCCGCGACTCCGGTCTGCGCGAGCTGGGCGACCGGCTCGTGCAGGCACTGCAGGCCGACACGACGCGCGATACCACGGAGGAGACGGAGGACCGCACCGCATGATCGCGATCATGGTGGCGGGGGGCGTTGCCCTCGTCCTGTCCATCCTCGGTACCCCGGCATACATCCGTCTGCTGGTGCACAAGGGGTACGGGCAGTTCATCCGGGACGACGGCCCCACCAGCCACGCCACCAAGCGGGGCACCCCCACCATGGGCGGTGTCGCGATCATCCTCGCGACCCTGCTCGCCTACGCGATTACCCACCTCGTCACCTGGAGCGCCCCCACCATCTCCGGGGCACTGGTGCTGTTCCTCATGGCCGGGTTGGGGCTGGTCGGATTCCTCGACGACTACCTGAAGATCTCCCATCAGCGCAGTCTCGGGCTGCGCCCCCGGGCCAAGCTGATCGGCCAGTTCCTCGTCGCCACGCTGTTCGCTGTGCTGGCACTGCTCGCGCCCGACGCCCAGGGCCACACGTCCGCCTCCACCCGGATCTCCTTCGTGCGGGACATCCCGTGGCTCGACCTCGCCGCCGCCGGCACCGTGCTGGGTGTGCTGCTGTTCGCCATGTGGGCGAACTTCCTGGTCGCCGCCTGGTCCAACGGTGTGAACCTCACTGACGGACTCGACGGCCTCGCCTCCGGCGCCACCATCATCTTCACCACCACCTACGTGCTGATCTGCTTCTGGCAGTGGCGCCAGAGCTGCGACACCGTCGGCGGCGCCCCCGGCTGCTACACCGTGCGCGACCCGCTGGACATCGCCGTGATCTGCGCGGCCGTGGCGGGCGCCTGCATCGGGTTCCTGTGGTGGAACACCTCCCCGGCGAAGATCTTCATGGGGGACACCGGTTCCCTCGCCCTGGGGGGCGCCCTCGCCGGGATCACCATCGTCTCGCGCACCGAGCTGCTCGGCGCGATCATCGGCGGACTGTTCGTGATCATCTCGCTGTCCGTGATCATCCAGGTCGCGAGCTTCAAGACCACCGGGAAGCGCGTGTTCCGCATGGCACCGCTGCAGCACCACTTCGAACTGCTCGGCTGGAACGAGGTCACCATCGTGGTGCGGTTCTGGATCGTCGCCGGCATCCTCGCCGGTCTCGGTCTGGGCCTGTTCTACCTCGACGCGCTGGCGCAGGTGGTGCGGTGACGCACGGCCTGCCCCTCGAGCAGCGGCCCTGGCCCGGGATGGATGTCTCCGGGCTGACGATCCTGGTGACCGGGTTCGGGGTCTCCGGGTACGCGGTCGCCGACCAGACCATGCAGCGCGGGGCCCACGTGGTCGTCGTCGATTCCAGCACCACCGACGCCACCCGCGAGCGCGCCCGGATCCTGGAGAACCTCGGCGTGGACGTCCGTCTGGGGCTGGAGCACACACAGTGCCTGCCCCCCGACGTGCAGCCGGATCTCGTCGTGACCTCCCCCGGGTGGCGGCCCGACCAGCCGTTGCTGGCGCAGGCCGCGCACCGCGGTATCCCCGTGTGGAGTGAGATCGAGCTGGCCCGGCGCATGCAGCCGGCGGACGGCCCCGCCTGGCTCGCCGTCACCGGCACCAACGGCAAGACCACCACCGTCACCATGCTCGAGTCGATCCTCCGGGCTGCCGGGTTGCGCGCCGTGGCGTGCGGCAACGTCGGTCTGCCGCTGATCGAGGCGGCTCTCGACCCGATCGGTTACGAGGTCCTCGCGGTGGAGCTGTCCAGCTTCCAGCTGCACTGGACCGACCACGTCCTCGCGCAGTCCGCCGCGGTGCTGAACATCTCCGAGGACCACCTCGACTGGCATGGCGGGCTCGAGGAGTACGCCGCCGCGAAGGGTCGGATCTACGAGGGCGTCGAACGCGCCTGCGTGTACACCGTCGCCGATGAACGCACCCGCCGTCTGGTGGAGGAGGCCGACGTGCGTGAGGGTGCCCGCGCCATCGGCCTCACCCTCGGTGCCCCCGGGTTGTCGGAGCTCGGTGTGGTCGAGGACCTCCTCGTCGACCGGGCGTTCGTCGAGGACCGCCGACGCACCGCCGCGGAACTCGCCCGCCTGGAGGACCTCGCGCATCTGGGCGCCCACGGTGCCCCGCCGCACGTGGTGCTCGATGCCCTCGCCGCCGCCGCCCTCGCCCGCTCCCACGGGGTCGAACCCGCCGCCGTCCAGGCCGGCCTGCGCGCCTACCGCCCCGGCCGCCACCGCGCCGAGGTGGTCGCCCGGATCGACGGGGTCGCCTACGTCGACGACTCCAAGGCCACCAACCCCGATTCCGCGCTCGCCTCCCTCCGGGGAGTGCAGAGCGCCGTATGGATCGCCGGGGGGCTCACCAAGGACGCCGACGTCGACGAGCTCGTCGCTCTCTGCGCCGACCGCCTGCGCGCCGTGGTGCTCATCGGCCGTGATCCCGGTCCCTTCCGCGAGGCCCTCGCCCGACACGCGCCCGACGTCCCCGTCCTGCGCCCCTCGGGAGGCGAGACTGACCGGGACGCGGACCGCGCCACCTACATGCGTGAGACGGTCACCCTGGCCCGGTCGCTGGCCAGCGAGGGTGATGTCGTGCTGCTGGCCCCTGCGGCCGCGTCGATGGACCAGTTCACGGATTACGGGCAGCGCGGCGATCTCTTCGCCGCCGCGGTCCGGGAGCTCGCAGGGGGAGACGGGCCATGACCACGCACCAGCCGGCGCGGGGCAGCACCCGCGTGCTGCGTCCGCACGACACCGGAGCGTTGGCCGATGTCCCCGCCCGGGTGCGGTCGGGACTCGCCGGCTGGCTGCGCTCCCCGGCGCTGGACTTCGCCGCCCTGCTGGTGATCGGCACCCTCCTGATCAGCATCGGCGTGGTGATGGTCTTCTCCAGTGCCGCCGTGATCAGCATCGCCAAGGGGGAGTCGCCCTACACCGGGCTGATCTCCCAGGGGCGCTTCGCCCTGATCGGCCTGCCGCTGCTGGCTGTCGCGGCGATGACCCCGCCTGCGTGGTACCGCCGCAGTGCCTGGGTACTGCTCGGCATCGGTCTCGCGCTGCAGATGCTCGTGCACACCCCGCTGGGCACCGGTGCGTACGGCAACCGCAACTGGATCCTCATCGGCGGCATGACCTTCCAGCCGTCGGAGGTGCTGAAGCTCGCCCTGGCGGTGTGGCTGGGGGCGATCCTCGCGGGGAAGCGGCACCGACTGCACCGCACCCTCGAGGTGCTGCTTCCCGTGGTTCCGGTGGTCATGCTCGCCCTCGGCCTGGTGGTGCTCGGCAACGACCTCGGCACCACCATGGTCATGTGCATGCTGGTGGCGGGTGCTCTGTGGGTGGCCGGTGTGCCGCGCCGCTGGTTCGTCGTCGGCGGCGGCCTCGGAGGGCTCGCCGTCGCCGCGCTTGTGCTGGTCTCCGGCAACCGCATGGCCCGCATCGGCAACTGGCTCCACGGCACCTGCGAGGGGGACTCCTGCCTGCAGACCGACCGTGGCCTCCAGGCCCTCGCCGAGGGAGGCTGGTGGGGCGTGGGTCTCGGGGAGTCCCGCCAGAAGTGGGGTCTGCTGCCCGCTGCACAGGACGATTTCATCTTCGCGATCATCGGGGAAGAGCTGGGACTGGTCGGCACCCTCGGTCTGCTGACGCTGTTCGTCCTGCTCGCCCTGGTGATGCTCCGGATGATCTCCCGGGTGCGGGACCCCTTCGTCCAGATCACCGTGGGCGGGGTGTGCGCCTGGCTGCTGGGCCAGGCCTTCGTCAACATGATGGTGGTGACGGGCCTGCTGCCGGTGCTGGGGGTGCCGCTGCCGTTCATCTCCTCCGGCGGCTCCGCGCTGCTCGCCTCGATGCTGGCGCTGGGCATGCTGCTGTCCTTCGCGCGGCACGAGCCCGGGGCGAAAGAGGCCATCGGGGCCCGCCTGGGCACCGTCAAGCGCACCTCCGCCGTCCACGCCGCCCCCGCGCCGCGGACCTCCCGCACCGCCCCCCGGGTCTCCGGTCGCGCCGCGGGCCGCACGGCGGGTCGCACGTCGGGTCGCGCATCCGGTCGTCCCTCGCGGAGCACACCCGTCGCCCGGACGGACTCCCGGACCGCGTCCCGCACCTCTCGAAGGAGCCGTCGATGACCGTCCCCTCCGCCTCCGGACCCACCCCGCTCACCACCGGCACCGCGCCGGTTCGGGTGCTGCTGGCCGGGGGCGGCACCGCCGGTCACGTGAACCCGCTGCTGGCCACCGCCCGCGCCCTGCGCGCCGAGGCCCCCGACACCGAGATCACCGTGCTCGGCACCGCCGAGGGCCTCGAGGCCGATCTGGTGCCCGCCGCCGGGTTCGCGCTCGAGACCATCGAGAAGGTGCCGTTCCCGCGTCGTCCGAACACCGCCGCCCTGCGTTTCCCCTCCCGCTTCACCCGCACCATCACCCGCACCGCCCGGTTGATGCGGGAGCGCCGGATCGATGCCGTCGCCGGGTTCGGCGGCTACGTGTGCCCGCCCGCATACCTCGCGGCCGCCCGCACCGGCATCCCGCTGATCGTCCACGAGGCCAACCGGCGCCCCGGGCTCGCCAACCGCCTCGGCGCCCGCCGCGCCCGCGCCGTCCTCACCGCCCTGCCCGGCACCCCGCTGCCGCGCGCCCAGCGTCTGGGGATGCCGATGCGCGAGGGCATCGCCCACCTGGATCGCGCCACCCGCCGCGACGACGCCGTGCGGGAGCTCGGCCTCGACCCCTCCCGCCCGGTGCTGCTGGTCACCGGTGGCAGCCTCGGCGCCCAGCGGCTCAACGCCGCCGTCGCCCAGGCCGCCGACGATCTCCTCGCCGTCGGCGCCCAGGTGGTGCACGTGACCGGTCGCGGCAAAGCCGACATCACCGAACGCCCCGGCTACCGGGTGCTGGAGTACGTGCGCGCCATGGAGGACGTCTACGCCGCTGCCGATCTCGCCGTGACCCGCTCCGGTGCCGGCACCGTCAGCGAGCTCACCGTCGTCGGCCTGCCCGCGGTGCTGGTGCCGTTGCCGATCGGCAACGGCGAGCAGGCCCTCAACGGGGCCGAGGTGGTCGCCGCCGGGGGCGCCCTGATGGTGCCCGACGGTGAGTTCACCGCCGACACCGTGCGTGATCTGGTGCTGCCGCTGCTGCTGGACGCCGAGCGCCGCGAGGCCATGTCACGGGCTTCCCGGACCTTCGGGGTGCCCGATGCCGCCGAGCGCCTGGCACGGATCATCCTGGCGGCCGCCCAGGGCGACCGCGCTAGCGTGGCGTCATGAGCAGCCAGGTCCGCACGATCCTCCGCCCCGGCCCCGTCGTCACCCAGGAGGCCTGGCCCCAGGACCCGGTGGGCTCCGCCCACGTCATCCGCATCGGCGGCGCGGGCATGAGCGCGGTCGCGCGTCTCGCCCTCGGTGCCGGCCTGCGGGTGAGCGGCTCCGACTCCCAGGACGGCCAGTTCATCGGCCCGCTGCGGGAGATGGGTGCGCAGATCGGCATCGGTTTCGACGCGGCCCTGATCGCCGAGGACTGCGACGTGGTCGTGGTCTCCACCGCCGTGCGGCCCGACAACCCCGAGGTGATCGAGGCCCATCGCCGCGGCCTGCCCGTGGTGCACCGCGCCGCCGCTCTCGCGGGCCTGCTGCGCGGCCGCGACCTCCTCGCCATCGCCGGCACCCACGGCAAGACCAGCACCACCGCCATGGCCACCCTGGCCCTGCGCGGAGCGGGGGAGGATCCCGCCTGGGCGCTCGGCGCCGCCGTCCCCGACCTGCGCCACAACGCCGGGCTCGGTGGTTCGGACACCGCGGTGGTCGAGGCCGACGAATCCGACGGCTCCTTCCTCGCCTTCACCCCCCGGGCCGTGGTGGTGACGAACCAGGAGGCCGACCACCTCGACTTCCACGGCACCCCGCAGAACGTCGTGGCGGCCTTCGACGCCCTGGTGGACCGGTTGCAGACGGGGGAGGGCCCCGCGGGACGCCTCATCGTCTGCGCCGATGACCCCGGCTCCGCCGAGCTCGGCCGCCGCGCCGTGCAGCGCGGTCTCGACGTCCACACCTACGGCACCGCCCCCGACGCCGACTGGCGGATCCTCGAGGAGCAGGGGAGCCCCGAGGGCACCCGCCTGCGGATCGCGACGCCCACCGGGGAGGCCACCGGCACCCTGCTCGTGGCCGGGCACCACAACGCCCTGAACGCCCTCGGCGCCCTCGCCGGTGCCCACGCCCTGCGCCCCGACGCCACCGTCCAGTCGCTGTTGGACGGGCTGGCGGATTTCCACGGCGCCTCCCGGCGCTTCGACCGCGCCGGCACCGTGGACGGTGTCACCGTCGTCGACGACTACGCCCACCATCCGCGGGAGGTCGCCGCCACCGTCGAGGCGGCCCGCGGGCTCCTGCCGGAGGGCGCGCGGGTGATCGCCGTGTTCCAGCCGCACCTGTTCTCCCGCACCCGGGACTTCGCCGCCGAGTTCGCGCAGGCGCTCGCCGCCGCCGACGAGGCGGTGGTGATGCCGATCTACCCGGCGCGTGAGGACCCCGATCCCACCGTCACCGCCCGCACCATCACCGACCGCGCCCCCGCGGGAGCCGCCCTGCGGCCCCTCGATGACCGGGCCGAGGTGCCCGGGCTCGTCGCGGACACCGCCCGCCCGGGGGATCTGGTGCTGATGCTCGGCGCCGGGGACGTGGTGGAGACGACCCCGCTGGTGCTCGAGGCGCTGCAGCAGCGATGAGGCCCCGACGCCCCGCGGCCCCGCGACGGCCCGCGCAGCATCTGCGCGCGCCGTCGGCCCCGCAGCGGCCCTCCGGCTCCGCCCCCACGACCTCCCCGGGTGGCACCGCCGACACCCGGCCCGGCTCCACGACCTCGCGACCCGACACCGTCCCGACGGAGCACGGGACGGGCCGCAGCGATACCGCGGAGGATCGCGTGCCGGGGGGTCCGGTTCCCCGTTCCCTGCCGGCACACCGCCGGTCGCTCGCCGCGCGGGCCAGCGTGCCCCCGCCGGAGCGCCCGGACGCGGCGGCGGCCGGCGCAGGGAGCGAGGGGCGCGGTGGTGAGAGCCGCAACGGTGAGCGCCTCGCCCGGCTGATCACCGGAGTGCCCTGGCGCCGCCGTCGCCGACGCGTGATCGGAGCCGCGATCGGCGTGGCCGCGCTGCTGCTCGTCGCCCTCGCGATCCTGCTGTGGGCCCCGTACTTCGAGGTCCGCGACGCCGAGGTGGCGGGGGTCGGGTACACCGATCCCGCCGTCATCGAGGAGGCTGCGGCCCCCGGGTTCGGCCGCAGTGTGGTGCTTCTGCCCTCGGGTCGGATCGAGAGGGCGGTCGAACAGGTCCCCGGTGTCGCCTCCGCCGAGGTGGATCGCAGCTGGCCCGACGGCATGCGGATCCGCGTCACCGAACGCACACCGGTGGCGCGCGTGACCCGTCCGGGAGGCGCCCCCGCCATCCTCGATGCCACCGGCACTGCGCTCCCGGCGGCAGCGGGTGAGGGGACCGAACTGATCCCGCTCACCGTCCGTCCCGGCACTCGCGACCCCGAGGCCACGACCGCCGCGATGCTGGAGGTCGCCTCCGGCCTGCCCGAGGAGCTGCGGACCCGGGTCACCGGCATCACCGCCGGCACTCCCAGTGACGTCACCCTCACCGTGGGCCCGGCCCCCGCGGACGGCACCGGGGCGGGCGACGGCACGGACGGTGGGGAATCCGGCGGCCAGGGAGGCACCCGCACCGTGGTGTGGGGCACCGCCGCCGACGCCGAGCTCAAGGCCCGGGTGGTGATGGCCCTGTTGGAGCAGCCCGGCACCGTCGTCGACGTGTCCTCGCCCATCGCACCCGTCACCCGCTGAGGTCGGGGCGCAGGATGACCCACCCGGCAGGACGATCCGCGGCGACACGCGGCGGACGGTATTTGCGCGGGGGTCGGACCGCCCATAGCGTCGAAGAACGGGACCAGGGCTCCGGACTGTGAACCTCGACCTGAGGTCGAGGGTTCAGGGTCGAGGCCGGAGCCCCGCCCAGTCGAACGCATCGAAGAGCAAGGACAACTCCGTGGCCGGATCCCAGAACTACCTCGCTGTCATCAAGGTCGTCGGCATCGGCGGCGGCGGCGTGAACGCCGTCAACCGGATGATCGAATCCGGTTTGAAGGGCGTCGAGTTCATCGCCATCAACACCGACGCCCAGGCGCTGCTCATGTCCGACGCCGACGTGAAGCTCGACGTGGGCAAGGAGATCACGCGCGGCCTCGGCGCAGGCGCGGACCCCGAGGTCGGCCGTCGCGCCGCGGAGGACCACCAGGAGGAGATCGAGGAGGTCCTGCGCGGGGCCGACATGGTCTTCGTGACCGCCGGTGAGGGCGGCGGGACCGGCACCGGCGGTGCGCCGGTCGTGGCGAAGATCGCCCGCAGCCTCGGCGCCCTGACCATCGGTGTCGTCACCCGTCCGTTCACCTTCGAGGGCCGCCGTCGCTCCACCCAGGCCGAGTCCGGCATCGCAGCGCTGCAGGCCGAGGTGGACACCCTCATCGTGATCCCCAACGACCGCCTGCTCTCCATCGCCGACAAGCAGGTGTCGATGCTCGATGCGTTCAAGTCGGCCGACCAGGTGCTGCTCTCCGGCGTGCAGGGCATCACCGACCTGATCACCACCCCCGGCCTGATCAACCTCGACTTCGCCGATGTGAAGTCCGTGATGCAGGGTGCGGGAAGCGCCCTCATGGGCATCGGCTCCGCCCGCGGCGAGGACCGGGCGCTGCAGGCCGCCGAGCTCGCCGTCTCCAGCCCGCTGCTGGAGGCGTCCATCGACGGTGCCTTCGGCGTGCTGCTGTCCATCCAGGGCGGCAGCGACCTCGGTCTGCATGAGGTCTCCGAGGCCGCCCGCCTGGTGCAGGAGGCAGCGCACCCCGACGCGAACATCATCTTCGGCTCGGTCATCGACGACGCCCTCGGCGACGAGGTGCGCGTGACTGTGATCGCCGCCGGCTTCGAGGGCGGCGGCCCCACCCCGCGTACCGACATGCCGGCGCTGGGCGGCCGCTCGGAGTCCCCGCGTCCCGCGTTCCAGCAGCAGCCGCGCCCCGCCGTGGTGCAGCGCTCCACCGAGGAGGACCGCGGAGCCTCCCAGGGTGCATGGGGGGCCCCGGTGCAGACCTTCACCCCGTCCCGCCCCGCCCCCTCGGCCCCGTCCCCGGCACCCGCCCAGGTCGAGCACAACGAATGGCATGAGGACGAGGAGGAGGCCCCGAGCCAGCAGTCGGCGCCGTCCCCGCAGCCGGCCCCGACCACCCCGGCCGCGCAGCCGGTGCGTCCGCCGCGCATCGAGGAGCCCCCGGCCGACGATGACGACCTGGATCTGCCGTCCTTCCTGAAGTGACGCGCCGGATCTGACGCACCGGACGTGATCGAACCGATGGACCGGACGTGACCCGATACGAGTCCCTGGTGGCACGGGCCCCACGCATGCGTGGGGCCCGTGCCCTCTTCACCTCTCGCGCCGGGGGAGAGGGGCCCGCCCCCTTCGACGGGCTCAACCTCGCCCTGCACGTGGGGGACGACCCGGCGGTCGTGCATCGCCACCGCCTCGCCCTGGAGGCCGAGGTCGGGGTCCCGGTGACGTACCTCGACCAGGTGCATTCCGCTGACGTGGTGGTGGTGCGCAGCGGTGACGACCCGCGGGCCGTCCGCACCGCCGACGCCCAGGTGACCCGCCGGACCGACGTGGCCTTGGCGGTGATGGTCGCGGACTGTCTGCCCGTGCTGCTGGCCGACGGTGACGCCGGGGTGATCGCCGTCGCGCACGCGGGCCGGCGCGGACTGCTCGACGGGGTGCTGGAGAACACCGTCGCCGTGATGCAGCAGGAGGGGGCCCGCCCCGAGCGCCTCGAGGTGGCGATCGGTCCCGCCATCTGCGGTGCCTGTTACGAGGTGCCCGACCGGATGCGAGAGGATGCCGCCCGCACTCACCCCGCGACCGCCGCCACCACCCGCTGGGGCACCCCGGGCCTGGACCTGCGCGCGGGCGCCGTCGAGGTGCTCCGCGGGCAGGGGATCCCCGCGGTGAACATCCGGTCCGACGCCCCCTGCACCCTGGAGGACGGGGAATTCTTCTCGTACCGGCGCGCCTCCCGCACAGGACGCTTCGCCGGAGTGATCCGCCGCAGCGGATCGTCACGCGCGCAGGGCGATGCCGGGGCGAGCAGAGGAGATGTGCGGAGCGCGTGACACGCGGCGCGCTTGCGGACAATCGGCCGCCCGCTCCGGTACGTTCGCAGTGACCGGCTCCCGCGCACTCCCCGTGCTTCCCCGGGGCCGACAGCGTCATCACGATCCGCCCAGGGTCACCACGACACCGCACCACCACGACACCGCACACGACTCAGGGAGACACCGCGCCATGGGCACCTGGCACAACGCGATGGTCGCGCTCGGCCTCGCCAATGAGGTCGAGGACGACTACTACGAGGACGAGCATGAGACCCGTCGGGAGCATCAGCAGTCGGCGCCCCGCCGCGTCGAGGGCGGATCCGTCGCGGTCCCGGAGCGCAGCGAGGCGGCGGCGACGCCGATCCGGCAGCGGCCGAGCGTTCTCCCCGCGCACCCGGGAGAGGACTCCATGCATCGCATCACCACGATCCACCCGCGTTCGTACAACGACGCGAAGGCCATCGGCGAGTCCTTCCGCGACGGCGTGCCGGTGATCGTGAACCTCTCCGATATGCAGGACGGCGACGCCAAGCGGATGGTCGACTTCTCCGCCGGTCTCGTCTTCGGACTGCGCGGCACCATCGAGCGTGTGACCAGCAAGGTGTTCCTGCTCTCCCCCGAGTTCATCGAGGTGGACGGTGACGGCACCGGGGACGACAGCAGCTTCTACAACCAGAGCTGAGCCGCTGTGTCGGTGATCGCGGGGATCCTGTACCTCGCCCTGTTCCTGCTGCAGATCCTGCTGATCGCCCGGCTGATCGTCGACTGGGTGCGGGCACTGTCCCGTGACCCGCGCCCGCAGGGAATCGTCGCGGTGATCTTCGAACTCGTCTACACCGTGACCGACCCCCTGGTACGAGCGGTCCGCCGGGTGGTGCCGCCGGTGCGTCTGGGGGCGGTGGCATTGGACCTCAGCCTGCTGGTCCTGTTGCTGATCTGCTCCCTGCTGATGCGGCTCATCGCGCCGCTTCTGTGAGACGTCCCTGCTCTGGCCGGGACTGATGCCCCGCCCGGATCGGTTACGCTGTTCCCGTTCGGGATCCCTTGTGGCCCGACCTACGACCCGACGACGAGAAGGTGACCCATGGCTCTGATGCCCGAGGACCTGGAGGACAAGCGGTTCACTCCCGTGCGGTTCTCCGAAGGCTACGACATGGACGAGGTGGACGACTACCTCGACAACGAGGTCTTGCCGCGCCTGAAGGAGCTCATCGACGAGAACGCTCGTCTGACCATGGAACTCGAGGAGGCGCACCAGCGCATCGCCGAGCTCGAGGCCGGTGCGCAGCCGTCCGTCGGTGGTTCCGCTCCGTTCGTCGCCTCCGACCATGACGAGGTCGTCGTGGAGGACCACGACCGCTCCGAGCATGTCGTCGCCGACCAGGCCCCCGCGTACGACGCCTCCGTCGACACCTCCACCCAGGCGGCCCCCGTGGCCGCTCCGGTCGCCGAGACCCCCGATCAGGCCGCTGCTGGCATCATCGCCCTGGCGAACCGTCTGCACGACGAGTACGTGAAGAACGGTGAGGACGAGCGCGACCGTCTCATCGCGGAGGCCAACGAGGAGCATCGCCGTATCGTCGGTGAGGCCGAGGAGAAGTCCCGCACCACCCTGGAGGCCCTCGAGGCCGAGAAGGCGGAGCTGGAGCGCACCATCGAGGGTCTGCGCACCTTCGAGCGTGACTACCGCAACCGACTGCGCAACTACCTGGAGGGCCAGCTGCGCGAGCTCGACACCGACGAGACGCAGGACAAGCAGGCGAACTTCGGCCTGTGACCCCCCACTCCCCGACGACGGCGGACACCGCGCGCTCCGAGCGCCCGGCTGTCCGCCGTCTCGTCGTGCCCCTGGTGTTCGCCGCCACCGCGGCCGTCGTCCTGGTCGCCGACCAGTGGTCCAAGGCATGGGCCGAGGCGACGCTGCCGCTGCTGGAGCAGAGGCCGCTGCTCGGGCCGCTGCTGCACCTGCGACTGCTGTACAACTCCGGTGCGGCGTTCGGAATGGGCGCCGGCATCACCCCCGTGGTGACCGCCGTGCAGATCCTCATCTCCGCCGCCGTCATCGTGTACATGTGGCGCACCGTCCGGTCGCTGGGGTGGACCGTGGCGCTGGGGCTGGTGCTCGGTGGCGCCCTCGGCAACATCCACGATCGGCTGCTGCGCCCACCCGGCCCGTTCCGCGGTGAGGTCGTCGACTTCCTCGAGCTGCCGAACTGGCCGGTGTTCAACGTCGCCGACATGGCCGTGGTGACAGGGGCGGTGCTCGTGGTGCTGCTGAGCGTGCTCGGCGTCCCCGCGGAAGGGAGCGCGGACGAGGAGCCCGCCGCGCGACAGGCGACCGACGACGGGCCGGAGGGGCAGCGGTGAGCGGGTCGCGACTGCTGATGGTCCCCGACGGTCTGGCGGGGGAACGGATCGACGTGGGCCTGTCGCGGATGCTCGGACTGTCCCGCTCGAAGGCTGCGGACCTTGTCGACCAGGGT
Source organism: Brachybacterium sillae (assembly GCF_025028335.1). Classification (NCBI taxonomy): domain Bacteria; kingdom Bacillati; phylum Actinomycetota; class Actinomycetes; order Micrococcales; family Dermabacteraceae; genus Brachybacterium; species Brachybacterium sillae. Next base: position 2,278,037 of record NZ_JAFEUW010000001.1, read on the forward strand.
CGGGTGCTGCTCGACGGCCGGGCCGTGGAGTCCCGCTCGCACCGTCTCGAGGGCGGGGCGATGCTGGACGTGGAACTTCCCGAGGAACGGCCCGCCGCTCCCGTGCGGCCGCAGATCGCCGACGGCATGAGCCTGGTGCATGTCGACGACGACCTCGTGGTGGTCGACAAGCCCGTCGGCGTCGCCGCCCATCCGAGCGCCGGTTGGTCGGGGCCGACGGTGGTCGGGCACCTCGCGGCCGCCGGCATCGCCGTGCGCACCAGCGGCGATCCCGAGCGACAGGGCATCGTCTCACGGCTCGACGTCGGCACCAGCGGGCTGATGGTCGTCGCCCGCACGGAGACCGCGTACACCCGGCTGAAGGACGCCTTCCGCGCCCGCGCGGTCGACAAGGTGTACCACGCGCTGTGCCAGGGCCGCCCGGAGGACCCGGCCGGAACCATCGAGGCACCGATCGGGCGGTCCCCGCACCACGACTACAAGTTCGCGGTCCGCCGCGACGGCAAACACTCCGTCACCCACTACACGACGCTCGAGGAGCTGCCCGGCGCCACGCTGCTGCGGGTCAAGCTGGAAACCGGCCGCACCCACCAGATCCGGGTGCACTTCTCCGCCCTGCACCACCCGCTGGTCGGTGACCCGCTCTACGGGGCAGACCCGACGCTCGCACAGCGGCTGGGGCTCGTTCGCCAGTGGCTGCACGCCATGGAGCTGAGTTTCGAGCATCCGACCCGGCACGAACGCGTCACCTACACCACCACCTATCCCGAGGATCTGCAGCACGCCCTCGAGGTGCTGCGCGGCGATCGATGACCCCCACACCGAGTCCCGAGCCCCTGCCGCCCGAGGGTGCGCGGCGCATGACCGAGGTGATCCGAGCCGCACTCGTCGGCGCCGTCCCCACCCCGTGGCAGATGCCGTGGCCGCGTCTGGCCGACCGACTCGGACTCGACCCCGTGGGGGCCGAGGCGATCCTCGGTGACCCTGAGACGGCGCGGGAGGCCGTCACCCGGCGGGTCCGCGACTACCTGGAGGCCTGTCGTGCCCTCGACACCGGTCAGATGACCGCGGCTGCCGGTGAGGGGCCGCAGGAGATCGCCCGGCACCCGGATTTCCCGACGCGGCTGGGCATGGCTCTGGTGGGTGCGGCGACCCTGTGGGGGGTGCTCGAACCGCTGCCCGGCCTGGCGCTGCGCGTTGCCCAGGACCTCGCCGAGGACGGGGAGGACGGCCTCGCCGCGGGGTACGCCCAGCTGGTGCGGGATCTCGCCGTGCCGGGCCGCCATGATGCCGAGGCCTGGACCGCACAGTCCCTGCTGATGCGCCTGCACCAGCGCTCCGGTTCGCCCGCGCAGGCCGATGCCCTGGCCCGCGACCTCGTCGCCCACGGCGCCCCCTTGGATCTCGACCAGCGCCGTGACCCCTCCCTGCCGGATGACACCCTCGCCTGGACCGGCGGGGCGCTGGTGGAGGGGATGCCGCCGCGCACGGATGGCCGGGCGCTGTCGGTGGAGGACGCCCAGGAGCACCTGCGGGTGCTGTTGTCGGACACGCTGCGCGAGATACAGGCGGACGAGGACCCGCCGCGCTGATCCGGGTGGTCGGGTCGATCGCCGGGATGCACGACCCGCGGCGCCGGGGGCGCCCATCACTCCCGCGGGACCAAAGGCCTGGCGTTGCGGGCCCGCACCTGGAAGCATGCGGACATGAAGCATCCCCCGATCGGCGACGTCGGGGCTCCTCGGTGCCGAAGGAGCAGGTCGGTGTCGCGTCGGGCCTGTTCACGATGTGCTCGTCGGTGGGGGCCGCGATGGGCATCACCCTGGCGGGGACCTTCCTGGTCCTGGGATCGCGTGTCGCCGAGAGCAACCCCGGGGCGTTCGCCTGGTTCAGCGCGTGGGAGCGCACGGAGCCGGAGATCCAGGTGCTGCGCGCCGGGTCGATGCTCACCCTGTGGGGCATCGCGGGGATGCTGCTGCTGGCGGTGCTGTCCACCCTGCTGCTGATCTCCGCGCGTCGCCCGGCGAAGGGCTGAGCGCCCCGGTGCAGGGTGATGCATCGACCATCTGCTGAGCCGCCGTTCGTCGGCCCGCGCCGATAGTCTCTCGGACATGGCTTCCGACGACTTCGTGCACCTCCACGTCCACACCGATTACTCGCTGCTGGACGGTGCCGCGAAGATCTCGAAGCTGGTCGAGGAAGCCCAGAACCAGGGGCAGCGGGCCATCGCGATCACGGACCACGGCTACCTGTTCGGGGCGTACGAGTTCTACAACGCCACGACGGCCGCCGGGATCAAGCCCATCATCGGCGTGGAGGCCTACGTCACCCCGGGGACCAGCCGTCATGACCACACCCGCGTGCAGTGGGGGACCAAGGCCCAGCAGGACGCCGGGGACGATGTCTCCGCCCGCGGCGCCTACACCCACCTCACCCTGCTGTCGCGCAGCACCGAGGGCATGCACAACCTGTTCCGGCTGGCCTCGTACGCCAGCCTCGACGGGCAGATGGGCAAGTGGCCGCGGATGGATCGCGAGATCCTCGCGCGGTACGCCGACGGCCTGATCGCCACCTCCGGCTGCCCCTCGGGCGAGGTGCAGACCCGGCTGCGTCTGGGCCAGTGGGACGAGGCCGTACAGGCCGCCGCCGACTACCAGGACATGTTCGGCAAGGAGAACTACTTCATCGAGCTCATGGACCACGGTCTCGAGCTCGAACGGCGCGTGACCCAGCAGCTGCTGGAGCTGTCCCGGCACATCGGCGCCCCGATCGTCGCCACCAACGACCTCCACTACGTCACCGAGCAGGACGCCGCCATCCAGGACGCCTTGCTGTGCATCAACTCCGGCTCCACCTTCGACACCCCCGGCCGCTTCAAGTTCGACGGCTCCGGGTACTACTTGAAGTCCGCCCGGGAGATGCGCGAACTGTTCCGAGAGCTCCCGGAGGCCTGCGACAACACCCTGCGGATCGCCGAGATGTGCGATGTCTCCTTCACCACCACCGCGGAGGGCGCGAACTTCATGCCCGTCTTCCCCACCCCGCCGGGGGAGGACGAGCACTCGTGGTTCGTCAAGGAGGTGCAGCGCGGCCTCGACTACCGCTTCCCGGACGGCATCCCCGACGAGGTGCAGAAGCGGGCCGACTACGAGGTCGGGATCATCAACCAGATGGGCTTCCCGGGATACTTCCTGGTGGTGTCCGACTTCATCCGCTGGGCGAAGGAGAACGGCATCCGGGTGGGGCCCGGCCGAGGCTCCGGTGCCGGGTCGATGGTCGCGTACGCGATGCGGATCACCGACCTGAACCCTCTGGAGCACGGCCTGCTGTTCGAGCGGTTCCTCAACCCCGATCGTGTGTCGATGCCCGACTTCGACGTCGACTTCGACGATCGCCGCCGCGGTGAGGTGATCCAGTACGTCACCGAGAAGTACGGCGACGACCGGGTGGCCCAGGTGGTCACCTACGGCGTGATGAAGACGAAGAACTCGCTGAAGGACGCCGCCCGTGTGCTCGGCTACCCGTACTCGATGGGGGACCAGCTCACCAAGGCGCTGCCGCCGGCGGTGATGGGTAAGGACATCCCCATCTCCGGCATCTTCGACCCGGAGCACAAGCGGTACGCGGAGGCGGGGGAGTTCCGCCGTCTCCACGAAGACAACCCCGACGTGCAGAAGGTCGTGGAGATCGCCCAGGGCGTCGAGGGCCTCACCCGCGGGTGGGGCGTGCACGCCTGCGCGGTGATCATGTCCAGCCATCCCCTGGTCGACATCATCCCGATGATGCGACGCCCCTCCGACGGCCAGATCATCACCCAGTTCGAGTACCCGACCTGCGAGACCCTCGGCCTGCTGAAGATGGACTTCCTGGGGCTGCGGAACCTCACGGTCATCTCCGACGCCCTGGAGAACATCACCAAGAACGGCAAGCAGGCACCGGATCTGGAACAGATCGGGTTCGACGACCCGGCCACCTACGCCCTGCTGTCGAAGGGGGACACCCTCGGCGTGTTCCAGCTCGACGGCTCCGGCATGCGCACCCTGCTGCGGCAGATGAAGCCCGACAAGTTCGGCGACATCTCCGCGGTCTCCGCGCTGTACCGGCCGGGCCCGATGGGCATGAACTCCCACACCAACTACGCCCTGCGCAAGAACGGGCTGCAGGACATCACGCCCCTGCACCCGGAGCTCGAGGAGCCGCTGCAGGACATCCTGGCGGAGACCTACGGCCTGATCGTGTATCAGGAGCAGGTCATGCAGATCGCGCAGAAGGTCGCCGGGTACAGCCTCGGTGAGGCCGACATCCTCCGCCGCGCGATGGGCAAGAAGAAGAAGGCGGAGCTGGACAAGCAGTACGTCTCCTTCGAGGGCGGCATGAAGGAGCGTGGGTTCTCCGACGGCGCCGTCAGGGCCCTGTGGGAGACGCTGCTGCCGTTCGCGGACTACGCCTTCAACAAGTCCCACTCCGCGGCGTACGGGGTGGTGTCGTACTGGACGGCGTACCTCAAGGCGAACTTCCCCACCGAGTACATGGCGGCGCTGCTGACCTCCACTCAGGAGAACCGCGATCGTCTGGGTCTGTACCTGGGGGACTGCCGCCACCGCGGCATCACGGTGCTGCCACCCGATGTCAACGAATCCGACATGTTCTTCTCCGCCGTCGGGGATGACATCCGCTTCGGCCTCTCGGCGATCCGCAACGTCGGGGCGAACGTGGTCGAGGCGATCCTCGAGACCCGCCGGGAGAAGGGGCCGTTCACCAGCTTCACCGACTTCCTCGACAAGGTGCCGCTGACGGTGTGCAACAAGCGCACCATCGAATCCCTCATCAAGGGCGGGGCCTTCGACTCCCTCGGTGCGAACCGCCGCTCCCTGATGCTGGTGCATGAGGACGCCGTCGATGCCGTGGTGGACGTCAAGCGCAAGGAGGCCCAGGGCCAGTACGACCTGTTCTCCGACATGTTCGGCGGCTCCACCGAGGACGGCGCCGCCTCCGGGTCCAGCGCCACCCTCACCATCCCGGACCTGCCGGAGTGGGACCGCAAGGAAAAGCTCGCCTTCGAACGCGACATGCTCGGGCTCTACGTCTCGGACCATCCGCTGCAGGGGCTGGAGCATGTGATCGCCCAGAACTCCACCACGACGATCAGCGCGCTCGCCGACGACGGGGCCGTCGAGGACGGCGCCATGGTGACGATCGCCGGACTGATCACGTCACTGGCGCGGAAGACCACGAAGAAGGGCGATCTGTGGGCCATCGCCACGGTCGAGGACCTCGAGGGCTCCATCGACTGCCTGTTGTTCCCCTCCACGTATCAGACCGTCGCGACGGAACTGGGGGAGGACCTCGTGGTGTCGATGAAGGGACGCGTCGACACCTCAAAGGGCATGCCGGAGCTGCGGGTCATGGAGATGACGATCCCGGATGTCAGCACCGCCGGCTCCGACGGTCCGCTGGTGATCACCCTGCCGGCGCACCGCGCGACGGAGAGGGTCGCCGACCAGCTGCGGGATGTGCTCAGTGACAACCCCGGCGCAAGTGAGGTGCGGTTGCGGCTGACGGAGCCGGGGCGCACCACCCTCATGCAGCTCGACCGGCGTCTGTCGGTGACCCCCAGCGCCGCGCTGTACGCGAGCCTGAAAGCGCTGCTCGGTCCCGGCTGCCTGCACTGAGGCGCGTGCGCTGATCCGTCGGCCGCCGGGGACTCCCCGCCGCCTATCCCTCAGCCGAACAGCACCCGCACTTCGTCCCAGCGGTGCTGCGGCACCCGCTTGGTGCGACCGATGGCGTCGCTGAGGGGGACGTCGACGATGTCGGTGCCGCGCAGCGCCACCATCCGGCCGAGCCCGTCGCGGTGCAGCAGATGCACCACAGCCGAACCGAGCCGGGTGGCGAGCACCCGGTCGAAGCCTGTCGGCTCCCCACCGCGCTGGATGTGTCCCAGCACCGTCGCTCGGGTCTCGATGCCGGCCATCTCCTCCAGGATCGGTGCGAGGGTCTGCGCGATGCCGCCCAGCCGCGGCCGTCCGAACTCGTCGAGCTCGTAGTCCGCGAAGTGCTCATCCACCCCGCGCGGCACGAACCCCTCCGCCACCACCACCAGCGGGGCTCGGCCGCGGTCCCGGGCCGACCGGACATGGTCGGCGATCTCCTCCAGGGAGAGCGGGAACTCCGGCAGGCAGATGACGTGCGCACCGGAGGCCATGCCCGAGTGCAGGGCGATCCAGCCGACACTGCGGCCCATCACCTCGGCGATCATGCACCGGTGGTGCGAATCGCCGGTCATCCGCAACCGGTCCAGGGATTCCGTGGCGATCTGCACGGCGGTGTCGAACCCGAAGGTGTAGTCAGTGGCATCGAGGTCGTTGTCGACCGTCTTCGGCACTCCCACCACCGGCACCCCGGCCTCCACCAGCCGGTTCGCGGTGTACAGGGTGCCGTCGCCGCCGATCGCGATGATCGCGTCGATCTCCATCTCCTCCAGGCGCTGCGCCACCAGGGCGGCGCCGTCCTGACCATCGTGGAAGGGATTCGCGCGGGACGTGCCGAGGATCGTGCCGCCCATCCGCCCGATGCCGCGCACGGCCCGCCGGGGGAGGTTCTTCACGTCCCCGTCGAACACTCCCCGCCAGCCGTCCCGGAAGCCGACGAACTCGTCCTCGTACAACCGGTCCCCGGTGAGCACCGCTCCGCGGATCACCGCGTTCAATCCGGGGCAGTCGCCGCCGCTGGTGAGGATGCCGATCTTCATGCTGCCGCTCCTGAGGTGGCGTGCGTCCGATGTCACATCCACCCTACGGGCCCGATCGCGTCACACCCCAGGACCTGTGGGCACGGGATCGTCCGGAGGCGCGGTGTGAACAACGCCATGGAGGCGTGTCACGCTTGCCGTGCAGTGAGAGGCCCCCGGGACCTCCGGGAGGATGGCGCTCTGACCTGCGGGAACAGGGTGATCGCGGGGGATGGGTCCCCGCCGGAGGGTGGGGCGGGCCGGGGTCGCGCGCACGATACCGACGGGTTTACACTCCCGGCCCATGACAGGCAGCACTGCGGCCCACGACGACGTGGAGCTCTCCTCCGAGGGCTACGCCAAGACGCTCTCCCACCGTCACGTCACCATGATCGCCATCGGCGGCGCCATCGGCGTCGGCCTGTTCATGGGCACCGGCGGACGCCTGGTCTCCACCGGCCCCGCCCTCTTCGGCTCCTACCTCATCGCCGGCATCCTCGCGTTCTTCATCATGCGCGCGATCGGCGAGCTCATCATGTACCGGCGCACCTCCGGCTCCTTCGTGAGCTACGCCGGGGAGTTCTTCGGCGCGAAGGGCGCTTACATCGCCGGCTGGGCATACCTCATCAACTGGGGCCTCACCGGTGTGGCCGAACTGATCGCGATCGGCCTGTACATCCAGAACCTGCTGCCGTCGCTGTCGTGGTTCATCAGCGCGCTGATCGCCCTGGTGCTGCTGGTGGCGGCGAACCTGATCTCCGTGAAGATGTTCGGTGAGCTCGAGTTCTGGGCCTCGATCATCAAGGTCTCCGCCATCGTGCTGTTCCTCATCGTCGGCACCGTGCTGGTGGCGATGGGTGCCGACATCGGCGGCGACCGCGCCGGCTTCCAGAACCTCACCGCGGTGAACGGGTCGTTCTTCCCGCACGGTGTGCTGCAGATGATCCTGGTGCTCTCCGGCGTGGTGTTCGCCTTCAACGCCATCGAGATGATCGGCATCACCGCCGGGGAGATGCAGAACGCCGAGGAGGAGGTCCCCAAGGCCATCCGTACCGTGGTGCTCCGCATCATCGTGTTCTACCTGGGATCGGTGCTGCTGCTCGCGCTGCTGCTCCCCTCGGACCGCTACCAGGCCGGGGTCAGCCCCTTCGTCACGGTGTTCGAGCGGATGGGTCTGGACTGGGTCGGTGTGGCGATGACCTTCGTGGTCACCACCGCCGCGATCTCCTCCGCGAACTCCGGCCTGTACTCGATCGGCCGTATCTTCCGCACGATGGCCCACAACGGTCACGCCCCGCAGTGGCTCACCCGCATGAACTCACGTCACGTGCCGTACGCGTCGATCCTGGCGATCGCCGTGTTCTACGCCGTCGGCCTGGTGATCGCGTTCCTCGCCACCGGCGGACGCGGATCCGGCTCCCTCGCGTTCGACCTCGCCCTGGAGACGGCAGCGGTGGGCGTGATCGGCACCTGGGCGGCGATCTTCGCCTCCCACATCGCCCTGCGGGTGAAGCACGGCAAGCACGCCAGCAAGTTCCCCATGCCCGGCGGGATCGTCGCCAGCGTGATCTGCCTGATCGCCCTCGCCGGCATCCTGGTGCTCATCGGCTTCAACACCGCATCCCTCGAGGACGGCAGCGAGTTCCCGATGGGGCTGGCGACCCTCGCCTCCATCCCCGTGTTCACCGTGCTGCTGGTGGCCGGCTGGTTCCTGGTCAAGCGCGTCCACCCCGAGCGGCAGACCCGCGAGTTCTACCTGGAGCAGGCCCGCGAGGAGGACCGTGCGGTGCGGGAGCGCGCCGCCAAGGGACTCGGCCCCGACGCCTGAGACGCTCGGAGGCTGGAGACCCCATCGACACACGACGGCGGCGGCACCCCCTGCGGGGTGTCGCCGCCGTCGTCGTGACCCGGTGACCGGTCAGCCGCGGTCCACCGGGTCTGGGCCGCTCAGGCGCGGTGCTCGCGGTAGTAGCGGATGAGACCTGCGGTGGAGGAGTCCTCGGCCGCGATCGCCTGCTCGTCACCGGCCACGGCCGGGGCCAGTTCGTTGGCGAGCTTCTTGCCCAGTTCCACGCCCCACTGGTCGAAGGAGTCGATGCCCCACACGGCTCCCTGGACGAAGGTGATGTGCTCGTACAGGGCGATCAGCTGGCCGAGCACCGCCGGCGTGAGCGCCGGCGCCATGATCGAGGTGGTCGGGCGGTCACCGGAGAAGGTCCGCGCCGCGACCAGTGCCCCCGTGGTGCCCTCGGCCTCGACCTCCTCGGCGGTCTTCCCGAAGGCCAGAGCCTTGGTCTGCGCGAAGAAGTTCGCCAGGAACAGCTCGTGCACGTCCACCTTGCCGTCACGCAGTGGATGCGTGGGGGTGGCGAAGGCGATGAAGTCGGCGGGGATCACCCGGGTGCCCTGGTGGATCAGCTGGTAGAAGGCGTGCTGGCCGTTGGTGCCGGGTTCGCCCCAGAACACCTCGCCGGTGTCGGTGGTGACGGGGGTGCCGTCCCACCGCACCGACTTGCCGTTGGACTCCATCGTCAGCTGCTGCAGGTACGCCGGGAAGCGGTGCAGGTACTGCGAGTAGGGGAGCACGGCGTGGGTCTCGGCCCCCAGGAAGTTCACGTTCCACACGTTGAGCAGGCCCATCAGCAGCGGCACGTTCTGGTCGGGCTCCGCAGTGCGGAAGTGCTCGTCCATGGCGTGGAACCCGGACAGCAGCTCCCGGAACACCTCCGGCCCCAGCACCACTGCCAGCACGGTTCCGATGGCGGAGCCCACGCTGTAGCGGCCACCGACCCAGTTCCAGAAGCCGAAGGCGTTGGCGGGGTCGATGCCGAACTCCTCCACCTTGTCCAGGGCTGTGGAGACGGCCACGAAATGCTTGGCCACGGCCTCCCGCTCATCGACCTCCACACCGCGGGCGCGGAGCCCGTCCAGCAGCCAGGTGCGCACCAGGCGGGCGTTGGTGATGGTCTCCAGGGTGGTGAAGGTCTTCGACGCCACGATCACCAGGGTGGTCTCGGGATCGAGATCGGCCGTGGTGGTGTAGGCGTCGGTCGGGTCGATGTTGGAGATGAAGCGGGCCTCGAGGCCGTCGGCCCGCAGCGGCTTCAGCGCCTCGTAGATCATCACCGGGCCCAGGTCGCTGCCGCCGATGCCGATGTTCACGACCGTCTCGATGCGCTTGCCGGTGGCACCGGTCCACTCGCCCGAACGCACGTTCTGTGCGAAGGCGGTGATGCGCTCCAGCACTTCCTGCACGTCGGCGTCCACGTCCTGGCCGTCGACCTGCAGGCTCGGGGCTGAACCCTGCGGGCGGCGCAGGGCGGTGTGGAGCACGGCCCGGTCCTCGGTGGTGTTGATGTGCTCGCCCGCGAACATGGCGTCACGGCGCTCCAGCACCCGCGTCTCCTGCGCCAGCTGCAGCAGCAGCTCCAGGGTGTGCGGCTGGATCAGGTTCTTGGAGAGGTCCACCAGGAGATCCGCTGCCTGGCGGCTGAGGGTCCGGCCGCGGTCCGGGTCCTGCGCGAACCACTCGCGCAGGGAACCGTCGGCGAGCTCCTCCTCATGGGCGTCGAGGGCGGCCCAGGCCGCAGTGGTCGTCGGGTCCACGGGGGTGTCGTGAGCAGTCATGCCCCCATTGTCCTCCGCCGCGGCGGCGCGATGAAGCCCGGGAGGGACCAGAGCGCAATAGAACTGTGACCGTATTCCGGGCACAGCTTGACGTGGCCTGGGGCACACTATGGGGACGTCCGTCCCGCAACGACGTGGGGCGGGCACCCTTGACCCCTGACATACAGGAGACCTCCATGGCGATCTCGCGACGCTCCATGATCCTGGCCACCGCCGCCTCCGGCGCGGTGGCGACCCTCGCCGCCTGCGGCGGGAACAGCAACGGTGGTGGCTCCGGCAGCGACGGCGGCTCCGCCGGCGGCCAGGGCGGCGGCGACCCGGTCCTCGCGAACACCACGGAGCCCGAGAACCCGCTCGTCCCCACCAACACCACCGAGGTCGGCGGCGGCCGCGTCATCCAGTCGATCTTCTCCGGCCTGGTGTACTACACCGCCGAGGGCAAGGCCGAGAACGAGCTGGCGGAGTCCATCGAGTCCGAGGACAATGTCACCTGGACCATCAAGATCAAGCCGGGCCAGAAGTGGTCCGACGGCTCCGACCTCAAGGCCTCCGACTTCGTCGCCGCCTGGAACTACGGCGCCAACACCGCCAACGCCCAGAAGGCCCAGTCCTTCTTCGAGCCGATCGAGGGCTTCGCCGAGGTGAGCGCGGAGAACGCCACCGCCGAGACCACCCTCTCCGGCCTCAAGGCCGTCGACGACACCACCCTCGAGGTGAAGCTCGTCTCCGCGCAGTCCGACTTCCCGAACCGCCTGGGCTACGCCGCGTACATGCCGATGCCGCCCGCCGCCTTCGAGGACATGAACGCCTTCGGGGAGAAGCCGGTCTCCAACGGCCCCTACATGCTGGACGCCTGGGAGCACGACACCGAGATCCGTCTGGTGCCGAACCCCGAGTACGACGGCCCGCGCAAGGCCAAGAACGGCGGCCTCACCTTCGTCGTCTACGCCGACGAGGAGACCCTGTACAACGACCTCACCTCCGGCAACGTGGACGTCGTCGACCAGATCCCGACCTCCGCGCTGCCCACCTACGAGGATGAGCTCGGGGAGCGGGCGGTCAACGCCCCCGGCGCGGTGTTCCAGTCGATCACCATCCCGCAGAACGATCCGAACTTCTCCGGCGAGGCCGGCAAGCTGCGTCGCCAGGCGATCTCCTACTCGATCGACCGCAAGACGATCTGCGACAAGCTGTTCTTCGGCACCCGCACCCCGGCGACCGACTTCGTGGCCCCGGTGATCGACGGCGGCGGCGCCACCGACATCCCCGGTGCCGAGGTGCTCACCTTCGACGCCGCGAAGGCGAAGGAGCTGTGGCAGCAGGCCGAGGGCATGCAGCCGTTCAACGGTGAGTTCACCCTCTCCTACAACGCTGACGGTCCCCACAAGGACTGGGTCGAGGCGGTCTGCAACTCCATCAAGGACACCCTGGGCATCACCGCCACGCCGCAGCCGCACCCGGCCTTCGGCGAGTTCCGCCGGCAGATCACCGACCGCAAGCTCAAGGGGGCCTTCCGCTCCGGCTGGCAGGCGGACTACCCGTCGGTGTTCAACTTCCTCGGCCCGCTCTACTCGTCCGCAGCGGCCGACGGCAAGGGCAGCAACGACGGCGACTACAAGAACCCCGAGTTCGACAAGCTGCTGCAGGAGGGCCTGTCGGCCCCCGACTCCGCGGCCGCGCTGGAGAAGTTCAAGGCCGCCCAGGCGATCCTCATGACCGACCTCCCGGCGATCCCGCTGTGGTACCAGAACACCTTCGGCGGGTACTCCGAGAACGTCTCCGACGTGCAGTACGGCTGGGACACCGTTCCGCTGTACTACAACATCACCAAGTGACCTCCTGAGGTCATCACGGCGGGGGCCGGCACATGCCGGTCCCCGCCGTGCCGTGCCCCCATCCCTTCCACCCCGAGGCGGTTCCTGTGATCTGGTACATCGGGCGGCGACTGCTGCAGATGATCCCCGTCTTCCTGGGTGCGACGCTCATCGTCTACCTCATGGCGTTCACCTCGCTGGGTGATCCCATCGCGGCGATCGCCGGTGACAAGCCGATCTCCGAGGCCGTCCAGGCGAAGCTCCGCGCCCAGTACAACTTCGACAAACCCGTCCTGGTGCAGTGGCTGCTGTACCTCGGCAATGTGATCCGTGGCGACTTCGGCGTCGGCTTCAACGGCCGTCCCATCTGGGATCAGATCGCCGCTGCCCTGCCGGTGACCTTCCGCCTGGCCGTGATCGCCGTGATCATCGAGACGATCTTCGGCGTGACCGCGGGTGTGATCAGCGGTCTGCGCAAGGGCACCCTCATCGATTCGACCCTGCTGATGGTCTCGCTGATCCTCATCGCGGCGCCGACCTTCGTGATCGGCTTCCTGGTGCAGTTCGTCTTCGGGGTGAAGCTCGGTCTGGTGCCGATCAACGTCGGGCGCGACCCGTCGTGGGGCAACCTCATCGCCCCCGGATTCGTGCTTGGTGCGGTGTCCTTCGCCTACGTGCTGCGACTCACCCGCACCGCCGTCGCGGACGTCGCCACCGCCGACCACGTCCGCACCGCCACCGCCAAGGGCCTCTCCCGCGGCGGTGTCGTCAGCAAGCACGTGCTGCGCAACTCCCTGATCCCGGTCGTCACCTTCATCGGCGCCGACCTCGGCGCACTGATGGGCGGCGCCATCGTCACCGAGGGCATCTTCAACATCAACGGCATCGGATCGCTGCTGTTCCGCGCGATCAACGACGGTGAGAGCCCGATGATCGTGTCGCTGGTGACGCTGCTGGTGATCATCTTCCTGCTCGCCAACCTGGTCGTGGACCTGCTCTACGCCGTGCTCGACCCGAGGATCCGCTATGCGAAGTGACGACCGAAACCTGCGCACCGCCGTGCGCCCCGCGACCGAGCACTTCGTCGCGCCTCTGGACGAGACCCCCCTGCGGGAGGTCGACGCCGTCGACGAGACCGCCGCGCCCCGTTCCTTCTGGGCCGAGGCCTGGCGCAACCTGCGCCGCAACCCCGTGTTCATCATCTCGGCGCTGCTGATCCTGTTGGTGCTTCTGGTGGCGGCGTTCCCCTCACTGTTCACCGGGCAGGATCCGACCGCTGGGGACCTCGCCAACTCCCGCGAGGCCCCCAGCCGTGAGCACATCTTCGGCACCAGCGTGCAGGGATACGACGTGTACTCCCGCGTGGTGTACGGCGCCCGCACCTCCGTGACGGTGGGCTTCCTGGCGATGCTGCTGTCCACCGTGATCGGTGTGGTGATCGGGGCGATCTCCGGCTACGTCGGCGGGATCCTCGACGCGGTCCTCTCCCGCATCACCGACATCTTCTTCGCGCTGCCGATGATCCTGGGGGCCATCGTCATCGGCAACCGCTTCGACAACGTCACCGTGCCGGTGGTCGTGGTGGTGCTGGCCCTGTTCGGTTGGACGAACGTCGCCCGCATCATGCGCGGCGCCGTGATCTCCGTGAAGAACCAGGATTTCGTCAACGCCTCCACCGCCCTGGGTGCGAGCAGCTCCACCAACCTGCTCAAGCACGTGATCCCCAACGCCATCGCCCCCGTGATCGTCACCGCCACGGTGAACCTCGGTGTGTTCATCGTGGCCGAGGCGACGCTGTCGTTCCTCGGTGTGGGCCTGCCGTCGTCCTCGATCTCCTGGGGCGGGGACATCTCCGCCGCGCGACCGGCGCTGCGCACCCAGCCGATGATGCTGTTCTACCCGTCTGCGGCGCTGGCGCTGACCGTGCTGAGCTTCATCATGCTCGGCGACGCGGTGCGTGACGCCCTGGACCCGAAGGCGAGGAAGCGATGAGCGAGACCCCCACCACCGCGCGGCCCCTGCTGGAGATCCGCGACCTCGAGATCACCTTCACCACCGGCTCGGGCCCGGTGAAGGGCGTGCGCAAGGCCGACCTCGAGGTGTACCCGGGTGAGACCGTCGCGATCGTCGGCGAGTCCGGGTCCGGCAAGTCCACCACCGCCATGAGCATCGCCCACCTGCTGCCGCGCAACGGCCGCATCACCGGTGGGCAGGTGATCTTCGACGGCCGCGACATCACCCACGCCTCGGAGCGTGAGATCCGTGCCCTGCGCGGTGACCAGGTGGGTCTGGTGCCGCAGGACCCGATGAGCAACCTCAACCCGCTGTGGAAGGTGGGGGCGCAGATCCGCGAGGCCCTCGCCGCCAACGGCGTGGCCAAGGGCGCCGCCGCCAGGAGGCGGTCCGTGGAACTGCTGGAGGAGGCCGGTCTGCCCGACGCGGAGCGCCGCGCCGGCCAGTACCCGCACGAGTACTCCGGTGGCATGAAGCAGCGCGCGCTGATCGCCATGGGTCTCGCGGCCCGGCCGAAGCTGCTCATCGCCGACGAGCCCACCAGCGCCCTCGACGTCACCGTGCAGCAGCAGATCCTCGACCACCTCGACACCCTCACCGGGGAGCTCGGCGTGGCGGTGCTGCTGATCACCCACGACCTGGGGCTGGCCGCGGAGCGGGCCCAGCACCTGGTGGTGATGTACAAGGGGCAGGTGGTGGAGTCCGGCCCGGCTCTGGAGATCCTGCAGCGGCCGCAGCACCCCTACACCCAGCGGCTCATCTCCGCGGCCCCGTCGCTGGCCTCCCGGCGTCTGGTCTCGGTGCAGGAGCGTCAGGAGAAGGCCGAGCAGGCGCATGCCGTCGCCGGGTCCGACGACACCGTGATCCAGGTGGAGAACCTCACCAAGGTGTTCCCGATCCGCGGTAGTGTGCCGTGGAAGTCCACCCCCTTCACGGCGGTCGACGACGTCTCCTTCACCCTTCGCCGCGGCACCACCACGGCGATCGTGGGGGAGTCCGGCTCCGGCAAATCCACAGTGGCGCAGATGATCCTGCGCCTGCTGGAGCCCACCAGCGGCCGAGTGCTCTTCGAGGGCAAGGACGTCACCCACTACCGGGGCCGGGACCTGAAGACGCTGCGCCGCCGGGTGCAGCCGATCTTCCAGAACCCCTACGGCACCCTCGATCCGATGTACTCGATCTACCGCACGATCGAGGAGCCGCTGCGGCTGCACGGCATCGGGACCGCCAAGGAGCGGGAGGCGAAGGTCCGGGACCTACTCGACAAGGTCGCGCTGCCGGCCTCGATGATGCAGCGTTACCCGAACGAGCTCTCCGGCGGTCAGCGTCAGCGCATCGCCATCGCCCGCGCGCTCGCCCTCGACCCGGAGGTGATCGTCGCCGACGAGGCGGTCTCCGCCCTGGACGTGCTGGTGCAGGCGCAGGTGCTGGAGCTGCTCAACGACCTGCAGGCGCAGCTGGGGCTCTCGTACATCTTCATCACCCACGATCTCGCGGTGGTGCGGCAGATCGCCGACCAGACCCTGGTGATGGAGAAGGGCAAGGTGGTGGAGCAGGGTTCGACCGACGAGGTCTTCCACCACCCGCAGCAGGACTACACCCGCCGGCTGCTGGCGGCGATCCCGGGCGGGTCGATCCCCCTGGCGGGGTCGGAGACCATCGACGCGGCCCCCGTCGTCGCCGACGAGGAGACGGAGACCGTGGAGGAGATCGACGGCGCGCACTCGCCGCTCGGTGCCGAGCCGGAGGATCCGTTCGCCGGGGCGAACCGGGTGTGACAGCCGGGGTGTGAGTCGCCCCGCCCCCACCTGCTGCTGCGCGCGCGGCCCCGCTAGAATCGCCGGGGCCGCGCGCGCATCCACGTCGGCCGTCTCCGAGCAGAGAACCGCCGACGAAACGAGCACCCCCGTATGGCTCTGAAGCACCGCACCGACCTGCGCAATGTGGCGATCGTGGCCCATGTGGACCACGGCAAGACGACCCTGGTGGACGCCATGCTCTCCCAGGGTGGCGCCCTGGGGGAGGGCGAGAAGGTCGACGAGCGGGCCATGGACTCCGGTGAGCTGGAGCGCGAGAAGGGCATCACCATCCTCGCGAAGAACACCGCCATCCGGTACCACGGCCCGTCGGCCGCGGAGTTCGGGGAGCCCGACGGCGTCACCATCAACGTCATCGACACCCCCGGCCACGCCGACTTCGGCGGCGAGGTGGAGCGCGGCCTGTCGATGGTCGACGGCGTGGTGCTGCTGGTCGACGCCTCCGAGGGCCCGCTGCCGCAGACCCGGTTCGTGCTGCGCAAGGCTCTCGCCGCGAAGCTGCCGGTGATCCTGGTGGTCAACAAGACGGACCGGCCCGACGCCCGCATCGACGATGTCGTCTCGGAGACCACCGACCTGCTGCTGGGTCTGGCCTCGGATCTCGCCGAGGAGGTCGAGGACCTCGATCTCGACGCCCTGCTGGAGGTCCCCGTGGTGTACGCCTCCGGCAAGGCCGGTCGCGCCAGCCTCACGCAGCCCGCCGACGGTTCCCTGCCGGATTCCGAGACCGTGGAGCCGCTGTTCCGCACCATCCTGGAGTCGATCCCGGCGCCGTCCTATGACGACGAGATGCCATTGCAGGCGCACGTCACCAACCTCGATGCCTCGCCGTTCCTGGGGCGTCTGGCGCTGCTGCGTGTCGTCAACGGTGAGCTGCGCAAGGGCCAGCAGGTGGCCTGGTGCACCGTCGACGGTGACGTGAAGACGATGAAGATCACCGAGCTGCTGGAGACCAAGGGCCTGCAGCGCGAACCCATGACCCGCACCGCCCGGCCCGGGGACATCGTCGCGGTCGCCGGCATCCCCGAGATCATGATCGGTGAGACCCTCGCCGACCTCGAGGACCCGCGCCCGCTGCCGCTGATCACCGTGGATGACCCGGCGATCTCCATGACCATCGGCATCAACACCTCGCCGCTCGCCGGCAAGAACGGCAAGGGCCACAAGCTCACCGCCCGCCAGGTGAAGGACCGTCTGGACGCCGAGCTGGTGGGCAATGTGTCGCTGCGGGTGCTGCCCACCGACCGCCCCGATGCGTGGGAGGTGCAGGGCCGGGGTGAGCTGGCGCTGGCGATCCTGGTGGAGCAGATGCGTCGAGAGGGCTTCGAGCTGACCGTCGGCAAGCCGCAGGTGCTGACCCGGGAGATCGACGGGGTGCGGCAGGAACCGGTGGAGCGTATGACCATCGACGTGCCCGAGGAGTACCTCGGCACCGTCACCCAGTTGATGGCGTCCCGCAAGGGCCGTATGGAGACCATGAGCAACCACGGCTCCGGCTGGGTGCGCATGGAGTTCCTGGTGCCCTCCCGTGGCCTCATCGGGTTCCGCACCCGCTTCCTCACCGAGACCCGCGGCAACGGCATCGCCTCCTCGTACTCCGACGGGTATGAGCCGTGGATGGGGCCGATCGAGTTCCGCACCACCGGTTCCCTGGTCGCGGACCGTGCCGGTGCCGTCACCCCGTACGCCATGATCAACCTGCAGGAGCGCGGCTCCTTCTTCGTGGAGCCGACCAGTGAGGTCTACGAGGGCCAGGTCGTGGGGGAGAACTCCCGCGCCGAGGACATGGACGTGAACATCACCAAGGAGAAGAAGCTCACCAACATGCGCTCCTCCACGGCGGATGCCTTCGAGAACCTGGTGCCGCCGCGCAAGCTCACCCTGGAGGAGTCGCTCGAGTTCGCCGGGGAGGACGAATGCGTCGAGGTGACGCCGGAGATCGTGCGCATCCGCAAGGTGATCCTCGACGCCCAGGAGCGCGCGAAGGCGCGGTCCCGCGCCCGTTCGGAGCGGTGAGCCGCCGCCTCGGACAGGTGCTGCTGGCCGTCGTGGTCGGCGTGGTCTCGGCTGCGTTGATGATCGTGGTGCACCGTGCCGGGGTGGAGCTCGGTGGCGTGCGGTGGCCCGTGGGTCTGGTGCTGGGTGCTGCCTTCCAGCTCGCCGCGAGCCTGTTCCTGCTGGCCGCGACGGGGTCCCGCCTGCCCGTGCTGATGATGCTGCTCACCTGGGTGGCGGCCGCCATGGCCCTCCTCGGGGAGGGCGCCGGCGGGGGAGTGCTCGTGCCCGCACAGCTGGCCGGACGCCCGCAGTACGCGGGCTGGGTCGTCCAGGTCCTCGGAGTGGTGATCCCGGCCGCGGTCATCGCCGCCGCGTCGATCCGACGGCTGAGCCGGCTGCAGGCCGGCCGTGCGGGGACCGAGCGATGAGGAGTCCGCAGTCCCACCCCGACCCCGGTCACGACCGCGGTTGGGCGACCATCCCCAATGCCGTCACCGTGCTGCGCCTGCTGCTGCTGGTGCCGGTGGGCGTGCAGCTGGTGCAGGGCGGTCCCGACCCGCTGGCTGTGGCGCTGCTTCTGGTGTGGGCGCTCACCGACTGGGTCGACGGCGTCCTCGCCCGCGCCCTGGACCAGCGCAGCAGTGTGGGGGAGACCCTCGACCCGATCGCCGACCGCATCGGCCTGGTGGGCATCGTGCTCTCCCTGGCGCTCGCCGGTCTGGTGCCGTGGACGGCGCTGGGGGTCGTGGTGGCGGCGGACCTGGTCGTCGCGCTGCTGGCCACCGGGGCGGCGCGGCGTGGACGCCTCGGGGTGTCCTGGATGGGGAAGATCCGCACGGCGGTGCTGATGACCAGCGTGTTCCTGCTGGCCGCTGCGGCCGCCCTCGCCCCCGGTCTGCTGCCGTGGGCCACCACCCTGTTGTGGATCGGGGTGGCACTGCACCTGGTGGCGGGCGCCGGCTACGTGGTGCGAGCCCTGCGCGCGAACCGGGAGGACCGCGCGGGTCGCTCAGCGCCCGCGGCCCCCTGAAGATGCCTCGGGTCTCCTGAGGACGTCGGACCCGGCGGCGATGCTCAGTCGGCCGGTCGGGAGACGCGGCGCACCGGCGGTGGCGGCACCGGTTTCGCGGCGATCACCCGCTGCCGCGGCACCCGCACCGGACCGCGGCGGGTGCCGACGGTGACGCTCTCGTCGTCGACCTCCAGTACCTCACCGAGGGCGTCGGTCGCGCCCGCGCCCTCCGTCGCCCGGTCGATGGCGTACCGCAGGACGACGCGCCGACCGGGCGTGAGGAAGGAGGAGCGGCCGGGTGGGATGCGATCCATCCCCCCAGCGTAGGATGGACGCCGTTCGGCGTCGTCGACCACCCCCGGAAGGAACCCCTCATGACCTACGTCATCGCCCTGCCCTGCGTGGATGTGAAGGACCGGGCGTGCGTGGACGAATGTCCGGTGGACTGCATCTACGAGGGCAATCGGATGCTCTACATCCAGCCTGACGAGTGCGTCGACTGCGGCGCCTGCGAGCCGGTGTGCCCGGTCGAGGCGATCTTCTACGAGGACGATCTCCCGGATCAGTGGGCCGACTACTACAAGGCGAACGTCGAGTTCTTCGATGACCTTGGCGCCCCCGGGGGTGCCGCGAAGATGGGCGTGATCGACAAGGATCATCCGCTCATCGAGGCCCTGCCCCCGCAGGCCGCCCCCGAGGACTGAGCCGCCGTGGCGCGTCGTCCCCTCGCCGACCGGCTTCCCGCCTTCCCCTGGGATTCCCTGGCGCAGGCCCGCACCCTGGCCGAGTCCCACCCCGGCGGGATCGTCGACCTGTCCGTCGGCACGCCCGTCAACCCCACCCCGGAGGCGGTGCAGCGGGCCCTGGCCGAGGCTGCCGACTGGCACGGGTACCCGACCACCCTCGGCACCCCGGCGCTGCGCGCGGCGATCGTCGACTTCCTGCAGCGTCGGCGCGGCGCCCCGACGGAGATCGGCCCCGCCCACGTGCTGCCGGTCGTCGGGTCCAAGGAGCTGGTGGCGAACCTGCCGGCCCAGCTGGGGCTCGGCCAGGGCGATGCCGTCGCGTTCCCGCACATCGCCTATCCGACCTACGGCATCGGCGCGCAGCTGGCCGGGGCTGACGCCGTGCCGGTGGACACCGAGCGGCTGGCGGCCGAGGGCGACGGCGCCCTGCCCGACGGCGCCGCCGGACGCGTCCGGCTGCTGTGGCTGAACTCCCCGTCGAATCCGACCGGGGCGGTGCTCACCGCCCAGCAGATGGCACGGATCGTCACCTGGGCCCGTGAGCGCGACGTGATCGTCGCCTCCGACGAGTGCTACGCGCTGCTGCCGTGGGAGGTCGATGACGTCCCCTCGATCCTCGATCCGCGCGTCCACGGCGGGGACCTGAGCGGACTGCTATGCGTGTACTCCCTGTCGAAGCAGGCGAACCTCGCCGGGTACCGCGCAGCATTCGTCGCGGGCGATACGGACCTGATCGGGGAGCTCACGTTGATCCGCCGCCACGGAGGCTTCATCGTCCCCGGGCCGGTGCAGGACGCCATGACCGTCGCTCTCGCCGACGACCAGGCCTCCGCCGCCCAGCGGGAGCTGTACCGGGCCCGCCGTGAGCGGTTGCTGCCGGCGCTGCGCGCGGCCGGGGGTGAGGTGCCGTCCTCCCCGGCGGGCCTGTACCTGTGGACCTCCTTCGGACGCAGCACCGAGGACTCCGTGCGTCTGCTGGCCGAGCACGGCATCCTCTGCGCCCCCGGACTGTTCTATGGTGAGGCGGGAGAGGGCTTCGTCCGCGTGGCACTGACCGCCACCGATGAGCGCATCGACGCCGCCGTCGAGCGTCTCATCGACTGAGCACAGAGCCGGCCCGACCGCCCGAGACCGACGAGACACGAGAAGCACAGACCGCCGGCGCGCCGGCATCGCAGGGAGACCCATGGACACCGCCGCCCAGACCGCCCACCTGACCCACCGCGACATCGAGCTCGACCTGCCCGTGGTGGAGGCCGTCGAGGGCAACCACGGCATCAGCGTGGGGCCGCTGCGGGCCAAGACCGGCGACGTCACCTACGACCCCGGGTTCATGAACACCGCGAACACGAAGTCGGCGATCACCTACATCGACGGTGACGAGGGCATCCTCCGCTACCGCGGCTACCCGATCGAGCAGCTCGCCCAGCAGTCGACCTACCTCGAGGTGGCCTACCTGTTGATCAACGGGGAACTGCCCACCCGCGGTCAGCTCGACAATTTCGTCTCCTCCGTGGAGCGGCGCACCCTGCTGGATGAGCGCTTCAAGCGTCTGTTCGACGGTTTCCCCCGGGACGCCCACCCGATGGCGGTCATGCAGGCCGGGGTGTCGGCCCTGTCGACCTTCTACCAGGACTCCCTGAACCCGTACGACGACGATGAGGTGCGGCTGTCGACCTACCGCCTGCTGGCGAAGGTGCCGACCATGGCGGCGTACGCCCACCGCACCACCCAGGGCCACGCGCTGCTGTACCCCGACAACCGTCTCTCCCTGATCGAGAACTTCCTGCGGCTGACCTTCGGCTTCCCGGTCGAGGACTACATCGCCGACCCGGTCGTGGTGCGGGCGATGGACCGCCTGCTGATCCTCCACGCCGACCATGAGCAGAACTGCTCGACCTCCGCGGTGCGACTCGTCGGCAGCGCCCAGGCGAACCTCTTCACCTCCGTCTCCGCGGGCATCGGGGCCCTGTCCGGTCCCGCGCACGGCGGCGCCAATGCCGCCGTGATGGAGATGCTCGACCACATCCGCGACGAGAAGATCGACCCGCGCGACTTCATGGAGAAGGTGAAGAACAAGGAGGGCGGCGTCCGCCTGATGGGCTTCGGCCACCGCGTGTACAAGAACTACGACCCGCGGGCGCGCATCGTGAAGCAGATCGCCGACGAGGTCCTCGACCGCCTCGGGGTGAATGATCCGCGGCTGGAGCTGGCGATGCAGCTGGAGGAGATCGCCCTTGAGGACGACTACTTCATCGAGCGCAAGCTGTACCCGAACGTCGACTTCTACACCGGCCTCATCTACAAGGCCATCGGCTTCCCCACGAAAATGTTCACGGTGCTGTTCGCGATCGGCCGCATGCCCGGGTGGATCGCGCAGTGGCAGGAGATGATCACCGACCCGGAGACCAAGATCGGTCGTCCCCGGCAGATCTACACCGGCTCCCCGGAGCGTGCGTATGTCCCGACGGGGGAGCGCACCGGCACCAGTGAGCTGCGCCTGGCGGAGCTGCAGGAGGAGCTGCGCCGCCGCGGCGGCGAGGACTGAGCGCGCGGCGCGGTCGAGCGCTGCGGGTGCTCACGGGACGCGCGGGAGGAAGCGGTCGGGGCCCGGCGAGACCGGGGCCACAGTCCGTCAGGGACCATCGGCCCGTTCCTGCGTCGGCCCGGGTCCGTAGGCTGGGGTCATCACCGAAGGGCTGAGGAGGACCCCACCATGACGTCCACCACCACCGACCGACCCCGCACGGAGCAGGATCCCGAGCGCAGTGCCTGGGAGGGCTTCGCCCCGGGCCCGTGGATGGACTCCGTGGATGTGCGCGATTTCATCCAGCGCAACTACACCCCGTACGACGGCGACGCCTCGTTCCTCGCCGGCCCCACCGAGAAGACCCTGCGGGTGTGGGATCACCTGGAGAAGAACTTCCTCTCCGAGGAGCGTCGCCGCCGCGTGTTCGACGTGGACACCGAGACCCCTGCCGACATCGACGCCTTCCCGGCCGGCTACATCAGTGAGGACGACGATGTGATCGTCGGCCTGCAGACCGACGTCCCGCTTAAGCGCGCCATGATGCCCAACGGCGGCTGGCGCATGGTGGAGACGGCCATCAAGGAGGCCGGCAAGGAGCCGAACGCCGACGTCAAGAAGATCTTCACGCAGTACCGGAAGACCCACAACGACGCCGTCTTCGACATCTACACCCCGCGGATCCGCGCGGCCCGCAGCTCCCACATCATCACCGGTCTGCCCGATGCCTACGGCCGTGGCCGCATCATCGGCGACTACCGCCGCGTGGCGCTGTACGGCGTGGAGAAGCTCATCGCGGACAAGGAGCGCGCCAAGGACGCCTCCCTGGCGCAGGGCTTCAGTGAGCACTGGGCCCGGTACCGCGAGGAGCACTCCGAGCAGATCAAGGCCCTGAAGAAGCTCATCCACCTGGGTGACATGTACGGCCTGGACCTGCGGCGTCCCGCTGCCACCGCCCAGGAGGCCGTGCAGTGGACCTACATGGCCTACCTCGCCTCGGTGAAGAGCCAGGACGGCGCGGCCATGTCCATCGGCCGGCTGTCGCCGTTCCTCGACGTCTACTTCGAGCGGGATCTCGCCTCCGGTGCGATCACCGAGAGTGACGCCCAGGAGATGATCGACGCGCTGGTGATCAAGCTGCGCATCGTCCGCTTCCTGCGCACCATCGACTACGACCAGATCTTCTCCGGCGACCCGTACTGGGCCACCTGGTCCGATGCCGGGTTCTCCGAGGACGGTCGCTCGCAGGTCACGAAGACCTCGTTCCGTCTGCTGCAGACCCTGCGCAACCTCGGCCCCGCCCCGGAGCCGAACATCACGATCTTCTGGGATCCGCAGCTGCCGCAGGGCTACAAGGACTTCTGCTCGGCCATCTCCATCGAGACCAGCTCCGTGCAGTACGAGTCCGACAAGCAGATCCGCGACCGCTGGGGTGATGACGCCGCGATCGCCTGCTGCGTCTCCCCGATGAAGGTCGGCAAGCAGATGCAGTTCTTCGGTGCGCGCGTCAACGCCGCGAAGGCGCTGCTGTACGCCATCAACGGCGGCCGCGACGAGGTGACCGGCAAGCAGGTCACGGACGCCGGTCTGCACCAGCCGATCGCCGGCGACGGCCCGCTGGACTTCGACGAGGTCTGGGACAAGTACGAGGACATGCTGGACTGGGTCGTCGGCACCTACGTCGAGGCGCTGAACATCATCCACTACTGCCACGACCGGTACGCCTACGAGTCCATCGAGATGGCGCTGCACGACAGCGACATCATCCGCACCATGGGCTGCGGCATCGCGGGCCTGTCGATCGTCGCGGACTCCCTGTCCGCCATCAAGTACGCCAAGGTCACGCCGGTGCGCGACGAGTCCGGCCTGGTGGTCGACTACATCACCGAGGGTGACTTCCCGGTGTACGGCAACGACGACGACCGCGCCGACGACATCGCCGCGACGATCGTCCACACCGTGATGGAGAAGATCAAGGCGATCCCGCTGTACCGCGACGCGATCCCGACGCAGTCGGTGCTGACGATCACCTCGAACGTGGTGTACGGCAAGGCCACCGGGTCGTTCCCCTCCGGCCATCGGGCCGGCACGCCGTTCGCGCCGGGCGCGAACCCGGAGAACGGCATGGACACGCACGGGATGGTCGCCTCGATGCTGTCGGTCGGCAAGCTCGACTACAACGACGCCCTCGACGGCATCTCCCTGACGAACACCATCACCCCGTCCGGCCTCGGCCGCACCAAGGACGAGCAGGTGGCGAACCTCGTCGGCATCCTCGACGCCGGGTTCGTCATGGAGCAGGACTGACCGACCACCCCCGGACCACCCACCCGCACCCATCCAGGAGAGAATCATGGCCACCAAGACCTTCGATGAGCGCCTCGCCTCCATGCGCGCCAACCGCGCCCAGAACCGCATGGAGTCCGGCCTGTACCACGCCAACATCAACGTGCTGAACCGGGAGACCCTCGAGGACGCGATGGAGAACCCGGAGAAGTACCCGAACCTGACGGTGCGTGTCTCCGGTTACGCCGTGAACTTCGTGAAGCTCACCCGTGAGCAGCAGAAGGACGTCCTCGAGCGCACCTTCCACCACAGCGCCTGAGGATGACGACTGCGCTTCAGCTGTCCTGCAGCCCCCGCACCGAGCGTCGCGCCGGTGCGGGGGTTGAGGGTCTCGCGGCCGCGGAGGTCGACCGCCCCGAGCGGCTCGCCGCGATCCGCGAGGGCCGTCTCGCCTCCGTGCACTCCTGGGAGCTCGTCACGGCGGTCGACGGCCCCGGCACCCGTCTGACGGTGTTCCTCTCCGGGTGCCCCCTGCGGTGCGTGTACTGCCACAACCCGGACACCATGGAGATGCGCCGCGGCCAGGACGTCACCCTCGAGGAGGTCGTCAACCGGTTGCGCCGCTACCGGGCCGTGTTCCGCGCCAGCGGCGGAGGAGTGACGCTCTCCGGCGGTGAGGTGCTGATGCAGGCCCGCTTCGCCCGCAATGTGCTGCGGGAGGCGAAGGCGATGGGCATCCACACCGCCATCGACACCAGCGGTTTCCTCGGGGTCGCCGCGACCGACGACTTCCTGTCGGACGTCGATCTCGTCCTGCTGGACGTCAAGAGCGGCCTGCCGGACACCTACAAGGCCCTCACCGGCCGCGAGCTGCAGCCGACCATCGACTTCGGAGACCGCTTGGCGGCACTCGGTGTGACCACGTGGATCCGTTTCGTGGTGGTGCCGGGCTGGACCGACGCCGTGGAGAACGTGGAGGCCGTCGCCGACATCGTCGAGCGGTGGCGCGAGGTGGTCGAACGGGTCGAGGTGCTGCCCTTCCACAACATGGGGCAGGACAAGTGGGACGCCCTCGGCCTGGACTACAAACTGCGGGATGCCGAGCCGCCCAGCCGTGAGGTCGTCGAGCGGGTGCGGGACCAGTTCCGCCGCCGTGGCCTGCCGACGTTCTGAGGTCGGCGGGGTCGAGCGGGTCAGCCTGCCGCCAGGCGCACCACCACGGTCGTCGTGTCGGCGCCGTCGGCCGTGCCCCACTGTCGTGAGGCGTCGCCGCGGGCGCTGCGGTCCCACTGCCGCCCGGCGAAGCTCACGTCGGTGATGCCGAGGTCGGCGGCCTGGGCGACGGCCCAGTTGGCCACGGACCAGCCCAGACGCTCATCCCCGCCGACGCTGATCTCCACGGTCCCGTCGCCCCGCGGCGTGGCCCGGAGACGACCGTCGGCCGTCAGACGTGCATAGTCGCGTTCCAGTCGCTGGGTCAGTCCCTGCGGATCACCGGCGCCCGACGGAGCCGCCAGGGAGCACACCAGATTCGGGCCGGAGCGGCCGGTGAGGGCCGAGGCGAACAGACGCCCCTCCGTCTCATGGTCCCGGTACGCCTCCGGGAATCCGCTGCGCTGCACCCGCTGGGCGACGTCATTGATATCGCCGTTCTCGTAGTCGGGGATCTTCACCAGTGCGTCGTAGAACGCGTTCGTGGAGTACACCGGGTCGAGGATCTCCTGCTCCGTGCCCCAGCCCTGGCTGGGCCTCTGCTGGAACAGCCCCAGCGAGTCCCGATCCCCGTAATCGATGTTGCGCAGCTTCGACTCCTGGAACGCCGTCGCCAGAGCGATCGACGCGGCCCGCGCGGGAAGCCCGCGATCCACCGCGATCGCACTGATCAGGGCGGCGTTGGCGGTCTGTTCGGGGTCGTAGCTGCGGCTGGTGCCCAGACCGGTCGCGGTGCAGGTGCCCTGCCCCAGCGGCGCGCCGAACCGCTGCAGCGCCAGATAGCTGCCCCCGGCGATGGCGCCCAGCAGCAGCACCAGCACCAGCGGCAGCACCAGGGCGCGCCCCGCCCCGCGACGAGCCATCAGTTCGCGTGGAGCGCGGCGTTCAGCTCCACGGCCTTCCCCTCGCGGGCGACGACCTCCACGGTCCCCGTCACCGAGTTGCGGCGGAACAACAGATTCGACACGCCCGACAGGTCACGGGCCTTCACCACGGTGCCGTCGTCGTCCCCGCCGACCACCGTCACCTTCGTGCCGGCGGTGATGTACAGGCCGGCCTCGACGATGCAGTCATCCCCCAGGGCGATGCCGACGCCGGCCTCCGCCCCGACCAGGGACCGGCGGCCGATGCGCACACGCTCGGTGCCGCCGCCGGACAGCGTGCCCATGGTGGAGGCGCCACCGCCGATGTCGGAGCCGTCCTCGACCACGACACCCTGGGAGATGCGGCCCTCGACCATGGAGGTGCCGAGGGTCCCGGCGTTGAAGTTCACGAAGCCCTCGTGCATCACCGTGGTGCCGTCGGCCAGGTGAGCACCCAGGCGCACCCGGTCGGCGTCACCGATCCGCACACCGGAGGGGATCACGTAGTCGACCATGCGGGGGAACTTGTCGACCGACAGCACCGTGGGGGTGCGGCCCGCGGCGATCAGTCGCAGGCGGGTCTGCTCGAAGCCCTCCACCGCGCACGGACCCTCGTTGGTCCACACCACGTTCGCGAGCTTCCCGAACAGGCCGTCGAGGTTCTGGGTGTTCGGCGCCACCAGGCGGTGGGAGAGCAGATGCAGACGCAGGTAGGCGTCAGCTGTGTCGGCCGGGGGCTCCTCCAGGGAGACCGACCGCACCACGACCTCCTGGCGGGTGCCGCGCTCCTCGTCGGCGCGGGCCGCCGACTCGAGCTGCGCATGCAGGGGGTCGGAGGTCGGATCGGCGGGGGCCTCACCCAGCTGCGGCGCCGGGTAGCGCACGTCCAGGACGGTGCCGTCGGCGGCGAGGGTGGCCAGGCCGATGCCCCAGGCGGTGGTGGAGGTCGCAGAAGTCATGGGCCGAGTCTACGGATCCGAACCCCGCGGGCCCTGGGGGAGGCGCGAGGGCGTGGCCCGATCGACACCCGACGCTGCCGTCCGCGCGGATAGCCGGTGCGATGATGGCACGATGACCCCTTCCGCCCACTCCCACACCGACGGTCCGCGACGCGCCCTCGCCGTGGTCGGCATGGGGCCGCGCGGCACCAGCGTGGTCGAGCGGCTGGTCGCCGCCTCCACCCTGCCCACCTGGCAGGGGAGCGTCGACCTCCATGTGATCGACCCGCAGGTGGGGCTCGGCGGGGCCGTGTGGCGCGCCGACCAGGGCGATGTGCTGCTGATGAACACCGCCACCCAGCAGACCACCAACTACCCCGACGAGTCGGTGACCCCCCAGCTGCCGGTGCTGCACACCGACACCCTCGCCGACCACCTGGCCGCTGACGGGTTCGCCCCCGCCGACATCGCCCCCCGCGCCCGCTACGGCACCTACCTGGCGCATGTGCTCGAGCAGGCCGAGGCCGATGCCGACCCCCAGCGACTGCGGATCCACCGCCACCGAGCCACCGCCGTCGACGTCACCGGGGAGCCCGACGGCACCCAGCTGGTGCACCTGGAGGACGGTCGCCGTCTCGCCGTCGACGCCGTCGCCCTGTGTCTGGGCCACCTGGCCACCGCCCTCGGCCCCCGTTCCCTGCAGTACGCGGAGGCCGCGACCGCCCACGGTCTGCTGCACATCGGCCCCGCGAACCCCCTCGACGTCGACTACGGCAGCCTGCTGGGGCGCCGGCGGGTGGCCGTGCAGGGGATGGGTCTGAACTTCTACGACGCCATCGGCGGTCTGGTCACCGCCGCCGGGGGACGCTTCGAGGAGGCGCCCGACGCCCCCAGCGGACTGCGCTACCTGCCCGGTGGTGGGGAGCCGCAGCTCGTCGTCGGCTCCCGCTCCGGCATGGTGTACCGGCCCAAACCCGACCTGCGCCCCGATCTGCCCGCCCCGTACGAGCCGACCGTGCTGACCTCCGAGCGGGTGCTGTCGCTGGCGGTGCGGCCCTCCGGCGTGGATCACGAACGCGACGTGATGCCGCTGATGTACGCCGAGCTGCGCACCGCCCTGCGCGCCCACGGGTTCGAGGCCCTCGCCGAGGGTGACGCCCTGGAGCGGATCCTGTTCCCGCTGGGCCGCCGCTCCGCCGGGGTGGACGATGCGCACCGCCGCACCCGTGATGTGCTGCGTCGCTCCCTGGTGGCGGCGACCATGCCCGACCCTGCCTGGGTGCTGATCTTCCGGGTGCTCACGGCCCTGCGGATCCAGGTCAATCGGCTGCAGGACCTCGGGGCGTACACCACCGAATCCCTGCGCCGCGATATCGACGGCCACCTGCGCAACGCGTTCGCGTCGTGGGCATCGGGCCCGCCGGTGATCCGCGCCCGTCAGGTGCTGGCGCTGGAGGAGGCCGGGCTGGTGCGGTTCACCGGACCCGGGCAGCGTCTGGCCATCGAGGACGGTGCCTTCGTGGTGCGCACGGCTGTGGACCCGGAGGAGTACCGCTGCGACGGGCTGCTCGAGGCGCATCTGCCGGGGGTCGACCTCGTGGCCTACACCAGCCGCCTCATGACCGCGTGGCGGGACCGCGGCGAGGTGCAGCGCGACGAATGGGCCTCCCGCGGCGCCGGCACTCGTATTCCCACCGGATCGATCGCCGTGGACGCCCTGTACGCGCCGGTCGCCGCCGACGGACGCGTGTTCTCCCGGCGCTACCTGCTGGGGGTTCCCGTCTCCACCGCCCAGCCCGGCAGCGCGATCTCGGCGGAACCCGGCACCGGGGCGCAGCTGCTGCGCCACGCGGAGACCGTCGCGATCCGCCTGGCGCAGCACGCCGGGGCGCTCAGCGACCCCACTGGGTCGGCGGGCCCGCGAGCAGCAGCAGACTGAACATCACGGCGATCGCCACCACCGAGGCGATGAGTGCCGGCACCGGGCGGCGCAGGAACAGTGCCACTGCGCGGTCGAGGACACCCTGCGGGGTGCGGGCGGTGGTGTCAGTGGCGGCGCTGTGGGTGCCGCGCAGGCGCCACGTGTCCGGCAGCAGCCCGCGCCCCTCCACATGC
The DNA here is from genome assembly GCF_025028335.1 of Brachybacterium sillae. Taxonomy (NCBI): domain Bacteria; kingdom Bacillati; phylum Actinomycetota; class Actinomycetes; order Micrococcales; family Dermabacteraceae; genus Brachybacterium; species Brachybacterium sillae. The sequence goes on from NZ_JAFEUW010000001.1 coordinate 2,307,735, forward strand.
CGCTCGAACGGCACCGTCGCGTACGGCACCACGGCGCTGACCAGCCCCAGGAGAACGCGCCCCGCACCCCAGCGAGCATCCACCCCCACCAGGACGGTCGCCAGGCAGTACGCCAGGAACACGACCCCGTGGATCCCACCGCCCACGCGCACCCCGAGTTCCCCGAGGTGCAGCACATATTTCGCGACCATGCCCAGCAGCAGCAGGGTCCAGGTGACGACCTCGGCGAGGGCCAGCGTGCGGTAGAGACGTCGTGGGGTCAGCATGCCCCCATCCTCCCGTGCCCGCCGCGTCCGGCCATCCATCGAAGGATGGAACCATGGGGGCATGGCCTTGGATCTGCACGCTGACATCGTCGACCTCACCCGAGCCCTGGTGGACATCGAATCCGTCTCCGGGAACGAGACCGCCCTCGCCGACGCCGTCGAGGAGGCCCTGCGCCGCCAGGCGCCGCATCTGGAGGTGGAGCGCGACGGCGACACCGTCATCGCCCGCACCCACCTGGGACGTGACCAGCGGGTGGTGCTGGCCGGGCACCTGGACACCGTGCCCGTGGCCGACAACCTGCCCTCCGTGCTGCGGGAGCGGGACGGACGCGAGGAACTTGTCGGCCGCGGAGCTTGCGACATGAAGGGCGGGGTGGCGGTGTTCCTCGCGCTCGCGGCTCAGAGTGAGGACTCCCCGGTGGACCTCACGTTCCTGTTCTACGACCACGAGGAGGTCGAGGCCTCGAAGAACTCCCTCACCCGCCTCGCCTCCACGCGGCCGGAGCTGTTCACCGCCGACTTCGCGATCCTCGGCGAGCCGACGTCCGCCGGGGTCGAGGGCGGCTGCAAGGGCACCATGAAGATCGAGGTCACCGCCCGGGGTGTGGCCGCACACTCCGCCCGCGACTGGGTGGGCGACAACGCCGTCCACCACCTGGCCCCCGTGTTGCAGCGCCTCGCGGAGTATGAGGCCCGACGCGTCGTGATCGACGGCCTCGAATACCGCGAGGGTCTCAACGCCGTCCTCATCGACGGTGGCATCGCCGGCAACGTGATCCCCGACCGGGCGCACCTGCAGCTCAACTACCGCTTCGCCCCCGACCGTGACCTCGACCAGGCGGAGGCCCACGTGCGCGAGGTGCTCAGCGGACTGGACCTGGAGATCGAGGTGTCCGACGCCGCCGCCGGGGCCCTGCCCGGCCTGGACACCGCCCCCGCCCGGGCGTTCCTCGAGGCCCTCGGCGAAGGGGTGCGGATCGACGCGAAACAGGGCTGGACCGACGTGGCCCGCTTCAGCGCGCTCGGTGTGCCCGCCGTGAACTTCGGCCCCGGTGATCCGCTGCTGGCCCACACCGACGACGAGCACGTGCCCACCGACGACCTCCGCACCGCCCTCGCGGCGCTGCGGCGGTGGCTGCAGCTGGGCTGAAGCGCGGGGTGCGTGCGACCGCGGCGTTGCACCCGGCGTCGGACGTCCCGCGCGACGCCCCCGCCCCGCACCGCCTAGGCTCGGCTCCATGACTCCTGAGGAACGCGACTCCTACCGCAAGGGCCCCGTCACCCTCCGTGGCCGTCAGCGCCCGGCCCGCACCACCGACCAGCGTCTGCTGGAGGAGGACGGCCCCGGTGACTGGGTCCACTCCGACCCGTGGCGGGTGCTGCGCATCCAGTCGGAGTTCGTCGAGGGCTTCGGGGCGCTCGCCGAGCTCGGCCCCGCGGTGTCGATCTTCGGCTCCGCCCGCACCCCGCGCGACCATCCGCACTACCTCCTGGCGGAGGAGATCGCCCGCGGCATCGTCGGGCTCGACCACGCGGTGATCACCGGCGGCGGCCCCGGCATCATGGAGGCCGGCAACAAGGGGGCGAAGGAGTCCGGCGGTGTGTCCGTGGGCCTCGGCATCGAGCTGCCGTTCGAGCAGGGGATGAACGAGTACGTGGACCTCGGGGTCGACTTCCGGTACTTCTTCGCCCGCAAGACCGTGTTCGTGAAGTACTCCAGCGGGTTCGTGGTGATGCCCGGCGGGTTCGGCACCTTCGACGAGCTGTTCGAGGCGCTGTGCCTGATCCAGACGCACAAGATCCGCAAGTTCCCGCTGATCCTGGTGGGTTCCGACTACTGGGCGGGTCTGCTCCACTGGATCCGCGACACCGTGGGGGAGTACGGGGCGATCTCCCCGGGTGACCTCGACCTGCTGCATGTGGTGGATTGTGCCGAGGAGGCACTCACCGTGCTGCGGGAGTTCTGCGTCCGATGAGCGCCGCCAGCCCGATGGTGCTGCTGCTGTTGGCGGTGGCCCTGCTGGTGGCGGTGCTCGCGGGACTGCGGGCCACAGGGCTGCTCACGGTGGGATTGCCGGAGCTGCCGCGGCAGCGGGAGCGCCAGGAGAAGGCTCCGAGCGACGGTGACGAGATCGCCGCGCGCGGCCGGGACGACACGTCCACTCCGGCACGGCAGACAGCGGACGATCCCGCCATGTGACCCGGCTGACGAGAACCTGAGATACTGGGACGCGAACGACTCATTCACAGGAGGCAGGCATGGCCGCTATGAAGCCCCGCACCGGGGACGGACCGCTCGAGGTCGTCGAGGAGACCCGCAGCATCATCATGCGTGTTCCGCTCGAGGGCGGCGGCCGCCTGGTCGTCGAGATCACCGCGGACGAGGCCAAGGCCCTCCGCGACGCCCTGGAGGGCGTCATCAAGGACTGACGCAATCGCGGACCCACGCCGCGACCGCAGCGCACGGCGGGGGTGCTCACCCAGGGTGAGCACCCCCGCCGTGCGTCTTGGGCGCGCCGTGACGGGTACCCGCGTGGTCAGGCGCGGCGGACTGCCGCCAGCACCCCGTCTGCGGTCGGCAGGAGCGCCGGCAGCAGGGCGGGGGAGTCCGCGACGGAGCGCAGCAGGGTCCGCACCCGCACGGTCGCCGGGTCGCGATCGGCCGGATCCGCCACCCGGTCGTGGTGCAGGGCGTTCGTGATCACCAGCGCGCCCCCGGGTCGCAGGAGTCGCTCCGCATGCTGCAGCAGCTCCGGCGCATGCTGCGCTTCGGCGGGGAACGCCACCAGGTCGTATGCGTGGTCCGTGAGGCGCCCGACGACCTCGTGCGCCACCCCGGCGATGGCCCGCACCCGCGCCGGTCGGATCCCCGCCTCCGTGAACGCCTCCCGCGCCGCCCGCTGGTTCTCGACCTCGGTGTCGATCGTGGTCAGGACACCCTCGGGAGCCATGCCCGCCAGCAGGTACAGGGATCCGACACCCGCGCCGGTGCCGACCTCGACCACGCTGCGGGCACCGACCGCCGCCGCGAGCAGACGCATCGCGGCTCCGGCGCCGGGCAGCACCGGCGCCACGCCGAGCTCACTGCCGCGTTCGCGCGCCCGCGCCAGCACCTCTGTGTCCTCGAAGAGGGTCGATTCGTCGACGAACTCCTCGGCCCAGGCCCAACTGGCCACCTTCCCCGACGGCATGCGGTGCGTCCTCCTCCTCAACGATCCGACCCCGAAAGCGTACGCGGTCCCAAGCATGTCTCTCTGCCATAATGGCGGGCGTCATCGGCACGTGGGGAGCAGCGGCGCAGTGGAACTCTTCGGACTGAACGGCTGGGAGCCGGTCGTCCTGCTGCTCATCTTCCTGGTCGTCATCGGCCCGCAGCGGCTGCCGCAGTACACCCGGAGCATCATGCAGAACGTGCGCCGGCTGCGCCGCTGGGTCGACGAGTCCCGCGCCACCGTCGAGAACGAGATGGGCATCGCGGTCGAGGACCTGAAGAAGTACGACCCGCGCCAGTACGATCCGCGGCGCATCATCCGCGAGGCCTGGGACGGCACCGGTTTCGAGGAGTCCCTGGAGGAGACCCGGGCCCTCGCCGCCGCTGCCACCGGCGCCACCGTCTCCTCGTCCGGGGCCGCCGACGACCGGCGTGAGCGGACCTCCCGCACGGGGTCCCGCGCCGTCGACGAGGGGCCGCGTCGCGCCCCCTTCGATCCCGAGGCCACCTGACCCGGACGACGCCCGCGCCGGGGTTCCCGCACACCGGGCCGCGACCCGGCATCCGGTCAGGACCGCTGGACGCTCAGCGGCAGCTTCTTCCCCGCCAGTCCACGCGGCCGCGCGACCAGAGCCCGCGCGATCCGCTGCAGCTCCTGCGCCGCGGGGGATTCCGGCGCCGACACCACGATCGGCACACCGCCGTCGGCCCCCTCCCGCAGCTGCGGATCCAAGGGCACCTGCCCCAGCAGCGGCACCGGATGCCCCACCGCACCGGCGAGGGTGGCGGCCACGCGGTGACCGCCACCGCGCCCGAACAGCTCCTGCCGCTCCCCACCGGGCAGCTCCAGCCAACTCATGTTCTCCACCACCCCGGCGACCTCCTGGCCGGTGGCGCGGGCCAGCGACCCCACCCTCTCCGCGACGGACGCGGCCGACGGCTGCGGGGTGGTGACCACCACCATCTGCGCCTGGGGCAGCAACTGGGCGACGGAGATCGCCACGTCACCGGTGCCGGGTGGCAGATCCAGCAGCAGCACATCGAGGTCACCCCAGTGGACATCCGCGGCGAACTGCTCGATCGCCCGATGCATCTTCGGCCCGCGCCACACCACAGCCTGGCCCTCCGGCACGAACACGCCGATGCTCATCACCCGCACGCCGTGGGACTCCGGCGGCATCAGCAGGTCACCGACCTTGGTCGGCTGGTCGGTGATGCCGAACATGCCCGGCTGCGAGAACCCGTGGATGTCGGCGTCGATCACGCCGACATGCAGGCCATCGGCGGCCATGGCCGCGGCCAGGTTCGCCGTGACGGAGCTCTTGCCCACCCCGCCCTTGCCGGAGGCGATGGCGTAGATGCGGGTGAGGGAGCCGGGCTGGTTGAACGGGATCTGTCGCCGCCCCTGCCGCAGTCGATCGGTGAGGGCCCGCCGCTGCTCATCGGTCATGGTGGCCGATTCGACCCGCACCTCGCTCAGGCCCGGCACGGTGGCGGCGGCCTCGGCGGCCTCCTGTTCGATGCGGTCGCGCATCGGGCAGGCCTCGATGGTGGTGAGCACCCGGATCAGGGCACGGCCCTGGGGGTCGACGGTGACCTCGTCGACCATGCCGAGTTCGGTGATCGGTCGGCGGATCTCCGGGTCGATGACCCCGGCGAGTGCGTCATGGATGGCGGCGACGGCGTCGCTCACGCCTGATCCTCCTCGGGACGGTGGGACACGGGAGTGGTCGTGGGGTCGGCCGCGCCGGCGGCCGCATCGGCCGCGTCCTGCTGCGCCTGCTCAGCAAGCACCGTGCGGATCTCTTCCCGCAGCAGCGCCCGCAGGGCCTCGTCGGCTCGGGAGTCGCGATCCTCCAGCAGGTCGCGGATCTCCCCGCGCACGAAGTCACGGGTGGCGACGTCGTTCAGGGCAATGCGCAGCGAGGCAATCTCGCGGGTGATGAAGTCGGTGGTGGCGTGGTTGCGCTCATTGCTTTGCCGGTCCTGTTCGGCCTGCACGCGGTCACGGTCGTCCTGACGGTTTTGTGCGAGCAGCAGCAGCGGCGCCGCGTAGGAGGCCTGCAGCGACAGGATCAGGGTGAGCAGGGTGTAGTTCAGGGCCCGCGGGTCGAACTGCGCCGCCTCCGGCATGAAGGTGTTCCAACTCAGCCACACGGCGCAGAACACCGTCATCCCCACCAGGAAGGCGGGGGTGCCCATGAAACGGGCGAAGGCCTCGGCGCCGCGGCCGAACCCGTCACCGGAGATCCGCGGCAGCCGCAGGCGCGGACCACGGGTCGCCGGATCGTCCAGGGTGGGGCGCTTGTCCTCGGCGGCCATCAGCGCTGTCCTCGCAGACCCCGGGCGATCTGGGACAGGTCGATCTGACCGGTGGAGGTGGTGACCTGCTCGTCCTGTTCACGCCAGTCATCGGGCAGAACGTGGTCGAGCACGTCGTCGACGGTGACGGCGCCCAGCAGGCGGCCCTCCTCGTCGACCACCGGGATCGACACCAGGTTGTAGGTGGCCATCTCGCGGGTCACCTCCGAGAGCGAGGCGGTCGGCTCCAGGGTGTGCCGGTCGGCGTCGAGGATCTCCCCGACGGCCCGGTCCGGGCGCTCCCGCAGCAGATGCTGGAAGTGGGCGATCCCCAGCAGCCGCCCCGTCGGGGTCTCCAGCGGGGAACGGCACACGTGGATGGTGGAGGCCAGGGCGGGGGAGAGCTCCTCGCGGCTGATCATCGCCAGGCAGTGCGCGACGGGCGTCTCCGGGGCGACGATCAGCGGTTCCGTGGTCATCATGCCGCCGGCGGTGTATTCGTCGTAGGCCAGCAGGCGGCGGACATCCTCCGCCTCCTCCGGTTCCATCAGCGCCAGCAGCTGCTGGGCCACCCCCTCGGGAAGCTCCTGCACGATGTCGGCGGCGTCGTCCGGGTCCATCACCTCGAGCACATCGGCGGCACGGGTGGACTCCAGCCCCGTCACCACCTCCACGCGGGTGTCCTCCGGCAGCTCCTCCAGCACATCCGCCAGACGCTCGTCGGTCAGCTCCTCCGCCAGTTCGATGCGGCGCTTGGAGTCGAGCTCCTGGATGATCTCGCCGAGGTCCGCGGGCTTGAGGTCCTCATAGGAGGCCAGCAGCAGCGCCGCCGACTGCTCCGCCTGGGAGCCGTACAGGCCGGTGACCTCGTTCCAGGCCACCGTGAGGGTCTCCCCGCGGGTGACGAGCTTGGTGAGGGAGCCACCGCGCACCCGCCGCCGCAGGTGCAGGCGGGAGATCTCCCAGTCCCGGTGCCGGTTCTCCTCCAGGGCCACGTCCTGCACGGTCGCCTCCCCGGAGCCGTCGACCAGCTGCACCACGCGGTCCAGCAGATCCCCGACGACCAGGAGTTCCGCGGTGCGCTTCTCGAAGCGGCGCATGTTGAGCACCCCGGAGGTGATGACCTGCCCGGGGAGATCGACGTCACGCGGGTGATCGGCAGGAACACCCGCCGTTTCCCGGGGACCTCGATCACCAGGCCGACGGCGCGTGCGGCCCCCCGCACCTGCGGGGTCACCACCACGTCACGGACCTTCCCCACGGCGTCACCGATGGGGTCGAAGACGGTGGTGCCCGCCAGACGTGCGGCGAAGAAACGGTTCGGAGTGCTGGTCACGGCGCCAGGGTAGTCGGGGTGGACGGGCCTCGCAGAGCGGCCATCCACGCCTCGATCTCCTCGACGCGGCGCGGCAGGGCGGCACTGAGGTTCTCCACCCCGTCGGCGGTGACGAGCACGTCATCCTCGATGCGCACCCCGATGCCGCGCAGCTCCTCGGGCACCAGCAGATCGTTCTCCTTGAAGTACAGGCCGGGTTCGATGGTGAACACCATGCCGGGCCGCAGCTCGGCGTCGAGGTACATCTCCCGCCGCGCCTGTGCGCAGTCGTGCACGTCCAGCCCCAGGTGGTGACTGGTGCCGTGCACCATCCAGCGGCGGTGGTGCTGGCCCTCCGGCGCCAGGGACTCCTCGGCGGTGCCGGGCAGCAGACCCCACTCCTCCAGATGACGGGCGATGACCTGCATGGCGGTGGCGTGGATGTCCCGGAACAGCACCCCGGGGCGGGCCACGGCGAACGCCGCGTCGGCGGCCTCCAGCACCGCCTCGTACACCCGCCGCTGTGCGGGGGAGAAACGGCCGCCGACGGGGAGGGTGCGGGTGACGTCCGCGGTGTACAGGGAGTCGACCTCGACCCCGGCGTCGATCAGCACCAGATCGCCCTCGCGCACGGCACCGTCGTTGCGCACCCAGTGGAGGGTGCAGGCGTGGTCGCCGGCGGCGGCGATGGTGCCGTAGCCGACGCCGTTGCCGTCGGCCCGGGCGGTCCGCGCGAACACACCCTCGATCACGCGTTCCCCGCGGCGGTGGCCGATGGCCTCCGGCAGCCTCCGCACCACGTCCTCGAAGCCGCGGATGGTCGCATCGACGGCCTCCCGCATCTGCGAGATCTCGTACTCGTCCTTGACCAGACGCTGCTCGGAGGCGGCCTCCGCCAGGGCGGAGTCGTCGGCCTGCACGTGGTTCTCGGTGCGCACCTGCTGCACCATCTCCTCCACGGCGGCGTCGACCCCCGGCATCACCGACAGGGTCAGCTGGTCCCCGAGGTTCTTCGCGAGGGCGTCACGCAGCTCATCGATGTGGCGGCATTCGATCCCCAGGGCCTGCTCGGCCTCCGTGAGGGTGAGGCGACGGCCCACCCACATCTCGCCGTAGCGGGAGTCGGCGTAGAACTCGGGGGTGTCGAAACCGGCGCGCGGCCGGAAGAACCACACGGCCTTCGAGCCGCCGTCGCGCTGCGGGTCAGGCTCGACGACGAGCACGCTGTCCGGTTCCTCGTCGGTGCCCAGCCCGCTGTAGTACACGAAGGAGGTGTCGGGCCGGTAGGGGAAGTCGGTGTCGTTGGAGCGCACCTTCAGGGGGCCGGCCGGGAGCACGATCCGGGTGCCGGGCAGGCGCCGCACCAGGGCGTCACGACGGGCGGGAGTCACAGCGGTCGCGGGGCGCGGGGAGGCGTCGGGCACCGTCTCGTCCCAGCCGGAGGCGATGAACTCGCGGAACGCGTCACTGCTGGGACGCTGCGAGCGGTTCTCCCCTCGGGAGGCGAGATCCTGCGCGGCCTGCGCGGTGGTGACCGGGGTGCTGGTGGGGGCGGTGTTCTCCGTGCTCTCGGTGCTGCTGTGCGTGCTCATCGGCTCATCGTCTCACGGCTAGGGTGGCCGTCATGCGCGTGGATCTGCACACTCACAGCTCGTGGTCCGACGGCACCGATCCGGTGGAGGGTCTGCTGATGCGTGCCCGGGAGGAGGGGGTCGACGTCGTCGGCCTCACCGACCACGACACCACCGCAGGATGGGCCGACGCAGCCCGCGCCGTGGAGCGCACCGGGGTCCGGGTCGTCCCCGGGATCGAGGTCACCACCCTCGGCCCGCGGCACAGCCTGCACGTGCTGGCGCTGCTGGTGGATCCCTCACCTGACACCCCGCTCGCGCAGATGCTCTCCGGGTCCCGCAGCTCTCGCGACACCCGCGCCCGGCGCATGGTCGAGCGTCTCGCCGTCGACTTCCCCATCACCTGGGACGATGTGCAGGCGCAGCGCGCCACCCATGACACCACCGTCGGCCGCCCGCACATCGCCGACGCCCTCGTCGCCGCCGGGGTGGTGCCGAGCCGGGACGCCGCCTTCGCGGGCCCCCTCGCGGCGGGCGGCCCCTACTACGTGCCGCATGCCGCGCCGCGGGCCGCCGATGCGGTGCGGGCGATCACCGCCGCCGGGGGAGTGGCGGTGCTGGCGCATCCCTCGGCGCGCTCCACCACCGGTCTGGCCGAGGAGCTTGTCGAGGAACTGGTGGAGGCGGGGCTCGCCGGGCTGGAGGTCGATCACCGGGAGCATGACGACGCCACCCGGGTGCAGCTGCGGCGGCTCTCGCGACGCCACGGACTGCTGGTGACGGGGGGCAGTGACTACCATGGCTCCGGCAAAATCAACCGGCTCGGGGAGAACCTGACGCAGCCGGACGTCCTGGAGGCGATCGTCTCGCGCTCCACGAGTGGAACCGAGGTCCTCACCCCGTGAACGCGGTCGATCTGCCCTTCCTGGCGAGCGTCTTCGTGACGCTGTTCGTCATCATCGACCCGCCGGGGGTGATCCCGGTGTTCATGGCGCTCACGGGCACGATGACCCAGAAGCAGCGCAACCGCGCCGCGCTGGTGGCCGTCGGGGTGGCGGTGCTGATCATCGGGATCTTCGCCGTCTTCGGTCAGTTCATCCTCAACTACATGCACATCTCCTTGCCGGCACTGCAGTTCTCCGGCGGCCTGCTGCTGCTGCTCATCGCCCTGCAGCTGCTGGCCGGCAAGGAGGATGAGATGAGTGCCAGCGAGGGCGTGAACGTGGCCCTGGTGCCGCTGGGCACGCCGCTGCTGGGCGGGCCCGGCTCGATCGTCGCGGTGATGCTGTTCGTGCAGCAGATCGACGGGCGCCCCTCCCGCATCAGCGCCCTGCTGCTGGCACTGGTGGGGATGGCGCTGATGATGTACCTGTTCATGCGGTTCTCGGGGGTGATCGCCCGTCTCCTCGGCGCCGGTGGGGTGACTCTCGTGACCCGCATCTCCGGGGTGCTGCTGGCCGCGATCTCCACCCAGATGATCTTCGACGCGGTGCAGTCGTTCCTCATCGGCTGGGGAGTGCTGCCCGGCTGAGATCCGACGCCCCGGCGGGATCCCCCGGCAGCGGAACCGCGCCGACCCGCCCCCGGCGGATTGTGCGGGGTGGGTCGGCGCGGTCAGTGGATCGCGCGGTCGCGGTCAGTCCTGCGCCGGGGACCCGTCGGACGAGGCGCCCTCCGACGACGAGGTCTCGCCAGTGCGCGCCCCGGAGCCTCCCCGGCCGCGGCCGCGACCGCCTCGGGAGCGACGGCGGCGCGGGCGACCCCCCGCAGCGTGTGCGGACTCGCCCTCGGCTGCCTCGGGCCCGTCGGTGCGTGCCGTGTCGGCACCTCCCCCGGTGTTCTCGCGCGACGTCCCCTCGGCGCCGCCGGTGACGACCTCACCGTTCACCCGGCGGGTGCGGCGCCGCCGGCGTCGCGGACGCTCCGCCCGGGCCTCCTGGCCGGCCCCGTCCTCCCCGGTCGCCTCCTGGCCGTCATGACCGGACTCGCCATCGCGACCGTCCCGGCCACCGGAGCGGCGACCGCCGGAGCGCCCCCGCTCCTCCGTCCGACGCCGGTCCCTCGAACCTCCGCGGCGGCCACTGTCGGGACCGCCGAGGTCCTCGATCTCCTCCGCGTCGAGGCCCTCCCGGGTGCGCTTCTCCCGCGGGAGCACACCGGTGGTGCCCTGCGGGATGTTCAGGTCGGTGTACAGGTGCGGGGACGTGGAGTACGTCTCCACCGCCTCGGTGGACTCCAGTCCCAGCTGCCGGGCGATCAGGGCCCAGCGGGCGAGATCCTCCCAGTCCACGAAGGTCACCGCGGTGCCCTTCTTGCCCGCGCGGCCGGTGCGGCCGGTGCGGTGGAGGTAGGTCTTGTCGTCATCGGGCATGTGCCAGTTGATGACGTGGGTGACGTCCTCGACGTCGATGCCGCGGGCGGCGACGTCGGTGGCGATGAGCACGTCCACCTTGCCGTGGCGGAAGGCCCGCAGCGCCTGCTCGCGGGCGCCCTGCGACAGGTCGCCGTGCAGCGGCGCCGCTGCGAATCCGCGTTCCTGCAGATCACTGGCGATGCGATCGGCGGCGCGCTTGGTGCGGGCGAACACGATCGTGAGGCCGCGGCCCTCCGCCTGCAGGATCCGCGCCAGCACTTCGATCTTGTCGAGGGAATGCGCGCGGTACACCACCTGCGTGATGTCGGCCTTGGTGCGGGACTCATCGCCCGGGTCGTGGGCGCGGATGTGGGTGGGCTGCGCCATGAACCGGCGGGCCAGGGCCAGGATCGGCCCCGGCATCGTCGCGGAGAACAGCATGGTCTGGCGCTTCGCCGGGACCGCCTTGAGGATCCTCTCGATGTCCTCGAGGAAGCCGAGGTCGAGCATCTCGTCGGCCTCATCCAGCACCGCCACCCGGACCTGTGACAGATCCAGGTGACCCTGGCGCATCAGATCGATCAGACGCCCGGGGGTGCCGACCACGATCTCGACCCCCTGGGCGAGGGCCTCGATCTGCGGCTCGTAGGCGCGGCCGCCGTACACGGTGAGGATCCGCACCGGTCGGTTCACGGACGCGTTGGTGAGGTCCTGCGCCACCTGGATCGCGAGCTCACGCGTCGGCAGCACCACCAGGCCCTGCGGGGGGCCGATCCGCCGGTCCTGCGGGTTCGGCTCACCCGGCGCGATGACGCTCTCCAGCATCGGGATGCCGAAGCCGAGGGTCTTGCCGGTGCCCGTCTTCGCCTGCCCGATGATGTCCCGGCCCTTCAGGGCCAGGGGCAGGGTCATCGCCTGGATCGGGAACGGATGGACGATGCCCTTCGCCGCGAGGGCGTCGACGATGTCAGGGCGGATGCCGAAGTCGGCGAAGGTCTGTGAGCTGGTCTCGGGCACAGTTCTGCTCTCTGCTGGGGTGACCGACCCATCCTAGCCGCCGTCACTCGACCCGCCCGGGGCTGTGACGCGGTCCGCGTCGGGCAGTCCCTCACCGGGTCGCACCCGCTGCTGCTCGGGGATCGGAGCGTCCGGCGACTCGGCACCCTCGGGCACCTCCAGGGGCGGAGCCTCCGCGGGCATCTGGTGGCGGGAGATGGACACCGACACCAGGCCCAGCCCACCCATGGTGATGTCGTCGTACGCCAGCAGCCGCCCCGTCTCGGGGTCGATGTGCAGCAACCGCGCCGACAGATTCAACGGGTCCCCGCCATCGAGCACCGGGCGCACCCCGCCGGAGGCGAGCGCCCCACCGGTGGAACCGTTCGTCAGCCAGTCGGTGCCGGAACCCTCGCGATCCAGCTCGACCTTCGGGGTGTGCATGTGACCCGACAGCACCAGCGGGGCACGCCCGAGCAGGCCCGCCGGATGGGTGGGATCGTGGAACAGGACGATGTCGACGGGGTCGTCCGGGTGCGCGGCGTCGTACTCCTCGACGGTGTCGCCCAGCTGGAACCCGGCGTTCTCCACCGCCACCCCGGCGGCGGCCTTCCCGCCTGCGTCGGAGTCGTCGTCGGCGGCGAACCGCGGGTCACCGATGCCCGCGATCTCCAGCCCGCCGACGGTCACCACCTGGTTCTCCAGCACCGTGGCGTTGGAGTTCGCGGCGACGGCGGCGGCGGTCGCGGCGCCGTCATGGTTGCCCGTGACGAAGACGTAGGGCACGCCCAGGGTGCCGATCTCCGACAGCAGCTGGTGCTCCATCGGGGTTCCCCAGGAGACGATGTCGCCGGTGTCGATCACGAGGTCCAGGCCGAACTGCTGGTTCAGCTGTCGGATCACGTCGAAGGCCTGCGGGTTGTCGTGGATGTCGGAGACATGCAGCACCGTCATGGTGTCGACCCCGGACGCCGTCGGCAGGGAATCCGCCGCGACATACAGCGCGGAGACCTGCCCGACGAACTCCGCCAGGAGGCCGCGATACGAGGCGTAGTCGGCGAGGGTGCCGGAGCCGAGGTCCGCGACGTAGGCGGCCTGTGACAACAGGCCCTCGAAGCGGGGCTGTGCCAGGGCCTCCGCCTGGAACGTCACGCCGGTCAGCCCGGCTCCGGTCACGGCCAAGGCGGCTGCGGAACCGCCCGCCACCAGGGCATCACGCACTCTGCGGTGCCCCAGCCCGGTCGCGACGGTGGCCCCCACGGCGGTGCACAGGGCGGTGGTGAGGGCGTTGCGGATGGCGGCGTCGGTGATGCTCTCGGAGGCCGTCCGTTCCAGATCGGCCAGCGCCCCGTCGTCGTAGATCAGCGCCTCTGCCTTGCCGATGTCCACTCCGGTGACCCGCGCTTCGATCCGCACCGGTGTGCGGTGGGTGTCGAAGGAGACCTGACCTGCCGGTGGCAGCAGGATCGCGGTCTCCGCCTGCACGGCGGGCCGCATCCGCACCGTCGCCTGCAACGGGCCGACGTCCACCGGCGTGGCAGGTGCGAGGGCGAGACCGACCGCACCCCCGGCCAGTGCCAGCAGGGGGCCGGTGACCCATCGTGAGCGCACGGCGGCGCTCAGGTTCCGGGGGTGCAGCGAGGGACGACGCACGGGTGTGGGAGGGGAGGGTCGGGACCCTTAGCCGAGGAAGCCGACGCGGCGCGGCTCCTCGGTCGACACCTCGGCGTAGGCGAGCTTGGCACCTGGGATCAGCACGGTGCGGCCCTTCGCGTCGCTGAGCGTGACCGCCGAATCGGAGCTGACGGCGTCGGCCAGCTGGGCGAGCACGGTCTCGGCGCTCTCGGAGGGCTCGATGACGATCTCCCGGGCGGCGTGCTGGATGCCGATGCGGATCTCCACGGTCAACTCCTCAGGTCGGTGGGCGGGCGCCCCGAGTCTAGCCGGGTCGGCTCGATCCCCCACGGGGGTGGTCAGGCCATCCCATCCTGCCGCAGGGTGCCCCGGCGAGCGGTGCCGTCGGCGGCGGTGACCTCTCCACCCACCAGCGGCTCGTCACGCGGGGCGAAGCTCTGCAGGCCCCCGACGATCAGACGGGTCACGGTGCTGAGGATCTGCTCCTGCTGCTCGGCAGACTCGGTGCGTCGCATCAACAGGGCGGCGGTCTGCGCGTTCGCTAGAGCGGCGTGACCGATCACCAGGGCCTCCTGGTCGGTCATCTCCCGCGAGCGACCCAGGACATCGGCCAGCGCCAGGGCGGTGCGGTCGAGGACCTCCCGAATCAGATCCCTCGCTTCATCGGAAGGCTGGTCCGCACCGGCGAACAGACGCAGGGCGTCGGAGGCGCCGGTGAGGTCATGGAAGTGCTGCACCCCGGCCCGGACGCGCTCCTCGGTGGTGCCGGCCCGGGCACCGAGGTCGCTAACGGTGGCGACCATGCGCTCACCGATCTCCTGCACCACCGCGCGGTACAGCGCCTCCTTCGACTCGAAGTGCTGATACAGCACGGGCTTCGTGACGCCGGCGGCCAGGGCGATGTCGTCCATGGAGACGGTCTGATAGCCGCTGTGGGTGAACTGCTCCAGTGCGGTGGCGAGGAGCTGGGCGCGGCGCTGGGCCTTGGGCATGCGCGGGGTGGGCGCCATCGGGTCTCCTCTGGCCTGCGGGTGGGTCCCCGACATCGTACGGGCAGCCCCCCGGACCCCGACCACCCGTGCGGCGGGTTCATCTGTCGGGCCCCTGTGATCGAATGCCGACATGCCCGTCGCCACCGTCCGTCTGGAACCGCCCCGCACCGCCGCGCTGCCCGCTCCACTGGGGCAGCACGCCACGGCCGCCCAGGCCGGAGTGTTGCGCGCCCTGACCCGGCACGAGAAGCACCTGCGCGTCGACGGTCCGCCCGGGGCCGGCCGCACCCGACTCGCCCTCAGCTGCGCTCTCCAGGCCGACGAGCCGGTGCTGGTGCTGGCGCCGCGCCGCACCTCCGCCGGGATCCTCCGCGACGCGGTGGCCCACGCCGGTGGCGCCGAGCATGTACAGGTCGCCACGCCCGCGGCCGCGGGTCTCGACCTGGTGGCGCGGGCCACGGGCCGCCGCCCCACCCTCGTCACCGGCGCTGATCAGGATACGCTGCTCGCCCAGATCATCGAGGCGATCCCCGAGGTCGACTGGCAGCTGCCGCTGGATCCCGCTTCCCGGTTGCTGCCCGGGTTCCGCCACGAGCTGCGGGACCTGATCTCCCGCTGCATCGAACGGGGCATCGGCCCCGAGCGCCTCACGCAGCTCGCCGCCCGCCACGCCCGGCCCGGTTGGGCCGACGGCGCCCTCGTGCTGCGCACCTACCTCGACGTCCTCGACCTCGAATCCACCGACTCGCTCGATGCCACCCTGCGCCTGGACAGCGCCGCGATGGTGCGCCGCGCCGCCGACTGTGTGGAACGTGGTGAGGTCGCCGCGGCCCCGCTGCTGGTGGTGGATGACGTGCAGGACCTCACCGGTGCGGGCATCGCCCTGGTGCGGGCCCACGCCGAGGCCGGATCCCGCCTGGTCCTGCTGAGCGCCGCCGACCAGGCCGTGGAGACCTTCCGCGGTGCCCACCCCGACGCAGCCCGCCGGATCCTCGACGGCGTGTCCCGGGGTGTCGAGCAGCACCTGCTGCCGGTCAGCCACCGCACCCCGCGGGAGCTGGGCATCGTCCACGACGCCCTCGCGCCGCGCCTGCCCCTCGAGGGAGCCCCCACCGATCTGCGGCGCCCCCTCGTCGGCCCGCCGGTCGACGGGCGGGCCGACGCCGTCGTGCTGGCGGATGTGCTGGAGGAGGCCCGGGTGATCGCGGGGGCGCTGCGGGCCGTGCACCACGAGCAGCAGGTGCCCTACGACGATCTCGCCGTGGTGGTGCGCTCCCGCGCCGTGGCGGAGGACCTCGCCGACCGACTGCAGCGGGAGGGCCTTCCCGTCACCACCGCGACCCGGCCCCGACCCCTGCGGGAGGAACGGGCCGTGGCGGACCTCCTCACCCTGGTGCAGATCGCCCGGGCCGGGTCCGACACCCCGCCGCAGGACGTGCTCGATCTGTTGCGCGGACCCTATGGCGGCAGTGACCCGCTGCGTCTGCGTCGACTGCGGCGCGGCCTGCTCGAGGCCTGCGGGGATCCGGTTGCCGACTCCGCGCAGCTGCTCGCCCGGGCGGTGTTGGGGGAGGACCTTCCCGGTCTGCCCGGGCCCGATGCCCCCGGTCGCGCCGCCGCGGGCGTCCACCGCCTGCGGCGGATGGTCCGCGCCGTCCGGGCCCAGCCGCAGGACGCCACCGCCGACCTGGTGCTGTGGGAGGCCTGGGACGCCGCCCGTGTCGCCGACCGCTGGCAGGAGGCGGCCGTCACGCCTGATGACACCGACCCCGCCGGTGCCCGCGGCCGCCTCGCCGGGCGGCGCCTCGACGCGGTCACCGCGCTGTTCGCCGCCGCGGAGCGGTTCGTCGACAGGCGCCCCGACGCCTCCGTGGAGGACTTCGCCGCCCAGGTCATGACGCAGGCCGTCCCCGAGGACACCCTCGCGCCGGCGGCACAACTCCGTGGCCGCGTGCGCGTCGCCACCCCCGCCGAGCTCGCCGGAACCGAGGTCGATACCGTCGTCCTCGCCCGCGTCCAGGAGGGCGTGTGGCCGGATCTGCGGCTGCGCTCGACCCTGCTCGGCGCCGCCGACCTCGACGTCCTCGCCGACGGCGCCGTCGAGGACCAACCCGCCAGGTTGCGCGCTCTCCAACGGCAGAACGTGCTGGAGGACGAACTGCGGCTGGCCGTCAGTGCTCTCGGCCGGGCCCGCCACCGCCTGCTCGTGACCGCTGTCGAGGATGACGACTCGACACCCTCCGCCCTGCATCGAACCATCGCCCGGGCTATCGGCACCGCCCGCAGGGGCAGGGGCGAGAGCGCGGGGGAGGACACTGGCGCAGAGGAGGGACCGTCCGGGACCGCGCAGCTTCCGTGGCTCGCCGATCCCGGACCGGCACCGGACGCCCACCGGCTCATCGGCGCCCTGCGCCGGCACCTGCAGCAGCAGGACTCCCCGGCCGACAGTGACCAGGCGGCACGGGATCTTGCCGCGCTCGCCGCCGCCGGTCTGCGCGCCGCCAGCCCCCACTCCTGGTATCACCTCGACCCCAGCAGCAGCGAGCCTCTGCCGGGCCCGGACGCCCCGCTGAGGATGGGCCCGAGCGCCCTCGGCCTCGCCGCCGACTGCCCCCAGGCATGGCTGCTCAGCCGTGCCGGAGGACAGCCCGCCCCCGGGGCCGCACAGCGTATCGGCACCGCCCTCCACCGTCTCGCCCAGGAGGACCCGGCCGGCACCGACCCGGACCTCCTCACCCGTCTGCACCACGACCTGGCGCCCCTCCACCTGGACGGCAGCTGGTCGGGCCGCCGGCAGTTGCACCGCGCCGAGGAGATGCTCGAACGCACCCGGGAGTATCTCGCTCAGGCGCCCCCGGCGCTCGCCGTCGAGGTGCCGTTCCGTCTCGAGGTCGGGGCCGTCGAACTGCGCGGCGCGATCGACCGGGTCGAGGGCGACCCCGACGGCGACGGCGGGGTCCGCGTCATCGACCTCAAGACCGGACGCTCCGCCCTCACCGCCGCCCAGGCGGAGAAGGACCTGCAACTGGCCGCCTATCAGCGGGCCGTGCGGGAGGGACTGCTGGGGGAGGACACCGCCAGCCGCCTGGTCGGTGCCGACCTCGTGTACGTCGGCACCGGCACCCGCACAGCGACACTGCGCAGCCAGGCCGCCCCGGATTCCGGCGAGGACTGGTTCCCCCGGATCGTCCGCGATGTCGCCGCGGACCTGTCCGGCGACACCGTTGAAGCCCGCCCCTCCGCGCGCTGCAGCACCTGCCCCGCCCGCCGCAGCTGCGCGCTTCAGCCCGAAGGGAGACAGCTGTGACCACCACCCTGTTGGATGCCGTCCGCCTGGCCCAACTGCTGGGTCAGCCCGCCCCCACGGACGAACAGCGCGCCGTGATCGAGGCACCGACCGTGCCGATGCTCGTCGTCGCCGGGGCCGGCAGCGGGAAGACCGAGACGATGGCTGCGCGGGTGGTGTGGCTCATCGCCAACGGCATCGTCGAGCCCCGCGAGGTGCTGGGCCTGACCTTCACCCGCAAGGCCGCCCACGAGCTGTCCGAACGTATCGCCACGCGACTGGGCACCCTCGCCACGGCCCTGCAGGCGGAGGGACTGCCGCTGCCACCGGGCCTCGCCGCCGGCACCGACGACCTCGTCGGCCAGCGGCCCGCGGTGCGCACCTACAACGGATTCGCACTCGACCTGGTGCTGGAGAACGCCCTCGCCGTCGGCGTCGACCCGCGCGTGACGATGATGTCGCCCTCCGCCTCGTGGCAGCACGCCTACGAGATCGTCGAGAGCTCCGGCGACGAACTCGGGATCGACGCCTCCCCGGCCACCCTCACCGCGGCCCTGGTGTCCCTCACCGGGGCCCTCGCCGACCATCTGCTGACACCCGCCGAGCTGGAGACCGAACTGCGGGCCATCCGCGACCACCTCGAGGGCATCCCCCTGCAGCATGAGGGGCGCCGCCGCGCCACCCCGCAGAAGGTCCGCGACGCGGTCGCCGCCCTCGACGCCCGCATCGCCCTGGTACCGCTCCTGGAGCGGTTCGCCCGGGAACGCCGCGAACGAGCACGGCTGGACTTCTCCGACCAGGTGACGCTCGCCGCGCAGGTCGCCCGGACGGTCCCCGGGGCCCGTGACCTCGCGCGCAGCATGCACCGGGTGGTGCTGCTCGACGAGTTCCAAGACACCTCCGTGGCGCAGCTGCAGATGCTCGCGGCACTGTTCGGCGCCGGGCACCCGGTGATCGCCGTCGGCGACCCGCAGCAGGCGATCTATGGGTGGCGGGGGGCCTCCGCCGCGAGTCTCGCCGGGTTCGCCCGGGAGTTCGCTCCCCCGGGAGGGGAGGTGCTGCAGCGGACCCTATCCATCTCCTGGCGCAACGACGAGGCACCGCTGCGGGCCGCCAACCGGGTGGCCGCACCGCTGCGGGCCGACGGCGGTGGCGTGACCATCCCGCAGTTGCGGGCGCGTCCCGGTGCCGGGCCCGGTGCGCTGTGGATGATCGAAGCCGCCGATGAACAGCGGGAGGCCGAGGAGGTGGCCCGGTGGATCCTCGGCCGTCGCGCCGAGGACCCCGACGCGACGGCCGCGGTGCTGGTGCGCTCACGCCGCCAGATCCCCGCCGTCGTGGAGGGCCTGGAGGGCGCCGGTCTGCCCGTGGAGGTGGTGGGTCTCGGCGGTCTGCTGCACCGCCCCGAGGTGGGCGACGTGCGGGCGGTGCTCGACCTGCTGCACGACCCGACCCGCGGGGATGCCCTCATGCGGCTCCTCACCGGGCCGGGGGTGCGGCTCGGCGCACGGGACCTGGCCGTGCTGGGGCGCTGGCGTGACCGGCGCGCACGCCCCGCCGGTGGGTCCGCCCCCGTGGTCCCCGATACCGCCGCGGAGGTGTCCCTGGTCGATGCCCTGGATGATCTGCCGCCGCGCGGATGGACGGACCCGGAGGGGCGGGATCTCGGCACGGAGGGTCGCCGCCGCCTCGAGGAGCTGCGCGACCTGCTGCGCTCCCTGCGGCGCAGCCTCGCCCTGCCGCTGCCGGACCTCATCACCGACGTGGTGCGCGCCCTCGCCCTGGACACCGAACTGCTGGCCGCCGGTCGGGACCTGAGCGCCCTGGAGGCACTGCGTCGCCACGCCGACGACTTCGAACGCAGCGCCGAGCACCCGGACCTGGGGGCCTACCTGGCGCTGCTCGACATCGCCGAGGAGACCGAACGGGCGCTGCCCGCACCCCCGCCGCCGCATGCCGCCGACCCCCACGCCGTCACCGTCCTGACGATGCACGCGGCGAAGGGCCTGGAATGGGACCTGGTGGCGGTGGTGGGTCTCACCGAGGGGTCGGTGCCGTCCTACGACCTGCGCTCCGCCGTGACTCTCGACGACGGCCGGGTCCAGGTGCGGGCCGCCGGCTGGTTGGGGAAACTCGCCGAGGCGACCGTGCCGAGCTCCCTGCGGGGCGACGCCGACATCCTCCCGCAGCTCGCATGGGCACAGGCCGACACACAGGTCGAGGCGTTGGACGTGCTCGAGGACTACCGCGCCGCGGCAGGGGAGGAGTCCCTCCGGGAGGACCGGCGCCTGGTGTACGTGGCGATGACCCGCGCCCGTCGCGAGCTGCTGCTGAGCTCCGCCGCGTGGCGGGGCGACGCCGCGCACCCGCGTGAACGCTCCCGGTACCTGCGGGAGGCCGCCCCCGACGTCCCCGGGGAACGACACCTGATTCAGCCCGTCCCCGAGGAGAACCCGCTGGTGACGGCGCCGCGCCGGGCCGTGTGGCCACCCGCCCCGGGACCCGCCGAGGAGGCACGGCGCAGAGCGGAGGACCAGGTGGCGCGGGCCGCTGCGGAAGCGGCCGGGCCGGAGCAGCTGTCGCAGGCCGCCCGCCGGGTGCTCGCGGATCTCGAGGAGCGGCGGGCTGCGGCCGTGGTCTCCGCCCCGGTGCGGTTGTCGGCCTCACAGCTGGTGGCGCGGGCCCAGGATCCGCAGCGCGCCGCCCTGGACCTGCTGCGGCCGCTGCCGCGGCGGCCCTCGGCCAGTGCCCGTCGCGGCACCCGCTTCCACGCCTGGCTGGAGCAGAGTCTCAGCGGGCAGGCGCTGCTGGATCTCGACGAGATCGAGGACCTCGCCGACGAGGATGACCTCGCGGCCGCGGATCTCGACGCCCTCCAGGAATCCTTCGCGGCCTCACCGTGGGCGGGTCTCACCCCGATCGCCGTGGAACAGCCGGTGCTCATGCGCCTGGGGGAGCACAGCGTCCGCGGTGTCATCGACGCGGTCTACCCCGACCCCGAGGCACCGGCCCGCGACGCGGACACCTCAGGCGGCCACCCGCGGGTGGTGATCGTCGACTGGAAGACCGGCCGCCCCTCCACCGGGGAGAGGCGTCGCGCCCGGGCGTTGCAGCTGACGGTCTACCGTCTCGCCTGGCACGAGCGCACCGGCATCCCGCTGTCCCACATCCGCACCGTGTTCCACCACGTCGCGGAGAACATCACCGATGAGGTCACAGAGCATCCGTCGCGTCAGGAGCTGGAGCGGCTCCTGGGCGAGGGCGACTGATCGGCTCGCCGTCCTGGTCCCGCTGGGAGTCCACCTCCTGATCGAGGGAGGCGAACTCCGCCTCGGCATCCTCGCGGGCCAGGGCGGCGATATCGGCGTCGAGGTCCGCGAGCATGCCGCGGGCGTCCTCGATCACCTCCGGGTCGTCCTGGTCCAGGCCGTGCAGCAGCCAGTCCACCACCGCGAGTTCCCCGACGGCCTGCGCCCGTTCCAGCAGACGCGGATGCGGCGGCGTCGGCAGGGCGTCACGGTAGGCGCTCACCAGATCGTCGAAACGCTCCGGGGTCAGCGACGGCACCAGCCAGGCGAGATCCTGCGCCGGGTCACCGACGGTCGCATCCCACCACGCGAGGATCCCGCTGACGCGGCCCTGTTCCACCAGCACCGACTCCTCCGCCAGGGCGCCGTGCACGAACGCCGGGACGAAATCCCACAGACCGTCGTCCTCCAGCAGGGCCTCCCAGCGCTGATGCACCGCCGCGGGGATCTCCCCGGCCTCGTGGGCGCGCCGCACATGGTCGTGATGCCGCGCCCGCAGCGCCTGGGCGGAGTACGTCTCCACCCCGCCGGCCTCCACCGCATACACCGGCACCGCGTGGATCCGCGCCAGCGCCGCCCCCAGGGACCGCGCCAGCGGCACATCGTCCGCGAGGTCGTCCCAGGTCAGCGGCCGCCCGGAGGGGGTCTCGGTGATGACCGCGCGCCCACCCTCCGGCAGCCGCGCGGTGCCGAGCACCGCCGGCACCAGCGGTGCCAGATGCGTGCCCTGCAGGGCATCGACCAGTCGCACGTCGCGCTCCAGGAGTGCGCCCGCCGCGGCCGTCTCCGGTGCGGTGACCATCACCCGGGTGCCGTCCTGCCCGACCACCCCGGCGACGGACACGTCCTCCATCGGGGACGGCAGAGCAGCCGTGCGCGTCGGACGCAGTCCGGGCACGGCCGCCGTGGCGAGGGCAGCGAGGGCGTAGGGGTTGCGATGCACCCCACCACGGTACCCGGGCGCATCCCCTCCGTACTCTGGGAGGCATGACGTCGGCACAGACCACCCCACCGTGTCCGCTGGAGCCCGCGGGACCGCCGAGTGCGCGCCCGCAGTGCCCGCAGCCGCAGTCTCCGCAGCCGCCGCGGGTGCGCGGCGCCCACCTGGGAACCCCGCTGGAACAGGCTCACCATGACCGCGCGGTGCTCGCACGGCAGACCGCGCCCGAGACCCACGGCGGTCCCCACGTCGAGGACCATGCTCTGATCCACCCCGCCGGTGCTGATGCCCCGGTGCGTCTGCTGGGCGTGGACGGTTCCCGCATCGCCACCCGTGACGGTGCGCTCGCCTGGAGCGACCCGGTGGCGCAGCTGCCCGAGGACGCGGTGATGTTGGGGATCCGCGACGGTGCACGACTGGCCGCCCGGCCGGTCTGCGAGGAGGATCCGGCCGCAGAGGGTCTCGACCTGACCGATGCTCGGCGTCTCGCCCTCGGCCTCGGCACGGAGGACGCCGGACTGGTCCTCACAGCGGTCGCCCTCATCGCCTGGGCCACGGCGACCCGGTTCTGCCCCGGGTGCGGCTCCGCCCTGGACGTCACCTCCAGCGGCTGGGTGCGACGCTGTCCCGCCGACGGCTCCCTGCAGTTCCCGCGGGTCGACCCCGCCGTGATCATGGCCGTCAGGGACCGTGACGACCACCTGCTGTTGGCGCAGAACCGCCGCGGTCGCCTCACCTCCGTGCTCGCCGGCTTCGTCGAACCGGGGGAGACCCTGGAGGCGGCCGTCGTGCGGGAGGCGTGGGAGGAGACCGGGGTGGTCGTGGAGGAGGTCGAATACATCGGCTCCCAGACGTGGCCGTTCCCGCGTTCCCTCATGGTCGGGTATCGGGCGTGGACCTCCGCCTCGCGCCTCCGGCCGCGACTGCTGGACGGGGAGCTCGCGACGGCCCGCTGGTGGGAGCGGGAGGAGCTGCGGCGGGCCCTGGCCGCCGGGGAGGTGCAGCTGCCGGGCCGCTCCTCCCTCGGGCACGCCCTGATCGCCGACTGGCTCGGCGCACCACTGGAGTGACCTCGTTCTCCGCACTCCCGGGGCCTGCCCCCGGGGTCGGAATCCCCTCGCTCACAGTGCTCCGTCGCCTGTCGGGGCCCGCTGGCAGACTGGACGGGTGAGCGCAGAGAACATCCTGGAGGCCCTGGACCCCGAGCAGCGGGAGGTCGCCCTCTCCCTGGACGGCCCCGTCTGTGTGCTGGCCGGAGCCGGCACCGGGAAGACCCGCGCGATCACCCACCGCATCGCCTACGGGGTGGCCACCGGCCGCCTCAACCCCCGGCATGTGCTGGCCGTGACCTTCACCGCGAAGGCCGCGGCGGAGATGCGCTCCCGCCTGCGGGACCTCGGTGTCCCCGCGGTGCAGGCGCGCACCTTCCACGCGGCGGCGCTGCGGCAGCTGCGGCATTTCTGGCCGCGCGTCGTCGGCGGGCCGCTGCCGCAGCTGCTGCCGCAGAAGTACCCGGCGGTGGCGGAGGCCTGCTCCCGCCTGCACCTGTCGGTCGACCGGGCCGCCCTGCGCGACATCCTCTCGGAGATCGAATGGGCCCGCGTCTCGATGCTGACTCCGGAGTCGTACCCGGAGGCGGCCGCCCGCACCCGCCGCCCCGGGGTGGCCGGATTCGAATCCCGCTCCATCGCCCGGATCATGACCAGCTACGAAGAGGTCAAACGGGAACGGTCGCTGCTGGATTTCGAGGATGTGCTGCTGCACATGGTCGGGTTCCTCGCCGAGAGGCCCGACGTCGCCCGGGAGGTCCGCGAGCAGTACCGCCACTTCGTCGTCGACGAGTACCAGGACGTCTCCCCGCTGCAGCATGACCTGCTGCGGCTGTGGGTGGGGGAGCGGCGCGACCTGTGTGTCGTGGGGGACGCTGCCCAGACCATCTACACCTTCGCGGGGGCCCGCGCCTCCTACCTGCTGGACTTCCCGCGGGAGATGCGCGGCGCCACCGTGATCCGGCTGGAACGCAACTACCGGTCCACACCGCAGATCGTGCGGCTGGCGAACACCGTGCTCGATGGGGCCCGCGGACGCACCCGCGAGACGCGGTTGACCCTCGTCTCACAGCGGGACGACGGCCCCGCCCCCCTCATCGAGTCGTACCCGGATGACCTCGCCGAGGCGCAGGGGGTGGCCGAGCGCATCCATGAGCTCCTGCAGGAGGGTCGATCCGCAGCGGACGTGGCGGTGCTGTTCCGCACCAATGCCCAGTCGGAGGCCGTCGAGGAGGCCCTCACCGGCCGCGGCATCGGGTATCTGGTGCGCGGCGGGGACCGGTTCTTCGAACGGCAGGAGGTCCGACGGGCCCTGCTGACGCTGCGGGCCGCCACGGCGGTGGAGTCGGAGGATCCGTCCCACACCGTCCGCGACACCCTTGGGCAGCTGGGATGGTCGGCCGAACCGCCCGCCGGAACCGGCGCCCAGCGGGAACGCTGGGATTCCCTGAACGCCCTGGTGAACCTGTCCGACACGGTGCTCGCCCGGCCCGGCGCGACCCTCACCGACCTGGTGCGAGAGCTCGAGGAACGGGCCGAGGCGCAGTCCGCGCCGACCGTCGACGGCGTGACCCTCGCCTCCGTGCATGCCGCGAAGGGCCTGGAGTGGCCGGTCGTGTTCGTGATCGGCGCCAGCGAGGGCCTGATGCCGATCTCCATGGCGCAGACCCCCGCGGAGGTCGAGGAGGAGCGGCGCCTGTTCTATGTGGCCCTGACCCGTGCGAAGGACGTGCTCACGGTCAGCTGGGCTGCCGCGCGCACCCCCGGGGCACGGTCCTCCCGCAAACCCTCCCGGTTCCTCGACGGTGTGATCGAGCGGCCCGAGCCGCGGTCCCCGCAGCCTCGCCGTTCCGGACGTCGTGGTGCCACACTGCTCGACACCTGCCGGGTGTGCGGCGAGATGCTCGCCGAACCGCGTGACCAGCGCCGCGGCCGTCACGCCGGGTGCCCGTCCCCGGCTGACCCGGCGCTGCTGGAAGGCCTGCGAGCATGGCGGCGGGAGCGGTCCCGGGAGAACGCCGCCCCGGCCTACACCGTGCTGACCGACGCGACGCTGGAGGCGATCGCCGAGCGCGACCCGTCCACCGACGAGCAGCTGCTGGCGGTGCCCGGCGTCGGCACCGCGAAACGGGACCGCTATGGCGAGGACATCCTTGCGATCCTTGCCCGCCACCGCTCCTGACCTCCACCACGCACCTGGGCACCATCGCGCGACGACGCGTCGCCGTGCCCGTGGCGGCCCGGTGGCGACCACGATGGTCGGAACTTCGTCGCAGACCCGGCATCGCCGCAGGTCAAAAATAAGTTTCGGGCACTCGTCACCCTGGGATACGCTCAGGGTGTCCATCGTCAGATGTCACGGAACGGGAGACCGGCCGTGCGAGTCCGGGAAGGAGGTGTCGCAGTGATCGGAATCAACCACCTCAGTGGAGGCGGGAACCACGGCGGCGCCACCCGTCTGCGTGCTCGCGCCGCCACCACCACCACGCGGCCCTGATCGTCGATCCGGGGGCCGCTCGCCGACTCCCGTGGATCACCAGGACCGTGACGATGACTGACTTGTACTGCACCCCGGCGCCGACCCGCCAGGTCGACCTGCCCTGCCAGGATCACGCCGCCACCGAGCTGTTCTTCTCCGAACGCCCCGCCGATCTCGAGGCCGCCAAGGCTCTGTGCGGCCCCTGCCCGCTGCGGGTCGAATGCCTCGAGGGCGCCCTGCACCGCGCCGAACCGTGGGGCGTGTGGGGCGGCGCGATCCTCGTCGACGGGCAGATCGTCGCCGTGAAACGCGGCCGCGGACGGCCCCGCAAGACCGGCACCGCCGCGGCCGCACCGTCGACGGAGCCGCCGGTACAGACACCGTGCCCCGCACCGTCGGCCGGCGATGGTGTCGCGCCCCCCGACGCACGGCGGGCCGGCTCGCCGAGCCGCCGGGCTGCCTGAGGGGACGCGACCCCGTATGACGGTCGCAGCACTCCGGACACAGCAGGGGCGGGGCACCGTGATCGGTGCCCCGCCCCTGTGCGTTGAGGGCTCGACGCAGGCCTGGGATCAGGCCTTGCCGAGGATGCGGTTCAGCTTGGTGCCGCAGACAGGGCAGACGGCCTTGGCCATCCGACGATCGTTCGAGACGACGACG
The DNA here is from genome assembly GCF_025028335.1 of Brachybacterium sillae. Lineage (NCBI taxonomy): Bacteria > Bacillati > Actinomycetota > Actinomycetes > Micrococcales > Dermabacteraceae > Brachybacterium > Brachybacterium sillae. The sequence goes on from NZ_JAFEUW010000001.1 coordinate 2,334,097, forward strand.
TCGCCCTCGGTGGTCCGCTTCTCGCGGCACTTCACGCAGTAGAACTCGCCGCTGTACTTCTCGTCAGCCATGCTTCACTCCTTCGACGGGTCCGGCGGAGCCACCCTCCGGTCGAGGGCCGCCCCACGGGACGACGGACAGTCCATCGTAGACACACCCGGATGTGAGGGCGGGGCCCCGGGGACGCTCAGCATCCCGCGCACCTTCCCCGTGCGCGCGCTGCCTGTTATCCCGGGGCCCCGCGTCCGCAGCAACATATCCACGCCGTTGTCCAGGGTCAACGCGAGATCGGGGACACGCTGTGGACAACCCGCCCCGGGGTGTGGACAGGGTGAGGATGGGGGTGCACGACCTGTTGACGACACGCCGAACGCGCGGTCGGTGCAGGCCCCTGACGTGCAGGTGAACTGTGCACAGCTGGGGACACAGAATTCATGTCACACAGATCGTCCGGCGCGCCGGGCAGGCCGGTCCCGGAGGGGCTGGGGGAGGAGAACGGATGAGCGCAGCACGCCGCAGTCCGGGCGCGGCAGCGGGAGCGGTCGACGCCGCCCACCCCGCCGTCGAGGACCTGCCCGTGGAGATCCGCCGGTCCGCACGCCGCCGGCGGACGATCTCCGCGCAGGTGCGGGACGGAGTGCTGGTGGTGATGGTGCCCGCGGGGCTGAGCGCTCGCGAGGAGCAGCAGTGGGTGAGGCGGATGCAGCAGCGCCTGGCTCGCCGAGCACACCGCCGCCCCACCGGGGACGACGATCTCGAGGCCCGGGCACAGCAGCTGTCGCGCACCTACTTCGACGGGGCGGCGCGCCCGCGCAGCGTCCGCTGGAGCACGCGGCAGCGCACCCGCTGGGGGTCCTGCACCCCGTCCACGGGCGACATCCGCCTCTCCACGCAGCTGCAGGGCATGCCCACCTGGGTGATCGACTCGGTGCTCATCCACGAACTCGCACACCTGCTGGAGGCGAACCACGGCCCCGCCTTCCACCGCCTCGTGGAGCGCTACCCTCGCACGGTCCGGGCAGAGGCCTTCCTCCACGGCGTCGCCTGGGCACAGGGACGGCTCAGCGAGGCCGACGACCCCGATGAGGACCCGCCCCTGGACGGCCCGGAGGGCGACGAGCAGGAGATCACCGCGCCCGAGGACGCGGCCCCGGACGTCGACTGACCGGGACGCCCGTCAGCCCGGCAGCAGCAGGGGCGCGAGCGCCGCGAGCGTCGGCCGCAGATCGGGCACCGTCCCCTCGGGGAGGGCGTCACACGGCACCCACCGCACCTCGGGGGTCTCCGCGCTGGGGTGCAGCGGCGGCTGCTCCCCGGGAGCGCGCAGCAGGAACTGCACGTCCCAGTGCTCAGCACAGGAACCGAAGGCGGCACCCAGGCCGTGGACATGCAACATCGCCGGTCCCGCCCCGACCCGCTGGAGGTCCCGCAGGCCGAGCTCCTCGGCCACCTCCCGCCGCGCCGCATCCTCGAGACTGGCATCCACCGGATCCAGGTGGCCTCCGGGCTGCACCCAGAACCCGCCCTTGCGATGCCACACCAGCGCCACATGGCACCCGGCCGCGTCGACGACGTGGGCGCTGGCCGTCAGATGCACGCCCCCGAGGCGTCGATCCACCGCCGCCGGGCCACTGTCCACGAGATCCCGGTACCGGGTGCGCAGCACCGGGTCGACGGCCGGGGAATCCGCCTGCGCGAGCTCCTCGCGGGCTCGTGCGCGCAGCTCGGCGGTCGCCTCATCCGGCGGGAGCGTCGGACGGCTCACGCGCGCGGTGAATCGCCGTCGGTGGGGCCACCCTCGCGGGGGTCATCACCGTGGTCCTCACCCCCACGGGGGTCCTCCCCGTCGAGCAGGCGGCGAAGCTCCTCGTCGAAATCGGCCGGGAGCTCCTCGGCGACCTCCTCAGCGTCCTCGCCTGCGGCGGCGGGGGCCTGCGGCTCCCCGGAAAGCACGTCCGTGCCCGGCAACAGATCCGGGTGCTCCCAGTGCTTCTCGCGCCCCGCGGTGCCCTCGGTGGCCGTGACCGACTCCCACCAGGCGAGGGCCTCACGTGCACGACGCGCCCGCAGCTCGATACCGACCACCTGCGCGAGCATCTGCTCGGCGGGGGAGCCCGACACGCGGCGGCGACGGATCACCTCGCGCATGGCGTCCAGCGCCGGGAGCTTCCCTTCCAGCGCCTGCGTCACGACATGGTCCACCCAACCCTCGACCAGCGCCAACGTGGTGGCGAGCTCCTCCAGGGCACGCTCCTGGGAGGGGCGGCGGGTGAAGACGAACATCGGCTCGGTGGTGCTGGCCCGGCCCATCGCCTCCGGGTCGGACAGATCCAGCCCCTGCACCATGTCATCCAGCGCGTCGAGGTCCAGGGTGATGCCGCGCGCGTAGTCCTCCACCGCGCCCAGCAGCTGCCGAGGCAGCCACGGCGCGGCCGTGAACAGGGCCGCATGGGCGAGCTCCCGGGCCGCCAGGAAGATCCGCCCGGCCGCCGGGTCCAGCGAGTGCTCGCGCAGGAGGTCCTCCACGTTCGCGGGCACCAGGGCCGCGACCCCGTCGGGGGCGAGCGGCAGACCGAGGTCGACGGTGCCGGTGCATTCGCGGGCCAGCGAGCCGATGGCGTGGCCGAACTGCACCCCGAACAGGGTGCCGCCCATCCGCTCCATCATGGCGGTGGGGTCACCGGGCATGCCCGGGGGCAGGGACCCCTCCTGGCCGAGCCGCGCGGCGATCGCGTCCCCGATGGCCCCCGCCATATGCGCCGCGACGGGTTCGACGATGCTGCGCCACCGCGGCAGGGTCCGCTGCACCCAGGTGCCGCGGCCCCACACCTCGATCGGGGCGGAGGGCACGTCGATCGCGAGCACCGGATCCAGCCACAGCGCAGCGACGTGGGCGGCCTCCCGCATCCGGGTGACGTCCTGATCGGTGGGCCCCGGATCTCCCGGGGTGCCGGTGGGGGCCTCCGCTCCCGGCAGTGTCATCGCGCCGACGGCGGTGCGGCGCGCCAGATCCTCCCCGAGGGTCCAGTTCACCGGCCCCTCACCACCGGCGCCGGAGAACAGGTGCTGCATCTGGGCGGCGGCCGCGCGCAGCTGATTCGGGTCGGAGGGCAGATTCGCTTGCCGCGCCAGCTCCGACAGATCCATGCCGTCGAGGGCACCGGGCGGCAGCTGCCCACCCATGACCTCCTCGAGGAACCGTCGCAGGTTCTCCTCCTGCGGATCATGCGGGTTCTGGCTCACGGGCGTTCCTCCTCGCTCGTCGGTGTCGTCCACCCTAGTGAGCCGGTCTCACCGCCGCCTGGGCACGCGGCCGCCGGGTCCCCTAGGGCGTGTTGTCAAACTTTGCTGGTCAGCCAGTGGAGGGTCGCGGCGAGCGAGATGGCCGCGGCGTAGCTGCGGGCGGTCTTGCAGGTGCGCATCGCGATGCCGCGCCATTGCTTGAGCTTGGCGAAGCACCGCTCGATCACGTTGCGTCCACGGTAGACCTCGGGGTCGAAAGCGGGTGGGCGTCCGCCGGCTGAGCCGCGTCGGCGCCGGTGCGCGGCCTGGTCTTGCCGGTCGGGGATGGTGGCCTTGATGCCGCGCTCGGCGAGCCAGGCCCGGTTCGCGCGGGAGGGATACCCCTTGTCCGCGAGGACCCTGTCCGGGCGGGTGCGGGGCCGGCCAGGGCCTGGCCTGGGGACCCGGATCTGGTCCAGGACCTCGGGGAGCAGGCTCGTGTCGGCGGCCTGGCCGCCGGTGAGGACGAAGGCGAGCAGGCGGCCCTTCCCGTCCGAGACGGCGTGGATCTTGCAGGTCAGGCCGCCTCGGGAGCGGCCGATCGCGTGGTCGCCCGGCTCAGGCCCGAGATTCTTGTAGTTCGATGGGCCCCCCTGTGTGGCGGGGAAGGGTCGCGGCGTGCTGGTGGGCGCGCACGATCGTCGAGTCGATCGAGCACACCCAGTCCAGCTCGCCCTGCGCGTCGGCGGCCTGCTGGGCGCGCTCGAGCGCGCACGCCCACACGCCGGTCTTGGCCCACCGGTCGAAGTGGCGGTAGATCGTGTTCCAGTTCCCGAACCGTTCCGGCACGTCCCGCCACGGCGACCCGGTCCGGAACTTCCACGCGACCGCTTCCGCGACCAGCCGCCGATCCATCGGCGGCCGACCCGTCGCCTTCGGCGCGGGGAAGCACGGCCCGATCAGCGCCCACACCTCGTCCGTGATCACATCTCGATCGCTCATACCGAAAGGGTGCCCCGCCGATGGCGGGACACCCTTTCACAACACACCCTAACGGCGGTGCTCTCTGTCTTCAACTCTGGCTTGTACGCCAATGGTCGACTTCTTTCCTCGCTCGCAGAGCAGGGAAACGCGCCTCGCTGGTTGGCTGCCAAGTCTCGACAGGGTGTTCCAGCGCGTGCCGTGCTCGTCTCTGCCGCTGCCATCGGCATCGCGGTCATTGTGGTTCTGCTGTGGCCAGACATGGCATTTCCGATCCTGATGTCCGTAGCTCTCGCAGCAGGGCTCATCAACTGGACAATCATCCTGATCACTCAGCGCCGGTTCCGCTCTCGGCTCTCTGCACAAGAAGTGCGAACACTTCGGTACCCGATGCCGGGTGGCGCTGCGGCCACGTATGGTGCCCTCGGTGTCCTGGGTGTGGTGGTGATCTTGATGGCAGTGACGGACGGGTATCGGACTGCGGTGATTGCTGGGCCGCTGTGGGTGGCGGGTTTGTCAGTGGCACACTTGGTCCTCAAATCCCGGCAAAGGACGAGGGCTGCGGCGGAGAGTGCTGGGGTGCGTTCCGGCGGCTCGGATCAGCATGCGAGAACACTGTAAACCGAGGTTGCCGAAAGGTAGTTTCCGGTCGCCACGCGTCTATTCTCGCTCTTCGTATCCCTTCGTACGCCCGGGGGACTCCAAAGGGCCTCAACGCCACACAGCCGGCACTGCTGGACCAACATGGTATTGCCCTTGAGAGACAAGTGCAGCTCGGACACCTTCCATGAGTGACCGTCCGGGGTGCATTCGCCCTCAACGTGGGAGCTACGCGGGCGGTCACTGGCGGCCGACAGAGGGGCGAGGAACATCGGCATGGCAGGCTCCTCCACAGGCAGACGGCGCTCCCAGCCCAGCGCCTCCCAGAATGCGCCCGCCTCCGGGGCCAGGGCGAACACCCGCCGATCCGGGTTCCTAGCTACAACGAGGTCCACGACGGCCCGCCCGATCCCTAGACGCCGGTATCGGCGGTGTACGTCGAGCCGTTCGATTTCGAGCAAGGGCCGCGGCCCGAATCCTTCACTGCCGGCGTAGTGGTCCACGTTCGATCCCCAGTCGAGCTCTACCCGCGCCACCTCCTGGCCCCTACTACGGACGACGTGCGCGGTCCATTGGTCGTCATGGTAGGCGTCCGTCCACCATCCCGGGGTGTAGTCGTCGCCGGCTCCCTCAGGGAACGGCCTCCACCAGCTCACCCCGGCCGGACGCGGCACATCTTCGAATGTCAGTCCCTCCATGAGCACGACGGTAGCGCAGGACAACGGCCCCCCTCCCGTGCGGCAGGGGGGGCGTTGCTACATCCGGTCGGGCCGCTGGAACGGTCATGCCGCCCATCGCTCCGGGTCGCGTCGAAAGGAGATAAGCCGCGCCCGGTGACGTTGACGGCCCGCCGGGGGTCTAGGGCGTGTCTGAGAATAGATGCACGAGTCAGCTGAGACCCTGGGGACATGTCCCGGTTCCAGATGCTCTCCGACGCCCAATGGGAGTTGATCGCCCCGATGCTCCCGACCCGGACCGGCCGCGCCGGCAGGCCGTTCGCCGACGCCCGCACCATGGTGGAGGCGATCATCTACCGGTACCGGTGCGGAATCGCTTGGAGGGATCTGCCCGAGGTCTACGGGCCCTGGCAGAGAAGTGTGGACCTGGCATCGGCGCTTGGCCGAAAAAGGCACCTGGGACACGGTGCTGGCCACGCTGACCGCCGCCGCTGACGCCGAAGGCCTGATCGATTGGTCGGTCTCGGTGGACTCCACGATCGCCCGCGCCCACCAGCACGCGACGAACATCACCCGCCACACAGGGGGATGGATCGAACTACAAGAATCCGCGTGAGGAGCCGGCCGATCACGGCATCGGGCGCTCCCGTGGCGGGCTGAGCACGAAGATCCATCAGCTCGTCGATGGGACCGGGCTGCCGCTGGTCAGCCTGATCACCCCCGGCCAGGCAGGGGACTCCCCGATGCTGCTTCCTCTTCTGGAGCAGCTGCGCGTGACCCGGCCAGTAGGGCGGCCCCGGACCCGCCCCGAGGCCGTGCTGGGCGATAAGGCGTACTCCTCCCGGGCGATCCGCACCCACCTACGTGCCCGTGGGATCAAAGCGGTCATCCCCGAACCGGCCGACCAGCAGGGCCACCGCAGACGGCGCGGTGCCCGCGGCGGGCGCCCCGTCAGCCTCGACGCGGGTCAAGTCCCTCGAAGTGGTGTAGCGGTTGGATCCTTCGTGGGGGTGCTCAGGCGCTGAGCTCGAGGGCGGTGTCGGTGTCCACCTCGTCTCCGGTGTTGCTCACGGGGGTGAGCCGGCAGCGGTGCAGGACTTCGAGGCCGAGGTAGCGGCGGCCCTCGGCCCACTCATCGGTCTGCTCGGCCAGCACCGCACCGACCAGCCTGACGATGGCTGCCCGGTTGGGGAAGATGCCCACCGCGTCGGTGCGGCGGCGGATCTCGCGGTTGAGCCGCTCGGCCGGATTGTTCGACCAGACCTGCGTCCACACGTCCTTCGGGAAGGTCGTGAAGGCCAGGATGTCCGCCCGGGCAGCGTCCAGGTGCTCGGCCACCGCCGGCAGCTTCTCGCTCACGTAGTCCAGCAGTCGGTCGAACTGGGCGTCCACCGCCTGGGCGTCGGGCTGGTCGTACACGCTGTGCAGCATGGCCTTCACGGCCGGCCACATGTTCTTCGGGGTGATGCCCATCAGATTCGCTGCGTAGTGGGTGCGGCAGCGCTGCCAGGTCGCGCCGGGCAGGTTCGCGGCAATCGCCTCGCGCAGTCCGGTGTGGGCATCGGAGGTGACCAGGCGGACCCCGGCCAGACCGCGGGCCACGAGGTCGGCGAAGAACTCGTTCCACGCCGCCCCGGTCTCACTGGTGGCCACGCGCAGGCCCAACACCTCGCGGTGGCCATCGCCGTTGACCCCGGTGGCCAGCAACACCACCGCGTTGACCACCCGCCCGCCCTCGCGGACCTTCATCGTCAGCGCATCCGCGGCCACAAAGGTGAACGGTCCCGCCTCCCCGAGCGGCCGGTGGCGGAAGGCCTCCACCTGCTCATCGAGGTCCGCGGCCATCCGGGACACCTGGGACTTCGACAGGGCGTTGATGCCCAGCGTCTTGACGAGCTTGTCCATCCGGCGGGTGGACACCCCGGCCAGGTAGCAGTCCGCCACCACCGTGATCAGCGCCGACTCCGCGCGCTTGCGGCGCTCCAGCAGCCACTCCGGGAAGTACGTCCCAGAGCGGAGTTTGGGGATGGCCACATCGACGGTGCCGACCCGGGTGTCCAGGTCCCGGTGCCGGTACCCGTTGCGCTGGGTAGCTCGGCCCGGGGTGGGTTTGCCCCATTCGGCACCGACCACCGCGTCGGCGTCCGCGGAGAGCAGGGTGTTGATCATCGTCTGCAGCAGGTGGCGCATCATGTCCGGGGACGCCTCGGACAGGGCTTCGCGCAGCAGGCCGGCAGGGTCGAGAATATGAGGAGCGGTCATCGTGATGACTCCATTCGAGGGTGCTGTGAGAGGTTCACTCGAAGGATCACACGGTGGCCGCGTCCACGTCCGAGACGACGTGGCCAACCACCGGGCGCTACACCACTATGCGGGACTCAACTTCGGAAATCTGCTCCAAGAGCGCGTGTGCTTTTCCCATGATGTCCAGGGCGGTCTCGGTGGTGGCCAGCTTCTGCTGGGAGGCGGCCAGCTGGCGGCGCAACCGGGCGATTTCGGCCTGCTCCGCACTCGGCCGGCCAACGGCTTCATCGGCCGCCTTGCCTTCGAGCACGCCAGCATCGCGCATCCGGCGCCATTCGCTGATCAGCGAGGAGTACAGGCCCTCCCGGCGAAGGTAGGCCCCACCCTGCTGCTCCTGGCAGGCCTGTTCGTAGGCGGCCAGATGCGCCAGCTTCTGCTCCGGGGTGAAGCTCCGGCGCCGAGCCGGGCCACCAGCCTCGAGATTTCACGGGGGTGTGGTCTCGACCGGCGGAATGAATGGCGAAAGGTGCTCCTGGCCTGGGATGATACGGGTTGTTCAGATTCGTATTGATCCGCTGGAAGGAGCACCTTTCAGGTGTCCCACCCTACCTTGTTCTTCTACCCCCGTCCGCGGGTGGACGTCGCTGAGGTCCCGGCGGCCGCGCATGCGGGCGCTGTGCTGCTGACCGACACGATCCACGCCACCGGCCTCGCTGCTTCGCTGCGGGAAGCTCTGGATCCGTGGACGAAACCGCTGGCCGAGCACCACGCGGCGAAGGTCCTGCTGGATCTCGCACTCACTCTCGCGATCGGCGGGGAGCATGCTTCGGATGCTGATCTGCTGCGATGCGAACCGGACCTGTTCGGAGACGTCGCCTCGACCCCGACGATCTCCCGCATGCTCACCACCCTCGCCCAGGACGCGCCCACCGTGATCGAGGCGATCTCCCAGGCCCGCCGGGCCGCGCGGGAAAGAGCCTGGACCCTCGCCGGAGACCATTCCCCGGCTGCGGGGGTCAGTGCGAAGAACCCGCTGGTCATCGACCTCGATGCCACCCTGATCAACGTCCACAGTGAGAAGGAGCAGGCCGCACCGACGTTCAAACGCGGGTTCGGCTATCACCCTCTGTGCGCGTTCCTGGACCACGGCAGCGAAGGGACCGGGGAACCACTGGCGATCCAGCTGCGCCCCGGCAACGCCGGCTCGAACACCGCCGCTGATCACATCACCGTCACCCGGCAGGCTCTCGCGCAGCTGCCTGCGGGCCTGCTGGCCCGGGGCGGGCGGGGGTCGAAGAAGATCCTGATCCGCACCGACGGGGCCGGCGGCACCAAAGACTTCCTGGCCTGGCTCCAGCGGCAGCGTCTAGCCTACTCAGTCGGGTTCACCCTCCCCGCGAACACCCCTGACCTGCTGAAACGCCTCGACGAGGCGGAGGCGTGGACCCCCGCCTACGACACCGATACCGACGGGATCCGCGACGGGGCATGGGTGGCGGAGCTGACCGGGCTGCTGGACCTGTCCGGGTGGCCTGCCGGGATGCGGGTGATCGTGCGGAAGGAACGTCCTCATCCTGGGGCGCAGCTGCGGATCACCGATCACGAAGGGATGCGCATCACCGCGTTCGCCACCAACTCCCCGCGCGGCCAGCTCCCGGTCTTGGAGCTGCGGCACCGTCGCCGTGCACGCTGCGAAGACCGGATCCGTAACGCCAAGGACATGGGCCTTGAGAAGTTCCCGCTGCAGTCCTTCGCGCAGAACCAGATCTGGTGCCAGATCATCCAACTCGCCAGCGAGCTCGTCGCCTGGATGCAGACCATCGCGCTGACCGGCCATGATGCACGGAAGTGGGAGCCCAAACGGCTCCGCGCACGGCTGTTCGAGATCCCCGCGACCCTCGTGCGCCGCGCCCGGCACAAGGTCCTCCACCTCGCCGAACATGCACCCGAAGCCGTGAGGGTCCTGACCGGCGTCAACCGGCTCCGCACCACCGTCGCACAGACCTAACCCGGCGAGACCACCCGCCCCTACGACCAGCAGCTCCTCTTCTCGGGAGTGGAACCCGACCGCCCGCAACGGACACTGCGACGATCTGTCACACCCGAATGCCAGAATCAGCAGCTGAACACCGGCAACGACGCCGACCCACCCCGCTCACCAGCCCCATGAAACATCGAGGCTAACCCGGCGAGACCACCCGCCCCACCGACCAGCATCAACCTCTCGGGAGTGGAACCCGACCGCCCGCAACGGACACTGCGATGATCTGTCATACCCGAATGCCAGAATCAGCAGCTGAACACCGGCAACGACGCCGACCCACCCCGCTCACCAGCCCCATGAAACATCGAGGCCAGCACGAGGGTGAGCGTCACTCATCTGTCCATCATCGGCGATCGCGGACAACGGCGGGGCGAACGTGGAACTACTCATGGTGATCGATCCTGAATCTCGCCCTGCGTCAGGCGGACTTGCTGTGAACCACTGGACTCAACTCACCCTGACACGCAGGGGCCGGGGACCGTTGAAGCCGTCATGAACACTGGATACGACAACTACCGGCCCGAGGTGCACAAGAGTGTGGAGCAGTGGCGTGAGGAACTGACGCCGCAGGAGTTCCAGGTACTCCGGAAGGCGGGCACCGAGAGGCCGTACACGGGCCAGTACTACGACGCGCACACCACCGGTGTCTATCAGTGCCGGGCGTGTGGCCAAGAGCTGTTCACCAGCACTGATAAGTTCGACTCGCACTGCGGGTGGCCCTCGTTCTGGGCTCCCCTGGCCGAGGACAGGGTGCGTTACCTACGTGATCGGTCCTTGGGGATGGAGCGCATCGAAGTGCGCTGTTCCCGATGCGACTCCCACCTGGGGCACCTCTTCGAAGGTGAAGGTTTCCAGACCCCCACCGATCAGCGGTTCTGCATCAACTCGATCTCCATGAAACTGATTTCCTCCGACTGAGTGGCCGCCCACCGGCTGAACCCTCAGCGCGCCGGCTCCAGGGCTTCGCCGCCGCCGGCGCGCTGACCAACCGGCCCCCAGGTCACCGGGGCAGAGAACATGGGCCGGGACGGGGTACCGCACCAGCAGTTCCCGTCCCGGCTCGTTCCGGGTCACGGCAACGGTCGTTTCCGGGCTACCGGCGACGGGCGTGCTGCAGCGACTCGGCAGCCGTGAGGATGGATGCCCCCAGAAGCACGGTGTCCTTGAGCAGGAACTGCCCCACCATGGACAACTTGGTTTTCCCGTGGTTCTCCTGCTGCACTCCCGGGGTCGTGGCCATGAAACTGAGCGTGGTGACGAACATCCCTACCGCCCCGAGGCTGCCCAGGGCCGAAGCGCGCGGGGCGAGGGGCTTGGCGGCGATGAGAGCTCCCATACCGATCTCGGCCACCCCGATCAGCTGCGCTGTCTTCTTCTCCCCCAGCTTCTTGAGCACCCCGGAGAACAAGGGGCTGGAGGTGACCAGGGGCCTGATGTTCTCCATCTCGTAGTCCTGGAATTTCAGGGAACCGATCCAGACGAGGTTCGTCACCAGGGAATAGCGCAGTACCGAATTCCCCATCTGCTCGATCCCCGTGGTGGAAGTGTTCTTCGTCATCATTTTCTTGTCTCCTCGTTTTTTCTTGTAGATATCACTCGGACTTGAAAAGGAACCCACGGTTCCATGCTCATGCAGCACCTGGTTCTGCACCGGCAACCCGCGGTTTCCCACCGACGCAGCGTGGTACGCACACCCCGTCTTCCGCGTTGTCTGTGCCGCAACCCTTTCCCCGGGCCACCTGCGGAACTCGCGCGCACAGGCGCGTCGGGACGACCTCGTCGGCTTCGTGCGCCACCTCACGTGCTTCCGGACGCATCATGGTCCGGAATCGTCGTCGCCAGGTGTCAACAGGGCTCATCCCTTCCGAGCTATCGGCCTGCGAGTCGAACCGTGCCCATGAACAACTTCGCAGGCCATGTCGGCGGCCAGCTCGACCAGCGCAGGATCCCGTGTCATCTTGGCGGACGTTTTCGCCCCGTCGTACAGCACCATCACCTTGTCCACCGCGGTCGAGGACCCGTCCTCCCCGAGCAAATGGGCGATATGTGAGGCCAGTGCTTCCCGGTAATGAGCGATCACCTGGCCCACCCCGAGATCATCCGGGCGTTCGATGGCGGCGTTCATGAACGGGCATCCGTGGAACGTGCCGGCCAGAACATCGACAGAGATTCCATCGAAGAAGACTCTCAAGCGCTCAGTCGCGCTGGCCCGGGGGTCGTCCCTGGTTTCGGAAGCGGCTTTCCAGGTGGCCTCCTCCTGCTGGAGGTAAGCCACTACCAGAGCCTGTTTGTTGCCGAAGTGGTGATACATGCTGCCCTTGGCCACGCCGACCTCAGCGATCACCAGATCGATGCCGGTGGCATTGATGCCGCGTGTGTAGAACAGCCGGCGGGCGGTCGCCATGATCCGCTCACGAGCTCCCGTGGACCTCGCAGGCGACCGGTTCGGCGCAGTGGCCTGGGCTTCGGGGATGACTGCCATCATGCGCACCATGCTAGAGGCTTCGGCGCAGGTGCACAGTAGAGCGTGCTCGAGGGCCTGCAACGGCAATGCCTCGGTGGGCAGGCGGGCCGCGACGGCCCAGCCGACGATCCGCCGCGTGCGGACGTCCGTGAAGAGCGCGGCGTCGCAGAGCCCTTTCGGGATGCGAACGCAGGTGAACTTTGCGGCCCAGATGCCGCGGGCAGAGGCTGGGCGCTGCTTCGCGGCTCGGCAGCCGCGGGAGGTGAGAAACCCACATTCTGTCGTGCCGACCACGCGGCAGACAGCCTCGAAACCGAATTGTTCACGGTGCATATCGATGAACCGGATCATTTCGTCGTGGGGCGATCGGGCTGCGCGGATAAAATGCCGATGCCTTCTTCAAGATCTCGTTCGCACGGCGCATGTCGGTCACTTCGCTCCTCAGCCGGCGATTCTCCTCCTCGAGCGATTCCTGCGGACGGGACGATCTCTCGGCGGGGCCGTAGCGGTTGCACCAGCTCCGCAAGGGCTCCTCACCGACGCCGAGCTCGGGCGCGACGGCGCGGGTCGACTGCGCTCCTGGGCCACTTTCAAGGGCGTGGCGGTCGTAGACCATGCGGACCGCACGATCACGCAGCTCCGAGCAGAACTTCGTGGGCATACTCCAGTTCTCCTTCGTGAGACTCGGGAAGGAGACCCAGCGCGCTACAGCGTCCTGGCCGGCATCGTGAGCGGCTCTGGCTCTCGCATCTCCCCTCAGTTGAGTCCCGGATAGTGGTGTAACCCTCCCCGGTGGCCACGACCATCTTCGAGACGGACGCGGTCACCGTGGGAGCCTTCGAGCGAACCTTCCACAGCACTCTCGAAAGGACATCACCACGATGACCGCTCCTCATATTGTCGACCCTGAACGCCTGCTGCGCGAAGCTCTCGGGGAGGCCTCCCCAGACCTGCTGCGCCACTTGCTGCAGACCGTGATCAACGCACTGCTCTCCGCCGACGCTGACGCGGTCTGCGGGGCCGAGTACGGCAAGCCCTCCGAACACCGGACAGCGCAGCGCAACGGCTACCGCCACCGACCCCTGGACACCCGCGCCGGCACGATCGATGTGGCCATCCCCAAACTCCGGGCCGGCACGTACTTCCCCGAATGGCTCCTCGAGCGCCGCAAACGGGCCGAGTCCGCGTTGATCACCGTGGTCGCGGACTGCTACCTGGCCGGGGTCTCGACCCGGCGCATGGACAAGCTCGTACGGCAGCTGGGCATCGACTCGCTCTCGAAGTCCCAGGTCAGCCGGATGGCACAGGAGTTGGACGAGCACATCGAGGCTTTCCGTCACCGGCCCCTGGGTGAGGCCGGCCCGTTCGTGTTCCTCGCCGCCGACGCCCTGACCATGAAAGTCAGAGAGGGCGGGCGGGTGATCAACGCGGTGGCCATGGTCGCCACCGGGGTCAACGCCGACGGGCGCCGGGAGGTGCTCGGGCTGAGGGTGGCCACCACGGAGTCGGGTGCGGCGTGGAACGAGTTCTTCGCTGACCTGGTCGCGCGGGGTCTGACCGGGGTGAGACTGGTGACCTCGGACTCCCACCGCGGCCTCGTGGAAGCGGTGGCGGCGAACCTGCCCGGGGCCGTGTGGCAACGCTGCCGCACCCATGACGCGGCGAATCTGATGGCCGTGACCCCGAAGAGCATGTGGCCGGCGGTGAAGGCCATGCTGCACAGCGTGTATGACCAGCCCGACGGGCCGGCCGTGCACGCCCAGTTCGAGCGCCTGTTGGACTACGTGCAGGACAGGTTGCCCGCGGTGGCTACGCACCTGGACGCTGCCCGGGAGGACATCCTGGCGTTCACGGGCTTCCCGAAGGACGTGTGGTCCCAGATCTGGTCGAACAACCCTGCCGAGCGGCTGAACCGGGAGATCCGGCGTCGCACGGACGCGGTGGGCATCTTCCCGAACCGGGAGGCGGTGATCCGGCTCGTGGGAGCCGTGCTGGCCGAGCAGACCGATGAATGGGCCGAGGGCCGCCGCTACCTCGGGCTCGAGCTGCTCGCCAGGTGCAGCGAGCCCTGCACGCAGGAATCGGCCACCGGGATGGGCACGGAGGTGATGCCGACCCTGAAGACCTGACCGACTCACGCCCCCATTGCTTCGAAGGCTGTTACACCACTTCCAGGGACTTGACCTCTCCCCTCTGCGCCACTACACTCCCCGGATGACTGAACACCTTGAATGCTCCGGTGGCACCGCACACGCGATGCGACCGCAGGTCCGACCAAAGCAACAGCAGCCGATTGCGGATCTCCGATCATTGATCACGGATCGAGGCGAGGTCGTCGACTGCCAATGTGGGCGCGAGCACACGGTTGACCAACTTGGAACTGAATTCGAGTTCCCGGAGAACATGCGAGAAATCCTGCGTGAAGGAGCCGGTCGCCCTCGCCTGGATGTATTCGGCCCCTCCTTCCTTCTGCGAATAAACCGGATCGCAAAAGCAGGGCAAGAAGATCTACGAATAGAATCACTACACATTGTCTTTCATGACGACTGGCTGGTGGTCTTTGAAGATGTCGACGGAATCGGGACCGCCTGGCATCCGGCGGAAGACAACTCAGGGCGATACTTTGCCGCAGATGAGGCGGAACTGACGCTAACGCTCATCGTCGAGGCCGCGATCGATTCCTATGACTCTGCCGCACTTTCCCTGGAGGACGGCACTGCGGACTGCGAGTCGAGTATTTTCGGGGAATTCGAGAAGGACATCGAGAGCGTTTATCGGCTCGGCTCCGATGCCAGCAAGGTCCGCTCCTCTCTTGCTTCCCTGTGCCGGTTCATCGATCGAATCCCCGCGCCAGGGGCGTCGAAGAACTCAGACTGGTCAGCCGATGCTGCGGCCTTCGCCGAGGACGCAGATGACCTTCTGTCCAGAGTGTCCGGCATCCACGCACGGCTGACACAGCTCGTTACGGTTTACTTGGCCCTAGTGGCCCAGAAACAGAACGAGGACATGAAGCGCATTTCAGGGTGGGCCGCCATCCTATTCACTCCGAGCCTTGTCGGAGCGATATACGGGATGAATTTTGAGTCAATTCCGGAACTTACCTGGGATTTTGGCTACCCGCTATCGATTCTGGCAATGGTCATCATCTCCGCGGGCCTGTACGCCGTCTTCCGCCGTCAGCGTTGGCTCTAGCTGTAGGAGGGCATGACGTTGTTGACTCGGGTCGGTGCCAGTGAGGCCGGAGGAGCCTCTCCGCAGGAGGTATGAGGCCGATGGTAGTTGTAGTGGTTCACCCACACCGCCAGGGCCTCACGCCGAGCTTGCTCTGAGGTATACGGGCGGGCGTAGAGGACCTCATCGACCATCAGCCGGTTGTAGCGTTCGACCTTCCCGTTATGGCGCGGGGTGTAGGGGCGGATCCGGTGGTGCCGGCCCCCGAGCGAGACCACCTTGGCGGTGAACTCCGCGGCCCGGTAGTTGTTCCCGTTGTCCGTGATCACCCTGTCGATCCGGATGCCGTGGGCGGCGAAGAACGCCCGCGCCCGGCAGAAGAACCCGATCGTGGTCACCGCGCGCTCGTCCTCCAACGCCTCGGGTTTGGTGGAGGCTCGGTTAGTTGGTTCCGGCCTCGATGAGGGCGCGGTTGTCAGGGTAGTGGGTGGCCCAGTAGGTGGCCTCGTACTCGGCGGGCGGGACGTGGCCGAGCTCGCCGTGCAGGCGCCGGTGGTTGTACCAGTCGACGTACTCAGCGACGGCGATCTCGACGTCGCTGATGGACTTCCAGCCGCCCTGACGCATGACCGGGTTGCGCACGCACTCGGCCTTGAACAGCGAGTTCAGCGCCTCCGCCATCGCGTTGTCATACGAATCGCCGCGGGACCCCACCGAGGCGACAGCCTCGGCCTCGGCGAGCCGCTCGGTGTAGCGAACCGCGCGGTATTGCACGCCCCTGTCGGAGTGGTGGACCAGACCGGTGACGTCCTGCCCGGCGCGACGCCTGGCCCACAGACCCATGTCCAGGGCGTCCAGGGCCAGGTCGGTGCGCAGCGAGGTCGAGACTTGCCAGCCGACGATCATCCGGGAGAAGACGTCCAGGACGAACGCGGCGTAGACCCACCCGGAGTAGGTGCGGATGTAGGTCAGATCCGCCACCCACAGCTGGTTCGGTGCCTCGGCGACGAACCGCCGCTCGACCAAGTCGGCCGGCCGTGGCGTCTCGGCGCCCTCGCTCAGGGTGGTGCGGCGGGTCTTCTCCCGCGCGATCCCGCGCAACCCGTGAGCGCGCATGAGCCGCTCAACGGTGCACCGGGCCACGGCGATGCCCTTGCGGACCAGCTCGGCGTGGACCTTCCGAGCCCCGTAGACGCCCAGGTTGTCGGTGTGCACGGTCTTGATCTCCTCGATCAGCTCAGCGTCCCGCACGGCGCGCGCCGACGGGAGACGGTTCTTCGCGGCGTAGTAGGTGCTCGGGGCGATCTGCACGCCGGCGTCCTTGAGCACGGCGCAGATCGGCTCGACCCCGAGCCGGCGACCCTCAACGACCCGATCGCGGTGGGTGTCGATGTACTCGACCACCACCTCGGTCGGCACTTCGCGGGCTACTTGATCTTGCGGTCGAGCTCCGCGGCCGCGAAAAAAGCCGCGGACGTCTTCAGGATCTCGTTCGCCCGCCGCAGCTCGCGGACCTCGCGCTCGAGCTGGGCGATCCGCGTCGCGTCATCCGTCGTCGTGCCGGGCCGGACCCCACCATCGATCTCGGCCTGGCGGACCCAGGTCCGCAACGCCTCGGGATGAATCCCAAGCTGATCGGCGATCCGCTTGATCGCTCCCGTGGCCGTCGCAGGGTCCTTCCGCGCGTCCATCGCCATCCGCGTCGCGCGGTCCCTCAACTCCTCGCTGTACTTCCGCGGTGCTGCCATGACTCTCATCCTTCCGTGGAATGAGAGCCTCCATCAGACCCGGGGCGATTCACCTCGGTGTAGGCCAGCCGGGTGTACCCGTCGATCGCCGAATGCAGGTAGGTGTAGCCGACCCGTCGGCCAGGCCCGCGTTTGGCCGCTCGCGCGTTCTCGGAGTCCCGGCCGTGAGCACGCCAGCCTCCCCCCTCGGGGATGCGTCCGATTTTCTTCACGTCCAGGTGCACCATGTGCCCCGGGCCGCGGGCGGTGATCTTCTGCGGTCGTTGGCGCAGGTCCTCACCCGTGGGCGCGAGGTCTGGCAACCGGGAGATGCCCAGCCGGTGCATCCACCTCCCCACGGTACGAAGACACACCCGGTGGCCTTCAGAGACGAGGTGGTGATGGATGCGGCGGGCCGACCACTTCTCCCTGCGACGCAGGGTCTGGATCTGAGCCACCACCTCGGGGTCGAGCTGGGCAGGTGAACGGCGCGGCCGGCTGGGCAGGTCCTGAAGGCCGGCTTCTCCCTGGGCGCGGTAGCGGGCCACCCAGGTGGCCACCGTGGGCCGGCTCACCCGGAACTCGGCGGCCACGTGCGCCTGTGGGATCCCGTCGTGCAGGTGGCGGTGGACCATCCTGAGACGGCCGGTGGGGGTCAGGGGTGCGTTAGCGTGAGTCATGAGCGGGTCTCTTCTGGCAGGTGGGTTGTTGAGGAACTTCCATCCTGCCGGGCGGGGCCCGCTCGTCTCATCTCAGCCCGGGCCTCGTGCCAAGAACCTCATGACCCACAACAGCTAGGGCATGTCTGACAATCGTTTTGACCATGCGAGCACAGCATTCAGGACCACAGCGGCCCTGTAGATGATCGCGTACTTGTCATACCGGGTCGCCAGACCCCGCCACTGCTTCAGGTGAGCGTACTGACGCTCGATGACGTTGCGGCCCTTGTAGGCGTCCGTGTCGAGGCTGACGGGGCGCCCGCCGCGGGCACCGCGCCGTCTGCGGTGGCCCTGCTGGTCGGCCGGTTCGGGGATGACCGCTTTGATCCCGCGGGCGCGTAGGTGGGTGCGGATCGCCCGGGAGGAGTACGCCTTATCGCCCAGCACGGCCTCGGGGCGGGTCCGGGGCCGCCCTACTGGCCGGGTCACGCGCAGCTGCTCCAGAAGAGGAAGCAGCATCGGGGAGTCCCCTGCCTGGCCGGGGGTGATCAGGCTGACCAGCGGCAGCCCGGTCCCATCGACGAGCTGATGGATCTTCGTGCTCAGCCCGCCACGGGAGCGCCCGATGCCGTGATCGGCCGGCTCCTCACGCGGATTCTTGTAGTTCGATCCATCCCCCTGTGTGGCGGGTGATGTTCGTCGCGTGCTGGTGGGCGCGGGCGATCGTGGAGTCCACCGAGACCGACCAATCGATCAGGCCTTCGGCGTCAGCGGCGGCGGTCAGCGTGGCCAGCACCGTGTCCCAGGTGCCTTTCTCGGCCAAGCGCCGATGCCAGGTCCACACTTCTCTGCCAGGGCCCGTAGACCTCGGGCAGATCCCTCCAAGCGATTCCGCACCGGTACCGGTAGATGATCGCCTCCACCATGGTGCGGGCGTCGGCGAACGGCCTGCCGGCGCGGCCGGTCCGGGTCGGGAGCATCGGGGCGATCAACTCCCATTGGGCGTCGGAGAGCATCTGGAACCGGGACATGTCCCCAGGGTCTCAGCTGACTCGTGCATCTATTCTCAGACACGCCCTAGACGGATCCGTCTATTCTGGCTAGACGGATCCGTCTACAATCGTGGCTGGCGCCGCGCCGGAGGCCCGTAAGACAACCGATCCCCCGGGTCTCTGACGGGGCTTGGAGGAGGAAACCTGAACGCTGAAATTCTCGCTATCAACGGTGCGTCCGGTGGTGTCTACGGTGTGCCGGCAACCGTGGTGACGAAGGGAATGATGGCATGATGCAGACCTATCAGTACGACGTGGAGATCCTGCACCTGCTCGTGTCCCCGGGCCATGCCTACTTCGGCCGCGCCCGGGACGGCGCGGCGGACGTGCCCACCACGGATGCCGACCGGGTCGAGCTGGTGGCCGGCAAGGGCGTGGTGGGCGACCGGTTCTTCGGCAAGGCCGCGCACATGGACGCCGCCCTCACCCTGCTCGCCGTCGAAGCACTCGAGGCCATGGCGGCAGATCTGGGCACACCTCCCTTCGACCCGCTCCTGACCCGGCGCAACGTGGTCCTCCGGGGCGCCGAGCTGGCGCCCCTGCTCGGCGGGGAATTCGCGTTGGAGTCCCAAGGTGCTTTCGTGCGGCTGCGGGGTGGGCGGCCGGCCCACCCCTGCGCCTGGATGGACCGGGTGCTCGCCCCGGGCGCGCACGCCGCCATGCGCGGCCGGGGCGGCCTGCGCTGCCAAGTGCTCTCGGACGGGTTCCTGCACCGCGGGCCGGCCGTACTGCACAGCCCTGTCCCGCTCGAGGCCGAACGAGCCGGGGATTCCGTCCGGCGGCGACCGACACGGCTGCCATAGCGCCCCTCGTAGGTGACGCAGCCAGGGACCCCCTTGCTTTACGTAAGGCCCGGCTACCGGTCACCCGCGGCAACGATGACGCAGTTGGGGTTCCCGCGGGGGCCGTACGGGTAGATCGATGTGGCAGTGCGCTGTGTGGCGTATGCCGCCTCGGGATTCCTGTGGCCGCTGGTCGTCTCCGGAATTCTTCAAGGTGTTTGAGGCCAGTGGGTGTCAGGCGGCTACCGGTTCGGCGGCGGTTGGTTGGTTGATCCAGGCGTGGGTGGGTAGCGCGAGGATTTTCGGGTCAGCGGTGGTGGAGAAGCGCTCGGGGTGAGTAGCGCGGGCCGCGGCCAGGGCCGCTGAGCGCTGCTGACTCACGGTCGCGGCGTGGCCGTAGTGGACGTCGGCGGGGGTGTGCAGCCCGATCCCGGTGTGACGGTGTCCGTGGTTGTAGGTCTCGACGAAACCGGCCATGAACGCCCGGGCGTCGGCCAGAGAGCCGAAGCGGTCCGGGAAGACCGGGGCGTACTTCAAGGTCTTGAACCACGCCTCGGAATACGGGGCCTTGCCCCTTGATCGTGGACACGGTGTCGGTTCGGTTATGCCGCTTCCGTGAGGGTAGCTGACCTCGCGGCGTCGTAGGCGTTCTCGTAACTATGTGGGCTCACCTGGCCGATCGTGGAGTGGCGTCGGCGGGTGTTGTAGCGGTTCGCCCATCGGAACACGGCCCGGTAGGCCGTGGCCTGATCTGGAAATGCGGCCCGGCCCTCGAGAAGCTCCCGCTTGAGCGCGGCGTTGAAACTCTCCGCGAGTGAGTTGTCGGCACTCGTGCCCACCGCACCCATGGACTGGACGACGGTGAGCTGCTCGCAGAGGGCCGCGCAGGCCTTCGAGGCGTAGACGCTGCCGTGGTCGCTGTGAAACACGGCGCCGGCGAGACTGCCGCGGTCGCGGGCCGCGGCGCGGAGTGCGTCCTCGACGAGTTCGGTGCGCATGTGGTCGGCGACCTGCCAGCCCGCGAGCTTGCGGGAGCCGAGGTCGATGCACGTCGCGAGATACAGGTTCGACCCGTCTGCGATCGGGAGGTAGGTGATATCGCCGACGTACCGGCGGTTCGGCTCCCCGATCGAGAAGTCCCGGCCGATCAGGTCGGGGAACTTCCTCCCGGACTGGTCCGGGATCGTGGTCTTCACCCGGCGTCGCAGCCGGATCCCCACCAGCTGGTGCTCACGCATCACGCGGGCGACGCGCTTGTGATTCACCCGCTCGGCGGCGGTGGTGACGCCGTCGTTGAGGTCGGCGGTGATCCGGGGTGCCCCGTAGGCGCGGTCGCCGCCCTGGGCGGGGTCCTGCAGCACCCTGATCCGTGCGGCGAGGGCTGTATCTTCGGCCGCTCTCGCCGCCCGTCCCGGAGCCGCCGCGAGCCAGGCGTAGAACGACGACCTCGCGATCTCGACGATCTCGCACAACCGCTTCACGCCGTAGGCGTCCTTGTGGTCCTCGACGAACTGGAAGCGGTTCACCAGTTCGTCTCCCCGGCGAAATACTTCGCCGCCTGACGGAGGATGTCCCGCTCCGTCTCGAGCTTCAGCTTCTCCGCCTTCGACGCCGCCAGTTCCGCCTCCAGCCGCACGATCCTCGCCGCCTGCGACTCCGACCGCCCCGACGTGGGCGGCGACATGGTGCCGGCGGTCGTCGTGCCCGAGCCGTGCTTCTCGACCCACTCCCGCAGCGCACCGCGGGAGATCCCGAGGTCCGCCGCGATGCCATTCAACGTCGCACCGGGCGTCGACTCGTACAAGTCCACCGCCCGCTGCCGGAACTCGTCCGTGTAGTTCTTCCTAGCCATCCCTTGGATTCTCGCTTCCCAATCATCGTGCTGGAATCAGCGTGTCCAAGATCAGGGGTCAAGCGCCACGGGGGCCCTACCCCCGGATCTTGGACACGGGGTGTGATTACGCAGCCGTCGGCAGCGTAGCGGTGTTGCCGGTCTCGTAGAGGACCGGCGGGACGTAGCGGCACCACGAATGGCGTCGCTTGGTGTTGTAGCGGACGAGCCACCTGAAGACCTGCCGGCGGCAGACCAGTTCGTTGCTCCAGCAGGCGGCGTCTTGGAGAACCTCGCGCTTCATGGTGGCGTTGAACGACTCGGCCAACGCGTTGTCCGCGCTGGACCCGACGGCGCCCATGGACTGGGTCACGCCGAACTTCTTGCAGAGCTGGGCGTAATCCTTCGAGCAGTAGACCGACCCGTGGTCGCTGTGAAATACGCTGCCCTCGAGGGTGCCCCGGGTTGCGGCGGCGGCCTTCAACGCGTCCTCGACGAGCTCGGTACGCATGTGGTCAGCGATGGCCCACCCGACAAGCCGACGGCTGTAGCAGTCGATCACGGTCGCCAGGTAGAGGTTCGTGCCGTCGGCGATCGGCAGATAGGTGATGTCGCCGACGTAGCGCAGCCCTGGCGCCGGGGCGGTGAAGTCGCGCTTGAGCAGGTCGGGGTACTTCTGGTCAGACGGTTCGGGGATCGTGGTCCGCACCCGCCGCTTCTTCACATAGCCCCGGATTCCTTGCAGCCGCATCACCCTGGCGACGCGCTTGTGGTTTACCCGCTCACCGGCAGGCGCGCTGTCGTTGAGCTCGGCGGTGATCCGTGGCGCACCCTGGGTGTTGTCCTCGGCATGGACAGCCCTGATCCGCTCTGCCAGCGCCGCGTCGTCAGCTGCCCTGGCTTCTCGGGCCGGGGCAGCCTTGAGCCAGGCGTAGTAGGACGAGCGCTCGATCTCGACGAGCTCACACAGTCGCTTCACCTCGAAGGTGGCGGAGTTGTCGGCGACGAACTGGAAGCGACTCACCAGCCCGTCTCCCCAGCGAAATACTTGGCCGCCCGCTGGAGGATCTCCCGCTCGGTAGTCAGCTTCGTCGTCTCGACCTCGAGCTCGTTGACCCGGGCCTCGAGCCGGGCGATCTTCTGCTCAGGCGTCTCACCGGCGGGACCCGTAGGGCTTGTCGGCGACGGCTTGGACTGCAGTGGGCTGGAGGTCAATGTCCCGTCAGCGGCGGTCTTCTTGCCGGTCCCGTAGACCTCGAGCCAGTGCCGCAGCGTGCCGCGCACGATGCCGAGATCCTCGGCGATGCCGCGGACCGTGGCGCCCGGGGTGGACTCGTACAAGTCGACGGCCTGACGACGGAACTCCTCGGAGTAGTTCTTCCTGGCCATGATTCCTGGATCATCTCGCTTCCCCAGCAGGTGCTGGATTCAGCGTGTCCAAGAACCGGGGTCAAGCCCCACACTTCTCTGCCAGGGCCCGTAGACCTCGGGCAGATCCCTCCAAGCGATTCCGCACCGGTACCGGTAGATGATCGCCTCCACCATGGTGCGGGCGTCGGCGAACGGCCTGCCGGCGCGGCCGGTCCGGGTCGGGAGCATCGGGGCGATCAACTCCCATTGGGCGTCGGAGAGCATCTGGAACCGGGACATGTCCCCAGGGTCTCAGCTGACTCGTGCATCTATTCTCAGACACGCCCTAGACCCCCGGCGGGCCGTCAACGTCACCGGGCGCGGCTTATCTCCTTTCGACGCGACCCGGAGCGATGGGCGGCATGACCGTTCCAGCGGCCCGACCGGATGTAGCAACGCCCCCCCTGCCGCACGGGAGGGGGGCCGTTGTCCTGCGCTACCGTCGTGCTCATGGAGGGACTGACATTCGAAGATGTGCCGCGTCCGGCCGGGGTGAGCTGGTGGAGGCCGTTCCCTGAGGGAGCCGGCGACGACTACACCCCGGGATGGTGGACGGACGCCTACCATGACGACCAATGGACCGCGCACGTCGTCCGTAGTAGGGGCCAGGAGGTGGCGCGGGTAGAGCTCGACTGGGGATCGAACGTGGACCACTACGCCGGCAGTGAAGGATTCGGGCCGCGGCCCTTGCTCGAAATCGAACGGCTCGACGTACACCGCCGATACCGGCGTCTAGGGATCGGGCGGGCCGTCGTGGACCTCGTTGTAGCTAGGGTGTGTTGTGAAAGGGTGTCCCGCCATCGGCGGGGCACCCTTTCGGTATGAGCGATCGAGATGTGATCACGGACGAGGTGTGGGCGCTGATCGGGCCGTGCTTCCCCGCGCCGAAGGCGACGGGTCGGCCGCCGATGGATCGGCGGCTGGTCGCGGAAGCGGTCGCGTGGAAGTTCCGGACCGGGTCGCCGTGGCGGGACGTGCCGGAACGGTTCGGGAACTGGAACACGATCTACCGCCACTTCGACCGGTGGGCCAAGACCGGCGTGTGGGCGTGCGCGCTCGAGCGCGCCCAGCAGGCCGCCGACGCGCAGGGCGAGCTGGACTGGGTGTGCTCGATCGACTCGACGATCGTGCGCGCCCACCAGCACGCCGCGACCCTTCCCCGCCACACAGGGGGGCCCATCGAACTACAAGAATCTCGGGCCTGAGCCGGGCGACCACGCGATCGGCCGCTCCCGAGGCGGCCTGACCTGCAAGATCCACGCCGTCTCGGACGGGAAGGGCCGCCTGCTCGCCTTCGTCCTCACCGGCGGCCAGGCCGCCGACACGAGCCTGCTCCCCGAGGTCCTGGACCAGATCCGGGTCCCCAGGCCAGGCCCTGGCCGGCCCCGCACCCGCCCGGACAGGGTCCTCGCGGACAAGGGGTATCCCTCCCGCGCGAACCGGGCCTGGCTCGCCGAGCGCGGCATCAAGGCCACCATCCCCGACCGGCAAGACCAGGCCGCGCACCGGCGCCGACGCGGCTCAGCCGGCGGACGCCCACCCGCTTTCGACCCCGAGGTCTACCGTGGACGCAACGTGATCGAGCGGTGCTTCGCCAAGCTCAAGCAATGGCGCGGCATCGCGATGCGCACCTGCAAGACCGCCCGCAGCTACGCCGCGGCCATCTCGCTCGCCGCGACCCTCCACTGGCTGACCAGCAAAGTTTGACAACACGCCCTAGGAACCCGGATCGGCGGGTGTTCGCCCTGGCCCCGGAGGCGGGCGCATTCTGGGAGGCGCTGGGCTGGGAGCGCCGTCTGCCTGTGGAGGAGCCTGCCATGCCGATGTTCCTCGCCCCTCTGTCGGCCGCCAGTGACCGCCCGCGTAGCTCCCACGTTGAGGGCGAATGCACCCCGGACGGTCACTCATGGAAGGTGTCCGAGCTGCACTTGTCTCGCAAGGGCAATACCATGTTGGTCCAGCAGTGCCGGCTGTGTGGCGTTGAGGCCCTTTGGAGTCCCCCGGGCGCCTAGGGCATGTCTGACAATCGTTTTGACCATGCGAGCACAGCATTCAGGACCACAGCGGCCCTGTAGATGATCGCGTACTTGTCATACCGGGTCGCCAGACCCCGCCACTGCTTCAGGTGAGCGTACTGACGCTCGATGACGTTGCGGCCCTTGTAGGCGTCCGCGTCGAGGCTGACGGGGCGCCCGCCGCGGGCACCGCGCCGTCTGCGGTGGCCCTGCTGGTCGGCCGGTTCGGGGATGACCGCTTTGATCCCACGGGCACGTAGGTGGGTGCGGATCGCCCGGGAGGAGTACGCCTTATCGCCCAGCACGGCCTCGGGGCGGGTCCGGGGCCGCCCTACTGGCCGGGTCACGCGCAGCTGCTCCAGAAGAGGAAGCAGCATCGGGGAGTCCTGAGTTGGACCTCTCGGGCCTGGTTTGAGAGATTTCAGTAGCGTTTCTGCTGGTCGTGGGGTTTCCAGGGTGGCTGGATGGGTCACTAATTGGGGGTAGGGTCGGGGGTTGTGAGCCCGTTTTTGAGGAAGGTGACCACGGCGTCTGGCGCGACTGCCGTGCAGGTGGTCGCTAAGGAGGGTCGGCGGAACAAGATCCTTGAGCACCTCGGGTCCGCGCATACCGAGGCTGAGCTCGCTGTTTTGATGAGGGCCGGCCGGGACAAGCTCAATGCTGGTCAGGAGACTCTCGACCTCGGCTTGGAGCAGGATCCCCAGGCAGCTGTGGTGCGGTCCATGCGGTCGCGCTTGCTGCTGGACGTGCTCCAGGCGACCTGGAGAGGGCTTGGTTTCGATGCGCTCGAGGACGAGGCGTTCTTCCAGCTCGTCGCCGCGCGTTTGATCTTCCCGACCTCGATGCTCGACTCCGCTCGCGTGCTGAGCGAGGTGGGGATCGATCCGGTGCATCGTTCAACGATGAAGCGCTGCCTGACCCGGATCCAGCAGTGCAAGTACCGCGACCAGATAGCGAAGAACTGCTTTGAACATGCCTCGACCAGCGGCGATATCTCTCTGGTGCTCTATGACGTCACCACGCTCTACTTCGAGGCCGAGCACGAGGACGAACTGCGGAAGGTCGGCTACTCGAAGGAGCGCCGAGTGGATCCGCAGATCGTGGTCGGGCTGCTGGTGGATCGGGGCGGGTTCCCGCTCGAGATCGGCTGCTTCGAGGGCAACAAGGCCGAGACCACGACGATCGTGCCGATCATCCAGCAGTTCCAGGCCCGCCACGGCCTGGCGGACATGGTCGTCGTCGCTGACGCCGGGATGCTCTCCACCGCGAACCTGACCGCCCTTAACGAAGCGGGACTGCGGTTCATCGTCGGGTCGCGGCAGGTCAAAGCCCCTGGTGACCTTGCACATCACTTCCACTGGAACGGTGACGCGTTCACCGACGGGCAGCTGATCGACACCATCACCCCACGTCACGGCAACACGAAAACCGACACGAAGCAGCACCGCCGGGAGCCGGTCTGGGACCCGACGGAGCATCCCGGGCACTGGCGAGCAGTCTGGGCGTTCTCGAAGAAACGCGCCATCCGGGATGGGCACACGCTGACCGCGCAGGAGAACCGAGCCCGCGCTGTGATCGACGGGGACGTGACCGTGAAGTCGACGCGGTTCGTGAAGACCACAGCGGCCGGTCGCAGCCTCGACGAAGCCTCCCTCAAGCGGGCACGGAGCCTCGTGGGGCTGAAGGGCTACGTCACCAACATCCCCGCGACGGTGATGTCCGCGGCGGAGGTGCTCTCCAGCTATCACGACCTGTGGCAGGTCGAGCAGTCCTTCCGGATGAGCAAGACGGACCTACAGGCCAGGCCCATGTTTCATCGGCAGCGGGACGCGATCGAAGCTCACCTCACGATCGTGTTCACCGCCCTGGCAATGGCCCGTCTCCTGCAGGCCCAGACGGGGTTCAGCATCCGCAAGATCATCCGGACCCTACGGCCGTTGCAGGACGTGACCATCACCCTGGCCGGCCAGGACATCACGGCCAAGGCCGAGCTCACCGACGATGCCCGCACCATCCTCAAGGCCCTCAAGATGACTTGACGCATGGGTCACTAAAGAGGTCCAACTCAGGCCTTATCGCCCAGCACGGCCTCGGGGCGGGTCCGGGGCCGCCCTACTGGCCGGGTCACGCGCAGCTGCTCCAGAAGAGGAAGCAGCATCGGGGAGTCCCCTGCCTGGCCGGGGGTGATCAGGCTGACCAGCGGCAGCCCGGTCCCATCGACGAGCTGATGGATCTTCGTGCTCAGCCCGCCACGGGAGCGCCCGATGCCGTGATCGGCCGGCTCCTCACGCGGATTCTTGTAGTTCGATCCATCCCCCTGTGTGGCGGGTGATGTTCGTCGCGTGCTGGTGGGCGCGGGCGATCGTGGAGTCCACCGAGACCGACCAATCGATCAGGCCTTCGGCGTCAGCGGCGGCGGTCAGCGTGGCCAGCACCGTGTCCCAGGTGCCTTTTTCGGCCAAGCGCCGATGCCAGGTCCACACTTCTCTGCCAGGGCCCGTAGACCTCGGGCAGATCCCTCCAAGCGATTCCGCACCGGTACCGGTAGATGATCGCCTCCACCATGGTGCGGGCGTCGGCGAACGGCCTGCCGGCGCGGCCGGTCCGGGTCGGGAGCATCGGGGCGATCAACTCCCATTGGGCGTCGGAGAGCATCTGGAACCGGGACATGTCCCCAGGGTCTCAGCTGACTCGTGCATCTATTCTCAGACACGCCCTAGGTGTACTGATCGGGGACATTGATCCGTGTTGAGCCGGGGCGATCACGCCAGTTTCCCAAATGACCGTATGCGCTAGCGCTGTGTATGATAGACGTGAGTCCTTGTGTTAACCGACGAAGGAGTCAGTATGAAAAACGACATTAGCCGCAAATCGCTGATCATCGGGGGTGTGGCGGGGTTGGCCGCGAGCTTTTTGGGGGCTGGATCCGCGTTGGCGGGTCCAGTTACTCTCGAAGATGCGCAACAGGAAGTCGAACGCCGACTGCCGACCCTGCTGACGGCTCGAGCGGTTGAGCTGGTGATTCCGGTAACTTTCGAGCGAATCTCGTTCCTGCTTACACCTGAGCTGTGGGGGGAGTATGACGAAAATGTCGACCTTCTACTCTCGGATCTGGTAGCCGAGCACTTTGG
Source organism: Brachybacterium sillae (assembly GCF_025028335.1). Taxonomy (NCBI): domain Bacteria; kingdom Bacillati; phylum Actinomycetota; class Actinomycetes; order Micrococcales; family Dermabacteraceae; genus Brachybacterium; species Brachybacterium sillae. The sequence continues at coordinate 2,362,107 of NZ_JAFEUW010000001.1, forward strand.
GGAGGGGGTTGAGCCGATAGAGGCGTCGGGGCCTCCAGTGATGGTTCCCTTTGGAACTTCTGTTTACAAGGCCAGAGTGCGGTCAGGGATCCCTGCCATCGGGCATGGCTACGTTAACCAGGAGGTCAGGGCAACTGTTACCGGCGGGAAGATTACGTCAGCTTCCAACGTTGGCCTTTCGTGGATGTCGGGAGCGAGCATCGGTAGCTGGACTCCGGCATACACTGCGCTCACTCGAACGAAATCGAACACTCGACTTAAGATCCAAATTAAGGGGCAGATCTCCTATATCTTCAAGGGGGTCACTCTGGGGGGAGGCAGACGTTTCTCACGGGGTTCAAGGTATCGGGTAGCAGGATTGTAAAAACGACATACACCGACCTCTGAGGTGTTCCAGAAGCGTCACAGCTAGTGCTTGCCCAGTGAGCCTCCGAGTAGGTGCCCTCTGGGCAAGCACCTTTGATGCACCAGGGTGCGGCCCTGTGCGAAGTCGGGGTGGTTGCGCCCAACCCTTGGGGCAAGGAGTCAACTGGTTAGTTGACTCCTTGCCCTGACCGCATCTCTAGTTCTAGTGCAGACTGGAAGAATCTATTTAGGATGAGCCATGGCGACACATTCTGTCCCCCCAGAGGTGAGCTCGGGGGTTAACGTACGCGAGGGGCGGGCTCCTGATCGACCTGCGTTGGGATGGATTTCGATTTTCCTGGACGCGATCGGGATCCTTGTTCTCAGCATCCACTCCCGGGATGGAGGGGTGCCTGGAATCATCGAGCGGTTGACGTTCCTTTCGGCTAATGTGGTCTCTCTGCTAGCTCTGGGGTCTGTCTTGCTGGGGATTGTGGCCGGTTGGGTTAGCCGGCGCAGTCTGCCTGGTCGGATCGGACTCTGGGTCGGTGTGGGCTACTTCGTGATCAGTCTGGCTGCGGGGCTTCTGATCGGAGTCTTTGGAGCCTCATGACGGTGAATCCACTTTTGCTCACCCATTGCCACCGGCGGGGGTGGTTCAGGTGGTCCCCCGTGCGGCTTAGGTCAGCGGTCCGTCTGGATGACTCATGTGAGCTAGGCGTGACCTGAGCTGGTTTTGCTCGGCCTACCTCGAGGCCAAGCGTGAACAGTGGCTGAAGCAGGCGCCTCCCGACCGGGTCTATATGCCGCGAAGGCGTTGCCACCGGACAGGTCGATCGTCTCCCGCGCCCAGCGGAGCACCGATGGCTCTACCAGAGCAGGGATCGACGCGGGCACGGTCCCATCCTCCCGTACCGAACGGCGTTGGCACAAACACCCTGCCCGCCAAAAACGATCGTTTGTGCAGCCGACTTCGGACACCTGCCGAGCATCGACGACACGCCGCCATTTCTCGGCCCGGAACTCGGGACCGAAACCCAAACGCCCCGAAACCGCCTGTAGACCGTTTTCGGGCTGGCGGGTAGACTGGAATCCCACCGAGAGGGGAGCCGGTCATGTCCGAGAGGTTCGACGTCGAGCAGCGTTGGCCCGAGCTGTTCGCCGGGCTTGACGAGACCCAGCGCTATGCGGTGGTGCAGTCGCTGGCCTCGGCCTGGCACGAGGGCTGGACCCCGAACCGGGAGGACGTGGCGAACCTGACCGACGAGGCCCGCGGGGCGATCGACGCTGCCGAGTACCGCCGCCGGGCACACGCCGCGGCGCGGCGCAGTGTGGCGGTCGGCGGCACGGGGTCGACCAGCCGAGAGGGGGAGTGATGCCGTTCAAGGGCGAGGTGTTGTCGATCGGTGCCCTGCTCGATCGTTCCCGTGAGGACACCGGCGGGCCGTCCGCCGCCCGTGGGCCATCGAGGGTGCGCCACACGGCGGCGAGCAACGCGCGCCGTGCAGCTGACCTCCTTGCCGCCGGGGAGGGGTTGGACGAGGCCTGGCGGTTCGGGGTGTTGCAGACCCTTGATGACTACACGTCCGCGGTGCGGCGCGGTGGTGTCGCGTTGGGGCGGGGTGTGTTCGCGGAGGAGCCGGCCCGCACGGGCTCGGTGGAGTTGGATGCCGCGTTCGCCGCGCTGGCCGACCATCTGGCCGAGCGGGACGGATGGATGGTCCCGGCGTGGGCACTGGACCCCGCGCGCGCCGTGGCACCGTGGTGGTACCCGGCGGTGCCGACCATCTTCCGCGACGAGGCGGAGCAGGAGAGCCCGCGAGCTTTCCGGCAGCGCGGCATCCTCATCACCGGGCGTTCCCTGGCTCGCGCATGAGGGATGACGCCGAGGAGTTGGACGCTGATCGGCTCCGTGAGCTGTTCCAGGAACTTTCCGACCGGCTCGCGGAGCGCGGCCAGCAGGCGCAGTTGTTCGTCGTCGGGGGAGCGGCGATGGCGCTGGAGTACGACGGCGGCCGCGTCACGCGCGATGTCGATGCGGTGTTCGCGCCAGGCCCCGAGGTCCGTCAGCTTGCCGAGGAGCTCAGCGCAGCACACGGCCTCGAACCGGACTGGATCAACGATGCCGTCAAGGGCTTCATGCCCGGCCAGGACGACAGCCCACGCACCGTGTTCGAGTCCGAGTCGCTGCTGGTGCAAGTCCCCTCACCGCAGTACCTGCTGGCGATGAAGCTGCATGCCGCCCGAGACGAGCGGGACCTGAACGATGCCGCCACGCTCTACAACAAGATCGGCTACACAACGGCCGCCGAGGGTCGAGAGCTGCTGACACGCACCTACCCGCCAGCGCAGCTGCTCCCACGTCACCGCTACGTCGTGGAGGAGGTTGCGCAGCGCGCGGCCGCGCAGCGAGACAAAACACCATCGGGCGTTGAGCCCGGCGCACGCTCTGCTGACCTGCGTAGCGCGAGCGGGCCCTGACCCCGGAGGGTGGACACGCCGAACCCAGCACTGGCTGGAGGAAGCGAGAAGATCTACACCATGCCCAGGAAGAACTACACCGATGAGTTCCGGCGTGAGGCGGTCGAGCTGTACGAGCACACCCCGGGCGCCACGTTGAGGGGGGTCGCTGCCGATCTCGGCGTCTCCTGCGGCACGCTGGCGACCTGGCGGCGCGAGCAGGGGTACACCGGCCCCAGGACCGAAGCCTCCGACCCGCACAGCGACGCGCCCGAGGGTGAGTCCCCACAGGCCCGGATCGCCCGCCTGGAGGCCCAGGTACGTCGCCTGGAGGACGAAAAGCGGATGCTGGCGACCGAGCGCGACATCCTGCGCAAGGCAGCCAAGTATTTCGCCGGGGAGACGAACTGGTGAGCCGCTTCCAGTTCGTCGCCGACCACCGAGACACCTACGAGGTGAAGCGGCTGTGCCAGGTGCTGGAGATCAACCGGTCCTCGTTCTACGCCTGGGTCGAGGCTACGAGGTGCACCACCGGACCGACGGCCACGCATCGAACGATCCGGCCCTCGAACGGCGCTCGACAACGCCAGGTCAGCATCACGGTCACCACCACGCCGGCCACGACGAGCTGCAGCCAGCCGCCGTAGAGGAGCTTGGCCATGTTGGCGGCGAAGAACACCGCCTCGACCCCGAGGGCGAGGACCACTGCGGCCGCGATCTTCCACACCGCCACCCGCCACACGAGCCTGGCGAGCAGCAGGAAGATGCCCATCTCGATCAGTAGGGTGCCGGTGACGGCGAGCCCGTAGGCGCTGGCAAGGGCCTCTGCGCTGCGGAACACGAGGATCAACGTGGCGATGCCCATGAAGAGGATCCAGTTGATCGAGCCGATGTAGATCTGCCCGCCCTCCTCCTTCGACGTGTGCCGCACGTTGAGCCGCGGGAGGATCCCTGCACGCACTGCCTGCCTCGAAACGGAGAACGCGCCCGAGATCACGGCCTGCGATGCGATGATCGTCGCCATCGTCGCGAGCACCACCAGGGGGATCCTCGACCATTCGGGCGCCATCAGGAAGAAGGGGTTCAACGCGGTGGCCGGGTTCCGGAGGATCTCGGCGCCCTGCCCCATGTAGTTGACCATCAGTGCGGGGAACACCAGCTGGAACCAGGCCAGACGGATCGGACGCGGTCCGAAGTGCCCCATGTCAGCGTACATCGCCTCGACGCCGGTGACGGTCAGCACCACCGCGCCCGCAGCGATGAACGCGATGCCCGGGTGGCCGAAGCCGAAGGCGAGCGCATGATGGGGCGAGATCGCGCCGAGGATCTCCGGATTGCGCAGCACGTGGGGGACTCCCAGCGCCGTCAGGGTGACGAATCAGATGGCCATGACCGGGCCGGGAAACCGCCCGACGTGGCCGGAGCCGAACCTCTGGACCGAGAAGAGGCCGGCCAGGATCACGAGCGACAACGGCATCACGAGCGTGTGGAAGCGGGGGTCGACGACCGAGAGGCCCTCGATGGCCGACATCACCGAGATGGCAGGGGTGATCAGGCCGTCACCGTAGAAGAGCCCGCGCCGACGACCGCCAGAACCAGTGCCACCGCGATCGTCTGCGGGCGCCCGCTCAGATGTCGGCGCAGGAGCGCCACCAGCGACAGGATGCCGCCCTCACCGTCGTTGTCCGCCCGCATGATCAGCGCCGCGTAGCCGTAGGACACCACGATCGTCACCGCCCAGAACACCATGGACACCACACCGAACACGTCCTCCCGGGACGGCTCGACGGCGCTGTGTTCGGCGCTGAACACCGTCTGCAATGCGTAGAGGGGGCTGGTTCCGATGTCCCCGAAGACGACGCCCAGGGCTGCCAGCGCCAGCGCCGCCACCGCTCGCGGATTCCTCGCCAGGCGCTCGGACGCGGTGGGCGGCGTCAGCGCGTCGGCCTGCGCCGGAGTCGTCGGGAACTCAGGAGCGGCGGCCTGGGCGGGACTGGGCTTGCTCGACATGGGAGCCTCCTCCGCGGGCCGGAGCACCCGGTCCACACAAAGTGTCCCGCCGCCGGATGTTCCGCACAAGCACCTCCGGCGGGCGTCACGCAGCCGTGATGAGGCGCTTGGCCACCGAGCCGCCCTCGCCGATCACGCGCCGGAACACGCGCTCGTAGCCCTCCGCCATGACGGGCAGGTCGAACCGGGCCTGGGCGTCCGCGCGGCACACGGCCGGGCTGATCTCGTCGAGCCGCTGGACCGCATCCACCAGGCCGGCCACGTCGCCGGCGATGAAGCCGTTCACCCCCGGCCGGACGATCTCGGGCACCGAACCCCTGGGTGTGGCCACCACCGGTGTACCGCAGGCGAGGGCCTCCGCCATCACCATCCCGAAGGGTTCCTCCCACTGGATGGGGAAGACCAGGGCGGCAGCTTTGGCGTAGAGCTCGCGTTTCAGCTGCGAGTCCGCCTCGCCGACGTAGTCGACGCCCGGCCCGAGCAACGGCTTCACGACCGTCTCGAAGTACTCCCGTTCGCGCTGGTCGTTCAGCTTGCCCGCGAGCACGATGGGGCGCCCGCTGCGGCGGGCCACCTCGATGGCGAGGTCGGGTGCCTTGTCCGGGCAGAAGCGCCCCACCCACAGCAGGTAGTCCGCCTTGTCGGGCTCGTAGGGGAAGGAGGCGACGTCGATGGCGTTGTGCACCATGCCGGCCCAATGCAGGTCGGGCGCCTGCCGCCGCTGCGCCTCGGAGATCGCCACGAGCTCGACCGTCGCGCCGAGGCGGCGGTAGTAGTCGCCATTGGGACCGGCGACCGGACCGTGGGTGGTGACGACGGTCGGGCACCTGCGGGCCGGCGCGGAGAGCGGCCCCGCCGCCGAGTTGTCGTGGATCACATCGAGCGCCAGGTCCGCGAGGGCCGCGTGCGCCTCGGCGGCGTTGACGAGCTCCGGCATCACGTCGTGGCCGAGCAGTTCCGACGGCGGCTGCTCGTACACCTGGATGTAGCGTTGCGCCGCCGTCCCGGGCTCCCCGGAGGCGACGAGCGTGACGTGGTGGCCCCTGGCCACCAACTGGTCGACCACCGCCGCGACTACAGCTTCCGTCCCCCCGTAGCCCTTCGGCGGAATGCAGTACCAAGGTGGTGCGACGACACCGATCCGGAGAGCATCGTCGCCCTGGTTCAAGGCGTCGAACGTCGGTTCCGTGATGAGGGACATACGCGACCTCCAAGTCATGCACAGCGCGGTGACAACAACACCCTTTCTGTCGTCGGGACCTTTCCGGGATGGTTGCCATACCTACAACCGCAGTTGTAACTTTATGCCTATCGTAGGCAGGAAGAAGATAGTTCTCCGCCCAGCCCCGGGAGGTCATCATCACACCCCCAGAGGTCAGCCAGCCGCAGGAGTGGCACAGCAGTCACACGCGACCGCGCGGAATCAAGCCCGTGTTCCAGCCGAAGACGCAGGTCACCCTGGTGGAAGGTTCGACGTTCTGCGTCTCCGGCACGAACGGCGACATCACGCCGTACCACAGCGACGGACTGTTCGTCCATGACACCCGGGTGCTCTCGATGTGGCAGCTCAGGGTGGACGGCGCGGAGGTCGAACCCCTCTCGCACATCCCCGCCGAACCCTTCGAGGCACGCTTCATCGGGCGCTTGCCCGCCCGCCCCGGGAACATCGAACCGACCCTCATCGTCGAACGGCATCGCATGGTCGGCAAGGGACTGCGGGAGGACATCACCATCCACAACCATGGCCAGGAGCCGGCGGGTCTCGACGTCGCGCTGCACGTGGAGGCGGACTTCGCCGACCTGTTCGAGGTCAAGGGGCGACGCCCGCCCCGGGCCCTCGACGTCGAGAACCTCGCCGACCCGGCCGGTCTGACGCTCGCGCTGCGATCCGGCGACGCAGGGGAGCGGAGCCTGCGGGTGGCGGCGCGCGGCGCGCGGACGGTCCCGGGTGCGCTGCTCTTCCAGGTCGTCGTCCCGGCCGGGGGTGCCTGGCACACCACCGTCGAGGCGCGCCCGTCGGTGGATGGCAGTGAACTCGCCCGCGCGTTCCCGCTCGAGACCCCGCTGGAGGAGGCGGAGCCTGCGAGGCGGATGCGCGACTGGCGCGACCAGGTGGCCGACATCAGCGTCGACAACACGGTCCTCTCCCTGTCCCTGGAGACCAGCCTCCGGGACCTCGGTGCGTTGCGGATCTCCGACCCCGCTCACCCGGAGGACGACGTGGTGGCCGCCGGCGCGCCCTGGTTCATGGCGCTGTTCGGGCGCGACTCCCTCCTGACGAGCGCGATGCTCATGCCGTTCGCGCCAATGCTCGCGATGGGGACGCTCCGGACCCTGGCACGCCTGCAGGGGCGGCAGGAGAACCCGATGAGCGAGGAGCAGCCCGGCCGCATCCTGCACGAGGTGCGGCTCGGCACCGACGCGTCGCTCGCGTTGGGCGGCGAGCGTGTCTACTACGGTTCCGTCGACTCCACGCCGTTGTTCGTGACGCTCGTCGGCATGGCGCTCCGCTGGGGCATTCCCCACCATGACCTGGCGGAGCTCAAACCCGCCGTCGACGCCGCGGTGGAGTGGCTGTCCCGCTACGGCGACCTCGACGGCGACGGGTTCGTCGAGTACCGCCGCAGCAGCGACCGGGGGCTGCTAAACCAGGGCTGGAAGGACAGCGGCGACTCCATGGTGCATCGCGACGGGCGGCTCGCCGCCCCACCGATCGCGCTCGCGGAGGTGCAGGGCTACGCCTACTCGGCGCTCCTGGCCGCGGCCGACCTGGAGGAGGTGCTGTCCGGGAACCGACCGGCGGCCGACGACCTCCGCGCACGGGCGGCACGGCTGAAGGACCGGTTCCACGAGGCGTTCTGGATGCCGGACGAGGGGTTCTACGCTCTCGCCCTGGACGCCGACAAGGAGCCACTGCGGGTGGTCACCTCGAACATCGGGCACTGCCTGTGGAGCGGCATCGTTCCCGACGACACCGCCGGCCGGGTGGCGGAGCGGTTGCTGGCGCCCGACATGTTCACCGGCTTCGGCATCCGCACCTTGTCCTCGCACGCGAAGCGCTTCAACCCGGTCAGCTACCACAACGGCTCCGTCTGGCCCCACGACACGATGCTCGGCGCCTCGGGCATGGCGCGCTACGGCCACCGTGACGCCGCGATGACCGTCGTCGAGGGACTGCTCGACGCGCTCGAGGCGTTCCGGGGTCGGCTGCCGGAGCTCTTCTGCGGTTTCGACCGGGCCCACCAGCCGGCTCCGGTGCCGTATCCGACGTCCTGCTCGCCGCAGGCATGGGCCGCCGCGGTGCCGTTCGAGATGCTCCGCACGTCGCTCGGACTGGAGGTCGACGTGGTGCGCGGCACCTGCCACGCCGAGCCGACCCCGAACGTCATCGGCGCCGTGAAACTGACCGAGTTGGCGGTCGGCCGCGACCTTGTCAACGTCCGGACGGACACCGGTCGCTGCGCCATCGAGGGCCTCCCCGACGAGGTCGACGCCGTCGTGAGGAAGGCGTCGTGAGCAGGCGGCACGACCCCATCGGCTCACCGCCCGAGCTCCGAGCGGATCAGCCCTTCTGCACCATCGGGCAGGTGGCCGAGTTCCTGGGCACGCAGCCCGCTGCGCTGCGGCGCCTCGACGAACTCGACGTGGTCTCACCGGGTCGGTCGACCGGCGGCCAGCGTCGGTATTCGCTGAACGAGTTGGACTGGATCCGGGAGGTGCTGTCGCTCACCGAGGAGGGCGTCACGCTCCCGGGGGTCCGGCGAGTGCTGGAGCTTCGCCGTCGGGTGGCCGACCTCGAGGCCGAGCTCGCCGCGGCGAGGCTCAGGCTGGGGGAGATGCACTAGGGCGTGTCTCCCATATGCATCGTGAGGTTCGCGGCAGTCTGGTGGGGTGAGGTCGACGGGTTCTCGATATCGGGTGTTCACGGATGCGCAGTGGAAGGTCAAGTCCTGTGGCGTGGTGTCACTTCGTTGTTCCCGTGATGGATGGGGTCAGGCTGTGAGGTAAAGCTCGGGGCGGGCGGGTTCTGCGTGGTCGTGGAGGGTGTGGATGAGTTTGCGCATGGAGGTCTCGGAGAAGTAGCGGCGTTCGCCGTACTGCCATTCCTCGTGCTGTTCCTGCAGGACGGCGCCGATGAGGCGGGTGATGGTGTCGCGGTCGGGGAAGATCTGGACGACGTCGGCTCGGCGCTTGATCTCGCGGTTGAGGCGGTCGATGGGATTGTTGGACCAGATCTTCTGCCAGTGCTCGCGCGGCATGCTCGCGAAGGCGGTCAGGTCGGCCTCGGCGGCCTGGAGCGTCTCGGCGATCTCGGGGAACGAGGCGCGCAGGCTGTCGGTGACCTGCCGGTATTGAGCGGTCACGGCCTCCGGGTTGGTCTGGGCGAAGATCGTCGTGATCAGCGCGTTGACGGGCTTGGAACGAGCCGAGCCGAGCCGCTGGGTGACGTTGCGGGCGAAGTGGACACGGCAGCGCTGCCAGGCAGCTCCCGGCAGGATCGCCTTGACAGCGGCTTTCAGGCCGGCATGCGCGTCACTGGTGACCAGGGCAACGCCCAGCGGGTCGGCGTCAGTGGCGACCTTCAGTCCCCGCTCGCGCAGGGAACGCAGGAACTCGGTCCAGAAGTCCGTCGTCTCCGCGTCGCCCAGGCTCATGCCGAGGATCTCACGGCGGCCGTCACCGCAGACGCCGGTGGCGACCACGAGGGCTTGAGAGACGACGCGGCCGCGGAGACGGACATCGAGGTAGGTGGCGTCGAGGAACAGGTACGGGAACCAGGTGTGGTCGATGCGACGGTGCAGGAACTCCGCGACGGCCTCGTCGATCTCCTGGCAGATCCGCGAGACGGTCGAGCGTGAGATGCCGGTGTCGTTGCCCAGGGCCCGCATCAGCTGGTCGACCTTGCGGGTGCTGACCCCGTCGACCCAGGCCTGGCAGATCACCGCGTAGAGGGCCTTGTCGACCCGGCGCCGCGGGGACAGCAGCGACGGGAAGAACGACCCCTCCCGCAGCTTCGGGATCGCCAGGTCGACCTCCCCGGCGGCAGTGGCGAGGGACTTCGGGCGGGTGCCGTTGCGGCGCGTGACGCGCTCGGGTGTGCGTTCATGCGGGGCGGCGCCGATCTTCGCGGTCGCCTCCGCGTTGATCAGGTCCTGCAACCCGGCCTGCAGCATCCGCCGGAACACGTCCGAGTGGGCGAGGTCGGGGTCGGCGAGGACCTCGCCGATCAGCCTCGAGATTTCATCGAGGTGTGGTCTCGACCGGCGGAATGAATGGCGAAAGGTGCTCCTGGCCTGGGATGATACGGGGTGTTGAGTCTCGTACCCATCCGCTGGAAGGAGCACCTTTCAGGTGTCCCACCCTACCTTGTTCTTCTACCCCCGTCCGCGCGTGGACATCGCTGAGGTCCCGGCCCTCTCGCATGCGGGCGCGGTGCTGCTGACCGACACGATTCACGCCACCGGCCTCGCCTCTTCGCTGCGGGAAGCACTGGCTCCTTGGACGAAACCGCTGGCCGAGCACCACGCGGCGAAGGTCCTGCTGGACCTCGCACTCACTCTCGCAATCGGCGGCGAGCACGCTTCGGATACTGATCTGCTGCGATGCGAACCGGACCTGTTCGGAGACGTCGCCTCGACCCCGACGATCTCCCGCACGCTCACCACCCTCGCCCAGGACGCGCCCACCGTGATCGAGGCGATCTCGAAAGCCCGCCGCATCGCGCGGGAAAGAGCCTGGACCCTCGCCGGAGACCATTCCCCGGCTGCGGGGGCCAGTGCGAAGAACCCGCTGGTCATCGACCTCGATGCCACCCTGATCAACGTCCACAGTGAGAAGGAGCAGGCCGCACCGACGTTCAAACGCGGCTTCGGATACCACCCGCTGTGCGCGTTCCTGGACCACGGCAGCGAAGGGACCGGGGAACCACTGGCGATCCAGCTGCGCCCCGGCAACGCCGGCTCGAACACCGCCGCTGATCACATCACCGTCACCCGGCAGGCTCTCGCGCAGCTGCCTGCGGGCCTGCTGGCCCGGGGCGGACGGGGGTCGAAGAAGATCCTGATCCGCACCGACGGGGCCGGCGGCACCAAGGACTTCCTGGCCTGGCTCCAGCGGCAGCGTCTAGCCTACTCAGTCGGGTTCACCCTCCCCGCAAACACTCCCGACCTGCTGAAACGCCTCGACGAGGCGGAGGCGTGGACCCCCGCCTATGACACCGATACCGACGGGATCCGCGACGGGGCATGGGTGGCGGAGCTGACCGGACTGCTGGACCTGTCCGGGTGGCCTGCCGGGATGCGGGTGATCGTGCGGAAGGAACGTCCTCATCCTGGGGCGCAGCTGCGGATCACCGATCACGAGGGGATGCGCATCACCGCGTTCGCCACCAACTCCCCGCGCGGCCAGCTCCCGGTCTTGGAGCTGCGGCACCGTCGCCGGGCGTGCTGCGAGGACCGGATCCGTAACGCCAAGGACATGGGCCTTGAGAAGTTCCCGCTGCAGTCCTTCGCGCAGAATCAGCTCTGGTGCCAGATCGTCCAGATCGCCAGCGAGCTCGTCGCCTGGATGCAGACCATCGCGCTGACCGGCCATGATGCACGGAAGTGGGAGCCCAAACGGCTCCGCGCACGGCTGTTCGAGATCCCCGCGACCCTCGTGCGCCGCGCCCGGCACAAGGTCCTCCACCTCGCCGAACATGCACCCGAAGCCGTGAGGGTCCTGACCGGCGTCAACCGGCTCCGCACCACCGTCGCACAGACCTAACCCGGCGAGACCACCCGCCCCTACGACCAGCAGCTCCTCTTCTCGGGAGTGGAACCCGACCGCCCGCAACGGACACTGCGACGATCTGTCATACCCGAATGCCACAATCAGCAGCTCAACACCGGCAACGACGCCGACCCACCCCGCTCACCAGCCCGATGAAACATCGAGGTCAGGGTCGTCAAGGCAGACTGGTTATGGGTCATCGTGGGATCACTTCTTTGCTTCTTGCCGGAAACAACTGGGGTTCCCACGATGGCCCCTTCTACGTCAACGACGACGAGAGCCTCGCGGGAAGTGACACCACGCTAAGAGACGCACGCCCGGCGAGCTTCTGCCGCCTGGTGCGCGTGGATCCCGAACTCGCCGACCCGAGGTATATCTATTGGTGGCTCCAGGGAATGTATGTCGATGGCCGTACGTGGGGCTACCAGAACCGATCGACGGGCATCGCAAACTTCCAGTTCCAGTACTTCCTAGACACCGAGTTCGTAGATCTGCCGCCCCTCCCGGAGCAGCGTGCGATCGCTGCGACGCTCGGCGCGCTCGACGACAAGATCGAGTCCAACCGGCGCGCGGCGGAGACCGCCCAGCAGCTCGCCGATGCGCTCTTCGTGAACGCCGCAGATGTGTCACGGCGTCCTCGAGCATCTCCGCGACGACCGGGTGGGACTTCTCGAGCATGCGGACGACCTCGCCGAACTGAGCCTTGACGAGGCTGGCCTTGCCGCGCGGGACGAACACAGTGCGGATGATCGAGGCGACCATGGGGCCGGCGACCTTGGGGACTTTCGCCAGGACGTTGCGCATGAAATGAACCCGGCAACGCTGCCAAGACGCGCCCTGGAACGCGACCTGGATCGCGGAGATCAACCCGGAGTGCGCGTCGGAGATCACCAGTCGAACCCCGCCGAGGCCGCGCGCCTTCAACGACCGGAAGAACGCCGTCCAGAACGGCTCGGACTCCGTGTCGCCGACGTCGAAGCCGAGGACCTGCCGGGTGCCGTCAGCGGCGACGCCGATCGCGACGACGATCGCCTGGGAGACGACCTGCCGCCCGATTCGGGCCTTGCAGTAGGTCGCGTCGACGAACACATACGGGTAGGCCTGCTCCCCGAGCGGGCGCTTCCGGAATGCGGCGACGTCCTCGTCGAGGTCCTGGCAGATGCGGGACACCTCCGACTTGGAGATCCCGGTGTCCGCGCCGAGGGCCTTGACGAGGTCATCGACCTTACGGGTGGACACGCCGTGAACGTAGGCCTCCATCACGACCGCGAACAGGGCCTGATCGACCCGACGACGCCGCTCCAGCAGCGACGGGAAGAACGACCCCGACCTCAGCTTCGGGATCCGCAGATCCAGATCCCCGGCCGTGGCGGTCAGCGTCCGAGGACGCGACCCGTTGCGGACTGCGACACGGCCCTCGGCGCGCTCATACGGAGCAGCGCCGATGAACGCGGTCGCCTCCGCGTCGATCAGTTCCTGGTAGAGCTTCTGCATCGCGAGCCGGATCCGGTCGCTGACATCGGTGGACTGCAGTTCCCCGAGAAGCTCGAGGAGAGCAGACTGGTCTAGAGCCATCGTGCGTTTGTGTCTTCCTGTGAGTGACTTTGATCGGTACTCACTGACCATCGCACGATGGCTCACCAGCGTCTACGACACCGCGAGCCCTGCCGAAAACCCCACCACCCCCGGGGACGTCACCTGCTGGACCCGACGCCGGCAGACATCCAGCGCGTCGCCGGCGAGGCGGACCACGTGGAACGGGTCCATGACGGGGACGGCGTCGGGGAGTTCCTCGGCGGCAGCGGTCTTGAACCCGGCGAAGCCGTCCATCGCGACCACCTCGATCCGCTTCGCCCAGTCCGCAGGGCGGGCGGCGAGCCACTGCTTGAACACCGCCTTGGAGCGGCCCTCGACCATGTCCAGCAGCCTCGCCGGCCCGGTCTTGTTCCTCGCGGGCGTGAGGTCGATGATCACGGTGACGTACTTGTCGCCCAGCCTCGTGTGTCGCCAGACGTGCTCGTCGACACCGATCGTGGTGACCCCGTCGAATCGGGCGGGGTCGTCGATCAGGCGCCGCTTGCCTTCCGCGAGGACGGCGGCGTTCGCGGCACTCCAGGACACCCCGAGACCTGCGGCGGCCCGGGCGACGGTGAGATGCTGAACTACCAAGCCCTCCAACGCCCCACCGCAGTCCGCGGCGTGACAGCTTCGCCCGCGGTTCCGCGGCGAGGCTGGTGTCTTGCCGCCACACATGACCACAGCCGGTGCAACGGTAGCGACGGATCGTGACCAGCAACGTCGTCGGCCGCCAGCCGAACGGCTCATGCGCCAACGCCCGCGTCACGGTGTCACGCGCGAGGCCCTCGCAGCCGCAACGTCGGCACCACTGATCCGGCTCCACGACCCGGCAGGCGAGGACCGCGCGGCCAGGCTCCAGCAGTTGGCCGGTGACCTCCAAGCCGAGCTCATCGAGCCGACAGAACGAGGACAGGTCAGGGCAGGCGAACCCCGCCACAGGGGTAGCATCAGACACGTCGAGGTCTTCCAGATGGGCAGTGTGAGAACTTCCATCATCGGGAGACCTCGATCCCTACCCGGCCCGACGCGCCGAACAGCCCCCTACACCCTCATCTGTGATGAGCCCGATATTCACTTGTGCCGCGTCTGGGCGTCTGTCTAGGGTCGAGCCTTGTTCCGTCTCTGAGCGCCGTCTGAAGCATCCCGGGTTTGGTGGAGGCTCGGTTAGTTGGTTCCGGCCTCGATGAGGGCGCGGTTGTCAGGGTAGTGGGTGGCCCAGTAGGTGGCCTCGTACTCGGCGGGCGGGACGTGGCCGAGCTCGCCGTGCAGGCGCCGGTGGTTGTACCAGTCGACGTACTCAGCGACGGCGATCTCGACGTCGCTGATGGACTTCCAGCCGCCCTGACGCATGACCGGGTTGCGCACGCACTCGGCCTTGAACAGCGAGTTCAGCGCCTCCGCCATCGCGTTGTCATACGAATCGCCGCGGGACCCCACCGAGGCGACAGCCTCGGCCTCGGCGAGCCGCTCGGTGTAGCGAACCGCGCGGTATTGCACGCCCCTGTCGGAGTGGTGGACCAGACCGGTGACGTCCTGCCCGGCGCGGCGCCTGGCCCACAGACCCATGTCCAGGGCGTCCAGGGCCAGGTCGGTGCGCAGCGAGGTCGAGACTTGCCAGCCGACGATCATCCGGGAGAAGACGTCCAGGACGAACGCGGCGTAGACCCACCCGGAGTAGGTGCGGATGTAGGTCAGATCCGCCACCCACAGCTGGTTCGGTGCCTCGGCGACGAACCGCCGCTCGACCAAGTCGGCCGGCCGTGGCGTCTCGGCGCCCTCGCTCAGGGTGGTGCGGCGGGTCTTCTCCCGCGCGATCCCGCGCAACCCGTGAGCGCGCATGAGCCGCTCAACGGTGCACCGGGCCACGGCGATGCCCTTGCGGACCAGCTCGGCGTGGACCTTCCGAGCCCCGTAGACGCCCAGGTTGTCGGTGTGCACGGTCTTGATCTCCTCGATCAGCTCAGCGTCCCGCACGGCGCGCGCCGACGGGAGACGGTTCTTCGCGGCGTAGTAGGTGCTCGGGGCGATCTGCACGCCGGCGTCCTTGAGCACGGCGCAGATCGGCTCGACCCCGAGCCGGCGACCCTCAACGACCCGATCGCGGTGGGTGTCGATGTACTCGACCACCACCTCGGTCGGCACTTCGCGGGCTACTTGATCTTGCGGTCGAGCTCCGCGGCCGCGAAAAAAGCCGCGGACGTCTTCAGGATCTCGTTCGCCCGCCGCAGCTCGCGGACCTCGCGCTCGAGCTGGGCGATCCGCGTCGCGTCATCCGTCGTCGTGCCGGGCCGGACCCCACCATCGATCTCGGCCTGGCGGACCCAGGTCCGCAACGCCTCGGGATGAATCCCAAGCTGATCGGCGATCCGCGTGATCGCTCCCGTGGCCGTCGCAGGGTCCTTCCGCGCGTCCATCGCCATCCGCGTCGCGCGGTCCCTCAACTCCTCGCTGTACTTCCGCGGTGCTGCCATGACTCTCATCCTTCCGTGGAATGAGAGCCTCCATCAGACCCGGCGATTCAGTCAGCCAACAACCTCGACCCGAACGGAACCACCATGCCCTCAGACCTCATGACCCTGCACCTCACCGGTGCCACCCCTCAGTCACCCTCCGTCGAGCTCGTCCCGCTGGACACGAACCGCACCCAGGAACTCGCCAAGGCCTACTTCAACGCCTACCCGCCTGGCATCGCCTGCAACACCATCGAAGAAGCCGTTCAGGAGATCCGCGAGACCTTCGCCGGTGAGTACGGCAGCCTTCGTCACGACGCGTCGGCCATGGCCACCCATCAGGGCCGTGTCGTGGGCGCCGTCTTCGTTGTCGAACGGTCCATCTGGGATGCCGAACTCGACGGGCCGTTCGTCATCGACCTGTTCGTCGATCCGGTCGCCCAGGGCGCGGGGCTTGGTCGAGCCCTGGTCCAGCACGCAATCAGCCAGTGCACTGAAACCGGTGATGAACAGCTGTCGTTGAGAGTAGGGGAGGGCACCTCGCCCGCAGCTCACGCCCTTTACGCAGACCTGGGCTTCGTCAGCAGGTAGAACGCCGCCACGGTCCATGCCGGCAGCACCGGCGGTGGCAAAGTTCTCACCGGCATGGACCGCGCCGGACCGAAGATTCGAACAGCCGTCAGGCGCGGGCCCCCGGCGGACCCCCGGGCTGAAATCGACAGCATCCGTGCAGCTCTCGGCAGGCGTGGAACCGCCTCCATACGGGGCCAATCCACGGCAGGGAGGCTTTCGCAATGAGAAGGTCTGATGTCCAGGGACGTTGTTTCGGCGACACGGCCGTGAACAGCTGAGAGGTGAGGGCCTCCGGTTGTGAAGTGGAGCTGTTGAGTTCAACCGCTTCACGTACCAGGAGGCCCTCGTGTCCCACGCTAACGCTGCCCTGACCCCGCGCGCTCGACTCCGCCTGGCGCGCCTGATCGTCGAGGACGGCTGGTCGCCGCAGGTCGCGGCGAAGATGTTCATGGTCTCTCCCGCGTCACGGCCCGAAAATGGGCGGCTCGGCTGAGGCTGGAGGGCCCCGCCGGGATGACCGATCGTTCGAGTCGGCCGCGATCGACGCCGACGAAGACGCCACTGCCCGTGGTCAAGCGGATCGTGAAGCCGGCTCATCCCAATCGGGGGTGTAGGAGTTGGGGTCTGAAGCCGCCGGTCTCGAGCAGGCTTCGGGCGATGTAGTTGGTCAGGTTGCGGAACCCGAGTGCGGAGCCGCGCAGGTGTTCGAGCCGTCCGTTGAGCGCCTCGGTCGGCCCGTTGCTGGTGCCGGGTCGTTCGAAGTAGGCGAGCACGTCGGCGGCTCGCTTCTTCAGGGTCCGGCCCAGGGTGGTGACGCCGACCACGCCCGCGCGCGCTGAGGGGCCGCCTCGGCGGGACGACCCCTCGCGTGCGCGGGCGGTCAGAGCGCGGCGGCGCCGGCCTCCGCGACCGTCTGGTCCTGCTCCCCCGAGCCGCCGCTCACGCCGACGGCACCCACGACGGCGCCGTCGCGGCGGAGCGGCACGCCGCCCGCGAAGATCGCGACCCCGCGGCCGTGCGCGTTCGTAGTGTGGATGCCGAAGAACTGCTGCGTGGGCTGCGCGTTGTCGCCCAGGTCCTTCGTCGAGATGTCGAACGCCCGCGACGTCCAGGCCTTGCTGATCGAGATCTCGATGCTGCCGATCCACGCGCCGTCCTGACGCACGTGCGAGACGAGGTTGCCGCCGGCGTCGACGACCGCGATGTTCATGGGCTGGCCGATCTCGTCCGCGCGCTTCTCGGCGGCGGCGATGACGCGGCGGGCGTCCTCGAGGGTGACGGACATATGGTTCTCCTTCTTATCAGGCGGCCTTGATGTAGCCGTTGGGGTCGAGCACGTACTTCTTGGCCGCGCCCTGATCGAACTCCGCGTAGCCGCGGGGCGCGTCCTCGAGCGAGATCACCGTGGCGTTCACGGCCTTCGCGATCTGCACCTTGTCGTGCAGGATCGCCTGCATCAGCTTGCGGTTGTAGCGCATCACGGGGCACTGCCCGGTCGTGAAGGACAGGGACTTGGCCCAGCCGAGCCCGAACCGGAGGGACAGCGAGCCGTGCTGCGCCGCCTCGTCGATCCCGCCCGGGTCGGCCGTGACGTAGAGCCCCGGGATGCCGATCGCGCCGCCTGCCGCCGTGAGGTCCATGAGCGAGTTGAGGACCGCCGCGGGCGCCTCGTGCGACGCGTCCGCGCCGTGGCCGCGTGCCTCGAAGCCGACGGCGTCGACGCCGGCGTCCACCTCGGGCACCCCCAGGATCTGCTCGATCTGGTCCTTCGGATCGCCCTGCGACACGTCGACGGTCTCGCAGCCGATCGCCCTCGCGGCGGCCAGGCGGTCGGGGTTCAGGTCGCCGACGATCACGACCGCGGCGCCGAGGAGCTGCGCCCCCACAGCCGCGGCGATGCCGACCGGTCCCGCGCCCGCGATGTACACGGTCGACCCCGGCCCGACGCCGGCCGTGTACGCGCCGTGGAAGCCGGTCGGGAAGATGTCCGACAGCATCGTCAGGTCGAGGATCTTCTCGAGCGCCTGGTCGCGGTCCGGGAACTTCAGCAGGTTCCAGTCGGCGTACGGGACGAGCACGTACTCGGCCTGCCCACCCACCCAGCCGCCCATGTCGACGTACCCGTACGCCGAGCCGGGGCGATCCGGATTCACGTTCAGGCAGATGCCGGTCTTGCCCTCCTTGCAGTTGCGGCAGCGCCCGCAGGCGATGTTGAACGGCACCGACACGATGTCGCCGACCTTGATGAACTCGACGTCGGGGCCGACCTCGACGACCTCGCCCGTGATCTCGTGGCCGAGCACCAGCCCGGCCGGGGCGGTCGTGCGGCCGCGCACCATGTGCTGGTCCGAGCCGCAGATGTTGGTGCTCACCGTGCGCAGGATCGCGCCGTGCGGCACCTTGCGGCCCACGTTCGCGGGGTGGACCCCCGGCCCGTCCTTCAGCTCGAACTCCGGGTAGGGGGTGTCGACGACCTCCACCTCTCCCGGACCCTTGTAGACAACCGCTCTGTTCCCAGGCATCTTCGCCCTCCGATCTGTGTGCGGATGGTTGCATGACGAGCCTCTCCGGCCCGCCCAGGGGACACGATCACCCTGACGGGCGGTTTCCCCTACCCGAACGGGTAGGTCTAGGCTCGTGCCCCGAGGAGGGGATGCGGGTGGAGACGCTTCGTGAGCTGTCCGAGGTGATCCACGGGCCCATCGGGGAGCTGCCGGCGGCGCTGTCCCGCCTGCTCGCGCCCGGCGCCGGCCACCGGGCGCTGACGATCCTCGCCGCGGATGTCGACGGCGGGCATCGACGCGGCGCCGGAGAGTCGTCCGTCCTCGATCAGGTCCCGTATCTCGATCTCGTCGAGATGCGCCGCCGTATGTCGCCCGGCACGGTCCGGCGCGACACGATCGTTGCGGAGGGCGCTGCCGAGGAGGTGCTGCTCGCCCTGTCGCGCAACGGCGCGCTGCTGGCGCTCGCCGGCCCCACCTGCGACGCGGAGGGCGAGCGGGCGGTGCTCGACCTCTGGAACATCGTGAGCCTTCGGGTGCAGCGGTTCGCGGACACCGCTCCGCCGAGCTGGCTGCGCCTGGCCCGGATGTCGGCGGGAGAGCGGATGGAGGCTCTCACCGAGCTCGCGGACGAGTATTCGACCACTCTCGAGACCGTGCTCGCGGCGCTGCGATCGCGGGCGCTCGACGACGCCGCGGCGCGCACGACCGCGACCGGCATCGCGGCGGCGGGGCTCGTCCACCTGCGCACGGTGAGCGACCGTGTCCGGACGGTCGGGGAGGAGCCCGTCACGACGGCGTTCGAGCGGCTGCGCGACGATCTGCGTCCGCTCGTGCGCTACCGCGAGATCGACATGCAGTTCGTCGAGCCGCCGCTCGACGGGCGTCCTCTCCCCGGCGAGGTCGCGCACGGGGCGCGGGCGGTGGTGCGCGGGACGATCCTGGCCATGCTCGACGACCCCGAGGTGGGGCGGGTGCGCGTGCAGTGGGACTGCGACGGCAGGAACCTCCTGATCGGCATGCGCGACGACGGCGAGGGAGGACTGTCCCGCGAATCGATCCAGTACCAGCTGGTCGAGGACCGCATCCAGGCGCTGCGCGGGCGCATCGCGCTGGACGCGACGCCCAGGTGGGGGACCCACCTGTCCATCGTCATCCCGCTGGATCCGCCGCACGCATCGGCCGGACTCTCTGCGGATTGGGCGCTCGGGGCGCGCGAACAGGAGATCCTGGTGCGGGTCGCATCTGGCCTGCGCAACCGGGAGATCGCGGCGGAGCTGACCATCAGCGAGAACACCGTCAAGTTCCACCTGGCCAATGTGTACCGCAAGCTCGGCGTCTCGAGCCGCGCAGAGGCGACCGCCCTCTACTTCGCGCAGGCCCGCCAGGACGAGCCCGCGGCCCGCTGAACCGTCCGGCGCGGGTCCCTCAGGCGGCGATCATCCGGCCCAGGCGCTGCGCGTAGGCCGTGAGGCGGTCGCCGAGCTCGGGGAACGCCTCGGGAGGCATGCGGAAGCTGGGAGCGGTGGCCATCGCGGACATGCAACCGGCCACGGGCGACCCCGTACGGTTCCTCCACGAAACAGAGTCGGGAGTCCTCGCATCCCTGTTGAGCGGGCGCGGGCGACCGGAACGGTTCGAGCAGGTCACCCGATACCCACTCGACCGCATCCATGTAGCGGCCATCGCATTCAGCAAACGGCGAGAGCCCAGCAAGCTTGAGGCGGCGACCATGGAGGCTCTCGAAAGCATGGGATGCGATCAAATATTCAAGGTGATGATCGCACCAAACGTGCTCTGGGCGTGGGGCAGCGTACGCACTGCTGACGATCTCCACCTGGAGCCGCCGACTCAGTGCAACGCATGGACGCTGGCCGTCGGCCTCCCGGGGAGGGGAACAGCCGGGTTTATCGCCAGTCATGACGAGGCACGAGCTTTGCAACGAGTCTCCATGATGGCAGGGTGGCGGAACCTCGGCCGAATCCTTCCCTATGACCGATATGGGGCTGTTGCAGAGCTCGCCGCCCGGCCCGAGCGTCTGGAACGATTCCTGGAGGTTCAGCTCGGCGGTCTCCTCGGTGCCGGTCGGCGCGAGACCGACCTGCGCAGCACGATGCTGGAGTACCTCAATGTCAATCGCAGCCAACACGCAGCTGCACGTCGGCTTCACGTTTCGAAGAACACCGTGAGTTACCGGCTCCGGCGCGCAGAAGAGATCCTCGGCCGAGACCTTGGCACGGATCTCAGTCCACTTCATACCGCATTGCTTGCGACGGACATCCTCGGTGCGAGCCGTCCCACAGAGATGGACATGCCGCACACGAGCAAGTAGTCACGCCCACCAGGCCACCGCCTACCGGGCCGTGTTCCGGTGGGCGAACCGCTACAACACTCACTGGCGGCACTCCGCGATCGGCAACATCAGCCCGAACGCCTACGAAGCCGCACGCTCCGCTACGCTCGCGGAAGCGGCATAACCGAACCGACACCGTGTCCACGATCAAGGGCCAAGGCCCCGGCGTTTGCGCAGGTCAGCGGCTCGTTCGCCCAGTGGGCGCATCAAGCGATAGACGCAAAGCCGACGTGATTAGGTCGTCGGTTCAATTCCGACAGGCGGCTCCGGCGAACCGTTCATACGCGGCAGGGCTCTGCCTCTCCGCCGCCTTGCAATGGATTTAGCAACACGTCCTAGGGCAGACCCTGGTGCGGCACAATGACCCGGTGACGATCCGACCCCGCACCGCGCTCGCCTCGCTCTCGGCGATGGGTGTCCTCCTGCTGGGAGGGATGCTGATGCCGGTGCCGTACGCCGTGGAGAGCCCCGGCCCTGCCGTGGATGTGCTCGGGGAGTTCGACGGCAAGGACATCGTCTCCGTCGAGGACGAGCGCACCTACCCGGTCACCGGCAGCCTCATGCTCACCACCGTCTCCGTGAACGGCGGCCCCGGGTACCCGGTGAACGGCGTCGAGGTGCTGCGCGCCTGGGTGGACCCGACCCGGAAGGTGCTGCCCCGGGAGGCCGTGTTCCCCGAGGGCCAGACCAAGGACCAGACCGCCCTCATCAACAGCGTCGACATGTCCACCTCCCAGCAGACCGCCGTCGCCGTGGCCCTGCGGGAGCTCGGGCGGGAGGTTCCTGCCGTCGTCGTGGTCGCGGGCGTGGAGGAGGGTGCCCCCGCCGAAGGGGTCCTGAGACCCGGTGACCAGGTGCTCGCGATCAACGGCACCGCCTCCACCGAGGTCCAGGCTCTGCGCGATGCCTCCGCCGGCACCCCGGAGGGGCGACCCGTCGAGGTGCGGGTGCGCCGTGACGGCACCGAGACCACCGTGCGGGTGCCGACCCGGATGGTGGACGGCACCCCCCGGATGGGCGTCGTCCTCGCCCCCGGGTACGACCTGCCGGTGGACGTGCGCATCGCCGTCGGAGACATCGGCGGCCCCAGCGCCGGCACCATCTTCGCCCTCGGGGTGTACGACGAACTCACTCCTGGGCCCCTCACCGGTGGACGCGAGATCGCCGGGACCGGCACCATCGACGACGCCGGGAAGGTCGGCGCCATCGGCGGGATCCGCCAGAAGATGATCGGTGCCCGGGAGGAGGGCGCCGAGTTCTTCCTCGCCCCCGCCGCGAACTGCGATGAGGTCCTCGGCCACGTGCCCGACGGCCTCACCGTGGTGCGGGTGCAGACCTTCGACGAGGCCCTCGGGGCCGTGACCGAGATCGGCCGCAGCGGGAGCGCTGCGGGCCTGCCGACCTGCCAGTGAGGAGATCATGAGCCGAGCCCACCGCCGCAGCACACCCCGCCTGCCCACCGTCGTCTTCGACTTCGGAGGGGTCCTCTCCGGCGGCCTCGATCCGGTGCCCGATCTGCAGGAGCTGCTGGGCGGGGAACCGGAGGAGCTGCGCCGGGCCCTGTGGGCCCCGCGACGTGATTACGACGGCGGTCGCCTGGACCGCACCGAGTACTGGAGGAGGGTCGCCGCCGGCGTCGGCGTCACCACTCTCACCGAGGAGCAGGCGCAGGACCTGCAGGAGGCCGACAACCGCTACTTCCTGCGCCTGGACCCGGCCGCCCGCGCCCTCGTCCACGACCTCGCCCGCAACCGGGTGCGTCTGGCCCTGTTGTCGAACACCTCGGCGGCCTTCGGGCAGGCGGTGCGACGCGCCGACTGGTTCGAGGCCTTCAGCCTCGCTGTGATCTCCGGGGAGGAGGGTGTGCAGAAACCCGACCGGGAGATCTACGAGATCCTGCTGGAGACCCTCGCCCATCACACCGGCGGAGTGTCCCGTCCCCGTGAGGTGATCTACTTCGACGACGTCGAGGGGAACGTCGAGGCAGCACGGGAGCTGGGAATCGACGCCCACCTGTGGCCGACGAACGATGGCTCCGGTCGTGGCGCTGCGCAGGCCCGCGAGATCCTCACCGACCGCGGTGTGCCGCTGGAGTGACCTGATCCCCGCCGATCGCCACCCGGTACTCTGACGGGTGGTGCGCGGGCGCGCCGACTGCGGCGAGCGCCCCACCCGGACCGCCCCGTCCGTCCTGGACACCGGTCCCCTCGAACCCACCCGAACCACCCACGCGAGCAGGGAGAGCAGCTTGGCAGAGTTCATCTACACGATGTACAAGGCCCGTAAGGCCGTCGGTGACAAGGTCATCCTCGATGACGTCACCATGAGCTTCTACCCGGGGGCGAAGATCGGCATGGTCGGCCCCAACGGTGCGGGCAAGTCGACCATCCTCAAGATCATGGCGGGCCTGGACCAGCCCTCCAACGGTGAGGCGCGACTGTCGCCCGGGTACAGCGTCGGCATCCTGCTGCAGGAGCCGCCGCTGGATGAGTCCAAGACGGTGTTGGAGAACGTCCAGGAGGGCATGGGCGACCTGTACCGCAAGGTGCAGCGCTTCAACCAGATCGGCGAGGAGATGGCGGACCCCGACGCCGACTTCGACGCGCTGATGGAGGAGATGGGCAAGCTCCAGACCGACATCGACGCCGCCAACGGCTGGGATCTCGACTCCCAGCTGGAGCAGGCCATGGATGCGCTGCGCTGCCCGCCCGGTGACGAGCCCGTCACTCACCTCTCCGGGGGTGAGCGCCGCCGCGTGGCGCTGTGCAAGCTGCTGCTGGAGAAGCCGGACCTGCTGCTGCTGGACGAGCCCACCAACCACCTCGATGCCGAGAGCGTGCTGTGGCTGGAGAAGCACCTGCAGCAGTACGAGGGCGCCGTCATCGCCGTGACCCACGACCGCTACTTTCTGGACCACGTGGCGCAGTGGATCGCCGAGGTCGACCGCGGCCACCTGTACCCGTACGAGGGCAACTACTCCACCTACCTGGAGACGAAGGAGAAGCGCCTCGAGATCCAGGGCAAGAAGGACGCGAAGCTCGCCAAGCGCCTCAAGGAGGAGCTGGAGTGGGTGCGCTCCAACGCGAAGGGCCGTCAGGCGAAGTCGAAGGCCCGTCTGGCCCGCTACGAGGAGATGGCCAAGGAGGCCGAGTCGATCCGGAAGCTCGACTTCGAGGAGATCACCATCCCGCCGGGCCCGCGCCTGGGCAACGTGGTGATCGACGCGAAGAACATCCGCAAGGGCTTCGGCGACCGCGTTCTCATCGACGGCCTGTCCTTCTCCCTGCCGCCGAACGGCATCGTCGGGGTCATCGGTCCGAACGGCGTGGGCAAGTCGACGCTGTTCAAGACGATCGTCGGCCTGGAGCCGCTGGATGCGGGCGAGCTGAAGATCGGTGAGACCGTGAAGATCAGCTACGTCGACCAGGGGCGCGAGAACATCGACCCGGAGAAGACGCTGTGGGAGGTCGTCTCCGACGGCCTGGACTTCATCCAGGTGGGCAAGGTGGAGATCCCCTCCCGTGCGTACGTCTCGCAGTTCGGCTTCAAGGGCCCCGATCAGCAGAAGAAGGCCGGGGTGCTCTCCGGTGGTGAGCGCAACCGCCTGAACCTGGCGCTGACCCTCAAGGAGGGCGGCAACGTGCTGCTGCTGGACGAGCCGACGAACGACCTGGACGTCCAGACCCTCGGGTCCCTGGAGAACGCGCTGCTGGAGTTCCCCGGCTGCGCCGTGGTCGTCTCGCACGACCGCTGGTTCCTGGACCGTGTGGCCACCCACATCCTCGCCTACGAGGGCACCGAGGAGGATCCGGCCCGCTGGTACTGGTTCGAGGGCAACTTCGAGGCCTACGAGAAGAACAAGGTGGAGCGCCTCGGAGAGGACGCCGCCCGTCCCCACCGCGTCACCCACCGTCGTCTCACCCGCGACTGACCCCGGCGGGCGCGCCCCGCACACCGGTCGCCTCCGTCACACGACAGGGCGCCCGCATCACCGAGGGATCTCGAGCGATGCGGGCGCCCTGTCGCATGCTCAGGGGACGACGACGAACCGGTCCCGCGCCCGGCCCTCCAGCAGGCGGCGGTAGGCGTCGGCGACCTGCTCCAGGCCGATCACGCGGCGGCCGCGCACGGTCCGGGCGCCGGCCGCGATCAACCGCTCGACCACGGGTGCGGCGAGGGCCAGCTCCTCCACCCCCAGGGCCGACATGGCGAAACCGCGCAGGGTGAGGTTGCGCGGATAGAAGTCCGCCAGCGGCAGCTGCGCACTGCCGCCGAGGCCCGCTGTGAGGAGCACTGTGCCCTCGGGCCGGGCGCACGCGAGGGCCCGCTCGAGGCCGAGGTGCCCGGAGGTGTCCCACACGATGTCCGCCCCGTCGGGCAGCGCGGCCTGCAGGCGGGCGGGAAGATCAGCGGCCCGCGAGTCCACCACCTCCTCGGCCCCGAGGGCCCGGACCGCGTCGGTGTCGTCGTCCCGGGCTGTCGCCACCACGCGCGCCCCGGCCTGGACGGCGAGCTGCACGGCGGCGCTGCCGACACCGCCCGCGGCGGATCCCACCAGGACGGTGTCCCCGGCGCGGACGGGGGCCCGCTGGGTGAGGCCGACCGCTGCGGTGGCCCCGGTGTGCAGGACCGCGGCCGCAGCGACCGGGTCGGCGTCGCGCGGCAGGTGGTACAGGCGCTCCGCCGGCACCACCGCTTACTCGGCGAACACGCCGGCACGCCCGTCATATCCCAGGGAGTTCGTCCACACCATCTCCCCGGGGGTGAAGGGGACAGCCTCCCCATCGACGGTGACGACCTCACCGACCGCGTCACGGCCGATCACGAAGGGGAACGGTGTGCGGGTGGGGTAGGCGCCGGTCACCACCAGCACGTCGACATGGTCGATGGCCGCCGCCCGCACACGGATGAGGACCTCTCCGGGGCCGCACCGGGGCACAGGGAGGTGGGTGGTGTGGATCGCGTCGATGCGGCCGACCTCGTCGATGACGGCGGCGCGCATCCCGGGGGTGGGGGAATCGGACAGGGGGGATGCCATCGGGCCTCCGGGCGTGGGAGTGGGGATGATGCTGGGCCCCGGTGCGTCCCGGGGCCCCAGCATCATCCCGCGGCCTCAGGTCGTCGCCGTCGGTCCGTCCACGTCAGTCGACCGGCGGCAGACCGTACAGACGGCGGGCGGTCCCCGCGAGGATGTCCTCGATCTCCGCCGCCTCCAGGGAGGAGGTGCGGACGTTCTCGTGGGCCCGCACGTACTTCTCCCGGCGGAAGTACGGCATGTCGGAGCCTGCCATCACCCGGCCGCGACCGAAGGTCTCCACCGCCAGTCGCAGCGACGGTTCATGGAAGTTCGCCGCGTCGAGCCACATCCGCGTCAGGGCCTCGAGCGGCGACTGCGCGAAGGACCCCCAATCCTCGTAGTTGTCCTCCAGCCGGCGGGCCAGGAACGGCAGGTCGCCTCCCAGATGCGCGACGTGGAACCGGATCGCCGGGAACCGCGCCGGGACGTCGGCGCGCAGCAGGTGCAGCACCGCGGTGGCATCCTCGACCGGGGCGCCGTTGACCCAGGTGTGCCCGTGATCGGACAGCAGCGGAGACTGCAGCCCGCCGCCGGTGGCCTGCACGTAGACCACCGTGGCCGCCGCATCCAGCGCCTGCCACACCGGGTCCAGCCGGGGATCGTCGAGGGTCACCCCGCCGGCCAGGACCGCCGGCAGGGCGATGCCCACCATCCCGGGCAGGGTCAGCACCCGCTCGAGCTCCGCGAGGGACTGGTCGATGTGGGGCAGCGGCAGCGCCCCGTAGGCGAGGAAGCGGCCGGGGTGGGCGGTGACGAGCCCGGCATAGCAGTCGTTGATCCACTGTGCTGCCCGGAGGGACGCCTCCGGGTCGGTCCCGGCGGGCGACTGCGGCACCACCGACAGCACCTGGGCGGCGACACCGGCGCGGTCCATCCATTCCAGGCGTTCGCGCAGATCGTCCTCGGTGATGTCGGCGTCGATGTCGCGGGCGATGCGCGTGGTCTCCGGGTCGACGCCCATCGCCTCGAGCCGGTCGAGGTACTCGGCCGGATACACGTGGGCGTGGGTGTCGATCGCCCCGGCACCGGGGGTGGGAAGGTCACGGGTCATGATGGCTCCTGGGGGTGTCGTCAGGCGGCGTTCTGCGCCATGATCGCGCGCTCGGTCGCTGCATCACCACGGGCGGCGAGGGCGAGCACCAGTGAGACGCCCGCGAGGATCACACCGAGCCCCGCGATGAGGGCGAGCGCCGCGGCGCTGGGATGGGAGGCCCCGGCCGCACGCACCGCCAGGGCGGTGGTGATCGCCGTGACCATCGAACTGGAGATCGCCGATCCGATCGCCCGCATCAGGGCGTTCACCCCGTTGGCGGACCCCATCTCCCGCACCGGGGCGTAGCGCGCCACCAGCATCGGCAGGGCGGCGTACCCGATGCCGGCGCCGATGCCGATCACCGTCGTCCAGATGATCGCGGCCACCGCGTTCGGAGTGACCAGCAGACGCAGCAGGTACCCCATGCCGATCACCACGGCGCCGATGGCGAGCACCGAGCGCGGGCCCATGCGGTGGGCCAGGGAGCTCGACAGTGCGGCGACCCCGAACATGGCCGCGGCGTTGGGCAGCATGGCGAGCCCGGCGGCGCCGGCGCTCCACCCGAAGCCGCCGTCCACCACGGGGTTCTGCAGAGTGAGGGTGGTCAGCAGCAGGTTCGTGAACATCAGCACGCCCATGACGATCGAGGCGAGGTTCGTCATCAGCAGCGGTCGCGAGGCCGAGGTGCGGATGTCCACCAGAGGCGATTCCACGCGCAGGTCGAACACCACCCAGGCGACGCCGACGACGAGACCCACCGCCAGGCAGCCGATCGTCGCGAGGCTGCCCCAGCCCCAGGTGTTGCCCCGGGACACGGCCAGCAGCAGTGCGCTCAGCGCGATCGTCATGAGGATGGCACCGGTCAGGTCGAAACCACCGCGGTCATCGGGCACGGACGGCGGGAAGGTCAGAGCGATCAGCACGATCGCCGCGATGGACAGCACCGCCATGCGGCGCTTGCCCACCAGGTCGGAGAGTCGGCCGATCACCGGAGTGGCGATCGCTCCGGTGAGCAGCGTCGCCGTCACCAACCAGCCGATGGCGGTGGGTCCGGCACCCAGCAGCACACCGAACCGCGGCACCGCGGGCACCACGAGGGTCTGCTGCAGGGCCACCACCAGGCAGCTGAAGGCACCGACGGCGGTGATGGCGCGGGTCGCACCGCGCGTCCCCGGGGGCACGGCAGGGGGCGTGGGTGCACTGCCCCCGTGCGGGGGCTCCACCGCGGCAGTGGACGCAGCGGTGGTCTCGACGGCGGCGGAGGATGCCGCGGCGGAGGATGCAGGGGCGGAGGACGCGGGGCAGCGCGCATCGAGATCCTGTCTTTCGTGGGGGAGGGGGTGGACAGCGGGATCCATGACAGCAACCCCGTGATCGTCCTCGCGCCTGTATGCACAGATCCGTCAGATGGTGCACGCTGGTGGCACGAATCCCGGCATGCTCGGGGCAGATGGTGCCTGAATGCGGCACCATCGCCGTGTCCCGAGCAGTGAGGAGCCCCCATGCCCCGGCGCGGACCCCTGCGCATCCACCTCGACCCCGTGGACCGGGCCGTGCTGCTCGCCCTCGACGCCGATCCCGGTATCAGCGTCACCGACCTCGGTGCCCAGGTCGGGGTGAGCGCCCGGACCGCCGCCCGCCGACTGGAGCGTCTGCGGGCCGCCGATGTGGTCCAGGTCCGGGGCCGGACCCTGCCGACCTTCGAGGGCACCCTCGCGCACCTGGTGCGGGTCCACGGCCGCCCCGCCGTCCTCGCCCGGATGGCCTCCGCCGTCGCCTCCCGGCCCTCCTCCCGGTGGGTGCGCCTGTCCGAGGACCGC
The DNA here is from genome assembly GCF_025028335.1 of Brachybacterium sillae. NCBI lineage: Bacteria > Bacillati > Actinomycetota > Actinomycetes > Micrococcales > Dermabacteraceae > Brachybacterium > Brachybacterium sillae. Next base: position 2,391,078 of record NZ_JAFEUW010000001.1, read on the forward strand.
ACGGAGCTCATGTGCGGCCTGGTCTCCGTGGAGGGGCCCGACCCGGCCCTCGAACAACTCGTCGACCACGACGAGGTGCGCGAGGTGCACGTCGCCTCCCTGCTGCAGGTCTGGCCGCGCGCCGGGACGGTGGTGGACCGCCCGTCCCGGGACCTCGATGACCGCGACCGCGCCCTCCTGACGCTGCTGAGCACCGACGGCCGCCTGCCGACCAGCACCCTCGCCCTGCGGCTCGGGATGGACTCCTCCACGGTCTCGCGGCGCCGCCGTCGACTGATCGAGGACGGCATCCTCTACCTGGAGGCCGATCTGCACCCCGCGGCCCTCGACGCCCTGGGCGACGCCATGGTGTGGCTGAGCATCCCCCGGGGCGGATCACCGCAGCGGGGAAGGCCCTGCGGGCCCATCCGGCGGTGCGGTTCGCCGCCGCCACCTCCGGCCCGACCTCCGTGGTCGTGAACGTGTGCCTGCCCGATCGTTCCGACGTCGTGGCCTTCCTGGATGAGGAGGTCGCCCGCGTCGGCGCCACCGCCGTGGAGGTGGTCATGATGGGGCGGATCCTCAAGCGCATGGGGTGAGCAGCGGGCGTCCACGCCCCGGACGGCGGATCGTGGGCGCCGAGCGTGGTTCAGCGCACGTCGACGCGGGACCTCCGGAACTGCATCGGATCCGCCTCCTCCAGTAGCCTCGCAGGCATGAAGCCGATCAGCACGATCACGGTTGCGTCCGACCTGCCCGAGGAGCTCGCCCCGCTGCGCGAGCTCGCCCTGAACCTCCGCTGGACCTGGCGCCGCCAGGCCGTCGACCTGTTCCGCATGATCGACGAGCGGGCCTTCCAGCGCAGCGGCGAGGACCCCATCGCCATGCTGCCGCTGGTGCCCGCGCATCGCCTCGCCGAACTCGCCCGCGACGAGTCCTTCCTCGCCCGTATGCGGCACGAGGCCGGGGAGCTGCACACCTACATGGGCGCCACCCGCTGGTTCCAGCGGACCGTCGGCGACCAGGGCCCCGCCACCCCGTCGGTGGCGTACTTCTCCATGGAGTTCGGCATCACCCCCACGCTGCCGATCTACTCCGGCGGTCTCGGCATCCTCGCCGGCGACCACCTCAAGGCTGCCTCCGACCTCGGGGTGCCGCTGGTCGCGATCGGCCTGCTGTACCAGTGGGGCTACTTCTCGCAGAGCCTCGACCGTGACGGCTGGCAGCAGGAGAACTACAAGCTCAACGACCCCTCGAAGCTCGCCGTGGAACGGGTGCTCGGCACCGACGGCCAGCCGCTGCAGGTGTCGGTGACCCTGCCCGGCAGCCGCGAGGTCGCCATCGCCCTGTGGAAGGCGCAGGTCGGCCGGGTGCCGCTGCTGCTGCTGGACACCAACCTCGAGGCCAACGACGAGGACGCCCGCGCCATCACCGACCGTCTCTACGGCGGGGACCACGAGCACCGCATCGTCCAGGAGATCGTGCTGGGCATCGGCGGCGTCCGCGCGGTCGACGCCTTCTGCGAGGCCAGTGGATTCCCCACCCCGCAGGTGTTCCACATGAACGAGGGCCACGCCGGCTTCTCCGGGTTGGAGCGCATCGGCCGCCTCATGCGCGAGGGCGCCAGCTTCGACGAGGCCCTCGGGGAGACCCGCGCCGGCACCGTGTTCACCACCCACACCCCGGTGCCCGCCGGCATCGACCGGTTCGACGCCGCCCAGCTGCGCCGGTACCTCGACGCCGATGCCGCCGGAATCTCCCGCCTGGTGGAGGGCCTGCCGGTGGAGGCCGCCCTCTCCCTGGGCACCGAGGCCGGCGGTCAGGTGTTCAACATGGCGCATATGGGCTTCCGCCTGGCGCAGCGCGCCAACGGTGTCTCCCAGCTCCACGGCGCCGTCTCCCGCGAGATGTTCCAGGACCTGTACCCCGGGTTCGACGTGCCGGAGGTGCCCATCACCTCCGTCACCAACGGTGTGCACCGGCGCACCTGGACCTCCCGCGCGATGGACGATCTGTACAAGAAGGCCCTCGGGGACGTCGACATCTCCTCGATGGGCGACTGGAGCGCCCTGGGCACCCTCACCGACCACGATCTCCTCGACGTGCGCGCCACCCTGCGCAGGGATCTCGTGGAGATGGCCCGCCGCCGCGTGCGGGAGTCGTGGCTGGTGCGCGGCGCCGACCCGGCGGAGCTCGGCTGGACCGACAGCATCCTCGACCCCGAGGTGCTGACCATCGGTTTCGCCCGCCGCGTCTCCACCTACAAGCGCCTGACCCTGATGCTGCAGGACCCCGAGCGTCTGCGCCGCATCCTGCTGAACCCCGACCGGCCCGTGCAGTTCGTCATCGCCGGCAAGGCCCACCCCGCGGACCGCCCCGGCAAGGAGTTCATGCAGCAGATGGTGCGGTTCGCCGACGAGGCGGGGGTGCGTCACCGCATCGCCTTCCTCCCGGACTACGACATCTCCATGGCCTCGGTGCTGGTGGCCGGGTCCGACGTGTGGTTGAACAACCCGGTGCGCCCGGAGGAGGCCTCCGGCACCTCCGGCATGAAGGCGGTCCTCAACGGCGGCCTGACCTTCTCCATCTCCGACGGCTGGTGGGACGAGATGGCCACCGATGACGCCGGCTGGACCATCCCCACCGCCGATCGGGAGGACCGAGCCGAGCGCAACCGCATCGAGGCCGAGGCCCTCTACGACATCCTCGAGCACCGCATCGCGCCGCTGTTCTACGACCGCGACGCCCAGGGTGTGCCCGTCGGATGGCTGCAGAAGATCCGCGCCTCCCTGGTGGAGATCGCCCCGCGCATCACCTCCTCCCGGATGGTGCGGGACTACGTCACCGAGCTGTACGCCCCCGCGGCACGCGCCGCCGCCGCGTTCGGTGAGGACCCGCAGCTGCGCCGCCGCTTCAGCGACTGGAAGGCCACCGTCGCCGACGCCTGGCCGCAGGTGCGGATCCACGACGTCCGGCTCGACGGCGCCCGCGGGGACGTGGTCCCGGCCGGGGCCGAGGTCACCCTCTCCGCCCTGGTGGAGCTCGGCCCGCTGAGCGCGCAGGACGTGCAGGTCGAGGCGATCGTCGGCACCCCCGATAGCGACGGTGAGCTGCAGGATGTCGAGCTGCTGCCCATGCGGCAGGAGGCCGACGGCCGCTGGGCCACCCGCGCGGTGCTCGGTGCCACCGGCCCCGCCGGGTACACGATCCGCGTGGTCCCGCAGCATCCCGCCCTGGCCGACCGCGCCGAACTGGGACTGGTCGCCACCGCGTGACCAGCGACCTCAGTCGCCGACGCCTCCTCGCGGCCCTCGCCGCGGGGGGCGTCGGCGCGCTCGCGGCCTGCTCCGACAGCGGTGACCCCACCCCGACGAGCGCCACCGACGTCCCCGCCGACACCCTCGTGCTGCGGGTCTGGAGCAGACCCCTGGGTGAGGCGATCACCCGAGCGGCCCCCGAGTTCACCCGCGCCAGCGGCTGGAAGCTTCAGGTCGAGGTGCGGGACTGGGAGGACTACTGGACGAGCCTCCCTCTGGACATCGCCGGGGGGACGTCCGCCGACGTGTTCCTCATGAACGCCGCGAACCTCGCCCAGTTCCAGGTCAGCGACGGCCTGCTCGACCTGAGTCGTGAGGATCTGCCCGGGGATGAGGCCTGGGAGCCACAGGTCGTCGACCTCTACCGCCGCGATGACCGCCTGTGGGGGGTGCCGATGCTGTGGGACGTGACCGTCCTGCTGGCCAACCGCAGTCTGGTCGAGGGCGCCGGGGTGGATCCCGCAGCACTGTCCTTCGACCCCGCCGCGGAGGATGACCCCCTGCGCGCCGCCACCCGTGCGCTGACCGCCGACCAGAACGGCACCCACCCCGGGGGATCCGGTTTCGACCCCGCCGGCCTCACCTCCGTCGGCTTCGGGGCGGTGCCCGACCGCGCCGGAGTGCTGGGCCCCTTCATCGCTGGCAACGGCGGAACCTGGCAGGACGAGGCCGAGCGCTTCACCTTCGCCTCTCCGGAGGGCACCGCCGCTGTCCAGTACCTGGTGGACATGGCGAACACCTGGCATGTCGCCCCGCCCGGTGCCGACTCGGCCGCGTCGCCGACCCTCGCCCGGGAATGGTTCACCCGCGGTCGCCTGGCGCTGTTCCAGACCGGGACGTACGACCTGCGGGTCGTCGCCGACGCCATCGGGGACACCCTCCCGTGGAGCGTGCACCCGGTGGTGCCGGGCCCCGCCGGCCGCCGCCCCCTGGTGCACGGCATCGCGGCGTGCGCGCCCCGGGCCCTGGCCGAGGAGCAGGACGCAGAGGACGGGACCCGCCCCCGCAAGGACGGGGCCGTGGCGCTGCTGGCATGGCTGGGATCGGCGCCGCTGCAGCGGACCCTCGCCGAGGCGCACCTCGGGATCCCCGCGCACCGTGACGCCCGCTCCGCCTTCACCGAGGCCTGGACGGCCCGCGGAGTGGATGTCGCCGCCGCTCTGGAACCGACCCCGCAGGTCGCGCGCCCCGAGACCGGAGTGCGCTCCGCCGACGGGACCTCCGCTGCGCTGCCTCACATCCGGGAGGCCTTCGCGGGGACCGCGCCCGTGCCCGAGGCCCTGACCGAGGCGCAGCAGGCCGCGAACGACGCCACCGCCTGAGACCCACGACGTCCGCCACGGGTGGCGTCAGGGGCGTCCGGTGCGGATCATCCCCTCCTGGGTGATGGTCGCGACCAGGTGCCCGTCACGGGTCCACAGGTGCCCGGTGGTCAGACCGCGTCCGCCCGCCGCCGACGGGCTCACCTGCTCCAACAGCAGCCAGTCGTTCAGGTCCACGTGGCGATGCCACCACAGGGCGTGGTTGATGGTGGCCATCCGCAGACCCGGCGTCACCCACGCCAGTCCGTGCCGACGCAGGATCGGCTCGAAGGGCGTGAAATCACTGGCGAAGGCGAGGATCGCGTCATGCACCGCCGCGCTCGCCTCCAGGGGGGCGACAGCCCGCATCCACACCAGCTGCCGATCGGCACCGGCCGGATCAGGACGCAGGTAGATCGGGTCGGTGACGTGGCGGATGTCGATCGGGCGCTGCGTGGACCAGTAGCGGGCGATCGGGTGGTCCACGTCCCTCAGCACCTCAGCGGTGGTGGGCAGCTGCTCGGGGTCCGGGGCCTCGGGGGCGGTGCCCTCATGCTCCAGTCCGGGCTGCAGCTCCTGGAACGAGGAGGTCATCGCGAAGATCGTCACGTCCCCTGCCGGGCCAGCACCCGCCGCACGGAGAAGGATCCGCCGTCGCGCAGGCTCTCGACCTCGAAACGGATCGGCATCCCCGGGCGGCCCGGAGCGAGGAAGTACGCGTACATCGAGTGGATGGTGCGGCCGTCGGGGACGGTGCGGGAGGCGGCGACCACGGCCTGACCCATCACCTGGCCGCCGAACACGTGCCCGTCGGGGGCGGCGGCGGTGTCACCCTCATACGCCGCGACGGTGGTGCCGGGGTTCAGGGACTGCGCGGCCTCCGCCGTGCGCAGATCCAGCAGGGACAGCAGGGCGGCGGAGACGGCATGGGGCGTGGGGTCGGGGGAGACGGCCATACCGCCATCGTAGGGGCGCCGACTCTCCCGCACGCCGCCGGCCCCCACCTCACGGTCATCCCTGCGACAATCACCCCATGGCGCATCTCGATCTGCATGTGGACGTCCGCTGGTCCGACCTCGACGCGTACGGGCATGTCAACAACGCCGCGACCCTGTCGCTGCTGGAGGAGGCACGCATCGCGGCGTTCTGGACCCCGCCGGAGGACCAGCAGGGCGAGGGGGTGGACGTGCCGCCGACGGCCCTGGCGGGATTCGGCACCACCGACTCGCCGGTGATCACCCTGGTGGCCTCCCAGCGCCTGGAGTACCTTCGGCCGATCGAGCACCGCCGGGACGGCGTGGTGGTGCGGCTGTGGCTGTCGCGGCTGGGTGGGGCCAGCTTCGACGTGGACTACCTCATCCTGCAGCGCGACGATGCCGAGGCCGCTGCCCCGTACGTGAAGGCCCGGACCACCGTGGTGATCGTGGATCGTGAGACGCAGCGTCCGGTGCGACTGGGTGACGAGGCGCGTGCCGCGGTCGCGGAGTACGAGGGGGAGCCGCTCAGCTTCCGCGGCTGAACCCGGGCCCGGCGCTCAGGCCATGCGGCCGGGCAGCTGCGCGCCCGGCATCGGGGCCTCGCCACCGTCGACGGTGTTCACCAGCGAATGCGCGGCTCGCTCCAGGTAGTCCCACAGCGTGCCCTCGAGCAGCGGCGGCAGGTCCAGCGACTCGACCGCCGCGCGCATGTGCCGCAGCCAGGCGTCGCGGGCGGCGGGGGAGACGGGGAACGGGGCGTGGCGCATCCGCAATCGCGGGTGGCCGCGCTGCTCACCGTACGTCTTCGGGCCGCCCCAGTACTGCTCCAGGAACATCCGCAGGCGGTCCTTCGCCGGTTGGAGGTCCTCCTCCGGGTACATCGGCCGCAGCAGCGGATCCGCGGCCACACCGGCATAGAAGGCGTCGACCAGGCGCACGAAGGTGTCGTGGCCCCCGACGGCCTCGTAGAACGTCTGCTGGGGCCCGGCCGTCCCGGGGCCCTCGGGGTGCAGGGGAATCGTCATGGCGTCATCCTCTCAGGGGTCGGAGCGCGGCGGAGGGCGTCAGCCCTGCTGGGTCTCGGCGTACTTCGGCAGCGCGAAGGGGATGTCGGCCCGCTGGAACGCCACCCGGATGCGGCGCCGCAATTCCATCTCCACGCTCCACTGCTCCCCGGGGTCGGTCTTGACCATCACCCGGCGCCGGAAGCGGGTGCCGTCCACACCGAGGATCCCGGAGATCTGCACGTCGTCGCGGAGCAGCGGGGCCCACTCCTCATCAGCGGAGATCTCCTGCGCCACCTGATCCAACACCTGGGAGACCACGGCATTGTCGGCCTGGGAGTCGATGTCCAGCAGCACCACCGCGGTGGAGTAACCGCGGGACTTGTTGCCGATGCGGATGATCTCTCCGTTGCGGACGGTCCACAGGGTGCCGTCCAGGCCCCGCACCTGCGTCACGCGCAGGTTGATGTTGGTGACGGTGCCCTCGGCATGCTCCAGATCCACCCAGTCGCCCACGGCGACGATGTCCTCCAGCAGCAGCACCATCCCGGCGATGACGTCCTTGATGATGGTCTGAGCGCCGATGCCGGCGGCCAGACCCACCACCCCGAGGGAGGCCAGCAGCGGGCCGACGTCGACGCCGATCTCCGAGAGGATCATGATCACCGTGACGATGAAGACCCCGGCGGAGAGGATGTTCACCGCCACGGTGCCGAGGGTCGCGGCGCGCTGCTCACGCCGCTTCGCCGCGGCCTCCGCGTCGCGACGACTGCGGCGGACCACATGCTGGGTGACGCTGGACAGCGCGGTCCCGGAGTCGACCACCCCCCGCACGACGCGGCGGATCAGCCACGCACCGGCGGCCCGGGCCACCACCGCCAGCAGCAGGATCAGCAGAATGCGGACGCCCCCGGACAGCAGCCACGCGAGCATGGAATCGAGGATCTCGGAACCTTGCATGCGTCGAGGCTAACCAGCCGGGGGCGCCCTCACCGTCAGCGGGTGACGTCGGCCTCCTGGACGCGCAGGGCGCGGGCGGTGTCGTCGCGGCCCTCCATCACCGGGCGGCGCAGGCCCAGCGGGGCCTGCGGGTGCTCCGCCAGCCAGCGGTCAGCGCGCTCCACGACCTCCTGACTCGGGAACTCCATCGGGAAGTACCCCTGGATCAGCCGGTTCGCGATCTCATTGGAGCGGTTCGCCCACACCTGGTCGAGCATCGCGAAGTACGTCTCCTCGTACCGGCCGACGAGCTCGCGGTCCTGGACCCGCCAGAAACCCTGCACCACGGCGGTGATGGACTCGTTGGCGAGGGTGTCCTCCTCGACGGTCACGCGCCATGCCTCGGCCTTCGCGTCTGCGGTGGGACGGGCCGCGCGGGCCGTGAGGGCGGCCTTGCGGCCGGACTGGGTGTCGTCCTGCGCGAGGGTCGCGGCGATCGCGGCGTCGTCGGCCTCCCCGAGGGACGCCAGTGCCGTCACCAGCTTCCAGCGCAGATCGGTGTCGATGCTGCGGCCGGCCAGCTCCTGAGTGCCGTCGAGCAGGCCCTGCAGCGTGCGGGCATGGTCCGGGGTGCTCGCCAGGCGCGCGAAGGCCTCCACCAGCTGCAGCTGGGTATCGGATCCGGCCTCGGCCCCCTGGGTGAGGGACCACAGGGCATCGGCGGTGGCACGGGTGCGCTCGGCCCGATCCTGCGGGGCGGCGAAGCGGGTCGTGACGGCAAGCAGCTGGGAGAGCAGGTTCCGCACGACGCTGGACTCGTGCTCCCCGGTGAGGTTCGCCAGTAGCAGCGCGTGGAAGTCGCGGCTGGGCATCTCACCGTCACGGGTCATGTCCCACGCGGCCGACCACAGCAGGGTGCGGGCCAGGGAGTCGTCCAGGTCACGCAGGTGTTCCATCGCCACGCGCAGCGAGTCCTCATCCAGGCGGACCTTCGCGTAGGTGAGGTCGTCGTCGTTGACCAGCCACAGGTCGGCGCTCTCACCCTGCAGCTGCGGGACCTCCGTGAGGTCACCGTCGACGTCGATCTCCACCTGGGTGGTGCGGCGCAGGGCACCGTCCTGCAGACGGAACCCGCCCACGCGCAGACGGTGCGGGCGCAGCGTCGGGTAATCGGCCGGGGCCTCCTGGGCGATGGCGAACCGGGTGATGGCACCGTCACCGTCCTTCTCGACGATCGGGCGCAGCAGCGTCACGCCGGCCTTCTCCAGCCACAGGGCCGACCAGGTCCGCAGGTCGCGACCGCTGGTGGCCTCCAGCTCGGTGAGCAGGTCACCCAGCTCCGTGTTCCCCCAGGCATGCTTGCGGAAGTACGCCCGCAGGCCCTCGAAGAACGCGTCCTGGCCGACGTACGCGACGAGCTGCCGCAGCACGGAGGCGCCCTTGGCGTAGGTGATGCCGTCGAAGTTCGTCTCCACGGCGTCGAAGTCGACCATGTCCGCGACGATCGGGTGGGTGGAGGGCAGCTGGTCCTGGCGGTACGCCCAGGCCTTCTCGGATCCGGCGAAGGTGGTCCACGCGTTGGTCCAGCGGGTCGCCTCGGCCGAGCACAGGGTGGAGGCGTACTCCGCGAAGGACTCGTTCAGCCACAGGTCGTCCCACCAGCGCATGGTGACCAGATCGCCGAACCACATGTGGGCGAGCTCGTGGAGGATCGTGAGGTCGCGGCGCTCCCGCACGGCGTCGGAGACATCGGAGCGGAAGACGTACGACTCGACGAAGGTGACGGCCCCCGGGTGCTCCATCGCGCCCATGTTGTACTCCGGCACGAACACCTGGTCGTACTTGGGGAACGGGTAGTCGCAGTCGAAGGCCTTCTCGTAGAACTCGAAACCGGCGCGGGTGACGGCGAGGATCGGCTCCACATCGAGGTGCTGTGCGAGGGAGGCGCGGGCGTACACCCCGGCGGGGATGTCGCGGCCGTCGCGGGTGCGGATGGTGCCCTCCCCGCCCTCGTACTTCCCGGCGATCAGGGCGGTGAGGTACGTGGAGAGCGTCTCCGTGGGGGCGAACTCCCAGGTGGCGACGCCGTCGCGACCCTCGACCGGCACGGGCTGCGGGGTGGGGGAGTTGGAGATGACGCGCCAGTGCTCCGGTGCGGTGACGGTGAACTGGAAGGTGGCCTTGAGGTCGGGCTGCTCGAAGCACGCGAACATGCGGCGGGCGTCGGAGACCTCGAACTGGGTGTACAGGTAGACCTCGTCGTCGACGGGGTCGACGAAGCGGTGCAGGCCCTCACCGGTGTTGGTGTAGGCGCCATCGGCGAGGATGCGCACCTCGTTCGGGCCGACGACCAGCTCGGGCAGCGTCACCCGGGCGCCGTCGAAGCGGGACGCCGGATCCTCCAGCAGCTCACCGTTGAGCTCGATCTCGTGCACCGCGGGGGCCAGCAGATCCACGAAGGTGCCGCGGGCCTCGGTGGAGGTGAAGCGGATCGTGGTCTCGGTGCGGAAGGTGGTGGGGCCGGTGGTGAGGTCCAGTCGGACGTCGTAGGCCTGGGTGCTGAGGAAGGACGCCCGCTCTCGGGCTTCGTCGCGCGTGAGGTTCTCGGTGGACATGCCACTATCCAAGCAGAGTCCCCGACACCCGGATCAGCGCCGGTGCAGTGCCGGGTCCGCCCCGGGATCAGCGGTGCGTCAGGTCCAGGTCCCAGCTGTAGTGCGCGGGCAGTGGCGGGATGCCCCAGGACGGGTCCGGGAAGAAATGCTCGAACCCGGCGCCGAAGGGGTAGGTCCAGCGGGAGATGTGGTCGACGGCGAGGCGGCCGGCCTCACGGATCGCGGCGACCTCCTCGGCATCGAAGTACCCCACGCGCTCGGCGCCCTCGAGTTCGTCCTCGTCCTTGTAGTGCCAGTCCCGCCGAGGCAGCACCACCAGGTCGAGCACGTGATCGCGGGTCCGCACGCCCTCCTCCGTGCGCTCGTACGGTGTCTCGAGGTTGACGTAGTAGCAACCGAGGGAGCCGTCGTCCTTGTAGAACAGCCACACCGAGTACGGGGTGTCGGGCAGACCGATCATGAGGATGCCGTTGCCGGTCCACAGCTGTTTGGACTGGACACGGCGTTCGGTGAACATGCCCTCGTCCCCGGCGCGTCGCAGGGCCGCGCCGTTGGGGAGCACCGGCAGCAGGACCTCGGTGCCGGGGGCGATCCACACCACGATGCCGCGGTCGTCGTCGAGCACCACCGTGCCGGGTCGGACGGTGCGGGTGGAGTGTTGAGGGGTGTAGTAGGTCCAGGTCACCTGATCCCCAGGTGACCATCGCGCAGAGCTGTGCATGGTCTCGTCCCGGCCGGGGTAGGCCCCGCGGCCGTCCCGGCGCCGTCCGGCCGACCGGCAGGGGACGGTAGTGCTCCCGCGGGGGGCAAGGTGTATGCCTCGACCATACCCCGGGGTGTCCCGCCCGGCGCTCAGGCGCGGTTCAGGCCCACGACCATCGGGGGCCTCACCCCTCCCATGCCGACCACAGACGGGCGTAGCTGCCACCGCGTGCCACCAGCTCCTCGTGGCTGCCGTCCTCGACGACGCGGCCCTGCTCCATCACCAGGATCCGGTCGGCCTGCCGCGCCTGCGAGAGGCGGTGGGCCACGATCACCGTGGTCCGTCCGGCCGACACCGCCAGCGCCGCCCGTTCCAGGGTCCGTGCTCCCGCGGAGCCCTCGTCGGCGGTGGCCTCGTCCAGCACCAGCACCCGTGGATCCTGCAGGGCGATGCGGGCCAGCGCCAGTTGCTGCGACTGCTCGGCCGTCAACCTCTCGCCCTTCTCCCCGACCTCCGTCTCGAGGCCCTTCGGCAGGCGCTGCGCCCAGCCCCGCGCGCCCACCAGGTCGAGGGCCGCGAGCAGCTCGTCCTCGGTGGCGTCGGGACGTGCCAGGCGCAGGTCCTCGGCGAGGGTGCCGCGGAAGACGTGGACGTCCTGGTTGACGATGCTGGCGTTCGCCCGCAGGGCCTCCAGATCACCCCGGGTGAGGTCGGCACCGCCGTGCAGCACCCGACCGTGCCGGGGCGTGAGGGTCCCGGCGAGGATGCTCGCCAGGGTCGACTTCCCGGCGCCGGAGGCCCCCACCAGGGCGAGTGTCGAACCCTCGGGGACGTGCAGATCCAGCGGTTGCAGCACCACGTGCTCACTACCGTCGGCACGGGTGCCGTAGGCGTGGGAGACCCCTTCCAGGCGCAGGGACCCATCCACCGGGACCAGGGACCCGGGGGAGGTGGCGGTGGGGATCGACCGGATCACCCCGACCATGCGGGTGAGGCTCGCCGCGGCCGACTGCACATCGTCCAGCGAGAAGATCACCATCAGCATCGGCCACATGAGGCTCAGCAGGTACACCCCGGCCGCAGCCGCGGTGCCGACGGGCTGATCCGCGACGTTCACCAGCAGGTACCCGGCCAGGAGCACGAGCACCAGCGCCAGGTTCTCGGGGATCGCGAGGATCAGGCACACCCGCACGACCAGCCGCATCACCCGCCACCCCAGGGCGGCGGCGGCCTGCGACAGCACCGCCACATGCTCGGTCTCGCGCCGTTCGATGCCGTAGGCGTGCACGGTGGGAGTGCCGTGGATCGCCGACAGCAGACCCTGCGCGCGGGCACCCATCGCCACGCGTTCGGTGCGATAGATCGGGCCGGTGCGCCGCAGGTACCAGCGGCCCGCCACGGCATACATCGGCAGCACCGGCACGAGCACCAGCAGCAGCCAGGGGCTGAGCAGGATCATCGAGGCCAGGGTCACCACGACCATGATCACCGTCTGCACCAGGAACGGCACGATGTTGTTCACAGCACGGGCGGTGACATCCACGTCGTCGGCGACGCGGGAGAGGGCATCGCCGATCCCGGAGCGCTCCAGGGTCTGGGCGGGCAGGTCGAGGGCCCGGTCGATGACCTCCTCGCGCATGCCCGCGAGGATCCGCTGCCCCAGGGCGCTCACCAGCGCGAAGCCGAGAGCACCGAGTGCCGCGCCGAGGACGCCGTACACGACGGTCCAGACGGCGATCATCCACAGCTCCCGCGCCGACCCGCCGGCGACGACCGTGTCGACACTGCGGCCGATCAGCCGCGGCAGCATGGCGGTGCAGGCGGCCGACGCCGCCATCGTCAGGACCGTCGCGACCGCATGCAGCCAGCGGCGTCGCAACTCCCCCAGCAGGTGGTGGGAGGTGGTGCGACCATCGGCGATCGGCAGCAGGGCGGCGTGCTGATCCAACTGGCGCTGCGCCGTCGCGTCTGCGGAGAGGATCTCGTCGAGTTCCCGGTCGAGCTGCACGCTCATCGGTGCACCGCCTCGGCGTAGTCGGGTCGTTCCAGCAGGTCGGTGTGGGAGCCGGGGAGGGGGCCCGCGGGCGTGGCCAGCACCACCCGGTCGGCAGCGCGCAGCAGCGCCGGGGCGCGGGTGAGCAGGAGGGTCGCCCGGTCGGGACGGCGTCGCACCGCGACCAGCGCCTCGGCGATATGGGCCTCGGTGACGGCGTCGACCGCGGTGGTCGGATCCTGCAGCACCAGAACCGGCGGGTCCGCGGCGACCGCGCGGGCCAGGGCGATGCGCTGGCGCTGACCGCCGGAGAGATTCGCCCCGCGGTCGAGGATGCGGGTGTCGAATCCGTCGGGGAGGATCTCCAGCAGGTCCTCGGCCCCGGCGGCATGCAGAGCCTGCCGGGCCCACTCGTCGTCGGAGCCGTCGCGGGCGGTCCCGGCCGGGGCGCGCGTGGCCAGCTGGTCGCGCAGGGTGCCGTCGAACAGGTCCACCGCATGGGGTTCGACGAGCAGGTCCCTCCGCAGCTCGGTCAGATCCACCGCGGCGATCGGGCGGTCACCGAGGGTCGCTCCGCCGCCGCCCTGCAGCGCCGCGAGGACGTCATCGACCACCGAGGGATCCGGGGCGACCAGCGCGACCACCTCGCCGTCGGCGATATGCACCGGGTGGCCGGCCACCGGGATCGTCAGACCGCCGGTTCCCGGGCGTCGCGGGGCGGGTGCGCTCGCGCCGCTCTCCAGGCCGCCGAGGTCGTCGACGCGCCGGCCGAGATCCGCCAGCAGATCCCGCACGCGACGGGCCGAGGTCGACACGCCCGCCCACCATGTCGGCACCTCGGACAGACCGTGGAGGAAACCCATGATGGCGCGCAGCACCGCGGCGACCGCGATCAGCGTGCCCAGGGACAGCTGCCCGTCGAGGGCGCGCTGCGCCGCGATCAGCACCACCGCCGCGAGCGTCACCGAGGTGATGATCGTCGTGAGCCCGGTGGCGACTCCGGAGAACCGGGCGTTCACCAGAGCGGCGTCGAGGGCGGTGCGGGAGCGGGCGCGGTACTGGGCGCGGGCGCGGGCCTGCACCCCCAGGCCCTGCAGCACCCGCAGGCCGTGCACCAGGTCGGTGGCGGTCGCCGCGGCGTCGGCTGCCCGGGACTGCTGCCGGTCGTAACGGTCTGACAGCACCGGTGTGACCACCCGCACCATGACCACCATCGCCGCCAGGCCCACCAGCAGCGTCAGGCCGAGCACCGGGTCCACCCAGGTCAGCCACACTCCCGCCCCGATCACCGCGAGGCTCCCCGGGATGGCCCAACCGAGCACCTCGAACACGTCGGAGGCCTTGTCGGCATCGGAGGTGGCGATCGACAGCACCTCACCGGCGGGTCGCTCCAGCGGGCGCGAGCTCGGATCCAGCACCGCCGCGGTGACCTGCACCCGCAGTCGGTGACGCTCCGTCATCCGCGCCCGCTGGACGATGCGGAACCCCGTGGCCCAGCACGCCAGCCCCACCAGACGCATCCCCACCAGCAGCACGATGCCCCACAGCAGGGCGCGCGGATCGGCGGCGACGATACCGGCGTCGATCACGTACCCCAGCAGGATCGGGATCAGCAGTTCGTTGCCTTCGGACAGCACGGAGGCGGGAAGAGCCACGAGGAGGATCCGCGGATGGCGGCGCAGCAGTTCGCGCAGCACGCCGGGAGGTGCACCGCGCGGGGTGTCGGGGGAGGTGATCGCGGCGGGGGATGCGGTGGGGAGCGCAGGGGAGTCGGGGGAGGGCACCCGCATATCCCAACCCACCCGACCCGGCGGGGCAAGCGTTTTCCGTGCGCACCCGTCATAGCCGGTCCCCGCCCGCGGTCGACGGGGGAGGGCCAGCGGAGCTGCGCCCCCGGCCGGGTCCGGTGTCGGGCGGGGGTGCCAGAATGGCAGCGTCACCCCGTGGCGTCCCGGACCTCCCGGGCCCCGCCGCGTGGGACCACCAGACATTGACAGCCGGACCCGGACAGAAGGAGAGCACCAGAGATGACCGCCCGCCGTGTCGACCTGTTCTTCGACCCCACCTGCCCCTTCGCCTGGATGACCAGTCGCTGGCTGCTGGAGGCCGCCCGGGTGCGCGACGTGGAGCCCCGTTTCCGCGTGATGTCGCTGTCCGTCCTCAACGAGGGCCGCGATCTCGACCCCGGGTACCGCGCGGCGATGGACCAGTCCTGGGGGCCGGCCCGGGTGGCGATCCGGGTGGAACAGCTGGGAGGGCAGGACGCCCTCTCCGCCTACTACACCGCCTTCGGTGAGCACTACCACGTCGGCGGCTCCCACGACCGTCGCGCCGCCACGGAGCATGCCGTGGCCGCCAGCGGGGTCGGCACGGAGGCCCTCGAGGTGTACGAGAACGTTGCCGGTGATGAGACGGACCGCGCGCTGCGCGCCTCCCACCAGGGGGCGATCGACCTGGTGGGTGATGAGGTCGGTACCCCGGTCATCTCCTTCGGTGCCGGCACCGCCTATTTCGGCCCCGTCATCTCCCCGGCCCCCAAGGGGGAGGCCGCGGGGAAGCTGCTCGATGCCCTCGCGACCCTCGCCGAGACCGAGGGCTTCTACGAGATCAAGCGCAGCCGCACCGGCGGTATCGACTTCTCCTGACCCCGTGCCGCACCCCCGCGAAAGGACGCTCCTGTGCAGATCCATATCGGCACCGATCACGCCGGTTTCGAGCTGAAGAACCGCCTCGTCGACTCCCTCACCGCGAAGGGCCATGAGGTCACCGACCACGGTGCCCACGAGTACGACGCCCTGGATGACTACCCGCCGTTCTGCACCGCGGTCGGGGAGGCCGTCGTCGCCCGGCCCGGGTCCCTCGGGATCGTCATCGGCGGCAGCGGCAACGGCGAGCAGATCGCCGCGAACAAGGTGCCGGGGGTGCGCGCCGCCCTGGTCTGGAATGAGGACACCGCCCGCCTGGCCCGGGAGCACAACGATGCCAACGTCATCTCCGTGGGCGCCCGCCAGCACTCCGAGGAGGAGCTGGAGCACCTCATCGACGTGTTCCTGGCGGAGCCGTTCAGCGGGGACGAGCGGCACCAGCGACGCATCGATCTGGTGGCGCGGTACGAGCGCACCGGCGGCTACGCGGCGGACGACGCCTCCGGCGCTCCCGCCTGATGCCGGAGGGCCACACCGTCCACCGCCTCGCCCGCACCTTCCGTGAGGTCTTCGCCGGGCAGCGGGTGCGGCTGAGCAGCCCCCAGGGGAGGTTCGCCGCCGATGCCGCGTGCCTGGACGGATGGTGGCTCACCGATGTCGAAGCGGCCGGCAAGCACCTGCTGCTGCATCTGGCGCCCGTCCCCGACGCCCCCGAGGGCTCGGACTCGGCGCTGATGATCCACGTGCACCTCGGGCTGTACGGCTCGTGGACCTTCGCAGGAGATCCTGACGTCGGCGGGCAGGGCTCCGCGCTCGCGCACGCGATCGGTGCCCCGCGGGTGCGGGTCGGGGAGCGGGAGCAGGCCGTCACCGACACCTCCGCCCCGGGGGACTGGCGGCAGACCCCTCCGCGCGGTCAGGTGCGGCTGCGGATCCTCGGCGAACGGGCGCTCGCGGACCTGACCGGCCCCACGGCCTGCGAGGTCATCGATGCGGCCGGTCGCACAGCCCTGCTCCAGCGCCTCGGCCCCGATCCCCTGCGGGGCGATGCGGAGTCGAGGGTGTTCGTGGAGCGGGTGCGTCGCTCCCGCACCCCCATCGGTCAACTGCTGATGGACCAGGCGGTGGTGGCGGGCATCGGCAACATCTACCGGGCCGAGCTGCTGTTCCGCGCCCGCGTGGACCCGTGGGTGCCCGGCCGGGACCTCACCGCCGGCCTCGTCGAGGGCCTGTGGGAGGACCTGGTGCCGCTGATCCGGTACGGGGAGCGCACCGGACGGATCGTCACCACCCAGGTGGAGCACCGTCACCTCGAGGCGCGCCTTATGGAGCGGCCCGGTGGCGCCCGCCAGAACGGCGATGACGATCCCGCCGCCGTCCCCCGCGAGCAGGCGTTCTACGTGTACCACCGGCAGACGCTGCCGTGCCGCCTGTGTCACACTCCCGTCCGCTCGTCAGCGATGGCGGGGCGCACCGTCTACTGGTGTCCGCGCTGCCAGCGGGTCCGCACACGCCGTTCCCCCTGGTCCCGCGAGCATCCCGCCGACGCCTGGGCACTGGAGTGAGTACCCATTCCGCGGTCGGCTCCGCCGGGGGAACCCCGAGGATCGGGGACCCACCCCCGGTGACGGCCCGCGGCATGCTCCCCGTGTCGGACGGCCACCGCATCCTGTGGGAGGAGGCCGGAGCGCCTGACGGGGTGCCCGCGGTGTATCTGCACGGCGGCCCCGGCGGGCGCCTCACCGCCGGGCACCGGCGCAACTCTCCCGCGGAGCGCACCCGCATGATCGCCCTCGCCCAGCGCGGCAGCCCGGGGAGCCTCCCGGAGGCCGGTCGGACCCACGCCCCGGACCCCTCGGCCTTCACCATGGAGCACTGGTGGCGGACCTGGAGGCGCTGCGGGAGCACCTGGACATCGAGGCGTGGATCCTCCAGGGGGTCTCCTGGGGCTCCACCCTCGCCCTCGCCTATGCCCAGCGGCATCCCGAGCGTGTGCTCGGCATCGTCCTGTTCGCCGTCACCAGCACGTTCCGGCGGGAGGTCGACTGGATCACCGAGGACATCGGCGCCGTCTTCCCCGAGACCTGGGATGCCCTGGCCACCCTCGCCGAGCAGCACACCGGATTCGACCGCACCGATCGGTCCGACGGGCGCCTGCGCCTGGTCGAGGCCTACCGCCGGATGGTGTTCAGTGACGATCCAGAGCTCGTGGACACCGCGGCCGCCACCTGGTGCGCCTGGGAGGAGGAGCACATCCGCCTCGGCGGTGGCGGGACCCACCCGGTGCCGCTGCCCGGGGCCCATCCGACGGTGACGGAGCAGGAGAGGTGCCTCGCGCGGTTGGTGACGCACTACTGGGCGCACGACGGGTTCGTCGCCGATTGGGCCGTGCCCCATGGTGCCGCACCCGGCAGTGGACTGCTCGGTGGGATGGGCCGCCTCGCGGGCATCCCCGGGGTGCTGATCCACGGGCGGCGGGACATCTCCGGCCCCCTGCTGACCGCCTGGGAGCTGCATCGGGCCTGGCCGGGCAGTGACCTCGTGGTGGTGGAGGACGAGGGGCACGGCGGTCCCGCCATGGTCCGCGCCTGGGCGCAGGCGATGGAGCGTCTCACCGCCCGGTGACCGCCCCTCCCTCGCGCCGGACAGGTGGACAGGTGCCACACCGGGGCCGGGTATGTACGGTCGAGCCATGCCCACCACCCCTGACACCTCTGATGCCCGGTCTGCTGCGGAGCACGACGTCACCGAACCGCCCGCGCCCCGCTCGCACCGCGCCGCCGCGGATCGGCCCGAGGCGGGGGAGCCTTCGCTGGTCGAGCATCGGGCCCGGGTGGGGGATATCGACCCGGTGACCCTGTACAGGCTGCTGCGCCTGCGGCAGGACGTGTTCGTCACCGAGCAGCAGGTCACCGACCCGGACCTCGACGGACGGGACCTCGAGGACGGCTCGGAGCTGCTGTGGATCAGCGCCGGCGGAGAACCCGTGGCGCATCTGCGGATCCTGGAGGGCCCGGGCGAACAGGTGCGCATCGGCCGGGTCGCGACCCGCGCCGATCACCGGCATCAGGGTCTCGCGCGGCGCCTCATGGGGCTGGCGCTGGAGCGGGCCCGGGAACGGCATCCGCAGTGGCCGGTGGAGATCGACGCCCAGGCGTATCTGGAGGACTGGTATGCAGCGCAGGGTTTCGTCCGCCACGGCGAGGTGTTCCTCGAGGCGAGCCTGGAGCATGTCGCAATGACGTACCAGCACCCCGGCACGCCACCGCGCTGACCCCTCAGGCGCCGGGCGTCTCCAGCAGCCGCAGCATCTCCTCACGGCAGAAGAACCGGGCGCTGTCACGGGCCGAGGGCGCGCCGGCGTCGGGATCCGCTCCGGCGGCGACCAGCGTCTCCACCACATCGGTGAAGCCCTTGAACACCGCACCGGCCAGGGGGGACTGACCACGGTCGTTGAGGGCGTCCACATCGGCGCCGCGGCGGGCGAGTTCCGCCACCAGCCCGGCGTGCCCGTGGTACGCGGCGAGCATCAGCATGGTGTTGCCGGCGGAGTCGCGCATCTCCAGCGGCGCCCCCTGGTCCAGCACCGGGGTGAGCTGCGCGGTGGCGCCCTGACGGGCGGCGTCCATCATCTGCTGGGCGAGGGCGAGGGCCGGGTCGTCGTCGGTCATGCCCTCCAGCGTAGGGGCGTCGGCGCGAGTGCTGTGCCCGGTGCCGCACCCCGGGGTGTTGCCGGGGCGGTCAGCCGCCCAGGATGGCCCGCATCGCGAACGGCCAGGCCATCAGCAGCATCCCGGCGGCGAGGCCGATCCCGTCGGCGCCCGTGAACCGACTCGGCAGCGCCCAGGTGCGGCGCTGCGCGGTCGCGAACCCGCGGGCGTCCATCGCGGTGGCGCTCTGCTCGGCGCCACGGATCTCCTGCACCAGCAGTGCGAGGGTGGAGCCGCTGAGCGCCGCGATCGTCGAACGCAGGGACCGCCACGGGTGCCGCCACCGCACCTGCGGTCCCAGACCCCGCAGCTCCCGGGTCTGGGTGATCGTCAGCCAGTGCCGCTGCACCTGACTGATCCGCACGAGGCCCACCACCATCGCCGCGATGGGCCGGGCGGGCAACCGCAGCCGCCCACCGAGGGCGTCACCGAGTGCGGTCGGGTCGATCCCGGTCAGGGCCAACACCCCGGGGGCGACGAACAGCCAGATCCGCAGCCCCTCCTTCGCGGACACCGCCCACGCCTGCGGGGAGAACAGCGTCGCGTCGCTGAGCAGCATCGTCGACCAGGCGAGGCCGAGCGCCCCGACCGCGGCGGGCAGCAGACGCAGCAGGGTGCCGCGCAGGGTCCGGATCGTCAGCGGCGCCAGCAGCAGCATCGGCAGCAGCGACAGCAGACCGATCTGCCAGGTGTCCACGGCGAGGGAGCCGACCGCGCTGAGCGTGGCGATGACGATCGCCGTGAGGGGGTTCAGGCGGTCGCTGGGCGCGGACGGCTGGTGGGACACCGGCCGGAGGGTGGTGTCAGCGGCCCCGGGGGTCGGGGGCGGGGCGGGGACCGTGACCTGCTGCCCGGCACGGTCGATCAACCGCGGGTCGTGGCTGCCGGCGATCACCGCGGCACCGGAATCCCTCGCCTCCTCCACAAGGTCGAGGATGTCGCGGGCGCGGGCATCATCCAGCCCCACCGTCGGTTCGTCGAGCACCAGCAGCTGCGGCCGGGAGGCGAGCGCCGCGACGATCGCGAGGCGGCGCTGCTCCCCACCGGAGAGGGTGTAGGGGTTCGCGGCCGCGAGAGCGTCCAGCCCCGTGGTGCGCAGCAGACGCTGCGCGAGCTCCGGGTCGGCGCCGACGGACGCGCGGGCCTCCTCGTCGACGGTGCGGGCGACGAACGACGACTCCGGATCCTGCGGCACGAACGCCACCCGGGTGGGTCGCTCCACGCTCCCGAGAGCCGGTCGCGACAATCCCAGCAGCACCCGCAGCAGGCTGGTCTTGCCGGCGCCGCTGGGGCCCGTGACCGCGGTGAGGGTACCGGCGTGCAGCGTCAGGTCCAGGCCGTCGAGGGCGGTGCGGGCGACCCGAAGCCCCCGGGCCCGCAGCACCACCGGGCCCGCAGCGGCGCCGGCGTCCGGGCGGGTCCCGGGGGAGCAGAGGGAACGCCTGAGGGCCTCCGCGGCGGGGGCGGCGGACAGACCGAGCAGCTCGGGGTACCGGTCCCGGGCGGTGTCCGGGTCGGTGTCGGCGAGGACCCGGCCCTGCGGCCCCAGCACGATCACCCGGTGCACCTGCGGCAGCCACGCCTCGGCGTGATGGTCGGCGACCACCAGGGTGCGGGGGCCGACGGTCTCCAGGACCGCCTGCCGCACCGCGGTGGCGGTCGGCGCATCGAGCATCGCGGTGGGTTCGTCGAGCAGCAGCGCCTCCGGTTCCAGACTGAGCGCACCCGCCAGCGCCAGCCGTTGCTGCTGCCCGCCGGAGGCATCCACCGGAGCCCGATCGGCGGGGAGGTCCACCGCCGCGGCGTCATGCGCCGCGGTGACGCGCTGTTGGATGGCCGCGCGGCCCAGCGCCAGGTTCTCGGGCCCGAAGGCCGTGTCCCGCGCGGCGGTCGCCCCGACCATCGCATGGGCGGGGTTCTGCAGCAGCAGCGCACACGCCCCGGAACGGCCAGGCGGGGTCACGTGCCCGCTCAGCTCACCGGCCTCCGGGTCGAGAAGACCGGCGAGCGCCCGCAGCAGGGTGCTCTTGCCGCTGCCGCTGGCGCCGACCAGCAGCACCCGCTCACCGGCTCCGATCCGCACGGTGACGTCGTCGAGCGTCGGTGCGGAGCGGCCCAGCGGCGTCCACCGCAGATGGTCCACACACAGCAGGGGCCCCGCGGGCGGGTCCGCGGGCTCCCCCACGGGTGGGACCGGGGCCGGGGAGGCGGGCGGCACGGAAGAGGTCACAGGCAGGAACCGCGCGATCAGACGCGGTGGGCGCGGGCGTGCTCACGCCCCGGGGGGAAGGCGTTCAACGCGCCGGTGGCCGCGAGCGCCCGGGTGAGCCCCCAGCCGAGCAGACCTGCGAGCAGCGCGCCGGAGACGAGGAATAGCAGCAGCAGCCACAACCCGGCGGCGGTGGAGAACTCCTGGTAGTAGAAGAACCGCTCGTACACCCACTCGAAGGCGGCGGCCACCATGCCCGCGGCGATCGCCACCGGCAGTCGGAACCGGCGGTACGCCGTCAGTGCGAACACGAGCTCCACGCCGCCGCCCTGGATCAGGCCCGACACGACGGTGGCCCACCCCCACTGGGCTCCGAGCATCATCTCCACCACGGCGGCGATGACCTCCGCCAGGAGGGCGGCGCCGGGGCGTCGGACGATGAGGCCCGCGAGCACCGCCGGAAGGAACCAGATCCCGGCGAGGATCCCCACCGACGGCGGGAACAGGGTGGTGAGCGGGGTGAGGAGGGTGTACAGCGCGCCGTAACCGAGGAACGCGATGCCGAAGGCCACGCCGATCGCGACGGTGACCATCAGGTCGACGGTGCGGTGGCGGGCGAGGGGGCGGGAGGCGAGCTCCTCACCGCGGCCGGTGGGGGTGGTGGTGGTCGTCATGCCGTCTCTCCTTCCGTTCGGAAGGGCGGTGGGGCGCATGGCTCCACCGGAGGTATCCCGACTCCCTACGCCGGTGCTGACCGGGTCAGGTTCGAAGGGTCTGCGCCCTGTGCGCACTCTCAGCACCCGATGGTGCTCCCCTGTCTGCGGATGACCGTCCGATCCTACCGCGCAGGGGAGGGTGGTGCGGTCAGCGGCGCGCGCGCAGCGCCTGGTCGATCGCCGCGGCGGTGGCGTCGACGTCCACGGGGGTGATTAGGAAATGACGGTTCTCGCGGCCCATGATCTCCACCGCGGTGCCGGGGCGGGTGACGAGGCTGACGTACGGGTCCTGGGTGTGCCCGGTGGTCCAGACGCGACGGTCACCGACCGGTCGGCGCTCACCGGGATCGCCGGACATCACCCGGCCGCGGCGCCAGCCGACCCCACCGACGGTCACGCCGAGGGTCTCCGCGGGGATCTCCCGCAGCTGCACGGTGCGCATCTCCTCCAGCGGCCACACCGGCTGCGGCAGCATCCCGCCCCAGGAGACCGTCACCCCGTGGCCGTCGACGATGAACCGGGTGGCCAGACGCATCCACGTCCACAGCGCATACCCCACGAACAGCAGCGCCGCCATCACCGGCATCAGCGGACCCGGGGTGAGCGGCCGCACCAGCAGCAGCACCACCAGCACCGCCCCCATCACCAGGGTGAGCAGGATGCGGGTCCAGCCGACGGCGCCGGGGCGGGTGGCGCCGACGTAGAAGGGCATGTCCTGGTGGGCGGTCCGATCGGAGGACGCCCGCGGGCGACGCGTCACCAGATCTCCACGCGCGCCTCGGGCGGCAGGAACAGGGCGTCGCTCTCCGTCACCCCGAAGGCCTCGTAGAACTCGGGGACGTGCTGCGGCGGGATGTTGCAGCGGAACTCCGGGGGGAGTGCGGGTCGGTCGCCAGCCGGCGGATGGCCTCCTGGGGACGATTACGCCCCCGCCACACCGTCGCCCACGACAGGAACAGGCGCTGCAGGCCGGTCCAGCCGTCGATCTTCGCCTGCGGATCCTCAGCGGTGGCGAGGTACGCCGACACCGCGATCGACAGCCCCCCGAGGTCACCGATGTTCTCCCCGATCGTCAGGGCGCCGTTGACATGGTGCGTCGGATCCAGATCACGGGGGGAGAGCGCGGAGAACTGGTCGATGAGTTTCGCGGCACGGGCCTCGAACTCGGCCCGGTCCACCGCGGTCCACCACGACACGAGGTTGCCCCTGCCGTCGTACTTGCTGCCCTGGTCGTCGAAACCGTGGCCGATCTCGTGGCCGATCACCGCGCCGATGCCGCCGAAGTTCACGGCGTCGTCGGCCTCCGCGTCGAAGAACGGCGGCTGCAGGATCGCGGCGGGGAACACGATCTCGTTGGCGCTGGGGTTGTAGTAGGCGTTGACGGTCTGCGGGGTCATATGCCACTCGGCCGGATCCACCGGGTGGCCCGCCTTGGAGTACTCGTGCTCGGCGTCGGCCCGACGGCTGGCGCGCACGGCCTCCACCAGGTCCAGGCCCGTGAGGTCGAGCTCCGCGTAGTCGCGGGGATTCTCCGGGTAGCCGATCTTCGGGGTGAACAGTGCCAGCTTGTCCAGGGCGCGGTCGCGGGTGGCGGGCGTCATCCAGTCACGGCGGGAGATGGACGCCCGGTAGGCGTCGATCAGTGCATCCACCAGGGCCTCCACCCGCTCCTTGTGCTCGGCGGGGAAGTGGCGGTCCACATACAGGCGGCCGACGGCGAACCCGAGCGACCCCTCGACCAGTCCGACGCCGCGCTTCCACCGCTCCCGCAGTTCCTCCGCGCCGGAGAGCACTCGGCCGGTGAAGGCGAAGTCCTGGTCGACGAACTCTGAGGACAGGTACGGGCAGTACGAGGCGACGGTGTGCAGCACCAGCCAGGAGCGCAACACCGCCAGGTCGGTGCCCGCCAGCAGCGGGGCCATGCGGGTGACGAACTCCGGCTGGCTCACGCACATCACCTCGAGTGCCTCCGTGGGCGCTCCGGTGCCCTCCTCGAAGGCGTCCCAGGGGAACTGCGGGGCGAGCTCACGGCGCCCTGCGGAATCCAGCGGGTTGTATGACTTCTCGCGGTCGCGCTGACGCACCACGTCGACATGGCAGGCCGCCAGCTGGGTCTCGAAGTCCATCACCGCCTCGGCGATGGTCTCCGCATCCCCGGGCAGCATCCCTGCGCGGCCCTCCAGGGACGCCAGGCGTGCCAGCGCCGCCAGGTGCTTCACGTACTCCACGCGGACCTCCGCGTAGCGGTCCTCCCGGTAATAGGACTCATCGGGCAGGCCCAAGCCCCCCTGATGGAGCTTCACCTGGTAGCGGGAGGAGTCGGCGTCGTCCATCCAGACGTACGCCAGCAGGGGACCGGTGCCGCTCTCCGGGTGGGCGCTGCGCGCCACCAGGGCGGGCAGGTCCTCTGCCGCCAGGAGCGGCGCGAGAACCGGCTCGAGGGGCTCCGCCCCGGCGTTCTCGACGGCCTCGGCGTCCATGAACAAGCGGTACAGGGTGCCGATCAGCAGCGTGTCGCGGGAGAGCCGGGAGGGATCGGGGGCTTCCTCGACCTCGGTGGCGGCCTCCTCGGTGAGCACGCGCACCTGGTCTTCTGAGAGGTCACGCAGCCGACGGAACTCCCCGTCGGCGGCGCGGTCCCCGGGCATGACGTACTCCTGCAGCCAGCGGCCGTTCACGAATCCGAACAGGTCGTCCTGGGGACGGATGGAGGGATCCGACCAGGACAGGTCGAGGCCGGAGCGGGGGGTCGGGACGGAGGTGATCATGCGTGGGGTCCTTCAGACGGGAGGGTGTCGATCAGAGGGCGCCGGCGCCGGCGGCGGGCAGGGTCAGCGCCAGGACCAGCAGCAGGAGGCCGATGGCCGCGGGCGCCCAGGCCCAGGGGGAGGCGGGTCGCTCGGCCGGGGCGTGGCGATGGAGGATCAGGGTGGCCAGCCCCGAGCCGAGGGACAGCACGATCGTGGCGACGGTCATCACCGGGGCCGTCGCGACCAGCACGCTCGCACCCAGCTGGAAGCAGATCACCGCCACCACGTCGACCACGCGCATCGCCGCGACCCGGGCGACACCGGTGCGGTCGGCGAGCATCGCCATCACCGTCTCCTCCCCCCAGGCAGAGGGCCGTGCCAACCGCTTGCGGGTGAGGACCGTCTGGATGGTCGCGAGGATGCCCCACACGGTCGCTGCACCGACACCCACCCACAGGCCGAGGGGGCCACGGGCGTCCGTCGGCCACAGCACCAGCGCCAACAGAACCGCCGCCAGCCGCAACACCTCGTCGACGACAGAGCGGGTGACCAGCACCCGCAGCCCGTCGGGCCGGACACCGGGGGCGCGGGTCAGCA
Organism: Brachybacterium sillae; assembly: GCF_025028335.1. Taxonomy (NCBI): domain Bacteria; kingdom Bacillati; phylum Actinomycetota; class Actinomycetes; order Micrococcales; family Dermabacteraceae; genus Brachybacterium; species Brachybacterium sillae. The sequence continues at coordinate 2,416,533 of NZ_JAFEUW010000001.1, forward strand.
GCGCCGCGGACAGGCCCAGCGCCGCGATCTGCAACGCCCCCAGCGCGATGCCGATGAACAGCACCGCGGGGGAAGACGGCGTGGCGGCGAGGGCCGCCATCATCGTCACCAGCACTAGGGCGGGAAGCACCAGAGCGACCACGCTGAGGGCGCGCACCAGGCCGCGCACCACCTCGGCGCCGGTGCGCGGATGGTCATGACCGCTGTGGTCGTGGGGATCACCGCTGCTGCAGCAGGCGGCGGTCGTCTCGGGGGCAGGGGTCGTCACACGGTCTCCTTCGTCGACCGCCAGACTACCGGCGTGGGACGATGGGAGGCATGGATGTGGTGGTGCCCCCGGGGGATGCGCTGCGCTCAGTGAGGGGCGTGCGAGAGCGTGCGATCGGCAGCGCCCTGGCGGCCGCCGTCGGGGACGCCCTCGGAGCGCCCTACGAGTTCCTGGCGCCGATCCCGGCGACGGACGACGTCGACATGGTCGGAGGTGGCCTGCTCGGGTGGGCCGAAGGGGAGTGGACCGACGACACCGCGCTGGCGGTGGTGGTGCTGCGCGCGGCCGTGGACGCCCCGGGGCGGCCCCTGACCGACGAGACGGTCCTGGATGCGATCGCCGCTGGATGGTTCACCTGGTCCATCGGCGCCGCCGACATCGGCGTGCTGACCTCTGCGGTGATGCGGCGCTCCGGGGAGCTCGCCGCGGCGTCCGGGCGCGCCGTGCCCGCGGCGACGGATCTGCGCTGCGCGGCGCAGGAGGTGCATGAGCAGCTCGACCGCTCCGGTGGCAACGGTGCCCTGCTGCGGGTCCACGCCGGGGTGCTGCCCGCGCTCGCCGCGGAGGATGACGTGCTCGAGGAGTCGGTGCTGGCGCTGTGTCGCCTCACGCACACCGATCCCGAGGCGCAGGAGGCCTGTGTGCTGTGGGGTTTCGCGGTGCGCGAGGCCATCCTGACGGGCCGTCTGGATGTGCGCAGCGGCCTGGAAAGGCTGCCCGAGGAACGTCGGGACGTGTGGTGCGAGCGTCTGGCCCGCGCGGAGGCCTCCGATCCCGCGGAGCTCGGACGCAATGGGTGGGTGGTGCGGGCGCTGCAGGCGGCCTGGTCCGCGATCCATCGCGCCGGCCCCGTTCCCGAGGGACGTTTCGCGCAGCGCGCCTGGCTGGTGGACGTGCTGGACGCCGCGGTGCGCTCGGGGTTCGACACCGACACCGTCAGCTGCATCGCAGGGTCCCTCGCCGGGGCCGCGGTGGGCCCCGGTGCGGTGCCGCCGGAGTGGCGCCGCGACCTGCACGGGTGGCCCGGGTACGACGCCGATGATCTGGTGGCGCTGGTGCAACGGGCTCTGCCCGCCGACGCCGAGGACATCCCCGGGCGCACCTCGAGGACATCGCCCGGAGGTCCCGAGAGCGAGGAGGCCGGGAGATGACCCGCACGCCCTGGCACCTGCGGGTGCTGAGCTGGAACGTGTGCGAACTGCGCGGTGACGTCGACGCCCTGGTCGAGGCAGTCCGAGCGGTCCGCCCGGATGTGCTGCTTCTGCAGGAGGCCCCGCGCCTGGTGCTGCCGCAGATGCGGTTGGAGCGGTTCGCGCGGCGCGTCGGCCTGCGGGTGCTGCAGGGGGACGTTTCGGCCGCGGTCTGGCGATCCTCGCCACCGACGATGTGGCCGCGCGGGTGGTCCGCCGCGGCATGGAACCGGTGGCGCAGGTGCTGTCGGATCCCCAGGCGGTCTACCCGCGGGGGATCGCGGCCGTGCGTCTGTCGGTGCCCGGTGGTGGGCAGCTCATGGTCTCGACGATCCATCTGGCGCTGCAGCAGGACAACCGGGTGACCCACGCCCGTGAGGCGGTGGAGCGCGTGCGCCGCGCAGGCTGCCCGGTGGTGATGGGCGGGGATCTCAATGAGACCGCCGACGGGCCCGCCCGCCGGATCCTCGACGAGGTGCTGCGCGATCCTGCGGAACCGACGGAGCACACCTTCCCCGCAACCCGGCCGCGGCGTCGCATCGATGCGGTGCTGGTCACCCCCGGCCTGAGGGTGCGGACGGCGCGGGCACTGCGCTCCGCCCCGGGAGTTCCCGCGGCGCGGATGCGCACCGCTTCGGATCACCTGGGCACAGTGGTCGACCTCGACATCTGACCCTCCCCCCCACGTCGAGGGGTCGATCCGCCCCGCATCCCGCGGTCGACCGCCCCCTCGAGCGGATGGCCCGGGGCCAACCGTGATGCGCGGGACGCGTTCGCCGACTGCGGACAGCCACCCATAACGGTTGAAAACTTAAAGAAAAGCGGGCATGCTAGCAGCATGACAACCATGACCGAGGGCATCGACTGGCACGTGTTCAACGCCACGGCCTCGGGGCGCCCGCCGCGCCGCATCATCTCCCGCGCGATCGCCGCGGCCGGTGGGGACCGGCCGGGTCGCGTGGCCCTGGACATCGGCGCCGGCGGTGGATCGGACGCCCTGGAGTTCGTGCGGCACGGCTGGACGGTGCACGCCTACGACATCGATGACACCCTCGCCTCGCGTCTGGTGGAGAACGAGCGCATGGCGGGGACCCTCCGCTTCCATCACACCGACGCCACCACCGTGGAGCGCTTCCCGACCGCGGACGTGCTCTATTCCGGCCATGCCCTGCCGATGTTGGGCCCGGAGGGTCTGGCGCAGACCTGGCCGCGGCTGGTCGACGCCCTGCGACCCGGGGGGATCGCCGCGGTGGACCTGTTCGGTGATCGCGACACCTGGGCCGATCGCGACGACATCGCCACACTGGATCAGCGGCAGATCGACGAGATGTTCCGCGGATTCTCCGTGCTGCACCGGGAGGTGCGCGACGAGGACGGCCGCTCCTGGGTCGGCAAGAAGCACTGGCACATCATCACGGTGCTCGCCCGCAAACTCTGATCCGCGTGCCCCTCGGCCCCGCCCGTCGCCGGCGGGGCAGAAGCGGTGGGCAGACGACAGAGAGTCAGGGGTCAGCGATCAGCTCGGTGCGCCGCGCAGGCGTTTGACGAGGATGTCGCTGCCGCCGACGACGATGCCGGTGCGGGTGAAGCCCTCCGAGAGGTACAGCACCATCGCGGTGGTGTTCTGCGGTTCGACACTGAGGCTGACCCGCTCCACGCCCCGCTCGATCGCCTGATCGGTCAGCGCCTGCAGAAGCGCCCGACCGATCCCGCGGCCGCGGGCCACTGGATCCAGGCCGATGGTCAGCTCGGGGACGTCCTCCTCCAGATACCCGTACCCGGGGTCGGTGAACGGCAGATACCGCAGCCACGCGGCTCCGACGTCGCGACCCCCGAGGGAGGCGACCACTCCACCCTGGTCTGGGGTCCACCCCTCCACGTAGTGGGACAGTTCGGGGACTGTGCGCACATCCGAGCGCGCACGCATCGTGTTCCAGTTCGCGGCATGGTCGAGCATCTCCCACAGGAAGGGGACGTCCTCGGCGCGGGCGGGGCGGATCACCGGGCGATTCCCGGGCACGGGGGGCATGCGCCTACGCTCCCACGCGGCCGCCTCGAGTGTCGAGACGCATCCACGCCGCGGGAGACCCGTCGGCGACGACGGTCAGTGCGGCGCGCTCCCACAGCTCGATCGCGAGGCGGGCGAGTCGTTCCGAACCGGCGGCCGTACGGATCTCGACCTCCGGCCGCCCAGTGATCTCTGTCGAACACCGCGGTGCCGTCGGGCGGGGTGCGACGACCACCCACCGCAGCCGGCCATGGTGCCGCAGCCTCCCGATCTCCACCCCGCGCCCGCCTGGAAGGGGCAGCAGCAGGGAGCCTCCGACCCCGCGCTGCACGGTGCGGGCGAGGTCGGGACGCAGGCGCTGCAGCGCAGCGGCCACCTGTTGCGCCTGATGCTCAGCATCGACCGGGACCCCCTGGCGGCGGTCGGGAATCTTTCGGGGCCGGGGGTGGTGCGGACGGGTGCTGGATGGAACCGGGTCGCTCATGGCGCCTCCTTCCTGGGGACGGTCCGGACGCTACGGGCACCCCCCGACAGACGAGGACGCCGACACCTGTGGCCCGATGGAGGCCTACGATTCCGGGGTGGAGTTCACCGAGTACGACACCCGACTGGCCGCCTATGCCGTGATCACCGATGAGGAGGGCCGACTGCTCGTGACCTGGTACAACGGGTCCGGTTGGGGCCCGGCGTCCTGGTCACTGCCCGGCGGCGGCGTGGACTACGACGAGACCCCGGAGCAGGGCGTCGCCCGGGAGGTCCTCGAGGAAGCGGGGTACGAAGTCATGGTCGGGCCGCTCCTGGCCGCCGACACCCTGACCGACCCCGCGCCCGGCCCGGGGCGTCGGCCGTGGAAGGGCGTGCGGCTGTACTACGCGGCGACGATCGTCGGAGGCATGCTCGGCACCCGCGAACAGGACGGGACCACCGACTTCGCGACGTGGAAGCACCCGGAGAGCATCGACGAGGACGCCGGGCGCGGCGGCCCGGTCAGTACCGCCCTGCGGCTGCTGCGCGACCGGCTGGCCTGACGGCCCTTGACTCCGCGCGACAGATCCGCGCAGCGGCTCCGCGCGTCAGCCCTCGGCGGGCGGCGGGGTCGGTGCGCCGGCCGGGGGAGCGATCCGACGGCGGGGCGTCCCACCGGTCGGGCCGGTCGTCGAAGCTGCGGCAGCCCCCGTCTCCTCGAGATCGGCGGTCGTCCCGGCCGTAACGGTCTGCCGCGCGGGCGCGGGATCCCAGCCGCGATCCACCAGCCGCATCTGGACCCATACCGCGAGACCGAGCAGGACCGCTGCGAGCGCGAGTGCCGTGAGGGCTCCAATGAGCGCCCCCGACCCGGCGCCCGCGCCCAGCAGGATGCCGATGACGGCGAAGTCGGTGTCACCGAAGGTGGTGTTCGCCTCGCCGAAGCTTCCCAGGGCCCGGAGCAGCAGCGCTGGCAGGAACGTGATCAGCAGACCGTTGGCGAACGCGCCGAGCACCGCCCCGCGACGACCACCGGTCGCATTGCCGTACACCCCGGCCGCACCACCGGTGAAGAAGTGCGGCACCAGGCCCGGCAGGATCAGCGCCAGCCCGAAGGCGGGGCCGAGCAGCGCACCCAGCGCGAACAACCCGACCACGCCACCGGCGAAGCTCGACAGGAAGCCGATCAGCACCGCGTTCTGTGCGTAGGGGAAGACGATCGGGCAATCCAGCGCCGGCACCGCCCCGGGCACGACCTTCGCGGCGATGCCCTGGAAGGCGGGCACCAGCTCCCCGAGGATGGTGCGCACCCCGAAGAGGATCACGGCCACCGCGATGCCGAACTGCAGGCCTTGGGTGACGCTGCGCATGAGGTAGTTGCCCACGTTCGCGGCGCCCCCCGAACCGTCGGCGGCGGCGAAGGCCGCGAAGGCTTCCTCCTGCCCCGCGCGGAGCAGGAACAGGATCGCGATGACCAGATACATCAGCACCATCGACAGGGCCGTGGCGACCATGGAGTCCCGCAGGAACCGCAGGCCCTCCGGCACGCGCAGATCCTCCGTGGAGCGGCTGCGCCCACGGGGATCCACCAGGCGCCCCACGGCTCCCGCCGTCACATATCCCGCGGTGCCGAAGTGGCCGATGGCGATAGCATCCCCACCGGTGATCTTCCGCGTCCACACGTGCCCCAGCGCCGGTGTCGCGACCATCAGCACGCCGAGCAGCAGGGCTCCGATCCCCACCACCGGCAGTGCCGACAGTCCCGTCGTGGACAGCACGATGGTCAGCAGAGTCGCCATGAACAGCAGGTGGTGGCCGGTGAGGAACACGTACCGCAGCGGGGTGAACCGGGCGAGCATCAGCGCCACGACGAACCCGAGGATCATCAGCCACGACACCCGGGCTCCGAGCTGTTCTTGGGCGATGCCGACGATCGCCTCATTCGTCGGGACCACGCCCTGGGCGCCGAGCGCGCCCTGGATCATCACCCCCAGCGGACCGAGCGAGGCGACGACGAGTCCGGCGCCGGCACCGACCAGCAGGAACCCGAGAGTCGCCTTGATGCCACCGCCGACGACCTGGCCTGCGGGCCGGCGCAGGGCGAGCAGGCCTGCGGCGGTGATGAGGCCGATGAGGAAGGCGGGGACGGCCAGGATCTCGTTCACCACGAATTGGGCGAGGGCGACGAAGGGATTCATGTGGGCCTCCGAGCAGAGGTGGGGAAGAGGGACGAGGGGGACGGACGGTGAGGGGATCCGGGACAGGCCCGGGTGGGATCAGACGTCGTAGATGCGTCGTAGGGCCGCGTCGACCTCACGTGTTGAGGTGAAGTCGGAGACGACCTCGACGGGGATGTCGAGCCTGCCGAGGGTGCGGGCGATCTCCCCGGAGGTGAGGATGGCCGCGGCCTCCTGGGAGCGGCCCCGTGCGGAGATGGTGTCTGTGGCCTCGACTCGAACGTGCGGGGTCCAGCCCCAGCGGTCCAGGACCTGCTCCAGCGTGCTCTTCAGGAACAGGCTGGTTCCCAACCCGTTCCCGCATACCGTCAGCAACAGGTGCCCGGCGTCGGAGCGGCGTGCCGTGTGCGGTGAGCGGTCCTCGAGCGCCCCGGAGAGGATGCGATGGAGCTGATCGGCGGAGCCCGCCGAGTCGAGGGACGCGCGACGTTGCGGGTCGGCCAGCAGGCTGGCCAGATGCGCCAATGCCTGCTGGTGCGCGGTGTCATCGGCGGCGGCGAGCGCCAGGACCAGGGTGACCGGGTCGTTCGTCTCATGCCCGAAGCGCACTGGTCGGGCAAGGCGCACCGCCGACATCCCCGTGCGGTGGACGGATGCGTCCGGTCGGGCATGGGCGAGGGCCACCCCCGGGGTGATGACGATGTAGGGGCCGTGTTGCTCCACCACGTCGATCATCCGCTGGGTGTACGTGTCGTCCGCGGCGCCGGTGGCGACGAGGAGATCTCCAGCGGCGCGGATCGCCGCGTTGCGATCATCCGCCTGCACGTCGAGACGGACGGCGTTGCTCGGGAGGAGCTCCTGAGAGGTGGTCACGGCGTTCCTCCTGGTGGGGTGGGGAGGGGGAGGCGTCGATCGTAAACCGCCATCAGGGGCCTCGGCGAGAGCTGTGGGCCGTCGTCGCCGTTGCGCCGGCGATCGCTCCGCACCGGGCACTGAGGATCACCCCCTACTGTGACGCCATGAGTCTGCGCCTGGCTGTGCCCCGTCCGCTCGTCCCCACCCTCCAACCCACTCTGCGCGCCCTGCGGCCCACTCTCTCGGCCGCCCGGCCCGCCCTCCGCGCCCTGCGTCCCGTTGCGCGGAGGCTGCAGCTGCGGGAGATCACGCGGCCGCTCGACACCAGTGGCTTCCTGGGGGCGGCCGCCGCCGGGTGGGTCTCCACCTCGCCGAGTCTGATCCCCCGCACGTGGTGGATGTGGGCGGTGAACACGGGGATGTCCGAGATCTACGGGTACGCCACAGGGTGGGCTGCCGCCCGCTTGGTGCGGTACGTCGGCCGATCGGCCGGGGTCCGTCTCGAGGTCGTCCCGGAACGGCGGGATCGCCTGCGCTCATGGGTGCGGGCGGGACTCGTCGGTCTCACGGCCTACTCGTGGGTTCGCGGGGCGCTGCGGCAGCGGGAGATCGAGGCGTTGGTCGGCGCCGAGCGCAAGCCGCTGGCCGCCCACGCGGCGGGGGCCCTCACCGGCCTCACCGGTGCGCTCTGTGTTCTCGGGGTGGTGCGCGCCACGCGTGCCTCGGCGAAGGTCTACGGCTCGATGCTGCGCACCGTCCTGCCGCCGTCAGTGGCGGCCGCGGTGGCGGTGGCGCTGACCACCGCGGGTTCCCTGCTGGTCCTGCGTCTGGGCTGTGGCCGACTGGTCGATGACCTCGTGGCCAGTGCACGGCGGACCAACGCGCTGTTCCAGCCCGGGTTGACACGCCCGACCAGTCCCCTGAGGTCGGGCAGCAGCCAGTCGTCCGAGAGCTGGACGTCATTGGGGGCGGCCGGTCGCCGCGTGGTCGCCGCCGGGGCGCCCCCCGAGGCGATCACCCGCGCGGTCGGTACGGCCCACGGCCGACCGGCGATCGAACCGATCCGGGTGTATGCCGGGACAGCCCCGGCCCGAGGACTCGAGGACACCGTCGCAGCCGTGCTGGGGGAGCTGGAACGCACCGGTGCGTTCGAGCGCGGCACCATCGTGCTGTTCACGGGGACCGGCACCGGGTGGTTGCAGGAATGGTCCCTCTCGGCGATCGAGTTCCTCACCGGCGGCGACTGTGCCACCGCGTCCCTGCAGTACTCGGTCTACCCCAGCCCCATGGCGTTCCTCGCCGACCGCTCCCTGCCGCGACGTGCCGGAGCGCTTCTGTTCCATGCGGTGCGTCGCCGGATCGACCAGATGCCGCAGGGGGAGCGGCCCGCACTGTACGTGGCCGGGGAGTCCCTCGGAGCCTTCGGTGGCCACGGGGCCTTCCGGGACCTGCCGGAGATGCTGCGTCTGGTCGACGGCGCGGTATGGACCGGAACCCCGGCCTCCACCGAGATCCATCGTCGGCTGACGCAGGAACGTGACCCGGGCTCCCCGCAGATCGCGCCGCTGGTGGACGGTGGCCGGCATGTGCGGGTGGTGACCCGTCCCGCGGAGCTCGAGCGCACCTTCTGGGGCGGTCGCTACGAGCCGTGGGAGCACCCTCGCATCGTGTATGCGCAGCACGCCTCCGACCCGGTCGTCTGGTGGGGGTGGAGAGTGCTGTGGGAGGAACCGGAGTGGATCCGGGAGCGCGTGGGCCGGGACGTCACCAGGGCGATCCGCTGGTTCCCCTGGATCACGTTCTGGCAGCTGGCTGCCGACATGCCGCTGTCGGTGACGCTGCCCGGTGGCCACGGACACTCGTACCACCAGGAGATGGTTCCGATCTGGGCCGCGGTGCTGGCGGGGGACCCGCGATTGGCCCCGGCGCTGGCCCGGATCGACCAGGACGCCGTCGTCCGGTCGATCCGAGAGCACGCCCTCTCGTGACGGCCGCACCCGGGGTGTGGGCGACCGGGGGCGGACGGATCGGCCACCGCCGCCGCGGCTCATCCGCCGACGACGATGAGGGCCGTGAGAGCGGCGACCACCATGGCGGAGACCACGACGCGCCATAGCCGCGGGGGTGACAGGGGTCCGGTCAGCATGCGGCGTACCCCGGGGAGTCGCGTCCGGTCGCTCACACGAGCGGGCTCCTCTGCGGCACCGGACACGCGGTGTGACGCAGAGGCGGCCGGTGACCGCACAGCACGCAGCAGACCAACACCCAGACCGATCACGAGAGCAGTCCACAGCACCCACCACAGCCACCAGGGCATCACCCCGGCGAGCTGACAGACCAGCAGGAGCGCGACCGCGGACAGCAGATCCAGCAGTTGCCGCAGCGGATGCGCACCGGCCACCGCGAGGCGCCCTCCGACGAGGAGGACGGAAACCGTCGCCACCACCAGGACCGAGAGCGCGACGACACCGAAGACGCTCACAGGGTCACCTCCCCGCTGAGAAGGCCGCGCCCCAGGGCTGTCGGCAGGTCCCCGGCGGTGTCCGAGAGGATCACCACGCCGGTGCGCCGAGCCGGGTCGAAACCCGCGAAGCTCGCGTACCCGCCGGTGCCCCCGTTGTGCCAGACGAGGTCGCGGTCGCGGAGCCGTTCTCGCACCCAGGCGATCGCATAGTGCCGGTCGCCCTCCCGGGTCGAGGCCACGGCATCGAGCCCCCGCGCCCCCGGGTTCGATCCCTCGAGCATGCCTCGGACGTACCGGACCATGTCCTCCAGGGTGGATCGGACGTTCCCCGTCGGGGCATGGCCGGCCATCGTCCACGGCTCCGCCGGGAGCCCGGCGGCCGTCACCCCGCGGGGGGCCGGTCCCAGCGCGTCGCGGGTGGTCGGTGCGCGGGTGGCTCCCATCCCGAGGGGGCCGGTGACGTGCTCGGCGACGGCTGTCTCCCAGTCTTGACCCAGGGTGTGCAGCACGAGCTGCCCGCAGAAGGCTGCTCCCGCATTGGAGTAGGAGCCCACTCCGCGACCCTCGGGGATCACCCCGAGCCCGGCCTCCAGGACCTCCTGCGGGCTCATCGTGTATGGGTCCTTGCGCAGCAGGACCGCCGGCAGAGCGCCCCGCTGCAGGTCCGCGAAGAGACGGGGGAACCCGGCGCTGTGGGAGGCCAGTTCCCGCAGCTGCACATCCGCCACGGCCGATCCCCGTGCCTCCGGCAGGAGCTCACCCACGGTGGTGGTGAGGGAGAGGGCGCCCTGCGCGACCGCACTCAGCAGGACCGCGCCGCTCACCGTCTTGGTGATCGACCCGATCTCGAACTCCGGTTCCGCGCCGAAGCGCACCAGCCGGTCCCGGCCCGGATCCCGGTCGATCAGGGCGACGGCGACCCGACGTTGCCCGCGCAGGTGGGGGCGCAGGGCAGTGGCGAGCCCCTCGTCCCCCTGGGGATCGCCGAGCAGGGCCGGTCGCGGGCCTGCGGTGACGGCGGAGACGCCGAGGGTGGCCAGGGCGGCACCGGTCGAGACGAGGACGGTGCGGCGCCGGATCACGGTTCCACCGCCAACATGATGACCAGCAGGGGGACCACGCGTGCCGGGGGAATCTCCCACACACCGCGCTGGGGCGAGGTGACCCACCCTTCCGACTGCAGGGCGTGCAGATGGTGGTAGGCCACCCCGGTGGAACCCAGCTGCAGCTGGTCGACGATCTGGGCCACCGACGTGGGGCCGTCGAGCAGGAGCCGCAGGATGCTCAGGCGCAGGGGCTGCCCCAGGGCCGCGAGGCGCTCGGCGCGCTCTGCCCAATCCGCGTCGAGCAGGGCCCGAGTGGGGCGCGCCCATTGGTAGACGTAGGCCCCGGCCGGGGTGGTGACGGACCCCGCGTAGAGGGCGCCACCCTCCGGGGAACGGTCGCGCAACCCGTCGACGGCCCACAGGTCCAGGCCCTCGTTGCCTGCGGGATCCGCGATGGACGGATCGGAGGCGCGGGCCGATGCCGTCGCGGACCCTGTGGTGCCGGAGTGGTCGGCCAGGTGGGTGACGAGGGCTTCGAGTCGCTCGATCCGCGCGACGAGGTCCGCCTTGGGTGGGTCGGTGGGGGGCTGGGCCGGCTCGGGCTGGGAGGCCGAGAGGGAGGGAGTCTGGTGTGACGGTGGAGGCGAGGGGCGGGAGACGTCGGCCATGCGTCGACAATATCGGAACTCCGGAATGACGAACAAGAGGGTGGAGGTCTGCCGGGCTCGATGTCGGTGAGGGGGCTGGAGTGGGGGGCTATCGCAGCGGTGTCCCCTGGGAGTGTGCAGACGCGGCCCCTACGGTGTCGGCATGACCACTGAGACGCTCTCCCAGGACCAGGTCGTCGCGACCCTGCGCGACGCACGATTCGTCATGCTGACCACTGCTGCCTCTGACGGCTCGCTGCTCGCCCATCCGATGGTGCCGCAGCGCGTCACCGATGATGCCGACGTCTACTTCTTCCTGGGCCTCGAGGGTGGGCAGGTGGAGGCGCTGCGGGGGGACCGGCAGGTGAACATCGCGGTCTCCGAGGCCGGAAGCTGGCTCTCCGTCGCCGGCCGCGTCCAGTTCGTGGAGGACCGCGAGCTCCTGCGCGAGCTGTGGAACGACGAGGCGAGCGCCTACGCCGACGGTCCTGAGGACCCGTCGCTCGGGCTGATCCTCGTGACCACCGAGTCCGCCCAGTTCTGGGGTATGCCGGGCGGCAAGGCCAGCGCCCTCGCCCGGATCGTGAAGGCGAAGGTCACCGGTGACCGTCCGGCGGGTGGAAGCGCCACCACCGAACTCTGATGCCGCGACGGGAACCCCGGTCACCGGGTGCCGCACGGGGGTTGTGCGGCACCCGGCGGCTGTGATGCCGGACACTCCCGCCCGGCGGAGGAATACTCGCCCGTCCACTGAGGTTGAGTCGAATGTGCTCAACATGGGTGCGTGGCGGTTTGACAGCCGATCCACCCCTCACCACAGTTGAGTCCGCATCACTCAGTCTTGCCGCCGGCCTCGGCGGCCGGCGGAGTCGAGGCGAGAGCACCGGATCGACCGGACTCCGCCCCGACGCCTCCGAAACCCAGCGCGGAGCGAGACTCCGCAGGAAGGCAGGCACACATGTCCCGTGTCGTCGGAATCGATCTCGGCACCACCAACTCCGTCGTCGCCGTCCTCGAGGGCGGCCAGCCCACGGTGATTGCGAACGCCGAGGGCTCCCGCACCACCCCGTCTGTCGTCGCCTTCTCCAAGCAGGGTGAGGTGCTCGTCGGTGAGGTCGCCAAGCGCCAGGCCGTCACCAACGTCGACCGCACCATCGCGTCCGTGAAGCGCCACATGGGCACCGACTGGACCATCACGATCGACGACAAGAAGTACACCCCGCAGGAGATCTCCGCCCGCATCCTCGGCAAGCTCAAGCGTGACGCCGAGTCCTACCTGGGCGAGACCGTCACCGATGCGGTGGTCACCGTCCCGGCGTACTTCTCCGACTCCCAGCGCCAGGCCACGAAGGACGCCGGTCAGATCGCCGGCCTGAACGTACTGCGCATCATCAACGAGCCGACCGCGGCGGCCCTCGCCTACGGTCTGGAGAAGGGCAAGGATGACGAGCGCATCCTGGTCTTCGACCTCGGCGGCGGCACCTTCGACGTCTCCCTGCTCGAGGTGAGCAAGGACGAGGACGGCTCCACCATCCAGGTCGTCGCGACCGCCGGTGACAACCGCCTCGGTGGTGACGACTGGGACCAGAAGGTCGTCGACTGGCTGATCTCGCAGGTCAAGAGCAAGGACGGGGTGGACCTGTCGAAGGACCGCATCGCCCTCCAGCGTCTGAAGGAGGCCGCGGAGCAGGCGAAGAAGGAGCTGAGCTCCTCCACCTCCACCAACATCTCCCTGCAGTACCTGTCGATGACCGAGAACGGACCGCTGCACCTCGATGAGCGCCTCACGCGCGCCCAGTTCGAGGACATGACCAGCGATCTGCTGGAGCGCACCAAGGCTCCGTTCCACCAGGTCATCAAGGACGCCGGCATCTCCGTCAACGACATCGACCATGTCGTCCTGGTCGGCGGGTCCACCCGGATGCCCGCCGTGACGGAGGTCGTGAAGTCCCTGACCGGCGGCAAGGAGCCCAACAAGGGTGTGAACCCGGATGAGGTCGTGGCTGTGGGCGCCGCCCTGCAGGCTGCGGTCATCAAGGGTGAGCGCAAGGACGTCCTGCTGATGGACGTGACCCCGCTGAGCCTGGGCATCGAGACCAAGGGTGGGGTGATGACGAAGCTCATCGAGCGCAACGCCGCCATCCCGACCAAGACCTCCGAGGTGTTCTCCACCGCCGAGGACAACCAGCCCTCCGTCGCGATCCAGGTGTTCCAGGGTGAGCGTCAGTTCACCCGGGACAACAAGCTGCTGGGCACCTTCGAGCTCACCGGCATCGCCCCGGCCCCGCGCGGCATCCCGCAGATCGAGGTCACCTTCGACATCGACTCCAACGGCATCGTGCACGTGACCGCGAAGGACCGCGGCACCGGCAACGAGCAGTCCATCCAGATCACCGGCGGCTCCGCCCTCTCCAAGGAGGACATCGACCGGATGATCAAGGACGCCGAGGCCCACGCCGCCGAGGACGAGGAGCGCCGTCGCACCGCCGACGCCCGCAACACCCTCGAGCAGCTCGTCTACCAGGGCGAGAAGCTCCTGGCGGACAACGGCGACAAGGTCGGGGAGTCCGAGAAGAGCGCCGCGGAGTCGGCCATCAAGGACGCGAAGGAGACCCTCGCCAAGGAGGACGCCCCCACCAGCGACCTCGAGGCCAAGCGCGACGCCCTCAACAACGCCCTGCAGGCGGTGGGCACCGCGATCTACTCGCAGCAGGGTGACGCCGCCGGCGCCCAGGGCTTCGACGGCACCGCCGGCGCCCAGGGCGGGGCCACCGGGTCGTCCGATGACGACGTGGTGGACGCGGAGATCGTGGACGACGACGAGGAGAAGAAGTGATGACCGAGGACCACAGCACTCCCGAGGACGCCCCGCGTCCCGAGGGCGAGCCGCGGTTCTCCTTCACCGACAAGCGCAAGGTGGACCCGACGGACGGCAGCGTCCGTCCGTCGGGGCCCGCCCCCGCCGCCGATGGACAGCAGTCCGCGGCCCCGCAGCCCACGGGTGACCAGCCCGCGGCCGCCGGTCAGACGGGTGATCCGCTCGACGCGGAGGCGGCGGAGCTGTTCGCCGCCGCGCAGAAGGAGCGCACCGCCCAGGGTGACCAGGGTCAGACCGGCGAGGGCCAGAGCGGCCCGGACCCGCGGGTCGCCCAGCTGGAGGCGCAGGTCGCGGACCTCACCGAGGAGCTCAAGCGCTCCCAGGCGGAGTACGTGAACTCCCGACGCCGCATCGAGGCCACCGCCGCGGCGAACGTCGAGTCCGCCGTCGCGCGGGTGCTGACGAGCCTCATCGGCGTCCTGGATGACATCGAGCTGGGACGGCAGCACGGCGACATCGCCGAGGGCACCCCCTTCCACTCGATCACCCAGAAGCTGGAGGACGCCCTGCGCGGTCAGGGGCTCGAGCGGTTCGGCGCCGTGGGGGAGGACTTCGACCCCACCCGGCACGAGGCCCTGATGCACGAGACCGCCGACGACGCCGAGACCACCACCCTCGCCGTCGTCATGCAGCCGGGGTACCTGCTCTCCGGGCGCGTGCTGCGCCCGGCGCGGGTGGGCACCCGAGGCCCGCAGTGACCACCGGACGCTGACCGGCCGGGCACCGGAGGCCGTGACCCCTGATCGGTCACGACCGGCCCGGTCGCCGGACCGGAGGTCCAGCATCGGTGGGGCGGGCGCCGCGAGGGTGCCCGCCCCACCGCCCCTGTCGTCCCCATCGGAAGGAGGCCGCCATGACCGGCCAGGACTGGTTCGAGAAGGACTTCTACGCGACTCTCGGAGTGGCGAAGGACGCCTCCGCCGAGGAGATCAAGAAGGCCTACCGCAGCAAGGCCAAGAAGCTGCACCCGGACCGCCACCCCGGCGACAAGAACGCCGAGGAACAGTTCAAGAAGGTCGGTGAGGCCTACGCGGTCCTCAACGACCCCGAGCAGCGCAAGCAGTACGACGCGATCCGCGCCATGGGTGCCGGTGGTGCCCGCTTCGCCTCCGGTCCCGGGGGCGCCGCTGGCGGGTTCGAGGACGTCTTCTCCGCCGTGTTCGGCGGCCCCGGTGGCAGCAACGTGCGTTTCCAGACCAACGGTGGTGGCCCCCGCATGGAGGACATCTTCTCCATGTTCGGGCAGGGTGCCGGGGGTGGATTCCCCCAGGGCGCCGGCGGTTACGGCGGCGGCTTCGGCCAGGGCACCGGTGGGTACGGCGGCGCCCCGGCGAAGGGGCGCGACCTCAGCGCCCGCACTCGCCTGTCGTTCCGGGAGGCGGCTCTGGGCACGGAGATCCGTCTGACGGTCGGTGGCCGCCCCGTCACCGCACGCATCCCCGCCGGGGTGCACGACGGGCAGAAGATCCGCCTGCGCGGGAAGGGAGAACCCGGCCCGAACGGGGCGCCAGCCGGGGACCTGCTGCTCACCCTCGACGTCGAGTCCCATCCCGTGTGGAGCGCGGACGGGAACTCCTTGAGGCTGACCGTGCCGGTCTCCTTCGACGAGGCCGTGCTCGGCGCCACCGTGCAGGTGCCGTTGCTGGACGGCGGCACGGTGTCGGTGAAGATCCCCGCGGGTACCCCGTCCGGCCGCATCCTGCGGGTGAAGGGCAAGGGCCTCACGACCTCGAAGGGCACGGGTGATCTGCTCGTGACCGTCCAGGTCGCCGTGCCCTCGCATGTGGAGGGGCGTGCACGACGTGCCGTGGAGGAGCTGCGCGACGCCCTGGCGGGGGAGGATCCCCGCAGCGGGCTTGCGGAGGCGGCCGGGCGCTGATGCGACCGGACGGCGCCCCGGGCCGGTGACCCCACCGGCCCGGCCGGAGCCAGCAGGGGAGACCGGGCGACGGGTCATGGAGCCCATCACGGGAAGGAGCAGTCATGAACGGCATCGACGAACGCGCGCCCGTCTTCGTGATCTCCGTGGCGGCGGAGCTGTCGGGGATGCATCCGCAGACGCTGCGCCAGTACGACCGGTTGGGACTGGTCTCCCCGCGCCGCACCTCGGGACGCGGGCGCCGGTACAGCGCCCGTGACATCGCCCGCCTGCGCCAGGTGCAGCACCTCTCCCAGGAGGAGGGCATCAACCTCGCAGGCATCAAGCGCATCTTCGAGCTGCAGGATCAGGTGGCCGCGCAGCAGGAGGAGCTGCGCGCACTGAACGAGGCCCTGCAGCGGATGAGCGGTAGCGGCTCCCGCATCTTCGCGGCCGACAGCAGTGGGCAGGTCAGTGCCCTGCGCCGCGGGGAGCGCCCCGAACGGCGTCCGGGCGGGGCTCTCGTGCTGTGGAGGGGCCGCGCCTGCGCTGATCGGCATGTCGGCCGTTGGGCTGACGACCACCCGGCCGGGTGGAGCCGGAGCGGAGCCCTCAGCGCCGGGGGCGTACCCCGGTGACACGGTGGATCCGGCTGAGCCCCTCGGCGACACGATCGAGGTCCACAGCCTCGGCTGCCGCCCGACCGGCCGACGTGAGATCCGGCAGTCGCCCCGCGAGGAGATCCGTCAGGCGCCGACGGGCGTCAGCCACGACCGCAGGGCCGTCGCCACGCACCATGTGGGTGACCCGCCCGTCGGGCAGCCAGTCGTGGTAGATGGGGATGTCCCGCACGATCACCGGCACGGCGCAGGCCAGGGCCTCCAGCAGCACGATGCCCTCGGTCTCCTCGTGGGTGAGGAACACGAAGGCATCGGCGCCGCAGTACGCCTCGCGCACCACCTCAGCCGGAACGTGGCCGGGGAAGCGGCAGTTCGGCGGAGCGGTCTGGATGGCCTCTCGCACCGGGGCGGTGATCAGCGCCGGATCGGTCCGGCCGTACCAGACGAAGGTCACGTCGGGCATGCTCCGGGCGAGCTCCACCCAGTCGAGGATGCCCTTGCGGACGATCTGCAGGCCCACGCTGACGACCACGGGGGCGTCGGGGACCAATCCGAGGCTCTCCCGCAGGCGTTCCCGCGCCGTCGGGTCGGGCCGGAAGAAGCGGGTGTCGACCCCGTTGGACAACACGTGCACGTTGCGGCGCAGACGATACTCGGGGCGCAGGATGATGTCGCGGGAGTAGGCGGTGGGGGTCACCACGGCGTCCCCCAGGCGGTACAGGTGGGCGATCCAGCGGCGGAACAGCGGCGCCAGTCGGTCCGCGCCGTGGAAGGAGCCACGGAAGTCCTCCTCGGTGGAGTGTGCCCACATCAGGACCGGGATCCCACGGCGCCGCGCCCACCACGCCATCAGCGGGGTGTCCGGCAGTGGGGTGTTCAGGTGCACCACATCCGCCGGGGCGAAGGGCGAATGCACGACCGTTCCACCGAGCCGCCGCACCGTCTCCTCCTGGTGCCTCACGGCCGCGCCGATGCCCGAGCGCCCCACGAGGCGGGACAGACCCCGAGGGAACCATACGCGCGGCGGGACCGTCCCGGTCGGGTCCCCACTGGAGCCTGAGGAGCGGGGAAGCGGGGCGAGATCCCGGCGCAGACGGCGCCCCGGGCTCAGCGACTCCAGGGTCCGGTCGCCCCAGGCGCCGACTCGCGCCCCCCACTGTTGCAGCGTCCCGCCGGGGACGCGCACCGGGGCCCCGGTCAGGGACGGTCCGGCGCTCACCAGCCGATCACCCGGGTCAGCACCGCGGACATCCCCAGCCCGTAGGCGATCAGCGCCCAGGGTTTGCCCAGCAGGATCACCGCCGCGAAGGTGCGACACCGCATCCGGGTGGTCCCGGCGAGGTAGCACAACAGGTCATCCGGGGCGACAGGCAGCACGATCGCAGTGGCGAACGCCCGCGTGGCATGGGGGCTGCGGGTCCACCCGAGATACTTCTCCACCGTGGCGGGGGCGACGAACCGCTCGATAACGCTGAGGCCGACGTGACGGGCGATCACGAAGTTCAGCATCGACCCGGCACATACGGCGACATAGTTCAGCACCGTGCCGCCGACCGTCCCGAACAGCACCGGGGCCGCGATCACCAGCAGCCCTCCCGGCACGATCGGGAAGACCACGGCCGCCACGCTCACCAGGGCGTACACCAGGGGGCCCCATATGCCGAGCCCCTCGACGAAGGATCGCAGGGAATCGGAGGACTCCAGGACCCCCGTGGCCATCCCCCACACGATGATGGCGATGCACGCCGCAAGCCCGACCAGCGGGACCAGCCGGGCCAGACGGCGCACAGCATCGGGCTCGATGCGGGGGGTGTCGATGCGGCGGGGGGTCCGGGTGCGCAGAGCGTCGGAGCCGTCCGCGGCGGGGACGGAGCGGCGGTCGGCGGAGCGGTCGGCGGACCGCGGTGCGGTGACGGGATCGGGACGGTTCTCGGGGCGCACCGGCAGCCCCGCGCTCACGCCGCGACCCCGGCGGGAAGCGCAGCAGCGGGTGCGGCCGGCGCCAGGGCCGACCAGTAGACCGCGAGCGCGGCCTGAGCGAAGGCCTCGGCACCACAGGTGGAGCGGGCGTGGGCGACGGCGGCGTCCGCCATCTGCGCACGGCCCCGGGTGTCCTGCAGCAGGTTGGACAGGCGGATGAGGAATTCCTCGGGGCCCTCGTACAGCCAGCCGGTGCGGCCCTCCAGCACCACACCCGTCAGGCTCGGGTCACGACGGCATAGCAGCGGCAGTCCGCAGGCCAGGGCCTCGATGAAGGTCAGGCCCTGGGTCTCGCTCAGCGAGGCGCTGACGAAGATGTCGCCCATCCGATACCAGCGGGCGACCTCCTGCGGCGGCACGACACCGACGAACCGCACCCGATCGGCGACCCCGAGCTCCTGCACCCATGCCTCCAGGGTGCCGCGGTAGGGGCCGTCCCCGACGACCACCAGCACGGCGTCATCCCGGTCGGCCGCGGCCACGTGCGCGATGACCTCCTCGAGGTTCTTCTCCTTCGCCAGCCGGCACACCGACAGCAGCACCTTCTGGTCCTCGGAGATCCCCAGAGATGCGCGCAGCGCGCGAGCATCGGCCCGTTCCGCCTCCGTCACGGCGGGTCGGAACGAGCGCAGGTCCAAACCCGTGGGGACCACGTGCAGGGGGGTGCGCACCCCGTACGCCGTGAGCAGACGCGCCACCTTCTGCGTCGGCACGATCACTGCGTCGGTGCGGTCCAGCACCCGCCGGGAGAACGCCGCGCACATCTTGCGCCCCATGACGCGGCTGGGCGAGTAGTAGTGGGTGTAGTCCTCGTAGATCGTGTGGTACGTGTGGACCAGCGGCACCCCGAGCAGGCCCGACAGCCGGCGAGCCCACACATAGGTGGAGAACTCGCAGTGGGAATGGATCACGTCCGGCCGCCACTGCAGGATCTCCCGCCGGATCGGGTCGCTGCGCAGCGCCCCGATGCGTGCCCGGTCGTACACCATCGAGGCGCTCAGGGAGCCGAGGCGGTACACGTCGCCGTCCCGCGAGGAATGGCGGCCCTCGGCGAGGGTCAGCACACGCACCTCA
The DNA here is from genome assembly GCF_025028335.1 of Brachybacterium sillae. Classification (NCBI taxonomy): domain Bacteria; kingdom Bacillati; phylum Actinomycetota; class Actinomycetes; order Micrococcales; family Dermabacteraceae; genus Brachybacterium; species Brachybacterium sillae. The sequence goes on from NZ_JAFEUW010000001.1 coordinate 2,436,063, forward strand.
CACCCCGCGGCCTCCAGTTCCCGCCGCAGGGTGGTCACGCTCGCCACCACACCGTTGACGACGGGCTCCCACCAGTCGGTGGTGAGCAGAACGCGCAGGGGACGATCTTCGGTCATGTGCCCACTGTGCCCGAGGCCGGCGCCGAGGGGATCCGCCCCACGGCTCGACCGCATCAGCCCGCAGTCGGAGACGGGGGCCTCGGCGGTGACCGGAAGGTGGGGACTCATAGGGACCATCGTGCCCAACCGCGCCCCGGATCGTCACCGCGACACAGCACACGCACGGTGATTGTTCCGACGATGTTCGCCCGGGTGTTCGCCGATGCCGCGCACCCCGAGCGGGCGCAGTGGGCGGTCAGGAACCGGCCTGGTAGGTCCCGGTGACCGACCCGGAGGCCAGCTGCTGGGTGTGGATCGCGAACCGCACCTGCACATGCGGGGTGCCCGCCTCCACGCCGAGGGACTCGACCGGCAGGGCATGCACCGTGAACACGTACCGGTGGGCGGGGCCCTCCGGCGGGTTCGGGCCGTCGTAACCGGTGGAGCCGTAGTCGTTCGCGGTCTGCTTCAGGGTGTCGGCATCCCGGGGGACACCGAGCGGCAGGGAGGTCACATCGGCGGGGATGTCCCAGGCGATCCAGTGCCAGAACCCGGAGCCGGTCGGGGCATCGGGGTCGTAGCAGGTGACCGCGAAGGACTTCGTGCCCTCCGGGGCTCCCGACCACGCCAGATCCGGCGACAGGTTCTCGCCGCCGAGGTCCTCGACCAGCTGCTGCGCAGCGATGACGGAGCCCTCGGGGACCGCCCGCGAGGTGACGGTCAGCGAGGACGGGGCGGTGCTCTGATCGGTGCTCATGCGGCCCAGTGTAGGAAGAGCCGCTGAGGGCGGGAAGGGACGCCGGGACCTCGTCCGCAGTGGCGGCTCAGACCCTCGCCGCCGACCGGTGTGACCGCGGGGGATCAGAACCCGTCGTCGGTGGGCCGCGGGTAGTGAGTGAGGAACTTCTTCACCTGGTTGGCCATGGCCGCGGAGACGTAGGCCCGGCGCTTCACTCCCTCGGGTCCGTACGCCAGGGGGTGCACGGTCCGGTGGCGGGCGATCCGCCGGGCGCGGCGGCGCAGCTCCGGATCGCGCACGTACCGCCACAGCAGCGGTCGCGGCACGATCGAGTAGAGGATCTCGTCACTCGGTCGCAGCTGCGGCATCCGCCGCTCCTCCAGGAGGTCGGCCACCACGGCGCGCGCCACATTCGCCCCGGCGCTGGTCATGTACTGGTTGTTGCGGCCGATCCGCGGATTCACCTCGAAGAACTTCGCGACGCCGTCGCGGGGATCCACCTTCACGTCGAAGTTGGCGTACCCGCGGTACCCGGTGTGCTCCAGGAACCGCACCGCCGCATCGAACACCTCACCCAGATCCGTGGTGATCATCGCCGCCGGGTTCCCCAGCGCCCCGGGGGTGTGCTCCTCCAGCAGCACGTGCGCACCACCCAGCAGCGTCACCTCCCCGGCGGAATCGACGTACGCCGTGACCGACCGCATGGCGGTGTCGTCCCCGGGGATCATCTCCTGCACCACGAAACGGTCCCGGAACCCGGCGGCGTCGAGCCTGCGCACCAGGTCCTCCAGCTCCGCCCGGTCGGCCAGCTCGAACACCTTCCGCTTCCCGGGGAAGGACACATGCGTGTACGCGGAGGACCGGGAGGCCTTCGCCACCACCGGCCAGCCGAGGTCCAGTTCCGGCACCGCCGTGGGCCCGCCCTGCGAGAAATCGAGGACGACGGTGCGCGGGGTCGGCACGTCGATCTCCGAGCACAGACGGGAGAACGTCGCCTTGTCGGAGACGGCGTCGAACAACTGCTGCGACAGGATCGGCAGGTGGTAGTGCTGCGCGAGCTGCTCGCGGTGGGCACCGATCAGTGCCACCAGCCAGTCGGCGTTCGCCAGCAGCACCGGTCGGGTGCGCGGGTCGGGGGAGCCGCCCGCTGCGGCACGACGCCGCGCGGTGTGCTCCTCGCCCACGCGCAGCAGCGCCTGCGCCATCTGCTCCTCGGTGGCGTCCTTGCCCAGTTCGATGGTGCGCAGGATCCGCGAATCCGCCACCGGCCCGGACACGCTGCGGGTGACGACCGTGGAGACCGTGCCGTACTGCTCGTGGAAGGCGCGGGCCAGGGCGTACACACCGATGTCACCGCCCAGCAGGACCAGGTCGACGTCGCGGGGGGAGATGCTCATGGGACTCCTCGGGAGGGCTGGGGTGCGCGGGGGCGGGCCGCGTCAGAAACCGGTGTCGGTGGGGCGGGGGTAGACGGCGCGGTACTTCCGCACGAAGTTCAGTCCGGACACCGTCGCGTAGGTGCGCATCCACAGGCCCTCCGGGCGGTACCGGAAGGGGTTGCGCAGGGCGGTACGGGCCAGGCGCCGGACGGTGGCGCGCAGCTGCGGGTCACGCAGGTACCGCAGCACCAGGGCCGTGGGCAGGATCGAATACAGCACCGGGCGGGTGACCACCACCTGCGCGATGTCGCGGCCGCGCACCCGGTCCTCCACCACATGCCGGGCCACCGGCTCCCCGGCACCGGTCACGTAGTAGTTGTTGCGGCCGATGCGCGGGTTGATCTCGAAGAAGCACTCGGCGCCGGTGCGCGGATCCACCTTGACATCGAAGTTCGCGAAGCCGACGTAGTCCACGTGGTCGAGGAAGCGTTCGGCGGCCGCGGTGAGGGTGGGGAAGGAACCGGTCATCATGGCGGCCGGCCGCCCCAGCGCATCGGGGGTGTGCTCCCCGAGCAGCACCTGTGCGGCGCACAGCAGGGTGACGCGGCCGCGGCTGGAACGGTACGCCGTCACCGAGCGCAGGGTGGTGTCGTCGCCCGGGATCAGCTCCTGGAACAGGAAGCGGCCGGTGAACCCGGCGGCGCGCAGATCCCGCACCAGGGCGTCCTTCTGCTCCGCGTTCTCCAGGAAGAACACCTTCTTCTTCCCAGTGAACCTGACGTGGTGGTACTCGGCGGTGTTCGCGGCCTTCCCGACACACGGGTACGACCACGGCAGCGGTTCCTCGCCGTTCCACCCGGGCTCCCCGGCTCGGGAGAAGTCCACGATGACCGTGGGCGGGGTGGCGATGCCGAGTTCCTCGCAGATCTGTGCGAACTCCGCCTTGTCGGCCAGACGCTCCAGGGTGGCGGCGGGTACCTGCGCCAACAGGTAGTGCGGCTCGAGGTCGGCGCGGAAGCGGTCGATGAAGGCGATCAGCGAATCGGCGTTGGTCAGCAGCAGCGCCGGGCGGCCCTGTGGTCGCGCCGCCGCCAGCTCGAGGAGGGCGTCGCGCATGGCCTCGTCGCTCGCCCCGGCGCCGAGGACCAGCAGGTCCGAGGTCACCGTGTGCTCGTTCATCGCCACCGGGGTGCGCACCACGGTGGTGCAGCGCATCCCGTACTGCTGGTGGAAGGCGATGGTTAGGTTCAGCGAGTTGAGGCCGGCGCCGAGCACGACGACGTCGAACCCGGGATCGGCAGGGGGCGTGGTGGCCATGGGGGCGATCCTAACGAGGACGGGCGGCGCCCCCGGGGAGGCGCCGCCCGGTCCGATCGATCGACGTGCAGGTCACGCGGCGGTGGGCACCAGCCAGACCGCGGCGTCGGCGGGCAGAACGCCCTCCTCGGCGGGGACGGAGGCCACCGCCGGGGCGAGGCCCTCCGGCAGCGGAAGCGTCTCCAGCGGCACCGGATCGGCAGTGGTGTTCACCGCGACGACGATCCCACCGGTGGCCAGCAGCAGCACCCCCTCCGGGGCGCCGGACAGCACCTCGACCTGCTCACCGTCCCGGTGACGACCCAGCTCCAGTTCGCGCCGCAGCCGAAGTGCCGCCCGGTACAGCTCGAGGGTGGAACCCTCCACCCCGCGCTGGGCATCCGCGGCGAGAGTGCCGAACACCGCGGGCTGCGGCAGCCAGGACCGGCCCGAGGGGGAGTACCCGTGGGCGGGGGCGTCGGCCTCCCACGGGATCGGGACGCGGCAGCCGTCACGTCCCGGCACACCGGCCCGGTGATGGGCCGGATCCTCCCGCAGCTCATCGGGGATGTCCGCCACCTCCGGCAGACCCAGCTCCTCCCCCTGGTACAGGTAGGCCGAACCGGGCAGCGCGAGCATCAGCAGGGTCGCGGCGCGGGCACGACGCAGTCCGAGCGCCGCATCGGGGATCTCCTCGCGCGACAGACCCTCCCCGAACTGATGGTCCGGCGGGAACCCGTAGCGGGTGGCGTGGCGGATCACATCGTGGTTCGACAGCACCCAGGTGGTGGGGGAGTCGACCGCGTCGGCCAGCCGCAGCGGCTCGAGGATCGCCCGGGTCAGCGCCGGGACGGTCCAGCGGGCCTGCAGGAAGTCGAAGTTGAAGGCCTGATGGGCGCGGTCGGCGCCGATGTACCGGGGCATCCGGTCCTCCGGGATCCACGCCTCCAGCACCATCATTCGGTCGCCCTCGTAGGAGTCGAGGATCGCTCGCCATTCGCGGTAGATGTCCACCACGCGGTCCTGGTCGAAGTAGATCGGGGAGCGCCCCGGCGGCACCGCCATGCGGCCCGACTCATCGAGCGCGGAATCCGGCAGGCCCTCCGGCTTGATCATCCCGTGGGCGACGTCCACCCGGAAACCATCCACCCCGCGGTCCAGCCAGAACCGCAGGATGCCCTCGAACATCTCGTGGACCCTCGGGTTCTCCCAGTTCCAGTCGGGCTGGCTGGTGTCGAACAGGTGCAGGTACCACTGCCCGGGGGCGCCGTCGGCCTCGGTGACCCGGGTCCAGGCGTCCCCGTGGAAGATGGACTGCCAGTTGTTGGGCGGCAGCTCGCCGTGCTCCCCGCGCCCCTCGCGGAACATGTACATCTCGCGCTCGGGGGAGCCGGGGGCAGCCGCCAGGGCCTGCTTGAACAGCACGTGCTCGCTGGAGGAGTGGTTCGGGACGATGTCGACGATCACCCGCAGCCCCAGCTCATGGGCGCGAGAGATCAGCGCATCGGCGTCGGCGAGGGTGCCGAACCGCGGATCGACGTCGCAGTAGTCGGCCACGTCGTACCCGCCGTCGTTCTGCGGCGAGGTGTAGAAGGGCGACAGCCAGATCGCATCGGCACCCAGGTCCCGCACATGCTCGAGCCGTGCGGTGATGCCGGCGAGGTCGCCCAGGCCGTCGCCGTCGGAGTCGGCGAAGGACCGCGGGTAGACCTGGTACACGACCGCGTCTCGCCACCACTGCGCATGGTCGGCGCCCTGCGGGTCTGTGGTGTCGGGGCGGGCCCCGGTGGGCGTGAGGTCGGTGGTGGTCATGGGGATCCTTTCCGTGAGGGGGATCGGGCAGGAATCCGGGGAGGCGGAGGGGAGCGAGCGCGCGGGCTGCGGGCCACGGCGGGCAGCCCCGCCCCCGCGCCAGCGGGTCAGGGCAGGGGCCGTTCCAGGCAGAGCACCGCCCCGCCGGGGCCGCCGGCCCGAAGGGTGACGGACCCGGACACGGGATCGGCCGTCACGGCACCGTGGGCGTGGAGGAGCCGGGCCGAGGGGGCACCGGGCAGGGCCGACAGCTCCAGGGTCACCGCCGTGTGGGCGGCGCGCGCGAGATGGACCAGGACGTCACCCTCGGGGTGGGTGCGCAGCAGCGTCACCGCGTCCTCCTCCACGTGGATCAGGCGCAGACCGCCACGGCGCAAAGCCGGCAGCTGTCGCCGCAGCCCCAGCATCGTCCGGGTGTGGGCGAGAGTGCCGGTGTCCACCCCCGGGGTGTCGCGGCCGGTGCGTTCGGCCGCCGCCAGGGCGCTCCACGGCATCGGGGTGCGGGAATGCTCCCCGGTGGTGCCCTCCGCCCCGAGCTCCTCCCCGGCGAAGAGGGTCGGCGCGCCGGGCAGGGCCGCCAGCGCGGTGAGGCCCACGTGATGCACCTCGCGGTCACCGGCGAGGGTGCGAAGGCGCGGAGTGTCGTGGCTGCTCAGCAGGTTCTGGGAACACAGGCGCGCCGGCCAACTCAACTCGGCGTTGTACTCCGACAGGGTGTGGGCGAGGGCCTGACCGGGCAGGCGTGGCACGGACATCGGCAGCCCCAGCCAGTTCAGGTCGGAGCCGTCGGCGGCCAGCCACGTCCACAGTGGACGGGTGATGCCCGCGTAGTTCATCGTGCCGTGCCAGCCGTCGCCGACCAGGTCCCCAGTGGCGTCATGACCGTGCTCGGCCACCAGCCACGTCGGGCGACCGGTGCGGCGTGCCGTCTCATCCAGGGTGCGACGCACCGACCGGGCCACCTCATGGGCGAGATCCACCGCCCCATGCCGGCCGGTCATGTTCGCCACGTCGATACGCCAGCCATCGGCCTCGACAGGGGCATCGAGCCACCGGGCGACGACGCTGCCGGGGCCCTCGTACATCCGGGCGCGCAGCGGGGCACTGCGGTGATCCAGCTTCGGCAGCGAGGGGACGTCCAGCCAGGAGGCGTACCCGTCCGGATGGTGGGTGAACAGGTAGAAACCGGCCTCGACGGAGGCGGGATCGGCCTGGGCGGTGCGGAACCACTCGTGCCCCGCCCCGGTGTGGTTCGTGGTGAGGTCCAGGATCAGGCGCATCCCGCGCTCATGCAGGGCCCGCGAGAGCCGCACCAGGGCCTCGTCCCCGCCGAGCAGCGGATCGACCCGGTCGAAGGTGGTGGCGTCGTAGCGGTGCACCGACCCGGCCGGGAAGATCGGCGTGAGGTAGACAGTGTCCGCACCGAGGGACGCCACATGGTCCAGGTGCTCGATGATGCCGTCGAGATCCCCGCCGTAGAGCTGGCGGCCGGTGATGTCGCCGCGCACCGCGGGCTCCTCGTGCCAGGCCCGCGGCTCCGCCCACTCGGGCAGGTCCTCCACCTGCGGGCGGCCGTCGGGGTCGACCGGAGCGCCGGTGGAGCGCGCGAACCGGTCCGGGAAGATCTGATAGACCACCGCGTCGGCCACCCACTCGGGGTGCTCATGGATCGTCAGCCGGAAGTCGCGGGCGTCGGAGACGTCCCACGGCACCAGACCGGCAGCGGTCAGCCAGGCGTACGCCGGCACGTCCGCCCGTGCCGCCTCCTGCGGGTCACAGGAGAGGACGAAACGGTACGGCTGGACCGGGTTGTGGAGCGTCAGACGGGCCTCCCACCAGGCGCCGCCCGGCACCTGCTCGACGGGGCCGAGCACCCGTGAGGAGATCTCCCCGTCGACCACGGTGCGCACCGCGGCCGCCGACAGCGGATACCCCTCCGGCACCCACAACCGCAGCAGCACCTCGTCGCCGAGATGCCGCGGCGGCTGCGGGACGTGGACCGGGCCGCTGTCGTGATGAGGCTGCTGCAGGAGAGGGGGAAGCGTCATCCCTTCACCGCACCGGCGGTGGAGCCACCGACGATGTAGCGCTGCAGGAACTGGTACAGCAGGATCACGGGGATCATGACCATCACGGACCCGGCGGCGAACACCCCGAGGTTGTTGGAGCGGTCGCCGGAGAGCATCCCGTACAGGCCCACCGCCAGGGTCTTCTTCTCGTCACTGGTGAGCATGATCGCGCCGAGGAGGAAGTCGCTCATCACGCCCACCAGGGACAGCAGCAGCGTGGTGGCGAGGATCGGGGTGAGGGCGGGCAGCAGCACGCGGCTGAAGACCTGCCAGTGGCTGGCGCCGTCGATGATCGCCGCCTCGTCGAGCTCCTTCGGGACGGTGTCGAAGAAGCCCTTGATCAGCCACACCTGCCCCAGAGAGCCGCCCAGCATCACCAGGATGTACCCGGGCAGCGAATCCAGACCCAGCAGGGGGATCACCTCACCGAGGCGGGAGATCATGGTGAAGATCGCGATCATCGAGATGATCGCCGGGAACATCATGATCAGCAACAGCGCCAGCATGCCCACCCGGCGGCCCGCGAAACGCATCCGGCTGAACGCGTAGGACGCGAGCACGGAGAGGAACACCTGGGCGGAGGCGACCACTGCGCAGACGATGGCGGTGTTCAGGTACCAGCGCAGGAAGGGGCCGCGCTCGCCGGAGAGCAGGGTGCTGAAGTGCACCAGGCTGACGTCGCGCGGGATGAGGCTGGTGGAGGCGACCGTGCCGAGCGGGTTCAGGGACGCCGAGATCACGAAGAGGATCGGGAACACGGCGAAGGCCACAGCGGCCAGGCCCACGAGGTGGCGCCAGCCGATCTCGGCGAACCAGCGTCCGACGGGCATCCGGCGGCGGGAGGGAGTGGTGGAGGTCATGGCGGTCCTTCCCGGGCTCAGTTGACGTCTTCGAGGACGTTGGTGAAACGGAACTGCACGGCGGCGATGAGACCGGTGAGCACGAACAGTGTCACGGCCATCGCGGAGGCGAAGCCGAAGTCGGCTCCGGAGCCGCCGAAGGCGATGCGGTACACCATCGAGATGAGGATGTCGGTGCCTCCGCGGATGAACTCACCCGGGGCGAAGGGCCCGCCGCCGGTGAGCAGCTCGATGGCGTTGAAGTTGTTGAAGTTGAAGGCGAAGGACGCCACCAGCAGGGGGGACACCGCCACCAGCAGCAGCGGCATGACGATCTTCACCGTGGTCTGCAGGCGGCTGGCACCGTCGATGCGAGCGGCCTCCTTGATGTCCTCGGGGATCGACTGCAGCGCACCGGTGCAGACGATGAACATGTAGGGGAAACCCATCCACAGGTTCGTCAGCAGCACCGCGGCCTTCGCCAGGGTCGGATCGCCGAACCAGTTCAGATGCAGACCCAGGGTCTGGTTGATCAGGCCGAAGTCGCGGTTGTAGAAGTTCGACCACACCAGCAGGGCGATGAAGCCGGGGACTGCATAGGGCATGAGCAGGATCGACCGGTAGATCTTGCGCCCGCGCAGACGCTCGTCGTTGAGGATCAGCGCCAGCGCGAACCCGACGAGGAAGGTGAGCAAAACGCTGCCCGCCGCGAACACGACGGTCCACACGAAGGCCGCGCCGAACTGCGAGGCGATCTTCGGGTTGGTGAACAGGCGCTCGTAGTTGGAGGTGCCGACGCCCTGGAGCCACGACTGGCTGAAGGCCCGCTGGCCGTTCTCGTCGACGAAGTACTCCGTGTCGCCGACGGTGCCCACGGTGTAGGTCTTCCCGGTGACGGTGTCGGTGATGGTGTCGGTGGCCTCGTCGTACTGCAGCCTCTTGGTGCCCACGAAGGCCTGGTTCACGCCGAGGATGCGGATCGCGGAGGTCTCGTCGACCGGGACCGCGATCTGCTGGAGGGTCTTGTACGCGGTGTTGATCTCGCGCGGGGTGAGCACGGTGTACCCGTCGGCCTCGGTCACGCGGCCATCGGTGACGGTCACCTCGTCCGCCGGGACCGGCTCAAGCGGGGTCTCCTCATCACCGCGGAACACCTGCTGCGTCGCGGGGTCCACCAGGAAGAACGTGAAGGGCCCCTCGGCGGCGCTGCCCTGGGTCGCGACGGTGAGGTTGTACCGCGGGGCATCCGGGGTCTGCTGCACCGAGTTGCCGGTGATCGACTCGATCGCCTGTTCCTTCGTGCCGCGGGTGCCGTCACCGAAGTTCGTGAAGGAGTAACCGACGGTCAGCACGATCGGCGTGATGAGGAAGACCAGCAGGAAGAACGTGCCGGGGAAGATGTACTTCAGCGGGACCAGCCGACGCGTCGAATAGATGACGAAGATCGCGGCGGCCGCCAGCAGCGTCACCGTGAGCCACATCCAGGTCTGCAGTCGGATCATCACCGGGACGATCCAGATCAGCAGGGCCAGGACCAGGCCGAGCAGGAGGGCGCGCGCCAGGAGAGCGGTCACCGAGGTGGAGCGACCGGTGTGCGCGGGGGCGTTGAGGGACGTCATGGCGGCGGTGCCTTTCGAACACGGGGCCGGGGCGGCGGGTCGGCGCGGGACGGAGCAGCGCCGGGATGCCGCGGCCGGGGCGCCTCAGGGGCACCCCGGCCGCAGCGGACGGCATCAGCCGATCTGGGAGGCGATCTCCTCACCGGCGGCCTGCATGGTGGAGGCCGGGTCGGCGCCGCCGACGATGGAGGACTGGGCCTTGCCCAGCGGGCCCCAGATGGCGGCCATCTCGGGGATGGACGGCATCGGGTCCGCGCCTTCGGCGAACTCGGCGATCTGCACGATCTCCGGGTTGTCGCCCGCGAGGGACTGCTGAAGCGCCGCGTGAGCCGGCGGCAGCTGGTTGACCGCGAACATCGCCTCGGGGATTTCCGGAGCGGTGGCGACCTCGTTGACGAACTGCTGCGCGAAGGCGGCGTTCTGCCCCTGGGAGGCCACGTAGAAGGCGTTCACGCCGGCGAACGGCTTGGCCGGCTGCATGCCCTCGAAGCCGGGCACGGCACTCAGGGTGACGTCCATGCCGGCCTTCTCGATGTCGGCCAGGGCCCAGGGGCCGGAGACCAGGTAGGCGGCCTTGCCGTCGGTGAACAGCGAGATCGCGTTGGTGCCGTCGATGGAGGTCTTCAGCACCCCCTGCTCGCCGAGCTCCTTGATCTTCTCGCCGGCCGCGATGGAGCCCTCCTTGCCCACGCCCAGGTCCTTCGGGTCGTGGTTGCCGTCCGCATCCTGGCCGAACAGGTATCCACCGCCGGAGGTGTACAGGGGCTGCATGTGGTAGGCGTCGCCCTCCTCGCCCACCGGGAGCGCGAGCACGTTCTCGGCGCCCTTGGCCTTGCCGGCCTCGATGAGCTCCTCGATGGTCTTCGGCTCGGGCACATCGGTGAGGGCGTTGTTGGCGAACAGCGCCAGGGTCTCCACCGCGTACGGGACGCCGTAGGTCTGACCGTTGAAGGTCACGGCCTTCAGGGCGATCGGCGCGAGGGCGGTGGAGGCGTCGGCCGGCAGCTGCACGGGGGAGATGGCGCCGTTCTGCACGAGGTTGCCGATCCAGTCATGGGCGCCCAGGACGATGTCCGGGCCGTTGCCGTTCTGGTTGGCCGTGATGAAGGCGGCCTGGAGGTCGTTGGCGACGGTCTGCACGGCCACGGTGACACCGTTGGCGTCGGCCCAGGCCTTCGCGGGCTCCTGCAGCGACTGCGCCTTCTTCTCGTCGGCCCAGATCACGAGGTCGGCATTGGCGCGGGCGGGGGCTCCGCCCTCACCGCCGCCATCGGAGGCGCCACCGGCGTCGGAGGCGCCGGTGCCACCGGAGGTGCCCCCGGCAGCGGTGTCGTCGGACCCGCCGCAGGCGGCGAGCAGGGCCGCGGACGCGCTGGCGGCACCGAGGGCGAGGAAGGACTTACGACGGATCAGCACCGGATGTCTCCTTTGAACCATGTGCGGGGGCGGGGGCATCGGACACCCCCGGTACCAAGGACGATAGACCCCCGCGCATCTGCTGTGCAAGAATGCGCAAGATCTTGCACCGCGTGGCGGTGCTCACGAGGTACGGACCGAAGGGGGGGCGGGTGAAACCGCGACTGGTGGACATCGCTCGGGCGTCCGGCGTCAGCGAGGCCACGGTGTCCCGAGTGCTCAACGGGCGCGGCGGCGTCCAGGAGGCGACCCGCCAGAAAGTTCTTGCGGAATCGCGCCGCCTGGGGCGGGATCCGGCCCCGGAGGCGGACACTCGCCCGCTGGTCGGGATCATGGTCCCGGACCTCGAGAACCCCGTGTTCCCGGCGTGGGTGGAACGGATCGAGGCCGAACTGTTCCTGCGCGGCGCCTCGGGCATCGTCGCCACGCGTGTGCGGACGGAGGAACGGGAGGCCGAGGCCTTCGACCGCTTCCTGCGTGCCGGGGCCCGCGGCATCATCGTCGTCTCCGGCTTCCATGCCGTGCGTCCCACCGGCCTCGATCACTATCGCGCCGTCCTGGCCCGCGGCGTCCCGCTGTGCATGGTCAACGGAGTGCGTCCCGACCTCGACGGGACCTTCCTGTCCACCGACGATGGGGAGGCCGTGCGCCTGGCGCTGACGCACCTGGTGGACCTCGGGCACCGGCGCATCGGTCTGGGTGTCGGCGATGAGCACACCTGGCCGGTGCAGCAGAAGGTCCGTGCCTTCCATGCGGTGGCGGGCGATCTCGACCTCGAGGCGTCCCCTGTGGCGTACACCGACTTCACCTACGCCGGGGGGTACCAGGCGGCACGGGAGCTGGTGGGCCAGGGATGCACCGGCATGATCCTTGGCAGTGACGTGATGGCCGCCGGGGCGCTGGAGGGCGTGCAGTCGCGGCGTCTCACCGTGCCGGGCGATGTCTCCGTGGTGGGATACGACGACATCCCCTGGGCGCAGCTCACCACCCCGCCGTTGACGACCCTGCGCCAGGCGATCCCCGAGATCTCCCGGGCCGCGGTGAGGGCGGTGCTGGAAGGAGGGGACGGCAGTCGGCGCGCCCCGCGCAGCGAGTTCGCCGTGCGTCCGCAGCTGGTGGTGCGGGGGTCGACCGGTGCCGCGCTGCGGCGCTGACCCCTCCAGCTGTGCGCCGCGGTCGGCCGCGGTGCCACGGGATGCCGGGACGGACGCCGTCGAGGGGTCGTCCCCCCTGGCTACGATGACGGGGTGAACCACCCTGAGAACCAGCCTGAGATCTCCCACAGCAGCTACCGCACCGCGCAGGAGCGGTCCGCCGCCGTCGAGCGCCGGATCGCCGAGGACCCGGCGTCGGTCCGGATGCTCACCGGTGACCGGCCGACCGGTGCCCTGCACATCGGCCATTACTTCGGCACCCTGCGCAACCGCGTGCGCCTGCAGGAGTCCGGGGTGGAGACCTGGGTGATCGTGGCGGACTACCAGGTGATCACCGACCGGGACGTCATCGGTGACATCCGCGGCAGCGTCCGCGAGCTGCTCACCGACTACCTCGCGGTGGGCATCGATCCCGAGCGCACCACGATCTTCACGCATTCCGCGGTGCCGGCGCTGAACCAGCTGCTGCTGCCGTTCCTGTCCCTGGTGACCCAGCCGGAGCTCGAGCGCAACCCCACCGTCAAGAGCGAACTCGCGGCGGCGGGGAAGAGCGCCATGGGCGGTCTCATGCTCACCTACCCGGTGCACCAGGCGGCCGACATCCTCTTCTGCCACGGACAGGTGGTGCCCGTGGGCAAGGACCAACTGCCCCACATCGAACAGACCCGGGTGATCGCACGACGCTTCAACGAGCGGTACAACCATGGCGAGGTCTACTTCCGCGAGCCCGACGCGCTGCTCTCGGAGGCGCCCACCATCCTGGGCCTGGACGGCGACAAGATGAGCAAGTCCCGCGGCAACAGCGTCATGCTCTCCATGACGGCCGACGAGACCGCCAAGCGCATCCGCAAGGCGAAGACCGACTCCGACCGCGTGATCACCTTCGACCCGGAGGGTCGTCCCGAGATCGCGAACCTGCTCACCATCACCTCGCTGTGCATCGGGAGGAGCCCCGAGGCGATCGCCGAGGAGATCGAGGACCGCGGCGCGGGCACCCTGAAGGTGATGTGTGCCGAGGCGCTCAACGAGCACCTGGCACCGATTCGGGCGCGGCGCGCGGAGCTCGAGAAGGCACCGGATCACCTCTTCGAGGTGCTGCGTGCCGGCAATGCGCGGGCCAACGAGGAGGCCGACCGCACCCTCGCGCGGGTGCGGGAGATCATGGGGATGGTGTACTGACCCGGCCCCGTCGCACGTCGGTGCCGACCCGCGTCAGAAGCGGCTGGAACTGCCGGACCCGGAGAAGCCCCCGCCGATCGAGCCGGAGTAGCCGCTGAAACCGCCGCCCGAGCCGCTGGTGACCGGCGGCGTGCGATGCGTCTCGATGCTCTGCCGGGAGATCGCGTCCCAGGTCCACAGCCACAGCAGGGGGTCGAAGGCAAAGAAGGCGCCGTAGGACGCGGGGTAGTAGTGGCGTCGGCGTGAGCGGATCGTGGGCGACCACTGATCACCGTCGCCCGCCGTGGCGGAGCGCATGATCCGTTCCTCCTCGGCGGAGCGGGCGGTCGCGGCGATCACGGCATCCTGGTGGGCGACCGCGGCGGAGGACAGATCACCGGTCATGCGATCGAGGGTCTCGAGCGCCTGATCGGGGGTGATGGACCGGGCATCGAGCTGCTGTTCGAGCCGCGGCAGGGCGGCGGCGATCCCGGCGGCGGTGCGGCGGACCGCCAGAGCGGTCGGGGAGTCGGCCAGCACCGGGTGGGCCCGCACCACCTCATCGGTCCGGGCCAGGGACTCGCGCAGGGGTTCGGTCTCGACCTGCCATGCCTGGTGCCAACGATGGTTCATGCTCAACAGGTCGTTGGCACGGATGATGCGGTCGTCCAGGTCATCGATCTGCGCGACGGCCGTGGCGTACTGCGACACCAGGTGCGCGCTGGGCGGCGAGATGCCCCACAGCGGACCGGGAGAGGCCGGCAGTTGGCCGTCCAGGCGCGTGGCCTCGGCGGCGCTGCGCGTGAAGGACTCCCAGTCGCGCAGCACCGGTTCGCCGTACATCGACTCCCGCGGGATCGTCCGTGCCGCGAGCTCCGTCTCCGAGGCGAGCATCATCGTGGCGGTGTAGCGCTCTCGGGCCCGACGCAGCGTCGTCCGCGAAGAGGAGCGGCGGGCGAGTGCCGCGCCGACGCCGGTCAGGCCCAGCACACCCGCTCCCAGGGCGCCGACCCCGACGAGCGGGGAGAGATACCACGGGCGGCCGAGCAGGTCGGCGTACCGGCGGGCCCCCTCGACCATCGTCCCGTCCCAGTCACCCTCCTGGGCCGGTCCGGTCATCGCCTCGCGCACCGCCTGCTGGCCGCCTTCGTCGAGGGCGACGTCCTCACCGGCGTACACCCCCAGCAAGCGATTGCGCTCGTCAAGGGCGAGGATGACCAGGCCATCCGCCCAGAACGCCCCACCGGAGGTGATCCACTCCGGGTGCTCCCGACGGGCGTGGAGCAGCACCGCATCGTTCAACGCGAGATCGTCCTGCGGGTCGCGCCCCTCGTCCTGCACGTCGATCGACAGGGCGACCACGTGGACGTCCTCGCGGAAATCGATCTGCTGCAACCGCTCCGTCAGGGGGCCCGGGTGGAGGGAGCCGGTGGTGTCGACGACGTCCACGCGGGAGGGCGGGGCGGCCTGGGCCCACGGGGTCGGCAGGAGCATCAGCACCGCGAGCACCAGCAGCACCAGAAGGGTCGTCAGCGGGCGCCGGGCCCTCGACGGAGTCTCCATGAGGGCGACGGCCGATGCCGGGCGGGTCTCCGCCATCGAGCGGGCCCCGGTCTCCTGAGTGGTCCGGGAAGCGGGATCAGGCGTGACGCGCGTCATGTGCCCGACCCTACGTGGTGCATCCGGACGACCGCTGGGGTGAGCTGGGGATGACGTCACGATGACCGGTGGACGTTCCAGCGCCCACTCATCGTCTATCCTTATACTGGCCCCAAGCACAACTTGGCGGGGTGGCCCGCCATGGAGGCGGTGGGCCGGTCCTGCCGCAGGGAAGGAGTCAGCATGCGCGTCTACGACAGCGTCTCCGAGCTGGTCGGCGGCACCCCGCTGGTCCGTCTGAACCGTCTGGGTGAGGACGTGAAGGCCACGGTTCTCGCCAAGATCGAGTTCACCAACCCGGCGCACTCCGTGAAGGACCGCATCGGCGTGGCCATGATCGACGCCGCCGAGGCCTCGGGGCAGCTGCAGCCCGGCGGCACCATCGTCGAGGCCACCAGTGGCAACACCGGCATCGCCCTGGCGATGATCGGCGCCTCCCGTGGCTACCGAGTGGTGCTGACCATGCCGGAGTCCATGTCGAAGGAGCGGCGGGCCCTGCTGCGCGCCTTCGGGGCCGAACTGGTCCTCACCGAGGCGGCCCAGGGGATGAAGGGCGCCGTCGCGAAGGCCGAGGAGATCGCCGCCGAGACCGGCGGGGTGCAGGTCAAGCAGTTCGAGAACGAGGCCAACGCCGAGATCCACCGCCGCACCACCGCCCAGGAGATCTGGGACGACACCGACGGTCAGGTCGACGCCCTGGTGGCGGGCATCGGCACCGGCGGCACCATCACCGGTGTGGGACAGGTGCTCAAGGAGCGCAAGGACGGCGTGCGGATCATCGGCGTCGAGCCCGCCGAATCGGCGATCCTCACCGGTGGTCAGCCCGGGCCGCACAAGATCCAGGGCATCGGCGCGAACTTCGTGCCGCCGCTGCTGGACACCGAGGTCTACGACGAGATCCTCGACATCGACGCCGACACCGCCATGGAGCGCGCGCGCACCGTCGCCCGCACCGAGGGCCTGCTCGTCGGGATCTCCTCCGGCGCGGCCATCGAGGCCGCCGTGCGCGTCGGCTCCCGCGAGGAGATGGCCGGGAAGACGATCGTCGTGGTCGTCCCGTCCTTCGGTGAGCGGTACCTCACCACCCCGCTGTACGCCGAGTACATGGACTGACCGCCATGGGTGTGGTGCAGAGGGCGCGGCAGCTCTCCGAGCGCGTCCGCGAGGACCTCGCCGTCGCCTGCGAGAAGGATCCCGCCTCGCAGTCGGCGGTGCAGGTCGCGTTGACCTCGCCGGGCCTGCACGCCATCTGGACCCACCGGGCCGCGCATGCGCTGTGGCAGCGGCGCCGGGGGAGGCTCCCGGCGCTGCTGCTGGCGCAGACGGCGCGGTCGATCACCGGGGTGGAGATCCATCCCGGGGCCTCGATCGGTCGGCGCTTCTTCATCGACCACGGCATGGGCGTGGTGATCGGGGAGACCGCGGAGATCGGTGATGATGTGATGCTGTACCACGGGGTCACCCTCGGCGGCCGGTCGATGGAGCGAGTCAAGCGGCACCCGACCGTCGCCGATGGCGTCACGATCGGGGCCGGGGCGCGTGTGCTCGGCCCGGTGCTCATCGGGCGCGGCGCCCAGATCGGGGCGAACGCCGTCGTGGTGCGGGATGTCCCGGACGACGCGACGGCGGTCGGAGTGCCCGCGGTGGTGCGGCCGCATGCCGCGGCGCCGGAGAGCCATATCGATCCGGCGATCTGGATCTGAGGCCGCCGCCGGCGCTGTGCGGCTCAGCCCTCCCGTCCGAAAGGCTCCAGGAACGGATTGCGGGGGCGGCCGGCGGCCCGCGCCTCCCACTCCGGCAGGACCTCATGGGCGTCGCGGACGATCACGCGGTCGTATCCGGCGGCCAGCGCCGCGGCACTGGGAGCCACGTCGATGAGCACGGTCGTCGCGCCGTGGGCGGCGGCCCGGTGCACCAGTCGGGCCGCCGGGTGCACGGTGCCGCTGGTGCCGACCGCGACGAACAGGTCGCAGTCAGCGGTCCAGCGCTCGGCCGCCGCCAGGGCGTCGGTCGGCAGCAGCTCATCGAACAGGACCACGTCCGGGCGCGTCGGCGCCCCGCACAGGGGGCAGGAATCCGGGGCGCCGTGGTCTCGGGCATGGTCGCCGTGCCCCGGGGTGACCGCGGCCGACCAGGGGCAGGAGTCCGTCAGGCACACGGCGCGCAGCGCACTGCCGTGCAGTTCCGCGACCTCCCTCGACCCGGCCAGCTGATGCAGCCCGTCGATGTTCTGGGTGATGATGCGGGCGCCCAGACGGGCCGCCGCCAGATGCCCCGGCGTGGGGCCATGGGCGCGGGCACGGCTGGCCATCTCACCCCAGATCCGCCACAGCATCGGCAGGGATCCGGGCAGGCGCTCGGCGTGCATCGCCTCCTCGGCCTCCGGGGCCAGCGCCCAGAGACCATCGGGCCCGCGGAACGTCCCCAGTCCCGCCCGGGCCGACAGCCCCGCCCCGGTCAGCAGCACCATGCGGTGCCCCGGCCGACCGGGGAGGGCGCCGTCTCTCACCACTCCTCGTGCTCCCGTGAATCCCAGGCGGCGGACTCACCGAGGTCCAGGCTCGCCAGCAGGGCGCGGTCCTCATCGTCCAGCGTGATCTGCGCGAGATCGGCGTTGGTGCGGCGACGCGCCGGATCGTTGGACTTCGGGATGACGACGATGTCCTGGTCGATCGCCCAGCGCAGGGCGATCCGGGCCGGATCCACCCCGTGCTTCGCTGCCACCCGTCGGATCGCGAACTGCTGCGGCAGGTCCTCGCGGCCCCCCAGCGGTCCCCACGCCTCGGTGACGATGCCATGGTCGCGGTGGTACGCGACGGAGGTCTGCCGAGGCAGGGCGGGGGAGAGCTGGATCTGGTTGATCTCCGGAGTCTCACCGGTCTCCTTGACCAGGGAGTCGATCTGCTCGGGGCGGAAGTTCGACACCCCGACGTGCCGCACCAGCCCCTCGTCGCGCAGATCCAGGAGCGTGCGCCAGGTGTCGGTGGCCAGACCGCGCGAGGGGTTCGGCCAGTGGATCAGCACCACATCGACGTACTCGACCCCGAGACGACGCAGGGAGGTGAGGACGCCCTCCCTCGAGGCCTCCCGCCCCTGGTCTCCGCCGGCCACCTTGGTCGTCAGCACGACCTCCGCGCGGTCGACACCGGAGACCCGCAGACCCTCGCCGACGGCTGCCTCGTTGCCGTACTGCGAGGCGGTGTCGACGAGGCGGTAGCCCAGCCGCAGGGCGTCGCTGACGGCGGTGGCGCACTCGACCCCCTTGAGGGAGCTCGTGCCCAGACCGATCAGCGGGAACGGCGTGCCATCGCGCAACGTCGTGGTGGGGATCTCGAGGGTCTCGGGGGTGATGGACATGGTGACTCCGTTCGTGGACGCTGCGGGCGCTCCTGTCCTACCACGGGAGTCCGGGAGGCGACCCGATAGAGTGCGATGTCCGTCACGTGCGCTGCGCCATCGTCGCCTCACCGCACCGCCTCCGGGAGGAGTTCCATGAGCACTGCATCGACTGTCCCCCTGGGGGTCCGGGACGAGGTCTCGCCGCTGCGGCGGGTCCTCCTGCACCGCCCGGGCCCGGAGCTGGAGCGGTTGACCCCCACGAATCACGACCGGTTCCTGTTCGACGAGGTGCTGTGGCTGGACCGCGCCCGCGCCGAGCACGACGCCTTCACCGATCTTCTGCGCCGCGAAGGTGCAGAGGTGCTGTTGCTGGAGGATCTGCTGCGGGAGGTGCTCGACATCCCGCAGGCCCGCGCGGAACTGCTCGACCAGACCCTCGACCCCGGGGAGCTCGGCCCGCAGACCGCCGGCGACATGTTCGAGGCCCTCACCGACCTGGACTCCACGCACCTGGCGACGATCCTGTTGGCCGGGGTGACCCGCAGGGAACTCGAGCAGCTGGGGGTCCCCATGCGGGCCCTGACCCTGAGTCGGCTGCGCCCGGACGCCCTGGTGCTCGACCCGCTGCCCAACCACCTCTTCACCCGCGACCCCTCCGCGGTCGTCGGGCACGCGGTGCTGGTCAGCTCCCTGCGGCGTCGGGCGCGTCGACGCGAGAGCCTCCACCTCACGGCGATCCACCGCCACCATCCGCTCTTCGGCGATGGGCGCGGGGCCGGTCTGGACCTTCTCTCCGATGCCCTGACGGGTGCCCGGGCCACGGTCGAGGGCGGCGACGTTCTGGTGCTGCGCGACGGCGTCGTCGCCGTCGGTCTGTCGGAACGCACGAGCGCCGTGGGGGTGGAGCTGATGGCCGGCGCCCTGCTGGGGTCCGGCGCGGTGGAACGGGTGATCGCCGTGGCGCTCCCGCACCACCGCTCGATGATGCACCTGGACACCGTGATGACGATGGTCGACCACGAGAGCGTCGTGCGGTACAGCCTCCTGGCGCCGCTGGAGACGATCGAGATCACCCGCACCGACGGGCGGCTCACCAGCCGCGCCCATCCGGCCTCCGAGATGGACGATGTGCTCGCCCGGGCCCTCGGCATCGATCGGCTCCGGGTCATCTCCCCGCAGCTGGATCCCTACGCCGCAGCCCGGGAGCAGTGGGATGACGGGTGCAATGTGCTGGCCCTCGCCCCGGGGCGGGTCGTCGCCTACGAACGCGCCGTCGCGACGAACGACGTGCTGCGCGATCACGGGGTGGAGGTGCTGGAGATCTCCGGCAGCGAGCTCGGCCGGGGGCGCGGGGGGCCGCGCTGCATGACCTGCCCGGTGGCGCGCGACTGAGCGCCCGACGGCAGTCGTCCGGAGGTGCGACGGGGCGGGGGTGAGGGGACGCCCCCGCCGGTCCCTCGCCGGGACCCGGCGGGCCTTCAGGGGGTCCGTGCCGACGTCGGCGCGGAGGGGCCGCCTCAGTTGCTGTCCGGCGTGCCGGACGCCGGGCGCAGGGGTTCGGGGCCCTCGCGCCAGGGGTCCGTGGGCGACGACGGCGGGGGGAGCGGCTCCCGCAGCGAACGCTGCATCAGCAGTTGCTGGGCGCCGAACTCCTCCAGGCCGCGGCGGACGGTGAAACCGAGGCGCTTCAGCAGGGCCACGCTGCGCTTGTTGCGGGTCTGGGTGACGGCGATGACGGTGTCGTCCTCGAGGTTCGCGCGTGCCCAGTCGAGCAGCGCCCGGCAGGCCTCGCCGGCATAGCCCTGGCCCACGTGCTCGGGCAGGAGTGCGTAGGAGAGCTCCAGCTCACCACGGTCGTAGGCCAGGGTGATCGAACCGATCATGCGATCCGTGGCGGCGTCGGCGATCACCCAGCTGCCCCAGGTCAACCCGAGGGGGGACAGTTCCAGGGCCTGGCGCGAGGCGTAGTCGACGGCACCACCCAGGTACTCCCGGGTGGTGGGGTCCGTCATCAGCCGGATGATGGTGCCGCGGTCGTCCTCGCCCGCTTCGCGCAGCTGGAGCCGGGCACTGGAGATCCGCACGGGCCACTCCGCGGTTCCTTCTCGTGCCACGCCGCCAGCCTAACCGTCCGGACCCCGATCCGGAGGGCTCCCGTGGCCGCCCTCGACCCGTCGGGGAATGTCAGGACTGAGCGGTACAGTTGGCGCGCGGCCCGCCGGAGCGTCGCAGCGCCCCTGACGGGCGAGGCCGGCTCCTGACCCGGGCACCTCTGGAGTGAGAAGGAGATTTTTCATGACCGGGCAGGATCTTCGGACCACCGCCCTGCACAGCGTGCACGAGCGTCTGGGTGCGTCCTTCACCGACTTCGCCGGGTGGAGCATGCCCGTGCGCTACAGCTCGGACCTCGCCGAGCACAAGGCCGTGCGCGCCTCCGCCGGCATCTTCGACCTCAGCCACATGGGCGAGATCTTCGTGACCGGTGAGCAGTGCGGGGAGTATCTCGACTACGCCTTCGCCGGCAAGCTGTCCGGCATCGGTGTCGGGCGCGCCAAGTACACCCTGCTGCTGCAGGAGGACGGCGGCGTCATCGACGACCTCATCGTCAACCGCCTCGACGAGAAGCGCTACATGGTCGTCGCCAACGCGAGCAACGCCGAGGTGGACGCCGAGGAGATGCGCAAGCGCGCCGAGGACTTCGACGTCACCGTCACCGACTCGTCCCTCGACTACTCGCTGATCGCGGTGCAGGGCCCGGAGAGCGCGGACATCGTCACCCGCGGCCTGACCTCCGGTGCGGAGGGCATCACCGCCGAGGACATCGCGGACCTCAAGTACTACCGCGTGCTGCAGGGCACCTACCAGGGTGACGAGATCCTCGTGGCCCGCACCGGATACACCGGTGAGGACGGCTTCGAGCTCTATGTGCCCAACGCCCACGCCGAGTCGCTGTGGGACCTGATGGTGTCCACCGGTGGCGACTCGCTCGTCCCGTGCGGCCTGGCCGCCCGTGACTCGCTGCGTCTCGAGGCCGGCATGCCGCTGTACGGCAATGAGCTCGGCCGCGACAAGCTGCCGGCCCAGTCCGGTCTCGAGAAGGTCGTGGCGCTGTCCTCGAAGGGTGACTTCGTGGGCCGCTCCGGCATCGAGAACACCGACGTCTCCGACCGCCCCGTCCTGGTGGGCCTGACAGCCGAGGGCCGTCGCGCCGCCCGCGCCGGCTCCGCGGTGAAGGATTCCGAGGGCACCGAGGTCGGCGTCGTCACGTCCGGGGCGCTGTCCCCGACCCTCGGGCACCCGATCGCCATGGCGTTCGTGCGCCCGGACCTGAACGCCGAGGGCACCGAGCTCGTCATCGACGTGCGCGGCAAGGACCTCCCGGCCACCGTCACGGCGCTGCCGTTCTACACCCGTTCCTGACCTCCCTCCACCACACACCTTTCGAAGGAAGGACACAGCCATGGCTGATCTGCTCTACAGCAAGGACCACGAGTGGGTTCGCGTCGAGTCCGACGGTGTCGCCGTCATCGGCGTGACCAAGTTCGCCGCCGACCAGCTCGGTGACGTCGTCTACGTCGACCTGCCCGAGACCGGTGCCTCCATCAGCGCCGGCCAGGAGATGGGCGAGATCGAGTCCACCAAGTCGGTCTCCGATCTGTTCTCCCCGATCGACGGCACCGTCACCGAGGTCAACCAGGACGTCGTCGACGCCCCGGAGACCGTGAACAGCGACCCGCTCGGGGACGGCTGGCTCGTGAAGGCCTCCTTCGACAGCCTGCCCGACGACCTCCTCTCCGAGAAGGAGTACAACAAGCTCACTGCTGAGTGAGGATCTGACGTTCCGATGACGAATTCTTCGACGCCGACGGGTTCCGCCGTCGACGACGCCCTGTACGGCCAGCACTCCTTCGTCCGTCGCCACGTCGGCACCACGGGCGACGCGCAGGCGACGATGCTCGAGACCCTCGGTCTGGAGTCCCTCGACGACCTGCTGCAGAAGGCGGTGCCCGGCACCATCCTGCTGGACGGCACCGTCGACGGTGTCGTGCCCGAGGGCATCAGCGAGCCCGATGCGCTGCGTGAGCTGCGCGCCCTGGCCGAGCGGAACACGGTGCGTCGTCCGCTCATCGGCCTGGGGTACCACGGCACGCAGACTCCCGCGGTGATCCAGCGCAACGTCCTGGAGAACCCGGCCTGGTACACGGCGTACACCCCGTACCAGCCCGAGATCTCCCAGGGCCGCCTGGAGGCCCTGCTCACCTTCCAGACCATGATCTGCGACCTCACCGGGATGGACGTCTCCAACGCGTCCACCCTGGACGAGGCCACCTCCGCCGCCGAGGCGCTGATGCTCGCCCGCCGCCAGACCCGCGGCAAGAGCAACGTGTTCCTCGTCGACGCCGACGCCCTCCCCGCCACCAAGGCCGTCCTGGCCGGTCGCGCCGCGGGCCTCGGTGTGGAGCTGCGCGAGGTCGACTTCGCCGCCGAGGGTGCCCCCGAGGATCTCGACTGCTTCGGCGCGCTGATCCAGTACCCGGGCGCCTCCGGCCGGGTCTGGGATCCGAGCGAGGTCATCGCGAAGGTGAAGGAGGCCAAGGCGGTCTCCATCGTCGCCGCCGACCTCCTGGCCCTCACCCAGCTGAAGACCCCGGGGGAGCTGGGCGCCGACGTCACCGTCGGCACCTCCCAACGCTTCGGTATCCCGCTGGGCTTCGGTGGCCCCCACGCCGGTTTCGTGGCCGTGCGCAAGGGCCTCGAGCGTCAGCTGCCGGGCCGCCTCGTCGGCGTCTCGGTGGATGCCGAGGGCAAGCCCGCCTACCGCCTGTCCCTGCAGACCCGCGAGCAGCACATCCGGCGTGAGAAGGCCACGAGCTCGATCACCACGGCCCAGGTGCTGCTCGCCGTGATGGCGGCGTTCTACGCCGTCTACCACGGCCCCGAGGGTGTCCGCGCGATCGGCCGTCAGGTGGCCGAGCGCGCCGCCGCCTTTGCGAAGGGTGCGCAGGACGCCGGCCTGGAGCTGGTGCACGACGCCTTCTTCGACACCGTCGAGGTGAAGGTCCCGGGCCGCGCCGAGGAGCTGAAGTCCGCGTTCGCGGACGCCGGCTTCCTGGTGCACACCCCGGGTGAGGACGTGCTCCACCTGGCCTTCGACGAGACCATCACCGCGGCCGACGTCGAGCAGCTGCTCGGTGTGCTGTCCGAGGGTGCGAAGGCCCCGTCCGAGGTCGATCCCGAGGCCGCCTGGGGCGAGCTGCGCCGGGAGTCGGAGTTCCTCACCCACCCGGTGTTCACCTCGTACCACTCCGAGACCGCGATGATGCGTTACCTGCGCCGCCTCGCGGATCGCGACTACGCGCTGGATCGCGGCATGATCCCCCTGGGGTCGTGCACGATGAAGCTCAACGCCGCGACGGAGATGGCCGGGATCACCTGGTCGGAGTTCAACGGGCCGCACCCCTTCGCGCCGCGTGAGGACGTCGAGGGCTACCTCGACCTCATCACCCAGCTCGAGACCTGGCTCGCGGAGCTCACCGGATACGACACCGTCTCCCTGCAGCCGAACGCCGGCTCGCAGGGTGAGTACGCCGGCCTGATGGCCATCAAGGCGTACCACGACTCCCGTGGCGAGTCGGAGCGCGACGTCTGCCTGGTGCCGTCCTCGGCCCACGGCACCAACGCCGCCTCCGCCGTCAACGCGGGTCTGCGGGTCGTGGTGGTGGCCTCGGACTCCCACGGCAACGTGGACCTCGAGGACCTGAAGCAGAAGATCAAGGACCACGGCGATCAGCTCGCGGCCATCATGATCACCTACCCGTCCACGCACGGCGTGTACGAGTCGGAGGTCCGGACGGTCTGTCAGCTGGTGCATGACGCCGGCGGTCAGGTGTACGTGGACGGTGCGAACCTCAACGCGCTGCTCGAGGTCGCCCGCCCGGGCGAGTTCGGCGGCGACGTCTCGCACCTGAACCTGCACAAGACCTTCTGCATCCCCCACGGCGGCGGCGGCCCGGGCGTCGGCCCGGTCGCGGCGCGCGCCCACCTGGCGCCGTTCCTGCCCGGTCACCCGTTCATCCAGAAGCCGGAGCATCCGGTCGTGGGTGGTGCGGACACCGTGCACGGCGGGGCGCCGGTCTCTCAGGCGCCGTACGGCTCCCCGTCGATCTTCCCGATCACGTGGACCTACATCCGCCTGATGGGGCCGAAGGGCCTGCGTCACGCCACCGCCTCGGCGGTCCTCGCGGCGAACTACATCGCCAAGCGGCTGTCGGAGTCCTACCCGATCCTCTACACCGGTGAGAACGGCCTGGTGGCCCACGAGTGCATCGTGGACCTGCGCCCCTTCAGCGCCCGCACGGGGATCACGGTCGATGACGTCGCCAAGCGCCTCATCGACTACGGCTTCCACGCCCCGACCATGTCGTTCCCCGTCGCGGGCACGCTCATGGTGGAGCCGACGGAGTCGGAGGACCTCGAGGAGATCGACCGCTTCGTCGACGCCATGTTGATGATCGCCCAGGAGGCCGAGGACGTGCTCTCCGGCACCTGGCCGAAGGACGACAACCCGCTGGTGAACTCCCCGCACACCGCGGCGCACGTCACCGCCGACGAGTGGACCCATCCGTACCCGCGCTCCGTCGCGGCGTACCCCGGTGTCCATGCGTCCAAGGAGACCGTCGCCTCGGACGGGCAGCACGCCACCCTGGAGATGCGTGTCCAGGCCAAGTACTGGCCGCCGGTGCGTCGCATCGACCAGGCCTACGGCGACCGCCACCTGGTGGTCCGCTGGCAGGACGTCGTCGTCGACGAGTGATCCCACCATCGAGCTGGCCGCCCGTCGCCCCCGCGGCGGCGGGTGACCGGCCCGCATGAACCACTGTGACGCCCCGGCCCCCGGCCGGGGCGTCACAGCGTCTAGCGTGGTCCCATGACCACGATCCTGACCTCCCACGCCGGCTCGCTTCCCCGCACGCCCGAGCTGATCGCCGCCAACGCCTCCCGGCCCCTCGCCGAGGACGGCATCACCCCGCTGCCCGATGAGGACTTCGACGCGGTGCTGCGCGCCGCCGTCGACTCCGTCGTCGCCAAGCAGCGCGAGATCGGCATCGACGTCCCCAACGACGGCGAATACGGCCATGCCATGGGCAGTGCCCTGAACTACGGGTCGTGGTGGTCCTACGTGTTCGACCGCGTCGAGGGCCTGGAGCTCACCGGCGTCGACCACCGCACCGCCGAGCCCGTCCGCTCCGCCCCCGGTCAGGTGCGTCTGACGAGCTTCCCCGATCGGCGGGACTGGGTGCGGTTCCGCGAGGCCTACAACGATCCGAGCGCCGGCATCACCCTGGGGGAGCAGAAGGTGTTCCCGGCGGCGACCGGCCCGGTCTCCTACTCCGAGACGGGACGGCAGCAGACCGCCCGCGATGCGGAGAACCTCTGGGCGGCACTCCGGGCGCACGGGTACGAGGGCGGATTCCTCAACTCGGTGGCGCCCGGTTCGGGGGCACGGATCGCCGATGACCACTACGACGATGTGGACGCGTTCCTGGACGCCTGGGTGGAGGTGATGCGCCCGGAGTACGAGGCGATCGCCGCCGCGGGTCTCACCGTGCAGATCGACGATCCGTCGATCGCGGAGAACTGGGACCAGATCAACCCCGAGCCCAGCATCGAGGACTATGTGGCCTTCACCCGCAAGCGGGTCGAGGCGATCAACCGTGCGGTGGAGAACGTCCCCACGGAGCAGACCCGGTTCCACCTGTGCTGGGGCTCCTGGCACGGCCCGCACACCACCGATATCGAGCTGAAGCACATCGCCGGTCTGCTGCTGGAGATCGACGCCCGCTACTACAGTTTCGAGGCCGCCAACGTGCGGCATGAGCACGAGTGGACGGTGTGGGAGCAGGTGCAGCTGCCGCAGGACAAGGTCATCGTCCCCGGCATCGTGTCGCACTCGACGAACGTGGTGGAGCATCCGGAGCTGGTGGCGCAGCGCATCGAACGCTTCGCCCGGCTGGTCGGGCCGGAGCGCGTGATCGCCTCCACCGACTGCGGTCTGGGCGGCCGCATCCACGCGGACATCGCCTGGGCGAAGCTGGAGAGCCTCGTCGAGGGGGCGCGCCTGGCGTCCTCCCGGATCTGAACGTCGGTCCCCCGACCGCCGCGTCCGGCGGCGGCCGGGGAGTCGGTCCGCCGCGTCGAGCGGTCCAAGAGTTCACCGAGTCGTCATGGACACGTCATGGCGCGGCGGGCCGGGCGTGAGGCAGGAGGAGCACCGTGGGATCCGTGCGGATACTTGTCGTGACCGAGTCCTTCCTGCCCCATATGAACGGTGTGACGAACTCCGTCCTGCGGGTCGTCGACCATTTCGCCTCCACCGGGGATGACGTCCAGATCATCGCCCCCAAGCAGCCCGGGTGCGAGAAGTTCCTGCGGACCTCCACCGGTCGGAAGGTGCGGGTGCGGCGCATCACCTCGGTGCCGATGGCCGGGTACCACGACGTGCGGATCGCCACGACGAGCGCACTGAGTCTGCGCCAGAAGATCGACGACTTCGGCCCCGACGTCATCCACCTGGCCTCGCCGACGATCCTCGGGGGCCGGGCAGTGGTCGCGGCGCAGAAGCTGGGGATCCCGACCGTCGCGGTGTACCAGACGGACATCCCCGGGTACACCGCGAAATACGGGATGCCGTTCCTGGAGTCCGCCAGCTGGCAGCTGCTGCGGGACGTGCACAACCGGGCCACGTTCACGCTGGCCCCGTCGACGCACACCCGTGACGAGCTCGTGGAGCACGGCATCGAGCGGGTCGACCTGTGGCGGCGCGGGGTGGACACCTCCCTGTTCGGCCCACGGCATCGCAGTGCGTCCCTGCGGCGGAGGCTCGCCGACCCGGGGGAGCGGATCGTGGTGTACGTCGGGCGGCTCGCCCCCGAGAAGCAGGTCGGAGACCTGCAGGTGGTCCACGACATCCCCGGGGTGCGACTGGTGATCGTCGGAGATGGCCCGGATCGTGACGCCCTGCAGCGGCAGATGCCGCGGGCCCGGTTCGTCGGGTTCCGCAGCGGCGAGGATCTCGCCGCGCACCTGGCCAGTGCCGACCTGTTCATCCACCCGGGGGAGCTGGAGACCTTCTGTCAGACGATCCAGGAGGCCATGGCCTCGGGGCTGCCGGCGATCGCGCCGCGCCGCGGCGGGCCGGTGGATCTCATCGCCCCCAGCCGCACCGGGTGGCTGTACACCCCCGGCAGGCTCGACGAACTGCGGGACGCGGCCGCCGATCTGCTGTTCGACGACGCGAAGCGAGCGGCCTTCGGGCAGGCGGCGCTGGAGTCGGTGGCGCAGCGGTCCTGGCCGGCGCTCTCGGAGCAGCTGCGCGGCCACTACCAGCGCGCGATGGCCATGCACCGGGTGGGCGTCGCCTGACACCCCTGCCGACCCCGTCGCGGTGTCGGCAGGACCTTCCCGCGTGCCGGGAAGGGTTTCTCCCGAGCACACGCGAGAGCGAACCGGGTCACTCGCGCCGGCGGGGGGCCACCTGACGGGTCCACGCCTCCAGCAAGGCGACCCACGCCTGGGCGGCCTCACCGGCGTCACGTATCTGCTGGGCGAACTCCTCCGGTCGTCTGCCGGCCGGCGTCAGGGAACTGGTGGTCGCCCAGCGCTCCATGATCCGGTCGTCGACCTCGGGGTGGAACTGGACGCCCCACTGGGCGGGCCCGACCCGGAAGGCCTGGATCGCCCCGCCGCCCCGGGCGAGCACCGTGGCCCCCGGCGGCAGGCGATCGACCTCGTCCTGGTGGAACTGGGGGACGGTGACGGGGGATCCGTCGGGGGAGAGGGCGGACAGCACCGGATCCTGCGCGGCCTTCTCCGTCAGCGTCACCTCATGCAGTCCGATCTCGGGGATGTCGCGGCGGCGAAGCGTCCCCTCGAGGGCCACCGCCAGAAGTTGGGCGCCGAGGCAGATGCCGAGGGTGGGGATCTCCCGGTCTGCGGCCTCGCGCAGGAGGTCGCGGGTGCGCGGGAGCCACGGGGCTCTGTCGTCGTCCGTCGCCCCCACGCCGCCGCCGAGCACCACCAACCCGTCGACGGTGCGCAGATCCCCCGGCAGAGGCTCACCCCGATGCGCCTGCACGAGGTGCACCCGCAGCGGGGCACGTCCCAGAGCTCCCTCCAGGGCGCCCATCGGTGCATCGTCCTCGTGCTGGATGACCACCACATCCGGGTCGATTCTCTCCATGGCGCGATTCTGCCAGGCCCGCCGAAGACCCTCCCCGCCCTCCGCACCGCGGGGCCCGGAAGCGGCCGGGACACCCGCGCCCCGGTTCACACAGCGCCACGGTTCTTGGGCCCGGGCCGTTCTGCGAGGTCTGCTGGGGTGGCCGCCGGGGATCACCCCGGAACGCCCACGCCGGGGCCGGCCGTCTCGGTTCGCCCCTGATCCTCAGAATGGAAGGAACGGACATGACCGCATCGTCTCCGCGTCGCCCGCTCATCGGCGTCACCGCGGGACGCATGGTCATGCCGGGTGGTGCCTGGGCCGGGCACCCCGCCGTCGCGGTCACTGAGCACTACGTCCGTGCTCTGCGGGAGGCCGGTGCCCGAGTGGTGATCCTGGCCCCGCAGGACCCGTGGAGCGACACCGAGGTCGCCGAGCTCGACGGCCTGGTGCTGACTGGGGGGAACGACCTCGACCCGACCGGCTGGGGTGCGGAGGCGTTGCCCACGGATCTCCCTGCCGATCCGGAGCGCGACGCCTTCGAGGCCGACCTCTACCGTGCCGCCCGGCGGGTGGGGATCCCGGTGCTGGGGATCTGCCGCGGCCTGCAGATCATCGCCACCGCCGAGGGCGGAGACCTGGTGCGCCATCTTCCCGCGGATGTGCCCGCCCACCCGGACTCCTCCCAGCGGCCGACGGAGGTCGAGGTCGACGTCGATGCCGCGAGCGACCTCGCGCTCGCCCTCGGGACACGACCCACCGTCACCGCCTATCACCATCAGGCGGCCGGGAGGATCCCCGACGGTCTGCGACCCGTCGCCCACCACGCCAGCGGGGTGGTGATGGCACTCGAATCCGCTGAGGGCAGCCCGGTGCTCGCGGTCCAGTGGCATCCCGAACTCGATCGACGCGCGGAGGCACTGTTCGCGCGCTTCGTCGACAGCACCATCCGCGGCAGCCGTCCCTGGGGTGAGCGCACCACGACGGACCAGGTGACGGCCGCGTCGAAGCGACGTGCCCCGCTCGCACCCCTGGTCTAGAATCGACCTGCACGCCCGACACCCCTGGAGGTCGAATGTCCGAGCAGGTTCCCACCACCTCGCACCGCGAGGCGACCCGCGACGAGCGCAGCGAGCTCGTGGAGACCTCCGGCGGCAACCCGCTGGGGCAGAGCATCCTGCTGTTCATCCTGCTGTTCGGCGCCTTCATCGCCGGCCTCTACGTCATGAGCCTGCTCACCCCCGTCACCTTCCTGGTCGGCCTGGCGGTGTGCATCCTCGCGCTGTTCGGCGCCTTCGCGGTGGTGCCCAAGTTCCTCAGCTGACCGGGGTACCGGCGGGACGGCTGCGACGCCTCTCACGCCACCCCGGATGACGGCGGCCCCGGATCCCCCACGGGATCCGGGGCCGCCGTCATCCGGGCGCCCGCATCTCAGGCGCTGCGGTGCTCCAGGTGCACGATGGTCTCCAGGGCCATGATGATCATGTCCTCGAAGCTCTCCTGCCGCTCCTGCGCCGAGGTCTCCTCACCCGTGAGCAGGTGATCCGACACCGTGCACAGGGCCAGCGCCCGCCGACTGAACTGCGCCGCCAGGGTGTACAG
Source organism: Brachybacterium sillae (assembly GCF_025028335.1). NCBI lineage: Bacteria > Bacillati > Actinomycetota > Actinomycetes > Micrococcales > Dermabacteraceae > Brachybacterium > Brachybacterium sillae. The sequence continues at coordinate 2,466,461 of NZ_JAFEUW010000001.1, forward strand.
CGCGGACGCCTCCATTTCCACACCGAGCACCCCGTAGCGCGCCAGCGTGGAGGTGATCTCCCGATCCGGGTTGTAGAACTGATCCGAGGAGAACAGGCCGCCCGCGACGTACGGCAGCAGACGCTCCTCCGCCACCGAGGCGGCGATCCGGGCGAGCTCGAAATCGGCGGCGGGGGCGAACGTCACGTGGCCGAAGCGGGGTGTGTTCATCGCCGAATCGGTGGACGCGGCCGTGCCCAGCACCACGTCGCGCACCTTTACACGGTCCGACAGTCCGCCGCAGGTCCCCACCCGGATGATGGTCTCCACGTCGTACTGCTCGAACAGTTCCTGCGCGTAGATGCCGAGGGACGGCTGCCCCATCCCGGATCCCTGGGCGGAGATCCGCACTCCGCGATAGGTGCCGGTGTACCCCAGCATTCCGCGGACGTCGTTGTAGAGAGTCGGGTCCTCCAGGAAGGTCTCGGCGATCCAGCGGGCGCGCAGGGGATCCCCGGGCATGAGGACGTGGGAGGCGATCTGGCCGGGCTCGGCAGCGATATGGGTCGACATGCCGCCACCGTAGCGAACCCGCGCCCGGGGCACCGCCCCCGGGGATCCACCGTCGGTCTGCGGCGTCGCCCCGGTCCGATATCGGCCGCGTCTCGTAGACTCCCGCGGTGAGGACCCGACCCGCCCCTGCCCCGTCCGTGCCGGACGGCGCGCTGCGCCGTGCCCGCTGGGCCGTCTCGCTGATCTTCCTGCTCAACGGCGCCTCGTTCTGTGCGATCCTGCCGCGCTATCCCGAACTTGTGGAGCGGATCGGCCTCAGCGACGGCGCGTTCGGGCTCGCCGTCGGTCTCGGCCCCCTGGGTGGTCTCGCCGCCGGGCTCGCGGCGGCGCCGCTCATGGCGCGTTTCGGCAGCGCCCGCGTGGCAGTGATCGTGCAGGTCATCGCCAGATCCGTGCACGTGCTGGTGTATGTGGCGGCGAGTTGGCTGTGGCTCGCGGGGGCGCTGTTCGTGGCCGCCGCCGCCGATGCCCTCACCGACGTCGCGATGAACGCCCACGGCCTGCGCGTCGAGCGCCGCTACCGCCGGTCGATCATCAACAGCTTCCACGGCTGGTGGTCCGCCGGTGCCGTGATCGGGGGCCTGATCGGTGCCGCCTGCGCCCAGTGGGGGGTGCCCCTGGTGGTGCAGGGGCTCGCCGGGCTGGTGGTGTTCGGCGCGCTTGCCCTGGCGGTGCTGCCGTGGCATCTGCCCGGCCCCGAGAACACCGAACGGGAGATGGCCGCGCCCGCCCCGGCCAGTGCGGCCGAGGTCCCGGTGCCCGATGCGGAGGCCGCCCTTCCCACCGGCACCCGCCCCGGTGACACCACCGGCTCGCGGCGGCCCGCGGGGTCGCGGCATGGTGCGACGACCCCTGTGGCCCCCTCCGGTCTGGTCATCGCGCTCGCCCTCGGGGCGGTGCTGGTCTTCGCCGGTTCCACCGAGGACGCCGGGAACTCCTGGGGCGCCCTGTTCATGCGGCGCACCTTCGAGGTCTCCCCGTTCGTCGCCGGTCTGGCCTTCGTGGCGCTCCAGGGTGCCCAGATGGTCGGACGCTTCACCGGCGATGCCGTGGTCAACCGCCTTGGCGACCGTCGCACAGCGCGGGTGGGCGCGGTCATCGCGGCCGTTGGCATGGGCCTGGGGCTGCTCATCGCCCACCCGGTCATGGCCCTGCTGGGTTTCGCCGCCGCCGGGTGGGGCATCGCCACCCTCTTCCCGGCGGCCTGCCGGGCCGCCGATGACATCCGGGACCTGCCGCCGGGGCGGGGCATCGCGGTCGTCGGCTGGTTGGCTCGTCTCGGATTCTTCCTGGCGCCGCCGCTGGTCGGGGCGCTGTCGGACCTGCTCACCCTGCGGTACGCGCTGTGGTTGGTCCCGCTGTACGCCGTCGGGGTGCTGGTCTTCTCGTGGGCGCTGGACGGACGACCCCACAGGACGGCCCGCCCGGCATGATCAGCGCAGAGTGAGGTGGCGGGGTCGCTTGCTGGGGGAGAGACGCCGTGCCAGGTGGCGCTCCACCTCCGCCAGCGACAGCCCCGATCCCTCCCTGACCGTCACGCTCGCCGCGAGGCAGCTGCCGCCGTCGGGGGAACCCCGCACCTCGACCTGCGCGTCGACCACATCGGGGTGCGCCGCGAGCACATGCGCGACCTCACGCGGTGACAGGACCTCGCCATCGCCGGTGACCGCCGTGTACCGGGGTCGGATGAGGTCCAGCGCGTCATCGCCCGCGAGGCGGTGCACGCGGTCGCCGGTGCGTGCCCACCCATCTCCCGAGAGCATCAGGGCCGTCTCATCGGGCCGCTGCCAGTACCCGTGGAACACCTGAGCACCGTGGATGCTCAGCCACCCGTCCTCGTCGACCTGCAGGGAGCAACCGTGCGGTACCCGCCAGCGCGTCGGCCCGGTGGGCGCCGGCGTCGGCGTGGCAGCGAGGGGATCGGCTGCCGGTTCGAGCACCGCGGTGAGGGTGACGCCGCTCTCGGCGCGCACCAGCGCGCGCGTCACCGGTCGGTCGCTGCGACGCTGCCACGCCGTGAGGACCTCGGCAGCGGGCTCATCCGCCCCCAGCAGCACGACCCGGTGGACGGCCCGCCGATCGGGCGGAAGCAGGGCGTCCAGGGCCGTCAGCTGTCCGGCGGTGGCGCACAACACGCCACCGGACGCGCGCTGCAGAAGGGCAGCGGCACGGTCCACGCGGCGCGGCGCCAGACAGCGGTGCCCCCGCAGCAGCGGCAGCGCCAGCTGGGTCAGGAGCCCTGTGGCCTCCTGCAGCGGCAGCAGACTTATCACGTCCGCCCCCGGTGCGTCGATGAGGTCCTCGAGGGCCTGCGCCCACGCATAGAGGTTCTCGTGCGTGAGCTTGCTCGCGAACACCGCCCCGCCGGGTCCCGGCTCGTACTGCAACACGGCGAGATCGCGGGGGCCGGGGAGGGGATGGTGCGGATCCAGCGGCACACTGCCGACCACCCGCGACCAGGGGATCAGGCGGTCCTCCGCCGGATCCTCGATCGGCGGGGTCCCCCGGGAGACAGCCTGGGCCAGACGGACCGTGACCCGAGGCGGCAGCAGGATCGCCGCCTTCGGGGCCAGATCTGGGGGCAGAGCGAGCAGCGCCGCGCGGGAGCGGGGATCCACCACCGCTGCGGACGGCGCGTGATCCTCGACGACGCGGCGCAGTTCCCGGGCGGTGCTCGTGGGGTCGAGGAGGACCGCGACGGCGCCGATGCGCCAGATGGCACCCACTGCGACGGTGGTCTCGGGCCGCGCCGGAGCGATCACGGCGACGCGGTGCCCGGGCCGGATCCCGAGGTTCCACAGACCCCGGGCGGCGCGCGCCACGGACATGTCGAGAGCGCTCGACGGCGGACGCAGCACCCGCACCATGCGGGTCGCGCCACTGGCCCCGGCGCGGACGGCGCGCCGCAGGGCTGCGGGGCGAGGGACCAGGGGCATGCCCGCGATGCTAGGGGGCGATGCTGACCGGCGTCTGCGTACGACCCCCGACGGGCGAGACGCGGCCCGCGTCCTCCACGACGGCCCCGGCGGGCGTGCCCTCAGGCGATGACGACGAATTCGCGGCCGATCCAGCGGGTCCGACGCAGCCGCAGCACCGCATCGATCGGGAGGGGCCCGCGAATGTGCGGATAGGCCTCGCCACCTCCGGCGAGGTCCCGTTCGAACTCGACCACCACACCCGTCGCCTCCACTCGGGCCACGTCGATCTCCAGGATCACGAGATCCGCCGGATGATCGGGGTACACGGCCTTGGCGACCTGCGAGATCTGCTCCGGCAGCGAGGCGTGGATGAAACCGACCTCCTCGAGGCTGCGCCCCCGCGTGGAGCAGGTGTAGACGCCCTGCCGCACCGCGCTCCGCCAAGAGTCGTGGTCGGTGATATGCCAGATCAGCGGCGCGGGCATGGAGCGCAGTGTAGCGTGACCGGAAGCGCCGGCCGTGCGGAGGGAGATGGCATGAGCAGCCTGCAGGTGGTCCACGTGCCCCAGCAGCAGCGGGTCGAGGTCCGGTTGGCGGGGGAGCAGCAGTGACCTACCGGATCCTCACTGTCTGCACCGGCAATATCTGCCGCTCCCCGATGGCCCAGCTGATCCTGCAGCGAGCCGTCGACGACGCCGGGCTGGAGGACGTCGAGGTCCGCAGCGCCGGCACCACCGGCTGGGAGGAGGGCGAGCCGATCGACCCCCGCGCCGCCGCCATGCTCACCGCCCACGGCATCGACTCCCGCGGCCATGTCGCGCACCAGATGACCCGCAGCCAGCTGGAGCAGGCGGACCTCATCCTCCTCGCGGACCATGACCACCTCGGTCCCGTCGAGCGCCTCGGTGGTCGCACTGTCGCCCCGAAGGTGCGGATGCTCCGCTCCTTCGATCCGGACGCCGGTGATGACCTGGGGATACGCGACCCCTGGTACGGCGACGACAGTGACTTCGAGGCCACCTACGACATGCTCGTCGCCGCCGTGCCCGGTGTGATCGACCACGTCCGCTCCGACCTCGCGGGGCGGACCGACCTGCCGCGGCCGTGACCGCCCTCCCCGACACCGATCCGCTCGATCTCGGGGTCCTCGCGCTGCGCGACGCCCTGCGGGCGGGGGTCGTCGACCCCGTCGAACACCTGGAGGGTGTGCTCCAGCGGGCCGCCGACCGCGGCGCCGCCCTGGGGGCGTTCGCGAGACTGCTGCCCGACCTGTCCGCCGATCAGGCGCGCCACGCCCGGGACCGACTGCGTGCCGGACACCCCCGGCCGCTCGACGGAGTGCCGGTGCCGATCAAGGCGCTCACCCGCCTCACCGGGGTTCCCTGGGATGCGGGCAGCGCCGCGCTGCCCGCCTCCCCCGCACAGGTCACCGACGGTGTGGCCGAGAGCCTGCTGGAGGCCGGCACCGTGACCGTCGGCACCACCACCGCGCCCGAGTTCGGCCTGCCCGCCTACACCGAACCCGCGCATCAGGCCCCGGCCCGCACCCCCTGGGACCCGACCCGTATCGCCGGCGGGTCCAGCGGCGGTGCCGCCGTCGCGGTCGCCTGCGGGATCGTGCCGGCCGCCCACGGCTCCGACGGGGGCGGCAGCATCCGCATCCCCGCCGCCTGCTGCGGCGTGGTGGGTGTCAAGCCCTCTCGCGGGCTGATCTCCGCAGGTCCCCACGGCGTCGATGGCGTCGGGCTCGTCACCGACGGGGTCCTCGCCCGCAGCGTGGAGGATGCCGCCGCGGTGCTGGAGGTGATGGCCCGCACCCGGCCCGGTGATCTCGCACCGCTGCCGCTGCCCCCGGGAGGTCTGGTCCCCGGACCGGGGGACGGTCGCACGCCCCGCCGCATCGGGATGCTCCTCGAGCCGGTCGTCGCGGAGGTCGAGGTGCATCCCGCCGCACGGCGCGGCGTGGAGAGAGCGGCGGCCTCGCTGCGCGCGCTCGGTCACGAGGTGGTGGAGATCGAGGCGCCGATCCACCCGTGGCAGTGGCAGGCCTTCGTGCCGTTGTGGGCCGCCGGGGCCGCCTCCCTGCCCGTGCCCCCGGCTGCCGAGGAGCACCTGGAGCCGCTCACCCGCTGGCTGCGGGAGCAGGGCCGCCGCACCACCGGCGCCGAGGTGGTCGCCGCCCTCACCGAGGTGCAGCGCCTCACCCGGATCGTGATCGACCGTCTCGCAGTGTTCGATGCCATCCTCAGCCCCGTCCTGTCGGGGCCGCCGCCGTATCCGCAGGAGGTGCGCCTGGCGGACCCCTCCGCCGATTTCGCGGCCCAGAGCGCCATGACCCCGTGGACCAGTCTGTGGAACATGATCGGTGCCGCGGCGGTCGCCCTGCCGTTGCACCGCGAGCGCATCGACGGGGTGGAGGTGCCGTTCGGGGTGCAGATGGGAGCGGTGCGCCGCGGCCAGGACGCCGAGCTTCTGGCGCTCGCCGCGCGTCTGGCGGAGGTGGACCCGTGGCCCGCACCGCCCACCGGGGCGTCGGCGGCGACCGACGCTCCGACGGGGGAGGTGGGGCCATGAGCAGCGGTGTGCGGCTGGACGTGTGGCTGTGGTCGGTGCGTGCCTACCCGACGCGCTCCGCGGCCACAGCCGCCTGCCGTGCCGGCCACGTCCGCCGCGGCGGGGTGCCCGCGAAGGCGGCCCAGCAGGTGTCGGTCGGCGACGAGATCCGTCTGCGCTTCCCCGGGGGACGGGAACGCCACCTGGTGGTGACGGAGCTGCTCACGCGGCGCGTCGGCGCATCCCTCGCCCGCACCGCCTATGAGGACCTCACCCCCGCACCCGACCCGGTGCTGGCGGCGCCCCCACCGCGACGCGATCGGGGCACCGGGCGGCCGACGAAGAAGGAGCGTCGAGCGCTGGACCGGTTGCGCGGTCGCAGCAGCAGCTGAGGCCGGGGCGTCGCCGCGACGCCCCGACGCTCAGGCGGCCTGCCCGGCGCGCTGCAGCAGCGCCTGCCGGTTCGCGGTCATGCGTTGCAGCAGCTCGTGCTCCACCGCGATCGCCTTTGGTGTCGCGCCCTCCGCGAGGATCCGCTGGCGGGCCGAGGCGAGTTCCGCGCTGTCGGCGATGAAACGCTTCATCAGCGGCTTCGCCCCGATCGCGGCAGCCCAGCGACGCCCCTCCCGGCGGCCGCCCCAGGTGCCGAGCATGGCGACCTCCTCCTGGGTGAGCCAGCCCACGCCGGCGTACTCCGACAGCCGTCGGCGTGTGTGGCGCACCTCGTCGACCACCAGCCACCCGATCAGACCCAGCCACAGGGCGCTCTCGAGCATCTGCAGCACCACCATCAGCAGCAGGGACAGCGCCGATCCGCCCAGCATCAGCGGCAGGAAGGTCGCGGTCCCGTTCCACAGGGCGTGCAGGGCGATGCCGGGCCAGGTGGCGACGAGGAAGACCAGCACCCCGCGCCAGGTGCCACCGTGGCGCACCGCCAGGCCGACGATCACCCCGGTCAGGGAGGTGTACATGCAGTGGCCGAAGATGCCGAAGACTCCGCGCAGCACCACCGTGACACCGGAGGAGAACAGGGCGATGTCCATGCCGTATTCGAGGCCGGTGGTGAACGCCCGCGTGTAGTAGAGGATGTTCTCCACGAAGGCGAAGCCACCGCCGATCAGTGCCCCGTAGATCAGACCGTCCAGTGGCCCGCTGAAGTGGCGGCGGGCCACCAGCAGGATCACCAGCAGACCGAGGCCCTTGGAGGTCTCCTCCGTGATCGGGGCGCTGACGATGGCCCCCATGACGGCCGCCCCCGTCTCCCCGCCGATCGCGTACCCCAGGGAGCTCATCGCGGAGTTGATCACCAGGGATATCGCCACGGCCACCACCGCGCCCCAGAACACCGCGGTGAGCAACAACGGGAGGGGTTCGGGGTCCCAGCGGTCCGCGATCCACACCAGCAGGGCGATCACCAGCAGGGACAGGGCGGCGAGGAAGGCGTACACCAGCCACCAGGCCGGGTTGGCGCGGCCCTGCAGGGCGAACAGTGCGAACCCCAGCCCCAGCACCGTGATGAAGCCGAGGCCGAGGATCCCTGCGAGGATCCACTGCACGATGGAGCGCACCGGCATGCCGGTGGGCGCGGGATGCCGGGCGACGGCCTGGACGTACGGCGTCTGCTGCGCCCAGGCGCTGCGGGGCTGCTCCTGGCTGGGGGCCTGGGGCGCCGGGTGGGACGCGGCACCGTACTGCTGGCGGGGATCGGCTCCGGCCTGCTGCGGAGCGCTGAACTGCGGGTGGGTCATGTCAGCCTTCCGGGGTGGGACGCGCCGCTCGGCGCGGGCTCAGGCTATCGGGGAGGTGGCGGACTCACCGGCAGATCATCCGCAGTGGGGACAACCGGTTGACCCGGGCGGGTCCGACCCCCTGGTCTGCGGACCCCGTGACCCGGGGATCGACATCAGGGTTGAGCGGAATAGACTCAAGATCGCGGACGTTGTGCTGATCGGTGGGGACACCGCCACCGGAACGACCATCGGAGGAGACGCGTGGACTTCCACTTCACGACCCGCTCCCAGGACGCGGTGCAGGCGGCTGCGACGCGCGCCGAACTGAGGGGCAATCCGCAGGTGCTGGCCGTGCACCTGCTCGCCGAGCTCGCCCGTCAGGCCGACGGCATCGCCCGGGCGGCCCTGATCGACGCGGGCGCCGATCCGGAGCGCATCGGCGGGGAGGCCGACCGCGTGATCGACGGCCTGCCGCGGGTCAGCGGCAGCTCCACGGCCCGCCCGACCTTCCAGGGCACCGGATATGACGCCCTCGAGGCCGCCCGCCGCGAGGCCGACTCCCAGGGTGCCCAGTACCTCTCCACCGAGCACCTGCTGCTCGGCATCGCCCTCGGGGACGACGACGCCGCGCGCATCCTGCGCCGCGCGGGCGCGACCCCCGAGGTCCTCCGCACCGCCGTCACCCGACTGAAGGGAACGACCATGAACGACAGCCAGAACCCCGAAGGCACCTTCCGCAGCCTCGAGAAGTTCGGGGTGGACCTCACCGAGCGCGCCCGCGAGGGCCGACTCGACCCCGTGATCGGACGCGATGCGGAGATCCGTCGCGTGGTGCAGGTGCTCTCGCGCCGCACGAAGAACAACCCGGTCCTGATCGGTGAGCCCGGCGTCGGCAAGACCGCCGTCGTCGAGGGTCTCGCCCAGCGCATCGTCGCCGGGGACGTCCCGGAGTCCCTGCGCGGCAAGCGGTTGATCTCCCTGGACCTGTCCTCGATGGTCGCGGGGTCGAAGTACCGCGGTGAGTTCGAGGAGCGGATGAAGTCCGTCCTGGACGAGATCCGCACCAGCGACGGCCAGATCATCACCTTCATCGACGAGCTCCACACCGTCGTCGGCGCGGGCGGCTCCGAGGGTGCCATGGACGCCGGCAACATGCTCAAGCCCATGCTCGCCCGCGGTGAGCTGCGGATGGTCGGTGCGACCACGCTCGATGAGTACCGCGAACGGATCGAGAAGGACCCGGCCCTGGAGCGGCGCTTCCAGCAGGTGTTCGTCGGCGAGCCCAGCGTCGAGGACACCGTGACGATCCTGCGCGGGCTGAAGGACAAGTACGAGGCGCACCACAAGGTGTCGATCACCGATGCCGCGCTGGTGGCCGCCGCGACCCTCTCCGACCGGTACATCACCGGCCGTCAGCTGCCCGACAAGGCCATCGACCTGGTCGATGAGGCCGCGTCGCGCCAGCGGATGGAGCTGGACTCCTCTCCGGTGGAGCTCGACATCCTGCGTCGTCAGGTGGATCGCCTGAAGATGGAGGAGATGGCGTTGCAGGGCAGTGACGACCCCGGCAGCGTCGCGCAGCTGGAGTCGGTGCGCTCGCAGCTGGCCGATCGCACCGAGCGCATGACTGCGCTGTCGGCGCGGTGGGAGCGGGAGAAGGCCGGCCTCAACCGGGTCGGCGAGCTCAAGGCCCGCCTGGAGGAGCTGCGCATGCAGGCCGACCGCGCTCAGCGCGAGGGTGACCTGGCCACCGCCTCGAAGATCCTCTACGGCGACATCCCCGCCCTGAAGACCGAGTTGCGCGAGGCCGAGGAGCAGGAGGCCGACGGCCCCGCTCCGGAGGAGAAGCCTCTGGTCGCGGAGAAGGTGGGCCCGGATGACATCGCCGAGGTGGTCGCGAACTGGACCGGCATCCCCGCCGGCCGTCTGATGCAGTCCGAGACGACGAAGCTGCTGGAGATGGAATCCCTCATCGGCCGACGTCTGATCGGACAGCAGCGAGCCGTGCAGGAGGTCTCCGATGCGGTGCGGCGCGCCCGCGCCGGCATCTCCGACCCCGATCGACCCACCGGGTCCTTCCTCTTCCTCGGCCCGACGGGCGTGGGCAAGACGGAGCTGGCGAAGTCGCTCGCCGAGTTCCTCTTCGACGATGAACGCTCGATGGTGCGCATCGACATGTCGGAGTACGGCGAGAAGCACAGCGTCTCCCGCCTCGTCGGCGCCCCTCCGGGGTACGTCGGCTACGAGGAGGGCGGCCAGCTGACGGAGGCCGTGCGGCGCCGCCCCTACAGCGTGATCCTGCTGGATGAGATCGAGAAGGCGCACCCGGACGTCTTCGACATCCTGCTGCAGGTGCTCGACGACGGTCGCCTCACCGATGGTCAGGGCCGCACGGTGGACTTCCGCAACACGCTGCTGATCCTCACGTCGAACCTCGGGGCCCACTTCTTGCAGGACCAGGGGCTCTCCCCGGAGGCGCGCACCGAGGCCGTCATGGGTGTGGTGCGCTCGGCCTTCAAGCCGGAGTTCCTCAACCGCCTCGATGCCGTCGTGATGTTCGACCCGCTCAGCCCCGAGGAGCTGGCGCGGATCGTCCGCCTGCAGATCGACTCGGTGGGTCGCCGCCTGGCCGACCGCCGGATCCGCCTGGACGTCACCGACGAGGCCACGGCGTGGCTGGCCCGCACCGGATTCGACCCGGCCTACGGGGCTCGCCCGCTGAAGCGGCTGGTGCAGAAGGAGATCGGCGACGGCCTGGCACGGCTCATCCTGCGCGGCGAGGTGCAGGATGACCAGGGCGTGCGGGTGGACCTCGACGGCGCGGGAGAGGGCCTGCGCCTCTCGGTCACCGACGGTGAGGACCGCGCGGAGGCCGCGGAGACGGCCCGGGGCGAGTCCCGCGAGGAGCCGCCCGCCGAGGAACGGACCGCAGGATCCGACACGGCTCGTTGAATAGTTGACAACTCCCCCGGGGGTGGTTAACTCTTCAATGACCTTCGGGTGAGGCAGTGCCCGGGGGCCGCAACACCTTCGAGAGACTCCGATCGCTACAACGAGGAGAGTGGATCATGAAGAAGTTCGCGAAGATCGCCGCTGCGTCGCTCGTCGCCGGTGGGGCCGTCTTCGGCGGTGCCACCGCAGCGTCCGCCGACACCGGGTACCAGCTGCCCGAGGGCAGCGACTACCAGCAGACGCTGTACGAGTACTACTACGCGCGCTGATCGCCCCTGCCGCAAGAACGGGCCGCACCCCCTCGGGGATGCGGCCCGTTCGCGATCTCCGGGGCCGGCAGGACCGGATCCGGCGGCCTCAGACCACCAGGTTGACGAGCTTCGGGGCGCGCACGATCACCTTGCGCACCTCCTGGCCACCCAACACCTGCTGCACCGTCGGATCCGCCAGCACCAACGCCTCCAGCTCGGTCTCCGAGATCTCCGGATCCACCTCGAGCCTGTGCTTCACCTTGCCCTTGACCTGCACCACGCAGGTCACGGCGTCGGCCTTGACCAGCTCCGGGTCGGCCGTCGGGTAGGCCTCGCGCGCCAGTGACTGCTCATGTCCCAGGCGCTGCCACAGCTCCTCCGCCAGGTGCGGCGCGAAGGGGGAGACCATCAGCACCAGCGGCTCCACCGCGGCGCGCGGCGCCCGCCCCTCCTTCGTCAGGTGGTTCACCAGCTCGATCAGCCGGGCGATGGCGGTGTGGAACTGCAGGCCCTCCATGTCCCGCGTCACCTGGTCGATGGTGCGGTGGACCGCCTGGGCGGTCGCCCGGGGCATCTCCTCGTCGGAGACGACCAGCTCCCCGGTGGTCTCGTCCACCACCAGTCGCCACAGACGCTGCAGGAAGCGCTGGGCACCGACCACCGCTCGGGTCTCCCAGGGGCGGGAGAGCTCCAGCGGACCCATGCTCATCTCGTACACGCGCAGGGTGTCGGCCCCGTACTCGCGGTACATGTCGTCGGGAGCCACCGCGTTCTTCAGCGACTTGCCCATCTTCCCGTACTCCTGGGAGACGGGTGTGCCCTGATAGGTGAAGGTGCCGTCGTCCTCGTGCACGACCTCCTCGGCCGGCACATAGACCCCGCGCGAGTCGGTGTAGGCGTAGGCCTGGATGTAGCCCTGGTTGAACAGACGGTGGAAGGGCTCCTGGCTGGAGACGTCCCCACGGTCGAACAGCACCTTGTGCCAGAAGCGGGCATACAGCAGGTGCAGCACGGCGTGCTCGACCCCGCCGACGTACAGATCCACACCGCCGACGTCGCCCTCGCGGCGCGGTCCCATCCAGTACCGCTCGTTCTGCGGGTCCGTCAGACGCTCCGCATTGGTCGGATCGGTGTAGCGCAGCTCGTACCAGCTGGACCCGGCCCAGTTGGGCATGGTGTTGGTCTCGCGACGGTACTCCTTGGGGCCGTCCCCGAGGTCAAGGGTCACGTGCACCCAGTCCTCCGCGCGGGAGAGCGGGGTCTGGGGTTCGGTGTCGGCATCCTCCGGGTCGAAGGTGCGCGGGGAGAAGTCGCTGACCTCCGGCAGCGGCACCGGCAGCATGTCCTCCGGGAGGGCGATCGGGGTCTCCGGGTCGTCCACGGCATAGACGATCGGGAACGGCTCACCCCAGTACCGCTGGCGGGAGAACAGCCAGTCCCGCAGACGGTAGGTGGTGCGGGCATGCCCGAAACCGCGCTCCTCGGCGAAGGCCGTGGCGCGGCGCTTCGCCTCGTCCTTGTCGAGACCGTTGAGGTCAAGGTCGGCGCTGGCGGAGTTGATCTTCTCGCCCTCACCGGTCCAGGCGCCCCCGGTGAAATCCTCCGGCGGGCGGACGGTGCGGATCACCGGCAGCTCGAAACGCTCGGCGAAGGCGAAGTCGCGTTCATCCTCGGCCGGGACGGCCATGATCGCGCCGGTGCCGTACCCGGTGAGCACGTAGTCGGCGGTGAACACCGGCAGCAGACGCCCGTCCATCGGGTTCACCGCCATCAGCCCGGTGAACACACCGGTCTTCTCACGGTCCTCGGCGGTGCGCTCGGCATCATCCCGGGCAGCGGCCTGCTGCTGGTACGCGGCGACGGCCTCCCGCGGCGAGGGGGCGTCCGCACGCCACGCGGCCGGGGCCTCGGCCGGCCACTGGTCGGGCAGAGCGGCCGGGTCCGCCAGGAGCTCGTGTTCCGGTGCCAGCACGCAGAAGGTCGCACCGAAGAGGGTGTCGGCGCGGGTGGTGAAGACATCGAAGGTGGTAGCGGTGCCCTGCACCGCGAAGGTGATCTGGGCACCCTCGCTGCGGCCGATCCAGTGCCGCTGCATGGCCTTGACGGCCTCGGGCCAGTCCACCCGGTCCAGGTCCTCGAGAAGCCGGTCGGCGTACGCCGTGATCCGCATGTTCCACTGCCGCAGGCGCCGACGGAACACCGGGAAGTTGCCGCGCTCGGAGCGGCCGTCCGCGGTGACCTCCTCGTTCGCCAGCACGGTGCCCAGTCCCGGGGCCCAGTTGACGGGGGTGTCGGAGACGTACGCCAGACGGAAGGCGTCGACCACCTTCCGCAGCGCGGCCGGATCGTCCGCCAGGCGCGTCGTGTCGACCTCGGGCAGCTCGATGCCGCTGCGTTCAGCCAGCGCGACGGCATCGATCTCCCCGCTGCGCAGGCCCTCTCGCAGGTCCGCGATGGGGCGGGCGCGGCCGGTGATGCCGTCCGCGTTCGGGGCGTCCGGGTCGTACCAGGAGTCGAAGATCCGCAGGAAGATCCACTGGGTCCAGCGGACGAAGTCCTCATCGGTGGTGGCGAAGGACCGGCGGGCGTCATGGGACAGGCCCAGCCGCGCCAGCTGCCAGCGCATGTTCGCGATGTTCTGCTCGGTGGTGACCCGCGGGTGGGTGCCGGTGGTGATGGCGTACTGCTCGGCCGGCAGACCGAAGGCGTCGTACCCCATCGTGTACAGGACGTTCTTGCCCAGCATGCGCTGGTGGCGCGCCACCACGTCGGTGGCGATGTACCCCAGGGGATGCCCCACGTGCAGTCCCGCCCCCGAGGGGTACGGGAACATGTCCATGATGAACATCTTCTCGCCCAGCTCCGCGCCGTCGGCGGCGAGCTCACCCACCGGGTTGGGGGCGGCGAAGGTCTGCTCGTCCTGCCAGCGCTGCTGCCAGCGCAGTTCGATGTCATCGGCCAGCGCGGCCGTGTAGCGGTGCGGGGTCTCGCTCATCGCTCAGTCGTCCTTCGTGAGTGGGGTGCAGGCCGTATGGCGCCCTGACATGGAAAAACCCCCGCACAGGCGAGGGGAGCCGCATCGGTGCCCGCTGGGGCCTTCTCCGACGCGGCTACGGAAGCAGGAGCACACGCGCCACGGCGCCAGTGTACGCGGGTGACTGGTCCGTCGACGGTGCGGCCGGGCCGTGGACGACCCGCCGCCCCGGGAGGCTCGGCCACCGGTGTGAGGCACGGGACGCCCCGGATGTGACCCGCGAGGCGGCGAGCGGAGGCTGCGCGGGCGTAGCGTCGGAGGCATGGACAGCGCGAACCCCACCGGCAACGGACGACACGCCTCGGGGAAGGCGATGCCGAGGTGTCCGTTGCGGCCCGGTGACCCGTGCTCCCTGTGCGTCCCCGGGGCCACTGGCCCCCACGACTGCCAGACTGTGCGTCTGGTGATGGAGGACCCGGATCTGCGGGAGATGCTGCGCGAGAAGCAGGCCGCGTACCGCGCCTCCACGGCGGCCTGACCCTGCGTCGGCACTGCGGCGGTCGGGCTCAGCGGGTGGGCAGCTGGTCGGTCGCCCCGGGCACGGGCTGCCCGGCATCGTGGCCGATCTCCACGATCCGGTTGTTCTCGTCGACGTGCACCACCCGCGGTTGGTGCTGGGCCATCTCCTCCGGAGTGAACATCCCGTAGGCCATGACGATCACCAGATCGCCCGGGTTCACCAGGTGGGCGGCCGCCCCGTTGATGGAGAGGATGCCACTGCCGCGCTCGCCCTCGATCACGTAGGTCTCCAGGCGGGAGCCGTTGGAGACGTCCACCACCGCGACCTTCTCGTTCTCGACCAGACCGGCGGCATCCAGCAGGTCGGCGTCGATGGTGACGGAACCGATGTAGTGCAGGTCCGCCTGGGTCACGGTCGCACGGTGGATCTTCGAGGTCATCAGAGTGCGCATCATCGCCGTCCAGTCTGGCACGCCGCGGGTGAACGGCGAAGGCCGAAGCGTGTGGGATGCGCGATGATGGTCGGACTCGTCCCGGAAGGAATCCCCACCATGCCCAAGGCCCGTCGGCGCTCTGCGCACCGCTCCGAGCGTTTCGAGGAGATGGCGCTGCCCGAGGAGCTTCTCGTCGCCCTCGAGGAGCAGGGGCTGGTGCGCGCCTTCGAGATCCAGGAGGCGATCCTCCCGGACGCCCTCGCCGGGCGGGACGTCCTGGCGCGGGCCGAGACCGGCTCCGGCAAGACCCTCGCGTTCGCGCTGGCGCTCACGGCCCGCTTCCGGGGTCGCCGCGCGCATCGCCGCCGCCCCCTGGGCGTGGTGCTGGTGCCCACCCGGGAGCTCGCGGTGCAGGTGGTCGACACCCTGCATCCCTTCGCGCGGGCCGTCGGGATCCGCGCGCAACTGGTCTCCGGCGGCATGAACATCGACAAGCAGGCCGAGGCCCTCGCCCGCGGCGTCGAGATCATCGTCGCCACCCCCGGCCGCCTGCTGGACCTCGCCGAACGAGGCGACCTGATGCTCGACCGGGTCGAGAGCACCGTCATCGACGAGGCCGACCACATGGCCGACCTCGGCTTCCTCCCGGATGTGGCGACGATCCTCCAGGCCGTGCCCATGGGCACCCAGAAGATGCTGTTCTCCGCGACCCTCGACGGGAAGGTGG
This sequence comes from Brachybacterium sillae, assembly GCF_025028335.1. Lineage (NCBI taxonomy): Bacteria > Bacillati > Actinomycetota > Actinomycetes > Micrococcales > Dermabacteraceae > Brachybacterium > Brachybacterium sillae. The sequence continues at coordinate 2,482,071 of NZ_JAFEUW010000001.1, forward strand.
AGGAGATCGTCGACCGGTTCCTCGTGGACCCGGTCTCCCATGAGACCGCCCCGGTCGCCGCGGCGGTGCGCACCATGCACCACCACGTCCTGGCGATCGCCCCGAGCGCGAAACGGGAGATCACCGCCCGTCTGGCCGCCCGGCGCGGCCGCACCCTTCTGTTCACCCGCACCCAGCTCGGTGCCGAGCGCGTGGCCCAGGAGCTGGTGGAGGTCGGCGTCGCGGCGGCGGCCCTCCATGGCGCCAAGCAGCAGGGCCTGCGCACCAATGTCCTCGCCGGGTTCCGGCAGGGCGCCTTCCCGGTGCTGGTCGCGACGGATGTCGCCGCCCGCGGCCTCCACATCGACGATGTCACCATGGTGGTGCACGTCGACCCCGCCGAGGACGTCAAGGAGTACGTGCACCGCTCCGGGCGCACCGCCCGGGCGGGTGCTGAGGGCACGGTGGTCACGCTGGCCCTGCCGCATCAGACCGGGGCCACCCGCCGGATCGTCGACGAGGCGGCTGCGGAGGTCGCCTGGGACGAGGCCCCCGACGCCGACGTCGACGTGATCGCGGCCCTCGGTGGGCGGCGCCCCTCCGGGGAACCGGTGGACGACCCCGCCGCCACCAAGTACAAGGGGGCGCCGCGCAAGCTCGACCTCTCCCGGGCCGACGGTGCCAATGCGCGTCGGGCCGCGGAGCGACGCCTCAACGAGGAACTGCGCGCCGGCTGGGACGAGGGCGACGCGACCGCGACGCCCCGACGGGGGGCCGGCCGCGGACGCGGTCGACCCGCGCGCGGCTCCGGCGGATCGACTCGACGCGCGGGTCACGGCCCGCGACGACGTGGAAAGGGGACACGATGAGCGTCAGCCTCTTCGACATGTTCAAGATCGGCATCGGGCCGTCGAGCTCCCACACCGTGGGGCCCATGCGCGCGGCGGCGCAGTTCGCCCGCGAAGCCCTCGCCGATCCCGAGATCGGGCCGCGGATCGCCGACGTCGCCGTGCACCTGTACGGCAGCCTCGCCGCGACCGGGGAGGGCCACGGGACCCTCTCCGCTGTGGTCATGGGGCTCGAAGGTGCCGACCCCGAGACCGTCGACCCGGTGGCCGGGCGCGAGCGCGTGGCCCGGATCGAGAAGGAGGGCGGCCTGATGCTCGATGGCCGCCTGCCCGTCTCCCTACGTCCCTCCACGATCGTGCTGCATCCGCTCACGTTCCTGCCGCAGCACTCCAACGGCATGACCTTCCTGGCCCTCGACGCCGACGGCCAGGAGATCCTGCGCCGCCCGATGTTCTCCGTCGGCGGTGGCTTCGTGGTCGACGAGGCCGACATGGACCAGCGCCTCGCCGACGTCGTCGCCGAGGAGAGCGACACAGCGCACTTCACCACCGCCGCCGGCCTCCTGCAGCTGTGCGAGGAGGAGGGCATCTCCATCTCCGAGGCGATGCTGCGTCGCGAACGGCAGTGGCGCACCGATGAGGAGATCCGTGAGGGTGCCCTGCGCATCTGGGACACCATGCGCGACTGCATCCGCCGCGGCCAGGAGACCTCCGGCATCCTGCCCGGAGGATTGGACGTGCGGCGTCGTGCCGCCTCCTGGCGGGAATCCCTCGAGGTCGAGGACCCGCACCGCAACCCCCTGTACGCCTTCGAATGGGTCTCCCTCGCGGCCCTCGCCGTGAACGAGGAGAACGCCGCCGGTGGGCGCGTGGTCACCGCCCCCACCAACGGGGCGGCGGGCATCATCCCCGCGGTGCTCGACTACGCCACCACCTACCTGCACGAGGCCGACGCCGACGAGGTCGCCGTCCGCTTCCTCCTCACCGCCGCCGCCATCGGCTCCCTGTACAAGGAGAATGCGTCGATCTCCGGGGCGGAGGTCGGGTGCCAGGGCGAGGTCGGGTCCGCGTGCTCCATGGCGGCGGCTGGCCTGGCGGAGGTGCTCGGGGCCAAGCCCCGGCAGGTGGAGAACGCCGCCGAGATCGCGATGGAGCACAACCTCGGGCTCACCTGCGACCCCGTCGGCGGCCTGGTGCAGGTCCCCTGCATCGAGCGCAACGCCATGGCCGCCGTCAAGGCGATCACCGCCGCCCGCTTCGCCCTGCGCGGCACCGGAGAGCACTTCGTCTCCCTCGACACCGTCATCGAGACCATGCGACAGACCGGCAAGGACATGAGCGAGCGCTACAAGGAGACGGCCATGGGCGGTCTCGCGATCACCGCTGTGCCCGTCTCCCAGATCGAGTGCTGAGGATGACCCCCGGGTCTGGACAGCTGCCGCAGGGCAGCTTCGCCGAACGCCTCTCCGCCGCCCTCGCCGGACAGCCCCTGGGGCTGCAGCGGATCTCGCAGCGCCTGCGGGAGATGGGCATCTCCTGTTCGCCCTCGACCCTGAGCCGCTGGTCGAACGGGCGCACCGCTCCCCGGCGCAGCCAGGCCCGGCGGGCGGTGGCCGCCCTCGAGGCCCTGCTGAACGTCCCCCAGGGGTACCTCACCTCCGCCGCCTTCGGCGAGGCCACGGAACCCGCCTGGCACGGCGATGATGAGGAGAAGCGCCAGGCGGACCTGCGCGCCGCACTGCACCGGCAGGACGCCGACGACTTCGGGATCGATCTGGACGCCGCCGACGCCGAGACGATTTTCCTCCACGAGACGCTCGAGATCGATGCCCAGCGACGGGGTCGCAGCATTCGCGTCCGGCGCATCCTGCGCGCCCTCGACCGCCCGGTGGAACGTTTCCTCGCCGGCCACTCGGGGGTGACCGGACCCGACGGTGAACGGCTCCTGCGCGAGCTGGAACCCGGGCCGGGCTCCCGGCTGGGGCGGGTGCGCGAGCACCCGGAGGTCGGCATGACCGTCGCGGAGATCATCCTGGAACGCCCCCTCGCACCCGGGGAGGTCGGGATCGTCGAATACACGGTCATCCCGCAGGGCGGGGTCGAGGAGTACACCACCGGCTGGCACGTCTGCGACGTGGTGCACCGGCTTCCCGTCGCGGAGATGGTGCTGGAGATCATCTTCCACCCGGAGGCGCTGCCGACCGGGCTGCGCGGTGCCGTGACCCGCACCATCGGCGGTGCGGGGCGGCGTGGACGCACGCTCCGCCACGACCTGCAGCTCCTCGGGTCCAGTGCGATCGTGTCCGGTCGCGACATCGAACGCGGCGGTGTGCGCATCGAATGGACCTGGGACGAGGAGCCGACGGCGTGACCCGCCCGGCGCCGGACAGCTTCGCCGTCGTACTGCGCCGAGCCCTCCAGGAGCGCGGACTCGGCGTCGCCGAGGCCGCCACGAGCGCGATGCGCCGCGGTGTGGCGCTGACGCCCGCGACGATCACCCATTGGTGCGAGGGGGACATCGTCCCGGATCCCCGTGAGGATCGGGAGCTCCTCGACGCCCTGGAGGAGGTCCTGCGTCTGGACCGCGGTCGCCTGTCGGCCGCCGCGCGAGCCGACACCGGCGTCGCCCCCCGCCGGTGGACCCGACCGGGAGAGTATGGCCCGGAACTGCGCGACGTCCTGCGGCAGTGGGCGTTCCCCGTCGACGACGGGCTGGAACGCCGCGTCGTGGTGGTGACCCGTTTCGCGGAGGAAATCGGCCCTGTGCGCACCCGCTTCGAGGTGGTGGTGGAGGCCACCCGCAGCGGTGCCGACCGCTTCGTGACTGTGTTCGACACCTCTGATGAGACCGACAGCGAGCCCGCGCGGGTCCAGGCCATCCGCAACTGCCGACGGGGCCGGTCCGTCACCACCTCGCAGTCGCAGACGCTCGTCGAGGTGATCCTGCCCCGCCCCCTCACGGAGGGGGAGACCGCGACCGTCACCTACGACTGGCTCTTCGACACCGCTCGCGTCCCCCCGAGCGCCCTGGCGATCTGGAGTCTGCAGCGCCTCAGTGCGCTGGCCGTCGTGGTCCGGTTCCCGGACCCCGACCGTTCCGTGTGGATGCGCACCGCCCTCACGTCGCTCGGACGTGACGGCTCCGAGACCCGCACGGGGCAGCCCTACGCTCGCACCCGCGCCGGGGGTGTCGGAGCTGTGCTGGTCGATGCCGAGGCGGGCAGCGTCGAGGTGGTCTGGGAGGCCGAGCCGGGGGATCGGGCATGAGCGGAGCGGAGGAGTCCACCGGAGGTCATGCCGCCACCGGGCCGGAGGGCAACCCCGCGGCAGCGACCGGAGCATCCGAGGAGGTCGACTTCGCCCAGGTGCTGCGGACCGCGCTGCAGCGCAGCCCCCTGTCGTTGGCGAGCCTGTCCACCGCTTTGTCGGTGCAGGGCTCGCCGGTCACCCCCGCCACGCTCAGCTACTGGTCGCAGGGGCGCTCCCGTCCTCAGCGCCGCTCCTCCGTCGCCGTGGTGCAGAACCTCGAATCCCTGCTGGAGCTGGAACCGGGTGAGCTGCTGTCCTGTTCCGGGCTGGACGTCGGAACCACGTCCGGGCCGCCCCCGCAGATCCCCGACCGCTACGCCGCGGTGCTGCGCCGGGCCCATGAGGAATGGGGGATCCCCTGGGACGAGGGCCTCAGCCGGCGACTCGTCACCGCCCGGTATGACGTGCGGCCCGGCCAGCCCCTGCGCTGTGTCTACGAGGTGGTCGCGGAGGCCACCATCGACGGAGCCTCCCGCTACCTCCTGCTGCTCAACCCCCGCCTCTACGGGCTGGACGGGCCCGCCGTCGTGGAGGGTCTGACCGGATGCCGGACGGGCCGGGTCGGATATCTCCCCGGTGGGGCGTCCATGCACGAGCTCGAACTGCCGCGTCCGCTGTCCGCGGGGGAGGTGGCGATCCTGCGCTTCGAGGTCCAGACCCCAGGGCGCAGCGACCTCCGAGAGGTGACGCGCTTCGGCGCCTGGTCGATCCATCCCACGGACCTGCTCGCCTGTGCAGTGCGCTTCCCCCGCGGGCATCGCCCCCGGTGGTATCGCCGGTCCATCCTCCGCCTGGAGGCCGACGGGGAGTTCGTCACGCAGGACGGACCGGTGCTGCCGGTGCGGGGGCGGGACATCGCCGCGGTCGCCAGCGACGTCGGGGTGGGGCAGGTCTGGGTGGAGTGGTCCGACGACCGGGAGAGCCTGCGTCCCTCGGAGCAGTGACCCGGCCCCGATCACGCACGGCACGGCGCATGCGGGTGCGCTACGGTGATCAGCACCACATATCGTGACTCGCACCATCCAGGAGACCTGATGCCTGCTGCGTCGGATCGCGATCCCTCGACGGGGATCGACCCGCTGTCGTCCGAGACGCGCACCTTCCCGCCGAGCTCCGACTTCGTCGAGCACGCGGTGGCCCGCCCCTGGCTGTATGAGGAGGCCGCCCGCGACCGGCTCGCCTTCTGGCGGGCCCGCGCCGAGGTCCTCAGCTGGGCCACTCCGTTCACCGAGGTGCTCGACTGGTCGGAGGCCCCCTTCGCGAAGTGGTTCGCCGACGGAGAGCTCAATGCCGCGTACAACGCCGTGGATCGGCATGTGGAGGCCGGGCATGGGGACCAGGTCGCCCTGCTCGCGGAGTACGAGGACGGCTCCGACGCCTCCTACACCTACGCCCAGGTGAAGGACGAGATCTCCCGTCTGGCCAACGTCCTGACCGACCTGGGTGTGAGCACCGGCGATCGCGTCGCCATCTACATGCCGATGATCCCCGAGGCCGTCTTCGCGATGCTCGCCTGCGCCCGTATCGGCGCCCCGCATTCGGTGGTCTTCGGCGGCTTCTCCGCCGACGCCCTGCGCTCCCGGATCGAGGACGCCGAGGCGAAGGCCGTCATCACCGCCGACGGCCAGTTCCGCCGCGGCAGGGCCCTGCCCTTGAAACCGGCCGTCGACGAAGCCCTCGCCACCGGCGCACCCAGCGTCCAGAAGGTGCTGGTGGTGCGCCGCACCGGCGGGGACGTCGCGTGGACCGAGGGCCGGGACGTGTGGTGGCACGAGGCCCGGGAGAGCGCCTCCACCGAGCATCAGCCGGTGCCGGTCCCGGCCGAGCATCCCCTGTTCATCCTGTACACCTCCGGCACCACCGGGAAGCCGAAGGGCATCGTCCACAGCACCGGCGGATACCTCACCCAGGCGGCCTACACCCATCGGGTGGTGTTCGACCTCAAGCCCGCCGCCGACGTCTACTGGTGTACCGCCGACGTCGGCTGGATCACCGGCCACTCGTATGTGGTCTACGGGCCGATGGTCAACCGCACCACCCAGGTGATCTACGAGGGCACCCCCGACACCCCGCACCAGGGCCGCTGGTGGGAGATCATCGAGAAGTACGGCGTCACCCAGTTCTACTCCTCGCCCACCGCGATCCGCACCGCCATGAAGTGGGGCGAGGACATCCCCGGGAAGTACGACCTGTCCTCCCTGCGGCTGCTGGGCAGCGTGGGGGAGTCGATCAACCCCGAGGCCTGGATGTGGTACCGCCGCGTCATCGGCGGGGACCGCTGCCCGATCGTCGACACCTGGTGGCAGACCGAGACCGGCGCCATCATGATCTCGCCCCTGCCGGGCATCACCTCCACCAAACCCGGGTCCGCACAGGTGCCACTGCCCGGCATCAGCGCCGAGGTGCTCAACGACACCGGGGAACCCGTGGGCGACGGCGAGGGAGGTTACCTGGCCCTCACCGAGCCGTGGCCGTCGATGCTGCGCGGCATCTGGGGTGACCCACAGCGCTACCGCGACACGTACTGGTCGCGATTCCCGGGGCGGTATTTCGCCGGGGACGGCGCGCGCAAGGACGAGGACGGTGACATCTGGCTGCTCGGCCGCGTCGACGATGTCATGAACGTGTCCGGTCACCGTCTGTCCACCACGGAGATCGAATCCGCTCTCGTGAGCCACGAGTGGGTGGCGGAGGCGGCGGTCGTCGGCGCCAGCGATGAGACCACCGGCCAGGCCGTCGTGGCCTTCGTCATCCTCCGCAGCGGCACCGAGCAGGCCGTCGAGGAGGCCGGGGGCGAGGAGGGGGCGATCGAAGTGCTCCGCCAGCACGTGGGCCGGGAGATCGGCCCCATCGCCAAGCCGAAGCGGATCCTCCTGGTGACGGAACTGCCGAAGACCCGTTCCGGCAAGATCATGCGCCGCCTGCTGCGGGACGTCGCCGAGAACCGCGAGGTCGGTGACACCCAGACACTGGCCGACTCCTCGGTGATGGACCTCATCCAGCAGGGCATGACCGGCAGGCGCTGACCGGGCGGGGGAGCCGGTCGCCGAGAGGCGGCTGAGCGCTTCACGGTGGCCGGACGCCCGTCGCGCACCGGCGATGCGCTCGCCCGTCCGGCCGCACGGCCCGGTCCCGGGACTCCGGGACCGGGCCGACGTCTCTCCACTGCGTGTGATGCGGTTCAATGGAGGTATGAGCAACGGAGCGAGCAGCAGCGGCGGCGAGCGCATCGACCCCACTGCCGACACCACCCACGGCCCGGCCCCCGACGCGGGGGAGACCGGACAGATCATCGAGCAGGGCGACGAGGTCGAGAAGTCGCTGGCGGCCGAGAGCGGGCCGGCCCGCGGCACCCTGCGTGATGTCGCCGACAGTCTCGGGATCTCCAGCGCCGTGGCGCTGCGTGCGCTGCGTGGGGCAGAGGACATCCGCCCCAAGCTCCGCGAGCGGGTCGAGGAGGCCGCCGACCGGTTGGGTTTCCCCCGCGACGAGGTCGTCAGCGAGGGTGACCACCGCGGTGTCGTCGCGGTGCTCGTGAACACCATGCGCAACACCTGGATCTCCGACCTGGTGCGCGCCATCCGGATCGAGCTGACCGCCACCGGTCGCTCCGCCGTCGTGGTCCCCACCCGGCGCCGCGTCCCGGAGTACCCGGTCGCCGCCGACACCGAGGCCATCGAGTCGTTGGTGAACCTCGGTGTCGACGGTTTCCTCATGATCTCCGACCTCGCCGACATGGACAGTGTGCTGGAGGCGACCAAGGGCCGCCCCTTCGTCGGCATCGGCTGTTCCCGTGAGTACGCGGGGCGGATCGACACCGTGCGCATCGACGACGAGATCGGCCAGGGCCTGCTGGTCGACCATCTGGTGTCCCTCGGGCATCGTGACATCGCGCACGTCGGCGGCGTGGGCGCGGCCGTGAGCCGGGAGCGCGCCGACGCCTTCCGTGCTGCCATGGAACGCCACGGTCTGGCCGACCGCGCCCGTGTGGAGCCCGGCGACTTCACCGAGCAGGTGGGGCACACCGCCGGGTCGATGCTGCTGCGCGGGAGTGTCATCCCCACCGCGGTGATCTGCACCAACGATGTCTCCGCCCTGGGTGTGCTGGCGGCCGCCCGCGAGGCCTCCTTCGACGTGCCCAGCCAGCTGGCGGTGGCCGGGTACGGCAACACCTCTCTCGGGTCCACCGGGGTGGTGGAGCTGACCAGCGTCGATCCCAATTCCGACCGTCTGGGCGCCCTGGCCGCGCAGTTCCTCGTCGATCGCGTCGGCGGTGACGACTCGCCGGCGCGGGACGTCGCGATCGCGCCGAGCCTGGTGGTGCGGCGTTCCACCTCCGCCGGTCCCCGTGCGGAGGCACCGCGCCGCAAGCGCATCAGCATCGAGTGACGTCCCGGTCACTCCCCCACCCTGCACCTTCTCCGATAGGCTCCGCCTCATGATCAACACCACGAACGACCCGAGCACGCCGCGCACGCAGCGGTCCATCGGTGAGCTCGTCCAGTCCGTCCGCGACGAGTTCCTCGGCGTCGTCCACCACGAGATCGCCATCGCCAAGAAGGAGATCACCGGGATCGCGATCAAGGCCGGGATCACCGCGGCCCTCGCAGCGGTGCTCCTGTTCCTGCTGCTGTCCGCCTGGGTGATGCTGCTGTTCGCGGCCGCCACCGGCCTGCAGGCCCTGGGGCTGCCCGCGTGGGCGTCGTTCCTGATCGTGGCCGGGGTGTTCGTCGTCCTCGGCCTGATCGCCGGGGCCGTCGCCTTCGTGATCTTCAAGAAGATCACCGCCCCCACCACCACCATCGAGACCGCCCAGGGTGCGGTGCAGGCCGTGAAGGGTCAGCGCCGCCGCAACGCCGTCTCGTACGACGACACCTTCGATGAGCTGTACGGCGCGTCGGTGCCCGCCACCACGCCGGAGCGCCCGCAGGCCCCGGTGCCGTCCCCGCGCACCCCGCACACCGACGGCTCCGTGGCGGTCCCCTCCTCCTGATCACCGCGCGCACCGGGCCCACCCGGTCTGTGTGCCCGTCCCGAGCCCCCGACGGCCGGTCCGCTTCCCGCGGGCCGGCCGTCGTCACGTCCCCGGCGGGTCACACCCCCGGTAGTCTGGGGCGGTGACCCTGCGCCTGCATGATTCCGCCTCCCGCACCCTGCGCGACCTCACGCCCGTGCGTGGGGGCGAGGTGTCCCTGTACGTGTGCGGCCCCACCACCCAGGGTGGCCCGCACCTGGGTCACCTGCGCACGCTCCTCGCCTTCGACGTGCTGGCCAGGTGGATCGAGCGCAGCGGACTGCGCCTGACGTACGTCCGCAACGTCACCGACATCGACGACAAGATCCTCGCCAAGGCCGCGGAGAACCACGCCGAATGGTGGGCCTGGTCGCTGCGCTTCGAACGCGAGTTCCACGATGTGATGGACGCCCTCGGCGCGCGCCGCCCGGACTACGAGCCCCGCGCCACCGGGCATGTGCCGGAGATGATCGCCTTCATGCAGCGGTTGATCGACCGCGGGCACGCCTACGCCGACGGCCGGGGCAATGTGTACTTCGCCGTGCAGAGCCTGCCGGAGTACGGCTCCTTCACCCGCCAGTCCCTGGAGGACATGCAGGACGCGGGCGAGGAGCCCGAACCCGGCAAACGGGATCCGCGGGACTTCGCTCTGTGGAAGGCCGCGAAACCGACTGAGCCGGCGAGCGCCGCCTGGGACACCCCCTTCGGCCGCGGCAGGCCCGGATGGCACCTCGAGTGCTCCGCCATGTCCCACAAGTACCTCGGGGAGACCTTCGACATCCACGCTGGCGGCCTTGACCTGCGCTTCCCGCACCACGAGAACGAGCAGGCGCAGTCCCACGCCGCCGGGTACGGCTTCGCCCAGCTGTGGATGCACTCGGGCGTCCTCACCGTCAACGGCCTGAAGATGGGCAAGAGCCTCGACAACTTCGTCACCGCGCAGCAGGCGCTCGCGGACCACCCCGCGCCCGTCGTGCGACTGGCCCTGGTGGGAGCCCACTACCGCGCCGTCGTCGAGTACAACGAGGAGTCCGTCCACGAGGCCGCCACCGTGTGGGAGCGCTTCGTCGGCACCGCTCGCCGCGCCGCTGAGGTGCTCGGCGGCCAGGGCGCCGCCGCGCCTGACGCCGACCTGCGGGCCGTCACCCTCCCGCAGGCGTTCTCCGAGGCGTTGGACGACGACCTGGGGGTGCCGCAGGCCCTCGCCCAGGTGCATCGCACCCAGGGGGAGCTGAACTCCGCCCTCGCCGCCGGTGCCTCACCGGAGCAGGTGGAGCCGCTGCTGGCGGCGCTGCGGGCGATGCTCGACGTGTTGGGGCTCGACCCTCTCGGCCCGCAGTGGGGTGGAGGGAGCGCAGGCGATGCCTCCGAGCATGCGGCACTGGATGCCCTGGTGCGGTCCCAGCTCCAGGCCCGCGCCGCGGCCCGCGCCGCCAAGGACTGGGCCCTCGCCGACCGCATCCGGGACGACCTCGCCGCCGCCGGGATCCGCGTCGAGGACAGCCGCGACGGCGCCCGCTGGAGCCTCGCCCCGCAGGCCCGGGCCTGACCGGCCCCGCCGACCGACACACCGCCTCACGCTCCCCGCTCCCGACCACCGTCCCCAGGAGGAACCTCATGGCAGGCAATTCGCAGCGCCGCGGCGCCATGCGCGGCGCGAAGAAGGGCGCCACCGTCGGGTCCGGCGGGGTGCGCCGCCGCGCCCTCGAGGGGAAGGGCCCGACGCCCCGTGCTGAGGACCGCCCCCACCACAAGGCGTACGCCGCCAAGCAGGCCCGCCAGGGCGGGGGCCGCGGGGGAGCACGGGGCCGAGATCACGCCCGCCGCCCCGGCAGCGACCAGGTCGCCGGACGCAACTCCGTGCTGGAGGCGCTGCGGGAGGACGTCCCCGCCACCCAGGTCACCGTGATGCACCGGATCGACGTCGACGAGCGGGTGCGGGAGATCCTGCGGCTGGCCGCGCAGCGCGCGCTGCCCGTCGCGGAGGTCACCCGTTCGGACCTCGACCGCATGACCGACAGCGCCGTGCACCAGGGCGTGGCCCTCACCGTGCCCCCGTACCAATACGCGGATGTCGCGGAGCTGCTGGGTATCGCCCGTGATGCCTTCCAGCCGCCGCTGCTGATCGCCCTCGACGGGATCACCGACCCCCGCAACCTCGGTGCGATCCTGCGCAGCGCCGGGGCGTTCGGCGCCCACGGGGTGATCCTCCCGGAGCGTCGCAGCGTGGGGATGACGGCCAGCGTGTGGAAGGTCGCCGCGGGGGCCGCCGGCCGGGTGCGCGTCGCCCAGGTGACGAACCTGCACCGCGCGCTCACCTCCCTGCAGCGCGAGGGCGTCATGGCGCTCGGGCTCGACGCGGGCGGGGATGTCTCCTCCCGGGACCTCGACCTCGGCAGCGAACCGGTGGTGCTGGTGATCGGTGCCGAGGGCAAGGGGCTGTCACGCCTGGTGCGCGAGACCTGCGACCGCATCGTCTCGATCCCCATGGACCAGGCCACCGAATCGCTGAACGCCTCCGTGGCCGCGGCCATCGCGCTGTACGAGATCAGTGGGGAGCGTGCCGCCGCGGGTCTCGCCTGATCCGGCGGGGTGTCGCTTCCGGTACCACCGGCCGTCACCTCCGGCGGGGATCCCCGCCGACAGGGCGGGCGCCGTCGGACCCGCTCAGTCCTCCATGATCGGCAGCGCCGAGGTCTCCGTCGTCACCAGAGACTTCTCATCGGGGCGGCGGGGGAGCACGGTGAGGATGTAGTCCTGCACGGCATCGTCGAAGGACACGTCGTGCCCGGCGCGTTCCGAGAGGAACCACTTGTGCTCCAGCACCTCGTGGAAGAACTCCGGTGGCTGCAGCTTCGCCCGCAGGGACCGCGGCACCGCCCGGACGACCGGTTCGTACCGCCGCTGCAGCCACTCGTGGGCCACGAACTCCTCGTCCTCCGCCTGCTGATCGGTGTACGCGCGGTACTGGTCGAGGTCGTTCAACAGCCGCCGTGCCTGGTTCTCCTGCGCCTCGATACCCGTCAGACGCATGAGCCTGCGCGCGTGGTGCCCGGCATCGACGACCTTCGGCTGGATCGACACCGTGGTGCCGTCGAGATCGGTGGTGATCTCCAGCTCGTCGACGTCGAACCCCAGCTGGTTGAGCTGCTCCACCCTGCCGGAGACCCGCCAGCCGCGCTCATCGGCCCCGAAGCTCTCTCGGGCGGTGAGAGCGGACCACAGCTCGCGGTAGCGGCGCACCAGGTGGTCCCCGATCTCGATCACGTCGGTGTCCTCGCCGATCAGGTCGCCGGCCTGCAGGTCCATCAGCTCCCCGATGATGTTCGTCCGCGCGAGGTCGAGGTCATAGTCGCGCTGTCCATCCGACAGTCGTTCCTCCAGCGTCCCGGTCTCCGCATCCACCAGGTAGGCGGCGAACGCGCCCGCGTCCCGGCGGAACAGGGTGTTCGAGAGCGACACGTCCCCCCAGTAGAAACCGACCAGGTGCAGGCGCACCAGCAGGACCGCGAGGGCGTCGAGCAACCGGCGCGCGGTGGCGGGGGTGGAGATCTGGGTGAACACCGCCCGGTACGGCAGGGAGAACTGCAGGTGCCGGGTGATGAGGATGGAGTCGAGCTCGTCCCCGGTCGCGGTCTCGCGGCCGGAGACGACGGCCGAGGGCTGGACCGCGGGCACACCCAGGCGGCCGAGCATCCGCAGCGTCTGATACTCGCGGTGGGCGAGTTCGCCGGAGATCTCCTTCAGCGCGAGGACCCTGCCGGAGATCCGCACGAAGCGCACGACGTGCCGGGAGATACCGCGGGGGAGGGCGGCGAGGAGCTCCTCGGGCCAGTCCTCGAGCGGGACGCTCCACGGCAGATCCAGCAGGGCCGGATCGACGCGGGACGCGGTGATCTCCAGAGGCATGGCTCCCATTCTGCTACGGACGACGGGGCGCCCGGCCATCGCCGGACGCCCCGTCGGGGAGGGACGCGGACAGCGGGGTGCCCGCCGCTGTCCGCAAGTCGGGATCAGTCGCCCAGGCGCTCACCCGTGGCGACATCGAACAGGTGCACGTGGTCCTGCTTCGGGCGGAAGTGCACCGTCTCGCCCTTCTGCGGAGGACGGCGGCCGTCCACGCGGGCGATGATCGGCTTGCTGGTCTCATCCGTGCCGGCGAGGCGACCGTAGACGTACGCGTCGGCACCGAGCTCCTCGACCACGTCGACCTCGACCGCGAGGCCCTGGCCGTCGGTGGTGATCTCGAGGTCCTCGGGGCGCACACCGACGGTGACGGCGTTCTCGCGGGTGTCGGACAGCGTGGTGCGATCCACCGGCACCAACCCACCGCCGAACTGCACGCCCTGGTCGGTCAGCGGCTGCTCGATGAGGTTCATCGCCGGGGAGCCGATGAAGCCCGCGACGAACACGTTGTTCGGACGGTCGTACATGCGACGCGGGGTGTCGATCTGCTGCAGCACGCCCTTGTTGAGCAGGGCCACACGGTCACCCATGGTCATGGCCTCGGTCTGATCGTGCGTCACGTAGACGGTGGTGACGCCCAGGCGGCGCTGCAGGGAGGCGATCTGCGTACGGGTCGAGACACGGAGCTTGGCGTCGAGGTTCGACAGCGGCTCATCCATCAGGAACACCTGCGGGGAGCGCACGATCGCACGGCCCATGGCAACACGCTGACGCTGACCGCCGGAGAGGGCCTTCGGCTTGCGGTCCAGGTACTGGGTGAGGTCGAGGATCTTCGCGGCCTCCTCCACGCGCTGGCGGATCTCCGCCTTCGGCACCCCGGCGATCTTCAGGGCGAAGCCCATGTTGTCGGCCACGGTCATGTGCGGGTACAGCGCGTAGTTCTGGAACACCATGGCGATGTCGCGGTCCTTCGGCGGGACGTCGGTGACGTCGCGATCGCCGATGAAGATGCGGCCGCCGTTGACCTCCTCGAGGCCGGCCAGCATGCGCAGGGAGGTGGTCTTGCCGCAGCCCGAGGGGCCCACCAGCACGAGGAACTCGCCGTCGGCGACCTCGATGTTCAGGCTGTCGACCGCCGGCCGCTCCTGGCCGGGGTAGATGCGCGTGGCGTTGTCAAAGGTGACCGTTGCCATGGTCGTGTTCTCCTTCACCGGCAGGTACGTGCCGGACGATCCGTTGTGAAGTGTCATGGTCACCGGGGCGCGGGCTCCGTCGTCCGCAGGTGCGACCGTCCAGGGTCCTCGCACCGGTGCGCACATCGTACCGGATGACCTGCGTGGTTCCGCGGGCCCGAGGGCCCGGGCGATACTGCCGCCATGGACCTCCTCGACCTCACCACCCGTGTGCTCGCGCGCCGGGAATCCCCGACCGATCCGCTGCGCATCGTCCAGGCGGGCCATCCGGCCCTCCGGGTCCGCTCCCGGGACTGGGACGGTCAGCTGCCCGCCGCTGTCCTCACGGAACTCGTCGAGGCGATGACGCTGACCATGCGCCATGCCCCCGGAGTCGGGCTCGCCGCCCCGCAGGTCGGCATCCCGCTGCGGTTGGTCGTGATGGAGGACAGGGTGCAGCCGGGGGAAGAGTCCGAGCATGACCCCCTCGAGCGCCGGGGCATGCCGCTGCGCTGCGTCCTGAACCCCGAGTACGAGGTGCTGGGAGACGAGCGCGTGTACTTCTGGGAGGGGTGCCTGTCCGTGGACGGGTGGATGTCCCTGGTGCCGCGCGGGCGCCGGGTGCGGATGCGTGCCCAGGAGCTTCGGGCGGACGGCACCATCATCCCCGCCGAGGAGGAGCTCACCGGCTGGTCGGCCCGGATCGTGCAGCACGAGACCGATCATCTGGCGGGAACCCTCTGCCACGACCGCTCGGTGCCGCGGTCCCTCGTGAGGGACCACTACACGAGCCGCTACGCGGATCTCACCGAGGCCGTGCGCTTCCTCGGTCTCGAGGGGGATGTGACGAGGCTGGATCCCGGTGAGGTGGTGCTGCGCCCCTGAGGACGTCCGCCGGGGGTGCCCCGGATACGGTGCGGCGCCCCTCCGGGGTGGTCTCCTGGGGTGACCGGCCGCGCGATCAGCGTCGAGGAAGGCGCCGACGGTAGCGTGGGCGCGTCCACGACTTCACGACGACGGAGGATGCATGAACCAGGACACCACCGGCCGCGACATCGAGAGCGTCGGCGATCAGAGCGTGCTGGACGCCCGCTGGATCAGCATGATCGACACCGCCCTGCGACTGCAGGCCCCGGCGGCCGAGAAGTACGTCGCGTCCCTGCGGGCGAAGAAGCCGGGCGCCTCGACCGAGGAGATGATGGAGGACGTCTCCAAGGTCTTCACCAATCTCCTGACCGCCACCGGTGCGGGGATCGGCGGCGCGGCCGCGCTCCCCGGCGTCGGGACAGTCACCGCCATCGGGCTGACCGTCGGCGCGGGCGTGGCCTTCGCCGAGGCCTGCGCGTTCCTGGCCCTCTCGGCCGCCGCCATCCACGGGGTCGACATGCGCGACAAGGAGGCCCGGCGCCTGGTGATGATGGGTGTGCTCGGAGGGGAGCGCGGAGCCGAGATCGTCACCAAGGCCCTCGGCAAGCAGGGCGTGCAGTGGGAGACCGTTCTGGCCGGTCAGCTGGGCGGGTCCATGCCGCCGTTCGTGCGCCAGCAGGTGACGCGCTACATCCGGCGCAAGCTGTTGCAGCGCACCACCGGGGTGTGGCTCGGTCGGCTCCTGCCCTTCGGTGTCGGTGCCGTTGTCGGGGGTGTCGGGAACCGGGCCATCGCCCGCTCGGTGGTGGAGGCGGTCGAGGAGATCTTCGCGCACGCGCCCGGCACGGGCCGCTGAGCGCGGTCGCGGGAGCGGCGGCGGGTCCGGTGCCGCGTCCACCGTGACGACGACGGGGCGGGTGGCCGATCGGCCACCCGCCCCGTCGTCAGTGCTCCGGGGTGGGAGCTGCGCGCCGGTGATCCCGGCGGGATCACCGGCGGAAGGTCACCGGGTCACTTGCGGGTGAACTCGTTCTCGTGCTCGGTGCCGATCGCACGCTCATAGGAGCGGCGGATCTCCGCCTCGGCATCGCTGCGGCCCTCCCAGTGGGCGCCCTCGACGCTCTTGCCGGGCTCCAGGTCCTTGTACACCTCGAAGAAGTGCTGGATCTCCAGACGGTGGAACTCGGAGACGTCGGTGAGCTCCTGGCGGCGCACCTGGCGCTGGTCGCCGACCGGCACGGCGATGATCTTGTCGTCGCCGCCGGACTCGTCACGCATGCGGAACATCCCCAGGGCGCGGCAGCGGATCAGGCATCCCGGGAACGTCGGCTCCTCCAGCAGGACCAGGCAGTCGAGCGGGTCGCCGTCCTCACCCAGGGTGCCCTCGATGAAGCCGTAGTCGTCCGGGTACCGCGTGGCGGTGAACAGCATCCGGTCGAGCCGGATGCGTCCGTTGTGGTGATCCACCTCGTACTTGTTGCGGTTCCCACGGGGGATCTCGATCGTGACGTCGAATTCCACGGTTGCTCCGTTGCTGTCTGGCCGATGGCCGGGTCGAATGACCGGTGCGCGGCATTCTATCGTGAGGGGCCTGGAGGCCGAACGAGGGGAGCCCTGTGCGCAGCAAGCGGATCTGGCGTGCGACGGCGATCGCGCTGGCCCTGGCGGTGCCCACCGCCTTCTACGCCGTGGGCGATGTCACGGACGCCTTCCCGGGGGTGCTCACCCTGGAACGGGAGCAGCAGGACCCGACGGGGCCGCCCGCCCAGGGGGAGGATGCCGAGCGAGTCGATGCTGCCCCCCTCGCGCCCCCGGCTCCCGGCGTGCCCGATCCGGCCGTGGGGGAGGACCTCGTACAGCGTCTCGACGCCCATGCCGCCGCCCCCGTGGTGCAGGGGCGGCTCGCCTACTCCGTGATCGACGTGGAGACCGGGGCCGTGCTCGCCCAGCGGGACGCCGCCACCGCTCGTACGCCCGCCTCCACGGTGAAGGTCCTGGTCGCGACCGCCGCCCTGCGCGAGCTCGGCCCGGACAGCACCCTGCCCACCCGCGCGGTGCTCTCCGGCGACACCCTCACCCTCGTCGGCGGCGGGGACGTGACCCTGGCCGCCGCGGATCTGGACCTCCTCGCCGAACGGACCGCACCGCTCGTGCGGGAGGCCGGCCTGGCACAGGTGCGACTGCAGGTGGATGACACCCTGTTCACCGGGAACGGGGTGAACCCGGCCTGGGGGGCCAACGGGCCGGCCGGCGGGTGGGTCGCCCCGGTCCACGCGCTTGCCGTCGACCTCGGCCGGCTCGATGCCGAACAGTACGGTCGCAAATCCTCCGACCCCGCCCTCGATGCCGGACGGGTCTTCGCCCGCAGCCTGCAGGGGCAGGGGGTGACGGTCACGGGGGACGTCGCCCGTGGCCGGGCCCCGCAAGAGGGACCGAGTGCGGAGATCAGCTCCGCACCGGTGCGCGATCTCGTGGCGCAGACGCTCAAACCGTCGGAGAACACCCTCTCGGAGGCCCTTGCGCGGCTCGTCGCGGTCGAACGCGGTCTGCCCGCCGATGCGGAGGGCTCCGCCCGCGCGGTGCAGGAGAGCGTCACCGAGTACGCCCGCCAGCAGGCGATCCCCACGGAGGGTCTGCGTCTCGTCGACGGCAGCGGCTTGGCTGTCACCAACGCCATCGCCCCGCAGACCCTTGCCGGGCTCCTCGCCGCCAGCGCCGGAGGGGAGGATCCGGCCCTGCGCGGCATGCTCTCCGCGCTACCGGTCGGGGGTCTGGACGGCACGCTGGCCGAACGCTTCGGAGACAGCGCCGTGCGCCCCGCCCGTGGGCTCGTCCACGGCAAGACCGGGTACCTCGGTGGAACGGCATCGCTCGCGGGGGTGACGACGCTGCCGAGCGGGCGGGCGGTGGCCTTCAGTGTGGTGGTGTACGGCTTCGACGGCTCCCGTGCCGCCGAGGCGCGCGCCGCGGTCGACGCGATCGCCGCGGAGATCGGGGAAGACGGCTGATGGCCGGCCCGCCCCGGGTCGTCGCCCGGGCCCGCACGGCGGTGCGCATCGCCCTCACCCGACGTCTCGAGACCCTCGCCGACGCCAGCGATCCCGCCCGCTGGCGCCCCGTCGTCCTGGTCGGGCTCAGCGGCGGCGCCGACTCCCTGGCCCTGCTCGCGACGACGGTGTGGGTGGCGGGCAGGCTCGGCCTGGCCACCGAGGCGGTGATCATCGATCACGGGCTGCAGGAGGGCTCGGAGCGGGTGGCCGAGCATGCCGCGATGCAGGCCGAACAGCTCGGCGCGGCCGCCGCGCACGTGCGCCGCGTCGCGGTGGAGGACGGCCCGGGCGGTCTGGAGAACGCCGCCCGGCAGGCCCGACACCGGGCCCTGGCCGAGGTCCGGGAGGACCGCGGGGCGCTCGCCGTACTGCTCGCCCACACCCTCGACGACCAGGCCGAACAGGTGCTCCTCGGTCTCGCCCGAGGCGGCGGCCCCCGGTCCATCGCCGCGATCTCCCCGGCGCGGGGCGTGACGCTGCGTCCCTTCCTCGGCACCGACGAGGACGAGTCCCTCGGACTGCGGCGCGCCGACACCGAGGAGATCTGCCGCCTGCACGACCTGGAGTGGTGGGACGACCCGATGAACGCCGACCCGCATCATCTGCGCGCGAGGGTGCGGCATGAAGTGTTGCCCGTGCTGCGGGAGGTGCTCGGGGATCAGGTCGAGGAGAACCTCGCCCGCGCCTCCGCGCTGGTCCGGGAGGACGCCGACCACCTCGATCGGGAGGCGCGAGAGCTGTCGGAGGGTTTGCGCCGGCCCGTCGACGGGCCCCACGATCTGCTCGCCCTCGATGTGCACGCCCTCGCGGCGGAACCGACCCCGATCCGCACGCGAATCCTGCGGGACGTGTCACGTCGGGCCGCCCGGGCCGCGGGCGGCGGCAGCGGGAAGTCCCTGCTGCGGCGCCACGTGCGGGAGGTCGATGCCCTGGTGCGCTCATGGCACGGTCAGGCCCCGGCGCCGCTCCCGGGTACGATCGAGGTCGCTCGTTGCGACGGGCTGCTCGTGTGGCGACGCGCCCCCGCGGGCACGGATCGTCGCGTAGGGCACCTCGAGGGAACCGACCAGAAGGAGTGACGGCGTGGCGGCCGACCCCATCCATGACGACGTCGACCGGGTGCTGCTCGACGAGGCGCAGATCCACGACAAGCTCACCGAGCTGGGTCGTCGCATCTCCGCCGACTATGCCGAGAACCCGCCGATCCTGGTCGGTGTGTTGAAGGGCGCCGTCATGGTGATGGCCGATCTCGCGCGCCGCATCGACCTGCCGGTGGAGATGGACTGGATGGCGGTCTCCTCCTACGGCTCGGGGACGAAGTCCTCCGGTGTGGTGCGGATCCTCAAGGACCTCGGCGCCGACATCACCGGGCGTCACGTCCTCATCGTGGAGGACATCATCGACTCCGGGCTCACCCTGAAGTGGCTCCTGGCGAACCTCCGCTCCCGCGGTGCCGCGAGCGTCGAGGTCTGCGCCCTGCTGCGCAAGCCCGAGGCCGCCCGCGTGGAGATCGACGTGAAGTACGTCGGCTTCGACATCCCCACCGAGTTCGTGATCGGCTACGGGCTCGACTACGCCGAGCGCTACCGCAACCTCCCCTACGTGGGAGTGCTCAAGCGCTCCGTCTACGAGGACTGAGATGGCATTCGCCGCCCCCAAGAACTCCCCCAGGAACAGGAAGCGCCCCTCCGGGAGCGTCGCCCTGTGGCTCGTGACCGCTCTGCTGCTGGGCCTGCTGGCCTTCTCCTTCCTGGGGCGTGACGGCTACCAGCAGATCGACACCCAGCAGGGGCTCCAGCTCCTCGCCGACGGTCAGGTCGAGCAGGCCAAGATCGTCGGCGGCACGCAGCAGCGGGTCGACCTGGTCCTCAGCGAGGAATTCGAGGACAAGGGCACCCGGGTGCGGTTCCCCTACGTCGATGCCCGCGGCGAGGAGGTCGTGCAGGCCGTCGCCGACGCGGCCCCCGCGAAGGGGTACAGCGACGAGATCGTCGGCAACTCGTGGTGGTCGACGCTGCTGTTCTCCTTCCTGCCGCTGCTGCTGTTCCTGGGGCTGTTCTGGTTCCTCATCGCCAACGCCCAGGGGGGCGGCCGGGCCATGCAGTTCGGCAAGTCGAAGGCCAAGCTGTTCAGCAAGGACATGCCCACCGTCACCTTCGCCGACGTGGCCGGTGCCGAAGAGGCGGTGGAGGAACTCGACGAGATCAAGCAGTTCCTCGTCAGCCCGGAGAAGTACCAGGCCGTCGGCGCGAAGATCCCCAAGGGTGTGCTGCTGTACGGCCCGCCCGGAACCGGCAAGACCCTGCTGGCCCGGGCTGTGGCCGGTGAGGCCAACGTGCCGTTCTACTCGATCTCCGGTTCCGACTTCGTGGAGATGTTCGTGGGCGTGGGCGCCTCCCGCGTGCGCGATCTGTTCTCCACCGCGAAGGAGAACGCCCCGGCGATCATCTTCATCGACGAGATCGACGCCGTCGGCCGCCACCGCGGCGCCGGCATGGGCGGCGGGCACGACGAGCGCGAGCAGACCCTGAACCAGATGCTCGTGGAGATGGACGGCTTCGAGGCCAACCAGAACGTCATCCTGATCGCCGCCACCAACCGCGTCGACATCCTCGACCCGGCCCTGCTGCGGCCCGGCCGATTCGACCGGCAGATCGCCGTCAGCGCCCCCGACCTCAAGGGCCGCCTCCAGATCCTCAAGGTGCACGCGCAGGGCAAGCCCCTGGCGGAGGACGTCGATCTGGAGAACATCGCCCGCCGCAGCGTCGGGATGTCCGGCGCGGACCTCGCCAACGTGCTCAATGAGGCCGCGCTGCTGACCGCCCGCTCCGGCAACCAGATCATCGACAACCGTGCCCTCGACGAGGCCATCGACCGCGTCTCCATGGGGCCGCAGCGGTACTCGAAGGTCATGACCGAACGGGAGCGGCAGATGACCGCGTACCACGAGGGCGGGCACGCCCTGGTGGCGGCGGCGCTGAACAACTCGGCACCCGTCACGAAGGTGACGATCCTGCCGCGCGGCCAGGCCGGCGGATACACGATGGTGGTGCCCACCCAGGACCGCAACTACCAGTCCCGCAACGAGCTGCTGGACCGGCTCGCGTACGCGATGGGCGGGTACGCCGTGGAGGAGGGCATCTTCCACGACGTCACCACCGGCCCCGCCAGCGACCTGCAGAACGCCACCAAGATCGCCCGCGCGATGGTGACGCAGCTGGGTATGAGCTCCCGCGTGGGGCAGATCGCCCTGTCCGGTGACCAGGACGAGGTGTTCGTCGGCATGCAGCAGGGCCAGTCGCCCCGGTACGGCGCCGAGACCCAGAACCTCGTCGATGAGGAGGTCCGTCGTCTGCTCGACATCGCGCTCGACGAGGCCTGGTGGGTGATCTCCCAGAACCGCGACGTGCTCGACCGCCTCGTGCTGGAGCTTCTGGAGAAGGAGACCCTGGGGGAGAGGGAGCTGGCGGAGATCTTCCGTGACGTGCGCAAGCTGCCCCCGCGCGATGTGTGGCAGTCCAGCCCGGAGCGCCCCGTGTTCACCGCCCCATTGGTGGGCGGCCCCGCCTCCGCCGAGGGCACCGAATCCTCGGACGCCGGGGAACCGCTCACCCCAGGCGCTCCCGAGTTGCCGCAGCCCGGCGGTGACGGACCGACCATCCCGGGATTGGGGGACTGACATGCCGGTGGACCACGCGCGCATCGAGGCCGCCGTCCGCGAGATCCTCGCTGGCATCGGTGAGGACCCCGACCGCGACGGACTGCGGGACACCCCCGCCCGGGTGGCGCGGATGTACGCCGAGGTGTTCGCCGGCATGGATCAGAACGCCGCCGAGCCCCTCGCCACCACCTTCGACCTGGAGCACCGGGAGCTCGTGCTGGTGAAGAACATCCGGTTCTACTCCATGTGCGAGCACCACCTCCTGCCGTTCCTCGGCGCCGCCCACATTGGGTACATCCCCGGGGACGGTGGTGTGACGGGCCTGTCGAAACTCGCGCGTCTGGTGCAGGTCTACGCCCGCCGCCCTCAGGTGCAGGAGCGGATCACCACCGAGATCGCGGACGCCCTCATGCAGGAGCTCCGGGCCTCCGGGGCGATCGTGGTGCTCGAGGCTGAGCACATGTGCATGAGCATGCGCGGGGTGCGCGCCGAGGAGGCTCGCACCGTCACCAGTGCCGTGCGCGGTGTGCTGCGGGAGACCGCCACCCGTGCCGAGGCGATGAGCCTGATCATGAAGGGCTGAGTCCATGCGCCGTCCGCTCCTCTCCGGTCCCCGTCGCCCCGTCGGTCTGCCGGAGCCCCTCGCCTCCCTCGACCGCACCGCGGTGATGGGGATCCTCAACGTCACCCCCGACTCGTTCTCCGACGGCGGCCTGCACAACGCCCCCGAGGCCGCCGTCGCCCACGCCCGCCTGCTCCGCGACCAGGGCGCGGACCTCATCGACCTCGGTGGGGAGTCGACCCGCCCGGGTGCCGAACCGGTCGACGAGGAGGAGGAGCTGCGTCGCGTGATGCCCGTGGTGCGGGCGCTCGTCGCCGATGGCGCCGTGCTCAGTATCGACACCATGCATGCGGCAGTGGCGGAGGCCGTGATCGCCGAAGGGGTCGGCATCATCAACGACGTCTCCGGCGGTCTCGCCGACCCTGCCATGCCCGCCACCACAGCGCGGTTGCGCACCCGGCGCGGCGAACCGCCGGTCATGATCGCCATGCACTGGCGGGGGCCCGACGTCCGACGCCACACCACGTACACCGACGTGGCCCGGGAGGTCCGTGAGGAACTGGGGGCGGCACTCCGCGCCCTGGTCGAGGCCGGAGTGGAGCGGGAGCGGCTCGTGGCCGACCCGGGGCTCGGCTTCTCCAAGGCCGCCGCCCAGGACTGGGAACTGCTGGCCCACTGGGATGAGCTCGAGGCCCACGACCTGCCGGTGCTGATCGGTGCCTCCCGGAAGCGGTCGATGGGGTCTCTCGGGGTGGACCGCGACCAGGTCACCGCCGCGGTAAGCATGCACAGCGCCCTGCACGGCGCGTGGGCGGTGCGGGTGCACGAGGCCGCTCCCAGTGCCGCAGCCGCCCGCGCCGCGCGGGCCCTCGCCCAGGCGGGGTCCCGCCGTGGCTGAGTTCGTGCCCGAGGTGGGTGCGCCCGCCCCGCACCGCGACGTGATCCGTCTGCGGGGAGTGCGGGCGCACGGCCACCACGGGGTGCTCGAGCATGAGCGCCGCGATGGCCAGGAATTCCTCGCCGACGTCGCCCTCCATCTGGCCCTCGCCCCCGCCGCCCGCGGGGACGTCCTCGACCGCACCGTGAACTACGCCGAGGTCGCCCAGATCCTCGTCGAGGAGATCACCGGGCCTCCCGTCGACCTGATCGAGACGGTCGCCGAACGCGCCGCTGCGCGCATCCTCGCCGAGCATCCGCTGGTGCGTCGCCTCGACCTGGTCCTGCACAAGCCCTCCGCGCCGATCCCGCACCCCTTCACGGATGTCGCGGTGGAGATCACCCGCACCGCGCCGCCCGTGGAGGCGGTCCTCGCCCTCGGCTCCAACCTGCAGGACCGCCGGGCCCTCCTGGAGCGCGCCCTCGACCTGCTGGACGGGGCGGCGGAGGTCCAGCGGGTGTGGACCGGCCCGATCCTGGAGACCGACCCCGTCGGTGGGGTCGAGCAGGGGGGGTTCCTCAACACCACGGTGGGAGTGCGCACGACGCTCGGCCCGTGGGAGCTGCTGGGCCTCGCCCACGCCCTGGAACGAGACGCCCACCGGGAACGCCAGGTGCGGTGGGGCCCGCGCACCCTCGACGTCGACGTCATCACCTGGGGAGACTTGATGCTCGACGACCCCGACCTGACCCTCCCGCACCCCCGAGCGCACGAGCGGGCCTTCGTCCTCGCCCCCTGGCACGCGGTCCGCCCCGACGACACCCTGGTGGGCCATGACGGGCCCCGGCCGATCGCCGATCTGCTCGCCGCGGCGCCGGACCGTCATGGTCTGCACGCCGCACGGCAGGGGGACACCGACTGATGCGCCCCGTCGGAATCCCCATGCTGCTGCTCATCGGCGTGCTGGCCGGCGGGGTCGGCGCGGCGGGATCCGAGTTCGCCGTCTCCCGCGGCGGAACCCTGCCGGTGGCGGGATGGCTCTCGGGCCTCGTGCTGCTGGTGCTCGCGGGGGTGCTCGTGGCTCTCGGGCTTCCGCTGCGGCGCTATCTGCGCGAATCGGAGGAACGGCGATTGCACCCGACCCTTGCGCCGCGACGTCACCAGCTGGACATGCCCACCGCCTACCGCACCGTGCAGCTCGCCCGTGCCGCCGCCTACACAGGGGCGATCTGTGCGGGCCTGTTCCTGGGGGAAGCCGTGTTCCTGGTCAGCACCGGCCTGGGGGACCTCGGGACCGCCGTGCTGCCGACCACCTTCGCCGGTGTGTGCGCGATCGTCCTGGCCGTCGTCGGGGTGATCGTCGAACGCTGGGGGACCCTTCCGCCGAGCGACAGCGGGGACTCGGCCGGACGCGCCACCCCTGCCTGAGCGAGGGAGGCCGCCCCGGGGCGACCTTCGGATCCGGGTGTCTCACCGATGGTCGAGCGGGATGCCCGACCCGGCCTGCCATGATGGACCCATGAGAGCATCCTCCGAGACCGCGCTGCGGCCCGTGTCCCCGCGCCTGATCACGGCTCGCCGGATCGCGGCGCTGCCCGGGCAGGCGGTAGCGCTGCTGTTGATCGCCGCAGCCGTCACCGCAGCGGTGCTCCTGGATCGCTGGTGGCTCGCCCTGCTTGCCCTGATCCCGCTCGCCGTGGTGCTGCCCGGGGTGCTGCTCGTCGGTCGGCGGGTCCGTGCCCTCGGGTACGCCGAACGGGATGACGACCTGGTGGTGGCCACCGGGGTCCTGGTGCGGCGCGTCGTCACCGTCCCCTACGGGCGGATCCAGTCGGTGACGCTCTCCCGTGGCCCGCTGCTGCAGCGTCTGGGGCTCGCCGATGTGCAGCTGACCACGGCGGCGGCCGCCGCGAGCGTGGTGATCCCCGGACTGGACCGCGCCGAGGCCGAAGCTCTGCGGCTGCGCCTGCTGGAGCGCGGCGAAGCCCAGCTGGCGGCACTGTGAGCACCGTCGTCCACCGTCGCACCCACCCGCTGACGCCGCTGGTCAACGGGTGGAAGGTGCTCGCCGCCGTGGCGGCCGTGGTCGGGTTCCAGAACATTCCCGACCTGCTCGAGGAGTTCACCTGGACCCGGGCCCTCATCGCCCTCGGCGCCCTGGCGGTGCTCACGGTGCTGGCGGTGCTGCTCGGGATGCTGAGCTGGTGGCGCACCACCTATGCCGTCGGACCCGGTGGCGTCGAACTGCACAGCGGACTTCTCACCCGCACCGAACGCTCCGCCCCGCGGGAACGGATCACCGCGGTCTCCGTGGAACGGCCGCTCATGGCCCGACTGCTGGGCGTCGCCAAGGTACGCGTGGAGCTCACCGGCGGTGAGGACTCGCATCTCGACATCGACTACGTCTCCTCGGCGGACGCCGAACGTCTGCGGCGTCACATCCTGCGGGTCGCCGCCGTCGGCGACCAGGATGCCGCCGCGGAGGACCATGCCGGGGTGGTTGCCCTCGGAGGCTCGGGGGATGCGACGGGGTCCGCGAGCCCGTCTGCTGCCGACCCCACCTCCAGCCCTCTGCGGGAGCGCCTCGACCACGTCCTCCACGACGGTGTCACCGACGGGGAGCTCCTGGCCGGCATCCCCACCACCCGTCTGCTGCACTCCCTGCTGCGCGATGTCGGATTCCTGCTGATGTGTGCGGCGCTGCTGCTCGTGGGTCTCGCACCGGTGGTCACCATGCTCACCGGCGCGGTGCCGCTGAGCTGGGGTGTGATCCTGCCGTTGCTGCCCGCAGTGCTGGCGGTGCCGAAGCTCGTGCTGGATCGGGTGGAGAAGAGCTGGGGGTTCGTCTCCCGCACCACGCCGGCCGGGCTGCGCCTGCGTCGGGGCCTGTTCAGCACCCGCACCGACAACCTCGCTCCGGATCGTGTCCAGACCCTCACGCTGCGTCGCCCCCTGCTGTGGCGGGGACCGGGCTGGGTGGATCTCTCCGTGGCCACCGCCGGGATCGAGGACGGCGAGGACGGTGCCGATGCGATCCTCCCGGTCGGCACCGAGGCGGAACTGCGTGCGACGCTGGAGCACGTGATGACCCCGCTCGGGACCCCCGACGACACCGCCACCCTGCTGCACCTGCTCACCGCCCCGGCCCGTGAGCTGCCCGGCCTGCATCCGCCGCACCGGTGGCAGTGGATCGCCCGCCGCACCTGCGCTGCGGTGGTGCTGCCGGAGGCGGTCGTGCTGCGCAGCGGGCTGCTCACCTGCCGTCTGCAGATCGTCCCCAGCGACCGGCTGCAGGGCGTGCGATGGGTGCAGGGACCCGTCGACCGACGTCAGGGGCTGGCCCACCTCGAGATGATCACCGCCGATGGGGGCGTGGACTGGGAGCACGGCTCCGCTGCCGACGCCGAGCGTCTCCACGCGGAGCTTGCCCGACGCGCTGCCGTCGCCCGCCGCTACCGTGACCGGGAGCGCTGGGCCCGTCCCGTCGCCTCCCTGCCGTCGGCCGCGTCCACGCCGACGACCGCCGTCCCCGAGGAGACACCATGAGCGCCGATCGGCGGGCCCCGCGGCTCGGCATCGGCGTCATCGGTGCAGGACGTGTCGGCGCGGTCCTCGGGGCCGCTCTGCGCCGCGAGGGTCATGCCCTCACCGGCGCGTACGCCGTCTCCGACGCCTCCCGGCAGCGCGCTGAGGAGCTGCTGCCCGGGGTGCCGCTGCTGGACGTGCCCCGGATCGTGGAGCGCTCCGAGATGCTCCTGCTCGCGGTGCCCGACGATCAGCTGGAGGACCTGGCCGCCGGGATCGCCGCCACCGGTCTCGCCCCCGGGGGACAGCTCGTGGTCCACACCTCCGGCCGTTACGGGGTGGAGGTCCTCGCTCCGCTGGAGCGGGCCGGGGCGGTGACCCTCGCGATGCATCCCGCCATGACCTTCACCGGCACCGCCGCCGACCTGCCGCGACTGGTCGGCTGCCCCATGGCGGTCACCGCCCGGGGCCACTTCCTGGCCATCGCGCAGGCGCTCGCCGTGGAGATCGGTGCCCGGCCGGTGACCGTCCCGGAGGGGGATCGCATCCTCTACCACGCCGCCCTCGCCCATGCCGCGAACCACCTCGTGGTGCTGGTGGATCAGTCGCGCGAGGCCCTGGTGCGTCTCGGCATGGACGACCCCGGCGGTTACCTGCGGCCCCTGCTCGAGGCGGCTCTCGACAATGCGCTGCGGCAGGGGGCGGCGGCCCTCACCGGGCCGGTGCGCCGCGGAGATGCCGGCACCGTCGCCGCCCACCTCGCGGCCCTCGCCGACCTCGACGCGACCGGCGGACCGGGTCATGCCCGCGACACCAAGGCGACCTACCGAGCCCTGGCCCGCGCGGCCCTCGCCCGCTCCGGTCTGTCCGCGGAGGCGGCCCGCAGGGTGCAGGATGTGGTGGACGGCGCGGATGCCGACCCCCACGCGCCCGACCCCGAGGAGGATGCATGACCCGCCTGGTGACCACGAAGCAGGAGCTGCGGCAGGCCCGCGCCGCCCTCGACGGCACCGTCGCGGTGGTCATGACCATGGGTGCTCTGCACGCGGGCCATCTGGCCCTGGTGGACCACGCCCGCACCCTCGCCGACCACGTGATCCTCACCGACTTCGTGAACCCCCTGCAGTTCGGGCCGGAGGAGGACTTCGAACGGTACCCGCGGGATCTCGACGCCGATCTGCGTCTGGTCGACGGCCTCGTCGACCTCGTGTTCGCGCCCTCGGTCGAGGAGATGTACCCGATGCTCCCGCCGATGGTGACGGTGACCGTCGGGGACCTCGCCGCCGGGTTCGAGGGGACCGCCCGTCCCGGTCATTTCGCCGGGGTCGCCACCGTCGTGCTGAAACTGCTGCTGCTGACGCAGCCCGACATCGCCGTGTTCGGCCGCAAGGATGCCCAACAGCTCGCGATCGTGCAGCGTCTGGTGGGGGACCTCGACGTGCCGGTGGAGATCGCCCCGGTGCCGCTGCAGCGCGAACCCAGCGGCCTCGCCCGGTCCAGCCGCAACGCCTATCTCGACGATGCGGGTCGGCAGCAGGCCCTGGCCCTGTCGCGCCTGGTGACCGCCGTGGAGGCAGCCGCTCCCAGCACCACCGCCGTGCTGCGGGAGATCGAGCAGGCTCGTGAGCGGCAGGAGGTCGACTGGGAGTACGCCGCAGCTGTGGATCCGGCCACCTTCGCGCCCATCGGGTCCGACCACCGCGGGGAGACCGTCGTGGTGATGACCGCGCGGGTCCAGGGCGTGCGTCTGCTCGACACCACTGTGGTGCAGCTCTCCGCGCCCTGAGCTGTCCGGGATGGCGCAGGCCCGTGACGGTAGGGGCCCGCGTGGGACAATCGACCCCATGACCGACGCGCAGCCCGCTCCCGATGCCCTGGACACCTCCGACCAGATCGCCGTCCGCCGGTCCAAGCGCGAGCGGCTTCTGGCCCGCGGTGAGGAGCCGTACCCCGTCAGCGTGCCGGTGACGCACACCGTCGCGCAGATCCGCGCCGACCATGACGGTCTCGCCGCCGGGGAGGAGACCGAGGATGTCGTCGGTGTTGCCGGCCGGGTGGTGTTCCAGCGCAACACCGGCAAGCTGTGCTTCGCGACGATCCAGGACGGCGCGGGGGAGCGCCTGCAGATCATGCTGAGCCTTGCCGAGGTGGGGGAGGACTCCCTGGCCCGGTTCAAGGCCGATGTCGATCTCGGCGATCATGTGTTCTTCCACGGCCGGATCGGTGCCTCCCGACGAGGGGAGCTCTCGGTGTTCGCCGACGAATGGCGCATGGCCGCCAAGGCGATCCGACCGCTGCCGGTTCTCCATGCGGGGCTGTCCGAGGAGTCGCGGGTGCGCCGCCGGTACGCCGATCTGATTGTGCGGGAGGAGGCGCGGCGCACGGTCCGGCTGCGTGCGGAGGTCATGCGCTCCCTGCGCGAGTCCTTCCATCAGCGGGAGTTCGTCGAGGTCGAGACGCCGATGCTGCAGGTGATCCCCTCGGGGGCCGCCGCCCGTCCGTTCGTCACCCATATGAACGCCTTCGACATCGATCTGTACCTGCGGATCGCGCCCGAGCTGTTCCTGAAGCGCGCCGCTGTCGGTGGGCTGGAGCGGGTGTTCGAGATCAACCGGAACTTCCGCAATGAGGGCGCCGACTCCACGCATTCGCCGGAGTTCGCGATGCTCGAGGCCTATCAGGCGTACGGGGATTACGACTCCATCGGGGATCTCACCCGGGATCTGGTGCAGGAGGCCGCACGCGCGGCGACCGGTTCCACTCTGGTGACCCTCGCCGACGGCACGGAGTACGACCTCGGTGGGGAATGGTCCTCGATCACCGTGTACGGCTCGGTGTCGGAGGCGCTCGAGGAGGAGGTCACCCCGCAGACCCCGGTGGAGCGTCTGCGGGAGATCGCCCGCGCCCAGGGCCTGGATCTCGACCACCCGAAGTACGGGCACGGCAAGCTGGTCGAGGAACTGTTCGAGCATCTTGTGGGGGACGACCTGTGGGAGCCGACGTTCGTGCGGGACTTCCCGGTGGAGACCAGCCCGCTGGTGCGCGCCCACCGCAGCACCCCCGGGGTGGTCGAGAAGTGGGATCTGTATGTGCGCGGCATGGAGCTGGCGACCGGATATTCGGAGCTGGTGGATCCGGTGGTGCAGCGCGAGCGTTTCGAGCAGCAGGCCCGTCTGGCCGCCGTCGGTGACGACGAGGCCATGCGTCTGGACGAGGATTTCCTGGAGGCCATGGAGTACGCGCTCCCGCCGACCGGTGGCATGGGCATGGGTATCGACCGCCTGCTGATGGCCATCACCGGATTGGGTATCCGTGAGACCATCCTCTTCCCGCTGGTGAAGCCGGGTGCCTGAGATGGATCTCGCCTACGAACTCGGGTCCCTCATCGCGCCGGTCGGCACCGGCATTCTGTTCTGGCTGGTGCTGCGGGCGATCCTGCGAGCGGATCGCCGCCAGCGGGAGACCGAGGCACAGATCGAGAAGGAGCTGCGAGCGGAACGGGCGGCGCGGCGCGAGGGGAATTCCGGCACCGGGCCCAGCCCTTCACACCCCGGCGGCTGACGGCATCCGGCACCGAGCGCCTCGACCCCGTTTTCCTGGGGCGGAATTCACAGGGCCGGGATGTCCGGTTGATTCCCAGAGAAATGCGCGGCAGTATGGTCCGTGACCGCATTCCGGTTCCCCGGGGTGCCCGATCGAGACTGAGGACGTGACATGGCTCGGAAGACCATTGTGGAACTGGTGGATGATCTTGATGGCGGTCGCGCCGATCAGACCGTGACCTTCTCCCTGGATGGGGTGGCGTACGAGATCGACCTGACCGACGCGAACGCGGAGCGGCTGCGTGAGGCCCTCAGCGAGTGGGTCTCCAAGGCCCGTCGCGTCAGCGGCTCCCGTCGCCGGTCCTCCGGTGGCTCGTCGGCGAACCATTCCTCCGCGGAAGAGACCCGCCGGATCCGCGCCTGGGCGCGCGAGAACGGCCATGAGGTCTCCGACCGTGGCCGCATCTCCCGAGAGCTGCGCGAGGCCTACGAGGCCGCTCACTGAGTCGACCTCCCGCAGACGCGTCGCGGCCCCGCATCCCTCAGGATGCGGGGCCGCGACGCGTCTGCGGGGCGCGTGTGCGGTGGGGGCCTCACCAGCCGCTGATGCTCCAGGACGCCTCGTGGGGCCGCCCCGGGGGCAGGCGCACCACGTCCGTGCCGCTGCGGAAGGCATCGGGCGGACACGTCATCGGTTCGACGGCGAGCCCCACCCGGTCGTTCTCGGGTTCGGGCCGGTCGGCGGTGTGCAGCTGCAGCCAGGGGCAGCGCTCGTCGAATCGCATCCGCACCCCGGTACCACCGGGGGCGGTGAGGGTCACCTCGGCGACGCCGTGGGCGTCGCGGGCGAGACCGGTGAGGGCATGGTCCAGGCGGCGGTCGCCGATCACCGACCCCTCGGCGAAGTCCAGCGCGCTGCCGGGTGCGATGGGGGACAGACCCGTCGGCAGCAGCCGGTCCCCGGTGACCTCGAGGACGCGGTTCGCGGCGACCTGCAACGTCCACGTGTCGAGGGACTCGGGGCCGGCGATGAGGTACGGGTGGGGGCACACCCCGTAGGGGGCGTCGTCAAGGCCGAGGTTCTCCGCCCGCACCGTGGTGAGCAGACCCAGGTCGGCGTCGACCCGATGCGTGACCGTGAGCAGAAGGTGGAACGGGTAGCCGGGGGAGGGGAACAGCTCCAGCTGCAGCACCGCCCGGTCCGCTCCGGTCTGCACCACGTCATAGGGGAGGTGGGAGACGAGCCCGTGGAGGGCGTTCCCGCGCTCCGGCTCCGACAGCGGCACCTGAAGCTCTCGCCCGTCCCAGGTGTACGTGCCGTCGCCGATGCGGTTCGGCCAGGGGGCGATGATCGCACCGCGGGAGAGCAGGGCGGGGCCGGTCGGGGGGTTGCGGACCAGCAGGTCACGGCCGTCCACGGTCAGGGATTCGATACCGGCGCCGACGCTCGCCACCTGCGCGGTGTACGGGCCGGCGGTGAGGGTGAGGATCCGGCCGCGGTCGCCGCAGCGATCTGTCATCGAGCCGGTGTTCATGCCATGTCCTCGGAGTCGGCGGGATCGGGCGTGTCCTCCACGAGGATGACGTCGAGCCGGCGCGGTCCGTGGACGCCCTCCACCCGGTCCAGTTCGATGTCACTGGTGGCGCTGGGCCCCGAGATCATCGTCCACGCGGCGGTGGGGTCCTCCGCCAGGCGCTGCATGGCCTTCGGCACCCCGAGCACCACCTGATCGGCGTGGACCACGACCACGTGGTGGTCCGGCACCAGGGTGAGGATGCGGCGGCCCCCGAGGCCGTCGCTGCGCAGCACGATCGTGCCGGTGAGGGCGATCGCGGTGTGGCACCCGGTCAGGACGGCCGGGATCCGATCGAGCTCCCGCGGCCCGAGGTCACCGTCGTCGCGCCGCACCGAGGTGCGGACGGCGCGCAACCACTCCTCCGGCAGTGCCGACGGCACCACCACCTCGGCGTCATCGCCGAGGGCGCGGGCGATGGTGAACGGGAGATCCTCCGGGGCGGTGCGGTGCACCGTGGCCGTGTAGTCCTCCAGACGGTCCACCAGCACCTGCCGCACCTTCTCCGGGGCGGTTCCGGTCTCCTGACGGTCATCGGCCCGCTGGTAGGAGCGCGGCACGTCGGCGGCGTCGATCACCTCATCGCGGCGCGGCACCGCGAGGGCGGTGCGCACGCGGGCGAGGATCTCCTCCTTGGCGCTCATCCCCGCCACACGGTGGGGGAACGGATCCTGGGCGGTGCGGCTCATCGTGCCTCCTCCGGGTCGTGGGGGCTGCTCGGCCCGTCATCGGTCGCGGCGGAGTCGGCCGCGCGCTCGCGGCCGGCCCACCAGCTGCGGAAGGATCCCGAGGGGGTGGGAAGGTCACGATGGTCGGTCCATCCCGGCACCAGCGGCAGCAGTCCGGGCACCGGCCCGATGTTCGCCCGGCGAAGGAGTCGGCGGGCGGTCCCACTGGAGCGGACCACCGTGTCATAGGCGCGGGGGGTGCTCATCAGACGGCTCATGGACCGCATCGCCACATCCCAGGTGCCGTGGAACTCGCCGCGGGTCTCGCGCCGGCGGTCGACCTCCGTCGCTCGCAGGTGCACCAGGATGCTGGGGATGTCGATCTTCACCGGGCACACGTCGTAGCAGGCGCCGCACAGGCTCGAGGCGTACGGCAGGGTGGCGTTGGGGTCGTCGGCATCGGTGATACCGGTCAGCTGCGGGGAGAGGATCGCGCCGATCGGCCCGGGGTAGGTGGAGCCGTAGGCGTGGCCACCGGCCCGCTCGTACACCGGGCACACATTCAAGCAGGCCGAACAGCGGATGCAGTGCAGGGCGGTGCGGCCCTCCGGGTCCTCCAGCACGGCGCTTCGTCCGTTGTCCAACAGCACCAGGTGGAACTCCTCCGGACCATCGCCCTCGTGGACGCCGGTGAACAGCGTCGTGTACGGGTTCATCCGCTCCCCGGTGGAGGACCGCGGCAGCAGCTGCAGGAAGACCTCCAGGTCCTCGAAGGTCGGCACGATCTTCTCGATGCCCACCACCGAGATGAGGGTCCGCGGCAGGGTCAGGCACATACGGCCGTTCCCCTCGGATTCGACGATCACCAGGGTTCCGGTCTCCGCCACCGCGAAGTTCGCCCCGGAGACCGCCACGCCGCCGGGCAGGTCCAGGAACTTCTCGCGCAGGAACCGGCGCGCGGCACCGGCGAGCTGGGCGGGGTCGTCGGTGATGTCCGGGTCGATGTCCGGCATGGACCGCAGGAAGATCTCGCGGATCTGCGCCCGATTGCGGTGGATGGCGGGCACCAGGATGTGGCTGGGGGTGTCCCCGGCGAGCTGCACGATCAGCTCGGCGAGGTCCGTCTCCAGCGCGTGGATGCCGGCGTGGGAGAGGGTCTCATCGAGCCCGATCTCCTGCGTGGCCATCGACTTCACCTTCAGCACCTCGGTGGCGCCGCGCTCGAGGGCCAGGCGGGTGACGATCTCCCCGGCCTCCTCGGCGTCGCGCGCCCAATGCACCACCCCGCCGGCGCGCTGCACCGAGGCCTCCAACTGCTCCAACAGTTCGGGCAGATGATCGGTGACCTGGTGCTTGATCGCAGATCCGGCGTCACGCAGCTTCTGCCAGTCGCGCATCTCCCGCACGGCCTGCGCCCGTTTGGCGCGGATGGTGCCGGTGGCGTGCCGCAGGTTCTGTCGCAGAACGGGATCGGTGAGATCCTGGCGCGCATGCTCGGGGAACCCCTCCCCGCCGCGCAGACGGGACGACAGGGCGGAGGCGTGCTGCGGGCGGACGGTGGGCATGCCCAGGTCGACGGGGCTCATCGTTCCCTCCCGAGGATGGTCTCGGACGGACGGTACGGCGCCTCCCGTGTGGAGGCGAGGATCTGTGCCAGGTGGATCGCCCGTGGGGCGTCCCCGTTGCGGGAGAGCTTGCCGCCGATGTTCATCAGACAGGAGGCGTCCCCGGCCACGACGTACTCGGCGCCGGAACGCACCACATTCGCGGCCTTGTCCGTCACCATCGCATTGCTGGTGGCGTCGTTCTTCACCGAGAACGTGCCGCCGAAACCGCAGCAGGTGTCGGATTCGGGCAGGTTCACCACCTCGATGCCCTCCACCGCCCGCAGCAGCTTCAGCGGGCGCGGCCCCACCTTCAGCACCCGCATGGAATGGCAGGTGGGGTGGTAGGTGACGGTGTGCGGGAAGTACGCGCCGACGTCCGTCACCTTCAGCACGTCGACCAGCAGCTCCGACAGTTCATAGGTCTTGGCGGCCACCGCCGCCGCGCGGCGCTCCAGATCCTCATCTCCCTCGTGCCGAGCGACCAGGGCATGCTGCTCGCGGACGCATCCGGTGCACGAGCCCGAGGGCAACACGATCGCATCGACGTCGTCGAGCTGCCGTTCGAAGGTGTCGACGAAGGAACGCACCACGGGGGCGGCCTCGTGGTAGTACCCGGTGTTGGTGTGCATCTGGCCGCAGCAGGTCTGCCGCGGATCGAAGACCACCTCGTGGCCGAGGCGCTCCAGGACCTCCACGGTGGAGCGGGCCACGTCGGGGGCCATCACGTCAGCCAGACAGGTGGCCATGAGAGAGATGCGCATCGATCCTCCTGCGCGCGTGCGGGGTGGAACGGGGTGGGTTCAGCGGGGTTCGAGGCGCAGGGCCTCGGCCGTCGCGGCGAGAGAGCGGTGGGCCTCGTCGGGGTCGTCGGCCAGGCGGCGCCCGAACGAGGGGATCATCTCCTGCAGACGTGGCCGCCAGCGCTCCATGCGCTGCGGGAACGTCCGCTGCATCAGATCGAGCATGATGCCGGTGGCGGTGGAGGCGCCGGGGGAGGCGCCGAGCATGCCGCCGATGGAACCGTCCTTCGCAGCGATCACCTGGGTGCCGAACTGCAGCACACCGACCTTCGAGCGGTCTGGAGCGATGACCTGCACGCGCTGACCGGCCACGACCCGCTCCCAGTCCTCCTCGCGGGCCTCGGGCATGTACTCCTTCAAGGCGGCGAAGCGCTGGCGCCGCGTCGCCGCGAGCTGCCCGAAGAGGTAGGTGACGAGGTCGAGGTTCGGCGGGCCGACGGCGATCATCTGTGCCAGGTTGTCGCGGCGGATCGATGCGGGCAGGTCGGTGAGCCGACCCGTCTTGAGGAACTTCGGCGTCCACCCGGCGTACGGGCCGAAGAGCAGGCCGCGCTCGCCACCGATGAAGCGGGTGTCCAGATGCGGTACGCTCATCGGCGGTGCCCCCACCGCGGCCTTGCCGTACACCTTAGCGTCGTGCCGGGCGATGACCTCCGGGTTGGTGCAGCGCAGCCACTCCCCGGAGATCGGGAACCCGGCGAAACCGCGGATCTCCTCGATCCCGGCCTTCTGCAACAGCGGCAGGGCGTATCCGCCGGCGCCGACGAACACGAAGGGGGCGCGCACCACGTGCACCGAGCCGTTCGCATCACGGCTCATCACCCCCCAGTCGGAGCCCATACGCCGCAGCGAGAACACCTCACGGCCGGTGGTCACCGTGGTGCCGACCCGCTGCGCGTAGTCGAACAGCTCACGGGCCAGGCGGCCGAAGTCGACGTCGGTGCCGTCGGGGGAGCGGGTCGCGGCGATGCTCTCCGTGACCGGACGGCCCTCACTCACCAGGGGCGCCCACTCCTGCAGGCGCGCATGATCGGTGGTGAACTCCATGCGGTCGAACAGGGGGTTCTCCGAGAGTGCCTGATGGCGCCGCTGCAGGTAGTCGACGTTCTCCACGCCCCGCACGAAGCTCATATGCGGCACCGCGTGGATGAAACGCGTCGGGTCGGCCAGGTCCCCGCGACGCACCAGGTCGGCCCAGAACTGACGGGAGACCTGGAACTGCTCGTTGATGCTGATCGCCTTCGCGGGGCTGACGGAACCGTCCACGTCCTGCGGGGTGTAGTTCAGCTCGCACAGGGCGGAATGGCCCGTGCCGGCGTTGTTCCACCCGTCGCTGGACTCCAGACCCAGTCCGTCCAGCCGCTCAATGACGCGCAGGTCCCAGTCCGGTTCCAGACGGCTCAACAGCGCTGCCAGGGTCGCGCTGGCGATGCCGCCGCCGATCAGGACGGCGTCCGCGCGCTCCACGTCCACCCTCAGGTCCGCCATCTCTCTCCGTCTCCGTCCGTCGTCCTGGTGCGGGCTCGCGGCCCGCAGACCGGTGTCCCCTGAGCCTAGTCGTCGGAAGCGACAGGCGCGCAGCGGCGTCTGCCGCTCGACCGCCCACCCTGTTCGACCCGTCTGATCTGGATGCGGGGGAATGGGTCGCGGCGGCGGACCGCCTCGGCGCCTCCCGCGTCATCCTGACCGCGAAGCATCACGATGGGTTCTGCCTGTGGCCCACGGCCACCACGGACTACTCGGTCGCGTCCTCGCCGTTCCGTGGGGCCGCGGGGATGTGGTCCGGGAGGTGGAACAGGCATGCCGGGCGGCCGGAGTGGGGTTCGGGGTGTATCTGTCCCCCTGGGACCGGCATGCGCCCTGTTATGACGATCCGCCCGCCTACGACGACTACTACGCGGCGCAGCTGAGGGAGCTGTGCACCGGGTACGGCCGCTGGATGAGATCTGGTTCGACGGCGCCGGATCGGCGGGACGGGAGTATGACTGGGAGCGCATCGGACGACTCGTGCAGGAGACACAGCCGGAGGCGATGGTCTTCCACTTGGGGCCCGCGACGATCCGCTGGATCGGCAATGAGGACGGTCTCGCCAGCGACCCGGTCGACTACGTCGTGCGGGACTCCGCCCTGAACGTCCACGACGACGCGACGGTGGATTTCGGGACAGCCCGATATCTGCCGCCGGAATGCGATGTGTCCCTGCGCACGGGCTGGTTCTGGAACGCGCAGGACGCCCCGAAGACCCTCGACCACCTGCTCACCATCCACGACCGTTCCTGGGGGCTCGGCGCGGGTCTTCTGCTGAACATTCCGCCGGATACCCGCGGCCGGATCGATCCCCATGACGCTCGCCGCCTCGACGACCTGGCAGCAGCGCTCGACAGCCGTTACGGCCGTCGCCGGGAACTGGAGATGCTCGGCACGGACGGATGCGGAACGAGATTCGGCGGCGGACCGGCGGAGGCGCGCCGTCTCGAGCTGCGCGAGGACCTGACCCGGGGGCAGCGCATCCTCGCTCACCGGGTCCGCGATGCGGACGGCCGGGTGGTCGCAGAGGGCCGGTCGGTCGGGGTGCGGCGTATCCATCCAGTTCCCGACGGCGCGGACCTGACCTGTCTGACGGTGGAACTGGACGGAGACGACCCCCGTCTGGACGGCGTCGCGGCCTTCCTCTGACCAGCACACGGATCGGCGGGCAGACTGGGCGCATGGAGGCGTGTCCTCAGATGCGGAGAGGGCCGCGACGATCGCTCGTCGCGGCCCTCTCGAATGCAGGTCCCCACGGGGCCCGCGTGTCAGATGGTGGTCGGGGGATCCCGACGCTCGCTCACGGTGCCGTGGCGTCGTGCTGCGTGCGCACCGTGGTGCGGCGGGAGGTGAAGGCCAGGATGAGGCCGATGAGGAAGAGGAGCGCACCGGCCCCATGAGGATGAGACCGAGCGTTCCACCCTCCAGACCGGGCAGGTCGATCTCCAGGGCGAAGCGGACGATCGCCCCGATCACGAAGAGGATGACTCCTCCGACGATGGCGCCCATTGGGGCTCCTTCCTGTTGGCGTCCCCTGCGGCACCGGGAATGGTCACCGCGATCGGGGGTCGCCTCACCGTACGGCCCATCAGCCACCCTGACCGGCAGTTCTACCAGCAGGTCGGGGCGCTGGCGCGGTCCCGCGCGTCGGCCGGCGGCTGGTCGGGTTCTCACGCCCGCGGCGAACACGGGGAAGGTGTGTCTGCCCGTCCGCGTAGTCTCATGCGGAACACGACCATCGGACGGGGGAGGACCATGTTCGAGCGCTTCACCGATCGCGCGCGCCGCGTCATCGTGCTCGCGCAGGACGAAGCACGCCTGCTCAACCACAACTACATCGGCACCGAGCACATCCTGCTGGGGCTGATCCACGAGGCTGAGGGCGTCGGGGCGAAGGCCCTGGAGGCCCTGGGCGTCACGCTCGACGCCGCCCGGGACCAGGTGCGCGACATCATCGGTGAGGGCAACCAGGCGCCCACCGGGCACATCCCCTTCACCCCGCGGGCGAAGAAGGTGCTGGAACTGTCGCTGCGGGAGGCCCTCCAACTGGGCCACAACTACATCGGCACCGAGCACATCCTGTTGGGCCTGCTGCGCGAGACCGAGGGCACGGCCGTGAAGGTGCTGTCGCGCCTGAACGCGGAGCCGTCTGCGGTGCGGCAGGAGGTTCTGGAGCGACTGTCCGGTTACCAGGGCAAGGAGCCCGCCACCGCCGGTGGTCCCGCCGAGGGGCAGCCGTCCGGGTCCCTGGTGCTCGACCAGTTCGGTCGCAACCTCACCCAGGCGGCGCGCGACGGCAAGCTCGACCCGGTCATCGGTCGCGAGCACGAGGCCGAGCGCGTCATGCAGGTGCTGTCCCGCCGCACCAAGAACAACCCGGTGCTGATCGGAGAGCCGGGCGTTGGCAAGAGCGCAGTGGTGGAGGGCCTGGCCCAGTCCATCGTCCGCGGCGACGTGCCGGAGACCCTCAAGGACAAGCAGCTGTACACCCTCGATCTCGGGTCGCTGGTGGCGGGCTCCCGCTACCGCGGCGACTTCGAGGAGCGTCTGAAGAAGGTGCTCAAGGAGATCCGCACCCGCGGCGACATCATCCTGTTCATCGACGAGATCCACACCCTCGTCGGGGCGGGCGCCGCCGAGGGCGCCATCGACGCCGCGAGCATCCTCAAGCCGATGCTCGCCCGCGGTGAGCTGCAGACCATCGGGGCGACGACCCTCGAGGAGTACCGCAAGCACATCGAGAAGGACGCCGCCCTCGAGCGTCGCTTCCAGCCGGTGATGGTCAACGAGCCGTCGGTCGCGGACACCGTGGAGATCCTCAAGGGCCTGCGGGACCGCTACGAGGCGTTCCACAAGGTCACCATCACCGACGGTGCCCTGGTGTCCGCCGCGAACCTCGCCGACCGCTACATCAACGACCGCTTCCTGCCGGACAAGGCGATCGACCTGATCGACGAGGCCGGTGCCCGACTGCGGATCCGCCGTCTGACGGCCCCGCCGGAGCTGAAGGCCTACGAGGGGCGGATCGAGGAGGTGCGCCGCCGCAAGGAGGAGGCCATCGACGGTCAGGACTTCGAGAAGGCCGCGACCCTGCGCGATGAGGAGCAGGCTCTTCGCACCGAGCGCGAGGAGAAGGAGAAGGCCTGGCGCAACGGCGAGAACGACGCCGTCACCACGGTGTCGGAGGAGATCATCGCCGAGGTGCTGGCCTCCGCGACGGGCATCCCGATCGTGAAGCTGACAGAGGAGGAGTCCTCCCGGTTGCTCCACATGGAGGACGAGCTGCACAAGCGGGTCATCGGTCAGGACGAGGCCATCAAGGCACTGTCCCAGGCCATCCGCCGTACCCGCGCCGGCCTCAAGGACCCGAAGCGCCCCGGCGGGTCGTTCATCTTCGCCGGCCCCACCGGCGTGGGCAAGACCGAGCTGGCCAAGGCCCTCGCCGAGTTCCTCTTCGGTGACGAGGACGCCCTCATCCAGATGGACATGTCCGAGTTCGGCGAGAAGCACACCGCCTCGCGTCTGTTCGGCTCGCCCCCCGGGTACGTCGGGTACGACGAGGGCGGTCAGCTGACCGAGAAGGTGCGCCGGAAGCCGTTCAGCGTGGTGCTGTTCGACGAGGTGGAGAAGGCCCACGTGGACATCTTCAACTCGCTGCTGCAGATCCTCGAGGACGGTCGCCTCACCGACTCGCAGGGCCGGACCGTCGACTTCAAGAACACCGTCATCATCATGACCACCAACCTGGGCACCCGGGACATCGCCAAGGGTGTCTCCATGGGCTTCCAGGCCGGCGGTGACCTGTCCACCGACTACGAGCGGATGAAGGCGAAGGTCCATGAGGAGCTCAAGCAGCACTTCCGGCCCGAGTTCCTCAACCGTGTCGATGACGTCGTCGTGTTCCCGCAGCTGAGCAAGGACGAGATCATCCAGATCGTCGACCTCATGGTGGGTCGCCTCAGCGGCCGTCTCGCGGAGAAGGACATGACGCTGGAGCTCACCCCGGCGGCGAAGTCCCTCCTCGCGGAGAAGGGGTACGACCCTGTGCTCGGCGCCCGACCGCTGCGCCGCACCATCCAGCGGGACATCGAAGACGCCCTCTCCGAGAAGATCCTCTTCGGGCAGGTGCGCGCCGGTGACCGCCTCGTGATCGACGCGGAGGGGGAGGGCATCCTCGGGGAGCTCACCTTCTCCCGCCGCTCCGAGGGCGGCTCCCTGGAGCCGATCTCCGACGAGGTCGACGTCGAGCAGATCACCCAGGCCCGCGCGGACGAGGTGACCCACCCGGACGCCGACGCCGACGTGGAACCGGGCTCCAGCCTGCCCGGCACCGGCGAGCAGAACTGACAGCGGACGCCCGGGGCGTCACCGGCCCGATGCCGGTGGCGCCCTGGGCCCGGTCTCACACCGGAGGGAGGGGAGACCGTGAAGGGACTCGATCAGTGGATCCTGGGCATCGCCGATGCCTGGTGGGTCCACCTCGTCGTGCTGGTGTTCTCCGCCCTCGACGGCTTCTTCCCCACCGTACCGAGCGAATCGATCGTGGTGACCCTCAGCTCCCTGTGGTCTTCCTCCGGACAGCCCTCCATCGTGCTGGTGGCGCTGGCCGCATGGGCGGGCGCGTTCAGCGGTGACCAGATCGGGTACGCCATCGGGCGGGCGATCGGGGTGGATCGTTTCCGGTTCCTGCGGGAGGGTCGCGGACGAGCCGCCGTCGACGCGGCCGAGCGGGGCCTGCGCCGCCGGGCGCTGCTGTTCCTCATGACCGCGCGGTACATCCCCTTCGGACGCACGGCCGTGAATCTCGTCGCGGGAGCGGTGCACTACCCGCACTCGAAGTTCTGGCACCGGTCCCTGCTGTCGACGCTCGTGTGGGCCGTGTACTCGTGCGCCATCGGGGTGGTGGCCGGCACCTGGTTCGAGAACAACCATCTCGTCGGCATCACCGTGGCGCTGGTCCTGGCGGTGGTGATCGCCCTGATCGCAGAGCGAGTGGTCACCTGGCTCCACACCTCCCTGGACCGCCGGGCCGAGCGTCGGGAGGCCGCCGCGGCGGCGCACCACCGCACGGCCGGGGCCTCTCACCGCGGCACCCTTCGCCCGACAGGTGACCATGAGGCGGCACCGAGCGGACAGGACGAGCTGTGAGCGAGATCCGTCTCCGCCCGGCGCTGCCCGCCGACGTCCCGGCGATCGACGCGCTCGTCCAGCCGCTGGCCGCGCGACAGGTGCTGCTGGGAAAGGACCTCGTCGCCTACTACGAGGCCATCCAGGAGTTCCTGGTGGCTGTCGACGCGCAGGACCGGGTCGTGGGGTGCGGCGCCCTGCACGTGATGTGGGCGGACCTCGCCGAGGTGCGCACCCTGGCGGTCGCCGAGGATGTCCGCGGCCTGGGGGTCGGTCACCGGTTGCTCGATGCGCTGCTGCAGCGTGCCCGGGACCTCGGCCTGCAACGGGTGTTCTGTCTGACCTTCGAGACCGCCTTCTTCGGCCGGCACGGGTTCACCGAACTCGAGGGTGACGGGGTCGACGCCGAGACCTACGCCGAACTGCTGCGGTCCCTGGATCCCGGGGTCGCCGAGTTCCTCGATCTCGCCCGGGTCAAACCCAACACCCTCGGCAACACCCGCATGATCGCTCATCTGTGAGCGGTCATCGCGGCAGGTGGAACCGCCCCTCGGGATCCTGCTGCGCCAGGCCATCCGCCCGCAGGGACGCGAGGCATCGCTCGACCCGCTCCGGATCGCGCGGGTCGAGCGCGTCGATCTCCTGACGCGTCACCGCGTCGTCATCGGGGCATGCCCGCAGCAGCGCCATGATGCGACCGCGCATCTCACGGTCCGTCCCTGCGAACAGCTGACGACGGCGCGGTGTCTGCGGGTCCGGGGCCGGTCGACCGGCCGCGAACCAGGCGCACAGCCCCGCGGCGCTGAGGGGGCACTCCCCGCAGCGGGGGGAGCGGGCGGTGCACACCAGGGCGCCGAGCTCCATCACCGCCTGGTTCCAGCGCGCGCTCCGGTCCGCCTCCTGCGGCAGCACGGACGTGGCCAGTCGCCGTTCCGCCGCGGTGTAGCCGGGGGCGGGCAGAGGGGCACCGGTCAGAACCCGCACCAGCACGCGCCGGACGTTCGTGTCGACCACCACGGCGCGCTCCCAGTGGGCGAAGGAGGTGACGGCGGCCGCGGTGTACTCGCCGATCCCCGGCAGAGCCCGCAGCTCCTGCTCCCCGCGGGGGAGGGTTCCGCCGTGGCGCTGGAGCACCTCCCGCGCGCAGTCCTGCAGGCGCAGGGCACGGCGCGGGTACCCCAGACGGTCCCACATCTGCAGGACCTGCGCGGTGGGGGCCTCGGCGAGGGAGGCAGCATCCGGCCATCGCTCCATCCAGGCGAGCCATCGGGGCAGGACCCGCACCACCGGCGTCTGCTGCAGCATCACCTCGGAGACGAGGACACCCCAGTCGGAGGTGCGGCCCTCCCGCCAGGGCAGGTCGCGGGCTGCATGGCCGTACCAGTCCAGGAGCAACTGGTGGAGGCGGTCGATGTCGGCGGGCTGGAGCACCCGGTGAACCTACCGCACGACAGCAGGGCGGGGCCGAGTGGCCCCGCCCTGCTGGGAGGTGGTGGGGGCGGTCCGCCGGGACGCGGATCCCTTCCCCTGGTCCGTCGTGGTCACCCCCGGGCGGGGGTCACGACGGGGA
The DNA here is from genome assembly GCF_025028335.1 of Brachybacterium sillae. NCBI lineage: Bacteria > Bacillati > Actinomycetota > Actinomycetes > Micrococcales > Dermabacteraceae > Brachybacterium > Brachybacterium sillae. The sequence continues at coordinate 2,525,256 of NZ_JAFEUW010000001.1, forward strand.
GTCTCAGAGACGCTCGGTGGCAACGCCGGTGGTGCCGGTCTGGCCGCGCTGCGCGAGCAGGTCGCGGATCTCGGTGAGCAGCACGACATCCTCGGGGGCGGCGTCCTCCTCCTCGTCCGGCAGGCCACGGCGACGGCGGGCCATGATGCGGGCCTTGGTCATCGGCATCACGAACACGAAGTACACGACCGCGGCGGTGATGAGGAAGGTGATGATGGCGGAGATGATCGCGCCGATGTTCACGAAGGTGGCCGGGTTGCCGTCGCGCAGAAGGAAACCGAGGCCGAGGTTCTGCGGGCCGCCGGCGGCGTTGATGATCGGCTGGATCAGGTTGTCGACGAAGGCGGTGACCAGCGCGGTGAAGGCGCTGCCGATCACGACACCGACCGCGAGGTCGATGACGTTGCCGCGCATGATGAAGTCCTTGAAACCCTTCATGGGCATGCTCCTGTTCTGGGGGCGGGATGCGCCGGGCGCGCTTGCGACCGGCCCCCAGGGACTTTAGTCCGGAGCCCGGGACGACGCGAGGACGACGACGAGAGACGCATCACCCGCGCTGACGGCTGCCGCGGCGGCTGCCCCCTGATCTGCGGAAACGGCGACAACCACGCTCAGGCCCGAGGTGGATCCCAGCCCGGGGGCCGCACCACCGGCGGCCTCGGTGGTGACCTCGACCACCACGGCCTCGAGTCCGTCGGCGGGCAGTGGCGGTGCGTCGCCGAGAGCGGAGGACGGTCCGGGCACGATCCTCACGCGGGCCCCGGGTCCGAGATGCGGGGCGAGGGCGGGGTTCGCGGGCACCACCACGAGGGCACCACCCTGGGGGAGGACGAGCGCGCTGTCCTCCAGCAGGGCCGCCTGCAGCGGGGTGCCGGCCGGAAGAGGCACGACGGTGCGTCGCCCGGTGACCGTGGCAGGGTCCGTGACGGATCCGGCAGGGGCGAGCTCCGGGGCCACTCGACGGACGGTGAGGTCATCACCGTCCAGGGCTGTGCGGGCCGGGAGATCCTCGCGCACCACCACCACGGGAACTCCTCGGTGCGAGGGTGGCACCAGGTCCGGCAGCACCGCCGCCAAGGCCAGCACCAGGAGCAGCACGGTGAGCAGGCGGCGTCGGCGCCGCAGGGCACGACGCCAGTGGGACCAGGGGATGCGGGCGAGGACGGCGACCATGCGACGGACGCTACCGACGTGCCTTCCTCTGAGGCCGGACAAGCACCCGGGGTGGGGATGACCCGGCCCTGGGGAGGAGACCTGGTGGCGTGTCATCCGGGGGCGGATGACCCACGCATATGTCGATGGTGGGCCCGCGGGACGTCCTGTGCGGGAGGGGGCTCAGACGGAGGCGGACGGTGAGGCGGGGGACGAGGAACCGCCGGTCGACCCGCCGGTCGAGCCGCCGTTGGCACTGCTGCCGGTCCCGGAGCCCGCCGCACCGGTGGCGGAGGACCCCCCGGAGCTGTCCGTGCCACCGGCGGAGGACCCCCCGGAGCCGTCCGTGCCACCGGCGGAGGACCCGGTGCCGGAGTCGGAACCGGCCGCGTCGGAACCCGACCCGCCGGGCGCCGTGGCCGCACTGCCCTGCGCCGAATCGGTCTTGTAGAACCCGGACCCCTTGAACACGATGCCCACCGAGTTGAAGACCTTGCGCAGTGCGGGCTCGCCACACTGGGGGCACATGGTCAGGGCGTCATCGGTGAAGGCCTGGTACTGCTCGAAGCGGTGGCCACAGTTCTTGCACGCGTAGACATAGGTGGGCACGAGATCCTCCGGGAGAGCACACAGCGGGGCCTCGCCGCTGCGAGGCCAGCTCACTATACGGCGCGCGGGGACGGCACCCCGATCCGGGGACGCCGACGTCTCAGGCGGACAGTGCCCGGTAGCCCGCGGCGGTCAACACCCCGTCGATCGGGGCATCTCCGTCATCGATCGGGACCTCCCCTGGGGGCAGCAGTTCCTCCGGGTGCACGACCGCGACCACCGGGGTGCCCGGGCGACGGTGACCGACGGCCCGGTCGTAGAACCCGGCACCATGGCCGATGCGGCTGCCGGTGAGATCCACCGCCACCGCCGGCGCGAGAACCAGATCGACCGTCCCGAGGGCATCACGACCCAGACGCTCGCCCTGCGGCTCATCCCCGAACCCCGTGCCGGGGGAGGGCACGAACTCACCGCCGTCCCACAGCACCCACTCCAGGTCCTCGCCGGCGCTGACCGGGAAGATCAACTCGATGCCCTGGGAGCGCAGGTCCTCCAGCAGCGGCATGACATCGGCTTCGGTGGGGGTGGGACGGTAGGCGGCGACGCGGGTCAGCGGGGCGTCCTCACGCAGCGCGGCGATCAGGGCGGCACCGTGGGAGCGCAGCTGCTGGGCCTCCTCGGCCCGACGACGCGCCCCGTCCTCCCCGCCGTAGGTGGTCTTGCGGGCGGTGCGCACAGAGCGGCGCAGCTCCTTCTTCGCGTCCGCAGTCGACGACCCCGGGCTGGTGTTCTCGTGTTCGTTCATGGGGTCATCGTGGCACGCCGCCGTACGATCGGCCCATGCCCGACCTCTGGCCGTTCACGCTGCGCCACGGTGATCTCGAGTTGCGCCCGCTGCAGCGTCGTGACCGCCGGGCGTACGAGCGTCTGCGGGAGCACAACCGGGACTGGCTGGAGCCCTGGGATGTCACCGACCCCCATCTGGGGAGGTTGCGACCCCCCTTCGCCACTCTCCTGCGGTGGAGCCGTGACCAGGCGCGGCGGGGCGCCGGGTACTCGCTCGTCATCGTGGTGGATGGCCGGCTGGCCGGGCAGGTGTCCGCTTCCCCGGTGCTGCACGGTTCCATCTCGAGTGCGTCGGTGGGGTATTGGGTCGACCGTGGCGTCGCCGGCCGGGGGATCGCCCCTCGTGCTGTGGCGCTGCTCATCGAGCACCTGCTCGGGGCGATGGGGCTACACCGGGTGGAGGTGTGCATCCGGCCGGAGAACACCGCCAGTCTGCGGGTGGCACAGAAACTGGGGCTGCGGGATGAGGGGACCCGTGAGCGGTACCTGCACGTGGACGGTGCCTGGCGTGACCACCGCTGTTTCGCGGTGACCGCCGAGGAGCTCACGCCCGGGGTGCAGGGCGTCCACCCGCTGGTGCGTCTGTTGCAGTCCGACGCCGATGCCGACGGCCCCGCGCGGAGACCGCACGACGTCTCGTGACCGACACGCCCGCTCGGTGACCAGGGAAATCACATCGGTGTCATTAGTCTGGGGGAGTGGATTCCTTCAACCTCGGCGCGATCGCCTTCGCCCTCCTGCTGCTGCTGTGGGTGGCCTACGTCGTGCCGCGCGTCGCGGAGCGTCGGGACCTCGCCGGTGCGGCCCAGGAGGTCGCCCGCACCCGCAGTTCAGCCGCGGCCCGGGAGCTCACACCCCTCGCCCGCCCCCGCACGGATCCCCCGAGGTGACCACCATGTCCCACGACCGTCTGCTGATGCGCCCCGCCGATCCGACGGCCCGCCCGCGATTCCATGAGGACGGGGGCCGCGTCGTCGATCTCGAGATGCACGGGGAGCGCCGCCGCCGGGTGCTCCGCCTGGCGCTCGCCGCTCTCGCGCTGCTGACCATCGCGGCAGTGGTCGCCGCGATCGGCCCCCTGCCCTGGTGGGCCCCCGTGGCCCCCGGTGCGGCGCTCGTGGTGTTCATCGCGGCGCTGCGGCGCGCGGAGGTGCAGCGCCGTGCGGCCCGCGCCCGCGCCCGCGCGCTGGCTGAGGAGCGGGAGTGGACGCCCGGATCGGGCCGCTCCTCCCGGGACGGTGGAGCCGCCGCCGGCAGCACCGTGGTCCGCAGCAGTGCCGGACAGGTCGGCCCCCGCCATCTCGCCGACCCCTCCGGCCGCGGGGCCGTGTCGGCGTCGGCCGCCGGCGACACCGAGTTCGGCTCCGGGCGCGTCTCCGCTGCGGATGCGGATCACGTGTCCGACGCTGACGCCCCTCAGACCGCCCCCGCCCAGGCAGCCCGTGCGCTGCAGCCGGGGGAGTGGATGCCCCGCCCGGTGCCCGTTCCCACGTACTCGCTGCGCGGCGCGGTCGATGACCTGGGCACCCGCCATGACCAGCACCGTTCCATGGTCGCCGCGGTGACCGCGCTGGAGCGTGACGGAGTCGAGGAGATCGAGGCCGACGACGAGTCCCGCCGCGTGGGTTACCGTGTGGTCCCAGGAGCGGCCGCCGGCTTCGCCGCCCCGGCCGAGCTCCATCTCGACGAGGTGCTGGAGCGTCGGCGCGCCTGATCCGACGCGGGCACCGCATCGGTCGGGGTCCGCATCCGAGCCGGCTCGAGGGGGAGCCATGAGTCTCGCCGACCGCGTCCGCCACATCAAACACGCCCTGGACCGTGCCGGGGTATGCGAGCGGCCCGTCGTGGTCGTCGATCTCGATGCCTTCGATGCGAACGCCGGCGACCTGGTGCGCCGCGCCCAGGGTCGGCCGATCCGCGTGGCCTCCAAGTCTCTGCGGGTGCGGGTCTGGTGGAGCGGGCGCTCGCCGTCCCCGGCATGCAGGGGGTGCTCGGGTACACGCTTTGGGGCGCTGCGCTCCCCGGCGCGCACCCCCGAACAGCTCGCCGACCTCGCCCGTGAGGTCGTGCGCCGCCCGGCCCTGCACCTGGTGGGTCTGATGGCGTACGAGGGGCAGATCGCCGGGGTCGGGGACCGTGCCCGCACCCCCTACGGCCTGGCCGTGCGGACCATGCAGCGTCTGTCGGCGGCGGAGATCGCGCCCCGCCGCGCAGCGGCCGTCGCCGCTGTACGAGAGATCGCCGACCTCGAGTTCGTCAACGGTGGTGGCACCGGGTCCCTGGAGACCACGCGCACCGAAGAGGCCGTCACGGAGATCGCCGCCGGCTCCGGTCTCATCGGTTCCGCCCTGTTCGACGGCTACCGGGCCTTCACCCCCACCCCGGCGGTGCTGATGGGTTTCCCGGTGGTGCGCCGCCCCGCCCGCAACACCGCGACGCTGCTGGGTGGCGGCTGGATCGCCTCCGGTCCTGCCGGGGCCGACCGCCTGCCCACGATCGCCGTGCCGCAGGGCCTCAGCTACGCCCCGACGGAAGGACCGGGTGAGGTCCAGACCCCCGTGATCGGCCCCGCCGCGGACGCGCTGCGCCTGGGTGACCTGGTGTGGCTGCGCCACGCGAAATCCGGGGAGCCCGCGGAACATGCCCTGCGGTACCACGCCGTGCGCGGCGACGAGGTCGTCACCGCGCTGCCCACCTACCGCGGCGAGGGACAGTTCTTCCTGTGATCCGCGCCGGCGACCGCCCGGGGCCCGGCGACGAAGGAGTCACCATGACCACCCTCCCCACCCGCAACTGGTCCGGCGCCGTCGCACTGCGCCCGGCCGAGACGATCCTCGCGGCCTCGGAACGCGACGTCCTCGACGCCCTCGCCGCCGCCCGCCGACACGGCCACCCCCTGCGGGTCATCGGCGGTGGCCACTCCTTCACGCCACTGGCCGCGGCGGACGGGATCCTGCTGTCGCTGGACCGTCAACAGGGCGTGGTGCGGGTCGACGCGGAGACGGGGGAGGTCACGCTCCGTGCCGGTACCCGCCTGTGGCAGCTGCGCCAGCTGCTGGAGCCGTTCGGGCTGGCGCTGGCGAACATGGGGGACATCGACAAACAGTCCGTCGGCGGTGCGATCGCCACCTCCACCCACGGCACCGGCGCCGCCTTCACCGGATACGCAGCGATGGTCACCGGCCTGCGGATCGCCCTCGCCGACGGCAGCATCGTCGACCTGTCCGCCCAGCAGGAGCCCGAACTGTTCGAGGCCGCCCGCGTGAACCTGGGGGCGCTCGGGGTGGTGCTCGAGGTGACGATGCGGATGGTGCCGCGATTCCGCCTCGCCCTGCGGGAGGAGACCCGACCGCTGAGAGAGACGGTCGGTGGTTTCCTCGCCGACTGTGACCGCGACGACCACCGCGAGTTCTACTGGTTCGTCGGCACCGACCGCACCACCGTCCGGATCACCGACCGGGTGCCCGCATCGACCCCCCGCTCCCGCCCCCACCCGGTGGCGGAGTTTTTGAGCCGGGAGGTCCTCGCCAACGGGGTGTGGGAACTGGCGTGCCGGGCCGGTTCCGCGCTGCCCGCGGCCCGCGGGCCCGTGGCCGAGATCGGTTCGCGCCTGTTCGCCGGGGCCCCCTTCACGGATGATTCGCCGCGAGTGTTCACCGCCCCTTGCCGCGTGCGGTTCCACGAGTCCGAGTGGGCGATCCCCGCGGAACGGTTCCAGGAGGCCTTCACCGCACTGCGGGAGCGTCTCGCCGCGGAGCGGATGCGCGTGACCTTCCCGATCGAGGTGCGCCGTGTCGCCGCCGACGATGTGTGGCTGTCCACCGCCCACGGCCGGGAGAGCGTCTACATCGCCGCGCACCAGTACTACCGGCAGGATGCCACCGAGTACCTGCGCTTGGTGCAGGAGGTCATGACGTCGTTCGAGGGCCGCCCGCACTGGGGGAAGATGCACTGGTTGCGGGCCGAGCAGCTGCGGCCGCTGTATCCGAGGTTCGATGACTTCCTCACCCAGCGGGACCGGGTCGATCCCGACGGCGTGTTCCTCACCCCGTACCTGCGCAGCCTCCTCGGTCGCTGACCGCGGGTCGGGTCGTGCCTCGGTGCCCTGCCTCCTAGGCTGGAGCCATGAGCACCCCCGCCCCGTCCCAGATCCTCGACGCCTGCGCGGAGGCCGCCGCGCTCGCCTCAGATCACCTGCGCACCGTCGACACCCGCGGCCTCGCCCGTGAGGAGAAGACCGGGTTCCAGGACATCGTCACCGAGCATGACCGCGCCTGCGAGGGGATGATCGTCGCCCGGTTGCGTGACCTGCTGCCCCAGGCGCGGATCGTGGGGGAGGAGGGTGGCGCCCGTGACGCCGCCGACCAGGACCGCGGCGCCGCCTCGGGGCTGACCCTCTTCGTCGACCCGATCGACGGCACGAGTAATTTCGCCGCCGGGCTGCCGCTGTTCTGCGTGAGCATCGGCGCGGCCGTCGACGGACAGCTGGTGGCCGGCGTGGTCGATGCCCCTCTGCTGGGGCAGGTGTTCACCGCCGACGACGGACCCACGCGCCTGAACGGCCGCGACCTGCCGCCACGACCGACCCGCCCGGCGCACCAGGCGATGGTGCTCAGCGACTTCCCCTCTGCTCGGGATCTGCGCAGCATCCCGGAGGTCGCGCGACAGTGGCTCCCGCGGCTGCGCACCGAGCATTCCGCCGTGAGGGGTCTCGGCACGGCGGCCCTGGAACTCGCGTGGGTCGCCGCCGGATGGGCCGACGCCACCGCGCTCACCTCGATCAAGCCGTGGGACGTCGCGGCCGGGTTCCACCTGGTGCGGCAGGCCGGTGGCAGCGTGCGCACCTGGCCGGGCACCGGTAACCCCTCAGCCCCCGACCATGAGCGCCCCGCCTATGTGGCCTGCACCGGGCCCGAGCGGCTTCCGCTGCTGGATGAGCTGCAGGAGGACGTGCAGGCCGCCCGGCAGGTCACGAGCTGACGGCCGCGGATGAAGGCGCCCGCGCTGGCAGCGGCGAGCCGACAGCCGCCCTCGGGTGTGTGATCCTCGTCGCCGGGGCACGGCTGGGCGGCGGGTCGCCCCTGAGGGGTGCTAGGCTCGTACGGTCGCACGCGACACGGGGCTATAGCTCAGTTGGTAGAGCGTTTCGTTCGCAATGAAAAGGTCAGGGGTTCGATTCCCCTTAGCTCCACGGATACTGAGAGTCGCATCATCGTTGGAAAACGGTGGCGCGACTTTTCTGTTGGCTGGGGGCCACGGCTGGGACGGGGTGATCCCGGAGAGTACGGGCCGCAGCGCCGTGTCGGCGAGCCGTCGAACCGTGGAGCTGCCCAGGGGCACCGTTCCCCTCCCCGCGCCCCGAACGTCCCACCCCCGTGGGTCCGTTCCCCGTGGGTCCGGCCCCGCGACCCCGATGCGTGGAGGATTTCGTGGGGAATGGACGGCGGATTCCCCACGAAATCCTCCACGCGTGGAACGGGCCGGGTGTCGCGCCGGGCGTCGACCCCCGGGAAGCCTGCCGTCCAGCATCATGGTCTCCACGCGACGACACCCCAGCAGCGAGGGCAGGTGAGGATGGGCATCACACGAGACGACGTCGTGGCTGCGCGGGCGGAAGCGGCCCGTGCCCACAGCGAGGTGATGGGTGACCGCAACGCGTGCGCCCGCGCCAAGTCGGGAGAGGCATTCCCGGCCGGCAAGTTCTGGGAGGGGAAGACAGCCGCCCTCGGGGAACTGTTGCGCACCGCCGACGATGACCTGGTCGTCTCGGCGACACGCCTGCGGGACCAGTGGCAGGACAGGCCCGTCGCCGGGCCCGAAGGAGAAGCCCGCGCCTACCGGCAGGGCGGCGTGGACGCGCTCACCGAGCTGATCGCGGCGGCCTCCTGATGTCGCCCGGGGACAGCAATCCCCGGCCCGATCCGTTCACCCCGTCGCCGCGGCGAACCCCCGCTCCATCGCCCACTGATCCCGGGTCCCAGGTCCGCGCACTCCATGGTGTCGGGGGCCGCGCCTCCCGCAGTTCGACCGGCGCAAGGGGCGGGACGACGAGCCGGCCGATGCGGTCGCCGGCTGCCACCGTGGGGGCGCGGGCGATGCGTATGGTGGCGTGACGGGAGGCGGTCGTGGGGCCCTCTCAATCGCTCGGCAGTCGAACGAGATATGCGGATCGCCACTGCTTGCCGGTGACCCATACCAAGCCGGGGTCCTCGCCATCGGTGGCGATGCCGTTGAGCGCACGACGGTGGTCACCGGACCCCTTCGGGGTCTGTGTGCGCCGTTCGAGTTCAGCGATGTCGGAGAGGTCCCACGAACGAGAGACATCCCCGGTGGTCGGATCGACGAGGTGCAGGGTGGAGGAACCGTCAGGCACGGCCAGGATCGCCCCGTCCACCATGCACATCCCCCAGACCACGCCCGTGCTGGGGAGGGGATCGACGGACTCGTCTTCCGGTGCAACGCTCCAGGCCGTAGCGCCGTCGAGGCTACCGATCATCAGGTGGCCCTCCGAGGTGGCCGTGAGCCCTTCGGAGAAGGTCTCCCCGGGATGTCGAGTCGTTGCACCTCGTCTCCCGTGGATGGATCGAGAAGGCCAAAGGCCGATGTGCCGGAGGACGCGAGGGTCAGTGATCGATTGCGCGGGGCTTCCGGGTCGTCCACCACCGTCTGGGCCAGAAGGACTTTTCCGTCCACACGAACACTCTCGAACCCCTGGACCGTCTCGGGTGATACGGGGATCGATCTCACCACCTCGACATCTCCCTCACTCTGGAAGGCACACCCGACGGGAAGGAGATCCACCAGGGCGAGAGTGATGTAATGGCGCCGCACAGGCGCTATGGCCTGCGGTGAGCACGCCGGACTCGGCGCTTCCCTCACGGCCCGTAGTGATAGCGGCAGCTGGCGATGCGGATCTCATTCTGGACGACCTTGTAGACCAGTCGGTGCTCGTCGGTGATGCGTCTCGACCAGTAGCCGGAAAGTCCGTGCTTCAGTGCCTCGGGTTTTCCGATGCCCTCATTTCCGTTGCGGGAGATGTCCTTGATGAGTTGGTTGATGCGCTTGAGAGTGCGACGATCCTCGGTCTGCCACCACAGGTAGTCCTCCCAGGCCGCCTCATCCCAGACGAGGACCACGCCTCACTCCTCGATGAGGCCGTGACGGGTTCCGCCACCGCGCTCCAGGTTCTCGATGGAGTCCAGGAGTCGACGCGCGTTGGTGGGGGAGCGGAGAAGGTAAGCGGTCTCTCGCAAGGACTCATAGTCCGCCAGGGAGACGAGCACGACGGGCTCATGGCCGGCGCGCGTGATGATGGTCTCCTCCCGATTGTTCACGACATCATCGAGCACCTGCGCATAGTTCGCGCGAGACTCCGTGTAGCTCATGGTCTTCACAGCTCACCTCCTGTACGTGAAACTGTACAGAGGTGCTTGTCTCGCGGCAAGAGGTCTGAGGGGCTCCGCACACCCCAGACGCTCCCCACACGGCCTGGATCGCGCCGCCTGCCCCCGTCACGGGAGAAAGTCGCGTCTGCGCCTCCACCACCACCGGCGGATGCCGGATGGGGGTCGAGGCGGTCCCAGCGCGCTTACCCTCGCGAATTCGGCTCGACCCGCTCACCCCGCCGCCGCGGCGAAGCCCCGTTCCAGGTCGGCCAGGATGTCGTCGATCGCCTCGATGCCGACGGACAGCCGCACCAGACCGGGGGTGACTCCGGCGGCGCGCTGCTCGTCCTCGGTGAGCTGCGAGTGCGTGGTCGACGCCGGGTGGATCACCAACGACCGCACATCGCCGACGTTCGCCACGTGGTGGTGCAGCTGCAGGGCGTCGACGAAGCGGGCCCCGGCGTCACGGCCCCCGGCGATCTCGAACGCTACGATCGCACCCGCGCCCCGGGGCAGCAGCGTCGCGGCACGCTCACGCCACGGGCTGGTCGACGCCGAGGGGTGCGCCACCGACTCCACCTGCGCGTGCCCCTCCAGGAACTCGACCACGCGGCGGGCGTTGGACACATGCCGTTCCATCCGCAGCGACAGCGTCTCGAGCCCCAGGTTCACCAGGAACGCGTTGAACGGGGAGATCGCGGAGCCGTAGTCCCGCAGCAGCTGCACCCGCGCCTTGAGGATGTACGACAGATTCGCCCCCAGCGGCCCGTCCGCCCCCAGATCCCGCGCATACACGAGGCCGTTGTAGGAGGTGTCCGGTTCGGTGAAACCGGGGAACCGCTCCGGGTGGGCGCCGTAGTCGAAGCGGCCGGAGTCGACGATCACCCCGGCGATGGAGGTGCCGTGGCCCCCGAGGTACTTGGTGGCGGAATGGACGACCACGTCGGCACCGTGCTCGATCGGTTGCAGCAGGTACGGGGTGGCGAGGGTGTTGTCGACGATCAGCGGCACGCCGACCTCGTGGGCGATTCGGGAGATCCCCGGCACGTCGAGCACATCCCCGCGGGGGTTGCCGAGGGTCTCCCCGAAGAACGCCTTCGTGGTGGGCCGCACGGCACCGCGCCAGGCGTCGAGGTCGTCGGGATCCTGCACGAAGGTGGTCTCGATCCCGACCTTCGCCAGGGTGTGCTTGAACAGGTTCTGGGTGCCGCCGTACAGGGAGGCCGAGACGACGACATGATCACCGGCCCCGGCGAGGTTCAGGATCGCGAAGGACACCGCGGCCTGACCGGAGGCGAGCAGCAGCGCGCCGACCCCGCCCTCCAGCGACGCGATCTTCCGCTCCACCACATCCTGGGTGGGGTTGCCGATGCGGGTGTACAGGGGGTCGAGGTCGGCCAGGGCGAACCGGTCGGCCGCGACCTGCGAACTGGGGAAGTCGTAGGATGTGGTCTGCACGATCGGCAGTGCCGTCGCCCCGAAGGTGTGCGGCTGCTCGGAACCGGCGTGGATCTGGCGGGTCGCGAAATCCCAGGCGGAGCGGATGTCGGCGTCGGTGCTCACAGGGGCCTCCTCAGTGCGGTGCGGGACGGTCGCTGCCCGAGCCTGGCACGCGGTTCCACACGACGGCCATCTCCTGTTCACACGCCGTCACGCCGGCCCCACCCCACTCACCCAGCACGGGCCCCTGCCATGACCGCATGCCGCACAGCCCCGGAGCACCCACTCCCGCATGACCCGCTCCGTCGTCCTCATCCACGCCGTGCGCTCCTCCCCGACGATGTGGGAGGGGCAGGAACGCCGTCTGCGGGACCGCCGGTTCCATGTGGAGGCCCCCAGCCTCCCCGGTCACGGCGAGCGGCCCGGGGAGCAGTTCACCCCGGAGGGTGCGCTGGCGACGATCGGTACGGCCGTCGCCCGGTGCCCGGAGCCGCCGGTCCTCGTCGGTCTGTCGCTCGGCGGCTACCTCACGCTCCATTGGGCTGCGCAGTCACCCGGGCGGCTGCATGCGGTGGTCGCCGCCGACTGCACAATCGTGCCCGGCCCGGCCCTCGCGGGCGCCTACGGGGCGTGGCTGCTGGCGAAGGACCTGCTGCCGCGGGACTCCGACGCCCGCTCCCACCGCACCTTCGCGCGAGTGAACTCCCGCAAGGCCGCCGAGCGGTACTACGGAGGGGGTCGTGCCCACGGGGTGGTGCGGGGTGTCACCCGCATGGTCGGGGGCATCGACCTGCTGGCCGACATCGCCGCGATCGACATGCCGATCACCTTCGTCAACGGTGAGCACGACCCGTTCCGCCGTCACGAGCAGCGCTGCCAGGCCGCGGCGCGGGAGGGTCGGCTGCGGATCCTCGAGGACGCCGGTCACATTGCGAACCTCAACCGGCCCAAGCGCTTCACCCGCATCATCGTCGACGCCGCCCGCGCCACCTGAGCGACCACGGTGCGGCGACCGGCCCGCCGGGAGGTGAGTCAGCGTCGCCGGGTGCGCAGCACCAGGTCCCAGCGATGCCCGGCGCCCTGCCCGGTGGGGACATGGCGTTCGCGGCGTTCCTCCGTGTCGATGACCCAACTCTCATCCAGGACGGCGCGCACCTCGGCGGGATCGGTGACGATCTCCCGCAGGACGTGGTGATGATGCTCGTCGTCGGCGGCGAGGTCGTGGTGGACGAACAGGAGGGTCCCGCCGGGTGCCACCAGACCGGCCAGACGGTGGAGCGCTGCGGCACTCTGCTCCCGGGGGATCACCGGGTACATCGCCGAGACGAGGTCGAATCCCTCAGGGGGAAGGTCCGCCTCCAGGAACGGGGCCACGAGGGTGTGGAGGGTGACACCGGCCGCCTCGGCGGCGTTCTCGGCACGCTCCACGGCACGGCGGGAGATGTCCAGGGCCGTCACCTCCCACCCCTGGGCGGCGAGCCAGACCGCGTCGGCACCCTCACCGCAGCCCACGTCGAGAGCGCGGCCAGGGCGAAGGGCGGAGACCTCGGTGGTCAGCGAAGTATTCGGGGCGCCGCTCCAGATGGCGGTCCCGGCGTACCGGGCGTCCCAATGGGCGGCGGAGAACCGATCCTCGGGCGTCTCGGAAGTGGCGGGCGGGGTGTCCGGGGGAGAGGTCGACATGAGGACCATTGTCGTCCCTGGCGGCGCCGGTCCCGCCGTCTACGCTGGGCGCATGTCCCACCCTGTGCTGCGCGTCGGCTTCGTGCCCGGTGTCGAACCCGACCGGTTCCTGCGACGCTGGCGCACGGGACGCCGACCGGCCCGTCTGGAGCTGTTGCCGGTGGCGTGGAGCCGCCAGGAGGAGGCCCTCGTCGGCGGGGAGGTCGACATGGTCTTCGCGCGCCTGCCCCTGAACAGCCCCGAGCCCCTGCATGTGGTGCCGTTGTGGGAGGAGCGGCCCGTGGTGGTCGTCGCCCGAGACAACGTGCTGACCGTCCTCGATGACCTCGGTGCGGATGACCTCACCGAGGAGGTCGAGATCCCCGCCCAGTCCCTCGATGACGCCGCGGACCGCATCGCCGTGGTCGCCACCGGCGTCGGGTATGCGCCGATGCCGATGTCGCTGGCGCGGCTGCACCACCGCAAGGACACCGAGCATCGGGTGCTGCGCGACGCGAAACCGACCCGCGTCGCCCTGGTGTGGCCTCGGGAGGCCGACGACCCGATCCGGCAGGAGTTCGTCGGGGTGGTGCGGGGTCGCACGGCCCGCTCCTCCCGCAGCTGAACAGGGCTGTTCGGCCCGGGGGCGCCGGTGCTCCTCTGCCTACGATGGTCGGATGAGCCCCGACGCCCCACGCCTCGCCCTCGCCGGTCTGCGCATCGGTGTCACCAGCCACCGTCGTGCCGAGGACCTCATCACCGCTCTGGAACGGCAGGGTGCGGAGGTGCTGCACGCCGCCACCATGCAGATCGTCCCGGTCGAGGACGATGCCGAGCTGATCGCCGAGACGGAGCGGATGCTCGCCGCCGATCCCCGTGTGCTGCTGGTGACCACCGGCCAGGGGTTCCGCGACTGGCTGGCCGCTCTGCCGTCTCCGCTGCGGGACCGCACCGAGGTGCAGATCCGCAGCAGCCGCCTGTTCTGCCGCGGGGCGAAGGCCCGCGGCGCGGTCGCCGGTGCCGGTTTCGGTTCCTGGCCCGCCGCACCGGGGGAGACCACACAGTCGCTGGTGGACCTGGCGCTCCAGGCCGGGGTGGCGCACGAGCCCGTCGCCCTGCAGCGCCACGGGTGGCTCGACCCGGTGCAGGTGGAGCGGTTGCGGGCGGCAGGCTGCAGCCTGCACGTCGTCCAGCCGTACCGGTGGGTGCCCGGCCCGGACCCGGCGGCTGTCGACGCCCTGATCGACGAGGTGCTCGCAGACCGTCTCGATGCCCTCACCTTCACCGCCGCCCCCGCCGTGGACGCCCTGGGGGAGGCGGCGGATCGTCGCGGGCTGCGCGGGGACCTGCTCGAGGCTTTGCGTTCCGGCCGCTGCCGGGCGGTCGCGGTGGGCCATGTCACCGCTCAGCCGCTGCAGGCCGCCGGTATCACCCCGATCACCCCGGAGCGGGAGCGCATGGGGGCGATGGTGAAGCGCATGATCGAGGTGCTCGGCGCCCCGGGGTGAGGCACGGGCAGCGCCGCGCCGCGTCAGCGGCCGCCGCCACCGACGTAGATTCGTGTCGCACGACGCGGCCTCGGGCCGCACCCCCGTTCGACCACTCGAAGGAGCCGACCGATGACCGACCGCATGAACGTCGAGAGCTTCAACCTCGACCACCGCGCCGTGCGCGCCCCGTACGTGCGGATCGCCGACCGCAAGCAGCTGACCGGCGGGGACGTGCTCACCAAGATCGACGTCCGTTTCACCCAGCCGAATACCGCGCATCTGGAGTCCGAGACGGTGCATTCGCTGGAGCATCTGATGGCGGAGCTGCTGCGCAACCACACCGACGCCGTCATCGACGTCTCGCCGATGGGGTGCCGCACCGGGTTCTACGCGCTGCTGCTGGGTGAGGTGACCACGGAGGATTTCGCCCCGCTGCTGGAGGCGACGCTGCGGGACGTGCTCGATGCCACCGAGGTGCCCGCCGCGAACGAGGTGCAGTGCGGCTGGGGCGCCCACCACACCCTGGAGGGGGCGCAGGCCGCCGCGCGTGAGTTCCTCGCCCAGCGTGACCAGTGGCTCGAGGTGTTCCCCGCAGACAACTGACCGCGCCGCCCGGGGCGCCCCGGTGGGGGACTCAACCCCGGGCGGCCTCCGCGGCGCTGATCTCCTGCCGTACCGCGCCGAGCAGCCGGGCGGTGCGCTCATCGGCGGCGAGGTCCTCCAGCATCACCGGGCGGCCGCCGCTGTCCCCGAGGGGGATGCGCCAGTTCGGGTACTCCTCGTCGGTGCCCGGCTGGTTCTGCATCCGCCGCTCACCGACGCAGTCCACCAGCGACACCCCGAGCAGCAGGGACGGGGCGGCGGCCAGATGCCGGTGCAACGCGATGATGGTCTCCTCCTCGCCGGCGCCGTCGGTCAGCAGACCCTCGGCCCGCACCGCGTCGAGCATGCGCTCCTGGGCGGCGCGATCGGCGGCGGCCTCCTCCTCGACGTCCC
Source organism: Brachybacterium sillae (assembly GCF_025028335.1). Classification (NCBI taxonomy): domain Bacteria; kingdom Bacillati; phylum Actinomycetota; class Actinomycetes; order Micrococcales; family Dermabacteraceae; genus Brachybacterium; species Brachybacterium sillae. Next base: position 2,540,776 of record NZ_JAFEUW010000001.1, read on the forward strand.
GTTCCAGGAGTCCCAGCTCGTGCCGCACCCGCACATGGTCCCCGGCCAGGTATCCGGCGGTCGGCGGCAGATCGTGGGTGTTCACGCTCGCCAGGCACAGTCGGCGGTACTGCGACGGAGGCAGCGGCCGCCCCTCGGAGTCGTTCTCGAACCACAGGATCGACGTGCCGAGGATCCCGCGGTCCGCGAGGTACTCCCGCACCCACGGCTCGAAGGTGCCGAGGTCCTCACCGATGACGATGGTGCCGGAGCGCTGCGCCTCCAGCGCGAGGATCCCCACCATCGCCGCATGGTCGCCGTACACGTAGGTGCCGTCGGTGGGCGAGTTGCCCTCCGGGATCCACCACAGACGGAACAACCCCAGCACATGGTCGATCCGCAGCGCCCCCGCATGCCGCATCAGGGAGCGCAGCATGTCCCGCCACGGCCGGTACCCGGCGCGGCGCAGACCCTCGGGATGCCACGGCGGCTGGTCCCAGTTCTGGCCCTGCTGGTTGTACTGGTCCGGCGGGGCGCCGACGCCGACGCCCTGCACCAGGGCGCCGCGCAGCATCCACGCATCGGCGCTGGTCTGCTCCACCCCGACGGCGAGGTCATGCATGATGCCGATCCGCATGCCGGCGGCCCGCGCGGCCGCCTGCGCCCCGCGCATCTGCTCATCCAGGAGGAACTGCACCCACGCGTGGTAGCGGATCCGCTCCGGGTGGTCGCGCCGGGCGGCATCGACGACCGCATCCTCCAGGTCGCGCAGCGATGCCGGGTCCGTCACCCGCAGCCCCTCGGCGACGGTGCACCAGGTGGCGAAGTCCTCCAGGCCCTTCCCCTCGCGTCGGCGGTAGGCCTCGAACAGGGCCTCCCGTGCCGGGTCCATCCCCCGTGCGTACAGCTCCTCCAGGGCGGCGCGCTTCGCCTCCAGCACCGGATCGCGCTCCAGCAGCCGGCCGTCCGCGTTCGCGGCGCGGGCCTCCTCGGCCAGCAGACCGAACCGCTGCCGGGCGAACTCCGGCAGGTCCCGGTACTCCGGGACATCCTCGATGCGCAGGTAGATCGGGTCGGTGAACCGCCGGGTCACCGGCAGGTACGGGGAGGGCTCCACCGGCGGTGCCGGGTAGGAGGCGTGCAGCGGATTCACCAACAGGAAGTCCGCGTCGTGATGGGCACCGGTGAGGGTGGCGAGGTCGCGCAGATCCCCGAGGTCGCCCAGCCCCCAGGAGCGTCGCGACCGCACCGAGTACAGCTGCGCCTGCACCCCCATCGCGCGGTGCGCACCGAGCGCCTCCACCGTGGTCAGCCGCGCCGGCGTCACCACCAGGTCGGCCTCCACGTCACCGCGCTCGGTGCGGGCCACCACCCGGTGCCAGCCCAGCGGCATCCCCACCGGCAGGCGGAACGACGCCTGTCCGAACCAGGCGCCCTCGACCTCCTGCGGCGGGGTGTCGTCCTGCACCTGCTGCAGGTCGGCCCGGGTCCCGTCCTCCCACACCACGTGCACCGTCACGGCGCTGCCGTGGGGCACGTGCACGGGGAGGGTGCTCTCGCGGTCCTGCCGCGACACCGTGATCTCCGGCAGAGTGCGCAGCCAGGCTTCGCGGTGCCGCTCGGTGCGGATGCGGGTGATGTCGGTGGAGTCGCGCACGTCATGGCCCAGAGCGGCCAGCACCTTCAGCAGCGTCTGCTCCGACACCTCCTTGCGGGTGCCGTCCCAGCCCCAGTAGTCGGTGCCGACTCCGAGGTCGCGGGCGAGGTCACGCAGGGCGCGGGGATCCACAGACATGGGCACATCGTATCGGCGGGCGCCACACTCCAGACCCCCAGGAGCACCGGTCCGTGACCCACGCGGCCGCGACCCGGGAAGGCCGGGGGCGCCGACACCACGGCCATGCCCGACACCCTGCGGAGGTCACGGCCAGCTGGGCAGCCACATCCTCCACTGCCACTGTGACTGGTCGATCACCTGGCCCGTCCAGATCGGCCAGAAGAACGCCGAGACGAGCACCATCAGCGTCAGCAGGGACCCCACCACCAGCGCCCCGGCCAGGCGGCGATCCGACGACGCTTGCGGCGGCCCCAGCACCAGACCCAGCACATACACCAGGCACAGGATCAGGAACGGCTCGAACACCACCGCGTAGAAGGTGAACACCGTGCGATCGAGGTACAGGAACCATGGGGCATAGCCCGCGACCACCCCGGCCAGGGCCGCTGCGGGGCGGCCGTCGCGCCGCACGATCGCCGCGATCAGCGCGACCAGAAGGCAGACGGTGCCCAGCCACCAGATCGCCGGATTCCCCAGCGCCACCACCTGGGCCGCGCACTTGGCGACCTGGCATCCGGCCTGCCCGTAGTCGAATTCGCGGTAGTAGAAGTTCGTCGGACGGATCTGCAGCAGCCAGCCCACCGGGCTCGCCTCATACGGGTGCTCCGCATCCAACGAGACGTGGAACTCGTAGGCACTGGCGTGATAGTGCCACAGGGAGCGCAGGGCCCCCAGCACGGGACCCGACTCCGGCGCCTCGGTGCGCCACCACCGCCGGCCGTAACCCTTATCGGTCGCGAACCATCCGGCCCACGAGGCGATGTACGTCAGCAGGGCACCACCGACCATCGCCACGAACGCGGGGATCGCGTCGCGCACCAGGCCCGCCAGGAACCAGTGACGCTCACCGACAGCGCGACGCGCCGCCCAGTCCCACACCACGGTGAGGATGCCGAACACCGCCAGGACATACAGCCCCGACCACTTCACCCCGCACGCCAGGCCCAGCAGCACGCCGGCGGTCAGACGCCACGGCCGCAGGCCCCCGGCCACCCCGAGCGCGGACCCGTCGAGGCCCCGTGCCACCTGCTGCACCAGGCGTTCTCGAAACGCGTCGCGATCCAGCAGCAGGCAGCCGAACGCCGCCAGCACGAAGACCATCAGGACCAGATCCAGGAGGGACGTGCGGGATTCCACCAGGTGCAGGCCGTCGATCGCCAGCAACAGACCCGCCATCGCCCCGAGCGCCGTGGAGCGCAGCAGCCGCCGACCGATCCGCGCCAGCATCAGCACCGAGAGGGAGCCGAGCACCGCGACCGACAGCCGCCATCCCCAGGAGGAGTCCGCTCCCAGCAGTGCCATGCCCGCGCCGATCACCCACTTGCCGACCGGCGGGTGCACCACGTAGGCGCCCTCCGGCAGGTAGGTGTCGACCCGTCCGGCCTCGAACGCCGGGTTCGGCTCCTCCGGCCAGGCCATCTCCACCCCGTTCTGCCACAGGGTGTAGCCGTCCTTCACGTAGTACGTCTCGTCGAAGATCAGCTCGTGGATGTCCCCCAGATGCCAGAACCGCAGCACCACCGCGAGGGCCGTCACCGCCAGCGCCGGTAGCCACGCCGGCCATCCGCCGGAGAGGGGGACGATGCCGAGACGACGACGCAGCTCGTCCTCCCGGGCGGCGATGCTGCGGGGATCCTCGGCGCGGTGGGTGGGGGCGTCGGCGGCAGGCACCCGGCCATGCTAGGTCACCGGGTTGCCGCGTCGACCGGGATGCCTCCGTGACCGGACCGCTGTCACGACCGGGCCGTGGGGCGCGGTGTCGCACCGCCCGGCCCTACGATCGAGGAATGCTGGAGCCCGGAGTGCTGACCCTCGCCGCCACCCCCATCGGGAACCCCCTTGACGCGTCACAGCGTCTGGTGCGGGCCCTGCAGGAGGCCGATGTGCTCGCGGCCGAGGACACCCGGCGTCTGCGCCGCCTCCTCAGCGAGCTCGACGTCACCGCCGCCGCCCGGGTCATCTCCTACTACGAGCACAACGAGTCCGCGCGGGCCGCGGAGATCGTCGAGGCCGTGCGGGACGGGAAACGGGTGGTGATCGTCACCGATGCCGGGATGCCGACGGTGTCCGACCCCGGGTACCGGGCGGTGCGCGCGGTGATCGACGCCGACCTGCCGGTGACCGTCCTGCCGGGTCCGTCCGCGGTGCTCACCGCGCTCGCCGCGAGCGGCTTGCCCACCGACCGCTTCGCCTTCGACGGGTTCCTGCCCCGCACGGAGGGGAAACTGCGGGCGGCGGCCCGCGCCCTGCGCGACGAGCGCCGCACGGTGGTGCTGTTCGAATCCCCGCGCCGCACCGCCGCGACCCTCGCGGTGCTGCGTGACGAGATCGGCCCCGATCGACCGGCGGCCCTCGCAAGGGAGCTGACCAAGACGCATGAGGAGGTGGTGCGCGGCACCCTCGCCGAGCTTGCCGAGCATGCCGACGCCACCGAGGTGCTGGGGGAGGTGGTGCTGGTGATCAGCGGGGCCGACGAGGTGAGCCCCCGGCCGGAGGATCTCCTCGACGAGGTGCTGCAACGTGCCGCCGCGGGGGAGCGGCTGAAGGACGCCGCGAAGGCCGTCGCCGCCGGACGGTCGGGGATCAGCGCCCGCGACCTGTACGAGCGGGCGCTCGCCGCCCGGCAGGACGGTGGCCCCACAGCCTGACGCAGCAGCCCGGGAGCCCTCCCGCAGAGATGCGGTGAGCCCCGGTCCGCAGGGGACCGGGGCTCACCGGTGGTCAGGATCGGGCGGCGTCGTCTCGGCGACCGGCCTCGCCCGGGGCGCCCGAGGGCGCCGCGGGATCAGTCGTCGATCTGCAGCAGACCGCGCTGGTACGCCTTGGCCAGGCGACGCGGCACGGAGGCGGTGCGACCGCGCACGGTGACCTGCACCAGGTCGGCGGCGCTGGCCTTCCACTGGGCGCGGCGCGAGCGGGTGCGGGCCCGCGACATCTTGAACTTGGGCACTGCCATGGGAACGCTCCTTGCGACGATGTGGCGATGAGTCCGGGGCGGTGCGACCCCGCAGGCTCCCCGGGGACAGCCCGACGGAGGGGTCACCCGGGCGCGCAGGAGCACGCACAACAGCACCCCATTGTGCCACAGGGGGCCCGCCCCGTCCCCGGTCACGGCGGTGACCTCCACCACCGCCCAGGCGCATGGCCGGTGGCAGGGACGCCCCGCACCGGCCGTCGCCCGCCGCCCAGGAAGCGGACGCCGGGGTGCGACCTGCGGGGTGCCAGCGGTTCAGCACCCCCGGTGGGCGCCTCCTACCATGGGGGACATGTCGAGCACCTCGTCGAGCCCGGTGCACGCCCGCGCGGAGGTCGACTCCTCCGGTCGTGAGCGTGACCGCTCCTGGCCCCCATCCCGGACCCGCTGCCGTTCCCGGTGATCGACGACCACTGCCACCTGGACTTCGCCGACGGCGACGAGGAGATGGATGTCGCCGAGCATGCCCGGCGTGCCGCCGCCGCAGGGGTCGACGGCCAGATCACCATCGGCTGCGATCTGCCCGGGGCGCGCTGGACCGCCCGCCTGATGCAGGATCCCGCCCGTCCCGACAGCCTGCGCGGGGGCGTCGCCCTGCACCCCAACGACGCCGCCCTGCATGCCCGCGGTCACGACCACGACGGCACGCCCCTGGTGCCGCTCGACGAGGCTCTGGCGGAGATCGCCGACCTCGCCCGCACCCCCGGGATCATCACCGTCGGGGAGACGGGGCTGGACTGGTTCCGCACCTCCCGCCGCGAGGAACGGGCCCGCACCGCCCAGATCGACGCGTTCCGTGCGCACATCGCTCTGGCCAAGGAACTCGGCCTGCCGATGCAGATCCACGACCGGGACGCCCACCGCGACGTCCTCGAGGTCCTCGATGCCGACGGTGCCCCCGAGCGCGCCGTGCTCCACTGCTTCTCCGGGGACGCCGAGTTCGCCCGGGAATGCGTCGACCGGGGGTTCTACCTCTCCTTCGCCGGGACCATCACCTTCAAGAACTCCGACGGGGTGCGGGCCGGCTGTGCGGAGGCCGGACCCGGCCGGATCCTGGTGGAGACCGACGCCCCGTTCCTCACCCCCGTCCCGTACCGGGGTCGCCCCAACTCCAGCTACCTGATCCCGCTGACGATGCAGACCATCGCCGAGGTGACCGGGCAGACCCTCGAGGACGCCTGTCGGTCGGTGCGTGCCACCGCCACCGAGGTGTACGGATGGCCGGCGGCATGACCGCCGCGCCGAGCCCAGGGCTGCTTAGCGGACGCGACCTGCGCGATCTCGCCGACGCCGCCGGCATCCGCCCCAGCAAGCAGCGCGGCCAGAACTTCCTCACCGACCCCAACACGGTGCGCGGCATCGTCGAGCGCGCCGACCTGCCGGACGCCGCCACCGTGCTGGAGGTCGGCCCGGGGCTGGGGTCCCTCACCCTCGGTCTGCTGGAGGCCGGTGCCGACGTGGTCGCCGTCGAACTCGACCGCGGACTCGCCGAGCTGCTGCCCGTCACGCTCCGGGCCCGCGGTGTCGCCGAGGACCGCTGGAGCGTCATCCACCAGGACGCCCTCACCCTCACCGAGCTGCCGGCCACACCCCGCGGCCTGATCCCGACACGGTTGGTGGCGAACCTCCCGTACAACGTGGCCACCCCCATCCTGCTGACCCTCCTGGAGCGGTTCCCCGCCCTGGAGGCGGCGCTGGTGATGGTGCAGTCGGAGGTGGTGGACCGCCTGGCCGCCGGTCCCGGTTCCCGCATCTACGGCGCCCCCAGCGTGAAGACCGCGTGGTACGGCACCGCCCGCCGGGTGGGGGAGATCTCCCGCCAGGTGTTCTGGCCGGTCCCGAATGTCGACTCCTCCCTGGTGGAGGTGCGGCGTCACCCGCAGCCACTGGGTACCGAGGCCGAGCGGGAGCACACCTTCGCCGTGGTGGATGCCGCGTTCCTGCAGCGTCGCAAGACCCTGCGTGCCGCCCTCGCCGGATGGGCGGGCAGTGCCCCGCGTGCCGGGGACGTGCTCGCCGCCGCCGGGATCGACCCGGCCGCCCGGGGAGAGACCCTCACCTGTGCCCAGTTCCTCGAGATCGCCCGCGCCGATGCGGAGGTGCCTCGATGAGCACGACGATGTCCCCAGAGCGCCGGCGCGTGGTCGCCCAGGCCCCGGGGAAGATCAACCTCTCCCTGCACGTCGGCGCCGTCGACCACCGCGGATACCACGCCCTGGCCACCGTGTTCCAGGCAGTGGATCTGATGGAGACCGTCACCGCGCAGGCCGCCGATGACCTCCACCTCACCGTCACCTCCCATGTCGACGGGGACGTTCCCACCGACGGCACGAACCTCGCCCTGCGCGCCGCCCGTCTGCTGCAGCAGGAGCATAGGATCACCGCCGGAGCCGCCCTGCACATCGACAAGACCGTCCCGGTCGCGGGTGGCATGGGCGGCGGCTCGGCTGACGCTGCCGCGGCCCTGGTCGCCCTGAACCGCCTGTGGGAGCTTGATCTGGAACCCGCCGCGCTGCGGGAGCTCGGCGGGCGCCTCGGCGCCGACGTGCCCTTCGCCCTCACCGGCCACACCGCCCTGGGACGCGGCAACGGCGACGACCTCAGCCCGCTGCTGGTGACGGGGGAGTGGCACTGGGTGCTCGCGGTGCCCGGGGGACACCTGTCCACCCCCGAGGTGTATCGCACGCACGACGAGCTCGTCCGGCAGGCGGGACGGGAGCCGGCCGCGGTGCCCGAGCCCGACGACCGGCAGGTGCAGGCGCTGCGGTCCGCGGACGTCGCCCTGCTGGGGGAGACGCTCCACAACGATCTGCAGGCCGCGGCGTTCCACCTCCGCCCCGGCCTCGCGCCGGTGTGCGAGCTGGCGGAGGGCTCCGGGGCCTACGGGGCGCTGGTCTCAGGGTCCGGGCCGACGATCGCGGTGCTCGCCGGGGATGCTGACCATGCCGCGCAGCTGGCGGCCCTCCTGCGTGCCGAGGGCGTGGCGCAGCAGTGTCTGACCACCACCGGCTCCGCTCCCGGTGCCCGGGTGATCAGCGAGGAGTAGACGGGGCCCGAAGGGGGACGCGGCGGGGGCGGCCCCGCTGCGGCGTGCTCAGCCCTCGACCTGCAGCGACAGCTCCAGCCACTGCTCCTCGAGGGCATCGGCCTCGTCCTCCCAGCCGCTGATCTCCCGCATCCGCGCCGCGAGGGTCTCGAAGTCTGTCGGATCCACATGGGCCATGTCGGCCTTCGCCGTGGCCACCTGGTCCCGCAGACGCGTCATCTTCCGTTCGAGGGCCGCGAGCTCCTTCTGTGCGTCCCGCAGCTCGCGCCCCGACAGCCCCCCGTCACCGGAGGCTGTCGACGCCCCGCTCGGGGACGGCCCGGACGTCCCCGCTCCCTGCGCCCGCAGCTGCAGGTACTGGTCGACCCCACCGGGCAGGTGCCGCACCCGGCCGTCCAGCACCGCGTACTGCAGATCGGTCACCCGCTCCAGCAGGTACCGGTCGTGGGAGACGACGATCAGCGGCCCCGGCCAGGTGTCGAGCAGATCCTCCATCGCCGCGAGCATGTCGGTGTCCATGTCGTTCGTCGGCTCATCGAGCACCAGCACGTTCGGTTCCTCCAGCAGCGTCAGCAGCAGGTCCAGCCGCCGCTGTTGACCACCGGAGAGGGCCTTCACCTGCACCTTCTGATGGGCTGCGGTGAAGCCGAGCCGCTCCAGCAGCTGGCCGGGCGAGACCTCATCCTTCCCCGCGCGATACGCGGTGCGATACCGGCCGACGACCTCGCTGACGCGCTCCTCGAGATGGTCCTGCAGACCCTCGAGACGTTGAGAGACCTGCCGCACGCTCACCGTGGTGCCACGTCGCACCCTCCCGACCAGCGGTTCCAGGTCTCCGGTGATCAGGGCCAACAGGGTCGACTTCCCGGCGCCGTTCGGCCCGAGCACCCCGATGCGGTCGGCGGGACCGATGTGCAGCGTCACGTCCTGCAGCACCACCGTCGGATCCCCGGAGGCCGACGGGTACCCGGCGGTGACATCCTCCAGATCGATCACCTGCCGCCCCAGACGGCTGGTCGCCAGCTGTGTGAGCTCCACCGTGTCGCGCACCGGCGGCTCCCCGGCGATCAGCGCGTTCGCGGCGTCGATCCGGAACTTCGGCTTCGAGGTGCGGGCGGGCGCCCCGCGACGCAACCACGCCAGCTCCTTGCGCAGGAGGTTCTGGCGCTTCGCCTCCACGGCGGCGGCCTGCCGGTCCCGCTCCACCCGCTGCAGCACGTACGCGGCATAGCCGCCCTCGAAGGGGTCGACCACTCCGTCGTGCACCTCCCACATCCGGGTGCAGACCTCGTCCAGGAACCAGCGGTCGTGGGTGACAACCACCAGACCGCCGGACCGGGCCGACCAGCGGCGGCGCAGGTGCTCGGCGAGCCAGGCGATGCCCTCGACGTCGAGGTGGTTCGTCGGCTCGTCGAGGAACAGCACGTGATGCTCCTGCACCAGCAGCGACGCCAGGTGCACGCGGCGCAGCTGCCCACCGGACAGGGCCTGCAACGGCTGCTCCAGGTCGACCCCCGTGAGCAGACCGGCGAGGACGTCACGGATGCGGGCGTCACCGGCCCACTCGTGCTCGGGCCGGTCACCGACGACACGCTGCCGCACCGTGGTGTCGGCGGTGGCCTCGTCCTGCTGCCGCAGCACTCCCACCCGCACGCCGTTGCGGACGGTCACGCGGCCGGAATCGGGCGCGGCCTGCCCCGACAGCAGCCGCAGCAGGGTGGATTTGCCGTCACCGTTGCGGCCGACGACACCGATGCGATCGCCGTCCTCGATACCGAGGGTGACGGAGTCGAGCAGCACACGATCGGGCAGGGCGAGATGCAGCGCCTCAGCGCCGAGCAGATGGGCCATCAGGATCCTTCGACGGGGTCGTCCTCGAACTGCAGCAGGAGGGCGCGCAGCGCCCCGGCGAGGGCGGTCGCCTCCGCGGTCCCCAGCGGCGCCAGCAGCGTTCGCTCCGCTGCGAGCAGCCCCTCGATCGCGGTGTCCACTGCGGCTGCGCCCGCCGCCTCCAGGTGCACCCGCACGCTGCGACGGTCGCGCTCATCACGTTCACGGCGCACCAGGCCCCTCCGCTCCAGCTTGTCGAGACGCGTGGTCATGGTGCCGCTGGTGACCAGGGTCGAGCGCAGCAGCTCACCGGGGCTCGCGACACCGCCGTCGGTGCGGCGTAGCGCCGCCAGGACGTCGAACTCCCAGGCCTCGAGCTCGGCGCGGGTGAAGGCCTCACGCCGCGCCGCCTCCAGGTGACGCGCCAGACGATGCACCCGTGACATCACCGCCATGGGGGTGGTGTCGAGATCGGGCCGGGCGCGCTCCCACCCGGCGAGGATGCGATCGACCTCATCGGGACGTCTGGGGGGCGGGGTGGGCATGGGGGGAAGTCTAGGCGGTGCGCCGACAGTGCCCCCCAGGCCGCGCCTCAGTGCCGCGTCCCGGTCATGAGGCGCGCTGCGCCCTGATCCGCGGTTGCTTCTCCAGGGCTCCGAGCCCATACCAGGAGAGGTTCACCAGCCGCGCCGCGACCTCCTCCTTGGCGGGCTTGCGGTGTTCCAACCACCAGTGGCCGGTGTAGGCGACCATGCCCACCAGCATCTGGGCATACATGCCCGCGTCCCGCACGGGATACCCGTGCTGCTTCAGCTGCACCCCGAGGATCCGCTCCACGTTCCGCGCCACCTCCCCCAGCAGCACCGACAGGGTGCCGCCGTCGCCGACACCGGGGGAGTCCCGGGCGAGGATCCTGAAGCCGTCCTCGTGCTCATCGATGTAGGTGAGGAAGGCGAGGGCGGCGCGTTCCATCAGCACCCGCGGGTGGGCGCGGGGTTCCTGCAGGGAGTCCTCCAGGGCGCGCAGCAGGGTCCCGGTCTCCCGGTCGACCACCACCGCATACAGGCCCTCCTTGCCGCCGAAGTGTCCGTAGACGATCGGCTTCGACACGCCCGCGGCCGCGGCCACCTCCTCCACGGAGGTGGCGTCGTACCCCTTCTCCGCGAAGAGGCGGCGGCCCACGTCCACCAACTGCTCGCGTCGCTCTCGCCCGGTCATCCGGGCGGTGCGGGCGCGACGTCTCTCCTCGGCGGGCATGGCCGCATGATCGCACAGGGCCACCAGGGGTCGGGGCGCGGACGACGATAGGATCGGGCCCGCGCCCGCCGGGCGATCCGCCATGGTGTAATCGGCAACACCTCAGATTTTGGTTCTGATGTTTCAGGTTCGAGTCCTGATGGCGGAACGGCCGTGAGAACCGCGGCTCAGCCGACCCCCAGGAGATCCTGTGACCCTCGCTGCCCCTCCCGCACCCGCCGCCGTCATCGTGCTCGCCGCCGGGGCCGGCACGCGCATGCGTTCCGCCACCCCCAAGGTCCTCCACGAGATCGGTGGGCGTTCGCTGCTCATGCACGCGATCACTGCGGCCCGCGGCGTCGGGGCCGCGGAGCTGGTGGCCGTCGTGCGTCACGAACGCGAGCGTGTCGTCACGCATCTCGCCGAGGCCGCCCCCGAGGTCGCCATCGCGGATCAGGACGACATCCCCGGCACCGGCCGCGCCGTGCAGTGCGGCCTGGAGAAGGTCCGTGCCGCCGCCGGCACCGTGCTCGTGACCTACGGTGACGTGCCGCTGCTGGATACGCCCACCCTGCAGGCCCTGGTGGCCGAGCATGAGAGCACCCACGCCGCGGTCACCGTGCTCACCGCGCACATCGCGGACCCCACCGGGTACGGCCGCGTGCTGCGCAGCGAGGACGGCAGCGAGGTGCTCGGCATCGTCGAGCACAAGGACGCCACCGAGGCCCAGCGCGCCATCGACGAGATCAACTCCGGCATCTACGCCTTCGACCTCGAGGTGCTGCGCGACGCCCTGACCCGCATCGGCACCGACAACGCCCAGGGCGAGATGTACCTCACCGACGTGCTCGGCATCGCCCGCCAGGACGGCCGCAGCGTCCGCGCCAGCGTCACCGACGACGCGATCCTGGTCGAGGGCGCCAACGATCGGGTGCAGCTGGCGCAGCTCGGTGCGGAACTGAACCGCCGCATCCTGGAGCGCCACATGCGCGCCGGTGTGACGATCGTCGACCCGGCCACCACCTGGATCGACACCGAGGTCACCATCGGTCAGGACGTGACGATCCTTCCCGGCGTGCAGCTGCTCGGGGCCACCAGCATCGCGCAGGACGCGGTCATCGGCCCGGACTCCACCCTGCGCGACACCACGGTCGGTCAGGCAGCGGAGGTCGTGCGGACCCATTCCGTGCTCGCCGAGATCGGGCCCGAGGCGACCGTCGGGCCGTTCACCTACCTGCGACCCGGCACCGTGCTCGGCCGCAAGGGCAAGATCGGGGGCTTCGTCGAGACGAAGAACGCGCAGATCGCCGACGGCGCGAAGGTCCCGCACCTCAGCTATGTGGGGGATGCGGAGATCGGGGAGGGCAGCAACCTCGGCGCCGGCACCGTCACCGCCAACTACGACGGCGTGCACAAGCATCGGACCGTGGTCGGCCGGCACGTGCGCGTCGGATCCGACACCACGCTCGTCGCGCCCGTCACCATCGGCGATGGCGCCGCGACCGGCGCCGGCACCACGGTGCGCGAGGACGTGCCCCCGGGCGCCCTGGCCGTCTCCGCCGGACCGCAGCGGAACGTGGAAGGATGGACCGCGCGTCGCCGGGGCGGGACCGCTGCCGACGAGGCGGCCCGACAGGCCCTCACCGCGCAGACGAACGGCCGTGGCGACGGCAGCACCCCCGACGCCGGCATCACCGACGCCGGCACCACCGACACCGAGGAGCGGGAGAACCGATGAGCGGCATCGTCACCACAGGAGAGAAGCGACTGGTCCTCGCCACGGGCCGCGCCCACCCGGTCCTCGCCCAGGAGGTGGCCGAGGAGCTCGGCGTCGAGGTGCTCCCGATGGACGCCTGGGACTTCGCCAACGGCGAGATCTACGTGCGCTACGGCGAGTCCGTGCGCGGCACCGACGCCTTCGTGCTGCAGTCCCACCCCGCCCCCATCAACACCTGGCTGATGGAGCACCTGATCATGATCGATGCGCTGAAGCGAGCCTCCGCCAAGCGCATCACCGCGATCGCCCCGAGCTTCCCCTACGCCCGTCAGGACAAGAAGCACCGCGGCCGTGAGCCGATCTCCGCCCGCCTGGTCGCGGACCTCTACGAGACCGCCGGTGTGGACCGGATGATCTCCGTTGATCTGCACGCCCCGCAGGTCCAGGGTTACTTCGCCCGGCCCGTCGACCACCTCATGGCGCTGCCGATCCTCGCCGACTACGTGAGCACGCAGTACGGCCAGGAGGACATCGCGGTCGTCTCCCCGGATGCCGGCCGCATCCGTGTCGCCGAGCAGTGGGCCAAGCGCCTGGGCGGCGTCGGCCTGGCGTTCATCCACAAGTCCCGTGACCCGAAGCGCCCGAACCAGGCGGTGGCCAAGCGCGTCATCGGTGAGGTCAGCGGCAAGACCTGCATCCTCGTCGACGACATGATCGACACCGCCGGCACCATCGTGCAGGCCGTGGAGGCCCTGAAGACGCACGGGGCGAACTCCGTGGTGGTCGCGACCACCCACCCGATCTTCTCCGACCCCGCCTCCGAGCGTCTGCGCACCGCCGGTCTGCGGGAGGTCATCTGCACGAACACCCTGCCGATCCCGCCGGAGAAGCAGTTCGAGGGCCTCACGCAGCTGTCGATCGCGCCGCTGATCGCCCGCGCCATCCGCGCGGTGTTCGACGACGGCTCCGTGACGAGCCTCTTCGACGGCGAGGTCTGAGCCCGCGGCGCCGCGGCGCCTCCCCAGGCGCGGCGCGCTGCACCGAGACCGCGTCCCTGACCGCCCCTGCTCGAGGACCCCGCAGCCTCCCCACGAGGCTGCGGGGTCCTCGTGGTGTCATCGCCCTCGGGCTGGTCACGGCTGCTCGACCGCACCAAGCGGTTCCGGTGGCCCCACCATGAACGGATGGGAAAACGCTGGGGATACGGGATGAAGGTCCTGTGGAACATGTCTGCGGTCTGCCAGACGGAATTCGTCACACCGACGGGCCCTACCCCCGGATCTTGGACACGGGGTGTGATTACGCAGCCGTCGGCAGCGTAGCGGTGTTGCCGGTCTCGTAGAGGACCGGCGGGACGTAGCGGCACCACGAATGGCGTCGCTTGGTGTTGTAGGGGACGAGCCACCTGAAGACCTGCCGGCGGCAGACCAGTTCGTTGCTCCAGCAGGCGGCGTCTTGGAGAACCTCGCGCTTCATGGTGGCGTTGAACGACTCGGCCAACGCGTTGTCCGCGCTGGACCCGACGGCGCCCATGGACTGGGTGACGCCGAGCTTGCGACAGAGCTTGGCGTAGTCCTTCGAGCAGTAGACCGACCCGTGGTCGCTGTGAAATACGCTGCCCTTGAGGGTGCCCCGGGTTGCGGAGGCGGCCTTCAACGCGTCCTCGACGAGCTCGGTACGCATGTGGTCAGCGATGGCCCACCCGACAAGCCGACGGCTGTAGCAGTCGATCACGGTCGCCAGGTAGAGGTTCGTGCCGTCGGCGATCGGCAGATAGGTGATGTCGCCGACGTAGCGCAGCCCTGGCGCCGGGGCGGTGAAGTCGCTCTTGAGCAGGTCGGGGTACTTCTGGCCAGACGGTTCGGGGATCGTGGTCCGCACCCGCCGCTTCTTCACATAGCCCCGGATTCCTTGCAGCCGCGGTGCCGACGTGCTCGGCCAGCCCGTCGACGGCCGGGTTGATCACCGCGGCGACCGCGGCGGCTTGTCCGCGCTCTCGGAGGGCGTCTCCAAGAGCGCGTGTGCCTTTCCCATCAGGTCCAGCGCCGCCCTGGTCCTGGCCAGCTCGGCCTCGGCCTTCTCCGCCCGGGCCCGTAGCGCCTGCAGCTCCCGCTCGCGCCGGTCCCGCGGCTTGCTGCCCAGCCCGGACAGCGAGCCGGCGGCCGCGGCCTTGCGCCACTCGATGATGTGGGAGGTGTACAGGCCCTCCCGGCGCAGGATCTCCCCCCGCCCAGAGCGGTCCGCGGCGTCGTACTCGGCCAGGATCGCCGCTTTGAACTCGGCGGTGAACGTCCGCCTCTTGGGCCGGTCAGCACGAGGAGCCATAGCCCCATCATCGGTGCCGACGTCAGCAACCGTCATCGTCATCTCAGTATTGGTCCGTTCTCGCCCCGGGCAGTGCGAAGGTCAGCAGTGCTGGTGTCTCACCCCATCCTGACGCACAGGGTGGGCCCGCAGACCCGCGGTGCACTGAACGGCGGGGGCGCTTCGATCTCTACCGGCGGAACGTCTGCTCCGGCTCCGGCGCACTCTGCGACGAACTCTCAGCAGGCGATCGTCGACGCCGCGCGCAGCCAGGTCGGGGTCTCGTACTCGTGGGGGACCTCCAAGCCGGGTGTCAGCTTCGACTGCTCGGGGCTGAGCTCGTACGCGTACGCGCAGGCCGGCATCGCCGTGCCTCGCACCTCGTCGCAGCAGGAGGCGGCCGGCACCACGATCTCGAAGTCCGAGGCTAAGCCGGGTGACCTCGTGGTGTGGCCGAGCCACCTGGGAATCTACGCGGGCGGCAACACGGTGATCGACGCCGGCAACAGCAAGGGCTCCGTCAGCGAGCGCACCATCTGGGGTTCGCCGACCTTCGTCACCTTCCGCTGACAGCACGCCACGACGCCAGCGTAGAGGGAGCCTCGACCACCGGTCGGGGCTCCCTCTACGTGCAGAGGCAGCGGTGTCAGCCGATCGAGGCGAGCAGCTCGGCGCAGGCCTTCTCGCAGCGTCGGCAGGCCTCGGCACAGACGTTGCAGTGCTCGTGCATGCCGGCGTGCTTCTCGCACTCCTCGGCGCAGGAACGGCACGCTGCCCGACACGCCTCGAGCAGAGCACGGTTCAGGGCAACGTTGGTGCCCGTCTGACGGGACAGGACCCGACCGGTCGTCGCGCAGACGTCGGCGCAGTCCTGGTTCAGGCGAATGCACTGGGTCAGCTCCGCCACCATGTCCTCGGCCAAGCAGGCGTCCGCGCAGGCGGTGCAGGTCTGGGCACACTCGAAGCAAGCCTCGATGCACTCAGCGAGCTTCTGCTGGTCGATGCTGCCGAGGTCCTTGGGGTAGGTCTGAAGCATGGATGCGACGTGATGGGTCATGGTTCTGCTCCTTCTCGCTCCGAACGGACCGGCGGATAGCGGCCCGCCCTGACGACGATAGTCAGGCCATCACGAGAGACGGAAGCGAGTGGACCGTGCGTTCGGAGGCAGGACGAAGAGACTGGTCAGCGCTGTGCTCAAGACATCGAGACGTGATCTTGAGGGGACCTTGATCTGGGGGTCCTAGGCTCGTGCAAAATGTCCTCTGGCTAGGAGAAATCATGCGTTCTCGTCGCTCTTTCGGTCGTTTCGCGGCGGTCGTCGTCACCGGTGCGATTGTGCTTGCCGGATGCACTGACAGCGGGTCTGACGAAGGTCAGACCTCGGGCGGGTCGGCGGCGGCCGAGACGTCCGAAGCGTCCGATAGTGGCGGCCACGGGGGCATGGAGCATCCGATGGATGGTGGCCCGGCACCGGAGGGGATGGCACCGGCGGAGGATCCCGAGTTCCCTGTCGGCACGGAGGTGACGCTCACGGCGGACCACATGGAGGGCATGGAGGGCGCGACGGCGACGATCTCCGGTGCCTTCGACACCACCACGTACGCGGTCAGCTTCACCCCGACCGATGGTGGCGATCCGGTCACCGACCACAAGTGGGTTGTTCACGAGGAGCTCGAGGACCCGGGCGAGGCACCGCTGGCGGAGGGCACCGAGGTGGTGATCATCGCCGATCACATGGCGGGTATGGAGGGTGCTGAGGCCACCATCGACAGTGCCACCGAGGAGACCGTGTACATGGTCGACTTCGAGGCCGACGGGATGATGATGACGAACCACAAGTGGGTCGTCGAGAGCGAGATCGAGCCCCTCCAGTGAACTCCCCGGCAAGACCGCGTAGCGCGTTGGGTCCCTCCGGCGGTGGATCCCGCCGCGGGATCGGCCAGCTGCCCCGACGATCACTCTTGATCGGTGTCGGACTGCTCCCGTTCGTGGTCGCTGGCTGTGGGATCCGCGGAGCTGAGGACGCTCCCGTCACGGGAGATGAGGACCTGCTCCGGGAACATGGGTTCGCTGACGCCGACGCACAGGAGATCATCGACCAGCTTGAAGCGCTCCCGGTGGCTGAGCGACCGCAGAACCTGATCGCCAGCGTCACCGCGACATCCCTTCAGCTCAGTGACGATGCAGGGCGCGAGGCCGAGCTGCCCCTTCCCGAGGACCAGTTCTACTTGTCGGTGGCCCCGTTCGTCGAGACCACCCACGAGTGCGCCTTCCACAGCCTGACCACGTGCCGCGGAGAACTGCGCAGCCGCGAGCTCACCGTGAGCGTGGTCGACAGCAGCTCGGGCGAGGTCCTTGAGGAGGGCACTCGCACCACGCACGACAACGGGTTTGTCGGTTTCTGGTTGCCGCGCGGGATCACCGCCGAGCTCACGTGCGCCCTCGAGGACGTCACAGGGACCGCGTCCATCTCGACCCAGGCGGAGGATGATCTGACCTGTCTGACCAGTCTCCAGCTGACGTGAGCAGGTGAAGCACCCGGTCCGCCTTCTGGCATTCGGTGGTCAGCCCAACTGGGCGGAGCGTGACACCACGCCTGAGTCGTCGGACCACGCTCCGACTGGGCGGGAGCCTGCTCGTCCTCGCGCCCCTTCTTGCGGCGTGCAGCAGTTCTTCGGACGCCGCGAGCGAGGCGAACGCCGGGTACGTCTCCGGCGATGGTGTCGTCGTCGAGATCCCCCCGGAGGGACGCGCCGATCCTCTGGAGATTCGGGGAACCACCGACGACGGCGACGACTTCGACTCCACGGCGCTGCGCGGTGCACCCTTGCTGATCAACGTCTGGTATGCGTCGTGTCCGCCATGCCGGGTTGAAGCGCCGGCGCTGAAGGCCGTGCACGCCGAATACGGCTCCCTGGGCGTGCAATTTGTGGGCGCGAACACCCGAGATAAGGCCGGGCCGGCTGCCGCGTTCGAGGAGACCTTCGGGATCACCTATCCATCGATCCCAGACCCCGACGGGGCCGTGATCGCGTCGATGGACGGCAGCGTCTCGCCCAACGCGGTCCCCACGACGTTGATCCTCGATGCTGAAGGGCGAGTAGCTGCCCGGATCACGGGCGCGGCCGACCAGAGCACCCTGGAGAGTCTCCTGGACGCCGTGCTGGAGGAGGGTGCCTGATGGGTGAAATGTTCGCCACCACCGTGCTGAGTGGGCCCCTGGCCGTGGCGCTCCTGCTGTCGATGGTGGCCGGTCTGGTCGCGTTCCTCTCCCCGTGCGTGCTGCCGGTGGTTCCTGGCTACCTCGGATACATCACCGGCCTCACCGGACAGAACACCAGCCCGCGCAGTCCCAGCGATCCGGGTGAGCGTCCAGGGCGTTTGGTCGCCGGCGCGGTGCTGTTTGTCGCCGGGTTCACCGCGGTATTCCTGGTCATCGGCGGATTCGTCGGCGCGATCGGGGCGCTGATCGTCCAGTACACCAGCGCGATCAATCGGATCTCCGGGGTGCTGGTCATCCTCATGGGCCTGGTGTTCGTGGGGATCTTCCCCCGGCTCTCGGGTGAGAAACGGATCCGGAAGCGCCCCGATGCCGGACTCGCCGGCGCACCTTTGCTTGGGATCACGTTCGGCTTCTCCTGGACCCCGTGCATCGGCCCGACGTTCGCCGCGGTCGCGGCGCTCAGCCTCGGGGAGGCTTCTGCCAGCCGCGGCGCCCTCCTCGCCTTCGGTTACGCGATCGGGCTCGGGGTCCCGTTCATCCTCTTCGCCCTCGTGTTCCGGCGAGCCCTGGGCATCTCCAGAGTGCTGTCCCGGCATCGCCGCACGCTGCAGATCGTCGGCGGGTCCGTCCTGATCACCATCGGGCTGCTGCTGGTCTCCGGGGTGTGGGAGCAGTGGATGGCATTGCTGCAGGTACGAGTCGGTAACTTCACCACGATCGTCTAAGGGGCGGCCCTCCGTGCGCGGCGGGCTCAGCGGTCAGCGGTCGCTCCAGGAAGCCGGATGGTGAAGGTGGCTCCCTGTCCGGGCCCCTCACTGGCTGCGGACATGGTTCCACCGTGCGCATCGACCAGGGCGCGGCTGATCGTCAGACCGATACCTGACCCGGAGTCCTCACGGGTGCGAGCGCTGTCGGCGCGGAAGAAACGTTCGAACAGGCGTGACCGGTCCTCGGCGGTGAAACCCTCGCCGTTGTCCGCCACAGAGATCACCACGGTGCCGCCCTCCATCGTGGCCGAAAGCGTGACGGTGCCTCCGGGCGAGGTGTGCCGCAGGGCATTGCTCAGGAGGTTTCCGAGTACCTGGGCGAGGCGGTCCGGGTCGGCGTGAATGATCGGTGATCGGCGCATAACGAAATCTCGTCGCAATGCCACACCCGCTGCCTCGAACCTCTCCTCCCATTCCTGGAGTGTTGAGCCCAGCAGGTCGCGGACCGACGTTGGCCGCAGCTCGACCGGGAGCTGTCCCTCTTCGGCACGGGACACCTCGCTGATGTCGTCGGTCAGCCGGGACAGGCGTATGGTCTGACCGGCAAGGATGGGCATGGCCGCCTCCGGCTCGATGACACCATCAGCCATCGCCTCGTGATGTGCCGAGAGAGTAGCAATGGGAGTACGTAGCTCGTGGGCGAGGTCAGAGAGCAGCCGGCGGCGATTCTCTTCGACGGCATCTAGGCGTGCAGCCATGTCGTTGAGCGTGGCGGCCAGAGAGTCCAGCTCGGTTCCCGCGCCGAGGGCGGGCACCCGAGTGGAGTAGTGGCCTCGGGAGAGTTCGTCCACGGCCAGGGTGAGGCGGTGGAGCGTCTGCCGGAGTCGTCGCGCCAGTCTCCAGGTGACCAGGCCTGCCGCTAGGAGGGAGACCACCAGTCCGACCCCCAGGGCGAGGGCGAGAGCGTCACGGTAGGCGCGCTCGATATGCAGAATCTCAGCGCTGCCCACCGGAAGAGCAGTCTGGAGCAGGTGATAGTGGAAGACGGCGGGTCCGATCATCACCGTCAGAGCGGTGATGCTGACGGCGCCGGCACACAGCACGATGAGCTGGCCGATCATCAAACGTGAGGCGAGGCTCGTGCCGGGGCGGATCGTTCTGGCCGATGAGCGGGGATCAGTCACGCCCTCACCCCTTCCCCATCCGGTACCCGATACCGCGGACCGTGGTGACATACCGTGCCGAACCCGCTGTCTCGTCCAGTTTTCGTCGCAGGTTGGCAATATGCACATCGACGAGATGGTCATCTCCGATCCAGGAACCACCCCAGACGGCTTCCATCAGCTGGTGGCGGCTGAAGACCTGGCCCGGCCGACGGGCCAGAGTCATAAGCAGTCCCCTCTCGGTGGGGGTCAGCGGGACTGGTTGGCCAGCGAGCCGCACCTCCTGGGCGGCCGTATCGATCTCAAGCTCTCCGAACGCGCGCACCGTGCCCGAAGGCGCGGTCCCGGGCTCGCCGCGGGGCCGCCGCAGCACGGCCTGGACCCGGGCGACAAGTTCACGCACGCTGAACGGTTTGGTGAGGTAGTCATCCGCGCCCACCGACAGTCCCACCAGACGATCAACCTCCTCTGATCGCGCCGTCGTGATCAGCACGTAGCAGTCGGAGAAGGCGCGGATCCTCCGCATCACCTCCAAGCCATCGAGGCCAGGCAGGCCGAGATCGAGGATGATCACGTCCGGTGACAAGGCGCGGGCTACCTCCACCGCCTCCGGACCGCTTCGCGCGCTCCCCGTGGCGTAGCCGGCCTTCACGAGGTATGCCTGCACGACGTCCGAGAGCGCGACTTCGTCTTCGACAACGAGAACCGTCGCTGCAACTCGAGCCGATTCACTCCTCATGGGCTCCAGTCTGGTCTCCGTTCCTGGGCGCCGTGGAGGTCCTGCTCGAGTCCGACCGGGAGCTGGCCGAGCCCGCGCGGCTCGAAGACTGGGTCGTCGACACCGAGGTCGAGCTCTCGCGGCCGGCCAGGCGCGCCGCGCTCTTGGCAGGGGTCAGATCCAGTCGGCGCAGCATCTGCGCATTCAAGGCCACAACGACAGTGGACAACGACATCAGGATCGCGCCGACCGACATGGGCAGCACGAACCCGATCGGCGCCAGGACACCGGCGGCCAGCGGAACGGCGGCGATGTTGTACCCGGCAGCCCACCACAGGTTCTGCTTCATCTTGCGGTAACTGGCACGGGAGAGCTGGATTACCGAGAGCACCGAGCGGGGATCGTCGGAGGCCAGGATCACGCCGGCGGAGGCGATCGCGACGTCGGTGCCGGCACCGATCGCGATGCCGACGTCGGCCTGCGCGAGGGCGGGGGCATCGTTGACGCCGTCGCCGACCATCGCCACGGCTCGTCCGTCGCGCTGGAGCTCGAGGACCTTCTCGCTCTTGTGCTCCGGGCGCACCTGGGCGAAGACCTGGTCGATACCGAGCTCGCCGGCCACGGCGCGGGCAACGGGCTGGGCATCGCCCGTGATCATGACGACGCGGATTCCCAGCTCATGCAGGGCGTCGACGGCCTCGCGAGATTCCTGGCGCACTTCGTCGGCCAGGCCGATCGCTCCCGTGACCTGCCCGTCGAGGAGGACATGGAGGACGATCGCTCCGTCGGCCGACCACGACCCGGTCGCCGGCAGCGGCTGGTGACCGTGCTCGGCCAGCAGGTTGGGTCCGCCGACCTGGACGGTGCGCCCGTCCACGGTCGCGCTGACGCCGACTGCGGTGGTGGACTGGAACTCGGTGGCGCGCGGCACGTCGAGTCCGCGTTCCGCGGCAGCGGCGGCGATCGCCCGGGCGAGCGGGTGCTCGCTGTCGGCCTCGGCCGCGGCGGCCAGCGCGAGCAGCTCGTCCTCGTCCAGGGTGCCGACGGTGGTGACGTGGTTCAGGGCGGGCTCGCCCTTGGTCAGCGTGCCCGTCTTGTCGAACAGGACGGTGTCAATGGTGCGCATCCGCTCCAGGGCGGCGCGCTCCTTGACCAGGACGCCGCCCTTCGCGGCCCGCTCGGTCGAGATGGACACCACCAGCGGGATCGCCAGACCTAGCGCGTGAGGGCAGGCGATGACCAGAACGGTGATCGCGCGGACCAGTGCACTCTCGGGCACCCCGACGACTGTCCACACGATCGCGGTGACGATCGCCGCGATCAGCGCGTACCAGAACAGCCAACCGGCGGCTCTGTCCGCGAGCAGCTGGGCCCGGGTCGTGGAGGATTGGGCGTTGGCGACCAGGCGCTGGATGCCGGACAGGGCGGTGTCCTCACCGATCGCGGTGACGCGCACGCGCAGCGCGTTGTCCGTGGCCACCGTGCCGGCGACGACCTGATCACCGATCTCGCGACGCACGGGGCTGGACTCGCCGGTGATCATCGACTCGTCGACGTCGGCGCCACCATCGATGACTTCCCCGTCGGCCGGGACCCGGCCACCGGGTCGCACGATCACGACGTCTCCGAGCTGCAGCTCGGCCGGGGAAACCGCGACGATGTCCTCGCCCTCGATCTTCTCGGCCTGGTCGGGCAGGAGCGCGGCCAGGGAATCCAGCGCGGAGGAGGTCTGCGCGAGGGAGCGCATCTCGAGCCAGTGGCCCAGCAGCATGATCGCGATCAGGAGGGCGAGCTCCCACCAGAAATCGAGCTCGTGGGAGAGCAGTCCGAGGCTGGCGCCGAGCGAGGAGACGAAGGCGACCGTGATCGCCATCCCGATCAGGAGCATCATGCCGGGCTTGCGGTCCCGGATCTCCTCGATCGCTCCGGTCAGGAACGGTCGACCGCCCCACAGGTACATGACCGTGCCCATGACCGGCGAGACCCACGGCACCCAGGCCGCGTCCGGCAGCGCATAGCCGAGCAGGTCGGCGAACATCCCGTTCAGCAGTACCGTCGGGATAGCAAGGACGAGCATGATCCAGAACAGCCGACGGAACATCCCCACGTGATCACCATGACCCGCATGGCCCCCGTGACCCGACATGTCGTGCCCCGCGTGCGGGTCGTGGTGCTCGTGGCCCGTCATGTCGTGCTCACCGTGCCCGGTCATGTCATGGCCGGTGTGCGTGGCGGTCGGCAGGGCATGCCCCTCGTGCGCCATCTGCTCGGCATCGTAGCCGCCATGACGGTCCCCGCCCGGCGGAGCGTCCGCCGGGCCGTGTGGGCCCGTGCCGCGGTGATGCCCGTGCTGGGCCATGTCGTGCCCGGCGTGGTCGGGTTCGGGGGTAACCGGGTGGTCGTGGCGGTGGTGGTGGGGGTGCTCATGGTGTCCCTTCCGCAAGGCCCCGGACGGGGCTGGGTGTTGCCGGGGTGGGTCAGGCGTCGGCCACGGTGTAGCCGGCCTCCGCGACGGCGGCGCGGACGGCGGCCGGTGCGGCAGCTCCGGCCACGGTCACGGTGGAGATCCCACCGGGCGCCAGGTCGATCCGTACTTCCTCCACGCCCTCGAGAACGGTGATTGCCGTGGTCACGCTGTCGGCGCAGTGACCACAGGTCATGCCCCGCACCGGGTACGTCGTGGTCTCGGCCGCGGACGTCGCAGTCGCCTCAGCAGCGGCGCGGTCCTCCACCGGGGCGGTGGCGCAGCAGGAACAGCCGGTGGAAGCCATCGGCAGGGGTCGAAGTGTCTCGGGGCTCATGAGGTACTCCTCGCATCAGAGGGTGCAGCAGCGGCGGAAACTGTCGTTGCTCCCCTCAGTTTTATACCCCCCGGGGGTATTTGGCAAGTGATCCACTGCGGGAGCATGGGGTCGACCGGTTGCTCGGTGCCGGCTGCGCGGCTGTCGTCGGACACGCTCTCGTCCGCGATCGACGAACGGCCGAGCCTGCCCGTCCTGCTGCTCGCAGTTGCGTGCGGCGCCGCCATTAGCAGGAACCCCTGAAATCACGCCCGCGGCCCGGGCAGCCGCTTTTGAGCTATTAAGGTCGCCCGCTACTGAGCGCGGCGGCGTCCCCGACGCACCATCCCGGCCTCCGGCCGCGGAGCTGCCCCCCCGAGGCGGCGGAACTCCGGTTCCGCCGCCTCGGCGCATGCGTGGGCCGTGATCGACCTCGCAGCCCCGGGCGGTCCCGGACTGCTGACGGCCCACCGGCGGGGCGCTACGATGTCGGGGTACTTCGGCGAGGGGAGCTGCGGCTCCCGTGATCGACGCGGTACGACCCTCGGGATGCCCCGGTGGCGCGTACCCTCGCCACCACCTCCGATCCCCGAGGAGCCACACCATGGCCGAGAAGCTCTCCGTCGAGCTGCGCGAGGACTTCGGCAAGGGCGCCGCCCGCCGGATCCGCCAGCAGGACAAGATCCCCGCCGTCCTCTACGGCCGCGGGTCCGACCCGATGCACCTGGTGCTGCCGGGTCACGAGACCGCCCTGGCGGCGCGCAACAGCAACGCCCTGCTCGAGCTCGTCCTGCCCGACGGCTCCAGCGAGCTGGGCATGCTCAAGGACATCCAGCGCCACCCGCTCACCCGCATCATCAGCCACATCGACCTGCTGCTGGTCAAGCGCGGCGAGAAGGTCCAGGTGGACGTCCCCGTCACCGTCACCGGCGAGCCGGTGCCCCCGGCCATCTCCGTGCTGGATCTCCAGAACCTCACCATCGAGGTCGACGCCCTCAACGTCCCGGAGAACATCGAGGTCTCCGTCGACGGCCAGGAGGAGGGCTTCCAGATCTTCGCCGGCGACGTCACCCTCCCCGCCGGTGCCGAGCTCATCAACGACCCGGAGCTGCTCGTCGTCGGCGTGCAGGTGCCGAAGGTCGAGGAGGAGTCCGAGGATGAGGCCGAGGGCGAGGAGACCGAGGGCGAGGAGTCCGAGGGCGGCGAGTCCGAGGGCGGTGCCTCCGAGGAGGAGTGACCCGCGGCGGGACGAGCGCGCGCCCGGCGAGCCGTCGTCCCGCTCACCCCAGCCCACCGGGGCGTCGCGCACTGTCGCGGCGCCCCGGTACCGTTGACGGGGCCCTGCCCGCCGGGGCCCCGTCGGATCGCGGCACCGCGCCGCACCGGCCCCGGGAAGGACGCGCATGAATTCCACCCACCTGATCGTCGGCCTCGGCAACCCGGGCCCGCGCTACGCCGCCACGCGCCACAACATCGGGCAGATGGTGCTCGATCACCTCGCCGGCGGTACTGCGTTCAGCGCCGCCCGCCGTGCCCAGGCCGTCGTCGTCGAAGGACGGATGGGCGACCCGGTGACCGGCACCCGCACGATCCTCGCCAAGCCGACCACGTTCATGAACACGTCCGGCGGTCCCGTGAAGGCCCTCGCCTCGTACTACTCCGTCGATCCGGCGCACGTGATCGTGGTGCATGACGAGGTCGACATCCCCTTCGACACGATCCGCCTGAAGCAGGGTGGAGGGGAAGGTGGCCACAACGGTCTGCGCGACATCTCCAAGGCCCTCGGCACCCGCGACTACCTCCGGGTCCGCGTCGGTGTCGGACGCCCACCGGGCCGACAGGGCACCGCCGACTTCGTCCTGGCCCCGTTCAACTCCACCGAGCGCCGCACCCTCGACGTGCTCATCGCCGAGGCCGCCGATGCGGTGCAGATGCTCGTCCTCGACGGTCTGCTCTCCGCGCAGCAGCGCGTCCACGCCCCCCGGGAGGGTGCATGACAACCACCGGACCAGACCGAGCCCACGAGGCCGCGCCGCTTGCGCCGCTGCTGACCCTCCTCGCACAGGGGGAGGACCTCACGGGTCTGCGTGAGGCCGTGGCCGACGCGGGGCGCGAGACCGTGCGCATGATCGCGCCGACCGGCCTGCATCCGCTCGCGGCCGCGGACCTCGCCGCCCGCGCCACGGTGGAGGCCCCGCTGGTGGTGGTCACCGCCACCACCCGCGCGGCAGAGGACGTCGCCGCGGCCCTCGGCGCCCTGATCGGTTCGGAGGGGGTGGCACAGTTCCCCGCCTGGGAGACCCTCCCGCATGAGCGTCTCTCCCCGCGCTCCGACACCGTCGCCGCGCGCCTGGCGACCCTGCGGCGCCTTGCCCACCCCGAGGAGGGGCAGGGGGTGCGCGCCCTGGTGCTGCCGGTGCGCAGTCTGATCCAGCCCATCGCCACCGGGCTGGGGGACCTCGCACCGGTGCGGGCGCAGGTGGGTGACGACCACCCCCTGGAGCAGCTGGTCGAGGAACTCGTCGGCGCCGCCTACACCCGCGTGGACATGGTCGAACGGCGCGGGGAGTTCGCCGTGCGCGGCGGCATCCTCGATGTCTTCCCGCCCACCGAACCGCATCCCGTGCGCGTGGAACTCTTCGGCGACGAAGTCGACGAGATCCGGTGGTTCTCCGTCGCCGACCAGCGTTCCCTCGAGGCCGTCCCGCACGGCCTCGACGCTCCGCCCTGCCGGGAGATCCTGCTGACCGACGAGGTGCGCGAGCGCGCCCGCAGCGCGGCGCAGCAGCTGCCCGGTGTGCGCGACATGCTCCTGAGTCTCGCCGACGGTATCGCCGTCGAGGGCATGGAATCCCTCGGCCCGGTGCTGGTCGACGGAATGGAGCAGGTCATCGATGTGCTGCCCGAGCACAGCCAGGTGCTGGTGCTCGACCCGGAACGCGTCGGTGCCCGCGCCGAGGAGCTCGTCTCCACCACCGAGGAGTTCCTCGCGGCCGCCTGGTCCACCGCTGCCGCGGGTGGGGGCATGCCGGTGGATGTCGGATCCGCGAGTTTCCTCACCCTGCAGGAGGTCCGTGA
Organism: Brachybacterium sillae; assembly: GCF_025028335.1. Lineage (NCBI taxonomy): Bacteria > Bacillati > Actinomycetota > Actinomycetes > Micrococcales > Dermabacteraceae > Brachybacterium > Brachybacterium sillae. Next base: position 2,567,368 of record NZ_JAFEUW010000001.1, read on the forward strand.
TCACGCCTCCACCGTCGGACTCGGCTGGGCGGAGATCGCCCCCTTCGGCTGGGACGACGCCGACGTCACGGCCGCCGCGACCGCCCACCCCGGGTACACCGGATCCACGGCTTCGGCCGCGAAGGACCTCACCACCCGCCGCGCCGACGGCTGGGCCACCGTCCTCACGTTCACCGGCGCCGGGGCAGCCCGCCACGCCGCCGAGAACCTCCAGACCGAGGGCGTACCCGCCCGGTACGTCGAGCGCTTGCAGGAGGTCCCCGCCGCCGGGGAGGTGCTCGTCACGACCGCGCCGCTCATCGACGGGCTCGTCGATCCGGGGCTGCACCTGCTGCTGGTCACCGAACGCGATCTCACCGGCAAATCCGGGACCCGCCGCGGCGGCGGCGACCGACGCATCGCCGTGAAGCGGCGCAACGCCGTCGATCCGCTGCAGCTGAGCCCCGGGGACTACGTGGTCCACGCCCAGCACGGCGTCGGCCGGTTCGTCGAGATGACCAGCCGCACCGTCGGCGTGGGCGCGAAACGCACCACCCGCGAGTACCTCGTCATCGAATACGCCCCCAGCAAGCGCGGCCAGCCGGGGGATCGTCTCTCGGTGCCCTCCGATCAGCTCGACCAGGTCACCAAGTACGTCGGTGGGGAGGAGCCGTCCGTCAACCGGATGGGCGGCTCCGACTGGGCGAAGACGAAGTCCCGCGCCCGCAAGGCCATCCGGGAGATCGCCGACGAACTGGTGCGGCTGTACTCCGCGCGGCAGCACGCCCAGGGACATGCCTTCGCCCCCGACACCCCGTGGCAGGGCGAGCTGGAGGACGCCTTCGAGTTCGTGGAGACGCCCGACCAGCTCACCGCCATCGAGGACGTCAAGAGGGACATGGAGAAGGCCGTCCCGATGGACCGGCTGATCCTCGGTGATGTCGGCTACGGCAAGACCGAGATCGCGGTGCGCGCCGCCTTCAAGGCCGTCCAGGACGGCAAGCAGGTGGCGGTGCTGTGCCCGACGACACTGCTGGCCAAACAGCATCTGGAGACCTTCACCGAGCGCTACGTCGGTTTCCCCGTCACGGTGAGGGGTCTGTCCCGCTTCACCGAGGCCCGCGAGTCGGAGGAGACCATCCGCGGACTCGCTGACGGCACCGTCGACGTCGTCATCGGCACCCACCGTCTGATCACCGGTCAGGTGCGGTTCAAGGACCTGGGCCTGGTGATCATCGACGAGGAGCAGCGTTTCGGTGTCGAGCACAAGGAGACGCTGAAGGCGATGCGCACCAGCGTGGATGTGCTGTCCATGTCGGCCACCCCCATTCCGCGCACCCTGGAGATGGCCGTCACCGGCATCCGGGAGATGTCCACCCTCTCCACCCCGCCGGAGGAGCGCCACCCCGTCCTCACCTACGTCGGAGCGGAGGAGGACAAACAGGTGGCCGCCGCCATCCGCCGGGAGCTGCTGCGCGAGGGCCAGGTGTTCTACATCCACAACCGGGTGGAGGACATCGACCGGGTCGCGAGCAGGCTGCGGGACCTCGTGCCCGACGCCCGCGTCGAGGTCGCCCACGGGAAGATGAACGAGCACCAGCTCGAGCGGGTGATCGTCGACTTCTGGGAGAAGCGTTTCGACGTCCTGGTGTGCACCACCATCGTGGAGACCGGTCTGGACATCGCCAACGCCAACACCCTCATCGTCGAACGCGCCGACACCTTCGGCCTGTCGCAGCTGCACCAGCTGCGCGGTCGCGTGGGCCGCTCCAGCGAACGCGCCTACGCGTACTTCCTCTACGACGGCTCCAAGCCGCTGACCGAGACCGCCCACGACCGCCTCACCACCCTCGCCCAGAACACCGACCTCGGGGCCGGTATGCAGGTGGCGATGAAGGATCTCGAGATCCGCGGCGCCGGCAACCTGCTGGGCGGGGAGCAGTCCGGGCACATCGCCGGGGTCGGTTTCGACCTGTACGTGCGGATGGTGGGGGAGGCCGTGGCGGCGTTCCGCGGCGAGAGCACCGCCCCCGTCAAGGACGTCAAGGTGGAACTGCCGCTGGACGCCCACGTGCCGCACGACTACATCCCCTCCGAGCGTCTGCGCCTGGAGGCGTACGCGAAGATCGCCGGGGCCGAGGACCTCACCGCGCTGCAGGAGGTCCGCGAGGAGCTCACCGACCGGTACGGTGCGCCGCCCGCCCCGGTGGAGGTGCTGTTCGACGTGGCCCGGTTCCGGCTGGAGTGTCGCGCGGTCGGTGTCGACGAGGTGATGGTCCACGGCCGCTCCATCCGGTTCTCGCCGGTGGTTCCCGCTGACTCCGCCGTGATGCGGATGAAGCGCCTGTACCCCGGCACCACGCTCAAACCGGCTGTGCGGCAGGTGCTGGTGCCTCGTCCGACGACCTCCCGCGTCGGCGGCGACGACCTGCGCGACCACGAGCTGCTGGAATGGTGCCGCACCGTGCTGCGGCGACTCCTGCCCGGTGCGGCCGAGACTCTCGACGCCCTCGACCCCGCCTCCGGGGACACCGGCACCGGAGACGGAGCCGACGCGACCGCACGCCCCACCGGAACTGCGTCATGAGCGTCGCGGATTCCGGGCGCGAGAGCGCGTCGGCGCCGCGCGGGAGTCAGCTGCTGCGCGCGGTCGAGGTGATGGAGGCGCTGCGCGCTCCCGGTGGTGACGCCTGGAGCGCCGAACAGACCCACCACTCCCTCGCCCGGTACCTGCTGGAGGAGACCCACGAGGTGCTCGAGACGATCGACGCGCCCACCTCCGCGGGGACCGATGGCGCCCTGCCGCCGCTCGTCGACGAACTCGGGGACCTGCTCTTCCAGATCCTGTTCCACGCCCGCATCGGGCAGGAGGAGGAGCCCGCCTGGGATGTGGACGACGTGGCGCGCGCCTTCGTCGCGAAGATGGAGCGCCGCAACCCGCACGTGTTCGGTCCCGACGCCGACCGGGTCCTCCGCGACCGCGGCGACGTCGAGGCGATCATCCGCCAGTGGCATGCCGCCAAGGCCGCCGAGCAGGCCGCAGCGCGATCCGGCGAGCAGGCCGCTGAGGACGATGCCGTGCCGGGGCCGCGCGATCCCTTCGCGGGGATCCCCCGGCAGCTGCCCGCCCTGCAGCGGGCGGCGAAGGCCGTCCACCGTACCCGCTCGTCGGGGGATCTGTCGGATCTGCTCGCGCGGGCCGATGCGGCGGGGGAGGAGCTTGCCGCGGATCCCGCGATCGGTCCGGAGGGCGCGCACACAGCCCGCGCCCTGCTGGACCTGGTGGTCGCCGCAGAGGCCCGAGATCAGGACCCCGAGAGCCTGCTGAGGTCCCTCCTGGCGCGCCTGGCGCGGCGCTGAACGCCGCGGCGGCGCGTCCACCAGAGACCGCGACCGTCCGGCATAGACTGGGCGCTCGCGGCAGGCGGGTCAGGGCGCGTCGATGTGCTCCGGCAGGGTGTACTCCTCCGACGGCACAGCGAGCTGACCGGTGTCGATGATGCCGGTGCAACGGCCGTCCTCCCAGCGGGCCAGGACGTCCTCCGCCCAGGAGCCGTACCCGGCATCCCCCCAGGTCGCGAGGCGCACACAGTCGGTGCCGTCCTGGATGGGATCCGGGGTCGTGCCGGCGACGGCCAGTTCGACGGCGCCGTCGGCGGGGTCGAGCGCCGCAGCGCCGAGGTCGAAGAGACGGTCCCCGAGGATCGCGAGACGGGTGCGTCCCCACAGGGAGTCGTAGGTCCCCGCGATCGCCTGGGCCACCCGCCGTGCCGGGATCTCGTCGTCCCCGATCCGCACCGGCGGCTGATCGGCAAGCGGGGCCGGGCGCGGCCGTCCCGCCCCGGCACCGCCCTGCGCGGCGGGACCCTCATGGGACTCCGCGCCGGGCGCCGGTGCGCCGTGAGCCAGGGCCAGCAGTCCGAGGATCCCGGCGGCGAGGTCACTGGCGGGGGCATCGGGCGCCGTCCCGATCACGCTCACGACCAGGCGGCTCTCCGGCACCACCCAGGTGCGGGAGAGTCCCGTGGGGAAACCCCCGGAATGACCGATCACACCGAAACCGTGGAAGGTCCCCTCCTGCAGGCCGAGGCCGTAGTGGCCGCCCTCGCGGACCGTCCACACCCGGCGGCGCATCTCCCGCACGGAGCGGGGCTGCAGCACCTCGCCGTCGCACAGCACCCGGCCCACGGCGGTCGCGATCGACCCGGCGGTGGCCCAGAAACCGGTGGCGGCCGCGAGAGCGCCGGTGGGGATCTGCGCGACGGTCCGACGGGGTCCGTGCACCGGCGTGGTGTGCCCGGCGGCGAAACCGGCGGGATCCGCGGGGCCCGGGGCGTCCACCGGGAGATCCGGGCCCACAGCCTCCACCCCGAGGGGATCCAACACCAGGCGCTGCACGGCCTCGGCGAAGGTCGCGCCGGAGACGGCTTCGATGATGAGCCCGAGCAGGCCGTAGCCGATGTTGGAGTACTGGAAGTGGTCACCGGCCGCGGTCAGGACGATCGGGCCGCGGCACAGCTCGATCAGCGCCTCCCGGTCGGGGAAGCGCGTGGCCAGCTGCCACCAGCGGGAGTCCGCGCTGTCCCGCGTCACCCCCGCCGAGTGGGAGAGCAGGTCCCGGACGGTCCGGTCGGCGACCGGCGCGTCGGCGAGCTGCGGCACATGGTCTGCGACGGTGTCGTCCAGACGCAGCCGCCCATCCTCGACCAGGCGCATCACCGTCATGGCGCAGAACATCTTCGAATGGGAGGCGATGCGCAGGCGATGGGTGGTGCGCAGGGGGATGTCCGCGGTGAGGTCCGCGGTGCCGACCGCCACCTCCGTGACCAGTTCCCCCTCGTGCCAGATCGCTGCCTGGATCCCGGTCAGGGATCGGGTGCGCACGACTGTCGCGAGCCAGTCCTCGAGGATCGCGCCGGCGGAGTCGACGGCCTCCCGGGGGAGGGTGCGTCCCAAGGACGGTCGGGAGAGGTCGGTCACGGTGTCCTCCGGGGTCTCGCGGTGAGGTCCCACGGTGCGGTCCCGCGATGCGTCTGAAGCGGCGCGCGGGGGCCGGGTGGGCTGTGATGACCCTAACGTCCCGTCGGCCTCCCCGTAGACTGGGCGCGGCGGTCAACGACGACTCGCCCTGCCGGATCCCACCGAAGGTAAGGAACAGCATGTCCGTCATCGAGTCCGTCATCGCCCGCGAGATCCTCGACTCCCGCGGCAACCCCACCGTCGAGGTCGAGGTGCTGCTGGAGAACGGCAGCTACGCCCGCGCCGAGGTCCCCTCCGGCGCCTCCACTGGCGCGTTCGAGGCTGTGGAGCGTCGCGACGGTGACAAGAAGCGCTACCTGGGCAAGGGTGTGCAGGAGGCCGTCGAGGCCGTCGAGAACGAGCTCGCCCCCCGCATCATCGGCATGGACGTGCGCCAGCAGCGCGAGATCGACGAGATCCTGCTCGAGGTCGACGGCACGCCGAACAAGGGCTCCGTCGGCGCCAATGCGATCCTCGGTGTCTCCCTCGCCGTGGCGAAGGCCGCCGCCGACTTCTGCGAGCTGCCCCTGTACCAGTACGTCGGCGGCCCGAACGCGCGTCTGCTGCCCGTGCCGATGATGAACATCCTCAACGGCGGCTCCCACGCCGACTCCAACGTCGACATCCAGGAGTTCATGATCGCTCCGATCGGTGCGGAGACCTTCACCGAGGCCCTGCGCTGGGGCGCCGAGGTGTACCACGCCCTGAAGTCCGTCCTCAAGGAACGCGGCCTGGCCACCGGCCTCGGCGACGAGGGCGGCTTCGCCCCGAACCTCGGCTCCAACCGTGAGGCCCTCGACCTGATCCTCGAGGCCATCCAGGCCGCCGGGTACACCCCGGGCAAGGACGTCGCCCTGGCCCTCGACGTGGCCGCCAGCGAGTTCTTCGACAACGGCTCCTACACCTTCGAGGGCTCCTCGCGCTCCACCGCCGAGATGATCGACTACTACGCCGAGCTGGTCGACGCCTACCCGCTGGTGTCCATCGAGGACCCGCTGAACGAGGAGGACTGGGAGGGCTGGACCGCCATCACCGAGCGTCTCGGTGCCCGCGTGCAGCTCGTCGGCGACGACCTCTTCGTCACGAACCCGGAGCGTCTCCAGCGCGGCATCGAGACCCGCGCCGCCAACGCCCTGCTGGTGAAGGTGAACCAGATCGGTTCGCTCTCCGAGACCCTCGACGCCGTGGCGCTGGCCACGCGCAGCGGGTTCTCCTCGATGATGTCCCACCGCTCGGGTGAGACCGAGGACACCACCATCGCGGATCTCGCCGTCGCCACCGGCTGTGGCCAGATCAAGTCCGGCGCCCCCGCCCGTGGCGAGCGCGTGAACAAGTACAACCAGCTCATCCGCATCGAGGAGGAGCTCGGCACCGCGGCGCGCTACGCGGGCGCCTCCGCGTTCCCGCGCTTCACCGCCTGAGGGCGGTAGCCTCGACCGCATGACCGCACGACGACCGGGCGCCCCGCGTACTGCGCGGCGCCCGGTCGCCGCGTCACCCCACGGCGCGGCGTCACGTCCCCGCCCCCCGGCCTCGGCCGGTGGGGCCGCTGCCCGCACCGGACGCCGGCCCGGCCGTGGGGGCCCTGCCGCCGCCGGCAGCCGTCCCGCCCGCAGTGGCGCCTCCTCGGCGGGCAGCCGTCCCGCCGGGGCCGCACGCCCGCGCAGCGACGCCTCCGGTGCCGATGCGCCCGAGGGTCTGCTCGGTGGACTCACGCGCCGCGGCCTGGCCCTGATCGCCGTCACCGTGATTGCTCTGGCACTGCTCCTTCCCACGGTCAACAGCTACGTGGCCCAGCGGCAGCAGTTGCAGGCGCTGGAGCGCCAGGTGACCGAGCAGCAGGCGGATGTCGAGCGATTGGAGGCCGAGGTCGCCCGCTGGGACGACCCCACCTTCGTGGCCGCCCAGGCCCGCGAACGTCTGCTGTTCGTGATGCCGGGGGAGACCCAGTACCGCCTCACCGACACCTCCGGACGGCCCGTGCCCCGCACCGAGTCGGAGCAGGCGCGGGCCGAAGCGCAGCGCGAGGAATGGTTCGCCGCGCTGTGGACCAGCGTGGAAGGTGCCAGCGTGCTGTCCCCCGACGATGTGCCGGAGTCCCCCTCCGGTGACCCCCAGCAGCCCACCCCGACCGGCGCTCGTCCGCCGCAGGAGACCACCCCGTGACCGACCTGCCGCCCCTCCCCTCCGAGACACCCGCCACCGCCGAGGACCTCGCGCTGATGCACGACCAGCTCGGTCGCGACATGCGCGGGGTGGTCTCCATCGCCGCTCGCTGTGTCTGCGGTGCTCCCGCCGTCGTGCGTACCCGCCCCCGCCTGGAGGACGGCACCCCGTTCCCGACCTCCCTGTACCTGACCCTGCCGAGCATGGTCGCCGCGGTCTCCCGGGTCGAAGCCACCGGCCGCATGGCCGAGCTCACCGCTGACCTCGCCGACGACGAGGACCTTGCCGCCGCCTACCGGGCCGCCCACGAGCGGTACATCGCCCGGCGGGAGCAGCTCGGCACCACCCCGGAGATCGACGGGATATCCGCCGGGGGTATGCCCACGCGGGTGAAGTGCCTCCACGCCCTTGTCGGCCAGGCCCTTGCGGAGGGCCCCGGGGTGAACCCCGTCGCCGACCGGGTGCTGGGGGAGCTGCGGGACCAGGGCATCGCCTCGCTCGGTGTCTGCCGGTGCGAGAACCCCGCCGACGAGCCCCGTGCCGCCGGGTCCATCGACACCGACCGGCGCGCTGCCGGTCCGACCCCCGAGGAGGGCGCATGAGCCGCACTGTCGCCGCCGTGGACTGCGGCACCAACTCGATCCGTCTGCTCATCGCCCGCCAGGAGCAGCCCGGCGGCCCGCTCGTCGATCTCGAGCGGCACATGGAGGTGGTGCGTCTCGGCTACGGGGTGGACCGCACCGGCGTGCTGGACCCCGCGGCGATCGACCGCACCCTGGATGCCTGCCGCCGCTACGCCCGCCTGATCGCGCAGCACCAGGTGGAGGCGGTGCGGTTCGTCGCCACCAGCGCCACCCGCGATGCCTCCAATCGTGAGGCCTTCGTGCGCGGTGTGCGGGAGATCCTCGGCGTCGACCCGGAGGTGATCTCCGGCGACGAGGAGGCGCGCCTGTCGTTCCGCGGGGCCGTCGGTGCGCTGCCGGATCTGCCCGAGGGGGAGATCCTGGTGGTCGACATCGGCGGGGGGTCCACCGAACTGGTGCTCGGCCGCGACGAGCCCACCGCCGCGATCAGCCTGGACCTCGGTTCCGTGCGCCTGACGGAGCGGTGCCTTCCCACGGACCCGCCGACGCCCGCGGAGATCGACGCGGCGCGGGCAGAGGTCGATGCCCAGCTCGATCGCGCCGCCGCCGAGGTGCCGTGGGCCCGAGCTCGGGCTCTCGTGGGCGTCGCCGGGACCGTCACCACCCTCACCGCCCTCGCCCTGAACCTCGAGCAGTACCGTCCGGAGGCCACTCACGGCGCGTCGTTGCCGGTCGCGCAGATCCAGGATCTCGCCGATACCGTCCTGCACAGCTCCCGCGAGTTGCGCGCCCAGCACGGGGCCATCCATCCCGGGCGCATCGATGTGATCGGCGCCGGGGCCCTCATCTGGTCCCGGATCATCGAGCGGGTGGCAGCGGCCGGGGAGATCAACACCGTGCGGACCAGTGAGCGCGACATCCTCGACGGCATCGCCCAGAGCGCCCTGGAGAGGCTTCCCGACGCATCGTGAGTGCAGGTGGGTGGCCGTCGGTTTCCCCGATGCGGCCCCACACGGCCTACTCTGGTGACATGAACACCACCTCCAACGGCAAGCCCCACGTCCTCATCCTGGGTGGCGGCTCCGTCGGCCTGAACGTCGCGACCGACCTGCGCAAGGCTCTCGGCGCCAACGTCGCGGTCACGGTCGTCGACTCCCGCCCCTACATGACGTACCAGCCCTTCCTCCCCGAGGTCGGCTCCGGCATGATCGACCCGCGCAACGTGCTCGCGCCGTTGCGCAAGGCTCTCCCGGGCGCCAAGGTCGTCACCGGTGCTGTCACCGAGATCCGCCACGCCGATCGCACCGTCACCGTCGCGACCGAGGAGGACTCGACTCTCGACATCACCTACGACTACCTGGTGGTGGGCCTGGGCTCCGTGCCGCGGACCCTCCCGATCCCGGGCCTGGCCAAGCACGCCATCGGCTTCAAGTGGGTCGAGGAGGCCGTCGCCGTCCGTGACCGCATCCTGGCCAACCTGGCGGAGGCCGCGTCCACGAAGGACTCCGAGACCCGCCGTCGCCTGCTGACCTTCACCTTCGTCGGTGGCGGTTTCGCGGGGGCCGAGGCCCTCGCGGAGGCCGAGGACATGGTGCGCGACGCCCTGCGCCACTACCCGGACCTGCACGCCTCCGACGTGCGCTTCGTGCTCATCGAGGCCATGGGCCGCATCCTCCCCGAGGTCGGCGAGGAGCTGTCCAAGCATGCGCTCGGCCAGCTGCGCGCCCGCGGCATCGAGGTCAAGCTCGAGACCTTCATGAACTCCTGCGAGAACGGCGTGGTCGTCACCTCCGACGGCGACGAGTTCGCCTCCGACCTGATCGTCTGGACCGCCGGCATCAAGCCGAACCCGGTGCTGGCGCAGTCCGACCTGCCGCTGAACCAGACCGGCCGTCTCGACTGCCTCGCCGATCTCCGTGTGAAGGGCGAGGACGGCCCGCTCGAGAACATCTTCGCCGGCGGTGACTGCACCACCGTGCCGGACCTCGCGTCCGGTGAGGGCAAGGTGTGCGTCCCCAACGCCCAGCACGCCACCCGCCAGGGCAAGCGGATCGCCGACAACATCGTGCGTTCCATCCAGGGCCGCCCGCTGGTGGACTACTTCCACAAGAACCTCGGCACCATGGCGACTCTCGGCCAGTACAAGGGCGTCGGCTACCTGGTGTTCGGCGACAAGACCATCGAGCTGAAGGGCATTCCGTCCTGGCTCGCGGCCCGTGCCTTCCACGTCTACGCCATGCCGACCCTGGGGCGGAAGGTCGCCGTCGTGTCCGGCTGGGTCTCCAACCTGGTCTCCCGCCGCGACATCATCGGCATCCCGGAGAGCCGCGATCCGCGGCACGCCTTCGAGCTCGCCGCTGCGAGCACCCCGAAGAAGAACTGACCGCGGCCCGACACCGGACGGACACCGCGCGGCGGTGACGCCGCAGGGATCCGACCCGGTGCACCGCACGGGGGAACGGCCCCGGAGCATCTGCTCCGGGGCCGTTCCGCATCCCCGGCGGGATGGGCGACGCCGGGCGTGCCGCTCGTGAGCGTGTCCCGCTGCGGCGGCCCCATTGGACGGGGACCCTCGGACACTGCGGGGGGCTCCTCCCGCGATAGACTGTGACCGTTGGTGATCGTTTGACCCGATGGATAGTCAGGATTGAGTATCTCGGGTCGCTCTCGAGGAGGACACATGGAGGTCATCGTCCGTTCCACCGCCGAGGAGGCGGCGGCCGTCGTCGCAGATCGGTTCGAGCAGGTCATCCGCAGCCACCCGGAGGGTGTCACCCTGGGCCTGGCCACCGGTTCATCCCCTGTGCTCGCCTACCGGGAGCTGATCCGGCGGCACCGCGAGGAGGGGCTGAGCTTCGCCGCCGCCCGGGCATTCCTGCTGGATGAGTACGTCGGCCTGCCCCGCACCCATGAGCAGAGCTACTACCGCTTCATCCGGGACAACTTCACCTCCCAGATCGACATCGACGACGCCCTGGTGCTCTCGCCCGACGGGGAGGCCACCGATCCGATCGCCGCAGCCGCCCGCTACGATCGCTCGATCGTCGAGGCCGGGGGAGTGGACCTGCAGATCCTGGGGATCGGCGCCACCGGGCACATCGGCTTCAACGAGCCCACCAGCTCCTTCAGCTCCCGTACCCGCGTGAAGACCCTCACCGAGCAGACCGTCACCGACAACGCCCGCTTCTTCGACTCCCCGGACGAGGTGCCGATCCATGTGCTCACGCAGGGTCTCGGCACGATCATGGAGGCCCGCTCGATCGTCCTGACGGCCCAGGGCGAGCACAAGGCACCGGCGGTCGCACAGATGGTGGAGGGGCCGATCAGCGCGCGCTGGCCCGCGACCATCCTGCAGATGCACCCCTCGGTGACCGTGGTGCTCGATGAGGCCGCCGCCTCGCAGCTGGAGCTGACCGACTACTACCGGTACGTGCAGGACAACAAGGTCCGGCTGCCGCACTGAGTCCGCGCGGATGCCGCTCCGAGCATCCGTCCCCACCGTCGGGCCCGGGTGTGACGCGAAGTGCGTCGCACCCGGGCCCGCGACCTGCGGAGAGGCCGCGGCCCGCCATTACGATGCGGGCATGACCACCCCCTCATCCCCCCATACCACCGCCGGTGGTTCCTCCTCCCTCCCGACCGCGTCCGGAACCTCTGCCCTGGATCGGTACTTCGGCATCACCCGCCGTGGCTCGACCGTCGGTCGCGAGATCCGCGGCGGTCTCGTCACGTTCTTCGCCATGTGCTACATCGTGGTGCTGAACCCCCTCATCATCGGCACCGTCCCCGACTCCACCGGTCAGTACCTCGGTGGTGGCACCGAGCCGAACATCCCCGCGGTGGCCGCGGGGACCGCTCTGATCGCCGCCCTGCTGACCCTGCTGATGGGTGCCTGGGCCAAGTTCCCCCTGGCACTGGCCACCGGCCTCGGCCTGAACGCCTTCCTCGCCTACTCCGTCGTGTCGCTGCCGGGGATGACCTGGGCCGGCGCCATGGGCCTGGTGGTGATCGAGGGTCTGCTGGTGCTGATCCTCGTCCTGACCCGCCTGCGGCGCGCCGTCTTCCGTGCCGTCCCTGCCTTCCTGAAGTCGACGATCGGTGTCGGCATCGGTCTGTTCATCGCGTTCATCGGCCTGTTCAACGCCCGCTTCGTCACCCACGCCACCGGCACCCCGGTGCAGCTGGGCAACGACGGGGCCCTCACCGGCTGGCCCGCCCTGGTGTTCGTCGTCGGGCTGCTGCTGATGATCGTGCTCTTCGTGCGCCGGGTGCCGGGCGCCATCCTCATCGCGATCATCGTCTCGACGGTGCTGGCCATCATCATGGAGTCGGTGCTGCAGCTGGGGGCCTTCGCTCCGGCCTCCGAGTCCGATCCGGGCAACCCCGGTGGGTGGAGCATGAACGTCCCCGCCCTGCAGGGCTCCCCGATCCAGGCGCCCGACCTGTCCACCCTGTTCGAGGTGGACCTCCTCGGTGGTCTCGCCGCGGTCGGTGTCGTCGGCGCCCTCATGATCGTGTTCTCACTGCTGCTGGCCGACTTCTTCGACACCATGGGCACGATGGTCGCCGTCGCCACCGAGGGCGACCTCCTGCAGGCCGACGGCGACATCGAGCACTCCCAGCGGATCCTCGTGGTCGACTCCCTCGCCGCGATCGCCGGCGGTCTCGGCGGTGTCTCCTCGAACACGAGCTACGCCGAATCCGCAGCCGGTGTCGGGGAGGGTGCCCGCACCGGTCTCGCCTCGGTGGTGACCGCTGCCTGTTTCGCGTTGACGGTGCTGTTCGCCCCACTGGTGGCGATGGTTCCCTATGAGGCCGCCACGCCCGCGCTGGTGCTCGTCGGCTTCCTCATGATGACCCAGGTGACGCAGATCGACTTCACCGATCCGGAGGTCGCGATCCCTGCGTTCCTCACCATCATCCTCATGCCCTTCGCGTACTCCATCACCGTCGGCATGGGGGCGGGTTTCGTGACCTACGTTCTGCTGCGCGTCGTCCGTGGTCGCGCGCGAGAGGTCCACTGGTTGCTGTACGTCGTCGCGGCGCTGTTCCTGCTGTACTTCCTGCGACCGACCGTGGAGCGGCTGCTGACGGGCATCATCGGCGGCTGATCTCCGCCCGGGCCTCTGGCCCTGCCCGGGGGCTCGCCTGGTCCTCGCCCGTTCCTCCCCTGGCGAGAACGTGTTCCGCCTGGCTCGCGACGGGACGGCCACTGCGCGGCCGACGATCTCGTCGGCCGCGCAGTTGACGTGTCAGCGGGACGCGAGGTCGACCGCGCGATCCAGCACCAGGTCGAGCACCGCGATGAGCGCCTGCACGTCCTCCTCCGGCACTGAGGGGAACGTGGCGATGCGTAGCTGGTTGCGCCCCAGCTTCCTGTAGGGCTCGATGTCGACCACCCCGTGTCGGCGCAGCAGGGCGGTCACCTCGGTGGCGTCGATGCGGGGGTCGACGTCGATGGTGGTGACGACCGTGGAGCGAGCCGCCGGCTCGGTGACGAAGAACGACAGCTCCTCACGACGCTCCACCCAGGCGTGGAGGAGTCCGCTGGTCGCTCGGGTGCGGGCGTCGGCCCAGGACAGACCTCCCTGGGCGAGCAGCCATTCGACCTGCTCCGCCAGCAGCAGCAGGGTCGCGACCGCGGGGGTGTTCAGCGTCTGCTGCTTGCGGCTGTTCGCCACGGCCACCGGCAGGGAGAGGAACTCCGGGATCCACCGGTCGGAGGCGGCGAGTCTCTCCGCGCGCTCGAGGGCGGCGGGGGAGAGGGCCGCGAGCCAGAGACCTCCGTCGGACCCGAGGCACTTCTGCGGCGCGAAGTAGTAGGCGTCGATGCCCTGCAGATCGACCGCCACGCCACCGGCCGCGGAGGTCCCGTCGACGAGGACCAGCTGGTCGGACCGTGCACCCTGCGAACGAGTGACGGGGGAGAGCACGCCGGTGGAGGTCTCGTTGTGGGGGTAGGCGTAGACGTCGACCTCGTCCGAGGCCTCCACCTGTGCGAGGGAACCGGGTTCGGCTCGCCGGACATAGGGGTCCTCGAGGAACGGCGCCGCGTCGACGGCGGAGGCGAACTTCCCGGAGAACTCACCGTGCACGGCGTGCTGCGAGCGGCGCTCGATGAGGCACAGCGTGGCGATGTCCCAGAAGGCGGTCGACCCGCCGTTGCCGAGCACGATCTCGTGGCCGTCCGGCAGGGCGAAGAGGGCGCTCAGGCCCTCGCGCACCCGTCGCACCAGATCCTTCACGGGGGCCTGACGGTGGGAGGTGCCCAGCAGGGTGCGGCCGGCGCCGGTGAGGGTCTCGATCTGCGCGGGACGGATGCGGGATGGCCCCGCCCCGAAGCGCCCGTCGGCGGGCAGCAGCGCATCGGGGATCTCAAGGTCCTGCAGGGAGGTCATGGTGGTGGTCCTTCCGGGAGGGCCGCCGGGGGCAGCGTGGTCGGAGGTCCCATGGGGGCCGTGGGGCCGCCGCGTGGGTGGAACCCCGCCATTGTGGTCCCAGACACCCGACGGGCGCTGGAGATGACAGTGGGCGGAACGAGGGGCCCGGTTCGGGGAACGTCCGGGACGTGATGCGAGGATGACGCCATGACGCGAGCCGATCTCAGGAAGCAGCCCTTCGACGTGGCGAGGATGTTCGACGGCGTGGCCGCCCGGTACGACCTCGTCAACGACATCGCCGCACTCGGGCAGGTGCGCTCCTGGCGGCGGGCGATGGTCGATGCAGTCGCACCGACGCCGGGAGCGATGGTCCTGGACGTCGCCGCGGGCACCGGTACCTCCACCGAGGCGCTCCGGCGCGCAGGAGCGCGTGCCCTGGCCGCGGACTTCTCCGCCGGAATGGTGGCCGAGGGGCGGGAGCGCCACCGTCAGGTGCCGTTCGTGCTCGCCGACGCCACCAGGCTGCCGTTCGCCGACGACGCCTTCGACGCCGCCACGATCTCCTTCGGGCTGCGCAATGTGCAGGAGCCGATGGCCGCTGTGCGGGAGATGATGCGCGTCGTGCGACCGGGGGGACGTATCGTCATCTGTGAGTTCTCCACGCCGACGCCCCGTCTGCTGCGAGCGGCGTACCGGACCTACCTGCCGCGAGTCATGACCCGCATGGCCCGCTTCACCTCGAGCGCCCCCGAGGCGTACCAGTACCTTGCCGAGTCGATCGCCGCATGGCCGGACCAGGAGGCTCTGCGCGAGCAGCTGCATGCCCAGGGACTGGGCGAGGTGCGCTATCGCAACCTCACCGGGGGGATCGTGGCTCTGCACCGGGGCGTTGTACCGGCTGACCGGGCTCGCTGAGCGCTCGATCGTGCCCCGGGGAGCAGACGCCGGAGGATGCGGCGACCTGGGATGCGGCGCGGCGGGCGGAGGCGCGCGACGGCTGGGCGCAGGATGTGTCGCAGAGCACGCCCAGAAAAGGCCCTCTGAGCTTGCGCACCCCCGTGGGGCCGTCTAATGTATTCACTCGTGCCCGGCCGACGGGGACAGCGCAACGGAGAGATCCGAACCGCAGACATCGTCGGCGACGAGGGTTCTCCACTCCCCAGCGAGATGCGGATCACACCGAATCGAGTTGACAGAGCGGAACGGAGGGTCTAAGCTATAAGGGTTGCCTCGGAGCGAAGAACTCAGAGAGTTCGGAACACTGAGTGCGCGTGTTGCTTGATATCTCAATAGCGTGTCTGTTTGTTGATGCCAAATATTTTGTTTGGCAGTGAGGACAACAGCAAGTTTTTGCTGGTTGTTCGTATCTGCCGGGATCTTCGGATTCCATAGGTTTTTATGGAGAGTTTGATCCTGGCTCAGGACGAACGCTGGCGGCGTGCTTAACACATGCAAGTCGAACGGTGACGGTGGAGCTTGCTCCATCTGATCAGTGGCGAACGGGTGAGTAACACGTGAGTAACCTGCCCCCCACTCTGGGATAACCTCGGGAAATCGGGGCTAATACCGGATATGAGTCTCCACCGCATGGTGGTTGCTGGAAAGTTTTTCGGTGGGGGATGGGCTCGCGGCCTATCAGTTTGTTGGTGAGGTAACGGCTCACCAAGACGATGACGGGTAGCCGGCCTGAGAGGGCGACCGGCCACACTGGGACTGAGACACGGCCCAGACTCCTACGGGAGGCAGCAGTGGGGAATATTGCACAATGGGCGAAAGCCTGATGCAGCGACGCCGCGTGAGGGATGACGGCCTTCGGGTTGTAAACCTCTTTCAGCAGGGAAGAAGCGAAAGTGACGGTACCTGCAGAAGAAGCGCCGGCTAACTACGTGCCAGCAGCCGCGGTAATACGTAGGGCGCAAGCGTTGTCCGGAATTATTGGGCGTAAAGAGCTTGTAGGTGGCTTGTCGCGTCTGCCGTGAAAATCCAGGGCTCAACCCTGGACGTGCGGTGGGTACGGGCTGGCTAGAGTGTGGTAGGGGAGACTGGAACTCCTGGTGTAGCGGTGAAATGCGCAGATATCAGGAAGAACACCGATGGCGAAGGCAGGTCTCTGGGCCATTACTGACACTGAGAAGCGAAAGCATGGGGAGCGAACAGGATTAGATACCCTGGTAGTCCATGCCGTAAACGTTGGGCACTAGGTGTGGGGAACATTCCACGTTTTCCGCGCCGTAGCTAACGCATTAAGTGCCCCGCCTGGGGAGTACGGTCGCAAGACTAAAACTCAAAGGAATTGACGGGGGCCCGCACAAGCGGCGGAGCATGCGGATTAATTCGATGCAACGCGAAGAACCTTACCAAGGCTTGACATGCACCGGACAGCTGCAGAGATGTGGCCTTCTTCGGACTGGTGCACAGGTGGTGCATGGTTGTCGTCAGCTCGTGTCGTGAGATGTTGGGTTAAGTCCCGCAACGAGCGCAACCCTCGTTCCATGTTGCCAGCGGGTAATGCCGGGGACTCATGGGAGACTGCCGGGGTCAACTCGGAGGAAGGTGGGGACGACGTCAAATCATCATGCCCCTTATGTCTTGGGCTTCACGCATGCTACAATGGCCGGTACAAAGGGTTGCGATACTGTGAGGTGGAGCGAATCCCAAAAAGCCGGTCTCAGTTCGGATTGGGGTCTGCAACTCGACCCCATGAAGTCGGAGTCGCTAGTAATCGCAGATCAGCAACGCTGCGGTGAATACGTTCCCGGGCCTTGTACACACCGCCCGTCAAGTCACGAAAGTCGGTAACACCCGAAGCCAGTGGCCCATCCTCGTGAGGGAGCTGTCGAAGGTGGGATCGGTGATTGGGACTAAGTCGTAACAAGGTAGCCGTACCGGAAGGTGCGGCTGGATCACCTCCTTTCTAAGGAGCATCACCAAGATTGGTGGCCTCGTTCCTTCCCGCGTGTGAAAGGCGGGGTTGCTCATGGGTGGAACATCAATGAATGGGCGCTTGGCCGGTGCCTCCGGTCTCGTCTAGTACGCCGCTTCGGTGGTGGGAACGATGGGTGGGGGTGCTGGTTGCAGGTGGAGACACGCTATTGGGTTGTGAGGCTGCACGCGGCCTTCGGTCGGCTGGTCGTCCTTCGGGGTGGCTGGTGGGTTCCGGGGGTGTGTGGCTGGTCCTCCCTTCATGGTGCTGCCGGATGGTGGTGTTGTGGGGTGTGGGGTTGTTCTTTGAGAACTGCATAGTGGACGCGAGCATCTTGTAAGCAATATGTGTCTTTGTGTGTTGCCTAAGTTTATAAGGGCGCACGGTGAATGCCTGGGCACGAGGAGCCGACGAAGGACGTAGGAGCCTGCGATAAGCCTCGGGGAGGTGGCAACCGACCTGTGATCCGAGGATGTCCGAATGGGGAAACCCACCAGGAGTCATGTCCTGGTACCCGCCACTGAATGTATAGGTGGCGTGGAGGGAACGCGGGGAAGTGAAACATCTCAGTACCCGCAGGAAGAGAAAACAACAGTGATTCCGTGAGTAGTGGCGAGCGAAAGCGGAAGAGGCTAAACCTGGTCTGTGTGATACCCGGCAGGGGTTGCAGGCTGGGGGTTGTGGGACGTGTCGACCATCTCTGCCGGGGTGGTGACGTGATCGCGCAGTGGTAGTCGAAGTCGTGGTGAGTGCGACGGCAGAGAGGGTGTGACCCCCGTAGACGAAACTTCTGTGCAGCGTGATGCTGTTCCCGAGTAGCACCGGGCCCGTGAAATCCGGTGTGAATCTGCCAGGACCACCTGGTAAGCCTAAATACTACCTCGTGACCGATAGCGGACAAGTACCGTGAGGGAAAGGTGAAAAGTACCCCGGGAGGGGAGTGAAATAGTACCTGAAACCGTGCGCTTACAATCCGTCGGAGCCTTACAGGGTGACGGCGTGCCTTTTGAAGAATGAGCCTGCGAGTTAGTGGTCGGTGGCGAGGTTAACCCGTGTGGGGTAGCCGTAGCGAAAGCGAGTCTGAACGGGGCGTTCAGTCGCCGGCTCTAGACCCGAAGCGAAGTGATCTATCCATGGGCAGTGTGAAGCGCGGGTAAGACCGCGTGGAGGCGCGAACCCACTTCAGTTGAAAATGGAGGGGATGACCTGTGGATAGGGGTGAAAGGCCAATCAAACTTCGTGATAGCTGGTTCTCCCCGAAATGCATTTAGGTGCAGCGTTGCGTGTTTCGTGCCGGAGGTAGAGCACTGGATAGGCGATGGGCCCCACCGGGTTACTGACCTTAGCCAAACTCCGAATGCCGGTACGTGAGAGCGCAGCAGTGAGACGGTGGGGGATAAGCTTCATCGTCGAGAGGGAAACAGCCCAGAGCATCAGCTAAGGCCCCTAAGCGTGTGCTAAGTGGGAAAGGATGTGGAGTTGCTGAGACAACCAGGAGGTTGGCTTAGAAGCAGCCATCCTTGAAAGAGTGCGTAATAGCTCACTGGTCAAGTGATTCTGCGCCGACAATGTAGCGGGGCTCAAGTACACCGCCGAAGCTGTGTCACTCGGTTCGTCCGGGTGGGTAGGGGAGCGTCGTGCAGGCAGTGAAGCTGCGGGGGAACCCAGTGGTGGAGACTGCACGAGTGAGAATGCAGGCATGAGTAGCGAAAGACGGGTGAGAAACCCGTCCGCCGATTGATCAAGGGTTCCAGGGCCAGGTTAATCCGCCCTGGGTTAGTCGGGACCTAAGGCGAGGCCGACAGGCGTAGTCGATGGACATCGGGTTAATATTCCCGAACCGATTGGATGAGGACCCATACCGAATCATGTGATGCTAACCATCCGAACCTGCTCCGTCGCCTTCGGGTGATGGTTGTGGGGGAGCGTGGGAACCGAATGTGTAGTAGGTCAGCGTGTGGGATGACGCAGTGAGGTAGCTTCCGCGGATTCATGGATTAATCCGTCCAAGCGAGCAGCCCGCGCACCGGTAATGCGGTGCCGTATGGGGTGAGACGTGATGGGGAGCCGTTCAGGGAAGGTGAGTGATCCTGTACTGCCGAGAAAAGTCCCTGCGTGACAATTCCAGTCGCCCGTACCCGAAACCGACTCAGGTGATCAGGTAGAGAATACCGAGGCGTTCGAGAGAATCGTGGTTAAGGAACTCGGCAAAATGCCCCCGTAACTTCGGGAGAAGGGGGGCCTGAGCAGTGAGAGCTGTGAGGGCCGCAGAGACCAGGGAGAAGCGACTGTTTACTAAAAACACAGGTCCGTGCGAAGTCGTAAGACGCTGTATACGGACTGACGCCTGCCCGGTGCTGGAAGGTTAAGAGGACGGGTCAACCCTTCGGGGTGAAGCTCAGAATTTAAGCCCCAGTAAACGGCGGTGGTAACTATAACCATCCTAAGGTAGCGAAATTCCTTGTCGGGTAAGTTCCGACCTGCACGAATGGCGTAACGACTTCTCCACTGTCTCAACCGCGAACTCGGCGAAATTGCATTACGAGTAAAGATGCTCGTTACGCGCAGCAGGACGGAAAGACCCCGGGACCTTTACTACAGTTTGGTATTGGTGTTCGGAACGGCTTGTGTAGGATAGGTGGGAGACTGGGAAGCATGGACGCTAGTTCGTGTGGAGTCGCTGTTGAAATACCACTCTGGTCGTTCTGGATTCCTAACCTCGGTCCGTGATCCGGATCAGGGACAGTGCCTGATGGGTAGTTTAACTGGGGCGGTTGCCTCCTAAAAAGTAACGGAGGCGCTCAAAGGTTCCCTCAGCCTGGTTGGCAATCAGGTGTTGAGTGTAAGTGCACAAGGGAGCTTGACTGCGAGACAGACATGTCGGGCAGGTGCGAAAGCAGGAACTAGTGATCCGGCACCTCATTGTGGAATGGGTGTCGCTCAACGGATAAAAGGTACCCCGGGGATAACAGGCTGATCTTGCCCAAGAGCTCATATCGACGGCATGGTTTGGCACCTCGATGTCGGCTCGTCGCATCCTGGGGCTGGAGTTGGTCCCAAGGGTTAGGCTGTTCGCCTATTAAAGCGGTACGCGAGCTGGGTTTAGAACGTCGTGAGACAGTTCGGTCGCTATCCGCTGCGCGCGTTGGATATTTGAGAAGGCCTGTCCCTAGTACGAGAGGACCGGGATGGACTGACCTCTGGTGTGCCAGTTGTTCTGCCAAGGGCATGGCTGGTTGGCTACGTCGGGAAGGGATAACCGCTGAAAGCATCTAAGCGGGAAGCCTGCTTCAAGATGAGATATCCTTGCCACCTTGAGTGGTGTGAGGCCCCCAGCAGACCACTGGGTTGATAGGCCAGATGTGGAAGCGCAGTAATGTGTGGAGCTGACTGGTACTAATGGCCGATGACTTATCAACACTTTTGCGTGTTGCTGTGTGCTCGCGTTCACTGTGCGGTTCTCGGGGAGCAATCCCGGGCCGCTTGCCGGGGTTCTTTTGGGAGCTTGGGTGGGTGGTGTGGGGGCTGGTTTAGGTCTCGTCGTGTTACGGTGGTCATAGCGTCGGGGAAACGCCCGGTTCCATTCCGAACCCGGTAGCTAAGCTCGACAGCGCCGATGGTACTGCACTCGGGAGGGTGTGGGAGAGTAGGACGCCGCCGGACATCTTCATGGTGGGTCGGGAGTTCCCGGTCCTGGTCACGGGCCCCTTTTTTGTGGGGTGTGTGGTCGGGGTTGGTTGAGCTCCCGGCCCATTCTTTTTTTGTGCCTGCTGCCGTCCGGGGTGGGGTGGGGATTCGGGGATGCTCTCTCGCGGGTCGCGGGTCGCGGGGTGCGGGTCGCGGGTCGTGGCTGGTGGGGTGTTCCCGGGTGCCGGCGTGGACGGTCTGGCACCCCCGGCGGGGCGGCCGTGGACACATCTCCGGCAGGCACCGGTGAGAGCTGTCACGGTTGTTGTGGACAAGCTGTGTAGGGGCTGACAGGTGTCCTAGATTGGCTCTACTGGAAGTACGTCTAACGTCATAGAGGGGCATCAGGTGTCAGAGCACCGTGGAGGTCGCGAGCGCGACGACGAAGCCCGCGCACCGCGGGGACGTGACCGTGAGGGTCGCGAGAGCACTCATGCACGCCGCCCCGACCAGGCGCGACGTCCCCGGAGCGACGGTGGACGTTCCCGGAGCGACAGTGATGGCCGACGGGTCGCCCCTCGACGAGATGGCGGTGACCGCCCGTGGCGGGGCCGCGGCGACCGTGAGGAGACTGCGGAACGGTCGTGGCGTGCTTCTCGTCCCCGTCGTGACGAGGGTCCGGATCGGGGCGGCCGCGACCGTTTCAGTCGCGACGCCTCTCGTTCCCGCTCCGATCGGCACGAGACGCGCCGCGACGGCGAGCGGTTCGACCGGGCGCGCGACGGTGAGCGTTTCGGCCGGACGCGTGGCGGTGAGCGTTTTGACCGTGGTCGGAACGACGCGCGTTCTCGCCGCCCTGAGGGGGACCGCGGCGAACGCGATCGCTTCGGAGGCGATGCACGCGAGCGGCGGGAGGATCGCTGGACCGAAGGCACCCGTCGCGACGATGCCCGAGGTGGGGATCGCCGCCGCCCCGCACGTCGGGACGGTTTCGCCGGCGATCGACGCAGGGGAGAGCATCGCGGTGACCACGCCGACCACCGGCGTCGGGACGACAACCATGGATGGGGCGGGCGTTCCGACGAGCCGTTCGGGCGCAGTCGGTCAGGACGGCCGGGCCAGTCCCGGCGGGAGACCCAGCGACTCGAAGAGCCCGTGGTGCCCGAGGAGATCACCGGTCGCGAGCTCGACGCCGAGGTGCGTGAGGAACTGCGTGCCCTGAGCAAGGAGACCGCCCACCGGGTCAGCCGCCACCTCGTCGCCGCCACCGCGCTCCTGGACGGGGATCCGCTGCTGGCGCTGCGCCATGCACAGTTCGCCGCGCGCCTCGGGGGACGCATCGGTGCTGTCCGGGAGGTCTACGGCGTCGTCGCGTACGAGAACGGCGAATACCGCACGGCGATCCGCGAACTGCGCACCGCCATGCGCATCACGGGTCGGCATGACCTGGTTCCCCTGCTCGCCGATTCGGAGCGCGGCCTGGGTCGCCCCGAGAAGGCTCTCGACCTGGCCGCATCGACCGATGTCGGCTCCCTGGATGCCGCCGCCACCATCGAACTCATGATCGTGGTGGCCGGTGCTTACGCCGACACGGGGGATGTCGCCACGGCGCTCGCCTCGCTGGAGGGCCCCGCCCTGCGTCACAAGGTCGGCGGGGCGTGGCCGGTGCGCCTGTGGGTCGCGTACGCCGATCTGCTGGACCGGGCGGAGCGTCGCGAAGAGGCCCGTCGCTGGCTGACCCTCGCGGCGGATGCCGACACCGAGGGGCTCACCGACGCCGCCGAACGGCTCGGCCGGCCACCGGTCGTGCCGCCGCAACCGCAGGAGACCAGCTGGGAGGACGACGAATCGGTGACCGTCGTCGACGCCTGGTCGGATGAGGACGAGGACTCCGAGGGCGACGCGGACGAGGGTGACGACTCCCGTCAGCGCGATGCGCACGACGAGATGATGGAGGAACGGGAGGGCGCCCCCGAGGACGCCACCGAGCAGGCCGGCATCGGCGGGAGCGGCGCGACCGAGAGCGGCGCGACCGAGGAAGGTGCCGCGACGGACCTCGACCGGGACCCGGAGGATGACGCCGCGTGATCCGCCCCGTCGTCCCCTCCCTGCTCGACCGTTACGACGCTCTGCTGGTCGATCTCGACGGCACGCTGATCCACGGCGCCCGCCCGATCCCGCACGCCGCCGAGGGTCTCCGGGCCGCGCGCCGAGCGGGCCTCGGCATCGGCTTCGCGACCAACAATGCTTCCCGGTCCGCCCAGCAGACCGCGGAACACCTCGGGGAGGCCGGGATCGACGCCTCCGCTGACGAGGTCATCAGCTCCCCGCAGGTGGCGGCGGCCTTGCTCGCGCAGCAGCTCGACCCCGCCGCGACCGTCCTGGTGGTGGGATCCGACGCCCTGGCGGCCCAGATCCGCGAGGTCGGTCTCACCCCGGTCGACCGCGACCGTGAGGACGTCGTCGCGGTGGTGCAGGGGTTCGCCCCGGATCTCGCCTGGCCGCTGCTCGCGGAGGGCGCGTACGCGCTGCGCCGCGGAGCCGCATGGATGGCCACGAACGTCGACGCCACGCTCCCCACGGAACGCGGCCTCGCCCCCGGCAACGGATCCCTGGTCGCTGCCCTCGCCCACGCCACCGGTCGTCGCCCCGAGGTGGCCGGCAAACCCGCGCCCGGCATGTTCCAGGAGGCCGCGCGCCGTCTCGGGGCCGATCGGCCCCTGGTGGTGGGGGACCGGCTCGACACCGACATCGAGGGCGCCAGCGCCGCGGGCCTGGACAGCCTGTTCGTCCTCACCGGGGTGAACACCGTGGAGGATGCCCTGCGCGCGATCCCCGCCCAGCGTCCGACCTGGGTGCGGGCGGACCTGTCGACCCTCGGTGCCGCCGCCCCCGAGCCGGTGATCACCGCCGACGGTTCCAGCGCTCGGTGCGCCCGCAGCAGCGCCCGCTGGGTCGACGGCGACCTGGAACTGCGCGGGGCCGACAATGACCCCGACGCCGCCCAGTGCGCCCTCGCTCTGCTGCGTCGGCACCTTCCGGAGGACGCCTTCACCGGGCAGCTGCGCCGCAGCGGGGCCGAGGCCGGTGCCTGAACCGCTGCCCCGTCAGGACCCTCACGACGTGTTCGCACGCGCGGGTGGCACGTCGAGAGCGGGCGCACCCGCTGGAGACTTCGCGCCGTCGCGCCGCCTCGACCTGGCCCTCGTCGACCGGGGTCTCGCGCGCTCCCGCACCCACGCCCAGCGGATCCTCGCCGAGGGCCGCGTGCGTCTGGCCGGTCGTCCCGCCACCAAGGCCTCCGCGCCTGTCGGCCCGGCCGACCGGCTCGAGGTCGTCGATGTTCCTGACGGCGTCGAGTACGCCTCCCGCGCGGCCCACAAACTCCTCGGCGCCCTCGAGGAGCTCGACCTGTCCCCGCGGGGGCTGCGCTGCCTCGACGCCGGCGCCTCCACCGGTGGCTTCACCGACGTCCTGCTGAGACGCGGAGCCTCCCGCGTCCTCGCCGTCGACATCGGCCACGACCAGCTCGCGCCGCACCTCGCCGCCGATCCCCGCGTCGAGGTCCGCGACGGCGTCAACCTGCGTGATCTGTGTCCCCGGGACGTCGACCCGCCCGTCGACCTCACCGTGGCGGACCTGTCCTTCATCTCCCTCCGCACCGTCCTGCCGGCCCTGCACGGTGTCACCCGCCCCGACGGAGCCCTGCTGCTCATGGTCAAACCGCAGTTCGAAGTGGGGCGCCGCGCCCTGCCCAAGGGTGGTGTCGTCACCGACCCGCGGGCCCGCCGCGACGCCGTGCTCGGGGTGGTCGAGACGGCCCATGACCTGGGCCTGGGGCTGGAGGGTGCCGGGCGGTCCCGCCTACCCGGCCAGGACGGCAACGTCGAGTGCTTCATCCACCTGCGCGGCCTCCACAGCGCCTCCCCGGACGCGCAGGCCGTCTATGACATGATCGAGCGCGCGACCGGAGCGTCGGAGGCGGACCGGCCCGGACGGTCCGCCGCGCACGGACCCGGCCGCGGCACGACCTGCTGACCGCGCACCGACCTGGAGGACAAGGAGCTCTGGAGGCATGAGGCGCTTTCTGCTGTACGCGCATACGGGGCGCGAGGCGGCACTGACGGCGCTCACCGCGATCGTCACGGAGATGCGGCACCATGACGTGCGCGGTGTCCTCATCGATGAGCAGGTCGACGAGATCCTCTCCGGCGACCTCGCCGACGCCGATCTGCGCTCCCTCCTGACCGGTGGTGCCGTCGACGTCCTGGACAGCGTCTCCGCCGCCGACGCCGTGGAGCTCGCGATCGTGCTGGGTGGTGACGGCACCATCCTGCGGGCCCTCGAGGTGGTGCGGGAGGCCGACGTCCCCGTGCACGGGGTGAACCTCGGTCACGTCGGGTTCCTCGCCGAGAGCGAGGTCGCCGACCTCGCCTTCACCGTGCGGCGGCTGCTCGCAGGGGAGTACGTGATCGAGCCGCGCAGTGCCCTCGACGTGCGGGTGTTCGACGCCGATGACCGGCTCCTCGCGACCCACTGGGCGCTCAACGAGGCGTCGCTGGAGAAGGCCGACCGGCAGAAGATGCTGCTGGTGGTGATCGAGATCGACGGCCGCCCGGTGTCGTCCTTCGGCTGCGACGGGGTGCTGCTGTCCACCTCGACCGGGTCGACCGCCTACGCCTTCAGTGCCGGCGGCCCCGTGGTGTGGCCCGAGGTCGACGCCCTGGTGGTGGTGCCGCTCGCGGCCCACGCCCTGTTCGCGCGGCCGCTGGTGCTGGGACGGTCCTCGCAGGCGGCGGTGGAGATCAGCCCCGAGAACCGCGACCTGGGGGTGCTGACCCTCGACGGTCGTCGGGTCGAGGAGATCCGCCCCGGCATGCGGTTGGAGGCGACGTTGTCCGAGCAGTCGGTGCGCCTGGTGCGCCTGCACCGCACCCCCTTCGCGGACCGCCTGGTGGAGAAGTTCGAGCTGCCGGTCGAGGGATGGCGCGGCCGCGGCCCGGGAGCCGCCTGATGCTCTCCTCCCTGCGGATCCGCCACATCGGCGTCATCGACGACGCCCTGTTGGAGTTCGGCCCCGGATTCACCGCCCTCACCGGGGAGACCGGCGCCGGGAAGACCATGATCGTCACCGGTCTCGGATTGCTGCTCGGCGGGCGTCTGGACCGTGGGCGCACCACCACCGCCAGCGCCGTCGACGGCACCCTCGAACTGACCGGCCACACCGCCCTGCAGGACGCCCTCGATGAGCTCGGTGCGGAGGCCGACGACGGGGAGGTGATCATCTCCCGGCGGGTCACCAAGGACGGCCGCAGCCGCGCCCAGATCGGCGGGGTGCCCGTCCCCATCGGCACCCTCGCCCGACTCGTCGGCTCCGCTGTCACCCTCCACGGGCAGGCCGATCAGCTGCGCCTGCGGGACGCCGACGCGCAGCGGGAGGCCCTGGACGACTTCGACGCCGGGACCGTGCGGCCGCTGCGGGAGGCCCACGCCGAGCTGTGGCGACGCCGCCGGGACCTCGAGGAGCGCCGTCGTCGGGCCCTCGCCCTGCACCAGGAGCGTGACCGCACCGAGGCCGCACTGTCCGCCGCCCTCACCCGCCTGGAGGAGATCGACCCGCAGCCGGGGGAGGAGCAGCAGGTCCGTGCCGATCTGGAGCGCCTCGGCCACGCGGTGGAGCTGCGCGCCGGCAGCGAACGTGCGAGTCTCGCCCTGATCGGGGAGGACGCCCCCTCCGTCGGATCGCTGCTGGACATCGCCCAGGAGTCACTGCGTGGTCCCGCCGCGGTCGACGACGCCCTCGCGCCGGCGCTGGAGCGGATCGAGTCCCTGCGGCTGGAGGTCTCCGATCTCGCCGCCGACCTGTCGCGGTATGCGCAGGACGTCGACGCGTCCCCGGCACGGTTGGACGCCGCCAACGAACGGTTGCATGAGCTGACGGCCCTGGTGCGGGATCTCGGGCCGGTCCTCGGGGGCGCCGACGATCTGGAGGGCCTGCTCGAGGCCTCCCGCACCGCCGCCGCCGACCTGGAGCGTTTCGCCGGCGCCGAGGCGGAGCTCGCCGACGCCGAGCAGGAGATCCGCCGCATCGATGAGGAGCTCGAGGTTGCCGCCGGGCACCTCACCGCCGCCCGTCACGCTGCTGCGGAGGTCCTCGCCGGGGCTGTGCAGGACGAGCTCGCGCACCTGGAGATGCCCGCCGCGTCCGTGCGGGTCGACGTGCTGGAGGCCCCCGCCCGCGAACATGGCCGCGACGAGGTGCGGATCCTGCTGGCGCCGCACCCGGGGGCCGACCATCTGCCGGTCGCGACCGCCGCCTCCGGCGGTGAACTCTCCCGCGTCATGCTCGCCCTGGAGGTGGCGCTGGGGGAGCGGCGCACCGACCACGGCGCCGCGGCTCCCGTCTTCGTGTTCGACGAGATCGATGCCGGGATCGGCGGTCGCGCCGCCCTCGCCGTCGGGCAGCGCCTGGCGCGGCTCGCCCAGCATGCGCAGGTCATCGTCGTCACCCACCTGCCGCAGGTCGCGGCCCACGCCACCACCCACCTGCAGATCGTGAAGACCGCCGAGGACGGCGTCACCCGGTCCACCGTCCGCGCGCTCGACGCGGACCAGCGGGTACCGGAGCTGGCGCGGATGCTCGCCGGGGACGCCTCCTCCGAACGGGCCCTCGCCCACGCCGAGGAGCTGCTGGCCGACGCCCAGCAGCGCGGGGCCGACGAGTGAGCACGGTCAGCGGCACCGCGCGACTGGGGAAGCGCACGAAGGACCTCACCAAGCGGCTCGTCGCCGGGGACATCGCCGTCATCGACCATGAGGACATCGACCGGGTCGCCGCCGAAGCCCTGGTGGAGAGACGCCCCGTCGCAGTGCTGAACGCCGCCCGCTCCACCTCCGGGCGCTACCCGAACGCCGGGCCGCGGATCCTCGTCGAGGCCGGGATCGTCCTGGTCGACGACCTGGGACCAGGGCTGTTCGACCACCTCACCGATGGCGACAGCATCAGCGTCACCGGCAGCACCGTCCGGGTCGACGGCGCCGCGCTGAGCCTGGACGGTTCCCGACGCTCCCTCGCCGCCGTGGAACGGGCCGAGGCGGAGGCCCGCGCGGGCCTGTCCCGGCAGCTGGAGCTGTTCGCGCAGAACACGATGGAGTACATGCTGCGGGAGAAGGACCTGCTGCTCGACGGCGTCGGCGCACCCGAGATCCGCACCGTCCTGCGGGACCGCCCCGTCCTGATCGTCGTACGCGGCTACCACTACAAAGAGGACCTCGCCACCCTGCGGCCGTTCCTGCGGGAGAACCGGCCGGTGGTCATCGGGGTCGACGGCGGCGCCGACGCGGTGCTCGACGCCGGATGGCGACCCGACCTCATCATCGGGGACATGGACTCCGTCTCCGATCGCGCTCTCGCCAGCGGCGCGGAGCTGGTGGTCCACGCCTACCGCGACGGCCGCGCCCCCGGCATGGACCGGCTGCGGGAGCTCGGCCTCGACGGCGATGCCGTGCTGTTCCCCGCCTCCGGCACCAGTGAGGACGTGGCGATGCTCCTGGCCGATGAGAAGGGCGCCAGTGTGATCGTCGCCGTCGGCACCCACGGCACCCTCGAGGAGTTCCTCGACAAGGGCCGCGCCGGCATGAGCTCCACCTTCCTCACCCGTCTGCGGGTCGGCTCGAAACTGGTCGACGCCAAGGGCGTCTCCCGCCTGTACCGGCAGCGGATCTCCACGCTCCAACTCGTCGTCCTCGCCGTCGCCGGTCTGCTGGCGCTCACCGCCGCCCTCTGGGCGACCCCCGGCGGGCAGGCGATGGGGCAGATCGCCGGTGCCCGCCTCGACGACCTGCTCTCCTGGTTCACGGCCCTGTTCACCAGCGGGCCGGGCCCCACCGGTTAGGACGCCACCCGTGATCGATTTCCGCTACCACCTCGTCTCCCTCATCTCGGTGTTCCTGGCGCTCGCCGTCGGCATCGTGCTGGGGGCCGGCCCGCTGCGCGAGAACCTCGGTGACCAGCTCGTCGGCCAGGTCGAGCAGCTGCGCACCGAGCGGGACCAGATGCGCGCCGCGAACGATGACCTGACCGCCCGCACCGAGGACCTCGCTGCCTACGCCACCGCCTCCGGTCCACGGCTGGTCGCCGGAACCCTCCCCGAGCGTCGTGTCGCCGTGGTCACCGATCACGACTCCACCCGCGCCAGCGTCGAGTCCGTCAGCACGCTCCTGCAGGATGCCGGGGCCGAGGTGTCTCTCCGCGTCGACCTGCAACCCCTGCTGTGGTCCCCCGAGGATGCGGATGCCCGGACCTCGCTGCTGACGCAACTGCGGCAGGAGACGCCCGGTGCTGTCGCCGACGGCCCCACCGACGCGGAGGCGCTCAGCGCGACCATCGGCCGCCTGCTGACCGCCGACACCGAACAGATCGACACCGAGGAACGCCGGCGCGCCTGGCAGCTGCTGCAGGAGGGTGGGGCAGTCCGGGTCGACGGCGACTCCGGCGACCCCGCCCAGGCCGTGCTGTGGACCGCGGCCGACCCCTCGGCCTTCGAGATCGCCGCGGACGACGATGCGACCGCCGCCGATCGCACCCGCCGCGTGCTGTCCGCGCAGACGGCCCTCGCACTCGCCCTGGTGGAGTCGCCGACGCCGTCGGTTCTCGCGGCGACCACCCCGGGCGGTGCCGACACCACCGGGATGATCCGCGCCGTCCGACAGGACTCCCGCTTCTCCCGCCTGACCACCACCGACTCCCTGCAGGAGGGGTACGGCCCGGTCATCGCGGTGCTGGCACTGGCCCAGGCCGACACCGGAACCCCCGGTGACTTCGGCGTCGGCGCCTCCGCGGAGTCGATGCTGCCCGGCAGTGCCCCCGCGCCGTCCGACGGGGGTGGCGAATGACCGCGCCGGGGAGCCCCCGCGGGGCACTGCTGTGGGACGCGATCCGAGGGGAACTGCGCCGCCGGAACTACGCCGGCCGCACCGTCACCCTCGCCGAGGGCGTCGTCGTCTCCGCCGTCGCCGGGGCCGTGGCCGGAGTGACCGGCGGTGGTCCGCGGGCGGCGGCCACCGCCGCGGTGTCGGCGCTGGGACTGGCCGATGATCTCGTGGAACACCGTCAGCGCGTCGCTGGGGTGCCGGTGGCAAAAGGACTCCGCGGGCACCTGCGGGCGCTGCGTCACGGCCGCCTGACGACCGGCGGCGCGAAGGCCATCGGCATCCCCGTGGTCGCCCTCGCCGCGGCGGCCGCGGACCGGTGTCACCCCCTGGCCGTGTGTCGCCCGCCGTCGGGGAGCGCCGCCGGGCACGGTGTGCCCGGTGGCGCGTGGGCGCTCGCCGTCACCGCCTCGGGTGTCCTGCTCGACGGGGCCCTCGCCGCCGGCACCGCCAACCTGGTGAACCTCCTGGATCTGCGTCCCGGACGCGCTCTGAAGGCGGTGGCGGTGGCCGATGTGCTCCTGGCCGCGCCGTTCCCACCGGGGCACGACGCCGAGGACAGCGTCGAGGCCTATCCTCGGTCCCGCTCCCGTGACGGGCGACGACTGGCACTGCTCACGCTCTGCCTGGCCACGGCCGCCCTTCCCACGGATCTGCGGGAGCGGGGCATGCTCGGGGACGTGGGTGCCAACACTCTCGGGTTCCTCACCGGCACCGCCGCCGCCCGCCGTCTCAGCCCGCTCGGACGCGTGACCGCTCTGGCGGTCGTGGCCGCCCTGGTGCTGGCGAGCGAGAAGGTCAGCTTCAGCGCGGTCATCGACCGCAACTCCCTGCTGCGCCGCCTCGATGCCGGGGGTCGTCGGCCCCTGCCGCCCGCTCCACAGGATCCGGAGGGCGCCTCGGCATGAGCAGCCCCCACCGCCCCACACCGGCCCGGCCGGTCTCGGCGCGGCCCGCCTCGGCGCGTCCCCACCCCCCGCGGCCCGCACCGCTGGGCCGGCAGGTGCGGCGCGCCGCCGGGCTGATCCTCGTGGTCACGGTCCTGGCTCGGATCGTCGGGTTCCTGCGTTATCTGGTGTTCGGAGCGAGCGTCGGCGGTGGCGATGTGGGCACCGCCTACGCCAGCGCGAACCTGGTGCCGAACGTGCTGTTCGAGGTCGCCGCGGGCGGGGCCCTGGCGGCTCTGGTGGTGCCCCTGGTCGCGGGGGTGATCGAGAACCCGGATCGGCGGGTCGCCGCGATCGACGACGCCGACGGGGCTCCGGATGTCGCCGGCGGTGACGGCGCATCCGCCCGCGCCGCCCGGGAGGCCTCCCACCTCGTCTCCGTGATCCTGTGCTGGTCGCTCCTCATCACCGGAACCCTCACGGTCGCGCTGGTCCTGGCCGCCGACCCCCTGGCCGAGCTGATTCTGCGCGGTGGCGGTCGCGGCGAGATCGAGCTCGCCGCCCGGTTGCTGCGGGTGTTCGCCCTGCAGCTGCCCCTGTACGCCGTGGCGATCGTGCTGGGAGCGTTCCTGCAGGCCCGCCGACGCTTCCTGTGGCCGGCCCTGGCGCCGCTGCTGTCCAGCCTGGTGGTGATCGTCTCCTATCGGGTGTATGCGCTGCTGGCACCGACGGTCGCGACCGTCGCGACCGTCGATCGCGCTGCGGAGGCCGTGCTCGCCTGGGGCACCACCGCCGGGGTGCTCGCCATGGCGCTGCCGCTGATCGCCCCCGCATACCGGGCGGGACTGCGCCTGCGACCGGCCTGGCGACTGCGCCGCGTCGTCGCCCGCCGCGCCCTGGCCCTCGCCGGTGCCGGATTCGGAGCGGTCGGCGCCCAGCAGCTCGCCCTCGCCGCCATCCTCGCGCTCGCGATGCGTGCCGGCGGCACCGGCACCCTGCCGGTGTTCCAGTACGCCCAGGCGGTGTACCTGCTGCCCTTCGCGGTACTCGTCGCGCCACTGGTCACGAGCGTGTTCCCGCAGCTGTCCGAGCAGCGTCTGGTGGGTGACGACCTCGCGTTCGCCGCCACCGCCGCCTCCAGTCTGCGCACTGTCGCGGCGCTCGCGGCGCCGGGAGGGGCCGGTCTGCTCGCCGCCGGGCCCGCCCTGGAGGCGTTCTTCCAGGTCGTGGACCGTGCGGCCGTGCAGGGTGTCGGTGCCGCCGTCGGGGGCTTCGCGCTCGGGCTGCTGGCGTACGCCATCTCCACCCAGTGCACCCGCATCCTCTCTGCGGCGCTGCGCGCCCGCGACGCCCTCCTCGTCGGCTCCGCGGGATGGCTCACCGCCACCGGACTGATCCTCGCGCTGACCCTCACCTCGCCGACGCGCCGTGCCGCCGAGGCCGCGACCGCCTTCGCCCTGTGCATCGCCCTCGGGCAGGTGGTCTCCGCGGCGCTCGGTCTCGGACGGGTCTCCGATCTGGTACGCCCCAGCGGTCAGGGACGACGTCTCGGCCTGACCGTCGCGACCGCGGCGCTCGCCGTGCTGATCGGCGGCATCCCCGGTCTGATCCTCGGACGGCTCGGCGCCGCCGGCCAGCCCGGCCCGCTGGCGCTGGTCCTGCTGGGGTTCGGTTGCGGCATGATCGGCGCGCTGCTGGCGCTCGCCGTCGTCGCGATCCCCGAACATCGCCTGCTGCGGGTCCTCCTGCACCGGGCCCGCGTCCGGTCGCTTCGCAGGGTGCGCCGCGGCCGCCAGGCATCCGCCTCGAATGATGGAGCAGCGGCATGACCGCGGGCCGGCCCGGGACCCGGCGGCCCGGGATCCGGGCGCCCGGGGGTGGGGAGCCTGCGACGGTGCTCCTGGTGCGCGGACGCGCCGCCGGGGGGCTCGCCGCGCACGTCGACCACGAGGCGCGGATGCTGCATGACGAGGGCGTCACGGTGCGCCACTCCGACGCCGAGATCGGGGAGAGGCCACGGCCGCGTGCCGACACCGCCGCTGTGCGGACCCTGCACCGGGAGTCCCGCCGACCCGGCACGCTTGTGGTCCACGCTCACGGGTTGCGGGCCGGAGCCCTGGCCGCGCTCGCCCTCCTGGCCCGTCGCAGCCCGCGCCTGGTGGTGACCCTGCACAACCGGGTCGAGGGCGGCAGCGTTCCGCAACTGATCGGCACGGCGCTGCTGCGCCTGATCTGCCGACGGGCCGACACCGTCCTCGCGGTCTCCCCGGACCTCGCCCGGGCGGCCCGCCGCGCCGGGGCCCGCGACGTGCGCGATGCCGTCATCCCCGCTCCGCCGCACACCCCTGCACCCCCCGCGACGGACCCACCCCGGGCCCCGCACGCCGATCCCGCGTGGTCCCCGGATCAGGCCGCGGGCCTCCGGGTGCTGGTGATCGCCCGCCTCGCCCCCCAGAAGGACTTCGACACCCTCGCCGACGCCCTGGGGATCCTCCGTGCCCGCGGTGTCGCCGTGCAGGTGGCCGTCGCCGGAGAGGGACCCGAGCGCGCCCACCTGGAGCAGCGCCGGGACCGCGAGGACCTGCCACTGCGTCTGCTCGGGCATCGCGCTGACGTGCCCGAGCTGCTGCAGCAGGCTCAGCTGGTCGTCTCCTCCGCCCGTTGGGAGGGCCAGCCCGTCGCCCTGCAACAGGCACTCCGGGCGGGCCGGGCCGTGGTCGCGACCGACGCCGGCGGCACCCGCTGGGTCACGGGTGACGCCGCGCCGCTGGTGCCCGTGGAGGATGCCGCAGCGCTCGCCGACGCGATCGAGGAGATGACCGCCCCGGACCTCCGTACCGCCGCGGAGGAACGGTCCCGAGCCCGCGCCGCCCGGCTTCCCGGGGAGACGCAGCTGCGCGCGCAGCTGCAGGACGTGCTCGGGCGTGCCTCCGCGGACACCCACGGGACGCGCGCCCGCCGGTGGTAATCTGGCAGTCCGTGGCAGACAGCACCGCGAACCCGGCCCCGTCCGATGCGACCGCTCCGGCGGCGCCCCCCAGGTCCGCCCGGAGGCCGCGCTCGGCGTCCGGTGACAGCACAACCGCGAGGCCCCGTAGCGGGCCCGCCCGTGCCAAGCCCTTCCGCAATCCCGGCGTCACCAAGCACATCTTCGTCACCGGCGGTGTGGTCTCCAGCCTCGGTAAGGGCCTGACCGCCTCCTCCCTCGGCATGCTGCTGCGCAACCGTGGGC
This sequence comes from Brachybacterium sillae, assembly GCF_025028335.1. Taxonomy (NCBI): domain Bacteria; kingdom Bacillati; phylum Actinomycetota; class Actinomycetes; order Micrococcales; family Dermabacteraceae; genus Brachybacterium; species Brachybacterium sillae. The sequence continues at coordinate 2,601,096 of NZ_JAFEUW010000001.1, forward strand.
TGCGGGTCACGATGCAGAAACTCGACCCGTACCTGAACGTCGACCCCGGCACCATGAACCCGTTCCAGCACGGGGAGGTGTTCGTCACCGAGGATGGTGCCGAGACCGACCTCGACATCGGCCACTACGAGCGTTTCCTCGATGAGAACCTCACCCGCGCCGCCAACGTCACCACCGGTCAGATCTACTCCGGTGTGATCGCGAAGGAACGCCGCGGGGAGTACCTCGGGGACACCGTGCAGGTGATCCCGCACATCACCAACGCCATCAAGGAGTCGATGCGGGCGCAGTCCGGCGAGGACGTCGACGTCGTGATCACCGAGATCGGGGGGACGGTCGGCGACATCGAATCCCAGCCGTTCCTCGAGGCCGCCCGGCAGGTCCGTCAGGACGTCGGCCGCGACAACGTGTTCTTCGTGCATGTCTCCCTGGTCCCGTTCATCGGACCCAGCCAGGAGCTGAAGACCAAGCCGACGCAGCACTCCGTGGCGGCCCTGCGCTCCATCGGCATCCAGCCCGACGCGATCGTGCTGCGCGCCGACCGGCAGCGGCCCGCCTCCATCAAGCAGAAGATCTCCTCGATGTGCGACGTCGACCTCGACGCCGTCGTCACCTGCGCCGATGCCCCCTCGATCTACGACATCCCGCATGTCCTCCATGATGAGGGCCTCGACGCGTACGCGATCCGTCGCCTCGACCTGCTCAGCCACGACGTCGACTGGAGCCGCTGGGACGCCCTCCTCGACCGGGTGCACGCCCCGGAGTACGAGGTCACCGTCGCCCTGGTGGGGAAGTACATCGACCTGCCCGACGCCTACCTCTCCGTGACGGAGGCGCTGCGGGCCGGCGGATTCCACCACCGCACCCGGGTGGACATCCGCTGGGTCGCCTCCGACGACTGCGAGACCCCGGGAGGAGCCGCCGCCGCTCTGAAGGGCGTCGACGCGCTGCTGGTGCCCGGCGGGTTCGGGGTGCGCGGCGTCGACGGGAAAGTCGGAGCGCTGCGCCACGCCCGCGAACACGGGGTGCCGACCCTCGGCATCTGCCTGGGCATGCAGTGCATGGTCATCGAATACGCCCGCACCGTGCTCGGGGAGCCCCGCGCCCACAGCACCGAATTCGACCCGACCACCCCGGCCCCGGTGATCGCCACGATGGCCGAGCAGCAGAGCATCGTCTCCGGCGAGGGCGACCTCGGCGGCACCATGCGCCTGGGTGCCTACGATCACGACCTCGCCGAAGGCAGCCTCGCCGCGCGCGTCTACGGCACCACCAGCGTCTCCGAGCGCCACCGCCACCGGTACGAGGTCAACAACGCCTACCGGGAACGCCTGGAGGAGGCCGGGCTGCGCATTTCCGGGGTCTCCGCCGACCGCAGCCTGGTGGAGTTCGTCGAACTGGATCCGCAGGTCCACCCGTACTACATCGCCACCCAGGCCCATCCCGAGCTGAAGAGCCGCCCGACCCGGCCGCACCCGCTGTTCATCGGTCTCATCGGCGCCGCCCTCGACGCCCAGAAGGCCACCCGCCTGCTGGAGGTCCACCCGACGACCGGGAGTGATGATGACCGAGCTGCGTGACGAGATCTCCCGGCGACCGGTGGCGCGCCACCGGGTGCTCCACGACGGGGCGGTGTTCGATCTCGTCTCCGACACCGTCGATTTCGCGCCGGGGGTCCGGTTCGAGCGGGAGTACCTGCGCCACCCCGGGGCGGTGGCCGTGCTCGCCGTCGACGATCAGGACCGGGTGCTGCTGATCCGCCAGTACCGCCACCCGGCCGGAGGCACCCTGTGGGAGATCCCCGCCGGGCTGCTCGACATCGACGGTGAGGCACCACACCTGGCCGCCGCGAGGGAGCTGCGGGAGGAGACCGACCATGAGGCAGACCACCTCGAGGTCCTGCTCGACCTGCGTCCCAGCCCCGGAGGCTCCGACGAGGTGATCCGCGTGTACCTCGCAACCGGGATCCGCGAGGTCGCCCCTGGGGAGCGCGAGGACGAGGAGGCCGAGATCGAACACCGGTGGGTGCCGCTAAGGGACGCCATCACCGGGGTGCTGGAGGGGCGTCTGACGAACGGCACCTTGGCCGCCGCGGTGCTTGCGCTCGCCGCCCGGCGCGGCAGCGCCCAGGGTCTGACGCCCCGGCCCGCCGACGTTCCGCTGCCGGAGCGCCCCGGACGGGAGGACTAGGACGTGTCTCCCACATCCGCAGTCTGCGCCGGCAAGGGTGATCGCATGTCGCGGTTGCAGACGCTCTCGGATGCCGAGTGGGATTTGATCGAGGACTTCATGCCGTCTTCGGACGGGCGGCGGGGTCGTCGGTTCTCGGATCACCGGTTGGTGGTCGAGGGGATCGTCTACCGCTACCGGACCGGCGTTGCGTGGCGGGACCTGCCTGCGGAGTTCGGTCCGTGGCTGACGGTGTGGAAGCGGCACCGCCGCTTCGCAGGCGACGGGACCTGGGACAAGGTCCTGCCGGCCTTGATGACCAGGGCAGACACCATGGGCGTGATGGATTGGGATGTTGCGGTCGATTCGACCATCGCGTGTGCCCACCAGCACGCGACGAACACCAGGCGCCTCGCGGGGCGCTCCATCGAATTACATGATGCAGATGCCCGAGCCGGTCGATCATGAGATCGGGCGATCGCGTGGCGGTCTGTCGACGAAGGTCCATCAGCTGTGCGACGGCAAGGGACGTCCCATGGTCATCGCCGTCGGGCCGGGGCAAGGCAGCGACTCGAAGATGTTCCCGCACCTGCTCGCTGCGGTTCGGGTCCCGCGCGACTGGGTGGGGCGGCCTCGCACCACCCCTGACGCGGTGTTGGCAGACAAGGCGTACTCCTCGCGGGCCACCGCACCCTGCTGCGCAGTCGAGGGATCACGGCTGTGATTGCTGAACCTCGGGACCAGCAGTCGAACCGGAAACGCCGTGGTTCGCGTGGTGGACGTCCGCCGCTGACCGATCCAGGCAGGTACGTCAAGCGGCATGTGACTTCGTCTGCTGAATGGCGGGGTTCTTCGGTCGCTTCGTGGCGGGGTCAGGTGACACCGATGACCAGGGTGCTCTGTGCGGCTTCGATGACGTCGTTGGTGATGGTGTCGAGTTCGTTGATCTTCAGGACCCGCTGGATCTGGGGGAAGAGGCGTTCGAGGAGCCGGAAGTTGCCGCGGGTGATCCGTGCGATGGCTGCGATGGCTTGGGCGTCGGTGAAGTCGTCGGGGTCGAGGGTCTTGCCGAGGGATCGCCAGTGTCGCTCGAGGACGAACAGCAGTTCGTCTTGTCCAGGGGCCGGTACTGGTGGGCGAAGCCGACTCGGCTGTAGAACTGGGGGTAGTGGCTGAACTGCTTCTCCAGGCCGGGCATGCCGATCAGGATCAGGGCGATGTCGTCGCGGTCGTAGCAATCGCGCAGCAGTTCCAGAGCGGCGGGACGCAGTCGTTCGGCCTCGTCGACGATGATCAGCTCCACGTGTCAGTTTTCGAAGTCCACTGCACGAGTGTCCGAAGTCGACTGCACATTTTAAGGTTGCGCAGCCGTTGTCTGGTGAGGCGTCATGGTGAGGGCTGCGGCGGCCTAGGAACGCCGTAGCGCAGCCGGGCACTGGTGACAGCACGCCCGGACGGTCCGAGGCGCGACCCTTTTGCGATCGCTGAAGCGAGGGCATGGTGCTGGGAACGGTGCGGATGTTAAGCTGGTGAATGACGCGGGGTGCCGTGCTGGTACGGCTGAGATCACACCCGTTGAACCTGATCTAGTTCGTACTAGCGAAGGGAACGTCGCCGATGTCGGCACCTTCTTCCGTCCCTACTGTCCCACTCGATGCTGCCGCTGTGGGCGAGGCCTTGGCGGCGATGCGCGGGCATGCCCCGCTGGTGCAGTGCCTGACCAACGTCGTCGTCGCTCAGTGGACAGCGAACGTCCTGCTCGCGGTCGGCGCCATTCCGTCGATGGTGGACAACCCGGAGGAAGCCGGGCCGTTCGCCGCCGTCGCCGACGGGGTCCTGGTCAACCTCGGCACGCCCCAAGAGGCGACGGTGGCTGCGATGCACGGCGCGGTCAGTGCCGCCGCGGCGGCCGGCACCCCGTGGGTGCTCGACCCGGTCGGGGTGGGTGGGCTCGCCTGGCGCAGCCGGGTTGTCGTCGACCTGCTTGCCCACGCCTCCCCGGCACTCGTCCGTGGCAACCCCTCAGAGATTCTCGCTTTCGCCGGTGGGGGCAGCGGTGGGCGGGGTCCGGAGAGCGTCGACGCCGCCGAGGATGCCGTCGACGCCGGCCGGGCGCTGGCCCGGGAGCACGGCACCATCGTCGCGGTCTCCGGGGAGGTCGACCACCTCACCGACGGCACCCGGCTGGTGCGGGTGGCCAACGGCCATCGATGGTTGACCCAGGTCACTGGCGGTGGGTGCGCGCTGGGCGCGCTCATGGCTGCCTTCGCCGCCACCACCGACGACCCGCTCCTGGCCGCCACGGCCGCGACCGCGACGTACACCGTGGCCGCCGAGGTCGCGGCCGAGCGTGCCGCCGGGCCGGGGAGCTTCGCCGTTGCGCTGCTGGACTCTCTCGCCACCCTCAACCCGCAGGAGCTGACCGAGAAGGTGGTGCTCCGGTGACCCGCCGACCGGTGAACCTCAGCCTCTACCTGGTCACCGACACCGGTTTGTGCGGCCCACGGGGGGTGCCCGCGACCGTGCAGGCTGCGGTCGCGGGCGGAGTCACCGTGGTGCAGTTGCGTGACCCGGGCGCCACCGACGCCCACTTCGTCGCCCTCGGCGTGGCGGTCCGCGAGGTGCTGGCGGGGACCGGGGTGCCGCTGATTATCGATGACCGGGTCCACCTCGTTCAGGACATCGGCGCCGACGGCGTCCACGTCGGTCAGCGCGACATGCCGCCTGCTCAGGCCCGGCAGTTGCTCGGGCCGGACGCCATAGTCGGGCTGTCGGTCAGCACGATCGAGCAGGTTCGCACAGCACGCGGGCTCGGTGACGGCGTCTTGGACTACCTCGGCGTTGGACCGGTGTGGCCGACGGCGACCAAGCCTGACCACGGCACTCCGATCGGCCCGGGCGGGGTGGCTGCGGTGGCCGCCGCGAGCCCGTGGCCGGTCGTCGCCATCGGCGGCATCACCACGAAACGCACCGGCATGCTGCGCCACAGCGGCGCCGCCGGCGTGGCGGTCGTCTCGACGGTGTGCGCCGCGGAGGAACCAGCCGTGGCGGCCGCGAGCCTGCGGGCCGCGTGGGACGGGCAACCGTGAACCCCCGCCCACCGATCGCGCTGACGATCGCCGGCTCCGATCCCTCCGGCGGGGCCGGTATTCAAGGCGACCTCAAGACCTTCTCCGCACTGGGTGCCTACGGCACCGCGGTGCTCACCTCATTGACCGCCCAGTCCACCCAGGGAGTCACCGGTGTCCACGTCGTCCCCGCGGACTTCGTCCGCGCCCAGCTGGACACCCTCGTAGACGACGTGGCGGTTGACGCCGCCAAGATCGGGATGCTCGCCTCCGCGGCCACCATCGAGACCGTCCTCGCCTTCCTCGACAAGCGCTCCGACGCGGTGCCGGTTGTGGTCCTCGACCCCGTCATGGTGTCCACCGCCGGTTCCCGGCTGCTGGCCGAGGACGCCGTCGAGCCGATGCGCCAACTCCTGCCGTACGTCTCCCTCATCACGCCGAACGTCCCCGAGGCCGCCGTGCTGCTCGACGCCGACCCCGCCGAAGACCTCGACACCATGCGCGCCCAGGCCATCGCGCTCCGGGAGCTGGGCGCCGCGCGGGTGCTGGTCAAGGGGGGCCACCTCGGCGGCGACGCACACGCCACCGACCTGTGGCTCGACGACGCGGGCGAGCAGCTGCTGACCGGCCCGCGGGTAGCCACGGTCAACACCCACGGCACCGGGTGCGCCCTGTCCTCCGCGATCGCCGCACTCGCCCCGCGCACCGGGTCCCTGCTAGAGGCCACCCGCCAGGCCAAGACTTGGCTCACCGGCACCCTGCGGGCCGCCGACGCGCTCCACATCGGCCACGGACCCGGCCCCGTGCACCACTGCCACGACATCTGGAAAGACGAGAACGACTGGAAGGACAGCGACCGATGACCAGCCCACACACCTCCATGCCCGAGACGATTCGCGACCACGACGACACTGGCGTGTTCAGCACCGTGGCGTGGCATCGCACGGCCAGGGTCCGCGAGGCGATCGACGCGCTGCCCTTGTTGCACCAGCTGAGCGACGCGACCCTGGCGGAAGAGACGTTCCGGCACTACCTCGCCCAGGACGCGCTCTACCTGGCCGACTACGGCCGGGTCCTGGCCGCGGCCGCCGCTCAGGCCCAGGCGTCGGAGGAAATGGCATTCTGGGCGCAGGCCGCGCGGGAGGTGGTCGAGGTCGAGCGGCAGCTGCACGCCACCCACGTCACCGACCTCACCGCCGCCGAGCCCTCACCGACCACGGTTGCCTACACCTCCTACCTGCTGAGCCTCGCGACAGCGGGAAACTACCCGGTCCTCGCGGCCGGCATCCTGCCGTGCTTCTGGGTCTACGACGACGTCGGCACCCGTTTGAAGGCCGCCGTCGGTGACCTGAGCACGCACCCGTACGGGGACTGGATCGCCACCTACGGCGATCCAGACTTCACCGCCGCCACCGACACCGCCCGGGACATCGTGGACCACCTCGCCGATCAAGCCAGCCCCGGCACACTGGCGCGCATGCACACCGCGTTCCACCGCGCCACCCAGTACGAGTGGATGTTCTGGGACGCCGCCCACCGGCAGGAGACCTGGCCCATCTGAGGTCATTGGTCGGTGCGCCCTTGGGCGCGCGCTCATCATGATCTTTCGAGAGCTGGTCGCCGCCCTGGAGACTCCTACCGTCCGGTGGTGTTGCTCGGACGGTGGGAGACCGGACCCGGGGTTGATCAAGGTAAACGGCGCGCTCAGGCCGGTGCTCCGCACGAGAAGCGCCAGCGCATTTGACACCATGCGCCCCGAAGGGGATGCGTCCTATCAGTCGATGAGTCCTGTGTCGCCTGAGAGGGCGTCGGTGAGCCACCGCGGGTGCATGGGGAGCAACGGTGCCGGAAGCTCATCCGGGGAGAAGAAACCCGCCGGTGAGGTCTCCACACCATCAGGGTGCATCTGACCGCCGCGCGGGAGGCAGGCGAAGGTGGTGGTGACGAACTGGGTCACTCTCCCGTCGGGATAGGCGAAAACCTGCGAGGCGGGGTCCGAGTACACCCCCACCAGCCGCTGCACTTGCACCTGCAAGCCGGTCTCTTCGGCGACCTCCCGCACCGCCGCCTGGGCGGCAGTCTCGCCCACCTCGACGTGTCCCGAAGGCAGTCCCCACAGCCCGTTGTCCAGCCTGCGCCCCAGTAGCACGCGCCCGGCCTCGTCGAAGACCACCGCGGCCACACCCGCCCGCACCTCGTCCGGCCACGGGTACGGCGACGGGCGCATCGGGCCGATGCCAAGGGCCGGATCAAACAGCCCGGCCAGGCCCGTGACCGTGGCCTCCGCAACGGTGGGATCACACTGCCGACGGCCGCTGCTCGGCGTCGCGGGAGCGACGAGGATCGCCGGCAGGCCCGCGCAGTGCGCCCCGACGACGTCCGTAGCCGGGGTGTCCCCCACGACCACCACTCTCGTCGTAGCAGGGAGCCCGCGCTGGGCCAGGCGGAACATCTCCGGTCCCGGCTTGCCCACCACGACCGGTCGGCGCCCACTGGCGGTCTGGATCGCTGCGACGACCGCGCCGGTGGCCGGCCACGGGCCGCTCGCTGTGGGGAACGTGGCGTCCACATTCGTGGCCACGAACGGCACGCCGGTACGCAGGAGGGCGGTGGCCCCCGCTGAACAGCTCGGCCAGCTCGCCCACGGTGTGCTCGTCCGCGGCATGTAGCTGGACGAGGTGAGCTTCTTGCCGGGGGGTGAGTTTCGGTGACTTCCCGCGCAGCCGGCCCTTGGCCTTGGCGACCTTCATCCCCTCGCGGGCGCGGGCACGGATGAGGTCGGCTTCGAACTCGGCGACCATCGCCAGCACGTTGAACAACAGTTTCCCCATCGGGTCGGTCGGGTCGTACACCGATCCGGCGATGCTCAGCTTCACTTCCCGCGCCGCGAGGTCGTCGGCGATCTGGTGGGCAACACGGACTGAACGCGCCAGCCGATCGAGCTTGGTGACCACGAACGTATCGCCGTCCCGACAGGCAGCCAGCGCCTGCCGCAGGCCCTCACGGTCGGCGTTGCGGCCCGTGAGCCCGTGATCGACGTAGATGCGCTTGGGATCGACGCCGAACGCCGCGAGTCCGTCACGCTGCGCGGTCAGGTCCTGCTCGTCGGTGGAGACTCAGGCATAGTCGACCTTCAAGGGGGACATGCTCCCCAGTGTGTCATATAGCCTCCCTTCACCGGACAGTTCACCGGACGGGTCTTACGGGACAGCCCGCCAGGCGTGCCGTCGTTCCTCTCGATAAGTAGAGGTGGTGTCCGGTGAGGGCTCCCCTTACGGGCATGCGATCTGGGCCGACGCCTGTGACCGAGTGTTCAGTGCGCGCTGTATAGTTCAGTCCATGCTGACTATTGCTTCGCGTCTCGACGTGATGAACCGCCTGGGTCGTGCACTGGCCGACCCCACTCGATCCCGGATCATCTTGACCCTGCTCGACCATCCCGCTTACCCGGCGGAACTGGCCCGAGATCTGGACCTGACACGCCCGAACGTGTCCAACCACCTGGCATGCCTGCGTGATTGCGGGATCGTCGTCTCCGAGCCCGAGGGTCGTCGGACACGATATGAGATCGCCGATTCACACCTGGCGCAGGCGCTGACGGCACTGGTCGATGCCACCCTGGCAGTGGACGAAGACGCCCCGTGCATCTATCCCGCCTGCTCGCTTCCCGGATGCGACGCAGCTGGGGAGGGCGCATGATCCTCACCTCGGTCTTGCAGGCGATGGGCCTGTTCGCAGCGACCAACATCGACGACATCATCGTGCTCTCCCTCTTCTTCGCGCGAGGGGCAGGCCAGCGCGGCACTACCGCCCGCATTCTGGCCGGCCAGTACCTCGGATTCGCCGGCATCCTCGGTGCCGCGGTCCTGGTGACCATCGGTGCCGGAGCATTCCTGCCCTCGGCAGCCATCCCGTACTTCGGTCTCATCCCTCTGGGCCTCGGCCTCTGGGCCGGATGGCAGGCTTGGCGCGGAGACGATGACGACGATGACGACGAGGCCAAGGTTGCCGGCAAGAAGGTCGGCGTGTGGACAGTCGCAGGCGTCACCTTTGCCAACGGCGGCGACAACATCGGCGTCTACACCCCGGTCTTCCTCAGCGTGGAACCTCTCGCAGTAGTCGCCTACTGCATCGTCTTCCTCGCGCTCGTCGCGGTCCTGGTGGCCCTGGCAAAGTTCGTCGCCACCCGCCCCCCGATCGCTGAAGTGCTCGAACGCTGGGAGAACATCCTCTTCCCCATCGTTCTCATCGGCCTCGGCATCGTGATCCTCGTCAGCGGCGGAGCCTTCGGACTCTGACGTAGCGGCTGCGATCCAAACGGCCCCGACCGGGCGCACCCCTCTCGGTTCAGACCGCGACACCTACCTGCAGCCAGTCCTGCGTGATCGCGGCAACAAGACCGCCACGGAGCGCTGCAAAAACCCCGCCACCAAGCGAACGAAGCCACAAGCGGCACGTCATCGAGAACAGCTTCGAGCGGTTCAAGCAGTGGCGCGGCCTGGCGACCAGATACGACAAGCTCGCCTCGACCTACCGCGCCGCTGTCCTGCTGCGGGCGATCCTTCTATGGCTCCCCGCCCTCACCGAGCGGCCGTGATCACGGGCGTGGTTTCACGCTCATGCCGAGGACAGCGTGACTCCGGCAAGTGGTCTGTCTTTCGGGTGCGTAGCATGGCGCTCATGCGCGAAGAGGAAGAGCGGCTTGTCGAGACGTGGCGTGCCGAGGAGCGTCCTCAGCCGCAGGGGTGGGACTTCTCCGATCTCGCCGATCGGATGACCGAGTCGCGCGTGCCGTGGAACCTGGGGGCGATCTGGCGGACGGCGCTGGCCGGCGCCACACGGGTGCTGGACATGGGAACCGGCGGGGGGGAGCTGCTCGCGTCCTTCGCTGACGCCCTCCCGCCCGACACCACGGCCACGGAGGGGTGGGCTCCCAACCTGCCGGTGGCTCGGAGGACGCTGTCCCCGCTGGGCATCCGGGTCGTCGAGTACGCGGCGCCCGACGACGACGTGGACGCGGCGGTCATGCCCTTCTCGGACGGCCGTTTCGACCTGGTCCTCAATCGGCACGAGTCGTTCTCCCCGCGCGAGCTCTCGCGGGTCGTGGCAGGAGGCGGGCAGTTCGTCACCCAGCAGGTGGGTGGGGACGAGGCCCACGAGCTGGGGGCATGGTTCGGGCGCCACGACGAGCTCCCTCACGTGAACCTGGGGACGATGCGGCGTGAGCTCGAGGCCGCGGGGTTCCGTGTCGTGGACGGTGACGAGCACGTGGGCGCCTACGAGTTCCGCGACGTCGCGGCCCTCGTGGCGTACCTGCAGCTGGTGCCCTGGGAGACCCCTGACGACTTCACGGTCGACCGTTACGCCGACCGGCTCATGGCGATCCACCGAGAGACGGACGGCGGCTCGGTACGGCTGACCCGCAAACGGTTCTGGCTGCGCGCCATCCGTCGGTGACCTTGGCCTGACCCACATAGGCCCGCGCCCGTGAGTCCTTCCCATGATGGTGCGCGCCGAGACCCTCCCTGATCGCCCGGGCGATCTCCAGGGCCGCAGCTCCGGCTCGCGCAGGGGGGAGACTCGTGGATCCACGGCCAGGGAGGGGTTGTTCAGCAGTGCGGTCACGCCGACGCGCACGGCCCGGTCCAGCAGCCCGGGGACGACGGGCGCGGCGGCCCCGACCATCGGGGCGGAGGGGGCTGCGTGGCATCGGCGGGCGGCGACGGCGGCGTCATACCTCGGATACTAGGCCGCTGGCCGTGCCACCCACCTCGTCGATGTACCCCAGCAGCATGGAGGAGAGTATGCCTTACAACGCAGAAACCCACGCCGAGGCGCGGGTTTCTCGAATTGGCGCTCGGGGAGCTCTTTCATCCCTGGCTACCGAGGATGGTCCTACGTGGCGGCGCTGAGCACGGCAAGACGGCTGTGAACTGACGTTCCTTACTCCTCAGCGCACCATCCGGATGTCGAGCAGGTTCCCCAGGTGCTCCTCCACCTTCTCGGCACCGTCGGGCGCGAAGCCGAGCTTCTCGTAGAAGCGGCGCGCCCGTGGGTTCTCCGCGGCCACCCACACACTGGCGGAGGCACCCTCCAGCACCGCCTCCACCAGGGCCCGCCCCAGGCCCGTGCCGTACCAGGCGCGGTCGGTGTACAGCGCGAACAGCTCCAGCGGTGGCCCGGCATCCGCATCGCGGCTGGGTCCACCGGTGGCGAAGCCCACCACCTGTCCCTCAGGGCTGCGGCCCACTTTCGCCGTGCTGCGCCCCTGGTGCGGATCCCCCGGGGTGAGGAAGCGCGTCCACTGGGCGGTGCGGCGCTCCAGCGCCGGGGCGCCGAACCAGTGCTCGTGGTCCTCCAGCAGATGGGCGTAGGCGTCCCGCCAGCTCTCCACGTGCACGCGGGCGATGGCCGGGGCGTCCTCGAGGCGCGGGGTGTCGATGGTGAAGCCGGGCGCGGTCACTCCCTGATCGTAGGCGTCGCGCCCGGTGCCGTCGGTGTGCGGCCCGGAGTGGTCGAGTCCTGGACCTCCCACAAAGTAACTGCAACCCGTAGTATCAAGAACAGTGGGCGCCGCTCGACCGCGCCCACGCCGAGCACCGACATCGAAGGAGAAGCCGTGCCCGAGGCCGTGATCGTCGCCGCCGCCCGTTCCCCCATCGGCCGCGCCCGCAAGGGCTCGCTCAAGGACGTCCGCCCCGACGACCTAGGAGCGTGGGTCAGTAACACGCCAGCCCCGGTCCGCGGCTGAGGGCACGGCAGCCGGGAGAATCTGGTCATGAGCGGTGAGGAGTTGTTCGACGGTGAGGCCTTCCGGCGACCGGCACCGGAGCCTGCAACTGGCGAGGAGGTCGCCGGTGCGGACAAGACGTTCCGGGCGTTCGCTCCGGAGCAGGACCTGTTGCTGCCGCCGTCGTTGGATGAGTGGCTGCCGGGCGAGCACATGGCGCGGTTCATCGCCGAGTTGGTCGATGAGCACCTGGACCTGTCACGGATCTACGCGGCCTACAGCGAGGGGCGGGGCGCCCCGCCGTATGACCCGCGGCTGATGGTGCGGATTCTGCTGTACGGCTACACCACCGGGGTGCGCTCCTCGCGCAAGCTGGAGAGCGCCTGCGTGGACGTGGTCGCCTTCCGCTGGCTGGCAGCCGGCAGCGCCCCGGACTACCGCTCCATCGCCCGCTTCCGCAAGCGCCACCTCTCAGCGCTGGGCCACCTGTTCCTCCAGGCGCTGGCGCTGTGCCAGGCCGCGGGCATGGTCAAGCTCGGGAGGGTGGCGCTGGATGGCACGAAGGTGCGTGCCAACGCCTCGCGGCGCAAGGCGATGAGCTACGCGCGGATGAGCGAACGAGAGAAGGTCCTGGCCCAGGAGGTCTCCGAGCTGCTGGCCGAGGCCGAGGAGATCGACAAGGCCGAGGACGCCAAGTACGGCAAAGACCGACGCGGTGATGAGCTGCCCGAGGAGCTGCGCCGCCGCGAGACCCGCCTGGCCAAGATCCGCCAGGCCAAGGCGGCGCTGGAAGAAGAGGCCCGCCAGCGCGCCGCAGCCGCCGCCCGGGAGAAGGCCGAACAGAAGGGCGAGGACGAGCAGACCACCGCCCAGCGGGTCGCGGCAGCCGAGGCCAAGGCCACCGTCAGACCGAAGGCGCAGCGCAACTTCACCGATCCCGAGTCACGGATCATGAAGACCTCCGACGGGGCGTTCCATCAGTGCTTCAACGCCCAGGCCGTGGTCGATGAGGCCCACCAGGTCATCGTGGCCACCGACGTGACCGACTGCGCCGCCGACGTGGCGAACCTGATCCCGCTGACCGAGCAGACCGCAGCCAACACCGGCCAGACTCCCGGCGAGGTGCTGGCCGATGCCGGCTACTGCTCCGAGGACAACCTCACCCAGGCCACCGCCTTGAGGGCCGAGACGGGCACGGAGTTCTTCATCGCCACCGGCCGGACCAAGCACAACGAGCCGGCCCCGCTGGCCCCACGCGGGCCGATCCCGAAGAACGCCACCGCCAAGCAGCGCATGGCCCGGACGCTGAAGACGAAACGCGGCCACGCCGTCTACGCCCGCCGCAAGACGATCGTGGAACCGGTGTTCGGACAGATGTCCACCCTGCAGAACGCCAAACAGCTCCTGCTACGCGGCCTGGAAGCAGCACGCGGAGAGTGGCTGCTCCTGTCGGCCTGTCACAACCTGCGAAAGCTCTACCAACACCTCGGCACCGGCGGCCTGGCCACCCTCCAGACCACCTGACCAGGGCCCGCGCGGGGGCTTGCACCGCCCGGGCACAGCGCCCTACCGATCCTCCGGGCCACGCAGCGGCGCTCCGGCGACCAGCACAGCCCCATCCGACGGATGCCGACCGACGAGGCCTGATGATCGACACGCGACCACCGACGACTCCGTTTCCCCTTACCGACCCGCGCTCCTAGCCGCCCAGATGGCTCAAGGCGCCCTCGACCAGGTCCCCGAGCTGGACCCCACCACCCTGGACGACCTGCAGCTCGGTGTGGGCCTGCCCGAAGGCATCCAGGGCGCGAACCTGGCCCGCATCGTCGCCGTGCGCCTGGGGCTGGACACCGTGCCCGGCAGCACCGTGAACCGCTTCTGCGCCTCCAGCATCCAGACCACCCGCAACGCCTTCCACGCCGTGCTCTCCGGTGAGGCCAGGGCCGTGGTCTTCGCCGGCGTGGAGTCGCTGACGATGGTCCCCGGGAAGTTCATCGAGGACGAGCTGCGCGACCCGCTGTACCAGGACGCCTGGGAGCGCACCGCCCGCCGCGCCACCCGAGAGATCCCCGCGCCCTGGCACGACCCCCGCGAGGACGGCGAGCTGCCTGACCCGTACATCCTGATGGGCCAGACCGCCGAGAACGTCGCCGAGCTGCGCGGCATCAGCCGCCAGGCGCAGGACGAGTAAGCAGTGCGTTCCCAGAACCGTGCCGAGGCCGCCCGCGAGGCGGGCTTCTTCGACCTCGACATCACCCCCGTCACGACCCCTGACGGCACCCAGGTCACCACGGACGACTCCCCGCGCCCCGGGGTCACCCTCGAGGCCGTGGCGGGGCTCGACCCCGTGTTCCGGCCCGACGGCACCGTCACCGCCGGCAACTGCTGCCCGCTCTCCGACGGCGCTGCCGCGCCGGTGGTGATGGACCGAGACCACGCCGAGGAGCTCGGCATCGCGCCGCTGGCCCGCATCCTGGCCACCGGCGTCTCCGGCCTCAGCCCCGAGATCATGGGCCTGGGCCCGGTGGAGTCGACCCGCCGCGCACTGGCGCTGGCCGGCCTCACCATCGACGACATCGACCTGGTCGAGTTCAACGAAGCCTTCGCCGCCCAGGTGCTCCCGGCGGCAGAGGACCTCGGCATCGACCACGACAGGCTCAACGTCCACGGCGGCGCCATCGCGCTGGGCCATCCTTGGGGCTCCACCGGTGCCCGCATGACCACGACCCTGATCAATGGCCTGCGCGCGCGAGACGGCGAGCTGGGCCTGGCCACCCTGTGCGTCGGAGGCGGACAGGGCATGGCCCTCATCATCGAGAGGATGAACTGATGACCACCACCGAGATCGCCGATGCCCCTGACGCCCCGGACCCCGCTAAGACCGCCGCCGGCCCCGGCCCCGTGATCTCCCTGCCCGAGCACCGCCGAGGCCCTGCTTCCCCGCACCGCCGACCACTACGCCCTGTTCCAGGACGTCGACGGTGAGGACCTCGAGGCCTGGCGGGTGGCCCGCTCCCTCGCCCCCGAGGTGCTGCCCCGCATCGACGAGTGCTGGGACCGCGGCGAGTACCCGACCGACCTCATCGCCCGCCTGGGCGAGCTGGACCTGTTCACCGACGGCATGGACATCCCCGGCCACCGCCGCCTCAGCCCCCTCGCCACCGGCCTGGTCACCATGGAGCTGTCCCGCCTGGACGGCTCCGTGGGCACCATGGTGGGCGTGCAGGGCGGCCTCGCCCTGCGCTCGATCGTGCTGCTGGGCTCCGAGGAGCAGAAGCAGCGCTGGGTGGAGCCCGTGGTGACCGGGCAGGCCTTCGCCGCCTTCGCCCTGACCGAGCCCGACCACGGCTCCGACTCCGTGTCCCTGGAGACCACCGCCCGTCGTGACGGCGAGCAGTGGGTGATCAGCGGCCAGAAGCGCTGGATCGGCAACGGGGCCGACGGCCACCTCACCGTGGTGTGGGCGCGGGTGGACGACCCCTCCGACGATGCCCTGCACGGCCAGGTCTCCGGCTTCCTGGTCGAGCAGTCCCTGCCCGGCTACGAGGCGCAGGTGATCCGCGGCAAGGTGTCCCTGCGCGCCATCCACCAGGCACACATCCATCTGGCCGACGTGCGCGTGCCGCTGGATGCGCGCCTGCCCGGGGCCCGTTCCTTCAAGGACACGTCCCGGGTGCTGTTCGCTACCCGCGCGGAGTGGCCTGGGGAGCGCTCGGCCACGCCGTGGCCTGCTACGAGGCCGCCCTCGAGCACGCTCGCACCCGCGTGCAGTTCGGACGCCCTCTGGCCAAGGCCCAGCATGTCCAGGTGCGTCTGACGGACATGCTCGCCACCCTCACCTCCATGCAGCTGCACTGCCGGCGCCTGGCGGACCTGGAATCGGCCGGCAGCCTGCGGCCCGAGCAGGCCTCGCTCGCCAAGGTGTTCTGCACCCGCTCGGCCCGCGCCATCGCGGCCGACGCCCGCGACCTCCTCGGCGGCAGCGGGATCCTGCTGGAGAACCAGGTGATCCGCCACATGGCCGACATCGAGGCGCTGCACACCTACGAGGGCACCGACACGATGCAGTCCCTGATCGTGGGCCGGTCGATCACCGGGACCAGCGCGTTCGCGTGATCGTCGAAGCTCCGTGACTCGGGAGGCGATGGGGAGTGCTCCCCATCGCCTCCCCTGTCAGCACGGGCTAGCATCGGCGCCGAGAGACGACGACTCGAGTGACGGGGCGGGGCATGAATTTTCTCGGACAGGACACAGAGGCAGTGCGCGGCTGCGCGACCGCCTTGACGCGAGGGCAGACAGCGATCACGCAGATCGTCTCCGACCATCCGCAGGAGAGGCAGACCAGCTGATGCAACAGACGGACGTCGGGGCCAAGACCCTGACGCGGCGAGCGGCTCTCATGCTCACCATGAGCGTGGTGACCGGATGCGGGCTCACACAACCTGCGGATGAAGGAGAAGGTGTCATGAAGCTGACCTCGGGAAAGACGATCGACGACGCGATCGGTCCCCTGTGGGAGGGCGGTGGTGAGCGTGCTCTCGCCGACGTGGTCGACGTGGAGTTCGACGAGCTGATGGTGTTCCCGGAGGCCACCCCCGCAGATCGCGTCAACGAGGCGGCTGGCACGAAACTGCTCACTGGGAAGTACTACCAGTCCTCCACGCAGCTGTTCCTCTTCCGCGCGGGCGGCGCCGGCGTCCTCGCCGCGATGGTCTCCTCCGACGTGTTCGCGCACGAGGTGCAGAACGCGACCTTCGGCCCCGAGGTGCGGATCGTCGCGCCCGGCGGGAAGCAGCTGATCACCCTCGAGGGCTGAGGCCGCGTCCCTGCAGGAGCGCCATCGCCGGCGAGCCGCTGCACCTCGCGGAGCGCTGAGCGCGCAGGACGCCGGGGCCTGGAGCTGAGCGGGCGGACCGGGGAGACGCGACGACGGTGAGCGAGCAGGCAGGATCTGCGATGCTGGAGCAATCGCAGCGGTGGGATCAGGAGAGGCGGAGCGGATGCGGAGGCGAGTGCTGATGGCCGGAGGACTTGCGGGCATGATCGCCGCGCTGGCGGCGTGCGGGCGCCTGCTGCCGTCGCGCACGGACCCGTTGAACGACCCGGTGGAGGAGTTCGAGCATGTGACCTCCTCCGAGATGGAGACCAGCGGCGGCGGGACCATGAGCACCAGCCTGCGCGGAGACATCCACTTCGACGTCGGGCAGGATCAGCTTCTGGAGGCCCTGGATCCAGTGTGGCGGGAGGTGACCGAGTACGTCTTCGAGCTCGACGACGGGTTCGAGATGCGCAGAGTCCTGGTGGTCGCCCACGGGGCAGATGGCTCCACCGTCGCGCCGAAAGAGCTGCTGGGCTCCGAGTATGCCGACCAGGACGCGGCCGTGCACTTCGGAGACTTCTTCGAGCACTACGGTCTGATCTGAGCGCTCCGAGGGGGCCGGATCGCGTCAGATCCGGCGGGCGTCGATGACCACGTCGTCCACGAGCACGACGTCCTCCCCGATGTATCGGCCGTCCATGCGATCCGCCTTGCCCGCCAGGGTCGGATGGTCGGGATGCTGGGTGAGAGTGCCGTAGTAGCCGGACGTATCCGAGTAGGAGCCGTCGCGACTGCGGTGCACCGACTCATGCGCGTTGTGGGCCGCGTCCGGCTGCGGGAAGTCCGGGTTCTCGTGCGGAGTCTGCATGGGCACGTCCTGCACGTTCTCCGCCGGATTGCCGCCGGGATGACGGAAGGAGCGCCCCTCGAGATCGAGCGTGGGGACGAAGTCCCCGTCGGTCCCCTCGTTCTGGACGTGCTGCACGTTGAGCACATCGGTGGAGCTCTGGGCCGGGGTGTAGGTCTGCACCGGGGAGCCGACGGAGAAGATGTCGGTGACGTTGTAGGTGCCCTCCGCGCCGGTGGCGGCGTTGAAGGCGGGATCGTCGGCCAGCTGCGCGGCGACCAGACCGCCCTGGGAGTGCGCCACGAAGGCGACGTCCGAGCCCGGGAGGATCCCGGCCTCCTCCATCGCGGCCGTCACGGCGTTCGCCCCGGCATTCTCCCGTCCCGCCATCGCGTAGATGTTGTTGGCCCAGCCGAAGGGCTGGCCCTGCCCGTTCCATCCCTCGAGGGTCCCCGGGAGACCGCCCTCGCTCGACCACAGGTCCGCGCCCTGGGTGGGCGGCACGTGCACGATGTACCGCTCGGTGCCGTCGGCGCCCTGGAGGGTCTGGATCCGGATCTGTGCCGAATCCTCGGGGTCGTACTCCCCACCCGGCGGCACGGTCGTGATGTCGCGGCGGGTCTCGTAGTTGTCGAGGACGAGGTCGGCCAGATGCTGCGGGGCGTCGCTGTCCTGCACGTGGCGGGGCTCCTCGCCGAGCTCGATCTCGGAGCGCTCGTCGAGGATCTCGATGTCCCCGTCGGGCAGGCCGTCGAAGAGGTCGCCGAGCGGTCCGGGCAGCCCCTTCAGGGTGTCGCGTCCGCCCTCGAGGAAGCCCTCGGCCCGTTCAGCGAGGTCGACGACGCCACCCGCGATCATCTCCGCCCAGGGGGTGTCGGGGAGCAGGCGCTGGAGCCCTTCGGGCAGTCCGCGGATCCCCTCGTCGAGCCGGTCCAGGAAGTCGGTGACGTCCTCGGGCAGCAGGCTCTCGGGGTCGCCGCCGTCGCCGCCGGGCTCCGAGGCCGCATCCTGCTGGTCGGCCTCCGCCTCGAGGTCGAAGCCGAGTCCCTGGAGGCGCTCGCTCAGCGTGCTGACCTGCGGGCGGACCTGACCGGCCCATTCCTGGACGAAGGCCTCGCGGTCCGGGCCCACCCAGTCGACGCCCTGCACGAACGCGTCGATCTCGGCATGGATCTCATCGATCCGCCGGGATCCTGTGCGCAGGTGCTCGGCGTGGGTGCGCGCCTGCTCCGGGTCCATCCCCTGGAAGCCGCTCATGCCGCACCTCCCGCCGTTGAGTGCGCCCGGGCGATCCGCGTGCCCTCCTGCAGCAGGGGGATCACGGTGCCGAAGAAGTCCCCGTCTTCGACCGGGTGCACCCCGGCGACGGGGCCGGCCGGCCCGTCGGCGCTGTAGAGACCCCGCTCCCCGCTGGTCCACCGGCGCAGGAGGGTCACGCTCTCCTCCGGGGCGGGCGGGATGAGGTGGATCGCGAGGCTCGCTCGATCACCCTTGCTGGTCAGCGCATCGCGCAGGTCGGGATCGAGATCCGGGAGCGCAGCGATGGCGCTGTCGGCGGTGTCGCCGTGCTCGACGGCGCTGCGGATCTGCTCGACCTGTGCACTGCTCAGCTGCAGACGAGTGGCCTTCGAGCGGGTGGTCATGGACGCCGGGGCCGCCAGCCGGGATCCCGGAGGGGCCATCGATATGACGATCTCGGGGAGCGCCTCCGCGTCCACCGGCGACCAGCCGGCCGCTCCGTCGCCTCGCCGGGCGCAGACGACGGCGCCCTCGGCATCGACGGAGATCTGCAGCTCGGTGCGCGGGCCGTCGGCGGGGGTCACGCCGACCGCGGCCACGCACGGTGAGGTCAGGGCGCGCCGGAGGAGCGTCTCGTGCTCGGGATCGTGCTCGACCGGATCGAGGGACGGGGCGTCGGGGACGGTGATCATGGTCCGCCACAGCGGATTGAGGTCCGCGCCGGCGTCTCGTGCCCGTGCGGCGGCGTCGCGCACGAACGTGCTGTCCAGAGAAGCGGTGAACGCCGCCATCTGATTCCCCCTGAGGCTCGTGGTCCGTGCTTCCGAAGACTAGAGACCCGGAGGTGAGGAGGCCATGGGGAGTTCTCCCCGTCCCCGCGTCGGCCGAACGAGGCGGGAGGTGGAGAGGCAGGGGCGGACCGGCGGGCCGAGCGCCCGAGTCACTCCAGGTCGACGACCTCGAACTCGAGCATGCCCTCGGCCCGGGAGACGGTGGTGGACGGGTCCCGCGCCTCGCGCTGGTCGGCCCAGGCCCGGAAGCTCTCCTCATCCGCCCAGCGGGTCAGGACGAAGTAGCGCTCCTCGCCCGCGACCGGGCGCAGCAGCTCGAAGCCCTCGAAGCCGGGCGCCCCGTCCACGGAGCGCTTCCGGGCGGTGAAGCGCTTCTCGAGCTCGGCCGCCTGTCCGGCGGGGACGGCGAGGCGGTTGATCTTCACGACGGCCACAGGGTCCTCCTGGTGGTCGGGACGTGGAACGGGCGGCGCGGCCGCGCTCGCCGGCACCGCAGCCGCCTGGCCCCGGGACATCGGCGCCCTCACCGACGGTGACCGTGCGACCGCGGTCGTCGCCCTCGAGCTGGCCGAGGGGGAGCGGGGCTCCGCCCTGTTCTCCGTCGAGACGATCGACGGCGAGCCGCTGTACCTCACGCAGCGCTGAGCGCGCAGGACGCCGGGGCCTGGAGCTGAGCGGGCGGACCGGGGAGACGCGGCGACGGTGAGCGAGCAGGCAGGATATGCGATGCTGGAGCAATCGCAGGGGTGGGATCAGGAGAGGCGGAGCGGATGCGGAGGCGAGTGCTGATGGCCGGAGGACTTGCGGGCATGATCGCCGCGCTGGCGGCGTGCGGGCGTCTGCTGCCGTCGCGCACGGACCCGTTGAACGACCCGGTGGAGGAGTTCGAGCATGTGACCTCCTCCGAGATGGAGACCAGCGGCGGCGGGACCATGAGCACCAGCCTGCGCGGAGACATCCACTTCGACGTCGGGCAGGATCAGCTTCTGGAGGCCCTGGATCCAGTGTGGCGGGAGGTGACCGAGTACATCTTCGAGAAGGACGAGGGCTTCGGGTCACGGACCGTCCTGGTCACAGTGCACGGCGCGGACGGTTCGACGGTGGAGCCCCGCGAGCTCCTCGGCAGCGAGGCCGCCGACCAGTTCGGGTCCCTCAGTTTCATCCACTTCTTCGAGCACTACGGTCTGATCTGAGCGCTCCGAGGGGGCCGGATCGCGTCAGATCCGGCGGGCGTCGATGACCACGTCGTCCACGAGCACGACGTCCTCCCCGATGTACTGGCCGTCCATGCGGTCGGCCTTGCCCGCGAGCGCGGGATGGTCACCGTGCTCGCGCAGGGTGCCGTAGTACCCGGAAGTCTCCGAGTAGACGGACGGGTCGTGCGGGTCGCGGTGCACCGACTCATGCGCGTTGTGGGGTGTCCGAACACCGGTTCCACGATCGTCTTGCGGCGGGCGTAGACGGCGTGGCCGCGTTTCGTCTTCAGCGTCCGGGCCATGCGCTGCTTGGCGGTGGCGTTCTTCGGGATCGGCCCGCGTGGGGCCAGCGGGGCCGGCTCGTTGTGCTTGGTCTGGCCGGTGGCGATGATGGGCCGCTTTCGATCCGAGTCCGCGTTCGCCAGCCTCGCTGGAACCAGCCCCATCCCCGCGTCATCGGGCAACACCGTCCGGCACCGGATCAACCGGGGTGGCGACCGGCGCCTCAACCGAGCACTCCACATGGCCGTCGTCACCCGCATGCGAATGGACCCGCGAACCCGCTCCTACGTCGAGCGCCGTACCGCCGAAGGGCGCACCCTCCGGGAGATCCGTCGCTGCCTCAAGCGCTACCTCGCCCGCGACATCTACCGCCGCCTCAACACCGCCGCTCAGAATGAGCTCACCGGGGCTTGACAGACATAGGAGATTCAACGGCCTGATCGAGCTCCACCGCCGCATCGCCCGCGGCTTCCGTAACCGCGAGCACTACCGGCTACGCATGCTGCTCATCGGCGGCGGGCTAGCGCGCGTCCCCGACCGGCTGGGCGCCCTCGAGGATCGCCGGGGCAACCTGCTGGGCCTGCCAGGGGCGAGCGCCGAGGTCGATCAATTGTCCTCGCACCTCGTCGGCGCTGCCCGGGTGCTCGTGCTCCCACACCCACCTGCGCAGCAGTCCGGGGGAGATGAGGTTCTCGGTGGGCACCTGCAGCTGCTCGGAGCGCTGCACCACGGCCTCACGGATCGGCGTGTACCGCTGCCACACCTCGGGGTGCTTGCGCGCCCACAGTTTGTGCGGCGGCGGATACCCGGGGTCGGGCCGACCCGGCAGATGCGACGGGGGCAGCTCCACCCCGGAGCGGGCCGCCTGCCACCACTGGTTCTTCTCCCGCAGCGCCTTCGGCAGGGCGGCATCGAAGGCCGCCCGCCCCTGTGGAGCCCGCTGCGCGGCCGCCACCAGGTCACGGTCCCGCAGCACCCGATGGGGCGACAGATCCTGGTCCCGCGCCAGGGCGTCGCGCCGCTCCCACATCGCCCGTGCAGCCGCCAGCTGACGGGGCGCCCGCAGGGTGCCGAGGCACTTCAGGGATCGCCACGGTTCCGCGGGCGCGGGGGCGGGCTCCCAGGCGGCCAGGTGCTCGAACTCCTGCCGCGCCCACTCGGCCTTCCCAGCGTCCTCGAGGCGCTGCGCCAGGACGTCCCGCACCTCGACCAGGACCTCCACATCCAGGGCGGCGTACACCAGCCAGCTCTCCGGGAGGGGACGACGCGACCAGTCCGCCGCGGAATGCTCCTTCGCCAGCTGCAGACCGAGAGTGTCTTCCACCACCGCGCCGAGGCCGACGCCGGGCAGGTCGAGCAGCCGGGCCGCGAGCTCCGTGTCGAACAGGCGCGCGGGTCGCAGCCCCAGCTCCGCCAGGCAGGGGAGATCCTGGGAGGCGGCGTGCAGCACCCATTCGCGGCCCTCGAGGGTGCGTTCCAGGGCCGCGGGAAGCGTGAAGGCGAGGGGGTCGATGAGGGCGGTGCCGGCAGCCTCGGTGCGCAGCTGCACCAGGTAGGCGCGCTGGCTGTAGCGGTAGCTGGAGGCGCGTTCGGCGTCGACGGCGACGGGTTCGTCAGGGACGCTCCGGGCGGCCTCACACCAGGCCAGCAGCGGCTGGATGCGGTCGATCACGGGCGGAACGCCGTCGCGGGGAGCCGACAGCGGCCGGGATGCGGGGCCGGTCACGAGGCGTCGTCCGGGGTGTCATGCGGGGCGCGCGCCCGATGCTCGGGCCGCAGCGCCGCCACCTGTACCGGTGCCGGTGGCAGTCCCCCGGCGGCGGCGAGCATCGCTGCCCAGGCCCCGAAGTGGGGGCCGAGCTCGTCGTCCACCGGGGTCCACGACACCCGCATCTCCACATCGACGGTGGACGGGCGGGCGGCGAGAGCCCCGTAGCTCTGCGAGACCACCCTGGTGGCGGTGCAGCCGAGCTCCCGGGCGGCGGCGTCGTGCAGTTCCAGGGATTCGGTCACCCAGGACCAGGCCACGTCCCCCAGCATCGCCTCGATCGCGAACTCCGGCTCCAGACGCGCCTGCACCAGGGCGACCATCCGGATCGTGCCCTGCCAGGCCTCCTGACCCGCGGGGTCGTGCAGCACCACCAGACGCCCGGAGGCGAGCTCCTCCTCATGCTGGACGATCTCCCCGGTCGCGGCCCACGACTGCGGGGCCATCCGGCCCGGGGCGGGCACCTCCCGCCACTCCAGCTCCCGCCGCACAGCGGCGCGGGTCATCGCCTCGATCGCCTCGAGGAACGCTCCTTCGCCGGAGCGGATGCGGTGCACGGACACATGCGGGAGCGTAACGGCGGCGTCGGCCCGACGGGTCGAGGCGCGCCGATGCAGGTCAGGCGGGTGCGATCAGGGCTCTGCGGTGGCCCTGCCGCGACCGTCCTCAGGCATCCTGCTCGTGCACCAGCGAGATCGAGTTGATGCAGTAGCGCTCATCGGTCGGGGTGGGGAAACCCTCCCCACGGAACACATGCCCCAGGTGGGAACCACACCGGGCGCAGCGCACCTCCGTGCGGACCATACCCAGCGAGGTGTCCTCCAGTAGCTCGACGGCCTCGTCGTCGGAGGGCGCCCAGAAGGCCGGCCACCCGCAGTGGGCGTTGAACTGCTCGGCGGCGCGGAAGAGGACGGCCCCGCAGGCCCGGCAGGCGTAGGTTCCGGCCGGCCGCACCTCCTCATACTCCCCGGTGAACGGCCGCTCCGTGCCGCCCTCGCGCAGCACGTGGTACTCCTGTGGCGTTAGGCGGTCACGCCATTCCTGCTCAGTGCGCTGCACGGGGTGATCACCGTCGCCGATGCGCTGTGTGCTCATGCGGGACCTCCAGTCGAGTCGAACGCGGGAACGGTTGACACTGCGACTCAGTCAATCACAAATTACCGCTCCAGTCGAGTCGAACGCGGGAACGGTTGTCGCCGGGTCGAGGTGCAGCACGGTCGCGCCGAGGCGGTCCTCCAGATGATGGGCCCAGCTGTCGGCGAAGTCCCGCGGCAGGCTGCGCGGGCAGGTGCGCACCACCACGGTCTGCAGTGCGCACTCCTCCAGGAGCTGGTCGACCCTCTGCAGCACGTCGCCGTCGCTGACCTCGCCCTCCACCCGGCAGCCGACGGCGCGGAAGGCCCCGGAGGCCGCCGCGAGGACGGCCTCGGCGTCCATGCCCCCGGCCGGGGAGGCGGGGGAGGCCTCACCGCAGGTGGTGAGGTCGCGCCACTGCTGCTCCAGCGACCCCTCCGGCAGTTCGGCGAGGGAGTCGCGGATCAGTGAGGTCCCGCGCCGGGCCGGGACCAGCACGTGCACGGGCATCTGAGCGACGGGATCATCGGGATCGAGCACCGACAGACCGAGACAGTCGAGGGCGCTCTGGGCGTCCGCGGAGGTGAGCGGCACCTCGGTGAGGACGGCGACGGCACACGGCATGCGCGCGATCCTATGCCCACCGGATGGGGCTGTGCCGCATGCAGACGCCGCCTCTAGGATCAACAGCATGCGGAGTGCACCCGAGGATCCCACGACCGACCGGCCGCATCGTCCCGCCCCGTCCGTCGGCACCGCCGCCGCGGTCGGAGCCGGGGCCTTCCTCGCCACCGGTGCCGCCCTCACCACGGCCGCGCGGGTGATGGCGCGGATGCCGCTGGTGCCGTCGACCAGTCCGCTGGCCGCTCCTGACCTCGAGGTGGTCGCCGCCGGTGCCGACGCTCTCGTGCTGCGCGAGAGCGTGGAGGCCGCGCGTCCGGGGGTGCTCGCCCTGCGGCAGGACGGCGGGTCCGTGCACGTGCGGCTGGGTGAGATCGCAGAGCGCCCCGCCGAAGACCTGGTGCGCCGGCCGCTGCTGGCGCAGGACACCCCCCGCCCCGCCCATGCCGGCCCCGCCCACAGCAACGGTTTCTTCTGGGCCGGGGATCCGCGCTCCGCGCACGGCCTGGAGTTCCAGGAGATCGACGTGCACAGCCCCGTCGGGCCGATGCCTGCCTGGCTGGTGCCCGCCGGTGACGGCGCCCGCTGGGCTGTCTTGGTGCACGGACACGGCGCCACCCGCGGGGAGGGCCTGCGGTCTCTGCCGCTGTTGCATGCCCTCGGGATCACCGCCCTGGTGATCACCTATCGCAACGACCTCGGCGCCCCGCCGTCCGTGGACCGTCTGCACCACCTGGGCTCGGCCGAATGGGAGGACTGCTCCGCCGCGATCGAGGCCGCCCTGGAGCGGGGAGCCCGGTCGGTGGTGCTGATGGGCTGGTCCATGGGCGGCGGCATCGCCCTGCGCACCGCCCGGCTGTCCCCGCACCGGGACCGCATCGAGGCCTTGGTCCTGGACTCCCCGGCGATCGACTGGCGACAGATCCTCCAGCACCATGCGGCGCAGGTGCGGGCACCGCACGCGGTGCGGCGCGGCGCCATGTGGATGATGGGCTCCGTCGCCGGAGCGCGGATGGTGCAACTGCATGACCCCATCGCGCTGCATGAGATGACGGTGGAGACATACCGGGAGAGCCTCGCGCAGCCGACGCTGCTGCTGCACGCCGGAGCCGACACGACGGTGCCGCTAGACGCCTCCCGGCGCCTCGCCGACGCTCGCCCCGACCTCGTGGAGTACCACGAGGTCGACGGTGCCACCCACACCCGGGAGTGGAACGTCGATCCGGCGGTGTGGGAACGCACCGTCGCCCGGTTCCTCATCGAGCATCTGCAGCTTCCCGTCGATCCGCAGTCCCTCCCGCTGCCGGTGCGGGATCCCGCGGCCGCGCCGCAGGAGGGTGCGACCGGTCGACGGCTCTGACCCGGAGCCCCGGAGCCTCACCCGTCGCCGGGACTGCTGCGGTGTGGTGCGACTGCTCCGGGCCTTCAGGCCACCCTGGATCGTCGCGGCGCAGTCGAGTCGCTGCGAGGATCCGGTACCCGGGGTCAGATGCGCCGGTACCGGGTGAGGGTCGCGTGATCGCCGACGATGAGGGACTGCAGCGCCCAGTCCTGCTCGTGCAGGGGGCCGTCGAGCACTCGCGGGGACGGCCCACCCACGGTCCGGTGGGACACCGAGAAGCACAGTTCGTCGACCAGACCGGCGGCGACGAACGCGGCGAGGGTGCTGGGGCCGCCCTCGATCTGGATGCCCCGGTGCCCACGGTCCGTCAGCCCCCGCAGGATCTCCTCGGGGGTGTCGGCCACGATCACCTGGTCCGTCGGCAGACCGCTCGCGGCGGTCGCCTCGCGGGCGCTGTCCCGGCCCGTCACCAGGAACGTCGGCCAGTCCGCCCGCACCACCTCGGGCAGGTTCCCGGAACGGGAGAGCACCGCGAGCGCCGGATGATCCCGGCCACCGGGTCGCAGCGAGGTCCCCTCCCGCAGGGACCGCCGTCCGAGGGGCCGGCGGTACTCCTCCGCGCGCACCGTCCCGGCGCCCACCACCACCACGTCGATCAGGGCGCGCAGCACCCCGAAGGCGAAGGAGTCATCAGGGTTGTGCAGCGATCCGCTCGTGCCGTCGGCCCCGGCGATCGCGCCATCGACGGTGGTGTTCATCATCGCCCGCACGGTCACCCGGTCCGACGGCAGGGCGTACAGCTCGGCGAGAGCTACCGCGCCCGCATCGTCGGGTGTCACGGACACGGGTGAGGGGACGGGGCGGGCGTCGCGCCACAGCACATGCATGGGGCTGGCTCCTCGGTGTTGACAGAAGGGGCACCCGGACGGTGCTCCCGGGCGCGCCCCCGATCATGCCGCATCGTGCGGCGTGTCCGGTCCGCATCCCGACGCGGCATCGGCCCGGAGGAGGGGGTCGATAGGATCGCCCGGTGACCGACGCCCTGGCCGACCGCCGCCCCGACCCGTCCCTCGATCGCCTCCTCGGTGACCTGGTGCCGCCGCCGCGGTTCGCCGACGCCCGCCTCGAGACCTACCGGCCGGACCCCGACTTCCCCTCCCAGCAGGAGGCGAAGGACCGCATCGCCGCATTCGCCGCAGGCCTGGGCCGCTCGACCGGTGGCGGGCTGCGCGGCATGTTCCGCCGCCGCCCGGAGACCGCCCGTGGGCTCTACCTCGACGGCGGGTTCGGCGTCGGCAAGACCCACCTGCTGGCCTCCCTGTTCCACCTGGCCCCGGGCCACCGGGTGTACGGGACCTTCGTGGAGTACACCCACCTGGTGGGCGCTCTCGGGTTCCAGCGCGCCACCGACCTGCTGGGGGAGAGCACCCTGGTGTGCATCGACGAGTTCGAGCTCGACGATCCCGGGGACACCCTGCTCATGACCCGCCTCATCCGGGAGCTGTCCGACCGGGGTGTCGCCGTGGTGGCCACCTCGAACACCCTCCCGGATGCCCTGGGGGAGGGGCGGTTCGCGGCCCAGGATTTCCTGCGGGAGATCCAGGCCATGGCCGACCGCTTCGAGGTGATCCGCATCGACGGCCACGACTACCGCCGACGCGACGGCGACGTGCACGCCCCCTCCCTCGACGACGATCAGGTGCGTGCCCATGCCGAGGCCACCCCGGGGGCGACCCTCGACCGTTTCGACACCCTGCTGGAGCACCTCACCCAGGTGCATCCCTCCCGGTACGGGGCGTTGATCGACGACGTCAGCAGCGCCCACCTGCTCGGGGTGCGCACCCTGGACGACCACCACAATGCGTTGCGGCTGGTGGTTCTGGTGGACCGTCTGTACGACCGGGAGGTACCGGTGCTGGCCTCCGGGGTCGACGTCGCGCAGCTGTACACCCCGGAGCTGCTCGCCAGCGGCTACCGGAAGAAGTACTACCGTTCGCTGTCGCGCCTGAGCTCCCTGGTGCGCGACGGCGCGTCGCTGATCGGCTGATTCCGCGCCCGCGGCGCGCTCGCCGCTCTCCGGACCCCGCCGCCCCGGTGCTCAGCGCCGGACGACGACCGCGCCGGGCCCGTCCAGCTCGTGTCCGCTGCCGCCGCCGAAGCGGGCGAGCACCTCACCCTCCGGGGCGCGGACGGTGCCGTCCCCGCGATGCGCGAGGACGGTGATCCCGGTCTCCGCCCCGTCGGCGGCGTCGCGGTGCAGCAGCACCGTCTCCTCGTTGCGGGCCTCCACCCGCACCCGGCCCAGCGCCGGGTCACGCAGTGCGGGCACCTCATGGCGCAGCCGGAGCAGGGTCCGATACCAGTCGAGCATCGCCGCGTGCTCCGGGTCCTCCCGCTCCTCCCAGCGCAGGATCGAGGCGGTGAAGGTCGAGGCCGCCTGCGGATCCGGCACCGGATCCGACCAGCCCATCGCCGCGAACTCCTCGATCCGGCCGCGGGTGATGAACGGCCCGAGGTCCTCATCATGGTCGGTGAAGTAGGTGAACGGGGTGGAGGCCGCCCATTCCTCCCCCATGAACAGCATCGGCGTGGCGGCGCCCAGCAGGATCAGCGCGGCCCCGGCGGCGTGCGCACCGGCGGGCAGTCGGTGGTGCACCCGGTCGCCGGCGGCGCGGTTGCCCACCTGGTCGTGGTCCTGCAGGAACGCGACGAAGGAATGGGCGTCGTAGAGCGACGAGGCCGGATCCACCGGGGCACCCCACAGCCGATCCCGGAACGTGGAGAAACTGCCGTCGTGTTCGAACATCCGTGTGAGCGTGCGCTTCAGCACCCGCGTGGAGCCGAAGTCCACGTAGTAGCCGGCGCGCTCGCCGCTGATCCACGCGTGCACAGCATGGTGGATGTCATCGGCCCACTGCATGTCCATGCCGAGACCGCCCTCGGTGGTCGGCGTGACGGTGCGGGGGTCATTGCGGTCGGATTCGGCGATCAGCCGCAAAGGTCGGCTGACCTCCTGCGACCACGTGGCCACCGCGTCGGACATCTCGGCGAGCAGATGGCGCGGGGAGTCGTCGCGCAATTCGTGCACCGCATCGAGCCGCAGCCCGTCCAGGCCGCGCTCCACCAGCCACTGCCGCACACTCGCCAGCAGGAACGCCCGCACCTGATCGGAGCCGTCCTGGTCGAGGTTCACCGCCGGCCCCCACGGGGTCTCATGGGCGGTGGTGAAGTACGGGCCGATCAGCCCCAGATAGTTGCCGGAGGGCCCCAGGTGGTTGTGCACCACGTCGAGGATCACTGCGAGACCCCGCTGGTGCGCGGCGGTGACGAAACGCGCGAAGGCCTCCGGGCCGCCGTACGCGTCGTGTACGGAGAACAGGCCGACGCCGTCGTATCCCCAGCCGCGGTCCCCGGGGAACGCCGCCACCGGCATCACCTCGACCGCACCGATCCCGAGGTCGACCAGATCGTCGAGCCGGTCGATGGCGGAGTCGAAGGTGCCGCCGCGGCCGTCCGGCCCCGGGGTGAAGGTGCCGATGTGCAGCTCGTACAGCACCCGGTCGCGTACGTCGGCTCCGGTCCAGCCGCTGCGGTCCCGCAGGGTGTCGGGGTCCACCCAGCGGCTGGGGCCGTGGACCCCGCCGGGTTGGTGCAGGGAGCGGGGGTCGGGCAGCCACAGGCCGTCCCCGTCGAGGCGGAAGGCGTACAGGTCGTCGGGCTGCGGCCGCGGGTCCTCGAGTTCGAACCAGCCGTCGCTGCTGCGGGTGAGCTCGTGGACACGCACCGCGTCTGCGCGCTCCAGACGCAGCTCGACACGGCGGGCCTGAGGCGCCCACAGGGCGTAGCGCTCCCGGTCGGCGTGCCGGTCGATGGCGGGGGAGAGGTCGCTCATCGGTCGGTCTCCTTCTGCCCTGCAGCCACCTGCTCAGAGGCCTCCAGACGGTCGGCCAGCCCGGGGCGGACCAGCAGAGCCACCGGCCAGGTGGTCAGCAGGGACGCCAGGGGCGCGCTGCCACCGGTGACGTCGGCGCCGGAGAGCAGATCCACCCACGGGCCCTCCGGCAGCACCACGGCGGCCTCATCCCAGCCGCCACGGGCGGCGAGCGTGAGCGGGTGGCGGGTGGCCAGAGCCACGACCTCCACCGGGGCGTCCCCGCGGGAGCGCCCGAACGCCACCGCATGCCCGGTGGTGGTCGGCACGGGGGAGTACCCGGCGCCGCGCCCCTGGAACAGCTCCGGCACGGAGCGGCGCAGGTGGAGGGCCTGGCGGGTCACCCACAGCTTCTCCTCTGCCACGCCCGTCGGGCGGGCACCGTCGGTCAGTCGCTGCAGCATCCGGGCGCGGGCGTCGTGGTCCACGGGGCGCCGGTTGTCGGGGTCGACCAGGGACAGGTCGACGGTCTCATTGCCCTGGTAGATGTCGGGCACGCCCGGCATCAGCAGCTGCACGAGCTTCTGCCCCAGGATCGCGGCGCGCTGCGAGGGCAGGGTGCGGCGGGTCCATTCGGTGAGGATGTCCTGGACCTCCTCGGAGGCGAGGGCCGCCGCCCCGAGCTCCTGCACCGCGGACTCGTATTCGGCGTCCTGCTCGGTCCACGTGGTGTGACTCTTGGCCTCCCGCATCGCCTTGGTGAGGTAGCCCTCCAGCCGCTCCGGGGAGATCCGCGGCTCCTCGCTGCCCGGCAGATCCCAGGTGCCGGCGAGGGTCTGCCACAGCAGCAGCTCGACGGGACCGTCGACCCGCGGGCTGCGATGCTCGGCAGTGGCGCGGCGCAGGGCCCGCACGGTCTGCGCCCAGATCTCCGGGGCCTCCGTCAACGCCGTCAGCCGTGCCCGCACGTCCTCGCTGCGCTTGGTGTCATGCGTCGACAGCGTGGTCAGGGAATCGGGGAAGGTGCGCACCATGGAGCGGCAGTGCTCGTGCAGGTCGTCGGGCTCGACACCGATGCGGTCGGCGTCCGCCCCCACCTCCGTCACCGGCAGGAACCGCGTGTACCGGTAAAAGGCGGTGTCCTCGAGAGCCTTGGCGTGCACCGGCCCGCAGGTCTGCGCGAAGCGGATGATGAACTCGCGGCGCTCCGCCGCCAGCGTCCGCCCGGCACTGCCGACCTCGTCACCACACGCCAGGGCCAGGACGATGTCGAGAGCTGCCAGGGTGTCCTCGTCGGCGTCGAACTCCTGGGCCGCACGGGCAGCGGCGTGCTCCAGCACCGCCCGCTCGGACCCGGGGGCCGGCTCACCGGGCACCACGTAGGCGCGATACCGGTCCATCTGACTGAGCATCCCCACCACGGCGCGGAAGATGTTCCGGCGGGTGGTGTCGCGCAGTCGGATGTCCTCCTGGCAGATGCGATGCGCGAGCGTGGTGAGTCGCTCGACCTCCGCCCACAGACTGGTGGTGACGATCTCCCGAGTGGACTGCGCGGCGATCTCCTCGAAGGGCCGCAGGTCCCCGGTGACCTCTTGCCACAGGTGCGTCAGCGGCAGCGCGCCGCGCGCGTCCTGGAACACCCCGCCGATGCGCCACAGGGCGTCGTACCCGGTGGTGCCGGCGCAGGGGAAATCACCGGGCAGGCGCTCATCACCTTCGAGGATCTTCTCCACCACGGTCCAGGCGCCGCCGGTGGCCTCGGAAAGGTCCCGCAGGTACCCGCGGGGGTCGGCCAGGCCGTCGGGGTGGTCGATGCGGTAGCCGTCGATCACGCCCTCACGCTGCAGCCGCAGGTACGTCGCGTGGGTGGCGGTGAACACCTCCGGGTCCTCCACCCGCACCGCAGCGAGGGTGTCGACATCGAAGAACCGGCGGTAGTTCAGCTCATCGGCGGCGACCTTCCAGTGCGCCAGGCGCCACCACTGCCGCTCCAGCAGATCCACCAGGCCCAGATGCTCGGTGCCCGCAGCGACCGGCACCACGTGGTCGTAGTACCTCACGACGCGTTCGCGGACGGTGGTGCCGTCGGGCTGCGGCACATCGATCTCGGTGACCTCCAGCTCGCCGTCGGCGAGGACCGCGCCGATCGGGCGGCCCAGCACGGGGATCAGGACGGAACGCTCGGCGCCGGCGTCGATGTCGAACCACGCCGCGTACGGGGAGGCGGGGCCGTCGCGCAGCACAGACCACAGGGCGTGGTTGTGCCAGATGGGGGTGGGGATCGCCATGTGGTTGGGGACCACATCGACGATCACGGCCATCCCGTGGGCGTGGGCAGCGTCGGCCAGCTGGCGCAGTCCCTCCTCGCCGCCGAACTCGCGGCTGATGCGGGAATGGTCGACCACGTCGTAACCGTGCGTGGAACCGGGGGCGGCTTCCAGCACGGGGGAGCAGAACACGGCGCCGACACCCAGGTCCGCCAGTCGCGGGATCTGCGCGGCGGCGTCCTGGAAGGTGAAGCCGCCGTGGATCTGCAGACGGTAGGTGCTGGTGGGGACGGTCTGTCGGGTGGTGTGGGGGGCGGTGGGAGTCACGGGCGCTCCTGCTCCTGGACGGATCGGGGACGGACGAGCCGGGGAGTCGACGCTGACGTGATCGGCACTGCGGGGGCCGCGGGGGCGACCGGATCGGTGAGGGGAGGGGCCGGGGGGGCCGGAGTGGCCCGGCCGGGCGGGGCGGTCACCGCGGGGGTGACCGCCCCGCCACGATTCAGGCGAGGGTTCGCTGGGTGTGTGTTCCGAACTCCTCGGTGGTGGCCTCGTCGGTCAGTGGCGGACGACCGAGGATCAGCAGCGAATGCGGTTCCCGGGTGAGAGTGGTGCCGGCGGCGACCTGGTCGTCGATCTCCAGCGAGGACCCGGTGCCCTCCAGCACCGTCCAGGTCTCGCCGTACTCCGCCGGCGGCAGGGTGAAGTCCACCCCGTTGCCGCTGGCGTTGAACAGCACCAGACCGGATCCATCGACGATCCGCTGGCCGCGGGTGTCCGGCTCGGGGATGGCGTCACCGTTGAGGAACAGCATGAGGCACTTGTTGTTCGGATCCGACCAGTCACCGTTCTCCATCGGCTCCCCGTCGGTGCCGAGCCATGCCACATCAGGCAGCGTCGAGGGCGAGTCCTCCCGCGGGGCGCCCTGCAGGAAGCGGCGGCGGCGAAGGATGGGGTGCTTGCGCCGCAGACGGATCATGCGGCGGGTGAAGTCCAGCATCTCCTGCTGCTCCTCACCCATCTCCCAGTCCATCCAGGCGATCTCGGTGTCCTGGCAGTAGGCGTTGTTGTTGCCACCCTGGGTGCGCCACATCTCGTCGCCGTACAGGACCATCGGCACACCCTGGCTGACCAGCAGCGTCGCCATGAGGTTCTTGGCTCGGCGCAGGCGCAGCTCCCGCACGCTCTGGTCGTCGGTCTCGCCCTCAGCGCCGGAGTTCCAGGAGCGGTTGTGGCTCTCGCCGTCGGCGCCGCCCTCCTGGTTGGCCTCGTTGTGGCGCTCGTTGTAGGAGACGAGGTCACGCAGAGTGAAGCCGTCGTGGGCGGTGACGAAATTGATCGACGCGATGGGAGTGCGACCGGTGTGCTCGTACAGGTCGGAGCTGCCCGCCAGACGGGAGGAGAAGTCCCCCAGCATCCCCGGCTCGGAGCGGTGGAAGTCGCGCACCGTGTCGCGGTAGCGGCCGTTCCACTCCGACCACAGGGGCGGGAAGCCGCCGACCTGGTAGCCGCCCTCGCCGAGGTCCCACGGCTCAGCGATCAGCTTCACCTGGGAGATGATCGGGTCCTGCTGGATGATGTCGAAGAACGCCGAGAGACGGTCCACCTCGTGCAGCTCACGGGCCAGGGTGGAGGCCAGGTCGAAGCGGAATCCGTCGACATGCATCTCGGTGACCCAGTAGCGCAGCGAGTCCATGATCAGCTGCAGCACGTGCGGGGTGCGCATGAGCAGCGAGTTCCCGGTGCCGGTGGTGTCGTAGTAGTGGGACTTGTCGTCCTCCACCAGGCGGTAGTACGCGGCGTTGTCGATGCCGCGGAAGCACAGGGTGGGGCCCATGTGGTTGCCCTCGGCGGTGTGGTTGTACACCACGTCGAGGATCACCTCGATGTCCGCATCGTGCAGGTTCTTCACCATCTGCTTGAACTCCTGAACCTGCTGGCCCAGCTGCCCGGCGTGCGCGTACTCGTTGTGGGGGGCGAAGAAGCCGATGGTGTTGTAGCCCCAGTAGTTGCGCAGGCCCTTGTCCTGCAGGTGCCCGTCCTGGACGAACTGGTGCACTGGCATGAACTCCACGGCCGTGACACCCAGGGACTTCAGGTGGTCGATGATCACCGGGGAGCCCATCGCCACGTAGGTGCCGCGGATCTCCTCGTCGATGCCCGGGTGGGTCATCGTCAGGCCCTTCACGTGGGCCTCGTAGATCACGGTGTCGTGGTAGTCGTGGGCCGGCGGATGGTCGTTGCCCCAGTCGAAATAGGGGGAGACCACCACCGAATGCATGGTGTGCGCTGCGGAGTCCTCCTCATTGCGCTGGGAGGTGTCCGCGAAGTCGTAGGAGTACAGGGACGGGTGGTTGGTGGCCATCCCCTCGATCGCCTTCGCGTACGGGTCCAACAGCAGCTTGCTGGGATCGCAGCGGTGGCCGGATGCCGGGTCGTAGGGGCCGTGGACACGGAAGCCGTACCGCTGCCCGGGCTGCACCGACGGCAGGTACACGTGCCAGACGTAGGCGTCGACCTCCGTCATTTCGATGCGCCGCTCGGTCAGGTCGTCGTCGAGCAGGCACAGCTCGACCCGTTCGGCGACCTCGGAGAAGAGGGCGAAGTTCGTCCCGGAGCCGTCGAAGGTGGCGCCGAGGGGATAGGGGTGGCCAGGCCAGATCTGCATGTCGTCAGGGTAACGGCGCGGACGCCCCCGTCTCGGCCAGGGCCGGAGGGGGAAACATCACGGAGCGGGGGCGGCCGAGTGGTCGGATGTGCAGGAGCCCCGGTCCGTCGGACCGGGGCTCCGTGATTCCCGTGCGCGATACTGGGATCGAACCAGTGACCTCTTCCGTGTCAGGGAAGCGCGCTACCGCTGCGCCAATCGCGCCCGCTGGTGACGTCCGGGGACGCTCACTCGTGCAAGACCTCGAGAGGTCTGCGAGCGGACGACGGGACTCGAACCCGCGACCCTCACCTTGGCAAGGTGATGCTCTACCAACTGAGCCACGTCCGCGTATCGGCGGTGCCGACAGCGGACCACTGTACGACCCTCGGCCTCTGCGGGGCAAAACCGTGGCGGGTGGGCGTGGCTGAGGTCACCGTTCCCGAGAGCGGGGGCAGGGCCGTGGCTCATGCCACAGCCGTCGAGGTGCGAACCGGGCCGAGGGTGGGGTAAGGTTCTGCGAGTCGCCTGGCGGCGGCGCGATCCGATGGATCATCGGGCGATTGGCGTAGTGGTAGCGCGCTTCCTTCACACGGAAGAGGTCACTGGTTCGATCCCAGTATCGCCCACGGAACCCCCACGGGTTCCCACGCGGACGTGGCTCAGTTGGTAGAGCATCACCTTGCCAAGGTGAGGGTCGCGGGTTCGAGTCCCGTCGTCCGCTCCAGGAGGCGGCGCCCCCGCCGGAGCATGGC
The DNA here is from genome assembly GCF_025028335.1 of Brachybacterium sillae. NCBI lineage: Bacteria > Bacillati > Actinomycetota > Actinomycetes > Micrococcales > Dermabacteraceae > Brachybacterium > Brachybacterium sillae. The sequence continues at coordinate 2,636,582 of NZ_JAFEUW010000001.1, forward strand.
TTCGGTGGGAGCGCCTTTCCGTTGGAGGAGGGTCACCCCCGGGGTGGTCGTCCCCCTGGTGGGTTGGCCGAGAGGCGAGGCAGCGGCCTGCAAAGCCGTATACACGGGTTCGAATCCCGTACCCACCTCGTCGTCCGGCGACGCCGGACAGGGCGCGATTGGCGCAGCGGTAGCGCGCTTCCCTGACACGGAAGAGGTCACTGGTTCGATCCCAGTATCGCGCACCCCCAGCGGCCCCGACCCCAGTCGGGGCCGTTTTTCGTGCCCGGGGCGCTCCCCGGTGACGTCTGCCAGGAGCGCATTAGCGCCGCGACGAGTCACGCATTGCCGACCATGGAGCAAGGGCGTCCCGCCCCGGGTGAGGCGCGGTCAACGCTCGCGTGGGGTGAGGTGGTTCCCCGCGATCATGCAGCGCACTGAGCCTCCGGCCGTCTCGATCGTCGGCACGTCCACTGCGACCAACCGGGCGTGCTCGCTCAGCCGGGCCCGCTGGCTGTCGGTGAGCGACGCGAGGGCCGTCGTCGACATTATCAGCAGGGGACCCTCGCGCCCCGCCACCTCGATGCAGTTCCCGGCGAAGGACCGCACCTGCTCCTCGGAGACCTCCACCACGTGGCGTCCGCTCTCGCACAGCGACTGCAGCACCTCGTCACGCTGCCGCTCGTCGCGGATCATCTCCGCCCCGATCACGGCGACCGTTCCCCCCACGCTCATGAGCACGTTGGTGTGGTAGACGGGGACACCATCGGCATCGGTGGCGTCGAAGACCATCGGGCGGTACCCCCGATCCCGGCAGAACTCCGCCAACAGGTCCTCATCCATCCGGCGAGAGCGGCAGGCGTAGGCCACGCGGTGCACGTGATCCAGCACCATCGCGCCCGTCCCCTCCAGGAACGCGCCGTCGTCCTCCCGTGGTGAGTAGTCCACGACCCGTCGGACGTGGAAACCCTCCCGCAGGCGACGCACGACATCCGCGCGGCGCTCGCTGCGACGGTTCGGGGCGTGGAGCGGGAACAGGCATACCGTGCCGTCGGCGTGGGTGGTGAGCCAGTTGTTCGGGAAGACGCTGTCCGGCCGGGAGGTCGAGCAGTCGTCGACGACCGTGACCCGCACCCCGTGACGGCGCAGCGTGGCCGCCAGCGTGGTGACCTCGCGCCGGGCCTGGGCGGCGATCTCGGCGGCCGTGCCCAGGGCCGGGGACTGGAAGGCGTTGTCGGCCAGGGTCTGTGGGTTCGGGGTGAAGTGCCGCGGTCGCACCAGGAACACCGCTGCGGGGGACTGGGCGGTGTGGGGTGCCGCTGCGCCGGGCGCGGTGTTCGGCCCCAGGGAGGCGACCGGGGCAGGGGGCATGGCGATACGCCGAGCGGTGGCGGTCGCGCTCATGGTCAGCTCACCGGGGCGAGGACGTCGACCAGGGAGAACAGGTCCTTGGGGTCTTCGGGGTCCGCGACCAGGTCCACCTGGCCCATCAGTTCCGTGCCGAGGTTGGCATCGCGCGCATAGCGCAGGCCCGAGAAGTCGTTGATGGCGAAGCCGACGGAGTCGAAGATCGTGATCTCCTCCGTGGAGGTGCGTCCCGGATGCTTGCCGGTGAGGACCTCCCACAGTTCGGTGACGGGGAAGTCCTCCGGCTTCTGCTGGATCTCACCCTCGATGCGCGTCTGCGGGGCGAACTCGACGAACACCGGGCCGCGATCGAGGATCGCGGCGTCCAGTTCGGTCTTGCCGGGGCAGTCACCGCCGATGGCGTTGAGATGCATGCCGGGGGTGATCATGTCGTCGGTGAGGATCGTCGCGAGGGCCTTGTCGGCGGTGCAGGTGGTGACGATGTCGGCGCCCTCGACGGCCTCACGGGCGGAGGCGGCCCGATGGATGCGGAATCCCAAGGGCTCCAGGTTGCGGCGCATCTTCTCCATCGCCTGCGGGTCGACGTCGTAGATGCGCAGGTCCTCGATGCCGAGGGTCGCGCGCAGCCCCAGGGCCTGGAACTCCGACTGCGATCCCGAGCCGATCATCGCGCTCACCCGGGAGTCGGGCCGCGCGAGATGCTTGGCGACCATCGCCGAGGTCGCCGCAGTGCGCAGGGCGGTCAGCAGCGTCATCTCCGCGAGGAAGATGGGGTACCCGTTGCCGACGTCCGCCAGGGCGCCGAAGGCCGTGACGGTCTGGAAACCGCGGGCGGGGTTCGACGGGTGGCCGTTGACGAACTTGAAGGAGTACAGCTCGCCGTCCGACGTGGGCATCAGTTCGATCACACCGAACGGGGTGTGCGAGGCCACGCGGGGGGTCTTGTCGAAGTACTGCCAGCGGCGGTAGTCGGCCTCCACGTACTCGGCCATGCCGCGGAGGATGTTCTCGACGCCATCGCGCTGGATCCAGCGCGCCATCGCCTCCACATCGAGCAGGTCGGTCATGTCCTCTCCTTCTGGCGTGCGCCGGGGGTCGGGTCGGCCTCGTCGCCGGCTGGGGAACGGATCAGCATGAACCTAGAGGACACGAAGTGCGCAGTGAAGAGGCGATCTGCGCGAACATGTGGGGCCCGGATGACGGGATGTCAGCGTCGCTTTAGCATTCTGCGCATGTCCGCGCTCAGCGACCTCGATCAGCGCCTCCTCGCGGCCCTTCGCCGGGACGGTCGTGCCCCCGTCACCCACCTGGCCAAGGTCCTGGGAGTCTCGCGGGCCACCGTGACGGCCCGCATGGATTCCCTCCAGGCCCGCGGCATCATCACCGGGTACACCGTGCGCGTGCGGGAACCGGCGCTCCTGGGCCAGGTGCGGGCCGTCAGTCTCATCGAAGTCGAGGGCCGGACCACGGATCGTGTCGTCGAACGCCTGCGCGGACTGGAGGAGATCCAGAGCCTCCACACCACCAATGGGGGCTGGGACCTGGTGGCCGAGCTGGTGTGCCGGGACCTCGCGCACTTCGATGCGGTGCTGCGACAGATCCGCGGCACCCCGGGGGTCGTGAACTCCGAGACCTCGCTGCTGCTCAGCTCGGTGCTGCGCTGAGGGGTGCGGTCACTGGCACGCGGGTGCAACCGGGGTCCGTGCCCTGGCTGCCGGTCACCTGCGCCCTGGCTACCATGGTCCGCGGACCCGGCATCGTCGGCCGGTTCACCCCCGACACCCAAGGAGACACCTGTGGCCCAGCTCGATCTCACCGTTGACGGATCGCCCCGGAGCGTCGAGGCGGGGACCACGGGCACCACGGTGTTCGAGGGCCGCCCGGAGGTGGTGGCGCTGCGCATCGACGGGGAGCTGCGCGACCTCGACACGGAGCTGTCGGCCGGGCAGGTGGTCGAGGCCGTGACGATCGACTCCCCGGACGGGCTGGCGATCCTGCGCCACTCGACCGCGCATGTGCTGGCCCAGGCCGTGCAGAAGGTGAACCCGGACGCGAAGCTCGGGATCGGCCCGCCCATCACCGACGGCTTCTACTACGACTTCGACGTCGCCGAGCCGTTCACCCCGGAGTCCCTCAAGGCCCTGGAGAAGGAGATGGGGCGGATCGTCAAGGAGGGGCAGCGCTTCGTGCGCCGAGAGATCTCCGACGACGACGCCCGCGCCGAGGAGGCCTCCGAGCCGTACAAGCTCGAGCTCATCGGGCTGAAGTCGAACGCCTCCGACGCCGCCGAGGGTGCCTCCGTCGAGGTCGGTGCCGGTGGCCTGACGATGTACGACAACGTGAACCGTCGCGGCGAGGTGGTGTGGACCGACCTCTGCCGCGGCCCCCACCTGCCGTCCACCCGACTGATCGGCAACGGGTTCGCCCTGACCCGCTCGGCCGCCGCGTACTGGCGCGGCAGCGAGAAGAACCCGATGCTGCAGCGCGTCTACGGCACCGCCTGGCCCAGCAAGGAGGAACTGCGCGCCTACCAGGAGCGCATCGCCGAGGCCGAGCGCCGCGACCACCGCCGCCTGGGCAGTGAACTGGACCTGTTCTCCTTCCCCGACGAGATCGGTTCGGGACTGGCGGTGTTCCACCCCAAGGGCGCCATGATCCGGATGGAGATGGAGGAGTACTCGCGGCGTCGGCACGTCGAGGCCGGGTACTCCTTCGTGAACACGCCGCACATCACCAAGGGACACCTCTACGAGGTCTCCGGTCACCTGGACTGGTACCGGGAGGGCATGTACCCCCCGATGCACCTGGACGAGGAGCGCGACGCCGAGGGGCAGATCACCAAGCAGGGCCAGGACTATTACCTCAAGCCCATGAACTGCCCGGTGCACAACCTCGTCTTCCGCTCCCGCGGGCGCTCGTACCGGGAGCTGCCGCTGCGGTTGTTCGAGTTCGGCACCGTCTACCGCAATGAGAAGTCCGGGGTGATCCACGGCCTCACCCGCGCCCGCGGCTTCACGCAGGATGACGCGCACATCTACTGCACGCGTGAGCAGATGCGCGAGGAACTCACCACCCTGCTCACCTTCGTGCTGGACCTGCTCAAGGACTACGGTCTGGACGACTTCTACCTGGAGCTGTCCACGAGGAACCCCGAGAAGTTCGTCGGCGACGACGCCACCTGGGAGGAGGCCACCGAGACCCTGCGGGAGGTGGCCGAGGCCTCCGGTCTGGACCTGGTGCCGGATCCGGGCGGCGCCGCCTTCTACGGCCCGAAGATCTCCGTGCAGGCCCGTGACGCGATCGGGCGCACCTGGCAGATGTCGACCATTCAGCTGGACTTCAACCTGCCGGAGCGCTTCGACCTCGAGTACACAGCCCCCGACGGTTCTCGGCAGCGACCGGTGATGATCCACCGCGCCCTGTTCGGCTCCATCGAGCGCTTCTTCGGGGTGCTGGTGGAGCACTACGCCGGGGCGTTCCCGGTGTGGCTGTCGCCGGTGCAGGTGGTCGGCATCCCCGTGGCGGCCGAGTACGTGCCCTACCTCGAGGAGGTCGCGGCGAAGCTGCGCGAGCGCGGTGTGCGGGTGGAGGTCGACGCCTCCGACGACCGCATGCAGAAGAAGATCCGCACCCACACCAAGGAGAAGGTGCCCTACCTGCTCATCGCCGGTGGCGAGGACCAGGAGAAGGGTGCGGTGAGCTTCCGCCTGCGTGACGGCAGCCAGGACAACGGCATCCCCGTCGACGAGGCCGTCGAGCGGATCGTCGCCGCGATCCGCGACCGGGTGCAGGTGTGAGATGACCACCACCCCCGGACACGCCGTCGGCGACCCGGCCCCCGAGCAGCCGCACGCCTTCCCGGGGGTGCCGGATGCGCTCGACCGGCTGTGGACCCCGCACCGGATGGTCTACATCGACGGGGAGGGCAAGCCCGACGACCCGAACGACGGTGAGCAGTGCCCGTTCTGCGCCTCGCCGGGGCGTTCCGATGAGGACGCCCTGATCGTCCACCGCGGCCAGGTGGCCTATGTGGTGCTGAACCTGTACCCGTACAACAGCGGTCACCTGCTGGTGTGCCCGTACCGTCACGTGGCCGACTACACCGACCTCACCGAGGACGAGGTGCGAGAGGTCGCCGATCTCACCCGCACCGCCATGCGGGTGATCCGTGAGGTCTCGCACCCGGCGGGTTTCAACCTCGGGATGAACCAGGGGGATGTGGCGGGTGCCGGGATCGCCGGCCACCTGCACCAGCATGTGGTGCCGCGCTGGTTCGGCGACGCGAACTTCCTGCCGATCGTCGGCCGCACCAAGGCCCTGCCGATTCTGCTGGCGGATACCCGTCGGCTCTACGCGGAGGCGTGGCCGAGCTCGTGACCGCCTCCTACGCCTACGACGTCGACCGCTCCGACCCCTTCGCGCCGGGCCGGTTGCCCGGTGCCGTGCCCGCTCCCGGACGGAGACAGCGGCCGTGGGTGCGGCGCCTGGTCTGGGGCCTGGTCCTGGGGATGCTGGCGCTGACGTTCTTCGGCGTGTGGATGATGGCGATCCGCCCTCTGGGCTTCGGGTCCAGCCTGGTGGCCTTCACCGCTGCTCTGGTGCCGGTCGCGATCGTGCTGACCGCCGTGTGGTGGATCGACCGGTACACCCCGCAGCCGCGGATCACCCTCGTCTATGCCTTCGCCTGGGGTGCGGCGGCCTCGGTGGCGCTCAGCCTGGTGATCGGCTCGGTGGTGATGCTGTTGCTGTCTGAGCCGCAGGGCGGCCGCGGATCAGCGGACTTCCTCGGCGCGGTGGTGCAGGCGCCCCTGGTGGAGGAGAGCGCCAAGAGCGCCGGGGTGGTGCTGCTGCTTCTGTGGGGTCGGCGCTTCCTCTCCACACCCATCGACGGGGTCGTGTACGCGACCCTGGCCGCCGCCGGGTTCGCCTTCACCGAGAACATCCTGTATTTCGGGGAGAGTTTCGCCCAGGCGCAGGCGGTGGGGGAGGCCGATGTGTTCTGGCGGACCTTCGTGCTGCGGGGTCTGCTCTCGCCCTTCGCGCACGCGTGTTTCACCAGCCTGTGCGGTCTCGGCCTCGGCCTGGGCATGGCCCGGCGGTCGATCCCCCTGACGGTCGGCCTGGGTCTGATCGGGCTGTGCACCGGCATGGGTCTGCACGCCCTGTGGAACTCGGCCGCGTTCCTGCTCGACCTCGACCCGGAGCGCCCGGTGGAGAGCTTCCTGCGCTACTACCTGATCGTGCAGGTGCCGATCTTCCTCACCATCGCGGGGATCGTCATCACGCTGCGGCTGCGGGAGCGTCGCATTGTGAGGCGGCGCCTGGCCGAGTACGGGCGGGCCGGTTGGTTCTCCCCGCAGGAGGTCGACACGATGGTGGCCCTGCGCGGCCGCCGCCGCGCCGAGAAGTGGGCCGCCCGCCATGGAGCCATCGCTCGGATCGGGATGCACGACCTCATCCGTTCCTCCGTGGAACTCGCGGTAGAACGGGAGAGCGCCCTGCACGGGCGGATCACCCCGCGGATCCGGGCACGTGAACGGGAGCTGCTGGAACGCATCACCGCCGACCGCCGCCTGGTCTCCGCCCTCGCCCGCTCCGTGGTGCCGGGACGCCCCCGCGCAGGGGAGGGCGCCGCGACGCGCTGAATCTCCCGGGCCCGTACACTGGTCCGGCCAGAGCAACGGGACGGGAGGACGATCAGCACATGTCGGGTCATTCCAAGTGGGCGACCACCAAGCACAAGAAGGCCGCGATCGACGCCAAGCGGGGCAAGCTCTTCGCGAAGCTGATCAAGAACATCGAGGTCGCCGCGCGTGTGGGCGGGCCCGACCCGGCCGGGAACCCGACGCTGTTCGACGCCATCCAGAAGGCGAAGAAGTCCTCCGTCCCCAATGACAACATCGACCGTGCGGTGAAGCGCGGTGGCGGTCTCGACGGCGGCGGCGTCGACTACACCACCCTGATGTACGAGGGCTACGCCCCGGGCGGTGTGGCGCTGCTCGTGGAGTGCCTCACGGACAACAAGAACCGCGCGGTCTCCGAGGTGCGCCTCGCCTTCAGCCGCAACGGCGGCAACATGGCCGACTCCGGCTCGGTGGCGTACCTGTTCGAGCGCAAGGGCGTCGTGACCCTGCCCAAGGGTGACCGCAGCGAGGACGAGATCCTCGAGGTGGTCCTCGACGCCGGCGCCGAGGAGATCACCGACGAGGGCGACACCTTCGAGATCCTCAGCGAGGCCAGCGACGTGGTGGCCGTGCGCACCGCCCTGCAGGAGGCTGGCATCGACTACGACAGCGCCGAGGCGCAGTTCGTGCCGACCATGCGCACCGCCGTGGACCTCGACGGCGCCCGCAAGGTGCTCAAGCTCATCGACGCCCTCGAGGACAGCGACGACGTGCAGAACGTCTACTCCAACGTCGACATCCCCGAGGACGTCGCGGCGCAGCTCGCCGAGGAGGAGTGAGCGCGGCGTGAGCCTGCGCGTCCTCGGCGTCGACCCCGGACTCACCCGCTGCGGTGTCGGGGTGCTCGACGCCGGGGCGGGGAGGTCCGCCCGCCTGGTGCACGTCAGGGTCCTCCGCACCCCCGCCGAGGACGCCCTCGACCAGCGCCTGCTGGCCATGGCGACCGAACTGCGACAGGTGGTCGAGGAGCACGCCCCCGACGTCATCGCCATCGAGCGCGTGTTCAGCCAGGCGAACACCTCCACCGTCATCGGCACCGCCCAGGTGGCGGGCATCGCCGTGCTGGTGGCCGCCGAACGGGGCATCCGCGTGGCCATGCACACCCCCTCCGAGGTGAAGGCCGCGGTCACCGGCTCCGGGAGGGCCGACAAGGCGCAGGTGCAGGCGATGCTGGTGCGGGTGCTCGGGCTCAGCGGTCCCCCGCGACCGGCCGATGCCGCCGACGCCCTCGCCATCGCCCTCACCCAGCTGTGGCGCGGACCCGGCCCGGTGCGCACCGACGCCCGGGGTGCGGCCCGCACCAGCGCCCAGGCGGTGTGGGCGGAGGCCGAGCGCAGCGCCCGACGCGCCCGCGAGCGCTCCACCTCCCGCTTCTGATCGAACAACCGTTCTAAGATCGGCCCGTGATCTCCACCCTGACCGGACGCGTGACCCACCTGGGCCTGGACCATCTCGTGCTGGAGGTCCATGGTGTCGGTTACGCGGTGCGCACCACCCCCAGGCGCTGCTGGAGACCCGTCACGGCGACGAGCTGACCCTGCACACCGAACTGGTGGTGCGTGAGGACTCCCTGACCCTGTACGGCTTCCCCCGGCCCGAGGAGACCGAGGTCTTCCGGATCGTGCAGTCGGTCTCCGGCATCGGCCCCCGCATCGCCCTGGCGGTGCTCGCCGTGCTCTCCCCGGACGATCTGCGTCGTGCCGTCGCCGCGGAGGATGTCAAGACCATCACCCGCACTCCCGGCATCGGGCCGAAGGTCGCGCAGCGCATGGTGCTCGAGCTGAAGGACCGCCTGGGGCCGGCCACCGAGGTGGCGCCGTCCGATGCCGCCTCCACGGGGGCGCCGGCCCCCGCAGCCTCCCCGTCCGGGGCCGATGCCGATGTGGTCGAGGCCCTCGTCGGGCTCGGCTGGCCGGAGAAGGCCGCGGCGGCGGCCGTCACCGCCGTGGCCGAGGAGCACGACCATGAACCGGGCGCCGTGTTGCGCGCCGCCCTGCGCAGCCTCGGGGGTGCGCGGTGACCGGGACCGACCATCCCGGGGTGGCCGGGGACCATCCGGGCGCCTCCCGGGGGATCACTCAGGGCGAGGGGCTCATGGATCCCGATTCCGGGGCTCTGGAGCGGGCCGCCGAGGCGGCGCTGCGTCCCCGCCGCCTCGCGGATTTCGTCGGCCAGAGCGTAGTGCGAGAACAGCTCTCCCTGGTGCTCGACGCCGCCGCCGCCCGGGGTCGGCCGCCGGAGCACATGCTGCTGTCGGGGCCCCCGGGCCTGGGCAAGACCACCCTGGCCATGATCATCGCCCAGGAACTGGGGGTCGGGCTGCGCCTCACCTCCGGGCCGGCCGTCCAGCATGCCGGGGACCTCGCCGCGATCCTCTCCTCCCTGGAGGAGGGGGAGGTGCTGTTCATCGACGAGATCCATCGCCTGGCCCGCCCCGCCGAGGAGATGCTGTACCTCGCGATGGAGGACTTCCGCGTCGACGTCGTCGTCGGCAAGGGCGTCGGCGCCACCTCCATCCCGCTGGAACTGCCGCCGTTCACCGCCGTCGGCGCCACCACCCGGGCCGGTCTGCTGCCCGCCCCGCTGCGCGACCGCTTCGGCTTCGTCGGGCACCTCGACTACTACCGCCCCGAGGAGCTGGAGGTCGTGGTGCAACGATCCGCGGCACGGCTCGGCGTGGAGATCGCCGAGGACGCCGCCGCCGAGATCTCCCTGCGCTCCCGCGGCACCCCCCGCATCGCCAACCGGCTGCTGCGCCGGGTGCGCGACTGGGCACAGGTGCGCGGCAGCGGGGCCCTCGATCGTGACGCCGCCCGAGCGGCCCTCGCCATGTACGAGGTGGACGACCGCGGGCTGGACCGACTCGACCGGGCCGTGCTCACCGCCCTGTGCGAACGCTTCGGCGGAGGACCGGTGGGGCTGTCCACACTCGCGGCTGCCGTGGGGGAGGAGACCGAGACCGTGGAAACCATGGTCGAGCCGTACCTGGTGAGGGAGGGGCTGCTGGCGCGCAGTCCCCGCGGCCGTCTCGCGACACCAGCCGCCTGGGAGCACCTGGGGCTCACCGCACCGCGCGGTGACACGACGACACAGCCACCGCTCGGACGGTTCTGAGGCGCGGGCCGCTCGGCGTCTCCCTCATCCCGGAGGTCCGGCCGGTAGAGTGGGGCGGTCATCGGCGGCCCGAGGTGGTCGCCGCACGCCCTCGGAAGGACACCGGTGGACCTCCTCCCTCTGATCCTGCTGTTCCTCGTCTTCATGCTGCCCATGCTGTGGCTGTCCAGCCGGCAGCGGAAGGTGCAGCGCGAGCAGCTGGCCATGCTCGCCGCCCTCGAGGTCGGCGATGAGGTCCGCACGCACAGCGGCTTCTACGGCCTGGTCACTGAGCTCTACGACGACGTCGTGATCCTCGAGACCGAGTCCGGTGCCCAGACGAAGTGGGCCCGTCAGGCCATCGCCTTCAAGGTCGACCCCACCACGGCCACCGGCACCCTCGCCGGGGACCAGCCGGAGCCCGTCGGTGACGCCTCCGTCCCGCAGACCTCCGTGGACCGTCGGGGCGACGACCTGCAGGCCGATCGCCCGCTGGACGATCCGCGCGATCCGCGCGCCGAGCGCTGAGGCGGCCGGGAGGGACGCAGCTCATGCCCGCACGACGCATCGCCCTGGCGGCGCTCGCGGTACTCCTGCTCGCGCTCGGCGTGGGCATCGGCGCCGGCACCAGATGGGGAGGGTGGTCTCCCGCGCCCGCTCTCGCCCTGGATCTCGAGGGCGGCACCCAGGTCATCCTCCACGCCTCCTCGCTGGACGGTCGGCCCGTGGGGCGTGACGCCATGGACCAGGCGCGCCAGATCATGGCCCAGCGCATCAACGCGATGGGTGTGGCCGAGACCGAGATCAGCGTCCAGGGCGGCGACAACATCGTCGTCAGCGTCCCCGGCCAGATGGACCAGCAGACCAGCGCTGCTCTGCGGCAGACCGCCGCCATGAGCTTCCGGCCGGTGCTGGCGCAGATGGCTCCCGAGGGCAGCAGTGATGCCGGGGGAGCGCCCTCCGACAGCGCCCCCGACCCCTCCCAGCAGCAGTTCTCCGGCCCTGTCGCACCGAACCCCCAGGCGGATCCGGCTGCTCCCGCCGCATCCGACGGCGGTGGGGGGTCCGGCGGTCTGCCCTACCCGGCGTGGTCGGATCAGTGGATCACCCCCGAGGTGGAACGGCAGGCTCTGGCCGCGGACTGCACCGATCCCCGCTCCGTGCAGGAGGCCGCCGCCGGCACTCCCGCAACGGAACCGATGGTGGTGTGCGACGCCGCGGGGACCGCGAAGTTCGTCCTCGGGCCGGAGGTCGTGGCGGGTTCGGAGATCCGCTCGGCCGACATCGGGGCCGAGTCCAGCCCCACCGGGCAGCCCACCGGCGCGTTCGCCGTGAACATGCGCTTCCAGGAGTCCGCCGCCCAGGATTTCGCGCAGATGACCTCCGCCCTCTACAACCAGCAGGGCGTGACCCAGTCCTTCGCGATCGTGCTGGACGACCAGGTCATCTCCGCACCGTTCGTGCAGGAGCCGTCCCCGGGTGGGGAGGCCTCCATCACCGGCAACTTCTCCCAGGAGACGGCGCAGACACTCGCGGACCAGATCAGCTTCGGTGCCCTGCCGCTGCAGTTCGAGGTGCAGTCCGAGCAGCAGATCTCCGCCACGCTCGGCACCGACCAGCTGGAGAAGGGTCTGCTGGCGGGGCTCATCGGTCTCGCCCTGGTGGTGGTGTACGCCCTCGTGCAGTACCGGGTCCTGGGCCTGGTCACCACCGCCAGCCTGATCGTCATGGCGGCCCTCGCCTACGGTGTGATCACCGTGATGTCGAACCTGCCGGAGTTCGGCTATCGCCTGTCGCTGGCCGGCGTCACCGGTCTGATCGTCTCGATCGCGTTCACCGCCGACTCCTTCATCGTGTACTTCGAGCGTGTGCGGGACGAGATCCGCGACGGGCGCGGCATCGTCAGCGCCGTCGACCGCGGGTGGGAACGAGCACGCCGGACCATCGTCGCCTCCGATGCGGTGAACCTCATCGCCGCCGGGGTGCTGTACGCCCTGTCCACCGGCGGCGTGCGGGGCTTCGCCTTCACCCTCGGGCTGGCCACCATCCTCGACCTGCTGGTGGTGGTCCTGTTCACCCACCCTCTGCTGCGCTCCCTGGTGGAGACGCGCTTCTTCGGCAAGGGTCACCCGTGGAGCGGACTCGATCCCGCCCAGTTGGACCGGGACGTCCCGGCGTACGCGGGCCGAGGGCGCGTGCGCACCCCGCAGGAGCGGGGTCGGCGCGGTCGGGCCGAGGTGCCGGCCGAATCGCTGGCCGCCCGGAAGGCCCGGCTCGCGGCCGAGCAGGGGGAGACCCGTCCGGATGACCCCACCGGCGGGGAGGAGGCCCGATGACCACGCGCATGGCCCGACTGGGCAACGACCTGCACGCCGGTCGGCGGAGCCTCCCGATCGTGCGCCGTCGCCGCCTGTGGTATCTGTTGTCGATCGTCGCGATCCTGCTGCTGGGCACCCTCGCGGTGCTGCGCGGGGCCAACCTCGGCATCGAGTTCACCGGCGGCTCCGAGTTCCAGGTGGCGGGCGTCGCCTCCCCTGATCAGGAGATCGCCCGGGAGATCGTGCGCGAGGAGGTGCCCGGCAGCGAGCCGAGCATCACCGTGCTCGGGGAGGACACGGTGCGGGTGCGCACCGAACAGCTCGACTCCGATCGCACCGCCCAGCTGGGAGCCCGCCTCGCCGAGGCGTACGACGTGCCGCCCGCCGGGGTCTCCAGTTCGTTCATCGGCCCGGTGTGGGGCGCCGATGTGACCGCCAAGATGCTCCGCGGTGTCGCCGTGTTCCTGGCGCTGGTGGCCGCGGTGATGGCGCTGTACTTCCGGGACCTTCGCGCCTCCCTGGCGGCGATGATCGCCCTGGTGCACGACATGCTCGTGACCGCCGCGGTGTACGGGGTGGTCGGCTTCGAGATCACCCCGGCCACCGTGATCGGGTTCCTCACCATCCTGGGGTACTCGCTCTACGACACCATCGTGGTGTTCGACAAGGTCCGCGAGAACCTCGAGGATCCGCAGCAGGCCCACGGCCGGGACATGGCCGGGGCGGTGGAGCTCGCCGCGAACCAGACCCTCATGCGGTCGGTGAACACCTCGGTGGTGGCGCTGCTGCCGGTCGGGTCGATCCTCGTGATCGGCGCGCTGCTGATGGGTGCCGGCACCCTGAAGGACATCTCCCTGGCCCTGTTCGTCGGCATCCTCGCCGGCACCTATTCGTCGATCTTCCTCGCCCCCGGGCTGCTGGTCGATCTGCGCCGACTGGGCGGGGCGCGCCGGCCCGCCACGCCCCCATCCCGCGGTGGATCCGTCGCCGCACCCACCGCCTGAGGGAGGACCTCATGACCGACCGTCCCGCCGCGCTCGACGAGACCCGCCTCGCCGAGCTGATGCGCACCCACATCGCGGAGTACCCCGACTTCCCGCAGCCCGGAGTGCTGTTCCGCGATATCACCCCGCTGTTGCGGGACGCCGATGCTCTGCACGCGATCATCCGCCACTGGGCGAGCCTGCTGCCCGCGGACGTCGAATACATCGTCGGCACAGAGGCCCGCGGTTTCGTGCTCGGGGCGCCGCTGGCGTACGAACTCGGCGCCGGTTTCGTGCCCGCCCGCAAGGCCGGCAAGCTCCCGGGGAACCCCCGCCGCCTGAGCTACGACCTGGAGTACGGCAGCGCCACCGTGGAGATGGCCGAGGGCGCCCTGCCCGCGGGTGCCCGCACCGTGGTGGTCGACGATCTCCTCGCCACCGGTGGCACCGCCGCAGCGACCATCGCCCTGGTGCGTGAGTTCGGCGCGGAGCTGCTGGGCGCCTCCTTCCTCATCGAACTGGAGGCCCTTGGCGGGCGCCGTCAGCTGCCCGAGGTCAACGTCACCGTCGTCTGGCCGATCCCCGACTGAGACCGGCTGGGCCGCCCCCGCACGTGCCCCGACCTCCGTCGTCGCCGTGGGCGTAGACTGGCGCCCCCGCGGAACGAGGGAGGCCCCCATGGACGATCGCAGCACCGCCCCCGGCGCCTCGGCCCCTGAGGAGGGAAGCACCGACAGCACCCCGGTGCTGCCGCCGTGGCGGCCCCGCCCCCGTCGCAGCCTGTTCGGATACCGCAACGCCCCGGCGGAGGACCGCATCCTCGCGCCGCTGCTGCAGGCGATCGCCAAGGTCTCCCCGAAGATGGACCTGGCGCTGGTGCGCCGCGCCTACGCCGTCGCATCACGCGCGCACCACGGCCAGATGCGCAAGAGTGGCGACCCCTACATCACCCACCCGGTGGCGGTGGCCACGATCCTTGCGGAGCTCGGCAGCCCGAAGGAGGTCATCGCCGCGGCGCTGCTGCACGACACCGTCGAGGACACCGACTACTCCCTCGACGCCCTGCGCGACGACTTCGGGGAGGAGATCGCGGTCCTCGTCGACGGCGTCACCAAACTCGACAAGGTCACCTACGGGGAGGCTGCCCAGGCCGAGACCGTCCGCAAGATGATCGTCGCGATGAGCCGCGACGTGCGGGTGCTCCTCATCAAACTCGCGGACCGGCTGCACAACGCCCGCACCTGGAAGTACGTGTCGAGTTCCTCCGCTGAGCGCAAGGCGAAGGAGACCCTGGAGATCTACGCGCCGCTGGCGCACCGCCTGGGCCTGAACACCATGAAGTGGGAGCTGGAGGACATCTCCTTCCAGGTGCTGTACCCGAAGGTGTACGAGGAGATCGTCTCCCTGGTGGCCGAACACGCCCCCGCCCGGGAGAGCTACCTGCGGTCGGTCTCCGGGCAGATCAACGCCGATCTGAGGGCCGCGCGGATCAGGGCCGAGGTGACCGGTCGCCCCAAGCACTACTACTCCATCTACCAGAAGATGATCGTGCGCGGCCGCGACTTCGCCGACATCTACGACCTGGTGGGGGTGCGGGTGCTGGTCGACACGGTCCGCGACTGCTACGCGGTGCTGGGCATCCTGCATTCCCGCTGGTCGCCAGTGCCGGGCCGGTTCAAGGACTACATCGCCCTGCCGAAGTTCAACCTCTACCAGTCGCTGCACACCACGGTGATCGGCCCCACCGGCAAACCGGTGGAGATCCAGATCCGCACGCACGAGATGCACCGTCGCGCCGAGTACGGCGTGGCCGCGCACTGGAAGTACAAGGCCAAGCCGGGGGAGGGGGAGATCTCCCAGAGCGCCACCGAGGAGGCCGCCTGGCTGCGGCAGCTGATGGAATGGCAGAAGGAGACCTCCGACTCCGGGGAGTTCCTGGAGTCCCTGCGCTTCGAGATTAGCAGCCAGGAGGTGTACGTCTTCACCCCGAAGGGAGATGTCATCGCCCTGCCGCAGGGCGCCACCCCCGTGGACTTCGCCTACTCGGTGCACACCGAGGTGGGGCACCGCACCATGGGCGCCCGGGTCAACGGCCGACTGGTCTCGCTGGAATCGGCACTGCAGACCGGCGACGTGGTGGAGGTGTTCACCTCGAAGGCGCCCGACGCCGGACCCAGCCAGGACTGGTTGACGTTCGTGCGCAGCGCGCGAGCACGCACGAAGATCCGCCAGTGGTTCTCCAAGGAGCGCCGCGAGGAGGCGGTCGAACGCGGCAAGGAGGAGCTCTCCCGGGCCATGCGCCGGCAGAACCTGCCGCTGCGGCGTCTGCTCACCCACGACACCCTGCAGACCGTCGCCGCCGACCTCCATCTCGCCGACGTCGACGCGCTGTACGCCGCGATCGGTGAGGGGCACACCAGTGCCCAGCACGTCGCCGAGCGCCTCACCGCGCTGCTCGGGGGTCCCGACGCGGTGGAGGAGGACATCGCCGAGACCACCGTCCCCACCAAGGCCCGCAGCCGGGTGGCGCGCAGCGCGGGCGATGCCGACCAGGGGGTGGTGGTCGATGGCCAGGACGATCTGTGGGTGAAGCTCGCCAAGTGCTGCACCCCCGTCCCCGGGGACCCGATCCTCGGCTTCGTCACGCGGGGTGCCGGGATCTCCGTACACCGGGAGGATTGCACCAACGTCCAGAACCTGCGGCATCACGAGGGCGATCGGATCGTGCCCGTGCACTGGTCCGGACGCCACCACGGCGCCTATCTGGTGCACATCAAGGTGGAGGCGCTGGACCGTCCGCGCCTGCTCACCGACCTGGCGCTGGTGATCTCCGAGCAGCAGGTGAACATGCAGTCCGCCAGCTGCCACTCCAATGCGGACCGGTTGGCCTCCGCCTACTTCTCGTTCGAGCTGGCCGAGCCCTCGCATCTGGCCTCGGTGCTCTCGGCCGTGCGCCGCGTGGAGGGCGTGTACGACGCGTTCCGCGTCACCGTCGACGGCAAGCCCGTCGCGCCGGCGACCGCCGGCGTGTGAGGCGGGCGCCCGGAGGAGTCCGATGCCCCTGCCCGGGCCTCACCCCGGCGCGACCTCCTGCTGATCCCGCCTCCGCACCAGCGGCGGCAGTGTCCCCGACGGCGGCGGCGACGGCAGCAGACCGGCGAGCGGTCGGTGCGCGGTTTCCCGATCCCGGTGGGGCGGCGGCCCGGTCACCGCACGGCCCGGACGCAGACGTTCCCAGCGTTCCCGAGCCCGACGCGCGTGGGGGTGCCCGTCGATGGTCTGCAACCGCAGATCCACCTCCCGCGGGTCAAGGTGCCCGCTCATGAGCGCCGCCGTGATGAGCGACAGGGCGCGGTCGGGCAGGAACCTCAGCACATCCAGGGCCGCGCGCGAGGGCACCACCACCGGGGCCCCGCCCACCATCTCCACGTCCTCCGGTCCCACGGGCGCCTGACGCACCATCACCCCGCACAGCGAGGACGGCCGGGCCGTCGTCACCAGATCCAGGGGCCGGGGTGGGCGGCCACCGACAGCCACCCACAGGGCGGTGGCGGCACCGACCACATGGTGGTGGCGCAACGCCGGACCGACGGCGCACCCCACGAGGACCGCCCGCAGGGGAGCATGGAGCGTGAGATCCGGGGGGAGTTGCACGCCGGGCACCACGGGCACCAGTTCACCCCGCAGGATCATCGCGTCGGTGGCGGGGGAGACCGGGAAGCGCACCAGCATCCGCTCCATATCATGGGCCAGGTCGGCGGCGTGTTCCGACCAGGCGGAACACGGGTGTTCCGGGACCGGGGTGCGGATCAGCATGAACGCGGCACGTCGAGCCTCGGCACTCCGGGACGCCAGGGCACCGCCCCCCGGATCCTCCTCCCCGGGGCGCGCGGTGTCCTGTCCCGATGCCATGCGGCGAGCCTAGGCAGAGGGGGCGCGGGCACCCGCAGTGACTGTGGACAGTCGAGAATGGGGAGGAAACGTGGGGTACGAGCCGAGTCGTCCCAGCGGTCCCGGTGGCCTCAGCCGAGATCCTTGGCCGAACGCTCGATGACCGCGAGCCACTCGCGGCGGGCGTCCAGCGCGGCCTGGGCGTCGGCGATGCGCTTCGCGTCCCCGCTGCGCCTGGCCTTCTCGAGGTCCTCCTCATACCCGGCGATCGCGGCATGCAGCTGACTGGAGGCTCCCTCCACCCGGGCGCGGGTGCGGGGGTCGGTGCGGCGCCACTCGGCATCCTCCGCCTGCTTCACCGTCCGCTCGACCGCCCGCAAACGGTCCTCGACCCGGCGCAGGTCGGCGCGCGGCACCTTGCCGGCCTCCTCCCAGCGGTCCTGAATGCTCCGCAGGGCTTCCTTGGCACCCTCCAGATCGGCCCGCGGGTCGATCGCCTCGGCCTCCTGCAGCAGCTGCTCCTTCACCTCGAGGTTGCGGCGCTGCTCGGCCTCGGAGGCCTGCAGGTCGGCGTTGCGGGCGGCGAAGAAGGTGTCCTGGGCGGCCTTGAACCGTGCCCACTGGGCGTCGTCCGTTCGGCGGCTGCCGCGCGGGGCGGCACGCCACTCATCCATGAGACCGCGGAACTCCCGCACCGTCGGACCCCAGTCGGTGGAGTCCTGCAGCGCCTCGGCGCGGGCGATCAGACCCTCCTTGATGCGTTCGGCCTGCGCATGCTCCTCGTCGAGGCGTCTGAAATGCTGCTTGCGCAGACGGTCGAAGGAGCTGCGCGCCGCCGAGAGCCGCTTCCACAGCCCATCCTCGGTGGCGCGGTCGATCGGTGCCTCCCGCTGCATCTCCTTCCACGTCGGCACCATCTGCCGCATGGTCTCCGCCGCGCTCTTCCAGGAGATCCGGGAGGGATCGGTCGCCACCAGCTGCTCGATCGACTCGACGAACTCGGTGCGTCGCGCCACGGCGGCCTCCCGCGCCTGTGCACGCTCCTGCTCCATCTGGGCGACGAGGGCCTTGGCCCGGTCACGCAGCTCATGCGCCCGGCCGCGCAGCGCCGCGAGGTCACCGACCACCGCTGGCTCCTTCAGGTTCTTGCGCAGCTGCTCCAGGATGCGGTTCAGATCCGCCTGGGTGTGCTCGGGCGCGGCGAGACGCTGCTCCGTGTGATCCAGGAAGGTGACCAGCTCGAGGTACGCGTGGGCGTAGGGCGTGAGCGCGGCCTCGGTGTCCTGCGCCTGGGCCGGATCGACCGTGCCGATCGTCCGCAGCTGGGTCCCGTCCTGCACCTGCACGGAGCCGTCCTCGGCCACGGAACCGAAGGCGAGGGCCTCGCGCACCTGCTCCGGGTCGTGCTCCACCGCCGGGGGAGCAGCCGACACCAGCGGCGCAGCGGGCCGCCGACCGGCCAGGGCGGCCGGGGAGGGGGCGGCGGGACGCGGGGTGGGCGTCGCGGTGGTGTCGCCGGACTCGGTCACGGGAGCTCCTCGGGGTGTTGGTCCGCCGGGGGCGGACGGACGGTCGGCAGCGCCGACGGACAGGACGAGGTGACGGACGCCACCTCGGACCGGAACTCTACCGCGCACCGGTGGGCGTACCGCCCAGGGGATCGCCCGCTGAACGGGGGACGGACGGGCGGGATAATGGGTACACCCGTCCCTCCCAGAAAGGAACCGCGCCCATGGCGAAGGTCACCCCGCTGTCCGGCTTCCCCGAGTGGCTGCCCGCTCAGAGGCAGGTCGAGCTTTACGTCCTGGACATGTTCCGCGAGGTGGCCGAGCTGCACGGCTTCTGCTCCCTGGAGACCCGCGCGGTGGAGCCGCTGGAGCAGCTGTTGCGCAAGGGTGAGATCGACAAGGAGGTGTACGTCCTGCGCCGCCTCCACGCCGAGGACGGTGAGGACGACGGCGACCCCGCCCGCACCCTCGGTCTGCACTTCGATCTCACGGTGCCGCTGGCGCGGTACGTGCTCGAGCACCAGAACGACCTCGCGTTCCCCTTCCGCCGCTACCAGATCCAGAAGGTGTGGCGTGGTGAGCGCCCGCAGGACGGCCGCTTCCGTGAGTTCTACCAGGCCGATCTCGACATCGTCGGGCAGGACACCCTGCCGGGGCACATGGAGGCGGAGGTCGCGATCGTGATGGCGGAGATCCTCCACCGTCTGCCGCTGCCGACGGTGTCGATCCGCGCCAACACCCGCGAACTGTCGGAGGGGTTCTTCCGGTCCATCGGGTTGGAGGACGTCCCGGCCGTGCTGCGCGGGCTCGACAAGCTCGCGAAGATCGGCCCCGACGCGGTGGAGGCTCTGCTGCGCCAGGAGGCCGGGGCCGACGCCGAGCAGGCGCGCCGCGCCCTGGACTTCGCGAGCATCCGTACCCCGGATGCGTCCTTCGCCGACCGCGTGCGAGAGCTCGGCGGGGCCGGTGAGCAGGTCGAGGCGGGCATTGCGGCCCTCACCGCCGTCGTGGAACGCGTGAATCGGGCCGTGCCGGGGATCTGTCAGGCCGACCTCTCGATCGCCCGCGGTCTCGACTACTACACCGGCACCGTGTTCGAGACCTTCGTCGAGGGTCACGAGTCCCTCGGATCGATCTGCTCCGGGGGGCGCTACGACCGTCTCGCCTCCGACAACCGACACACCTATCCCGGGGTCGGCCTGTCGATCGGCCTGTCACGCCTGGTCTCCCGCATGCTGTCGGCCCCGATGGTCACCGCCAGCCGGGCGGTGCCCTCGTGCGTGCTGGTGGCGGTCCCGCAGGAGGAGCGACGCGGCGATGCCGATGCCGTCGCCCGGGATCTGCGCTCCCGTGGCATCCCCTGTGAGGTCTCGCCCGCGGCGCAGAAGATGGGCAAGCAGATCCGGCACGCGGAGCGGCGCGGGATCCCCTTCGTGTGGTTCCCCGCCGACGAGGACGGCGGCCACCGCGTGAAGGACATCCGTTCCGGGGACCAGACCGATGCCGACCCTGCGACCTGGATGCCCGCCGAGGAGGACCGCCTGGTGCGGGTCACGCCGGTCGACCCGGCGCGGTGACGGTGCTCATGGTAGGGTCGGGGCCGGAATCCCCCGCTTCGGAAGGACGTTGAGCCGGACATGGCCACCATCACTCTGACCACGCAGAACCACGACGAGACCGTCAAGGACGGCATCGTCCTCATCGACTTCTGGGCCGGCTGGTGCATGCCGTGCCAGCGCTTCGCTCCGATCTTCGAGAAGAGCTCCGAGAAGCACCAGGACATCACCTTCGCGAAGGTCGACACCGAGGACCAGCAGCAGCTGGCCATGCAGTACGGCGTGACCTCCATCCCGACGATCGTCATCTACCGCGAGGGCGTCCCGGTGTTCTCGCAGCCCGGTGCTCTGCGCGAGGCCGATCTGGAGGATCTGATCGGCAAGGTCCGCGCGCTGGACATGGACGAGGTGCGCGCCGCCTACGAGCAGGCGAAGGCCGAGGCCGAGAAGCGCGGCTGACACCTCCGCGTCGCCGCTCGCACGGCGCCGACACCACGCGCGAACGGGGCCCGCCACCAGTCGGTGGCGGGCCTCGTTCGTCATCCTGGGAGCCTGCCGCGGGCCGTCGGGCTCAGCGTCGCATCAGCGCTCCATGGATGGTGCGCTGTGTCAGCGGTCGTGGTGGCGCGGACCCCGGGCCTTCTTCGCCTGGAACCTGTCATGCCGGGCACCGGTGCGGTCGCCGCGCGGGCCGCGGTCGTCCCAGTCGCGGCGCTCCCCGCGCCATTCGCGGCGCTCACCACGACCACGGCGATCCTCCCGGTCGTCCCGGCCGGCGCGGTCCCGACGCTCGTCACGGCCGCGGCGATCGTTCCGGTCATCCCGGTCGCGGCGGGGACCACGATCCGGGCTGACCCGCAGGGCGCGACCGCCGATCCGGGCGCTGCCCAGCCGATCGAGCTGCTCAGGCGACAGACGCCCCTTCAGCTGCACGATGCTGAACGACCCGAAGATGCTGATCTTGCCGACCTCCTTGCCGGTGAGGCCGCCCTCCCCGGTGAGCGCACCGACGATCGCCCCGGGCTTGACACCCTGGGCGTGCCCCACGGCGACCCGGTACGCGGTGTACCCGGGCTCGGGACGGGGGCTGCGCTCCGGACGGCCGCGATGCCCGCGGCCCTCGGGGTCGTCCTCGCCGTCGCGGTCGTGCCGGTCCCGGCCACGGCGCTCCTCCCCACGGAAGGATGCCCGCTCGAACTCCTCCTCCGCAGGAGCGTCGGCGGCCGGTCCCTCGTCCCCGATCGCCAGGGCCCCCAGCACCGCCGCCAGCCGCGCCGGATCCGCCCCGGTGCGTTCCAGGTACTCGGAGAGCATCTCCGTGTACAGGTCCAGGCGTCCGCGCTCCTCTCGTTCGGGCAGGCGCTCCAGCAGCTGCGCGAAACGATGCCGGGACACGTCCCGCGGGGAGGGGACGGTCATCTCCTCGATCTGCTGCCGGGTGGCCTTCTCGATCGCCCGCAGAGTGCGGCGCTCATGCGGCGCCACGAAGGTGACGGCATCACCGGTGCGGCCCGCACGGCCGGTGCGGCCGATCCGATGCACGTACGCCTCGGGCTCGCGAGGGACGTCGAAGTTCACGACCAGGCCGATGCGCTCCACATCCAGGCCGCGGGCGGCCACATCGGTGGCGACGAGCACCGTCAGGCTGCCGTCCCGCAACCGCTCGACGATCCGTTCACGCTCCTTCTGGGGCACGTCCCCGCTGATGGTGGCGGCGACGATCCCCTGGGTGACGAGTGCGGCACCGACCTCCTCCGCGGCGGAACGGGTGCGCACGAACACGATCGCCGCCTGAGCCGGGGAGGTGGCGAGGACCCGCACCAGGGCGCCCGTCTTGTGGCGGAAGGGCACCACCGCGTAGCGCTGGGTGACGTTCGCGACGGTGGTCGACTGCCGTGCGACCGTCACCTTCACCGGGTCGGTCATGTGCTCCTCGGCGACCCGTTCGATCGCCGGGGGCATGGTCGCGGAGAACAGCGCCACCTGCCGGGTGGCGGGGGAGTGGGACAGGATCTCCTCGACGTCCTCCGCGAAGCCCATCCGGAGCATCTCGTCGGCCTCATCCAGCACCGCGTAGCGCACCGCGTCCAGGCGCAGCGTGCCCTTGCGCATGTGGTCCATGACGCGGCCGGGGGTCCCCACGACGACCTGGGCGCCGCGCGCCAGCGCCCGCTCCTGCGGACCGTAGGGGGAGCCGCCGTAGACCGCGACGACCTCCAGCTGCGCCACCTGCGCGGCGAAGGAGCTGATCGCATCGGCCACCTGCATCGCCAGTTCGCGCGTGGGGGCCAGGACCAGGGCCTGCACGTCCCGCACCTGCGGGTCGACGGCCGCGAGCAGCGGCAGGCCGAAGGCGGCGGTCTTGCCGGTGCCGGTCTGTGCCACACCGATCACGTCCCGTCCCGACAGCAGGGCGGGGATCGCCTGCTCCTGTATCGGGGAGGGGGTGCGGTACCCGAGGGCGTCGACGGCGCGACGCAGCTCGGGCGTAAGGCCCAACGCATCGAAACCGGCGGGGACGGGGGCGCCATCGGCGGCGTCGAGTCCGCCGTGGGTGTCGGTGCGGGCGACGTCCTCGGCCGGCGCGGAGGCGGCGTCGTCGGCGGGTTCGGTGGGGGGAGTCGGGGCGACGTCGGTCATGGCGTCCTTCTGGTCGGTGGAGGACCCACACGCTCGCAGATCAGGACAGCTCTCCACCCTACGGGGGCGAGGTGATCCGGGACAGGGCAGCGCCGGGCGAGATACCTCACGCGCGATAGGATCGCGCCCTGGATCCATCCCGCCTCGACGAAGGGAACCCCTGTGCTGCGCACTCATGACGCCGGCGCGCTCCGCGAAGAGCACATCGGCCAGACCGTCACGCTCGCCGGCTGGATCGGTCGTCGCCGTGATCACGGCGGTGTCACCTTCCTGGACCTGCGTGACGCCAGCGGGATCGCGCAGGTCGTGGTGCGTGAGGATGAGGCCCTGCACCTGCGTTCCGAGTACGTGATCCGCGTGACCGGCACCGTCGTGCGCCGCCCCGAGGGCAACGAGAATCCCGACCTGCCCACCGGCGCGATCGACGTCGACGCGCAGGAGGTCGAGGTGCTCAACCCCTCCGCGCCGCTGCCCTTCGTCATCGACGAGCGTACCGAGGTCGGCGAGGAGACCCGTCTGCGGTACCGGTACCTGGACCTGCGCCGCCCCGCCCCCGCGCGGGCGCTCAGGCTGCGCTCGGCCGTGAACCGTGCCGCCCGCGAGACCCTCCTCGACGAGGGCTTCGTCGAGATCGAGACCCCGACCCTCACCCGCTCCACTCCCGAGGGCGCCCGCGACTTCCTGGTGCCCGCGCGTCTGTCGCCCGGATCCTGGTACGCCCTGCCGCAGTCGCCGCAGCTGTTCAAGCAGCTGCTGATGGTGGCGGGTATGGAGAAGTACTTCCAGCTGGCCCGCTGTTACCGCGACGAGGACTTCCGCGCCGACCGGCAGCCGGAGTTCACACAGCTCGACATCGAGATGAGCTTCGTGGACCAGGAGGACGTCATCGCCCTCGCGGAGCGCGTGGTGCAGCGGGTGTGGGCCGTCGCCGGCCACGAGGTCACCACCCCGATCCCGCGCATCACCTACGAGGAGTCGATGCGCCGCTACGGCTCGGACAAGCCCGACCTGCGCTTCGACCTCGAGATCAGCGAGATGACGGAGTACTTCGCCGACACCCCGTTCCGGGTGTTCCAGGCGCCGTACGTCGGGGCGATCGTCATGGCCGGTGGCGCCTCCCAGCCGCGTCGCACCCTCGACGCCTGGCAGGAGTTCGCCAAGCAGCGGGGCGCGAAGGGCCTCGCCTACGTGCTGGTGGAGGAGGACGGCACCCTCGGCGGCCCGGT
Organism: Brachybacterium sillae; assembly: GCF_025028335.1. Lineage (NCBI taxonomy): Bacteria > Bacillati > Actinomycetota > Actinomycetes > Micrococcales > Dermabacteraceae > Brachybacterium > Brachybacterium sillae. The sequence continues at coordinate 2,660,828 of NZ_JAFEUW010000001.1, forward strand.
CGCGAAGAACCTCTCCGACGCCGAGCGCGAGGGCCTCGCCCAGGCCGTCGGCGCCGCCCCCGGGGACTGCGTGTTTTTCGCCGCCGGTGAGGCGAAGTCCTCCCGCGCCCTGCTGGGTGCGGTGCGCAACGAGATCGCCGAGCGCCTCGGCCTCATCGACCATGACGCCTTCTCCTTCGTGTGGGTGGTCGACGCCCCCATGTTCGAGCCCGCCGGGGACGCCGTGGCCGCCGGGGATGTGGCAGTGGGCAGCGGCGCCTGGACGGCCGTGCACCACGCCTTCACCTCACCGAAGCCGGAGTTCCTTGACACCTTCGACCAGGATCCGGGGTCGGCCCTCGCCTACGCCTACGACATCGTCTGCAACGGCAACGAGATCGGCGGCGGGTCCATCCGTATCCACCGCCGGGATGTGCAGGAGCGCGTCTTCCAGGTGATGGGAATCGATGAGGAGGCCGCGCGCGAGAAGTTCGGCTTCCTGCTGGATGCCTTCGCCTTCGGTGCCCCGCCCCACGGCGGCATCGCCTTCGGCTGGGACCGCATCGTCGCGCTGCTCTCCGGCAGTGAGTCGATCCGCGACGTCATCGCGTTCCCCAAGTCCGGCGGCGGGTACGACCCGTTGACCCAGGCCCCCGCGCCGATCACCGCTCAGCAGCGCAAGGAGGCCGGGGTGGACGCCACGCCGGCGGGAGCTGCGGCGCCGCGTCGCGGCCAGGCAGCCCCCGAGGGCGCGCCCGGCGGCGGCGGCGCCGACGGGTCCGCCGCGAAGGGCTGAGTGCGGCCGACGGGCTGAGGCTGCCGCGCCGCGCCGGTCCGTCGAGAGACCCGACGGGAAAGGGCCCGACCACCCACGGTGGTCGGGCCCCTCTCCCGTCTGTGACCGCGGGGTGCGTCAACGAGGCGCCTGGCCCCGCCCCACCTGCGGCTTCGGCAGGCGCAGCATCCGCATCTGGATGCTGCGCAGGATCCCGTAGCTCACGAGCCCCTGGCCCACGGAACCGAAGCGTTCGGTGAGCGCCGCCCGCAGGCGCCGCCGCAGCACGACCGCATCGATCGCCGTCAGGGCGATACCGCCCCACAGGACGATGAGCATGAGGATGTTCGCCAGCCCATAGAGATCCGGACGCAGCAGCGGCAGGATCAGGGTGACCATCAGGATCACCAGCGCCACCGGGAAGAACAGTTCACCGACGTTCCAGCGGGCATCGACCAGGTCCCGGACGAAGCGCCGCTCCGGGCCCCGATGTGCCGGGGGCATGTTCGTCTCGTCCCCCGTCACCAGCGCCTGCTGGGTGCGCTGGCGCTCCTCGGCCCGATGCTGACGGTCGGCGGCCCGAGCGGCCTTCCGGTCGGCGGGCACCAGCGGCTTGCGACGTGCGGCGAGCGCTTCCGCGCGCGACCGGGTCGGGCGTCCCTTCCCGGCGGGGCGCTTGGCAGGTTCGCCGCCTCGCGAGGAGGTGTCCTCGACCGGGGAGGATGCGACAGGGCGAGCGGCGTCGTCGGCGTCGGCAGGGGGGATGTACTTGCGAGAGGTCACCGCAGGATTCTAGGGGACCGCCGCGGCGGTAGCGTGGAGCCATGACGACCACCGACACCGCCTCTCTGCCTGACCGTGACGCTCTCCAGGAGCGCCTGGAGCAGCTCCTTCCGCAGAGTCTCGAGGACCTCAAGTCCCTCGTGCGGATCCCGTCCATCGCCTTCGAGGGGTACGACCGCGAGCAGGTGCAGCGCAGCGCCGAGGCCGTCGCCGAGCTGCTGCGCTCGACCGGTCTGCCGGAGGTGCGCATCTCCTCCTCCGCCGGCGGTGCACCGGCCGTCGTGGCCCGTCGCCCCGCGGCCGAGGGCATGCCGACCGTGCTGCTGTACGCCCACCACGATGTCCAGCCCACCGGCGAGGAGAGCGCCTGGACCACCCCGCCGTTCGAGCCGACCGAGCGCGGTGACCGCCTCTACGGCCGTGGTGCCGCCGATGACAAGGCCGGGGTGATGGCCCACGTGACCGCTCTGCGGTTGGTGGGCGAGGAGCTCGCCCGTCTCGGCGTCGGTGTGAGCGTGTTCGTCGAGGGGGAGGAGGAAGCCGGATCCCCGAGCTTCCGCGCCTTCATCGAGGACCACCGTGAGGAGCTCGCCGCCGACCTCATCGTCGTGGCGGACAGCTCCAACTGGGCCGTCGGGACGCCGGCCCTGACCACCAGCCTGCGCGGCCTCGTCGATCTCACCGTGACCGTGAGGGTGGCGGATTTCGCCGTGCACTCGGGCATGTTCGGCGGGCCCGTGCTGGATGCGCTCACTCAGATGTCACGGCTGCTGGCCACCCTGCATGACGAGGACGGTGAGGTCGCGGTGCAGGGCCTGCACCACGCCGCCACCCCGACGGTCGACCTGCCGGAGGAGGACTTCCGCCGCGATGCCGGGGTGCCCGCCGATCTTCCCCTGGCCGGGCGCGGCACTCTCACCGAGCGACTGTGGGCCAAGCCCGCGCTGAGCGTCATCGGGATCGACGCCACACCGGTGCAGCAGGCCTCCAACACCCTCATCCATGAGGCCCGTGCCAAGGTGTCGCTGCGCCTGGCCCCGGGGGAAGAGCCTCAGCGTGCGATGGATGCCCTCACCCGGCACCTCACCGACCACGCCCCGCGCGGCGCGCAGGTGATCGTGACACCGGGGGAGCAGGGACGCCCCTTCCTCGCGGCGGACGACTCCCCGGCCATGCAACTGGCCCGGCGCTCCTTCGCCCAGGCCTGGGGCACCGAGCCGGTCGACACCGGCCTCGGCGGCTCCATCCCGTTCATCGCCGACCTGCTGGAGGTGTTCCCCCACGCCGAGGTGCTCGTCACCGGTGTCGAGGACCCGGAGTCCCGGGCCCACGGCATCGACGAGTCTCTGCACCTCGGGGAGTTCGCGAAGGTCTGCGTCGCGGAGGCCCTGATGCTGCTGGGGGCGGCCGATCTGCCGCGCCCGACCGGCGC